>OZ245896.1:642500-3684795 GCA_965229665.1 Erythrobacter sp. | reverse complement strand
TGGCAGGCAGCGCCCCTCGTTATGTCTGGACGTCGGCTGGCAGGAGGCGGACGTGGCTGACACGATCATGGGCCTGCTCAATCCGATGATCGCGGCGATTTTCGCTGCAATCCTTGGCGGCCTGTGGATGCGAGACAGATCGCGACGCAATGTCCTCGTGCTCGCGCTCGGTCATTTCCTGCTCGCCAGCGGATTTCTGATCTTCCATTTTTCGCCAGACCCCAATGCGGTGAGCTGGGCGCTGTTCATGCATGTCATCTATTGCATCTCAGCCAGCTGCGTGTGCTGGGCTGCGGCTGATCGGGTGGGGCAGAGGGTCAACCTATCGGCGTTCGCGTCGATTGGCGTAATCGCCGCAGTGCTGATGGTAGCCGGAAGTTTCGGCAGCGACATGAACGCGCGCCTGATCGCCGCCAACACAGCCTATGGATTGATTTTCGCGTTGACGGCCCAGGTGATCGGACGATCGACTGATCGCACTCCGTTCGATCAAGCGGCCTTTTGGTTGATCGTGATCACCGCTGCCCAGTTCTTTATCCGACCACAAGTGGCCGCGCTTATGTCAGGGCCGATGAGCGCAGCAGACTATCGCGCGTCTGACTTTTACGCGATCTGGATGCTGATCATGGGCGTCGTATCGCTGATGCTCTCGCTGTCCTTGGTCGCTGGAACGGTGTTCGATCAATTGCGCACTGTGCGCGAAGAAGCCGAGATTGATCCGCTATCGGGTCTCAAAATGCGGCGCAGCTTTGAAAGCGGCGCCATTCAGCGGCTCGAGGCCAACTCAACCAGTGACGTTGCGATTTGTATGATCGTCGCGGATATCGATCACTTCAAACGGGTGAATGATATCTGGGGCCATCAAGCGGGGGATCGAGCGATCGCTGCATTTGGTGAGCTGATTGGCGGGACCGTCCGTGCCACCGATCTATGCGGCAGGATCGGCGGCGAGGAGTTCTGCATCCTGGTCTATGATTGCGAGCTGCCGGCCGCAATGGGTCTGGCCGAGCGCATTCGGCGCAAATTTGCGACGCTCGAACATGAAGCGCTTGGATCCGATATTCGCGTGACAGCAAGCTTTGGCGTGACCGAATGGCGCAATGGCGAAGGCTATGGGAAGCTGTTCGCTCGCGCTGACGCGGCTCTGTATCAAGCGAAGTCGAATGGACGGGACCGGGTCGAATGCGCAGAAGAGCGGCGTCAAGCAGGCGCCGAGCCATCAAAGCTGCCCCCTCAACCTGTCGAAACCAAGCGTGCAGTCGGAGAACGATAGCGCGCTGGACACGGTAGAGTGCTGGGACTAGCTCTGCTGCGCATGAACAGAATTACCCATTGCCGAGCAGCGCTTGCCGCCGCATTTGCCATCGCAACTGCCAGTCTTTCCGCGTCCGTTGGAGCTCTGCCTCCGCCCGCACCAAGCTATGAGGAGCTGGGCGAGCGCGCTCTTGAGAACGATCGGATTGCATGGGATTTCGTCGAAGGAATCACGACCGAAGTCGGGCCGCGCCAGGCCGGAACCGAAGCTGAGGCGCGAGCCCGCGACTGGGCTATGCAATGGCTTCGCGCGAAAGGCTTTGCCAATATCGCGAACGAACCGTTCGAGATGGAGACCTGGGTGCCTGGCGATACGCATATCGCTCAGGTGATCGAGCCTTTCCCGCAACCGATGGTGATTCAACCCCTCGGCAACAGCGCTTCAACCGGTCAGGACGGGATCACCGCTGAAGTGGTCGAGTTCGCCAATGTTGGAGAGCTGTCAGCGGCTGAACCGGGGAGCCTTGATGGCAAGATAGCCTATATCAGTCACCAGATGCGCCCGTCGATGGATGGGTCGCATTATGGCTTTGCCGGGCCGGTGCGTTGGTTTGGCCCCAGCATCGCGGCGAGCAAGGGCGCAATCGCGACAGTTATCCGGTCTGTAGGAACGGATCGAAGCCGCAATCCGCATACTGGCGGCACGAGCTTCCCGGCGCGTACCACGCCAATTCCTGCCGGGGCTCTTTCTCTGGCTGATGCCGACAATCTTGAGCGGATGTTTGATCGCGCTGGCGATCGCCCGATTGCGATGAAGCTTGTCCTCACGCCGCAGCTGATCGGGACCACGATGAGCGGCAATGTGGTGGCAGAGGTTGAAGGCCGTGAGCCGGCGTTGCCGCCAATTCTGCTCGCCTGCCACCTGGATTCCTGGTGGAATGCCCCTGGCGCGTTTGACGATGGCGCAGGGTGCGGGATCATAGCGGCAGCGGCCAAACATGCCACCGCCTATGGCAAGCCGCTGCGGACGGTTCGACTGCTGCTGGCTGGCGCGGAAGAGGTTGGGCTTTGGGGCTCAAAGGCCTATTCCGCCGCCCATATTGACGAACCGATTGCGGTCGGGCTCGAAAGTGATTTTGGCGCTGACCGGATCTGGCGCTTTGAAAGCAATTTTCGCGAAAGCAATCCGGATCTGCATCAGCGGATTGCAGCGTCAATTGCGCGCTTTGGCGTGGCCAACTCCACCATCGTTGCGAGCGGGGGCGCTGACCTTAACATCGCACGCGATCAGCAGACGGCGATCATCGATCTGCAACAAGATGGCACGCGCTACTTCGATCTGCATCACACGCCGGATGATACACTGGACAAGATCGACAAGGCTCAATTGCGGCAGAACGTTGCGGTCTGGACCACCGTGGTCGCCATCCTCGCGAATGAAGAGCATTCCATTCAGGACGGCAAGGCAGACGAGCCAGCTCAGCGCAGCGCACAATAGTCTTGTCGCGGGATGCGGTTAGGCCGGTTTCAATACACCCCGTTTTTTGAACCACTCAAGAGATTCTGAACGGCACCGTAGAAAAAAGCGCGTGCATTCTTTGCATGACGGACATAGTGGCATTAGGAGCAAACTGAGATAAGCCATCGCAAGGTATGGCCTTGCATACCAATGATCAGCGCCTAAATGCGCGCCCTCGTCCCCCTAGGAGCGCCCTATGTCCGACAATCTGTTGATCTGTGACCTGACACAGTCCTGGTCAGCCTCTGGCGGTGGTGGGATTACGACCTATCTCAAGGAAAAGAAGCGCTATTTCCAGGAGCATACCGAGCATCGGCTGCTCCAGATTGTCCCCGGCCCAGCGGATCGTATCACCGTTGAAGGACGGACCATTTTCGCCGAGATCGGCTCTGGTCAGGTTTGGGGCAGCCCGAATTATCGCTGGATCAATCGCAATGACGCGGTGTTTGATGTCCTGCGTGAGTACCAGCCAAACATAATCGAGAGCCTGTGTCCCTGGGTGTTACCATGGTTGGCGATCCGGCACCGCTTTCGCTTTCCGGAAACGGCCCTGGTTGCCGGGTACCGGACCGATTTTCCCAATGCGCACGTCTATCGCGTGATGAACGATCTGACCGGGCATTATCCCGCGAGCTTCTTCAGAGGGGTTTCGCTGGCCTATGCGCGGATGACTTATAATCGGTTTGATCGGGTCTACACACTCAACCGTGAAGCCGAGCGCATGCTCAATGGGCTTGGCCAAAACAACACCGGATTGCTTGGCCTAGGCGTCAATGTCGATCAATTCTCGCCCGATCACCGCAATCCAGACTATCGCAAGCAAGTGGGTTTGCCAGACGGCGACGGGCCATTGCTGATCTATGCCGGGCGGCTCGACAACGAGAAGCGCGCCTACACTCTGGTCAATATGATGAAGCATATGCCCGAGGGCTTTGGTGCGGGGCTGGTGCTTTTGGGAGAAGGCAAGCTGCGCGAAAGCCTGATAGAGGAATCGCACGGCCTGCCGATCGCGTTCCCTGGCTACATCACCAATCGCAAAGACCTCGCGACGGCGCTCGCATCGTGCGATATCTACGTCTCCGGCATGGCGGATGAGACATTTGGCATTTCGGTGCTCGAAGCACAGGCGTCGGGACTTCCTGTGGTTGGCGTGGCTAGCGGTGCGATGCCGGAGCGTGTGCCAGAGGGAACCGGGTTTCTTGGTCCCGTCGATGACCATGGAGCGATGGCTGACAATGTCGTAAGGCTTTGGAACAGCGATTATGCCGGGATGCGAGAACGCTCGATCCAACTCGCAAACTCACACAACCGATGGAAAGAAACTTTCGATCAATTGATCCATGTCGAATATGCTGAGGCTTTGAAAGCGCGCGATGCGCGCGTAAAGGGCTCGCTGCGGAGCTCGCTCAAGCGGGCGTTTACGTCATCATAGAGTTAGCATTTGTCTGAGCCTCTCCCTCCACCGCCTCTAGCCAATGAAGGGCTGCGCAACATGTCGCGCAGGACGCTGACCATTGCGTTTTTCCTTCTGCCGCTGGTCGCGTTGGCCAATGTTGGGGTGTTGGTTTACTCGCTCGGCGGCATTCCGATTGGTGAGAAGATCGTTTGGCCGATTGGAATAGCTTTGGGGGCCGTTCTGGCTTTCGTTCCAATGATATCTGCTTCGATCCGACTAGCCCTATGGAGTCGCTTCTTTGGCTTGGGGCTTGGCGTTCTCAATGCATTTAAGGTTGTTACCGGTACGATGGTCGCGAACAGCGTAACGCCATCGGCGACCGGCGGAATGCCAATCAAATTCCTGTTCTACGTTAATGAAGGAATAGAGCCGCGACGTGCGCTGACCCTGCTGTCGTTACAGTGGATCGAAGATACCGCGATGTTGATCAGCCTGGTGCTCATGGCGCTAGGTATAACGGGCTTTGCCCTGTTCGACTTTCTGAGCTCCGATCCCGCCATGATGGCTCGGCTTGATGAGACATTGCGCTCTGTTAGCGCAATTGTTTTGTGGGCCTTGGTTGCAGTCGCTGTGCTGGCAATCGTCATCGCTGCTGGCCTGTTCGGTAGCCGTGTACGGGCCGGAGCCAAAAAGTTTGTTCAACGTGTCCGAGATTACGCTGCGAATGTGGGCGGGGATTGGCGCGAATTGGTACGCGACGGGAAGTGGATCATCCTTACCAGCCTGTCGCTCTCGCTCAGCCAATGGTTGGCGCGCTTTTCAATCGCTGGCCTGATCCTGGCGGCCTTTGGTACCGAATTGCGTCCGGTTCTGTTCTGGCTGCTGCAATATCTTGTTCAGGGCATCAGTTCGATCGTCCCGACCCCGGGTGGAGCAGGCGGAGCCGAAGCTGGGTTCCTGCTTCTGTTTGCCCCGTTTGTTGATGCGGGTGTCTTGGTCCCGGCGATGAGCACCTGGCGTTTGGTGTTCTTTTTCCTGCCTCTGGTCGGGGCTGCCTTGGCGTTCTTCGCGCTGCACCGGCTGGCGACGAACAAGAAACGCAGGCTCAAGCTGGCCGAAAAACTGCGTGAGGCTGCGGAGATCGGTGACCCGCATGGGCATCCGGCCGAATAGAGCCAAATTTCCAGCGACGGCCGAAGTTGCCGGTTTGCTTTCCCGTTTCCAAATTGCCTCCCCATCATATTATTGCCACTAAGAGTGCAAATAGTTTGAGCTGTGATTCACCGGGAGGATTTGGTGGGATGAATATCGATTTTGCACCAGAGTTGGAGGCGTTCCGCGCTGAAGTGGCGGAGTTCTTTGCAACCGCACCAACGCCCGCAATCCGTGAAGCTGGCCGCAAGACCACCAGCGTGTTTGCGCCGTTCAAGGAGTGCCAGGAATGGCACCGGATCCTGTTCGAAAAGGGCTGGGCGGCACCGCATTGGCCGAAGGAATATGGCGGGACCGGCTGGAGCGTGGAGCAGCGTTTCATTTTCGCAGAAGAATACCGCAAGGCTGATCTACCACCGCTGCTCCCACAGAGCCTTGGCATGGTTGGGCCATTGCTAATCGACCTTGGCACCGAAGAGCAGAAAGCGAAGTACCTCCCGGGTATCCTCAATGGCGATGACTTCTGGGCGCAGGGCTATTCAGAGCCCAACTCGGGCTCTGATCTGGCTTCGCTAAGCTGCCGCGCTGAGCCCGATGGCGATGATTACATCATTAATGGGTCCAAGATCTGGACCACTTACGCCCATCACGCCAATCGCATGTTCATGCTGGTGCGGACCAGCAGTGAGGGCAAGAAACAGCAAGGCATCACCTTCCTGCTGCTAGACCGGGTCGATTATCCTGGAATGGAGATCCGCCCGATCGTCGGTCTCGATGGCTTCCCCGAGCAATGCGAAGTGTTCTTCGACAATTGCCGGGTCCCACAGTCGGGCCGCGTGGGTGAAGAGAATGACGGCTGGAGCGTAGCCAAGCATCTGCTGAAGCATGAACGTGGCGGATCCGCCGCCAGTCCAACCTTGGTACACTATGTTGAGCGCGCGCGCGATGCCGCGAGCAAGACTCCATCGCCGTTCGGCGGAATGCTGGCGGATGATCCGGTGTTCAAGCGCGATGTTGGAGAGCTCGAGGCAGACATTGCCTCGCTTGCCCATTTCGAGAAGCTCGCGATCAGCGGGCATGAGATTGCGCGCGACCCGGCGTTCCCTTCGATGAACAAGACGATCAACTCAGAACTGGTGCAGCGCGCCTCGACGCTGATGATGCAGCTCTCCGGCGTGGATGGGATGGCGCGTCAGCTGGAGGCCTTGCGGGTCGGTTCGAATGTCGAGCCGCTCGGGAGCGAGTTCGACCTGATCTCCATGCCGCTCTACCTCAACAGCCGTGCGACGACGATCTACGCCGGCAGCAACGAAGTGCAGCGCGATCTGATTGCGCGCACCGTCGCCATGGGGGGCTGAGGCGATGGATTTCAGCTTCACCGAAGAGCAGGAAATGCTGCGCGATGGCGTCGGTAAGTTTCTCGAAAAAAGCTATGATTTCGATGCGCGTCAGGCGGTGGTTCGCAGCGACGATCCGTGGTCGAAAGAGGCGTGGGAGCAATATGCCGAATTTGGCCTGCTCGCGCTGCCATTTGCGGAAGATCACGGCGGCTTAGGCGGTACGATCTCCGACTGTGTGGCGGTCGCCGAACTGCTCGGTAAGCATCTCACGGTTGAACCTTACGCTGCGTCGATCATCGCAGCTGGCGCTGCCTTGGCAGGAAGTGACAGCGAGACGGCTCAGAGCTGGCTGGAAAAGATCATGAGCGGCGAGGCCGTGGCTGCCTTTGCCTATGAGGAAGGGAATGGCACGGCGCATCCGGACCTGATCTCAATGGTGGCCAGCCCCGGTGGTGACGGCTTCACGCTCAGTGGTGAGAAGCGTTTGGTCATCGCGGGTGCAGAAGCGGATGTGTTAGTGGTCGCCGCGCGCAAGGGAGAGGATGGTTCGCCCGCTCTGTTCCTGGTTGAGCAAGGCGCCTCAGGTCTCGACAGTCGGTCCTATCCAACGGTCGATGGCAAAAGCGCCGCCAATATTCGGTTCGATGCGGTCTCGGCGAGCCTGTTGGGCGAAGGCGAGCAGGTCTCCCCGATCATAGCCCAGGCGATCATCGTGCACTGCGCTGAAGCGGTGGGCGCAATGGGTGCGTTGATGGCAATCACTGGCGAATACGCTATGACCCGCAAGCAGTTCGGCAAACCGATTGGGACGTTCCAGGCGGTCGCCCACCGTCTGGCCGATATGAAGATCGCTTACACCAAGGCTCGCTCGACCCTGATCTATACCACCGCTTTGGCGGAATCGGGCGCGGCCAGCGCGCGCGACATCTCGATCCTGAAGGGTCAGGTGGGCAAACTCGGTAAAGAGATTGGTGAGGCTGCGATTCAGACCCATGGCGGTGTCGGCATGACCGATGAGCTCAATGTCAGCCATTACCATAAAAGATTGCTGGCGCTGGATGCCCAATTTGGTGGCTATGCCTACCACCTGCGGAGCTTGGGTTAGGCGCTGGCTTGCTGCGCGGGCTGGGCGAGGATTTGTCCCCGCTTGGCCTGAAGCGCCACCAGGGCGAGGCCCATAACGAGTGATCCGATCAGGGTCGCGCTGCTGCCGAACATTACGATCAAAGAGATTGCCCAGAAGCTTGCGGCGGTGCCCAATGCTGCGCGAAAATCAAGCCCGATGCCTGTCAGCAATAGAGTGCCAAACAGGAAGCAGGTCTTGGACCAATAGACCTTGTTGGCGTCGAGCACGACCTGAGTCAGCACAGTCGCATCGCTATATGTAGCGAAGATGTTTACACCATCGCCGAACCACAGGCGATAGGTCATGCTGAGGATCAGATAGGCGTAGCTGACGAGAAACAGATAAAACAGCCAGTCACTCTTGATGGGATAGCGCATGATATCGCCTCCTTATTGCCTGTTTAGGATGGAATAGGCTTGCTCTGCCCAGGGCTCGCGGTCCTCTTCGCCACCGAAAAAGTCGGGGTCATCAACCACGTTCTGGAGGGGGATTGCGACATTCTCGCCGCGCGGAAACGCGGCCAGAGCTGCGGATAGGCTTTCAACGATTTCTGGATTGCTGCTGGCAACATTGTCGGTTTCGAGCGGGTCGATTTCAACATTGTACAAGCGCTGACCATCTGCATCCTCAACCAGCTTATAGGGGTAGCGGAAGATCGCGTCGGAGTGGCTCAACGCCCTGGTAGCGACGATATAGTCCTTGGTCACTGCCGGCGTGTTTGTGCTGAACGCGCTCCAAAGGCCGCGCCCGTCGATATTGGCTTCATCCAATGGTATCCCGGCAATCGTAAGCAGTGTCGGTGCCACGTCCTGAACCGTCGCCATGTAATTGTACGGCTGCGCCTCAAACTGACCAGGCCAGCGGACGAAAGAGGGGACGCGGACACCGCCTTCCGCCACGGATTGCTTGCCGCCAGCAAAGGGGCGATTGTCCGCTGCTCCATCGCGCAAATTGGTTGTGATGAAGCGCAGGAATTGCGGTGTCATATCAACCGAGAGCAGGTTGGCTGCTACGCGGCCGATAAGGAAATCTGGCAAGTGGCGCGCCGGGTTCGAAGGATACAGGCCGCCGTTGTCGCTCATGAACCAGATCACCGTGTTCTGATCGAGGCCTTGCTCCACCAGTTTGGCGTGTATGCGCCCGATCGCTGTGTCGAGCTCGCTAACCATGGCTGCATGCGCGCGCCGGTTGGGGTCGTCGATCTTGCTGAAATCCTCGATCGCCTGGTTCGGCGCTTCATTGGGGAGATGCGGTGCTCCAAAGGCAGCGTAGAGAAACAAGGGACGCTCCCGATCGCGGCTCTCGATCACCTGGACTGCCTCATCGGCAACCAGCTCCGTGGCATAGCGATCGTCGCGGACAGTCTCGCCGTTTCTCTGCCAATCATACCCGCCGCCATGAACCTTGTCGTAATAGCCGACGCCGCCGGTCAAATGGCCATAGAAATGGTCAAACCCTCGATTGTTGGGATGATAGGCGAGGTTCCGCGGACCGAGGTGCCACTTGCCCACCAAGGCAGTCTGATAGCCAGCAGATTTGAGACGATCCGCCAGCGTTTGCTCCGACAAGGGGAGGCCGGTCGGATTGTTCTTTGAGAGCGGGTTGAGAATGCCCAGCCGCATGGGTGACTTGCCGGTCATCAGGGCCGCTCGGGTCGGGCTGCATGACGGCCAAGCGTAAAAGCGATTGAGGGTGAGGCCCTCGCTCGCCAACCGATCGATCTCAGGAGTACTAATCTCACTCTGATTATAGCCGACATCGCGCCAGCCAAGATCATCGGCGACGATGAGCACGATGTTGGGGGGAGTGTCAGGTGCGGGGATCTGTTCGCCGGCGGACAGAGGGGCGGCATCGGCATCTACAGCCATTGCCAGAACCGCCTCGCGCGCCGCACTCGCATCCGGGCGATTGTCGGCAAACACGAACAGCCAAAGCCCAATCCCGACGAGCACCAAAGCACCAGCTAAGGTTCCAAGCTTACGCATGCAGAGCCTCGCCGGTCTCCTCGGGGTTCGACTGTTTTGGAGGCGTCAAACGCCCAGCCCAAGGCCGAAACAGGCCGGTGGGATCGTGTTTTGCTCGGATCGCATCGAGCCGGGCGAGATTCTCATCTTTCATAAACTTGGCAGGGCGACGGCCGAGGTTCTCATCGGCCAGCTGGATGCCGACGGCGAGGTCCTGCATCTTTTCCATGCATCCGGTTGCCCAGCCTTCGTACTTCGCGTCGTCTTCGGCACTCTTCCACTCGCCATAGACCGCCAGATAGCGTTTGGCTTCGAGCGAGAACGCCATGTCAGGGCGGTCTTTGGGTGGGTGCCAGTTGAGCCATAGCGAATGGCTCGGCGCGGGCGGGAAGGTGTCCATGATGTGGTTGAGGCCGGGGAGCAGGTCTTCGATCGGCGCGTCGGTCCAGATGTTGTCTGCACACCAATGTACCCCTTGTGGGAAGTGTGTGGCGCTGGCGCCCCATGACATGAAGCTTGTGCTCATCGGAATGAGCGGGGTGGTGAAGGTCGCGAGGTGGCGGAGCGGGCTTTCGTCGAGAAAACGGACGGCTTCCTTTGCCTCCTTGCGGTTTGCGGCCAGGACAGGCGCGATGACCTGAATACCAGGGCCAAAGATACCGCCGGCCTTGGGCGAGGTGACCATCTGGAATTCGACCGAGCGTGGGACTTCGGGCCCGATCGCATCGGCCCAGCGGAACAGATCATCCAGATGCTCGCGCTTGAAGATCTGCATCTTGATCGCAGTGTGACCGGGATGCGGGTGGAGCTTGAGGTGATACCGCAGGACCACAGCGAAGAAGCCAGGACCTGATCCGCGCGCGGCCCAATAGAGGTCGCTGTTCTGGGTCTCATTGGCGTGCACCACGCTGCCATCTGCGAGCACCAGATCGAGACCAATCACACTCTCGGTCGCCAAGCCAAGCTCACGACTGCCCCAGCCAAACCCGCCTTGCAGCAGAAATCCACCGAGCGCGACATCGGCCGCGTGAGCGACGGGGAAGAACAGCCTGTGCTTCTTCACCGCCCGGTCGAGGTCGTATCCCCAGCAGCCAGGTCCAACTTTGGCGATCTTGGCTCGCGGATCGATCTCAATCTGATTGATCCGCGCCATGCTCAGCAGCAGGCCGCCTTCGCGCAGATGGTTTTGGGCCCAACTGTGCCCGCCAGAGACTATGCTGACATTCCAGCCTTTTGCGCGGGCATCAGCGAGCGCGCGCTGGATATCTTCCACGCCATTGGCCTCGACCAGACGGTCAGGGCGATGACCGGGGTCGCGGCCATTGAAGCTGGTGCCGAGCACGGCTTGGTCAAATCCGGCATCGCCGCGGTTCCAAACGCGGCCCTTTCCTTTGGGACGTTTCATGCGGCGTTCCTCTTCGCGTCGGGGCCGAAGGCAGCGTAGAGCTCGGGCAGGAAGCCAGCGAGGTGGGCCATCTCCTGCGCGTTGTGAGCCAATAGTTCGACAGGATCGGGCAGCATGCCTGAAGCAAGCGGACGGATCGCTCGCGCAAGCCCGCGAGCCAGTAGGCCGGGGTTGTCGCCCAAGGCAGAGTTTTCTCCACCGAGCCACATGCGCGATCGCATCTCGCTGCCGCCGTCGACCGGACGCAATTGATGCAGCAGCCAGCCGCCTTTGAGCGGCGTGCCGGGCACGGTTATGCGGGCGCAGATCGCGACTTCGCCCTGTTTGGCGAGACGTGCTTCATCCAAGCCCATGGAAGAGGGCGGGACAAAGCTGATGCCACCTTTGACCCGCTGCGACCCTAGATATTCGGTGATCAGTGAGGTCCTGCCTACATAGGCCTCATCACGCCGACCATCGGCCCATTTGGCTTCGATATGCGCCTTCGGATGCCATAGTTTGTAGCGCTCTGCTTCGCAGCCGTGCCACCCAAACCACCAGTCCCACATATGTGGTTCGACCCGCGGCATTTCAGTAAGGCAGAACACCCGGATCGAACTGTCAGGCGCGCGGGTATAGCCGGTTTCGACCGGCCAATAGCCCGGCTCAACCATGGTTCCCGCTTCGCTGACAGGTGGAAACAATTCATGCGCCTGGCCGCCGACCATCAGCGCCTCAGCAACTTGCGGTTGAACCGGCTCGATCTCGGGATTGTAGAATTTCGCATAGGGGCTGTGATCGAGATCATGCTGCGAATAGCCCAAGGTTAGCGTGCTCATGGCGTGGGCTCCTGTGCCGTTGCAGCGGATTGGTAAGCGGCTTCAATCGCCGATCGGGCGCTCTCGCTGCAATGGTTGAGCAGAATCCCGGCCCAGCCGCGCCGTGTCTGGCGGATCGATTCTTCGTTCGAGAAAAAGCCGGATGCCCACATGCCAAGGATGGCTGTCAGTTGGATGCCAAGATGGCGGCCGAGCTCAAATGCGTCGGTGCCCTCCCTGAGTTCGCCCTTGGTCAGTGCCTGAACTGTGAAGGCCCGACCAATTGCCAGCACATTGTCGACCGCCGCATACCGCGCGTCGGGATGGTCCGACACCATGATCTCACGAAAGATAACGCGGTAGAATTCCTCATCGCTGCCAAAGAAGCGTTCGACCTGGTCGAGGGTATCGAGCAATGTTTCGAGAATGAGGCGGTTTTCGCGTTCGGGTGAGTTCTGGAACGGGTCGAACTGCGCGCCATCGAGCAGTGCGACCAACACCTCCGTCTTGGAGCCGAATAGATTGTAGGGCGTCCGCAGGCTAACCCCCGCTTCGACCGCGAGGCGGCGCATGGTCAGTTTGTCCATCCCTTCATTGCGAATGATGGTCTCTGCAGCCGCGCGAATCTTGGCGCGGTTCATGTCTTTGGCTTTTTCTCTTTCAACCATGGCCTAAGGCTAGGCGAAAATTATAACGTGTGTCAATAAACAAATAACACGTGTTATAAATCGTATCCCGTCAGCTCGCTGCGGGGCCATCCGAAACAGTGTTATTGGGTGCGGCTAGGCCAGCTCTTTTGCCAGCCGTTCCATAAAGCGGGTGCCGGCTTCCAACTGATCAAGCGCGATCCATTCATTTGGCTGATGGGCTTGCTCGATCGATCCGGGGCCACAGATGATCGTTGGGAAGCCCGCTTGCTGGAATTGGCCGCCTTCGGTGGCGTAAGAGACATTGGAAGGCTCAGAGTTTTCGCCCGTTAAGCGCCTTACAAAGGCCACCGCCGCTTCGCTTCCGGCGGCGGTCATCGGCGGAGCATTGGCGAGCTGCTCAAAGCTCACCCCCGCCTCGGGGAAGCGCGCCTTGAGCTCCGCATCCTTGGCTGCGCACGCTTCGAAGAATGGTGCCAGGATATCCGAGGCGACAAAGCCTGGTGGGCACCGCAGATCGAAGTCAAAGCTGGCGTTTCCGGCCAGAATATTGGCGGCCTCGCCACCCTGCATCACGCCGATTGTGAGGCTGGGGTAGGGTGGGTCAAAGCCATTGTCGGGATCGGCGCTGTCGCGCAGCTCGCGCGACAATTGGACGAGCTGGTGCATCAATTCCACCGCCACTTCATTGGCCGAGATTCCGTGATTGACCAGCGAGCTATGCGCTTCGACGCCGCGCACTCGGACTTGGTGGACCGTGATCCCCTTATGGCCGGTAACAATCCGCATCAGAGTCGGCTCGCCGACAATCGCCAGCCGTGGTTTAGGAATGGTCTGCGCGATCCGCTCGATCATCGCAGGCGCCCCTTTGCAGCCGACCTCTTCGTCATAGCTTATGGCCAGATGGACCGGGATCGAACCCTTCACAAAGTGAGGGACCCAGGCGAGTGAGAGCGCCAGAAAGCTCTTCATGTCCGACGTCCCGCGGCCAAACAGTTTGCCGCTGTCTTCACGCGTCGTCCAAGGATCATGCGACCAATCTTGTCCATCGACCGGTACCACATCGCTATGGCCAGACAGGATCACCCCGCCTTCGGCCGCGGGGCCGCAGGTCGCGAACAGATTGGCTTTCTCGCCGCTTTCGTTCGGGACGCGTTGGCCTTGGACGCCATATTGCGCGAGATACCCTTCGACCCACTCAATCAGCGCGAGATTGCTGTTCCTCGAAGTCGTGTCAAAGGCGATGAGCCGGTCTAGAATCACCCGGGCCGTGGAGAGGTCGGTCATGCCGAAGGCATACCTTAGCCCGTCCGTGCCATCCAATGCATAATACGCACAATTGCATTTGGGACTTCCCAATGGTCAGCCCGAAGACCATTTGCTGCGCGGCGAATAACACGCTAGCCCAAAGGCAGAGCGTAAGCACTGGCTCCAACATGCGCCAAAGAGTGATCGGAAGTAGAACTATGGAACTGCCGCTGTTGACCGTATCAGGCACCCCTCATGCCATGGGGAGCCAGTATGGAGCGCATTTTCGCGACATGATTCATGCTTTTGTTGCAGATCGTGTGACTGCGGTTGAAACCTATTTCAAAGAGCGAGGGCACGCTGGTACTGTGCCATTGTTCGCTGCAGGGGCAGCCTGTCTGGAGCAGGTGCGCAGCTTTGATCCGGCGGGCTATGCCGAGCATCAAGGCATTGCCGAAGGCGCGATGATCGATCCGGTTCGCTTGTTTACAACCGCCAATATGACCGACGTCAGGGATATCATCACTTTGCCAGAAGATCCGGTCGTGGTTGAGGATGAAGGCTGCACTGCTGCCTTGCTGCCGCCGGAAATCACGGCCAATGGCAGAGCGCTCCAGGGTCAAACCTGGGATCTCAATGGTCCGGATGTCGAATATGTCATTGCGCTGCATCGCTTGCCGGATGAAGGACCGGAGACCTGGGCCGTGACCTGTGCGGGCTGCCAGACCCTGATGGGTATGAACCAACATGGCGTGACGGTCGGCACTACCAATCTCAAAACCAAAGGCGCGAAGGTGGGGATTCCTTATCTTTCTTTGCTGCATCTCGCGGTCAAGCAACCGACGTTGGCTGAAGCCAGCGCGTTGGTGGAGAGCGCGCCGGTTGCCGGCAGCCATTCCTATTGGATTGGTGACGAGAATGAAGCGGTGGAGTGGGAACGGACCCCGCAGACAGCCAATTCCCGCAGCACCAAGCACGGCCCTGTGGTGCGGACCAACCACTGCTTGTTCGACGAGAATATCGCACTGGAAACAGATCTTTCGCCCAGCACGAGTGAACGCTTTGCGCGGATGCAGAAGCTGCTGGCCCAGTCCGATGCGCATAACACTGAGATGCTCAAGCAATTGTTTGCAGACAGGACCGACGGCCGTCTCAGCATCAACCGGATTGCCGAGGACAATTCCGGCGCTACCACAAACGCTGTTGTGGCGATGGATCCCTCACGCTTGGAGTTTTTGGCGTGCCGGGGCCAAGCGGATCGTGGGGTTTGGACTCAGCTCGAATTCGAGCGCGAGAGTGTCCCCGTCTCCTAACGTGCTGCAATCGGCGGCTTTCCAATGAAGACCCAGTCTGAAGCCGAGCCTCCAAGCTGGCCCTTTCTGGCATGGTTTGCCGTGGCTGTTACTGGTGTCATCGCGCCCGCCATGACGATTGCCTTGGTCGGGGAAGCATCGTTGTCTCGTTCGGCGGCTCCGATATTGGCGGTTGGCCTGATGGGGACAGGCATGATCGCAGCGGCTGTCCTGGGCCGGTTTTGGGTTGGCGTAGTGCTGGCGGCAGCAACCGGGCTTGGTCTCACTGGGTTTGCGTTAGCATTGGGGTTACCAATGCCTCTGTACCCGTTTTCCATTTTGTTCGCCTTTGTAGTCGCCGGTGTGAGTTTCGCCGCGCGCGGCGCCCTGTTCGCGAAATCGGGAGGCAAATGGGGCTGGTGGATCGCTCTTTTCGTGGTTGCCGGTGAGGCTGCCATAATCATTACCGCTTGGGTGGAGCCGGGAATGTGGCCGTTCTGGCTATTGGCATTGCTGCCAGCGCAATGGGCCAACATGGCCATTCAATCGGCGACGACGGGCAGCAGCATGATTGTTGCTGCACCACCTCTAATTGCTTTGACGGGGACAGCCTTAGCGACGCTTTTTGTGGCTCGCCTATGGCCCCGCCGCTGGACTTACCTGATCATGTTCTCGACGTGGTTGGCGCTGTCTGCGTTGGTCTATCATCAAGCCGGTCCAGCAGCCATAAGCGCTGACCCAACGGAATCTGAATTTCAACACTCAACCTAAGAACATTGCCTCAATACACTGACTTTAAGTCGAAAATAGGATCTATGACCCTTTGCGAATCGCGGGGTCCAGCTACCCACCCCAGCGTTCGAGCTTGCGGTAGATCGTCGATGGGCTGACCCCGAGTCCGCGCGCAGCCTGAACTATGTTGCCGGAATGTCGGGCGATGGCCTGCTCGATTGCTAGCCGTTCGACTTGTTCGAGCGTCATGCCTGAAAAGTCTGCCAGCGCGGCGTGCTCAGGGGCGGAATTCGAAGGAGCCTCTGCAGTCTCGATCGGGTCACTGGTCGCGACTGTCGAAACTGAAGGCGCGCGAGGTGCGGGCCGAGTAACACCCGACAACTCAACCTTGCTGCCGCTGCCGGTAATGATCGCACGCCTCAGAGTGTTTTGAAGCTCACGGACATTTCCTGGCCAACTGTGCTGTTGCAGGAAAAGTTCGCTGGCCTTGGAGAAACCTGAGATCGGCCGCTGCTCATCGGCAGCGATCCGCTCGGCCAGACTATTTGCGATAAGAGCGATGTCGTCTCCTCGGTCGCGTAACGGTGGCAAAGCGATCGGGATAACGTTCAACCGATAATACAGATCTTCGCGAAAGCGTCCCTCAGCGACCTCGCGTTCGGGGTCACGATTGGTTGCGCAGACGATCCGCACATTGACCGGTTCCGCTGCGGAGGATCCGACCTTCTGGATCATTCCCGTCTGGAGGAATCGTAGCAGTTTGACCTGCAGTTTGAGATCCATCTCGCAGATTTCATCGAGGAACAGCGTCCCTCCGTCTGCGGCCTTGGCCGCGCCGATGCGGTTCTCAACCGCGCCTGTAAAGGCACCTTTGACGTGGCCGAACAATTCGGATTCGAGCAGGTTCTCTGGAATCGCTCCGCAGTTGATTGCCACGAAGGGGCCAGAGCGGCGTTTGCTGGCGGAGTGGATTGCCTCTGCGGTGACCTCTTTGCCAGTTCCACTTTCCCCGGTGACGAACACTGTAGCCTTGGAGTCGGCTACACTCTCAATCGTGCGGTAGACGGCCTGCATCGCGGGCGATTTGCCGATGAAGCCATGGAAGGAGTTAGCCTCCTTTGCGGTGGTCGATCCAGCAGGCAACCCGGTCGCTTCCGGATCCACGCCGCCGCTTTGTTCGGCGGCATTGCCGACCGTGCTCAGTAGCCTTGTTCCTGAGACGGGTTTCACCAGGAAGTCATAGGCTCCCAGCCGCATCGCGGTGATGGCGCGATTGAGTGAGCCGTCGGCCGTGACAACAATCACCGAAGGGCTGCTTTTGCTATCAGGAAGCGCATCAAACAGCGTCAAGCCGTCGCCATCAGGCAGCTGAAGATCAAGCAAAACGACATCGAATGGACCGGACGTCAGGGAGCGTCGTGCCTCTGCCAAGGTCTCACACAGGCTCACTTCGTGCCCAGCATCCTCCAGCTGGGCGGCATAGCCCAGCGCAAGCGAGGCACTGTCTTCGACGATGAGAACCTTGGCTGATGTCATTATTGAATCCTAAAGAATGCAGTTTGGCCGCTGGGATCACGATTGATCCAATTGATTGTCCGAGGATCGCCAAAATGCGCCATGCAGCCCTTTACGAGACCAAAGGCGATATGCGCGAAGGGGCGATGGGACGAATATTCGACGACAAACCCGTCATCGTCCTTCCAAGAAGCCACATGAGGCGGCTCCGCATCGGGATAGAGCACGCGGACTTCCTCGTGGATGTGATCTTCCACGTGTTCGAGCATGCCCTCTGCTGTCGGGTAGCGATTGACGATCTCGGTGTAGAGCACGGTAAACCGATCAAACAGAAACTTGCCGAACTCCTCACACAGATCGTTGGCGTCGGCCCCGCTGATCCGGGAGGCCGAGGTGACCACTTGGACCGCTTGCTCCCATGGGTAGCGAGAGACGCGCGAGAAGGCGCCACCGTGCGGTAGTTCGGCACCCGCCAACACTTGTTCGGTAAAGCTTGGACCACCTTTGACATCAAGAAAGCCGACCAGCTCTGAGTAGATAATGCCCTTCATTTGGGACTTCTCCAGTGATTGAGACTGACTCCCAATCTGCAAAGGGCGTGCCGAAAATTTCGCGGTTTGAGAGGGGCAAGACGGGGCATAGCTCTCGCATAATGCGAATTCCTTTGCAAAACGCAAAGGTTTGCGCCGCATTTTGCAAATTAATGCGTTTTGGGTGTGGGCTGGAAGTCAGTGCGCAAGGTAAGCCAGTTTGGGAATCTGAGCGAGAGCTCGCATGTCTTCGAGCATCGTTGCCACCTGGAACAGGAACAGGAAGCACAACGGTGCAAGGAGTGCGGCATGCGAATAGGAAAGCTGCACCGGGAGCCGCATCAGCGGGATTCTGCGCAGCAGTTTCACGCCGACGAACGTGCAGGCGGCGCCAATGATTGCTCCTACCAGAATGTCACTTGCATAGTGCAAGCCAAGGTAGACCCGCGGAAACGCGATGAATGCAAAGCAATAGAGAGCTGAGAACACGCCAAGCCGCCGAGACACCATAAAGATACCGGTGGTGATCGCGGCGAACAGCACAGCGTGGTCGCTCGGGAACGAGCTGCTTGACGACATCGTGATCGCATATTCCATCAATCGATCAGGCACTGGCATGCCGAGCTCCGCGACAAGCAAGGGCCGGAGACGAAACTCCAGCGAATTGGCAAGCGTCAAAGCGAGCGCTTCTGCGAAAACGCAAGAAAGCAGGGCAGCAATCAGGGTCAGCCGATTGTCGAACTGCTTGGCTCGGCGGTAGCCCGTTCGACCATCAGGCACCTTGGTCCAAATATAGGCCATGATTGCGCAAACCACGCCACCTTTGATCAAATGGCTGGACGACATGAACAGCACCACTTCGTCGAACAACGGCGCTTGGCCAAGGAGTTCTCCCATGAATTTCGAGATTATTGCATCCATTGTCGTCTCCTAGGTCAGTCCAATTCGGCCGCTTCACACGCGAAGGCGCCGTTGGAACTGGAGAGGCAACAAGCATGCCAATTTTACTTATCGGAGAGCCGTAAAAGCACGTTAATTCAACGTTCACTATACGTGGCTGTTGAGTTATTCCCACAGTACTGACGAGTATTCACGCCGCTTTTACTCGAGCGGGAGGTCCTTCTCGTGTAGCGTTCGGACATTGAAGTGCTAAGGCACGCGCCATGCAAAGCGCTCACGCTGGGCTTGCCGGTTTGCGAAAACCAACAAGCCAGATTCCGGAGCAAAATGCGAAATCTGTCGCATTTCGCGAAAAATCAGACCTCAAATTGCGAATTCACCGGTTCTAGAACTTCGCAATCCGCGCAATTCTGCGGTTTCCAGCGATTGGCACGATACTTGAGAATGAATGGGCAACGATTTCATTCTGGAGTTTGTCATGCCCCGCTCGACTGTTTCAACCGCTTTCCTTTGCTCTGCTGTTGGAGCGCTGCTGTCTGGTTGCGTTGCTGGTCCCGCCCCTACCAATTTGGCCAGCGCCGTTTATGCGCCTGGTCAGGTTGCGTGGGACGGCAGCGAGCAGCCCCAAGGGGACTGGATCGAACAGGCCCCTGTCGCTCGCGGGGCACCCACCTGTGATTGGAAAGTCCCGCGCGAGCTGGACAATTATCGCCGGGTCGCCCCTGGAAGCTTTCTGGATCGGACGGCTCCGCTAGGACCGGGCGATCGTCTGGACATCACAGTGCTTGGCGACGAAGACCGTTTGACTGGTACCTATGTGATTGAAAGCGATGGCACGCTGGCTCTGCGCGGCCAGTCACCTGTGCAAGCCGGTGGCATGACAATCGCAGCTCTTACTCAGGTGCTGCGCAACCAACTCGTGGGTCGGAACATTGTTCGGCCGTTGCAGAACGCCGTTCGCGTCGCGCTGATTGAGAATGCGGGCGCGTCCGTGTCGGTCGGCGGGGCAGTTTTCCAGCCTGGCGCCGTGCGCGCCGGGGAACGTGACCCGGACAGCCGCATCGGCCTCAAAGAAGGCGCGGTGAGCGGGGACAACAACGTCAGCCGGACCATTTCCAGCGCCATTCGTGCGGCAGGAGGTGTGCGGCCTGACGCTGACGTGCAGCGGATCTATCTGCTGCGCGATGGTACCTATGCTGAGTTTGACCTTTCCGGCTTCGTCCATGGCTGGGCCAGCCGCGACATCACACTCGCCAGCGGGGACCGCGTCCTGGTCCCGAGCCGAAGCTGCTTCAATCCTGATCTGGTCCGCCCGACGCCGCTGACCGCGCCTGGCATTCGGGTCTATATGTCGAATCTGACGCAGAGCGCCGGCAACAATGCCAGTTCAGCGATCGGGCGCGAAACAACCTCGCTGCCTTATGGCACTCGCCTGCTCCAGGGCCTGGTGACCGCGAACTGTGTGGGCGGAAGCTATATGCAGTCCGACCGCAGAGCGATCCTGATCTCGCGCAACCGCATGAATGGTCAGAGCGTCGTGATCGAGCGCGATATCGAGAAGCTCGTCCGCAATGCCAACCGCGATGCGCTCAACCCGTATCTCATGCCGGGCGATGCGATCGCTTGTTACGACAGCCGCTGGACGAACTTCCGCGAAGCGCTTGGCTTGGTTGGCGACACAATCAACACCGCCACCCCGGCGATCTTGCTGGATAAAGTGCTGTGAAGACCTTCACTCCTCCCCAGGACCATGCCGCCGGTACACAACCGCCGCGCTTGCTCTTGCGCCTATGGGTGCTGGTGCGCGACGGCATGCCATCGGTGGGTCGCTATCGGCGCTATCTGGTTGCGCTGTCGATGCCGCTGGCTCTCATATGGGGGCTTGCGCTGGCCTATCTCGCGTTTGCGCCTGATCGCTTCGACAGTCGGATGACCTTGATCCTCCCTGGCAGCGGCGTCGGCGCTAGCATGAACCTGGAGTCAATCGGCCAAGCTTCAACCAATACTTCTTCGGCCTTTTCCTCGACCAGTTTGAGCCCGACCGAAAACTACAAGACTCTGCTGATGTCTGATCTGGTTCTGCGCGATGCAGCGCGCATCGCCAACGAAGAAGAGAGCGAATTCCCTCAACCCGTCATCAAGCTGGTCGACCAGACCAATCTGATCGAATTGCGCTTGCCCGCCCGCACGCCTGAACAGGCTCAGACCCGCATGACAGCGCTGCAACAAGCGTTCAACACCGCGCTCGACAATCTGCGTGAAGACGAAGCGCGCACCCGCGAAGAGGCAGATACCAAGCGGATTGGTGAGCTTGAGCAGAAGGTCGATGAAGCGCAGCAAGCCCTGCTTGATTTCCAAGGGGCCACCGGACTGGTCTCGCTTGACCAATTTGCGGGCCGGATCACTGCGCTCGATCAACTCAAAGCGAATGAGCGCGATCGCCGGGTGCGGGTGGCAGAGACCGGTGCTGCCGCTGCTCGGCTGTCGACCTCGCTTCAGATCAGCCTGCCGCAGGCGCGCCGCGCCATGCAACTCAAGGCTGATCCGGAATTCCAGGAATTGCTCAAGCGCTATGCGACTGCTTCCGGCGAACACAGCGAGCGCTCGGGCACATTGGGTGACGCGCATTCAATGATCGAAGAGCTGGCGGCCGAAAAAGCCTCGCTAAAGGCTGATCTGGCTCGGCGCGGAAGTGCGCTGACTGGCCTGACCGAAGAAAAGGTTGTTGCCCTGGCTGACCTGTCCGTCTCGAACACCAGAGAGAGCCTGTTTGCCAGCCTGTCCGAGCGCGACAGCGATCATACCGGGCACGGTGCGGCTCTGGCAGAGCTGCGGCGTCAGATCGCCGAGCAAACGGCCGACACGGATGAGCAAGTGGCTCAGGCAGCCAAGCTGGCCGAGCTGCTGCGCGATCTGCGAGTGGCTGAGGCGGTTTTCAGCTCGGCGCTGGCGCGGCTCGACACCAATAAGTCTGACCCATTTGCATCATACCCACTGGTGCAAACGCTCGAAGCGCCTTCGCTTCCACGGAGCAAGTCCGCGCCATCGCCTCTCCTCGTGATCGCCGGTGCCCTGGGTGCCACCATCTTCATCGTCATTGGATTTATGCTGCTATGGCTGCGTCAGCCGATCATCCGCAAACTGCTTCCGAGCGCTTAGTCTCGACCACGATCGAGTGGACCTGGCTGCTGTGGCTGGTTGGTGGACTCTACATCGCCGGTCCTGCTCTGGGCTGGATATTGGCTGGGATGGTGGCCTTCGCGCTGTATCTCGACCAGATCAAGCTAAGCTCCGTGCCAACCACAATCTGGATCTGGCTGATCGCGATGGCTGCGATGTTGGTGATCCTATGGGTAGGGCACGCCAATTTCGATCTCGGAATGGGCAAGACGGTCAAGTCCAGCATAGGTTGGGCCAAGGGTTGGGCGCTGATTGCGCTGTTTCCCTTCGCCGGCGCTATGCTGAAAATCCGCCCGGAGGTGCTTTATCGCGCGGTCTGCCGGTTCGGGCTGCAGACATTGATTGTGCTGCCGATTTTCCTACTCGCACCAAGCATTGGGCTTCCGGAAAAGCTCTGGGTCTCCCCGCTCAAAATTCTTGGCGGCGCCGGTGCCGAGTATTTCACCGCGCAGCTTTACACGATCGAGCCTGGCGTCGGCCGTCCGCGCTGGCAGTTCTTTGCTCCTTGGTCCCCGGCCGTGGGCATGATGGGCGTGATCTACGTTTGGTTGGCTGCCCACGAAAAGAACTGGAAATGGAAGGCGATCGGGATTGCCGGCGGCCTTGCGCTGGCGCTGTTTTCACAGTCGCGCTTGGCCTTGGTGGCGCTGCTGGTCGTTGTGCCCTTTGTTTGGGGCGCAAGCCGCATGAACCGCTTCTATCTCTGGCTCATCGCTGCCCCAGCAATTTTCGCCTTGGGGATATTTGGCCCGATGCTGTTGGAGCTGATCGACAGCATTATGGCCGAATTCTCAGCCGCAAGAGCGGATTCCAGCCGGGTGCGCGCAGCTCTCGGTCGGATCGCGATCCACCGCTGGGAGACTGAGGCCTTCTGGTTTGGCCATGGCGTAGTCGAGAACGGGCCTCATCTGGTCGAATACATGCCTATCGGCAGCCATCACAGCTGGTATGGGCTGTTGTTTGTCAAAGGCCTGCTGGGGGCTGTTGCTCTCGCTGTCCCGCTTCTAACGACTTTCATCGTTTTGATGGTTCGATCGCAATTTCAACCGGTCGCCAGTGTCGGTCTTGGGCTCATTCTCATCCTGGTGCTCTATTCCTTTGGAGAGAACCTGGAGATTCTCGCTTACCTCTACTGGCCAGCCCTGGTGGCGATTGGAATAGGCCTGCGGCCCGCTACTACTGCTTCCAAGACTTGAAGGTGAGGCGATGGTGCGCTGGTGGACGGCCCCGCAGCACTACCTCGTTATAGCTAGCTACTTGAGCCCGACTGGCACCGATCTCACTACATTGAAACACTTTGGAGCCAGCGCCGCGTCAATCGTGGCTGCTTGATCCCGACAAAAGAAGACCGCCGATCCGCGGGGGCAGTTGCGGATCGACGGTCAAGGTATCGTCTGGCGTTGCTTTGTGTGAATTGCCTAGACGATGGCTCCCTCTGGCTGCTCTCCCTTCAGCCCGGGGTTGATTTCTTCAGCCTGCGATTGCTCTCCACGGATGAGGTGGCACCACCGAAGGATGATCTCTGCCGATTGGCTGAGAACGTCTCGCCGGCCGGCTGTGCCCATCGTGGCAAGGTCGTATTGTGAAAGCTTGCGGATAGCCCCTGCGATCTCGGGGGCTGTTCTCATTGGGGCGGTCATGCCGCCGTGGCCGACTTGCTCGGGAAGACCATCAACATTGGCAACAAGAATTGCGCGACCGGCCATGCGGGCCTCAGTCGCGACCAAGCCGAAAGCCTCGTATTGCGAAGGGATCACCACCGCGTCGCATTGCTCGAGATAGTCATTGGGTGAGCTGCTAGGGCCGAGCACACGGACATTTGGCAAATCCGCCGCTAGCGTTTGCAGCAGCCGCAGTTCTGGTCCGTCTCCAAACACAGTCAATTCGGCCAGATCGCTCGGCAGATAGCGCATCGCGGTGATCAGCTCGGCGAAGTTCTTCACCGGTGCATAGCGGCCATAGGCGAGCAGCTTGATGGGTTGCCGAGCTCCCTGTCGGAGCGCGGGAATGGCCAACAATTCCTTTCGGTCGGTCCAAGGGTAAATCACCGTGACCTTGGTGGCGGAAATGCCGACGGTGTTGACCAACCAGTCGCGCTGCGCGTTCGAGACGCAGATAATTGTGTCGAGGATCGACGCAGCGACCTTGAGCATCATCCGAAAGCGGGTCTTGGCCCGGACATTCGAAAACTCGAAATTGCGGGTGTAGCTATGCTCGACATGCACGACGCGCAGACCAGGATTGCGCGCCCTTAGGCTGCTAAGAAATGCGAGGCGTTTCCAGGACAAGGCCATGTGGTCGACCACAAGATCAGCATCGATCTTTGGAGCGATCCGAGCATCGGGACTGATCGGCATGACCGTTGACGTCGCAATGCGAGTCAGGGCCGGCTCATCGAACAGGGTGAGGGCACGGGTCACTCCGCCCATCCCGAAGTCATCGAGCAGATGCGTGATTCTGATCATGCTGCATTCCTCAGATATGGCCGCATAAGCGAGGTGAACCGCCCTTGGCCGAGTAGCGACCCGGCCGCGATTGCGCCCGCTGTCACAACGGTTTTGCTCGGTTCTTGAGTGAGGATCCGCGGCTCGAGCCCGAAGGCCTTGGTCATCAGGTCGCGGGCCAGTTCGAAATTGCCGAGCTGGATGGATCGGCGAGCAAGGTAGCGCAGCTGATAGGCCCGCGCGGTATCGCCATGCTCAGCCACAAATTCCGGTGCATAGCTGCGCAGTTTGCGCAGCATCTTGGTCCAGCTGAGATATTGCTTCACGACATTTGCTGACAGCGCGCCGGGGATGATCCGATAATCGGTCAGCAGGCTCTCAATGCCGGCAAAGACCACATCATGTTTGACCGCCAGCCGGATCCAAAGCTCAATGTCTTCGGACTGGCGGAAGTCTTCGTCGAACCAGCACGGGCGGCCAGAATCAATCGGATGTTCGAACGTAGCGAGATCGAGCGCGGATTTGCGAAGCACCGGAGCGCTGCCATTGCCAATTGGGTTGCGGCAAATGATATCGCGAGCGGTGACTCGGCCAATCTTTGGTCGCATTGCGACGCTGAGAACTTGGCCGTCGCGGTCTATCATGCGGGAACCCGCATAGCTTACCCCGACATCGGGATTAGCCATCAGGTGGATGTAGTGAAGCGTGAGTTTTTCCGGATGCCAGATATCGTCGCTGTCGAGCAGACCGACGAACTCGCCGCGAGCCTCGGCAATGCCGGTGTTGCGGGCTCCGGCCAAACCGCGATTGGGCTGGCTGACGATCCGGATGCGTGGGTCGCTGAACGACCGGACAATATCCATCGAACTGTCATTACCGCCATCATCGACGCAGATGAGCTCGAAGTCGGTAAAGCTCTGGTCGAGAACGGACTGAACGGCTTGGCCAACGAAGTCTTCGACGTTGTAGATTGGCATGACGACTGAGATTGTGGGATTGGTCATGATGGGTCTCCTGGGACGGTTGAATTAGGCAAACACTGCGCGGCGCAGCGAAGCCGGCATGGCTCCACCGGCAACAAGGCCGCCAAGTGTCAAAAGGCTGCGGGCGCCGCCCGCCATGAAGGTTTCGCGGTCGGCATCGAAGCCGCGGCGAGCGAATGACCATGCGACGTCGATGGTCGCGCCAGCGCGCAGGGCGCGGCGGGTCAGATAACGACAATAGGTCGCCTCGGCCTGCGCTAGGTCTCGACCGTCGATCCAGCGGGCAGCGAAGCCGCGCCAATTGCCCAGCATAGCTTCGAAGTCGCACGACAGACCCTCTTCGCTCATCCGATAGCGAACCAGGGATTGCTCGAGGCCGCGGACCAAGCCGCCATCGCTGATCAAGCGAGCCAACAACTCCTGATCCTCGGCGTAACGCATGGTCTCGTCAAACCCGCCAAGCTCAAGGAAGGCCGCGCGGTCTACGACCAGATTGGAGGTCGTGCAGACGGCATTCTCAACCAGCACATCTCCGGTATCGAGATAGTCAGCAGGAACGTTGGAATAGGTCCGACCTGGTGCGAGTTCGCCCTTGCGGTCGGGTGCGAACTCAACCTTCGCAAAGCTTGCAACCAGCAGCGGGTCGAGATCATGGAAGGCGCGATGACGGGCGAGCTTCTCAGGATGCCATTGGTCGTCTGCGTCGAGGAAGGCGAGGAATTCGCCCTTGGCAAGCTGGGCTCCGAAATTGCGCGTGGCCGAAACTCCGGCATTGGGCTTGGAAACGACCCGGATGCGCCAGTCCATTGCTGCCAGGTCGAGCATGACTTTGAGCGTGCCATCTTTTGATCCGTCGTCGACAATGATGATCTCGAAATCCTGATCGCTCTGCGCCAAAACGCTCGCCACAGTGGAGCGCAATGTTGCCTCGGCATTGTAAGCGGGGATCACGACAGAGAATTGCAGAGCGGTCATTGAAGGCCTCCTTCAGGGTTAGGGGAGTGGATCGATTGAGTTGTTAGAATATGTGTTGCGGCAGCAGGCAGCAGGATGAGGGCGAGGCCCAAACCAAAGCCAAGGCAGGCTGCGGCGAGACTGATCTGGGCTCCAAGCGCCAGACCGATAAAAGCGGCCATGGTCGCCATCGCCATCAGGCCTGTCTCGGCGATGGGACGGTTCTCCGCCCGATAGCGCGCGCCCAACAGGGCTCCGACAAACAGGGGGATTGCGGCGCAAGCCAGCAATGAAAGAAACGGGATTGCCGGGGTCCAGGTCGCGCCGAACAGGATCGGTACGTAGAAGGGAGCGAGCAGGGCTTGCGCCGCGACCAGCGGAACGACGACCGCCAGTCCCATCACGAATGCGCGCTTGAACTCGGACGAAAGTCGGTGCTCGCCCGCCTTCACAAGGTGCGGAAACAAAACCAGATTGCAGGCGGTGACGAGCGATTGGGTGATGCCAAGGCCGGCGTTGAAAGCGAAGTAGTAGAGCCCGAGCGCCTCGGTGCCCAGCAAGGCACCTACCAGCAGCTTGTCGCCGTGTAGCCGCGCCGCGGTGAGCATCTCCGACCCAAGGATTGCAAGCCCAAAGCTTGTGAATGCCGTTGCTGGGGCCGGACAGACTGAACTCTCAGGTTTCCATGAGAAGGTTCGCCGTGCCAGCAGTAACCAGATCGGTGCGGTCAGCAGCTTGGGCAGGACGATTGCCCAGGCGCTTGGCCAGATCAGCACCAAAGCAATGGTGAGGACGCAATCTGCAATATTCTGAGACGCTGCGACCCGGGCCGTGGCCCCCATCCTTTGCGCCCGCATAGCCAGGAAAATCTGCACCAGACCCGCAGGCATAAAGAGATACACCAGCGAGAGAACCGCGAGCATGGTGCCAACTTCATCCAGGTCGAAGGCTAGCCAGGCCAACCCTGCGGCGCCCAATTGCATGGCTGTTACGCTAGCGCAGACGATCCAGAAAAGCCGCAGCGCTGCTTTGCAGATTGAATCCAGCTCCGCGGCAGTGGCGGTGATAATGCGTTGGCCAATGCCGACCTGAGTTAAGACTCGGATCAGTTCGAAAAGGCTGAGCGCGAGCGCAGCGGTGCCGAGCATTTCGGGAGATGTCTGGCGTGCAACAACTAAGATAGCACCCAGGCGCACCACGCGCGTGACCGCCTCTGCAGACCCATAGGCCAGCATCCCGCGGGCGAAAGTCGGCCAGCGATCAGGGATCAGAAAGATGCGTAATGCAGCGGACATTGGTTCCTCGCAATTGGTTCGGAAAGCGAGTTTCAACATCCATGCCAATCGTAGGAATGGCGGAATTCTGGGATTCTGAGAGTTAACGCGGGCTCTATTTCGCAAATGGCTGAGCGCTCTTTGCAATCTGCGAAGTTTTGCTCTCCCAGATTGCGAAATTCTGCGCTGGCAAACCGAGCTTTTAGCAAGGCCGAATTTTTTATGAAGTAAATTCAGTTGTTTAGGATTTTGGCACGGCGATTGCGAACATCCGGACGAGACCAATCAAGGAACTTGTCCGATGAAGTACACACCCACACACGATTTTCGCCTGATCCCAGGGGCTGAACTGTCAGACCGCGTTGAAGCCGCGCGTGAATGGCCAACCACCCAGCTGTTCAATCTGCCTCTGGTCTGCGGAGAGCGAGGCGCAATGGCTGGCCATATTCTCGCTCGGGTCGGTGCGCGTAAACCCACGACGATCAATTTCGTCAACGCCCATTGCATCAATCAGCAACAAGGCGATGCGGAATATCGTGCCGCGCTCCAAGCGAGCGACCTGCTACTCCCTGATGGAGTTGGTATGGAAATGGCCGCTAAACTGAGCGGCAAAAGCCTCGGTGAAAACCTCAACGGAACCGACCTGTTCCCCGACCTGTGTCACGAGGCCCAAGAAGAAGGCACAGGTATCTTCTTGCTCGGAGGTCTGCCTGGGGTTGCCGATGCCGCCGCAGATTGGGCAACGTCCAATTATCCCGCTTTGCGGATTGCCGGAACCCATTCAGGCTATTTTGCTAAGGAGGATGAGGATGCCTTGATCGAACGGATCAACCGCTCCTTCGCAGGCATCGTCATGGTCGGATTGGGCGTCCCGCTGCAAGAAAACTGGATCGCCCGCAATCGTCATCGTCTCAACGCGCCCGTCGTGATGGGTGTCGGGGGACTATTCGACTATTACTCTGGGCGGATTCCTCGCGCACCCAAACTGGTCCGCGCTTGCAAGAGCGAGTGGATCTGGCGGTTGGCGATGGAGCCTCGCCGAATGGCAAAGCGTTACCTCTGGGGAAATGCAGTCTTCCTGGCGCGAGCTGTCATGGCAGGAGCCGAGGAATCCGGCCTTCTGGATCGCCTCAATGCCTTTGGCAAACGGGCAATGGATGTGACCGTCGCCGGTCTGGCCATACTTGCCTTGCTTCCGATCTTTTTGGCGACGGCGCTGTCGATCCGCTTGGAAGACAAAGGGCCGGTCCTGTTTCGGCAAATCCGGATCGGAAGCGATGGGACCCCGTTCAGCATGATCAAGTTCCGCTCTATGTATACTGATGCTGAGGCACGGCGAGCAGCACTATTGGATCAGTCTGAGCGGGACGGGACCTGCTTCAAAATGCGCAATGATCCCAGGATCACGCGCACCGGCCGTTTCATCCGCCGGTTTTCGATCGACGAACTCCCTCAGCTCTTCAATGTGCTGGGCGGGAGCATGTCTCTGGTTGGTCCGCGACCGGCCTTGCCGAGCGAAGTCTCGACCTACCAAGGCAGCCATTGGGAGCGGCTTGGCGGCAAGCCTGGCATCACCTGCACCTGGCAAGTCCGTGGGCGTGCAGAGATCCCGTTCGAACGCCAGGCGATCATGGACCGGGCCTATCTCAAGCGGACCAATCTGTGGGTCGATCTGAAACTGTTGCTGTGCACTCCTGGCGCGGTACTCGGTGGGCGAGGTGCCTATTAGGCGTTGCTCACCAACGCGCCGTAGAGATCGTCGAAAGCGAGCAGGCTTGCGGCGATCTCTTTGCGCAGACCAGCGCTTGAAAAGCCGGGGTCACTCATCAACGTTTCGCGATAGCGGCTAAGTTCTTCGACGATGCCGATCGCTCCGACATTGAGCGCCACGCCTTTGAGACTGTGCGCTGCTCGCGAAAGCGCCTCAGGGTCATCAGACTTGGCCGCTTTGAGGACCTCCTGACTGTAGTCGCTGATGTCCTTCTTCGCCGCCTCGCGCATTCGGTCGCGATACGTCTCCGGCAGATCGAAGAACGCGCGTTGAAACAACTCATGATCGAATCTGGCGTTAAGGGGTTGGACGGCTTCCCGGCCAATCATAGCCGTACGGATGGCGGTCTCCAGATCGTCGCGCCTGACTGGCTTGGCGAGGCATGCAGTCATTCCGGCCGATAAGAGGCGCTCACGTTCTGCCTGCAGACTGTGTGCAGTGACGCCAATAATCGGTGTCCGCGACGAAGGGCCCGTCATGGCGCGGATGGCCTGGGTGGCCTGCTCACCGTCCATGATCGGCATCATAACATCCATCAAAATGACGTCGAATGACGCTGCGCGAACTGCTTCAATCGCCTCGACACCGTTGGAGACAAGAGTTGTCTCGCAGCCGATGCCCTCAAGCATTCGCTCGATAACGTAGCGATTGCTTTCAGTGTCCTCCGCGACGAGGACTTTGGGTGTGGCGTCAAGCTGCTCGGCTCCACCTCTCAAGGCATAGGCTTTTTCTGGCGAGATCAGCGGCTCCAAGGGCTGATCACTATCGGCCTGATCGATGAGCTTGGCAGCGATATCGACCAGATGGTCTGCGGCATCGCGGACCACTTGGAAGTCTTTGGAGCCGCCTTGCACTTGATCCGCAAGCAGTTCCAGGCCGCCGTTGAGGGAGTTGAGCGGCGTCCGGATTGCGTGCGCGATCTCGCTCAAGAAAGCAGTTCTCGCGTCCAGCGCTTGGGCGGTCTTTGCTTGCTCGGCAGACAACCGTTCGCTGAGCCGATTAAGCTCTGCAACCCGCCGTTCTGCCCGCAATTGTAAAGCCTTCACGGCGCGCTCGTTGGCACGGCTGATCGTAATATCTCGAACCGTTCCATAGACGGCGGAGGGGCGCTCAGACGCAGCTGAGTCACGCCGAATAACCCAGCTTAGCCAATGTGTTGCGCCGGTGTCATAACGGATTATGCGGTGCTCGAATCGGTGGTCTACGCCAGCCGCCAGAGTGGTGAAGAACTCGATGCCGTTGCGCATGATCCGATCCCGATCGAGCGGGTGGATTGCGGCCACTAGTTTGTCCAGAGACCCTTCTTCGCCGTCTGGAAGCCCTAGCAAGAATCCTGACCCTTCCGACGCAGTAAACTGCTTGCCTTTTTCACCGTAGATTGTGGCCATTTGTGCGGTTGATTGTGCCGCAAGCAGTTTGCGGCTTTCGACATCGAGCTTCTCAGCCAACTCACTTTCGCGCTGGCTCAGCTCGCGGTTGGCGCGATCGAGTTCCTTCATCCGCCCTTCAAGCGCGGTTTCGGATTCCTGTAACGCCCGCTGAGCGCGCTCCAGGCGGAGCTTCAGGATCCGGGCCTGTTCTTCGAACGGTAGGTCTTCAAGCGGCGTCATCGAGCGTCCTTTGCAGCAATGCGGGGAGCGCGCGCGCGATATTGTGTAATGGCACTGCTTGGATTTTTTGGGTCCAGTCTGAGGCTGGCAGATCGGCGTCACCCAGAACACAAATTTGCGCGCAGCCCTCAAGCAATGGCGCTGGCAATGTCTCAAGTTTCTCCGGGCTTGAGATAACGATCAAGCTGGCTTGGATTGGATCTGCTTCGGCTGCCGCGGACTCAACATCAATCAGGGTCCATCCCAACTGACTGGCGATTGCTTCCACCTGAATCTGCTCAGTCGCCTTTTCGAGGGCAAGGCAAACAAAGCCTGTCGGCTGATCACTGTGAGGGATCGGACCATTCTCAGCAATTTCCTCCAGCGGAATCAGAATTGTGAACGAGCTGCCTTGGCCAACCTCACTTTCAACCTCAATCTGTCCACCCATGGAATCAACCAGATCTCGCGTGATCGAAAGTCCCAATCCGGCTCCGACCGCTTTGCCGAGCGAGTCCTTGCCGGATGTATCAAAGGGCTCAAAGATCCGCTGAACGCGCGCTGTGTCCATCCCGGACCCGGTGTCGGAAACAACAAAAGTCCAGTTCTTGTCGGGAGCGTCCGGCTGCTGAACATAGATTGTTACCGTACCGGATTGTGTGAACTTAACTGCGTTGGAAACAAAGTTGGCGAGGACCTGTTGGATCCGTCCAGGATCGCCGATGGCCTCAGCATCTGAGGTGGCGTTGACCTCAATCTGGATCGCTTTGCGCCTGGCCAGAGGGCGGAACAGTTCCGCCACCCGCTGCGCAACAGCACTCGGTCGGAATCTTCTGGCTTCTCGTTCGCCGCTATCTCGTGCGAGCCTCGCCTGCTCCAAGATCGCGTCAAGCGTATCGAGCAGGACTTGGCAGGAGTCTTCCATCAACGACAAAGCACGCTCACGCTCTGTGGCTGACCGCTCTCGCCTGAGCTGATCAATAATGCCAAGTATCCCACCCAAGGGAGTGCGGATCTCATGTGAGACTGCAGCCAGAATATTGGTCCGTGCTTCGAGCTCAGCCTGGGCTTTGTCGCGAGCTTCTACCAGCGCAAGTTGAGCCTCTTTTTCAGACGTGATCTCCTGTAGAATGCCGTAGAACCCAATCAGGCCTTCTCTTTTGTGCTGGTTCGCAAATGCAGGAATACCGCTGACGCGCTGTGTGCGTTCGACACCTTTGGCGGTGATGACAATGGTTTCAAACGCAAATTCTTCTTCGCGCTCAATGATTGCCGCGACAATGGCCGCGAACTGTTCGCGCTCGCGCTCTGGAATGATCTCTGGCAGACGGTCGATCGGGATCGGCATGTCGTTAAGGCCGATATTCTCACGCACCCAAGACGAGAACTCGATCGTTCGACGCTTTGGATCGAGCACAAAATGTCCCATGCGAGCCGAGGCATGTGCCCGCTCGAGGAACAGCATTTGCTGCTTGAGTTCAAAAATGGCGTCCAAGGATGAGTCCGTGCAGGTCGTTTCGTATTGAAGACGGTGATGTACACCATCAATCTAAACAAAACTGATGCGCCGCGACAAATGCCAGGCGCGAAGAAACTGGGAATCCCGAGCTTCATCGAACAAGTTGAGATGTCCTGAGACTGAAATCTGGTCGGGGAGACTGGATTCGAACCAGCGACCCCCTGTACCCAAAACAGGTGCGCTACCAGGCTGCGCCACTCCCCGACCGATTTCAATGCGCGATCTCTGTCGGATTGATCCAAGGCAAGGCCCCAAATCACGTCCAATTCGGTGGTGGGCCCGGCAGGACTCGAACCCGCGACCTAGCCGTTATGAGCGGCCAGCTCTAACCAACTGAGCTACAGGCCCCGACCGAAAACAGCGATGCGCTGGAGGCCCCTAGAGGAGGGCCGCGCATGACACAAGTCCGATTAGCATGTGTTTTTCGAATCCCCACACTATCATTGGGCTGACGCCAGAACTTCTTGAGCTGTGACGGCTGACACAGAGCGTTGATCGAGATATGCATAGACTCGTTCAAACCAATCGTAGAGCGCTTCAACATCATCTTCAGTGCTCGCATAGGGGGTGTTTCCAGGGGCGAGTGTAGGGCTGTGGAAGGACAGCACCAGAAGCGGGAGGCCCATGTCGAGCGCGATATCGATTCCCCGCAGAGCCTCCTCAAAGGTCACGCCTTCGGGTGTCAGGGCGATCCGCTCGAGCAGTCCAAACTGCGGGAGAATCTTGAACAGCGTTGGGATGTAGCGCTGCATCTGGTGCAGCAGCGGGCCCTGGTTCCGAAGCAGTCCCCAATAAACGCTGGTCACTGGCAGTTCTAGCACGGTGCGTGCATCGTCAGCCCAATAGGGCACCAATGGATGGCGTGAGAAATCGGGCCCGCTTTGCGCAGTGTAGTCGAATAGCGAGCGGACCGACGTATCAATCGAAACGCCGAACTCTTGCAGCATCGCCAGGGTGTTGGGGCCAATTCCGTATCGCCCGGCGCGATAGCTCAAAGGTGCTTTGCCGAAGGCTTGCTCGATCCGCTCGTGCAGCGCTGAAAACTTGGACCTCTCCAAGTCTGCGGACAGATTGCCCGCGTAGGAATTGCTCGCGTTGAGCTCCTCATCGAACGGTGGGTTGACCCACGGGTGTAATTGCACACCAACTTCAGCGGTTCCGCGCTTGACCGCATCACCGATGATTTCGACCGCTTGCGGATCATTGGCGATCGGCCAGTCGACCAGATACAGCGGACTCACTTGGAGAGCTTCGCAAAAGTCCTGAAACCGCTGAAGCCTTCCGACATGTTCGAGCCCGTAGCCCTCACGCGCGAAGGGGGCATCCCAATTGAACTCTTCTTCGGTGTCGACTGTGAGCAGAACGCGCTGACCAAAATCCGACGCAAATCGCGCATGAGAACTGGGATGTGGCGGCTCGAGCATCGAGCGCGAAACTGTCATGCTGTGACCCCTCTCAGCATTTTGCGTCAGGCGACGCTATTCCAATTGCTTGGCTGCCCCTCAAGCACTTGACGATTGGCTAGGCAGCGCTGCCGATCGGGTCAAGAGTGGCAGGGTGAGAATGAGGTTTTCATCCTCATGGCTAAGCCCGCCGCCGCTCGCTCGCGCCTCCGCTCGCGCCAAACGCAATGAAAAACCTGCGCCAAACAGACCAGCGTTGACTTGGCCGAGCGGCCTGACATCCGCCGCGAACACATCGTCCTCGGCGAGCAATTGCGCCGGCAGGGCGCACGTCAAATGAACGAGACCATCTTCAGCGGCAATATCGCACTCAATGATCTCTCCGGCTGCGCAGCCGCCAGCCAGTGTGGCCAAGAGCCGCCAGGCAAGCGCTTCAGCATCCTCTTGCTCAAGTGCGATCGGGCCCGACAGGCCCCTTGGCCGTTCGAACTCAAATCCCGCGAGACGAGGTTCCAGCACAGGCTCTAGTTGGGCAATCATTGTGCTGACGACTTGAACAAAATCGGTCTCACCGGCCTCCATGTCGAGGGCGCCCGTTTCCAGTTTTGCGAGCCGATCCAGTTCCTCAAATCCGGCGAGAATTCGGGCCGCATCGGATGCGATTGACGCCGCAAGAGCGCGATATTCATGAGGCGCCGGGCCAAACATTTGCTGTTGAATGACTTCGGCAAATCCCTGGACGGCGGTAACCGGCGTCCGCAACTCATGCAGCAATTGGCGAATACGATCAGCTTCCAGTTGAGCTGCAGTGGGCGTCGCAGGTGCTTCTGGCATTCTCCGGAACCGGCCGAGATATCCCGCGAAATGACCCGTCTTTGTGAATCTGGGCTGGGCATCCACGACCCAGTCTCCCGCGATCGGCTCTGCTCCGAATAACTGGGTCGGGATCCCTGTCAGAGGCTGACGGCGCGCAAAGGCCTGTTCCATTCGCGAGATATGGGACGAGCCTGAGGCGCCCGCAGCTGCAACCAGCCGATGGCCGATGACCATGGGGGCAGCTTCACCATTGGCCCAGTCGATCTTGCCGGTAACATCTGCTGAGAAGTCGAACGCGCTGAGCTGTCGCGCTGTTGCAGCACCTTCTTCAACGCCCAGTGGCAGTTGCGGGGCGAATTCGTCGCCTTCGGAGATTGGTTCCCGGTCGCGCTTGAATTGTGCAATCCGCTCGACCAGTGCGGCGATCTCGGTTGCGTTCTGGGGCGTCTCCGGTACAGGCCCCGATGCAGTCTCGAGCGCTTCTTCGGATTCAAATTCGGCTGGCGCTCCCGGCACCAAGGGCAAGTCCAGTGGGGCCGAGCCGAACGCTTCGTCGGGAAGAGCGTCAAGCGGCTCCTCGAAGGTCACGTCATTGGCAGGGTCGTACTCGGGTTGCGGGAGCCCACGATCATAGACGCCAAGTCGCTCGAGAATCTGTTCTGCATCGACCGGAAGATCACGGCGATTCCGCAGGAAGCCCCGCGCGCGAACAGGCAATCGCGGAATGAGCGTAGCCCAATCCTCGGCGCTCAACTCGGCTCGATTAAGCGCAGCCGAGGCCACATCTGGTTCAAAATCGGCCAGATGAGCGGTCAGATCAGCGCTCCGCAGACGCCAGCCGCGCTCGCGGATCATCGCAGCACGTTGAGCCGCGGGGATCTGTTCGGCGAGGGCGTCCATCCTCAGCCACGCCGCCGCAATCAGACTTTGGTCCTCACGCGTCTCGGGGCTGAACTTGCGATTGCCCAAAATGTCGAGCAATTGCCGAAATTGCGTGCGCGCACCACTTTCACTGTCGCCGCGTTGGCGCAGGACTGTGGCAAGACGATCATCGAAAAACATGCACGCTCCGAGAGGGGATCCGCTCAGCCTAACACTCAGCATTCGGCTTTGGCCATATCACTCGCGACGGAGTCTCACAGCTGATCCTTCGCAATGCGTTGCAAAGCGGGACAATTGCTGTCAGAGATAATAATATTATCAAAGAGAGTCAGGCTGCGCGCTATTCATTGCCGTGTGTTGTTTGACTGCGATCAATAAGAGTAGTGATTGCGTTTGATTTGAACGCCGATGAGGGAGCTGACGCCGCATGGCGAATCTCGACGATATTGACAGAAAACTTTTGGCCGAACTGCAAGCAGAAGGCCGCGTGACCAATGTCGACTTGGCGCAGCGTGTGGGCTTAACAGCACCGCCGTGTTTGCGGCGCGTGCGCGGGCTTGAGGAAGATGGCGTGATCCGCGGCTACCACGCCGATCTCGATCCCTCAAAATTGGGTTTTGCGATCACGGTTTTTGCTATGGTCAGCCTCAAGAGCCAGGCGGAATCGAGTCTGCGCGAGTTTGAAGAGGCAATGCGTGAGCTTCCCGAAGTCCGCGAAGTGCATATGCTCAATGGCGAGATTGATTTCATTCTCAAGATCGTCAGCCAAGACCTTCAAAGTTTTCAGGAATTCCTGACCAGCAAACTCACGCCCGCGCCCAATGTGGACAGCGTGAAGACGTCTCTGACGATCCGCACAGCCAAGCATGAGCCTGGTGTTCCGCTTTAGGAGAGTTCAGCATGAGCGACTTTCGTGGCGAACGGGGACAGAGTTTCCGGGATTGCCTTTGACTAATTCTGCGGGGCAAGACCGGGCGGTTCGGATTTGGCATGCTCGCTATGCTGCCTATCATCAGGCTCCGGCCCAAAGACTTTCTGATCTGGCAGGAACGGGGCGATCATCAATCCCGCCATCGTCATCGGGTAATTGGGTGCGGTGCCGATCCCGATCTGGTCGTGTGGCCGCTCCCCTTTGACCTTATGAAAGGTCCCGAACAAAATGTCCCAGATGATGAACTCACCACCATAATTGGAATCGCCAACCTCCTTGTTGGGGTAGTGATGGTAACGGTGGTTGTCGCCAATCGAGAAGATGTACTCCCAGAAGCCCAGCTTCAGATCGATGTTGGAATGCTGGAACATACCGATCCCCAGCTGCATGAAGATCGACACCATGATGATTTCGGCGGAAGGCTGCAGCAAGGCAAAGGGCAGGGCGTAAAGCAGGGCCTGGCCGACCACTTCGACTGGATGGCTGCGGATCCCATTGAGCCAATAGAGTCGCTTGACCGAGTGGTGGGTCGCATGAAACCGCCATAAAAGGGCGTTCTCATGCATCGCCCGGTGCAGCCAATAGCGGAAGAAATCCTTGATCAAGATGAACAGTAGTACTTGCACGGCACCCGGCAAGTGCGAGGGCCACAAGCCATGGCCGTAAGGCTCCAGGATCTCGACCAGATTGACCAGGAACAGAGCCGCGATCAGGTATTTGGCGAAGCCATTCCACAATGCTCCGGAAACCAGCATCATCACATCGACACTTACGTCATTCTCGCCTTCCAGCCAGTTGCGGCTGTAGGGCATGAGCCGCTCGAGGATCGCGGCGTAAAGACCCATGCCGCCGAACACCAATGCGATCAGCGAGGCGGATTCAAATGTGGCTCCGCGTGATGCAAGCTCAAACGCGACGAGGAAGGATGTGATGATGGTGAAGGGGAAGATTGCGTGCTGAAGGAAGCCGCGCAGTCGGGTTCCTTCCAGCTTGTATGACAGGGTGTCGAGATGTCTCAGAGTCCAATTCAGCGGCCTGACGATCAGATAGGAACCCAGCCATTCCAAGGCATTCAGTGGAAAACCGACAGTCCGTTCGAGCAAACGCGCAAAGGGCGCGCGCATTGTCATCTTGCGGTTAGAGATCGAATTTGCCTTACTGGCTGACATGGATCGGGACCTTGAGCTATAAAATGAACAGGTTCATTATATGTGGCGTAGGTTTGCTGTCAAGGCATGAAAGGGGCTGCGCGTGTCAAAGAGGCTGATCGGAGTTGTACTGGTATTGGCGCTGGTCGGCTGGCAGGGCTGGCGGATCAGCCGCGATGCCGGTGTTTTTACACCGGTCGAACAGGTCGCTTTCGGGAATTGTAGGGCCATGAATGGGCCGGCCGGCTCGGAGGACCTCAACATCGACGCGGTCAATCGTGTGGCGTTTGTCTCGGCGCTCAATGCGCGCGAAGCGTTTGAGGGTTTTGAGAGCGGCGATGACAGCGCAGTCGCGAATGGCGACATCTGGCTGCTTGATCTGGCTGATCCGGAAAGCCAGCCGGTGGCGCTCAATGTCGACATTGGTTCGCGGTTCTTTCCGCACGGCATCGACTTGCTCCACCTGCCCGATGGCGGGCGGGAGCTCTATGTCGTCAATCACCCTTCGAGGGACGATCACGAGATCGTAGTCTTCACGATTGAGCCTGACCACCAGCTCACGCTCAAGCAGGTCATCCGCTATCCCGAGTTGATCTCTCCCAATGACATCAAGGCGGTCGCCAGTGACCGCTTCTTCGTCACCAATGACCACGGCTATCCGCAATCGTCTTTTATGGCGCGGATCGAAGAATATCTCGGCATGTCATGGTCTTCGGTGAGCTATTATGATGGCGAGCAAGGCTCGCTCGTCATTGAAGGGTTGAAGAGCGCAAACGGGATCGAGCTGAGCGCTGATCAGAACACGCTTTACGTGGGTGAGGCACTAGGGCGGTCGATCAAGCGCTTCTCTCGCGGGGCAAGCCTGGCTGAATGGAGCTTTGAGGAGCGGATCGAGGCCGGCACCGCAGTCGACAATCTGGTCTGGGGCGAAGATGGTCGTTTGCTCGCCGGAGCGCATCCCAAGATCTTTGCTTTTCTTGGACATGCTGCCGATCCCAAGGCCCTGTCGCCTTCGCATGTCATAGCCGTGGACCTCGCAGCGCAGCCCGCTGCGATCGAGACAATCTACATGAATGACGGTGCTGAACTTTCAGGTTCGAGTGTTGCAGCTATGTTAGATGGGGAGCTCCTGATCGGATCGGTGTTTGAACCCCATTTCTTGCGGTGTAAGAAGGGGCAGAACTAACCACCGTCACACATGCCCAGACCATCCATCACTCCCGAGAAACGCGCTGAGATGCGTCTCCAGATACGCGAGGCGGTCGTCCGCCTGAGTCAGCGTGTAGAAATTGCTCCCAACGATACCAAGGCATGGGATGAAATCACCGTCCGCGACGTCGCCGAAGAGGCGGGGATCTCGGTCGGGACCTTCTACAAATACTACAAGGATCGCAGCGAGCTTGCGCAATCTCTATGGGCTGAACCGGTCGCTGAACTGCGCCAGGCGATGCAAGCAGATTTTGATGCGACCCAGGATCCGGTCGAGCAGGTGCGCTTATTGCTGCGACACTACGCCGATTTCGCGGTCGAGAACCGCCGTCTGTTCCGCCGAGCCTTTCTGTTCGTGAGGCCGGAAGGCGCGGAGAAGCCTGAACTGACCAAACTCGAGGATGAGACCTTCTATCGCAATCTCAAACTCGCCTTCGAGCGGGGGCAAGAGAGCGGCGATTTCCGCCCCTTCGACAGCGCAGAGATGGCGCAGATTTTCTGGGCGGCGCTGCACGGCAGCTTGGCGATCTCGCAGAATCTCGATCGCTATGATTTTGACCCTCCGGCCAAACTCTCTGACGCGATGATCGAGACTCTGCTATCTTTGATCCTGGCTTAGCTTTCGGGCTTGAGCGGGCCGAAGAAGCCAATCACCTTCACGATCTTTCCTGAATCGTTCACTTCGGTCATGTCGAAACCGTTCATCAGGCGATGGTCGCCCATGTCGATTTTCCAGTGATAGCGACAGAAGTTGTTTTGAATATCGACCTTGCTGTTGCGGGCGTAGATCGCGCCGGGGATCTGCGCCTGGACCTGATCGACCATCGCCAGGAAGGCATCGCGGCCAATGATGTTGTGATTGGGGTCGGCGAAATGAACATTGTGCTCCATCGCCGCATCAACCAGCGCGCGCTGTTCGTCCTTATCGGTGGTGTTCCAGACCGCCATCATCTTGGTGAGATTTTCTTCCGCGACTTCCATTGCACACTCCAATCCTAAAGAAACCGACCGTTGGTTTGTTTTACTTTGAGGGTGGGCTTCTGTAAAGAGCGGCCATGGTCACGCAGAAACAGAGATCGGAGACGACCCGCGGTCTGCTGATGCAGGCAATGCGGGAATCGCTTCTCAATCAGGGGCTTGAAGCGAGCACGACCGCGTCGCTGCTCGATCAGACAGGGCTAAGCAAAGGCGCGCTCTACCATCACTTTCGCAGCAAGAATGAGATTATCGAGGCGCTCTATGAGGTCGAATCGCGCGGCGCGATTGAACGGGCGGTTGCGGCAGTCGACCAAAGCGCTCCACCGCTGGTGCGGCTGCGTGAGGCGTGCATTGCCTGGCTCTCTGAAGCGCAGAATCGCGAGGTGTCCAAGATCCTGTTTGTGATCGGGCCGGCGGCACTGGGGATGGCTCGTACCAAGCAGATCGAGGACCAATACAGCCTTGGCCTGTTCGAGGGTCTGCTGACCGAAGCGCATCAACGCGGCGATGTGGTGCTGGAACAGCCGGCGTTGACGGCGCGCCTATTGAATGCGCTGATGGCCGAGACTGCCCTGGCCAGTCGCGCTTCAGGCGGAGTTGATCTTGATGCCGTCAGGCGCCTGATCGACGCGGTGGTGGGGGCGATGGCCGAAGCCGTTTCTCGCTAAGCTCCAACGCCCATTCGAGAGGATGGGGTAGCTCATCCGCAGAATAGTCTATCTGTAGCACCCGTCGCCGACGCGCAGATCTTGTGCGGCCAGACGCATGGAGGATCGGAGTAGAGTAAATCCAGACGTCGCCTGCGTCAGCAAGGCATTCAAACGCTTGAGCTTCGCCGACTGCGATCGCCATTTCGTTCTCGCTCACCAAACCCAATTTGTGCGAGCCCAGGATGACTTTGAGCGGAGCGTTGTCCTTATCGACCGGATCAATGTGGACCCGGATTGTCACCATCTTGTTTAACAGGTCGATAGTGGGTTCTACATGGTGCATTCCATGCTTGATCGTCCAAGGACTATAGCCTGCAACCTGGGCAGGGTCTTTGACACAAATCGTTCGATCTTGATGCCAGCCAAGCGCCCAATTGACCGTCGCATTCTTGTCAAAGGCGATAGCCCGCACTGGTCGCGCGAATGGCCCAAGGAGAACTGATAGGAGTGAACCGATCGGGCCTCCGATTTCAAACAAAGGACTGAGCGGGCCGAGAGATCGTAGCCTTGAACCTGCTGACTTACCCTCATCGAAATGAGATTCGAGCTTGGTGACCCACGGCAAAGCAACAGAACCGAGGAGTTCCGCGCCGTGTTCTCTCAATCGCAGATCATCTGCAGTAACTCGTTTGTCTTGGTCACGGGTACGCGTGAAACTCATTCCCCAATGACCCTCTCAGTCTGATTTGTGCACCGGTCTAGTGCAGCTTCAGCTTTGGTCGGACAATCCGATTGACCCGGCCGATCAGCATCAGGCCGGTGCCTTTGAACCAGCCATGGATGCCGAGCAAGTGCAGGCGGTAGAGTGAGGTGTAGATGAACCGCGCCAGCCGACCTTCGATTGCGAGGCTGCCGCCAATCAGATTGCCCATCAGGCTGCCGACCGTGGAGAAACGGCTGAGCGAGACCAAGGACCCCTTGTCCTCATAGACGAAGGTCTTGAGCGGCTTGTTCTTCAGCGAACGCAGGATGTTGTCATAAACCGTCGCTGCCATCTGGTGAGCGGCCTGCGCCCGCGGCGGGATCGGCCTTTGTTCGCCCTCAGGCACATAGGAGCAGCAATCACCCAGCGCGAAGATCGCATCATCGGTGACGGTCTGGAGCGTGCTGGTCACCACGATCTGGTTGTTACGGTTGGTTTCAAGCCCCAACGTGGTGAGGAACTCAGAGCCTTTGACCCCGGCGGCCCATACCATCAGATCGCCTTTGATGACGTCGCCATCCTGGGTGAAGAGCTTGCCCTTGTGGGCCTTGATTACCTGGGTGCGTTCACGCACTTCAACGCCAAGTTCTTCGAGCTCATGCTTGGCCGCTGCTGCCAGCTTGTCTGGCAGGGCCGGGAGGATGCGTGGTCCGGCTTCGAGCAAGGACACTTTCAGCCTCGTATCGTCAAAGATTTCGAGCCCGTAATGGCGTAGGGCGGCGGCTGAATTGTAGAGCTCCGCCGAAAGCTCAACCCCGGTCGCGCCGCCCCCAACGATGGCGATACGGACCGCCGCATCGTTATTCGGGTCGGCGTCAACCGCACGGTTCACGCGCAAGCATTGATTGAGCAGCTTGGTGCGGAACTTGTCTGCCTGACTGCGCGAATCGAGATAGATACAGTGCTCAGCCACACCTTTGACCCCGAAGTCATTAGAGACTGAGCCAACCGCTAGCACCAGATAGTCATAACGGATCGTGTGGCCGGCGATGAGCTCACCGCCATCTTCGTCTTCCACCGGAGCCAGGCTGACGGTCTTGGCTTCGCGGTCAATCCCGTCGAGCGTGCCCTGGAAAAAGCGATAGCCCCAACGCGAACAATGCCCGCGATATCCGACCTCATCGAGATTGGCGTCGAGCGAACCCGCGGCGACTTCGTGCAGGAGCGGCTTCCAGATATGCGAAGGATTTCGATCGATCAGGATGATGTCGTGGTGTTTGCGACCGAACTTGGCGCCAAGCCGTCGGACGAGCTCCAAGCCGCCGGCGCCACCGCCGACCACCACGATCTGGATCTTGCGTGTGTCGCCATCTGCGTGCGCTAGCGGAGGCGCTCCTGGCAGGTCGCCAAGCGCAGCTTCAGGCGCATCGCTTTCAAGGATTGGATCGTGTTTCACACTCATCAAACGACTGATACGCGATTATGTGCCCAAAATTGATAGGTGAGGACGAGCGTCGGTCGGATGGGCTCTAAGGGTGGGCTCTTTTGCATCCGCCATACTTATCGGAATTATCTGCGATATCAGAATTCTGATTTCAAATCAGGCTCGATTATCAATCATGTGACGTAAATGTATCAGGCACGGACTACCTAGACCGGAGCCTCTTATGAAAGCCATGATCTTAGAAAGTTACGGCGAAGACGCAGCTTTCGTCGCCGCTGAAGTCCCGACGCCCAAGCTACAGGCTGGCCATGTGCTGGTTCGCGTCGCCGCCGTCAGCGTCAATACGGTCGACACGATGATCCGCACGACGGGCGAGGATCTGGCCCCAATCTCTCCCAATCTACCGGCGACTCTCGGAATGGACTTTGCGGGCACGATTGAAGCCATCGGGGCTGGCGTCGAGGGGCTTGCGATCGGCGATGAAGTTTATGGATGTGCTGGCGGCCTCGGAAACCTGAACGGCGCCTTGGCCGATTTCATCCTGGCTGACGCAGACTTGATCGCGCTCAAGCCAAAGTCTCTGTCGATGCGGGAAGCAGCCGCGCTGCCTCTGGTCGGGATCACCGCTTACGAAGGCCTGGAACGGGCGGGTGTCGGCCCTGACCAGAAAGTCCTGGTGCATGGCGGCACCGGCGGTGTCGGTCATGTCGCGCTGCAAGTCGCCACAGCGATGGGCGCCGAGGTTTTCTCGACCGCTCGCGGTGCGCAAGCGCTTTCGATTGTTGCTGGCTATGGCGCTACCCCGATCGACTATTCGAGCGAATCGGTGAGCGATTATGTCGAGGAGCACACCGACGGAGCTGGTTTTGACGTGGTTTACGATTCCGTCGGTGGCCCCAATATGGCCAAATCATTCGAAGCTGCGGCGCTCAACGGTCATGTCGTCACGACCGTCTCGATGCTTGAGCTTGATTTGACACCGGCCCATTTCAAAGGCCTTTCGATCCACGTGGTCTTCATGCTCATCCCCATGCTTCATAGGGTCAAGCGCGCAGAGCATCATCGCATTCTGACCGAGCTTGCGAAGCTGGTGGACGAAGGGAAGCTTTCTCCCTTGCTGGACGAACAGCGTTTTGGACTGGCCGACGCAGGAGCGGCCTATGACCGGCTGAGCAGCGGCGAGGCGATTGGCAAGGTTGTGATCGATGTGGCCTAGGAGCGACCCTTCGCCTCAAGCCAAGGAGGGGAGTGGCCGAGCTCTGCCACGAGGAAATCGATCAACACTCGCACCTTAGAGGTGAGCACGTTGGACTTGGGATAAACCAGCCAAAGCGCGCGGGTGCTCTCCACTTTCCAAGTGGGCAGAACTTCAATCAGTTCGCCTCGGCGCAGTTCCTCCGCAACATTCCATCGTGCATTGAGTGAGATGCCGAGCCCAGCGAGGGTAGCCAGTCTTTGGCTAGCACCATCGTCGAGCTGGACGCGCGGCGCGGCAGATGCCCACTCGACAGTCTCGGTCGCGCTATTGGCCGAGAGAGTGATGGCGGGATCAGCCTGCCGGAAAGAAATCAAATCATGGTCGAGCAGATCAGCCGGGGCATGCGGCAGTCCCTTGCGTTCGAGATAGTCAGGGGAAGCGACCAGAACTTCGCCGCCGTCTGCCAGTTTCCGGGCCTTTAGGCTGCTGTCGTTGAGCGCGCTGTTGCGTAAGGCAAGGTCGAAGCTGCCCTCAAGCAAGTCGAATGGCGTGTCCGAAAGCCGCAAGTCGAGCCTGACTTCCGGATAGCGGGTGAGAAACTTCGGCAGAATTGGCGCGATGTAGAGCTGCGCAAACGTGCTCGAAGCGGCAAAGCGTATCGTACCTTGCGGCGTTCCTTTGCCATTTCCCAAAGCCGCCATTGCGGAATCGTGCTGAGCCAGAATCTCCCGGGCAAACGGCAGGAACTCCTCTCCCTCGATCGATAGAGACACTTTGCGGGTTGAACGGTGGAGAAGCTCGGCACCGACCTTACGCTCGAGCTTCGCCAGTCTTGCGCTGGCCACCGCCGGTGCCAGGCCCAAATCACGCCCCGCGGCACTGATGTTGAGCTTCTCTGCCGCGCGCGCAAACAGCCTTAGACCTTCAATATCCATCGATTATATCCAATTTACGAATTCTGACTGCCCCGCCGGGCCATTTTTAATTCTATCGAAATAACTAGAAGGCTGCCAAAACTATTTGACGCAAGGCTGATATGACCAGGACCATTCTCATCACCGGAGCCACTGACGGCATAGGGTTAGAGACTGCTAAGCTTATTCGAAAAGCTGGCCACAATTTGTTGCTGCATGGACGTAACTCCGGGAAGCTCGAGCAAACGCACAGGCTCTTGAGTGATCTGCCCGGCACCGGGGCAATCGAGCGGTTCCAAGCCGATTTGTCCGACCTCATAGCCGTTGGGGCGCTAGCTGATGAGGTCCTGTCGCGGGTGAAATCGCTGGACGTCATCATCAACAATGCGGGTGTGTTCCACATCGCCGATCCCCAGACGGTCGATGGCCTCGATGCGCGCTTCGCTGTGAACACAATTGCTCCCACCATGCTCGCGCGATCGCTCGCCGAATTGCTCGGACATTCAGGGCGGATCATAAACCTTTCGTCGGCGGCACAAGCGCCGGTTATGCCAGGGGCGATCGAAGGGACGATCTCGCTCAGCGACAATGCGGCTTATTCACAGAGCAAGCTCGCTCTGACGATGGTCTCGCGTCAACTTGCCGAGGAATGGGGAGAGCAAGACCCGAGCGTAATCGCGGTCAATCCGGGATCATTTCTGGCCACCAAAATGGTCAAAGAAGCCTATGGTTTGCGGGGCAATGATCTCTCTATCGGAGCAGAGATACTCGCGCGGGCCGCGATTGATCCTGACTTCGGCAAGCAGTCGAGCGGACGCTATTTCGACAATGACCGAGGGGACTGGGGGCAACCTCATCCTGACGCACTCGATAGACACAAAAACGCCGCCGTGCTCAATCGCATCGACGGCGTCCTTGGTCGTCTCGGTCTAGGGACTACTGCTCACGCGCGTCGAGGATAGCCTCAATCTCGTCCATGACGGCGTCCATCCGGTCGATCACCGCGTTGTAAGGCGCCGCGGTAGTCATATCGAGCCCAGCGTCCTTGAGGATCTCCAGAGGATAATCCGAACCACCGGCCTTAAGGAAGGAGAGGTAGGTCTCGCGAGCCTCTTCCTCATTCTTGTCCAACTGGTCCACGAAGTAAGCTGCTCCCGCGATCGAGGTGGCGTACTGGTAGACATAAAAGTTGTAATAGAAGTGCGGGATGTAGGCCCATTCGATCTTCTCGCGATCGGTGATCTCCATCACGCCTTGCTCATGACCATGATAGCGCTCGAGGATCTCGCCGTAGATCTCAGTCATGCGGGAACCTGTCATGGCCTCGCCGCGCTCAACCGCTTCGTGGATCGCAAGCTCGAATTCAGAGAACATCACTTGCCGGAAGAAGGTGCCGCGCATCTGCTCAAGCGCATAGCCAAGGTAAAACAGCCGTTCTTCCTCGCTCTCGGCTTTCTCAAGCATATGCTCTTGCAGCAACAGCTCCTTGGCGATCGCCGCAATCTCGGTCGTAAAGATCGAGAAGCTGGCGAGCTCGAAGGGCTGGTTCTCATTGGTCAGAACCTGGTGCATCGCATGGCCCCATTCATGGGCATAGGTCGATGCGCTGTTATAGGTGTCCTGGTGGTTGAGCAGGATCAGCGGGTGCACGTCATAGGCTCCGCCTGACATATACGCGCCTGACCGTTTGCCCGGCTGCGGATAGACATGCATCCACCGCTTTTGTGAGACTTCATCAAACTTGTTCGCGAACTCAGGGCCAAGCACCTGGATCGATTCCAGCATGTTTTCGCGGGTCTCGTCGATCGGGAAGGTCAGGTCGGTCTCAACCAGGGCAGGGTAGATGTCGTGGTAGCCGAGATCCTCGATACCGAGCATCCGGCCGCGCAGCTTAAAGTAACGATGCAGGACGTCGATCCGGTCATTGGTGACCTGGACGAGGGTGCGGTAGACCTCTTCCGGAATGTTGTCGCCCGACAGGAAGTATTGCAGCGTGTTGTCGTAATTTCGCGCCTTTGAAGTCGCGACATTGCCTTGCACTTCGCCGTTCAAGGTGGCGCCGAACGTGCTCTCGAAATCCTTCCACTTGCCCCAAAAGGCATCGAACACAGCTTCCCGATCTTCGCGGTCGGGATCTTCGCGGTGGAGGACATAGCCCGCGGCGGTCAGATGCGCTTCTGTGCCGTCACTGAGTGTGATTTTCGGCCAATCGACTTCGGAGTTCGCGAGGATGTCGCGCGCGCTCTGCGGTGCAGACATAGCGTTGCCGACCAGCGAGAGCACTTCTTCGGCCTCTGGTGTCAGGACGTGAGGTGCTTGCCGCAATGCTCCGCGCAAGAACAGGGCGTGCTTTTCCAAGCCTGGCTCTTCAGCGATGAAAGCCTCAAGCCGCTCTTCGCCGATTTCGACGATCTCTGGCGCCAGAAAGCTGCTGGCGGCACTGGCTGTTTGTCCGAGAGCTGCTGCGCGGCCAATCCGTTGCTGACCCATAGGGTCGGCGAGATTGGTGTTCAGTATGTTGGAGGCGTAGGTGAAAACGCGGGTGAGTTCCTTGATGTAAGCCGAACGCGCATCCAAGGCTTCGAGCAAGGTCGCGGAGCTTTCGCCGAGCCGGCCCTTGTACGCATCCAGCGCGCCGAGATCGCTGCGCAGACGTTCGAGTTCCGCTTCCCAAGCTTCGTCACTCTCATAGATTTCGGTGAGGTCCCAGATGTAGGTTTTATCAACCGCTTCGGCCTCAGCCGTTTGCGCATGCGCCGCTGTGGCCATCAACGCCAGCGCGCTGACGCTTGCTGCCTTGGTGAATTGCTTTGCCAAATACCGAACCATTGCATTGTCCCTTTGTCAGATATGTCACGCACGGGGGGGTGTCGCCATGTACCCAAAAAGAGCTAGCCAATTGCGCGGCCTAACGCTCTTCAAAGCAGCGATCACCGCCGTCGGAGCGGATAGTTTTCTTACGGATATTCTGCCCGCTGGTTCCTGAAATCTATCGATCTGAACGGCAGGGACATGCGCCAATCTGCAAAGTGCATACCCCGCTCCACAGAAGCGCACGAATTCGCCTCGTGATCGGCTCTCGAGAGTGCGACTGGCTAACGGAAAAGAGGTTGCCAAGCTCGGTGACGGCCATCAAACAGAAGGCATATCTAACTAAGGTACGAGGTCATAATGCGCCCGCTTACTAGTGCTGTTTGTTTCGCCATTTGCCTTGCCGCTCCCCTTAAGGCTGAGGACCAGCCCCGCCTGTTCCAAGCAGAGGATGTGTTTGAGCTGGAATGGGCCGATGCGCCGCAGATCTCACCCGACGGGACGCAGGCGCTCTACATTCGCCGGTTCAACGATATCATGGTCGACCGGACCCGTTCGCATGTCTGGTTGGTCGATCTTGACGGAACTTCGCACCAGCCCCTGCTTGCGGATGAAGGCTCCTACCGTTCGCCGCGCTGGTCCCCAGATGGAACGCGGGTGGCTTATATGACCTCAGCCTCGGGTCAGACCCGATTGTTTGTTCACTATCTTGAAACGGGGCGAGATGCGCTGCTGGGGACTTTCCCGCGCAGTCCGGGCGACCTGACCTGGTCTCCAGATGGCGAGAGCCTGGCTTTCTCGATGGCAGTCGCGGCCAAGGGCGAAAAGCTGGTGAGCAGCCCGTCGAAACCTGATGGAGCGAAATGGGCCGAAGGGCCCGTGGTTATCGACCGTGCGCGCTATCGCACCAATGCCTCGGGTTTCGTTGAGCTCGCTTATGATCACATTTTCGTAATCCCGGCGGACGGGGGAACCGCACGCCAGCTGACTTCGGGTGATTTCAATCACGATGGCACGCTGTCGTTCACCCCAGATGGGCAGGAGATCCTGTTCTCCGCCAACCGCAATGAAGGGTGGGAGCTTCAAAGCCGCGAGGCGGACATTTTCTCTGTCAACGTCGCGACGTCTGAGCTCACCCAGTTGACCGATCGGCCCGGGGTGGAATCCAACCCGCAAGTGTCCCCAGATGGTCGCAGAATTGCCTATCTCGGGACCAGCAATGAGCGCGAACCGTTCCTGCCCACCAATGTCTTCGTGATGGATCGCACCGGTGGCGATCAGCGCAGTCTCACTGCTGGCCTGGACCGCCGGACCGGCAGCGCCCAATGGCTGTCGGATTCTGAAATCGCGTACACGTTTCAGAACCGCGGTGTGAACAATATCGGGGTGGTCAATCTGCGCGGCCAACGCCGGACAGAGGTAGAGGGCATTGGCGGTACGACCATTGGCCGTCCCTATGTCAGCGGGACATTCGACGCCGGGGCCGGGGCAAGCTTGGTCTACACCAAGGGCAGCGCTTATCGGCCCGCGGATCTCTACGCTCATAAGAATGGTCGCTCACAGCGCCTGACCGAGCTCAATGAGGACCTGCTCGCGCATCGCGATCTTGGGGAAGTGAAAAGCTTTACCTATGCGTCCTCGCTCGATGGGCTGGAGATCCAGGGCTGGATGATCACGCCGCCCGGTTATGAAGAGGGCAAGACTTATCCTCTCATCATCGAAATTCATGGCGGGCCGCATCTCGCCTATGGACCGCACTTCTCAGCCGAGCTCCAGAGGATGGCTGCGGCGGGCTATGTCGTGATCTATGATAACCACCGTGGCTCAATCGGTTACGGCAGCGAGTTCGCCAACCTGCTGAAGTTCAAATATTCGAGTCCCGATGATTTCGCGGATCATATGTCGGCGGTGGATTGGGCGATCGACAATGGCTTCGCCGATCAGGACAATCTGTTCGTTGCAGGGGGATCTGCAGGCGGTATCGCAACCGCCTATGCGATTGGACTGACCGATCGCTTCAATGCGGCGATGGCGGCCAAACCCGTGATCAACTGGGTTTCAAAAGTGCTGACTGCGGACAGCTATATCGGCCAGATTGCAAACCAGTTCCCTGGGCCTCCGTGGGAACATCTCGAACACTATTGGCAACGCTCACCGTTGTCGCTGGTTGGGAATGTCACGACGCCCACGATGCTGATCACCGGTGAAGAGGATTGGCGCACCCCAATGTCGGAGACCGAGCAATTCTATCAGGCCTTGCAGCTGCGCGAAGTGCCCAGCGTGATGGTACGCATTCCCAACACCAATCACGGAATCGCCTCGCGTCCTTCACTTCTCAATGTGAAGACGGACTACACCTTGGCCTGGTTTGAAAAGTACCGCGTGAAACCCGAAGCCAACTAGGCTGAATGAGCGCGACCTAGTCGTCGCGCTCTTCCAGCCAGGCCTCGAGCCACTTGATCGAGTAATCGCCGTTCAGAACATCATCCTGCCGCAGCAATTCCTGATGCAGCGGGATGTTGGTCTTCACACCTTCAACGACCATCTCCTCCAGCGCGCGGCGTAGGCGCATGATGCAGCCCTCGCGGGTGCGGCCATAGACAATCAGTTTGGCGATCATGCTGTCGTAATAGGGCGGGATGCGATAGCCTGCGTATAGCCCGCTATCGACCCGCACATGCATGCCGCCAGCGGCGTGGTAATAGGTGACCTCCCCGGGTGACGGAGCGAAGGTGAAGGGGTCTTCGGCGTTGATCCGGCATTCGATCGCGTGCCCAGTGAATTGCAATTCATCCTGCGCGACTGACAGCGGCTTTCCAGCTGCAATGCGGATCTGTTCGCGGACCAGATCGACCCCGGTGATCGCTTCGGTTACCGGATGCTCGACCTGCAGCCGGGTGTTCATTTCGATGAAGTAGAACTCGCCGTTCTCCCACAGGAACTCGATCGTCCCAGCGCCGCGATAGCCCATATCCTGCATCGCCTTGGAGCAGATCTCACCCATGCGGGTGCGCTCTTCATCGCTGATGACGGGGGAGGGCGCCTCTTCGAGGACTTTCTGGTGGCGGCGTTGGAGCGAACAATCGCGCTCGCCCAAATGGATCGCATTGCCATTGCCGTCGCCAAACACTTGGAATTCAATGTGGCGCGGATTGCCGAGATATTTCTCGATGTAAACGGTCGCATCGCCGAACGCGGCTTTGGCCTCGCTGCCAGCCTGTTGCATCAGGCTTTCAAGCTGATCCTCGGACTCGCAGACCTTCATCCCGCGACCACCACCGCCAGATGCAGCCTTGATAATCACCGGGTAGCCGATTTCTGCGGCTATCTTTCTGCCTTCTTCCGGATCAGAGACCGCGCCGTCAGAACCTGGAACCAGCGGCAAGCCAAGTTCACCGGCGGTCTTCTTGGCCTGCACCTTATCGCCCATGGTGCGGATATGTTCGGGCTTGGGGCCGATCCAGGCGATGTCATGCGCTTCGACGATCTCAGCGAATTTGGCATTCTCGGACAGAAAGCCATAGCCCGGGTGGATCGCATCGCATCCTGCGACCTCAGCAGCCGAGATGATCGCGGCGTGGTTGAGATAGCTTTCGGTCGCTGCAGGTGGTCCGATACAGACCGCGTGATCAGCCAGCCGAACATGCATGGCATCGGCATCCGCTGTCGAATGCACGGCCACTGTTTCAATGCCCATCTCGTGCGCCGCACGATGGATGCGCAATGCGATTTCGCCGCGGTTGGCGATCAATATACGAGAAATACTCATCCGGTCGGACCCGCGATCAACCGATCACAACCAGCGGCTGGTCAAATTCGACCGGCTGCGCATTGTCGACCAAGATCGCCTTGATTGTGCCCGATTTGTCGGCGGTGATCGGGTTCATGACCTTCATCGCTTCCACGATGAGCAGGGTGTCGCCTTCCTTCACGCCGTCGCCAACATTGATGAAATTGGCTGCGCCAGGCTCCGGAGCGAGATAGGCGGTCCCGACCATAGGTGACTTCAGCGCACCAGCCGGTGCGGCAGCGGCCCCGGCAGCTTCGCTGGCTGGTGCAGCGGCGGCGGGGGCAGGGGCCGCGGCTGGTGCAGCAGCTGGAGCGGCAATTGCAGCGGGAGCGGCTGCGATGGCACCGCGAGCGACCCGGATCTTGCGATCGTCATCTTCGACTTCGATCTCTGTCAGACCGGTTTCATTTAGAAGTTCAGCGAGCTCACGGACGAGATCGGTGTCGACATTCATTCCGGACTTGCGTCCGCCTGATGGCTTGTTGCTGGCCATGCGTGCCCCTTGTTGTTTGTCTGCGCGAGTGACTATTCACGCAAATTGCGGCTGGCAAGTGGCAAATCATGCACTCTTTGCAAGCTTTGGGGACTAAACTTCCCCCGCGGCAACCTGTTCCAAGGCGATGAGATAGCTTTTCGCGCCATGCCCCTCGACCGTCGCGGCCGCGGCCATACCGACGTAGGAAATGTGGCGGAATTCTTCGCGGGTCTTGGGTTCTGACAAATGCACCTCGACCACCGGCGTTGAAATTGCCCGAATCGCGTCGAGCAGGGCGATCGACGTATGAGTGTAAGCCGCGGCATTGAGCAGCACGGCCTTGACCCCCTCGGCCTGCGCTTCGTGCAGCCAATCGACCAGCATGCCCTCGTAATTGGTCTGCCGCATATCGATCGTCAGGCCCAACTCCCGCGCCCGATCTTCCAGCATGCCGGCAATATCGTCGAGCGTGTCGGACCCGTAGATCTCAGGCTCGCGCAGGCCCAAGAGGTTCAGATTGGGGCCATTGAGGACTAGGACTGTGTTCGAAGCGTCTGCCATAAGGGGTGCATAGCCGGATCGCCTGGATGGTCAAATCCGGTTACGACGGTCCAATGCTTGTTCCAGCTGGCGACAGTACGTCTTCTCTCGTGGCCTTGTCCTTACCGCTTGGGTACGGTTGCGAAGGGGTAGAGACTATCGGCTTGAAATAGCGCTTTTTCTTCGTGGGGAGGTGGCTGTGGGCACTCATCGCAAATCTCTCTTGTCATAGAGCACGCCCTCGATAACGACAGTGCCATGGGGAGTGGCGATTTGCAATCAGGATGATTTCGCAACCACAGCGTACACTGCTCCTACAGCCCGGTTATCACACGCTCTATTCGGCTATCCTCAACGTCTCACCCTGCTGCGCCGCGGCCACTTCTTCTGCTGAGAATGGCAGGCGGTGCCACGACTTTGCTGAGTAGAGCCGGGTCTGATCCGAATAATGCGGAGTGGCCGGATTGGTCGATTGCGAGTAGCTCAGGATCGCGTCAGCAACCGGGCCGTCCGCATCAAATCCAACGATTTGGATATAGCTGGAGCCATGCCGGGGCACCATGCCGCCTTCGACCTCCCGCCCAATTTGCATGTTGAGCACCCCGGCAACGCCCGGGCCGCCATGGATCGCAATCCGATCACCATCGGGCAGACGCTGGGTCAGCACATCACCCCAGCGTGCGTCGAGCGCTATGCCAGCCTCTTCTAACTCGGCAGCGGCTTCTCCCAGCGCTTCAAGCAGCTTTGTGCCTGCGGCATCAGCGGTCGCGAAATCGCGCGGAGTGTTGACCGGGTCACCAGCATCAAACGGAACCTGCCATAGATCGCTCTGGTTTCTGATTGTGTCCCAGAACTTCGCGAACAGATAGGCCCCTCGGCTATCGACCTCGAACTGGCGGTCCCAGCCGCGCAGCGCGTCACATGCTTCTGCCAAACCCTCAGCATCAGTGCAGAGCGCCAGCATCGGATCGACCGTCAGGTCTGCTGCCAGACTGTGGTTGTCGAACACCAGTTCCTTTGCGACGCCGCGGTGGATTTTCCCTTGATCAAGCGCAGCCTCGGTCTCGATGAAGTTCGAGCGCGACCGCAAGGACAGGGCTTTTTCATGGTCCCCAAGAATCGGCGAGAGCTGCTGATAGGGTTCACGGGGATTGCTGATCCAATAGGAATCATTGCTGTTGGTGACATAATCGCGACGCGTGCGCGTAGCCTGTTCGCTGGCAGGAAGCAGGCTTGCCAAGGCATCATCAGAGGCTACGCGCCAATCACACTCGGCCCTGGTTCCATCGAGCAGAGTCACACGATTAGCGACCAAGCCTGAGACCGGGGTTGCGCAGCTCTGCGCAAACTCGGCCGAGACATTAGGAACAGCCGTGATGTCCGCGTGCAGAGCGTCGCCATTGCGATCAGCAGCGATCGTGTTGACCCAAGGAATACCAAGGGTCTCGCTGACTGCAGCCTCGATCTCGCCGACATTGCTGGCGCTGCCGATCTTCAGCCAGACATCGATCGCGCGTTGGTTGCCGCTATTGGCATCACGCAAGGCGAAAGCCATCTGATTGTTCCATCCCAACGGAGTTCCAGGGATCGTCACGACCCGGCCAAACTGGGTAGTGTACAGCGTCCGCGTGACCGGCTCCGCCCCATCGGGCATCGGCACGCTGACGGTTAGCTCTTCCATCTCGACCGGCTCACCATCCACCAAGTAAACGGTCGGATCGTCGGGCGAGAGTGTCAGCATGTAGATCGTGAAGTGGCGCGCGGCGGTTACGGTGTGAGTCCAGGCGACATCCTTGTTGAAGCCCAGTGTCGGGATCGGAGTTCCTGCCAGGCCAACGCCCATCACGTCATAGCCATCGGGGCCAGTGACATGCAGCTGCCAAAAGCGTGATGGGCCAGTCCAAGGGAAGTGCGGATTGCCAATCAGCAGGCCGCGACCGTCCACGGTGACGTCGCCGCCAAAGCCCCAGCCGTTGCTGCCATACTGACGATCATCGTCGCTAGGCCAATGGATCGGGGCCGCGCTGGCCTGGGCATCGCCGCCTGGAGGTGCGGCGGTCGCTATGCCGGGCGCGAGAGCGAGCGAGCTTGCCAGCAGCATCTGCTTTTCATTGAGGCGCAGCATGTCATCGCGTGAGATCGGGCGGACCCAGGCGGCATTGCGGCAGGCTTCCGGCAGGCCGTCCATGCCCGTGTCGCGCAGATAGCGGTTGTAGCCCTTGATATAGCCATCAACCACTTGCTGGGCGGCGATGCTTTGATCGGACCAGCCGGCGCGCAGAGGCTCGAGATCGATCTGGCTGCGATAGAAGATGTCTGAAGTGAGATTATCCGCTTGGCCAAGGCCCAATTGCGATGGCGTTTCGGGACCAAAGTGCAGCGAACGCTCGCCGGCCACGGTCACGAATTCCTCAGCCATCATGCAGACGTTGTCCTGCGCATAGGCATAGGCCACGCCATAGCCAACACCCTGCCAGGTGTCGGAGCTTATGTGTGGGATGTTGTAATCGGTGCGGGTGATCGTCGCGTCATAGGTTGAGCGGGCTTCCGCCGCGCTCGCACAGGTACCCGCCACGACTGCCGCGGCCATTATCCAAGCGCGCATTGCTATCCTCTCCAATCCCATAATCTCTCTCACCTCAAAGCCTAGGAAAACCCCGCATGGAAGACAAGCAAATGCGGATTGCGTGCTTTCGCTGGTCCCTACCGATCGACGCCTTTGACTTTGCCCCACTGACGCGCGGCGGTGTAGCCGAGATAGCCGGTGCCGAAGAGGGCGTAGAGCGGCTCGGGCAAGCCATTGAGATAGGCATTCATCCCGGCTGCTATCTCGCGCGCAACCACCGGATTGAATGCCGCGAGCAATCCCATCGGCAGCGCGCTGAGGATCATCGTGTACATCACGTAGAGAAAACTCGGCCGCGCCCGGCTGGTCCAAGGGTCTTGGCTTTGCGCTTCAGCAATGATCGCTTTGAGGCGGACTGCGATCAACTCCATTTCCTGCGAGCCCTCGAGCTTGAGCAATTCAAGTTTGGCGCGGGCGCGCGCTTCCTTGTCAGGGATGATCTTGTCGATGATCGAGGTGATGGGTCCGATCAGAGTGTCGAGAATAGACATGAGCGCGCTCCTGGTTAAGAATCACACTCAAATTATCCAAATAGGTTTATTTAGGAAAGCAGGAATACCTTGTTGGTTGCTTAGTCGGCCTCAGCCAGGATTCTTTGCGCCAAGGTCAGATGCGGGCGATCGAGCATGTTCCCGTCAAGCGCGACCGTGCCTGCCCCAGGATTGTCGGCAAAGGCCTGAACCACGGCGCGCGCATGCGCCAATTCGTCTTCGCTCGGCGTGAAGGCACTGTTGATCGGTTCGATCTGCGCTGGGTGGATAGCCAACATTCCGCGGAACCCCTGGCGACGAACCCGAAGCGCGCGTTCGCTTAAAGCGTCAAGGTCACGGAACTCCGGCTGGACCGTCTCGAGCGGAATGACCTGCGCCTTCACAGCACCCAACAGGCACATGCTGCGCGCCATCTCATAGACGTGGAGATACTCGCCATCGGGACCGCGCTGATCCTGCGCACCGAGCTCAGACGACAGATCTTCTGCGCCCCAACTCATCGCCACCAAGCGGGGGGTCCCGGCGTAGGTCCCGGTGGTGAACATGGCGGCAGCGGTCTCGGTTACCAAAGCTGCGACTTTGGTCGAGCCAGGTTCAAGTCCGTGCTTGGTTTCCAGCGCGCTGAGCATGGCATCAAGCGTCTCAACATCGTGCCCACCTTCGGCTTTGGGCAGGAACACACCACCCGGTGCGCTCGGCATGATTGCTGCCAAATCCTCCTCGGTCCAGCCGCTCGACAATGGATTGATACGCACCCACAGCCGTGCATTGTCCTCACGTGAGGCAATCATGGCAGCAACCCGCTGGCGCGCATCCGCTTTGTTGTCTGGCGTGACGGAATCTTCGAGGTCGAACAGGGCGATGTCAGCCGCGCTTTCGGCAGCTTTGGTCATTTTCTTTTCGCTGTCACCCGGGGCGAACAGCCAAGAACGCATGCGGGGCAAACGGGCCTGATCAGTCACGATACTCTCCTTGTGAGCTGCGGTAAGCGCGGCTTCGACAGGAGGCAAGCGTCAGAATGAGCCTTCGATATCGAAGGAATAGATCAGGCCGAATTTGCGTTCACGGCGCTCACGGAAATCGACAGTTCCCGCAACCCGGTCGAGGAAAATTGTGCGGTCAGTGATGTTGTCGCGATTGAGGATGTTGCCGAGCCGGAAACGCGCGGTCATGCCCATTACGTCCTTGTGCTCAATGAACACGCGTCCGAACCCGGGGCTTTCGATCCGGCGAGAGAACTCATCGAGCCGTACACCGGGATAGCGCTCATCAAATCTGAAATTGCCGCCAATCGCCCAGGGCGTGCCGATGAAGTCCTGACGCAACTCGAGTTCGAGATCGATCCGCTCGTCATTTGAGATTGGGCGGGGTGTTCCAAGCAGCGGATCGAGCACCTCGCTGTCCTGCCAGAACAGCCGTCCATCGAACCGCAATCCGTCGATCCCGATCGGGTCAAACAGCAGTGTGACTTCGGCATCGACACCATAGCGTTTGGCGCTGTCGACATTGCCCGGTGCTTGGCCGCCTCCGGTGATCGGGATTTGGTCGACAATGTCGCTGATCGATTCATAGAAACCGCGAAGATTGATAGAACCGAGATCGCCAAGTGTCTGGTTCGCTTCAAGCTCAAACAGCCAGGTCTGGGGAGGGACCAGATTGGCATTTGTCACGTTGACCTGGTCATCGTTGAGATCGGTCGACGCGATAAAGTCGAAGAAGTTCAGCTGTCCAACCGAGCGTTCGACCCGACCAGCCACATTGAGCGAGCTGTTGGGACGCCAATCCAAGGCAACGAAGCCCTTGGGGCGGAAGAAGTCACGCGTCTGGCCAAGCGCACCGCTCTGGCTGATCTCGGAATATTCCGCTCCAATTGACGCCTGGAACTGCAGATTGCCGCTCAGTGGTCGACTGTAGGTCAGATTGGCTTCAGCGCGGTCTTCATCGACTCGCGCGCTGGCTCCGTCGAAGTCGACCGGTTGCAAGATCCCAGCGGCGTCGCGCTCGGCCAATGTTGAATCGATCTCAAGGAAGTTGCGCACGCCCTCTAGGGCGATCTGCCAGTCTCCGCCCAGTCCATCGAAGCTGAATTCGCCGCGGGCAATGGTTTCGCCTTCGTCAGCATCACGGATGAACTGTGAGCCTGTCGGCGCGCTGCCATCGGCGAATGTGGTGATGACCGAAGAGACAGTCGGACTGTCTTCGTAGCGATGATAGCCGATAAGCTTGAGCTGACCCCCAGCGAAAGCAAAGCTGTAATCGGCGCCCAGCTCAAAATTGTACTCGTCCTCTGTGAATTCGAAGAATCGATTGCGGTCAGATGCGGCAATGATCCCGGTGCGATCTGAGTTTTCAGTCTGACGGAAGAAGAACCCCACAACCTGGCCGGTGAGGTTGAGAATATTGCCATTGTCTGCGGTGCGCGCAAACGAACCGGACAGTGAAGGGCGATCAGAATCGAAACTGGATTTCTCGTCCCGCGTGTCGATCAGCAAACCCGTCCCATCAAACACGCGCTCGATGCCTTGGTCGCCGCGTCTCCCAGCGTCGTTCTCGAGGCTCAACGTCCATTCGGTTTTTTCACCGCCGCCCGCGAGCGATATCTGACCATCGCTCCACCGGAACGGGACCCCGAACGAGCGCCACTCGGCTGAATAGCGGAATTGTCCTGTTACACCGCCGGTGGAGCTGGTGATGACATTCAGGACCTGACCAGACAGACCACCGATATCAAGGCTTGCCCCGTCGATGATCTCAAACCGTACAACCTCTTCGGTTGGGATTCGCTGAAGCGCAGCAACCGGGCCGTTCGACTTACCCGAAATGCGCTGGCCGTTGATCAGAACATTGGTGTCAGCCTGGCCCAACCCGCGATCACCGCCGCCTTCGCGGATCTGGAAGCCGGGAATCTGCTCAGCCATGTCCAAGGCGCTGCGCGGCGCAAAGCGCTCAAAGTCGGCAGGCATGAACACTCGACGCGCATCCTCGGATGCGGCAGCCTCGGTCGCACTTTCCGGTGCTTGGGCGTGGGCTGACGTGGCGCAAACGCCGAGAGCCACGCTGGCCAGGAAGATTGAGCGGATTGTCATGGGGGAGCTGAAACGATCCTAAGCTGAGCAAGTTCCGAACAGGCCCTTGTACGGAAATTGCGGCCAGGCAAAGCTGTAAGCTCTGATTTTCGACGAAAGACCCACTGGTCGGGACGACTGGATTCGAACCAGCGACCCCTACACCCCCAGTATAGTGCGCTACCAGACTGCGCCACGTCCCGATACCAGTGGAGCTTGCGCCTATAGGGACGCCGATCCGCAGAGGCAAGCGGGCAAACGCGGCGGTCCCGCCAAGTTTGGCACAGTCCCGGCGCTGTCCGATTGCGAGAGCCTTGCATTGCTGCTAGGCGCGCCCACTTAGCGTTTAGGTCGGGGACGGATGCCGCATGCATTGCGATGCAGCCTTGCCGGTCAAACGATGAACCGAACACTGACATTCTAACAGGCCGCATAGACTATGCTTGATATTCTTACCGCCGCTGCCGGTGCTGCTGATGCACCTCCTGCCTGGCTGCAATGGCTGCCGATCATCGGCATGATTTTGATCTTCTGGTTCCTGATCATCCGTCCGCAAATGAAGCGGCAAAAGGAACACCAGGAAAAGGTGTCTGGCCTCAAGAAAGGGGACCAGGTTGTCACGCAGGGCGGTCTGGTTGGCAAGATTGCAAAGGTCGATGACCTTTATGTCGAAATCGACCTGGCGAAGGACGTTCGCGTCAAAGCCGTCAAGAACACGATCGGCGAGGTCATCCCTCCTGGTGGAAGCGCCGCAAACGACTAAGGCCATCGGCCCATTGGCCAAGCGCCAGCATCTTTTTTACCTCATTGAAGTAGCCGGAACAAACCATTCACAATGCTTGATTTTCCAACATGGAAGAAACTCTGGTTGTGGGGGCTTACTCTGGTTGCCTCGCTCGCGGCCATGCCTTCACTGCTCAGTGCGGTGGATATCCAGACGCCTGATTTCTTGCCTCGCCCGCAGGTCAACCTTGGCCTCGACTTGGCTGGTGGTAGCCACATCCTGCTCGAGGCCGATCCAGCACAGGTTCGGGGGCAGCGGCTTGAGAACATGGAAGAGACCGTTCGCACGCGCCTTCGTCAGGCCGAACCGCGGATCCGTATCGGGGACGTTTCGACCTCTGATGGGCAGCTTTCGTTCATGCTCGATCAGGTCAGTGATATCGATCGCGCTCGCGGGATCCTTGAGCCGGTCCTGATGGGACCAGGCCTTGTCCGTGAGTGGGATCTTGAAGTCGTCGACACCCAGCGGATGGTGCTGACGCCGACCGATGATGGGCTCAACCAAGCGGTTACCGATGCGATGGACAGCGCGACCGAAGTGGTCCGCAAGCGGATCGATGCGCTGGGCACTCGCGAGCCGACAATTATCCGCCAGGGCGAAACCCGGATCGTGGTCCAAGTTCCTGGCCTGCAGGATCCGGCGCAGCTCAAGGCGCTGTTGGGCCAAACCGCCAAGCTTGAATTCAAAATGGTCGATTTGTCTGCCTTGCCAACCGATGTGCAAGCCGGCGTAGCGCCTCCGGGCAGCGAGATTTTCCCCTATGCCGAAGGATCGCCGCTCGAAGGGCAGTCGGTTGCGGTACGCCGCCTCGGTGGCATTCGCGGGGACAGCCTGACCAATGCGCAGGCTGGGGTAGATCCGCAAACCAATGAAAATGTGGTCAATATCCAGTTCGACCAGCAGGGTGCTGCGCGGTTTGCGCAGCTCTCGACCGCTAATGTTGGTCGTCCGTTTGCCATCATTCTCGATGAGAAGGTGCTGTCTTCTCCGGTTTTCAATGAACCGATTACCGGCGGTGCGGCGCAGATCTCTGGCAGCTTTACCGCGGACAGCGCCAATGAGCTTGCGATTTCGCTGCGCTCGGGCGCGCTCCCGGTTGATCTGACAGTGATCGAGGAGCGCTCGGTCAGCGCAGAACTTGGTCGAGATTCAATCCAACGTGGGATGCTGGCGATGCTGATCGGATCAATCGCCGTGATCGTGCTGATGATCGCGACCTATGGTCGATTTGGGGTCTACGCGACGATTGCACTGATCTTCAACGTGCTGATCATTCTGGGCATTATGGCCGGGCTCAACACCACGCTAACACTGCCAGGCATTGCCGGCTTCGTACTGACCGTGGGTGCGGCAGTCGACGCCAACGTGCTGATCAACGAACGGATACGCGAAGAGCGCAAGCGAGGGCGCCGCGTCGTTGCCGCGGTCGAGAATGGCTATAAGGAGGCCAGCCGCGCGATCTATGACGCGAACATCACCAACTTCATTGCCGGGGTTCTGCTGTTCCTGTTTGGCTCTGGCCCGGTCCGCGGTTTCGCGGTGGTTCTGGTGGTCGGCCTGTTCACCAGTGTGTTCACCGCGCTTGTCCTAACCCGCATGTGGGTTGCCGGTTGGCTCCGTTCCAATCGCCCCAGCGACATCAATATTTGAGGAGCGGACGATGAAACTGCTGAAGCTCGTCCCCGAGGACACCAACATCAAATTCCTCAAGCTGCGTTTGCCGTTCTTCATCGGTAGCGTACTTCTGATCATCGCCAGCTGGGCGTTGGTTCTGACGCAGGGCCTCAATTACGGCGTTGATTTCGCAGGCGGCCAGGAAGTCCGACTGACTTTCGAGCAGAGTGAGCAGGCGCCTGTACCCGAGTTGCGCGAGCTTGTTGGCGGCCTCGGCTACGGCACGCCGGTGGTGCAGGAATTTGGTGCCCCCAATGCCGTATCGATCCGCGTTCCACTGCCCGAAAGCGCCGAGGATGAACCCGGTGCCGCAACGCAAATCGGGAACCAGGTCATCGCCATGATCGAGGGTGAATTCCCCGGTGTCCGCACCGACGGCAACGATACGGTTTCGGGCAAGGTTGCTGCGGAATTCCAGGAGAGTGCGGTCTATGCCTTGCTGTTCGCCATGCTAGCCGTGGCGATCTACATCTGGATCCGGTTTGAATGGCAATTTGGCGCTGGTGCGTTGTTCGCGCTGTTCCACGATGTTTCGTTGATCCTTGGCCTTTTTGCACTGTTCCAGTTGGAATTCAGCCTGCAGATTATCGCGGCTATCCTGGCCGTGATCGGTTACTCGCTCAACGACACGATCGTGGTCTATGACCGGATCCGCGAGAATTTGAAAAAGTATCGCAAGATGCCGCTGCCAGAGCTGCTTGATCTCTCGGTCAATGAAACGCTCGCGCGCACGGTGATGACCTCTTTGACGCTGTTGGTGGCATTGCTGCCACTGCTGCTGTTTGGTCCCGCCAGCCTGTTCGGTCTGGTTGCTGCGATCACTGCGGGCCTGTTCATCGGGACCTACTCGAGTGTCTATCTCGCTGCGCCGATCCTGATCTGGCTTGGTGTGACCTCGACCAGCTTCGTTCCGCAAGAGAGCGCCGCCGAGCGCCAGGAAAAGATCGCGCGGGGCGAGGCCTAAGACGGTCTCAGCGGGCTGTTAGCCTTTCAACGCGATTAGCCGAGCGTAATGGTCGGCCAGCTCGCTCGCATTGGTTTGCCAGCTGAAGTGCTCAACCATGGCTGCCACCGCCTGGCGGTTGGGCTTATCGGCAAGCAAGCTCTTGACGGCTGAGGCGATCGCCTCGGGCGTGCGATCAACAATCCGGCCGGCAATATCGCTGGTAATGAGCTCACGAATTCCGCCTACATCGGTGGTTATCACAGGTGTGCCGCACGCCAGCGCTTCGACCCAGGCGTTGGCCAATCCCTCGTTCAGCGTTGGGAGCACCATGGCATCAGCCGCGGAGAGAATGACCGGTAAGAGATCGTGGTCGATCGAACCGGCAAAATAGACCCGCTCGGCAACGTCGAGGTCTCCGGCCAATTGCCGCAAATGTCCCTCGTCCTCGCCTTTGCCGACCAGGATCAGCTTGGCACCGGGGATGGCTGGCAGCGCACCGATGGCCAGATCTTGTCCCTTGCGCTCGATCAGAGCGCCGACACAGGCTAACAGCGGGTGCGTGTTGTCGAGCGGATAGCCCAAAGACTGGTTCAGCTGCCCGCGCAGCCCGACATGCTCAAGCGGGCGGAAGCGGTCCCGATCAAGGCCCGTGTAATGGACGAGGATCTTTGATTGGGGCATGCCCAGCTTCACCATCTGGTCAGCCAAATTCTGGCTAACCGACAGCAGTCCGGTGGCGTGCTCGGCTGCTTCCAGCATTTGCTCCCGCGCGAAATCCAGCCCGCCCCAATAGGTGATGTCGCTGCCGCGGGCCTTGATCGACAAGGGAAGCCCCATCTTCTGAGCGATCCAGGCGGCTGCAGGGCCATCGGGAAAGAAGAACTGGGCGTCGATCACATCGATCGGATTGGCGGCGTGAATGCGCTTAACGAGGGGGAGAACCGCCTTGGCGATTGCGCTGGGATTGCGCCGTGCCCCGACTTTGGGGACCAGGGTGAAGCGCGGGTGATGAACCGTAATGCCGCCGGTTTCTTCTTGCGCTGGAAGCTGCGCCAATTCGCGGTATCGTCCGAAGGCAATAGGGGGAATGCCGATCGGATTGATGACGGTGACGTTCCAGTCAGCCTGATCCGCGAGCGCTTCCAAAGAGCGTGCGACAAAGGTCCCGAAGCGCGGATTCGCGCTGTTGGGATACAATGTCGACAGGGAAACGACGTGTGGCATTGGGTGTTTTAGCGCCTCCTACAGCAGCCAATCTGTAAGCCAGCAGAGCTTAAAGCCGTCTTACGAGCATTTCGGCCACAGCGATCCAAGGTGGGTTATCGATAACCTGCTGTTTCTGTCCGGTTTGTGCTGGCAGGATCCCGACCAGGCTCCCTTGGCAATCGATCAAGCGACCGAAGGCAAAGCGCCCGCCCGAACGCGGGACGAGACAATCGCGATTGATCGCGCCGGTGGCGTCTTCGATGGGGATCTGCCGGAGCCACAAAAGGTCACCAGGCCGGTACTCTCCGACGCCATGGGCAACCTCCAGCACGATTGGCGCGGCCTCATCATCCTGCGTTTCCAACTCGTTGGGAAGGACCGCTTCGCGCGGCGATGGCAAAGCTTCTGCACCGGAGCTGGTCAGCTCCGCAACGATCTTGGCGCGCGCCTGACCGTCTGAGCGGACCAATACCTCGGGATCGACTTCTAGCGCCGCGCCAATCCGATCCATCCATTTGAGCGAGAGATTGCGCGTTCCTGTCTCAAGCCGGCCAATCGTTTGCGCTGTGGTTGGTGGATCACAGGCTTCAGCCAACTGGGCGAGCGTGATCCCTTTCTTGCGGCGGATTTCACGGATGCGATTGATCATAAGGCAAGCCTATCGATAACCAAATTGGTTTCTCAGTTTCCTACAGAGTGATGAATTTGGCAAGTGCTGCGTAGACATACCAACAGGAGCCTGCCAATGCCGAAACATCTGGTTGAACGAGAACTCAGCGTCGAAGGGCCGTTGCGCACAAAAGGCTTGCGCAGTTCTGCACGGGGCAAACGCCGGAGCGTGACAGTGAATTTGATGGAGTCGCCGGTCGCCTGGCTCCATGCGCGAGGGTATTTGTGTGATCGCCTGTTTGCTGCTGCTGAGACATTGCGAAGGGATTACGAACGCGCCCAGCTGTCTGCAAATGTGACGATGCGATGGGATCCGGTGCGGACCAAGACCACTGGCACAGCTTCTCTCTCGCCCACCGAACGCCAGCTCGCCGCCAAGCAGCGGTTTGACTGCGCGATGCAAGCGGCCGGCAAGGGCTTGGAGGATATTCTCTGGCGGGTTGTCTGCGCCGGGAATGGGCTGCCAGCCAGTGAGAAGGCGCTGGGATGGCCTGCCCGCAGCGGGAAACTGGTGCTGAAACTGGCGCTGGATCGGGTCGCTGATTACTATCGAATATGACGGCGGGGGTGGACCTTGAAACAAATTCTAATACCCTGTTCCATGTGTTCCATCCTGTAGGAATAGCGGTTTCGTTTAAGGGGGATAGATGAGCCGGAAACACCTGCAATATGCTGTGCTCTATGGCGGCGCTTTGGCGCTGATCGCTGCGCTGCTGCAATGGCTCGAAAGCCGCTATCTGTTGTTCAGCATGCCAGGCGAAATCTACATCGGCGCGCTGGCCGTGTTGTTCATTGCGATCGGGATCTGGGCTGGTACGCAGCTGACAAGTCGCCAAAGCGGACCGGCCTTTGAACGCAATGACAAGGCGATCGCTGCCTTGGGTTTGACCCCGCGCGAATATGAGATTCTGGAACATCTCGCGCTGGGATCCAGCAATAAGGAGATCGCGCGGGCGCTCGAAGTGTCTCCCAACACGATCAAGACCCATATCTCCAACCTCTACCTCAAACTGGAAGTGACTGGGCGCGGCAAAGCGGTGGAGGCGGCGCGGGCGCTGGCATTGATTCCCTAACCGACGGAAAAACGGGTGAGTTGGCCAATCTCACCCATGTGGGTGATGGTTTTCGGACCGAACATGAGTGACCGAAAAGGGGCTCAAACACAGGAGGCACACATGTTTCGTTACGCACTTATCTATGGTGGCATCATCGGCGTGATCGTCATCACTTTCATGATCGTGACCATGTTCACGCTCGGGCTCGACAATCCCTCGACGTCCGAACTGGCGGGCTATGCGGTGATGCTGGCGGTTCTGTCCTTGGTGTTCGTCGGGATCAAACGGTTCCGCGACGTCGAACAGGGCGGGGTGATAAGCTTCGCTAAGGGCGCCGGGGTTGGCATTGGGATCGCGGTGGTCGCCGGGTTCTTCTACGTGCTCAGCTGGGAATTCTATCTCTATATGAGCGATTTCGCATTCATCGACGCCTATACCGAAGGCCTCATCGCCGACATCAATACCCAATCTCTCTCCGACGCTGAGCGGGCTGCAGAGATTGCAGCGGTTGAAGAGAGCATGGCGAGCTATCGCAACCCGCTGGTCCGTTTGCCGATCACCTTCATCGAGATCTTCCCGGTGGGTCTGGTGGTTGCGTTGGTTTCAGCGCTGATCCTCAAGAACCCCAAAGTGTTGCCAGCCCGCAAGGCTGATTGACGCGCTGCGACCAAATTCAGGTGAGGGCTGTCCGGACTGCGCTTTGCAGGTCGGGCAGCACGTCTTTTTCGAACCAGGGATTTTTGCCCATCCATAGGCGTGATCGCCAAGCGGGATGAGGCAGCGGGACGAAGGGGGCAAAGTCAGCGAAGCGGCGAACGCGTTCGGTCATCGAAAGGCGTTTTGTCGCCGGGAGGTAATACGCTTGGGCATAGGCACCGACTAGCAGTGTGAGGTGATTGGGAGGCAGCAGATCGAGGATCGCATCGTGCCATTGCGGCGCGCATTCTTTACGCGGTGGAGCATCGCCGCCCGATGCTTTGCCGGGATAGCAAAAGCCCATCGGCATCAGCGCAACATTGTCCGGGTCGTAGAATTCCGGTTTGTCCAGGCCGAGCCAGCCTCGCAATCGCTCGCCGCTGTCATCATCCCACGGCACACCGCTGTTGTGGACCTTGGTGCCAGGCGCTTGGCCGATGATCAGGATGCGCGACTTGGGCGAAAACTGCACCACTGGTCTAGGGCCAAGCGGCAGATGCTCAGCGCAGATCGTGCAGGCGCCAATGTCCTTGTGCAGAGCTTGGGCTCTGGCTTGGCTCATCCCTCAACCTGCTCTGCCAGTTCCAGCCAGCGCTCTTCGGCGCTGTCTTTCTCAGCCCGCGCGTTCTCGATCCCCTTTGAGATGGTCGTAAAGCGTTGAGGGTCCGTGTTGAACAGCTCGGGGTCAGACAGGATCGCTTCGCCTTTGGCGATCGCGGCTTCGAGCTCCTCGATCCGTGCCGGAAGCTGTTCGTAATCGCGCTGGTCTCTGTAGGAGAGCTTGTCAGCCTTTGGCGCAGGCGGGGTAGGGGCTGCTTTGGGCGCGGCGGTCTGTCCGGACTTGGCCTTGGCGGCAATAGGCTTGCGACGTTTGGCTTCCCAATCAGCATAGCCGCCAGCGATCACATCGACCCGCCCGGTCCCATCCAGCCCGAGCGTCACCGTGACGGTCCGATCTAGAAAGTCGCGATCGTGGCTGACGATCAGCACGGTGCCATCAAAGTCTGCGATCACTTCTTGCAAGAGATCGAGCGTCTCAAGATCAAGATCATTGGTGGGTTCGTCGAGCACCAGGAGGTTGGCCGTGCGGGCAAACTCGCGGGCCAGCAGCAGGCGCGAGCGCTCTCCACCCGAAAGAATACCGACCTTGGTGTCGACCAGTTTGGGATCGAACAGGAAGTCCTTCAGATAGGCTTGAACGTGCTTGCGCGCGCCGCGAACATCGATCCAGTCGCCGCCCTCGGCAAGGATGTCGCGCACGGTCAGATCGGGTTCGAGCAGACGCCGCTGCTGATCGATCATCACGCCCGAGAGCGTTCGCGCGTGCTGAACGCTGCCGCTGTCAGGTTCAAGCTCCTTGGTCAGCAGTTTGAGCAGAGTGGTCTTGCCCGCGCCATTGGCACCGACAATCCCGATCCGGTCGCCGTTCTGGATCCGCAAGGTGAAGGGCTTGATCACAGCGCGGTCGCCAAAGCTTTTGGAGATCCCCTCGGCCACGATCACCGATTTGGATTTGAACGCCTCATCATTGGCGAGCTTCAGCTTGGCGGCCCCGCTGTCAGAGATCATCGCTGCTCTTGCTGCGCGCATTTGATAGAGCTTTTCGAGCCGACCCTGGTTGCGCTTGCGCCGAGCGGTCACTCCGCGTTCGAGCCAGTGCGCCTCGATCTTGAGCTTGGCATCGAGCTTCTCGGCAGCGCGTGCCTCTTCGGCATAGACCTGCCCTTCCCATGCCTCGTAGCCGCCGAAGCCGACTTCCTTGCGGCGCAGGGTTCCGCGGTCGAGCCACAAGGTCGCGCGGGTCAGGCGCTTGAGGAAGGTTCGGTCGTGGCTGATCGTGATGAACGCGCCTTTGTAGCGGTTCAGCCAATCCTCGAGCCAATCGATCGCGCTCAAATCGAGGTGGTTGGTCGGCTCATCAAGCAGCAGGATATCAGGATCCTGTGCCAGCGCGCGCGCGATAGCCGCGCGGCGCTTCTCACCGCCGCTGGCCGTCACAGCATCGCGATCCATCGCAATGCCCAATTGTCCGGCGATCGATTCCACTTCGAACCGCTCTGGCGGGTTGTCGCCTGCCAGAGCAAAGTCCATGAGTGTCGGAAAGCCGGTGAAATCGGGCTCCTGCTCAAGAAACACGATCCGGGAGTTTGGCTTGACCTTGCGCTCCCCACGGTCCGCTTCGATCCGATCATCGATCAGCTTGAGCAGGGTGGTCTTGCCCGCGCCATTGCGTCCGATCAGGGCAAGCCGATCGCGCGGGCCAATATGAAGGTTGATCGGCTCAACTTCGGGCCCGCCGAGCAGCCAGCGGCCGCCTTGTTGAAGCCCGAGGCCTTCCCAGGAGAGGATAGGTGGTTGCGCCATGATCCGCGCGACCTAGGGGGTTGCGCTCACGCCGACAAGTCGGTTGAGTGGTGCGATCCATTTTTGGAGAGGAGACCCCCAATGATCCGTCGCATCTTCCGCACACCTTTTGTGGCGCTTGCAGCGGCATCGCTCGCTGTTCCGTCTGCGTTACCCGCTGCTGAAATCGAGATCGAAGCCGATGGCCCAGTTATTGAGCTGTCGATCTATGAGGAGGTGACCGTCGAGCCTGATCTTGTCACGATCGGAGCTGGAGTGAGCACCGATGCACCGACTGCGGTAGAAGCCCTTCGTCAGAACTCTATCGAAATGCAGCGCGTTATTGATCGGGTCAAAACGCTAGGAGTGGCAGACGAAGACATACAGACCACGGGGATCAACCTGCAGCCCAAATACGAATTCGACAACAGCACCCGCCGCAGTGAATTTCGCGGATACTCAGTGTACAATCTGGTCAGTGTTAAACTGCGCGAGGTGAGCGAAACGGGTCGTATTCTCGATTCCCTTGTGGATGCTGGAGCGACCGATATCTCGGGCCCGCGCTTCTCGGTCGAAGACGACGCCGCGGCCAAGGAAGCGGCGCGCCAGAGGGCGGTGGAACGCGGTCAGGAGCAGGCTGCGGCCTATGCTGACATGCTCGGTTACGAGGAAGTCCGTGTTCTGGAGATCAGCGAGTCGATCATGGGGTCAAGCCCAACAACATTGGAGAGCGGCGCGGCTCTTCGAAGCCCGATGGCCGCCGCAGTGGCCCCGGTCCAGCCCGGTCTGGTTTCGACTGGCGTAAGTCTCACCATCAAATATGAGGTTGTCGACGACGAGGAAGACGGCGACAGCGAGGAAGACGGGGAAGAATAGGAGGAATGCGTTTCTGAACGGGCCAGAATCGGTCTATTCACTGCTTGTTCAACGCTCGCAGGCTAAACGCCGATCATTATGAAACGCCATTCGACCTTACTGGGCCTTTGCGCCGCACTTACTCTGGGGGGGCTTGCCGCCACTCCGGCCAGTGCGGAATTTGGTTCCAAGGAACAGGCTCAGAGTGAACAAGGTGAGGCTCGCAAAGAAATGCGCGCGGGCAACCAATTGTCACTGCGTGAGATCGAGCGGCGCATTCTCCCGCAAATGCAAGGCAGCCAGTATCTTGGGCCATCCTATGACTCGCGAGCGCGAGCCTATCGCCTCAAATTCATTCGTGATGGTCGGGTAAGCTATGTCGATGTCGATGCACGCACCGGTCGTGTCATCGCTCGCTCACGTTGATCGGGTGCTTGATGGCTCAAGCGCAATGGTGTGCAATCGATGAAGCCTGCTTGACGCAGACCGTGCAAGGGCGCACCAATCATCCAGCAATTGGAGCAGTTTCCGGGGACTTATGCGCATTCTGATCGTCGAAGACGAACCAACATTGGGGCAACAGCTCAAATCCACGCTCGAACAGAACGGCTATGCGGTTGATCTGTCGACCGATGGCGAAGACGGGCACTTTTTGGGCAGCACCGAGGATTATGACGCGGTCATTCTCGATCTCGGCCTGCCAGAGATAGACGGCCTTTCCGTTTTGGGAATGTGGCGCAAGGAAGGACGCGATTTCCCGGTCCTGGTCCTGACCGCGCGCGATTCTTGGTCGGATAAGGTTGCTGGCTTGGATGCCGGCGCCGATGACTATCTGGCGAAACCTTTCCAGACCGAAGAACTGATTGCGCGTTTGCGGGCCTTGATCCGCCGCGCCTCGGGCAACACTTCGTCAGAGCTCACCGCGGGCAATGTCCGTCTCGATACGCGCTCAGGTCGCGTTACTCTGGAAGGTGAGCCGGTCAAACTGACCGCGCAAGAATACAAGCTGCTAAGCTATCTCATGCACCACAAGGGCAAGGTGGTCAGCCGCACCGAACTGATCGAGCATATTTACGACCAGGATTTTGATCGTGATTCCAACACGATTGAGGTTTTTGTTACTCGCATTCGTAAGAAGCTCGGCGCAGACGTGATAACGACGATCCGTGGCCTCGGTTACAGCCTCGACGACCCCGCCGACGCGCCCCGCGCGTAAGGCAGACGCCGATCCGGCTGTCGCTCAGGGCGGCACCGGAGGCGCTGCTGAGCCCTCAGTTTTGCCCGATGCGGAAGCAGGAACTGATACTCCTGCACCTACAGCCAAACGGCAGGGTAGTCTTGCTCGACGGATGGGGCTCATCGCTGCGGGCTGGATCTTTGTGCTTCTGCTTGGGGGGGGGATCGTATTGGACCGCGCGCTGACCAATCAGGTCGAGCGCAATTTTGACGAGCAGTTGGAATATATGCTGACGGCCATGATTGCCTCTGCAGAGATCGACCCGTTTGGTGAGATCTACTTCTATCGGGCCCTTGGTGATCAGCGTTTTCTTGAACCCAATAGTGGGTTGTACTGGCAGATCAGTGGCGAGGGTTTTGATCCCTATCCTTCGCGCAGCTTGTGGGACCGAAGCTTGAGCGTTCAGGCAGGCCATACTGATAGCGAAGCACATTTCTACAACTCTGGCCAATTCGAGGACGAACCGCTTCGGGTCGTGGAGCGCTCCATCATCCTACCCGGCTCGCAGACCCAATGGTGGTTTACGGTTGCGGCCAGCCGCGAGGAGCTGGACGAGCAGATAGCTGAACTGCGCCGAATTCTGATCATCAGCTTTGTGGTGCTCGGATTTGGTTTGCTCGTCATGGCGCTGCTTCAAATTCGCTACGGACTGTCACCGCTCCGTCGGGTCCGCGCTGCGATCCAGAAACTGCGCACGACCGGGGAGAACCGGATCACGGAGCCCTTGCCGAGCGAGGTTCAGCCTTTGGTGCAAGAATTGAATGGCTTGTTGGAGCATTCTGAGAAGCAGGCTGAGGAGGCGCGGACTCATGCCGGCAATTTGGCGCACGCCTTGAAGACGCCGCTGACAGTGCTGACCAACGCAGCGACAGCGCGCTCTCCAGATCTGAGCGATGCGGTGTTCCGCGAAACGCGGACGATGCAGCGCCACGTCGATCACCATCTTGCGCGGGCTCGAGCCGTCGGTCGAAGAGCGGTCGGCCTTGCCCGGACCAATGTTCGGCAAAGCGCTGAGGCTGTCCGTCGTGCTGTGGAGCGGCTCTATCCCAACGGGCGGCTGGATATCGCGGGAAGTAAGGAAGCGCTGGTCGCGATTGAGCGGCAGGACCTTGATGAGATCCTTGGCAATCTGATTGAGAACGCCGCCAAATATGGAGGCGGCAGCGTCTTCGTGACCGTCGATGCGGAGCCGGGCAGTGAGTATTGCGAGATCTGGGTCGAGGACGATGGAGCCGGGATCCCTGCAGCGGAACGCGAACGCATCTTTGACCGTGGTGCGCGGCTGGACACTGGCAAGCCAGGTACAGGTCTGGGCCTGGCGATTGTTCGCGATGTGGCTGAAATCTATGGCGGCGATGCAACGCTCGGTGAGAGCGAGGACCTCGGAGGTCTTTTGGTTACTCTGAGTTTGCCTCGAGCTTAGTGACAAACAATCCTGCATCAGCGCGAAGGGTTTGCGCGACCTGGCCGTTAACGGCGTGACAAACTCATCGCACACGGGGTCAATGCGCGACACCATGCCGGCACAGGGCCAGCAAATTCTGACTGTTCCGTCTGACGAGACGGAGCTGGTCCGGCGTATTGCAGCGCGGGATCAGAAGGCATTTCGCGTGGCGATTGAGGCGCATGCTCAGCGTCTCCATCGGATTGCGTATAGAATGGTAGGAGACGGGGCAGAGGCTGAAGATATCGCGCAAGAAGCGCTGCTGAGACTGTGGGATCATGCGCCAAGATGGAGTGGGGGTGGCCTCAAGCTGGGACCTTGGCTCAAACGGGTAGTGGTCAACCTCTCGATCGATCGGCTGCGCGTCACGAAACGCAACAGCGGTGCTGAGGTGCCGGAACAGATTGATCCGTCGCAATTGGCAGACGGGCTTATTGAGGCGGACCAGGAACGATCACAGGCAAGGGCATTGGTTGAGGCGCTGCCAGAGCGGCAGCGCGCTGCGATTGTCCTGACCTATTTTGAGGAGCTGCCAAACACGGATGCAGCAGCGGTGATGGATATGAATATCAAAGCCTTCGAGTCCCTGCTCCATCGCGCCCGCACGGCCCTGCGCAAGAGTTTTGCGGCTGCGCAGGAGACTCAATCATGAGCAATCTTGGCGAACCCATTCCGAGTGATAGCGATCTTGCCGGGGCCTTGAGTAAGGATGCCGTCCCGTCTCTTTCCAGCGGATTTGCAGATCGCGTGATGGCGCGCACCGAAGGACGGGCAGAGCCGCTTCCGGCGGCCAGGTCGAAGTTCGCTTCTGCTCCTTGGTCACGCGCGCGCCGTGTTACGGTCGGCGCCATTGTGGCCGGCGCCTTAGCAACCACAGCAGCGGCAACCGGAGTGCTTGAGCAGCTACCCGTTTCCCTGCCCAGTGCAGGAGAAGTCTGGGCATCAATCAGGGGAAGCGAAAGTTCGGAGGTCGGGCCAGAGGTCGGTGAAGTGCGCCCGCAGCCTGAGCCAAGCGCGGCCATTGAGCATCGTGTAACGATCGAAGGCCCGATTGATACATCTGAAGAGCTTGAGGAAGCCTTTAGCCGAATTGATCGCGTCAGAGAATCGCGCACGGACATCCGTCGCTCCAATATGGATCAACGCATTGGCCGCGAAATCAATCGGCGGCGTGAACAAGGGTTGCCAGCGCCCAATACGCAACAAGAGCAGCTGTTACGCGAGATGATCGAGCAGCGCCGCGAATTGCGAGACGCTCGGCTCGATGAGCACTCTGACGAGCGCCGAGAGACGTTGCGCGAGCGGATTGAAGCCGGCGAAGAGCTGTCTCGTGAAGATCTCATTCCTCCCGCTTTGAGGCAGGACAATGAAGGGCGCGTGATCCGTGATCGCTTGCGGCAATTGCGCAACCTTCCGCCAGAGCAAAGGCGGGCGGTTATCCGGCGGTGGCGTGATCGTCAGCAGCAACAAGTGGACGGTCCCAGCGCTGACCCGGTGGCGGAGGGATCAGCGGGCACTGAGGCTGAGCAAGGCGCCGATCAGAGCGGGCCTGAGATTCAGGAACGTGATTCCAATCCTGAATAACTTTGCCGTTGCGCGAAGGGTCGATGCATCCGCTCCGTTTGAGCAGTGTCACCCACAAACGATGGTGGCTCAAAACCAAGATATCATCGGACGCAAGGAACCTCACCATGAAAGTAACCATCGCATTGGCGGCAGCGACAGCCTTGGCGACCAGCTCCGTCGCAATTGCACAAGAAAGCCGCACCACGACCTATGAAGGTGAGAATGTCAGGGCGTCGACGACAACCAAAGTCGACAAGGAAACCGGCACGATTGATCGCCAGCGCGAAGCCACAAACCTCAAAACCGGCAAGACCGCTTCGAGTTATTTCAATCGCCAGCGCACTGAAAATGGCGCCATCGTTAGCGGCACGCAGACCGGTCCTCAGGGAAAAACGCGGTCATTCAATGGCGAGCGTGTTCGCAATGAGAATGGGTCGACGTTCACCGGCACAGCGACCGGTAGGGCCGGCAACAGTTATGATTTGTTCGGGGAGCGGAAGAGAGACGGCCAAGGCAATTCCCGCGCCAGCCAGCGAGTCACCGACCGCGAGGGAAGAACTGTTGCCTCTCGTGAACGCACTACCACACGTTCGAACGGATCAATCGACCGGAGAGTTTCACGTAAACGCGACCCGAATTTTCGACCGCGTCGGGTTCGTCCACGCTAACCAAATTCCCGCATCCGGTTGGCTAACGGCCCCCGCGCTGATCGGACACTTCCAACAACGCTTTGCGGGACAGAGGGCACGGAGTTTCGACCCACTCCGTGCCCTCGCTCTACTTGATCAGCGGGCACGGGCCTGTTCATGGTGCCGGATCACCTCGTCGATAATGAAACGAAGAAACTTTTCGCTGAACTCGGGATCCAAGTCAGCCTCTTCGGACAATTTGCGCAGGCGCTCGATTTGGCGCTTTTCGCGGTCGGGGTCAGCCGGGGGCAATGTGACCTTGGCTTTGTATTCTCCAACCGCCTGAGTGATGCGAAACCGTTCAGCCAAGATGTGAATCAGCGCCGCATCGATATTGTCGATACTCTTGCGATAAGTCGCCAACACAGGGTCTGAGGGGGGAGCGTGCTCTGCCTGATCCTCTGCGGAATGGTGCGTTTCATTTGACATCACTTGCAACGCTAGCAGCAATTGAGCGCTTGCCAAGCGGCCTTACGTCGCCCAAATGCGCTGGCATGAGTGCTGAAGTGATATCTCTTCCGCGCAAGCGACCGACTTTGGAACCAATGCTCGCGCTAACGGCGCAAGGCATGAACTCTGTGAACACCGTGATTCTGGAGCGGATGCAGAGCGAGATTCCGCTGATTCCGCGGCTTGCCGGTCATTTGATTTCGGGCGGTGGCAAGAGACTACGCCCGATGCTGACGCTCGCCGGAGCGGAACTGGTTGGCTATCAAGGAACTCGACATCACAAGCTAGCGGCTGCGGTTGAGTTCATTCACACCGCAACCCTGCTGCACGACGACGTCGTCGATGGAAGCGAATTGCGGCGCGGTAAGGCTGCTGCAAATATCGTCTTTGGAAACCCTGCGACTGTGCTGGTTGGAGACTTCTTATTTAGCCGCGCGTTCGAGCTTATGACTGAGGATGGTTCACTTCGCGTGCTCAATATCCTCAGCAGCGCTAGCGCGGTTATCGCAGAGGGTGAGGTTTCTCAGCTGACCGCTCAGCGCCAGATCGAAACCAGCGAAGACCGCTATCTCGACATAATCGGCGCGAAGACCGCTGCTTTGTTTGCCGCCGCAAGTCAGATCAGCGCAGTTGTTGCCGAATGCAGTGACGAGCAAGAGCGGGCGTTGGAAGACTATGGCCGTAATCTGGGTGTAGCCTTCCAATTGGTCGACGACGCGATCGACTACGATTCGGATGCTGCCGAGATGGGCAAGGACCAAGGCGACGATTTCCGCGAAGGGAAAATGACCTTACCAGTCATTCTTGCCTATGCTCGTGGATCCGAGACTGAGCGCAAGTTTTGGCGCGATGCAATCCTGGGACATCGCTCTTCGGACGACGATCTTGCTCATGCGATTGAGCTGATTGGCCAGCATAACGCCGTGGAGGATACCCGTGAGCGGGCGCGGCATTTCGTCCAGCGTGCGATCGACGCCATCTCGATCTTCCCTGACAGCAAAGCGCGGGCCGCTATGGCCGAAGCGGCACAATTCGCTGTCGCTCGGGGATATTGAGCGCGGACCTTCCAATACATCAGGTTTTACCTGACCTTTCCGAAGCTTTGGCGAGTTCCGGAGGCGCGGTTCTGGTCGCGCCGCCCGGGGCGGGCAAGACCACCGCAATTGCCCCAGCGCTGCTTAATGAAACTTGGTGCACCGGCCAAATCATCCTCACATCGCCACGCCGAGTGGCTGCTCGGGCTGCTGCGGAGCGCATGGCCGAGTTGCTCGGCGAGAGCGCTGGAGAAACCATTGGTTACGCCACTCGCCTCGACACAAAGATAAGTCCGCGCACGCGAGTGGTGGTTATGACGGAAGCCATTTTCGTCAATCGCATATTGGACGACCCCGAACTGCCGGGGGTTTCAGCGGTCCTGTTCGACGAAGTGCATGAAAGGCTCCTCGATTGTGATCTCGGTTTGGCCTTGGCCTTGGAAAGCCGAGCAGTGCTGCGCGAGGATCTGCGGCTGCTGGCGATGTCCGCAACTTTGGATGGCGAGCGCTACGCCGGATTGTTGGGCCCGAACACGCCGTTGATTGAAAGCAAGGGCAAGAGCTTTCCGCTTGAGATCCGCTACCTTGGGGCCCGCGGAACTGAAGCGATCGAGCCGCAAATGGCGGCAGCAATCGCCACTGCATGGCGTGAGCAGAGCGGCGACATACTGGCGTTTCTTCCGGGCGTTCGTGAGATTGAGCGGGTCGGAGATGGTCTCGCCGAGCGACTGCCGGATGCGTTGGTGCTGGCACTCCATGGCCAGGTCGAACCTGCGTCTCAACGTGCCGCAATTAATCGCGACCCCAGCGGGCGCAGAAGGATCGTGCTCGCGACCTCGATCGCGGAGACATCTTTGACGCTCGATGGCGTTTCGGTCGTGGTCGACAGCGGTCTCGCGCGAATGGCCGAGTACGACGCTGCAGTTGGCACGACGCGCTTGGTGACTCGCGCAGCCAGCCAAGCGGCGGCAACCCAGCGGGCAGGGCGCGCGGCGCGGCAAGGCCCAGGTGTAGCCTACCGTTTGTGGGAAGAGCACGGCCACGCTGGCAGACCGGCATTTGCGCCGCCTGAGATCACAACAGCCGATTTGTCAGGCCTGGTCTTGTCGCTGGCCGCTTGGGGCACGCAAGACGTGGCCTCACTGCCTTGGCTGGAAGCTCCGCCGCCATCCGCAGTAGCAAGCGCGCGCGATCGATTGCAAAAGATCGGCGCGGTGGATGATGAGGGCAGACTCACTTCCAAGGGCGAGCAGATTGCCGCGCTTCCCTTGGATCCATTCGGCGCAGCGGCTGTCTTAAGCGGTGCGCTCCACGGACAAGCGCTGGAAGCGGCGAAGCTGGTGCTTCTGCTTCAGGAGCGGGGCCTCGGCGGACGCGGAGAAGATCTGATGCAAAGGCTTCGGCGGTGGGATGATGGCCGAGGCAAGCGCGCTGAAAGCGCTCGCAAACTGGCGCAACGGTGGGGCAAACTAGCTGAGAAGCTTGTTGCGGGGGACATGGATCCGGTCGCGACCCCTGCGATCCATCTTGCCATGGCTCGTCCTGACATGATCGCCAAGCGGCGTGACCGCAGCGGTGAGAACTGGCTGTCCAGCGGTGGCCGTGGATACACGCTCGATCCCACATCGCCGCTCGCACGCGCGGAGTGGATCGTGATCGGAGACGCGCAAGGGCGAGCGAGCGGTGCGCGAATCTTCTCTGGCGCTGAACTTCAACTCGATGAAGTGGAAGAACATCTCGATCAGTTGATTGAACGTGAGCGGAGTTACCACTGGAACAACGCAGAGTTGAGGGTCGAGCCACGGCTTGAACGGCGGCTCGGAGCGATCACGATTGCGCGCGGACAGGATACTTCGCCTGACCCGGAAGCGATTGTGGGCATCCTTGTGGAAAAGGCCGGGGAGAAGTTGGGGGAAATCCTGCCGGCAGAGCTGCTCGCGCGGGCGTCATTTGCAAAGATATCAGCGCTTTCAGAGATGGAATTGATGGAGTCTATCGGCCTCTGGTTGCGGCCGCAGCTTCAGGGGCGCCGAGATCTGAAGCTTCCCCAAGCCAAACTGGCTGAAGCCGTGCTCAATCAACTCCCTTGGGAAGACCGTCAAGCGCTGGATCAAAAGGCTCCGCGCCAATTTACTTCACCTGCTGAAACTCGCCATAAAATTGACTACGATGGTGACGATGCGCCTAGTGTCGAAGTTCGGGTGCAGGCCCTGTTCGGGCTCGATCAGCATCCGATGATCGGAGACACGCCGCTTCTTCTCAAACTCACCAGTCCGGCGGGGAGGCCGATACAATCAACTCGTGATCTGCCCGGCTTTTGGCGCGGTTCCTGGGCGGACGTGGCCAAGGATATGAAGGGACGCTATCCCAAGCATCGCTGGCCCGAACAGCCTTGGTTGGAAAAACCGAGCCTAAAAACGAAGAATGCCTTCAATCGTGAGTGAGTTTTGGGTATTGGCGCCCTTGTAAGGGATCGAAAGACAATGACCGCACGAATTTATCAGCAGCCGAAGAGCGCGATGCAATCAGGCAAGGCCAAAACCGATGTTTGGGTGCTGGAGTTTGAGCAATCAGAAGCTCGTAAGGCCGATCCGCTGATGGGTTGGACCGGCAGTGGCGACACCCAGTCGCAAGTTCGTCTCAATTTCCCGGACAAGCAAGCGGCCAAGGACTATGCCGAACGGTACGGCATCACAGCGCGCGTACACGCTTCGCCGCCAAAGACGCTCAAGCTGCAAGCCTATTCGGATAATTTCCGCTAAGCCTCGGCCGCAGTAGCTTCTGCGACTGGATTATTCGAGTACGAGGCTGCCTCGTTCGATGTCGGCGAGGTGTCCTTGCCATTTGAGGCTGCCAGATTCGAAGCCTGCCTGACAATCGCTGGCGTCATGGCCAACGTCCTCTACCAGGAATATTGAAGCGCCTGATTCTGGCCCAACAAAGCGAATGTCGTCGCATTCACCATCATTGGCATAGGTCGAAGCGTCATCACCGAATAGTATGGCGCTGTCCGAAGCCGGCTTGGTAAACAAGGTTTTGAGCGCAATTGTCTCTTGGTTGAAGGCTGCTTGGCAGTCGTTTGCATCCCGGCCAATGCTGTCAGTCAGCAAGATCTCGGCCATACCTTTGCCTTCGAAACGGAAATCATCGCATTGGCCATCGTTGGCATAGACCGAAGAATTGTCTCCAAAGTCGAGCGCCGCATCGTCCGCTAAGGCCGGAGACCCCAGCGTCATAGAAAAGCCCGCGGATACGAGGGCAATGAGTCGAACGTTGTTGTGCTTTGTCATAATTGAACCGCTATCACATATTTGCGCTTGAGGGGATGTGAACATGACCTTGTCAAATTCATGCGATCCCCCCATATGCGCGATGGGAGTCGGGTGGACGTTTGCGTTCGCTCACCGGGTCAGGTCCGGAAGGAAGCAGCCCAGGTGAATTGCGGCGGGTCGCTCGGCTCCTTTTTTGCGCTCTGCGCCAGCGCGTTTCCCATTTTTTCCGCAAGCCTCGCGATGACAAATGCGCCGCAAGCGCCTAGCGTGCCGCAGTGACTGATTCCGATCCTGATCTGCCTGAGAATGAAGAAGAGGCGCTGCCGACCGCGGCAGAGCTAGAGGCTGCTGGCCAAAACTCGATGTTTGGCGAGCCGGAGCCTGCGCCAGATGATCAGCAACCTGCTTCGGAGCCGCAAACGGAGCCAACCGCCTTGCCTGCGGCCCTTTTGGCTGAAGGGAGTGAGGCGCAACCCTATCGCGTGCTCGCGCGCAAGTATCGCCCGCAGACTTTCTCGCAGCTGATTGGCCAGGAGCCGATGGTACGCACACTCGCCAACGCGATTGAGCGCGACCGGTTGGCGCATGCTTTCCTGATGACTGGTGTTCGTGGGGTCGGGAAGACATCGACTGCCAGATTGATCGCCAAGGCGCTGAATTGCATTGGCCCCGATGGGCAGGGCGGACCAACAATCGATCCTTGCGGTGTGTGTGAGCCCTGTCGCTCAATCGCAGAAGGTCAGCATATCGATGTGATCGAGATGGACGCAGCCTCGCACACCGGGGTCGATGACGTCCGTGAGATTATCGAGGCAGTGCGCTACGCCGCCGTATCTGCCCGCTACAAAATCTACATCATCGACGAAGTTCACATGCTTTCGCGCAATGCTTTTAACGCCTTGCTCAAGACACTTGAGGAGCCGCCGGCGCATGTGAAGTTTCTGTTTGCGACGACCGAGGTCGATAAGCTGCCGGTCACTGTACTGAGCCGGACTCAGCGGTTCGATCTTCGCCGTATCCCCGCTGAACTTTTGGCGGAACACTACGGTAATGTCTGCCAGCTTGAAGGGGTCGATGCGGAGGAAGAAGCTCTCCGTATCATTGCCAGCGCTGCGGAAGGGTCTGCACGCGACGGCCTATCGATACTCGATCAAGCTATTGCACATGCGGATCTCGATACCGATGGCAAGGTGACTGGTGCGCGCGTGCGCGACATGCTGGGTCTGGCAGACAAGGGAGCGCAGCGAGAACTTCTGCAAGTGCTGCTCGACGGTGATGCACCGGCGTTGTTGTCGGGCATCAACGACCAATATGCCTTGGGGGTTGAACCGCTTGCGTTGATGCGCGCCATGATGGATTTGGTCCACCGGGTTACGGTCGCGCAGGTCTCTGGCGGAGATCCCGATGCACCCTCAGAAGAAGAGCGAACTGCATTGGCCGGATTTGCGCAGCAGCTAAGCGCCGCGCAGCTGCATCGTCTGTGGCAATTGCTGCTCAAAGGGTACGAAGAGGTCCGCCAGGCGCCAGACCCGCTGGTATCAGTGCAAATGGCCTTGCTAAGAGTGCTTCACGCGGCGGACATGCCTGATCCAGGCAAGCTAGCGAAGCGGCTCGAAGAGATGGTGCAAAGCGGCGTTGCGCCGAGCGCAGCGGCTACGGCAACACCAACAGCAACTCCAGCTGCTGAACCAACCGGCGAGGCGGGCGTGGCCTGGCGCGACTTGGTCAATCAGATCGACAATTCAGGGCAGCTTCGGGTCGCGCAAATGATGCGTGATCGCATTCGCGTGATTGAATTGGCCGCCGAGCATCTCATATTCCAACGAGCAGACAGTTTTGCCGATGACCCTGCGCCCGATATTCGCGATGCGCTTTTCAAACTGACAGGAAAGCGCTGGCGGGTTGAGCAGGGGAGCGGCGAGGCGCAGCCGAGCTTGCGAGAGCAAGCCGAAGCTGAGGCGGATGCCGAGCGCGAGCGGGTGAGATCACACCCGCTGGTCAAGGCAACGCTCGAGGCATTTCCGGATGCCGAGCTGCTCGAACCCAATGACAATATCACCCGGGCTGCGGCTGCGGGTGGAAAGAAATGGAATTAGACGGAGCCCCGCAATGAAATCGATGGAAGAAATGCTGCAGGCAGCGCAAGAAGCTGCCCAGACCATCCAAACCCAGATGAACGACATGCAGGCCAAGCTCGACTCGATCGAGGTTGAAGGCAAGGCTGGCGGCGGTCTTGTCACTGTTCGTGCGACTGCGAAGGGTCGCATCCTTGGCGTCAATATCGACGACAGCCTGATGAAGCTCGAAGAGAAGCAAATGGTCGAAGACCTCGTGACCGCGGCATTCAATGATGCGCGCGACAAGGCTGACCGTGTTTCGGCAGAAGAGATGAAGTCGATGCAGAACGGGATGGGCCTGCCCCCGGGCTTCAATCTTCCAGGCATGGGCTGACTTTAGGGCACACCTCGCCGGCTGGCGTCCACAGCTTACACGGTCCTGGTCATTGCGGTGCCAGCAACCGCTTCCCATATTTCCTACAAAGGCGTGTCCCAATGACCGCCGCGGATATTGACTGAATGACACATCATTTCCCTCTTCTCCCTCTGCGCGACATTGTCGTCTTTCCCGGTATGGTTGTCCCGCTGTTTGTGGGTCGCGACAAATCGGTTGCGGCGCTAGAATCGGCCATGGAAGCCAGCAAGGATATCTTCCTTCTGGCTCAGCTTGATCCTGCTTGTGACGATCCGTCGGGTGAAGATTTGTACGACGTGGGCGTCGTGGCTCAGGTCCTGCAATTGCTCAAGCTGCCGGACGGGACAGTTCGGGTCCTGGTTGAAGGTACGCACCGCGCCACCCTCAAGGACATGCGCGATGAAGGCGAGCACGTGCTTGCGGAAGTCGTGTTTGAAGAGCGTGAAACCGTCGCTGGTAGTGACGTTACCGCGCTGATGCGTCAGGTGATTGAACAATTCGGCGAATACGCCAAGCTCAACAAGAAGCTCGGCGAAGATGCCAATATCGACGTTAGCGACATCGATGATGCGGGCGTACTGGCCGATACTATCGCAGCCGCGCTCAACGCTAAGGTGTCAGACAAGCAATCGTTGCTGACCGAGGGCAATCCGCTCAAGCGGTTGGAGCTCGTTATGGCCTTTATGGAGGGCGAACTCTCCGTCCTTCAGGTGGAGCGCAAGATTCGCGGGCGCGTAAAGCGCCAGATGGAGAAGACTCAGCGGGAATATTATCTCAATGAGCAGCTGAAAGCGATCCAGAGCGAGCTAGGCGGCGGCGACGGCGAAGACGGCGATGAAATCGCCGAGCTGACCGAGAAGATTGAAGAGACCAAGCTTTCCAAGGAAGCCAAGAGCAAGGCGAAAGCGGAGCTGAAAAAGCTCAAGTCGATGCAGCCGATGAGCGCCGAAGCGACGGTCATTCGCAATTACCTCGACGTGTTGCTGGGTCTGCCGTGGGGCAAGAAATCACGCCTCAAGAAGAACATCGCCAAAGCACAAGAGGTGCTCGATGCGGACCATTATGGCCTCGAGAAGGTCAAGGATCGGATCATCGAATACCTCGCGGTCCAAGCGCGCACCAACAAGCTGAAGGGTCCTATCCTGTGTCTGGTGGGTCCTCCCGGCGTGGGTAAAACGTCGCTTGGCAAATCGATTGCCAAGGCGACTGGCCGTGAGTTCGTCCGCCAGTCTTTGGGCGGCGTGCGCGACGAAGCGGAAATCCGCGGTCACCGTCGGACCTATATTGGTTCGATGCCGGGCAAGATCGTGAACAATCTCAAGAAGGCCGGGACCAGCAACCCGCTGTTCCTGCTCGATGAGATCGACAAGCTTGGCCAGGACTTCCGCGGCGATCCAGCGTCTGCCTTGCTGGAGGTGCTCGACCCAGAGCAGAACAACAAGTTCCAGGACCATTATCTCGAGCTCGATCTTGATCTGAGCGACATCATGTTCGTAACGACAGCGAACAGCCTCAATCTGCCACAGCCCCTGCTCGATCGGATGGAGATCATTCGTCTGGAAGGTTACACCGAGGACGAGAAGGTTGAGATTGCTCAACGGCACCTGATTCACAAGCAGGTCAAAGCCCATGGACTGAAAAAGGGTGAGTTTGAGCTGACCGAAGACGGTTTGCGTGACCTGATCCGCTATTACACGAGAGAGGCCGGTGTTCGGACGCTCGAACGCGAGATTGCCAGGCTGGCGCGGAAGAGCTTGCGCAAGATCCTCGAGAAAGAGGCTGCAGGCGTAACAATCACGCCCGACAATCTCGGCGAATTTGCGGGTGTTCGCAAGTTCAAGCACGGCATGTCCGAGGAGGAAGCCCAAGTCGGCACTGTGACCGGATTGGCCTGGACCTCGGTTGGCGGCGAACTGCTGACCATAGAGAGTGTCACTACACCTGGCAAAGGCGAAGTGAAGACGACCGGTAAGCTCGGCGAGGTGATGAATGAAAGCGTCGCTGCCGCGTTCAGCTTCGTTAAATCACGGGCTCCGACTTACGGCATCAAGCCGTCGCTGTTCCAACGCAAGAACGTCCATATTCACCTGCCCGAAGGCGCCGTTCCCAAAGATGGTCCGAGCGCCGGTATCGGCATGGTGACGTCGATCGTTTCGACTCTGTCAGGCGTGGCAGTCCGTCCGGACGTGGCAATGACAGGCGAAGTGACCCTGCGTGGCCGTGTGCTGGCCATTGGTGGGCTCAAGGAAAAGCTGTTGGCTGCTCTGCGGGGCGGAATTTCGAAAGTGCTCATTCCCGAAGAGAATGTGAAGGACCTCGCCGAGTTACCCGACAACGTCAAAGAGGGACTTGAGATCGTGCCGGTCAGTCATGTCGACCAGGTGCTTGAGCATGCACTCATGGAGATGCCGGCGCCGATCGAATGGAGCGAAGCGGACGAGCTTGCTGCGCAACCAAAGCCTTCGGCTGCAGCCGGCGGTGAGGCGCCAACCGCGCACTAAGTCTTCGACTTGCCCAAATTGGACAAGCTGGACGGCATTCTGTGTCCAGATTTCTCCATTCGTCGCAAAAGCTCGCGAATTGGGAAGAGATTCGCACTTTTGGTGAGGATTTGTCTTTGACAGAGTGGCGAAAACGGGTTCATTTGCGCGCTTTCGGGAACGCGATTCACCGAAACGCAAATTACAATGAACTATGGGGGTTCCTTAGATGAATAAGAACGATCTGATCAGCGCGGTTGCGGAATCCAGCGGCCTTTCCAAGAGCGATGCGTCAAATGCTGTTGAAGGCGTTTTCGACGCAATCACCAAAGCACTGGCTGGTGGCGATGAAGTGCGTCTGGTCGGTTTTGGCACCTTTTCTGTAGCAAAGCGTAAGGCTTCAACCGGTCGCAACCCCCGCACCGGCGAGCCGATGAACATCCCCGCTTCGACTCAGCCAAAGTTCAAGGCCGGCAAGGGCCTCAAGGACGCCGTAAACTAAGCGATACCCTTTTGGCAGGGTGGCCTGCCATATGAACATAAAACCCCGCCAGCAGCGATGCTGGCGGGGTTTTGTTTACCACGCTTGCCAGTGGCTTAGCTGGACAAGTTGATCAACGCCGTCGGAGCGCTCTTGGTCCTCGGAGAGACTTCCCAAGTCAGCATTTGTCCTGTCGGTGTCGGGTTAGGGCCTTCGTCGGTGTTGTTCGCGAGGATCCTCCCACTGGTCACGATCGTAAAAGTCCCGTCCAATACTGGCATCGAGCCAAAAGGTGCTTCTTCAGGAGCTTCTTCTGACATCGCGGCCATGCCTGCCATCCCGGCGAGGCCGCTAGTCATGCCTCCCATCATCGACATATCATCATTCTGGGGGCCAAAGCCTGGCGCGTTGACTCGGACCACGCCTTCATCGCGCAAAATGATCTGAACAAATGGATTGGTGGTTGGAAAGTCCTCGATCAACGGGAACACAAAATCGTGTCCCAGCGTGCCGGTTGCGGAATAGGTCACGTTGAACAGACCGTCTCCAAGAACCTCCACTTTCTCCCAGCCCTTTTGTCTGAGCAGCAATCTCCGAAGCTCCTCAGCTGCTTCAGGATCTGTCGGGTCGATTCCGCCCATCATGGCCGACAATTGCTGTGCCTGCTCGGCTGCTTGCGCCGCATTCATGGCCGATGTCGCTTTCTGCTCGTCCAGCTCGGCCTGAGTGCATTCGCGCTCTTCATAGGTTTCTTCATCGAAGCAAGTGACTTCAAGGCCAGCATCGTCCTCAGCCGCCTCAGCCGCTTCGGCCTCGGCCCCCATGCGAGCAAGCGAGGACAAGGCAAGAAAGAAAATTTCGCCTTCATAGGTGAAGGTGAAGCTGTCCTCTTCCATCATGATTAGCTCGGCGTTGAACTTGCCGGGGGAAATGAAGCAGCCGCTCAGCAGCAGGGACAAGCCGGCCAGCATCGCCGCCGCCTTGGCTCGAATTGGGAATTGGAAGGTCAAAGTCAGTCTCCTCCAGTACGGGTTGCTGCGGCGTAGAGTGAGATGGCTGCAGCGTTGGATACATTAAGGCTTTCGATCGCTGAACTTATCGGTAGCCGCGCTAGGGTGTCGCAATGGCCGGCAATATTGTGGCGCATGCCTTCGCCTTCCGCGCCAAGCACGAGCGCTAGCGGCCCCGCGGTCAGGCTGTCTTCAAGCGTTGCATCGGCTTCGCCAGCGAGGCCGATCCGCCAATATCCTGCTTCGGCCATTTCATCGAGCGCTCTGGCGAGATTTACGACACGGACCCATGGCACGGTCTCGAGCGCGCCGGAGGCAGACTTGGCCAGCACTCCGGATTCGGGTGGTGCATGGCGATCCTGCGTCACGACACCTGCGGCACCAAACGCCGCTGCGGAGCGCAAAATGGCACCAACATTATGGGGATCGGTTACCTGGTCGAGCACGAGGACAGGATGTGCAGCCTCGCCGGTTAGGATCTCGTCGAGAAACACGGTTTCCAAGGGCTCACATTCCAACACCAATCCCTGATGCGGGGCATCGCGCGCGACCAAACGAGCGAGGTCAGACACGTCCGCATATTCGATGGGAAAGTCTGGCGGCAGCTCGCCATCGAGAGTTTCGATCGCTTCTCGGGTGGCCCAAAGTTTGCGGTGCTGTCGATCCGGATTCTTGAGTGCCGCCTCAACCGGATGTCGCCCCCATAGCCGGACGTGACCGGAGCTAGCGCGACCCGAGCCGCGCCCGCCTTTCATCCTGCCTGCTCGCCCACGCAGGGCTCTTTTGCGCTCAGAACGCGCCATTGTTGCTCCTAATTTGAAACTTCTTGGCGTTCCCTGCCAGCTGGCCCATTGACAGGCAAGCAGCGCTTCGCCAAAGCGGCGCGTCTCGGCAGGCAGGCTCTCTATGAGCTTTGTCAATTTCCCGCCAGGAACTGTGTGGACAGGTGGCCGAGTGGTTAAAGGCAGCAGACTGTAAATCTGCCCGCGCAAGCGTACGCTGGTTCGAATCCAGCCCTGTCCACCATTTCCCTTCGAAACCCGCGGGTTCCTAGGCTTCTCCACAGGGGCAGTCACCAATTCTCGGCTAGATGCCCCCTCACACCGACCGCCGGGATGCTGATGCTCCGACCCGGCCCCGTGTTCCCGAGGAAACAATATCGGTTGGGACAGCCCAAATGGAATGGTGGGGCTGGAACCGGGGTGCGCCGCAATGAGCGGAGCACGTGTTCCATTGAGCAACGCCAATGAGCTTCGTAAGACTAACTGCCTTGGTTTGAGCAGCATTGTGCGTCGGGACAGTTTGCTGCAACTCGACAAATCGCCGCACTATTTCTTATCCAAGGAATGAAGCGGATGCGGGCCTCAAGTATGCCGACTACAAGCAAGAGCGCCGTCGAGTGGCTGACAATGCACCAAAGACGAAATTCGGCTTGCGACTCAATTGCTGACACAGCCTTGGTATGTTTTGGTTCTCAATCATGCTAATTCCGTGTCTTGAGAACCGTTTACGGAGCGAGGTGAGAGGGCAATGACTGGCCAATGCATTTGTGGAACCGTAAGTGTGACAGTGCAGTCAAAACCCAACTTCATCAATGACTGCAACTGTACCCTTTGCCGCAAGTCGGGCGGCGCATGGGGTTACTTTCCATCTTCAATGGTCGCGGTGTCAGGTGAGACCTCGGCATACTCTCGTTCGGACAAAGCTATTCCGATCGTGGAAGTCCACTCGTGCAAGAAATGTGGCACCACAACACACTTCGTTTTGACGGAAGCGTACAAAAAATCGAATCCAGAAGTCGATCAGTTTGGGGTAAATATGAAAATATTCGAGCTAAGCGAATTGGGAGATGTCGAGGTGCGCTTTCCGGATGGCCACGGATGGTCGGGAACTGGCCCATTCGGCTACAGACGCGATCCCATCAAACTTGGGCAAGAGGACGTCTGGTAACCACCCCATTAACTGGTCGCATCACTTCTTGAGGACCGTCATATCATCTGAACGGTAGGTTGACTCCGCTACCACCAGACAGTCGCGGCCCAGCAAGCGACTCAATTGCAGTCGTTGCCATGGTTTACCGTGCCCTCTCTTTGCTGGTCAGGGCAGGCAATACAAATGTCCTAGCGAAATGCGCAACGGTATCGGGTGTGGGGAAGATTTCCCGGCGCTCCATGAACATGAATTCGATACCCAGCAGCCAGCGACGGATTTCGTCATGGCTCAGTCCTGGCGCTAGCTCTCCCTTCTCATCGGCTGCCTGAAGAATGGGCCCCCAATAAGACATATTGGAATCCAGAACGATTGGATCATTGGTCGCGACGTATGCTGTGTAGGGCACGTTTTCGGGCGACAAGATCTCGGCCCAAAATGGGTCTTCATGCAGAATTTCGACGGTCGCTTGCATCGAAGCAACCAGCTGTTCGGCAAAACCATCTGCCCTTTCGATCTTGCGTCTGCGAAGTTCATTTATCGCCTCGGCCTCAATCTCAAGCACGGCCGAAAGCAAACCCGATTTGTGTTTGAAATAGCGATAAAGATTGGGACGAGCGATCCCCGCATCTTCGGCCACCATCTCGAGCGTGGTTTCCGTCAAACCGGTTTTGCGAAAGCGCTGCCGGGCGATCTCGATGATCTGACTTCGCCGGTCAGCTTTGTTTTTCCGTGTCTGATTGGTCGAAGTCGCCAATTGAAGGTCCAATCCGTTTTTCATTTCGGAAGCATATCAATTGACCGTTGCCAATGATACATTTTTCATTATATGTATCATTCAGCGATTCTCCGGGAGGAATTCAATGACATTCGATCTGCTTATCAAGAACGGCACGGTGATCGACGGCACTCAGGCGCCACGCTTCATTGGCGACATTGCCATCAAGGACGGCGTGATCGCGGAAATCGGCGGAGACATTCCCGCTGAAAGCGCGCGCAAGACTATTGACGCACAGGGCAAGTTGGTCGCGCCTGGGGTGGTCGACCTCCACACCCACTATGACGCTCAGGTCCATTGGGATCCTCACTGCACCAACTCAAGCTGGCACGGAGCGACCACGGTAGGCATCGGTAATTGTGGCTTTGGCTTCGCGCCCTGTGCCCCAGAGGCGCGCGAACGCTCGATGATGATGATGGAAACCACCGAGCAGATTCCAGCCAACGTCCTGATGCAGGCTTTGCCCTGGACTTGGGAAACGTTCCCCCAATGGCTCGATCACCTTCGCTCGATCCCCAAGGGCGTCAACATCGCTTCGTTTCTGCCGCTCAATTCGCTGATGATCTATGTCATGGGGATTGAAGCCGCCAAGACACGCAGCGCCACACCCGAAGAACGCAGGCGGATGGCCGAGTTGCTCCACGAAGCAATGGACGCGGGTGCGATTGGGTTCGCTTTCAGTTTCCAGGAAGAGAAGAACGGTCACACAGACTATGATGGCACGCCAATGCCAACTGACGTGATGGATCCAGAAGAAGCCTATCTCTTGGGAGAGGTCCTGAAAGAACGCGGCGAAGGCGTGATCCAGTGCTTGGTCGATATGCCTGGTATGAAGATCAACCGCGGGATCATCGAGGAGCTCGCCGAACGATCTGGAAGACCGATCCTGCACAACATCCTGATGGTCGTCGATGCGATGCCAGAATTCCAAGCAGGCGTGCTTGAATTCCTCGACGAGATGGAGGCCAAGGGCCACAACGTCTACTCGCAGGCCATGTCGATGCACACTTGGACCGAGTTCAACTTTGTCGATTACAATTTCTGGGATGCGGTCGATCCGGTTTACAAGGAGTTCAGCCTTTCGGGCGGTGTGATGGAGAAACTCAAGCTCGCGGCAGATCCGAACTATCAGGCTCGTTTCCGCGCGGCTTATGATCCGATGGCAATGATGGGCGGTGCCGGGGGCCCGATTGAGACCTTCAAGCTGGTCGATGCAGCAGGATATGCCCCCTACGCTGGTAAGGAAGGCACATTGCTCGGCGATATTGCGGAAGACTTGGGCCTCGATATAGTAGATCTCTTCTTCGACATCTTCATCAAGACCGAAGGCAAGGTTGAAGTCCGCACGACGCTTGTCGGCTCCGAATGCCCCGATACCATCGGCGCGGTGCTCAAGCATCCACGCGTCATGTTCGGATCGTCAGATGGTGGCGCGCACATCAAATACTGGTCAGGCGGGCAGTTCTCAACGGACGTGATCAGCTGGCTTGGTCGCGACGAGGGCAAGTTCACTCTGGAAGAGCTCCATTACAAGCTCAGCTATCTAACCGCACGGTTCGCCGGATTGAAGAAGCGCGGGGCTCTCCTTGAAGGATATTATGCAGACATCATGATTTACGATCTGGCCGAACTGGGCTGCCGTTTGGATCGCTATGATGTCGTGAACGATCTGCCTGATGGGAGCTATCGCCGCGTCGTTTACGCCGAAGGGGTTGAGACGGTGATCTGCAATGGCGAAATCACGGTTCAGAATGGCGAGTTGAGCTCTGCGACGCCTGGCATGGTTGTGGGACCTGACTCCAGAATGAGCCATCCCGCTCAGCTTATGGCTGCCGAATAACGCGAGCCGGGAGAGACAAGATGGCAAGCCAAGCAACGATCATTGAGAATTCCGGTGACGCGCTCGAGTTCGAGGGACACCTCGCCGAGCTCCTCGATCAGACGATCAAGGCAATTCCCGATACCCAGCTACGCTCAGTCGACTATTGGGTGCCCGGCCTCGACCCCAAGGTCTCTTGCGACCCCTACACCCATTTTGCCCGGCTTCGCGACGAGCAAGGCGATGTCGTCCAGTACCAGAACGACGGCTATGGCGGCGTCCAGGTCTACAATCCGTTCGGCCACGACATTTCGGAACATCCTAACTTCGCGGTGCTTGGCTACGACGCGATCAAGCAGATGGTCCGAGACTCTGAGAACTTCAGCAACGGCGGCGCATATGGCCAACACACTAAGGTCCAGCTGACCAATGGCATTACTACGGTCAACGAGCTGGACGGCCAGGAACACAAGACCGTTCGTGGTCTTTTTGATCGGCAGGTTTTTGCCAAGCACTTTCGAACCGACTTTGCTCAATCGATCGCGAGACCGGCAGCCGAGCACCTGTGCGACCGAATCGCTGAGCGTCTTGATCGCGGTGAAAAAGTCGATCTCAACCGAGATCTCGCCCTTCCGCTCTTGTACATCTGCATTGGCGTTGTTGTCGGCGTTCCGATGGAACAAGTAGGCAAGTTTGTTTCGCTTGGCGATGACGCGTTTGGCGGGGCACGGGATCCCGAAGCAGCAATAAAAGCGATCGGCGCTCTCACAGAGTTCTTTGCGCACCGCTTGGAAGAACGCCGCGCTGCCAATGACCTAGACACTGGCGACTTGATGTCAGCGATGTCGAAGGCATCGCTTGATGGGCGCGGGTTCTCGGCAGATGAGATCGTCGTTTATTGCCGCTTCTTGCTGCCTGGTGGCATTGAGACGACCTGGCGCCAAACAGCCAATATGGCGCTGGCGATGATGACCCACCGGGACCAGTTCCTGGAGATATCCCGCGATCCATCGCTGATTGCTCCAGCTGTGGAAGAAGTGTGTCGCTGGAGGGCATCGGGCTTCGTAGTGCCGAGGATGGCAGCAAAGGACACTGAGCTCGCCAGTGTGAAGATACCTGCTGGTTCAAGCATGGTTGGCGTCTTCGGTGTCGCCAATCATGACCCTCGCATCTGGGATGCACCTGAGCAGTTCGACATACATCGCCAACGCATTCCTCATCTAACCTTCAGCACTGGTCAGCATGCTTGCATGGGGCAAAGCCTTGCTCGAGCAATCGTTACCGAAGCGCTCCGAGCGATGGCTGAGCGCCTCCCTCGGATGGAGCTCGCATGCGATCCGGAAGAATTGGTCACCACCGGTCTGCAAATCCGTTGTCCTGACGCCGTCCCAGTGAGATGGGCTGGCTGATCCGCAGTCACCTTATCGGGGTTTTGTCGAATAGGAGTTTAAATAACGCATCAGCCCTGAACCGGGCAGTCCGCTTCCTTCCCTCAAACTCAATCATTGATCCGAGGCTCGATATGGGAGGGCAACAGACCGTCTGCTGTCAGCTGATGAAGGCGAGAAAACGGTCGCTCAGGTATAAACCCACCAAAGAAAATTCCTTCACATCCAATATCGATCGACAGGTTTGCGTGCGATTGATCGTCTCGGTCGGATCGCATTGCGCCGGCCTTCGGACTGCCCGTTTCTTCAAGAGGTGGAAGCTCCGTAAACCCCGTCGCCATCCATCCCTGAGAATGCTTGAATGTCATCGACATCGCCACCGACTTGGCTAAGTTGCGGTTTCGTCCAGGTCTTCTTAGCGGGTGTGGCTTGGGTGTGCGGTTGAGTGATCATGGTCGCTAATCCTTGTGTGTTTGAGATGAGTTGGGGCGGTGAGGCGGTGCAGGCGAGTTCACTCAGAACTCGCCCGCGATCCCTGCTCTCACGCTGGTTGAGTTGCCGCCCGCGTAGGTCACGCCCGCGGTGATCGCGAAGTCACCTTCAAAGCGATGCATCAGCCCGGCGGAGACCCCAATCTCCCCGCGATAGATCGCAAAATTGGAGGCATAGCTGGTCTTGCCCGCTTCGCTGGGGAAGTGCGGCTGAGCCTGGGCTGCGATCGAAGCGATCCCGCGCCGTGCATCACGATCGATGGTAGAGGTCAGGTCGAACAAGGTGGTTACCTGGCCTTCCAAAGTGCTGACCCGATTGCTCAGCGCGCCGAACTCAGCCGTGGAGACCTGGCTGATTGCTGGCGTGGTGTTAGGGATCAAAGCACCGGGATTGTTACCCGTGGCAGAGGTTGCAACCTGCTGCGTGCCAGCGCTGGTATTAGCATTGGCAGGCGGCTCAGGGATGTTTTGAGTATCCTCGAACAGAGCAACTTCAGCCGGACCACCGCTATCGCTTATCGGGGAAGGCGAGGTGCGGCCATTGGAGCCGCTATCCGCTAAATCCACTTTCTCTGGCTGCGGTGCCACCTCCCCTGCGCGAGAATCAAGCTGCGTGGGTAGTGCAGCCGTCTTGCCGCCAAGACCATCCACGCTGGACTGATCATACCGAAGCGCACCATTGGCCCGGTTGGGAGCGGTTCCCGCTGCGGCACTGGACGGCAGGGCGCCATTGCCTGGTGCTGCAGCGGGTGCACTCGCCACCACCTGCGATGTGGCAGGAGCGCTTGCCAAAGCCGGGGCAGCGGGGGCGCTGACCGGCTGGGCAGGCGGGGATGCTGGTGAGGGTGTGGGTGACGAAGATACCACGGCAGGTTGAGGCGCTGGTGCAGAGATCGCGGTGTTGGTCGCAGCCGGAACATCGGCAAAGCCGAGGTTGCCATTGGCATCGACGGTTACATAGAACAGCTCGCCTGACTGCGCCGAGTTAGAGATGGCCTGCGGCAAACCCGGTAGTGTCACGGTCTGCGTGGTCGTCCCCAAAACAATCTGGTTGGCTCTTGTGGTTGCGGCCTGAAAGCCGATTGCGATTGAGTTCAGGAAAGCAGAGCTCGCTAGCGGACCAATTGCCGCGGCAAAGTTGGCTGTGGCCGAACTCTGTGTGCCGAGCGCCAAGGCACCTGCACCATCTGTCGTTGCCAAAGGACCAATCGCAAAAGAGGAGTTGCCTGTCGCGCTAGAACCAGCACCAAAGGCAAATGAGATCGTCGAATTGGCTTGAGCATTTGGTCCTAGGGCAACCGAATAATTGCCGATCGCCTGTGCGCCGGTCTCATCCGGATCATCACCCGGCGCATCGCCGCCAATCGCAATCGCACCGGTTCCTGAAGCTACAGCCGCTCCACCCAAGGCAACTGACTCCGTCCCGGTCGCCGACGCCGCAGCGGCGGTCGAATTGGTGGTGAGATAGCTCAGGTTCGCTGTCGCTGCGTTCAGTTGCCCAACTGTCGCTGCGTCCGTGTCGGCCGTACCGTCGGTTACATTGGTGATCTTGCGGGTAAATTCGATCGGACTGCCGGGGCCGGCACCAACCGAAATCTCAAAATCTCCGCCCGTGCGCGAAGCTGCACCAAGCGCGACCGAGAATTGGTGTTCGGCCAACGAGCCAGATCCGATGCCGACCGCACCAAACTGCGACGCCGTTGCTCCCGGACCTAAGGCAAGGGCGGTTTGACCGGTTGCAAATGCGCCTGCACCCAACGCCGTGGCACCGTCCATGGTGGCGCGCGCTTCGTTTCCGATTGCTGTGGCGTTAGCTGCATTTGCGCGTGCGCCGCGACCATTGCCGTCGGTGTCCCCGCCCAAGGCCGTGGCACCCGCCCCGGTAGCCTCAGCTCCACCACCGATTGCGATCGATTCAGTGCCTGTATTGGTCGGGAGATCGCTGGTGCTGTTGACAGTCACATATTGCGTCGCCGTGTTAAGCTGACCAATCGTTGCCGCGTCATTGTCATCGATACCGTCGGAAACATTGATCAGCCGTCGCGTAATCGCGGTGCGTGTCTCATCAGCATCTGTGTCGGGATTGTCCTCAATCGCAACCCGGCCAAACGACACGGTGTCGGCCTCGTTCGCGATGGAGTTGAGACCAATCGCAGCCGCGCTCGATGCAGTGGCACGCGAATTCTTGCCGATAGCGACCGAGCCATCCGCTCCGTCAGAGACAATGGCGTCCGCGCCCAGAGCCGTCGAATTGAGCGCTCTGGCCTGAGCCCCTTGGCCAAGCGCCGAGCCATCGTCGGCTAGCGCTCTAGAAAAGTCACCAATCGCGGTGGCACCGGTCCCCGTCACGAGGGTATCGGCTCCGAGAGCGACGCCCTGGCTAGAGCGAACCTCGGCCTGATAGCCAATCGCAATGCTCCAGCCATTACCGCCACCGCGCGGATCATTCTGCAGCGTCGTGGCGCCGTTGCCGATCGCTATGCCATAGCGCGCGCTGGCATTGGCGCCCGGACCGATCGCCGTGGCTTGCTGCCGAGCGACAGCATTGCCGCGGTCCTCGCCATCGTTGAAGTCTATATCACCAAGAAGCGTTGTATGCTCGGCAACGGTTTCGTTGGTGGCGAACAATTGCGCACCGGTGACCGCGTCGGTTGAAGTCGCGCTAAGCTCACCGTCGGTAACATTGATGATCTTGCGGGTCACCCCGGTGATGCGATTGCCGACTGAGACCGCGTCGGCCTCATCAACATAGGAATTCGCGCCCAACGCAATCGAGTTCGCGGCATCGGCAATGGCGTTGAGGCCGATCGCAGTGGAATTGACCTCGCGAGCTTCTGCTCCCTCACCGCATTCGGTCGAGCCTGTCGGTTCGGCATTGGAATCGGGATCTTCGCCGGCGCGGCAAGCTTGCTCATCCTGCGCGTGAGCGGGGGATGGAGCGATCATTGAAGTCGTTGCAATTGCAAGTCCCGCAGCTGTGTAAAGAAGTGTACCTCGAATCGACAGGTGTACCCTCGTTCTCATCGCTAGTTTCCTCGTCGCAGATGTCGGCCAAGCCGGCGTGAGGAGGCGTCATCCAACGCGTCCCCGCCCGACCCGCCGAGCGTGTTCTCTGCTTCCCCACGTTCCATTGGCCGGCCGCCAATCGCCCAATTCGCCGAACTCACTTCGTTGAGTTTGACGAAGATCTGTTCGCGCATGGCTTCACCCTCGACTTCCACCGCAGCCTCAGTGATGCGGTGGAACAGGTTTCGCTTTTGGCTTGGGGAGTAGACACCCGAGATCATGTCGATCGTAACAATCAGCACTTGCGCACCTCACCAAAGCAAACGGGCGGAGCGGGCATCCGGGAAGACAAATGGTGCCCGCTCTCGAAGCGCTGGATGTCGGATTTTTGGGCTGACAGCTTTATCGTTAACTTACATCTACATAACAATTCGGTAAGGCAGACGATTGCCAAGCGTTACGTTACGTAATCTAACAGTCAGATCTTATTATGCTTTTGGTCCTCACTCGACCTTAGCGACGAACACTCTCCCAGCCGCTCGCGCGCAGAAGCTATTCCCGCTTGGCACTTAAAGTGCCAATTTGCTCGGGTTAGTGCAGCGACGAAGGGCAGCTTGGGTCATGCAGTACGTGTTCGGCGACTACGAGTTTGATGCAGAAGTGTTTGAGCTGCGACACGGCGGCAGCCAGATCAGCGCGACGCCGCAAGTGCTGGCAATCCTGCAATTGCTCCTGGTCAGTCGCCCGCGGGTTGTGACCAAGGACGAGCTCGTCGAAGAGATCTGGGAAGGCCGAGCGATCACCGACGGCGCAATCAGTGTTCGCATGAACGCCCTGCGAGAGGCGATCGGTGATAGTGGAGCCGAGCAGAGAATTGTGCAGACAGTCAGAGGCCAAGGCTTCCGTTTTGTCGCTCCTGTTAAGGCCGAAACGACTCAATCCGATCGACCGGCCTTAGTCGAGCACACACGCGATGACCCAGAACAATCGCTGATCGGTCGGCCCACTTCGACGCGGCCATCGGTCGCCGTGCTGCCGTTTCTGTATCTGGGATCAAGCGACCAGCATGAGGTTCTGCAGTATGCTTTTCCAGACGAGCTCTTGACGCAACTTTACAAACTCCAATGGCTGCTGGTGATTTCGCGAGGGTCGAGCTTTCAGTTTGCTTCGCACCAGCACAGGCCAAGCGAAATCCTGGAGAGGCTGGGGGCGAGGTACTCAGTGTCTGGCAGCGTTGAAGTCACGCCGAAAGGCTTCGTCATCTCGACCGAGCTCACTGAAACAATATCGGAAAGGGTAATTTGGCGCGATCGGCGAAGCATCGAGCTGAAGGAAATTTACGAATTCCGCAGCGAACTTGCGCAGTCAATCGGTCGGGAGCTCCAAGACAGTATTGAGCGAAACGAGCTTAAGACCGCGCTACAAGCGCCGATCAACTCGCTCGACAGCTGGCAATCCTTCCATATCGGAATGCACCGCTTAGACGTATCTCCTGTGGAAGGGTGTAGCGAGGCCGAGGGGCACTTTCGTCGATCGCTCGAACTGGACCCATTCATGTTCAGGGCCCGCGCCGGAATCTCGCAAGTTCAGTTCTTTCAGCTCCATTGGGGCAATTGTGAGGATGCGGCAATTGCCACTCAGCAATGCCTGCACGAAGCAGAGCAGGCGATGCTGGAAAACCCCAACGACCCTTTTTGCAATCTCGCCATGGGCCGGGCTGCTGTCCTGTCGCGGGATTATTCCACCTGGCGACATCATATTGAGCGGGCTGTCGAGGCATCACCGAATTACTCACCGGCCTTGTCTGACCTAGCAAGAATCCAGGCCGTCGAGGGCGACGTTGTAGCCGCTAAAAAGACCTTGGAATTGGTGGAGCAGCTAGACCCCATTTCGCTTAATCCGGAATCCATCGAATTGACTAGACTGACCATGGAAATGGAAGCCTCCGAGTTCGAACTGGCTGCAAAGCGAGCGGAGGCTATGGCGAGTTATTTTAATCTGGGCCTGAACACCATGGGATGCGTACTGTTAGCGCTTCATGTTGCAGGTAAAGACCGCGAGGCCCGACGGATTGCTAGCAGAATGAAGCAATCGTTTCGCGAACAGCGCTTGAGAGATTGGTTCTCACGAACGGTTTTCAAAAACCAAGATTGGAAAGCGGCAACCCACAGCGCCGGGAAGACTCACGGATTCATATGAGCTTGGCTCCAATGGTGTCCAAGCAGAAAATTGATCGATGAGGCCTGGGACGGGCGCGCCGGGTTCCTGTCTGCCCGCTGTCACACCCAATTGCGCACGTTAGCTGATGGCTCGAACTGGGCTGCACGCGACTGTCTGCATTTGGCGACCAATCATGAGAAGCCGTCGTTGGGCTATCGAACCGATGCCGTTACTTCAATTGGCATAGCAAAACCGGAAAGCGTTGCACGCGCTTCGGTCGTCCGATCGCATCGGATTACAGCCACCAAGCCGCGCCTCGCATCGTTCGCGACCTCAACCTTGGCTTCAATCCCCGCTTCCGACAACTTCGCGGACAGCACCCGTTGAATCGCAAGCATGCGCAGTGGCGGCTTATGGATCTTGCCAACTGCCGTGAGCGGTAGCGTAGGCAATATTTCGACATGGACAGGCGCGGCGGCCCGCTCGGCGATATTCGCCTTGGTCCAAACTTTCAGTTCATCGGCTTCAACCTTTACGCTAGGAAGAAGCTCGACATAGGCCGCCGGCAATTCACCGGCGTATTCATCTGGTTGTCCAACCGCAGCGGCCAGAGCGACCGCCTCATGGCGCTCAAGCGTGTTCTCGATCATCCCGGGATCAATATTGTGGCCGCCGCGAATAATGAGGTCCTTTGCTCGTCCCGTGAGCCAGAAATAGCCCTCGGCATCGCGACGTCCGAGATCGCCAGTGTTGAGCCAGCCATCGCTGGTCAGGCCGCTGTCATCTCGTTTGTAATAGCCGGGGAACACATTCGGTCCGCGCAGCATCACCGTGCCGACTTCGTCGACATCGCAGAAGCGCTTTATCTCTCCGTTGTCTCCCACGATGGCGCTGGCCATCTCCTGATAGGGTATCCGCAATCCGATTGAGCCGACCCGTTTTTCTCCATCGAAGGGGTTGCAAGCTGCGATGATGGTGCTTTCGGTCAGCCCGTAGCCTTCGAGTAGCTCGACCCCTGTCGTTTTGACAAAACCTTCAAAAAGGTCAGTTGAAAGAGGAGCGGCACCGACCGCGGCAAATCGCAAAGAGCTAATATCGACGCCTTGGCGGGGCACCGACATCAGGGCCGAATAGACCGTCGGGACCGCCGACATCGAGACCGCCTTGTAGCGCTCGACAACTTTCCAGAGATTGGGGATCACAGCAGGCCCGCGATATCCCATTGCGCTCAGCATCACTTGGGTTGTCCCAGCAACAAGACATCCGAGCCCCGTCGCGATCACAGCATTCACATGGAACAGCGGAAGGCCGACCAGGGCTCGCCCGCCGGGTTCGACTGGAATCAGGTTCGAAATGGCCCAGGAGGTAAACACCTCATTCTCATGGGTATGCGGGGCGAGCTTGGGTGTGGAGGTTGTACCGCCGGTGTGGAACAGCGAAGCGATGTCGGTCCGCTTGAAGGACCGGCCTGACTTCAGCTCCCCGCCATCTTGTCTGTCTCGAGCCTCCCGGAATTTGATGATCGGCTTCCCTCCCTGTGTCGCGCTCGGCGGATCCAGAGGTGCGGTGCCATAATAGGGGGCCATATCGACCACGATCAGCGCTTCCACGCTTTTAAGAGCATCCGCGACCATCAGCACCGACTCATAGAAGGGCATTCCAGGCAAGGAGCTTGAGGTAACCAGCACTTTAGATCCCGCTGCTTGGAGCAGCTTCATGATCGTCTCAGGCTCAAGCAGAGGATTTATCGGATTGACGATGCCAGCCGCTTCTGCGCCCCAGATGACTTCAAGTGTCTCGGGCAGGTTCGGCAGGATATAGGACACGACATCGTTAGGACTGACTCCAAGCTCGTGAAACAGGTTCGCGGTCTTGGTGATGTTCGCGAACAAATCACGATAGCTGACAATATGAGGAGAATCGTCCGCAGTGCCGGTCGGCAGAAAGATCAATGCATCACATTCAGGACTGCGTTCCGCAGAATGCTGGATCGCCTCGTAAGTGCTCTCGAATGGGCAATGAGACCGCCAGGGCGAAGCCTCGATTGCCTCAATGTCAGCCAGTGTCGCGACGACCGGAAAATCAGGCACGGCCATTCTCCCAATTTGTCTCAGTGTGCTTCTTGGAAGCGGAAGTGGCGGTCGCGGAGAGTGTGCGACCGCCACCCGGCTTAGAACGAGGTGCCGATGGTCACCCCGTAGGTCCGCGGACGCCCAACCACACACCTTTGGACTGAGGTGTTGTTGGCCGCTGAGACGGCGCCAAACAGCGCTCCAGCAACCTGGTTGAACGTCCGAACACAATAGCCTTCGTCAAAGGCGTTCCGCAGGAATGCGCTGACATTCCAACTGCCGTTCACATCAGCCAGCCCGACTTTGAAGTTGGCCAGCGAGTAGCTCGACTGAAGCGATTGAGGGTTGAGGTTTGCGTCAAGGAACTGCTCATCGACGAATTGGTACTCGCCGCGCAGCAACAACTCTATTCCGCTTGTACCAATCTCATCCGCCCACTGGCCGGCGAGTGAAAATTGCCATTCGGGTGAATCCTGGCGACGGCGTCCGGTTAGATCCTGAGGAGGGCCGCCCGGAAGCCCAGGAGCGTTCGCGAAGTCGGTGAATTCGGAGTCGAGATAGCTGACGCCGACTGTCAGATCCACTTGCTCGGTGGGCCGCGCCATAAGGTCAGCCTCGACGCCTCGCTGCCGCAAACTTCCCGCATTATCGACGACAAAGCCGAGGCCGGCAAACTGACGTTCCTGGAAGTCATCGATCTCGGTTTGGAATAGAGTGACGTTTGCGGTTACGTCACCGTTCGCCAGCGTGCTCTTCATACCCAGCTCGTAGGTTGTCGCATTCTCTTCATTGAAGACACGGCTGCTGGCGCCAGGTTCAGAGTTGAACCCGCCTGACTTGAAGCCAGTGGACGCGGTGGCAAACAGCATGACATCGGGCGTCACGTCGACTTGTGCGCTGAGCAGCCAATTGACCGCTTCCGCCGTCTGCTCAAGTCCAAGAGTGGTTTCATTCGCTGGTGCCAGAGGTCGGGCAGCAATATTGTTTACGGTCCGGGTAAACGACCCATTGGTCTTTTCGTCGCGGGTCCAGCGCAGACCACCGGTCAAGCGGAACGTGTCAGTCAGATTGAGTGTTGCCTGACCGAATGCGGCGAAGCTCTGAAGCTCTTGCGAGAAGAGATCCACGACCGAATTCTGCTGATTGACATTGCAAGCCGGGACCAGCGCCGCTGCGCCGATGCTGGGCAGCGCGAAGTCGCAATAGTCTTGACCGATGTTAAAGAAGGTATCGATCGAATAGTCTTCGGAATAATAGTAGAGCCCCGCGACATACTCGATCAGCCCGCCATCAGGCGACGCAATCCGCAATTCCTGAGAGAAGTTCTCCGTCGATGAGATCCGATCACGACCGAGCAAATCGGCCGGAAGTCGGATAACGTCTTCACCGACTTGAGCCTCTTCCCAATCACGATAGGCTGTGACCGACGTTAGCGTATGGTCGCCAATGTCGATGTTAAGATTGAGTGTGGCTCCCCACTGCTCATTCACGGACTGGTCGGTGTGAATTTGGTTGACGCGATAGTCGAAAGTGTCAGCGGAATCGACTGTCACCCCATAGACGTTTTGAACTCGGCCGATAAACGCCGGCGTGACGCTTTCCGAAAGCAGCTCGATCGCGGCTCCGGTGTGATCCAAGCGGCCATAATCGACAACCAGATCCGCCTCAAAGCCGGGCGCAACGTCCCAGACCAGGCGCCCGCGAACACTGAAATCTTCGCGCGCCAGTTCGTACTGCCCGCTGAAAGTGTTTTCCAGAAAACCGCCAGCATTGTCGTAGTTGAAAGCAATGCGCGCGGCGAGGCCATCGGTGATCGGACCGGTCAAATGTCCCTGTAAGCCCCACGTATCAAGGTTCCCTATGTTGGCCTGAAAGGACCCGCCAAAAGTGTCCTCGGGCCGTCTAGTTGTAATGTTCATCGCCCCGACCGGCGTGTTGCGTCCAAACAGAGTCCCCTGAGGTCCGCGCAAGACTTCGACCTGTTGAACATCGTAGAGATTGCCGATGATCGAACCCGGGCGAGGTACGTAGGCGCCATCAACAAACACCCCGACGCTGGGCTCGATCGCGCTGTTACCGACTGAGGTGACCCCGCGCACATTGATCCGAACATTGCTAAGCTGGCTCGATGAGTTGAGCTGGAAATTCGGGACCAGAAACGACAGGTCTTGAAGGTCATTGACCCCAGACTGCTCCAAGACTTCGCCAGTGATCGCTGTGATCGACAGCGGAACATCCTGGATATCGTCCGCCCGCTTGAGCGCGGTCACGATAATCACCGGCCCCGATTCTTCGCTGCTAACTTCGTTGCCTTCGACTTCCTGCGCGTAAGCGGGCTGCGTCTGCGCACCTGCCAGAACAATTGCACTAGCGGCTGTTGCCAATTTTGTTTGCATCATTGTTGCTCCCTCCGTTTTCGCGATAAAGACGAAGCTGGAAGCAGATTCTGCAAACCAGTTGGCAATTCGGAGGGAGGCGCAGTTTTGACAGAACAAGAACCGGCGCGCTTAGCGGTCGATAAGGCGCCCCAGCCCGGGCTGTCTTCCGAAGTCCAAGACATACTGCGACCCTATGGCGTGCAGCTCAAAGTCGACAAAGGTCATGTGCTGCACGCAACCGGAGATCGGATCGACGCGCTCTATATCGTCGACCAAGGGGCTTGCTCTTTTTCACGCTTGAACGAGGAAGGAAGCGTCGAGATTTATGGTTATGTGAGGGCGGGGAACACCTTCGCCATGGCAAATCCATTGTTACAGCGGCCTGCGACGTTCTTCTTCGAAGCGGTTGAGGAAAGCGTCATCACTCGCGTCAATGAGGCCACACTTTGGAGACTGATCGACAGCAATGAGAGAGTCCGACGGGAGGTGATACTCAGCCTCGCCCGTGACCTCATGATGGCGGTGGATCTGGCGCACGAATTTCGGACGCTGAGCCTCGCGCAGAATCTGGCCCGGTTTCTGGTCCGCAACGCTGACCAGGCTGGCTCGCTCCATCTTTCGCAGGAAGAGATCGCGAACAATCTGGGCGCCTCACGCTTTGCCATTGGCAATCATCTTCAAGCGCTTAAGGAATTGGATCTGATCGACATCCAGTATGGGCGGATTAACGTGAAGGATTCCCCTGGACTGGCCACCTTCAGTTGTACGGGTTGAGCAAGCTGCTTCCTTGCCCGATTTGGCCAGAATGCCAACAGCTTGGCAGAGCCAAAGGATATCGCACTCTAGCCCTCTGAGCCGTCTTTAACGCTCATTGAAGGGATCGACGTGAGCCCAGCTGATAGATCATCTGAGTTTTTCTCAGACATCGCCTCATGACGGCAAAGGCATACCGTATTTGGATTGTGCTGCCATTGCTGCTGCTCCTGTCTTTGACAGCAATCGCCTATTGGATGTCGACCTCTGGCGACGTTTCAAAGACCTACACTGTTTCCAATGAGCTAGCTATCCCGAGGCTGATCAACGGCACGACTGCGGATGAGCTGATCGAGATCGCAATCGAGCACTCGACGCATGAGTTCTTTGCCGGCGTCGAAAGCGAAACCAGAGGTTTTGGCCAGTCGTATCTGGGGCCCACAATCCTCTTACGGAAAGGGTTTACGACGCGGATTGCGTTCACCAATCGAATGGATCAGCCAACGACGGTCCACGGACACGGGCTGCACGTCGGGGGCGAGGTTGACGGCGGACCTCAAGGGAGGATCGAGCCAGGTGCAACCAGAACAGTTGATCTCCCCATCGTGCAGCAGGCCGGCACCAGTTGGTACCACCCGCATCTGATGGGTCTGACCGCAGAGCATGTCCACGCTGGGCTCGCGGGGATGTATATCATCGAGGATGATAACTCGCAGAGGCTCCCACTCCCCAAGACCTATGGCGTCGATGACATCCCACTGATTGTTCAGGACCGGACATTCATCGATGGCAGAATGCAGGAATACTCGGCGACTCCCGACCAATTGATGGACGGTGTTCGCGAAGAGACTCTGGTCGTGAATGGGACCGTCGGAGCCTATCATGTCGCACCACAAGGCTGGGTGCGCTTACGCTTGCTCAACGGATCGAACGCGCGGTTCTACCGCTTCTTTCTTTCGGATAACTCAGCCTTCTACAAGATTGCGACTGAGGGAGGTTTCCTCGAGGCGCCGGTCGAGCTCACCGAACTGTCCATGGCTCCAGGAGAGCGGAATGAGATCATGGTCGATCTTTCGGCCGGCAGCACTCAAAAATTGATGGCTGAGTTTTTGCCCTCGGATCCGGGAGACGCAGGTTTTTTTGCGCAACTCCTTGCGCCTTCCAATCCCATGCAAACCGTACTTGAGCTGCGGCCTGATTCCAGCATTCCAACGACTGCTCGTTTGCCGGATAAGCTCAATCAGCTTTCATTCTTTACGGAAGAAGATCAGGCAGGAGCCTTCAAAAGAGACTTCCACCTCGAAATGGATATGGCTGATGACGCTGGTGCGATCAGTATGGAAAACATGCTCAGCATTAGTGGCGCGTCGATGGATATGGGGCAGATTAATCATCGCGTGCGCAAAGGCGTGATCGAAGAATGGACGGTCACAGCCGAGATGATGCCGCATCCTTTCCACGTGCACGGTGTCTCGTTTCAGGTGCTGCAGCACAATGGTCAACCGCCTTCAGAAGCCGATCGAGGGTGGAAGGACACAATTGTTGTCACAGAGCAGCCTACGGTTTTGCTGATGCGGTTTGAGCACGAAGCGAGCGAGCAATTCCCTTATATGTATCATTGCCACATCCTCGAGCATGAGGACGTTGGAATGATGGGACAATTCACGGTTCAATAAACACGCGCGCATTTGCCAACCTCTTGGCAGAGCTGTTGGGGCATCTCTGCCATGCCGACCACTTAGAGCTTCAACAGGAACGCACAAATGCTAGCAAGGACACTTCGGAGCACGGTGCAAACAGTGCTTTTGGCCACTTTGACAATCGGCGCAGGGGCACAAGCTGAGATGCCCTATGTCGAAACCAGCATCCCCCAGGCCTGGGCGCTCAAGGCCGCGACGGTCGCATCAGAGAAATGTCTCGAGATGGGTTTTGCGGCGACAGTCACTGTGGTCGATCAAAGAGCTCAACCGCGGGTTCAGCTGATGCGCGAGGGCGCCTTCCCGCACACCGTTGAGACCAGCCGTCGCAAAGCGATCACCGCCGCCTCTCGACGTGAGCCGACTTCGGTGATCGAAGAGGAAAACTCACACGAGCCAACGCTGGGAGCCGTCTTCAATCAGATTGGCCTCATCACACTCTCGGGCGGACTTCCGATCTATCACAATGGAGTGGTCATTGGTGGTATCGGGATCTCTGGCGCGCCAGGCGAGGATGAGCAGGATCGCGACTATGACGACATCTGCGGCAATGCCGGACTCGCCGCGATCGCGCATCTGCTTGAAGGAGGTGCGGCTCCAGCCAAGGAAGCTAAAGCTGCCACTCTGGAAGATCGCGCTGCGATTGCAGACCAGGTCGCGAAATACGCGCAGCTGTGGGATCGAAAGGACACCGAGGGGTTTGCTCAGTTGTTCGCCGAAGACGGCGTCATGGACTGGTACTTCGGCGGTGTTCGACACAATGAAGGCCCAATTCAGGGTCGCTCAACTATATTGCAATACGCAGAAACAGCCCAAGCGGAGCGCTTGACCGGTCGTCAGTCACGGCATCACTTTTCTAACCTGGTGTTTGAGGAATTGGCCTCTGACAGCGCCATCACCGAACACACTTTTGTGGTCACACACCAACTTCCCGAGGAGCAGCCGATTGTGCGCTCGACCGGCTTTTACCGGATTGAGTGGCGCAAAACCAATGAGGGCTGGCTGATTGTCAGGCGCGACTTGCATGTCGATCGGTGATTGTTCGCCATTCTTCATCGACCCTCATGGACGGAAACTTCTGCAGCCCTGTCTACCACCTCCTTACGATCCTTAGCGCCCATACGCCTGTGCACCTGCGGGCTTATTCCAATTGACGATTGGCATCTCCTTCGCGCAATCTCCCGATCAGCGAAACTGTATGGGAAGGGGGACTTATGGTTGAACGGATCGTGGGCATCGTAATTGGTGGGTTTCTAACGCTCATCGCGAGCTACTTCGGCTATTCGCTGATTGTCGCGGGCTTCGAAGAGGGTTTCACGGTTTCGACTGCGATTATGGGGTTCATTGCCCTGATTTTTGGCTTGGTTGGTCTTGTGTTCCTCTTGATTGGTCTAGGCGTGGTCAAAGGTGAGCCTCGGCGAAGCGGGCGATTGGGCGACGACGGGTTCAGCACAGAAACGCGCACCGGCAGCAATTTCCTGAGCGGCTCAGACAGCGGTGGCGGCGGAGTGGACTGAGCGCGGCTTATCGCGCTGTTTTTCATGGTGTTGCTCGTGGTCGTTCTCCGGCCATTACCCTTAATTTCGTCCTAAGTTTGCCGTCAGTAGTGCTCGTGGCCTTTGCTGCTGGAAACGCTAAGCTTGGAGAGGGCAACGCGCGATTGAAGCCACAAACGCGCGATTTGCCGAATTTTGTCTATGGAACTCGCTAAAACCGCAACTGCTGACCATCACAAATCTTGCCAACGCAGTCTTGGCAGAGCTGACGTGGCGATAGATGCCACAATCCAGGACACGCGCGGCCGGTTTGCATGCGTCATCTCCGATGTGTCTTTGGACGGCGCGCGGATTGAGACCAGTCGAGCAATCGAACCGGGCCAGGACGTTTGGCTGACAATCGAGAAGTTGAAGATTTTCTGCACCGTGCAGTGGCATCGCCCTGGTGCCATTGGGGTCTGCTTTGAACAAAAGCTTCCCAAGGCTTTCGTCCTTGGATTGCTCGGCGAAGCTGTCGATCGTGAGGCCTTGAAAGAGGCGGAGGCCATGCTTGCCGCTCGGGATTGGGTGGTAGGCAATCAGGGGCCGCGACCACGCAATCTGAGTCTGGCTGATCTCTTGAGTGTCAGAAATTCAAAGGACGGCAAGTCGGGTTACCTCATGGGCGGGCTTCAGTGGATGTTCCAGACGGGCCAAAACGACGGCAAGTCTCAGCCGTCCGGCCGGAGAAAGACCGCTTATCTCTTTATTTGGTCGGGTATGGTTGGTTCGATGATCGGTGTGGGAAGCTCACTGCTTTTCTAACCGGCAAGATGCGGTGTCTGCATTTGCATCACAAAGCTTGGCTAAAAGGCTGCGTGAGATACTCTTGGGGCAGGGGCCCAGTTGTTGATTGTGAGCGTGGGATTGTCAGCAAGGCTTGCCCCGAGCCTCGCACCCAATTAAGCCCCGCTTCCCATGAATATGACCCATCGCCCCGTTATCTCTGCCACTGGCCTGTTTACGCCAGCGCAGTCGATCACCAACGAAGAGCTGGTTGAGAGTTTCAATCGGTTTGTCGACCTCCACAATGACCGCAATGCGGCCGCAATTGAAGCGGGTGAGGTTGAAGCGCTGCAGCATTCCTCAGTCGAGTTTATTGAGAAGGCCAGTGGGATCAAAGCCCGCCATGTAATGGCCAAAGAACCGATCCTTGACCCTGAAACCATGGCGCCGCGTTGGGAAGAGCGCGGTGACGATGAAATTTCGATCATGGCAGAGATTGGGGTCAAGGCATGCCGACAAGCGTTTGAGCGTGCGGGGCGCGATCCCAAAGACGTCGATGCCGTATTGTGCGCCGCGTCCAACATGCAGCGTCCCTATCCGGCTATGGCGGTTGAGATTCAAGAAGCGCTCGGGATCGATGGTTTCGGCTTTGACATGAATGTGGCCTGCTCATCGGCGACCTTCGGGATCCAGACTGCCGCTGACTATGTTCGTGCAGGAAACGCAAAGAGCGTGCTCGTCGTCAGCCCAGAGATCACCTCAGGCCATTTGAACTGGCGCGATCGTGACAGTCACTTCATCTTTGGTGATGTTGCGACAGCGGTGTTGGTTGAAGACGCTGCGATCGCTCCCGACAGCCATTGGGAGATCCTGGGCACAAAGCTCAAGACAGTTTTCTCTAACAACATTCGTAACAATTTTGGCTTCCTCAATCGCGCGCATCCTGAAACATCAGGCGCGGCTGACAAACTGTTCGTTCAAGAGGGACGCAAGGTCTTCAAGGAAGTCGTGCCCATGGTTGCGCAGATGATCCTCGACGAAGCCGAACGGCTGCAGATCAATCCAAGCACGCTCCGTCGGATGTGGCTGCACCAAGCCAATGCTGGAATGAATCGCCTGATCGCGCAGCGCGTCCTGGGACACGAAGCCAATGAGGACGAAAGCCCGACAGTTCTCGATACCTATGGCAATACGTCGAGCGCTGGTTCGATCATTGCGTTCCACCTCAACAGCGAAGATCTGGCTGCGAATGACACCGGATTGATTTGCAGCTTCGGGGCCGGCTATTCGGCAGGCTCTGTTTTTGTTCGAAAAACCGCCTAGTCGCTCTCATCAATTTCGCACTCGGTCGAATGACTCGCGATCAAGCGGGTTGCCGCCGCGCTGCGCAATGCTTAGTTGCAGGACATGCCCGGAGAAATTCTAGATAATAAGGGTCGCGGCGAAGCCACATGGAGTTGGCCGCCGATCCATCCCGAGGGTCGCAAGTATGGTGTGATTGCCATTGCGTTGAGCCTCATCCCCTTGTTGGTGCTCGATTGGGAAATCATCGGGTGGCCGATGCTCTTGCTCTCGCTCGGTGTGTTCGCTTTTTTCCGCGATCCAGAGCGTGTCATCCCCCAAGCGAGCAATGCCATTGTCGCGCCTGCCGATGGGATTGTGTCGCTGATCATGGAGGTTGAACCTCCACGGGAGCTCCAGATTGAAGACGGATCAGGCTTTGCGGCGCTGCCGGCAGGACCGGTTACTCGCGTCTCGATCTTCATGAGTGTGTTCGATGTGCACATCAACCGCTCACCAATTGCCGGCACAATCCGGCGTGTTGTGTATGTCCCGGGCAAATTCATGAATGCTGATCTGGACAAGGCCAGCGAGGAAAATGAGCGGCAGCATATTCTGGTTGAGGGCAGCGATGGTCGCATGATCGGTTTTACCCAGATTGCCGGTCTGGTTGCCCGCCGGATTGTTCCCTTCGTGAAGCCTGGTGACACTGTCGCAAAGGGGCAGAGGGTTGGCCTGATCCGGTTTGGCAGTCGGGTTGATGTCTATCTGCCCGCAGGCACGGATCCCAAAGTCCTGATGGGCCAGACCGTTATTGCGGGTGAGACCATTCTTGCCGAGGTGGGTGTTCAAGCCGTTCTCGAAGGCGTCGCGCAATGAGCGGGCCTCAGTGAGTGAAGACGCCAAATCGGGTGCGGGCTCCTCGCATCCTGGCCCAGTCGACCCAGCTCGGTTGGGCCCTAAGTCGGCTGAAGACGAAGCGGGATCGAAAGGGACCTATGTCCGAGGTCTGACGCTTCGCGCTATGCTTCCCAATGCGATAACCGCAGCAGCACTTTGTGCTGGCCTGACCGGGATCCGTTTTGCGATTGCTGAGCAATGGGAATTGGCGATCTTTGCGATCGTCCTAGCAGGCGTCCTTGATGGCATCGATGGGCGGATTGCCCGGCTGCTCAATGCGCAATCTCGCTTTGGGGCCGAACTCGACAGTCTCGCCGATTCGATTTCTTTCGGCGTTTCACCCGCGATCGTCCTGTTCCTGTGGTCGTTGCAAGATCTGCCAAGAATTGGGTGGTTCGCCGCGCTGGCCTTTGCCATTTGCTGCGCTCTGCGGTTGGCGCGGTTCAACGCGCAAATCGACGTCGACCATCAGCCTCACAAATCGGCTGGTTTTCTAACCGGAGTTCCGGCTCCGGTTGGAGCTGGGTTGGCTTTCACGCCGATGTATTTGTGGTTGGCGACCGGCAATGACGTGTTTCGCGAGCCGGTCTGGCTTGGACTCTGGCTCGCCGCGATCGCGTTCCTGATGATCTCGAATATGGCCACATTGAGCTGGGCCTCAATCCGCCCGCGCCGCGGAATTCGAATGGGCTTGATCCTGTTGGTCGCTCTGGCGTTCACAGCCTTGCTGATGGAGCCTTGGTGGACGCTGACTTCTATCTCGGTGATCTACCTTGTCCTGATGCCCTATGGCCTGATCAAATACGGACGGATCAAGCGGCAGCGCCTAACAGCGGACGGTTAGCTCGCAAAGGAATACGCCGCGCAAAGGGGCGGGCAGGGCTTCCGCGATGCACTCCAGGGGTAGGACGCAAACGAAGCTCGCTCGCTTGCACATGCGGCACAAACCCAGATTTGGCCAAAGCCCGTTCACGCGAAAGTGATACGAAAGCATGGCGCATGCGAAACACGCTGTCAGCCAGAGCAAACGCGATTGCCAGTGTTGCGATAGCAAATAATGCGATCAATGCGACTGCGATCATTGAAGCGGTTCCTTTTCTCTTGCTGCTATCGGTAAGACGGAGACGCTCCCGCTTTCCCGCATGTACCATGTTTGTTCCAGCTCTTTGTTCTATATTCGTTCCATCTGGTCAAGTGGAATCTTTCTGAGAAGAGGGGATTCGCAAGAAAGTGCTGGATTTCTGCGGATTCGCTGGCTAATGGGCCGCTCTCGTTGAAGCGCGGCAGGCGATCGCTTGGCTCGTTATTGGCGAAATTCACATGGAAGGCACTACATGCCGGTGCTGCTGGCGGGATACTCCGCAGGTGGTTCCAGTCTTCCAGAGGCATAACCGGAAGGAATTGAATTATGGCGGGCACTACCGTCACCATGCAGCAATTGATTGAGGCCGGCGCACACTTCGGCCACCAGACCCACCGCTGGAACCCGCGGATGAAGCCGTATATCTTCGGCGCCCGCAACGGTGTTCACATCATCGACCTGTCGCAGACAGTGCCACTGTTCGCGCGCGCTCTCGACTTCGTTGAGCAAACCGTTCGTGCAGGCGGCAAGGTGCTGTTCGTCGGCACCAAGCGTCAGGCGCAAGAGCCGATCGCTGAAGCCGCGCGCCAATCGGGCCAGCACTTCGTCAACCACCGGTGGCTTGGCGGCATGCTGACCAACTGGAAGACGATCTCGGGTTCGATCAAGCGCCTCAAGACTCTCGAAGAGCAGCTCTCGGGCGACACCAGCGGCTTCACCAAGAAAGAGGTTCTGCAGCTCACCCGTGAGCGTGAAAAGCTGGAACTCTCGCTCGGCGGTATCCGCGACATGGGCGGCGTTCCGGACGTGATGTTCGTGATCGACGCCAACAAGGAAGATCTCGCCATCAAGGAAGCCGCTGTGCTCGGCATCCCGGTTATTGCGGTGCTCGACACCAACACCGATCCGACCGGCATTGCATTCCCGGTTCCAGGCAATGACGACGCCAGCCGCGCTGTCCGTCTGTATTGCCAGGCAATCGCCGAAGCTGCGACCGCCGGTCGTGGCGGCGCTGTCGCGGATTCGGGCGAGGATGTGGGAGCTATGGCTGAGCCACCGGCTGAGTCGACCGCCGCTGAAGCCGAGACTGCCTAAGCTTTACCAAGTGCGTGACGCGTCAAGCGCGCGTCACAATCCCAGACTAGCGCGCCGAGCAACCCCCCGGGTTTTCCCGTGCTCGTGGGCGCACACTTTTAGAAGAAGGAAATCACCATGGCCGATTTCACCGTCGCCGATGTGAAGAAACTGCGCGAGAAGACTGGCGCAGGCATGATGGACGCCAAAAAGGCTTTGACCGAAGCCGGTGGCGATATTGAAGCCGCCGTTGACGCATTGCGCGCCAAAGGCCTCGCGACCGCTCAGAAGAAGTCGAGCCGTACAGCTGCTGAAGGCCTTGTCGGTGTCGCCGTCAGCGGCACCACCGGCGTTGCCGTCGAAGTCAATTCAGAAACCGACTTCGTCGCCAAGAACGAGCAGTTCCAGGACTTCGTCCGCAAGACCACCACGGTTGCGCTCGGTCTCGACGCTGACGATGTCGAAGCGCTCAAGAGCGCCGCCTATCCAGACGGTGGCAGCGTTGCCGACAAGCTGACCGACAATGTCGCCACGATCGGTGAGAACCAACAGATCCGCCGCATGAAGAGCGTGTCGGTCAACCAAGGTTCGGTCGTGTCTTACATGCACAACGCCGCTGCTGATGGCCTCGGCAAGATCGGCGTTCTGGTTGCGCTCGAAAGCGACCTCGGCGCTGACGTGCTTGAGCCGTTCGGCAAGCAACTCGCCATGCACATCGCTTCGATGTTCCCGCAGGCGCTCAACGCCGACGGCCTCGACGCCGACGTGATCGAGCGTGAGCGTGCGGTTGCTCAGGAAAAGGCTGCTGAGAGCGGCAAGCCTGAGAACGTCCAGGAAAAGATGGTCGAAGGCGCGATCAAGAAGTTCGCGAAAGAGAACGCTCTGCTCAGCCAGATGTTCGTGATGGACAACAAGTCGTCGGTTGCTGACGTCGTTGCCAAGACCGGCAAGGACAATGGCGGCTCGATCGAGCTGGTCGACTATGTTCGTTTCCAGCTCGGCGAAGGCATCGAAGTTGAAGAAAGCGACTTCGCTGCTGAAGTGGCTGCTGCCGTCGGCGGTTAAGCCTTTGGGCTAGGCGACCTAGCCACCCGCACCCTCCGCCCTTCCACCCGGATTTTCACACCCGGGCTATGATCCGGGTGGAAGGGCGGAGGGTGCGGGTGGTACAGTTCCCATCTCATCAGAAACGGCCGTCGCAGCATCGCGCTGCGGCGGCCTTTTTCGTGCCAGTCGAACCGACCGTCTCCGTACGAAGTTGATCAAGTACATACCCCCTTTTTGGGGCCGCTAGATAGCACCGCCATAGGGTGCCGAAATTACGATGTGAAAGAGCCGATGCGAAGCTAGCAACGGTGTGCCATGTAGGAAAATGGACGCTCCCAACTCACCGCGCCGGCGGCCGCAATTCGATCAGCCAAATCTCCGGCTGCGTGAACAGCCGAACCGGAATGAGGCTCGTGCCTAGCCCTGCACTGGTGATCAGCACCTTCTGATGCTGCTCAACCACCCCGCAATAATAGAGCTCGCCATAATCCGACATGGTCGCCGGTGCACCGCCCCAGGGATAGGCAATTTGCCCGCAATGGGTGTGACCGGCCATGACCAGATCAACATCGACCGGGATGTCTGGAAAGATATCAGGACTATGGGTCAGGACCACCCGGCCACCCTCCAATTGTGCCATCTGGACCATGGTCGCTGAAACGTCCGCTCGATCGACAAACGCGTCGTCGATCCCGCCAATCACCAATGGCCCAAACTGAGCGGCCTCATTCTCCAACACAGTGATCGTCTCGATTGTGTCGAGCTCACGGCGCAAGGCTGCCCAATCCGACCAATGATCATGATTGCCGGGCACGATGACGGTTCCCAGAGGGGCGTCGAGAGCTGCGAGCGGTGCAACCACCTCTGGTGCAGAATAGGTTCGTGTGGCGACTCTCTTCTCGCTCACGAGATCACCGGCAATCGCGACGATATCGGGTTCCAGCGCATTGACTTGCGCGACGATCCTTTCGACCCTCGAGGGCGGCATGTCGGGTCCGGCGACATGCACGTCTGCGATCAGAGCGAGCACCAAAGGCGCAGCGTCTGGGGCCATGCTATCGCTCGTCAGTGTCAGGCGTTTCACCACCGGATCGCGCATCGTGTCGTGATAGGCCTTACCAGCCACGACCAGCCCGATCAGAATCGCGATGATCATCAATTTCCTGATCATGGGCTTTCTCTTTGCGCCTCGCGCCTAGCGCCGCTAAGGAGCGCCGCAGTCAAACAAACAACCGGATCAGTTTCGTCTATGGCCCTTCCAGAAATCAAGCGCGTTCTCCTCAAATTGTCCGGCGAAGTGCTGATGGGGGAACAGGAATACGGGATTGATCCTACCTACGTCGCGCGGCTTGCAGAAGAGGTTAAGGCGGCCAAGGAAACAGGTCTTGAGGTTTGCCTTGTGATCGGCGGGGGCAATATCTTTCGCGGGATTTCGGCGGCGGCCAAGGGGCTGGACCGGACGACAGGCGATTACATGGGCATGCTCGCGACAGTCATGAACGCTCTGGCGATGCAGAACGCGCTCGAGCAATTGGGCGTCGCCACGCGGGTGCAGTCCGCCATTCCCATGAGCAGCGTGTGTGAGCCCTACATTCGCCGTCGGGCCGAACGGCACCTGGAAAAGGGTCGGATCGTGATCTTCGCAGCCGGAACAGGCAATCCCTTCTTCACGACAGACACTGGCGCGGCGTTGCGCGCTGCGGAAATGAACTGCGATGCGCTGCTCAAAGGTACCAGCGTCGACGGCGTCTATGACAGCGATCCGAAGCACAACCCTGATGCCAAGCGCTTCGACGCCATCGCATACGACCAGGTCCTGTCCGACAATCTCAAAGTTATGGATGCGACCGCGGTTGCGCTTTGCCGAGAGAACAACATTCCGATAGTGGTCTTTTCGATCCGCGAGAAAGGAAATGTCGCCCGGGTCCTGGCAGGGCAGGGTGTTCAAACCATTGTGAAAGAGGAAGCCTGATTCATGGCACAATATGACAAGGCCGATATCGAGCGCCGTATGAATGGCGCAGTCGAAGCTCTCAAGAGCGATCTTTCTGGTCTGCGCACCGGGCGAGCCAACACCAGCCTGCTCGATCCGGTAATGGTTGAAGTCTACGGGTCGATGATGCCGCTCAACCAGGTTGCCACGGTTTCAGCGCCAGAGCCGCGCATGCTCAGCGTCCAGGTGTGGGATAAGTCGAACCTGATCCCGGTCGAAAAGGGCATTGCCCATGCCAACCTTGGTCTCAACCCGATGATCGATGGTCAAACCCTCCGCCTGCCGATGCCTGACCTGACTGAGGAACGCCGCAAGGAACTGGCCAAGCTTGCGGGTCAATATGCCGAAAAGGCCAAGATCGCGATCCGCAATGTCCGGCGTGACGGCATGGAAGCGCTCAAGACCGACGAGAAGAAGAAAGAGATCTCTGAGGACGAGCGCAAGCGGCTTGAGGACGAGGTCCAAAAAATGACCGACAAGTTCGTCGCAGAAACCGACGAAGCGGCAGCGAAGAAAGAACAAGAGATCCTGACTCAGTGAAGTCGGGCAGCGGCATTTCGGACCGGGGTGGGGAGACTTGATGGGCCAGGAGCCCACCAGCACTGACGGGCGGGCCAGCCACGTTGCCATCATCATGGATGGCAATGGTCGCTGGGCAAAGAAACGCGCGCTTCCCAGAGCTGTCGGCCATCAGCGCGGTGTCGAAGCGGTCCGCCGGCTGGTGCGGGGCCTGGAGCCGATGGGGCTCAAATGTCTCACTCTCTATGCCTTCTCGAGCGAGAACTGGAAGCGTTCCGAGGATGAGGTCGATGACCTGATGAATCTGATGCGCAAATTCATCAAATCCGATCTTGAAGAATTTGTCGCCAATGACGTCCAGCTGAGGATTATCGGCGATTGGCGCGGCTTGGCGCCTGATATTGTCGGTATGCTGGAAGATGCTTTGGAGCGGACCGCTAACGGATCGCAGATCCTGGCTGTGGCGCTCAACTACGGGTCGCAGCATGAGATTGCGCGGGCAGCAAACAAGGCCGCTGCCAAAGGCGAGATCACTCCGGACAGCATCGCCGCAGAATTGGACACGGCCGACCTGCCGCCGCTTGATCTGCTAATCCGGACCAGCGGAGAAGTGCGGCTTTCGAACTTCCTGCTGTGGCAATCGGCTTATGCCGAGATGCTGTTTGTCGACACACTGTGGCCGGATTTCAAACCCGAGCACCTCGCGGCTGCTCTGGATGACTTTGCGACGAGGGAGCGGCGGTTTGGCGGACGCAAGTAACACCGGCTCAAGACCCAAAGTGTTTGGCCGCGAGCTGGCAGTCCGGGTGGCGTCGGCGATCGCGATGATTGTCGTCGCCGGCGCGGCGCTCTGGCTCGGCGGATGGTTCTGGATGGGTTTTGTGGCGCTGATTGCCGGAGGCATCCTGTGGGAATGGAACGGTCTCGTGCGTCGGTTCGAGATTGCCCCGCTCGGAGAGGTCGTGTGGCTGTTCTTTGGCGCAATCTACGTTGGCGCGGCGGCGCTGGCGATGGTGGCGATCCGCGAGGACTATGTGGCTTTGTTCGTCATGTTGGGGTTCTTCCTTCCGATCGTAGCGGTCGATGTCGGAGCCTATTTCGCTGGCCGCTTGTTCGGCGGGCCTAAGATTGCGCCTTCGATCAGCCCTTCGAAAACCTGGGCTGGCCTTTTGGGCGGAGCAATGGCGGCGTCGCTGGTCGCCCTATGGATTGAGTACACCTATCCTGAGGCGGGCCAGTTTGGGCCGGTTTCGCCCGATGGACCTGGTCTGCTCAATATCGTCGGAGCGATCGTAGCGGGCGTCCTTATCGCAGTGCTGGCGCAGGCGGGCGACTTCTTCGAAAGCTGGATGAAACGCCGCGCCGGGGTCAAGGATTCAGGCAGTCTCATTCCCGGACACGGGGGCTTGTTCGACCGGCTGGATGGCTTTCTTGCGGTGTTCTTTGTGCTAGCGTTGATGCGGTTTATCCTGTGAGGCGATGACCATGGCGCGATCTATCTCCATCCTTGGTGCAACCGGCTCAATCGGTGCCTCGACGCTCGACTTGATCCGGCGCAATCGTGATGCATGGCAAGTCGATACTCTGACCGCCAATTGCTCGGCCGAGGAATTGGCTGCGCTGGCGATTGAGTTCGACGCGAAGCAGGCGGTCGTGGGTGACGAAGCGTGCTTGGCTGATTTGCGCGCTGCTCTGGGGCCCAATGACGTGACCGCATCGGGCGGCGCTCAGGCGCTGGTGGAAGCCGCGTCGCGCCCGGTTGACCTGACAGTGGCGGCGATCGTCGGATGCGCCGGGCTCGCGCCGGTAATGGCAGCGATCGAGCAGGGCGGTACAATTGCCCTCGCGAACAAAGAAGCGCTGGTATCGGCCGGCGACGTCATGACGGCAGCGGTCGCGCAGCATAAGGCTACGCTGCTGCCAACGGACAGCGAGCACAATGCCATCTTCCAATGCTTGGCCGGTAACGATCTCGACAATGTCGCGAAGATCACGCTGACCGCCAGCGGTGGTCCTTTCCGCACTTGGACGCAGGAGCAATTGGCTGCTGCTACGCCAGCTCAGGCAGTCGCGCATCCCAATTGGGACATGGGCGCCAAGATCAGCGTCGATTCCGCGACCATGATGAACAAGGGGCTCGAATTCATCGAGGCCCACCATCTGTTCCCGGTCGGGCTCGATCGGCTGGGAATCGTGGTTCACCCGCAGAGCGTGGTTCACTCAATGGTCGAGTACAAGGACCGCTCAACGCTGGCGCAGCTCGGTCCGTCAGATATGCGGGTGCCGATCGCCTCCTGCCTTGCGTGGCCGACGCGAATGGACACGCCGCTCGAGCCGCTCGATTTGCCTGCCATTGGCGAATTGAGCTTCTTTGCGCCTGATGAAGAGCGCTTCCCCGCGACCAGACTGGCGCGCGAAGCCATCCAGACCGGTGGCGGAGCGCCTGCGGTCCTCAACGCTGCCAATGAAGTGGCGGTGGCGGCCTTCCTCGATGGTAAGATTGGGTTCACTCAAATCACTGTAGTGGTCGAACAGCTACTTTCTCGCTATAGCGCGCCGCAACCCGGCACGCTTGAGGAAGTGCTGGCCCTGGACGCCGAAGCGCGGAACCAGGCGGAAAGTATGCTGGAGAGCGCCACCCTTGTTTGAATCGCCACCTTTCTGGATGTATCTGGTCGGCTTCCCGATCCTGATCGGTTTTCTGGTCACCGTGCATGAACTTGGCCATTATCTGGTCGGCCGTTGGTTCGGCGTGAAGGCCGAGGCTTTCTCGGTCGGATTTGGGCGGGAGATCGCAGGCTACACCGATCGCCATGGGACTCGCTGGAAGCTCTCGCTGCTGCCGCTGGGCGGCTATGTTCAGTTCAAGGGCGACATGAACCCGGCTAGCGTGCCTGATCAAGAGGCGTTGGCGAGTGCTGATGCCGCAGCTCAAGAGGGCAGCTTTCATCACGCAAGCCTATGGAAACGCACCCTGATCGTCGCGGCTGGGCCGGTGACCAATATTCTGGTCGCACTGGCGATCTTCTTTGCGTTCTTCGCGATCAACGGGAAGCCGGTGGTCGAATTCGCGGAAGACTCTACGGTTGTAGCAGGGTTTGCAGAGACCTCGGTCGCTCGGGAAGCCGGGGTGGAACTGGGCGACAAGATCCTCGCAATTGATGGCGATGAGGTGGCTGATTTCTCGGCACTGGTCGACAAAGTGGCGCTCTATCCGGGCAAATCGATCGTGATGACGATTGATCGTGAGGGGGCCCAATTGGAGTTCCCCGTTACGATTGGTTCCTCGGTTGAGACCGATACGTTCGGCAATGTAGGCACTGTCGGGCGGCTAGGGATCATGCGGCCGGACGACGTACCTCCGACGCTCACTTATGAAGATATTGGCATTCTCGGAGCGATTCCTGAGGCGGTTTCGCACTCGATCAACATCTTCAAGATGATGCTGACCGGGATTGCGCAGATCATTTCGGGAGACCGATCGGTCCAGGAATTGGGCGGACCGCTCAAGATCGCGAAGTTCTCTGGCGAGCAATTGAGCCTCGGCTTGCTGGCCTTTGTCAATTTCGCCGCGCTGATCTCGCTTAATTTGGCGTTCATCAACCTCTTGCCAATCCCCGCGCTAGATGGAGGTCATTTGGCATTCTATGCTGCGGAGGCCGTGAGGCGTAAACCGGTTGGCCCGCAGGCCACCGAATGGGCCTATCGGACTGGCATCTTTGTGGTGCTATTGTTGATGGTGTTTGTCACCATAAATGACCTTGTCTCGCTGCCGCTGTTTGGCAGTTAGTCGGGGAAATGGGCTAGGGGAGCGTGGTCGAGCAGATATGTCTGCTTGATTGCGAGTGACGCATCGGGCAGAGGCGGTTGAGACCGTCGAGGGCCCAATTGGCGTCGCGCCTTTTTTTGGAATGCGTCCCGGGCAGACGTGCGGTTTGAATTCGGGTTAGACGGGAACAGTTACTTCATGAATCGATGCAACGAGACAGGCAGTCAGTCTGTTCAGTCGATCGGACGTTTTGCCATCGCGCTGATGTGTGGAACTGTGCTGGCCGGCGTTCCGCAAGTGGCATTGGCCCAAAATCAGGACGAGAGCAGCAGCGCTTCCGAGCCGCAACCTGCTGCCGCGCCAGCGACTCAAGTGATCCGTTCGATCCGGATCGTCGGAGCGGAGCGGCTCGAGCCGACCACCATTCTGAGTTACATCCGACTGCGGGTTGGACAGGAATACACCACAGTCGCAGCTGACCAGGCGCTCAAGGATCTGGGCGCGACAGAACTGTTCTCAAACTTCTCGATTCGCAATGATGCCGGCAATGTGATCATCAATGTGACCGAGAACCCGGTGATCAACCGGATTGTTCTCGAAGGAAATGACCGGCTCGATGCTGACAAGATCCTGCCAGAGATCAAACTTGCGCCGCGTCAGATCTTCACCCGGTCAAAGGTTCGGGCTGACGTTGCCCGGATTATCGAACTCTACAAGCGCCAGGGGCGGTTTGCGGCCACAGTCGAGCCAAAGATGGTTCAGCTGCCGCAAAACCGGGTCGATATCGTGTTCGAGATCAGCGAAGGGCCGAAATCCAAGGTCCGCCAGATCAATATCATCGGGAATGAGGAATTCTCCGATGGAGAGCTGCGTGGCGAGATGGTCACCAAGCAATCGCGCTGGCACCGATTCTTCAGCTCAAACACCAGCTATGACCCTGATCGTCTGGCGTTTGACCAACAGAAGCTGCGCCAGTTTTACCTGACCGAAGGCTATGCCGACTTCCGGGTCGTTTCAGCCGTTGCTGAGCTAACGCCTGATAAGCGCGACTTCATCATCACCTATGTGGTTGAAGAGGGTGAGCGCTACAACTTCGGCACTGTCGATGTGGACAGCCAGCTGCGTGATTTCGACAGCGATCTGATGAGCGGCAATTTGCCGATGAAGACCGGCGACTTTTATGACGCCAAGCTGGTCGAAGACACCGTCGAGCAACTGACCGAACTCGCGGGTACGTTCGGCTACGCTTTTGCCGACGTCTCGCCGCAATTCAATCGCAACAAGGAAGATCTGACGATGGACGTCACCTTCCTGCTGCGTCAGGCCCCGAGGGTCTACATTGAGCGGGTCGACGTCAATGGCAACACGCTGACCCAAGACAAGGTTGTGCGGCGTGAATTCCGGGTCAGCGAGGGCGACGCCTTCAACTCGCTGGGTGTCCAACGGACAACCGCGCGGATCAACTCACTCGGCTACTTCCAGGAGAACTTCGAAGTCAGCCAAGTCGAAGGGTCCCAGCCGGACCGGATCGTCCTGGAAGCGAACGTCCAGGAGCAACCGACCGGCGAACTTCAGTTCTCGGCTGGCTTCTCATCGATTGAGAGCTTCATTCTGGCCGGCAGCATCAGGCAACGGAACTTCCGCGGTCGTGGACAGACCGTCGGGTTGAGCCTCAACTATTCGCGCTTCTCGCGTTCGGCCCAGGTCAGCTTTACCGAGCCCTATGTGTTCGATCGCAACATTTCGACCGGCATCGATATCTATCGGCGCGACATCAACAGCTTCAACTTTGCCAGCGCCGACCGCAACACGACGTTTGAGCAAGCCACGACCGGTTTTGCCATTCGCGGCGGTGTTCCTCTGACCGAATACCTCTCGGCAGTGGTCAGCTATACGCTCAACTACGATCAGATCTCGCTCGACGAAGACCAGTTCTTCCAGGATCTTGACCGTGACGGCGTGCCGGAATGCAGTCCGCTGCTTGCGGGTCGTTTCTTGTGCGATGCCTTGGGCGAACGCCTGAGCTCAATCGTCGGCCTGAATCTGGCGTACAGCACAGTCGATTCGCGACTGCGGCCTTCGCGGGGCGAGAACATCACCTTCTCGACCGAGTTTGCAGGGCTGGGCGGCGATGTTCGATACCTGCGGTTCCGCGGTAAGGCTGCCAAGTACTGGAACATTGGCAGCGGCTTCATTTTCTCACTGGCAGCTGAAGGCGGGACCATTTTCGGTTTCGACGACACCGATGGCGACGGCGAGAAGGACGTGCTCCTGACGGACCGTTTCTTCTTGGGTGAACCGCAATTCCGCGGCTTTGACATTCGCGGGGTCGGTCCACGGATCCTTACGCAGCCATACGATTCCGTCGACGAGAACGGGAACCCTGTGGCGAACACCAATCGCGACCAGAACCGCGATGACTCCCTGGGTGGCAACACCTATTATCTTGGTCGGGCCGAGCTTGAAATTCCGCTGGGCACGGGCGCGAGAGAATTGGGTCTGCGCCCATCGATTTTTGTCGATGTTGGGGCCTTGTTCGGGGTGGAGACCCCGGTCCTTCAGGACAACCCGAACGGGCTGCAATCGACCGATGCCAATGGCAATCTTGAATTTGTTCAAATCGATGCAGCTTCGATCGAGAACAATGTCTGCACAGTCACCGCGAGTTCCATCGTCACCAGCCCAACCAACCCCAATCCACCTGCCTGCATTGGCACCAGCGTCAATTCGCCAAGCATCATTCCGGGCTCAACCATTCGCGAGGTCTTCCTCGGCGATTCTGCATCGCCGCGTATCTCGGTGGGGATTGGCGTCAATTGGAACTCGCCGTTTGGGCCGTTCCGGATCGATTTCGCGCACGTCCTTCGGAGCGTCGAAGGGGATGACACAAAGAGCTTTACGTTCAACGTAGGAACACAATTCTAATGAAAAATACAATCAAGTCACTCGCTGCGGGAGGGGTCGCATCCCTCGTTGCACTTTCTGCTCCTGCAAATGCGCAGGTTCAGGGCAATATTGCCACCGTCGACACTCCAACTGCGATTATGGGCACGACGGCATTCCAGACCGCCTACAACCAGGTCAATGAATCCTATAAGGCTCAGATCGACACGCGCAGGGACCTTCAGACGCAGCGTCAGACGGTTCTTGGCCAGCTCGACTCCAATGATGACAATGAGGTGGATGATGCTGAACTGGCTGCGGCCGAAGGGACTCCACAACTGACCCAGCTTGAGCAGATCGACGGTCAGATTGCGACTTTGACCAACCAGATCGATGGGGCTCGCATCTTTGTGGTCGAGCAAGTGTCGGTGCATTACGGCCCCTCATTGCAGGAAGTTATTGCGGCCGATCAGATTCAAATGCTGATTTCGCCTGAAGCCATTCTCTTGGCGCCGCCCGAGGCTGATATTTCAGGCAAAGTCGCCGCTCAGATGAACACCAAGATCACGGCGGCGCAGATTGTGCCTCCGCAAGGCTGGGCACCGCAGCGTCAGTCGGTTGCTCTCTACCAGCAGATCCAGCAATATCTGCTCACCGCGCGGTTGATCCAGCAGCAGCAAGCCGCGGCACAGGCGGCTCAGCAAGGCGAACAGCCTGCGACTGAAGCGCCGGTGGGCCGTTGATCGACTGGTAGTCGGCACAGAAGAGTTACAGGGGGTAGCTATGGCAGAAACGAGCGCAGATGCGCCCGCAGCTGAGCGGATCGCGGACTACGACATTCACAAGATCCTGAAGGCGCTGCCACACCGCTATCCCCTGCTTCTGGTCGATCGGGTCAAGTCGATTGACCTCGGCGAGCGCATTCATGCGGTCAAAGCGGTCAGCATGAATGAGGAGTTCTTCCAGGGACATTTTCCTGGCGCTCCCATCATGCCCGGCGTGCTCCAAATCGAAGCCTTGGCTCAAGCTGCCGCTATCCTGGGGATTGAGACCCTGGGCTTGGCTGGAACGGGCAAGCTGGTGATCTTCATGGGCATTGATGGAGCCAAGTTCCGCGCGCCGGTCACGCCCGGGTGCTTGCTCGATCTGGAAGTTGAGTTTCTCCAGCAGCGCCGAACGATCTACAAGTTCAAGGGCAAGGCGAGTGTCGAGGGCAAGACCACTTGTGAGACCGAATTCACCGCCATGATCGCCGATCCGCCGAGCGATTAGGGTCAACTTCGCTTGCAATTTACGGCGGGCGCGCTATGTGGCCCGCTTTCCCGCAAACAGCAGGTCCGGTCGGAACCGGGTTCACGCTAGCAAGGACAAGAGACATGAAAGCCGAAGGGCATCCCGAATATCACATGATCACGGTCAAGATGACCGATGGCACCGAGTTTCAAACCCGCTCAACCTGGGGCAATGAGGGCGACACGCTCGCACTCGATATCGACCCGACCAGCCACCCGGCTTGGACCGGCGGCAACCGCCAGGTTCAGGAAGGCGGCCGGGTTGCAGCGTTCAACAAGCGCTTCGGCGGACTTTCGCTCAAGAAGTAAGACACTTTTCAGCGATGAAAGTAAGAAGGCGGTCCAGTGGGCCGCCTTTTTCTTTGGTTGTCGCTTTAGTCGAGATTGGTGACTTTCCCGTCGGGCTCGATCCGAAAGCTGCCACCACCAGCGCCGCCCGTGATCGAGACGAACACCGAGTAGTCACGACCGGCCTCTAAGGGCTGGGCAGGGACGAGCCGGTCGGGATCCAACTCCGTTTCAACAACGCCATATCGGAACGGGAGCTTCGCTAGGCAATCACTCCCGGCAGCGCTGGCATCCCAAACCAGCTCTCCGGTCGAACCCTCTGTGACTTCGATTGCCGCGATGCAATCGGTGACGAACAGGCTGGGGTTAGCGTTTCGAAACCAAATTGCGCCGTCGTCTTCCCGATAGGCCTCGACGCCGATATAGGGCGCGCTGCAGCTGGCGAGTGCGACGCAGGCGCTGGCAAGCAGAGTTGCTCTGGCAATGCTCATTCGGGCCAGCCCCAGGGCTTTTCGCGATACCATTTGGTGATCACATATTTGAGGCCCTTGCGGACCTTCATCGCGTGGTGAAGGGTGGAGAGATTGCCGCTGCCATCGGGTTTGAGATTGTTCCACCCGACAATCTTGCCTTGCTCTGGCATGATCTTCTTGTTGACCGCCTTGAATCGTGTTGCCCCACCGGCCTCAACGTCGTTGAGGTAAATCATGAAGGTCCAGGTGCGTTGGCCTGCGACACCGCAGAACTTTTCCCAATCCGGGCCATTGGGTGTGAACCAATCGGTGTGCTGTTTGAACTCCTGTCCGACTTCATAGCGTTGCCCCTGTAGCGGTTCGCCATGCGCCGGATCGATTCCCGTGAAGGCGTGAAGCAGGTCTTCAAGACGCTTCACAGCAGGTTCTTCGGGCCTGAGATCGCATGTCTCACTGGTCCGAAACGTTGCGTCGCCATTGTAGTCGGCGAGAGTGGACGGACGTCGGTCTAAATCAATCAACCGGATCAGCTCGTCGCAATGCTCAGCGGCTAGAAAACCGCTCTTCACAAACAGCTCAACCTTTGGCGAGGGCATCTGTTTGACGCCGGGATGGCGCCGCAAAATCTCAGCCGAAGACTCGCCAGGAGGAAGCATGGAGACTCGATAGCGAGGCCGTTTGCACGCGCCAACCGCAAATCGCCTGTGTAATAAAATTGCGCAACCTTCGTTTGGGCGCAGTTTTCGCTTCCCATTGCGGCGGGTTTGTGCAACAGGCGCGGCCCGCCTGCGATCACCGCTTGACCGGTTGTCTAAGGTGCGCAAAAGCCCGCTTTCTTGGCGGGGTCGCGGTCAGTTAGGCCGTATGTGGCGATCGTAGCTCAGTTGGTTAGAGCGCCGGTTTGTGGTACCGGAGGTCGCGGGTTCGAACCCCGTCGATCGCCCCATTTTCCGCCCAGGGATTTATTGAACGGCACCTTCTCGGGTGCGCTCATGGGGCATGGACATATGACCGCTTTCTGGACTGAGCCAGACTTTGATGATCACGAACTCGTGCAATTGGTGCGCGACAGAAAAAGCGGTCTGACAGCGATTATTGCAGTCCATTCCACGCATCTTGGGCCTGGCGCTGGTGGCACGCGCTTCTGGCACTACCCTGAGCCGAAGGACGCCATTCGTGATGCCCTGAGGCTGTCACGCGGCATGAGCTACAAAAACGCCATGGCTGGTCTGCCAATGGGCGGCGGCAAAGCGGTTATCCTAGCCGATAGCGACAAGACCAAAACTCCTGAAATGCTGGCCGCGTTTGGCGATGCGGTCGAGGCGTTGGGTGGGCGCTATGTCACCGCCGAAGATGTGGGAATTTCCGAAGCCGATATGGTCGCCGTTTCCCAGCGCACTCAGCATGTCTCCGGTCTGCCGGTTAGCGGCGACACAGCCGCTGGCGGAGATCCGGGGCCTTTCACGGCCATGGGGATCTATCATGGGATCAAGGCTGCAGTGCAGCACAAGCTTGGCAAGGACAGCGTCGAAGGCGTCCATGTCGCTCTGCAAGGGACCGGCAGCGTCGGCGGCGGTGTGGCGCGGCTCTTGGCCAAAGATGGCGCCAAGCTGACACTTGCTGACATCCATGATGACCGAGCAGCGGCGCTGGCTCATGAGCTGGGTGCGGAAGCAGTCGGCGCCGATGCGATCATGAGCGTGGCTTGCGATGTTTTCAGCCCCAATGCCCTTGGCGCGATTCTGGACGATGCCGGTATCGCGCGGCTCGATTGCGCCATTGTCGCGGGCGGTGCGAACAACCAATTGGCGCGGGCGCATCATGGCGATGTGCTGGCCAAGCGCGATATTCTCTATGCGCCGGATTATGTCATCAATGCTGGCGGGATTATCTCGGTCGCGGTCGAGTATCTTGCGCGGCGCGATGGCACGCCGAGCGATATCAACGAAGTGCGCAAACGCATTGCGCAAATCCCTGACCGACTGCATGAAATCTGGCGCGAAAGCGATACCAGCGGGGCATCACCGGACGTGGTCGCTGACACCATGGCGCAAAAGCTGATCGGGCGGAGCTAAACCGGGGATCAAAGCGATGTGACCTGCGTTGCATTGAGAGTTGTTCGTTTCGCTCTTGTAGCCCCCGGCAGGGGCGCTAAAGCAGCGTAGGAAGCTGCAAAGATGCATATTTACGCCAACCCCACCCGGTTCCTTTCGCTCGCTCGCTGGATGACTCCCTTGCTGGTCGTGAGCGGACTTCTGCTGTCTGCAGGAGCCGTGGCTTGGGGACTGGTTGTCGTTTCTCCTGACCGATTGATGGGTGAGACGGTCCGGATCCTGTTTATTCATGTGCCTTCAGCATGGCTCGGGATGGGCGGTTGGACGGGCATCGCTATCGCGAGCGCCGCGCTGCTGATTTGGAAGCATCCGCTTGCTGCTGTTTCTGCTCGCGCGATTGCCGTTCCCGGCATGGTGTTTACCGCCATTTGTCTGGCCACCGGTTCGATCTGGGGGCGGCCGACCTGGGGCACCTGGTGGGTGTGGGACGGGCGGTTGACCAGTATGCTGGTCTTGCTGTTCCTTTACGCTGGCTATCTGGCTTTGGCTCAGGCGAGCGCGCGTGACGGAGGGTCGCAAAAGCTGGCAGCGATCTTCGGGATCGTTGGTGCGATCAATATTCCGATTATCAACCGCTCAGTGGTATGGTGGAATTCACTCCATCAGCCGCCGAGCATTACGGTCGGAAAAAGCGCGATCGACGCCGAATTTCTGGCACCCTTGCTGATCGCGGTTGTGGGGTTTTCCTTGCTGTTTGGTGGCATCGTGCTGATGCGCATGCGTGCCTTGATTGCCGAGGCACAAGTCGAGGCGCGCCTGCGCCGCCGGGCGCTCGATGACGAACCCCTCGATGCCATCGCAAATGCGGAGAAGGCGTAATGCGTGAAGCACTCAATCAATGGGACTTTGTGATTGCGTCCTATGTTGTCGGCATAGGCGCGCTGGTCGCTCTGCTGATCTGGTCCTGGCAAACCATGCGCAAGGCCGAGGCCCGCCGTAACGAGGTCAAGAGGCGATGAGCACGTTCAAACCCAAACATCAGCGTCTGGTGCTGGTTGGTTTTGCTTTGCTGGCGATTGTTATCGCTGGCCTGTTCGCCGCCTATGCGCTGCGCAACCAAGCGAACTATTTCTACCTGCCCGAACAGATGCAGGCTGACCCGCCGAGCGTGGGACAGGCCGTGCGCCTCGGCGGGATGGTTCAGCCCGGTTCGATCGACATGCAGTCGGACGGCGTGACCGTAGCTTTCATTGTCACCGGCAATGAAGCGAGCGCAGTCCCGGTTGTCTACAGCGGAATACTGCCCGACCTGTTCGTCGAAGGGTCAGGAGTGGTGGCTGAAGGCAGCCTGCAACAGGATGGCACCTTCTTGGCGACCAATCTGCTGGCGAAGCATGATGAGAACTACGTGCCGCGCGAGTTGGAAGGTCTCGAGGGCCATCAGGCCGCGGACTATGCCTCCGGCACCACGGTTGGGTTGGACTGAGGATAGGCTGCTATGATCCCTGAGATTGGCCTTGCTGCCCTGTGGCTCGCTGCGGCGCTTGCGCTGCTGCAGATGGTGGCCGGCGGGTTAGCGCTTCGTGCGGAGCAGGGAGAGACCTCGCCATTGGCGATGTATGTCCGTCCAGCGGCTGTGATCCAAGCTGCTCTCGCTATCTTGGCGTTCGGCATGCTGATGTGGGCATTCGTGATCACGGATCTGTCGGTCAAGCTGGTCGCGACCAATTCACACTCGCTCAAGCCGATGATCTTCAAGGTCACCGGGACCTGGGCGAACCACGAAGGCTCGATGCTTCTGTGGGTTGCGGTGCTTGCACTGTCGGGAGGCATGATCGCGGCGCTGGAGAAGCGTCTGCCCGAGAACACGATGAACGCGACGTTGGCAGTGCAGGGCTTTGTCGCGTTGGGTTTCTACGCCTTTCTGCTGCTGAGTTCGAACCCGTTTGAGCGCTTGCCAATTCCAGCGGTCGAGGGGAACGGCCTCAATCCGCTGTTGCAGGATATCGGCTTGGCGTTCCATCCGCCACCACTCTACGTCGGCTATGTCGGCCTTTCGGTCGCGTTCAGTTTCGCGATTGGCGCCTTGATCACCAAGCAGGTGAACCCAGAGTTCGCCAAGGTCATGCGGCCGTGGGTGCTGGGCGCCTGGGTGTTCCTGACCCTCGGCATCACCGGCGGCAGCTATTGGGCTTATTATGAGCTCGGCTGGGGCGGCTGGTGGTTCTGGGACCCGGTCGAAAACGCCTCGTTGATGCCGTGGCTCGCGGCGACAGCCTTGCTCCATTCGACCAGCGTTCTGGCCGCGCGCGATGCCTTGAGAACCTGGACCATTATGCTCGGCGTGGTGGCGTTTTCGATGAGTATGCTGGGGACATTCCTGGTCCGGTCTGGCCTGCTGACCAGCGTTCACGCCTTCGCCGTCGACCCAGAGCGCGGGAGCTTCATCCTGATCCTGTTGGCGATGTATATTGGCGGAAGCCTGGCGATTTTTGCGCTGCGAGCCAATTCGATCGCGGAAGGCAAGCGCTTCAATGCCACCAGCCGCGAAGGCGCCCTGGTGTTCAACAATGTGATGCTGTCCGCGATCCTCGGGATTGTCCTCTTGGGCACGATGTATCCGCTGCTGACCGAAGCGTTCGATGTCCGGGTCTCGGTTGGCCCGCCGTATTTCAACCCGGTCAGCGCGATCTTCGCGATCCCAATGTTCCTGGTGATGGCGGTTGGCCCGATCCTGCGCTGGAAAGAAGACAAGCCTGTCCGTCTCCAGGTCGAACTGGCGCTGCTCGGAGCGCTCATGCTGTTGGTGATCGCCGCGGTAGCGTTTGTCTTTGAGATCTCCATTCTGCCACTGTTGGGATTGGCTCTGACGGCCGGCCTGGGGGTAGCGAGCCTGTTGCCACTGCGCGGTCGCAAGCTCAGCCGAACACCGCTGGCCACCTGGGGCATGGTTGTCGCGCATTTCGGTGTGGCTGTGGCGCTGTTCGGGATGGCCAGCGAAAGCGCGTTCACCAAGGAGCGGCTGGCAGCCATGGCCGAAGGCGACACCACCGAAGTGTCGGATTGGTCGGTCAGGCTCGATAGTGTTGCGCCGGTACCCGGTCCGAATTGGACAGCGGTGGAAGCACGTCTGACGGTCCAGCGAGGTGATGGGCAGCCAATTGTCATGACCCCGCAGGCGCGGTCGTTCTGGGCCCCGATCCAGGCCACCAGCGAAAGCGCTCTGCTGACCCAATGGGATGGCCAACTCTATGCTGTCATCGGAACTGCCGCTGGTGAATCCGCTACGGGTGAGCAGCGCTGGCAGATCCGGGTCTGGTGGAAGCCGTTTGTGACGTTCATCTGGTACGGTGGCATGCTGATTTCGCTTGGGGGTGCGCTGGCGATCGTCGGACGTCTCCGGGTCGATCTCAGACAACGCAAGGCAGCCAAGCGGGCCAGCGAGGAAGCTGCCGATCTGGCGGCCCTCAAGCAGGCGCAGACCGCATGAACCGCTGGTATGTCTGGGCGCCGCTGGGCGTGTTCATCTTCTTTGTCGGGCTGGCGGGCTATCAGCTGACGCAACCCAAGGATGAGCTGATCCGCTCAGCCATGATCGCCAAGCCACTGCCAGAGTTCGAGCTCGAACCAGCCTATGAGGGACTGCCCGGCGCATCGCGGGCCGACTTTATTGGTGGCTCGCCGCGATTGCTCAATGTCTGGGCCTCTTGGTGCCTGCCTTGCATCACCGAGGCGCCGCAGCTTGAAGAGCTCAAAGAGGCCGGTGTGGAGATCATAGGCGTTGCGATCCGGGACAAGCCAGAGGACGTCGCGCGCTTTCTTTCAGCCTATGGCAATCCCTATTCGCGGATTGGGGCGGACAGCATTTCAGCGATTCAGTTCGAGTTGGGCTCCTCAGGCGTTCCAGAGACCTATGTGATCGATGCAGAAGGTGTGATCCGGCATCAACACATTGGAGATATCCGACCCGAGCATGTCCCGATGCTGCTCAACAAGCTGGCGGAGGTTTCGTGATGAGGATGCTCCTGACCCTGCTTGCGGCCCTTTTTGTGGTGCCTCTTGCCGCGCAAGACGATCTGCCGCCGGCACCCTACGCCTATCAGCAGCTCGAAGACCCGGTGATGGAAGCCACCGCGCTTGAACTGATGGAGACTCTCCGCTGCCTGACCTGTCAGAGCCAGTCGATTGCAGACAGCGATGCGCCGATGGCAGGCGATATGCGGCACCAGGTTCGCACGCGCCTGTTGGCAGGCGAAGATCCCGAAGCGATTCGAGCCTGGCTGACCGATCGTTACGGCGACTATGTCAGCTACACCCCAGAGGTGAGCTCGACGACTTGGCCATTGTTCGCGATCCCGGCGGTGTTCCTAGTGCTGGTTCTGCTGGTCTTGCTGCGCCGGATTGGTCGCCGCCGTGAGGATAGCGAGTGATGGGCTGGATCCTGATCATAGCGCTTGCTGTGGTGGCCTTCCTGCTGGCAGCCCTGTGGTACAAGTTGCCACGCGAGGGCTGGACCCTGTTCGCGGCGACGCTGGTGTTCGGCCTTGCCGGTTATGCCTGGCAGAGCAACGCGCTGCAGCCCTCCAGCCCCAAGGCTATGATAGAGCAGGCTCCCCGCTCTGGCGAGGATATGGTCAACGCGCGCCGGGCCCTGTTCGATGAGAATGATCCCAAGCCGGATTATTTGATGCTGTCCGATGGCTTCGCGCGTCGGGGCCAGTTCGACGATGCGGCCGGTCTGCTGCGCCAAGGCTTGGCTGAGAACCCTCAGCACGTCGAAGGCTGGCTTGCTCTCGGGCTGGCTCTGGTTGAACATGGTGAAGGCTTTGTCACGCCGCCCGCAAGGCATGCCTATGACCGTGCCTATGCTGCAGACCCCGAAAATCCGGCGGCGCCCTTCATGCTCGGCTTTGCCTATCTGCGATCCGGCGATCTGCGCGAAGCGAGCGCGGTCTGGGGTGAGCTGCTTGAGAAAACCCCGGAAGGAGCGCCTTGGCGCGAAGATTTGCAGCTTCGGCGGGATGCGCTCGATGCGATGATTGCGCGCCAAATGGCCGCTCCCGCGAGTGGTCCTATGGGTGCCCCAATGAGTGCTCCGATGGGCACACCACAATGAGGCATGTTGCAGGCGCGAAGACTCAGTGCTAGGCGCGCGCATCTTTAGGGCAGTATCGGTGGGGATTATGGCTCCGACCCGGGAAATCCATAGCCAATGAGCGAAACAGCAGCAGCGCCAGCGCACCAGCCTCCAACCGGGGGAAAGGGCCATAGCGCGTCCAAAACTGCGCTTGCTGTCGGGGCGATCGGTATCGTGTTTGGCGATATCGGGACCAGCCCGCTTTACGCCTTCCGTGAGACCTTTGTCGGCCCACACCCGCTCGCGCTGGATGAGGCGCATGTCCTGGGCGTGATCAGCCTGATCTTTTGGTCGATGACCCTGGTGGTCGCGATCCAATATGTCACCATTCTGATGCGCGCTGACAACAAGGGGCAGGGCGGGTCACTTGCGCTGGTTGCGCTGATTTCGAGCCAGCTCAGCAAGTCCAAATACGGTTGGGTGGCGCTGCTGCTCGGGGTGTTTGCGACCTCGCTGTTCTATGGCGACAGCATGATCACGCCGGCGATCTCGGTCTTATCGGCGGTGGAGGGCTTAACCGTCGTCGACCAGGGCTTGCAGCAATATGTGATTCCTATCGCGCTTGGGCTGCTGGTGTTTCTGTTTGTCCTGCAAAAGCGCGGCACGGCCAAGGTTGGGGCGCTGTTTGCGCCGGTGATGATCGTTTACTTCAGTGTCATCGCGGCGCTGGGCGCGTGGCAGATCATTCAGACGCCGACGATCCTGTGGGCGCTCAATCCCTATCACGCGGTGAACTTCTTCATCCTCGATGGCTGGCTGGCCTTCCTCGCGCTGGGCTCTGTCGTCCTGGCAGTGACCGGGTCAGAGGCGCTCTATTCCGACATGGGCCACTTTGGCCGCGGGCCGATGCGTTTGTCGTGGTTCGGATTTGTCATGCCGTGCCTGCTGCTCAACTATTTCGGCCAGGGCGCGATGATTATCGGCCTGCCTGAGGAAGCCGCCGTTCAGGCGATCCAGAGCCCGTTCTTCTTCCTCGCGAGCGAGGAATGGCGATTGCCTTTGGTGTTCCTCGCCACGGTCGCGACCTTTATTGCCAGCCAAGCAGTGATCTCGGGCGCCTTCTCGATTACGCACCAAGCGATCCAGATGGGCTATATCCCGCGGCTGTCGATCCTTCACACCAGCGAGACCGAGACCGGCCAAATCTACATCCCGGTGGTCAATTGGGCGCTGATGGTTGCCGTGATCATCCTGGTCCTGACCTTCCAGAACTCCTCCAACCTCGCGAGCGCTTACGGCATCGCCGTGACCGGGGCGGTGACGATTGATACGCTGCTGATGGCGGTGCTGCTGGTCGGCGTGTGGAAGTGGAAGTGGTGGTACGCCGCACCGGTCGTGCTGCTGTTCCTGATCGTTGACGGAGCTTATTTCGCTGCGAACCTGACCAAGGTCCCTGATGGCGGCTGGTTCCCGCTGATGGTTGGCTTCATCGCCTTCACTCTGCTCACCACCTGGGCGCGCGGCCGCAAGCTGATGCGTGAGCGGATGAGCGAGGTCGCGCTGCCGATGGAGATCTTCGCCAAGTCGGCCAAGAACTCCGCCGTGCGCGTGCCCGGCACCGCAGTGTTCATGGCCAGCTCGACCGCTGGCGTACCATCAGCATTGCTGCACAATATCAAGCACAACAAGGTGCTGCACGAGCGGGTGGTGATCCTGACGGTCGACATTCAGGAAGTGCCCTATGTCGATCCGGAGGAGCGATGCACTTACACGGATCTTGGTGATGGATTCTATCGCGCGGTGCTGCGCTATGGCTTTATGGAAGAGACCAATGTCCCCGACGGCCTCAAGAGCATGCGCAATTATTGCGGCGGTGAGTTCGACATGATGCACACCAGCTTCTTCCTCTCCCGTCAGACCCTGCTGGCCAGCGACAAGCCGGGCATGCCGATCTGGCGCGAGAAGATCTTTGCTTGGATGCTGCGTAACTCCGCTAGCGCGATGGACTTTTTCAAGCTGCCGACCAACCGTGTGGTTGAGCTGGGGAGCCAGGTCGAGATTTAGAGGCGCCGTGGGTTACAGACGCAGCGCTAGCTAACCAGCGTCCTTCTTGCAGCGCTCGTAATAGGTCTCGATCCTGGTCTCACTGGTGGTGAAGGGGCCTGACAGAGGCTGCTCCAGATCGTGGACCAAAGCGATCCGATCCGCCCTGACGATGTAGAACTCATAGGTCACCGGCTCATCCGAGAACTTGAGGGTCAGCAACCCGCTATCTTCGGGTTTGATATCATAGCTGACCAGCGCAGCCGGGGCGCGGCCAATTGCGTCGCGTTGGTCGGTCGCTCTGGCGGCGGCCGGTCGTCCCTCGTTCGAAACGAAGAATGCCAGCACCCCCTCGATCTTCGGATCGACTGGCGTGCCGCCTTTGAGTTTTGCCAAGGTGCTGGCGTCGATGAGCCCCAATTGATCGTCGGTTAGAGTGAGCTGGTCATCGCAGGAATCAAACCAGGGCCGCTTGCCGTTGCGATTGATCTCGCCCCAGCTCCCTTCGACAAAGGCGAGAAAAGTCTCGGGCCCGGGAGAGCTCGCAAAGGCGTCGAACTTGTCCTGATCGCTGGTCTGCGCAAGAGCTGCGCTCCCACAAGCTAACGCTGCCAGACCCGCAATGATTGATTTGAACATGCTCGCCACCTCCTGATTAAGGTTGGAATAGCCTAACAGGAGGCGGCAGCGTTGTAAGAACCCGACTTTGGAGCGCTACTCGCTCGGCTTGCTGTCTTGGCCCGCTTCTTCCTCTTCCTCATCCAGCCCAAGATCGAGACCATGCTTCAACAGCATCGGGATCTGCGTGAAGGTAAACAGGAAGGTCAGGGGCATGAACACCCACAGCTTGGCCCATAGCCAGCCCTCGAAGCTCATATAGGCTCTGAGCCCCTCGTTGAGGCCCGCCAAGGCTAGAAAGAAAACGCCCCAATTGCGCGAGAGCTTAAGCCATCCTTCGTCGCTGACGCCTTCGAATGCGGCTTCGAGTAGGATCTTGAGCAGCGCCTTGCCCATCCGCCACCCGATCAGCAGCGCGATGCCCATAACGCTGTAGATGATGGTTGGCTTGAGCTGGACGAACACCGGATCGCCGAAGAAGATCGTGAGGGCGCCGAACCCGACGATCAGCGCGGTCGAGAACCACAGCATCGGCGAGATTCTGCCGAGCCGCCAGCGTGACACCACCAGCGCGATCACTGCAGCGATCATAAAGGCGATTGTGCCGCGAATAACCGCGCTCAGTTCGGCGATCGGTTCCGGGTCTTCAGGAGCATACCAGCGATAGACGCCGAGGAAGACCAGCAAGGGGCCATAATCGGTCAACACATTGAGCCAGCCAGAGCCGGGTTTCTTGGTTTCGGTGGGGGTCTCAGTGTCGGCCATTACGCCACTCCTGCAATTACACGCGCGACCAAATCAGGATCGAACGGGCGCAGATCATCCATCTTTTCACCAACGCCGATCGCATGGATCGGAAGCCCATACTGTTCGGCAGCAGCAACCAGCACGCCGCCGCGCGCCGTGCCGTCGAGCTTGGTCATGATCAGGCCTGTGACACCGGCGACTTCCTTGAAGACATCGATCTGCGAGAGTGCGTTCTGACCATTGGTGGCATCGAGCACAAGAATCACGTCATGCGGTGCTTCCGGGTTCAAGCGGCCCAGGACACGCCGGATTTTCTCGAGCTCGTCCATCAGCTCACGCTTGTTCTGCAGCCGGCCGGCGGTGTCGACGATCAGCGCATCGATCCCGGTATCAGTCGCTTGCTTTACGGCATCGAACACGATCGAAGCCGGATCTCCCCCTTCAGGACCGCGCACAATCGGCACGCCGATCCGCTCTGCCCAGGTCGCGAGCTGGCCGATTGCGGCCGCGCGGAACGTGTCGCCGGCTGCCAGCAGCACGCCATAATCATCCTCTTGGAACATGTGCGAAAGCTTGGCGATCGTGGTCGTCTTGCCTGATCCATTGACCCCGATCACCAGGATCACCTGCGGACGCGGGAAAGCGACGATATCGAGCGGCTTGGCCACTGGGCGGAGAATTTCGGCGATCTCCTCAGCCACCGCTTCCTTGAGCTCCTGCTCTGAAATCTCGAGGCCGAACCGCTTCTCAGCCAGCTTGGCGCGAATTCGAGCCGCCGCCGCTGGGCCCAGGTCCGAAACGATCAGCGCATCTTCGACATCGTCAAGCGTCGCATCGTCCAGCTTGGCGGTGCTGACCACGCTGGCGAGATTGGTCGAGAGACGGTCAGAGGTTTTGCTGAAGCCGCCAAAAAGGCGCTCCTTCCAGCTTTTCCGACCGGTTTCGTTTTCGCTCATTGCAGCAGGCCTTCTCCGACGCGGGTCGGAATTATCTCAACAATCGAACCCGGTTGCGTTCCATCGGGCAGCGCAACACGGGCATAATCCTCGGCATAGCCGCTGCCATCCTTCTCAGCGAGGACCGAAAGCGCTTTGCCCACGTGTGAAGCAAGCCATACGGCGCGAACCTCGCTGACCGCGGCCCGCAATTCGGCGGCGCGCTGCTTGATCAATGGCTTATCGAGCTGGGGCATGCGGGCAGCCGGCGTTCCTGGGCGCGGGGAATAGGGGAAGACATGCCCGTGGACGATCTCCAGCTCGCGAATGATCGAGAGGTTGGCAGCGTGATGTTTGTCACTCTCGGTTGGGAAGCCGGCAATCAGATCCGCGCCAATCGCGATATCCGGCCTGAGCGCCTTGAGCCGGGCGACCAGATCCACCGCGTCGTGCCGCAAATGCCGCCGCTTCATCCGTTTGAGGATCAGATCGTGGCCGTGCTGCAGTGAGAGATGCAGATGCGGCATCAAGCGAGGCTCATGCGCAAACAGTTCGAAAAGGCGTTCGTCGATTTCAATCCCGTCGAGTGAAGACATTCGCAGCCGCGGCAAAGCCGGGAAGCGCTCAAGAATGGCGCTGACCAGCGCGCCCAGCGGCGGGGTGTCGGGCAGATCGTGCCCCCATGAGGTGACATCGACGCCGGTCAGCACCACTTCGCTGACACCCAGCTCGAGGTGCTGCTCCACCTCGGCCAAGACTTCAGCAATCGTCATTGAGCGGCTGCGTCCGCGTCCCTGCGGAATGATGCAGAAGGTGCAGGCATGATCGCAGCCATTTTGGACGGCGATGAAAGCGCGAGTCCGGGTTGGTACGTGCGGCACCTGTTCGATTGGGATGTTCCACGCGCGCGGATCAAGCTTGGTCTGATTGGCGATCAGACCGTCAACTTCGGGCATTGCGGCAAACGCCTCGCGCTCGATATCCGCCGCGCAGCCGGTCACCATCAGTCTGGCGTTTGGACGGTCGCGGCGCGCTCGGCGAATGGCCTGGCGGGTCTGGCGGACAGCCTCATTGGTGACGGCGCAGCTGTTGACGACGACAATGTTGTCCTCGCCCGCGAGCATCGCTTGGATGCGCTCGCTTTCCGCAATGTTGAGGCGGCAGCCTAGAGAAATGACGTTTGCTTTGCTCACTCGGCAAAGTCATCCCATTCAAGGGTTCCACGGTAGGCTTCGGTCGCTGGCCCGGTCATCAGCATGGAATTGTCATCGCGCCAGTCAATTTCAAGGTCTCCGCCTGGCAATGTTACCGTCACTGTGCGGCTGGTGAGCCGGCGGCTGGCTGCTGCAACCGCTGTGGCACAAGCGCCGGTCCCGCAGGCTAGGGTCAGACCAGCACCGCGCTCCCAAACATGCAGTTTGAGATGGTCGGTCGCGATGAGGCTCGCGACATTGACGTTGATCCGCTCCGGAAACAGTGCGTCATGCTCGATGATTGGGCCAAGAGTCGCCAGATCCACCGCATCGGCGTCCTCAACAAAGAACACCACATGCGGATTGCCGACATTGACCCCAAGCGGGTTTTCGAGCTCTTGCCATGCAACCGGCATGGCGGCTGTATCCATGGCGTAGGCAAGGGGGATATCCTCCCAGCCGAATCTGGGTGAGCCCATATCGACGCTCGCTTGGCCTTTTCCAGGGAGCAGAGCGATGGTTCCTCCGGCCGTCTCAACCTGTGCTGGGTTTCCATGCAGCAGTGCGACAGCGCGCGAGGCATTGCCGCAGGCTTCGACCTCACCGCCGTCCGAATTGAAGATCTGCATGCGGAAGTCTGAAGTCTGACTCTCCCCAAGCACGATGAGCTGGTCGCAACCAATGCCCTTACGCCGATCCGCCAGTCTCGCCGCGATCGCAGGCGTCATCGTGGGCAGCGATTGCTCGCGACCGTCCAATATGACGAAGTCGTTGCCCAGACCGTGCATCTTGATGAAAGGGATACGCATTGCGCAGCGCTCTATTGCCCGCGAAGGGGCGCGTCCAGTGATGCTTGTATTGTAGGGAGGTTGGAGCGCGTGGTTAGCGAGCGGCAGCTTCGCGGTCCGTTTGGCCGGTTGCCTCGCTGGGCTGCTGGACTTGGCCGCTCAACAGCAAGTTCAAGGACTGCAGGCGTTTGCGGACATCGGCACTGCTTTCGGGTTTGCCGTAGAAATAGCCCTGGCCTTTGAATGACCCCATCGCCTTGAGCGTTTCGAGCACATTCTCGTCTTCAATGCCCTCAGCGGTGATCGGCATTTCCAAGCCGTTGCCCAGTGACACAATCGCATCGACAATCTTTGCGTCACCAGTCTTGCTCTGAAGCTCGCGCACGAAGCTGCGGTCGATCTTCAGGCGATCGAACGGCAGCGAACGCAGTTGCTCAAGACTAGAATATCCAGTTCCGAAATCATCGAGGCTGACTTTGATACCCTGATTGCGAAGGCTGGTGATCATCGTGCGGACCATGCCAACATTTTCATGCAGACAGCTTTCCGTCACCTCAATCTCAAGGCGATTAGGATTGAAGCTGTGTTGCACCAACAGCTTGATCAGCTTTTGCGCGAACCAAGGATCACGCAATTGCACCGGAGAAATATTGACTGACAGTGTCAGTCTCGGATCCCAGTCTTTGGCATCTTGAATCGCTTGTGCGATCAGGCTCTCCGACATCTCGCCAATCACACCGATTTCTTCAGCGATCGGAATGAAGATCTCAGGGCTTACAAGGCCAAGCTCGGGTGATTGCCACCGAGCCAGCATCTCAAAACCGGTGAGTTCGCCTGAGGTCAGATCAATCTGCTGCTCGTAGAAGGGAACGAACTCGCTGCGGCCAATGCCGTGCCGGATCCCCGCTTCCAATTCGTTGCGGAAGCGTAGCTCGTTTTCCATGTTGGGTTCGAACCAAAAGTAGCGGTTCTTGCCTTGCTTCTTGGCTTGATACATCGCGATGTCTGCACGGTGCATCAGTGTCTCTGCATTGCTGGTCAGCGGATCGAAGCCAAGCTCATCGTGATCGGTGGAGATGCCAATCGACATGGTCACGCGAATGGACAGTCCGTCGATTGTCAGCGGCCTCGACATGCTTTCGATCAGGCGAGCGACCTGCTCATCGACCTTGGTCGACTGGTCAGGGTCAAACGGAACGACATAGGCGAATTCATCGCCGCCAAGCCGCGCAATGAGCGCGCTCTTGGGCAGTCTGGAATAGATCAGGTCCGCAAATTCAACCAGCACCTGATCCCCGACCGCGTGTCCATGCATGTCATTGATCTGCTTAAAATTGTCGAGATCGATCATCACATAGGCAAGCGCCTGGCCGCGCGCATTGGCCTTAGCCCGCAACCTGTCAGTAGCCTTTGTCATGCTGCGCCGATTGAGACAGCCACTCAGCGGGTCGATCTCAGCGAGCTCGCGAGCCTGAGCTTCGGCCTCGCGGCGGTGTTCGATTTCTTCGGTGAGTTGGCGGTAGCGACGCCACCCGAAGATCACCAAGGCGATATTAAGCAACAGGGCGTTGATGAGCAGATGGTCGGGCGTCTGTCCATTCCTGAACATCGCATCCATCACTTTGGGAACAACCGAACCACCAGTCGCAACAAACATGATGATTGCGGCAATAGCGATGCCCAACGCGACCAAGTCACGTTCGGCACTACGCATGCTTTTATCGTCTCGTTTGTTCTTCACGGTTGGTTGGAATGGCCAGTTCTGGCCGCGCCCCTTTTAGTGAACTTCACTACGGGTTTTCGCGCAACCACCTAAAAATTCGATTAATTTGCAGCCATCTTAAGTGTGTGGGTTGGCCAAGGAGCAAAACTCGCGATAATCACACAGTGAAATTCAGACTCATCGGAGCGTGCCGTGCCCAATTATTGGCTGATCAAATCCGAACCCTTCAAATACAGCTGGGATGATCTTGTCGCGGAGAAAGAAGGCGTGTGGGATGGTGTGCGTAACCATCAGGCGAAGAACAATCTCAAGGCGATGGAGGTGGGCGATGAGTGCTTCTTCTATCACTCGCGCGAGGGATTGGAGATTGTCGGGATCGCAGAGGTCACGGTGGCGGATATTCTCGATCCGACCGATGAGACCGGCAAATGGGCTGCCGTGAAGGTCAAGCCCAAGCGCAAGTTTGAACACCCGGTCTCGCTCAAAGCGATCAAGGCAGAACCGCGCCTCGCGGAATGTCAGTTGGTCCGCTATTCGCGCCTGTCAGTGGCTGCGATCACGCCAGAGGAATATGCGGTGATCAATGAAATGGCCCAAGGTTAGGCGTTCTTCCGCAGCCCGCTGACGCTCGCGCCGCTGGCGGCCAATTGCTCGATATCGATCACGCAATGGATCAGGCGCAATCCGGGTTTTGAATGCGCTTCTGTCAGCGCCTGCTTAAATTGTTCGGTCGTCTCCGCCCGAGCGGTCCAGGCCCCGAATGCGGCACCAAAGGCTGCAAAGTCGGGATTGGCCAGATTGGTGGCTGATACGCGGGCAGGGTATTCGCGCTCTTGGTGCATGCGAATGGTGCCATAGGCGCCGTTATCGACCACGATCACCAGCAGATTGGCGCCGTATTGCGCAGCCGTTGCGAGCTCCTGACCATTCATCAGGAAGTCTCCATCGCCGGCGACAGCCACGACCGTCTTGTCGGGATGGCGGACAGCAGCGGCGACGGCGGCTGGCACGCCATAGCCCATCGCGCCCGCGGTTGGAGCCAGCTGCGAAGGAAAGCCCGCATAGCGCCAATAGCGGTGCCACCAGCCCGCGAAATTGCCAGCGCCGTTGCAGATAATGCTGTCGCTTGGCAGCGTACCCCGCATGAAGCTGACGCAGGCTCCCATATCGAGCCTGTGTCCATTGGGTTTGGCGGTGCTCCATTCGAGCCATTCCTGATGCGCCTCGGCCCCTGCGTCGAAGGGAAGGATGGTGTCGTCCTCCCACAGTGCAGCGCCCTCTGCGAATTCGTCGACCGAACAGCATAGTGCGAGGTCGGTCTGATAGACCCGCCCGAGTTCGTTCGGGTCCGGATGGATATGGACCAACTGCTGTTCGCCGCGGTCGATCGCGGGCACGGTGTAACCGTCCGTGGTTGCCTCGCCCAAGCGCGCACCCACCGCCACAACCAGATCAGCGGATTTGACGCGCTCAACCAGCTTGGGATTGGGGCCATAGCCAAGGTTGCCGGCATAGACCGGGGAGTCCGGCGAAATGGCATCCTGACGGCGGAAGGCGGTCGCGACCGGCAAGCCGATCCGTTCTGCAAAGCTCTGGAAATGCTCACGCGCCTTGGCGTTCCATCCGGCCCCGCCGATAATCGCGATCGGGCTGGCCGCGTCCTTCAGCATTGCCAGCAGAGCTTGCATCGCATCCGGACACAAAGCTTGCGGTGGTCGGGTCACCAGCGGGCGCGGCGCGAGATCCTCCGACACATTCTCGCACAGCATGTCCTCGGGCAGCGCCAGCACGACCGGTCCGGGTCTGCCTGAGATGGCCACTGAGTAGGCTCGGGCAATATATTCGGGAATACGCGTGGGATCATCGATCCGCGCTGCCCATTTGCAGATCGGGCCAAAGAAGGCTGGAAAATCAACTTCCTGAAAGCCCTCGCGATCGCGCATGTCGCGGGCGACGTCGCCGACAAACAGGATCATCGGTTGCGAATCCTGATGCGCGACATGGACGCCAATACTGGCATTGGTCGCGCCAGGGCCGCGGGTTACGAAGCCGATACCGGGTCTGCCGGTGAGCGCGCCGTCAGCGCAGGCCATGAACGCCGTCCCGCCTTCCTGCCGGCAAGTGACGACATCGATATCGGAGCTTTGATGCAGCGCATCCAGAACCGCGAGAAAACTCTCGCCGGGCACAGTGAATATTCGATCGCAGTCTTGCGCGATCAGGCTTTTGACCAGCAGCTCCGCCGCACTTTGCATTGTTTTCTCTCCCATACGCGGCGCTTAGCGGCCTGTGATTGGGCATGCAATCGGACGCGAGCCGGGACGCGGTGGTTAACCACCGGGCTAACTGTGTCAGACTGCGACAGTGTAAAAGCGCGGATTTGAAAAAGTTAAGAAAGTGTTAACGCGGCTGCATGAGACGCAGTCTAGTTCTGACCGATGAATCCGCCCGCCACTGGTTTCGGGCCTCGCTGCCACCGCATGTTCGGAGCGATGAATATGCGGCACCAGCGGAAAAGCTGTGGCGCCTGACACGCGATGACGTGCGCGGCTTTGTAAGCGCTTACATCGCCTGCTTCGCGGCGGTGCTGGTCTTTATTGTCTGAAAGATTATTCGGCTGGAGCAGGCTTTTCGGCGTTCGCCGCTGCAGCGTCTCGTTCAGCTCTAAACAGTAGCCAGCCGAGCCAGGCTGAGACAGCGGTCAGGACCGCAACAAACAGCACCTGATCGACCACCGGAATGGCCAGCGCGCTCAGTCCCATTGCGACAGCCGAACCGATCACCATGCCCAGCGAGTTGAGAATATTGTTCGCGGCAATTGTGCGGCTCGCCGCATCTTCTGCGCAGCGCGTGGTGAGGAAGGCGTAAAGCGGTACTACGAACATCCCGCCTGCTGTGGTTATGCCAAACAGCATGAGCGAGAGCGGTAACGCAAGTGGTTCAAAGATCCAGTCGGTCCAGGTCAACAACTCGCCGGTCGGGCTTTCTGGCCAGGCCTTTGCAATGAAGTAGAAACCCAGCACAAAGCCGCCCATCACCACAACCGAGATAGACGAGAACTTTGCCGAAACCTCGCCCTTGAGCAGCGCGTTGATGCACATTGATCCGACCGCGATGCCGAGCGAGAAAATCACAAGAAATAGGCTCGCCACATCCTGCGCTGCAAACAGTTGGTTCTTGGCCAATGGCAGGAACAGCACGAACAAAACCGCGCCAATGCTCCAAAAGAAGGTGATCGCTATGATCGCGAGCCAGATTTCGCGGTTCTGTGTGGTTTCCTTGATCAGCCTGGTGCTCATCACTGCTTGATCGGCAATCGCCACGAAGGGGTAGCCCAACCACCGCATTATCCGGCTCGAGGTCTTCTCCCTGAAGGGCTCGAGCAGCGGGAAGTGCATTTCGTAATCGCTCTGCGGCGGGGCATCGGGGACGAAGCGCGCGGAGATATAGCCAACCAGGGCAGTGACAATGATCCCGACGATGGCCCATTCAACCGGAATGATGCCAGCAAGGATAGTGCCTGCAAGAATCGCAATATAGGTTCCTGCTTCCACCAGGCCGGTACCAGCGAGCACTTCCTCTTCCTTGAGGTGCTGCGGCAAGATCGCATATTTGATTGGGCCCAGGAACGTCGACTGTGTGGCGGCGAGGAATGTCACGAGCAGCAACAGCGGAATCGCAACTTCGTGCACCGCGATCCCGGTCCAGGCCATATAAAGCCCTATCGCGCCCAATATGACCCAGCCGATCTCGCACAATTTCACGAAGCGAATGATCGCTGCCTTGTCGCGGGTATCGGCCAGTTGTCCGGCCAGCGCGGAGAACAGCACGAAGGGAAGGATGAAGATGAAACTGGCGAAGCCCGAGAACATCCCCTCGGTGCTTTCATCATTGTAGATTGTGTAGACTACAAGGAAGAGGGCAGCGTAGCGGTAGAGATTGTCATTGAACGCGTTAAAGAACTGCGTGACCATCAAGGGCAGGAAGCGCTTGCGGCGCATAAGGTGCGTCGACGTGGTCATGTCTCAATTCAGGCAAGCCGCTCCATGTCATTTTGCAAATAGCGATAAGCAGGACGTTAACAAGCCAAGTTTGCTATCTTTTGTGTGCAGAGAGTTGTCGCTAAACAGGTCTCTGTCATGTTGACCTTGCCCAATATCCTAACGCTTTCGCGTATCTTGGCCTTGCCTTTGCTGGCTTTTTTCCTGTGGTGGCCTGAATGGCAGCTCGGCTTCGCAATCGGGTTTGTGCTCTATTGTCTTATTGGCATCACCGACTTTTTTGACGGTTATCTCGCCCGTGCTCAGGGCACCGTGTCCAAGCTTGGCATTTTTCTCGATCCGATTGCGGACAAGATCATGGTCGCAACGATTATCCTGGTGCTGACCGCGCAAGGCTATCTTAGAGGACCCTATGTTGGCGATTTCCATGTCATCGCCGGACTGATCATCCTCATGCGTGAGATAGCGGTGTCCGGCTTGCGAGAGTTCCTTGGCGGAATTCAGGTTTCGGTGCCGGTGTCCAAGCTCGCCAAATGGAAGACGACCTTCCAATTGGTTGCCTTGGGGGCGCTGATCCTTGGCGGAGCGGTGGAAGGTCCGCCTTGCCAGACTTTGGGCGAGCAGTGCAAAACCATCGCAGAAAGCTGGATCCATCTGGTTGGGCTGTCCACCCTGTGGGCGGCGGCGATCCTGACCTGCATCACCGGCTGGGATTACCTTCGGGTCGGCCTTAAGCATATGGATTAAGCCGCAGGTCGCACTTTCCTGCTCAGACAGACTCAATTCGCCGCATCTTGCGCCCAGATTGGCGGAATTCTGCGGAAATCCGTGCACAAGATTGTGTAGCATGTCGGCGACAGGGTTGTGACTGCCGGGCTCTGCATTCAGGGCAGGGATGTGGAGCACCGCGAAAACGCGGGCCGGTGAAGAGAGTTGAAGGAGTGTCGTAATGAGCATGTTTTCGAAAGGGGTCCGGTCGGCTCTGTTGAGCGCCATGCTTACCGGGTCAATGGTGGGTCTGGCAGCGGGTGGCGCCGCAGCGCAGGATCCAGCAGATGTTCTCACCACCGTTTATGGGTCGGAAGGCCCCGAAATTGAGGGTGTGCTCTCCGCGCGCAGCGGCGAGCTGATCAAGGTTGTCACCGCCGACGGGGCGACCACCACCATCGCTGTGACCGACGAAACCCAAGTTCGCGGTACTGGTGGATTTCTTGGCATCGGGCGCAAGAATCTGACCACCAATGAACTGCTCAACGGACTGCCGATCAGGGTTGAGACCCTGCAAATGGGCGATCGGCTCGTGGCCAGCGAGATTCGGTTCAGAAACAAGGATCTTGAGACGGCCTCGATGATTCGCAACGCCACTGCACAGCAATTTGCCGAGCAAGGTGCTGCGATCGATCAGAACGCGTTTGACATCGATCAGAACGCGGCAGCCACCGAAGCGCTCAAGACGCGGTTCGGTGACATTGGTGATTACAATGTGAAGGGCGTTGCCAACGTTTACTTCGATTCTGGCAAGTCGAGCCTTTCATCCGGGGCGCGGCTCGATCTGTGCCAGATCGCCAGCCAGGCTGACTCGATCAACAACTCACTTATGCTGGTGGTGGGTTACACCGATTCCACCGGCAGCTATGAGCTCAATCAGGAACTTAGCGAGAAGCGCGCCGGCCGGGTTGTGAACTTCCTCCAGCAGGAATGCGGTTGGAAACCCTATCGCATGTTGCAGCCGACCGGCATGGCCGCTTCGGATCCGATGGCGAGCAATGACACCGAGGAAGGCAAGGCGCAAAACCGACGGGTCTCGGTCAATATCCTGGTGAGCAAAGCACTCGATAACCTTTAACAGTTGAGTGCGGGTGGGCTGTCTTAGCCCGCCCGTAGCTCCTCTGCGAGCAGCCTGAAATCGGCTTCGCGCGGAGAATTCTTGCGCCAAATCAACGCGATTTCGCGCTTTGCTGTCTCGCTTTCGACCGGGCGTGCGACGACATCGGTGTTGGCGAGAATTCCCGCTTCCAGCGCCATTTCGGGCAACATGGTCAGGCCAAGGTCGTTGTCGACCATCTGAACCAGCGTGTGCAGGCTGGTGCCGATCATCGCGGCGCTGGCGCGCAATTCGGTGCGGTTGCAGGCTGCCAAAGCGTGATCGCGCAGGCAATGTCCGTCCTCAAGCAGCAGCAGCCGTCCTTGGTCGATCATCTCAGGCGGGATCACTGATGGCGGATCGCGCGGGTCGTCCTTGGGGAACGCCACGAACAGCCGATCATCGGCAATATGCTCGACCTCGGCCTCGCCTATATCATAGGGCAGGGCAAGCAATACGCAGTCTACCCGGCCATGCTGGAGCGATTCCACCGCATCGTGGCTGGTCTCTTCGCGCAGCATCAGGCTGAGGTCTGGGCGTTCCTCGCGCAGCCTGGGAAGGATGCGTGGGATCATGAACGGCGCAATGGTCGGGATTACGCTCATCCGCAGTGTGCCCGACAGCGGCTTGCCTGCGGCTTGGACAAGATCAGACAGCTCTTCCGCTTCGCGCAGCAGGCGATGGGCCTTCTGAACCACCTGTTCGCCCAAGGCGGTAAAGCGGACCACTCGGCGGCTGCGCTCGACTAGTGTCACGCCGAGCAGCGATTCCAGCTCGCGGATCCCGGCCGACAGTGTCGATTGCGACACGAAGCTGGCGTCCGCCGCACGACCGAAATGGCCATGCTCGTGTAGCGCAACAAGATATTGCAGCTGTTTGATGGTGGGGAGGTAGGTGCTCACGTCCTATTCCGCCGCCAGCGCTTCTTCCATGCTCGCTTGCATCTCGTCGATATGGGTCATGGTCAGCTTGCCGTTCTTGACCGCAAAGGCGACCTTGCCCTCGACCAGCTCTAACGCGTCCTTGCCAAAAACGTCATAGCGCCAGCCTTGCAGCACTTTGAGATCACGCACGCCCGCAGCGAGCGCTTCCATCTCCTCTGCCTTGGTCAGCAGCCGCGCGGCCACATCGATTTCGCGCGCCCGGATCTTGAGCAGCAGCTTGAGCAAATCGGCGACCAGTGCGCCTTCGCGGCCTAGCGGGGCGCCGCGCTTCATCTTCTCGGGCATTTCCGATTTTGGCAGCGGTTCTGCGTCTTCAATCACAGACATCAAGCGCTTGCCGATGTCATTGTCTTTCCAGGCGCCGGACAGGCCGCGAACCTTGGCGAGGTCGCCCTGCTTTTTCGGAGGGTGGCTGGCGATGTCGGCCAAGGTTTCGTCGCGCATGATCCGGCCGCGCGGAATGTCCTTGTGCTGGGCCTCGCCTTCGCGCCACGCCGCCAGCGCCTTGAGCCGTCCAAGCACTTGCGGGTTGCGGCCCGGCTGGCGGATGCGTTTCCACGATTGGGCCGGGTCGATGATGTAATTGGAGGAATCGGCCAGCCGCTCCATCTCGGCGTCGAGCCAATTGCCGCGTCCCGTCTTGATCAGCTTTTTGAGGATCATCGGAAAGATTTTCGACAGGTGGGTTACATCGCCAATGGCATACTCGATCTGGCGATCGGTCAGCGGCCGGCGGCCCCAATCGGTAAAGCGCGCACCCTTGTCGATCTGGATGTTGAGCCAGGCGTCAACCAGATTGGCGTAGCCGATCTGCTCCGACTGGCTGATTGCCATCATCGCAATCTGCGTGTCGAAGATCGGGAACGGCGTCTTGCCCGTCATGTTGACGATGATCTCGACGTCCTGCCCACCCGCATGGAAGACTTTGAGAACATCGGGATTTTCGGTCATCAGATCGAGCAGCGGGGTCAGGTCGATGCCCTCCGCTAAGGGGTCAACCGCAGCGGCTTCTTCCTCATTGGCAATCTGTACGAGGCACAGTTCCGGCCAATAGGTGTTCTCGCGCATGAACTCGGTATCGACCGTGACAAATTCGGACTTTGCCAGCCGCTCACAAAGGTCAACGAGCGCTTCGGTGGTCGTGATCAGATCATGTATTTTCATTCGTCTTTTCTTTTCTGGCGGGCGGAGTACCGCCCTCGGGCCGAAAATTCCGGCCCCATTGGTGTGAGTCGCGCCTTGACAAAAGCACCCTCATCCCCTGTTAGCGCGCGCATTATCGCGCTTTTTGCTTGCGCGCTTGTTATGGGGCGCGCCCTTAGCGCCTTACACCCAAACAGGACAAGAATTTAGATGCACGCCTATCGTACCCACAATTGCGCACAGCTTTCGGCTGAAAATGTTGGCGAAACCGTCCGCCTGTCGGGCTGGATCCACCGTATTCGTGATCATGGCGGAGTCCTGTTCGTCGATTTGCGCGATCATTATGGCATCACTCAGATCGTGGCTGACGAAGATTCGCCAGCGCTGGCGGTGTTCGAAAAGCTCCGCAGCGAGTCGGTCGTTACAATCGATGGTGATGTGAAGGCTCGCACGCCGGAAACGGTCAACGCCGACCTGCCGACCGGCGCGATCGAAGTGTTTGCCCGCGCGATCACAGTCCAGAGCGCTGCAGAAGAGCTGCCCATGCCGGTCGCTGGTGAGCAGGAATATCCCGAGGACATCCGCCTCAAGTATCGCTTCCTCGACCTGCGCCGCGAGACCATGCACCGCAATATCGTCCTGCGTAGCCAGGTCATCACTTCGTTGCGCCAGCGGATGACTGAGCAGGGCTTTACCGAGTTCCAGACTCCGATCCTGACCGCTTCGTCTCCTGAAGGTGCGCGCGACTTCCTGGTGCCGAGCCGGATGCACCCAGGCAATTTCTACGCGCTTCCGCAGGCGCCGCAGATGTTCAAGCAGATGCTGATGGTCTCGGGCTTTGATCGGTACTTCCAGATTGCTCCATGTTTCCGCGATGAAGATCTGCGCGCCGACCGTAGTCTCGAATTCTACCAACTCGATTTCGAGATGAGCTTCGTTACGCAGGAAGACGTGTTCCAAGCGCTCGAGCCGGTTCTGGCTGGCGTGTTCGAAGAATTCTCCGGCGGTAAGAGCGTCACCAAGTCAGGCGAGTTTCCGCGGATTCCTTACGCTGAAGCGATGCTCAAATACGGCTCTGACAAGCCTGACCTGCGTAACCCTCTGATCATCAGCGATGTCACCAGCCACTTCGAGCAGTCGGGCTTTGGCCTGTTCGAGAAAATCGTCGGCGGGGGTGGGGTGGTCCGCGTGATCCCGGCGCCCAAGACCAATGAGAAGAGCCGCAAGTTCTTCGACGACATGAACAATTGGGCTCGCGGTGAAGGTTTTGCTGGCCTCGGCTATGTTACCCGCAAGGGCGGCGAGTTCGGCGGTCCGATCGCCAAGAACCACGGTCCAGAGCGGATGGAAGAGCTCTACCATGAGCTCGGCCTTGGCCTCGATGACGGGCTGTTCTTTGCCGCCGGCAAGGAAAAGGACGCCGCCAAGCTGGCCGGTGCCGCGCGCACGCAGATTGCCGAACAGCTTGAGTTGATCGAACAGGATTGCTTCAAGTTTTGCTGGATCGTCGACTTCCCGATGTATGAGTATGATGAAGAGCTCAAGAAGGTCGATTTCTCGCACAACCCGTTCTCGATGCCGCAGGGCGAGATGGAAGCGCTCGAGACCAAAGACCCGCTCGACATCTTGGCATGGCAATATGACATCGTCTGCAATGGTTATGAGCTGAGCTCAGGCGCGATCCGGAACCATCGCCCCGACATCATGTACAAGGCATTTGAAATTGCCGGATACAGCCAGGACGATGTCGATACCAATTTCGGCGGCATGATCGAAGCCTTCAAACTCGGCGCTCCGCCGCATGGTGGGTCGGCGCCGGGGATTGACCGGATCGTGATGTTGCTCGCTGGTGAGGAAGCGATCCGCGAAGTCATCGCTTTCCCGATGAACCAGAAGGGCGAGGACCTGATGATGGGTGCGCCGAGCCAGGCAGAGCCCAAGCAATTGCGCGAGCTGTTCCTGCGCACGGTCGAGCCACCGCAGAAGCAGGAAGGGTAGGAAAGCACCTGATCTCAGGCGCTTGACCGCAGGAGCGGTTGCACCCCATGGTGTCCTCGGTGGGAATCGCATTTCCGCATTGGGGAGGGCAGCATGAGAAGTTTTTTGGGTTCTGCATTGGCGCTGGCCGCCGTGTTCGCGCCGATTGCGGTCAGCGCAGAAACTCTAACCGTTGAAGGCGTGTACCCAGCTGGCAACAGCGATGCTGCCGCACTGCAATCGATCGCGGTCGAGAGACTGGGCGGGGCTGATGGTGCGGCCCTTTCAATCATGATTGGGGATCGCCTGCGCAATGCGCGGGTCAATGGCGAGGATTGGTTCACGGTCTATTCCGGTAGCTTGGTTAGCGAGGCGGAAGCCGCTCTGAGCGGATTTGTGAACACCGACGTGCGGATCGAAGAGAGCTATGACAAAGAGGTCAAGCGCTGCGTCCGCCGGGACGAGAATCGCAAATGCCTGGAACGCGCAACCGAGAAAGTGCCGTGCGATCGCGCCCGGATTCGGGTATCGCCCTCGCTGCGGTTGGTCGCCCGCGATGGGCAATTGCTGCACTCAGGCAGCTATGAAGTTACTCGCGAATTGCGGTTCTGTGCTGACGAGAACCAACCGTCACTGGATCCGCTGATCGATCAGGCGCTGGCTGAAGCCGCTGATCGGACCCGGTTTGAGTTCGCGCCGGAACAGCGCCGCGAGGCTATCCGCGTGTTTGAATCGCGCAAGGGCATGGATCGCGACCTTGGCAGGCAATTCCGTGACGCCGTGCGCCTCACCAAACGCGACGAAAATGCCGCCTGCGGTGCATTTGCCACTCTCGAGCCGAGCATCGGGGAACATCGCTCACTGCTCTACAATCTTGGGCTATGCGCCGAAGCCGCTGGGGAGTTCGAAACAGCGATCAACTATTATGATCGCTCACTCCAGATCGACGGCGATCGCTCCTACGCGCAAGCGGGCCTGAACCGGATTGCCGATCGGATAATCGCGCTTGAGCAGTTGGATGCGCATTATCAATAGTTTCGCAATTGGATTGAATGTTGCGCAAGTCAGACTATATCGGCCTTTGAGCATCGCAGGGGGGCGATCATTGCCAACAGCGGCATGTTTTGACCACTTGCGCTCGTCTGCCCCGTTGATTAGGGCAATTTTGAATTTCACACCCCAATTTAAGAGGGATCAATATGAGCGATACTGCCGACCGCGTGCAGAAAATTGTCGTCGAACACCTCGGCGTAGAAGCCGATAAGGTTTCGCAGGATGCAAGTTTCATTGATGATCTGGGCGCAGACAGCCTCGACATCGTCGAACTGGTGATGGCGTTCGAAGAGGAATTCAGCGTAGAAATTCCTGACGACGCTGCTGAAAAGATCACCACGGTCGGAGACGCGACCAAGTTCATCGAAGACAACAAGGGCTGATCAGTCCGGTTGTCAGCCGCTAGGCCTTTTTGGTTTGGCGGCACACCAACAGGCCCGGGCCCATAGCGGGCGCGGGCCTTTGATGTTTTTGGAGTTGTAAGATGCGGCGTGTTGTCGTTACCGGCCTCGGCCTGGTTACCCCACTCGGCGGCGATGTTGAGACCAGCTGGTCCAATCTCATCGCGGGCGAAAGCGGAGCGGGCCCGATCACCAAGTTTGAGCCTGAAGGTCAGAAATGCACCATCGCTTGTGAAGTGAAGGGCAAGGACCATCCTTGGGGGTTCGATCCCGACAAACGTGTCGACGGCAAGATCCAGCGCCAAGTGGACCCCTTCATCGTTTTCGGCATTGATGCTGCCGGTCAGGCGATCGAGGATGCCGGTCTGGAAGATATGGACGAAGCGACCAAGCTTCGCACCGGCTGCTCGATCGGCGCCGGAATCGGCGGTCTTCCCGGAATCGAGAAGGAATCGGTCAATCTGCACGAGCGGGGCCCCGGTCGGGTCAGCCCGCACTTTGTGCATGGTCGTCTGATCAATCTCGTCACCGGTCAGGTTCAGATCAAATATGGCTATATGGGTCCGAACCACGCCGTCGTGACGGCCTGTTCAACCGGAGCGCATTCGATTGGCGATGCTGCTCGAATGATTGCCATGGATGATGCCGATATCATGATCGCGGGCGGTGCAGAAAGCACCGTCAACCCGCTCGGAATCGCGGGATTTGCTCAGGCCCGCGCGCTCAACACCAGCTACAACGACCGGCCGACCGAAGCGAGCCGCCCCTATGACAAGGACCGCGAGGGCTTTGTGATGGGTGAAGGCGCCGGTGTGGTCGTGCTCGAGGAGTATGAACATGCCAAGGCGCGCGGCGCCAAGATCTATGCCGAAGTGACCGGCTATGGCCTTTCGGGCGATGCCTATCACGTCACCGCTCCGCATCCGGAAGGCAAGGGCGCGGAACTGGCGATGCGGATGGCGCTCAAGAAAGCGGGCCTCGGTCCGGGCGACATCGACTATGTCAACGCCCACGGCACCAGCACCATGGCCGATACGATCGAACTGGCAGCGGTCAAGCGCGTGCTGGGCGATGGGCTCAGCGGCGCATCGATGAGCTCGACCAAGTCGGCGATCGGGCACCTGCTTGGCGGCGCTGGCGCGGTCGAGGCGGTGTTTTGTATCCTCGCCATGCGCGATGGTGTGGTCCCACCGACCCTCAACCTCCACAATCCTGACGATGGCACCGAAGGGATCGATCTCGTCCCACACACAGCCAAGAAGCGCGATGTTCGCGCGGTGCTCAACAACAGCTTTGGCTTTGGCGGCACCAACGCCTCGTTGATCATGCAGAAGGTCGACTAATCCGATGGCGAGGTTCGGCATCATCGCCGGCCTCGTGCTCGCGGCTCTGGCCGCCGGCTGGTATATTGCAGGATCGGCTTTCGGTTCAGCCACGATCGAGGAAGAGACACCCTTCGTCATTCCGGCCGGCTCGTCACTGACTTCGGTCGCCAACGATTTGGAAGAGCAGGGGCTCATCAGCTCGGCTGATGGTTTCCTGCTGCGCGCTCGCCTTCTCGGTTCGAGCGATCCGATCCAGGCGGGAGAGTTTGCGCTGAGTCCCGGGATGGATCAGGCCGCTATCCTAGCCGCCTTTCAAAATGGTGACGTCATCCGGCGCTTCATTACGATCCCCGAGGGCATGCCGTCGATCATGGTGCAGGAGCGCTTGATGGCCGAGGAATTGCTGGCGGGTGAGATTGACGTCCCACCCGAGGGCTCGATCCTTCCCGATACCTATGCCTTTGAGCGAGGCCAGCAACGCTCCGAACTGGTCGAGCAGATGCAGGCTGCGATGGATCGCGCCTTGGCTGAGGTTTGGGCCGAGCGCGGTCCGACGGTCGCGGTTGATACCATGCGCGAAGCTTTGATCCTGGCCTCGATTGTCGAGAAGGAGACTGGCAAGGCCGAGGAGCGTGGCAAGGTCGCCGGTCTCTATTCCAACCGGGTTCGGACCGGCATGCTGTTGCAAGCGGATCCGACGATCATCTATCCCATCACCCAGGGTAAGCCGCTGGGGCGGCGGATTCGCCAGTCGGAGATCGCTGCGGTCAATGGCTACAACACTTATACGCGCGTCGGACTTCCAGTCGGACCGATCACCAACCCGGGCATCGACAGCCTGCGAGCGGTCGCCAATCCCGATAGCACCAGCGCATTGTTCATGGTCGCTGATGGCACCGGCGGACATCTGTTTGCCGAGACGCTTGAGCAACACAATGCCAATGTTGAGCGGTGGTATGCGATCCGCCGCGAGCGTGGTGAGATGTAGCACGGGCGAACATCAAACGTGTCGAACCCGTTTATCGTAACCGCTGCGCTGCCGCCTGAGGTTCAAGGTTGGGCTGAGGGTTTGAGACGGGCGCATTACCCACCCAAACGCAATCATTTGCATGCGCATGTCACCCTGTTCCACTCTTTCGCGCCATCTCTGCTGGAAGAGCTCAAGACCTTCCTTCCGAGGATCGTCTCGGAATTCGCTCCACCACAGGGGCGGGTCTCGGGGATCATGGACCTGGACAAGGGCACAGCGATCGCGTTGGAGGCTCCCGAGTTATTGTCCTTGCGCGAACAGATTGCGGATCACTTCCATGGCAGCTTGACCGCGCAGGACCTTTACGAGCCGCGACCGCACATCACGATCCAGAACAAGGTGACGAAGGAAGAGGCGCGGGCGCTTCAGGCTAGCCTAACACCGACACTAGAACCGCGCGGTTTCATCTTTCCGGCGTTGGAGCTGCACCTCTATCAGGGTGGGCCGTGGGAGCAGGTCAAACGTTGCGCCTTTCGCGGACGGGCCAGAGCGTGATAGGATGGTTGCTACTGACGGGGGACAGCCATGAGTTTTGAACTGTTTGCGCATGCTGCCGCACTTCTGCTGATTGCTGCGATGGTGGTGAACAATCTGCGCTTGGTGAGGGGCCTCGCGTTGGCAGCAGGATTGGCGGCGGTGGTGGCCCTTGTGCTGGCTGGTGAACGCGGGCTGTGGCTCGTCTGGGCCGGTCTCTTCACTCTGGTAGCTGGTGGGCAATTGGCGCTCAGTGTCGCGCGGGCGCGGGCCAATTGGGTCAGCAGCGAAGAGCGCGAACTGGTTGAGCATGTTCTGTCGCTATCCGATCCCAAGAAGCAGCAGCGGATGAAGGACCTGTTGACTTGGCATGATCTGGCGCCAGGCGACGGATTGATGAAGCAGGGCGATGCCAGGCCGCCGCTGGTCTATATTGCCTCCGGAATGGCCAAGATCGTGCATGATGGCAAACAGGTCGGCACCTGCACGGCGGGCGACTTCCTGGGCGAAATGAGCATGTTCTCGGGGCAGGGAGCCAGCGCCACGGTTGAAGCGGTTGAGCCGATGCGGATTGCCAAATTCGATCGCGACTCACTGGCGCTTTATGCTCGGGAATTCCCGGAAATCAGCAAGGCTGTCGATGGTGCAATAAATCGATCACTTGCGGAAAAAGTCATCCGCATGAACGAGGTGGTCTCGACCGCTGGTAGCCAAGCTGATGGTAATGGTTGACCATAGGCGCAAGCGGCCCTAAATGCGCCGCTCGCTTGAGACAAATGGTCTCGCGAATCCCGAAGCGAAAACGGTTTTGGGACCCTTCTGGGGCGGAGTAGCTCAGGTGGTTAGAGCAGCGGAATCATAATCCGCGTGTCGGGGGTTCGAGTCCCTCCTCCGCTACCAAAACACTATGATCCCACTGACTACGCTCATTGCGTAAGCTCCCATCCGCGGGAAATGAGCGCTGATTCTTGGTCAGCGCCAAGGCTGTCGCCTTGCATCAGATTGCCCACTGCCGATCCGAAGGCATCATCGCTGTCCGTTGCTGTCCGGTAGCCACCGGTCTGTGCTGCGAAGGGAGCCGCTTCAGCGGCAAGCACAGTGTTCCAGGAGCCATCTTCGGTTCGGCAAGCGACCGCCTGTGTGGCCGAGCTCGAATTCCCCAAGCGGAACTCGCGACAGGGCAGCGCGCTATTGCTGACGAAGCTCAATCTCAGTTCAACTTGCCGGCCGTCATTCAGCGTGTTGCTGACCCCGCTCTCGCCAGTTTCGAGCAAGGTGGCAATCTCGGACTGCGATGAGAGAGCGGCAAGGGAGGTCTGGCCAGCGTCGTTGGCCTGACCAAAAGGATTGAGCAGACCGCCCGCAGCGAAGGCAACAACCAAAGCGATTGACGCCGCCACCGCCCGCCAGGGAGAATTGTCGTTTGCGGCGATTGGGGTCTCATCACCGGGAGCTTGCTCGGCGGATTGGAGCAATTGCTCAATTCGATCAGGCAGTGGCTTCTGGTCTATCGCGCTTAGCGATTGGCAGAACGAGAGATCCGCCCCCTGCAGCTGCTCTAGCCGGCTGGCCAGCGTCTCGTCCTCAACCAGGGCTTCTGCCAGCTCGGCATTGTCTTCGGCGCTAAGCTCACCATCAATAAAGGCATTGAGTTGTTCATCCGAATACTGGGTCATTGCTGACTCCCTTCCGCCGGTATCATCCGTTCAGCCAGATAGGCACGTGCTCGTGAAACCCGGCTCATCACCGTTCCGATGGGGACCTCCAGAGTCGCTGCCGCGTCTTTGTAGGAGAGCCCTTCTATGGCCACCATTGAAAGTACGACGCGTTGATCTTGAGGCATTTCCTGCATCAGTTCCTCGACTTGTCTTATCTCTAGACGGGCGTCCGCTGTGCGTTGACCATCTTCATAGAGATCATCCCGTTCGGCCATTTGCTTGGCCCAGTCCGATCTAACCTTCTTGGCTCGCAATTGATCGAGCCAGATATTCTTGCAGACCCGAAACGCCCATTTCTTGGGATGCGCGTCTTCGGGCATGCCCTTCTCAAGCAGTCTCGCAATCGTGTCGTGCAGCAGATCGTCTGCCTCGCTGGCACTGCCAGTGAGCGCAAATGCGAACCGCCGCACATGTGGAACCAATTCCCTGATCGTTTTTCCAAACAGGTTGTTTACCAAGTTCAACTCCCTGACGGTTAGGGCATGGTATTATTCCCTTACCGGTGGAATTTTTTCTATTCTCGACCGTCATCGGTGCAATGCCCAATGTTGATCAGCCTGGTCAATGCGCGGCAAAAGCTGATTGGAAAGGACGACCGATTGTGAAGCAAAAGAGATCTTCGGCCATTCCGGCAATCGCGTTGCTCGCATCCGTCAGCACGACCGCCTTCCTTGCCGGGAGCGTCAATGCCCAACCAGAATTCGAGCTTGAGGAGGAGCTTGAGGAAGAGATTGAACAAGACCTTGAAGACGAGCTGGACGAAGAGATTGAAGATGAGCTCGAAGACGAATTTGACGACGAGTTGGAAGATCAGTTCGAAGACGAATTTGAGGATGAGTTTGACGATTTCGACGAGTTTGAAGGGGATGATGACCCTTTCGATGACGATGAAGATTTCGAAGACGAGGACTTTGAGGACGACGACTTCGAAGACGAGGACTTAGAGGACGAGGATTTCGACGTAGACGAAGACGATGATGATGAGCCAGATGACGAAGACATCGATGATTTTGAGCTCGAGGACGAACTCGACAATGACGACGAAGAATTAGAAGAACTGGAAGACCCCGAGGACGAGGAATCCGACGAAGAGGACGACGAAGACGAGGACGAGGATCAGGATCAGGATGAAGAAGGCGAGCTCGAAGAGGAAAACCCAGAAGATGACGAGTTCGACCTCGAAGAGGTTGAGGATGAGCGAGACCTAGAGGCCTCCCTCAGCGCAACCACGGAGATTGTGTTCGTCGATCGCGATCCTGAAGAGTTTGATGTCGCTGGCGGCGAGTGGCTGGTGTTATCGAGCGAAGACCAGATCTTCGAGCTCCAAGACCGCGGCTTTGCAATCCGGTCGTCGGAATCGGTGGGTCTCCTTGATCAATTCATGGTCAGGGCAGAGCCGCCTGTTGGAGTTGATCTGCTTGCCAGTCGGGATCTCTTGCTTGAGGTTATTCCTCCCGATCAAATCGATTACAATCACCTTTACCAGCCGCAAGCCAGGTTTCGCCGCAAAACGGATGGAAGCCAGCCACTGGCGGCCATGCCTTTGTTACCTGAGCAGCAGGGGGCCAAACCAAGTATCGGTCTGATAGACACCGCTGTGGTTCGACAGTCAAAGGTCTTCGACAGTGCCAATATCGTCGCGCGCGATTTCGTCGACAGCACGAACAAGCGACCATCGCAGCATGGAACAGCGATCGCCTCGATCCTGGTCGGTAAAAGTGAGGGCTTTCGAGGCCTCCTTCCAGACGCCCAACTCTACGCGGCTTCGGTGTTCGAAATCTTGCCTGGCCGTGGATCGACCGCGACGACTGCGAGCCTCGTTCGGGCGCTACAGTGGATGGTCGAGAACAAGGTGCCGGTTGTGAACATGAGTCTGACTGGCCCCCGCAACGCGATTTTGCAGCGGGCCATCACCGCGGCCCGCGCTAAGAACGTTCTAGTGGTCGCCGCGATTGGCAACGATGGCCCTGCGGCGAAACCGCTGTTTCCTGCCGCCTATGAAGGCGTGGTCTCAGTGACAGCCATAGATGCTCAGCGCCGTGTGTTCCGCAACGCGAACCGCGGGGCTTACCTCGATTTTTCTGCGCCTGGCGTCGGGATTCTTCACGCGACTGCGGATGGAAGCCTCGGCAAGTCGACGGGCACCTCAATAGCTGCGCCTTTTGCGGCAGTCGCGATCAGTCTCTCCGATCGGCAAACGGGCTTCGTCAGACAGGAAACTCTCCAGACCTTGGCGGATGGCGCGCTTGATCTCGGCGCACCAGGGTTTGATCCGATCTATGGGCATGGCCTGATCCGGCCACCGCGTTGATCAAAAAATTCTCGGCCTGACGGAATAAACTCTGCTCTGGTCCGTCATCGGATTGCCAGCTGCAATCAACCCCAGACGGGCAAAGCGGAAAATAGCTGGTTCGCGTGGTTAGCCCCACTTCGCGCGATCGCTTTGCCCATTTTTTTGAGGCGAGCCAGCACTATGAGTTTCGAAACTGTTTTAAGGACTGAAAAGCCGACACCACTCTCAGCCGCACGCATTCGGCGGGCTAAGCAGAGTTTCGTAACCCGCAGGGTAAACCTTGACCATATCGTCGCACTTGATCCTGCGCTCAGGCCAGTTGCGGGCGATGTGTGTCTGGCCCGGTTGGTTCGCAAAGGGCATCATCAACGGATCGAGCTCCCCGACGGTCGGCGTGCGCGGATGCATGAGGGCGATGAGCTGATCCTCGCCTATGGCAATCGCTATGCCTCCGACCAGTTTCTCGGTTTGGTGCCGGACGCTCCGGGACCTTGCCAACTTGCAGCTGCGGGCGGGATTGCGGCGACTGTTGTCGACCGGCACGCTTCGACGAAAAAGCCAACCGACATAGAAGTGCTGGGCACCCTGTGCCGTGCAGACGGCTCGCCGCTCAATCTTGCAGAATACGCGGTTAAGCGACTACCCCACTCTCGACCTGCAAACCCCCATGTCATTGCCGTGTTTGGCTCCGGCATGAACGCAGGGAAAACCACCAGTGTCTGCGATGTCGTGCGAGCGCTTGCGCAGGCCAATTTAACTGCATCAGTGGTCAAGATCACGGGTACGGGCGCGGGCGGGGATATGTGGCAGTACAGCGACGCAGGCGCTCGCGCGGCGTTGGATTTTACCGATGCGGGATTCGCTTCGACAATGAATCTGCCGCTTGAGCGTCTCGAGCAGATCGCGGACCATCTGCTCGACGCTGTCAGCGGGACCAGCGATTGTATCGTGGTAGAGATTGCTGATGGATTGCTTCAGCGAGAGACCGCTATGCTGCTGGCCTCGGACTGGTTCAGGCAACAGATTGATAGCTTGATACTGGCCACGCCGGACCCCCTATCGGCTTTGGGCGGTGAAGCCCATCTGCAAAGGCTCGGCTACAGCGTAGCGAGTTTTGTCGGGCGAATCTCGACGTCGCCTTTGTTCGTAAGCGAGTTGGAAGCGGCCAGTGCGATTCCAGTCCTGACTAGCGAAGTCTTGATCGGCGATGAGCGAGCAATCGGAGCGCTCATGCAACCAGCGAACCCATGTGGCGTGCGTCTGGTTGCCAACCATGCCTGAACTGTTCTCGCCAAACCGCAAGAAGATGCTTGGCTGGCTGGTTCTTATTGGTGCGGCACAAGCAGCCTCGATGCTGGTTCTGGCTCTGCTCTTGAAGACCGCGATTGGTGGCATCGACACAAGTCCAGCAGTCGGTCCAAGCGCGATGATCTTCGCGCTGATCCTCGCCAATGCCTTGCTCGGCGTCATGAAATGGCGTGAGCACGTCGTCAGCGAAAGACTGGGTCAGGATTACATAAAAGAGGTGAGGGTGAAGGCATTTGCTCATCTGAGCACAATGTCTCTCCACGCGCAGAGTCAGTTTCGGGGAGGGAGCCTACAACTCAGGTTCGTCAATGATTTGGCAGCCCTGCGTCAATGGGTTGCGTTGGGCGTTGCGCGCTTGATCGTCGCCGGAATCACAACCGGAATCGCTTTAGCAATTCTGGTTGTGCTTGATCCCGCCTTGGGAGGCCTGCTGCTGGCGGTTTGCGGCCTGGGCGTTGCGATTGCCTTGGTTCTCGGTCGAGCTTTCGATGCACGGATCCGCGAGGCGCGACGGAGGCGCGGTCACATCGCCGCGAACATTGGCGAGAAGATCAACAATATGGTGGTTGTCCAGGCCTTCGCGAACATCAAGCGTGAACGCCGGAAAGTGCGCCAACAGGCCAATCGATTGCAGGACGCGATGCTCGATCGGGCATCGACAACCGGCCTGTTTCGTGGAGCCATGTTGTTTGTGGTCAGCCTCGGTATCGTCGCCGTGGTCGGTGTAAGCACTTTGCAAAGCTCTGACCCGATCTCTGCGCTCCAGCGCATGACCGTCGCGCTGACACTGCTGTCGTTGCTGTCCCCAAGCCTTTTCCAGCTCGGTCGGGTCTATGAATATTACAAGGGCGCAACAATCGCGCACGAGAAGCTTAGCAAAATGTTTGGGCGTGGCCCGCTCATTCTCCCCGCTCCATCTCCCCAAAGAATGCCTCGCAAGTTCCGCAAATTGGAATTCCGTGATGTGTCTGTGAAGGGGATTCTTCGCAGCGTTTCGTTCGAACTTGGCGCCAAGGATCGAGTCGTGCTGCAGGGAGCGAATGGCAGCGGAAAGTCCACACTTATCAATCTGATGGTGCGACTGGTTGAGCCCGATTCTGGCCAAGTCATGCTCAATGGCATTGCTGTCGACGAACTGCGCACAGGGCAGTTGCGGCGAATGATCTCGGTCATTTCGCCTGACCTTCCTTTGTTCAAGGGAACGGTTGCAAGCAATATTGCTTACGGCAGCGCCAAGGCGGGCGATGAGCAAGCGCAAGCTGCTGCGGCCCTTTGTCATATGGATTGCGACAATCCGAAGTCGCCCTTCTTTCTTGGCAGGCGGGTTTCCGAAGCCGGCAAAAACCTGAGTGCCGGCGAAAAGATGCGGATCATCATCGCCAGGGCCTTGGTCGGCTCTCCCAAATTGCTGCTGCTCGACGAGCCGGACAGCCATTTGGATCGCGCGACCCAATCGGTGCTCCGTTCGATCCTGAATGACTTTGCCGGCGGCTGGTTGCTGGTCTCACACGGCCACCTGGCCAGTGAAGTGTCGGGCCGGCGCTGGTTCCTTGAAAATCAAACCCTTCGAGAAAAACGCGAGGTGAAAGCTGCATGATTACACTGCTAAAATCCGACGAAACTGATCAGCCTGAATCGATCGAAGCAGGTCTGACCCTAGGCCGATCTGGGGACGATAATTCCGGGCGTCCAATCTCGATCTGCTTTGGTGAGAGCGGCAAGCTCGACTACTTCGTCTACATCCCGAAGGGCGCTGGCGCTGATACCCCCTTGTTGTGCGCGGTCCACGGCTTGCGTCGGAGTGCAGCCCAACAAGTCTTTCAGCTCAAGCAATGGGCCGACGAGTATGGAATTGCTATTTTCGCTCCCCTGTTTGCGAGAGACCAATTCAGACATTTTCAGACGCTTGCCCCGAACGCTGGCGGGGCCTTGCCGGAAGACGCGTTTGATGCAGCGCTGGACGATTGTATCGAACGCTTTGGTCTGAGGCCCAGTAGACAATACCTGTTCGGCTTCTCGGGCGGAGCACAGTTCGCTCATCGCTACGCACTGATTGGCTCCAAGAGTTTTGACCGGCTGGTGCTGATGGCGCCGGGCTGGTTCTCAATGCCGACAAAGGAGCTTCCTTTTCCTTATGGCATTGGCTGGTCAGAGGCTCTTGGCCTGCGCAATCCTACAATCGAGTCCTTGTCGAACTGTCCGACCCTGGTGTTGGTCGGAGAGCGCGATACCAAGCGGACGGCTTCGCTGAATCAAGATCCCATCATCGATGAATATCAAGGCCAGAACCGGGTTGAACGGTGCAAGCGCTGGATCGAAGCGATGCAAGATCAATCAGCTGACTGCAAAGTTGAGCCGCTGCACTTGGTGAAGCGTGGCGGACATAGCCTCGAGAAGATGCTGAACCGCGGGTCAGCTGGTTCCAAGATGTTTGACTGGCTTAGCCAATAGCTTCGCGAAAATGGGGAAGACAATGAGGACAAGCTCTTTTGGCGCGGCCGCTGCTTTTGCCTGCTGCACCGTGCCCGCAGCGGCACAAGTTGAGGCGGATCACCGCGGGATTGTGATCGGTGATGAAGACACAAACCTGACAATTGGCGGAAGGCTTCACTTCGACCTCGCGACGATCGATTCCGATGTAATGCCCTTTCAAGATGACGCTCGCATTCGACGGCTTCGCGTCGACGCCACGCTTTCGATCGATGATTGGCGCTTCAAAGCGGATGCCGACATCGGGGGACAGAGCACAGGCATTCGAAATCTCTGGGCGTCGTATCGGGGGATCGAACGGGTTACGATCAAGGCCGGTAATTTCATTGCTCCGGTCGCTGGCGAAAACATGATGAGCTCCAACAACATAAAGCTGATGGAGCGATCACTGGCCGCCACTTTGGCTCCTGACTTTCTGCTCGGCGCGGGTGTGACCTATCGCGGCGAAAAGGTGTCTTTGGCCGCAGGATACTTCGGCGATCCGATTGAGCAGAACCCACAACGCCCGACCGATAGCGGTGAGAGCTTTGCGGCAAGGGTGGTTTGGGCACCCATAAAGCGGCGCAAAGAGGTTCTGCATCTAGCCGCTGGCGTGGAATTGCGCGACCTCTCGCCGAATGCCAACAGCCGCGTTGCTGTGCGACCAGAATTCGGGCTGAATGGCCGCCGGCTGGTGGATACCGGGTCGTTGCAAGGGATTGAGAGCTTCTCGAACTTCAATCTGGAAGCGGCCTATATGAAGGGCCCGTTTCTGGCCAAGGCCAACTACATTGTGCGCGACAATGACGCGCCGATATTGGGTGATCCATCCTTCTCCGGTGGAAGTGTCGAATTGGCTTATGTGCTGACTGGTGAGAGACAGCGATACTCTTTGGGTAGCGGAACGTTTGGCCAGATCAGACCGCGCGGAAAGACAGGCGCTGTCGAATTGGCCGCGCGGTATAGCTTCGTCGATCTCAACAGCGGCACTGTGGCCGGAGGTGAGCAGCAAAACTGGTCGATTGGAGTGAATTGGTATGTTTCCCGCAGCGCCAGGATCATGGTCAATTACGTCAACGCTCGAACCGACCCGGGCCGGAACGGACTCGACGAGAATCTCAGCGCCTTCATGACCCGTTTTCAGATCGCTTTCTGATTGTTCCCTTCAACACAATAGGATAGCCGGACGGCATGAGGCGGGGGCGTTCTGTCATGAAATGGCGACTAGCATTGCTTGGCTGTGCGGTTGGAAGTCTGGCACAGCCAGTCCTGTCTCAGGTTGCAGAGGCCGATCCGCTTGCGGAAGCTGATTCAGCAAAATCTGCTCCAAGTGATCGCGCCGACAGCACTGCGTCAAACAGCCAAGCCAAGGGGTTCTTCGCGGAAATTGAGCTCGGGTTCGAGTACGACAGCAATGTTGTGATCGACGATATTGATCTGAACCTCGGCCTGGGTGACGAGTCCGCCGAGTTGCGAGCAAGACTGGGCTATGAAACCGATCTTGGGCCTTCGACAGAACTGAAGCTTGGTTACCGGTTTGCGCAGCGCGTCTATGAGGAATTCGATCAGTTTGATCTGCAATCCCACACCGCATCCATTGCTGTCGAACACGACTTAGGGCCTGCCGATCTGGAGATTGACTATCGATTTGCGGATGTCTCGCTTGGAGGTGACGGATTTGTCGGCATCCATCGTCTCTCGCCAAGTCTCAGCTTTTTTGTTGATAGGACCGTGCTCGTTCGTGCTGAATACGCATTTTCCGACAAGGACTTTCGCGATCGACTGGATCGTGATGCAGAGAAGCATGCGGTAGGCGTCGATCTTTTCTGGCTGGTTGATCGGTCAAAGACTTACCTGGTGTTCGGTTATCGCATGTCAGATGAGGATGCGGGCGATGATCAGTTCGATTTTCGCTCGAAAGAGTTCAGGCTTCGTTTGGCGCAGCGGTTTACATTGGCCGATCGACGCGCGCAGATACGCCTTGGATGGCGTTACGAGGATCGTGATTTCAAGAGCGAGACGCTGAGTATTGGCGCTATCCGCAAGGATGATCGTCATCGCCTTTCCGCCGAACTGGTCTGGGAGGTCGACCCGTCGCTGGAGATTTCCGCGAAGTATGAATACTCCGATTTTTCGTCCAATCTTCCCGTCGCCGACTATTCACAATCCGTGATCGGCCTGAGCGCACTCGTGAAACTGTAGCGGAAACCTCCACGAGAGATCAGAAGGCCGGTGTCGTGTGGACAGTGTCGTCGCCGGCCCCCGGGCAGCGTCTGCCGATTCTGCCGCTTGACTCCGATTAACCGTGGTCACAGAAAGCGAACAACGAAAAGTAAGGGTTGCAAAGTCTGTGGCTTAACTCGCCACAACCTATCAACGGTCGCCTACACAAGAGGGGAGTGTGGCTAGACTATGCAACATTTCAATTCCGACAGACTATTGGCAAAGATGTTCATCCGTTCACTGGGCGCGGCGCTGTTGTTTTCGCCCACAGCGGCCTACGCCATCTACACGCAGGAAGTGGACCTTCAGACAGGAACGGGAGATGAGATTCCGACCAGCCTGATTAGCTTCGAGCCAGCCGACGGTTCGACGGTGACTGTCGAAGAAGACGACGATGATGGCAGCATTGCGCTGATCTTTCCGGGTGACAGATCAGTCCCCGGCACCCTCGTTATCGACCGACCTGATGGCCCTGCCATTCGGATTGCAATTCCGGCGGCTGGTCCCGGCGAGCGGATAACCGTCGATGTCCCGCGTCGAACTGCCCGTGTCGTTCCTGACCCTTCGGGTCCCGGCGATCGCTCAGGACCTCCCCGCGCCACAATCTCGCTGATCGGCGGGTTTGGTGCGGTTGAAGCCCCGCCTGTTGGCACCGGTGTGTTGATTGAAGGCGGTGGAGAAAGCTTTGCAGCAGAGCTGGACGATTCCGTCGGCATTCCCTTTGGAGGATTGTCTGTCAGTATTCCGGCTGGGCCTGGCACACTCAACATCTTTGGCGGATATGGCGAGGGAAGCGATGACGTTTCGACCTCTGTACCTGCCGGGGGCAGCATCGATGTTGGCTTCGTCAATACCGATTTCGCTCCGTCAGGTTCGACGGGTGTCTTCCTCGGAAACGCAGGGCTCGACACCAGCATAATGCGCGACGTCAATGTCTTGTCGTTTGGCGGATCCTATGCCTTGCCGATTGGCGGCTCGCCCGAGAAGGGCAAGTTTTGGGACGCGTACTTCTCGCTTGAGTATTCTCGTACCGAGCAGAACATTTGGGGGACTGTCACGTCACCCAGCTTCGGCAACGACATTTCCTCGACGATCAATCAGGAAGTCTCGGACCGCTACATTACCCTGGGGGCAGGGCCGCGCTTGCGTGGACAAAGCGACAGCGGCTTCTTCTACTACATCGGTGCGCAGGCCCTGCTTGTGCATCACCGTGGTGAGTTGCAATCGAACCAATCGGTGGTTTGCAATCTGTGCGGCGGAGCGGATCAGGCGTTCACGATTGACTTGGCCGAGCACACCGATGGCATCACCTTTGGCGCGCGCGGCAAAGCTGGTTTCGGCTTTGATATCGGCAATGGCACGTCGATTGGCGCTTATGGCTTTGTCGAATATCTCGACGAGCGCGGGCAAATCGTGAACCCGCGGACCGGCGACGATCTGTTCATTCGGAGCCAGCCAACCGCACTCGGCTCGCAAGGCGCCACCAATTTTGGCGGCGCGATCGTTCTCACGATCGGGTTGTAGAGGGAAGACAGCGCCAAGACTGGAGTGCGGTGGGGTCGCTCACACGCAACCCAGTTTTTGGCAGCTGACCCGATAGGTTTGAAGAGGACAAGCTCGAGCGAAGGGACATCATTGTGAAGCCAACCCGCAGCAGATTTGCGTTGCTTGCAGCTTGCGCTCTAGCCGGCGCATCGCTGACTGCGTTCGAGACAAGCGCAGCCGCACAAGACCTGGTCGAGGAACAAGCGGCACAGATCCGCGAGATCGATCGCGCGCTCGGCACTGGCGGAAATCTTCAGCTGAGTGATTTGATCATCCGCGCCAACGCGGTCAGGGCCGCGATTGCGGAATGCAAGACCCTGGAATGCCCGGAGTTCAACACTTGCGAACAAGCGCGCCAGCTTGATTTGGACCTCGAGCGACTCATTGCCTTGCTTGAGCAGCAGCTTCGCTATCTCGAGGTGGCCGGCCAGGTCCACACCGATCATTTCGTAACTCTAGTGCGAAATGAGATTCAGACTGGCGAGTCTATTGCCGATCTGACCATGGCGATTGCGGTGCAGGATACGCTGATCCGCTTTTCAGACTCGCTTGCGCAAATCGCGACAATGATCGGATCCTTTGAAACCCTCCTTGATCCGAACTCCGACGCGCTATCTTTGGCACTGGATATCGCCAAGCTCGAATACGCGACTAGCCAGCTCGAAGGCGCTTTGGATCTATCTAAGAACATAGCGCGTGACCCAAACACCGGGTTCACAAGGGACGATGGCGCGGCCTTGGCTGGCTCGCTAGCCGGAGCTTTGGACAAGTTGAGAGGGGCGCAAGCGGAATTGAAAACAGCTGCGGCTCGAGGTGCTGCAGCCATCCGGTCACAGGGATTCAAGGTGGTCGCTCGCGCCCCATCGGCAGGGCAGGTGGTCCGAGGGGCTACAATGGGCTTCAAGGCGAAGCCGGGGCCAAGAGCTCATTCGCTGCTGGTCGAAGCCGGTGAGATTTTCCAAGGCGTGCTGTCGAATTACGCCAAGGAGAGACTGGCAGAGCGGCAAAAGCGTATGCAGAACCTCGTTTCAAGCGTTGTTCCAGCCGAAGCGGCCGCGCGCGCCTCATCATTCCAGTCGCTGCAAAAGGTGCAGTCCAGACGCTGGAAGACAGTCGATGCCATCGCACTTTTGAAGCAGACCCAGGCCGATCTGGCGGATTGCATGGGGCGCGCAAAATGCCCGCCTCAGACTCGAACCGCTCCTGATCTGAATTTGCCCGATTTTGGAACCACAGCGTCGGGGCGAGAGCGGTATGGCAACGCGCTGATCTATCTCTTGCGTGAAGTGGAGAAGATGCGGCCCAAGATCAGACCGGTGGGCTTGCTTGATGAATGCCCAGCCGAGGATGACCTCGTCAATTTCATCCCTGGTAATGAGCCAAGCGACAACAACGCACTTCGGTTCTGGTTGCCACTTCTGGTCGCACACGATGGGACCGATTATTGTGAGTCTCGTGAAGGCAGCCCGGAGGTCACGGGCGGTATGGTCTACATTCCGCTGGAGGACGGGCCGACCGAGTGCCCTGGGGGCGATGAGACCTGCGGGCCGGCGACAGTTCCACCTGCGAACGAGCCCACCGAGTGCCCGGGAGGGAGCGAGACCTGCGCCCCTGGTTTTCCGCCTGAGGGCTTTGTGCCTACGGAATGCCCGGGAGGCGTCGAGACCTGCGGTCCAGCGACGTTGCCTGTTTACGACCCGAGCGAATGTGAAGGTGGTGATCTGACCTGCGAGCCAGTGGTTGTCGCCCCAGTGACCGAATTTCCCGAATGCTCATCGGGTGGGTATGAGTGCTACATTTACGAGCCGGTCATTCCCCCTGGGGACACGATCGCGCCAGTGCCAGCATCTGACCCTGATCCAACGGTTTATGTACCCAACCCGCTATTCACGCTTGACGGTGCGAATCCAAGCAGTCCGGAAACACCTTGCGAGCGTCTCGAACAAGCGGTGAAGCGCTATGAGGAGCTCACTAGCGAAGGACCTGGCGATCCCCCGGGGCTATATTGGGACCAAGTGAATAGCCTCTACATGTCGATTAAGACCATGTCGGAACGGTGCCCATCGGTATCTGCAGAAGTGGCGTCGCCCTCAGCAGTGGGCCGTCGTCACGAGCCGCAGGTTCCGCTTGCGGAAGACACGCCATCCCTGCCCAACATTCCGGTCGATGCCTTTTTCAAAGGCAAGTCCAGAAACCCGGACCAGCAGGCGCGCAAGGAAGAGCTCAAAGGGCAGGCGGTGATGTTGCTCGATCCCTCAATCGAGCTGTTCGCGCTTCCCGACGAGAAGACGCAACCCGCCGATCTTGTCTTCGCGAATGCGGAGCCAGATGCCAAGCCTCAGCATGGCGCAAATCTGGATCCGATGAAGGCGCTCACCGACGAGAATGGAGATGCGAAGATATCGATCGGATTGCATGATGTTGCCATAAAGGATCTGTTCTACTCGGATCCAGACAAAGATCTGGGCTTGGCGGAAGCCATTGTACCGTCCGTTACTGACTTTGACGGCGATGACGTCTTTGACGGTGATGTCCTCGACCTTGTCGAAGTGAATGAACAAAATCCAGCTCAGCTCATATTGGATCTTGATGTCACCACACAGGATAGCGTGAATGTCTTCATTGTTGATATCACGCCCCAAGACTTCCTGGATGGTCTTACCAAGATGGGAGATGACGCGGTGAGCCGTATGGGGCAGCCATTGGTGAATGAGCTTGTCATCGGAGTGGGAGAGGGCGACGCTTACAACAGAGCCGACCCGGTCTACACTTTCACATTCGACGCCAGCTTCAGGCCGGAACTGGATGAGCTTTTCCAGTCCGTTTTTGGGCCTAGCGTGTTCGTCGAAACCAACAATTGCCGCGAGAAAAAGCCGCTTGCTCCTCGTCCTGATGGAACCTTTGTAGCGCCACCGGCCAGTGCAGAGTTGCGCGGAGCAACGCTCGCCCTGGGAGCTTTGAATGGGGAGGTGTCGCCATGACGCGCTGCTTGGCCTTGCTCGGCGCCCTCGGTCTGCTCGCCGCCCCCGCGTTGGCTGCCGATCCGCCGCAGGATCCCTATGCCAATAGCAGTGGAAGCTGGGACCAGGACTACCCCGATCAGTACTGGCTTGAGCGGATCGGTCTGGGCGATGGACCAGACTCTGCCTGGCGGGAGCTCACCCCAGATGCAGCAGAGGTGACTGTGGCGGTGATCGATACTGGGCTCGATTGGCACCATCTCGACTTCGATTGGTCGAATGTCTGGCGCAATGCAGATGAGATCGCGGGCAATGGCATCGATGATGACGGAAATGGCTATGTCGACGATGTCATTGGTTGGAACTTCCTCGATCAAACGCCGCGCCCGTGGGATCATGACGGACACGGGACTTTCACTGCCGGGATCATCGCAGGCGCGTGGAACAACGGTGAAGGGATCGCTGGCATAAATCCGCGTGCCCGAGTGATGGTGTTGCGGGCATTGAACAGCTTTGGAAACTCCCGAGCCTCTTATCTCGCCGAAGCCATCATCTATGCGACCGATAACGGCGCCAAGATCATAAACATGTCGGTCGGTGGGCCAGATTTGACCCGGATCGAGACCGAAGCGGTTCGCTATGCCGCATCCAAGGGCGTTTTGATCGTTGTCGCAGCCGGGAATGAGGGACAATCTGTCGAAGGCTTTGGCATCGCCGGGATGGAAGAAGTCATAACGGTCGGGGCTTCAGGCCTTGCAGATCTGCGCGCCAATTTTTCCAACTATGGCCCGTCGATTGACCTGCTGGCTCCTGGCGTTGACGTTCTCTCATTGCGGGCGCGCCGCACAGACACGCTGTTTGGCGTGCCCGGGTCCGAGTATGACATGGGGGCAGCTTACGTTGGCGACGACAAACGCTACTTCAGAGCCTCAGGGACCAGCTTTTCGGCTCCGATGGTCGCCGGGGTCGCGTCCTTGCTGTTGTCAAAGGACCCCAGCCTGACAGGCGCCCAGCTGCGCCGCTTGCTGCTCAACAGCGCGCGGGATGTCGGCGCACCAGGGGTCGATCAGTTCAGTGGTCACGGTATCCTTGATGCTGCGGCTGCCATGCGGGCTGATCCCGATGCCTTTATCAATGCGGCGATCGATGAGGTTCAAGTTCGCAGGACGCCGCAAGGCCTGGCTGTCGCAGTCTTGGGGACGATCGGTGCCAGCGCATTCGAAAGCGCTCGGATCGAGATCGGGGCAGGCGAAGAGCCGCAGTCCTGGGCCGAGGTGCTCGATGGTCTGAACGAAGTCAGCTCTGGCGAGTTGGGCCTCATCCCAGCGGCCAATTTCCAGGGGTCAGCTGTGTGGATCATCAGGCTGATTGTGCAAGATTCCAACGGCACCACACGCGAGGCGCGGTTTCGCTTGCAAGTGGGCTAGGGCGTACAGCTGGAGAGCCAGGAAGCGACCGGCTTCCGCCTCGAGCTTTGTTCAGATCTGCGAGGAGTAGGGCGAGCCAAAGGCGGAGGCGAAACGCGTAGGCTTGTCTGTATTGGTGCTGCCATTATGCTCGCGAGCCAATGGAACGGAACTCAAAATCTCGTTGTTGGATCGGTGTTTGTCTCACCCTGGCTTTTGGCGTTTCCACTATGGGAGGTTCCCTGAGCGGTGCTGCATGGGCGACTGACCCTGGGGGTTCTCCTTCGACAGTAGACGCTTCGAGGGACAGTTCGTCCGCTTCGATATCTGAGGGGAATGGCAGTTTCGCCTTTTCCGACTGGGCTGGACCAAGCATTCCCGTCTGGACTTATGTTCCCCCTGGAGTTGACCCTGCGGCAGCTCCAATCTTGTTTGTGATGCATGGAGCGAAGCGAGAGCCACAACGATATCTTTCGGATTGGATCAGTGGCGCAGAACAGGGCGGCTTCGTGATCATTGCACCTGAATTCAGCAGAGCGCAGTTCGTCACTTCGCGATATTACAATCTGGGTGGAGTTTTTGACCGCGGATCGGACATCGCGCGGCCCGAAGCGCAGTGGACATTCAGCGCGATTGAGCCCCTATTTGATGAGGTTGTGGCTCGGCTCGGCAGCAACCAAACCCATTACACACTCTATGGCCACTCGGCCGGCTCTCAATTCGTGCACCGGTTACTGTTGCTCAAACCCAATGCGAGGGCGAAACGCTTTCTGGCAGCCAACGCCGGCTGGTACACTTTCGCTGATCCAAGCATCGATTGGCCGTTCGGACTGGCGGGCGCGCCAGCGGGAGAGCACGAGCTGCGCAGGGCCTTGGCCAAAGATGTGGTGGTCCTGCTCGGCGATCAGGACTCAGATCCTGACCATGAATCGCTCAACCGTTCCGACGGAGCCATGCGTCAGGGCCCTCACAGGTTCGCGCGTGGCCAGGCCTTCTTCAGCGAAGCTCAGGCCCTTGCCCAGCGCAATGGTTGGGAGTTCGGCTGGTCGCTCCGGGTTATTCCTGGAGTGGCTCACAGCAATGGTGGCATCGCACAAGGATCATTCGATCTGGTCGATTAGCGAGACCGGTCAGTTGAAGACCAGGCCCATAGTCGCAGAACCGAGGAAATATACGAACCCGGTTATCAGCGCGATCCCGATACAATTTAGGACTACCCCGCCTCGAGCCATCTGAGCGATGGTCACCGCTCCGGTGCTGAAGGCAATAGCGTTGGGCGGTGTCCCGACTGGCAACATGAAGGCGCAAGTGGCGGCAAATGCTGCGGGGACGAGCAAGCCCATCGGATCGATCCCAATCCCGATCGCAACACCGCCTAAAACAGGGATAAAGGTGGCGGCTGTGGCGGTGTTGCTGGTCACTTCGGTGAGGAACAGGACAATCGCGACCACACAGCCGATCAGCACTACGGTCGGAAGCGATCCGAGCCCACTGACCTGCTGCCCGAACCAATCGTCGAGCCCCGTGCCAGCCACGGCGCCGGCCAGGCTCAATCCGCCGCCAAACAGCAGCAAGACGCCCCACGGCAGCCCGCTCTCTGCGTCTTTCCATTCGAGCACCATCTGTGTTCGTCCCTTTCCTGGCAACAGGAACAGGGCAAGCCCAGCGGCAATGGCAATGGCCGTGTCATTGAGGCTTCCAAGCCAGGGCAGGGCTGCGTCGATGGCTGCGATCTCGGCCAATAAGCCAGGAACGATCCATAGAAAGGCGGCACCGGCGAACACCAGAGCGACCATCTTCTCGCCCTGGCTCATCGTGCCGAGCTTGTTGATCTCGTCTGTGATCAATCGCGCTCCACCGGGAATTTCGTCGAGGTCGAAGCTGTAGAGCACCCGCGTCATCAGCGCCCAGCCGATCAGGATAAAGGTCAACGCAAGCGGAACCCCCAGCAGCATCCAATCAAGAAAGCCGATATCGATCGAAAGCTCATCGGCGGCATAGCCTGCGATGATCGCGTTAGGCGGGCTCCCGAGCAATGTGCCAAGGCCACCCATGCTGGCTGACCAGGCGATTGCCAGCACCAAGCATGTGCCGAATTGCGCGACGTTCGGATCACTAGCCAGATCGCTGGAAGGGCTTGCTGAGCCTGTGGCCATGCCTTGCCCCGAAACCAATGCGAGGACTGAAAAGCCGATCGGGAGCATCATCAGCGTCGTGGCAGTGTTGGACACCCACATCGACAGAAACCCGGTCGCCAACATCATCCCGAGCACAATTCGCTGGGGTGTGACCCCGACCTGGCGAAGAGTAAGCAAGGCGATCCGGCGATGCAGCCCCCATTTCTCCATTGCGATCGCGATCAAAAAGCCACCCAGGAACAGAAACACGATAGGGCTGGCGTAGGAGGCCGTAGTCTCTCCCACGCTGCGCTCCGTCAGCGCGGGGATCAGCACGATGGGAAGCAGGCTAGTCGCAGCCAGCGGGATCGCTTCGGTCATCCACCAAACAGCCATCAATGTCGCTATCGCGGCGACAATCCGCGCGTCTGCGGAAATCTCTGCGCCACCGAGCAAGGCATATATCAAGGCTGCCCCGGCCAGTCCGCCAAGGCGAAAGCTCCAAATAGCGCTTGTGGATTTCTCGTTGGGGTCGGTCATTGATCCTCCTCGCTAGAGGCCGGGATCTCTGCGATTGTGCGTTCGACTTGCTGAATCTGTGGTGCTCCCAGTAGGTCAGGATCCAGCAAGGCTGCGATCTCCTCAGCGGAGAGATGTTCGCTGACCTTGGGCTCGGCCGCAAGTGCATCAGCAAAGCTCAGATCTGCATCGATGGCAGATTGAATGACCTGCTTGACCAAGGCCTCTGCCGCGGTGCGGTCCATATGATCCGCCAAGGCAAATGCAATACGCTGGGACATGGCGAAGCCGCGGGTCAGCGAGATGTTTTCACGCATCCGATCGCTATCGATCTCCAATCCGCCGAGGAGCGAGTTGAGTGTCCGCAATGCAATCACAGAATCGACTGAGATCTGCTCGAACACCGGCGATAGGCGCGAGGTGTTGTCTCGTTCGAACAAATTGACGACGTCGTCGGAAAGGATCTCCGCTAGGCGTGGAATTGTTCTGCCAGAGTGAACGAGCCGCTCTGGCAGGCGAGGGTTTCGCTTATGCGGCATGGAGGAGCTTCCGACCGTACCCGAGGGAAGCCTCTCTCGCACCTCACCGATGTCTGTTCCTTGCAAAAGGAAAAGCTCTTGTCCGATCCGCTGGTTGGACTTAGCAATCAAAGCCAGCACGAGGCCGTATTCGGCCAAGACATCGCGCGTGCCATTCCAATCCGCTGGATAGGGAGTGCCAAAGCCCAGTTCGTCAGCGAAGCTTTGCTCGACCGCAATGGCCTTGTCACCGAGGCCTGAGTAATTGCCGACAGCGCCCTTCAGGATAACGGACCGATCAAGCCTTTGGCGCAGCTCAGCCAGCCTTTCGCGGTGGCGTGAATACTCGCCGATCCAGGTGCTGACCTTCTTGCCAAATGTTATCGGTTGAGCGTGCTGTCCCAGAGTGCGGCCAATCATCGGCGTACGCGCATGGGCCTCTGCCAGATCGGACATGGTTGCAAGGCTCGTCGCCAGGCATGAATCCAGCTGGCGGAGTACCCTGTCCGCCTGCACCACGGTCAGCGTGCCATATATGTCGACGGTGGTCGCTCCGAAGTGGACGTACTGATCACCGATGTCATCAAGGCTGCGTCGCCAGACGTTGAGCAGGGTGACCATGCGATGCCTTACCTGCGCGTATTCCTCGTCGAAATCATCCTCTTGCACCAGTGCGACATTCGCTTTGGATGTTATCTCGTCTGCTGCTGCTTGAGGGATCACCCCGTGCCTGGCTTGGGCGCGCGCCATCGCCGCTTCGATATCAAGCAGGGCCTGGGTGCGGGCCTCATAGCCGAACAGGTCACGAACCTCGGTGGTGCTGCAGGCCAGAGCCTGGGACGGGATTAAGATCGCTCCCAAAAGGCCCAAGATCAGGGTTCTCGCCTGGCCAAACCGGCCCTCCGCAGTCTTTGCCAAGTCCATGCGACCATAGACCGCATTTATGAGGAGCTCGTCAATCGCTCATGGCGCCCAAGAGACCGGCGGTGCAGGAGTTTTACTCGCAAAAGGGGGACTGCAGGACATTGCGGAGCGCAACCGTCATTGGAGCCGGCGTGATCGGTGTGTGCACGGCTTATGCCTTGGCAAAGCGCGGCTGGCAGGTCTCCCTGTTGGATCAGGCAGAGGCACCTGCTGCAGGGGCTTCACACGCCAACGGAGCCCAGCTCAGCTATGGCTACGCTGATGCACTGGGCAGCCCGGCCACCTTGGCAGCATTCCCGAAATTCCTGAGCAAACAGGGTGGCGTCACTATGCGGCTGACCGGGCCATTGGACTACATGCTGTGGCTCGCACAATTCGCCTGCAATTGCTCTTCCGGGAAATTCCGAGCCAATACCAATGCCGTGCTTCAACTGGCCGTGAGATCGAGAGCAGCGATGCAGAGCCTTCTGGCAGAGCATCCAATGCAATTCCGGCATCATGCTCCGGGCAAGGTGCAATTGCTCCACTCAAAGGCTGAATATGACCGTGCCAAGGCTGCTCAAGCGTTGAAGCAAGCAGCGGGTTTCGAGCAGTCATTGGTAGCGCGGGATCGATTATCGGATCTTGATCCGGCATTGCTCGGCGTTGATCAGAAAGTGATCGGCGCTGTGTCTACCCCGTCCGAAGAAGTCGGTGACCCGCGCATCTTCAGCGACGCCTTGCTGAAGGTCTTGACCGAGCAATACGGCGTGATCTCTCGCCTGGGTCAGCCAGTGCATTCGATCATCCGGAGTGCATCGGGCTTTGCTGTTATACTCGAACGCGGAGAGCGATTGGTCACCGATCAGGTCGTAATCTGTGCCGGTCATGCCTGCGATCAGCTGCTCCGCCCGCTCGGTCACGCGCTGCCGGTACAGCCGATGAAGGGCTATTCCTTCGAGATGCCTCTATCTGCAGGCTCGCCGATTGTCTCCGTGACCGATGCGAGCCGCCGATTGGTGTTCACCAATTTGGGAGACCGGATCCGGGTCGCTGGATTTGCGGAACTCGGAAATGGTGATCCCCGTGTTGACCGCTCTCGCGTTGAGCAACTTAGATGCGCGGCACAGGCCTGTCTGCCCGATGCCGGCTACTATAACGAAGCGGATCACTATTGGGCCGGTTTGCGACCGGTTACGCCCAATTCGCAGCCGATCATCAAGCGCTTGTCGCCTGGGCTTGCGGTGAACACTGGACACGGCTCCCTTGGCTGGACGCTGGCTATGGGGTCTGGCGAGCATCTGGCGCAGACGCTCAAACAATGATCAATGGCAGCTGGTTTGCTTGAGCAGGACTTGACCAGGTAGACTGTCGGAGGCTTCACCGTTGCGGATCAGAGCCACTCCGTTCACAAACAGGTGAACCACTCCGGAGGAAAATTCACGCGGGCTTTCAAATGTCGCATTGGGGGCGAACTCGCTCGGATCGAACACCACAATGTCGGCTTTGTAACCCGGCTTGAGATAGCCCCGATCGGGAATGCCAATGATGTCAGCGGTCTGGCCAGAGCTGCGTTGGATGAAACGGGCCAAAGACATCGAGCCTTCTCCCGAGACAAGATCGCGATAGGCCTTGGGAAAGCTGGCATATTTGCGCGGGTGTCCGGTCGAGCCATCTGAGCCGGTGACGACCCAATCCTGATAGGCGAAGCGCTCAATATCCTCATCGCTCATATTGAACGAAGCGAGCCGCGCATCGGCCTCTTCGAGGATGGCTAGGGCCGTATCAACCGGTTCCATTTTCCGAGTTTCGGCATAATCCGCCAAGGTCTTTCCGACCGGTGCACTGGAAGCACCCAGCCTGCCAGTTATGAGCAAGCGCTCCGCGCCTCCTCGGCGTTCAAGCGATTCGATCATCCCCTGGCGAATGCGTGCGCGCAACTCTGGATCGGCCAGACGGGTGCGAAGATTTTCCAATCCTCCCTCAAGCGCCCAGCGCGGAACCAGCGCATTGGACACACGCGTGCCCGAGGCGTTCCAGGGATATTGGTCAGCGGTCACTCGCTGCCCTGCTGCGCGGGCTTCTTCAATCATTGCGATCATCTGAGCGCTGTGGCCCCAGACCGCTGGTCCGAGCGCTTTGATATGAGCGATATGGACCGGAATTCCGGCTTCGCGCCCGATCCGAAGCGTCTCGGCAAGCGCCCCGGTAACTGTAACATTGTAAGTGCTCTCATCACGCATATGGGTGTCATAATAGCCGCCCAAGGCTGCCGCTTCGCGAGCGAGGGCAATCACCTCATCGGTGCGAGCGTAATTTTGCGGAACGTAGTACAGCCCGGTCGAGAAACCCCATGCTCCCTGACACATGGCGCGCCGGGTCATCTGCTTCATCCGCCTAAGCTCAAGCGCAGTGGGCGCGCGGTTCTCGCGCTCAAGCACAGTTTCGCGGATCGGCCCAAACCCTGCGAGAAACGCGACATTGGTGCCAATCCCGATTGCCTCAGCCGCGGTGGCCATCTCGTAGATCCCGGGAAAGCCAAAGCCATCATTGCCGGTTACAACGGTGGTGACGCCTTGGAATGCGAAGGGCAGATTAGCCCGGCGACCGGCATCGTCAGACGCGAGATCTATCACGGCATGAGTGTGTGGATCAATAAAGCCAGGCGCGACGATCAGGCCCGTCACGTCGACGAGCTTTGAATCGGGATAAAGTTCTCTTGCGTCAGACCCGATGTGGGCGATGCTATCACCCACCATCGCAACGTCGGTCACGACAGAGGGTGCTCCGCTTCCATCGAAGACCTGACCTCCAGCAAGGATGGTCACTGCCTCAGCCTGAACTTGGTCGATGATTGGCGCAGGTGGCGGAGTCTCGAGCAATTCCTCCATCATGGCGATGGCGGATTCCCGGCCGATCCGGCGGATCAGTTTGCGATCGGTATCGTCGCCAATTTCAAAGGTGATCGCGGGCACACCGTACGTGTCAAAGGAATAGGCTTTGGATATCGGACGCCCGATTGTGTGCCGGGCGTCGCGATCGACTTCGTAACCGGGCATGCGATCCTGATACCGCTCAAGCCATTTTTTGGTGAACAAAGTGGGATCGGTCGGCAGCTCATCAGGGATGGTGTAAAACACGTCGCGATTGGTCGAATGAAAGTCGAGCACCAGCCGCAGCTGTCGGTTAGGATCAGCGTCGATCTGATCCATTAACCCCTTCATCAAAAAGGTCTCTGGCTCGGTAAAGGGTCCCCAGTCGCGGTTGAGATCCACGCCCCCGGTGTTGTGTCTCCAATGACCTCGAACGACCCCGTCGGGATTGAGCAGTGGCACCGCAATGGTTTCAAACCGAGCGCGATAGGCCTTCGCCAGATCGCTGTCGCCCATCAGCGTTTCCATGAACGGGAACATCGCCAGCGCTCCCGTAACCTCTGGAGGGTGCTGCCGCCCGATGAGGAGGACGGTTTCGCGTTGACCGCCCGTGGGGTCCGCCAAGGTTATCATCTCGATGTCACGCTTCTCAGCAGACTTCCCGAGCAATTGCCGCTCAACAAGCGGCTTGCCTTCATGCTGATCCATCCAGGCGTCATAGACTGACGGAGGCAAGATCTCCTGTGCAGCAACGAAAACCGGCTTGTTTTTCAGCTTTAGGGTTAGGCGAGCAGTCCTCGCTCCACGCTCTCCCTCAACCTCGACATGTCGATCCTGCATGAAGTCCCAAGTCACGCCATCGGTGCTGGTCTTGGGCCAATAGCGATGCCCGCATCTCGTGTAATCGAGATTGATAGTGATCTGCCCCTTCATCTTGGGCGTCACACGGAAGGCATACCACGCGCTGCAATTGATCGGTCCGGCATCTTCGGGAGCCATTGTGAGCGTGAAGCTCTCTTCATTGTCGACCGCGCAGCTCTGGAATGCTCCTGTTACGAAGCCTTTGTCGATTGTCGCAGCTGGATTGGCACAGGATACGGTGTCCGGGGCTTGAGCCTCGGCTGGCGACGCCACTGGGTCTAGCGGCCCTGCAAGCGCAAGAGATCCGGCCACGACTAAAGACCATGCGAAACCGCGCATTTCTATGCTCCGCTGCTGCTAGCCATGACGGACCGGAGCAACACAGCGTCACTCCGATCCGTAGCTATTAGAAGTTTTTCCGCAGATCGATTGAGAACTGTCGGCCTCGCGCGCTGTGGAATGCGCCATAGAAGCCGTAGCTCTCATCAGCGAGAGGAGGATCTTCGTTGAAGATGTTGTTCACGCCAAAGCGCAAACGTGTTCCATCGAGTGCGGTGTCATTCTCGATCGTGTAGCTGATCGAGGCATTGAGAGTGAACCAGTCCTCAACCGGGAAAAGCTCTGCCGTGTCGTTCTGCTGCGCACTGTCGTCAAAGAAGCTTCCGACATAACGGCCGAAGAAGTTCACGCGGACAGGCCCGCTGTCATAGGTGAGTGAGCCCGAGAAGCGCCATTTTGGGCGCCCATCGATTTCGAGCAATTCACCGAAGCCAATCGGCTGCAGAGCGGCAACGTCGCTAACCGAAAGCTCTGGAATTGCCTGGAGCAGGCCGTTCAATTCGGTGAACAGCGGTTCCGCGTCTGGACCCGCAGTTTGCTCAAAGCCCAACAGTCTCGCCGCGTTGAGCTGAATATCGAACTCACCGAAGCTGGTGTCGAAATTGTAGAGAACGCTGAAGTCCAGACCTTCGGAGGTCCGTTGGTCAAGGTTCCGATAGGGGTTCAGGATCTGCTGGACATCGCCTGCTGGATTGATGCCGGTCCCAGCGTACAACGCCAGTTGGTCGGCATCAGGTGCATCCCGGACCACATTGGGATTGAAGCTGCCCTGGAGACGAAGAACAAGGTCCAGCAAGAGCGCATTGCGGTTGCCGAAGATCCCGATGATGCCATCCTGCTGAACACGCCAATAGTCAGCGGTCAGCGTTAAGCCAGGAATAAAGCTCGGCTCAAACACGACACCAAGATTGAGGCTTTCGGTGTCCTCCGGATCCAAGTTGGCAGCCCCCGAACGGAAATCGATTGTGCCTTGGGTGCCGCAATCCGGAACATCATCCTCATCGCCTTGGATGATTTCGGCCACACATTCGACAGCGCGCAGCACTGAGTTGGAACGAGTGGTGCCGAGATCATTGATCTGGATCAGGTTTGGAGCGCGGAAGCCTTGTGACCAGGCACCCCGCAACAGGAGATCGCCAAACGGTCTCCATGCCACAGCGGCGCGAGGGACAAACGCGCTCGAAGAATCGGAGAATTCCTCAAATCGCGCAGCGAGTTGAACCTCCAGTTCGTTGACGAGCGGGATCTCCATATCCGGCGAAACAAGCGGAACGAGCGCCTCGGCGAATGCCGAATAGACTTCACGATTGCCACTGGTGTCGGGCGATGGGCTTGATCCCAAGACATCGCTGCCAAAGAAATCCCCATTCACTGCGTTGGTGAAAGTGATCGTTCCGTCCAAGCGAGGATCGCGATCATCTTCGAAAGTCTCGCGACGGAACTCGATCCCAGCTGCGATACCGACCGGACCTGCCGGCATCTCGAACAGGTCTGGACGAGAGACCTTGAAATCAGCCAGCGCCAAGGTTGTCTCACCCTTCCGGAAGACATCGATGGTTATGTCATTGAGCACAGCCTGCGGGTTAGGGGTGCAATCGCCGGTGTTGGCCCCAAGAGCCTCATCAGGGAAGCAACCGCCATTAAATGGATTGTATGCTGACGAGTCGGTGCGGTTGATCGCCGCTTGCGCCAAGGTGCTTGAAATCCGGTTCTCGGTCAGGTCGGTCGTATTGGCCTGAGCGTATAGCAAGCCAGCGTCGAAGTCCCATGCACCGATATTCCCGCGCAATCCCGTGACCAGCCGAAACTGGTCCTTGGTGACAAAGCCCCGCCGCGGTCCAGCATCGATAAAGCGATAATCTTCCAGCAGGAGTGCGCGACCATCGTCGGTCACGCCTGACCCAAGGCCATTGGTGATCCGGTTGGGGTTAGGGGAACCATCTGGCAAAGTGGTCGCCCCAAGCGGGTTCCAGTACGCGGTGGCTTCGATCCCGAGTGGCACTGCGCTGAGCATGGTGTTCTGCTCGCGTACGCGGAAGCTCTCAGACCGGTAATAGAGACCTTCGAAATAGGCTTCGAGGTTGTTGCTCAATTCATAGCTGAAAAGCGCCTGCGCATTGTACCGATCTTTGCGCGAGAAAAGCTGGCGATCCCGTCCAATATCATACCGAATAGCACGATCGATCGTGCCGCCATTGTCGGCGCAAATGCCATTGCCAAGGTCTAGGAACCGACCATCGCTCGGCTGACCAGCGGCTCCAAACAATGCGCAGGGTTGGAGATGAAAATCATCGTCGCGCAGCACTGTTGTGTTGGACGACGTGGCGCTTGAACCTTGGATATCGAATGCGCCCCAAGGCGAGTTGATCGAGCGGTTGTCGAATTGGGTGTCGCCCTCGAAAGCTGTTCCCTCGACGAAGGGCCGCAGGTCGCTGCTGGCAGAATAGGGACGTTCGGTGGCGGGGACACCGTTTTCGTGGAAATACCCGCCATAGATCGTCAGGTTGGCTCGTCCTTCGGCGAAGTCGAAACCGTAGCCACCGTTGATCCTGTAGTTGAACAGGCCGGTTCCATCGGACGCGCGATAATTTCCACGCAGGAAGCCGCCATTGCGGTCGCCACGAAGGATGGTGTTGACGACGCCGGCGACGGCGTCGGCGCCATATACTGCCGAGGCGCCATCACGCAGGACTTCGACCCGACGAACGCTTCCCGGCGCGATTGTGTTTGTGTCTGGCGAGACCACGGGAACGAACAGCTCGGTTTGGAAGCCAGGGTTCAGGAGCATCCGGCGCCCGTTAAGCAGCAGCAAGGTATTGCCCGTGCCAAGGCCACGGAGGTTGATCGAGGCGATATCACCACGAGCTCCGTTAACCCCGCCAGCCGTGCTCTGTTCGTTGAAGTTGACCGCGCCGGCTTGCGGGATTGCCCGGAAGATCTCGTCACCTGATGCTGGATCAATTGCATCAATCAGTTCCTCGCCGACAACGGTAACCGGAAGAACATCGTCGACTTGCGCGCCCTGAATTTGCGAGCCCGTCACGATGATAAGAGGTTCATCCTCAGCGGCAGCGGCGCCTGTTGTGACGTCTGACGGCCCGCCTGTGGTGTCCTGCGCACTCACGCTCGCAGTGGCGACAGCGAAAGTCGAAGCCCCAATAACCGCGGCCAGACGGAATCCTGATTTCTTCATATTTGCCCCCAGATCATTCACATGGCGCATCCTGAGCGCCGGTCTGTATTACAACTAAACGTCAAATGCCCTGCGTACGCAACACTTGCGCCGCACTAAGAGCCAATAATGTTATAACCATGCGTTATGGCCACGCTTGTTTGACCAAAGTCAGACCTGCTCCGATCAGCTGCTAGCCGAACAATCGATGAAGTGCGCCGAGACAGTCGGCGACGAGCGGATCTTCGGCCTGTTCAGTCAGGGTCAGGGCAGCGAAAGGAAGAGTGGGGGAGTCGGCCAGTGGAATGCCCTCAATGGCACGTCCAGCGAAGTGCTCAGCTGTAAAGCCATCTACAATCGCAATTCCAGCTCCCAGCTCGACCAGTTCGGCTGCAAGATAATAGGTCTGTACAGTGACTGTTGTCTTCGCCTCGATCTGGTTCAGCTCGAGATAGTCGTCAATCCGGTCTGCCACAGGCCCGCTATCCCGCAATCCGATCAGGTCCTGACCGTCGACATTTGTCGGCTCCGCCATCGTCACGTCACTACTGAAGTGTCCTTTGGGAACCAGCAGAGACAGGCCGACAGAATTTATCGCCTGACAGCGAACCCTCTCGTCGAATTCGGCATCGAAGCCAACACAAAGATCAAAGCGCTTCTCGAGCAATGCAGTCGTCACCTCATCGCTATGCAAGGTGCCAAGGTCAAAACTCAGATCTGGATTAGCGCTGCGCATTTCGGCAACCAGACGAGGCAGCACAGAGAAGCCCAGCGATGGGAGGGCACCAAGCCGGATGTGACCTCCACGCCGATTGCGAATGTTCCCTGCTGTGCGGTTAAGCGAGGCGACGCGGTCGTAGATGTCGCTCACATCGCGATACAGTTCGTCAGCCGCTCTGGTGGGATACAATCGGCCTTTGCGACGATCGAACAAGGCAAATCCAAGTTGGTCTTCGGCGTGACGCAGGACCTTGCTGACTGAAGGCTGTGATACATGCAGATTGCGAGCAGCAGCGCTTATCGAGCCTTCGCGATAAACCTGATAGAAAACTTCAATATGGCGCAGCCGCATGGCGAGAGACTACAGCTGCCATGGGATTAGACAAGATCAAGATAGGGCTGAGATGTGCCGCTGCTTATGCGTCGCCAGAGGCTGCAAGGGTGCCCTGGACTGAACGCTTCTGTCGTTGGTCGACCAGGATCGTCTGCCCGCAGATGGGCATGGCAAGGCGCTTTACATTGGTAACACACCGCCATAGCGTGGTGGCATAACAGGGATTCAGAATATGCTCGAATTGAAGAATGTCAGCCACGTCTACTCCAACGGCGTGCGCGCACTGGATGATGTAACCCTCTCTATTCCCAAAGGAATGTTTGGTCTGCTTGGTCCGAACGGGGCGGGTAAGTCCACCCTTATGCGGACCGTTGCGACGCTTCAGACGCCGACATCTGGCGCGATCAATTTCGGAGAGATCGACATTCTTCAAGATCCCGAAGCACTCCGCAAACGGCTTGGTTATCTGCCACAGGACTTCGGAGTGTATCCGCGCGTTTCGGCTTACGACATGCTCGATCACATGGCTGTTTTGAAGGGCATTGGTTCCAAAAGCGCCCGCAAGGACACGGTCGAGACCCTGCTCAACCAAGTCAATCTGTGGGACGTCCGCAAGAAGGCCATCGCAGGCTTCTCGGGCGGAATGCGGCAGCGGTTCGGAATCGCGCAGGCTCTAATCGGCAATCCCGACCTGATCATCGTCGATGAGCCGACCGCCGGGCTTGACCCTGAGGAGCGCAACCGGTTCCTCAATCTGCTGGCTGAGATTGGCGAGAATGTGGTGGTCATTCTCTCGACGCATATCGTTGAGGACGTCTCAGACTTGTGTCCCAAGATGGCTGTGCTGGTCGGCGGACAAATCCGGCTGGAGGGCGCTCCCGCTGACTTGATTGAGAAAGCCCGTGGGACGATCTGGGCCAAGACAATCGAGCGCAGTGAGCTCGATCAATACCGGACTGATCACGAAGTGATTTCCACGCGGCTCTTCGCTGGCAATACGATCATTCATATCCTGTCCGATAAGGATCCGGGCAACGGGTTTGCTGCAGTCGATGGCGGGCTTGAGGATGTCTACTTCTCAACGCTGGCGGCGACCCGCCGCCCAGATGCTAGCCCTGCGCAAGCGGCCTAAGGACCGGGGGGGAACAGATCGTGTTCGGACAAATCGCGCTATTTGAGCTGCGCTATCAGCTTCGCAATCCCGTATTCTGGGTCGCTTTGGTGATCTTCTTCCTGCTCACCTTCGGAGCGACGGTCAGCGAGAACATCCAGATCGGGAGCGGGGGCAACGTCAATGTGAACTCGCCCTTCGCGATCCTGCAGACACAGATGGTGCTCACCCTGTTCTACATGTTCGTGACGACAGCATTTGTCGCCAACGTCGTGGTCCGCGATGATGAGAGCGGCTTCGGCCCGATGGTCCGTTCAACGCAAGTCAGCAAATTTGCCTATCTGATTGGTCGTTTTGTCGGCGCATTGCTTGCGGCGCTCCTGGCCTATTTGGTTGTTCCGTTCGCCATTTTCCTCGGTTCACTGATGCCGTGGCTGGATCCCGAGACGGTCGGGCCCAATAATTTCTCGTTCTATGCGCTAAGTTACACCCTGTTCGCGGCCCCGACTGTGGTCCTGCTGAGTGCGATTTTCTTCGCAGTCGCGACCATGACCCGTTCAATGATCTACTCCTACGTAGCAGTGGTCGGGTTCCTAGTGCTCTACGTCGCTTTCAACACGATTGTCGGTGGAGAGCCAGACTACCGCGACACCGCAGCGCTGCTCGATCCGCTAGGGTTTGGCGCCGTCTCGAATGAAACGCGCTATTGGACCGCGGCCGAGTCCAACAGTCAGCTACCGGCCTTCGCTGGCACAATTATGCTCAATCGCCTGGCGGTGCTTGGTGTTGCGGCCTTGGGGTTGGTGCTGGCCTACTGGCGCTTTAGCTTTGCCGACAAGGGCGTGAGCGCACGCAAAGCCAAGCGACTGGCTAAGAAGGCTGAGAAGCTTGCAAAGACGCAGCCACAGACTGTTGCGGTGTTACCGGCTGCGGAGCCCGAAACAGCCGGCTTGTCGCGGCTGCTAAAGACTACAAAATTTGAAATCGGTCAGGTCTTCCGCAGCCCAGCATTCCTGGTCCTGATGATCATGGGGCTGTTCAACTCCGTAACAGCGCTTGCATTCGGCAATGAAGTTTACGGCACCGCGCCTGTGCCGGCGACATTTGCGCTGATCCCGCTCTTGACTGGGACCTTCACGATCATCCCGATCATCATTGCCATCTATTATGGCGGCGAACTGGTTTGGCGCGATCGCGATCGCAAATTCCACGAGGTGATCGACAGCACTTCACTGCCCGGTTGGGCCTATATGGTGCCCAAGACGATTGCCGTCACATTCGTCTTGCTATCAACGCTGTTGATCTCAGTGCTTGCGGCGATGGTGATCCAGGCCATTCGCGGCTATTTTAACTTCGAGTTCGAGAAGTACCTGATGTGGTACATTTTGCCGTTTACGTTTGGCATGCTGCAACTCGCTGTGCTGTCCGTGTTTGTGCAAGCGCTCAGCCCCAATAAATTTGTCGGTTGGGGCATCATGGTGCTCTATGTGGTTGCTACGATCACCTTCGCCAATCTCGGCTATGACCATCCGCTGCTGCTCTATGGAGCTGGCGTTGCCAATCCGGTCTCCGACATGAACGGAGATGCGGTAGCGGGCTCGCTTGGCTGGTGGTTACTGCTTTATTGGGGTGGTGTTGCGCTGCTGCTTGCGGTGCTTGCGCATATGCTTTGGCGTCGCGGCGCGGAAACCCGCCTGATGCCCAGGCTCAAGCGACTCCCGCAGCAAATCGTGTCACCCGCTGGTGCGCTCGGTGCTGCGGGGATCGTTGTTGCCGGCGCTACCGGGGCATTCCTCTTCAATCAGATGAATGTGCAGAACACCTATCGTAACGCGGATGCGGCTGAGGCCCTGCTTGCCGAGTACGAGAAAGAGTATCTCCAGTACGAGACACTCAAACAGCCATCGCTCACAGATGTGACCATGGAGGTCGACATCTTCCCCGAGGAACGCCGCCTCGAAGCGCGTGGCACCTATCAGATGGTCAATGATACGGGAGCGCCGGTAGAGGTGCTGCATGTCCGGTTGGGGGATGCCGAGACCAAATTGCTCGAAGTTGATATCCCCGGCGCAACGCTGGAGAGCAATGACGAGAAGCATCAACATCGGATTTATCGCTTCGACACCCCGCTTGCCCCTGATGCAACGGCGAGCCTGACCTTTAGCTCGCAAAGGTGGCACCGGGCTCTGACAACGACCGGCTATGGCACGCGCCTGGTTGAGAACGGTACCTTCCTCAACAATGGCGAATTCGCGCCGCAGTTGGGGATGGATCGTTCTGGCCTGCTTACCGACCGGGCGACCCGTCGTCGGTATGGTCTGGAACCAGAGCTGCGTCCGGCGAAGCTGGAGGATGAAAGCGCTCGCGAACGCAATTACGTCGGCAATGTCGATTGGGTGAATTCGGACATCACGATAACCACTTCAGCCGATCAGGTCCCGATTGCGCCCGGCTCAAAGGTGTCGGATACAGTCGAAGGCGATCGCCGGATTGCACGGTTCCAATCGACCGCGCCCATTCTAGGGTTCTTCTCGATACAATCAGCACGATATGAGATCGCGACACGGATGGCTGATGGGGTCGAACTGCAGGTCTATTATGACGCGCAGCATCCCTACAATGTTGAGCGCATGCTCGACGCGATGGAGCAATCGCTGGCCTATTACCGCGAGAATTTCGGTCCGTATCAATTCGATCATGCTCGGGTGATTGAGTTCCCCGGCTACGCGACATTCGCGCAGGCTTTCGCGGGGACGATGCCCTATTCAGAGAGCATCGGCTTCCTCGCCAATCTCGCCGATCCGGGAGAGATCGACTACGTTTCTTACATCACAGCGCATGAAGTCGCGCACCAATATTGGGCGCACCAATTGATCAGCGCTGACATGCAGGGCGGGACGATGTTGGTCGAGACCTTGGCCCAGCACTCCGCTCTGATGGTGATGAAAGAGCTGTACGGCGAAGATCAGATGCGTCGGTTCCTCAAGTTTGAGCTCGACAATTACCTCTCTTCGCGCGGCAGCGAAGCGATTGAAGAACTGCCGCTAGAGCGGGTCGAGAACCAGGGCTACATCCATTACCGCAAGGGTTCGGTCGTGATGTATCTGCTGCAGGAGCGGCTTGGTGAAGACCGCGTCAACGCCATGCTCGCCGGTCTGCTTGATCGCTATCGCTTCCAGAGCCAACCCTATGCCAGTTCAACCGATCTGATTGACGGTTACTATTCGCTCGCGCGGAATGACGAGGAACGTGATCTCGTGCGCGACCTTTTGCAGCGTATTACGGTCTACGATCTGAAGGCTGAAGAAGCGGTCGTTCGTGAGCTTGATGATGGACGATTTGAAACCACGATCACCATCGCTGCTGCCAAGTTCTATGCCGATGGAGAAGGGCGAGAGACGGAGGCTAATCTTGCTGATCAGATCGAAGTCGGAGTGTTCACCGATCGACCCGGAAGCGAAGCCTTCGCCTCCGAAAACGTCATCATGATGGAGCGCAGAGCGGTTCAATCGGGTGAGCAGGAGATTGTTGTCATTACCGATACCCGCCCTGAATGGGTTGGGATCGATCCTTACAACAAATATGTCGATCGCAACTCGGATGACAATCTGGTCTCGGTCAGCTGATCAGCGCCTTCAGGCGCTTGTCGGCTCGCCTCCAGTCACTGCAAGGGTGTTCTCTGCCCGATTTGGCGGCCCGCGTTAGGTGGCGATTCGGGTGCTGGCTTCGGTCTTAGAGGATCGAGCGCTCCGCAGCTCAAGCAGGCCTTTCCAGGCGTGCAGCCGGCGCTCGGATATCTCGGCAAGCAAGAAGCAAAGCACCAAGGTTATCAGACCTGCTCCCCAATAGTGCAGCGGCTTGGCGGCGTCATAGCCTGGGATGGCGTGGAGCAGAGTCAGCAGGGGATAGTGGAACAGATAGATCGAGAAGGTTGCGCCCGCGAGCCACTTGATCATCCGCTCCAAATCCGCGGAGATCCATTCTGCCTTTTGAGCGAGGCAATAGACACCAAGAAAATGTCCGGCAAACAGGACCGCTAGCAGATTGTTCCAAAGGAATTCATCTGCAAAACCAAACAGTTCCCACGGCGATGCTTGTCCGCCAGTCATGGCGATGGTGACGAGCCTCAGCGTGTCAGGGAGGTCCGTTGCTTGCCACAGCGCATAGACCAGCCAAGGTCCGACGGCGAGCGACCACGCCAGGGTTGGGGTAATCCGTGAGGTGTCCATGCGCGCGGTCCAGGCCTGCACAGCAACACCCGCGAGCCAGCACGGTGCTAGCAGAAGAATTGGTAGGCCTGCCAAGGCAATCACCACGGCTAGAAGCCCAATTCGGAGCCATCCGCGGAGAAAGACCGCTATTCCGAAAGCTGCGTAATACCACGCTTCATAAGCAACCGACCAAAACGGACCATTGGTTCCGATGCGGATGTTCTCTCCTGCCGCCTGTGACGAAAAGGTAAGGGCGCGGAAGACTTGCTCCCAGACAGCTTGGCCGTTGTACCACCATCCATCATAGGCGGCCGGATTGATTGAGCGTCCGATCAGATCACAAATCAGGGTTACGGCAAGCGCCGGTATCACCACGCTGTAAAGCCTTGCCATGCGCGCCTTGGCATAGCTTGCCCCGGTGCGCTGCTTGGCATCGGTGGTGTAGGCAATCACAAAGCCGGAGAGGACGAAGAACAGGATCACCGCGTCAGAGCCCAGATTGAGGTCGCGCATCCAGATCAGATCACCGTTGGAATAGCGCGGATAGGCGATGTGTGAGAAGAGCACGAGAACCGATGCCAGAAAGCGAATGGCATCCAGATAGACGGAGAAGCCGCGGGTCATGCTTCGCGCTCCTCGAGACGGACATTGGAATCTCCAATTTGGTTCTTATACTCTACAAAAGGAACCAAATATGCCTGCTTGAGTGTGTTGTGGACCTGTGGCTGCGGGTTTCCGGCCCTGTCCGCGATCCCGAATTCCAAGTCTTCTCGTCCGTTGGGGACGTAAAGTGTGCCGAACATCCAATCCCAAATGGCGAGAGTTAGACCATAGTTCTTGTCGTGGTGTTGGGGAGCCATAGAATGATGGATCTGATGCTGCGCAGGGCTGATAAAGATCCGATCCAGCACCGGGCCGAAGTCAAGCCATATGTGGGAATGGCGCAGCGCGCCACCTGTGACGTTCATGAGTGCAATCAGTGCGGTCATGCCAAAAATGGTCGCGAATTGCACAACGCCAAACAGTCCGAAGATCGCCCCAGAGATCGGCGCGATCATCACAACCCTGATCAGCCCCAAACAAAGGTCAAACACCGGGTGATTGCGCTTGGCTGTGATGGGGGTGAGAACTTCGGCCGAGTGGTGCAGCTTGTGGAAGGGCCACAGCCAGGCCGATTCATGCGAAAGCCGGTGGGTGACGTAATAGCTGAAGTCGAACAGGACGGCGACGATCATCGAGGCGATCAGGATTGTGACCCATCCCGGTTCCGCCAAGCTCGCTCCATAACTCATCTGGGCGACCAGGTTAGCGCAGGCGGACATGGCCAGCGCGCCGATGGGAAGCAGAATGGCCGCGATGAGAGGCTTGATGAGCCGTCCCGCGAGATAGACTTTCACGTCGAGCCAGGACGATTTCGAAAGGTAGATGTTTGCAGGGAAAAGGAAGCTAAGCAGACTGCCAGTCGAAGCGTTAGAGCGCTGCTTTTCAATCAGAAAAAGAGTGGCGCCGATCAGGAGGAAGGCACTCAGGCCGGTCCAGTGCAGCCGCGAATCGGTTCCAAAGGGGGAAAGCAATTCGGCAAGCTTCCACAGCCAGCCGGTGAAGGCTGAAGCATCCAGTGGAATGTCAAACTTGGCCAACATGGCTAATCCGGCTCGCCCCGTCGTGGTGAAGTGCAGAGCCTTTAACAAGGGATTACTAACGTCAGGTTGTGATGACCGAATTTTCCCGAGCAAGGTGCCTCAGACCGTGTTTGGCTTTGTATCTGGATTGCGTACAAGTTAGCGAAGTAGGCCGGGGCGAAGGGGGGACTTCAGTGCGACATGTAACGCGACGAAACGCATTGGCGATCGGTGCCGCGAGCACGTTGGTGTCGGCTTGCAGCGTCACCGGCAATGGGCCTCCCAAACGGGTCGCGGTGGTCGGAGCCGGCATCATAGGCGCGTCGATCGCTTTTCATTGCGCAAAGGCTGGGGCCAAGGTCACTGTTTTGGAACGGGGTCAGATTGCGGGGCGGGCGAGCCGCGGCACCTTCGCTTGGTTGAACGCGACCTGGGCCAAGCAGCCGCGTCACTATCACCGCTTTAGCCAGCTTGCGATGTCCGCGTGGCAGGAACTCGAGGCTGAACTGGATATCCCGGTCAAATGGGGTGGGTCGCTCGAATGGTTTGCGGACAGCGAGCGCCAAGCCACGCTCAGGCAGCAAATCGCCGAGCAAGTCGAATGGGGGGAGCCAGCGCGTATGGTTCCGCCCGGCGAGTTGGCTGAGCTTGAACCCACGGTGGATTTTGGCTCCACGCCTGATGCTGCGCTGTCCCCCAATGACGGCGCGGTCGATCCGGTGTTGGCAACGCAGCAAATGCTGTCCGCCGCGGCCGCACTTGGCGCTGAGATCGTGACGGATTGCGAAGTGCAGGGGGTTGAGCGACGCGAGGGCGTGACAGCTCTTGCAACCTCCTGCGGGGAGATTGAGACCGACTCTTACGTCCTAGCTACGGGAGCGGCCCAAGAGTCCATCAAAACCCTCGCGGGATTGGATTTGCCGCAGCGATCGACCCCAGGCGTGATCGTCGTCACCAAACCAACCGAGCCATTGCTCAACCGCATATTGGTCGCGCCCGGCGTCCATATCCACCAGCGGCTTGATGGGCGCTTGGTCTTGGGCGAGCAAGATGGCGCCCCGGAAACGGCAGCCCATGCTGCAAGGCTGGCGGGGCGACCAAACCGTTTCCCCAATCGGGAACTGGCCGAGCAGCATGCAGACCGAATTCTAGCCATTGCCCGCGCTTACCTGCCGGCACTTCCCGTGCTTGAGATTGAGGACGTGTATATTGGGTGGAGGCCTTTGCCGCTCGATGGCCATCCTGCGGTTGGCTTCTTGCCAGCACGGCCAGAAGCTTACATCGCTATTGCGCACAGCGGAGTGACGCTCGCTCCCTTATTGGGGCGTTTGGCTGCGCAAGAGATCGTTGAAGACACCGAGGCCTCAGTCTTGGCGCCTTACCGGCCCGATCGGACGCTCAACGAGATCCGCCGCTATTAGGCGATGGTTAGTGGGCGCGGTGGGATTGGCCTGCGGTGCTCGGCGGTCGATCGGTGCCCGCCCGTGCTCTCTACTTGAAACGTTTGTAGCGGCCGCGTTGGCCGCTTCAATCGGTCGGGCGGGGCTGGGGCTAGAAGGATTGATCTATCACAATCCTGTCCAAAAAGCCTTTGGCAATGCATCGAAAACACCGTTTCGGGGCCTCCACTCGTAGTGTGTTCCACCCGCTTGCGTAGGCGCAATTGAGCATTTCGAAACACCTTATGGTTAATCGTGAGAACGATCCCAGACGGCAGCGCTCAATCCATGAACGCTGGGTTAACCGAATTAGGCAAAAAGCCTAAAACCCCCTGAGAACGGCACGAAATCGCGGTTTTTAAGCCCGCCCTAACCGTTCTCTAACCATTTCTCATTAGCGGGCCTTAGGTATGACTACTAGGCCCATCATTTCCAATTTCGTTACCGTCTCGATTTCGGCGGCTTTTGCGATCTGTGCAACCGCAGGGCATGCCGCAGGTGTCGACGCGGGAACGTTGATCGAAAACACCGCGACCGCGACTTACGACACCGGCGACGGACCAGAGACGGTGGACTCAAACACCGTCACGGTCAAAGTCGACGAATTGCTCGATGTAACCGTTACATCGCTCGATTCGAGCGCAATCGCAGTCACGCCCGGCGAAGCGGTGCTCACTTTTGAAGTGACCAACCAAGGCAACGGACCGGAAGCGTTCACGTTAACCGCCAATCCTGCCGTCGCGGGCAATGACTTTGACACGACAGTCGATGCCATTGCTGTCGATACCAATGGCAACGGCACATACGACCCAGGTGTAGACGAGATTCTCACCGCTCCAGAAACAACAGCGGTGCTTGATCCTGACCAGGCGATCACTGTCTTTGTCATCGTAACCGTTCCAGACGGCGTAACTGACACGCAGGAAAGCGATGTTGAACTCACCGCCGATGCGGTTACGGGGACGGGCACGCCTGGGACGACCTTCGCTGGCCAAGGTGTCGATGGCGGTGACGCGATTGTTGGCTCAACCACGGCTAGCGCAACGGCCGTCGGGTCGCTGATCGCGCAAATCCTCGCAGTCGATCTGACCAAAGCGGCGTCGATACTCGATCCGTTTGGCGGGACCAGCGCGGTTCCAGAGTCTGTCATCACTTACACGCTCGATGCGACCGTTTCGGGCACCGGCTCGATCGACAACTTTGTCGTCACCGACGCGATTCCAGACGGCACGACCTACGTCGCCGGGACGCTGACCCTCGACTCATCCCCACTGACCGACGCCAGCGGCGATGATGCCGGCGAGGCGGATGCCGCGGGCATCAGCGTCGATCTGGGCACGGTCGTCGGCGGAACGAGCCACTCCATCACCTTTGACGTCTCAATCAACTGACCAGCCACTGAACTAACTAGAGGTCTCTAATCATGAAACTTTTTGTTCAATTTGTCGCAGCATCCCTGGCCTTCGCGGTCCCAGCTGTACCTTTGGCTGCTCAGGATCAGCAACCGATCACTCTCGCGGGCGACGTCAAGCTGGTGAAGACCAGCACTGACGATTCTGGCGCCACGACGACCGAATTGGTTGCTCCCGAAGTGATCGTTCCAGGCGATCGCTTGCTGTTCGTCACGAGCTACACCAATTCGGGTGCCGAAGACGTCACCGATTTCGTTGTGACCAACCCGCTTCCCGAAGCGGTTCGACTGGCTGACGACGCCGATCCCGCTCTGACGGTTTCAGTCGATGGCGGTGAAACCTGGGGCACTCTCGAAGCCCTTACAGTGACCGGCGAAGACGGCGCATCACAGCCTGCAACACAATCTGATGTGACTCATGTCCGATGGACCCTCGCGAGCGTTGCCGCGGGCGCGTCGGGCGAACTCACTTATCCAGCAATCATCCGCTGAGAGGCGGGCGGTAACCGCCAAGTCTCGCGGGCGGTTTGATGACGCGGGGCACACGCAAGGACCAAGACCATGAAGAAGACCACCCAGCTGATGGGTGCGGTGAGCGCTACCGCGCTCATTGCGTTCACATCAGCACCGGCCATCGCCGCAGGGACCGATGCCGGAACCACAATTACCAACACCGCAACCGTCGGCTATAGCGTCGGCGGTGTTGCTCAAGAAGATGAGACCGCATCGGACTCGTTCACGGTTGACCGCAAGATCGACGTGACCGTGGCTGAACTCGGTGGTGCATCCACGACGGTCGCACCTGACCAGGACAACGCAGCAATCACCTTCACGGTGACCAACCTGTCGAACTCTGTTGCCGACTTTGACCTGTCGGTCGTTCAATCGGGATCAGATGACTTCGACATCAGCAATGTTGAATTCTACATCGATGACGGCGACGGCATCTTCAACGCTGCAGACGGTACGGCCGTCACTTACATCGACGAACTCGCGGAAGACGCTTCGGTTGTCATCCACGTTGTCGGTGACATTCCTGACACCGTAACCAACGGCCAATCGGCTGATGTTGCTCTGGTTGCTGACGCACACGAGGGCGGCGGTGCCTCTTCGCTGGGTAGTGAAATCACAGCGACAGCAGGTGCCAACACCACTGGTGTCGACACCGTTTTGGCTGACGGCGCCGGGGATGAAGATATTGCCGAGGATGGCAGCTTCTCTGACACCGACAGCTTTGTTGTTACGGCCGCTGATTTGACGGTTACCAAGACCAGCACGATCATCAGCGACCCGATCAACCTGACCACCAACCCGAAAGCGATCCCGGGTGCAGTGATTGAATATTGCATCACCGTCGCCAACGCGGCTGGTGTTGGAACGGCCACCGATGTGGATGTGTCCGACGTTCTGCCGGGCGAAGTGTCGTTTGTCAGCGCATTCGGCATCTATGTTGACGGCGACGCAGCCTGCACCGGCGGAACCGAAGGTGTTGGAAGTGGTGACGCAGCGTACAACTCAGGGACCGGTACAGTTACCGGTGATCTGAGCAATATCGCAGCATCCCAAACGCGTTCGCTCTACTTCCGGGTCACGATCGACTGATCTGATCGGGAAATAGACTTTGCGTGTAACCCCGTCTCTATGGCGCTGGGCAGCAATACTCCTTGGAGTGTTGCTGCCCTTAGTCGTGCCTGGAGCCGGGGCTCACGCGCAGTCTGAAAATCTCAGAACGATAACCAACGTCGCGCAGGCGACGTGGAACCAAGACGGCAGTCCGGGCGAAACCAGCTCAAACCCGGTTGTCACCGAAGTGAGCGCTCGGCCACCGCAAATCACAACATTGCGCCGAGGCCCACGGGGCGGAGGAGCGGTGGATTACCTCGTCCCATTCTGTGAGGCAGCGTCCCGCTCGCCTCAATCTGTCGGATCAGGCTTTCAAGGTCCGAATTCACAGACATCTCGACGGGTTGCAGAGGTTGAACCCTCGGCAACCGTGCGTGCCGGAGAGGATCTTTTCTTCGAGATACAGGCTGATGCCGCCAATCTCGATCCAAACGCGATTGATCGGATGGATGTGGTGATCACCACCAGCTCAGGCGATCGTGAAGTCATAATTGTCTACGAAACCGAAGAGAACAGCGCTCTGTTCGTTGGTTCCATGCCGACTCAACGCATTCCACCGGCTCCGATCGAAGAAGACTGTGTGTTGAGCCTGGCGGAAGGCGACACCATTCAGATCAATGGCGGCCTTCCCGGCGACGGCTCGATCATCGTCACCGCACAAGTTGATGTATTGGTTGATCCATTTGGGATAGTTTTTGACAGCGAGACAGCCGAACCGGTTAACGGCGCTGTTGTTACCCTGGTCGATGACGTGACTGGCCTGCCGGCAACGGTATTTGCAGAGGACGGAGCAACGCCATGGCCATCTACGGTCATTTCTGGGCAAGCGATAACCGATGGCTCGGGCAACACAATCACAATGGGACCAGGTGAATTCTGGTTCCCGCTAACCTTTTTGGGCAGGTACAGGCTCGAGATCGAACCACCAGATCCCTATACGGCGCCCTCAGTGGTCGCGCCGGAACCCTTGCGCCAATTACCGCGGCCCGGCGGAGGCAATTTTGAGATTTTGGACGCCTCCTACGGCGCGCCCTTCGTGCTGGATGACCCAACTCCGGTGCAAATCGACATCCCGCTCGATCGACCGAGCCTGGATATCTCCTTGAGCAAGACGGCGTCGAGGACAAAGGCTCAGCCTGGAGACGTGGTGTTCTATTCGCTCACTGCCAGCAATGCCGACCCCACTCGGATCAAGCGCGACGTCACGCTGGTCGATAAACCATCGACATGGCTGCGATTGCGACGCGATACGGTCCGAATTGATGGCGCGCCGGCGCCGGATGCGCTCACGACCAATGCCGATGGCAGCGTGCTGACCTTCGCTTTGGGCGATCTGCCTGGAGGTGCGTCACGCAGAGTCACCTACGCCATGGTGGTGCGTGCTGATGCGCCGCCCGGCGACGCGATAAACCGAGCTGATGTCACTGATTCGCTGGGAAGAATATCCAGTGCCAATGCTGTGGTCGATATCGAACGGGACGGAATAGCCGACCGATTTACGATCATCGGGCGCGTGACCGCGGGGCCGTGTAGCGTGGGTGAAGCACGCGCGGGCATTCCCGGCGTTAGGGTGATGCTGCAGGACGGCAGCTTTGCCATCACCGATGCCGATGGGCGATATCACTTTGAGGGCGTCGTTCCCGGCACACACGTGGTCCAAGCATCGCGTATGACGCTTCCAGACGGGGCGGAATTCGTGGATTGTCACCGTTCCACTCGCAGTGCTGGCAGTGCGAATTCCCGCTTCGTGATTGGACATGGCGGCTCGCTTGTTGTGGCCGATTTTCATGCCGAGGTGCCGGTCGCGAGGCAGGCATTGGCAGCCCTGTTTGGTGAGACCTCGCCCAACAGCATGGTCGCTCGTGAGATCAACGCGATAGCCACGCGGGATCAGCTGGACAACCCGGTATCAAGAGACGATGCTCAGCCAAGCCGAACGCCCGCGGCTCCGGTGACGGAGACGCTAGCGCCAACGACCGATTGGCTGGCGCTTGGTGATGGTGAAGACGGGTTCTTGACGCCAGAGATTGGCCATAATCCGCGCGCACCGGCGATCCGTGTGGCCATTCGTCACCGCAAGGGCCAGAAGATCGTGCTGCGGGCCAATGGTGAGGAGGTCACGGGATACGCCTTTGAAGGCACGCGCGAGGCTAGTCGAGGGCGCTATGCCGTCAGCCTTTGGCGCGGTGTCCATCTGCCGTCCGAAAAGACCGTGCTGGAAGCCGATGTCATCAGTGCGTTTGGCGGCGTCAGAGAGACTTTCACCCGCGAAGTGTTCTTCACCAACACCCCGGCCAAGGTCGAATTCCTGCCCGAGCAGTCCAATCTGGTTGCGGATGGACGGACCAGGCCTGTCGTGGCGGTCCGTGTGCTCGACCGCAACAATCGGCCGCTGCGCGAAGGGATCTCGGGCGAATTTACTCTCAATGCTCCGTATGAGAGCGCAGAGCAGTTGGATCGGCAGCAACTCAATCAATTGACGGGGCTGAGCCCAAGCTCTGCGCGTTGGGTCGTCCAAGGCAGCGACGGGATCGCTCGGATCGAACTCGCCCCGACGATGGTAAGCGGCTCACTCAGGCTCGAATTCACCTTTGATGACGGTGAGATCGCGCGCACTCAGGAATTGGACACCTGGATTGAGCCGGGCGATATCGAGTGGACCATTGTCGGATTGGCCGAGGGCTCGATCGGCGCGAAGACTGTTGCGGACAATATGGAGCGCGGCGGTCGGTTTGACAGCGACCTTGGCGACAACGCCCGGGTTGCGCTCTACGCCAAGGGGCGCGTGCTCGGGAAATATCTCGTGACGCTGGCTTATGACAGCGCAAAACAACGCGAAGATCAGCGTCTGCTCGGTGCGCTCGATCCGCAGGCTTACTACACGGTGTTTGCCGATGGCTCGAGCCGACGGTTCGACGCTGCAAGCCGGGAAAAGCTCTACGTCCGGATCGAGAGCTCGACATTCTACGCGCTGTATGGCGACTTCGTAACCGGGTTCAATCAGACCCGTTTGGCCCGCTACAATCGCACGGCGACAGGCGTGAAGGGTGAGCTGCGGGTCGGCCAGGTCCAGGCGCAGGGTTTTGCCGCCGAGATCTCCACGCGCTTGCGGAGGGATGAGATTCAGGGGCAGGGGATTTCCGGGCCTTACAGCCTCAGCAGCCGCAACATCATCGCCAACAGCGAACGGGTCGTTCTGGAGGTACGCGATCGCTTCCGTTCCGAAGTGATTGTGTCCAACCAGGAGCTTGTGCGGTTCATCGATTATGACATTGATCCGCTGTCCGGCACGATCAGCTTTGCGGAGCCTGTCTTGAGCCGGGATGCCAATCTCAACCCGCAATTCGTGATCGTCGAATACGAAACCGATGGGTTTGGCGAGGCGCATCTCAACGCCGGTGTTCGGGCGGATTGGACCAGTGCCGATGGTGCGATCCGCGTGGGCGCCAATGCGATTACCGACAAGGGTGAGGGGTCGCGAACGGATATAGGGACCTTGGATTTGCTGGCGCAGGTCGGCGAAAGCACAGAGGTCCGCGCGGAAGTCGGCTTGAGCCGCCGTGAAGGGGTGAACTCGGTGGGCTGGCTGGTCGAAGCGCAGCACCAGACCGGCAAGCTCGATGTGTTGGCTTACGCCCGACAGCTCGACAGCGACTATGGCGTAGGGCAGCAGAACGGCGGGGAGCTCGGGCGGCGCAAGTTCGGGGTCGATGCCCGCGTCTTGCTGAGCGAGGAGCTCAATGTCTCCGGCAGTGTCTGGCAGGATGATAGCCTGGCGGATGACAATCGCCGGCGCGCGGCTCAGGTTCAGCTGAACTATCTCGGCGAAGACACTGACCTGCGGGTGGGATTGACGCACTTCAGCGACCGGCTGGCCGATGGTTCTAACAATGCTTCGACGGTGCTTGAGGGCGGGGTGACGCATCGACTGCTCAATAAAGACCTTGAGCTGAGCGCTGCGGCGTCGATCGCTCTGGATGATGCGGACAGCGTAGATCTGCCAGCCCGCTACCGGCTGGGTGCGCGCTATGCGGTGACCGACGATATTCGCCTTATTGGTTTGTACGAGATTGCAAATGGTGCAGATTTGGATGCTCGCACCTTGCGCGGTGGTGTGGAAGTCTCGCCGTGGCAAGGCGGGCAGATCGTCACGTCGGTCGGGGAGCAGGATATCGGCGAGCTGGGCAAGCGCAGCTTTGCCGCGTTCGGCCTGGCGCAATCTATCCAGGTCTCGCCGACCCTCTCGCTCGACGCCACGATTGACGGAAACCGTACGATCGGTGGTTCGCCTGATCCCAACGACCTGATCAACCCGGCGCAACCCGCGGCCAGTGGCGGCCAGCTGAGCCAGAACACATTGTTCGAAGATTTCACTGCAGTCACGCTCGGCGGCGCCTGGCGCAAGGATCGCTGGAGCGCGACGCTGCGCGGAGAATATCGCGACGGTGAATTCGCCAACCGCACCGGTGCGACCTTCGGCGCGATCCGCCAATTGGGCGAGGGCAGCATTGTCGGCTCCGGCGCGACCTGGACCAGCGCGACCACCGAAAACGGCGCCAAGACCGAGATCTTCGACGCCTCGCTGGCCTTCGCCCATCGCCCTGACGAGTCCGAAGTGGCAGTCCTCGGCAAGCTCGAATTCCGCAGCGACCGCGTCACCAACGCGATTGCGGGGGAGGCGGGTGCCGCTGGTCGAACCGCATTGAATGTCACCGGGGATGCGTCGTCGAGCCGGCTGATCGGCAGTGTCTCCGCCAATTGGTCTCCGCGCGGCTGGGATGAGGATGACAACGGCATCAAGCAACAGGTCCGCCGCGACGAATATTCGCTGTTCCTCGGTGTGCGCCACAATCTCGATGAGTTTGAAGGAACCGAGTTCTCCGGGACCAGCGTCATGGCTGGCTTGGACGCACGGTTTGGCATTGGCGACAAATTTGAGCTGGGCGCGACCGGAACGGTGCGAACCAATCTGGAGGATGACGTCACCAGCTTTGCCTATGGCCCGCAGGTCGGCTTCTCACCGACCGACGATGTTCTGCTGACCGTCGGCTACAATGTCGAAGGCTTCCGGGATGCGGATTTTGCTGGCGCCAGGAGCACGGAGAAAGGCGTCTATGCGTCGATCAGAATGAAGTTTGACACCGATACGTTCGGCTTCCTTGGGCTGGGGCGTTAGTTGTTGTGAATATTGAAGAAACTGGAGCGGTAAACCCGGTGTTTACCATAAGACAATAGGGCAGTCGGATGGACTGGACGGACATAGAATACTGTGCCGGACGGATGGCGAGGGCAGCGGTCATTCTGCTGCTTGCCGCGCTGTGTGTGGTGTTCGCTCAGCCGGCGATGGCTCAGACCACGACGACCTATGTCAACACCACCAATGGAACGATCAGCGGCGCTACGCCGTGTACCGGGCCGTTGGTTCGAACCTTCAACGTCACCGACACGTTCACCGTCGCTGATGTCGACTTGGGCGTTTTCATCACCCACACCTGGCGCGGTGACAATAGGATCACGCTGACATCGCCTGATGGAACCAGCGTTCAGCTCGTTGATGGCGACGCCAACAGCACATCCGGCGACAATTTCAATGTCCTGCTGGACGATGCGGCGACGCAAACCGTCAACACCGACAGCGCAACCGGCGCGCACTCGACCGCAGCGCCGCCGCCATTTGACAACACCTTCAGCCCCAATTCGGCGCTCTCGGCCTTCAATGGCGAGAACAGCAACGGCACCTGGACGCTGGAAATCTGCGATATCTTCACCGGTGCTGACAACGGCACATTCCAGCATGCAGAGCTGTATCTTACTTCGTTGCCTTCGAACTTTGCCGATCTTTCGCTGACCAAGGTCAATGTCGGCTCGCCAGCGGTGCAGGGTGGGACAGCGACATGGCGTCTCACGCTGACCAACAGCGCGCTTTCAACAGAGACCGCGACCAACATCGTCGTCGAGGACACTTTCCCGAGCGGATTCACTTTCGCTTCCGCGACCGGCGACGGCAGCTTTGACTCGGTCAACAGCGAATGGAGCGTCGGATCGCTCGCGCCCGGAACCAGCGTCACTCTCACTGTGAGCGGCACCGTTTCAGCAACAGCTGGGACGACGCTGACCAACATTGCTGAGATCACCGCTAGCGATCAGGCAGACAGCGATTCCACGCCTAACAATGGTGTCACGAGCGAGGACGATTACGCCACCGCCAGTTTTACCGTTCAAACCGGCCGTTCGCCGGGCACGCCGCCAGTTCTGTCTTGTCCCGCTTTCCAATCGACCTTTGATTGGGACACGATCAGCGGCTGGACCGCAGGCTCGCTCGACAACACCTACGCCTTCTCGACTTTCGGAAACATCCGGTTCCAGATCACCAATGACGGTACCTTTGTGAACAGCGGTGGCTTTGGCGGGCAATCGCCGACAGTGGTCGACACGTTTGAAGGAGGGCTTTCGCCGGCTGAAGACAGTCTCACGCTTCTGGCCAACCAGGCCAATCGATCGGGCGAAGCAGAGGTGACGATCACGCTCCCGCGTACCTTTACCGGGCTGCAATTCACGATCTTCGACGTCGACTTCGGAAACAACCAATTCGCAGACCGGGTGGAAGTTATCGGAACCAATGGCGGTATCACCGTCAATCCGACCCTGACCAATGGCAATGTCAACTATGTCAGTGGTGGCGAAGTAATCGGCGATGGGGCGTCAGGCTCGGGCGATGCTTTGGGCAATATGGTTGTGACGTTCACCGATACGGTCGACACGGTCACCATTCGCTATGGCAACCACACGACGGCGCCAGCCAATCCGGGCCAGCAAGGCATTGGTATTCATGACATAACCGTCTGCGATCCGGTCGCATTGCTGTCGATCACCAAGACAAGCTCGATCATTACCGATGGTTTCCAGACAGGACTGAACGCCAAGGCAATTCCGGGTGCAGTGGTCGAATATCTCATCACCGTAACCAATGATGGACCCGATGCGGTCGACGCCGATACGATCGAATTGATCGACGATGGGCCAGGTGAGGCCAAATTCTGTCTGCTGACGCAAAGTGGTGGACCGGTGACTTTCGAAGAACCGCTCGGCACGGGTTCGACCGGGCTGACCTACACATTCTCGGGGTTCACCAGCACGACGGATTCGCTCGATTTCTGGGACACCACCGACAATGATTGGGAGTATGAGCCCCAAGACGACGGGGAGGCCTGCGACCCGGCTGTGACCGAGTTCCGGATTATCCCGACGGGCGCGATGGAGCCCAACACCAACTTCACAATCCGGGTGCGCTACCGGATCGAATGATCCTTACCACTTCAAATGGTGCGCAATTGTAAGCGGCTCTGCTAGGTCGCGCGCATGAATCAGTGGATCAAGCATGGAACGGCGGCCGCCGGCGCGGCTCGCGACTATTGTGAAGCCGCCCGGATTGCGGTTGCGGCACGGGTCTCAGCAAAGGGCAAACTCAGCAGTGAGGCTTTGACGCGCGAGCAGCACGCGGTGCATGGCTTTGCCTGGATCGCCTCGACGGTTGCGGCACTTGAGGCACTGACCGATTGGGCCTGTCGGGCCGAGGCAGCAGGACAGTTTGACGAGACCGAAGAGCTGATTGTGCGGATCGGCTTTGGCGAATATTGCGCGCAGCTTATCGCTGGCGTGCCGATGAGTCAGAGCGAATTGGTCAGGCCACGATCACTTGGCGCCCAGACCGCAGCGGATACGCTTGCGAGCGATCCCGATGTCGCGCAGTTTCTCGAGCAAGGCAGCACTATGGAAACCCGGCAGCAATTGGCCGAGCTGCTGTGTGATGGCGCGCTTCCCAACGAGGGACTGGGCGATGAAACGCTTGATCTGATCCGCTCGCAGTTTCGTGCGTTCACTGCGGATCGTATCACCCCACACGCCCATGGCTGGCACTTGGCCGATGCGCTCATTCCCGATCAAACGATCGCCGAGATGGCCGAGCTTGGCGTGTTCGGCATTTGCATTGACGAACAGTTCGGTGGTCTCGGCTTGGGCAAACTGGCGATGTCGGTCGTGTCAGAAGAGCTGTCGCGCGGATGGATCTGTGCTGGCTCGCTCGGGACGCGGTCAGAGATTGCCGGCGAGTTGATTGGTGAGAATGGGACTGACGAGCAAAAGGCCAGATTTCTGCCGGGCATCGCGGATGGCTCAATCCTCCCGACCGCGGTGTTCACGGAGCCGGATACGGGATCAGATCTCGCAGCCGTCCGGACGAAGGCCGTCCGCAATGCCGCAGGCGATTGGGAGATCACCGGCGCGAAGACCTGGATCACCCATGCTGCCCGCACCGATCTGATGACAGCCTTGGTGCGAACCGATCCCGACGCTCCCGGCTATCGTGGCCTGTCGATGTTGTTGGCCGAAAAAACCCGGGGCAGCGACGATGATCCGTTTCCTGACGTCGGGCTCGACGGGAGCGAAATCGAGGTGCTCGGCTATCGCGGGATGAAGGAATATGCTCTTGGCTTCGATGGCTTCACCGTCGCGGAGGAGGGCTTGCTGGGCGGAGCCGAAGGGCAGGGCTTCAAACAGCTGATGCGGACTTTTGAGGGTGCGCGGATTCAAACCGCCGCGCGAGCCATCGGCGTGGCCTGGAATGCGTATGATCTTGCGCTCAAATATGCGCTTGATCGCAAGCAATTTGGGCAATCGATCGCACGCTTCCCACGGGTGGCTGACAAGCTTGCGCTGATGGTGACCGAGATTGTGGCCAGCCGCGAGCTTACATACTTCGCTGCTCGCCAGAAGGATCAGGGCACTCGTTGTGATATTGAGGCAGGAATGGCCAAGCTGCTCGGCGCCCGAACTGCTTGGTCAGTGGCCGATAATGCAGTCCAGATTCACGGAGGAAATGGCTACGCGCTTGAGTATGAGATCAGCCGAGTTTTGTGCGATGCACGGATCCTCAACATCTTTGAAGGCGCGGCGGAGATTCAGGCTCAGGTAATTGGCCGCGGCCTGCTTGCCAATCAATCGTCCAATTGATCTGCACGCTCCTGACCTGTCACTACGTATGCAGGCGATTGACCCCCTGTTGTGAACCGGTAAGGGTCGCTTATGGCTTCTGACAGGGTCCCAGCATCACCGCCTTCGCTCGAAAGCCTCTTGCAAGGCGGGCCGATTGCGATCTTCTTGGATTTTGACGGGACTTTGGTCGAGCTGGCGCCTGGTCCTGACGCCATTGAGCCATTGCCCGACCTAGCTGCCCGCCTGGCGCAATTGGACGCAAGGCTAGAGGGGCGCGCTGCTGTGGTCAGCGGACGTGGCTTGAGCGATATTGAGCGGCATATCGGACCTCTCCCCGTTGCGGGTGCAGGTTCACATGGTTCAGATGTTCGATTGAAGGATGGGGCTGCCATTGGCGAAGCTCCTGAAGGCCTGCCGGCGGAGATCAAGGCCGCGTTGCAGGGTTTCGCTCAAGAGAATGGACTGGATTTTGAGGACAAGCCCCATGGCGGGGCGCTGCACTATAGATCAGCGCCTACCAAGGGCGAGATCGCAGAGGGGTTCGCCCGCGAAGTCGCTGAACAGCATGGGTGGAAGGCACAAAGCGGCAAATGCGTCGTTGAATTGGTTAAGGGCAATGCTGACAAAGGCAGTGCGGTGCGTGGGCTGATGCAACAAAGACCCTTCGCAGGAGCAACGCCGATCTTTGTCGGAGATGATCTGACAGATGAGGCTGGCTTTGCAGCCAGCCAAGCGCTGGGCGGATTTGGGATTGTGGTCGGCGAAAGGCCATCGGAGTTGGCCGACTACAAGGTGGACGATGTCGCTGCTGTCCACCGTTGGCTGGAACTATGACTGGGACATTGAGAACTATGGCATTTGAGCCCAACCTCGAACTCTGGCCGATTGGCAATTGCCAGGTAAGCGGTTTGATCGATCGCACCGGGGCTCTGGTCTGGGGCTGTGTCCCACGGGTCGATGGCGATCCGGTATTTTCGGCGCTTCTCAACGGCGACCAGCGTGACGCAGGGATTTGGCGGTTTGAGCTCGAAGGCGAGGTGAGCGCCAAGCAGGAATACATCCGCAACACGCCGCATTTGCTGACCACGCTTGAGGCAGAGGATGGCAGCGCCGTCCAGATCCTCGATTTCTGCCCCCGCTATGAGCGATCCGGCAGAATGTATCGCCCGGTTGCCTATGTGCGGATTGTCCGTCCGCTCGCCGGAACGCCGCGGATCCGTGTGGTGCTCAACCCGACCAAGAATTATGGGGCTGAGCTGGCTGAGACAACGCACGGCACCAACCATATTCGCTACATTGCGGGGAGTGAGACGCTCCGGCTCTCGACCGATGCCGCTGTTGGCTACATCCAGGAGGGACGGTTCTTCCGGGTTGAAGATGATCTGCACTTTTTCCTGGGCCCGGATGAGCCCTTTGTCGGCAATCTGCGCGAAACGATCCGCTCGATGGAGCAGCAGAGCCGCAAATATTGGCAGAATTGGGTCCGGATGCTGGCCATTCCTCTGGAGTGGCAGGAAGAGGTCATCCGCTGCGCAATCACTCTCAAACTGTGCCAGCATGACGAAACCGGCGCTATCGTTGCAGCATTGACGACCTCCGTGCCAGAGGCCGCGCATTCGGAGCGCAATTGGGATTACCGTTACTGCTGGATCCGCGATTCCTACTACACCATCCAGGCGCTCAACCGGCTGGGAGCGTTGGACGTGATGGAGAAATATCTCGGATATCTCCGCAACATTGTCGACGGAGCCAAGGGGGGCCAGATCCAGCCGCTCTATTCGGTGATGGGCGAAAGCGAGCTCAGCGAGACGACCGCGTCATATCTGGCGGGCTATCGCGGGATGGGCCCGGTTCGCAAGGGCAATGCTGCCTACAAGCAGGTTCAGTACGACTGCTATGGCCAGATCGTTCTGCCGAGCGCTCAGGCCTTCTTCGACACACGGTTGTTGCGGATGGCTGATGAGCGCGATTTCGAGAATCTTGAGCAGGTCGGCAAGATGGCTTGGGCGATGCACGATCAACCCGATGCGGGGCTGTGGGAGTTCCGCACTCGGCAGGAAGTGCACACTTATTCGGCGGTGATGTGTTGGGCGGCGTGTGACCGTTTGGCCAATGTGGCTGATCACATCGGCAAGTCGGATCGCGCTGCTGTGTGGCGCGAGCGGGCTGAATCGATCCGAGACAAGATCGAGGATTCGGCTTGGAAAGAGAACGGCGCGGGTGGGCATTATGGTGCCAGCTTCGAAAGCGATTATCTCGACGCCAGCCTGCTGCAGATGGTCGAGCTGCGGTTCCTCTCGCCCGAGAACGAGCGTTTCCAGTCGACCTTTGCTGCGGTCGAGAAAGAGCTGCGGCGCGGCGACCACATGCTGCGCTATGCGGCGGAAGATGATTTCGGAGCGCCGGAAACGGCCTTCAATGTCTGCACCTTCTGGCTGATCGAGGCTTTGCATCTTGCTGGGCGGGATGAGGAAGCGCGCACGCTGTTTACGACAATGCTCAGTCACACCACTCAATCGGGTCTGCTATCGGAGGATCTCGACTATGAGACGGGCGAGCTGTGGGGTAACTTCCCGCAGACCTATTCGCTGGTCGGCGTGATCAATTGTGCCGGGCTGTTGTCGAAGCCGTGGAGTGAAGTGCGATGACCCGATTGGTAGTGATTTCGAACCGGGTCGCGGTGCCCAAGGCGCGTGGCGTGGCCGGCGCGCAGGGCGGGCTGGCGGGCGCGCTCAACTCGGCGTTGAAGGATTATGGCGGCATCTGGTTCGGTTGGTCCGGGCAGGAGAGCGAGGACCGGACCGGCAACATCAATATGCAGCGCGGCGATGGGGTCACAACGGCCACTATCGACCTTTCTACGCGCGATATTGATGAATATTACAACGGCTACGCCAATTCGACTCTCTGGCCATTGTTTCACTATCGGATCGATCTGACCGAGTATGAAAGCAAGACCGGTATCGGCTATGAGCGGGTCAATGATCGCTTCGCCGAGAGCGTAACTCCGTTGATTGAACCAGACGATTTGGTCTGGGTGCATGATTATCATTTGATACCATTGGGTGATCGATTGCGCCGTCGCGGCCTTACCAACCGCATGGGCTTCTTCCTGCACATACCGTGGCCACCAACTCGGTTGCTTACTTCGCTGCCATACCATGAGCGCTTGGTGCGCACGATGCTGGAATACGACTTGATCGGCTTCCAGACCGAGGAATGGTTGGGCAGCTTCCTGCATTATTGTGAAAAGGAGCTCCAAGCAGAGGTCGACGAAGAGACTGGAAAAATCAGCATCGATGGTCGCTCGACGATCGCCAAAGCCTATCCGATCGGCATAGATTGGGATCACTTCCAAGCCCAGGGCGCGACCGAAGAAGCCAAACAGGCAGAGCAGCGCTTCCTTGATTCCACTCGTAATCGGACTGGCATGATCGGGGTCGACCGGCTCGATTACTCAAAGGGTTTGCCTGAGCGGATTGACGGAATTGGTCGGTTCTTTGACCAGAGCCCCGAACGCACCCGCGATCTGGTTTTCATTCAGATCGCGCCGCCAAGCCGTGAAGACGTGGATAGCTACCAGCAGATTCGTGCGGAACTTGAGCAAAAGACCGGCCAAATAAATGGCGCACGCAGCGAGGTTGATATCGTCCCGATACGCTATGTGAACCGTGGCTATGGGCATGGCGAGCTCTATGGATTCTTCCGCGCAGCCAAAATCGGTATGGTCACGCCATTGCGTGATGGGATGAACCTCGTAGCGAAAGAGTACGTCGCAGCACAGGATCCGGAAGATCCTGGCGTGCTGATTCTCTCTGAGTTTGCTGGCGCGGCGCTTCAGCTTAAGGACGCCGTGCTGGTCAATCCGCATAGTCCTGATGCCCTCGCGCGTGCGATCGAAACGGCACTGGACATGCCGCTCGAGGAACGCAAGCGCCGTTACGAAGCGATGATTGGCACTATCCGCGACGATAATGTTCAAGATTGGACCACGAATTTCTGCAGCGATCTAGCCGCATCACGCGGCTAATCAGATCCAAACTTTACAGGAGGCTTCGTGCTAAGCGATCCCTGGTTGCCCCTCGAGGGCATTCACAATTTTCGAGACTATGGCGGTTATGTGGTTCCTGGCGGAGGGCGTGTGCGCACTGGTCTGCTGTTTCGTTCGGGCCAGCACATGGAGGCAAGTGACAAGGACCTCGATGCCGTTCAAGAGCTTGATATCCGCACGATCATAGATCTGCGCGGGAATAGCGAGCGAAGCGGGTTCGTATGCCGACGGCATCCCAATTTCTCGGCCGACGTGATCGCCTATGACGGAGAGACGTCCAACTCTCCACCACACGAGGGTGGCTGGGACAAAGTCGACATGACCGCGGAGCGGGCTCGAAACCGGATGATTGCTGTGTACACGAGAATGCCCGTTAACCCGGCTATGATCGATATGTTCACCCGCTATTTCGAAGCGCTGGCTGCGCGCGACGGCGGAAGCCTGGTGCATTGCTTTGCTGGTAAGGACAGAACCGGGATCGCTGCGAGCCTTCTACTCCATGTGCTTGGAGTGCATCGAGATGACGTTGTGGCTGAATTCCTGCGAACAAACGACGCGCCGACGCAGCATATTCTCGAGCGCCAATCGCTTCCTCGCATGGAAGCACATTATGATGTTATCGAACCCGAAGCGATCCGTAACCTGATGGGGGTTCGCCCCGAATACATCGAAACCTATTTCAGTGAGATCATTCGTGACCATGGTTCGATCGACACCTACCTCGCTGAAACTTTAGGTGTGGATGACACAAGGAAAGCTCGCCTGCGGGAGCGTCTGGTGGAGTGACATCGGCGGACAGCATCCCCATATCGGGTCGCACAAGGATTGAGATTTGAGAGACTGACTATGGCTACCCATCGCACCAAGATGTTGATCATCGGATCAGGCCCTGCTGGTTACAGCGCAGCTATCTATGGCGCGCGCGCCATGCTGGAGCCGATTGTGGTGCAAGGTCTTCAGCCCGGCGGTCAGCTGACTATCACCACCGATGTCGAGAACTATCCCGGCTATCGCGAGGTCGTTCAGGGCCCTTGGCTGATGGAAGAGATGAAGGCTCAGGCCGAGCATGTTGGCACGCGCATGATGTGGGACACGATTGTCGAGGTAGACCTCGCCAACGGTCCTCCGTTCCGAGCGATCGGTGACAGCGGCGACGAGTACATCGGAGATACGCTGGTGATTGCGACCGGTGCGCAAGCCAAATGGCTTGGTGCGCCGGGCGAACAAGAGCTTGGCGGGAAGGGCGTTTCAGCCTGCGCGACCTGCGATGGCTTCTTCTATCGCGGCAAGAAGGTCGCGGTAATCGGCGGCGGTAACACCGCTGTCGAGGAGGCTCTGTACCTCACCAATCACTCAGACGACGTGACTTTGATCCATCGCCGTGATGAACTCCGGGCCGAGAAGATCCTGCAAGAGCGCTTGCTCAACAACCCCAAGATTTCAACGCTTTGGAACAAGACGGTCGAAAGCTTCGAGGCTGGCGAGAACGGTGCTCTCAACCATTTGGTACTGAAGGACACGACCACTGGCGAGACGTCCACGCTGGAGGTCGACGGAGCATTCGTGGCGATTGGCCACGCGCCGGCGACCGAGCTGTTCAAGGGCAAGTTGCCGATGGATGAGAGCGGCTATTTGTTGGTCGAACCGGGGACTCCCAAGACCGAGATCCCGGGCGTTTTCGCGGCGGGCGACGTGACAGATCATGTCTATCGTCAGGCTGTTACCGCAGCGGGCATGGGCTGCATGGCGGCGCTCGATGGTGAGCGCTTCCTTGCAACCGCCGATTTCGAAAGCGCGATGGAGCAGGTCAGCGAAGCGGCGGAATGATCCGCCGCCTCGATCCCTTCAATTAGAACACCGCGATGGCGGCGTGGTAGATCAGCGCCATCAGCACCACACTGGATAGGGCGAACAGCACAAAGCGAACGATCACGCGGTTTGCAGTGACCTGGACAAGGCTGTGCGCAATCCGCAGCCCGGTGTAAATCCAGCCCAGCAACTCTGCCGGGCCGTCGCCAGCACCGACGATCGCCAGGATGATCGCCACGGCGTAGAACACCGTGGGTGCTTCGTGCAGATGATTGTAATTGTCCGCCTTCCAGTTGACGCTCTCCGGAAGCTTTTCACGCAGGCTGGCGCCCGTTGTCCCGATGAGCCCGATCGGATTCTCAATAGATTGCGAGCGGTTCATCGCCGGAATGCGGGTGGCGTACATCCAGCACCACATCACCATGGTCCAGATCATCAGCGCCACCGCTGACTGAAGAATTCCCATTCCTATCATGATGGCATTGCTCCCGGATCGTTGAACACAGTCGCGCTCACCGCACTGATCGCCAGTACGATCAAGGCAATGGTGCTGAGCAGGAACAGCGCGAAGCGGATCGGGATCTTGTTAAACAGGATTTGCCACAAAGAGTGGATGATCCGCAGCCCGACATAGGCCCAAGCGACCAGCACATCCATCGCGCTTGGCCCCATGATCGCGAGGATCATGATCACGGCATAGAACAGGGTCGGTTGTTCATGCAGGTGCGTGTGGTTGTGTGCTGGCCAATTGGCTTTATCAGGGATCAAACCTTCAAGGTCTTGCCCGCGGGCCCCCTCCTTGCCGGAAAACTGCGATTTGTCTTCAATTTTGGCGACTGCGCCAAAGCGGGCTGGAATGATCCAGAACAGAATGATGAGTGTCCACACCACCAGAACGGCGGCGGGCGCCAGAATTTGCGCTTGCATGAGGATAGTCTCTCCCGTGATCCCTGTGAGCGCTTCCTGCGAAAGCTGCTGAAGATTGTCAATTGCAACCGATTGTCTCTGCGAAGGCAGCGGGGTCAGCATTGCCGCCCGTCAGCATGATCACCGTTCTCTCATCAAGCGGGACTTTGCCGGCCAGCGCCGCTGCGAGCGCGGCTGCTCCGCCGGGCTCGATCACCATGCGCAGATTGGCAAAGGCCCAGCGTTGGGCGGTCCGAACCTCGTCATCGGTAATCGTCACACCCGGCTCGGCGCGGTCCTGCAGGACTTCCAGATTGATCACCTTGGTTGCAGTCGGCTGGAGCGCATCGCAGATTGTCGAAGGCGCGTCCGCCGCGGCCGACACGATCTCGCGCTTTGCCAGCGCTTGTCCAACCATATCCCAACCTTGCGGCTCAACCACGTTGATCGCGGATTTGGGGCAGGCCAGCGACAGACCAGCAGCGAGACCCCCGCCGCCACAGCAAACAATGAAGCGGCGAGGCTCGCGGCCAAGCTGCGCCTCAGCCTCAATCCCAGCGCTGCCTTGCCCTTCGATGACGCGGGCATTGCCAAAGGCGTGGACCAGCGTGCCACCGCGTTCTGTAATCAGCTTCGCGGCCACCGCGTCTCGATCTTCACCCGGGCGATCGTACAGCACCACCTCCGCCCCCAGCGCGCGCGTGTTGTCGAGCTTCACCTTGGGAGCATCGCGCGGCATCACAATGGTGGCGCTTTTGCCAAGTCGCTGGGCGGCCCAAGCCACCCCTTGGGCGTGATTGCCGCTGGAGACGGCCACGACCGTATCATCCTCGCAATTGCTCAATGCCCAATAGCCACCACGGATCTTAAAGGCGCCGATAGGCTGCAGATTCTCACATTTGACGTGAACCGTGACGCCGTTGATTTCGACCGGCAGGAGCGGGGTTGGCGGCAGGATCGCTGCAATCGCCTCGGCCGCTTGCTTGACCCCTTCGGCACTCGGAAAATCACTCCGACTCATCGGTGAAATCCTACAGGATGGAACACATGGAACAGGGTTATGTTCAAGAAGACACTCCCCGATAATTGAGGCGAATTGTGAAGGTGAGAGGAGGGAAGGCTGCACATAATCCCCCTATGGCGATCCCCGCGAAAATAGGAAAGCATTGGATCGATTTACGCGGCTCGATCATTGCCCTAGGGATCGCGCAATATTCGAACACGAAAGGCTGTATCTATGTCGACTGTCCTGGTCATCGGCGCTGGCGGAGTGAGCTCGGTCTGCGTCCACAAAATGGCGTTCAATGCTGAGATCTTCTCGGACATTCATCTGGCCAGTCGGACCAAGGCCAAGTGTGATGCCATCGCCGCTTCGGTCAAGCAGCGCGCGGGCGTTGATGTCGCCACCTATGAGATCGATGCCGAGGAAGTCCCGGCGATGGTCAATCTGATCAAGAAGGTTCAGCCGAGCCTGGTCGTCAATCTGGCGCTGCCGTATCAGGATTTGCCGATCATGGATGCCTGCCTCGAGGCTGGCGTCGACTATCTCGACACCGCCAATTACGAGCCCAAGGACGAAGCCAAGTTCGAATATTCCTGGCAATGGGCCTATCATGACCGCTTCAAACAGGCCGGCCTGATGGCGCTGCTAGGGTCTGGGTTCGATCCGGGCGTGACCTCGGTCTTCACCATGTGGCTCAAGAAACACAAATTGAAGACGATCCGCCAGCTCGACATTCTCGATTGCAATGGCGGCGATCATGGTCAGGCATTTGCGACCAATTTCAATCCGGAGATCAACATTCGCGAAGTCACTGCGCCGGCGCGGCATTGGGAGAACGGCGAATGGGTCGAGACCCCGGCAATGCAGGTTTCCACTCCGTTTGAGTTCGATCAGGTCGGCACCCGTCAAGCCTATCTGATGTATCACGAAGAACTCGAGAGCCTGGCCAAGTTCAATCCCGAGATTGAGCGCGCGCGATTCTGGATGACCTTTGGCGATGAGTACATCAAACACCTCACCGTGCTGCAGAATGTCGGCATGACCGGGATTGAGCCGATCAAATACCAGGGGCAGGAAATCATCCCGCTGCAATTCCTCGCCGCCGTGCTGCCCAAGCCCGAGACTCTGGGTGAGACCACCACCGGCAACACCAACATCGGCTGCATCGCGACCGGAGAGGCACTCGACGGTTCGGGCGAAAAGACCTTCTACATCAACAATATCTGCAGCCATGAAGCCGCCTTTGAAGAGACCGGCAATCAGGCGGTTTCGTACACGACCGGCGTGCCGGCGATGATCGGTTCGGCGATGATGGTGCAGAACATCTGGTCCGGAGACGGCGTGTTCAATATGGAGGAAATGGACCCCGACCCCTTCATGGAGATGCTCAATGCGCACGGCCTCCCATGGCAGGTAAGGGAGCTCGATGGGCCGGTGGAGTTTTGAAGATGACGAAAGCCGATCTCAGTCGCCGCAGCTTTATCGGGGCCACAGGCGCCGCCGCAGGACTTGCCGCCACTACGAGCCTTGCGGCGCAATCGGCAGGGGTAACCAGCGGCAAGGCGACCGGCCCGTTTCTCCTCACGACTTGGGACTTTGGCCCGGGTGCTAACGAAGAAGGTTGGCCGATCCTCGCGAACGGCGGATCGGCGATCGATGCTGTTGAGAAGGCGATCAATTATGTCGAGCTGCTGCCCGATGAATATTATGTCGGCTATGGCGGGGTCCCCAACGAAGTGGGTGAAACCACGCTTGATGCGACCATCCTTTGGGGTCCCACCCACGATTGGGGCGGGGTGGGTTGCCTAAAGCGCGTCAAACGGGCCATCTCGGTCGCACGCAAGGTGATGGAGGAGACCCAGCACACGCTGATTGTTGGCGATGACGCAACTCGCTTTGCCGCGCGTATGGGCTTTACCGAAACCTCTCTTACAAATCTCCGCTCGCAAAAAGCCTGGGAAGACTGGGCCGCCAAGGGCGAGCCGACTGATGCGTTCGATCCTGAACCCTTCGACAAGGACGAACTGCCGGGACACGACACGGTCGGCTCGATCGCTGTCGACTCTGAAGGCAATCTCTCGGTCGGTTGTTCTACCAATGGGCGCGAGTTCAAGATCCCCGGTCGCGTAGGCGACAGCCCGATCCCGGGCGCGGGCGCTTATGGCGATCAGGACGTGGGAGGCGCGGTAGCCACCGGCAATGGCGATGTCATGATGCGCTTTTTGCCGACCTATCACGTCATTGAGCTGATGCGCCAAGGGGTGCCGCCCCAGCAGGCTTGCGAGGCAGCGCTCAAGCGGATCACCGATCGCGGCTACAAGTTTGGCGGTGGCCTCGCTGCAATTGGTGTTGACGGTCAATATGGCGGTGCGAAAGCAGGCTGGGAGGATGTTCCATTCAGCTATTCTGTCCGCGACGCGAGCGGCAACACGAAGGTCCCCGTCGCCTGATACGGCGTTAAGCTGATGATCCGCTCAGCAAATCCCGATGATGCCGATGCCATTTGGCGAGTGCTGGAGCCAGTCCTGCGCGCGGGTGAGACCTACGCCTTTGATCGCGATTGGTCGCGCGAGGATGCGCTGGCCTATTGGATGGGCGACGACAAGTCGTGCTTTGTCGCTGAAATCGAGGGCGCGGTGCTGGGCACCTACTACCTCCGCACCAATTTCGGCGGAGGCGGCGCGCACGTCTGCAATTGTGGCTACATGGTCGCCGCCGAAGCGCGCGGGCAGGGCCTCGCCAGCGCCATGTGCGAACACTCGCTTGAGGAAGCGCGGCGGCAGGGCTTTCGCGCAATGCAATTCAACTTTGTGGTCTCGACCAATGCGGGCGCGATCAGGCTGTGGCAGCGCCATGGCTTTGCGATCGTGGGGACTCAGCCCAAGGCCTTCGACCATCCGACAAAAGGGCTGGTCGATGCCTATGTGATGCACCGGGAGTTGTAGGCTCAGACCTTCAAATCATTCCCGCCCATCCAGTAACGGCGATAGACAAACCATCCGGTCCACATCACCGCATAAAGACCCAGCGCAGCGTAAATCGCAGGCATGGGCTCATCGAATGTGCTGACCGATCCCGCATAGGCGGCGATCGCCATGTAAGGCAGCGTGCCAATCGCCCAAAACAGGGCGAACCGTGCCAAATGCATATGCGTCAATCCCGCCATGCAAGCGGTCACTTCGGGCAGGATTGGCGCCGCCCTGGCGAGCAGGATCATGCCTGGGCCGTGGGCTTGGAAGGCCTCGCGCATATCGGCCCGCTGCTCGTCATCGCGGATCACCTTGGCCAAGGCTGGCTCGCCCCAGCGCCAGCACAATGCGTAACCGATGAACGCGGCTAGGAATGAGCCAAACATCGCTGCCAGCAGGCCAAACTCGAAGCCGAGGAAGAACCCGCCAAGGATCACAATCGTCAAGGTCGGCACGGCCACAAACAGGTCGATGAACAACAGCGCGACAACCGCGGCGAAGACAGTCCAGGCCGACAGAGTGCTGGCGGTTTCGAGCCATAAGCGAACGTTGTCCTCGGTCAGAATGCCGAGCGCACGACCGAGGATAAAGGTTGAAGCGAACGCCAGCGCGATAACCAGCATGGTTTTGAGGAGAGTCTTCATTGTTCGCCTTTCTGCATGATGCGATGAGCGAGTCTGGGGGAGAGGCGATTGATCAGGCGCAGCAGTTTGACCTTGCCGATGTCCATATCGAGCTCTTGAGCTTGAATGCCCTGGATGATCCGATCGGCCACTGCGCCCGGAGAAAGCTTTCCGCTCCCGCGGCCCTCAGTCATCGGCGTGTCGACAAGCGGCAGGAAGGCCTGTTGGACCGTCACATTGGAGCCTGCGAGTTGGGCGCGCAGTCCGCGCGAGAAATTGTCGAGCCCAGCTTTTGTCGCGCAATAGATCGCGCTTTCATGCTTGGGAACGATCCCGAGGCCGGAATTGACGTTGACGATGAAGGCTTGCGGCGCGGCTTGCAGGCAATCGAGCAAGCCAGCGATCAGCTCAATCGGGCTGGTGAAATTTATCGCCGTTTCTCGGGCGATGGTGCTCGGTGCGAAGCGCTCGTCGGTGAAACGCGCAGTGTATTGCACCGCGCCGCAATTGATCACTCCGTCGATCGCGCCATCCGAAACCTGTCTGATCTGCTGGATCGCCGATTCCACGCTGGTAGCGTCGGCCAGATCGCAGGCAAGGTGCGTTATGGTGTTTCCGGCCAAGTCTGGCGAGGTTCGCGATAGTGCGATGACGCGGTTGGAGCTGGACAGGCGGGCCAAGAGTTCGAAGCCGACTCCGGAACTTGCGCCGGTCAGGACGATTGTTTTGTCTGTGAGTGTCATGCCGATCATCTTTCGACGATTCGCAACTGGCCGTAATTAACCGAGGTTCATTTGTCGCCTTTTCAAAGACTTGTGATGGAGCAAGGCCGACCTATGGCGGTCCGCGCGGGCGATCATCTTTTTCGGCAGGGTGATCTCGACACCAATGTCTACTTTGTCAGAAGCGGGATCCTGAAGGCCTATTACATTCGGATTGACGGCAAAGAGCATCTCAAGTCGTTCCAACTGGAGGGCGCGATCATTGGCAGTATGGTGGCGCTGATTGACGGGGAGGCATCCACGTTCAATCTGATGGCGCTGGAAGACAGCGAGATTGTCGCATTACCTTATGCTCGGTTGGATGAGGCCGCACGCAGCGACCTTGAATTGGCGGCGACGTTGATCGATTTCCTGTCCGCCTATGGGAAGCGCAAGGAGCGGCGCGAGTACGAGCTGCTGAGCCTCGCACCCGAGGACCGTTACGCGATTGTGCTCGAGGAAATGCCGCAGGTTGCCGAGAGGGTCAGCCAAGCCGACCTTGCCGCCTACATTGGCGTGACTCCGCAAGCGCTCAGCCGGATCAAGCGCAGGATGAAGAGTCTGAGGGGCTAGCAAGGTCAGTCCTTGGCCCCTATCGTCACTCAAGCTTTGCGGGGCGCGGGTTACGGAGGGCTTTCATGAACGTTGCTTGGCGAGATATTGCTTTTGCCCCAGGAAGGGCGCTGGCGATGGGCATCGTTGACCAATGGCAATGGCGGACTGGGCGGACCGATCTGCAGCCGTTCTTTTGCTCCATGCTCGGCGATGTCTTTGCCGAAGATGCGCATGGGGCGGTGCATTGGCTGTGCTGCCCAGGGGATCAGTTCGAACGCGTGGCGCCCAATCGGGCGGAGTTTGATCGGCTTTGCCAGGAGGATGAGACGCGGCGCAATGAATGGTTTGGGCCTGCGCTGATCGAACGGCTGCACGAGGCGGGGAAGCGCGCGGAGCCGGGGCAATGCTATATGTTCAAGACACTGCCTATTTTCCCTGATTGCGAATATGTGCCGAGCAATATCGCCGTCGTGCCGGTCGACGACGTGTTTATCGGCCTGGCTGAAGTGCTGCAGCTCTATGAAGGCCTGCCGGACAAGCAGAAGCGGCGCTTGCATCTGTTCGAGTAAAGCCTAGATCGCTGACCATGCAGACCCAAGCCGGCGATCCGGGCGCTTTCGCCCATTTTGATCTCAATCGCGTCGACAGTCCGGCGTTTGTTGTCGATGCGGCCAAGCTGCGCCGCAATTGCCAGATCCTGGCGGACATTCGTGACGAAGCGGACATAAAGGTTCTGGCTGCTCTCAAGGCCTTCAGCATGTGGTCAGTTGCGCCCTTGATCGGCGAATATCTCGACGGGACCACCACCAGCGGGCTGTGGGAAGCACGGTTGGCAAGCGAGTATTACGATGGTGAGATCGCGACCTATTCCGCTGCCTTCAAGCCCCATGAGCTCGAAGAGATTTGCCGCCTGTCGGACCATGTCATCTTCAATTCACCGGCACAGATCGCGCGCGCCCGGCTGATCCTGGAACAGGCTCGCATTACTTCTGGCGATGTTGATGTTGGCCTCAGGATCAACCCGATGGTCGCCACGGGCGAAGTGCCAAAATATGATCCGAGTGCGCCCGGCTCGCGACTGGGCTTCCCTCTCGATCAGCTGACGGACGAGCATATGGAGGGGGTCGACGGGATCCACTTCCACAATCTGTGCGAGCAGACCTTTGAGCCGCTGCAACGCACCTGGGACCGGGTGTTCGATGCGATTGAGCCTTACTTCGGTCAGCTCAAATGGATCAACATGGGCGGCGGCCACCATATCACGCGGGCGGATTATGAGCGTGCGGAGCTGGTGGAATTCCTGAAGGACGCCAAGGAAGACAGCGGGGCGGAGATCTACTTGGAACCGGGCGAGGCGATTGCGCTCGACGCAGGAATTCTGGTCGGGACCGTGCTCGACACCGGCTTTAACGAGGTTCCTATCGGCGTGACCGATTTGTCAGCGACCTGCCACATGCCCGACGTGCTCGAAGCGCCGTACCGCCCAGCCATGCTGGGAGAGCTGTCAGACGAGAGCCAGGTTCCGATCCGGCTTGGTGGTCCGTCTTGCCTCGCCGGCGACGTGATTGGTGATTATCGCATGCCCGTTCCGGCGCAGCCGGGCGCGCGCTTCGCCTTCCTCGACCAGGCGCATTACTCGATGGTCAAGACCAACACCTTCAATGGCGTCCAGCTTCCCAGCATCTGGCTGTGGGACAGCGACACTGACGCGCTCGAATGCGTCAAACGGTTTGAGTATGAGGACTTTAGGGATCGGCTGAGTTAGGACTGAATGCTCTGAACCAGGGGGAAGTAATTTGATAAAGCGGCTTGCATTGGCATTGGGTGTTTTGGGGGGTGTCTTGGGATTGAGCGCATCGCCAAGCTTTGCTCAGAACAGCCCGGCGCAGCCCGAAGTGTTCGCGGTTGACGCAGAAACTGTGGTCGACGGGATTGATATTCGTCACCTGCGCGGACTTGCGCAATGGTTCGGCGCACAAACGGACAGTGAGCAGATATTGGCTGATCAGGTCCTGCTCAGCGCGAACCTGGAGAATCAGCCAATCTTCAATTTGCTTGGCACCACGTGCCAGTCGCCGGACAAGACCAGCGATTGCAAGGCTCTGGTCGTGCGCGCACTCTTTAGCCCAGGCGAGACCCCTTACACCAACGAGCAAGCCAATATACTCAACAACGAGCTCGCGGTGAGCAAGGCGACGGTACTGTCAGATGGACGCCTCCAGATCGATCGCCTGATGATTGTGACCGGCGGCGTCACGATGCAGAATCTGGCTGACAATATGAGCCAGACCTACAGCAGCTTTGGCACCGCGCAGTCGCTGTTGAATTAGCCGGTCGACTGGTTGTTCTCAGGGTCCCGTGAGGCCATCACTCGGCCACGGTCGTTCTGATTGATCGCAAGCGCCAGCTTGGCCAGCGCAGAGAATTGTTGCGCGGTGGTCTCGGCATTGATCCGGTCTTGCGAGGGATCCATTGACCCGCTTTCGAACAAGTCTTTGCTCTGCACGGCGATCACCACTTCACCTTTGCTGAACAGCGCGCGGACAGCGTCACCATCAAAGGCCCGCTCAAGCGCGATCAGATGCTCGACATAGGTCGGATGTACCAGCACGCGTGCCTCTACCTGGTCATCGGTCCAGACCTCAAACACGTTCTCAAATGCGGGATGGACTTGATCGACATAGGCCAGCTCATGGCCCTTGAACGATACCTTGTCCTTGCGCCCGCCCAAGCCAAACCATTTCTTGTGCTTTCCGGCGCGTTGCAAAAGTGTGGTGGAGTGAAAGCTCCGGCCAAATTGCATGCGGATGATCGCGCCGCGAAAAACCGTTACCCAGCGGCGGTTCTTGCCACTACCGCGGCGCTCCTCGAGATGCACTTCGTAGAGACTGAAGTCGTGGCTTTCGACTTGTCCGAACCAATTGTCTTCAAAACCTGATCGATCATAGCTTGGTAAGAGACCATAACGCTTGGCCGCTTCGAATTCGTCGCCAGGCTCCACCTCGTGATCGTAGGACAGGCCCAATTGGCTCGCGATCGCTGAGTTGATGCCAATCTTTATCGTCTCTTTGGCTTGGTTGATCGGCATGTAGCCCCAAACGCCGACCCCGATCACGCCAATGGCGCTGATAATCACCTTCCAGTCGCTGAAGAAGCCGGGCAGAAACCAGAGGAATGACAACACAGGAAGCAGTGCTGCCGCGCCCCAGGTCCAGCGCGACTTGGCCTTCTCTTTGGCTTCCTCGCGCATGGTGGACTGGCTCGCCAGCCAGGAACCGAGATCCCCGTCCATCAACCGCGCAATGTCGGCCTGCATGACCAATTCAGCACTCCTTCGCTTGGTTTTGCCTTAAGGATTTCTCGGCTATGTAGCTAACACACGTAAACGGGGAGTGCATCATGAGCATGTTCGGTTGGGTTGCCATTGGAGTGCTGGTTCTGACCGCCTTTGGGGTCATTGGGATCTACAACCGCTTGGTCGGCCTCAGACAGAATGTGCGACAAGGCGTGGCTGACATCGATGCTCAACTGCGCCAGCGGCATGATCTGATTCCCAATCTCGTCAACACTGTCAAAGGCTATGCCAGTCACGAAGGCGAGACGCTCGAGAATGTGATCAAAGCGCGCAATGCCGCCGCCGATGGCGCCCCGCAATCGGGCAATGAGCAAGCTCTGCGGGTGGCGCTGGATCGCCTGCTGGCGCTTGGTGAGGCCTATCCTGATCTCAAAGCGAGCGCGAACTTTCAGGAGTTGCAGACTGAGCTGGCAGACATCGAAGACAAGCTGGCTGCGGCCCGTCGCGCGCTCAATGCTGCGGTAGCCAATTTCAACACCGCGCGGGAGAGCTTCCCTGCGGTGCTGTTCGCCGGGGCGCTGGGCTTCCAGGAAGCGGATTTCAACAGGCTCGATGACAGTGAGAAAGGGACCGTGGATCAGGTCCCCAACGTCACTTTCTGAAGATTCGCGGGAACCACTTTGGGCGCTGCGATTTTTGTTGCGAAAGCGCGCGACATGATTATATCCGCGCTTCCGCTGCCCCAAGGGACATGACCGCAAGGCAGCCTCAAAAGCTAAACCTTCTGGGGGTCCCTTGAGTTGCACATCTATCCTGACGCCACGGCTGTAGTCCGCGCTCTCGAGCCCGACGAACCCGTCATCCTCAATCGCCCGCACGCTGCCAAGCGCGCCGCCCGCTTCTTCATCGAGAAGTTTCCGGGCAAGGTGCTCTATGCGGTCAAGGCCAATCCCGCGCCGAGCCTGCTGAACGTGTTGTGGGAGGCCGGGGTCGAGCATTACGACGTCGCCTCGATCGCCGAAGTCAGGCTGGTGCGGAGCGAGCTGCCAGAGGCCGAACTGTGCTTCATGCATCCGGTCAAAACGCGAAAAGCCATCGCCGAGGCTTATTTCGAGCATGGTGTGCGGACCTATAGTCTCGACACCCATGAAGAGCTGCACAAGATCATCGAGGCCTGCCGCGACCGAGAGACCGGCGAACCGGCGCAAGACCTACGACTGTGCGTCCGCATGCGCGTGTCGAGCGAATTCTCAGAGCTTAGCCTTGCCAGCAAGTTTGGTTGTGATCTGACCGAAGCGCCTGCTCTGCTGCAGGAGGCGCGCCAGCATTGCGATTGGCTCGGCGTATGTTTCCATGTCGGCAGTCAATCGATGGCACCCTTCGCCTTTGCCCAGGCACTCGATCGGACTCGCGCTGCCATTGTCGAGGCGTCGGTCGTGATTGACATGATTGATGTCGGGGGCGGTTTCCCGAGCATCTATCCCGATCTCGAGCCACCGCCGCTGGAAGACTATTTCGCCATGGTCGCCAAGCATTTCGAAGCATTGCCGATTGCCTATAATGCAGAGCTGTGGTGCGAGCCTGGCCGCGCATTGTGTGCCGAATACTCCTCTATGATCGTGCAAGTCGATCGGCGCCGCGGCGAAGAGCTGTTCATCAATGATGGCGCCTATGGCGCGCTGTATGATGCAGCGCATGTCGAGTGGCGCTTCCCGGTTCGCGCTCTGGCGGACAATCTGCGCGATCCGGAGATCGACTTCGCCTTCTATGGCCCGACCTGCGACGATGCCGATTATATGAAGGGGCCGTTCCCATTGCCCGGTGATATCCAGGCGGGCGACTATATCGAGATCGGCATGCTCGGAGCCTACGGCGCCGCAATGAAGACCGGCTTCAACGGCTTTGGGAATGCGGTTGAAGTGGTGGTTGAGGACGAGCCAATGATGAGCCTGTTCCGCGGCGATCGCGCGATACCCGTGAGCGACAATGTGGTGAGCCTGCGCTGACCTCAATGCAATTGAGTTCCGGCTCGGCATGGGTTAGCCGCCGGGCATGGTTTCGACGCTCTCCAACAGCTCGTTTGCTCAAAGATTTGGGCTGTCCACTCCGATTGCATGCGCGCCGATGGCGCTGGCGACTGGCGGTGAACTGGCTGCAGCGTCCGCGCGCGCCGGGGCGCTGGGCCTAGTCGGAGGTGCCTATGGCGATTTGGCCTGGACGAGCCGTGAGTATGGGCTGGCGCTGGAGCTGCTCAATAGCGAAGAGGCGCTGTCGCGGCTTGGTTGCGGCTTCATAAGTTGGAAACTGGCGGAAGATCGATCGGCGCTGGATTGGCTGCTTGATCAAGAGCATAAGCCGGCGGCCGTGATGTTGTCCTTTGGCGACCCGCAGCCCTTTGCCAATGACATTACTGAGCGCGGTATCCCGCTGATCTGCCAGATCCAGAGCATCGCGCAATTGCCTGAGGCGGTCGATGCGGGGGCGTCGGTAATCGTGGCGCAGGGCGCCGAGGCTGGGGGGCATGGTCTGACCAGCAGAGAAGGGCGCAGCACCTTCACGATCGTGCCCGAAGTCGCCGATTGGCTGGCAGCGAATGCGCCCGAAGTGGATTTGCTGGCCGCCGGGGGTATTGCGGATGGCCGGGGTCTGGCAGCGGCTTTGATGCTGGGGGCGGACGGAGCCCTGATCGGATCACGCCTCTGGGCAACCGAGGAATCGCTCGCGCCGGATGCGGCGATCGAGCGAGCGGTGGAAGCGGATGGGGATGGCACCGGGCGAAGCGCGGTGTTCGACATTCTCCGACGCAAGAATTGGCCTGCGCATTTCGACTTCCGAGCGCTGCGGAACGCGCTGTACGACAAATGGGAAGGGCGGATAGAGGAGCTCAGGGCCGATCCCACGACAGCAATTGCCGAGTACGATGCCGGGCTTGCAGCGGGCGATTACGACCGCGCGCATGTGACCGTGGGCGAGGGCACCGGGTTGATCCGAGCAAACAGCAGAGCGGGCGAAGTGATCCGCGCGATTGATGCCGAAGCGCGGCGGTTGTTCGCATCGGATGGCGGTTGAACACTCTCGGCACGCTTAGTCCGCTTTTCCCGCCATGATCAGATAAAAGTCTGTGTCGGTGTAATCATCGGAGTTCGGGTCCGGCTGCAAACCGCTAGACCCTAAAGTGACTAAACCGATCTCTGAGCCATGCGGCCCAAACAACCATCCGATAACGGGCAATTGCTCTGAGTCGCTATCCTCGAAACTGGACGCCCGATATTGATCGATCAAGGGAGCGTTTTCAGCAAAGCTGCCAAGAGGAGTGAGCACCTCAGCAGAATCAACTTCGCCTGTTGCCGGGTCTATCGTCAGCTCGCGGCCAAGCAGATCTATAGCGAGCGCGAGATCTGCATTTTCAGGCCTGTAAGAAAGTCCGATATCGCTTTCGTTAATCTCGAATTCTCGCACTGTAATATCGGCAGAGCCATCCATTTGAATATTGCTCCCCCGGATCGTTCTTGCGCGTCCGATCACAGTTAGGCCGGAGCCGTATGCAGTTTCGGTCTCGGGTAAGACGTCGTCTGACTGAGTTGGGACGCCGAAAATGCAGTGATCTTGTTCTAGTACGTGGCCATTTCGCGCGATCAATTTGAATTCCATCATCCGCACATATTGCGCGGACTCGCCATTGGGTCCGACCGGAGCAGAAATGGCGAATCGCCCAAAAAAGCCATTTGGCTCTTCAGGTGTCAAATCGGCATAGAAAGCGATGGTCTCGTCATTCTTAGGATCGACGATGTCTTCGCGATCAAAGATCATACCGCTATTCGGATCGTCGGTAGTTGCAAAGACGCGCCACGATTGAAGTTCGGCGTCGAACTCCAAAAAGCTATCATAATCTAGTGGGAAGATTGCGTTATATGTCACCACGCAAGCCAAGTTAAACCGCTGATCGCCGGTTAGGTCATCAAACGCCGTGTAGGTCGGCGTAGGCGTGGGAGCGGGGACAGGCGACTGGGTGGCGATGGGGCCGGGCGGGCTGGCCGTGTCAGCCCCGCAGGCAGACAGCACTGCTGCCGCAGACAGCGCAAGCAAAAGTCGGATGGAGATCACTTTGCCCTCTTGAGAAACTTATGTTCTCAGGACGAAAGCAAATCCCGGCTGTTCTTACATAACCGCAGCGTGACTTTTGTCTGACAATTGCAAGCGCTCACTCAAACCCGACGAACCGAGCGGCCTCGCTTACCTCGCGGCGGGTGATCTTGACCGGATTGGCCGGGAAGCTCTCGTCGGGCCAGCCCAAGGCCACCGCCTTCATAATCACCTGATCATCCGGGATATTGGCGTGTTCGCGCACCACCGGAGATTGCATGATGCCTTGCGAATTGATCACGCAGCCAAGCCCCTTGGACCAGGCAGCGTTGACCAGAGCCGTGGTGACTGCGCCGCAATCGAACACGGTGTCATCCGCGTCCGAGAGTTCCTTGTCATAGGTGATGATCACGCAGACCGGCGCATCGAACTGGCGGAAACCGCGCAGGACCCAGTCCTGCCGCTTCTCCTTGTCGTCGCGGCCAATCCCCATGGCTTCGAACAGCTGAATCGCGCAGCCCACTTGCCGGTCGCGGTGGACGCCCTGGAAGGGATGACCCTTGCGGAATTCCCGACTGTCGGGCTCGCCCGCGAGAATACGCTCGGTGTTGCCCTTGCGGATTCGGTCCAGCGGTTCGCCAGTGATCACGTGGAAGTGATAGGGCTGGGTGTTCATCGACGAGGGGGAGCGCATTGCCATGCGCAGCACTTCTTCGAGAAGCTCCTTGGGGACAGGCTTGTCGAGATAGCCTCGGATCGAGCGACGCCCGAGCACGACCTCTGCAAAGGTCTGTTGTTCATTCCCACTCACATCTCTCTCCTGAATCAGCTCGCGCAACAGCTAGCGCAGGCTCTGGCCGCTGCAAAATACGCTACGGAAGGGCGGTGTGATCAGGCGGTGAAATAGGGTTTGTCGCCCGCCACCGTGACTCGCTCCATCACCCGTCGAGCCGGGAAATAGTCCGACACGGCAAGATGCTGGCACACGCGGTTGTCCCAGAAGGCGATCGAGCCCGCCTGCCAGCGGAAGCGGCACTGGATCTCGACATCCTTGGCGGTGGCATAAAGGTGATCGAGCAGCCAGGCGCTTTCCTTGCTGCTGAGCCCTTCGATATGGCTGGTGAAGGCGGTGTTTACGTAGATCGCCCGCTCGCCTGTCTCAGGGTGGGTGCGGATCACCGGATGCCGCATGGGCGGGTACTTGTCGTGCAGGTCCTCCGGCGCCTTGCCGAGGCGCTTGGCGAAGACTCGCGCGATATCGTGGACGGCCGTCAGTCCCTCGCAGAAACGCTGCATCTGCTCGCTCAGCCGCTCGTAGGCCAAGTGCATATTGGCAAACAGAGTATCGCCGCCAACTTCGGGCACTTCGCGCGCCAGCAGGATCGAGCCGAGCGAGGGGCATTCGCGCCAGGTCACGTCAGAATGCCAATTGTTCTCCTGCCCGCGGCTCTCAGGCCCATGCGCGATCCGCAGGACTTCGGGATTGGGCTGATCCTTGGGCGTTGCCGGATGAATCTCAATATCACCAAAGTGCCGGGCGAAGGCAATATGCTGTTCCTGTGTCAGTTCCTGATCGCGAAAGAAGATCACGCCGTATTTGAGCAGCGCCGCGCGGATATCCGGAATGCTCGCGGCGATGCCGTCCGCGCCAAGATCGATATCGAGGATCTCCGCCCCGATGGCGGGTGTCATCGGACGAATGGTGAGCGAGCCCGTGTCGAGCTTTGCGCGATCAAAAGTGGTGGCCAAGGTCCCTCTCCCAAAGGCTTGTTGGAGAGGAATTGTGCGCGAGTTTGGACCTCAGTTCAAGCGGCTTGCCGCAGCTCCAGTTCGAGCCGATCCCAGATCTCGACCAAGGCATTGGTCAGCTCGTCCATCATTTCCTCAGTGTGCTTAGGGCCGGGCGTGAAGCGAAGGCGCTCGGTCCCGCGCGGCACTGTCGGGAAGTTGATCGGTTGCACATAGGCGCCGTATTCGGCGAGCAGGATGTCACTGATCTTCTTGGCGCGAACCGGGTCGCCCACCATCAGCGGAACGATGTGCGTGACGCTGTCCATCACCGGCAAGCCGGCTTCCGCAAACTTCAGCTTGAGCATGGCAGCGGCAGCCTGCTGACCTCGGCGCTCTTCATCGCTCTCTTTGAGGTGTCGGACCGAGGCGAGCACGCCAGCGACCAGAACCGGGCTGAGCGACGTAGTGAAGATGAAGCCGGGAGCATAGGAACGGATGCAGTCGATCACCCTTGTGTCAGCCGCGATATAGCCGCCCATCACGCCGAACGCCTTGCCCAGAGTGCCTTCGATGATGTCGATCCGATGCGCGGCGTTGTCGCGTTCTGAGATTCCGCCACCATGCTCGCCATACATGCCGACAGCATGCACTTCGTCGATATAGGTGAGGGCGTTGTATCTCTCGGCCAGATCGCAAATCGCGTGGATCGGCGCGACGTCTCCATCCATCGAATAAACGCTTTCAAACGCGATAAGCTTGGGCGTCTCATGATCTTCAGCGGCCAGCAGCTCTTCGAGATGGGCAATGTCGTTGTGGCGGAAAACCCGCTTCTCGCAGCCCGAATTGCGGATCCCGGCGATCATGCTGGCGTGGTTGAGCTCGTCCGAGAAGATCACACATCCGGGCAGCAGCTTGGCGAGGGTCGACAATGTCGCGTCGTTGGAGACATAGCCGCTGGTGAATAGCAGCGCGCCTTCCTTGCCGTGGAGCTGTGCAAGCTCTTCTTCCAGCTCTACGTGGAGATGAGTGTTGCCGCCAATGTTGCGGGTGCCGCCTGAGCCTGCGCCAACGTCATGCAGGGCGTCTTCCATCGCGCCGATGACCTTCTCATGCTGACCCATCGCGAGGTAATCGTTCGAGCACCACACAGTGATCGGCTTGGGGCCATTGTGACCGTGGAAGCAACGTGCGTTGGGATAGGCGCCCTTGTTGCGCATGATATCGATGAAGACGCGGTACCGCCCTTCCTCGTGAAGACGATCGATCGCCTGGTCGAAGATTTGGTCGTAATTCACTCGTTCATCTCGCGTTGCTTGAAAACTCAACACAAATTCAGTTGCGGGGACTTAGGGCCTCCGACGCGGTTTTGCCACAGCGATCTTTGCGAATGACTCGCGAGAATGCCAGCGACTAAAACCGCTCAATCTGATCGATCCCATAACTTGCGAAGACCGGTGCGAGTTCCTGAAACTGGGCAAGTTCCCCGGTGGTCACAGCGCGATCGGGCCCACTCCGTTCGAAGCTTTGCCCATCGAGCAGGCTGGCGATCCGCCGCGCAATGCCTGCCGCACCGTGCACAGCGGTGACCTCGCCGTCGAACTCGGCGAGCAATTCGTCGCGCATCAGCGGAAAGTGGGTGCACGCCAGGACGAGGGTATCGATCTGGTCTCCGCCAGCCATGGCGCGCAGATCTGCGGCTGCCTTGGCGATGATTGCTGTGTCGAAGGGCTTATCTCGCAGCTTGGCTTCCGCCGCATCAACCAAGCCAGGCGCGGCGAGGCGCAGGAGAGTCTTGTCCGAGGCGAATTCCGCTTCGAGATTGTCGACATAAGTTTGTCGGATGGTTGCAGCCGTACCTAGCAGGCCGATCGTGCCGGACTTGGTCATTGCGGCGGCGGGCTTTATCGCGGGCACCGTCCCGACGATCGGGATCTCCAGCACTTCACGAACCATGCCCAGCGCAATGGTGCTGGCGGTGTTGCAGGCAATGCAGGCGAGGCGCGGCGAGTAGCGTTCGGCCATCCGCCCGAGCAGGCCCGCGACCCGCGCGGCGACCTGAGCTTCCGATTTCTCACCATAGGGCAGGCCGCCATAATCCGCCGCATAGATTACCGGTGCGTCGGGCATCAAATGTCGCAGCTCTTGCAGCACGGTCAGCCCGCCAACCCCGGTGTCGAACAGCAAAATGGGAGAAGATGGGTTCAAAATGATGGTTTCCGTCTACCCTGACCTTGTCGAATGCCCGTACTTACTTTTACAGCATATTCAAAGGACGAGCGGCCGCCTTCAACAGGCTGGCTGAGATGGAAGAGAGCTGATGGAACCAATTCTTGCCGCGCTATTGGGCTATGCACTCGGGTCGATCCCGTTCGGCCTCTTGCTAACGAAGGCCGCCGGGCTGGGCGATGTGCGCAATATTGGGAGCGGTAATATTGGGGCCACCAATGTCCTGCGGACTGGCAATAAGGGGCTGGCCGCGGGGACCTTGCTGCTCGACCTGCTCAAGGGTTTTGCGCCGGTATTCGCAGCGGGTCAGATCTGGTCGGGCGAGCAAGCACAGATCGCGATGGCTTTTGCTGCGGGTGGGGCGGTGATCGGCCATTGTTACCCCGTCTGGCTGGGCTTCAAGGGCGGCAAGGGTGTTGCCACCAACGCCGGGGTCAGCTTCGGGCTCGCCTGGCCAATCGGACTGGCTTACGCGGGGATCTGGCTGAGTATGCTGGCGATCTTCCGGATCTCGTCGCTCGCCGGGATGAGCGCGGTTGTCGCCGCTGCCGCTGCAGCGCCGCTGTTTGGCTACCCGCAATTCTTCCCCGTGCTGGCCGCCATTGCGGCCCTGATCATCTATCTCCACCGCGAGAATATCGCTCGCCTGGCGAAGGGCGAAGAGCCCAAGATCGGCAGCAAGAAATGACCTTGAGCATCTGCTGATGGAGGGAACAGGGTCGCAGCTGGTTCTCTCCCAAGAGGAAGCCTTCGCACGCATTCGTCTGCTGCGCTCGCCCAATATCGGGCCGGTCAGCTATCGCCAATTGTTGACGCGCTTCGGAACAGCTGAGCGAGCGATAGAGGCGTTGCCCGAGCTCGGTTCGCGCGGCACGAGATCCTATGCTCCTGCACCGGTGGAGGTGATCGAAGGTGAGGCGCGCTCGGTTCGGAGGGCGGGAGCGGCCTATCTCTTCCATGACCAGCCTGACTACCCGCCCTTGCTGGCGGAACTGGCAAGTGCGCCGCCGATCCTGATTTTCCGCGGGGACAAGCAGATAGCCGCTAATCCCTGTGTTGCGATGGTCGGTGCGCGCAATGCGTCCGCGGCGGCGATCAAATTGGCGCGGGAATTTGCGAGCGAGCTTGCCAGTCAGGGTTATGCGGTGGTCTCGGGACTGGCGCGAGGCATCGACGGAGCTGCGCACAATGGCGCCTTGCCGCGCACTATCGGTGTGATCGCCAGCGGGATCGATATCGCTTACCCCCCAGAGCACTCAAAACTGCAGGAGAGCATTGCGCGGGAAGGTCTGCTGATCGCAGAGCAGGCTCCAGGTACGGAACCTAAAGGACGCCAATTCCCGAGCCGCAACCGGATTATCGCCGGCCTCGCTGCCGGAACCGTTGTGGTCGAGGCTGCGCCCAAGTCAGGCTCATTGATCACCGCACGGCTGGCTGGCGAGGCCGGGCGGGAGGTCATGGCTATTCCCGGTTCTCCGCTTGATCCAAGATCATTGGGCTGCAATCAATTGATCCGCGATGGTGCGGTGCTGGTGCAGTCGCCCGAGGACATCATCGAACTGCTCGAGGGGTTTACCGGTGCGCCGAGATCGCGCTTGGCAGAGCCCAGTCCGGAGACAGAGTTCGATTTTGATGAAGCGACGCCAGATCCGGATCAGACGATCGAAGCAGACTCGATCGTGGCGCTGCTCTCCTCCGCTCCGATAGCTGTCGATGAATTGATCCGGCAAACTGGCGCGCCAAGCGCGGCTGTGCAAATGGCCTTGCTGGAATTGGAGTTGGCCGGTCAGTTGGAGCGGCACGCTGGGGGAGCGGTCAGCACAAATGGAAGCGATTGCTAAGGCCTGGAATTACTATTCGACCAATGAGCGCTTCGCGCTAATCATTGCGCTTCTCTGGATCAGCGTAAGGGCTTCTTTCGAGGTGTGGGATGGCGAGGGCGATGCCTTCTGGTTTCTCGTCATAGTGGTAATCCTGATTGCATTGGGCATCTGCGCCATCGGCTCATTCGTGGCGATGTTCGGCGATGGCGGAGGATTTGAGAAACGTTGGCGGCGGGTGATTGATCGCTTGCTGCCGATCACCACTTTGTTTGGAATGTTCTATCTTTTGACTTTGTTGCCGAAAATCTCTTGATACAGAGCTGGAATGCGAATTGCGGCGATGATCTTCCGAAAGGGGATGACTTCTCTTGCAGCCAACCCAAGACTTTTCTCAACGATTGTGGAACCAACAAATCGGCGTCGCGATGAGCGGCTGGAGATGGATTTGGCCATATTTGGCAATCTCAATCCTTGGCTACACTTGGTTCGACACTTTTGGCTACGAGTTCGATGGTCTCTATGCGGCCTTTAACCTCTTTTTGTGGGGACTGGGCTTCTTCCTTCTGCTTGGTCTCATGAAAGACGGAAGGGCGTTTCGTAGCGGACAGATGACGGGAATCGGGACCTATCTCGGGCTGAGCATCGTGAGCGGATTGGCGATCGCTCTTGGGCTATTGCTGTTTGTCTTGCCTGGACTCTACCTGGCAATGCGCTGGATCCCAGCGTATCCGCGAGCTCTCGATTCCTCCAATGGGATCACCAGTGCCCTTGGCTGGAGCTGGGAGAAAACTGGACCGCACCAGCAAGAATTGGTTGGGGCGTTCGCACCAGTAGTTGGATTTTATTTTGCCGCGATATCGCTGATCGCCATCTACGAACTGAACTGGGAAGCAATTGACGGCGTCATTTACTGGCTAATGGTTCTGGGATGGAACGCGGCCCTCAGCCTCGCGGTCGCCTGGCTGACAGTACTTGGGGTTGCGCTGTACAGAGAATTGGAGGGAACCGGCCAAGAAATCGCAGAGACCTTTCAATGACCTCTTGACGAACTCCTGAAACACAAACCACTCTCGCGCGTACGTACACGTGTAAGGATCCGACCGAACCATCATGCAGCTCGTTATCGTTGAATCGCCGGCCAAGGCGAAAACCATCGAGAAATATCTAGGCTCAGACTTCAAGGTTCTGGCCAGCTATGGCCATGTCCGCGATCTGCCGCCCAAAGACGGCAGTGTTCGCCCCGACGAAGACTTCGCGATGGATTGGGAGCTCTATCGCGACAAGCAGAAGCGTTTCAAGGAAATCGCCGATGCTGCCAAGTCAGCCGACCGGCTCGTATTGGCGACTGACCCTGATCGCGAAGGGGAGGCGATCAGTTGGCATGTTCAGGAGCTGCTGAAGAAGCGCAAAGCGCTGCCGACCAAGGTCGATCGGGTCACATTCAACGCGATCACCAAATCGGCGGTTGGCGATGCGATGAAGAGCCCGCGCGAGCTCGATACCGATTTGATCGAAGCCTATCTGGCGCGGCGAGCGCTCGACTATCTGTTCGGCTTCACCCTGTCGCCCGTGTTGTGGCGCAAGCTGCCGGGGGCAAAGTCCGCCGGGCGTGTGCAGTCTGTCGCTCTGAGATTGATCGTTGACCGCGAGCGTGAAATCGAGGCGTTCAAGCCCGATGAATATTGGTCGGTTCTGGCCAAGCTCGAAGCGGATGGAACTGAGTTCGATGCGCGGTTGGTCCGCTACAAGGGCGAGAAGCTTGAGAAGCTAAGCCTCGGCCATCAAGGGATTGCCGAAGAAGCCAAGGCTGCTGTCGAGGCCGGACGCTTCACGATTGAAGAGATTGAGACCAAGCCGCTCAAGCGTAATCCCGCGCCGCCATTTACTACCTCGACCCTGCAGCAAGAAGCCGCTCGCAAGCTTGGCTATTCAGCCAGCCACACCATGCGGCTTGCCCAATCGCTCTACGAAGCCGGCGCGATCACTTACATGCGGACCGATGGCGTGCAGATGGATGGCAGCGCGATTGCAGCCGTACGCGCCGAGATTGGCGAGCGCTATGATCCGCCGTACCTTCCCGAGAAACCGCGTTTTTACAGCACTAAAGCCAAGAATGCTCAGGAAGCGCATGAAGCCATCCGGCCGACCAATTTTGGCCGCGACAACGCTGGTTCGGGAGATGAGGCCAAGCTCTACAAGCTGATCTTCAAGCGTGCGATGGCAAGCCAGATGGCGGCTGCACAGCTAGAGCGAACCACCATTACCCTTCGCGATGCAACCGGTCAGCACGAGCTCCGCGCGACCGGCCAAGTGGTCAAGTTTCCCGGCTTCTTCGCGGTCTATCAGGAAGGCTTTGACGACAAGTCGGATGATGACGACGAAGGTCTGCTGCCGGTGCTCAACAAGGGCGATGTACCGGCCAAGAAAGCGGTCGAAGCCAACCAGCACTTCACCCAGCCGCCGCCGCGCTTTTCCGAAGCTTCGCTGGTCAAACGGCTTGAAGAGCTTGGGATCGGGCGCCCGTCGACCTATGCCTCGACCATCCAGACCCTCCGCGATCGCGACTATGTCCGGATGGAAAAGAGCCGCTTCCATGCAGAGGATTCCGGGCGGTTGCTGACCGCTTTCCTAGAGCGCTTCTTCCCAACCTATGTCGCGTATGACTTCACCGCCGGGATGGAGGATGAGCTCGATACGGTTTCTGACGGGCGTGAGGATTACAAGACCTTGCTCGCCAATTTCTGGAAGGACTTCAAACCCAAAACCGAAGAGGTGATGGAGAAGCTGCCGTCAGAGGTGACGGAAGTGCTCGACGATTATCTGTCGGATTATCTGTTCCCTCAGCGGGAGGACGGCAAGGATCCGCGCCATTGTCCGCTTTGTGAGCAAGAAGGACGCGAAGGCGGCCGCCTGTCCTTGCGGGGCGGTCGATTTGGTGCCTTCGTGGCGTGCCAGAATTACCCGGAGTGCAAGTACACTCGCCGCTTTGCCCAGCCAGGCGGCGATGGCGATGATGGCAGCGCTGACGGCGTGCTCGGCCAGCACCCGGAAACAGGCGAGGATATCCATCGCAAGTCCGGTCGGTTTGGCCCCTATGTCGAAACCGAGGTGGATGGGTCGAAGAAACGCGCCTCTATCCCCAAGGATCTTGACGATTTCGATCTGGAATGGGCGGTCAAACTGCTCGATCTTCCGCGGATCATCGGCGCTCACCCGGAAACCGGCAAGGAGATCGAAGCCGCGATCGGTCGCTACGGACCCTATCTCCGCCACGACGGCAAATACGCCAAGCTTCAGTCTACCCGGGACGTTTTTGACACCGGAATGAATGCAGCTGTCACGCTGTTGGCCGAAGCCGCCAATCGCAAGGGCGGCGGGCGGCAAAAGGCTGAGCCGATCAAGACTTTGGGCGAGCATCCGACCAGCGGAGGTGAGATCAAAGTCATGCCCGGGCGCTATGGGCCTTACGTTACCGATGGCAACGTCAACGCGACCATTCCCAAGGATGTGAAACCCGAGGATATCGAAGCCGCTCAGGCGATCGAGCTGATCAATGCTCGGGCCGCCAAAGGTCCTGCAAAGAAGAAGGGCCGCAAGAAGGCTCCAGCGAAAAAGAAGGCCGCTGCGAAAAAGAAGGCACCAGCCAAGAAAAAGGCTTCAGCTGAATAAGCAAACGCGGGTCAGGGTTTTTCCTGACGACGTTGGTAAATCGTCAAGATTTCGCTCCTATCCCTCCCTGAAGGCAATGGGGGCCGAAGTCCGTGATTGAAGTCGAAGTCCAGAACGAAACCCACCAAACGCAGGAGCGCATTCGTTTTGCTGCTGTCCCGCGGATTGGCGAAGGCGTTCGTTTGCGCGAGCCTGACGGCATCTGGGCAAGCTACGACGTCATCGACGTTTGGTACCAAAAGGCAGAATTCGGCGATGTCTGGATGCCTTATCTGCATGTGCGGATGACCCCCGGGGAAGGCGAGCAGGTGAGCGATCCGTACGGCGTTGGCTTTGATGCTCATGCAGGGGAGCTAGAGCCATTCAAAATCTGATTAAACGCACAACTGGCCCGCACTCGCCATCCGCAAAAAATCGTTCCGCATTGGAAGGAAAGACGCTGGCCGAGCGCTTGGCGGCTGCCTCTGACGAGGGTCAGGCTCTGTCCGAGATTGACGCGGGAGAGGCAGCGGAAGATCTGCCAGTTGATGCTCGAGACCTCGACGCCAGTGGCGAACCCGCTGACACCGACGCGATTGTCCGCGCGGCAAAGGCGATGCGTGACGGCGGCACTGGCCCGGTCCAGCAAGCCGCCGCAAAAACGTGCCTGATTGTCGACGACAGCCGGGTGATCCGCAAAGTCTCAAGCAAGATCGCCAAAAGCCTTGGCTACGTTCCGATCGAAGCACAGGACGGCCAGGAAGGCCTCGCTCGTTGCAAGCAGGCTATGCCCAATCTGATCCTGACCGATTGGAACATGCCCGAGATGGACGGGATCGAATTCGTTCGTCAGCTGCGCGCGATCCCGACCCCAATCCCGCCGACAGTGGTGTTCTGCACCTCGAAGGGAGATGTCGAGGACATTCACGAGGGTATCGGAGCGGGCGCCGACGATTACATCGTCAAGCCCTTCGACGAAGGTGCTTTGCGCGCCAAATTGAACAAGTTGGGCCGGGACTAGCCCGTGCCAAGGTTATCCATCAACCTTCCGGCCAATTGCTCCGGCTGATCGACCGTCGGCCAATGGCTGGCATTCGGCAGTTCGACCACATCCAACCCGCTCTGATCGAGCCATTGCATCGAAGCATCGGCACAATTGGCGCGATTGACGACATAGGTCACCTTCGCAGTACGTTGGAGCCATTCACCGGGATGCTCGGCTTGGGAGAAGCGATGGGCATCGCAGCCAAGCTCCCACAGCGCTTTCGGATCGGCAAGTTCGACCGCTTGGACATAGCGCGCCAGGATCGGATCGCTTTCTGCCTTGGTGGCGAGGCGAGGGAGGAACCAATTCCGAAACGACTGCGGATCGTCGAATTCGGCGGCGCGGCCTGAGAAATAGGCATCTTCGGCGGTCAGGTTCCCTTCGAGCGAAATGATCCGCTCAATCGGCGAACCATCAGCACCCGCAGCCATACTGGCGATGATCGAAGCGACCGAGTGGGCCATGACTGCCTCGGCAGCTCTTGTCCGCGCTTCGTCAGCGACCCAATCTCCCAATGCTGCGAGGCTTGTCGCGTCCGACAAGGCCGGCGCCCCAAAACCAGGCAGGTCGAGCGGAACCAACTCGCAGCGGTTCGCAAGCTCGGTCGACAGTAGCGGCTCGAACATGCTGGCATTGTCGCCAAACCCCGCGATCATCAATACCTTCATTGGGCGATATCGCGGCCAAGATAATCCAGGATCACCTCTGCCACTTTCTCAGGCTGCTCGGGCAGCAGCGCATGCCCGGCATCCGCGATCTGAACATAAGTCACCTGCTCGCCAAGCTCTTGTGCGAGGGGGCGTCCAGCAAGCTCCGGCGGGGCGATGAAATCCTGTTCGGGCTGGACCAGCAGGAACGGCACCCCTCCTGCGAACTTGAAGTCGTCAGACTGGACCGATTGCGCGGCGGCGATCTGTGCTCGGGCCAATTCGGGAAACCAGCCATCAAGCCAGATTGAGGGATCCTGACCCTCGGCAAAAAAGGCGCAGCGTATTGCTTCCAGCCTCTCTTCGTCAGAGGCGGCAAGATTGAACGAGCCTAGCAGACAGGCTTGTTGCTCGGCTGAAAGCTCAAAGTCACCGCCTGCGGCCAACAGGACCAGCTTGTCCACCCGGTCTGTCCGGGTGGCGGCGAAATAGCGTGACAGACGATTGCCGAATGCATGGCCGATGAAAGAAACGCGTTCGATGTCCAAAGCGTTGAGCGCGCTTTCGATATCTTTGGCCAGCACTTCCATCGTGATCTCCGCAGGATCCAAGGAATCCTTGCTGCGGCCAAGGCCGCGTGGCTGGATCAGAAGTACCGAATAGCCCGCGCGGGCAAGTTCTAGCGCCAGGGACGATCCAAACTCTTCGCGGAAATCCTCGACCCCTCGGCCAAGCGAGGGGACCAAAGTGACCCAGCCACGCTCGGAATCGGGTGCTTTGTAGGTCCAGACCGAGTTCAATCCGCCTCGCACCTTGGTTACGAAACCTTCCTCGAACTCAATCTCAGCTTGGGTCTCGTCCTCGCCTGCGGCCATGCCGGTCGCGCTGACTGTGAGCGCAAGCAGCGTGGTGCCGATCAAGGCCCATGCCGCGCGCAGCACACGACGCATCACTTGACCCAATCCAGCCCGATCTCCTCGAAGATCTCTTTGTCCTCGGACCAGCCTTCAGCCACTTTGACATGGAGGTAGAGATGCACCGTGACGCCAAGGATCTCGGCCAGCTCCTTGCGCGCGGCCTCTCCGATCGCCTTGATCCTCTGACCGCCTTTGCCGAGGACGATAGGGCGCTGGCTTTCGCGCGCGATCACGATCTGCTGGTGAATTTCAATACTGCCATCGGGTCGGGCCTTGTAAAGCTCCGGCCGCACCGCGCTGTCGTAGGGCAGTTCTTCGTGCAGCTGCTGATAAAGCTGTTCGCGGGTGATCTCGGTCGCCAGCAGGCGCTCTGAGGCGTCGGAGACCTGATCTTCGGGATAGTGCCACACGCCTTCGGGCATAAGCTCGGCCAGCGCCGCTTTCATCTCATCCACGCCGTCACCAGTGAGTGCCGAGACAAAGAACACCTCAGCAAAATCGACCTTTGCAGTCAGCTCCTGTGCGAGCGCCAGCAGTGGTTCCTTCTTGGCCTTGTCGACCTTGTTGAGCACCAGAAGTTTGCGCTCTGGTCGGTTGGCGAGCGCTTCAAGCAATGGCTCCAACTCGTGCCGTCGCTGCTTGATCGGATCGACGATCAACAGCACAGCATCGGCGCTTTCGGCGCCTTCCCAAGCGGCGCTGACCATTGCTCGGTCGAGCCTGCGCTTGGGGGAGAAGATGCCAGGTGTGTCGACCAGGATCATTTGGGTGTTGGCTTGGTCAGTTTGGTGCAAGGCGATGCCGAGCATGCGCGCGCGGGTGGTCTGGGCCTTGGCAGAGGTTATCGCGACCTTTTGGCCGACCAGTTGATTAACCAGTGTCGATTTGCCGGCATTGGGCGCGCCGATCACGGCGACCACGCCGCATTTGATGTTCGCTTCAGCGCTCATGCGTATTGCTCCAGAAAGGCTTGGGCGGCGCGTTTCTCGGCCGCTGACTTGCTCGCCGCCGTGGCGGTGGCTTCACCGACATTGTGGACACTGACCTTTACCGTGAATTTTGCAGCATGATCAGGACCACTGCGGTCGATAACGCTGTATTCGGGCATTTTGCGACGGTTGCCTGCGGCCCATTCCTGCAGAGCGCTCTTGGGATGCTTGGATTGGCCAGCGTCACCAGAAAGTTCTTCGTTCCACAGCTTGAGGATGATCGTGCGCGTTTCCTCGAAGCCATGCTCAATGAAGCTCGCTCCGATCAAGGCCTCTACCACATCACCGAGGATGTTATCGCTGTCAGCCCCGCCGTCTTCGCGGGCCTGCTTGCCGAGCAGGATGTGGCCCGGAAGCTCAATCCGGCGTGCAATCCGCGCACACGTCGCCCCGCTGACCAAGGCGTTCAAACGCTGCGACAATTTCCCTTCTGGCGAATCCCCTTGTGAATAGAGCCAATGTGCGACCGACAGTCCGAGCACGCGGTCACCCAAGAACTCCAATCGCTGGTAGTGCCGCGCATCAGGATTGCTCCCTTGCACACTCCCATGGGTTAGTGCCTCGAGCCAAATGGCTTCGTTGACAATCTCAAAGCCCTGGCGAGTCAACCAGTCGCGAGTGCTTGCGGGTAGTCCCGTCATAGCCCTTCTCCCAGCCGGTCCCAGCGCGCTGCGCCAAACCAGGTCCACGGCTTGATCCATTCAGCGCCCCCATCGGTCGACCACATCAGGATCGTCGCGCGACCGACCAAATCGTCCTGCGCGACCAGGCCGACACCCCCACCGGCGCGGGCGGGATAACGGCTGTCCTGCGAGTTGTCTCGATTGTCCCCCATTACGAACATCTGACCTTCGGGCACGATGATCTCATCGAAATTGTCAGCTCGGGTCACTCCGAAATCGAGCACGTCGTAAGAGACTCCGTTGGGCAGGGTCTCGCGAAACCGCGGGTAACGGCATTCGGAATTTCCCGCCTCGTCGTGATCTTGGAATCGCCCAAGCGCGCAGCCTGTGTTGGGAGACACCGGGATGATGAAATCGTCGATCGGCTGTTTGGGGACGGGCTCCCCATTCAGAATGACCTGGCCATCAACCATGCCAATGCGATCCCCAGGTAGAGCAATCACGCGCTTGATATAGTCGGCTCGATCAATCGGATGCTTGAAGATCACGATATCGCCAGGCTCTGGCTGACTAGCCAAGATGCGTCCGGGGAGGAGCGGCGCATTGAAAGGAAGAGAATAGCTCGAATAGCCATAGGGCCATTTGGCTGCGACCAAATAATCGCCATTCCAAAGCCGTGGAAGCATACTTTCTGACGGGATAGAGAAGGGCGAGAAGATAAAGCTGCGAAAAATAAGGATCGCAAGGATCAGCTTTAAGAGGAAACCGGCGAAGCTCAGCCAGCTTTCTTCCTCGGGCTGATCTTTGATTGCGGTAGTCTTATCCACTGGGTCAGTTTGGGTCTTAACATCCATTGCTGCTGTCCCTAGTCGCGTGTGACCCGACACGAAAGGGGCTTTGCCAATGACCGACACGATTCTCTCCCTCTGGAAACGTCTTGAGCAGGTGCCGCAGCGCAGTCTCGCGGACTTGTTTGCGGATGATGAGGGGCGGGTAGACAAGCTCAGTCAGCGGGTGGAAGCGTCGCTTGGCGATCTGGGCGAGCTCGGCATTCTGTTCGACTGGTCCAAGACCCATCTCGACGATGGCTTGCTGAGCGAGTTTGAAGCGCTGGCCGAAGCGACCGGCTTTGCCGCGCAGCGCGAGGCTTTGTTCAGCGGCGGGATCGTCAATCCTACCGAGGGCCGTGCCGCGACCCATGGCGCGATGCGCGGCAGTGGCACCGGGGCCGATGTCGAGGAAGGCGAGGCGCTGCTAGCGCGGATGGGAATGCTGGTCGAGGCGATTCACCAAGGCGTGTTGGGCGAGATCAATCATCTGATCCATATCGGAATCGGTGGTTCGGCACTTGGCCCCGAGCTGGCGGTCGATGCCTTGGCGCGCGATCTTGCGCTGGTCGATGTGCATGTTGTGTCGAATATTGATGGGCTCGCGCTCGAACAGGCTTGCGCTGCCTGCGATCCGGCGACGACGCTGATCGCGGTCGCCTCCAAGACCTTCACCACGACTGAAACCATGACCAACGCCCAGAGCGCGCTGAAATGGCTCAGCGACAATGGCGTGTCGGACCCGAGCGGGCGGGTGGTGGCGCTAACCGCCAATCCCGAACGTGCGGTCGAATGGGGGGTCGACGAGACTCGCATCCTGCCATTCCCTGAAAGTGTGGGCGGACGTTATTCGCTGTGGTCGAGCATTGGCTTCCCGGTCGCGCTGGCGGTGGGAATGGATGATTTCCAGGCAATGCTGGCCGGCGCACAGGCGATCGACGCCCATTTCCGTGAAAGCGAGGGGCGCGCCAATATCCCGCTGCTCGCCGCTTTCGCCGATCAATATTACTCGCGCATTCGCGGCTGCCAGACCCGCGCCGTCTTCGCCTATGATGAGCGTTTGGCTTTGCTGCCCGACTATCTCCAGCAACTCGAGATGGAGTCCAACGGCAAGAGCGTGACCGCCGACGGCGCGCCTGTGTCCGGCGCGACTGCCGCGATCACCTGGGGCGGGGTAGGCACCGATGCGCAGCATGCTGTGTTCCAGCTGCTGCACCAGGGCACTAGGCTGGTCCCGGTTGATTTCATCGCCAGCATTGCGCCGGGAGATGAGCTTGACCCGGCGCATCACAACGCGCTGCTGATGAATTGCCTAGCACAAGGCGCTGCGCTGATGGCGGGCGGCAATATGTCGGCAGACGGTAAGGATCTCGCGCGCGCTTTCCCAGGTGATCGCCCCAGTGCAATGATGCTGGTCGATGATCTCGATGCCGCGGCGCTGGGCGCGCTGATCGCTTTCCACGAGCACCGCACCTTCGCCAACGCTGTGCTGATGCAGATCAACCCGTTCGATCAATTCGGGGTCGAGCTCGGCAAGAAGATGGCCAAGGATATGGAAGGCGGCGAAGGCGAGTTCGACCCCAGCACGACCGCACTTATGAAAGCGGCCGGACTGGGGTGAACGATGCCAGCTCCGCCTACCGCGACAGCTGCTCTTTCAGCAATTTGTGGAAGTGGCGGATCTTGGTCTCGCCGTAATTGGCGAAGATCACCTCTTTCGATTTGATCGACTTCATCCCGCGCTGGACATGCGGCAGGTTGACCACATCCTGGTTGAAGACCTTGGCGAGCATGCCAAGCTCAGGCGCATCGACATAATCATCGTCGAAATCGAGCCAGTGGACCGGCGCCGGGGCAGGGCGCGTTTCCCCCTTCGCGACCGGGAGCATGAACATGATCTCATGCACGCATTCCTCCGGATTATCGCCATGCGGGCGGAACCGATAGAAGATCGGATCAAAGCATCCCCACGGGCTGATGTTGGGGAACAGATTGTAATAGATCGTGTCGACGAATTCGGCGTCGCTGATCGTGTCGACCTCGTCACCCAAAGTCTCGCGCCACATTTCGCGCTGTTCATGCGCGGCGGCTTTGCGGCGATCGGGCACTGGTCCGCTGGTGGTCGTGTCGGGCTCATCCTCCCAGCCTTCACCCAACCGTCCGCCGACCCAGTCGCACAATTGCACATCGGCGTGGGTCAGCTCGCCTTCGAGATGGTGCGCGCGCTCATCAAAGATTCCGGTTCGACCATCGCGATGGGTGACTTGGACCCGGCCTTGCTCCAAGCGCTCATAAATCATGCCTGACAGGGCGTGGCGGACCTTGCTGTAGGTCCTGGCTCCATCAAGCGGCTCAGCGACATAGGCAGGATTGACGTGCGGGCTGAGCATCCCATTGGGTGAGATCGCGCGCGAGAGGTTGCCGAACACGTCGTATTTGCTGTTCGCATCGCCCATCACATCGAGCAGCGTCGGGTGGGTTGCGACGACGTGATAGGCCTCCATGAAGGCCTCCTGCGCGACCTTCCAATTGCAGCGCAGCTTCTTGGCGACATGCACTGCCTTGTAGCGCCGCTCAAAGGGGATCGGCTGGAAATGGCGATCAATATCGCCGAGGAAATCCTTGAAGGGCTCGGCATTGTCGTCGGGGTTGATGAAGACCCAGCCACCCCATCGGCCGACCTTGACCTCGGGCAGGCTGTAATTGTCCTTGTCGACTGTCGGGAAGTCCCATTGGCAGGGCACTTCCTTGAGTGTCCCATCGAGCGTCCAGCCCCAGCCGTGGAAGGGACAGCGAAAGCCCGCGAGATCCTTGGCGTCCTCGGTCAGCAGCGCGCGTCCGCGGTGAAGACAGGCGTTGGGGAAGGCCTTAATTTCATCCTCCGCCGTGCGGACGATCAGGAAGGACAGTTGCGCAATGTCATAGACATGGGTGTCGCCGACATTGGGAATGTCATCCTCATGGCAGGCCATCTGCCAGACCCGCTTCCACAGCCGCTCGACTTCGAGGTCGAAGAAATCCTGCGAGTAGTAGATGCTCGGATCGACGATCGTCGGCCCAGGCTCCATCGGACTGTCTTCGCGGAATCGCGGTGGGACCCCATGCGTGTCCATATCCAGCAATTCGTCGTAGCTTATGCCATTCGAGCGGTTGGTGCCCGTCAGTGTTTCGACCATTGTTTCTCTCCCGGACGGGGATCGCGAGCTACGGATCCCATTTGTGTCGCGGGAAGAGATTGGTGTGAGCCAGTCCAGACATCATTGACCTGGATCAAATTGGACTGTCGGCGTCAATTTGCGCCTATTGGAGTGCCCACGGCATGTCGAAATAGAGGCCCCAATACCAACCAGGTGCTGGGTCAAAGTACTCTGCTGCCATCAAGTCGTCCTTAGCCAGCCTGGTGTTCCCCAACTTACTATGGGTCGCCGACCTCAATTTATAAGCGTAACTGTTTGAATCGCCTGCGCGGATTGACTTGTCTAAATCTGCTCGAGCGAGCTGATAATTGCCCATCCGGTAGTGGACCAGTGCTCGCAGGAAGTGATAATAGGCGCTGCGCTTGGCAATCTCGATCATATTTGTGCAATCCTCGAGCGCCAGATCGAGATCCCGCGCTTCCATCATGCGGATCAGGCAACGGTCGGCCAAGTAGGCTGCGCTTTCGGGCTCTTCTTCGACGAGCCCGTCCATTACCGTGAGCGCTTCGTCAAACTGACCCTCGGCTTGCAGCACTTCTATGCGAAGAGAGTCGATATTGGTGTTGGTCAGACCATTAGCTTTGGCTTGGTCGAGTAGCGCATGCGCTTGGTCGAACTCGAGCAAGCGAATGTGAACGCGCGTAAGGGCAAGAAGCGCCTCATAATAGGTCGGTGATAGGGCGATGGCGCGCGCATAGCTCGCCTTTGCATCAGCCGGGCTTGAACCGAGCTGCAGATCGCCGAGCCACTTGTAATTGGCTGGATCGCTATTGAGCTCGAGCGAGGCTTCTAAATCTTGGATGGCTGCTTCGTAATTGCCGATCACCTCAAAGAAATAGGCCCGATTGGCGAGGGCTGTCTCCTGGTCATCGGTTGCGTTCGCCACATGGGCGTTAAATGCCTCCTCGTGAGCTTTAACGCCGCCAGAAACTACGTACCTATCGATCTCGTGCCAGGGCCCCGGCGCATCTTCTGGCAGGACCAGTGCAACCTTCCGGCGGTTCAGATCAGAAATTTGCTGGCGCTCGAGTTCGAACTGGTTGGCAGGTAGCTCCCAGCGATCGGTGAAGTAGTACTCTTTCGATACGAGACGATCGGCGGTTTTGGTGATATCGCGTTCGAGCTGGTAACCGCCCAACTCAGCGCTGACGGAGGTTTGGCCGGTCAATTCCGCGTCCTGGTATTTTTCAGGCAGGATGTAAGTCACGTTGTACTCAAAGAAGCGGGGGAAGCTGAGTGTGACTGGTAGGTCGCGCAGTTCCTCTTCGTCGCGGCTTTTCTGCACGGAAAAAGTGTTTGCTGGGCTCCAAAGCTCGTGGCGTCGTCGCTGGCCCTTCTTGGACCAGCTCAAATAGGCCAGCCCTTTCGCAGCTAGAAAACCTGTTTGGAGTTCGTCGTCGTAGGTGAACTGGGTTTCCGTTACCAAACCATCGAGCACATAATCGAGTGCCACTTCCTCAGCGACTTCCTTGGCCCGTTCAGCGGAAAGCTGGCTGATAGCTTCTTTGATCTCGGTGGCTTCGGAATCCCTCAATTCGGCATAAAGCTCGAACGGTGCAGGCAGGTCTACTCCGGCCTTGAGATCATAGGTCACATTGACCTTTTGATAGGGACGACCAGGCTTCCTGATCGGGATCTCTTCGAGGCCTTGCTCCGTCAAGCCAAACCGAAACGTCGGTGAGTCCTGCAAGTCGTCCTTTCGAGTGCCAGTATCCGTGCCGTCGAGCCAGTATGTCAAACCATCGAGCTCTGCTCGCACGATGATGTGATTGAAAGCCTGTAGGGAGGGAAGTCGATCGGCCACCGCGTCTCGTTGATTGATATGAACCAACATGGGTTCAGCTCCGATCCCCAGGCGGCGTAGGGCAGCCAGCAGCAAATAGGTCTTTGCTTTGCAATCCCCGTAGCGCAGGCGCCAGGTTTCTTCTGGCGTTTGCGGCTCGTAGTTTCCAAATCCCATCCCGTTGAAAAGATACCGAATTTGATCCTGGACGAGGCGGAGGGCGAGAGCCATCCGCTCTTTCTTGTCGTCGGTTTGCTCAGCGATTGCCTTGATTACAAGGTCGAGCTCACCGCCAGGAACAATCCCATCCTCCTCTGGATAGAGTTTGTCGTTGACGAGCCAGACATCTTCCCATGAGCGGAAACTTGCCGCTTCAAAGTAATTCGCATCGCGAAATCGCATTGGCGCGTTGTCCGGAATTTCGACGTCCAATTGGGGCGCTCGATAATCGAATTCGAGAATATTCCAACCATCAAGGGTTTGCCGAGTTGGAACGATTTCGTCCTTCGACACGCGCCAGTTGACCTCCATGTCAACTGGCCAGCGGACGGTCTGGCGAAGAAAATCAATGTTGACGTCTTCATTCAGAAACCGCCGCGACGTTTGAACTCGTCCGTCCAGTGCGTCATTTGTTTGGGTGATTGTATAGCTTAATCGGACAACATCGCCGAGTTGCAGATCTTCCAATTGGGAGAAGGCTGTCAGCATGCCATTGATCATTTGGCGCTCAAGGTTGCGTTCGCGCCGAATGACCTGAAACACGTTCTGCGAAGTCATAAGATCGATGCCCTCTCCGGCACGAACAATCTCAAACCGGTGAATTATAAGGTCCCCGTGATCGGGGTGCCAACTGGGGGTGAACAGCTGAGCCATGCTTGACATGGTCTTGGCTGAGTCAATCCGGATGGCGACGTCTTGATAAGAATAGAGATGGCCGGGCTGAAGTTGCAATTGCTGGTCGATCATCACCAGGATCGCCTCACTTCCGGCTTTCTCATCGAGAATTGAGGCCAGATCGGTGACGTTGACCCAATCGGCGGGAGCAGCGTAAACTGGAGAAGCACTTGCCTTGATTGGCGCGGGAATCAGGAACTGGCCTGCCAAAATCAGACCAAGCCATAGCAACCTCATCATTTCGAGAAGCCTTTCTAGGAGCTGTGCACGAATCAGATTGTCAGCCGCTAAGTATTCCTACTTGATTGCCTCGATAAATGAAGGAGAGAAACTGCGCTTTTGTGCGATTTGTCTTTCTCAATTTAGACAGGCTCGAATAGTTCTCGGTTTCTGCCTCAGATTTTCCCGTCACAATGGTGCCCCAGAAAGAGCCCAGTTCGAGAGGCGGAGTGTGAGCCTAGATGATTAGCAACAGCGTTCCGCCTTCGGCATTGGTTCTGGCTCAGGGGCAGGCTCTTCAGCAGCCAGTGGCCCCATGTCGGTCCCATAGACCGGGATCGAATCCATCGTGCGATAGACCTCCCACACCACATTCTGCGGATCCTGCACCCAATGCTTGTCGCTGCGCGCGTAACAGCATTGCGCATCCTTTTCGTCCGCGGTGGCGATGCTCGCCGCCTGCAGATTGGCGTTGAGCTCACTGAGCTCTTCCTCTGTGCCAGCTTTGATCCCGACATGATCGATTCCGAGCGGACCTTGATGGTTGGAGAGGGCGAGGGTGAGCGGCGGATCACTCAATTCCCAACGGGCGTAATCGTGCTTTTCGATCACCGGCTCGGCTGCCAGCATGCCGGAATAGAATTGCTTGGAGAGATCGAGATCTTCGACCCGAATATGCATGTGAACGCGTTTCATGATGAAGTCCTTTCGAGGGTCGTTTCCGGCTCGCATTGCTTTGAGCAGCAATCTTCAAGCAAGAAGGCGCCGAGTGCGCGGATGGTGTCGAAATTGACTCGGTAGTACGCATATTTGCCTTCACGCCGAACCGCGACCAGCGCCGCCCGCGACAGTGTCGCGAGATGGGTTGAGACGAGGTTTTGTCGGATCCCCAGAGTGTCGGTGATCGTCTGGACCGGAAGGCCGGCATTGCCATGCTTGACCAACAGCCGAACGATATCGAGCCGGGTTTCCTGTGAAAGCGCCTTGAAGGCATCTAATGTCGCTAACGAATCCATATATCATGATATATTGATATGATTCGCGAATGTCAATCTCTTTGACTTTTGGTGCGACAGCCCCCATTTGCGCGCCACACAGCGAAACGCACCACGCCAGCGTGAAGCGGCGGCTCTGCTTATCCGCCCCGGCAGCGTTTTCAGCGACCCTCTTATAATAACTTCCCTTTTCACGCGGGCGGTTCTGACTGAACCCCGCGATTGTGCGCCTTTGTCGGCGCACCTCGCGCTTCATTGCGAGTTTACATGTCTACATTTGAAACCCTCGGGCTGTCGCAGCCCGTCCTCCAGGCGCTTGATCTCAAGGGCTATTCCACCCCGACTCCGATCCAGGACCAGGCCATTCCACCCGTGTTGGAAGGGCGCGACCTGCTTGGTATTGCACAGACCGGCACCGGCAAGACCGCTGCCTTCATGCTTCCCAGCATTGATCGGCTGCGCGAGAACGACAATCGTATCCCGTTCAAGAGCTGCCGCATGCTGGTGCTGGCGCCGACGCGTGAGCTGGTCACGCAGATCGCAGCGAGCGCCAAGGACTATGGCGCGCTGGCCGGGCTCAAGGTCCAGTCGATTGTCGGCGGGACCAGTGTCAACAAGGATCGCAACAAGCTCCATCGCGGGACCGATATTTTGATCGCGACCCCGGGGCGCTTGCTCGATCTGATCGATCAAAAGGCGTTCAATCTCAGTGCGGTTGAAGTGCTGGTGCTCGATGAAGCGGACCAGATGCTCGATCTGGGATTTATCCACGCGCTGCGGCGGATCAATCAGCTGGTGCCGAAGGAGCGCCAGACGCTGTTCTTCAGCGCCACTATGCCAAAAGCGATCCGTGATTTGGTCAGCGGCTATTGCCGGAATCCGGTGCAAGTCTCGGTCACGCCGGAAAGCACTACGGCCGAGCGGATCGAGCAATTCCTGTTCATGGTCCAGGCTGATGAAAAGCAGTCGCTGCTCGAACTGATCCTGTCGGGACGGCATGAGGTGCCCGGCGAGTTCGAGCGGATCCTGATCTTCACCCGCACCAAGCACGGTGCTGATCGAGTGGTGAAGAAGCTCGGTCGGGCCGGAATTGAAGCCAATGCGATTCATGGCAACAAATCCCAGCCCCAGCGGCAACGCGCGCTTGACGAGTTTCGTCGCGGTAAGGTGCGGATTCTGATCGCCACTGATGTGGCCGCGCGCGGGATCGACATCCCGGGCGTTAGCCATGTGATCAATTACGAGCTGCCCAATGTGCCCGAGCAATATGTTCACCGGATCGGGCGGACCGCTCGGGCGGGCCGTGACGGCGTGGCGATTGCCTTCTGTGCAGAGGATGAGCGGGCCTATCTCAAGGACATCCGCCGGGTGACTGGAGCCGAGCTTGAACGCCTGGCGCTCCCGGAAAACTTCCGTGCTGTTGTGGAAGGGGTCGGCCCGACCAAGCCGCCACCACGTGGAGCCACCCGGGTCTCCAAGAAGAAGATTAGGCCCAAGCCAGTTGGCGGCGACGGTGCTGAGAAGCCAAAGAGCAAGCCCAAGAACAAGCATTCAGGGCGTAAGGGACGTCCGCAGGGTAAGCCGGGTGGAAAGCCCAGTGGAAGACCTGGCGGTGGTCGTCCCGGTGGCGGCAATCGGCGTGGCGGACCGCGACGGTCCAGCGGTCCCAATCGAGGGCGTGGCTAACGCTATCTTAAGCACAGTGTCGCTATGCTAGCGCCTTAGGTCGCAAGCATTCTCATGAGGACACTCGCTCAATGATCAGGACTCCAACGACACTGATCGTCGGCGCAGGGGCCAATCGTGAGATTGAGATGCCCGATGGGCGCGAGATGCTCAATCGCGTCGCAGCCGGTTTCGACTTTGATCGTCTGGGAAGCCAGTTGCAGACGCGCGACATGGTCGCCTTGGCTGAGATCTTTGAAGCGGTCGCACCCAAGCTGGAGACCACCGCGGAAGAACTTCAAAAAGGTGGCCAGACCATTCGGACCGCCGCTGCCGTAAGCCCTTCGGTTGAAGCCATTCTCGAGCAGCTAGCCGACAATCCCTATGCAGTCGCAGCCGGAAAGATCGCGCTGGTCTATTACACGCTGCAATCGGAAGCGAAGTCGACACTCGCGCATGAGCCCCGCGAAGCTGGTGAGCTTCCCTTGCGCGGGCAAGAGAACTGGTTGTTCCGGATTGGTATGATGATGGTTAGCGGTGTTCCTCGCAGCCAGCTGGCCGATTGCTTCTACAAGCTTTCAATTGTGTCCTTTACCTATGATCGGTCGATCGAGCACTTCCTGCCCTGGGTCCTGACCATGGCCTATGACATGGGCATTGAGGAGGCGCGGGAAGAGGTAGGGCAACGGTTGCGAATTGTTCACCCGCTGGGCACGGCGGGCCTGCTGCCATGGCAGGACAGCGAGAAGCCCAAAGTGGAATGGGGCGACGAGATGCCGGAGAACTTCGGCGAACTCGCGACTCTGATCCAAACCGCCAGCCAGCGTTCGAATGATAGCCGCTATGCGAGCTATCTCCGTTCGGAAATCGAGCAAGGTCGACGTCTGGCCTTTTTGGGCTTCGACTTCGATCCCATGAAAACCGGATTGCTGTTCGAAGAAGCCGCTGGTCACAACCCCGACACCTTTGCCGCCCTAGCGGGCTTCGAAGCGAATGAGCGTGAGGCGATTGCCCGGTTGATCATTAACAATGCCGGGCTGGAAGACGCTGATCGCCTCATCGCGCGCGATGCCTCCGCCTATGAGATCTTGCGCGACAACGCAGCCTTTCTTGAGAGCTAGATAAGCTTGCCGGCCTTTGTGGTTGGCAAGCTCAGTGATGACCGCCATATCCCGCTGCAAACAGCAGGAGCAGGGCTATGGCCGAATATGATTATGACCTTTTCACAATCGGAATAGGGTCAGGCGGGACCCGGGCGAGCCGGGTTGCTGCGGCGCACGGAGCCAGAGTCGCCGCAGCTGAGGAATATCGTGTCGGTGGAACCTGCGTCATCCGCGGCTGCGTTCCCAAAAAGATGCTTGTTTATGGTGCACATTTTGCCGAGGACCTCGAGGACGCCAAGCAATTCGGTTGGACGATTGAAGGCAAGAGCTTCGATTGGATCAAGCTGCGTGACCATGTGCAGAACGACGTCACGCGGCTCGAAGGGCTGTACACCGAGACACTCGACAATCACGGGGTCGAGGTTTTCAATGAACGCGCTGAGATCACCGGCGATCACGAGATCACTTTGGCGAGCGGCAAGGTCGTTACCGCCAAATACATCCTGATCGCGACCGGCGCCACGCCACAGCGGCTCGACTTCCCGGGCAGCGAGCATGCTATTACCTCGAATGAGGCGTTTCATCTTGATGAGGTGCCCAAGCGCGTGATGATCGCTGGCGGGGGCTATATTGCCAATGAATTCGCTGGCATCTTCAATGAATTCGGCAGCAAGGTCTGCCTGGTCAATCGCTCAGACCAATTGCTACGCGGCTATGATCCCGCGCTGAGTGACCGTCTGCTCAAAACCAGCCTGATGAAGGGCATTCAGTTCCACTTCCACACCACGTTCAAGAGCATCACCAAGAATGACGATGGCTCGCTCCATGTCGAGCTCAATGGTTCGGACGATCTTGATGTCGATGTGGTCATGTTCGCCACCGGCCGCGTGCCGAACACCAAGGGACTGGGGCTGGATAATGTTGGGGTTGAGCTCGGCCCGATCGGCGAGATCAAGGTCGATGAATACAGCCGCTCCAATGTCGATTACATCTATGCCGTGGGTGATGTTACTGATCGCGTGCAGCTAACGCCGGTTGCGATCCGCGAGGGGCAAGCCTTTGCAGACACCGTGTTCGGCAATGATCCCAAGACTGTCGATCATTCCTGCATCCCAAGCGCGGTGTTCTCCCACCCGCCGATTGCGGCGGTTGGCATGACCGAGGGCGAAGCGCGCAACAGCCTGGGCAACATCAAGGTGTTCCAAAGCGATTTCCGCCCGATGAAGCACGTCGTCGCCGGGCGTAACGAACGTGGGCTCTACAAGATGATCGTGAATGCGGCGACCGACCAGATTGTCGGGATTCACATGATCGCGCCCGAAGCGCCCGAGATCATGCAGGCCGCCGCGATTGCGGTGAAGGCCGGGCTGACCAAGGCTGATTTCGACGCGACCGTAGCAATCCACCCGACAATGGCGGAAGAGCTGGTGCTGATGAAGTAGCCGAGGAAAGGCCGGCTCAGGGGTTGCATTGGTGTATTAATACGATAAGTCACCTGGCATCTTTTCTATGGGAGAACGTGCCTTGTCCTTTATCAGCAGTATCACTCTGATCGCAGCCACCGCTGCTTCCGTTTCCGCCCCAGCGAATTCGGTCGCTAGACCCGAGGTCATAAACTTCGGATCCACCGTATCCGCCATGCAAACCGCGCTTGAACCGCTTTGCACTTCGGCCGAGTTGCGTGAGTTCGATCCGCCCCGCCTACCCATGGCCGAAACAAGCCATTCGCAAATCGATTGCCAAGGTTTTGAATTCATGGGCGAGCCGCGCCTTGCGGAGTTCGTCTTCGCTGATGACGGCCTAGTCTTGGTGTGGGTGCTGGTTGACGCAGATGACCAGGATCGCACTATCGCCGAAATGCGCAAACACTATGCAACTGAAGGGCTAACCGTTGAAGGCGCCATTGCCTTTCCAAAGCATCGGACTGCCTGGCGTTTCGAGCCCCCTGAGGTGCTGTTCTACAGCGAGGCGGTTGCACCGATGTTTGAAGCACGCTTCCTCTCGAATTAGGCGGGGCGTCGTCGCTCTAGGTTGACTCTTCTCCAGGTATTCGGCTCATCATGGCCGCAAGTTCTGGGAGGACTCGATGGCAAATACGATCTTGGTGACAGGTGGCACGGGTTACATCGGCGGGGAGCTGATCGATCAGCTGCTGGCCGCAGGCAAGGTGATCCACACGACGGTTCGCAATGTCGCCAAGAGCGAGCCGCGCCTACGGTCGCGCTGGCCCGATGCGGGCGACCGGCTCAAGGTCTTTCAGGCGGATCTGGAAAATGACCCCGGCTGGGCCGAGGCTTGCGCTGGTTGTGATGCTGTCGCCCATGTTGCGTCGCCGTTTCCGCTGGCCGTTCCCAAAGACGAGAATGAGCTGATCGTGCCTGCTCGAGAGGGCGCGCTTCGAGCGCTGAGATTCGCGCATGAGGCCGGGGTAAAGCGTTTCGTGCTGACGAGTTCTGCGGCGGCGATCGCCTATGGTCATCCGCTTTCAAAGACCCAGTTCACCAAGGACGATTGGACTGTAACGTCCAACTCGAGCGTGGCAGCCTATGCCAAGTCTAAGACCATCGCAGAGCAGTCCGCTCGCGAGTGGGTCGCTGCCAATGCGCCAGATATGGTGTTCTGTTCGATCAATCCGGTCGCGGTGTTCGGGCCGATCAACAATGACGATCTCTCCACCTCGATCGAGATGGTTCAAAAACTGCTCGACGGATCGATCCCATTGGCTCCCAATATGGGGATTGGCGTGGTCGATGTCCGTGATGTGGTGAAGGCGCATATTGCTGGGCTTGAGTTGCCTGATGATGCGGTGAGAGACGGGCGTTTCCCGCTTCAGGAGAAGTTTCTGTGGCTGCGTGAGATGTCCGCTGTCCTGCGTGAGCGCGCGCCCGAGATCGCCCGCAAGGCTCCGACCAAGGGGATGCCTGACTTTCTCGTCAAGCTGCTCGCCCCGTTCATGGACGAAATGAAAACGCTCAAGAGTGAGCTCGGCAAGGTTCGTGATGTCGACGGTTTGCATTCCTCTCAAGCGCTGGGTTTTGAGTACATCGCGGCGGAAGACAGCTTGGAAGCAAGCGCCCGCAGTCTGGTTGAACATGGAGTATTGAAGAGCTGATGGACCTTAAGGGAAAGACAGTATTGCTGACTGGCGGGAGCGCCGGGATTGGTCGCGAGATGGCGTTCCAACTGCGCGACAAGGGTGCGCTAGTCGTGCTGACCGGGCGCAATCCAGAGCGTTTGAATGCGATGCAGGATGACGGGTTTGAATGCATATCGGCGGACCTTTCGAACGCGGCAGGGGTCGATGCTCTGGTCGCGGCCTGGGGGGACAGGACAATCGATGTCCTGCTTAACAATGCCGGGCAATTGGTCGATCATGATTTCCGCAAAGAGCTTCCCGATCCCGATGCGGCGGACATCGCAATCTACGCCAATCTTAACGCGCCAATTCGGCTGACCGTCGCACTCATGGAACAGCTCAAGGCACGGCCCAAGGCTGCGGTGGTCAATGTCACCAGTGGGCTCGCGATTGCTCCGGCGGCTCGAACCCCGGTCTATTGCGCCACCAAGGCTGGATTGCGGTTCTATTCGCTGGCGCTGCGCGAGCAGCTCAAAGACACCAATATCAGCGTGATCGAAGCGCTGCCGCCAGTGGTCGACACGCAGATGAACGATGGCAATCCCATGAAAAAGATGCCTCCAGAAGAGTGCGCGCGGCAAATCATTGAGGCGATTGAGAAGGATCGCGCGGAGGCGAATATCGGCATGACCAAGAGCCTGCGGGTGATGGAATCGCTCTCGCCTGCGCTCGCCAAGAGCATCACACTGCGGTTTTGATGCTCGGGGCAAACGCAAACTTGCTCCAGTTAACCGCCGCAGCAGCAGCGCTGACATTCACGGCCATGGCATGCAGCGATCCTTCAGCAGGGAGCACGGTATTGCCTGATTCAGACTCCGGCCAAGGCGAACTCATTGTTCTCGCCGCGCCTGCTTCAGATGATGGCTATTATTCCGAGCGGCGCGACGAGATCGCTGCGTTCCAGATCGAGTTCGCCCAGCGGATAATGGCGGCAGGAGACGACGTGCTTGTTCTGGCGGACGGCGGCTCTGTGGCAGCATTTGAGGAGAGTTTGGGAGCGGGTCCCGTCCTCCGCGCTCCGCAGCTCGATATCTGGATGCGCGACTTTGGGACTGCAAACGCTGTTGCGCCTGCGCTGTTTGGCTACACCGCGGAAGGGCAGGGAGGCGGACGGTCAGGGCAAGACGAAGCCGATTTCGTTCAGGAGCGATTGTTCGAGCTGATCGAACAGGCAGGTATTGAGCACACCGAGCTCGACTTGCTCAACGACGGCGGCAATTTTGTCGAAGACGGCGCCGGCATGGCGGTGTTGAGCCGCAAATTCCTGCGCGACAATGCGCTTTCAGAATCCGAAGCGCGCCGACTGCTTAAACAAAGCCTCGGGCTCCGGCACATTGCCTTCATTGAGGCGGATGAGCAGGGCGGGTTGGAACATTCCGATGGCGTCGTGGCCTTCGTCGAGCCAGGTGTATTGGTGATCAATTCCTATCCCGATGACCCAGACTATGCGCGGGAACTCAGGCGGGACCTGGAGGCCGGATTGCCGGGTGTTGAGCTGCACCAGATCGTCACGCCCTATGATGGGTCGAGCATCTTCGACGAGCGGTTCGGCTCAGCCTGCGGCCTCTACACCAATATGTTGGTCACGCCGCAGCGGATCTACTTGCCGCAGTTTGGCATTCCGGAGGATGAGCAGGCTGTGGAGACTGTCCAGGCCCTGACCGACAAATCGATCGTTCCGGTACCCTCGGGCGCGATTTGTCAGATGGGCGGAGGGGTGCGCTGCATGAGCTGGCAATTGCGGGGTTCAGCCGCTGCAAACTTGCTCGCATACGCGCGCGGAAACTGACACTGCGTTTTTGATACGTTGACGCTGCGGCGTCGCTGCGGCAACGAACGCCTCAATCAGAGAGCAGGGGACTTATGTCAGCCAATATCGCCGAAATGGAACGCCGCCGTGAAGCCTCCAAACTGGGTGGAGGACAAAAGCGGATCGACGCACAGCACGCCAAGGGCAAACTGACCGCGCGCGAACGCTTGGATGTCCTGCTCGACGAAGGCAGCTTTGAAGAGCTCGACACCTATGTCGAACACGATTGCGTCGATTTCGGCATGGAAGAGCAGAAGATCCCTGGCGATGGCGTGGTAACCGGCTCAGGCACGATCAATGGCCGCTTGGTCTATGTCTTCAGCCAGGATTTCACCGTGTTTGGCGGCTCGCTGTCGAAGCGCCATGCGGAAAAGATCTGCAAGGTGATGGAAACGGCGATGAAAGTCGGCGCGCCCGTCATCGGGCTTAACGACTCCGGCGGCGCCCGCATTCAGGAAGGCGTGGCGTCACTCGGCGGTTATGCCGAAGTGTTCCAACGCAATGTGCTCGCCAGCGGCGTGGTGCCGCAGATCAGCCTGATCATGGGGCCATGCGCAGGCGGGGCGGTTTATTCTCCGGCAATGACCGACTTCATCTTCATGGTGAAGGACAGCTCCTACATGTTCGTCACCGGTCCGGACGTTGTGAAGACGGTGACCAATGAAGAGGTCACTCAGGAGGAGCTGGGCGGAGCGATCACCCACACGACCAAGACCTCGGTCGCCGACATCGCTTACGAGAATGACATCGAGGCCTTGCTTGCCACGCGTGATTTCTTCGACTTCCTGCCGCTGTCGAACCGCGAGGAAACGCCCGAATATGTCACCAATGATCCGTGGGATCGGGAAGAGCATTCGCTCGACACGCTGATCCCCGACAACGCCAACCAGCCCTATGACATGCATGAGGTGATCGCGAAGACGGTCGACGAAGGATCGTTCTTCGAGATTCAGCCGACCCATGCTGCCAATATCATCTGCGGCTTTGGCCGGGTTGAAGGGCGCACCGTGGGCGTGGTCGCGAACCAGCCAATGGTGCTGGCCGGTGTGCTCGATATCGCTTCGTCCAAGAAGGCCGCGCGCTTTGTGCGGTTCTGCGATGCGTTCGAGATTCCGATCGTCACCTTTGTCGACGTGCCCGGCTTCCTGCCCGGAACTGCGCAGGAATTGGGTGGGATCATCAAGCACGGCGCGAAGCTGCTGTTCGCCTATGCCGAAGCGACCGTGCCCAAGATCACTGTGATCACCCGCAAGGCCTATGGCGGCGCTTACGACGTGATGGCGTCAAAGCACCTGCGCGGCGACTTGAACTATGCCTGGCCAACCGCTGAAATCGCGGTGATGGGCGCCAAGGGCGCGGTCGAAATCATCTTCCGCCAGGATCGCGGCGATCCCGACAAGATTGCCGAGAAGACCAAGGAATATGAGGACCGCTTCGCCAATCCCTTCGTGGCGGCGCAGCGCGGCTATATCGACGAGGTGATCTACCCGCACTCAACCCGCAAGCGGATCGCTCTGGGCCTGCGCAAGCTGCGGACCAAGCAGCTCGAGAACCCATGGAAGAAGCATGACAATATTCCGTTGTGAGGTGATGCATGGGAGAAACGAACATCAATCTTCCTTCGCTTCCTGACGGAGCAAAGGAGTATGTTGGAAAGATATTCGGACCTATCGCTGAGGTCGGCGATCTTCTTACAGAGAAAATCAGGTTCTATCGTTGGAAGTCTTCGTTGGAGACGATGGATCGTGCCCGAATAATTGCTCATGAGCGGGGTCTAGATGTCAATGAGGTCCCATTCAGAAAGCTCGTTCCCCTACTTGAGAAGTCATCCCTAGAGGAACCGGACTCTCCACTGATCGATAAATGGGCCTCGCTGCTAGCGCTCGCCTCTCATGACGAAGATAAGGTCTCAGTTAGCTACATTGATATTCTATCGCGCGTAGATTTGGCGTCCATCCAGCTCTTAGATCGGACGGTTTCAGACGATCTTGTTGCGCGTGTTTTGCAGAAATGCTCAGATGATAGCGTGCTCGGTTTTGCGGATCATCTCGACTCGCTACTCCATGCACACGTTCATGGTATGGAAGATAGGGTGCTTAGGGATAGCAAAAAGTATCCAGAGCCCGTCTCGTTGGACGACAAAAATTTTAAGCGGTTTTTTCGAGACATCTTCTACCCATTGGCAAATATTGAAGAACTAGTGCCGATTCCTGTTTCGATGGGTGTGGTCGTCGAAAGAGAAGGCGGAAGAATACACTCGTTTGCCAACAACTTTGATCTAGACAAATCAATTCTAGATTCTCTGCGTTCAGTTGGGCTCATGCAAAATCATGTGGCGCTTTTCAACGAAGACCGGTTCCGGCTTAAATTTGTATGCGCAATGCCAACCGCGCTCGGATTTAGGTTCGTAATGGCATGCCGCGGAAAAGGAATTGAGCATCTATGAAACTAGGTCGACTTAACCACATCGGGGTCGCGACCCCCTCAATTGCGGACTCGATCGCGCATTATCGCGATATCATGGGCGCAACCTCGATCTGCGAGCCGTTTGATCTGCCCGAGCAGGGCGTGAAGGTCTGTTTCGTCGACACGCCTACGACGTCTTTCGCCGATTCGGGCCTCGCCGGGACCCAGATCGAGCTGATCGAGCCCTATGATGACAGCTCTCCGATAAAAAACTTCCTCGAAAAGAACCCGGCAGGCGGACAGCATCACGTCTGCTTTGAGGTGCCCGATATCGCTACGGCACGCGAGGAGTTCGAGGCGATGGGCAAGCGCATTCTTGGGCCCACACGGATCGGCGCGCATGGCACGCCTATCTTTTTCGTCCATCCCAAGGATATGCAGGGCATGCTTACCGAGATTATGGAAACGCCCAAGAGCGACCACTGATTCACTCGTCATTCCCGCCGAAGCGGGAATCCAGCTAGCGTTGTGTGGCTCCGCACTGGACCCCCGGCTGCGCGGGGATGACGAACTAGGGAGAGAGCATAACCATGTCCGATTACGAAACCATCAAGGTCGAGCGCGAAGGTCCGCTGACCATCATCACCCTCAACCGGCCAGAGCGCCTCAACGCCATGCCACCGCAAATGGCGGATGAGATTGGCGAGGCGTTCTATGATCTGGGTGACAGCCGCGCGGTGCTGATCACCGGCGAAGGCAAGGGCTTTTGTTCTGGCGCCGATTTGGCCGCGCGCGGCGACAGCAATGCGCTCGGCAGCAAGGGCGGCAGCCACCAGGCGCTGTCACAGCACTACAACCCGGCGATCAGCCAGCTGATCCGCGCCGAGGTGCCCGTGATCTGCGCGGTCAACGGCCCGGCTGCCGGTGTCGGTTGTTCGCTCGCCTTGGCGGCGGACTTCACCATCGCTGCCAAGAGTGCCTATTTCCTCCAGGCCTTCGTCAATATTGGTCTGGTCCCGGATGGCGGCTCGACCTGGCTGCTCGCTCGTGCAGTCGGTCGCGCTCGCGCCACCCGCATGATGATGCTCGGAGAGAAGATTGGCGGCGAACAGGCCGAGGATTGGGGCCTGGTCTACAAATGCGTCGACGATGCCGATCTGATGGCCGAAGCCAAGGCGCTCGCGACCAAGCTCGCGAATGGTCCGACGCTCGCCTACAAGACGATGAAGCGCAATATCGCGACCGCGCTCGACAATGATCTCAACCATGTTTTCCTGGTTGAGGCTGAGGGTCAGCGGCTCGCTGGCGCGTCGGACGACGCCAAGGAAGGCGGCCGCGCATTCCTCGAAAAGCGCGCTGCTGAGTTCAAAGGCTCCTAGGCCTCTGCTCCTCGGGCTGACGAAAATGAGGGGGTAGGGGCCCTTCCGCTTTGGCCGCGTCTATGACATGAGGCGCGCCATGAGTGAGAAACCCACCCCCCAAGACTGGAAAGCTCTCGCCGATAAGGAGAGCAAAGGCCGCGACCTGACCTGGGCCACGCCCGAAGGCTTCGACATCAAGCCGCTCTATACGGGCGAAGATCACGCGGATTGGGATCCGGGCCTGCCGGGCTTTGCGCCGTTCACCCGTGGGGTGAAGGCCAGCATGTATGCCGGGCGCCCCTGGACGATCCGCCAATATGCCGGTTTCTCGACAGCCGAAGAATCCAACGCTTTCTACCGCCGCAACCTTGCCGCCGGTCAGAAAGGTCTGTCGGTGGCGTTCGATTTGGCGACCCACCGCGGCTATGATTCCGATCACCCGCGTGTGGTCGGTGATGTCGGCAAGGCTGGGGTCGCGATCGACACGGTCGCGGATATGCAGATCCTGTTCGATCAGATCCCGCTCGACACGATGTCGGTCTCAATGACCATGAACGGCGCGGTGATCCCCGTGATGGCGTTCTACATCGTCGCGGCTGAGCGTCAGGGCGTCTCGCAAGACAAGCTCGCCGGCACGATCCAGAACGATATCCTCAAAGAATTCATGGTGCGGAACACCTATATCTATCCGCCTGAGCCGAGCATGCGGGTGATCTCAGACATCATCGCATACACTTCGGCCAACATGCCGAAATTCAACAGCATTTCGATCTCGGGCTATCATATGCACGAGGCCGGAGCGACGGCGGTGCAGGAGCTGGCCTTCACCATCGCCGACGGCAAGGAATACGCCAAGCGCGCGATGGAAACCGGGCTCGATATTGATGCTTTTGCCGGGCGGCTGAGCTTCTTCTTCGGGATCGGCATGAACTTCTTCATGGAGATCGCCAAGCTGCGCGCTGCACGGACGCTGTGGTATGAAGTGATGGACGGGCTCGGAGCGCAGAGCGAGCGCTCCAAGATGTTGCGCACCCACTGCCAGACATCGGGCGTCTCGCTGCAAGAGCAGGATCCCTACAACAATGTGATCCGCACCACGGTCGAAGCGATGGCCGCGACGCTCGGCGGGACGCAGAGTCTGCACACCAATGCGCTCGACGAAGCGATCGCGCTGCCAACCGATTTTTCGGCCCGGATCGCGCGCAACACCCAGCTGGTGCTGCAGGAAGAAAGCGGGATCACCAAAGTGGTCGATCCGCTTGGCGGCTCGCACTACATCGAAGCGCTGACCTCGACCCTGGTTGAGGAAGCGCGCAAGCTGATGGCGGAAGTGGACGAGGCTGGTGGGATGACCGCCTATGTCGGCACCGGTGCGCCCAAGGCGCAGATCGAGCGCGCGGCGGCAGAGAAGCAGACCCAGATCGACCGTGGTGAGACCGTTATCGTCGGGGTGAACAAATATCAGCTGGCCGAGCAAGAGCAGATCGAAACGCTCGAAGTCGACAATCAGAAGGTTCGGGCCGGGCAGATCGCTCGCTTGGCAGAGGTTCGCGCCAACCGAGACGAAGCTGCCTGTCAGGCCGCGCTCAAGGCGCTGAGCGAGGCTGCCGCGACCGATCCCAACACGCACAACGCTGCGCTGGCCACAGGCCGGGACGAGAATGGCGTCCCGCTCTCACCCACCAAGCTGGCCGAGCTTGAGGCGCAGGCCAATGTCAACGTGCTGGCGCGCGCGGTCGAAGCGGCGCGTCATGATGCGACCCTGGGTGAAATTTCGGATGCGATGGAACAGGCCTGGGGCCGCCACGATGCGACACCCAAGCCGGTCAGCGGGGTCTACAAGACCGCTTATGAGTTCGATCGCCGCTGGGCCCAGGTCACCGACGGTGTGGACGCCGTTGAGCGCCGATTGGGCCGCAAACCCAAGATCATGGTCGCGAAAATGGGCCAGGACGGTCACGACCGTGGTGCCAATGTGATCGCTAGCGCGTTCGGCGATATGGGATTTGAAGTGGTCTCTGGTCCCTTGTTCCAGACTCCGGCGGAGGCGTGCCAGATGGCGCTCGCCAACGAAGTCGATATTGTCGGCGCGAGCTCGCTCGCTGCGGGTCACAAGACCCTGATCCCCGAACTGATCAACCTGCTCAAGGAAGCCGGGCGGCCCGATATCAAGGTCACCGCAGGCGGGGTGATCCCGCCGCAAGATTATGACTTCCTACGCGATGCCGGGGTCCAGGGGATTTACGGCCCGGGCTCCAATGTGGTGGAATGCGCCGCCGATATTCTGACTTTGCTGGGGCACAATATGCCGCCGGCTGATCTGGATGAAGCGGCGGAATAGTGGTTATTCGTCATTGCGAGCGTAGCGACGCAATCCATTGACCGTCGGCTTCCATGCTCGCAATGCTCTCTGGATTGCCGCGTCGCCCCAAATTTGTTCGGGTCTCCTCGCAATGACGAGGGCGAAAGGGAGCTAAGACTATGACCGCAATCCGCCACGACTGGACCCGCGAGGAAATCGCCGATCTTTTCGAGCTGCCGTTCACCGAGCTGCTGTTCCGCGCCGCGAGTGTCCACCGCGAAAATCATCCGCCTGAACAGATCCAGCTCTGCACCCTGCTGAGCATCAAGACCGGCGGCTGCCCGGAAGATTGCGGCTATTGCTCGCAGTCAGTCCATGCCGACAGCGGGGTCGAAGCAACCAAGCTGATGGATGTCCAGGCGGTGCTCCAACGCGCAGCGCAGGCCAAGGATGCCGGATCGCAGCGGTTCTGTATGGGCGCTGCCTGGCGCAATCCCAAAGACCGCGACATGCCCGCGATTGTCGAGATCGTGAAAGGCGTTAGCGCGATGGGGCTGGAAACCTGCATGACGCTGGGCATGCTCGAGCCGCATCAGGCTGAGATGCTCGCCGAAGCCGGCCTCGACTACTACAACCACAATATCGACAGCAGCCCGGAATATTATGAGCGGGTGATCTCGACCCGCGACTTTCAGTGTCGCCTGGATACACTCGATCACGTTCGCACCGCAGGGATCAATGTCTGCTCGGGCGGGATTGTCGGAATGGGCGAGACGCGCGAGGATCGTGTTGGCTTCGTCCATACGCTTGCGACTTTGCGTGACCATCCCGAGAGTGTGCCCGTCAATGCGCTAGTCCCGGTCAAAGGCACTGTGCTGGGCGATATGCTGGCCGACACGCCGCTCGCCAAGATTGACGACATCGAGTTCGTTCGCACCGTCGCGGTGGCAAGAATCACTATGCCAATGAGCATGGTGCGCCTGTCAGCAGGTCGCGAAAGCATGTCCGAAGCGACCCAGGCGCTGTGCTTCCTTGCGGGTGCGAATTCAATCTTCACCGGCGACAAGCTGCTGACCGCGCCCAATGCTGGCGATGACAGGGATGGCGCTTTGTTCGACAAGCTTGGGCTGACGGCGCTGCAGGGCGAGGAGCCCGCAAGAGCCTGCAAGGCGGCTGAGCTCGCGGAGTGAGCCTCGGGTTCTCGGTTGACGAGCTGCTCCCAAAAGCACGCGGGGGCGGGCAGCTCAAAATGGGGCTGGTCAAACTTACTGAAGCAACCTGGCTGCAACCTCAGCCTGACCTAATCGCGCGAGCCCAAGCCTTCGCGTACCATCCCGAAGGCATTCAGCTGACGCCTGAGGTCGAAGCACCGGGGCGCGAGCTGGCGTCGATGCTTGGGGTTGAAGGAGCGCTGCCGGAAGCCGCGCTTGCGGTGCATGAAGATCTCTGCTTGCTGACCAGGCCGCAGGACGAAGAGGTCTATCGGCTGATCGGTGCAGCTGTAGCCTGGCCGTCAGACTGGCATCCCAAGGACAAGCTTGGGCTGCAGCTCCGTGCGCTGCACGCACCGATCGCCGGCTATGAGGAACAGCTTGCGAGCGGGGTTGATCGCTTCATGGAAACTCTCCGGCCAGGACTGATCTATGGGCGCTGCAATTGGTTCATCGCACCGACGGGGGAGGGGCGCTGGCTTGCGCAGGGCTCCCCGCAAGAGGAATTCGGCCATGTCACTGCGGAGAACGCGGGAGAGACCCTGTTCGTTCGCTCCGAACGGCAAACCCTGCGGCGACTTCCGAAAACCGGTGCGATCCTGTTCACGATCGGGATCTATGTCGAACCTCTCGGCCAGCTGCGTCGCGACAATGTCACGCGCCTGGCCGATGCTGTCGCCAGTCTCGTCAGCGGAGAGGGTGACCGCCGCGGCGCGCCGCATTATGCTGACAGTCTGATCGAATTCGCCAATCGAGGGGACTGCCCATGATCTCAGCCGTGCTCATCATGCTGCAAGCCACCGGATTGCCGCCCTGCGATATGGAAAAGGCCGACCTGGGTATTCAGCGTGAGATGAACATTTGCGCCGCGCATGATCTGCAGAAAGCGGATGACGCTCTCAACGCTCAATGGACAATCACCAGAGACAAGATGAAGGCTCAGGACGAAGAGTTTGCCGAATATGCCTCGGGATTTGACCTTGAGCAGCCCGGCTATTTCGAAAGCCTGTTGGAAGCGCAGCGGGCTTGGCTCAAATATCGCGACGCGCATTGCCGGCTCGATGGCTACAATGCCCGCGGAGGGAGCCTTGAAATCCTCTTGGCGACGACCTGCAGAACAGCTTTGACCGAAAAGAGAACCGAAGAATTGCGTGAAATTGCGGAGTACCCACTATGACTGATCTTCCTCCAGAAACTCGGCCTGAAACACTGGCAGTCCATGCTGGCTGCGAGCCTGATCCCACCACCAATGCGCGGATCACGCCGATCTATCAGACCTCATCCTATGTGTTTGATAGCCCGGACCATGCCGCCAAGTTGTTCTCGCTGCAGGAATTCGGGAACATCTACTCGCGGATCATGAACCCGACCAATGATGCACTGGAAAAGAAGATCGCGGCTTTGGAAGGCGGCGTTGGGGCCTTGGGTGTTGCCTCGGGCCACGCTGCACAATTGCTGGTGTTCCACACGCTGATGGAGCCTGGCTGCAACATCGTCGCTGCGAAGAAGCTCTATGGCGGCTCGCTCAACCAAATGTCCGAAGCGTTCCAGAAGTTCGGCTGGGAAACCCGCTTTGTCGATACCGATGATGCCGAGAATGTCCGCGCAGCGATGGACGACAAGACTCGCTGTGTCTTCATTGAAAGCCTCGCCAATCCAGGCGGCGTGGTCAGCGATATTGCGGCGATCGCGCAGGCCGCACATGACGGCGGCGTGCCGCTGGTGGTCGACAACACTATGGCAACCCCGGCGCTGTGCCGCCCGTTCGACCATGGCGCAGACATCGTGGTCCATTCGACCACAAAATTCCTCAATGGCCATGGCAATGCCATCGGCGGAGTAATCGTCGACAGCGGTAAGTTCGATTGGAAAGCGCAGGGCAGCAAGTTCCCCTCGCTGACCGAGCCCAATGGGTCCTATCACGGCGCTGTGTTGGTCGATGCGCTTGAGCCGATTGGCCCGATTGCCTTCATCATCGCTTGTCGGGTTCTGGGCCTGCGCGATCTGGGCCCTGCAATGGCGCCAATGAACGCCTTTCTGGCTCTGACCGGGATGGAGACCCTGCATCTGCGGATGGAGCGGCATTGTTCCAACGCGATCGAACTCGCCAAATGGCTCGAAGCGCACGACAAAGTGGAGTGGGTTTCCTACGCCGGCCTCCGGTCGAGTGCTTACCATGAGCACGCTCACACCTATCTGGGTGGCCGTGGTGGCGCGGTGTTCACCTTCGGTTTGAAAGGCGGCTACGATGCCGGGGTCAAACTGGTCTCGAGCGTCAATCTGTTCAGCCATCTGGCCAATATTGGCGACACCCGTTCGCTGATCATCCACCCGGCTTCAACCACGCACAGCCAGCTCGATGAGGAAGGCCTGATCGCAGCCGGTGCAGGACCGGACGTGGTCCGCGTGTCGGTCGGGATCGAGCATATCGACGACATCAAGGCCGATCTCGAACAGGCGCTCGCCCAGGTTTGAGCCACAAAATCTGGTGGGCGCATTTCCGCTAGGTTGCAGGACACCTCCGAGGTCGGCATAGGCGTGTGACGCTTTTGTCGGGCTCGGAGGTTTCGTTTGTTTTCTAAGATTCTGATCGCCAATCGCGGGGAAATTGCCTGTCGCGTTATCAAGACCGCGCGGCGGATGGGTATTGCCACGGTCGCGGTCTATTCGGACGCCGATGCGCGCGCGCCATTTGTGCGAATGGCGGACGAGGCTGTCCATATCGGACCGGCTCCGGCAGCGGAAAGCTACTTGCTCCCCGAAAAGATTATCGCGGCCTGCAAGGAAACCGGCGCCGAGGCGGTGCACCCTGGCTATGGCTTTCTGTCTGAGCGAGCCAGCTTTGTGGAAGCGCTTGAAGCCAAGAATATTGCCTTTATCGGCCCGCCGGCCGGCGCGATCGCGGCAATGGGTGACAAGATCGAATCCAAGAAGCTCGCCAGAGAAGCGGGCGTCAATGTCGTGCCCGGCTTTGTCGGAGAGATCCGCGATACCGAACACGCGGTCGAGATCAGCAACGATATCGGCTATCCCGTGATGATGAAGGCCAGCGCAGGCGGCGGCGGCAAGGGCATGCGGCTCGCCTGGTCGGAGAAAGACGTCCGTGAAGGGTTTGAAGCGACCAAGCGTGAAGGTCTCAATTCATTCGGTGACGATCGGGTGTTTATCGAGAAGTTTATCGAGAATCCGCGTCATATCGAGATTCAGATTCTTGGCGATAAGCATGGCAACACGCTCTATTTGAACGAACGCGAATGCTCGATCCAGCGGCGCCACCAAAAGGTGGTTGAGGAAGCGCCATCGCCGTTTGTCACGGACAAGATGCGAAAGGCGATGGGTGAGCAATGCGTGGCACTTGCGAAAGCGGTGGATTATCACTCGGCCGGGACGGTCGAACTGATCGTCAGCGGCGCGGACAAGACCGGTGAGAGCTTTTACTTTCTCGAAATGAACACCAGGCTTCAGGTTGAACATCCTGTGACCGAAGCGATCACGGGGGTCGATCTGGTCGAACAGATGATCCGCGTGGCAGCCGGCGAGAAGATCGAGCTGAGGCAGGACGATATCGGGATTGACGGTTGGTCGATCGAAAACCGCGTCTATGCCGAAGATCCCTATCGCGGGTTCCTCCCTTCGACCGGGCGCTTGGTTGAGTATCAGCCAACTCTCGAAGGTTGGACCGACGATGGCTCAGCCAATGGGCGGCGCGGTGTCGACGGCGTGAGGGTCGATGACGGCGTCTACGAGGGCGGCGAAGTGTCGATGTTCTACGACCCGATGATCGCCAAGCTGATTACTTGGGGTGCCACCCGCGAAGAGGCTGCCGACAAGCAGATCGATGCGCTCGATCGCTTCCGGATCAAAGGACTTGGCCACAATGTCGATTTCCTCAGCGCGATCATGCAGCATGAAAGGTTCCGCTCGGGCGAGCTGACCACTGGTTTCATCGCTGAGGAATATCCGGACGGATTTGAAGGCGCTCCCGCTGACGAAGCGTGGTTGCGGCAATTGGCAGCGCTGTTCGCTGGGGCAGAATTCACCGAACAGGTCCGCGCGCGCAAGATCTCCGGCCAGTTGGCGGGCAGTGACAATCCACCCTCGGATTGGGCCGTCAAGATTGGCAATCAGACGTTTGATGTAACGCTCGAGGAGGGCGGGGCAACGGTCGATGGTCAGACCATGAAAGGCACTTGGGATTGGGAGGTTGGTGAGACCTTCTCCCAGGTCACGGGCGACAATGAAATGGTAATCCAGATTGAGCGTGTCGGCGTTCGTTGGCGGATCACAACTCGCGGAGCTTCGCACGAGGCTCTGGTTCTGCCTGCGCGGCTGGCGTCGCTATCGGATCACATGATCGAGAAGGAACCGCCAGACCTTTCCAAGATGCTGATCTGCCCAATGCCGGGCATGCTTGTGGCGCTGCACGTTGCAGAGGGCGAAGAAGTGCAACCAGGTCAGCCACTGGCCACGGTCGAGGCGATGAAGATGGAGAACATTCTCCGGGCCGAAAAGGAAGGCGTCATCGCCAAGATCAACGCTGCTGAAGGAGAAAGTCTCGCGGTCGACGCGATCATCCTGGAGCTCGAATAGTGTCCGGAGTCGCGGGTTGGAAAACTGTTGATCCGGCCTGGACGCAAGTCGATGAGCTGATCGAGCATGCCCTGCTAAAGCCGGATCCTGTTCTCGACTTTGCGCTGCAGAACAGCGCGAAATCCGGCTTGCCCGATATTGCCGTCTCAGCGACGCAGGGAAAGTTCCTGCAACTGCTGGTTCAGGTTAGCGGGGCCAAGCGCATTCTCGAAATCGGGACCCTGGGCGGGTATTCGACGATATGGTTGGCGCGCGGCACCAGTCGCGACGGCACGGTTTTGAGCATAGAGGCTGAGCACGATTACGCCGCTATCGCGTGGCAAAACATTGAGAATGCCAATCTAGACGGCAAGGTTGAAATCCGGGTGGGGCAAGCGCTTGATGTGCTCGATTTGCTGACCGGCCCCTTCGACTTCACCTTTATCGATGCCGACAAAGTGAATAACATCAATTACGTAGAAGCTGCCCTCCGGCTATCACAACCGGGCGCTGTGATCTTGGTCGACAATGTTGTTCGCCAGGGTGACATTCTTGATCCGCAAGATGAGAGCGCAATCGGGACCAGAGAGCTCTATGAGCATCTGCTCAACCATCCAAGATTGGACGCAACAGCCGTTCAAACGGTTGGGTCCAAGGGCTGGGATGGTTTGTTGATGGCGCGTGTCATCTGAGGCTCTTAAGTCATTCAGAAGACGATAAATTGACCGCTGAAATGGCAGGAGTTTTCGGACCCTGTGGATTAATAGTGGAGTGCTTTTCCACAGTCGAATTGGCGAAATGACGATATATTGACGATCCTAAGACTGCCGAATCGTCGGCGGTCTTGGAAGGGAGTCTTGCAATGGCGAAGAAGGGTATGGGTTTCTTCGACAGGAAGGGGCACTTTTTTCGTAATCCCAAAGAAGCGACAGCGAGTGATATTGCTTCATTGCTTGGACAGATCGGGGAGGGTGAGAGCCTAGCGCCAGGGATCGCGCATCTCTTGCTAGAGAAGCGAAGCGAATTGGAAGTGCTATTCGCCGAGCACGATGAAATGGTTGAGGAATTGGGAGGGCTCGAAGCTTTGCCCAGCAAGGTGACCGCGCTGCCTAAGCGAAAAGTCGCTGAAAAAGCTTAGCCAGCGTTTCGAAGCGAATGGAGAATGGTGTTAGCATTCTCCTCCGGAGTGGCGTGCTTCGTGTCGATCACGAGATCATATTCGATACCTTCGTGAAGGTACTCTGATTGTTCTCGCGCCAGGCCAATCAAGCGGTCTCCTCGCGCCTTCTCGCGCTTCGCGATAACCGTCTGCGGCGCTGTCACCTTGACCACTGCCACTTTGCGATCCTCAAACCGCCTGCGATAATCCGCAATCTCCTCAACACCACAGACATCATCGACGATCACGGGATAGCCCTGGCTGGCCATAATAGCGGCAAATTGGCGCATTGCCTGGAGGAGGTTTGAACCTGACGGTCCAGTCGTGATGCGAGGCAGAGTTCTTCCGGCGCGGTTGACAAGTTCGACTGGAAACCACTCTGCGCGTGTTTCCTTACCGTCAGGCAGCATTTCTATGAATGTGTCCATCGAGACATGCAGATAGATATCATCGGCGGCGTTCTGGATGGCTTTTGCGAGCGTGGTTTTTCCGGCGCTGCTCACGCCATTCAGGAGGATGGAACGAGCCATGGCTAGTCGTCGATCATTGCCACTGCACGGATCCATCCAGCGCTGGCACGCTCGATCTTCACCGGGAAGCAACTGAACGTGAAGCCGTGGCTGGGCAAGGCTGCGAGGTTGGTTAGCTTTTCGATCTGGTAATAGGGCCGAATTCGTCCTGCCTTATGGCCTTCCCAGATGATCTGGGGATCATGGTCCTCGGCCCACCGCTTGGCGGTGTGGCTGAATGGGGCATCCCAACTCCAGGCATCGGTACCGACCACTTCAACACCGCGTTCGGTCAGCCACAATGTCGCTTCGGCCCCTAAGCCCACGCCCTGATCGATGAAGTTGTCGGTTCCATAGACCGCTCCGGATTGAATTAGGACAATATCGAGCGGCTGCAGGTCGTATGGGATTTCGGCGAAGGCCTGTTCGAGCTCATTCGCAGTGACGACATGGCCTGAGGGTAGGTGCGAGAAATCCAGCTTCACACCCGGGCGAAAGAACCGGTCCAGCGGCGCTTCGTCGATGCTGGGAGCGGGATTGGCCCCTTGATCGGTGGTCGAATGGTAATGCCAAGGCGCATCCATATGGGTGCCGTTGTGCGTGGATAGCTCAAGCATCTCCACGGCCCAGCCTTCGCCATCCGGCAAATCGTCCTTTTCCAGCCCAGGGAAGAACATGGCGATCTGCTGCCAGGTGTCCTCGTGCGTCATGTACTGGATCTTAGGGCGCATGACCTCGGGGTCGGAGATCACATCGTTGGTGATCGGAATCGAAAGATCGATGAATTGGGTCATGGGCCAGTCCTCAGCCTTGCAATTGCTCATCGAGAAAGGCGCCAAGATCGGCCAGCTCGACGTCCTTCGCAAGATAGGCATCACCCAGCGCATTGAGCAGGATGAAGGGGAGGGTGCCGGCGGACATCTTCTTGTCGTGCATCATGTGCTCCACGAGCCTTGCCCCATCGCAATCAAGGCCGAGCTTTGAAATCTCGCTCGGGAGGTCTGACGCCGCGATTGCACCGGCTGCCCGGTCGGCATCGGCATGGCTGATCTGTCCCCGACGTGCAGAATAGCGCGCTGCGAGGACCATGCCGAGAGCAACACCTTCGCCATGCAGAAGGCGGTCGGAGAAGCCAGTCTCGGCCTCAAGCGCGTGGCCAAAGGTATGGCCGAGATTAAGCAGGGCCCGCACGCCGCTGGTTTCGCGCTCGTCTTCGGCGACAATCCGGGCCTTCGCCTGCACGCTGGTCGCGATCGCGTGGACCAATTGGTCTTCCTGGCGAGCCAAGACCGCCTCGCCATTGCTTTCCAACCACTCAAAGAACCCGGAATCACCGAGCAGGCCGTACTTGAGCACTTCCGCATAACCCGCTCGCATTTCGCGAGGCGGCAGGCTGGCGAGCGAAGCCGTGTCGATCAAGACCAGAGACGGCTGATGAAAAGCGCCGATCATATTCTTGCCAAGGCTTGTGTTGATCGCCGTCTTGCCACCCACGGAACTGTCAACCTGCGAGAGCAGGGTGGTTGGCAGTTGAACGAACCCACAACCGCGCTTGAGCACCGAGCTTGCAAAGCCAACCAGATCGCCGACTACCCCGCCACCCAAGGCGAATACGTGATTGCTGCGCTCAATGCCTTGCTCAAGCAACCAATTGGTCAGCTGTTCGAGGCTTGACCAGCTCTTGGAGTCCTCGCCCGAAGCAACATCATACCAGGCAATGTCATATCCAGCCGAGCTCAGCGAAACCTCCAGGCTCTCACCATGATGCGCGCGGGCATTGATGTCTGCGATCACAGGAACTTTCCCACGCCTTTGATAAGGGGCAACAAAGCCCGCTGCTTGGTGCGCGAAATCGCCCAGCAATCCGGAGCCGATCCGAACATCATAAGACCGGCCCCCAAGATCGACTTTGACCGTTTCAAGTGAACTCAAAGCCATTTGCCGATCGCCTCGATTATATTGCGCGCAGTGTCATTGTGCGGGCCATCGCTGCTGACCACGCGAATCTGCGCTTGTGAGTAATGCGGTTGTCGCTCTTCGAACAAGCGGGTCAAAATTTCCTTGGGATCCCCATTCTTCAGCAATGGCCGTGTATCCCTTCGCGAAACCCGTTCGACCAGGGTATCAATGTCACAATCGATCCATACGGCTATTCCTCGCTCAAGGATCAATGCGCGGGTTTGCTCATCAACAAATGCGCCGCCGCCTGTGGCTATCACGCCGGTGTGCTCTTCCATCAAGCGAGCGATCACGCGTCGCTCACCATCACGGAAGTACGCTTCCCCAAATTCCTCGAAGATCTCAGCCACGCTGCGCTGCGCAGCTTCTTCAATAGCCTCATCCGCATCCACGAAACCGCGTCCAAGCAAGGCCGATAGGCGCTTACCGACGGTTGACTTGCCGACACCCATCAAGCCGACCAGGATGATCGGTCTGTCAATGCGAGCGCCAATCTTGGCTAGATCGTCGTCGTTCAAAGCAGCTTGGTCTGTCATTGCCGCATCGCCTATAGATGGGCTAGAGCCGTGGCAATATGTCTGACACACGCAGTTCTAAGATTGTCCCGCCTGCTAACGCCGCGAGCGCTAATCCCTGGCATGGGCTCAAGTCTCGGGCGAAATGGTACGCTTTGCTGACGCTTGGCCTCATTCTTGTCATTGCTTGGATCGATGGCGGTGAAGAGCCGCTTCACCTGATCGTGCAGCCGATTGAGTTGTCGGAGGAAAGGTGATGCGCAGCACAAAGATCATTGCTGGCGCCGGATCTCTTGCCCTTGCCGTGGGACTGATTGGCGGCCTCGCAGTCGCTCAAGACGCACCTGAATCGCTGCTTCCGCCTGGGTTTGATGACCCGCTGCCGGCTCCGACACCCACCGCGCAGCCAATCCGCCCTGAGCCGGTTCTGCCAGGGCCTGCACCCGTTGGGCCGGCGCCGGCTAACCCAGCTCCAGCGAACCCTGCCCCAGCAATTCCCGGCGCTGCACCACCTTTGGAACCCTCGATCCTTGATAATCCGGACTTGCCGCCCCTACCGGAGATATCTGACGAAGAATTGGCTGGACTGCCGACTCTGGAGGAACTTGAGGAGCTTTCGACTGACGAGTTGGATGACTTGCTCGGTCTGACACCCAAGTTTGACATTCCGCCAGCAGCTCGGCGCTCGATGCGGCAGGTCGGGATCATCGACCCGTCAGAGGGTGGATTTCCGATCGCTTCATTGGGCCAACAGCCAGGGTCAATTGTTCAAGCGACCCTGACAGGGACCAAGGGTCCGCTCGTTTCCCGATGGGGCCATATTCTATTGCGCCGAGCGCTTGCCAGTCGCCTGGCTGCGCCGCAGTCGATGAGCCCAGCTGAATTCGCAGCGCTGCGAGCCGGAGTGCTGAACCGGATCGGCGAGTTTGCGGCAGCGCGGGCGATTGTGCAGGATGTCGACACCGGCAATTGGAACCAGGAGCTGACCGATCAAGCGGTGACAGCCTATGTCGCTCAGGCGGACTTGCTTGGTGCCTGCCCTGCCGTGCGTTTGCGCCGAACCGAGCGTGAAGACGCCAATTGGCTCATGCTCAGCGCCATTTGCAACGCCTTCGCGGGCGACACCTCATTGGCCAATGCGCAATTGGTGAATCTGGCCGATGAGCCAGGCGTGGCTGAGATCGACGTTCGCTTGGCGCAACGATTTGCCGGCGCGGCCGGAGCCGGTCGTCGCGGGGTGACGATTGAATGGGATGGGGTCAACTCGCTCAACCCTTGGCGATTTGCGGTCGCCAATGCGGTAGGGGAGGCCATTCCGGAAAGACTGTTGTCCGAGCTTGAGCCCTATTATGCGAGGAGCAGCGCGGGCGCGCCGATGTTGCCATTGGCCCAACGCGCTGGCTTTGCGGATCTAGCGGCTAGCGATGGCATTTTGTCGTCGGCAGCGATGGTTCAACTCTACAGTCAGATCTACGCCAACGAAGCGATTGAAGGCGACGCCGCCAACGACGCCATTCGTTTGCGCGAAGCCTATGTCGCAGAAGAGCCCACCGACCGGATTGAGGCGATGCGTTCGCTTTGGGCGCAATCCCAATCGGCTGGAACTCAGGGCGGCTATGTCGCCACAGCCTATGCTGCAGCGCGCTTGGCGCCCAGCGCTAGCCACGCGGACGCCGCTGCGGACTTGATTGCTTCTATGCTTACTGCGGGGCTTGACCGGGACGCTGAGTCTTGGTCTCCATTCGTTGAACCGGGCAGTCTCGCTTGGGCATTGATCGCTCTGGCCCGGGAACCGTCAGGAGCAGTCAGTCTTGGCGATGTCGACCTGTTCCTCGACGATGACGACAGCGAAGACCAAAGGAAGTCGCAATTTCTGGTCGCCGCTCTTGCTGGACTCGACCGGGTTTCAGGGTCGGATCGCAATGCTCTCATCGGACGGCTGGACCTTGGCCTGGGACGCCAGACCCGCTGGACCCGGATGATCGGCGCCGCTGCGGATGCGCGCAATCCTGCTCTGGTCGCGATGCTGGTTGGGCTCGGCATGCAGGGAAGCGACTGGAGCCAAATGACGCCTCTGCACCTTTTCCATATCACTGCGTCACTAAACAGCGTCGGGTTGGGAGCGGAAGCCAGGATGATTGCGGCCGAGGCGGTCGCGCGCGGTTGAGCACGGGCGCGTGATGTCTGCTGCCGCGCAATCCTTTCTCGATATGCTGGCCGCTGAACGTGGGGCTGCTCCTAACACTCTGGCGGCCTACGCTCGTGATCTGGCTGGCGCTGAGGAATTGCTTGGCGATCTTGCGAAGGCGAGCCGTGATGAAGTCGCCAAGCTGGCTGGACATTGGTCCGCACTTGCCCCGTCAAGTGTGGCGCGTAAGGCTTCGACCTTAAGGCAGTTCTTCGGATTTGCTGTTGATGAGGGCTGGCGCGAAGATGATCCCTCTGGAGCATTGCCCAAGCCGCGTGCGCGACGGCCGCTGCCCAAGATATTGTCGCATGATCAGGTCGAAGCCTTGTTTGAAAGAGCGGAATTGGAGGCGGAGGCTCAGACTCCAGCCGCGCTTCGACAGCTGGCCCTGATAGAGCTTCTCTATGGTTCTGGTCTGCGAGCTACCGAGCTGGTGTCTTTGCCAATCTCGGCTGTTCCGCGCGATGCGCCGTTGCTAACGGTAATGGGCAAGGGCGGGCAAGCGCGGATGGTGCCGATCGGCGAGCGCGCTGCCTTGGCGGTCGGCGATTGGCTGACGGTTCGGCCAGACGGATCACGCTATGTGTTCCCGTCTCGCGGCGGAAAGCACCTGTCTCGCGTTCGCCTGTTTCAGCTGCTCAAAGAACTGGCAGTTCGAGCAGGACTGGACCCCGCAGGCATCAGCCCTCATGTCCTCAGACACGCCTTCGCCACCCATTTGCTTGAGGGCGGGGCGGACTTGCGGGTCCTCCAAACACTCCTGGGTCATGCCGATATCGCCACCACTCAGATTTACACCCATGTTGACGCTGCGCGGTTGGTAGAGCTGGTCAATACGCGCCATCCCTTGGCCCAGAAGTCTGGCTGAGCGCATGCGCAAAAACAGGCTCAAGGCTTGCCGCGCGCATCACATCCGACTAGCGGTGGCGCATGATTTCATATCTCGAATTCGAGAAGCCGGTCGCCAACCTCAATGAGCGCATCCAAGAGCTGCGCAGCGTCGACGCCAGTCATGATGTTGATGTGACGCAGGAGATTGAACGGCTTGAGGCCAAAAGCTCAGACCTTTTGGCGAGCACCTATGCCTCGCTGACGCCGTGGCAAAAGACCCAGGTTGCGCGGCATCCGGCGCGCCCGCACTTTCGGGATTATGTCGAACAGGCGTTTGACGAATTTATGCCGCTCGGTGGGGATCGCTATTATTCGGACGATCTTGCGATCATGGGCGGCTTTGCCAAGCTGAATGGTCGCCGGGTCATGTTGATCGGTCACGAGAAGGGCCACGACACCGAAACCCGGATCCAGCACAATTTCGGTATGGGAAAGCCCGAAGGCTACCGCAAGGCGATCCGTCTTATGGAACTTGCTGGCCGCTTTAATCTCCCTGTCGTCACTCTGGTCGATACCTCGGGAGCGTTTCCCGGGATTGAAGCAGAGGAGCGCGGTCAGGCTGAAGCCATTGCACGGTCGACCGAGGCTTGCTTGTCTTTGCCCGTTCCGATGGTTTCGGTCATCGTTGGCGAGGGCGGATCCGGCGGTGCGGTCGCACTTGCTAGTGCCGAACGGGTTCTGATGCTGGAGCATGCGGTCTATTCTGTGATTTCACCGGAAGGATGCGCATCCATCTTATGGCGGACTGCGGAAAAGGCACCTGAAGCGGCTGAGGCGATGAAGGTCACCGCGCAACATCTCAAACGGTTGGGTGTGATCGATAAGATCGTCAAAGAGCCGATCGGTGGCGCTCACCGTGATCCGGCTGCGATGGCCAAGTCACTGGCCAAAGCCATCAAGTCCGAGCTTGATGGGCTGTCGGACTTGCCGTCAGAGACGCTGATCCGTCAGCGCGAGGAACGTTTCCTGCAAATGGGTGGCTAGGCGCTTGCCTGACAAGCCATTGATCCGATAAGCTTCCGCATGGTGGGGCATCGTGGGTCTGGTAACGGGCCCCAAGTGTTTAGCGGGAGAGGGCGATTGGCAGGGCAATTTAGCAAGACATCGAAGATAGCGTTTAGAAGCGGAGCCGCCGCGTCCTTGGCGCTGGCCCTATCGGGTTGTCTTGGAGGTGGACCGATTCCGTCGGCCTCGACCCCGATAACTCAGTCAGAAGCGCAGCAGGGAGCCGAGTTTCACCCGCAATTGCTGGCTGAGTTTGGCGGTGCAATGTCTGGGGCCCAAGCGAACTATGTCGAACAGATCGGCAAGAATATTGCGGTTCAATCGGGCCTTGGAAACGCCCGCGAGAGCTTCACAGTCAGTACGCTCAACAGCTCGGTCAACAACGCCTTCGCGGTGCCTGGCGGCTACATCTACACCACCCGTCAGCTCGTCAGTCTGATGAACAATGAAGCGGAATTGGCCGCCGTCTTGGGACACGAGGTGGGCCACGTGGCGGCGCGCCATTCGCAGCGGCGTCAGCAAGCGGCGCAGCGCAACTCGATCCTCGGCGTACTGGGCGCCATCGGCAGTTCGATCTTGCTCGGCAACAGCGGGATTGGCGACACTCTGTCGCGCGGATTCCTGCAGGGATCACAATTGCTGACCTTGCGCTTTTCGCGCAGTCAGGAAACCGAGGCGGACGAGCTGGGGATCACCTATCTCAACCGGGCCGGGTACGATCCACGCGCCATGAGTACTGTCCTCAGGAGCTTGGCGGCGCAGAATGCGCTGGATGCAAGGCTGCAAGGGCGAGGGGATGCAACCGTGCCTGAGTGGGCGAGCTCGCACCCTGACCCAGCCGGACGAGTGCAGACAACCTTGAATAAGGCTCAAGGGCTTCCGACCGGGATCACCAATCGCGATACCTTTCTCAGCCGGATAGATGGTCTGATCTATGATGATGATCCTGAACAGGGGGTCATCGAAGGGCGCCAGTTTATTCACCCAGAGCTTCGTCTGTCATTCACCGCGCCGCAGGGCTTCTACATGGTCAATGGCACAAGGGCGGTGAGCATCAATGGCCAGAGTGGTCAAGCTCAGATGACCCTTGCGCAATATGGCGGCAATTTGGAAACCTATATCCGTGAGCGGTTCCGCGCGCTTGGCGGCCAGAACAGCAATCTGGCGCCGAGCACTATTCAGCGGACGCGAGTAAACGGAATTCCCGCAGCCTATGGCACAGCCAGAGTAAACAATGGCGGGTCGCAGGTCGACGTGACAGTTTTTGCTTACGATTTTGGCAATAATCGCGCCTACCATTTCCAGGCAATATCACCAGCGGGGCGGGCCAATCCGTTCTCGGCAATGTTCAATTCAATGCGTCGGATCTCGCAAAGCGAGGCCAATGCGGTGATTCCGCGCAGGATTGATGTCGTAACTGTCGGAAGCAGAGACAGCGTTGCGTCCTTGGCACGCCGCATGGCCTATTCGACGGCCCAGGAAGAGCGTTTCCGGGTGCTCAATGCGCTCGGGTCAAACGAGGGCGTAAGGGCTGGTCAAAGGGTCAAGATTGTGGTGCGCGCGCGCTAGCACGGTTTGGCCAGATGGTCGCGCCAATTGCACAAATGAAAAGGGCGGCAGGTTTCCCTGCCGCCCCGTTCAAAGCTTAAGCGTAAAGCTTACTCAGCTGCAACGAGCTCATCCGAAACTTCGGTGAAGGTTGCGTCGAGGTTGTTGCCGAGGCTCTGCATAGCAGTGATAGCAGCAACAGCGATCAGAGCAGCGATCAGGCCGTATTCGATTGCGGTTGCGCCTTGCTCGTCACGAGCCAGTTTCTTGAAGAAAGTCATGTCTAGTCTCCTGGTTCAGTCTTCGGTACCCATGCCTATCCAGGTCAAAGGACAAGCAGTCGCATGAAATAATCGGCAGCTCTTGAAAAATTCCTAATTCGGACCCTTTCAAGAGAGTTAACCGCCCATCACCTCAGTGCTCGCGGTCTCAACGCGATCCCACACATCGTTATTGGCATTGGCTACACTTTGTAGCGCGCCAACCATGGCGAGGACGATCAGACTCACGATCAGTCCGTATTCCACGGCAGTGGCACCTGAATTGTCGTTTCCAACCTGTTTAAGTAGTTTGGTCAGATCATGCATTGGAACAACTGCCTTGTTACGTTCCTGATGCTGCACAAATCGCCGCAACCCCTTAAGAAATGGTTATGGCGATCGTGAAAGATGGAAAAAAATCCGACAAAGGGGCGGGCATTATGTTGGTTGTGGCTGGCGCGCTTGCGCGAAAAGATGGTCGCTGGCTGATGCACAAACGCCCTCTCGCCAAGCATCACGGCGGGCTTTGGGAATTTCCGGGTGGTAAGGTCGAGCCACAGGAAGCCCCTGTTTTTGCTCTGGTTCGTGAGTTGGAAGAAGAGCTGGGAATTTCCGTGAAAACGGAAAGCTGCCGGGCGGCGGTGTTTGCAGACCAAGGCAAAAGCGCCAATCAGACGCCGATTGTCATCCTGCTTTACACAATAGCCCAGTGGGAGGGAAAACCGCAGGCGTTGGAGGGCGAAGAGATCGGATGGTTCCTACCTGAGGAGATAGAACAGCTCGATAAACCGCCGCTTGATATTGTTTTGGCACGCCGGCTGTTCGAAAAAGCCTGAGTAAGGGATTGCCAAGTGCGGCGTGCCCCCTTATGTGCCGCTCCTCACGCGCGCCAGTAGCTCAGCTGGATAGAGTACCTGACTACGAATCAGGCGGCCGGAGGTTCGAATCCTTCCTGGCGCGCCAAGAAAGCCCATCCCTTCGGGGGTGGGCTTTTTTGTTGGGTGGATTGCATTTCTTTCTCGCCTAGCCGCCCACTCCCTCCGGGCTTTTTCGTCCTAACGCTTCGCTGCTTGAGGACGGCCACCCGGATTGTGCCCCGGTAAGCTCCGGGTGGAAGGGTGGAGGGAGTGGGCGGCGCGGGTCTATGGTCCAAGGTGCCACCCAAATCCCCCAAGGGATGACATTCCGTAAAGAACTCCTACATGGAGAGGTATGGGGAGACCGATAGCCGTTTCAGCGTCCACCCGCGTGCAATGATGCAAACTTTGCAGGGAACGCTTTGAAGCGACGGCGATTTTTATCCTTGGGATCACGTTAAGGAAGTATAACGGACCAAGCACCGGGTCTTTTTGCTTGCCAGGAATAGGCCGGAAACGGCTACAGAGAGGTAATGCTATGAACTACATGAATTTGCACGACGATGATTTTGACCCGGATAATCCGTTGAACAAACCAGATGTCCCAGAAGATGTTCAAGATGCTGTGCGGACCATTCTTCGCTGGGCCGGTGACGACCCTGAGCGCGAAGGGCTGATCGATACTCCCAAGCGAGTCGGTCGGGCATGGTTGGAGTACTGCCGTGGCAATCAAGAAGATCCCGCGATCCACCTGAGCCGGATCTTTGAGGAAGTCGGCGGCTATGATGAGATCGTGCTGCTCAAGGACATCCCGTTCCATTCACATTGTGAGCATCACATGGCTCCGATCGTCGGCAAAGCTCACATCGCTTATTTGCCCGACAAGAAGGTCGTTGGGATCTCCAAGCTCGCCCGCGTATTGCACGGCTTTGCCAATCGTTTGCAGGTGCAGGAACGGCTGACGGCGGAGGTCGCACAATGCATTTGGGACAATCTCGAACCGCGCGGTGTCGCTGTCGTGATCAATGCTGAGCATGGTTGCATGACCGGGCGCGGTGTCAAGGTGCACGAAGTCGAGATGCTCACCAGTCGGATGATGGGCTGCTTCCTGGAAGATCATCGCAGTCGCAAAGAGGTGATGAGCCTTATGGGCTATTGAGCTCGGGCTCATTTCCGGCGATGGGCGGAGCATGAGTGCTCAACCCCACACATTAAAATTGTCGGCCGAGCAATTGGCCGACTTTTTTGTTGAGGCCTTCCCGGGCCAGAATAGCTCCGCTCACGCTTTTGAAGAATTGCGTCCGGGTTTCATCCGAATCAAGCAATCTGCTGAGACAGCGATGCTGCGTCCGGGTGGGATCGTCTCTGGTCCGACCCAGATGGGATTGGCGGACCGAGCGGCCTATGCCGTGATCCTGGCGCATATCGGGATTGTCCCGATGGCCGTGACCAGCAATCTCAATATGAGCTTCCTGCGCGGCATTGCGGCGCGTGATTTCTACGCCGATGCCCAACTGATCAAACTCGGGCGGAGGCTCGCGACTGTGGACGTACGAATCTGGCAGGATGATCCTGAGACGATCGCCGCTCAGTCTACGGTGACCTACGCAATTCCGGCTAATTGATCCGTTAGCTCAGTCCGACCCAATCAAGGTCAGCTCGGTCTGACGCCCATCCAGAAATCGCACGGTCTCACCGTCGAAGAACGCGTCTTCTTCGGTTCGAAAGTCGACCAGCTGACCATCCCATTCAGGGACCTGGCTGTATGAGGTCAGTTCGATTGCCCAGGCGGTGTTCGGACGAACCGCATCAGCGCCTTGGTCATTGCCGTTCTGATTGTCCCAGAAGCCGATCGCTGGTCCGGCACCATGGCCGTGGATTCCCAAGGCATGGGTGTAAATTGACGGATCAAGCCCCTGTTCTAGGGCGTCGTTGCGCGCACGATGCAGGATATCATTGCCACTTAAACCGGCTTCGAAGTGCGAAATCAGAATGTCTTGAACCCGATTGCTGGAGGCGAGGCCTTTGCTGAGACCGGAAGGAGCCTCGGTCTCACCGGGCTTGAGGACATAGGCCAGATGTTGGGTGTCAGTCGAAAGGCCGAGATAGGTAATGCCAAGGTCGGTCCACAACAGGTCACCGGGCAGGATCACGGTTTCTCCATAGAGCATGGTCTCCGCACCGGCGCGTTGGATCCCGAGCGACGGATGGAACCAAGGGGTCAAACCGAGTTCTATCATCTTATCGCGGTACCACCACTGAACTTCACTGGCGGTGGTCTCCCCCGGTGTGATTACTTTGTTCGACAGCGCCTCGGCAATAAGAGCGCGCGCGAGTTTGACGATATCGGGATAGAGCGCGACCTCTTCCTCAACCCGGGTCTCAAGCCAGCGGGTCGCCAAAGTCTCGCCTGATACAAGCCGATCAGAGTATTTCGGATCAAGCTTCTGCGTGAATGCGCGATATTGGCTCAGCGTCATGCCATCACCGAAGGCGGTGAGGTCCGATGTGTTGATCGCAATCGTTGCCGGATCACGCTCAGCGATCAAGTCCGCAACCCTTTGCCATTGATCGGGCTGTTCTTCCGGCGACCAGGCCGGTTCGAACAAGCCGCCAAGCCCATAGCGGCTTACGGTAAGGCGCTCGATCTCCTGACCTTCGCCCGGGTCAAAAAAGATCAGGATCGTCCGGCGCCGCGCGCTCATACTCTGGGCATCGAGCATGGAGGCGACGACAGGCTCCTCAAAATATTCCCGCGCCATCAGCAGCCAAAGCGTGACACCTTCTTCTCGCATGATCTCGGGGATCACGCGATCGAGCCGAGCTTCGAGTATCTGATTTCTGACTTGAGCGCGCTCACGCATCGTAAGGATACGTGGCGCTTCACGGGATGTTGCCTCGATCTCGCCCTCGGGAGTGGCCGCCGCGACCGGCGTTGCTACCGCCGCGACCACCGCTGCCATCAACAAGAGCAACCAATTTGGCATTGTTAGCGAATTAGGGATCAGAGCTGCCCGAGCATGAATTCTGCGCTCGAAACCTTGAACTCAGGACCATCTTCGACGTTGAGCTGCTCGACCACGCCGTCGTTGACTACCATCGAGAAGCGTTGGCCGCGCGTGCCCATGCCGAAACCAGCAGCGTCCATGGTCAATCCGACCGCTTCGACGAACTCGGCATTACCATCAGCCAGCATAGTGATGTCGTCGCTGCCAGCAGCCTGGTTCCACGCGCCCATGACAAAAGCATCGTTGACCGCGGTGCCGACAATCTCATCAACGCCCTTGTCCTTCAGCTCGCCTGCTTTCTCGACAAACCCGGGAAGGTGCTTGGCGGAGCAGGTCGGTGTGAAGGCACCCGGAACTGAGAACAGCGCCACCTTTTTGCCAGCGAAATATTCGCTCGACTGAACTTGTTGCGGCCCCTCGGCAGTCGCCTTGACCATTGTTACGTCGGGAAGGGTGTCACCAATCGAAATTGCCATTGCTGTGTCCTCTCTTTGGATCAGGAGTTTGCGGGTCAGATATAGAGCCTGATTGCATTCGGACAACGCTCAAAACAGGCATGGGTGCCACAGATCTTATAGTTAAGTTCGCTTCACCTTGGGCTTTGAAGAATAGGTAAACACAAACAGCGATTCTTGCCTCGCCGCGTAGGGGAAAGTGCGTGGTTAAGGAGACAGGGACCATGTTCAAATTCAAGGCTTTGGCAGCGAGCCTTTCGATGGCTGCAGTGGCATTCATTCCAACACCGGCTTTGGCAGATCCGGTTGCGAACAACGCCGAAGAGATCCGCAAGCTTAATATCATGCTGATGGTAACATCCTTGCGGTGCCGCAGCGGCGAACACGACTTTCAGCCGGAATACCGCCAGTTCACCACAGCTCACCAGAGCAGCCTATCGGAGGCGCGCAATCATTTGCAGCGCCAAATGACAGCCCGCTATGGCAAGCAAAAGCGTCAATTGGATCGGATTGGAGTGAGTGTTGCCAACACCTATGGCAATGGGCATCCGTGGATGGACTGTGCTGGCTTGAAGGACGCAACACTGAAGCTGACCATGAGCCAGGATCGGCAACACTTGGCTGATATGGCAGGCGTGCTTTTGGCCAGTGCCAAACCAGAACTGCCAGCCGCTATTGCCCAACAAGCGCCAGTGGCATCAGAGGCGGATGTCCAGTCGCAAGATTCACAGTCCGACGCCGACAATGTCCAGTGGTGGCTGCGCGGATAAATAAAGATATAAAGAAAACTTTATATTTGCTCCTGAGTGCTGTGATCGCTATGTGCGGCGCAGCATTCGGACAGGCACTTCTTGTTCTGTCCAGAGATCCACTCAGGAGACACAGCCGTGGCCACCGTTGCAGCGACGCAAGACTACATCATCAAAGATATCAGCCTGGCTCAATTTGGCCGGGACGAAATCGCTATTGCAGAAACCGAAATGCCAGGCCTTATGGCCCTGCGCGAAGAGTATGGCGCTTCTCAGCCACTCAAGGGCGCGCGGATCACCGGCTCACTGCATATGACCATTCAAACAGCGGTTCTGATCGAAACCTTGGTTGCGCTGGGCGCGGAAGTTCGCTGGGCAACCTGCAATATCTTCTCGACCCAGGATCACGCCGCAGCAGCCATTGCGGACCAGGGCATTCCGGTGTTCGCAATCAAGGGTGAAACCTTGGCCGATTATTGGGACTACGTCGGCCGCATCTTCGACTGGTCGAGCGAAGCCGACCCTGATCTCACCGCAAACATGATCCTCGACGATGGTGGCGATGCCACCATGTTCGCTCTGTGGGGTGCGCGGGTTGAAGCCGGAGAAGAATTGCCAGCTCCGGCCAATGCCGAAGAGATCGAGTTTCAGCGTGCACTCAAGGCATTTGTCGCTGAGAAGCCTGGCTATCTCACAAAGTCGGTGCAGACCATCAAAGGTGTCTCGGAAGAGACCACCACCGGCGTGATGCGGCTTTACCAGATCGCGAAGCAGGGCAAGCTTCCGTTCCCGGCAATCAACGTCAATGACAGTGTGACCAAGTCGAAATTCGATAACCTCTACGGTTGTAAGGAATCTTTGGTCGACGCGATACGTCGTGCGACCGACGTCATGCTGGCAGGCAAGGTTGCTTGCGTTGCTGGTTATGGCGATGTTGGCAAAGGTTCGGCCGCTTCGCTCCGCGACGGCGGCGCTCGCGTGATGGTCACCGAGATCGATCCGATCTGCGCCTTGCAGGCTGCAATGGACGGCTACGAAGTCGTGTCGATGGACGAAGCTGTAAAGCGGGCTGACATCTTCGTGACGGCAACCGGCAATGAAGACGTGATCACAGGCGAGCAGATGGAAGCCATGAAGAACATGGCGATCGTCTGCAACATCGGTCACTTTGATAGCGAGATCCAGATCTCGGCGCTCGACAATTACGATTGGAAAGAGATCAAGGAAGGCACCGACCTCGTGACTTTCCCTGATGGGTCGTCGATCCTGGTCTTGGCGAAAGGCCGTCTAGTCAACCTCGGTTGCGCCACCGGTCACCCGAGCTTCGTGATGAGCGCGAGCTTCACCAACCAGACACTGGCGCAGATCGAATTGTTCACCAAATCGGACGAGTATGAGAACGACGTCTACGTTCTTCCTAAGCACCTCGATGAAAAGGTCGCTGCACTTCACCTTGAGAAGCTGGGCGTGCATCTGACCGAGCTGAGCCAGAAGCAGGCTGACTATATCGGCGTGCCTCAGGCTGGCCCATTCAAGCCGGATCACTATCGCTACTAAGCGAGCGATTGCTTACGCATTCGGGCGCCTCGCTCCTTCCCTGGGGAGCGGGGCGCTTTTGGTTTTGGGGTCAAGCGGGTTCGGAAGTGAAGAGAGGCGAGATTGCTCCGAACACAGCTCTCTCGCGTTCCAGGATTGTTTGGAACGAGGGGCGGGCAAACAGCCGCTCAACATGCGCGGCCAAATACGGATAGTCGGCTTGGTCAACTCGCACTCCACCATGCGCAAAGTTGATGAAGACCGCGCCCGAAGTGAGATCCGCAAGGGTCAATTGTTCGCCAAGGAAGTGGGGTTTGCCGTGGGATAATTGCTGTTCGAGGTAGCCAAAGTAGCGCGGGATGAGCGCAAGGCCGGCGTCGATTTCAGCCTGATTGGGCTCCTGGCTCATGAAATTGGGTTTCACGAAACGATTGAAGAAGATCGGTACTTCAACGCGCGAAAAGAGACCGGTGCCGAGATAGTCGCACAGCCAATGCATCCAACCATGATCCCATCCGTCGTCTGGGAACAGAGCAGGATTGGGCGCGGCACTTTCCAGAAAGGTACAGGCAGCCAGCGAATCCGGCATGAATTGGCCGTCCACTTCCAGCACCGGGATCTTGCCCAAAGGAGAGATCTTGAGAAATTCGGGGTCCGGCTCTCCCAGCGGGTTCACATTGATTTGATCGTAGGGAAGTCCCTTTTCTTCGCAGGTCAGCATCAGGCGTCGCACCCAGGGTGAGACGATCGCGCCGTGGATGGTCAGTTTCATAGCAGTTCCGCTCCTCAATGTGGTTGCAATATAAAACCAGATGTCATACTTGGTCTTATCATGCAACTATCGTGATTGAGCACTTGGTTGTCGAGAAGTGGCGACATAGGGTGCATGAAATAGCATTTGGGAGTGGCAGATGAGTAAGACGGCAGTGATCATCGGAGCGGGCGCGTCCAACGGTGTCGGCGGTGCGCTCGCACGACGTTTTGCAAGCGAGGGGCTGCATGCCATGGTCGCGGGTCGGACCGAGGCCAAGGTCGCGGCTATCGCTGATGAAATCACTGCTGCTGGCGGGAGCGCAGAGGGGATTCGCGTCGACGTGACCTCGGCCGAGGACCAGGATCGTCTTTTTGAAGCGGTCGCCATGCGTGGTGAGATCGCCGCGGTGCTCTACAACGCTGGAAACAATGCGATCATCCCGTTTGAGCAACTCGATGCCGAAACTTACGAAAGCTTTTGGCGTGTAGGAAACTTCGGCGCCTTCCTCACCGCCAAGCGAGCGATACCCTTGCTCAAGCAGCAGGGGCAGGGGAGCCTGTTTTTCACTGGAGCTTCAGGTTCAATGCGCGGAAAGGCAAACTTCGCCCACTTTGCCTCCATGAAAGCGGGCCTTCGGATGTTATCCCAATCGCTTGCGCGTGAATTCGGTCCAGCAGGCGTGCATGTCGCGCACTTTGTCATCGACGGTGTGATCAATGGCGACATGGTTCGCGGACGGTTTGGGGAGTATCTCGATCAACTTGGCGAAGATGGCAGTCTTTCGCCTGACGCGATTGCCGAGGCCTTTTGGCAAGTTCACAATCAGCATCGTTCGGCATGGACCCACGAGATGGATCTCAGACCGTTCAAAGAGAGTTGGTAGTAACTGCTGGCTTTGCGCTCGGGTTAGCCGCTGAAACGGGCACGAGGCGATGAACCGTCGAGATTTCGCATTCTGACCTCACCCAGGTCCATAACTTCGCCATTCTCGCGCCGGGGCCAGACCTGTGGCAGCTTTTCGCCTGATTTCAGGTCGATGATCTCGGTCTCCGGTCCCTCCGCATGAGGCACCCATTTGTCGCCCCATTGGGCGAGAGCGATCAGGACGGGGGCAAGTTCACGCCCGCGCTCCGTCAGGACATATTCGTCGAAAGCCGAGCCATCTGATGCGCTGGCCTTCTTAAGGATGCCAGCCTCAATCAATTGCGCCAAACGAGCTGACAAGGTGTTCTTGGCGATCCCAAGCGACCGCTCAAAATGCTTGAAACGCCGGGCACCCATCATTGCGTCGCGAATAATCAGCAACGACCACCAGGACCCAACATGCTCGAGCGTGCGCGCGATCGAACATTGCATGGTGGAAAAGGACTTGGTCTTCATCGAACTGTCTTTCTAAAGCTCGCGATTATCAAAGCACATGTGGTTCCATATCGCAACCAGGGGTAAGGCCGCCGCCGGGTTCTTGCTCCTCCTCGCATATTCAGGGGGCAGATCGACCAGATGCTGTTGCATCCGATGATCCGCACGCATAGCTCTTAAGTTATGGAGTTTTCGCCCATCGCTTTGGCCGTTGTCGGCCTCATTCTAGCTGGCTGGACTGTAGCGGCAGCGATTGCGATGGTCCGCGCGGCAAACCGGACCCGCCGCACCCAAGCTTTGGAGCTTTCGCTCAAGCGCATGCAGCATATGTTAGAGGTTGCGCCTGCCGTTCCCCTGCTTGTTCGGATTGACGGCCGAATTGAAGGGCCGCCGCGGCTGGCTAGATGGCTTGGCCTTTCCGCGTTACCCAACTACCTGAGTGAGTTGTCGGTGGCTTCTGATGATGACGATAAGGTTGGCCTCGCTGCGGGCCAGGTCGAGCAGCTCTCGGAGGCGATTAGGCGGACCCAGAAGTCCGCTTCGCCGTTTACACTAGCTCTTACACCGCCTGGATCTAATCGAAGTCTGGCCTTTCAAGGCGCTTTGGCTGATCCAGAGGTCTCTCCCGGCGGCGCAGCTCTGGTCTGGGTATTCGATTTCACCGAGAGTGAAGATGAACTCTCCCGGCTCCGGCATGCTGCCTCTAGCGCTCAATCGGACTTCGCGGCCTTGGTTGGTCTGATCGAAGCCGCTCCTGTGCCGATGTGGTTTCGGGGTCGCGACGCAAAGCTGCAATTGGTCAATCAAGCCTATGTCGGTTCAGTCGGCGCAGAGACCGCCGAAGATGTCGTGAGAGAGCAGATCGAGCTGCTGGAGCCTCTCGACGGGAAAAGTCCAGCGCTTGTGGCCAAAGCGAGTTTGGAAGCGCAGGCCAAGTCCGAACGTATCGTGGCGTCTACGATTCATGGAGAGCGTCGGACATTGCGGGTCAGCGATTTGCCGCTCGGGAAAGAGGGTGTCGCCGGGTATGCGATCGACATTGAGGAGCAGGAACAGCAGGCGCGCGAGTTCCGGGCTTTTCGCGATGCCCAGCGTGCGATGCTTGACCAGCTTTCGATTGGCGTTGCACAGTTTGACCCAGAAGAGCGGCTATTCTTTGCCAATCGTCCTTTCCGTCGACTGTTCGCGCTTCACACTGGGGCTGTCGACGAAGGAAAGCCGTTCGATCGTTTTCTGACAGAGGCCCGCGAACAGGGGCGCACTCCCGAAGTGCGTGATTTCCCTGAGTGGCGCAGGCAACATGCGGCTTGGTTCGAGGCTGCTGATACATTGGAAGAGGCGTGGCCGCTCCCGGGTGGCACCCATTTGCGGATCGTGGCACAGCCAATGCCTGATGGTGGCTTGGTAATGATCGCCGAAGATCGTACCGAGCAGTTGGCCCTGTCAGCCACTCGCGACACACTGCTCCGGACGCGGACGGCTACCCTCGACAGTCTGTTTGAGGCTCTGGCGATCTTTGCACCAGACGGGTCAGTCCAATTGTGGAACCGGAGTTTTGCCGGGACTTGGGGGCTAACGCCAGAGTTCTTGGATACCCATCCTAGCGCTGAGCAGTTGATGGAGGCGATTTCCAAAAACCTCGCCAGACCGGCAAAAGCAGACTTGATCGGCGCCGTAGTGCGCGCGGCTACGCTCGATCGTCGTGAGAAAGGCGGGCGCGTTGACCTAAAGGACGGTAGGACCCTGGAGTTCGCGGGCGTACCACTACCCGATGGAAACGGTCTTTTGACGGTGCTCGATATAACCGATTCTCAGATGGCAGAAAAAGCGCTGCGTGAGCGCAATCAAGCGCTTGAGGAAGCCGACAAAGTCAAAGGCAAATTCCTTGCTAACATGTCCTATGAGTTCCGCACACCGTTGACCTCGATTGGTGGATTTGCCGAGCTGATAAAGAGCGGGGCTGCCGGAGAGACCAACGAACAGCTGAGTGAGTATGTCGATGCGATATTGACCTCGGTTGCTCGCCTCACCGAGCAAGTTGAAAACGTGCTCGACCTTTCGCAGAGCGAGGCTGGCCTTCTCCCAATCAATAAAGAGCCGGTCGACCTTGTTCCTTTCGTCACCAAGCTGGTGCGAGAGCGCGAGCAAACCATTGTCGAGGCTGGATTGGGCCTTGATCTTAAAGGCAAACGCGGACGTTTGGTTGAGGCGGACCCGCGTCAGATCGGGCGTGCAATCGGAAATCTGTTGGACAATGCCATCGCTGGAACGCCGGAGGGCGGCCATATCCAGATTTCTATTCCCAAACTGTCTCAAGGCACCAAGATTACGATAGCTGATACCGGAAAGGGAATGTCGCCTGCGGAATTGGCAATGGCGCTTGGTGGCAAAAGCGCAGGGGGCGAGAGCGGTTCGGAGAAGCGCCAAGGCCTCGGCATTCCATTGGCCCGACAATTGATTGAATCGCACGGCGGAACGCTTGAGCTATCGAGCGAGCCAGGCAAGGGCACGACCGCCACCATCCGCTTGCCATGATCCACGAAGACTTGCCTGATCTTGACGCCATGACGGCCCTTGGGAAGCGCATCGCGTCCAAGGCCCAGGTTGGAGATGTCATTGCCCTGACCGGAGAGATTGGCGCGGGCAAGACCACCTTGGCGCGAGCGATTCTTGAGGGTCTGGGGCATGAAGGGGAAGTCCCATCGCCAACTTTTACGATCATCGAGCCTTACGAGGCACCGCCGCTTCGGCTGGCGGCTGCGCACGCCGATTTCTATCGCTTGGAGGATCCCTCAGAGGCACTTGAGCTGGGCTTGGAGGATTATCGCGATGACGCAGTTCTGATCGCCGAATGGCCCGATCAGGCTGGTGGATTTGCACATGAGCCTGGCTGTCTCTCGATCAAGTTGGAGCGCGTCGCTGCAGCTGCGGGAAAGGGGCGGATTGCGATTGTCGAACTCGGCTCGGATTGGCTAGAGCGCGAACCATGAGCGAACCAGTCCAGGGCATGCATGAATTCCTAGTCAGCATTGGCTGGGATGATGCTGAAATCGATCCCATTCCTGGCGATGCCTCGTTTCGGCGGTACTTCCGTTTGCATCGCAAAGGACAGCGCGGCGGAATGTTGATGCATGCGCCACCGCCGCACGAAGATCCCGTGCCATTTCTGCGGGTTGCCGAATGGCTCAACAAGAACGGAATGCGCGCACCGGAAATCACTGCTGAAGATGCAGCCAAGGGCTGGGTCCTGACCGAGGACTTCGGCAATGATCGCATGCGCGACTGGCTCGACGAGAATCCTGATGGCGAGTCCCGCGCCTATGAGGATGCCATCGACACACTTGTCGATTTGCATGGCCATCCCCCGGGGCCATTTCCCGACTATGATCTTGCGACCTATCGTCGCGAAGTGAATCTGCTGACAGAATGGTATTGCCCGGCCCAGGGGCTCAAGGCTGATGACGTGGGCTATCTGTCGGCTTGGGATGAAGTGTTGGCTCCGGTGCTAACTCGGCAAAGTCCTGGGGTAACTGTGCTGCGGGACTATCACGCCGAAAACATCATGTTGCTGGGACATCCCGAAAGCGGCGCTCCTCAAGGATTGATTGACTTTCAGGACGCGCTGGTCGGCCACCCTGCCTACGATCTGGTCTCGCTGCTGCAAGATGCACGCCGTGATGTCTCGAAGGAGCTAGAGCACGCGATGTTGCAGCGCTACATCGAGCGAGCTCAGGCCGACGAGTCCTTCCTGGCTGACTATGCCGTGCTGGGCGCGCAGCGCAACGCCAAGATCGTTGGCATATTTACCCGGCTCTACAAACGCGACGGCAAGACTCGTTACCTCGACTTTATTCCAAGAGTTTGGGCCGCGATGGAGCGTGATCTCGAACATCCCGCTTTGGCTCCGGTTGCGCGCTGGTTTGATGGCAATATACCGGCCGAATTGCGCGAGCAGCTGGGAGGCAAGATCTCGTGAGCAGGCGCGACAAGTTGGTAAGCGATACGGCTATGGTGATGGCTGCCGGCCTCGGCAAAAGGATGCGCCCTCTGACGGCGACCCAGCCCAAGCCTTTGGTTCGTGTGGCGGGCAAACCGCTGATCGATCATGCACTGGATCGGCTGGATGAGGCCGGGGTCGGCAAAGCCGTGGTTAATGTTCACTACCTTGCCGACGCGCTCGAAGCTCATGTGCTCGATCGCAAATCACCGCAGGTTGTCGTTTCCGATGAGCGAGAGGCGCTGCTTGAGACCGGAGGCGGATTGATCAAAGCGAAGGGTCGACTGCCTGATCCTTTCTTCTGCCTCAATGCCGACAATATCTGGCTCGACGGACCGCGTGATGCCTTCGCTGATCTTTCGGCACGATGGGATCCAGACCGCATGGATGCGCTTCTGCTGGTCGTCTCGCACGCTCGAGCGGAGAACTTCGCTGGCCCAGGCGACTTTCATATGGACCCCTGTGGTAAGCTCTCCCGCCGCAGTCCCGGCCGCATTGCCCCCTTCATCTACACCGGTATTCAGCTGATATCGCATCGCTTGCTGCGTGATGCCCCCGAAGGAAGGTTCTCCACCAATCTGCTGTGGAGCAGGGCGATAGAAGAGGGCCGGCTGTTCGGCCTCTCTTTCAGTGGTTTGTGGTTTGAGGTTGGCACACCGCAGGCAATAGCTCCTACCGAAGACGCGTTAAGGCGTGGGTGAAGCAAGCGCGCCACGAATCTATTCGATCGCGGCCCATCGCGGATTTGCCGATGCGCTGGTTGCGGGACTGATACCGCGATACTCCGTGCCTGACATTGGTCTGGCCAGACTTACACTTTTGCTGCCGAGCTCGCGGATGGCCCGCCAGATCGGCGAGGCCTTTATCCGTCACGCTGGCGAGCTGGGCCAGGATGGTCTGCTGATGCCAAGGCTGGTGACAATCGGTGATCTCGACCTCGATGAGGCGCTCGGAAGTCTACTCGACCCGCTTGATGCCGAAGACATTCCGCCTGCTGTCGACCCGACACGGCGCTGGCTTGCACTCGCGGATATTCTGCGCGCCGAGCTCGGCGACAAGGCTCCGTCCTCAGTCGGCTTGCTCCGACTGGCGCGAGAGATGGCGCGGACGATGGATCGCGTCTTGGCGGAAGATATCGCACCAGACGCGCTGGTCGGTGAGCCGATCCTCGACATGCTCGGCAGTCTTTCGGAGCATTGGATCAAATCACTGCATCTGTTTCTGGGGGTGCAGGATCGCTGGCTCGAGAGTTTGAAGCGGCGCGGCGAGGTGGATGTCGCGACCCGCCGCAATCTGCTGTTCGAGCATGCTGTTCGGCAGTGGCGATCGAACCCTCCTGTTGGGCCCATTGTCGCAGCAGGAATTACCAGCGCCGCCCCTGCTCTGGCCCGCCTGCTGCGGACCATCGCAGATTTGCCGGACGGCTCAGTGATCCTTCCTGATCTAGACCTGAGCCTGTCCGACGAAGCGTGGGAAGAGCTGGGCCGGGCCGGCCATAGTCCCGAGCCTGGCGGAGAGGTGTTCGGCAGCAGTGATGCGCTAACTCACCCGCAATATCATCTCAAATTGCTGCTCAACCGGATGGGCATTGCGCGCGAAGAGGTGCGACCGTGGCACAGGCGCGGATTGACCGCAGCCAATCCGGACCGCAGCCATGCGATAAGCTCCTTGTTTCTTCCGCCCAAGGCGAGCCAGTCCTGGGTCGACCTGCCGGCTGCGAAACGGCGTCTCTCTGGCGTTCGATTGATCGCCGCCGACACGGTCGAGGAAGAGGCGCAGTCGGTCGCCCTGCTGGTCCGTCAGGCGATTGATCAGCCGAGCAAAAGAGTGGCCGTGATCACGCCCGATCGAAGCCTCGCCGCCCGAATTGTTCAGCACCTCAATCGCTGGAACATCATCGCGGATGATACGGCCGGTCGCCCGCTTGCGATAACCCCTGCAGGACGCTTGCTGCTGCTGCTGGCGGAACTGGTAAGCGATCGGATTGCGCCGGTCGCTCTGATTGCGATCTTGTCGCATCCACTGGTGAAACAGGGAGAGGAGCGGGCGCCTTGGTTGACCGCGGTCCGTGCCTTCGAGAGGGCGCTGCGCGGTCCGGCACCGGCGCCTGGCTTTGGGCCCTTGCGCGACGCTGCGAAGCGCGCCGGGCTGGAGGATTGGTGGAGCGACGTAGAGCCCGTCCTGCAATCGCTGACAATCGACGATGCGGAGATTGCCATCGCAAGCGCGATCGACATTCTAGCCGAAGCCGCCGAGACGCTCGCGGACCAGGCAATCTGGGCGCGGGAAGACGGTCGTGCTCTGGCGAATTTGGTTGAGGATCTGCGACTTCAGGCGCGCCAATTGGAGAGCCGCATCGAGGTGAAAGATCTCGCCGCAGCATTGCGCGAGATGATGCAGGAGATCGCCGTCAGGCCGCCTTATGGAGGGCATCCTAGGGTTGCCGTCTATGGATTGCTTGAAGCGCGCGGGGCACGGGCCGATCTGATCATCTGCTGTGGCTTGAATGAAGATTCTTGGCCGCAGAACACCAAGCCAGATGCCCTGCTGGCGCCAGGCATTTTGCGCCGCTTGGGCGTAACCGGCGCGGAATTCCGGGTCGGCTTGGCTGCGCATGATTTGGCGAGCGCTTTGGGTGCACCCGAAGTGGTTCTTAGCCGGGCGCGGCGTGGAGCGGATGGTCCGACGATTCCGTCTCGCTTCCTACTTCGAGTGGAGGCATTGCTCGGAGAATTGGCCGGTGGTCACGAAGAACAGGCAATCCCGGCATTGGTCCCCTTGCTGGATCGTGCCGCCGCTCCGGCGGAACCCTATCCGCGGCCCAAACCCAACCCCTCGTCTGATCTGCGCAATGTCCCGATCAAGGTGACGGCGCTCGACCGGTTGTTGGGTGATCCCTACCAATTCTACGCCTCGGAGATCCTTCAGCTGCGATCATTGGAAGCGCTTGCTGCCGATCCTTTCACCGACCCGCGTCTTCGCGGAACCCTGGCGCATGACATTCTGGAAGCCTGGCACAAGGCGAGGGCGGATGACCCCGGCGTTTCCATCATCGAGCTGGCGGATCAGCATTTGCGCGAAGCCAATGCCCATCCGCTGTTGTGGGGACTGTGGCGGCCGCGGCTGCTGGCAGCATTGGAGAGCTTTGCAGAATGGGTGAGCGAAGCCGAGCGCGACGGCCGTCATGTCCTCGCGGTCGAATGCGAAGGCTCGATGAAAGTCGAGGGAGTTCGGATTTACGGCCGCGCCGACCGGATCGACCAGCAGGCTGACGGCGGGCTGGTGGTGGTCGATTACAAGACTGGCCAGCCACCCAGCCCTAAACAGGTTGAGGCCGGTTTCGCGCTGCAATTGGGCACGCTGGCGCTGATCGCGCGCGATGGAGCGTTCCGGACAGACTCTGGCGAGCTCAAGGGTTTGGCGACCCGGTTTGAATATTGGTCGATGGCCAAGAAGCAGGGTGAATTCGGCTTTGTTGATCAGCCGTTGAAAGTCGGGGCCAAGCGTAGCGGGCTGCCGCCCGAGGAGTTCTTGCCGCACCACGAAGCCATGCTCAATGAGGCCATCTCCCGCTTCATTAAGGGGGGCGCCCCTTTCACCGCCAAGGAGAATCCGGCCTATCCCGGCTATACCGAATACGACCAGCTGATGCGGCTCGAGGAATGGGCAATCCGCATGGGCGAGGAGGATCCGGAATGAGTGGGGGTGGCGGCAAGGTCTTTCCGCTGCAAGGGAACCAGCGGATCGCGGCAGACCCGCGCGAAAACGTCTGGCTGTCGGCTTCGGCAGGGACGGGCAAGACCCAGGTGCTGTCCGCGCGGGTGCTGCGTCTCTTGCTGAGGCCGGAGGTCACACCCGATGCGATCCTGTGCCTGACCTTTACCAAGGCTGGCGCGGCTGAGATGGCCAATCGCATCAATGCGGTGCTGGCACGCTGGGTCCGGCTTGATCCGACCAGCCTAGCGACCGAGCTAAGCCACCTCGGGGCGGATGTGGATCCTGCCACCCTGTCGCGGGCGCGAACTCTGTTCGCCAGCGTACTCGATTGTCCAGGTGGCGGCTTGAGGATCGATACGATTCACGCCTTCGCGCAATATCTGCTCGCGAATTTTCCCGGGGAGGCTGACCTTCAGCCCGGGGCACGTCCGATGGAAGATCGAGAACGCGAACTGCTCGCCCGCGAGGTCTTGTCGGACATGTTGAGCACTGCCGAAGCGCAGGGTGATCATGCTTTACTTGCAGCCGTCGAGACCTTCGTGCGCGCCAAAAGTCCGGATGATTTGCGGCAATGGCTGATGCACTGCGCGAGGCATGAAGGCCTGTGGCTTGGACCCAATGGCTGGCAGCCTCCGATGCGGGGGCGGGTGATTGCGATGCTGGGCATGCCGGCGGATGCGGACGCAGGCTGGGTCGAACAAGCGCTCGATCCCGCGGTCTTTCCTGACCAGCAGCTTGAGCGCATGCTCCCGACATTAAGGGACTGGAATGCCAAGGGTGGCCGCGAGGGCGCCGCTTTTGTCAAACAATGGCTTGCCAGCAGCACAACAGACCGGACGGCATTGTTGGACGGCTTCATGGGCACGCTGCTGACCAAGAAGGGTGAGCCCAAGAGCATGCCCACGCCCGAGAAGGTCGACCCAGATTTCAAGCTCAGGCAGCAAGAGCTTGCCGATGCGGTGGCTCTGTTGGCCGAGCGGCAGGCCATGCTCGACCTGGTCGAGCTGCTCGTCCCAGCGCTTGAACTTGGGCGGGCCTTCGCATTGCGGTGGGGCGAGGCCAAGGCGCGTGAGGGTCTGCTCGATTTTGACGACCTGATTGAGCGCGCCGCCGCTTTGCTGGGCAACAGTGATGCGGCTGACTGGATCCGCTACAAGCTCGATCGGCGGTTTGATCACATCCTGATTGACGAAGCGCAGGACACCAATGCCGCGCAATGGGACATCGTCTTTGCGCTGATCGACGATTTCTTCACGGGCGAGGGCGCCTCGGGCAAGACGCTGCGCACAATCTTCACCGTCGGGGATTACAAGCAGGCGATCTTTGGCTTTCAGGGCACCAGCCCGGAGAACTTCGCCAGCGCCCGTGAAAAGGTCCGCGAACAAATTCTGCAAGCGCGTGAAGGGGCATTGGAAGCGCGCGAGCGTGGCCCGATTCCGGATTGGAAAGGGTTGGAGCTTGGTCAGTCCTTCCGCACTGCCGACGTCGTGCTGCAATTCGTGAATCGGGCAATCGATGCGCTTGGCGCAGATGCATTTGGATTGGACACCGCGCCGGAAGAGCATCACGGCGCTGAGCGACCAGGTCTGGTTACACTTTGGAACCCTGTAGTCGGCGAGCAGCGGGATGCAGCGGATGAAGATCAGCAAGACTGGTTAGCCGATCACGAGCGGACGATGGCGGATCGCATAGCCGAGCAAGTCTGGCGCTGGCATTCCGGCGCTGAGCCACTGGTACTTGCCAAGGAGGGAGAACCACGCGCTGCTACAGCCGGCGACGTGATGGTGCTGGTGCGCAAACGCGGAGCCTTGGCTGCTTTGATCGTCGCCCGGCTGCATGCCAAAGGCGTTCCCGTGGCAGGTGTCGATCGACTGCGGCTGGGCGCTCCACTCGCGGTCAAAGATTTGATGGCGGCAATCCGCTTTGCGTCGCAGCCGCTCGATGACCTCAACCTCGCCAATCTGCTCGCCTCGCCTCTGCTCGGCTGGTCGCAGGACGACCTGCTTGAATTCGTCCCGCGGCCGAAAGGCGCGCGGCTGTGGCACCATTTGCGCGATCATCATGAGCCTCGTGTCATCGAGACGGTCGGGCGGCTGCGCGACCTCCTCGCGAGGGCTGACTTTGATACACCACATGCGACCCTGTCTTGGCTGCTTGTCGGTTCGTGGCAAGGGCGCAAGAATCTGGTGACGCGGCTGGGCTCGGAGGCGAACGATTCCATCGATGAGCTGCTCAATTCGGCACTCGCCTATGAGGCTGTGAGCACGCCCAGTCTGGCGGGCTTCATCGAGTGGTTTGATGCATCGGATGCTGAGCTCAAGCGCGAGGCGGGCGAGACCAGTGACCAAGTTCAGGTGATGACAGTGCATGGCTCCAAGGGCCTGCAGGCTCCGATTGTCATCCTGGCCGATGCTTCTGGCTCGCCCCGAGCGGGCGGCGTCGATGCGATCGAGGAGACGTCGATCGGGCAGTCTTCTAGCCAGAAAGTACCGCTGCCGCGTCTTGCGAAGCAGGAGAAGCTGGGACCACTGCGCGCCGCCGACGAGGCGGCGTCAGAACTGGAAATGCAGGAGCATTGGCGGCTGCTCTATGTGGCTATGACCCGCGCAGAAGAATCGCTGTTCATCGGTGGCTCGCTGAGCGCGCAACAGGCCAAGAAAGGCCCTCCGGAAGAGTCCTGGTATGCCCAGCTCGCGCCATTGTTCGACAGCGATCCGCTAGAGGACGATATCTGGGGCGGACGGCACGAATGGGGCTATCGCGCTGAAAGCAAGGTTCTGGAGCGCTCCAAGGCCGCCGCTGAAACTATTGAACTTCCCGATTGGGCCGTACAGCCGGTTGGAGTAGAGCCGCGCCCGCCGCGACCCTTGGCGCCCTCTGCCGCCGGTGAAGATCTCGCCGCCGATCCGCCATTGAAACCAGAGGCGGCGCAGCTGGCTGCGCGGCGCGGGGTCTTGATCCACCAATTGCTTGAGAGGTTGCCTGCACTCGCGGAAGAACGGCGCGAGGCTGCGGCCCAAAAATGGCTCGCGCGTCACGCGCAAGAGATTGAACCGGCTCAGCGCGACGAGATGATCTCCAGCGCTCTATCCGTACTGGCGAACCCCAATTTTGCCGGCATTTTCGCGCCCGAGGCGCTGTCGGAGGTGCCGTTGGCCGCGGTCGTCGATGGCCAGGTGATCACCGGCACGGTGGACCGCCTGCTCGTTGAACCCAATCAGATAACTGTGGTCGATTTCAAGACCTCACGGCGGCCTCCTGAAGCCGTGGAAGAGATCCCAACCGCCACGCTCAAACAGATGGCAGCCTATTCGGCAGCGCTCGCCACGATCTATCCGGACAAGCCAATTCGGGTGGCGGTGCTCTACACCCATGCGCCACAATTGTTCGACTTGCCGAGCGAGCTGTTGGAGCAGCACAAACTCAGATTGTCGGGGACGCAGGAAAGCTATTCGGTCTGATGTATTGAGTGGCGCGCATTCTCGCCTAAATTGGAGCCAACGCCGCATTGCGAGCGAAACAGGAGATTGAATATGGCCACCGTCAACGTCACCGATGACAGCTTCCAAACCGATGTGCTGGGCGCCGACAAGCCCGTTCTGGTCGATTTCTGGGCCGATTGGTGCGGACCGTGCAAGATGATCGCTCCCGCGCTGGAAGAGATCAGCGATGAGCTTGGCGACAAGGTCACCATCGCCAAGATGGACATTATGGAAAACACCAGCATTCCGGCTGACATCGGTGTGCAGTCTATCCCGCTGATGGTGCTGTTCAAGAATGGTGAGCCGGTTGCGCAGAAACTTGGCGCTGCGCCCAAGAGCCAGCTCAAGGAATGGCTCGAAACCGAGCTGGGCTAAACAATTTCCCCTCCTTTCCAAGGAGGGGACCATGGAGTGGTCGAGCAATTGACCGCCAAACCAAGACCCCTTCCTCTCCGAGGAGGGGGTTTTGTTTTTATGTCGGACTCCAGCGTTGGCTCCCCTGACCGCTGATTGCCTGTGTGGAGCACCCAGGCCCGCCATTAGAACTGTGACCTTTCGCTTTAGCTCAGCATTGCTGCGGCTTTGCGAGGCCGAAGCGCGCGCAATGTGTGACGGTCCGATTGGGCGCTATTCCATCAATCGACGGTGAGAAAGAGCTGTCTCGTTGTTAGCGGTTCAGTCGCGAGTAGGAAATGACGCATAATTTTGTCATTATGACAAACAAACTTGACAAATCGATTCTCCTCTATCATATCCAAGAATGTAAAAAGAATTTTACATAAAGACAAAATCATCTTCCACCCTCAGCGAGTGAGGAAGGCGGTCCCAATGGAGCCAAAAATGACAAAAGATAACGAAGTCAATAAGACGGGAGGGGCCGGTTGGTTTGGCGCGCTCAAATGGCAAGGGATGCGAGAGAAAGACCGGGTCAACGAGAGACGGGTAAACAGCTTTGCCTTTGTCTGGATGGGCTTCCTGATGGTCTCAACCTTGCTGAGATACTTCACTCAGGTGCCTGAGTGGGTCTCTTTGGCCTTGGTTCTCGCCTCAATGATTCCCGGTTTCCTGCTTGTGAAGGCCTATCTCCAGATGCTGCGCGAAGCCGACGAGATGCTACGGCTGATGCAGTATGAAGCCTTGGCAGTGGGTTTCGGGGCAGGCATTGTGTGCGGCTTCACCGCTATGTTCTTGCTCCCACCAAGCCCTGTATGGGGCATAGCAACATTGCTGCCCATGGTTCTGGGGTTCTGCTTTCGCGTCATCCTGGCTGGTCGCAAGATCGCGCAGGAAGCGAGCGCCTCTGAAGACTTCGGAGGGCCGGGCGAATGAACAATCGGTTGCGTGTCTTGCGGGCGGAACGCAAAATGTCGCAGGCTGAGTTGGCGGAGCTGCTCGACGTTTCGCGGCAGACAGTCAATGCCGTCGAGGCTGGCAGGCATGATCCGAGCCTTTCGCTCGCCTTTCGCTTTGCTGTGATATTTGATCAGCCGGTCGATGAGATCTTCCTTGGCCTGCAGGAAGCGCGAGAAGCCCTCCAAATCAGCGACAACTCAGCCAGTCCAGGAGCCTAGTGCCATGAATAACAGCTTTTCCTTCGCCCGCTTCCTGGTCTTCACTATGGTTGGACTGCCTATCGGTTTCATTCTAACTGCCCTAGTGTTTGCGGTCTCGGCCATGCCTATCCAAGCCGCTCAAATCCTTCCGTGGGCGCTCGGCATTGCAATCGTGATCGGCGTGCTGGGTGGTTTCTGGAAGCAGGAAGCCTGACGGCAGGACCAGGTTAGCAAATTGCGGGGAGTTGGTGGACTGGCAGTGGCGATGGATACTAGCGATTTTAGCCAGACCGACTTAGACAATCTTGCATATGGCCGTTCAACCTTCGATTTAGCCAATGTGAAGAGCCAGTCCTTCTTTGATACTCTAGTCCAGTTCGGAAATTTAGCGTTGGCTGAATTATATCGCGGCATGGGAAGGACTGGTCGCGCTCGGAAGCACATGGATCGGGTGCTCGAATCCAAGGCTGAGATTGAGGCATTCATGCTCGCTTACGACGGGCGCCTAAAGGCCTTCGAGAGTGACTTCTCTTTTAGTTGCGCGCGTTTTGAGGAAGGAGTCGAGCTCGCCAGAAAAAGCGACGAAGCCGACGATAAATATACTGCCAAGTGGTGCGAGCTATGGCTCACGGTCAACGACGGATATCGCGGTTGGCCAGAGATCCGCCAGGCGGGAGAGGAGGCCTGCACCGCATGGTCAGAGGCGTCGAGACTGGTGCAAATTCTGCTTCCTTGCGTGTCTGCCGAAAGGCTGAATGAGCTCTATGGTGATCGAAAGGCAAAGATGGCATTTGAGTGGCGCCTCACCTCACAGGAGTATCGCCTCAGTGGAACGATCAATTTCGATCAATAAGGCCCATATCTATCTCGGTATCGCGATTGTGATCGGTGCGCTGGGTAGTTACCGGAAGCAGGAAGACCGACGGCGGCGCGGGGTAAGCAGGCAACCGCTGAGCAGAACTCGTGTTGTTTGTCCTAGGACCCTGCCAAAGACTGGGCCAAAGACTGATACGCCGCCAAGGCCAGCGTCATTCCGCGTTCGTCGCCAGTGATGCCAGGTTCCATTCGATTCATGGCATAGGCGACGCACATCCTGGCGTCCTGATCGACCAGTACCAAAGATCCGCCATAGCCGCCCCAGAAGCACACATGCGGGTTTGGCGCCATCGGCAAGAGCTCGCTGTTGATGCCGTAGCCGAGGCCCAGCGCCACGGGCATCCCCATCACTAGGTCGACCCCTCGGCATTGCTCCTCGAACACCCGCGCGGCGCCCTCTTCGGACAGCAGCTGCTTGCCAAAGGCATGTCCGCCATTAGCCATGGCCGTCTGCGCGCGTACAATGCTTCGTGCATTGCCATGACCATTGGCAGCTGGGATCTCGGCCATCCGCCAACCCCGTGTGTTGGCCTTTGCCGCATCGACAGCGGGATTGGCGAATGTGCGCGCGGCGATCGAACCGTCGTCCGGAATTGCGATCGTCTCAGTTGGCGGCGTTAGATCACCTATCCGCGCGAACTCAGCTTCGCTCAAACCGATATGAAAGTCCGCACCGGTGGGCTCTGCAATCTCTTGCTTGAAGAAAGCGCCGAGCGTCTGGCCGGTGACCCGACGGACAATCTCGCCCTGCAAAAAGCCCTGCGTGAAGGCGTGATAGCCCGACGCGGTGCCCGGTTCCCACCAGGGCGCTTGTTCGGCAAGCTTGGCAGTCATCCACTGCCAGTCATAGAGCGCATCGCCTTCAACTGGTGCGTCCATGCCAGAAAGCCCGGCCTGATGCGACATGACATGCGCCACCGTAACGCCCTCCTTTCCGGCTGCCGCAAACTCGGGCCAATAGCGAGCAACCGGAGCCGCAAAATCGATCTCATCTCGATCCGCCAGCAAGAGCAAGGTCATCGCTGCCATTGTCTTGGTGCTCGACCACACATTGACGATGGTGTCTTCCTGCCAAGGTGCGTCGGATCCCTTGGCGAGCGTGCCACCCCACAGGTCGACGACGATCTCACCCTCAAGCGAGATCGCAACACTCGCGCCGATCTCATCGCGCTCGGCAAAGTTCTGCTCAAACGCTGCTTTGACCGGCGCGAATTGCGGTGCGCAATGGCCTTGTATCGCGTTCATCCCATTGTTCTCCTCATAAGATCGGGTTCTGGGCGGCGGTCACTCAGCGTTTTTCTGATTAAGGTATTGCGACGCATGCCTCAATTCGGAATTCGGGAGTTAGCTTTGCCAGCGCCATCTGCAGCACCTCCACCGGTCTCTAGTTATCCTTCGGCGTCAGGGCTTTTGAGCCCGACCGGTATCCATCGACGCCTCAAGAAACTCGATGACCTTGGGCCACGCTTCCTCGCGGGCCGCTATGTCGGCTTCTAGTGTTTGCAGATCTGTGATGGTTTTGAGGTCCGGCCGGAGGTCATCGCTCGGCGGCGGGCCAAGGACCAAATGGCCAGCTTCGGGAAAATCGAACAAGGTCGGAGCCTCCTTGCCTGCATTCTCAGCGCGCTTTTGGAGCTTCTGAGCCATCGAACAGGAGGGCCAGATGTCGTCCCTGGCTCCGCACAGCAAAAGCACCGGAGAGCGCGCATTCTCGATCTCAATCTGCGCTTGTGGATGATCGTCTTCATCAAGCAATGACTGTTGGTGGATCTCGAACGGCCCCGGTCCCGAGAAGAAGTTCACGTTTGAATAGGGCAGGTAGGGGATCGGCTCTCCTCCGTCAGAGAAGGTTGAAGTCCCGCCGATCAAACTCCCTATTGGCTCTGGCGCTTGCCACGAAACGTGTGTCGGAACCCCGGCGACAACCGCTGAGATATTCTGTCTGCGACTGGCGAGAAGCAGTGCCGCTTCTGCTCCTTTCGAATAGCCTATGACCGCGATGTTCTGGCCTGCTGAGGATGCGCTGCGCAGGTATTCCATTCCAGCATCGAAGGTTTCCAGCGGCAGCTCTTTCATCTCGCCAGGTTGATCCAGCGCGCCCCAGTAAGACAGAGCGAGTGAATCGAAACCGGCGGCAGCAAGAGATCTCGCCATGTTGTCGACTGTCACGGAAACGCCGCCTTCCGATCCACCGAACACGAGGACGGCGCCGCGAGCTTCGCTTTCTGCGAGATAGAGGTTGCCCACAACACCCTCTTGATTGACCCGCTCACCCCCTTCAGCGGGAGCGATGACTTCTCTCTCTTGCACCCAGGGTTTAAGGGTGACGAAGGCGGTCATGGCGAGGGCAATCACAAGCATGATTGCTAGGATTGTCCATTTCACAATCCTCAACAGCACACTCACGACGGATTTGGTGCCTCCCATTGGTCTTCTCCGACTATCCCAAAACCCGCCCGACAAACTCATCCCAGATCGCTGGGCTCGACGCGCCGACCAGACCGGGTTTGCCGTGCTCATCGACGCGATAGGCGCTGCCATCGAGCCGCGCAGCCTTGCCGCCAGCCTCGTTGAGCCACAGAACACCTGCTGCGTGATCCCAGGCGAAGGTCCGCTTGAAGCTAGAGATATCGTTCTCGCCCAGCGCCAAGCGCGGATATTGTTCAGCTGCGCAGCGCGGAATGTCGACCAGCCCATAATGCGGGGCGAGTTTGGCATCGACTTGCGCGCGCTGCTCCTCGGTCAGGAATATCCGTGAGATTGCGGCGACGGGCGGGGTCTCTCCGGTGGTCTTGGCGGTGATTTTTTCGCCGTTCACGAAGGCGCCTTCACCGCGCTTGGTATGGCACAGCCGCTGCTTGATCGGATCATAGATCCAGCCCGCAACGGCCTCGCCCGCATCGGCCAAGGCGATGATGATTCCGAATGGCTCCTTGCCTTCGGTGAAATTGGCAGTGCCATCGAGCGGATCGATGATCCAGCACTGGCCGGAAAGATGTTCGAGCACGCTCTCGTCGGCATGCACGGCCTCTTCACCTACTACTGCGACCCCGGGTGCGAGCTTGGTCAGCGCCTCGGTCAGAAAGCTTTCGACCTCGCGGTCAACCACGGTGACCGGGTCATCCTCGCCCTTCATCTCGATCTCATTATCGGCGAGGGCGCGGAAGCGCGGGAGCATCGAGCGCTCCGCCGCGAACTTCATTAGGTCGAGGATCTCATCGTCGAGCGCGCTCATGAGCGATAGTCCGCGTTGATGGCGATGTAGCCATGAGTAAGGTCGCAGGTCCAAACGGTGGCTTGGCCTTGACCAATGCCAAGATTGACCGCGATATCGATCTCTTCGCCCTTGAGATGCTCGGCCACTGGCGCCTCATCATAATCGGGCACGGCCAGCCCATCGCGAGCGGTCCACACCCCGCCAAAGGCGATTGCGAGGCGGTCACGATCGGCTGGCTCTCCGGCCTTGCCAACGGCCATCACCACGCGACCCCAATTGGCGTCCTCACCGGCGATGGCGGTTTTGACTAAGGGAGAATTGGCGATCGAGAGCCCGACCGTGCGCGCGCTGTCGTCGCTCGCCGCGCCGCTGACCCGGATCTGGATGAACTTGCTGGCGCCTTCGCCATCGCGCACCACAAGATGGGCCAGTTGGCGGCAGAGATCGGTGAGGGCAGCGACAAAAGCGTCGGCGCCGGTGCTGTCGAAGCTTTCGATTGCGGGCGCTTCCGACTGGCCGGTGGCAAAGGCCAGTACGGTGTCGCTGGTCGAAGTGTCGCCATCGACGGTGATGCAGCTGAAGCTCACCGCATTGGCGCGATTGAGCGCCTCTTGCAGGAAGGCCGGGGCCACGCGCGCATCGGTAAAGATATAGCCCAGCATGGTTGCCATATCGGGCGCGATCATGCCCGATCCTTTGATGATCCCGACCAGTGTAACCTTGGTGTCGCCGATCATCGCGCTAGTGCTGGCGGCTTTGGGATAGGTGTCGGTGGTGCCGATCGCTTCGGTGGTCTCCTGCCAAGTGCTCAGCGGCACTGCGGTGACTTCAGCCAGTCCGATTTCGGCGCGATCCTGCGGCAAGGGCTCGCCGATGACGCCGGTGGATGAAACGAACACTTCATCCTCAGAGCAGCCGAGATGCTCCGAAATCCGGGACTGGATCAGCTCAACCGCAGCGCGACCCTTGCCTCCAGTGAACGCGTTGGCGTTGCCGGCATTGACCACCAGCGCGCGCGCCTTCCCGGCTTTGACTTGCTCTCGACCAGCTTCAACTTCTGGAGAGGCACACAGGCTCTTGGTGAAAACGCCAGCAATTGCAGTGCCTTCAGGCACGGTGACAAGCGTGATATCAGCGCGTTCCCAATCGCGATATCCAGCGCGCGCGACACGGGTTTCGACCCCCGCGACAGAAGGCAGGTTGGGGAAAGGTTTTGCTAAGGGGGAAGGTGCTAAGTCCATCTTCGCGCTCTAGGTTGCCTGCTGCGCACAGTAAATCGTCTATTCAAAGTAGACGTGCGACCAATGAGCTCCTATTTGGGAATGCAATGACACGTCACTTTCTTGCCTTGATCGCTTTGATGTCCGGGCTGCTCGCGCTGCAATCGCCAGCGCATGCAAGCCTGGTCGATGCGCTCAGCAGCGATACTGATGTGTCTGTCGGAGCGATGCAAGCCTCGCAAAGCGATACCTGCCCATGCCAAGCGCAAGAGGGCAGGTCACAGTCTGGCTGCGCTGATGCTGACCCACAGCCCGATGCCAAGCGGCTTCCACCTGTTCTGCGTCTGCCAGTGCTGATGGGCGTTGAGCGCGCTTACGAATAGCAACGCCTTGATTGCTTGCGCGTCATTCGCGCGTGATTTTGCTCGTCCTTAGGCGAGACCAACCCAGCATAAAGTATTCGGCCCGAAACCAAGCGGCCTCATAGGACTCTCATAATGTTCAACGCACTCGTCAAATCGGTCTTCGGCTCATCCAACGATCGTTACGTCAAATCGATCGGCAAGATCGTCAACCAAATCAACGCGCTCGAGCCGCAAATCCAGGCGCTGTCCGACGAAGAGCTCCAAGCGCAGACCGACAAGTTCCGCACGCAGCTGGATGAGGGCGCGACGCTCGACGATATCCTGCCGGAGGCATTTGCAACCGTCCGCGAAGCATCAATCCGTGTGTTGGGAATGCGGCACTTTGACGTTCAGATGATCGGCGGCGTTGTGCTTCACCGCGGCGAGATCTCCGAAATGCGGACTGGTGAAGGCAAGACGCTTGTGGCGACCCTGGCGGTCTATCTCAACGCAATTGAGGGCAAGGGTGTTCACGTTGTGACGGTTAACGATTACCTCGCCCGGCGTGACGCGGAATGGATGGGCCAGCTCTATAATTGGCTAGGCCTCAAAGTCGGCGTGATCGTTCCGAACATGAATGAGTTCGACAAGCGCGACGCCTACAATGCCGACATCACCTACGGCACCAATAACGAGTTCGGCTTCGACTATCTGCGCGACAATATGAAGCACGATCGCAAGGAAATGGCCCAGCGGCCGTTCAACTTCGCGATTGTTGACGAGGTCGACTCAATCCTGATCGACGAGGCACGAACACCGCTGATCATCTCGGGCCCAACTGAAGACAAATCGGATCTCTATGTCGCGCTCGACGAGGTCGCCAAGGAAATCCCTGAAGATTGGTACGAGAAAGACGAGAAGACCAAGCAAATCCAGCTGACTGAAGATGGGCTGGAAGAGGTCGAAAAGCTGCTGATGGAGAAGGGCCTGCTCGAGACCGATAACCTCTACGACGTCGAGAACACTCAGGTCGTCCACCACTTGGATCAGGCGCTCAAGGCCGTCCACATGTTCAAGCGCGACACCGATTACATCGTCAAAGACGACAAGGTCATCATCATCGACGAGTTTACCGGACGTATGATGGACGGACGGCGCTGGTCGAATGGTCTGCACCAAGCGGCTGAGGCCAAGGAAGGCGTCAAGATCGAGCCGGAAAACCAGACAATGGCTTCGATCACCTTCCAGAACTATTTCCGGATGTATCCCAAGCTTGCCGGTATGACCGGTACAGCCGCGACTGAGGCGGCGGAATTCTGGGACATCTACAAGGTCAATGTCGTCGAGATCCCGACCAACAAGCCGGTCGCGCGGATCGACGAAGAAGACGAATTCTACAAAAACACAATGGACAAGTTCCAGGCGATTGCGAAGGCGATTGCTGAGAAGTCGCAGATCGGTCAGCCAGTGCTGGTCGGCACCGTGTCGATCGAGAAGTCCGAACTTCTCAGCCAATTCCTCGACAAGGAAGGGGTCAAGCACGAAGTCCTCAATGCCCGCCAGCACGAACGGGAAGCGCATATTGTCGCTCAGGCCGGCCGGATCGGCGCGGTGACCATCGCCACCAATATGGCTGGTCGCGGGACTGACATTCAGCTTGGCGGCAACCTCGAATTCCGGATCAATGACGAGCTTCAGGACATGGCTGAAGACGATCCGAAGCGTCAGGCCGAAGTCGATCGCATCACTGCCGAGGTCGAAGAAGAGAAACGCAAGGTTCTCGAAGCGGGCGGTCTGTTCGTGCTCGGCACCGAGCGTCATGAAAGCCGCCGGATCGACAACCAGCTGCGCGGTCGTTCCGGTCGTCAGGGTGACCCTGGCCTATCGCGTTTCTATCTCTGTCTTGAAGACGATTTGCTGCGGATCTTCGGGCCGGACACTTTGTTCGCCAAGATGATGAATTCGAACCTCGCCGATGGCGAAGCGATCGGATCGAAATGGCTCTCCAAAGCGATCGAGACCGCTCAGAAGAAGGTCGAGGCGCGCAACTACGACGTTCGTAAGCAGGTCGTGCAATACGATGACGTGATGAACGACCAACGCAAGGTGATCTACGAGCAGCGCGGCGAGATCATGGACTCCGAAATGGTTGACGATGTCGTGCTCGATATGCGGCATGATACGGTCAATGCGATCGTCGGAACCGCGTGTCCTCCGGGTTCCTATCCCGAGCAATGGGATATCGAGGGTCTCGAAGAGAAGCTCGAAGAGGTCTTTGCGCTCAAAGTTCCACTCAATGAATGGATGGAAGAAGATCAGGTTGAGCCTGAGATTCTTGAAGAGCGGATCCGCACGATCACCGACAAGATGATGGAGAAGAAAATCTCGGAGAGCGATGAGTCGCTGTGGCGGATCGTCGAGAAGGATGTGCTGCTGCGTCAGCTCGACTTCCACTGGAAGGAACACTTGGCCACGCTCGATGCCTTGCGTCAGGTTATCTGGATGCGCGGAATCGCGCAGAAACAGCCGATAAACGAATACAAGCAAGAGGCTTTCGGCCTGTTCGAGACTCTGCTCGACACTCTGCGCGAGGAGGTCACCAAGATCCTGGTCAAGTCGGAACTGCGAATGGCTCCGCCAGAGGCAGAAGCGCTGCCTGATCTTCCTGACTTCCTTACGAGCCACATCGACCCGCTGACCGGGCTCGACAATTCGGCTGATGGCGATGGCTCGGCGGAGCGGACCGATCTGCACGGCGCTTTCGCGGGCAGTCCGCGCCCCGCAGCGCGCGTGGGTGGCACGATAACTGAGAATCCCTACGCGCACCTCAATCTCAGTCGCAACGCACCTTGCCCATGCGGCTCCGGCAAGAAGTACAAGCATTGCCATGGCGCGGTCGGAATTCCGCCGGTTGCCGCTCCGCTCTAAGTTTGCGTGAGGGCGTGAGCTTGTGATTGGAGCGGTACCGATCATGTTGGCGGTGGCGTTCTTCGTCACCGCTTTGCTCTATGCCGCAGTGGGGTTTGGCGGTGGCTCGACCTATGCCGCGCTGTTGGCTCTGTCCGGATTGGACTATCGCCTGCTGCCGATGGTCGCCCTCGCTTGCAATATCGTGGTCGTGGCGGGTGCCTCGGTCCGCTTTGCGAGGGCTGGGGTTACGCCGTGGAAAGGCGCGTTAACGCTCACTACCTTGGCCGCTCCTGCAGCGCTCCTGGGTGGGCTGACCCCAATCGACCAAGACAGCTTTATGTTGCTGCTCGGGGCGAGCCTCGTCTTGACTGGAGTGACCATGCTGATTCCAGTTGTGGAGACCCAGTCGGGAGAACCCACACGCTTTGCCAAGGCGATGCCCTTCGTGGCGGCGCCAATGGGCTATCTCGCGGGCCTGGTCGGCATTGGGGGAGGGATCTTCCTCGCTCCGCTATTGCACCTGACGCGGTGGCGTGATGCTCGCGCGATCGCGGCGACTGCAAGTTTTTTTATCCTGGTGAATTCGCTGTTCGGTCTGATCGGGCAATTGCTCAAGCATGGGCCGGGTGCGTTTGGAGGCGCGGTAGGCGCGGCGCTGCCGCTGATCATCGCGGTTGCCATCGGTGGTCAGATTGGCAGCCTGATGGCGCTGAAGGTCCTGCCTAAGCGCTGGATCCGCTGGTTGACGGCGGCGCTGGTTATGGTGGTCGGCGTCAGACTGCTGACCGGGCTTTAGCCTGCAATCTTAGGCCGGCTTGGAGGCGCGCAGGCGATAGAAGATCCCGCTCTCATCCTGACCGGTCAGTTCCAGGACACCACTGACGATATGGACCTTGGTCTCATTGGTCGGGAAGGGGGTTTCGGCATAGACTTCAATGAATTGATTGGGCGCCGCGTGGAAATGGAACGGGCAGCCCGGCGGGTAGGCGAGCAATACGAAGTGCTTCTGGCTCGAGCCGTTCTCCAGCGGAGTCATCCAGCCTGCGACTTTGATCCGTTTGCCTTCGAGACCTTTGACTTGCTTGGTGAAAATCGGTTTTGAAACGATGTAGCCCTCATTATCCTTGCGGGTGACTTCGCCTGTCGCTTCCAGAACCTTCCACGAAATGCCGCCCTTGGGCGTTGCTGCGGGTTTCCAGATGTCCTCAACCGGAGCTTTGACCTGCGTGTCGAGCATCTGGGCGTTGATCGAGCTTGTAGGAGCGGAGGTGACAACCAAAACCGCACCAATCGTCCCGGCAAGTTTCTTCCAGCTCATTTGTTTCCTGCTCCAAGCATCAAATTCAATTTAGGATCGGGCCAGCGTTTGCGCTGGGTCTATCCGATAGACGCGTAAGGCCGGGATCAGTGCCGCCAAGGCTCCAATTCCGATCACTGCAGCAATCAGCACAGCTTCCTGCGGCACAAACCGCCACGCTGTCAGGCCGAGGTCGGACAATGTGGCAAAGCTGCTCTGGGCAATTGTGATCAGGCCATGTGCGGCAAGCCAGCCGATCAGCGCGCCCAGCGCGGCCGTAATCACCCCTTCCATAATGACTGTTGCGAAGACCTGAACGCGGCTTGCCCCCATCACGCGCAGCAGTGCCAAATCGCCTTCGCGGCTGCGCGCCATATTGAGCAGGGCCACGAAAATCGCCAGACCGCCGGTCAAAGCTAACAGCCACGCGAAGACGCGAATTCCGTCGAGGCTGGCGCCGAGCAGCTCGAGCAGGCGCGCAGTTTCAGTCGCGGGGACGGCGGATTGCATTTCCGTTTGGCGGTTGACCATTGAAGGGATGCGGATCGCGCCAGAGGCATTGCGATAGGTTACCAAGAGCGCGGTCAGTTCAGGGTCGAGGCCGGACCCCGCTGCCTGAAGAATTGTTCGTTCTTCTCCATCGCTCGGCGCCACCTCTTCATCGTGATCGTGCGCATGCTCATCACCATGGTCATGATTATGCTCGTCTTCGTCATGATCATGACCCCCGTGATCGTGATCGTGATCTTCAGCCTTTGCGCCATCGTGGTCGTGGCCATCGTGGTCGTGGCCTTCGTGGTCGCGACCCTCATGATCGTGGCTCTCATGATCGTGGTCATGGCCGTAGATGCCATGGACTTCCCATACACTCTCAACCGAGGTCAGGATCAGGCGATCGACCACCGTGCCGGTTGGCGCGAGTATGCCGACAGTTTCGTAAGGAGCATGATCGTGTCCCTGATCCCCGCCTTCGTCGTCGGCAAAGCCATGGCTTCCGATGAATTTCTGGCCTAGCCCTGCTCCCGTATCCGCCGCGACTTTGGCGCCGAGAACAGCCTCAAAATTGCCCTCAATGCGGCGCCCCTCTGCGACCTCAGTCTGATACAGATCGTCGAATGTCGCGTCGGTGCCAACGATGCGATAGCCGCGGAAGTTATCGCCCAGGGCGAGCGGAACGGCCCGCGCCACTGCCGGGTCGCGCCGCAACAGTTCAAGACTGCTGAGCGGGATATTGCCGGTCGGTTGATCGACGTGAAACACGCTCGACAGGATCAATTGGAGCGGTGAGCCCTTGGCTCCAACCACCAGATCAACGCCGCGCGCATCGCGTTCAAATCGCTCGCTGGCTTGCGTACCGAACTGCAGCAGCAGAACCAACATCGCGACAGATATTGCCAGCAGAATGACATTGAGCGCGGTGGTGAGTGGACGATCCCGAAGATAGGCAAGGGCGAGACTGATCATGCCGACAACCTCCCGTCCTTGAGCTCCAGCGTCTGCTCAAAGTATGGCTTGAGACGATCATCATGGGTCGCGATCAGCAAGGTCGCTTCGGCCTCTTCGGCGAGCTCCAACAGGAGTTTCGCAACTGTGTCTGTATTAGCCTGGTCCAAGGCGGAGGTTGGCTCATCCGCGATCAAAATGTCCGGTTTTACCACCAGAGCCCGTGCGATTGCAGCACGCTGGGCTTCGCCTTGGCTAAGCTCATAAGGGCGTGCCTGTGCGCGGTCGGCAATTCCAAGGCGATCCAAGGTCTGCTCGACAAGCGCTGCGTCTGTAGTGCCGGTCTGCAAACGCTGCGCGAGTGTGAGATTGGCCTTCACAGTGAGGGCAGACACCAACCGCAGCGTCTGGAAAATAATGCCCATGTGCCGGCGTCGGACGGCATCGGCTGCGGATGAGGTAATGACAGCATCACCCAACCGGACCTCTCCACTGTCGGGTGATTGTAACCCGCAAACAATGTTGAGGAGGGTGGACTTGCCTGAGCCGGACGGGCCAAGCAGCAGCGCGCGGCCCTGTGAGGGCATGTCGAAGGAGATTCCGGCCAGGACGTCACGTCCATTATAGGCCTTCTCTATGCCGTTAACCTGCAATCGCATGGCTAGATTTCGGTGATCTCTTCCTCGGTGGAAATCGGCCCAGTCGTCCAATCCTGATCGCTTCTCAGCTTGTCCAATGGGCTAGACGTTTTTTGGGCACGCGCCTGAGACTTCGACGTTGTCGGTTTTTCTGCCTCACGCGCTTCAGTCTTCTTTGGCGTAGCGCGCTTGGGAGCTGTAGCCTGCTCACGTGGTCCCGAAGGGGGTGCCAAGCCTTGGAAGCCAGGGATCTTCGCAAAAGGATTGAAGCGATGGAAACCGGGCAAGCCATCGAGATCGCAAGCCAGCGCTGCCGTAGGGCTAGCGGCTAGGCTGAAACAAATGGCAGCACTGATGAACCTTCTGGACATGGCGCGGGACTTTATAACAGGGGGCTTTGAGAGTCCACTTTGCCTGCGCTCTGACCACTCCGCAAGCGAAACCGGAACAAGCAAATGCCGATCGTCGACGGGAGATGGTCGTTCGTCGACGACAATTTGCTTGCCATGGTCGCCGACAGCTTCCAAGCTCGCAGGGAAATACAGGGGACATCTGAATGAAAGTCGCGAAGTTTCTGCTCGCTTGTGTCGTTGCCTTGGGAATGGGAGGCGCGGCGATCGCAGAGACCGCTGATGACGCCGAACAGCCGAAACTCTCGAGCGGCACATTCGACGCCTTTAGTCTCCGTGGTATCGGCCCGGCGCTGATGTCCGGCCGGATCGCGGATATTGAAATTGTCCAGGACGATCCCGCCACCTGGTATGTCGCGGTCGGCTCTGGCGGGGTCTGGAAGACCGAGAATGCTGGCACAACCTGGACTTCGCTGTTTGACGGCCAGGGTTCCTATTCCATCGGATCACTGGGCCTGGATCCCAACGATTCCAACCGCATCTGGGTTGGCACTGGTGAGAACACCGGCAGTCGCCACCTCGGTTTCGGTGATGGCATCTATCTGTCTAACGATGGCGGCAAGAACTGGGAGAAAAAGGGGCTCGAGGAATCGTCCCAACTGTCGACGATCATTATTCACCCCGATGATCCCAACACGGTCTGGGTAGCGGCTCAAGGGCCGCTGTGGTCGCCTGGCGGCCAGCGCGGTGTCTACAAGACCACTGATGGCGGCGAGACCTGGGAGAATGTCCTTTCCGCTGGTGAGTACACCGGCGCGACCGACCTGTTGATCGACCCACGCAATCCTGACCGTCTCTATGCCGCTCTTTGGCAGCGTCATCGGACAGTTGCAGCCTATGTTGGCGGTGGGCCTGAGAGTGGCCTTTACAAGTCCGAAGATGGCGGGGAGACTTGGGAAGAGCTCAAGACCGGTTTGCCGACAGGCAATATGGGCAAGACGGGGCTGGCGATCTCACCGATGCAGCCCGATGTCCTCTATGCCGCGATTGAATTGGATCGCCGTGAAGGCGGCGTGTGGCGGTCAACCGATCGCGGGGCCAGCTGGACCAAGATGTCCGATCAGGTTTCTGGCGGCACGGGACCGCATTACTATCAGGAGCTCTATGCCAATCCGCACAAGTTCGACCTGATCTATCTGGTCTCGAACACCTCGCAGATTTCACACGATGGCGGAAAAACCTGGAGCGATCTCAACAACGAACTCAAGCACGTTGATGATCATGCGATCGCATTCCGCGCCGACGATCCCGATTACATCATGTTCGGGTCTGATGGCGGGCTCTATGAAAGCTATGATCATACCAAGACCTGGCGCTTCATTGACAATCTGCCGATCACGCAATTCTACAAGGTCGCGGTTGATGACGCTGAGCCATTCTACAATGTCTATGGCGGCACGCAGGACAACAATTCTCAGGGCGGCCCATCGCGGACTGACAATCGCCACGGCATTCGCAATTCCGACTGGTTCATCACGCTGTTTGGCGATGGGCACCAATCGGCGACCGAACCGGGCAACCCGGACATCATGTATGCGCAATGGCAGCAGGGCAACCTGGCGCGGATCGATCGCATTACTGGCGAGCTGATCCATATCAAGCCGCAGGCAGCCCCGGGTGAGCCGATTGAGCGGTGGAATTGGGATGCGCCAATTTGGGTTAGCCAGCACAATCCAACTACGATCTATTTCGCCTCACAACGGCTGTGGCGTTCGACGGATCGGGGGGACAGCTGGACCGCTGTTTCAGGTGATCTCACACGCGATCAGGACCGGCTGCTGTTGCCCGTTCAAGGGCGGCAATGGAGCTGGGATGCGGGGTGGGACTTCCTCGCCATGTCGCAATACAACACCATCACCTCGATCGGTGAATCCCCGATCAATGAGAACATTCTCTATGTTGGTACGGATGATGGCCTGATCCAGGTCTCAGAGGACCGGGGCAGCACGTGGCGGCGGATTGAAGCGGGCTCTCTGCCCGGCGTTCCGGACACCGCCTTCGTGAATGATATTCGTGCTGACCTGTTTGACGAGAACACCGTCTACATCGCTCTCGACAATCACAAGTATGGCGATTTCACACCCTATCTGCTCAAGAGCACCAATCGCGGGCAGAGTTGGACTGACATCACAGGGGACATTCCTGACCGCCACCTAGTTTGGCGGGTCGTACAGGATCACGAAAACCCGAACCTGTTGTTCACCGCGACGGAGTTTGCGCTGTTCTTCACGCTTGATGGCGGGAACAAATGGGTCAAGCTCAGCGGAGATGCGCCCACTATCGCGTTCCGCGATGTGACTATTCAACGGCGTGAGGATGATCTGGTCGCCGCGAGCTTTGGCCGCGGTTTCTTCATTGTCGATGATATCTCGCCGCTCCGCACGCTCAATGAGGCACGGTTGGAAGAGCGCGCAATGTTGTTCCCCGGCCGCGATGCATGGTGGTATATCGAACAGCATCCGCTCGCATTTTCGGCGGGTGGCTCGCAAGGCAATGGCTATTTCCGCGCGCCAAACCCGCCCTTTGGAGCAAACTTCACATACTACCTTTCGGAAGACCTCCAGTCGCTGAAGGACATGCGGCAGGAGCGTGAGAAGCCGCTCATCGAGGAAGGCGCTGACACGCCTTTCCCTGGTTTCCCTGCCATGACGCGCGAGCTTCAGGAGGTCGCTCCCACAGTTTGGCTGACCGTGCGCGATGCCGATGGCACTGTTGTGCGGCGGATCAAAGGCCCGGCCAAGAAGGGCTTCCACCGGGTCAATTGGGACCTGCGCTATCCGGATATGAGTGCGGCAGCACCGGTTACTCCGGGTGATGATGAACCATCGGGCTTCCTGGTGGCTCCGGGGCAATACACTGTGTCGCTTTCGCAGCGTGTACGCGGTCAGACGACCGAGCTGGTGGGGCCGCAGCCCTTTAACGTGAAACCATTGCGAGCAGGGGCTCTGCCACCGCAAGCGGATGCGAGCGAGTTTTGGGCTGAAGTCGCTCAGTTCGACAGGTCGGTGACTGCGGCGGCATCGGTGCTCAACGAAGCCAAGAAAAAGCTCGGCCTTTTGGCAATCGCCACTCAGCGTGTTCAAGGCGGCGATCCGACCGCGTTGGATAATCGCTTGCAGGCGATCCGCACAGAGACTCTGGCGCTTGAAGAGCTGCTCAATGGGAATGCGGCGCGCAATGCACTGACAGAGCGGACCCAGCATACCGTTCGGAGCCGCCTCGGCACGGTGCTGACTGGCCTGTTCGCCGCTACCTATGGTCCGACCCAAACGCATCGTGAGCAGTTCAACTATGCAAAAACTGAGTTTGATGGGATCAAGAACCGACTGACCTCGTTGACAGAAGCAACCATCCCAGCGTTTGAAGCGGAGCTGCAAGCCGCCGGAGGCCCATGGGTCCCAGGCGGTCGAATACCTTGATGCGATGAATCCCAAGCGACTATTCCGCCAGATCCACTACTGGCTTTCACTTGCTGTTTTTGTGCCCGCCGGGATCATGTTCGCGGCGGGCATCTTTCTGATGCTCAAGAAAGAGGTTGAGTGGATTCAGCCCGCCACCAGCCAAGGCGTCGTCTCGGAACAGATCCCGGCTGCAAGCTTTGAACAGATGTTGGAAGCCACTCGCGCATATCCGCAGGCTGGCATCTCGCAATGGTCGGATATCGATCGGATCGATCTGCGGGTCGACAAGGGAATCGCAAAAATCCGCTCACATAGCGGCTGGGAAGTTCAAGTGGATACCAATACGGCTGAAGTTCTCAATGTCGCATACCGCCGGTCCGATTTGATCGAGAGCATTCATGATGGCTCGTTCTTTTCCGATGAAGTGAAACTCTATCTGTTCCTGCCGACAGGCGTTTTGCTGCTGATAATGTGGGGCACGGGGATCTATCTGTTCCTGCTCCCTCGGATGCGAAAGCGCCGAAAACCAAGCTAATTCGTTTTTCTCTCGAACCATCGAAAACAAGGATAGGATGATGCGCCTCGGACTCACCGCCGCTCTCTCAGCCCTCGCACTGATCGCAACGCCCAGCGTGGCTGAAGAACCGAAGCCGGTCGAAGAGCAGATCGGTGCTGGCGGTCGGCCGGTCGGTGCCAATTGGTCACGCAGCCCAGTGATGGCTCCCAATGGTATGGCAGCGACCGCGCATCCCTTGGCCACACAGATCGCTGTCCAGATCCTCAAGGATGGCGGCAATGCGGTTGATGCGGCGATTGCTGCCAATGCTGCGCTGGGTCTGATGGAGCCAACTGGTAACGGGATTGGCGGTGATCTGTTCGCAATCATCTATGACCCCAAGACCGACAAACTCTATGGCCTCAACGGTTCGGGCAGATCACCCAAGAACCAGACGCTCGACCAATTGCTTGAGAAGCTTGACGGCGCTGACTCTCTGCCAGCTGTTGGGCACTTGCCAGTGACGATCCCCGGCACGGTCGATGGTTGGTTTGAGATGCACAAGAAGTTCGGCTCGAAACCGATGAGCGAAATCCTTGCTCCAACGATCGAATATGCGCGTGATGGGCATCCGCTTGCGCCCGTCATTGCAATGTACTTCCAGCGCGGCTTGCGCGCCTACGAGCGGCGGCTCGAGAGCTATGAGTTCGAATTTGACAACGCTCGTGCGACCTTTTTTCCGAATGGGGCGCCAGAAGCTGGCGACATCTTCAAGAACCCTGATCTCGCCGACACGCTAGAACGGATTGCGCTCAATGGCCGTGATGAATTCTACGCAGGCCACAGCGCTAAAGTTATGGTCAACTACCTCCGCCAGCAGGGTTCGGCCTTCAGCTGGACTGATTTCACTGACCACAAAAGCGAATGGGTAGAACCAGCTTGCGTGGAGTATCGCGATGGCTTCGAGATGTGCCAGCTGCCTCCCAACACGCAGGGCTTTGCCGCTCTACAGATGGTCAACATTCTCAAGAATGTCGACCTGCGCCAATGGGAGCGCGGCAGCCCTGAGGTTATCCATTACATCACCGAGGCCAAGCGACTGGCCTATGCCGATGTGGCGCGGTTTTACGCCGACCAGGACTTCGCGCCGTTTCCAATGGACCTGCTGTCGGAAGAATACGGCAAGGAGCGGTTTGCCCTGATTGATCCGGCGAAGGCGACACCTGAGTTTGGACCCGGAGAGCCCAAGCTCGAAGGACCGGGCGATACAACCTACCTGACGGTGACCGACAAGGACGGCCTGATGGTCAGCCTGATCCAGTCAAACTATCGCGGTATGGGCGGGGGTCTGGTCCCTGACGGGCTCGGCTTCATGCTGCAGGATCGAGGAGAATTGTTCAGTCTCGATCCCGAGCACGCCAATGCCTACGAGCCGGGCAAACGTCCCTTCCACACAATTATCCCGGCATTCGTGAAGAAGGACGGCAAGCCCTATATGACCCTGGGCCTGATGGGTGGTGGCATGCAGCCGCAAGGACATGTCCAGATCCTGATCAACATGGTCGATTACGGCATGAATGTGCAGGAAGCAGGCGATGCCGCGCGGATCAACCACGACGGTGGGCGTCAGCCGACCGAACCCTCAACCGGTCCCTCTGAAGATCCGCTGGGCACGCTCAATGTCGAGCCTGGAATTCCAACCGCCACGGTCGAGCGCCTGCGAGAAATGGGGCACAATGTCCGTGTGGTCGACAATGGCATCATGTTCGGCGGCTATCAGGCGATCGTCCGCGATCCTGAGACGGGGGTCTACAGCGGCGGTACCGAAATGCGCAAAGACGGTCAGGCTAGCGGATACTAGGCCGAGCTCAGAAGCTAGCGGTAATCCCGGCGACAATATGGCGACCGGGTTCATTGCTGCCCGACCCGTGGCTGCGATAGGCTTCGTCGAGCAGATTGTTGAGCGCGAGCGTGAAATCCAGACCTTCGGCTATGCTCGCTCCTGCACGGACGTTGATCAGGCTGTACCCCGGCGTACCGCCCGGCGGGATCCGCTGAGTGTCGAGCAAATCTCCGCTGCTGAGCTGGTCAGCCCGGTCTGCCAAGCGGATTTCCGCGCGCGCCCAAATGTCGTTGCGCTCCCAAGCCAAGGCTAGATTGCCAGTGAGCGGTTGGATCCTGCTGATAGGCTCTTCGACGGGGCCCACGACCCCTGGGACTGTCAGTCGGCCGCGGAGCCAAGTCGCATTGCCCTCCAGCGAGAACCCGCCGCCGAGCGCGGCGCTGAGCCAAAACTCTATCCCGCTGATATGACCTGAGGCTGCGTTGCGTTTGGAAACCTCGGTCAGGCCGTTGCGAATCTGGCCGGTCGGCACGGTGGCGATGTAGTCGTTGAGTACGGTTCGGTAGAGATTGGTGCCCAGCTGCAGGCCATCAGACTGATAGCGATAGCCGACCTCGACTGTATCAAATGTCTCTGGCTCTAGATTGAGACTTGCGATCTCAATCTCATTCGAACGGCTGCGTCCAAACCGACTGATGTCAGCAACATTGGGCGCTCTGAAGGATCGGCTGTAGCCTGCCCAGATGCGATGGCTTTTGCTTTGCCATTGTGCGCGGAGCGAGCCGGACAGATTGCTCCAGCTATCGTCGAAGGAGATCTCGGCGCCGGAAAGGGGATCAGCAAAGCTGCCTATATTGGTGGCGACGAGTGAAGCTCTAAGACTGGCTTCCAATGACAGCGTTTGCGAGATCGCTTGAACACCGCGGACGAAAAGACCTGCCTGATCATAGCTTGCATCATCGCCGACGGGACCCTGAACTCTAACGAGCATCGTGCCACTGGCGAGGTCAGTGTCCGTGCGATCGCTGTCGATCCATTCAAGGCTCAGATCCATGCCATAGGTCAGGTCGAGTGCGTCAAGCTGCGCGCTTGCGATGGCGCTGAACGCCAGTAGATCGGAATCAAAGCCTTGGTCGATCAAAAGTTGATCGGCGCGGATTCGATCCTCCTGCTCGCTGCGCCGCTGATGCGACAGAGTCAGCTCGATGCTCCGCAGCCAATCTGACGCAGTTGAGCCCTTTGCCTTGAGATAGGTCAGGCTGCGATAGTGGTTCTTTTCTCGCAAAAGGTCGTCTCCGACGCTCGTGCCCGCAAACGACCGTGAGAACACCGTCGAATGGGTCCGGGGGACATCGTCCTGCCACAGACTCTGGTGTTTCACCGTCACAAGCCAAGATGGGCTCAGCGCCAGGTCGAGCCGCGCATCCGCTGCCCGCTCCTCATAGCCGGTGTAGGGGAGGATGCCGAGATCCGCGGCGTGCACGTCGCCATAACTGCGAAGCGTGAAACCTCCACGCAGGCCCCAGTGTCCGCCTTTGCCCAGTTCAAGCGCGCTGCGCGAGGTTATGCTGTCATCACCGCTGGAGTAGCGCAATGTCTGCTCGCCAACGGCGTATTGGCCAGCCTCACCCGCCATCGCAGTGGGGCGAGTGATAAGGTTGAGTACGCCGCCCACCGCTTCGCTGCCATAGAGCGCGGAGGAGGGTCCCGCGATCAACTCGACCTGGGATAGGGTGAAGCTGTCGATCTGTGCGAAGTACTCGTTCGCTCCGTCGCGATAGGTCGCGTTGTTGTAGCGCACGCCGTCGATCACCAGCAGCGTCCGATTGCCAGTGAACCCGCGAATGTATGGCGAGCCATGGCCCGAGGCGGTCTTCTGCACCAATACACCGGGAAGCTCGCTAAGCGCTTCAGGGACAGTCCGCGGCAGCTCGCGCTCAAGCTGTTGTTGATCGATCACCTGGATCGCGTAGGGCTCTTGCTCGATGGCGCGATCCGAGCGCGTTCCGGTGATGATGATCGCCGTCGGTGAGGCTTCCAACAGCACAGCCTGACCGGTTTCTGGCGCTTCGGCTGCGACAGGAGCCAATGGCCACAAAAGCGCAAAGGCCGCGATGCTCTGCGTCGCGACCCTCGCTTTGCCATTTCTGGCGGTGCTATTGCGGCCAGTTCGGGACGCCGCTGCCAGCGGTGTAGGGCGCACCCAGTCCAGCAAGCTCGCTCTCCATGGCCTTAACCCGCGCTTCGACATCGCGCAGCTGCGCCAGCGCGGCCGCGAAATCGGTCTTTGCAATCTCCAGCGCGGTCTGATCCGACCCGGTCACTGGCGATTGATGCGACCAACCCCAGCCACGGATCTGACCGACCCGGGCAGAGATCGAGAACGGCGCAGGTTCGTTGCGGCTGGTGACTGTCGTGTCACCGAACAGTGCAATATCCGCATTGTCGAGCACCGTCTCTGCCTGTTGGATCCGAGCGCGCTGAGCGTCGTTCGGAACCGTCAAGGCTTCCACGGCAACCTTGAGCAGCGCCAGCCGGTTACGCAGCTCTCGCGATGCTGCGCCAGCACCGCTGACAGCACCGGCCAGATCGGCGGTCTCTTCCTGGAAGGCCAGCACCGCTGCACGGTCCTGCGACAATTCAGGGCTGTTTTCGAGCGGTTTGACCGTGAAGCTCTGTGGCCCGGCAATCTGGGTCACAACGCCGTTGATCCGCTTTGACAGGGTTACAGAGTAACTGCCTGGCACAACCATCGGCCCAGTCGGAACGCCGCCAAACAGCGATCCGCCCGGTGGTGCGATCTGGGCCGGGTCGGGTGCCTCATAACGAAGGTCCCAAGCGACCCGATGCAAGCCCTTGGAGCTCGGACCTGTCATCCGCCGCACCACATTGCCTTCGGCATCGGTGACGGTGAACAGGATCGCGGGGTCATCCTCACGATCCTCAGCACGCAGGCGATCCCACGAGGGGTAGGGCGTATTGCCGCCGTCCTTTTCGATCTCGCGTTCGGCGTCGCGGCGCGATTTGGCGAGAGATTTCAGTCCCTCGTTCAGAGTGTACGTAAAGACCGCACCGAATGGCGGATTCTCGGCATGCCAAAAATTGTCGCCGTTAAAGCCCTTGGCGCCGCCCCAGGTGCCCCACAGATCCCCCTCGACGTAGAGCCAGGGATCACGGACCGGGAACAGCGTGGCTTCCGAGCTGGCGACTCTGGCCGCGCTGGTGCGCAAAGCCGAGTAATCGTCGAGAACATAGATGCCGCGTCCGAATGTGCCGACCACGAGGTCGTTCTCACGGCGTTGGATCTCAATGTCGCGCACATCGATCGTCGGGAACTTGTTCTTGAGTTGGTGCCAATTCTGGCCGCCATTCTGGCTGTAGAACAGGCCGAACTCGGTCCCCACGAACAGTAGGTTGGGATCGACGTGATCCTCAGCAATCGTGTGGACCGATCCCCAATCTGGCAGGTCGCCCGCAATCGATTGCCATGTCCGGCCGCGATCGCTCGAACGATAGACGTAAGGGTTGTGATCGCCGCGCTTGTGGTTGTCGAACACAGCATAGGCGACGTCCGCGCTGTGTGAAGAGGTGATGATATCCTCGACCAAAGTCATGTCCGGAACGCCAGGAACGCTCTCGAGCCGACGCCAGCTCCCGCCATTGTTCTCGGTGACGGAGATTACGCCGTCATCGGTCCCAACATAGATCAGGCCTTGTGCAACAGGGCTCTCGCTCAATGCGATTGCCGCGCCAAAGATTGACGTGGAATCGTTCTTGGCGATCGCGTCGACGCTCCAAACGCGATCCATCACTTCCAGCGCATTGCGATCAATCTGACGGGTGAGGTCAGGACTGATCTTCTGCCAGGAATTGCCGCGATCATCTGAGGCGAACAGATACTCCGCGGCATAGTAAATCCGGTCGGGATTGTGCGGGCTGATCAGCAGCGGAGTGTTCCAGTTCCACTTATAGGCTGGCTCATCGGCTTCGGGCTGCGGCGTCAGGAATACCCGCTCCTGCGTCCGGCGGTCATAGCGAACCAGCCCGCCATACTGATACTGCGCATAGACGATGTTGGGATCGCGCGGATCGATCTGCGGTTTGTAGCCATCTCCGCCCAGCACGATGTGCCAGTCGGAATTGGTGATGCCGTGAATGACCGCGGTACGCGAGGGGCCGCACAACGAATTGTTGTCCTGCGTGCCGCCACAGACATTGTAGAACGGCGCGGCATTGTCCGGCTGAATGCGATAGAATTGGACGATCGGCAGATTGTCGGTGTGCTTCCACAAAGTGCCGCCGTCCCAGCTTTCATAGATACCGCCATCGCCACCGATGATCATATGGTCAGTGTTGTTCTCGTTGATCCACAGCGCGTGGTCGTCAACGTGACGATGACCAATGCCCAGATTGGTGAAGGTCTTGCCGCCATCGCTCGAGCGCTTTGAGAACGTGTCGAGCGAATAGAGCGTGTTCGGATCCTTCGGATCAACCATGATCTCATTGTAATACTGTGGGCTGGTGGTCATGTGACTGGAACGCTTTTCCCAGCTTTGGCCAAAGTCAGACGAGCGGAACACACCCTGTTCATCGGGCTGAGCCTCTACAATAGCGTAGAGTGTATTCGGGCTGGACGGAGCCATGGCCAGACCGATCCGTCCGATGTCATCGCTCGGCATGCCCGATTTGATTTCTTTCCAGCTTTCACCACCATCGACGGTGCGATGAATCCCAGATCCTGGGCCACCGTTGATCAGCACCCACACGTGCCTGCGACGTTGATACGATGATGCGACGATCACATCGAAATTGTCGGGGTGAACAACGAATTCGTTGATCCCAGTGTGTTCGTCGATCTCAAGGATGCGGTCCCAGCTCGCACCACCATCAGTGGTCTTGTAGAGCCCGCGGTCGCCGCCTGAATTCCACAGCGGACCCTGAGCCGCGACCAGAACTGTATTTGCGTCCTCGGGATGGATCCAGATCTGGCTGATATGGCCAGAGTCTTTCAGCCCCATATTGCTCCAGGTTTTGCCGCCGTCGGTCGATTTGTAGACGCCATCGCCAAACGCGACCGAACGCTGGGCATTGTTCTCACCGGTTCCGACCCAGATTGTCTTCTCATCTGAGGGCGCGATCTCGACCACGCCGATCGCATAGGTGCCTTCGCGGTCGAAGATCGGGGTCCATGTCGTCCCGGCATTCTTGGTCAGCCAAAGGCCTCCAGACGCGGTCGCGACAATGTAGTGGTGGGAGCCGCCTGAGAAAAACGCGAAGTCCGAGATCCGTCCTGATGGATAGGCCGGGCCTATCAATCGCAGGGGCAGGGAGGAGAGCGCGCTTGGTTCCTTGGCTTCGTCTTCTTGCGCCATTGCCGCTGGCGCAAAGCTGCTCATTAGTAGCAGGCCCAATGCAGCCCAAATCAGTCCAAACCTCTTGCTTAGTCCCCGCATGGTTCCGCCCCTTGTTTCAAAACCCCACAAAAACAGCTTTAACTGTCTGACGACATTCCGCAACTTTATTGCGCTTTGGAACAATGCTGTTGGTGGGGCGGAGAAAGGCGTTCAGCGAATGGCTGTGGGAGCAGGCCAGAGTTCGAACAGATCTCGCGCTCGCGAGCAATCTTGATAGCTTGGGGCCGGATTTGGTTTCTCCGTTCTGGCAATCGAAGGCGAAGGACGATCCAGCTGCAGCGGAAATGCTGCGTATCAACAAAGGCGTCTCAGCACCGGGAAGGCCGTACACCCAGGACGGCGAACGGCTGGACTACGCGCCGGAAGAGTTCGACCGCTATGACGAGATCGAAGGACGGCTGACCTATAATCGCCTGTTGGCTTTGATCGGCTCGGCTCGATACTCAGAGATGAGCGAGGACGCACAGCGCAAGGCCGCCAAGAAAGAGATTACGGCTGCACGTAGAGAGGCGCGGGCGGTGCTCAGTTCACCGGACTACCCACCGCCAGTCAAAGGGGAGGCTATGTCGCCCGCTGGCGATGAATGGGATGCATTCCCTCATGCTGAGCCGGTGGATGGCTTGGAGGCTTTTGGAAGTGAGTTGGGCGCTTCGTGATTGCTGGCCGGTTTCCCCGCCTGCCAGGTGACGTTGATGGCAACGATTCATTCGATACTAGGCATTCGAAAACGCGCCGGTTAAGTTACAAGGCGTAATGCTGCAGCCCGCTACCACCATCCAGTCAAGCCTGTTTGAGCCAGTCGGAGCCTCGCCGCTCGTAGACTCGCTGGTCTGGATTCAGGACCTGTTGTTTGGGAGCCTCGCGATCGGATTGTGCGTGCTGGCGGTGGCTCTTGTCGGGCTGTTAGCGCTGACCGGCAGATTGCCGCTGCGCCAGGGCGCGCGGGTACTCCTCGGCTGCTTCGTGCTGCTCGGCGCCCCGGTTATCGCGGCAGGCCTTATGGCCGGAGCTCAGCAAGTGACCGATGCGCCGCGCGAGATCCCGATACCGGAGACTGTAGAGCCCCCAAGGCAAGACCTCCCCCCGGCGGACTACGATCCATACTCGGGGGCTTAACTGAGGCGCTGGCTGGGAATAGGCTACATGATTGAGGTTAGCTGAAACGTTCAGAGATTGCCACGACCTCAAGCAGCGTCGCGTTAGGGCGAGAATGATACCCTCAAGTAGCGAAGCGATAGGGCAGAGAAGACGCCGTCATGGACGAAGCGTTTGATCCCGGTGCCGCCCGGGTAATCGCGCAGGCGATAGAGCCGCCCCATCGGATCCCTGAAACAAGTTCAGGACAGGCTACGCGCAGCTCGGCCACGATTGAGCCAGAGTAGGACAGGCTGTTGCAATTGCTGTTGGTCTGCGCCCGCTTTTGAACCAGGCGGTTTTCTACATTCCTGAAACAAGTTCAGGACAGCCTACGAGATAGACGCTGGCTTACACGTTCAGAGATTGCCCAGCCCTCAAGCCGCGAAGCGATAGGGCAGTCAAGACGCCGTCATAGCAAAACGCGTCCGATCCCACGCCGGTGTATTGGTTGAGCCCATTGACCGTATAGCTGCGGGTAACATCGACATGGCCATCCCAGCTGTAGCTGTCATTGTCCTGGCTCTCGGTCAGGATCTGTGATGCCGCGTTGCGGGTGAAGCCCCAGCTGACATGGGCTGATGAGCGGTAGGGCTTGCTTGGATTGAGCGACTAGGTCATTCGCTGCCAACTAAACGTACGGAAATTTGTTGGCCTAGCCATGAATGTCTTGATCATCATTTGGATGGAAGATCGGAAGACATAGGAATAGCTCATTTGAAGGCAGCAGTTCAGCAGCTTTGGCGGCGTGTTCCTGAAATTTTTCTTCGTCAGTTCGAGCAGCGAGAAATGCTTCGCAATACTGTACGATGTACTGGTTTGTCGCAGTTGATCGCCGAGACGCTATTTGAAGAGCCTCCTCAAAGAGCTCATTTGCTTTTTTTGTTTCCCCCAACAGAAGGAGAAGCCTTGCGCCGATTGCCTTGTGTCTAGGCAGGGGGCTGTCCTCAAAATGTGAGTAGTGCTCTCGTGCCTGAAGAAGCTTACCTTGATTAAGCAGATTCACGCAGGCCGTCACATGTGGGACCATGGCCTCAATTCTTGAAAGGTCCAGATCAGTCATCTTTTAAGCCATGAAATTCAGTAGCTCGTTTTCTCAATCATAGGAAAGTTCCTTTTTCTCTCGGCACTCACTTTTGAAGAGTCAAACTGCCCAACGTCCTTATCTCTAAGGATATCCAAGTTATTGCTTTCAAAGGCAAGTGTCCTGCAAAACTTATAGAGATAGGCCTTGTCATCTGCAGAAATTTTTCTTGCTACGTCGAGGCTGTGCTCGGCCACCAATAGTGCTTCGCGAGCTTGGGCGAATTTCCCAGCTTGAGTTGCAGCAAAGGCATGCCTGATCGGTATGTCGACCAGAGAAGGCTTCTTGTAGCTCTTGCCTAACTTCTTTTGTGCCTTTTCCATAAGATCCAGAGCTAGATCTTCTCTTCCCAACGACAAAGCGTCACCCGCTTTCACGTAGTCTCTAACAGCTCCAAATTTCCGCAAAAAGCCAGGCATCAGTTTCTCTCTAACTAAATGGATCTATTATCCCAAAGATTACTCGGAGGGCTTCCATAGCACGTTGCCCGGTCGTTCTGGGAGTCGGCGCCGTGGTACGTGTAGAAAGATCATCAGCCGCCTCGCCTGCCATAGTGGAAGGCTGAGTGGGGGGTTGGATAGTGCTTGCCTCAATGTTGATACTCGATCTAGTCCGAACGGTGTAGGTCGTCAGTTCTCCGTCTGGGGTCGTCTCCGCAACAATTGTTGAGTATTGAAGGCTCTCCCCTCCTTCTGCCCGTTCTGATTCCCAAACAACATTTGGGACTGCCAAGTCGATTGCATCTGTACGCACTTCAGTCAGCAGTTCTCCTGGCAGCGAAACTGCAGCGTCCACCAAAGTGCCAGTCTGAGCAACTGCTTCGAGTACTTCTGTTCCGGCCTCGGCGAACACGGCCAGCGATTCGCGAATGCCAAGGGGATCGTCTTCCGAGCTCAACCCACTAGGATCCACCGCGTTGATCGGATCGTTTCCGACATAGGCGTAGAGGTTGAACTGGTCTTCGTAGCCAATCGGGTCGGTCTGCATGAACCGGCTGAGCTTGTAGGAGTAGATCCGCGCCTTGTAGTAATACATCTCCAGCTCAGGGATCCACAGCTGCCCGGTGTAGCGGAAGCGACCCTTGGTGTTGATGTTGAACCCTGAGGCGCTGTCAGGGATGCCGTATTCGTCGTAAGTGTTGATCGCGACGGTGCCGCCAGTGTTGTTGGCGACCAGCACGATCGAGCCGCGCGGATCAGCGAACAGATAGCGCGCATTGGAAAGCCCTACGCCAGAGTTGCGGTACCACACCAGCGGATCATCGGCTTCGAGATTGGAGCCATGAACATAGCGCTGGACGATGGCCGAGGCATTGCCGCTGTACTCCATGACCAGCGCATTGCCGTCATGAACGAAGCGCTTGATCCCGGTGCCTCCCGTGTAATCAATTAGGCGATAAAGCCGCCCCATCGGATCCCTGAAACAACTTCAGGACAGGCTACGCGCAGCTCTGCCACGATTGAGCCGGAGTAAGACAGGCTGGAGCAATCGACTGTGGCGGGCGCGGCCTTTTCTAGGAAGTTTGACACAACGTCCAAGGCGCAAAATCCAATCGATAAATTAGCGCCGCATTATTCGGGAAGGGAAGTTGATTTTGGATCGGAATATTCAATGGGGTGATCTTGAGAATAGAACGGAGAATAACAAGAGCGCTCGATGATGAAATCACGGTACTTCGCTAGCGTTGCAAGACAATCCTACGCCACCATGCGATCCCAGTGATGATCATTGAAAAGAACAAGGCAGCAAAAACCGCAAGCAAGGCCTTCACCGCAATTTGAATTTCCGAATCGGAACTTTCAAAAAGGAAAAAGAAGATGGCATACAAAGGAGGGGAGGCTGACAAAAAGAAATTGAACGGCCCGAAAGTTCTCTGATCAAAAGCCTTGAGAAGATCCAAAAAAACTGAAGCCGCAATCGGCATCAGTAATGCAAGTGAGATAATGATAAAAAAATATGGGACGTGGTATCCCAAAAATAAGACAATTTTGATAATCACCAAAAAAATCAAAGCACCCGTGAAAATATAATATTCATCTCCCCGCATCCGATCTCTCACTACAGAGAAAATTCCGAGATGATTTAGATAATTCATTACTCAAACCATCCCTCAACAGTCTTCGCGATATCCGGAATTGATATGTTAACTTCAACCTTCACGGTAGCGCTAGCGGTAGCACTTAAACCAGCAGCTGCCTCGTTCGGTGGCGTTGTCTCGCCAGTTGTAGAAATCTGCGTTCCAGCATAGCTCGCTGATGCCTCAGCCTCCGATATCGAACCACTACTTCCATCACTAGCCACTCTAACACCATTCCGGGTGCTGGTCCTAACGCCTCCGCCAATTTCGCTGCCTACCCTCACTCTAGCCTGTGTATCTGTCTTTACAGCTCCTTCAACTGCAGCAACGTTCCCTTGCTTGCTGCTAGCCTCAGTCTCCACTCCACCAGAGTAGCTGTTTCCCGCCCCAATTGCAGGCCCTCCCTCGATAGCAGCACCTATTTCGTATGTTTCCGTGTCGAACGAAAACTCTCCTTCAACATCAATTCCCAGTGCTGCGGCAAGCTTTAGATCCAACGTAAATACAACACGCTCAAGCCCAGTAAAATCCACCGCATTGATCGGATCGTTTCCGACATAGGCGTAGAGGTTGAACTGGTCTTCGTAGCCGATCGGGTCGGTCTGCATGAACCGGCCGAGCTTGTAGGAGTAGATCCGGGCCTTGTAGTAATACATCTCCAGCTCGGGCAGCCACAGCTGGCCGGTATAGCGGAACCGTCCCTTGGTGTTGATGTTGAACCCTGAGGCGCTGTCTGGAATGCCGTATTCGTCATAAGTGTTGATCGCGATCGTGCCGCCGGAGTTGTTGGCGACCAGCACGATCGAGCCGCGCGGATCAGCGAACAGATAGCGCGCATTGGAAAGCGCTACGCCAGAGTTGCGGTACCACACCAGCGGGTCATCGGCTTCGAGATTGGAGCCGTGAACATAGCGCTGGACGATGGCCGAGGCATTGGAGTTGTACTCCATGACCAGCGCATTGCCGTCATGGACGAAGCGCTTGATCCCGGTGCCGCCAGGGTAGTCGCGCAGGCGATAGAGCCGACCCATCGGATCATAGCGCAGCTCGGCCACGATTGAGCCGGAATAGGACAGGCTGGAGCAATTGGTGTTGCCGGTGCCTTGCGCCCGCTTTTGAACCAGGCGGTTCTCGACATCATAGAGATAGACGTGATCGCCGTCAGCGGTGAGATTGCCATTGGCGTCATAGCAAAACGCGTCCGATCCCACGTCGGTGTATTGGTTGAGCCCGTTGACCGTGTAGTTGCGGTTGGCATCGACATGGCCATCCCAGCTGTAGCTGTCATTGTCCTGGCTCTCGGTCAGGATCTGTGATGCCGCGTTGCGGGTAAAGCCCCAGCTGACATCGGCGGCGGACGAGCCATTGGCGATGCTGATCCCGCTCAGCCGATAGGTAGTGTCATAGCTGAACGTGCTGTCTTGGACGGTTCCGGGCCGCGTCACAGAGGTGAGCAGACCGCGCGAGTTGTAACCCGGCGTGACCAGAGTGTTGCCCGACTGATCCTTGATCGCACTCAGCTGGTCGAGGCTGTCATACTCATAGGTGAAGTAGGCCCCGTCATTATGGGTCACGCGGGTGCGATTGCCATTGGCGTCATATTGCGAGGTGATCGCCAGATTGTAGCCATCGATCGTGTTGGTCTCGCTCAGCATCCGGCCAAAGCCGTCGTAGGAATTGAGGATGCCTTGGCCGGTTACGCTGTTGAAGCGCGCACCGGTCTGCAAGCCGCGCACATCATAGGTGTAATAGACATTGCGCTCATGCACCGAAGGCAGATTCCCGCGATTGGGAATGGTCTTGCGCGTCATCCGATTGAGATCATCGTAGAGGTAAGTGATCGTGGTCGCGTCGCGCTTGCGCAGGCTCAACCGATTGCCGTTGGCATCATAGGTGTAGGCTTCGTAGTCGCCCTCATTGAGATCGCCGGTGACGGTCTTGGAGGGAAATACCCAGCGGTTCTGGCGATCAAATCCGTCGTAACGCAGTTGTGCACGGTTGCCATTGGCATCGGTGATGTCTTCGATCTGGCCGTTGTCGGTGTAAGTGTAGGTGACATCGGCAATCTCAATCGGTGTGCCGACCGCTTTGCGGATTTGCAGCACTTGCCCGGCGGCATCGTAATAGGTGCGGGTGATCCGGTCCGGACCGTTGGCGCCCTCGGTCCCCAGCGAGCAGGCGCTTGTCGGGAGCGAGCCATAGGCCGCCGGGTTCATCCGCACCGCGCTGCACTGCAGGCGGTTGACGCTGTCATAGCTCATCTGGGTCAGCGCATAGGGAGCGCCAGCAGCGGAGCTGGTGATCTCTACCGGCAGCCGCGTGGTCGTATCATAGATTGTGTCGACATCGCCGACCAAGGTCAGGCTGGGATCGCCCATCGGGCTGGTCGCGGTGGTCGATCCGGCCACTGTGCCGCTCAACACTTGGGTCACCTGACTGTCAGCTTCGCGGTAGCTGGTGTTGGTGGCCGGGCGGCGGTTGTTGCTGCCCTTGGCCCCGATCTGCCAGGTTACCCGCCCAATGTCGTCATAGCGCGTGTAGGTCGCATCGTCGGTGCCGGGCAAAGGCCGATCCTCAGACAGCTGACGACCGGCATTGTCATAGGTGTAGGTGGTGGTCAGCGTCTCTGCGGCAACGCCGTCAATGCGCGATACGCTCGCTGGCAGGAAGGTGTCTTGCCAATAGGTCCATTCGGTGACGAAGGCATTGGCGGTGCCGCAGGTCTGCTCCACCCCTGAGGCATTGGTTTCACAGATTTCCTCGCGCGTCTTGCGCCAGACACCAGCGGAAGACTGGGTGTAGGTGTTCTTGACCTTGCGCCGTTTGCCTTGATCGTCAGCCGGGTCGAGCTGGGTCTCCAGCCCGCCATGGACCGAGCTCCAGGTGTAATCGGTCTGGTTGCCAAGCGCATCGCGTGTCCAATTGGGCAGGAAGCAGGTGATCGACGAGCAGCCGAAGGTGACAACGGGATTGTAGTCCGCGGTCTCAACCAGGTCGGCTAGCCCGCTGCCTGGCTTGGCTTTCGAGACCTTCTGGGTGATGTTGCCGATAAGATCATAGGTGACCTCGACCGAGTTGCCTTCGGGGCGTGTGATCTTTTCCAGCCGTCCATAGGCATCGTGTTGATAGTCGGTCCGATCCCCCAGACTGTTGGTGATGTTCTTGATGTAGGGCGCGCGGCTGGCGGGATCGAATGGGTTGTCGATCTCGGCAGACATGGTCGCCCCATCCGGTCCGGTGATGGTAATCTCATCGAACATCGGGCGATCGCTGACCCCCGGCGTGGCGCTGAGGTTGTCGTAGCTGTAGCTCCACACCATCCCGTCACGGGTCACTTGATCGACCACCTGAGGGATGCCGCCGCCCGCTGAGCTTGGTGAGACATCAAGGCTTGGGCTGGTGTCCCCCGGCAGCGTGGTCGAGGTTGAGGACACCTGCGGTACGACAGTGAGCCTGTTAGCGCAGTTCGTGCAGGTCCAGCTGCGCGACAGCAGATCGGTTACTGTTGTGTCAGTGTAGGTGTGCTGGGCGAGCGGCGTGCTGAGGTCGGTTGATTTGTAGATCGTTGCGGAGGCAACGGTGTTCCAACCTTGCGAGAGCGGCGCGCCTGCCTGATACGTGATGTGCAGCTCATAGCCGAGATTGCTGACCACCTTGGTCGGCCGCCGAGTAAACATCGTACCGCCGGGCCCGGGCGAGGAGTGCGTATCATAGGTGAAGGTGTGCCTCTCACCGTCAGGATAGGCGATCCATGACGCGTAGAGGGTGACGAATGTGGTCGCTCCCGGAGTGACCGAGTTCACATGCTGAAGATCAAACCGGACGCGCTTGCCGGTCCCACCCTGGTAATAGGTGACGAATAGCGAGCCCGCGCCATCATTGATGTAGGAGCCATTGCGCTTGGCAGGCTGGCAATCGCCATCGAAACAGGTGAAGCTGTCTGAGGTCTTGTCGCCGCTGTTGACCTGATAGCTCGACTGAGCGGGGGCCCCGGCAGTGTAGGCAATCTGTGCCGAAAGAAAGGGGATCAGATCGCTGACCCGCGAGAAGACCAGCCGGCCTGCGCCCGGAACCGACAGGCTGGGCTGCGACACCATGACCCGGCCTGACACCAGATCGACCCCGTTGGCATCGGGCTCAATCTCAAGCGGCTTGATCTCTTGGGCGTGCGCGGTTGGCGTTATGCCAGTCGGAGCCAACCCTAGGCCGAGCACGCTCAGAAGAAAGGCTGCAGCCAGGAATACGAACCGCTGCGCGGCGCGATCCAGAGGTCGCATAATCATTGCGGCACCTCACTCGCCAGATCGCACAGCAATTGTGGACTTGCTCCATGGTTCTGCTCAAACACGGCGGCGACCTTGGGCGGAATTGAGCTCGCATAGCGGCATATCTCAATGCGATAGGCCTCGATCGCGCTGTCGCGGCCATCGCAGGGAGCAACCGCAAACCCGGCTGCTTCCATCTGCGCCTGGCGCGCTGGGACCATCAGAGCCCAGAGCCCTCCGTTGACCATGCACAGTGTCGTCTGGGCCTGCGCCAAGACTGGCGCTGAGGGAGCGGTCGTGAGAGCCATTGCGAGGGCGGCTGCTAGGCCTGGGAATGCTGATTGCATTGGATTGCCTCTGTCGGGACGGGGGAGGGTAAAGATCACGGGAACGGAAATCCGCCGCCACCGCCGCTCTGATTGTTGGCGGTGCCGTAGAAGGCGGATTCAACCTCGAGGACCGAGGAGGTTGGCATCGAATAGCCCTGGTCGAAGGTCGGACCGTTGAGGTTGAACATGTCTTCGTAAAAGACTGTCTCTGAGTTGGAGACCAGCCAGCACGACCGGCTCGAAAAACCGAAGGGTGGAGGCAGCGAAATCGTCTCGCAATCATAGGTCGCCGCATGCGCTGCGAGGACGTTCAGGTTGGAATCGGTCAGCACCACCTGTGTTGGCGGAGGGGGAGGCGGTGGCGGAGGAGGCGGTGGTGGCGGTGGAGGAGGAGGTGGCGGGCTTCCAGCCCCACCGGTCGCAGCGACCTGCGTTCGATTGCTCGCCGCATCGTAGCTGTAGTCCCGCTCGGTCCCATCTTCGGCACCTCCGGATACTTCTACGGTTATGAGGCGTCCAAGCGCGTCATAGGTATAGGTCTCGGTACTTGACTGAGCTGCCGCGTTATTAGCCAGAGCTAAGGTCGCAAGAGAACAGCCCGCAAAAACTATTGCGAGTCGCATCAATGAAGGCTCCGATTTAGGGAGTCACAACTTCATAATTATATTAGAAAGAGTCAAGCAAATGCGAATGTCACAATATTGTAAATATTAGACTCGCGGTGATTGCTTATATCCAAACTTTTCTATTGGTGAAATTGATAGCAAACCAACTGATTGATGTGACAGTTTCGAAAGAAACTAGGTCACGGTTAGCGATTATCGATGACTGGCAAGACGCGAATCATGGAACGGAGATGCGTGACTACGAAGTTGAGCAAGAGTTAAGTCTTGTACGACTGATATTCGATCTCTTCTCGCTTGGCATCTGGCCGACTGTTTCAGCCAATTAGGCGTATCTCCATGCCTACCTTCATCCCCGATCTGTATGTCTTGGCCATCGTCATTAGCGACCCAGGTCAGCCGTCCCGATTGTCCCCATTGTCCCAGCCTTTCCGTCTGATGTTGACGGCTTCATAGTGTCGGATTGGGACGAGGTGGATATTCGCGACGTGCATGGCCAAGTGGTCTTAGACGAAGGTGAGGAATGGCCGTTGGACGGCTTGGAGGCTTTGGGGCTGCCCCGGACACGCTCTAGGCACGAGAGCCGCATCTCTGAAATTCAATGAGATAGGTTTTGTGGGAGTGAGCCTGCAATACCGACAGAAAAACACGCAAATTCAATAGTTTGAAAGGAGAAAATGGCTCCCCGAGTTGGATTCGAACCAACGACCAAGTGATTAACAGTCACCTACTCTACCGCTGAGCTATCGGGGAGCAGCACTCGCTTTGTCTGTCGAATGCGAAGCGCGCCTATATGGGGCAGAACGGCGCAATGCAAGAGTGTTTGAGGGTTTTTGAAGATTGTTGAGAGTTGGGGATGGGTGAGTGGTTTTCATAGGTGCGGGAGCGTGTGGCCAGGCTCACCAAAAAAGAACACGCTCAATCCGTCACAAATTGCTCCGAGACGATCCGATCCTCGAGTGATTGTCCGGGGTCGAATAGCAACTCTAGCTCGACCGCGTGGTCAATCTCGCACCAAACTTCCGCGATGTCGCGAAACTCGCGTTGGTCGGCGACCACGGCGACGGGGCGCTTAACCGGCTCGAGGACTCGCAATGTGACCCGCAGACGATCTGGCAGGATCGCCCCGCGCCAGCGCCGTGGCCGAAAAGGACTTATTGGAGTGAGGGCAAGAACTTTGCTGTCGAGTGGCAGGATCGGTCCTTGGGCAGAAAGGTTATAGGCGGTCGAACCTGCAGGGGTTGAGACCAGCACGCCATCGCAAACCAACTGCTTGATGCGGACCCTCTGTCCGACAGTCACCTCGATTTTCGCGGTCTGACGAGTTTCACGCAGCAAGGAGACCTCATTGATAGCGGAGAATTCGTGCATCTCGCCGTCCTGATCGATCGCCTGGCCGCGCAAAGGCGCAATGCGGATACCGCGGGCCTTGGTCAGCCGCTGAAGCACGTCAGCGCGCTTGCGATAGGGGTTCATTAGAAACCCGACAGTCCCGAGATTCATCCCATAGGCAGGGATCACCTGCCCGCGATCGAGCATGCCATGCAGTACCTGTAGCATGAAGCCATCGCCGCCCAGCACCACCACGGCGTCGGCATCTTCAATCGGCGACCAATCATGCTGGCCACTCAAATCTTTATAGGCCTGTTGTGCTCGTTCAGTCTCTGATGCGAGCAGAGCGACGCGCTCAAAACCAGGATTTTCGGCCATAAATCGCCTTTCCGGGCGCTGACTTAGTTAATTGGACGCCCTGATGTTCCATATTCGGTCGATTTGCAAATGTGGTAAGATTTCCGACGATTGTGTGTCTAAGGGATGCCCATGGGTGGGATTCGAACATCACTACGCACCGAAGATCGCAAGGTGTTTCCGGGAATGAAGCGCGAGGCTGTTGAAGCAGACTTGATTCGCGCGCTCGAACGGCGTGAGATCGAAGTGCTTTTTCAGCCGCAATTCGCCTGCAGCGATGGTGCAGTCGTTGGTGCAGAAGCATTGGCCCGGTGGCAACATCCCACTTTGGGTGAGGTTGGCGCGCGGGATCTGTTCGCGGTGGCTGAGCAAGCGGGTATGGTTGCACCAGTATCCCGACATGTGGTTGCAAGAGCGCTTGAGGACGTGGCGCATTGGCCAATGGATCTTAATCTTTCTCTCAACATCACCCCGGAAGAATTGGGCGATCCTCGGTTTGCTGCCGACTTTGCAGAATTGATCGGACATAGCTCTGTGGAACCGGAGCGGATGACGCTCGAAATTACCGAAGACCTTTTGGTGCGCAATTTGTCACAGGCGCGCGAGGCTCTGACCGCATTGCGCGGGCTGGGTTTCCGTATCGCGTTGGACGACTTTGGCGCAGGCTTCTGTAACTTCCGCTATCTTAAGGAGCTTCCGCTCGATGTGCTCAAGCTCGACCGCGTTATGCTAGACGGTGTTCCCGAGGATCCCAAGGATCTCGCGGTGCTTCGGGCCTTGATCGCGTTGGGTAAGGCACTGGGGTTGGCGGTTGTCGCTGAGGGCGTGGAGAGCGACATCCAGCGCGCGACGGTGATCAGCGAAGGCTGCACCTATTGGCAGGGTTTCTTGCGGGCCGAACCTATGCGCAGCCAAGACATGCTTGGCCTAGCCCGATCGGCTCGCGCCTAGGCGGCCTTTCTGGCTTTCTTAGCTCTGCGAACAAGTCCGCTCAAACCCTTGGTCAATTGAAACAATCCGTTCAGGCGGCTTTGCGGATCGCCCCATGCACGGTTGATCACAAGCTTCATGTCAGGGCGCAGCTTGGCGGTGCCTTTCAGCTTGTCGACATAAGCCAGCAACCCGGCTGGATCAGGGAAGTCGTCCTTGTGAAAGCTCACCAGAGTCCCGCGCGCTCCGACATCGATCTTGGCGATATTGGCTTCAATTGCCTGATGCTTGATCTCGATTAGCCGGATCAGGTTCTGGGTCGGCGCCGGGAGATCGCCGAAGCGGTCGATCATCTCGGCCGCCATAGATTCGATCTCGGCCTTGTCCTGTGCTTGGTTCAATCGGCGATACAGCGCCATGCGCACCGCAAGGTCAGGAACATAATCTTCCGGGATCATGATCGGAGCATCGACAGTTATCTGCGGCGACAAAGCATCGCGGCCCGCTTCCAAGCCCATTTCACCGGCCTTGGCGGCGAGGATCGCATCCTCGAGCATCGATTGGTACAATTCGAAACCGACTTCGCGAATGTGCCCCGATTGCTCATCGCCGAGCAGATTGCCCGCGCCGCGAATGTCGAGGTCATGGCTCGCCAGTTGGAAGCCAGCCCCGAGCGAATCCAGATCTCCCAGCACCTTCAACCGTTTCTCGGCCACTTCGGACAGTGCCACGTCCTTGGCGTGCGTGAGATAGGCATAGGCGCGCAGTTTGGAGCGACCAACGCGGCCGCGCAGCTGATAGAGTTGCGCCAGTCCAAAGATGTCTGCCCTGTGGATGATGATCGTATTCGCGCTGGGAAGGTCGAGACCGCTTTCGACAATCGTAGTCGACAAAAGGACCTCGTATTTGCCTTCGTAGAACGCGCTCATCCGCTCTTCGATCTCGCCGGCGCCCATTTGACCGTGCGCGCTGACCGATTTGACCTCGGGCACATGCTCTTTGAGCCATTCCTCGACATCAGCCATGTCAGAGATTCGCGGGACGACGATGAAGCTCTGCCCGCCGCGATGATGTTCGCGCAGCAGGGCTTCGCGCATCACCATATCATCCCACTCCATGACATAGGTGCGCACCGCCAGGCGATCGACCGGTGGGGTCTGGATCGTCGAAAGTTCGCGCAGACCAGTCATGGCCATTTGCAGCGTCCGCGGGATCGGGGTCGCGGTTAAAGTCAGCATGTGGACATCGGTCCGCAACTGCTTGAGCTTTTCCTTGTGCGTCACGCCAAAGCGCTGCTCCTCATCGACGATCACCAGGCCCAAATTCTTGAACTCGGTCGATTTCGAGAGAATCGCATGGGTCCCGATCACGATGTCAATCTTGCCATTGGCTAGGCCTTCTCGGGTCTCGGTCATCTCCTTTGAAGAGACCAGTCGGGAAAGTCGTCCGACATTGAGCGGGAAACCAGCAAACCGCTCAGAAAAATTCTGAAAATGCTGGCGAGCAAGCAGGGTGGTGGGTGCGACCACAGCGACCTGCTGGCCATTCATTGCTGCGACGAAGGCCGCCCGCAGAGCGACTTCGGTCTTTCCAAAGCCAACATCACCACAGACCAGGCGATCCATCGGCTTACCGCTTTCGAGATCGCGCAAGACATCGGCGATCGCACGGTCCTGATCATCGGTTTCTTCCCACGGGAAGCGGTCGACGAATTGGTTGAAGCTGGCCTCTTCGGCGGCGAGCACTGGCGCCTTCTTGAGCGCGCGCTCGGCGGCAACCTTCATCAGCTCGCCGGCAATCTCGCGGATCCGCTCCTTGAGTCGCGCGCGGCGTTTTTGCCAGGCTTCGCCACCGAGGCGATCGAGCGGTACGCTCTCTTCGCTCGAGCCATAGCGGCTGAGCACATCAATATTCTCAACCGGGATGAACAACTTGTCACCGCCGGCATAGGATAGCGCGACGCAATCGTGCTCGCTCTTGCCAACCGTGATCGGTTCGAGGCCGAGGTACTTGCCGATCCCATGCTCGACATGGACCACCAAATCGCCGCGACCGAGCGCTTGCAGCTCTGCCAGGAAGGCGTCGGAATCCTTGCGTTTCTTCTTGCGGCGAACCAGGCGATCGCCAAGCATATCCTGCTCGGTGATCAGCTCGAGGTCGTCATTGGCAAAGCCGGTCTCAAGCGGCAGCACCATGGCTACAACCTTGCCCTTGGCCGAAAGGCCGAGTGCTTCCTGCCAGGTATCGGCCATGGCGGTGTCGCACCCGGCTTCAGACAGGATCGAGGCTATCCGTGAACGTGATCCGGTGGAATAGGCCGCCAAGATCGGGCGCTTGCCGGATTTGGCGAGCGCTTGCAGGTGTCCTGCGGCGGCCTCGTAGAGATTGTCTCCGCGCGCGCGTTCTGGCGAGAAATCACGCGCAGAGGAAAAGCCGAAATCGATCCCCGATTGGCCGTCCGGCGCGGCAAAGATCTGGCTGCGGTGGGCCTTGGCTGACTTGAGATCTGCTTCGAATTCTTGCTTCGAAAGATACAGTGCGTCAGAGGCGAGTGGGCGATAGCTCCCTTTCGCTTCACCGGCAGCGCGAGTGCGCTGATCGTGATAGTCAACAATGTCAGACAAGCGCTCTTCTGCAGCGCCAATCGCGCCGCTGTCGATGATGACCAGATCTTCGGCCGAGAGATGATCGAACAGTGTCGCCAGCCGTTCTTCGAACAGCGGCAGCCAATGCTCCATCCCGGCGAGCCGGCGGCCGTCACTGACCGCCTCATAAAGCGGGTCCTGGGTTGCGGTGGCGCCAAACATCTCACGATAGCGCCCGCGGAAACGCTTGACGCTTTCATCATCGATCAGCGCTTCCGAAGCCGGCAGCAGTAGGTGGGACTTGAGGACGCCAGTCGAACGCTGGGTCGAGGTGTCGAACAGGCGCAGACTTTCGAGCTCATCTCCGAAAAAGTCGAGCCTCAGGCCCTGGTCCAGACTTGAGGGAAAGATGTCGACGACTGAGCCACGCATCGCGAATTCGCCGTGATCGACCACCGTATCGGTGCGCGAATAGCCTTGCCTTTGCAGCAATGCAGCAAGGCTATCATGGCCGATCTCGACGCCAGGTTTGAACTCGCGAACACCTTCGCGAATGCGGAACGGGGTGAGCACCCGTTGGAGCACGGCATTGATCGTCGTCACCAGCAATTGCGAGTTGGACGAGGGGTTCTGCAGGGCATGCAGCGCAGATAGCCTTCTGGCGCTGACCGAGAGCGCGGGGCTGGCCCGGTCATAGGGCAGACAATCCCAGGCGGGAAACTCGATCACTTCGATTTCGGGAGCGAAGAAACCCGCCGCTTCGCTAACAGCCCGCATGGCCGCATCGTCAGGCGCGATGAAGACCGCTCGCTGCTTTGCCGCGCGCGCCAGGTCCGCCAAGACAAGCGGCAGTGCTCCGCGCGGCAGCGAAGAAAGGGTCAGCGGCGCATCGGCCGCCAAGAGGCGGTTCAGGTCAGGCATTCCATTCGTTCAATCAGTCAGCGGCGCGCAGGCGCGTTAGCGCGGGATGTCGACGTAATCCAGTTGCCGCATCAATTCCATTTGCGGACCCACAAAGCGCTCGGGGACCTCAGCGGTTCCCAAGGCCCAGGCCATGACGTCAACATCGTCCTCTGCTAGCAGATCTTCGAACCAGTCGATCTCGCTCTCGGTCCAGTCCTTGGCGTAGCGATCGAAGAAGCCGCCGATCATGTAATCGGCTTCGCGTGTGCCGCGATGCCAGGCGCGAAACTTGGCACGGGCGAGACGTTGTTCAAAGGAGGGGATGTCGGTCATGTACCCCACGTAGTTTTCTCGTCATGCCAGCGCAAGCTGGCATCTCTTTCCACATCAACGCTCGACAATATGAGATCCGAGCTTTCGCTGGGATGACGATAGTGCTTAAGTCAAGTTATGCGGCCAGAGGCACTCAATTCCCTGTTTGTCGAAACTGACGCCTTGGAAGGTGTTGGACCCAAACTGATGAAACCGCTCGAAAAGCTTGGCCTGACGCGGGTAAAGGATCTCGCCTACCATCTGCCTGATCGCTTTGTGACGCGACGCGCGATCGGCAATCTCGACGAGGGCGGCGAGGGCGAGCAGGTCATCATCGCGCTGACCCCAACCGACCATCGCGCCGCTCGCAACCAGCGCGGACCGTATCGGGTGTTGGCGCAGGATGAGGTCGGCAATATCTGCGCGCTGACCTATTTTGGTCGCGCTTCTTACACCGCCAAGAAGCTCCTGCCCGTGGGGGAAAAGCGCTGGGTTGCCGGACGGCTCGATCGCTATGGTGACATGCTGCAAATCGTCCATCCCGACCACGTCGAGCAGGACAGCGCTGCGCATCTCGCGCGGATGAATGAGCCGGTTTACTCGCTTTCAGAAGGGCTCACTCAGCCACGCCTTGCAGGCCTTGCTACACAGGCGCTTGAGCGCGTTCCAGAGCTGCCCGAATGGATTGAGCCCGGCCAGTTTGCAAACGAAGGCTGGCCCAGCTGGCGTGACGCGCTTCACCTGGCCCACAAGGATATGAACGCTCCAGCGCGCAATCGGCTCGCCTATGACGAGCTGCTGGCCAATTCGCTGGCGCTATTATTGGTTAAAGCAGAGGGGCGTCGTCGCAAGGGGCAGGCGCTCAAGGGCGATGGGCGGCTGCGCGAGCGTTTGCAATTGCCGTTTGCTATGACCGGTGCGCAGACCCGTTCGATTGGAGAGATCGAAGGCGATTTGCAGCAGGAATCGCCGATGCTGCGCTTGCTGCAAGGCGATGTCGGGGCGGGCAAGACTGTGGTCGCGCTTGCTGCGATGCTGATTGCCAATGAGGCTGGCAAGCAGGCGGCAATGCTGGCTCCGACCGAGATCCTCGCACGACAGCATTACGAGACTTTGCGCAGTATGGCGGCGCCGACCGGCGTCGAAGTCGCGCTGCTGACCGGGCGCGACAAAGGCAAGGCGCGCGAGAGCATTCTGATGGGACTGCTCGATGGATCGATTGACATTCTGGTCGGGACCCACGCGATCTTTCAGGACAGCGTGAATTACAAGGACCTTGGTCTTGTCGTGATCGACGAGCAGCATCGTTTTGGCGTCGCACAAAGGTTGCAGCTGGCAGCCAAAGGCAAACGCGCCCCGCACACGCTGGCGATGACGGCAACACCGATCCCCCGTTCGCTGACCTTGGCGCAATATGGCGAAATGGATGTCAGCCGGTTGGATGAACTGCCGCCGGGTCGCCAAGCAATCGATACGCGGGTGGTCTCACAGGATCGCCTCGAAGACGTCGTCGCAGGGGTGGAACGCCACCTTGCTGGGGGACAGCAAGCCTACTGGGTTTGCCCGATGGTTCGCGACAGCGAAGTCGCCGATATTGCCGCCGCTGAGGCGCGCTATGCCGGATTGAAGGAACGCTTTGGTGATGATGTTGTGCTGGTCCACGGTCAGCTCAAAGCCGAGGACAAGGACGCCGGAATGGAGCGCTTTGCCAGCGGTCAAGCCAAACTGCTGATCGCAACGACTGTGATTGAGGTTGGCGTTGACGTGCCCGCAGCGACCTTGATGGTGATCGAGCAGGCTGAGCGATTTGGACTGGCGCAATTGCACCAATTACGCGGACGGGTAGGCCGCGGCTCGGAGAAGTCGGTGTGCTTACTCCTGCGCGGGAGTGAACTCAGCGAGACCGGGCGAAAGCGGTTGGCGCTGATGCGGGAGACACAGGACGGCTTCCGGATCGCAGAAGAAGATCTGGAGCTACGCGGCGGTGGTGAATTGCTCGGCACCAGGCAATCGGGAGAGGCGGCGTTTCGCGTGGCAGATCTTGAACAGGTTCAACGTTTGCTGCCGGCAGCTCACGCCGATGCCCGATTGCTGATGGAGCGTGATGGCGGATTGACCAGCGAGCGCGGCGAAGCGGCAAGGCTGTTGCTCTATTTGTTCGAGCGCGACTGGGGCGTCCAGCTGCTGAGAGGAGGCTGATATGTTTGGTGCCGATCCGATCGATTTCTTTGATCCCTCGCCATATGGGGCTCTGGCTTACTACGGGCATTATCTGTTCGGATCGATCGCACTGCTTTCGGCCCTCGCTGCATTTTTCTTGAAGAAGGGGCGGGGGCTGCATCGCACGGCGGGTCTGACCTTCATGGCCACTTGCGCCGTCTTGACCTTGACGTCGATTGCGATGCTCGCGGTCAATTTCATCCCACCTTTGGCGCTGGCGACTGTAACGGCCGTCTATGCGCTCGGCGGTGGCTATCTCGCGCTGCAAGCTGCGGGGTCTTGGGTCAAACCGGCCGAGTATGGCTTGTTCTGTTTGGAAGCCATCGCGTTGGTCGTGTTTCTGTCGTTCGCAATCCCCGCGGTTCAGGCAGGCGTTATTCCTCCAGTCGCGCCGCTGGTTATCGCAATTGTCCCGCTGATACTTCTGTCTGGTGATTTGTATTGGTTCGCCAATGCCGGGCGGCGACGACAGCTTCGTGTTGCGCGCCATCTGTCGCGAATGATCTGGGCCTTCGTAGTGGTTTTGCGTGCACCCATTGTAGAGATCGCCGCGGCCGGCGTCCCGATCCCGACTCCTGTCGCTATTGTCGGCCCATTGGTGCTGGCCGTTGCAATGCTATGGTATTTTCAAAGGAAGTATGGCGGGCTGCCGTTTGGCGCTCGGTCTAACTCTTGAGGTTTGAGACGATCGCATCCGCAGCGGCCGATACATCGTCCCAGGTTACGTCAAAGCCTCCATCGTCGCCGTAATAGGGGTCCATCACGGTTTCCCCTTCGCGACCGGGAATGACGTCGAGCAGCATCGCAACTTCTGCGGAGCTGCCACGCGGCTGGCGACCCCGGATCCCCGCAAGATTGGCTGTGTCCAGCGCAAAGATGTGAGTGTAATTCCAGAAATCCTCTTCAGTGAGCTGACGCGCGCTCAAGTGCGATATGTCGACACCGTTTTTGGCGGCCGTTGCGATCGCGCGGGGATCAGGCGAATTGCCAATGTGGTAACTGGCGGTTCCGCAGCTATCGATCAAAATATCCAGACCGGCGCGCTCAGCAGCGGCCCGCAAAGCGCCCTCAGCCATCGGTGACCGGCAAATATTGCCAAGGCACACGAATAGGACGCTGGGCGTGGTTTCTTTTTCCTGGATTTCAGACAATTTTTGACCCTCGCCCAATCTATGGTCGAGTTTCTTCGGGATTTCAATATCTTCTTACTAGCACCAAGTAATCGAGATATTATGCCGCTTTGGCGGGCAAGGGAGACGTCGAAGCCAAGACCTCTTCGGTGATCCGGCGGACGTTCGCTTTGGCTTTGAGCTTGGCGCCCAGCAGCGCTGTTCCGCTGACCTTACGCTGGACAAAAAGCGTCTCGATCGGAGGGAAAGCCCATGTGTCCTTGTCCTGCGCGATTTCCCAACCTTCGTCGCGGAGCAGTGGGATGAAAGCGCGGTCGCCAAAGTCAAACGGGCCATCGTCGCGCATTTCGTTGATGACAATGTCGATCATCTTATCGACCCGATCGCCGTGCTTTTCGACCACGATCGGGAGCATGAAGCCGGCTTTGATCGTCTCTTCTCGGACCTGGTCCTTGTCGCCCGCCAATCCAGCGGCAAGCAAATTGCGATAGGCATTGCTGACGGCGGGATCGACCTCCCGACAGGCGCCAAAATCGAGCACGACGATATCGCCCGTTTCGGGTCGGAACAGATAGTTTGCGAAGTTTGGATCGGTTTGCATAACGCCGAACTCGAACAGTTCGCGCGCGACCAATCTGATTAGCCGGGAATAAACTTCGTCGCGGCGCTCATCACTCTCTTCGCTGAGCTTCTCAATATTGACGCCTTCTTCAAACGACATCGCGAGGATGCGGTCCGTTGTCAGGTCTTCGTGCAGCTCCGGGACTACAAAGCCGGGAATATCGGCGAGCCGTTCGCGATACATCGCCATTTGCGCGCCTTCACGGCGATAATCGGCTTCTTCGTGGAGCTGTTTCTTGGCTTCGGCCAAAAGCGCCTCGATCTCCAGCTCAGGAGGAGCGAAGCCCGCGACTTTGAGCAGCGTCATGACATTGTCGACGTCGCTATCGATGCTTTGCGCAACCCCGGGATATTGCACCTTGATCGCGAGCTCCTGACCATCGCGGGTCAGTGCCTTGTGAACCTGTCCAATCGAAGCCGCCGCGATCGGGCGAGGATTGAACCAGCGGAATTGCTTGCGCCAGTCGCTGCCCCATTCCGACTTGAGTACGCCGTCCAATTGCTGCGCCGGCATGAAATTGGCTTGATCACGCAGGCGCGCAAGAATCTCGGACAGCTCAGGCGGAAGAAAGTCGCCCGAATCCATGCTGATCATCTGCCCCATCTTCATGGCAGCGCCGCGCAGATGAGCCAGTCGATCGGTGACCCGCTTCACATTGCCTGGGGTCAGCATCAGGTCACGCGGATTGATCGCATCGCCACTTGCCAGGCGCCGCGCGCCTTCCGCCATCATCCCGCCGGCCACACCTCCAGCCAGTTTCCCGAAGGTCGAGAAGCGCGCAAGGCGACTCGAAGGAACGGCGCGTTGGCGAGATTTGTCGTCGGGTTGGTCAGCCAAGGGGTGGTAATCCGTGCAAGCTTCTGTGGTCGAACAACGGTCGTTGCCGCCGCCCGTTCCTAGCTAGTACGGCTTAGCTGATGCACAAGCCGCCATCGACCGGAAGGCATTGGCCGGTGATGTAATCACTGTGCGGAGAGGCGAAGAACACTGCCAGGCCTTCGAGACCTTCGTGGTCTCCCGGACGACGGAGCGGGATGCGCTTTTCCATCCATAGAGCGAATTTCGGATCAGCCTTCGCGGTGATGTCGGTCTCATAATAGCCGAACAGCAAAGCATTGGCGGTTATGTGATAGCGCGCGAGCTCGAACGCGGCTGCCCGCGTAAGCCCATTCACGGCTGCTTTGGAGGCGGCATAGTCGGACGAGCGATTGACCCCCATGATCGACTGGCCAGAGGACGTGACGATCAGCTTCCCGCCGGCACCACGCTCCACCATATGCTGTGAGACATGCTTATAGACCAAGGCTGGGCCGCGGGTGTTGATCCGGAGGGTCTCATCCCAGCCTTCGGAGCGAATGTCCGGGATCGCCGTGCCCGCGCCTGAGATTCCGGCGTTGGCAAAGCAGGAATCGACGTGGCCATAGTGGGCCAAGGTCGCGCTCATCGCCGCTTCGATCTGATCCTCTTCCGCGACGTCGCAGGGGAGGGCTATCGCTTGGCCTCCGCCGAGAGCATTGAGCTCTTCCACCGCTTCCGTGTTCTTGTCGGGATTGCGCGCCCAGATCGCGATACTGGCACCCGCTTTGATGAGCCCGCGCGCCATCGCCAAGCCCAGGCCGCCATTGCCGCCGGTTACCACAGCCACATGGCCGGAAAGATCGAACAGGTTCATACGGAAGGTGGTGCCGCATTTGCGGCTCAGGAGCAAGTTGACGGGAACCGCTGCGACATCCAAGCTTTGGCCACTCATGGACGGAAACACCTCGCTCACTCCCGCATCGCGCTGGCTCGGCTATGCCGGATTGCTGCCGCAAATCATCTGCCTCGGCCTCGCGCTTTCAGGCGGAGAATGGGCCTATGTCGCGCTCGCTGGCGGGTTTGCTTATGCCGCCGCGATCTTCAGTTTTCTTGGCGGAGTGTGGTGGGGCCAGGCCATCGCCAGCGGCAGAGGCGGGGCAGGATCCTATCTGGTCGCGGTCATGCCGAGCCTGCTCGCCGTGGCGCTGTTCATTCCCTGGAGCCTCGGTTGGGACTGGCCTGGACCGGCCTTGCTCTATCTCGGTGCCCTGATCGTGCTCAGCCCATTGGTCGACCGCGCGCTTGGGTTTGCGCAGCCCGACTTCTTCAGCTTGCGAGTGCAATTGTCGATCGGATTGGGAGCGCTGACGATCGCTCTGGGGTTCGTCGCCGACGCGATTGTTTAGATCTAACATTTCGGACCGAGCCTTGTCGCTGACGCGGCTGCCAGATAGACCTTCCCGCAAGAGGGCTTGGGGTATTTATGAAACTCATCAAATGGCTTGTGATCGCTATCGTATCGGCGCTTGTGGTGATCGGAGCGTACATCGCATTTCGCCCTGAGCCCGACTATTCGAGCAAGCAAGCGCACCAAGGTTGGATCATCAGCCACAAGACAGCAGGTCTGGAGTTTCCCGAGAACTCTATTGAAGGTTTCGAAGCTTCTCTGGACATGGAAGTCGATGCGATTGAGCTCGATGTACATCTTGTCAAAGGTGGACGATTTGTCCTCCATCATGATCCCGTTTTGTCCGAGCATAATTGTTTTGAGAAAGGTGATAAACGGCGATGGATCATAGCGCGGAGAACGGTCGCCGAGTTGGAGGCGATCAATTGCGTAAATCACAAGGTTTTGAATGCGCGAGGCAAACCAACACCTTACAAGATTGCCACGTTGGAACGCGTTCTCGAGACTTATAGAGAAAGCGATCAAAGCAAGACCTTGTTGCTCGAAATCAAAGTCTGGGGGGAAGCGATCGCTTTCAGCCCACTAAACGCTGGCTTAGACATCAGTGCGATGCACTATCCGGATGAAGACGTCGCTACAGCGATCTATCGCACCTTGCGAAAATACCCCGACATAACAAACATTCAATTCAATACGTTTGGTCGCGAACTGTTGTTAAGACTCAAGGCGATGAAGCTGCCTCAGGAGGCCTATGATTTTGGTTTGCTCTACAAAGGAGAGTACTCCCCAATCGCGATGGCGATTCCGGCTTTCTTCTTGAATCGCGGAGAATGTTTCGATTTCTGCTGGGTGCCAGATTACAAGGAAACCCGCGCTTGGCTTGATGAGAACGAGATAGGTACTTTCATTCCCGAGTTCACTCAGGTTACGATTTGGCCACTTAGCAGCGAATTCGAGAAACATGTGATGGCAGATAAGGACGGTCTGAGAGTGATACCTTGGACGCTGAATGAACCAAAGACATGGTCAGCCTATGAGCTGCGGGGATTTGACGGGATCCTGACTGATCGCCCAACCACGTTCCGCGAATGGGCGGGGAAGTAGCAGGTTATTTGTTTGGCCCTTCGCTGACGCTCGCGAGTTTCAACGGAATGCAAACCCCGAGATGATGTAATCGATGCTGGCCCTCCTTTGCAGTCGGGAGCAAATCGGCCAAAAATGTCTCCCAGACATTTTTGCGTCACGGGCACTGCGCTGTCGCTTGTGAGTTTTGCCGTGAAATCATCCCCCAGATGATTTCATCATGGCAAAACTGGTCGGGGAGAGAGGATTCGAACCTCCGGCCCCTGCCTCCCGAAGACAGTGCTCTACCAGGCTGAGCTACTCCCCGACCGTGTCGGTCCCGCAGGGTCAAAGCCACACGCGGGTCCAGGCAAGGCGCGCCCTATAGGTGTGGATGACCGGGGTGGCAAGCGGGCAATTGACCCCTATAGTTTGACCCATGGCAACGCTCGAGCACCCCGATACGATTCCCTCAAAGCTGACTGGACCTGGCCATCCCGAGTGGCAATATCTCGATCTGATGCGGCAGATCTGGGAGACCGGCAGCGAGCGGATTGATCGCACCGGGGTCGGAACGCGCTCGATCTGCGGGGCACAATTGCGGTTCGATCTGGCCGAGGGCGCGATGCCGCTGCTGACCACCAAAAGGGTCTATTGGAAAACCGCCACGCGTGAGATGCTGTGGTTCCTCACCGGCGACACCAACATCCGCCCGCTGGTTCTGCAGGGCGTGAAGATCTGGAACGAATGGCCGCACGCACGTTACGTCAAGGAAAGCGGCGAGGATATTGCGCTGGAGGATTTCGTTCAGCGGATCGCCGATGATGAGGCCTTCGCCAAGCGCTGGGGCGATCTTGGTCCGGTCTATGGCAAGCAATGGGTCGATTGGCCGACCTATCGCTATCGCAAGGACGGGCTCTACGAGAAGGGCGAGGGGATCAATCAGGTCGCCGAGGTGGTTGAGAGTTTGCGCAACAACCCCGGCAGCCGGCGGCACATCATCGAGGGCTGGAACGTGGCGGAGCTCGACCAGATGGCGCTGCCTCCGTGTCACAAGACCTATCAGTTCCATGTCTCCGGAAACCGCCTCAACTGCCTGCTCTATCAACGCAGCTGCGATGTAGCACTGGGCTTGCCGTTTAACCTTTGGTCGGCGGCGCTGCTCAATCGCATGATCGCGCAGCAGGTCGACCTCGACCCGGGCGAGCTGGTGTGGATGGGTGGCGATGTTCATCTCTATCTCAATCACGAGCATTTGATCACCGAGCAGCTCACGCGTGAGCCCCAGGGCAGTCCGACACTCGAAATCACGCGCCGACCCGAAACAATTTTCGACTACAGAATCGAGGATTTTGTGGTGCATGATTACGCGCCGCTGCCCCCGATCAAGGCCCCTGTTGCGGTTTGATCGAATCCCGGCTCGGAAGCTTGACCGGCCCCTTCCATTGAAATAAAATTCCGGCTTCACGCAATGATCGCAAGCCCGCTTGCCGATCGTGCGGTCCTAGTGGGAGAGCGCTGCTATGGCCGATCCGGCCAATCCGTCCGACCGCGCCAACGGGCAAAGCCGCGACAATCGTCCGGCCTTGGCGCTACACGTTCCAGAGCCGCGCTATCGGCCTGGCGATCCCGTCGATTATTCGCATCTCGAGATCAGCGAGGCGGGCGCTCAGCCTCGCCCGGATGAGAGCTGCGAGCCTGCAGAAATGCGCGACATGGCCTATGATCTGGTCCGCGTGCTGGGCGATGACAATCAGGCGCATGGTCCGTGGGATCCCAAGCTTGATCCAGAGACCCTGCGGACCATGCTTGGCAATATGGCGCTGGTCCGCGCTTTCGATGAACGGATGTTCCGCGGACAACGGCAAGGCAAGACCAGCTTTTACATGAAGTGCACCGGCGAAGAGGCGACCAGCGTCGCCGCTTCGATGGCCCTGGCATCGGATGACATGGTGTTCCCGAGCTATCGCCAGCAGGGCATTCTGATCGCTCGAGGCTATCCCCTGATCGAGATGATCAACCAGATCTATTCGAACCGCGGCGACAAGCTCAAAGGCCGCCAACTGCCGATCATGTATTCGAGCCGCGAACACAGTTTCTTCTCGATTTCGGGCAATCTCGCCACGCAGACCCCGCAGGCGGTTGGCTGGGCAATGGCGAGCGCGATCAAGGGCGACAGCCGGATTGCGGCGACCTGGGTCGGTGAGGGTTCGACCGCGGAGGGCGACTTCCACTCAGCCTGCACCTTTGCGACCGTCTACAATGCGCCGGTGATCCTCAATGTGATCAACAACCAATGGGCAATTTCGAGCTTCTCTGGTTTTGCTGGGGCGGAACGGACAACCTTCGCCGCACGAGCCCTTGGGTATGGTCTGGCGGGACTTAGGGTCGACGGCAATGATGCTTTGGCTTGCTATGCCGCGCAGCAATGGGCTGCCAACCGCGCGCGCGCCAATGCCGGGCCGACGCTGATCGAATACTTCACCTATCGTGCTGAGGGGCATTCCACCTCGGACGATCCGACCGGCTATCGCAGCGCGCAAGAGCGTGAGGAATGGCCGCTGGGTGATCCTGTCATGCGGCTCAAGGATCATCTCATCGCGCTCGGCGAATGGGATGAAGAGCGTCAGGCTGCGATGGACAGCGACTGCGCGGATCGGGTCAAGAAAGCGACCAAGGAAGCCGAGGCCAACGGCATCCTCGGTCACGGCCTGCACCATCCTTTCCACACAATGTTTGAGGACGTGTTCGAAGAACTGCCGTGGCACCTTGAGGAGCAGGCCAAGCAGGCCACCCGCGAGCGGATCACCAAGTTCGGCGAAGAAAGGCCTGACGCATGAACGCCGAGACGCAAAAGATCACTCCGTCCGAAGCGGATGGCGAGCGCCGGATCAATATGATCGAAGCGATCAACGATGCGCTCGACATCATGCTGGGGCGTGATGAAGACGTGATCGTAATGGGCGAAGACGTCGGCTATTTTGGCGGCGTGTTTCGTTGCACAGCAGGCTTGCAGGAAAAGCACGGCAAGACTCGTGTGTTCGACACACCGATCAGCGAATGCGGGATCATCGGCGTGGCTGTGGGCATGGGCGCCTATGGCCTGCGCCCGGTGCCAGAGATCCAGTTCGCCGATTACATTTATCCCGGGCTCGATCAGCTGGTCTCCGAAGCCGCACGACTGCGCTACCGTTCTGCGACTGATTACATTGCGCCAATGACGGTCCGCTCGCCATTCGGTGGCGGCATCTTCGGCGGCCAAACCCACTCGCAAAGCCCCGAGGCGATGTTCACCCATGTCTCGGGCCTCAAGACGGTCATCCCGGCGACTCCCTATGACGCCAAGGGCCTGTTGATCGCCTCGATCGAAGACAATGATCCGGTGATCTTCTTTGAGCCCAAGCGGATCTATAACGGTCCGTTCTCGGGCTATTATGACAAGCCGGTTGAGCCTTGGAAGAAGCACCGCGATAGCGTGGTGCCTGAAGGCTATTATCGCATCCCGCTGGGCGAGGCGCGGCATGTCACCGAAGGCGAAGAGCTGACCATCCTGGCCTATGGCACGATGGTCCATGTGGCTGAGGCGGTGTGTCAGGAGAAAGGTGTTGAAGCCGATATCCTCGACCTGCGCACGCTGGTTCCGCTCGATATTGAAGCGATCGAAGCCTCGATCAAGAAGACCGGGCGCTGCCTGATCGTTCACGAAGCAACCCGCACCTCGGGCTTTGGCGCAGAACTTTCCGCGCTGGTAACCGAGCGCTGCTTCTATCACCTCGAAGCTCCGGTGGAGCGCGTGACCGGTTTCGACACTCCTTATCCTCACAGTCTCGAATGGGCCTATTTCCCTGGCCCGGTTCGGATTGGTGAAGCAATCGACTCTATTCTGAAGGACTGACCGGATGGCCAAGTTCACATTCAACATGCCCGATGTGGGCGAAGGCGTTGCCGAAGCCGAGATCGTCGAATGGCAGGTCAAGGTCGGCGACAGCGTGTCCGAAGACCAGCATTTGGTCGACGTCATGACCGACAAAGCGACGATCGATATCGAGAGCCCGGTTGACGGCACGGTGGTCGAGGTCGCTGGCGAAGTCGGAGACACGATTGCGGTCGGTTCGATGCTGCTTGTGATCGAAGTCGAGGGCGAAGAGACTGAGCCTGCGCCCGCGCCAGCTGAACCAGTGGCTGAGCCCGCGCCGGAGCCGGTGGTCGAAGAGGCAGCCGCCGAGCCTGAGCCTGCTCCTGAGCCAGCACCCACTCCCGATCCTGCTCCAGCGGCGTCTGAAGCCAAGGTGTTGGCGACCCCGGCGGTGCGCAAGCGCGCGCGCGATCTCGGGGTTGATCTCAGCCAGGTCAAGCCTGCTGAAGATGGTCGAATTCGCCACGGCGATCTGGACCAATTCCTCGCCTACAATTCGGGCGGTGGCTATGGCCCGGCTGGCGCGACCCGCGCGGACGAGCCGATCAAGGTGATCGGTCTGCGCAAGCGGATCGCCGCCAATATGCAGGCGTCCAAACGGCACATCCCGCATTTCTCCTATGTCGAAGAGATCGATGTGACCGCGCTCGAAGCGATGCGGGCTGACCTCAACGCGCATCGTGGCAACAAGCCGAAGCTTACTATGCTGCCGCTGCTGATCACCGCGATCTGCAAGCTGATCCCGCAGTTTCCGATGATCAACGCCCGCTATGACGATGAAGCCAATGTGGTCACCCGGCATGGTTCGGTGCACCTCGGAATGGCGGCGCAGACCGATGCTGGCCTGATGGTCCCGGTGATCAAGAACGCGCAGTCACAGAATATCTGGCAGCTCGCGCGTGAAATTGGCCGACTGGCTGAAGCGGCGCGCGATGGCACCGCCAAGTCGGACGAGCTGTCGGGCTCAACCCTGACAGTGACCTCGCTCGGTCCCTTGGGCGGAGTGGCGACCACGCCGGTCATTAATCGTCCCGAGGTCGCGATCATCGGCCCCAACCGGATTATCGAACGCCCCATGTTTGTGCCCGATGGCCAGGGCGGTGAGCGGATTGAGAAGCGCAAGCTGATGAACATCTCGATCAGCTGCGACCACCGTGTGGTTGATGGCTATGATGCGGCGAGCTTCATCCAGGAACTCAAGAAGCTGGTCGAGACGCCGGTTTTGCTCCTGACTGACTAGGCGCTAGGATGCGGGGCAGGGAGAGGATCCATGGCTCGCATTCAAGAGGTCGACGATTACATCGCAAAGCAGGCTGAGTTTGCTCAGCCGATCCTGAACCATGTGCGCGAGGTGGTGCATCAGGCGCTGCCCGATGCCGAAGAGGCGCTCAAATGGGGCGTCCCTTACTTCACCGTCAATGGCAAAAACGCGGTCGGGATGGCGGCGTTCAAACAGCACGCTTCGGTAATAGTCTGCAGCGACGAGCGTGCTGGCGGCGGCATGGGCAATTTCGGCAAGCTAACCAGCATGGACGAGCTGCCCTCGGACAGCGAGCTGATCGCAAGGTTCCAAGATTCGGCGATCAAGGTTCAGGACGTCAAGGCGAGCCGACCCAAGCCAAAGCCTGCGCTTGATACGCCGGACGACCTTGCTGCGGCGATCGAAGGTACGCCTGGCGCCAGAGCTGTGTTCGATGGCTTTACCGATGCTCAGCGGCGCGATTACATCGAGTGGATTGTCTCGGCCAAACGCGAAGCAACCCGGGCCAAGCGTGTCGCCACAGCGGCGGAATGGATCAGCGAAGGCAAGCGCCGCAACTGGAAATATGAGAACTGCTGAACGGCTTTTTTGTGGTTTGTCCAAAAAGGTCGCCTGGGCTTATTGACAGCCTCTCGCACGGGGCCTAATGGCCCTGCTTCCCGAGCAGAGCAGACAATATGCGAGCTCGATTGCGCGGGTGTAGCTCAGTTGGTTAGAGCGCCGGCCTGTCACGCCGGAGGTCGCGGGTTCGAGTCCCGTCACTCGCGCCACTTTCCTCATTCGAAAGTTGGCTATCCACGCTCTTGCAGCGCGGCGAGGTTCGCTTCGTGTTGCGACTTGTCGATCTTGTAGCGCGCGATGAATGCCAGGCCGCCCATATAGAGTGCCAGCAGCAGCGGCGCATAGAGCGCTCCGAGCCACCACAGCGTATCGGGATCGACATCAGCCGGGTCAGCGCCTTCAGGAAAGGCAATGAACGATAGGATCAGGCCCGCGGCCAGTACGCCAATGCCTTGGGTGGTTTTTCGTGTGAAGGTCATGGCGGCGTAGTAGACGCCCTCGGTCCGCCGGCCGGTCTTGAGCTGATTGGATTCCACCAGATCGGCGATCATTGAATAAGACACGGTCTGGACCGCAATGATCAGCGCAAGATCGATCACATTGATGCTGACCACCAGTGGGAACAGGATCGGATCGCCATTCTCGGGCATGAGCCCGACAAGCCGAAGCAGGATCGGCAGCGGCTGTATGGTGAAGGCGAGAACTCCGAGCACGATAACCGCCATTTTCTTGCCGAGCTTACGCACCGCAAACGGTCCGATGAAGAACGCCATCGCGGCGGAGAAGAACACCAGGCTGGTCCAGATGAAGATCTGGAACTCGCTGAAGCCCCAGAAATAGTTGAGCAGAAGGAAAGCCAGCGCGGCGTTGAGACCGACTGCCACGGAGAATATCACCGTAGCTGCGAACAGCGCGAGAAAACTCTTCTCGCTGAGGGTCTCAATCATCTCACGGAACAGTCTCTTTAGACTGAATGGCTGGTCCGGCTTTACGGGCTTGGAGAGTGTCGGAATGCGCCTGTGAGTGCCTAGCGCCGAAATCACTATGACTAGGAACATCGCTATGCTGCCGATCATGCCATAGGTTTGAAATGCGGCCTGATCTCGCATTCCCAACGGGCCGGTAAGCAAAACACCAAACATAATGACGCTCATCAGATTGCCACCACTCCATCCGAAGAACAGCCGGTAAGATTGAAGGGTGGTGCGTTCCTCATAGTCCGAGGTCAGTTCGGGCAAGAGCGCGCTTGAAGGGGTTTCATAAAAGGTGATGAACGTCCGGATTAGAACCGCAAGGATGGTGAGGTAAAGGAACAGCGCAAACTCGCTCCAATCGGGCGGGCTCCACAGCAGGAAGTAGCTCAGCGCAACGGGCAATGCTGCGGCATACATGAAGGGATGACGACGACCCCAGCGAGAGTTGAGGTTATCCGACCAGTAGCCCACCAACGGATCGCTGATCGCGTCGACAACCAGAGCGATGAAGATCGCCAGCCCAACCAGTCCTGGCTCGAGCCCGATCACAGTCCCGTAAAAAATCAGAAGGAAGTAGTCGAAACCATTGTTCTTGATTCCAAAGGCTGCCGCACCGCTGCCATGCGCTAGCTTGAGCCAGACGGATGGTGAATCAGTGGTAGGGCTGCCAGCTGCTTGCGCAGTGCTCGCCATAGAAATGTTCTCTCCCAAACGCGAGGCTAGGGCATCTGTTGAAGGGTTGGCAATCCCTCACCGGGCAGACACGTCTCAAATCTTAAATTTGCTGTGATCTGCGCCTGTTTTGGCCGATTGAGACGACCTTGCCCGTTACGCCGATATTGCGCCGCGCCAAAGCAAAGCGCACAGGGCCCCTAGAGATGGAACAAGTCGACACTCTTACGATGAATTGGCGAAGCACCGCCTATGCCATGTTGGCGTTCAGCGCGCTGATCCCGCAGATCTACCTCTGGTCGAAAGGCATAGAGCGGCGAGCCACACTGTGGTTGGCTTGCTTTGTCCTTGCGGCCGGGGTCCACTTCATTCCAATGATGATTGGCTTTGCTGGAGCCTATGACATCTGGCCAGGACTGACGTTCCTTCCGGTAAATATGATGCTGTTTTTTGGGCCACTGCTTTACTTGCATGCGCGCCAACTGATGATGGGAGTTGTGCCGGCAAGTTATTACCTGTTGCTGCTGCCAGGAATCCTGAACTGGCTCTACGAAGCCTGGGCCTTCACCTTCCTCGGCGACTATCGCGCCAAATGGGCGTTCAACGATGCCTTTCACGAGCCCTTAGTCGTTCCGCTGGTGATGGCGGTTTCGCTCGCGCTCGGGGTTTGGGCATTTGTCCGGATCTGGCAAATGCGCCGCAAATATCTCGACTGGCTCGAAGCCAATCGATCCGATAGCGACGATTTCGATCCGCGATGGATAACCCATTTCCTTGTGATCGGAGCGGTGATGATTGCGCTGTGGGGGCTGACCGCAGTCTTTGCGGTGGCCTTTGGGTGGAACTACTTCGAGCAGTCGCTGTGGGATCTGCTGGTGCTGTTTTTGATCGTCCTGCTGTCGTTGGAAGCCTTGGCCCGGCTCGAGCAGCCATTCCCAAAGATGCTGGCGCCCGATGCAATCTCGGTCGAAGAGCTGATGGCAGCCGTGTCGGAAGAGCGCGACTGGGTTCGCGAGGGTGAACGCCTGCGTTCCCTGGTGATGGACAATGGCTGGCATCTGGAATCAAGCTTGTCACTGCAAACCCTCTCGCGGCGGTTTGGTATGAACCAGGCCTATGTTTCACGCGCGCTCAACCAAGGGTTGGACCTTAGCTTCAGCCAATTCATCAATGGGCTAAGGGTGGAGCATGCCAAAGCGATGATCACCCGCGAAGACGTCAATTTCTTGGATGTGGCGCTGTCATCGGGGTTTGGATCCAAGGCGAGCTTCAATCGCGCTTTCAAGCTGCACACTGGCTCCAGCCCAAGCGAATTCAAACGTCTCAATTCGTAAAAAGCTGCGAAAAGCGGGGTTTTGCGCCGACATCATTGAGGCGATCTGGTCTTGGGGCGGCATCCCAAGGAGACCACTATGAAATCCCTCTCACATGCAGTTCGGCCCCTTCTGTTGATCGCGGCGTTGCCGGGCCTCCCGATGCTGGCGGCAACATCATCATCAGCTCTGGCACAACCTGTCGAGGCAGCAGAAGTCGACTCAGCGGACCAAATGCTCAGCCTCGCTCAGATCAAGCGCGATGTCGTCTTGGCGCAAGATGCCTACGCTCAAGTCCACCCTGGCTACACCCGCTACGCCAGCGCCACCGAGATGGACGCGGCGTGGGCCGGGATCCTGTCCCAAGCCGAAGCCAGTGGCGGGATGACCGTGGGCGATTTCTATCTCGCGGTCGAGCTGGTGCTGACAAAGATCCGCTGTGACCACACTAAGGCTGAGTTGCCCAAAGCCCTGGCGGTCGCGCGCGAAGGCCAGCCGCTCTATCTGCCGTTCCGCTGGGAGCTGATCGAAGGCCGGGGTTTGATCGATATTGTGGATCCAGGAATTGGGCTTTCGCGTGGCGACGAGATCCTTTCCATCGACGGTCGCACGCTCGAAGACGTCGTTGCCACGACCAGCAAGTACATTCCAGTCGATGGTTTCACCGAATGGTCGCGCAATCTTCAGGTCTCGCAATCTCGCGAATTCATGGGCGGCGCGGTCGACCATTTTGGCGCCTTGCTATGGGATGTTCCGGCAGAGGCTGAGCTGGAAATTCGTTCAGCCTCCGGCGAGGTGCGCAATGTTTCGGTGCAGCGTATCGACCACAAGGCTTGGACCGCGCTTGGCGCCAAGGCAGGTATGCCAAGCGAGTTCAAAGACGCGGTTCAGTTTGAGCGGATTGGCGATAACGCCGCTTATCTGAGCGTTGATACTTTCGTGAATTACCGTGTCCCGGTCGAGCCACAGTCGCTTTACGAGCCGGTGTTTAGTGCCTTACGCGACGAGGGTCGTGACACACTGATCCTCGATCTTCGCGAGAATGGCGGCGGCTCAACCGATGCCTCGCTCGGTCTGACCGCCAATCTAATCCCCGATGCGCGGCCCTTTATGACTGAGTTTCGTGTGGCAACGCTGGACCATACGCCTTGGGAAGGAATGATCGGGACCTGGGACGCGCGCGCGCTCAATCCTGACCCGCGTGGCTTCATTGCGAATGACGACGGTTCCTTCACTTTGCGCGACGGCATAATGGAGGACACCGGCTTGGTGACCCCAACTGATGTCGCTTTCGACGGTCGTTTGATCATCCTGACCAGCAAGAACAATTCCTCGGGCAGCACAAATTTGCTCGCCCATCTCGCCGAGCGAGAGAACACGATCACGATTGGCGAAAAAACTGGCGGCAGCGCTGAAGGGCCAAATGCCGGAGTGATCTTTTTTCTGACCTTGCCTGAGAGTAACATGCGGCTGCGCATCCCAATGTTCAGGCAATGGAACAATGTCGCGAGTTTTGAGGAAGGGATGGGTGTTTCTCCCCAGATCGAGGCTCCGATGACTTACGCCGCCTTTGTGGCCGGGGAAGATCCGGCGCTCGAACAGGCCAGACTGATCGCGGCGAGCAGCTGGACCGACAAAGGTGTGGCCCCGGCTGAGCTAATAGCCAACGCATCTGACTTCGCTGTTCTCGAAGGAGAGGATTGGTCCGGACAGCTCGAATATCTCAATTATGGCCGTGAAGACCGCTCAACCATCCCAGTGCGAATGGTGGTGCGCGAGGCCAAAGGCGGCTCGATCCGCTATGGCTTCCTCTATCCAGGCGAGGAACACAAAAATGCCCGCGAGACATTTCGCATCTCGAGAGATGGGAGTCAGATCAATGGTCACAATGTTGTTGACCGACGCGTCGACGCCAATGGCGCACTTGTGATCGTGACCGAGGGGCAGGGACGCGATGACAATCGTCCGGCCGATCTTCGCTTCACCTATATCATCTCCGAGAACAGCTTCACCAACCGCAAGGATGTTCGATTTGAAGGCGGAGAATACTTCAATCGCAACGAATACCGCCTCAAGCGCTGATCGAATCCATATTCAACCATAAGGTTGACTAAACCCCGGCCTCGGGTTACTCAACCATATGGTTGAACAAAATCCAACATCCGACTTCGATGTTTTTCGAGCGATCGCCGATCCCACCAGGAGGGCAATGCTCGAACATCTTACCGAGCGCGATTGCACGATCGGAGAGCTGGCAGAGCCTCACCATATGAGCTTTGCCGCAGCCTCCAAGCATATCGGTATTCTCGCCGATGCCGGCCTAGTCACTCGCCGCAAGCAAGGGCGGCAGCGAGTCTGCTCGCTCGATCCGACTGGGCTGATTGCGGTGCGCGACTGGGTAGAGCGCTATGTCGGCTACTGGAACGCGCGTCTGGATGCTCTGGAAAGTGCTCTGAAGGAGGATAAGGATGAGTGATTATGGCCGGCTGATTGGTCCAGCCGAACTTGAGTTCACGCGGCAATTTGATGCTCCGCAGAACAAGGTTTGGCAGTTTCTGGTTGATCCAGAGAAGCGCAAGCTGTGGTTCTGTGGCGGCTCGACCGACGATTATGTTGGCGGCAAGATCACCTTCGAGTTCGACCACCGACGTCTTTCGGAAAGCACTCCTCTGGAAAAATATGCGAGCGAGGAGACGGTCACGCACTATGGCGAAATTCTCGAATATGATCCGCCCAGTAGGCTTGCCTTTACGTGGTTCGAACCGGGCAGCGATGAATCGTCCAAAGTTGTCATTTCCCTTACCGCGGTGGATGACAAGACCACGCAGCTGCATCTTGTCCATGATGGGCTAGTTGCGCGCGACATTCTGATCGGTGTCTTCGCCGGTTGGCACGGCCATTTCAATCTGTTGGCAGAGGTGCTGGTTGGCCCTCGCGTCAGCGATTTCTGGGTTCTGACCGCACAGCTTGAAGCGGAATATGAGGAGCGGATTTAGTCCTCAATCGCGGGAGGGGGAGGAGGGCTCCACCTGCCTGTCTCCATCCAGATTAGAAAGCGTCGCAGGGGTAACAGCCAGACCACACCCAAGACCAAATAGACCACCGTCTGTGCCCACCAAGGCCAGGCGCTGAGTGGCTCTGCGAGATATCGCGCGATCACGATTCCATAGATAATCAGGGCCAGGAACAATCCGATTATGCCGACCGGAATGCGCCAGGTTGGCTCTTCACGCATTAGAGAGCTCCATAGATTCGGGTAGGGGTAACAATGGCGTCGAGTGCGATGTCGTGTGGCTCCGTAGGCAGGGTTTCACAAAGCTGGATGTCCCATGCCAGACCAATCTTTGTCGCCTCGGAATGTTCCGCTAGCCAACGGTCGTAGTGCCCGCCGCCTTGACCAAGTCGCTCGCCTTTCTCGGTGAAGCCAACCAAGGGAACAAACAGCACATCAGGAACGAGGACCGAAGCGTCTTCACAGGGTTGCAGCATGCCAAACGGACCGACTTCGAGATCTTCGCCGTCGTAAGGATCGCTGTGGGCCCTGAACACCATGTGGCTGGTCTCGCTAGCGAACCAGGGCAGCGCCACGCTGTTGCCTTGCTCGAGGAAAAACTTCGCATAGCCGCTTGTTGGCGCTTCATACGAAACCGAATGATACAGCCCAATCACGGCATCAGCTGAAACATGTTCAACCACCGGACGTGGAGGCCGGTGGAACAACAGAGCCCGTATGGAGTCGGGCTGAGCTTGAACATGCTCTCGACGTGCTTTGCGAAGCGCTTTTCGAAGCTCAGCTTTGTTTGGAGGTGTGGAGATAACTCAGCCTTCGGTTCGAATTGGGACCGCACAGCAGCCGGTTTTCTTGCCTAACCACCGCGCTCAAGCAAGTTTTTGATCACGGTGCCAAGCCACCCGCGCCCTCCACCCTTCCACCCGGATTATGTCCCGGTAGGCTCCGGGCGGAAGGGTGGAGGGCGCGGGTGGCTTGGCAAGCTGGAGATGGATATCGCCAGCGCACCACGACTGTAAGTGACGGAACCACCATGGGTCGGTGCCAGAGAAATCCTCTGACGCCTAAAACGTCAGGTGGGCGCCGTATGCCCAAGTCCCCAGGACGAACCCGTTAACCTGGACAGGGACAGCTCCCGTGGATTGCTTATAGCCTCAGGGATATTCAATCGGCTCGTGCCGGGCAGTCCCGCCACGCGGTGATCTAGGGTGTGCGAGGCAAGGCCTCAAGGGGAGGCCGCTAATTCGCGGCCGTATTTCCCTCAAACGCATCAGCGCAGGCTTCGGCTTGTGCGGCTAACTTCTCGAGCCGCTCGGCCAATACGTCTTCCCCAAACATGTCGACTTGCAGGGCGTCTCCACCGCTTCGCAGATCAGCCAATTCCTTGATCAGGGAATCGCGCTGCTTGGTGAGCTTCTTTTCCGACTTCTTGAGCTCTTCGATCTCAGCTCTAAGCTCGGCTTTCTTGCCGCCTTTGGACTTTTCTTCCCCTTCGCCGGTCGCCTCCAGGCTTGTCGGAGGAGGCGGCGCAGGCGGCGGCGGGGGAGGAGGAGCATTCTGCAATTCATGCAGCTCATCCGCCAAAAACAGAGCTGCAAACAACAGATTCTGGGCATCCTGCGGAGCCTTGGCGTCGCCCAATGAATCATACTTCTGCGCGACCATCTCGCCGAGCTTCGCGATATGCGCTTCCTGGCCGTCGGGACAGGCGACAGCATAGGTGCGGTTGCCAATCGCAAGTTTGACTTGGCTCATGAGCTGAGCTCCCCGATCACCCCGTCCAACTCGCGTAAGGTTTCTGCGACTTCCTCCCGCAATTGCTCATGGCTGTTGACCAGAGCCGTGACGCGCGCGGAATTCTCGGCGCTGTTTGGCGTCCCAGTTGGATTGGACGTCTCAATCCGCGCCAACGCCGCCTCGATCCGCGCGATTGCCTGATCTATTCGAGCACCACTCATGCCTCCGGGAATACCAAGATTGTGGAGCGCTAGCAAAGCGGTGTCAGAGCCTGTTGATAAAAACTCTGTCCAAAGAATGGCACCATTCTTTGTTATTCGCCGCGGGGTCCAGCTTGACCTCATCTTGTCGCTCGGCAATGGCAGCGTCGAACACCGAATCGCCGCAGAGAGATGACCCAGCGGCGTTGCGCTGGTCCTGGCGCAGTCAGCAGGAGCGAAACCGCCGCATGACGATTGAACCCGCACGTTTGCAGAACATGGCGAATGCCATCCGAGCGCTCTCGATGGACGCCGTTCAAGCCGCCAATTCCGGGCACCCGGGCATGCCGATGGGAATGGCCGATGTGGCGAGCGTGCTGTGGTCCAATCATCTCAAATTTGATCCCTCACGTCCGGATTGGGCGGATCGCGATCGGTTCGTGCTGAGCGCCGGGCATGGCTCAATGCTGATTTACAGCCTGCTGCATCTGTCTGGCTACGCTAGTCCGACAATGGATGACATTCGCAATTTCCGTCAGATCGGCAGCCCATGCGCTGGGCACCCGGAAAACTTTCTGCTTGAGGGCGTGGAGTGCACCACCGGTCCGCTCGGTCAGGGCCTTGCCATGGCGGTTGGTATGGCCATGGCGGAGCGCCATCTGAACTCAGTGTTTGGTGATGATCTGGTTGATCACCGCACCTGGGTGATTGCCGGTGATGGCTGCCTGATGGAAGGAATCAATCATGAGGCAATAGGCCTTGCCGGCCACCTCAAGCTGGGGCGCCTGATCGTGCTGTGGGACGATAACAATATCACGATTGATGGCACGGCTGACCTTTCGACCAGCGAAGACGTCAAGGCGCGCTATGCTGCGACCGGCTGGCACGTGGTTGAATGCGACGGTCATAATTTTGCCGCGATCGAAAGCGCGATCAATGAAGCCAAGGCCGATGGCCGACCCTCGCTGATTGCCTGCAAGACGGTGATCGGCAAGGGTGCCCCGACCAAACAGGGCACCAGCGCGACTCATGGTGCACCGCTCGGTGCCGACGAAATTGCGGCGACGCGCGATGCGATTGGCTGGCCGCATGATCCGTTTGAGGTTCCTGGCGATGTTCTCGCAGATTGGCGCGCCACCGGTGATGCTGGACGTGACGCGCATGGCGCCTGGGCATCGCGGCTGGAGGCTTCGGCTCAAAAGGCGGAATTCGAGCGGCGGATGGCGGGCGAACTGCCGCACGGAGATGCGTCCAAGGATTACATAGCTTCACTTATTGCCGAGCCCGTCAAAGTTGCCACTCGCAAGGCCAGCGAAATGGCTCTCGCAGAAATCAACCCACGCCTTCCGGATACGATTGGCGGCAGTGCCGATCTGACCGGTTCCAATAACACCAAGGCGGGCGGGATTGAGGCCTTCACGGCAGACGATTACTCCGGTCGCTACGTCTATTACGGCATTCGCGAGTTCGGCATGGCTGCTGCTATGAACGGCATGGCGCTGCACGGCGGAATGATCCCCTATGGCGGCACATTCCTTGTTTTCACGGACTATGCCCGCGGCGCTATCCGACTTTCGGCTCTCCAAAAGGCCCGGGTTATCTATGTCATGACCCATGACAGCATCGGCCTTGGCGAGGACGGACCGACCCACCAACCAGTTGAACATCTCGCATCCCTCAGGGCCATGCCCAATGTTTTGGTGATGCGACCCTGCGATGCCGTTGAGACCGCAGAATGTTGGGAAACAGCACTCAAGCAGCCGGATCGTCCGACCATTCTCGCATTAAGCCGCCAGGGTCTGCCGCAATTGCGTCTGACCGACGAGGCTGAGAACCTTTCCGCTAAGGGCGGTTATCGGGTCAAATCATCCGGTGCCGAACGCAAGGTTGTCTTGATGGCGACCGGCTCTGAGGTTTCGCTCGCGGTTGAATGCGCGGAGCAATTGGAAGCTGCCGGAATCGGCGCAGACGTTGTTTCGATGGTGTGCACCGAATTGTTCGACGAGCAGGATGCAGCCTATCAGAGCGATGTGCTTGGCGGTGATGTCCTGCGTGTTTCGATCGAAGCAGCCAGCACATTCGGCTGGCAGCGCTACACCGGCAGCGACGGTCTCAACATCGGGATCGACAGCTTTGGCGGCTCAGCCCCGGCCGGCGATCTCTTCAAGCATTTTGGTTTCAGTGCGGAGGCAATAGTCCCGCAAATTCAACAGAAATTGAACGGATAAACAGGAGTTCCTCTCATGGCGACTAAGGTTGCAATCAACGGTTTTGGCCGCATCGGTCGGCTAGTCGCTCGCGCTATTCTTGAGCGCAGCGATCACGATCTCGAACTGGTTTCAATCAACGATCTGGCCGACACCAAATCCAATGCACTGCTGTTCCAGTACGATTCCACTCATGGCCGCTTCCCGGGCACGGTCGACGTCGCCGATGGCGCGATCGTTGTGAATGGCAAGAGCATTGCGGTGACTAGCGAGCGCGATCCCGGCAATCTTCCGCACGCTGCTCAAGGCGTCGACATCGTGCTTGAGTGCACTGGCTTCTTCCAGAGCCATGAAGCCGCCGAACCGCATCTCAAGGCGGGCGCCAAGCGGGTCCTGATTTCGGCGCCAGCCAAGAATGTTTCGGCTACGATCGTTTATGGCGTGAACCACGAGACCTTGACTGCGGAAGATGTGATTGTCTCCAACGCCAGCTGCACCACCAATTGCCTTTCACCGGTGGCAAAGGTGCTACACGACACTGTTGGGATCGAGCGCGGCTTTATGACCACGATTCACTCCTACACCAACGATCAGCGCATGCTGGACCAGATGCATGGCGATATGCGCCGTGCGCGGGGCGGGGCGCAGAACATGATCCCTACCACCACTGGTGCAGCGCGCGCGGTGGGTCTGGTTCTGCCAGAATTGGCCGGTAAGCTCGACGGCTCGTCGGTTCGTGTGCCAACGCCGAATGTATCGCTGGTTGATCTGGTCTTTACCCCAGGTCGTGACACCTCGGCAGAGGAGCTCAATGACGCGCTTAAGGCAGCCGCTGAAGGCCCGATGAAAGGCGTACTAGACTACACCAGCGATCCGTTGGTCAGCAGCGATTTCAACCACCACCCAGCCAGCTCGACGGTCGACAGCCTCGAAACCAGCGTAATGGAAGGTAAGCTTGCACGCGTGGTCAGCTGGTATGACAACGAATGGGGCTTCTCCAACCGCATGATCGACACCGCCGGAGTGATGGCGAAATTCCTCTAAGGAGCCAATAATGGCTGCGTTCAGAACGCTTGATGATCTGGGTGATGTGACCGGCAAGGTCGCGCTGGTTCGGGTCGATCTCAACCTTCCGATGAAGGACGGATCGGCCACTGACCTCACGCGCGCCGAGGCGGTCAAGCCGACAATTCTTGAGCTGAGCGAGCGCGGGGCAAAGGTCCTTCTGCTCGCCCATTTCGGGCGCCCCAAGGGCCAGCGGTCGTCAGTGCTTTCGACCAGCATGGTCGTTGGCGATGTCGAGGGGGTCCTGGGTAAGGAGATCATGTTCATCCCAGAGGTTTCAGGCCCTGTGGTGGAACAATCGATCGGAATCCTTCGCAATGGCGATGTGGGCCTGCTCGACAACACCCGTTTCTGGCCGGGCGAAGAGGCCAACGATGCGGATTTTGCCAAGGCTATCGCGGCCAATGGCGATTTCTACGTCAACGACGCGTTCAGCGCGGCGCATCGCGCCCACGCGACCACTGAGGGCATTGCGCATATCCTCCCGGCTTACGCGGGACGCGCGATGGAGCGTGAGCTAACCGCGCTCGACAGCGCCTTGGGCAATCCCGAACCGCCGGTGGCCGCGGTTGTCGGCGGAGCGAAAGTCTCGACCAAACTGGCCGTGCTCGAAAATCTTGTCGGCAAGGTCCAGCATCTGATCATCGGTGGCGGAATGGCCAACACCTTCCTCGCCGCTCGGGGCGTCGATGTCGGCAAATCGCTGTGCGAGCATGATCTGACCGAAACGGCCTCGAAAATCATGGATGAGGCTGACCACGCAGGATGCACAGTGCATCTGCCCTATGACGTGGTGGTTGCGAAGGAATTCGCGGCCAATCCCGACAGTCTGCGGACCTGCAATGTGCATGAGGTCGCTGAGGATGAGATGATTCTCGACATCGGCCCGAGCGCGGTCGAAGCTTTGGCTGATGTGCTCAAGACCTGCCGGACCCTCGTGTGGAATGGGCCGCTCGGCGCATTTGAGACCGAACCGTTTGATGCAGCGACTGTTGCTCTAGCGAAGACCGCTGCCGCTCTGACGCAAGAGGGATCGTTGATTTCCGTCGCTGGCGGGGGTGATACGGTTGCGGCTTTGGCTCAAGCTGGTGTGACCAATGACGTCACCTATCTCTCTACCGCGGGTGGCGCCTTCCTTGAATGGATGGAAGGCAAGGAGTTACCTGGGGTGGCGGCGCTGGGATGATCCGGCTCGGCCTGGCATTGCTCGCGGCGGTTATTGCCGCGCCAGCGTTCGCCAATGAGTCCGACTACGACCGCTTTGACGCGTTTCTGGCGGAGTTCCGTCATGAAACTGGAACGCCTTCGCTCAGCGCGGTTATCGTCAAGGATACCGAGATTGTCTGGGAAGGCTATTACGGCACCTATGATGACGAGGGCGAGCTGCCCACTCGGGCCGAGACCACCTACAAGATCGCGTCGGTGACCAAGCCAATTGTCGCAACGGCGCTACTGTCTGAAAAGGCTTATGGTGCGCTCAGTCTAGATACGCCGATGGCCGCTGACGATGGGTGGGGCGACCTTTGCGCCTTCTTTACCACGCGCACCCAGATCCCATTCATGGTGGGTGGGGAAGATCGGCTCGGCAATGCGATCGCACCTATGCAATGCGACAAGGCGACCACACTTGGCGACATGCTCAACATGCGCGCCAACGGCGAAGGATTTGTCTACAATCCGATAGCCTATGCGCGGATCGACAGGGCGCTGTCAGGCGCAGGATACCGCGATCTCAGCGAAATCGTCCGCGAGCGCGTGATCGATTACTCACTGGGCTTGGACAACGACGTCGCGCTTGGGTGGCGGGATCGATACGGTGGTGACGCCCTGCGGTTTCTGACCGAGCCGTTCCATCTAGAGGATGGCCGAATGGTCAAGCAGGCGCTGCCTGATGACGATTTCCGCGCCGCCGCCGGGATCATTGCGAGCCCCAAGGCGGTGGCGGAATTTGACATCTTTTACGATACTGGCCGCATCCTTCTTCCGGCGGGGCGCCGGCAGAGCCTGATCGACGACCCGATCGGGCCGCTCGGCGACTATCGTGACGGCTGGTTCCTCGAGGATTGGAACGGTGTGCGGCTGATGTGGCATTCAGGGTGGAACGAGAAGAAGTACTCCGCGCTTTACCTCAAGGTGCCGCAGAAGCGTTTGACCTTGGTTATCATGGCCAACACCGAGGCAATCTGGTGGGGCAATTCCGTGGTCAAAGCCGAAGTGGTGCAAAGCCCGATCGCCCGAAAATTCTTGGAGACCTTTGCAGATGAGTGAGACCACCACCGAATATGGCTACGGCAATGCAGTGGAATGCAAGGAAGGCGAATTCGCTGGATGGCATCACTGGAATCATGACCCTTACGAAACCCGATCTGGTCCATTCTTCATGCGCCGCGAAGAGGATGGCACCTACCTTTCGGCCTTCCGGGCTGAGGATCGCCATATGAACGGGGCTGGCTTCTTGCACGGCGGCTGCTTGATGACCTTTGCCGATTTCGCTCTGTTCGCGATCGCTACCGATGAGTTGGGGACCGACATGGCGGTCACACTGAACCTGTCAGGAGATTTCCTTGGCGCCGCCGGACCAGGCGCTCTGATGGAAGCGCGCGGCGAAGTGACTCGCGGCGGTGGGAAGACCATCTTTGTCCGCGGGATGATCACGGGCGATGGTGAGCCAGCGCTCAGTTTCACCGGCATTATCCGGCGGTTCAAAAAGCGCTGATATTCGCCTAGTCTAGCGCGATGGACTGGCTCTCATTCGCGGCAAATGTCTCAGCGATCGCCACCGCGCTTGTCGCTGGCGTCACCGCCCTCTGGTTCTGGCGCGACGCTCGGCTCAAGCGGCAGCGGCTTGAGCGTTATCTCGAGGCGGAGAAAGCAAAGGGTGTTGATCGTGGTCAGCGCAGTATTTTGCATTTGATGACGGCTCTGGGGCTGACCGAAGCCGAAGTGCTGCAGGCCTCGTTCCGAAGCTCGAAAATCAAGCGCCGGATCAAAAGCGATGGTGACGGCCTAGCGGCCCACATGCTGCTGGAATATTCCGATACTGACTGAAGAATGTGCGATGGCGCAGCACCCCGGTGCACTTGAGGGGGCACTGCGCCATCATGGTCCAGCCGCGACCCGATCGGAGCCCGTTCGTTCAATCGGGCCGGATCACTGGACCTGCGCTGCGAGGGGTCATCTTGGGGGGTAGGACGGTGACCCTGCAGCAGCCTGTTAAAAACTGAAGCGCAGCGATGCGATCGCCTTCACTTCATCGGTTTCGACCAGCGAGATCCCGCCGGCCTGTATATTGGCCTTTTCGTAATTCACTCCGAGGTTGACTGAGAGACCGCGCGCAATGTCGTAAGAGGCGCCCAGACCGGCCGAGATTTCGTCCTGGCCATCGACTTGACCATAATGCCCCTCGGCCGACAGATGCAGCGGGCCGACCTGAGTTTGCGCACCGGCGGAAAGATACCACCGATCCACGTCTATGATCGGGCTCTCGAGACGCTCGTAACCAATGCCAAGGTCGAAGAGGGAACTGCCGTAGACCAGCTCTCCCACCACAGCGACACCCTTGGTGTCGAATGCGGTGGTGCCGTCTTGAGAGGTGAAGCTGCCTTTCGCAGCACGGACTGAGAAGCGGTAATCCTTCTGGCCAATTGGTCGCTGAAAAAAGCCGCCAATCTCAAAATCGCCATTTTCGTCGACGACCGCAGAGACCACTGTAGGTCCAAACCGGCCGACATAGGCGCCACCCCAGTCATCGAGCCCGCCATAGAAATCGTCGAAGGCCAGGAAGCCATTGCCGACCCCGCGCTCGCGCCTTGTGATCTCTCGGACCTGGCCGCTGACATTACCGCCAAGGACGGTGCCGAAGCTAGTGCCTACGAACGCCGCGACATTGTCCGAATAGTCATCATTGCCGCCAAACACATCGATCGGATCGCTGGCATATTGGCCGAAATAGGCGGCCCCGACAGTCCAACGATTGGCCAATTGGGTCTGCGCGGTGATTTGGAAGTTCCCAATGAACTCCACGTCAACGCTGTCAGTGTCCGTTACGGAATCGAACTCCGCGACCACTGGCACGTCGACCACCCCGCTGATCTCGACAGTCACATCGCCCAGATCGAATGCGATCGGTTCTTCCAAGGAGGATAGCCGGTCGTAATTGAGGTTCACATCCTGAGCATGGGCACTTTTGGGGATAAGGCCGACTCCGCCCAAGGCTGGTGCAAGGGCCAGCGCGACTTTTCTTGCTTTGATCATCGCTTAGGCCTTCCTCTTGAACATAGTTGTGAAGGCATGGCGGGCGATCGCGCGACCGGCCCAATCGGCCTGGTTGTGATCCGAAAGCCAGTGGACGCCGCCATAGAGACGTGACCATCCATTCTCGTGCACGGCTTGGTCGATGCTGGTGAAATGGCGTGTTTTGCCGGTGAGCGTCGGCCAAAGCACCTGATCGGGGGATTCGTGGCTGAAATTGACCGCGTCGGTCCCGATCAGCAGCTTGATCATCTCCCCACCGACCGCGCCAAAGGTCGAATGTCCCGATGTATAGGCCGGGAAGTTGGGTGTAGGGATGTAGCTTTCCCAATTGCGCTGTTCGACTATGCGAGGATCACTGGCTCCAAACTCGCTGCACCGGAAACAGATCGCGGTTTCTGGTCGAATGATGTCGTAGGTGTATTTGTTGTCCCAGGCATTGATCGATGCATCTGCTTGGGTCGCGCCCAGCAATGCAAAGTTGCGCGCATGATCGAGGAAGTCGAAGCCACGATCCTGCATCACTTGCAGAGCGATATAGAGGAAATGGCCGGGCGGGGTGATGCCCCAAGGCCCGTCTTCCCAGAACAGTGCGATCTCGGCTTGATCGGCGGTCCTCTCGGTGCTGTCTTTGCCACCTAGCCGGCGAACCAGATCGAACTCCTCAGCGAATTCCGGGCTCTTGGGGTCGAGGAATGCCGGAACCCTGAATTGTGAGGAACTGGTCATGGTCCAAGGCTTGATCTGGCCGTGTCCTGGGAACAGACCGCGAGCATAGCTTTCGACTGCAGGGCCGGGATTGGCGCTGTAGGATGGACCGGTTGGGGTCCATTTGAGGGCATCCTTGCGACGCGGATAGCGTCCCAGATAGTAATTCACCTTGTTCGGTTCGGCGCCGTCGCGAGTGCGCATCTTGTTGATCTCGATGCCAACATGACGGCCCCATTTGACGCCGAGGTCCTTTGCCTCACCGTCAGGAAACTTGCCTTTGAAGGCGCTCCGTTCCCACAGGAATGGTTGTTGGAAGCACTCCGAAGCGACAGTCGCAAATGCGACCCCGTAAGCGACCTCCGGGTCAGCTCCGATCGGAGCCTCGCCGAAATCATAAGGGCTGTCGTAGCGACCGATGATCGCATTGGCAGCCACGAATCCAGCCACCATTGGCCCAGCGAAATTATAGGCAGCGCGGGGCGGGGCGACCCGTTGATCCCGAACCTGCTGCATGATGATATCGACCCAGTGGTAAACCGTGTTGTGGTTTTTGGGTTCAAGAATGTTTGTCAGATAGCTTGAACGACTGCCAAACGATGCTGTCGCGCATCCTGCTAGTCCCGTCATGGCAACGCTGGCGGCTGCTCCCACCAATGCCTTGCGCCTAGTTAAATGCATCAATCCCTCCGGTCACATGTGCAATCACTGCCCCCGCACATTGGAGACGGAAGGACGGGCCAAAACCCGCACCGGAATTTTCATGAGTTCAGAAAGAGCTCTCTTTATCGGGTGAGGCTGATCTGAATTCGCAATGTCAGAGGGCGTAAGGGCGTGGCTTGATCCTCATTGCGGACCGTGAACGGATTGCCGAATGCAAACCGGTTGCCTTGCGTGTTTGTCAGATTGAGCGCTTCGAGCCGGACCTGAAACCCATCCTTGCTCCACCACGCGGCTGCATCGACCGAGGCAAAGTCCCCCTGTTCGACCCGGACCTGTTGATCGATGTCGAGAAACGATTGGCCGAGATAGCGAGTGGCGAAGGACAGGCCCAAGCGATCCTCACCAGGCGTCTCCCAGACTTTGCTCACCCTTCCTGCGAGCGAGAAATCGGGAACGTTGGGCATTTGCACGCGAGCGATCCCGCCATTCGGCAGCAAGCGGTCAACCATCGTGTCATTGATCGCTCCGGAGAGCGAGAGCGCCCAACCGTTGCGATCTTCCCATTGCAGACTCGCGTCAGCGCCCAGGACTTCTCCGGCGCCGATATTGCGGGTGATCGGAAAACCTTGAAGGTCGACCAGATCGGCTTGGATGTCTTTCCAGTCGGTAAAGTAGCCGGTTAGTGCCAACTGCCATTGATCATTGGCTCCTGCGCTTGTGCGAATGCCGGCCTCGAAGGTCTGGACCTGGTCGGGGTCGAACAGGGCGGTCACTGGATCGCGTTTATCATCACGTTCGATCGTGACGCCACCGGTCCGGAAGCCCCGCTCATAGCGAGCATAAGCCATGAGCGACGGATTGGGACGATATCGAAGAGCGGCAGCGGGCAGCACGCGAGCCGGGCCTTCGCGCGGCTCAATAACGGTGTCAGGGCCAAACGATCTTTCGCCCTCAGCCCGTGTGTAAAGAACGCGCGCACCGGCTGTCAGCGACCAAGCAGGAGCAAAATGATAGGTCGCTTCACCAAACAGAGCGGCCTCGTCCAATCGGTATGTTAGCTCCGCAAAGGGCGGTGGATTGTCGCCATCGAGATTGGTTACGAGTTGCATCATCGCATCGCGATCTCGCAGCGCCCCGACACCGATAATCCAATCGAAACTATCGGGATCGCCGCCTGACAGACGTGTCTCATGAGTGATCAGGCGGATATCGCGCGATTCTCGAAAGGCTTGGCGAGCGGGATTGCCGGTTAGGACGGACGAGTTGAAAACCGTCCGAAGATGATGGTCGACCATTCCGGTCGTTGAGACCAGCTCAGCATTGCCAAGGTAACCCTTCAGTGTCAGCGAACCGCCATAGATCCGTGTCTCGAAAGGCTGTCCGATCTGGTCAGTCCTCGCCAGATCGGGTTGCGCTGCGTCGATGTATTGGCCGTCCCGCAACTCGCTGTGCTGACCGAAACCAGCAAGTTCGACCGACCAATCTGGGCCAAGGTCGACGGAGAGTGCAGCGCGCCCACCATAAAAGGAGCCTCTGTTCACATTGTTGAGGTTCCTCGATGGGTCATCGATGTATCCTCCGTCCTCGCCGCCATAGCCTACCAGTCGAACGGCTGCGGACGGTCCCAAGGGAAGGTTGGCCATGCCGCCAAGATCCCAGCTATCTTCCCCGCCATCTGTGAGACCCGCACTGGCCCAAGCACCTGCTTCGATCCCGGCGGGGTCCGGGCTCCGTGGGTTGATCCGGACGAGGCCGGCAATAGTGCCAGCGCCATAAAGTGTGCCCTGAGGTCCTTCGAGAAGTTCGACCGATTCCACATCGTAGAGGCGCAGATTGGGGTTCGGCGCGCTGAAGATCAGCCTCTGCTCGCCGAGATAGAGACCAATGGTCGACTGGGTTGGGCCGTTGAAGCTGCTGTCCGCGATCCCGCGCAGGAAGATCTTGTTGCGGCCCGGTCCGAGTGCGGTCCCGTTTGCCGATGGAAGGTCGACCAGCGCCTGATCGAGCCCTTCGCCGACCGCTGACGTCGCTGGATTGTCCAACCCGATCACTTTGACGCCGCCAGGATAGTCACTTGCTGACGCCAGTCTTTTGCTGGCTTCGACGATGATCGGAGGTGAGGGAGGTGGGGGCGGCGGCGCGGCTGCAGGTGATGGCGTGCCAGATGGCCGCGCTCTCCTCACGGCAGGGCGGCGCTCAATGCGATATCGTCCATTACCCAGCGCCACTGCGCGAAAAGGCGTACCGGCGAGTAAGCGCTCAAGCGCGACAGATGGAGACATCGTGCCACGCACAGCGCGCGACTGGATTGATCGGATGCCGCTATCGCGTGTGGCAATGCTGATGCCGGCCTGGCGCGCCAAAGTGCGGATCGCGCTCGAAAGACGCCCGGCGGGGACATTGATCTCAGAGCTTTCCTGTGCGCTCGCCGGGGCGGGTAACTCTCCTGCGGCAAGTGGCAGGGCAAGCAGCAATGCGGCCGCTCCCAGCGTGTTGATTTTAGCCCCGATCCCCATGGCCGAACTGCCCTATGCCAGCACAAGTCCAGCAGCAAGAGCCTTACTCAATGTACCACAGGTCACCGTCTTGCCGGACGTTGCCACCAATGAAGCTTGCCAGGTCTGTGACCGCCTCTTCGTCGTCTTCCGGGATCATGATGGAGCCAGTGAGGCGCGCATTGATTAGCCTCTGGGAGAGCACAATCTCAGCTCCGGTGCTGCGCGCCATCTGAGCGACCGCTTCAGGAGCGGGTGTGTCATCAAACTCCAGCCGTCCAACCCGCCAGGTTGCCACCGTCTCCGGTGCAATCTCGCTGGTCGTAAGGACATCGCTGCCAATCTCCTGTTCAGCCATTTCGCCGGCATTGATCGCGATAACCTCGCTGTCGGGATTGATCGCGACAATGCCTTCGGCGACGGCCACTCGGAGGCGCTCATTATCGAGCGTCACATTGAATACGGTCCCATAGTCTGTCAGCACCAAGTCCGCGACTTTGACCCGGAGCGGAGACGGCTCTTCGGAATTGATCGCGAATGCCACTTCGCCGTCGAGAACCTCAACATTGACCGTTCCTTCCTCGAGCGAGACGGATGAAGAGCCGTTGAGTGTCATGGTGATGGCGTCGCTCAAAGCGATGGTTTGCCGTTCGCCCGGCGCGGTTGCCAAGCGGGTGTATTGCGGTTCGCTCATCGGATTGAACACGAAAATCGCCAGGACCAAAGCCGCGGCTGTCGCCATCGCCCACGGAACGATCCGTCCGATCCAATTGTCATTGGCTGCCTGAGTAGAGGCTGGCGCAGCTACAGCGCTATCAGCATCAAGCGCATCGAGCGGCTCATCAGCTTGAACGAGAATGTCAAACATATCGGCATGACGCGGATCAGCTTCCAGCCAGTGGGTGAATTCATCCCACTGGTCGGCGCTCATATCGCCGGCGCGCTGCAACAGCAGCCATTGGACAGCTTCGTCTTCCATCATACCCTGTTCGCCAGACGGCGTTTGTTCGTGCCCCGCTTGATCAGACGCAGTCATTGGCCCGTTCCCGCATCAAGTTTTTTTCGGATATCGGCGACCAGTCGATAAGCGCGCTGCAAATGCTTTTCGACCGCACTCAGGCTTATACCATGATCCTCGGCGATCTGCTTTTGGCTGACACCTTCAACCCGATAGGCGAGGAACACAGTTTTGGTCCTCTCAGGCAACGTGTCCAAGGCAGCCAGGACTCGCGCAAGATAGTCGCGGTCGAGCGTTTGTTGTTCGGGAGTGTTTGGATCGGCTCGAAGTGGCTCTACGCCTTCTCCGCGATCGCCCCAGGCTTGGTTGCGCTGCAATCTGCTATTCTCGGACCGGCGATGATCGCGAACCATGTTCTCGAGCATGCGATAAAGATAGGCGATTGGATCGGCGACGCCTCGCTCCGCCTTATCGCTCGCCAGCTTCAGCCGCGCTTCCTGCATCAAGTCTTCGGCCAGTTCGGGTTGTTTGGTTCTGGCAACAAGGAAGCGCTGGAAGCGTGGATGATTGGCTTCCAGCGTGTCAGCCAAACTATCGGCTGAGGTTGTTCCTTGTTTGTTGGGCACCTGGATTTCCCCGGTCCGGTCCTTGTTGGCTTTGTCCATTGGCTATCGCCTAGAACCGATAGAAATGCACCATTGTATCCTCTCTCGTCGACAGCTTTTCAAACCAGACAATCCCCTGTTGCAGCGCGCGCAAGGGGTGGCTAAGGCCCGCCTGCGCATAGCTATGCATAGACAGGAGCTTCCCCAATGAATTTCGACGAGATGACCGCAAAGATTGCTGATGGCCAAGGATTCATTGCGGCGCTTGATCAATCGGGAGGTTCCACTCCGAAAGCTCTACGCGGCTATGGGGTCGAAGACGGCGAATGGTCCGGCGATGATGAGATGTTCGCGCAGATCCACCAAATGCGCGCTCGCGTCATTACCGCCCCAAGCTTCGGCAGCGGCAAGGTGATTGGTGCGATCCTGTTTGAGAAAACCATGGATGGCGAAGTCGAGGGCAAGTCGACTGCAGATGCTCTCAAGGCGCGCGGCATTGTTCCCTTCATCAAGGTTGACCAAGGCTTGGCGGACGAGGCGGACGGTGTTCAACTGATGAAGCCGCTCGACAAGCTTCCCGCCTTGCTTGAGAAATCCGTCGCGAAGGGCATGTTTGGCACCAAGATGCGCTCAGTCATCAAATCGGCCAGCCCATCCGGCATCGCCGCAATCGTCGAGCAGCAATTCGCTGTCGGCAATCAGATTGCTGATGCGGGCTTGGTTCCGATGCTTGAGCCGGAATACGATATCCATGCCGCAGATCGGGCTGACGGCGAACAAATCCTGCTGGCGGAAATTCTCAAGGGTCTCGACGCTCTGCCAGAAGGTCGCAAAGTCATGCTCAAACTTTCAATTCCGGTCGTTTCAGGAACCTACACGCCCGCGATCGAGCATCCGAACGTCTTGCGCGTAGTCGCCCTTTCAGGTGGCTATTCGACCGACGAGGCTTGCGAACATCTGGCCAAGAATCCCGGCATGATCGCGAGCTTCAGCCGCGGCTTGCTGCAAGACCTTCGCAAGGGCCAGTCCGATGGCGAGTTCGACGGCGCCCTGGGAGCGGCGATCGACAAGATTTGCACGGCAAGCGTTGCTAGCTGATCCTCCCTTGGCTGCGCTTGGAGAAGTCTCTAGGGCGCAGCTATGAGCATCGCTTCACAACTCTATCTGATCTCGCCGCTTGATGTGGGCGGTGGGTTCCCTGCGCGGCTCGATCGAGCGTTGGAGGCTGGCGAGGGGCTGGTTGCTGCCTTTCAATTCAGAGTGAAAGGCTTGGATCAGCACGAAGCCGCACGACTGGCGGAGCCTCTGCAGGATATTTGTGCTCGTCATGACGTCGCCTTCATCGTCAATGACAGCATTGCTTTGGCCAAGCGCCTTGGGGCTGATGGCGTCCATCTTGGTCAGGACGACGGGGATCCCAAAGAAGCCCGGGAAGCGCTTGGGCGAGACATGCAGATTGGCGTGACTTGCCACGCCTCCAAACATATGGCGATGGAAGCGGGCGAAGCTGGTGCTGACTACGTGGCGTTCGGGGCCTTCTTCGACTCAACGACAAAGGACAAAGGCGAGGCTGAACGTCCGACCCTCGAAATTATCGAATGGTGGGTCAGGTTGTTCGAATTGCCATGCGTAGCGATTGGCGGCATCACGCCCGACAATTGCCGGCCATTGGTCGATGCCGGGACAGATTTTCTGGCGGTGTCCGGTGCCGTATGGTCGGGCGACGAGGTAGAGGCCATCACCAAATTTCGTGATGCGATGGCCGCATAGGGGGAAAAGATGAAGTTCTTTGATCGACTTCTGACGATTGTGATCACCGCGACGCTGACCTCTGCATTGTGGATCGTCTTTGGTGGGCCGTTGCTCAATGATTCTGAGGTTGTCCGAGACACAGACGAAGCTGAGGTCGGAGCTCCCGCAGAACAGCCTTCATTGGAAGAAGCAGCTGAAGCTGACGATACGCCGCGGACCGAACCGACGGATGCGTCGGCCGCCCCAGCCGCTCCTGCGAACGAACAAGCCAGCGCCTCAGGGCTAATGATCCCGGTTGCCGGAGTCGCAGCGGATGATTTGACCGACAGCTTCCTTGAGCGACGCGGCGAGAATAACGAACGTCCGCATGAAGCGATCGACATTATGGCCGCAAGAGGGACCTCGGTCGTGGCTGCTGCTGCGGGCACTGTTGCCAAGCTGCACGTGTCACCGGCTGGCGGTAACACGATCTATCTGCGGTCTGCGGATAAGGAGACAATCCATTTCTACGCGCACCTCGATGCTTATGCATCAGGTTTGCGCGAGGGTCAGCCGATTGCACGCGGACAGCGGATCGGCACGGTCGGAAGCACCGGCAATGCCGAGGAAGACGCTCCGCACCTGCATTTCGCTATCTTGAAAACCACAGCAGATGCCGAATGGTGGGAGCCAGCGAACGCGGTCAACCCGTACCCACTGCTAGCCCGCGCGCAGCAATAGTCAGCGTAAACCGCCGCGGCGGGTGCAGATCATTCGACCCAATTGACCATCACTGGTCACAACTTGCAGCTGATTTGTGCCGACCCTACGAAACTTCGTGCCTTTCTTCGGCCCGCGGGTGAAGGTGAACGCATCGCCTCGCAGGATATAGGTTCCGCTACCCGCGGTACTTGTGTACCCCGACGCTGCACCCAACGTGAAATTTTCCGAAGGAACCGGAGTGTAGGCAGCACCGCCCGCATCACCGGGCAAGGCACATTGGTATTCGCCATGCGGCATCGTGCGCAGCATTCCGCTGTTTTGAGCATCCGCTGGAATGGCTGCAGCGGCAAGCAGTCCGGCAAATGCCGTTAATGCGAGGATTGATCGAGTCTTCATATTGCTTTTGGTAACATCTGTAACTTGTATGGGCCAGCGTAATACACCACCGCTGCTTTACCTCACCTGAAGGCTCAGCTATGCGCGCCCTCAATCTTAGGGCGGAAAGCCCGAATTTCCTAGAAAAAGGCACGAAGCCCCATGAAAATCAGCGGCGTTGACATCCGTCCCGGCAATATCCTCGAGTATGAAGCAGGAATCTGGAAGGTCGCAAAGATCCAGCACACTCAGCCTGGCAAGGGCGGTGCTTACATGCAGGTTGAGATGAAGAACCTGCAAGATGGCCGGAAGACAAACGTTCGTTTTCGCAGCGCGGACACGGTTGAGAAAGTGCGGCTTGATACGGCTGAGTATCAATTCCTCTATGAGGATGGCGACATGCTCGTCTTCATGGACCAGAACACCTACGAACAAATCAACCTGCCAGCTGACCTGCTTGGCGATGCGCGGCCGTTTCTTCAAGACGGGATGCAGGTCAAACTGGAGTTGTGGGAAGAGAAGCCTATCTCGGTCGAACTGCCTCAGCAGGTCGAAGCTGAGATCGTAGAGGCTGATGCTGTTGTGAAAGGCCAGACCGCTTCCTCAAGCTACAAGCCCGCTGTGCTCGACAATGGCGTTCGGATCATGGTTCCGCCCCATATTGAGAGCGGCACTCGGATTGTCGTCGACGTCTATGAACAAACCTATGTTGGAAAGGCTGGATAACCAGTCATGTCGATGTTTTCAGGCCTCGTGCGGGTTATGGAGCGCGCCGCACGCAAAGCCGGTGGACGGCTGCGTCGCGATTTTGGCGAAGTCGAGCACCTTCAAGTCAGTCGAAAGGGTCCAGCGGACTTCGTTAGCAAGGCCGATATGCGCGCCGAGCGAACACTCTACGATGAGTTGACTCAGGCTCGCCCTGGTTGGGGATTTGTCCTTGAAGAAGCAGGTGTGATTGAAGGCGATGACGGGAAACCGCGTTGGATTATCGACCCGCTCGACGGGACCAGCAATTTCCTTCACGGGATTCCGCATTTCGCGATCTCGATTGCGGTTCAGGAACCGCGGCTCGATGGTAAGGGCTGGGGTGATGTTACCGCCGCGGTGGTCTACAACCCGATCAGTGACGAGACATATTGGGCAGAAAAGACACGCGGGGCGTGGCTTCAAGACGCCCGGCTGCGAGTCTCAGCACGGTCGCATTTGAGCGATGCGCTGATTGCCACCGGAATTCCCTTCAATGGCCATGGTGACTTCGCTGAATGGAGCCGCATATTTGGGGCGATTGGACCTGAAGTGGCAGGAATCCGGCGGTTTGGCTCGGCCGCGCTCGATTTAGCCTATGTCGCGCAAGGGCGGTTTGACGGTTTTTGGGAAAGCGGCCTGAACGATTGGGATACAGCGGCCGGCTGCTTGCTGGTGCGCGAAGCAGGGGGATTCGTCAGCGATTTTCGCGGTCGCTCGAACCCGATCCACTCCGCGCAGATCCTGGCTGCTAACGATGCATTGCACTCAAAGCTGCACAAAGTCCTCGCCAATTCGCTGAAATAGTCACTTCGATTCGATTCATTCATGCGTAGAGCTTGAAGTGCGCGCAAGGCGGCGCTAACAGCCGCGCTTCGCTGTAACTCAGCTGTGCCCCTGTGGTGGAATTGGTAGACGCGAGCGACTCAAAATCGCTTTCCTTCGGGAGTGCCCGTTCGAGTCGGGCCAGGGGCACCATCACTCAAAGCATCTCAAGACACCAAGGATCAACCTATGGCTGCTGGTCCCAGTATCGCTGCCGAGGTTCAATAATCTCTTGTAATTTGTGGCGAGCTTTGGGATTCCCCCACATCAGTCATTTATGCTTGAGCTCCCTTCTTATCATGCCATGGCCGCGATGGTCATCACGGTCCTCATGTTCGTGGGGTTCGTCCGCGGTCGCATGTCGATCGAGATCGTATCGCTGCTGACGATCGCGGTGATCGCGGTCGGATTGTATTTCTTCCCGCTCGAAAATGACCGCCCGATCGACGGGTTGGCGATCGCCTTCGGGGGATTCGGCCACTATGCGCTGATCACCATCTGTGCCTTGATGGTTATGGGCAGAGGGCTGGTGGTGACCGGTGCGCTTGAACCGGCGGCACGCCTGCTCGAGGGCGTGTTCAAAATCAATCTGCAGTTCGGGCTGCTTATATCGCTGCTGATCGCGTTGATCCTGTCAATGTTCGTCAACAACACGCCGGTGCTGGTGCTTATGATTCCGATCTTCGCTGCGCTCGCGCAACGCGGGGCTCTACCGACTTCGAAGACGCTGATGCCGCTCAACTCGGCCTCGCTGATCGGCGGCTTGGCGACCACGATCGGCACATCGACCAACATCCTGGTGGTCTCTATCGCGGTCGACCTCGGCATGCGCGAGATCGGTGTGTTCGACTTTACCCCGATCGTGCTGCTCGCCGGTCTGATCGCGCTGCCCTATATGTGGCTGGTAATGCCGCGCCTACTTGGCGACAACCGGGTCGAGGCCGAAGAAAATTCGCGCCGGTTCCACACAAGGTTGCGGATTTCCGGAGATAGCGACCTGGTGGGCAAGAACGTCGCCGAGATCCTGCCGAAATTGCCCAAGAACATCCATTTCCACGGGCAACCGACCGGGCCGCTCCAAGCACAGCAGCGGCTTCACATCTCGGGCACGCACGAAGGCCTGGAAGATGCGGTGCGGGTATTGAAGGGCGAGCTGGCGCCGAACTGGGTGCTCGACCGGATCAAGCGCAATGCCTCGGCCAAAGGCGAGGACATCATGGTCGTTGAACTGACGGTGACCGCGGATTCGCGCCTGCTGACCCGAACGCTGCCGTCTTCAGGGATCGCCGACCTCTATGGCGTTGCGGTGCTTGGCATCCATCGGCCGGACCGCCTGCTGGGCGAGCGCGACCAGTATTCGGAAGGCGGCGACCTTCGCATGTCGGAAGGCGACGTGCTGCTGGTCATGGGGATTGAGGACGATCTCCAGGCCTTTGCGCGCGCTGACAGCCTGCTGATGCTCGAAGGCGCGCGGGAATTGCCGCGTCGATCCAAGGCGCTGTTGGCCGCTGCAATCATGGGCGTTGCCGTGTTCACTGCATCGATCGGTTTGTTTCCGATCGCGATCTCTGCGCTCGCCGGCGCGATCCTGATGTTCGTCACCGGATGTGTGAAGTTCGACCGCGTGGGGAGAGCTTTGTCGGGCCAAGTGATTGTGCTGGTGGCGGCGAGTATCGCGATCGGCCGGGTGATCGATGAAAGCGGAGCCGCCGAGTGGCTCGGCCAGGCACTGTCGCTGGGGTTGGGATTTCTGCCTCCTGCGCTGGTGCTCGCTGCGATCATGGCGTTTGTTACCGTGCTGACCAATTTTGCCTCGAACGCGACCGCGGCGACGGTCGGCACACCGATTGCGTTCAGCATTGCTGCTCAGCTGGGTCTGCCGCCTGAGCCGCTCGTTCTGGCGGTCCTATTCGGGTGCAATCTGTGTTACGCGACCCCGATCGCCTATCAGACCAATATGCTGATTATGGCTGAAGGAAACTACGACTTCGCCGACTACATCCGCACGGGGGTCCCGCTCGTCGTGCTGATGGTGATTTCGCTCTCGGTGCTGTTGGTGCTGTGGTACGGCCTTTAGCGGGCAGCGAGCGGTGATCCTTCCCCGCAGACTGTGACGCAAGCTGTGATGCTAACTGTCATCCATTCACATCAACCAGAAAGCGCGAACCCGCTACACTCAGCCCACAGCAGATCAAGAGGTGGTGCTTCAAAAGTGACGGCCGCCAAAGCGCTCTTGCAAGCTCTCTGACGGCCGTATTCTCCTCCCCAGGAGAAAATTTGAATGGGGTTTTGGGCCCGTATTACTCTGGATTTGGAACGTAAGTGCCCAAGCGGTGATGCAAGGCGTTGATCTTCGCCAGCTCATCGCGGTCTTCTGTGTTGCGAGCATGGCTTTCCAGCGCACGCCGCAGCAATTTCATATCTGCTGTGGAAAGCAGAGCCCGGGCACGCGACGGTTCACGGCTAGGGGTATCGGTATCGCTCATCGTCTCACTCCCATGGTATCGAGGATGCTGACCAAGGTCATGGAGCCATCAACCGGTTCCCGCAAGGCCGGACATCGCATTTCGCAATATTCCGGCCCGCGGTTACGATTTTCTAGGCTCAGGCGGCCTCGAATTGGTTCATGGTGTTGTCCTTGCCGCCTGCCTTGAGAGCGGCTTCACCGGCGAAGTATTCCTTGTGGTCATCACCAATGTCCGAACCAGCCATGTTCTGGTGCTTGACGCATGCGATGCCCTGACGGATTTCCTCACGCTGCACGTTGAGGACATAGCCCAGCATGCCTTCATCACCGAAGTAGCGCTTGGCGAGATTGTCAGTGCTGAGCGCAGCGGTGTGGTAGGTCGGCAGGGTGATGAGGTGGTGGAAGATGCCAGCGCGCTTTGCGGCGTCGGCCTGGAAGGTGCGGATCTTCTCATCAGCCTCAGCGGCCAGCTCAGTGGCGTCGTAGTCGACACTCATCAGCTTGTCGCGGTCAAACGCAGAGACGTCCTTGCCGGCGGCTTCCCAAGCATCATAGACCTGCTGACGGAAGTTCAGTGTCCAGTTGAAGCTTGGCGAGTTGTTGTAGACCAGCTTGGCATTCGGAATGACCTCACGAACACGGTCGACCATGCCAGCGATCTGTTCAACATGCGGCTTTTCGGTCTCGATCCACAGCAGATCCGCACCGTTTTGCAGCGAGGTGATGCAGTCGAGGACGCAGCGGTCTTCGCCCGTGCCCGAGCGGAACTGATAAAGGTTCGAAGGCAGACGTTTTGGAGCCATCAGCTTGCCGTCGCGACTGATGAAGACCTGACCGTTGCTGATACTGGCAGGGTCTACCTCGTCGCAATCGAGGAAAGCATTGTACTGATCGCCCAGGTCGCCTGGCTCGGTCGAGAAAGCGATCTGCTTGGTCAGGCCGGCGCCGAGCGAGTCCGTCCGCGCGACGATGATGCCGTCTTCAACGCCCATTTCCATGAAAGCGTAGCGGATCGCGCGGATCTTTTGGAGGAAGTCTTCGTGCGGAACGGTGACCTTGCCGTCCTGGTGACCGCATTGCTTTTCGTCGGAGACTTGGTTCTCGATCTGAAGGGCGCAGGCGCCCGCTTCGATCATCTTCTTGGCGAGAAGATATGTCGCTTCGGCATTGCCGAAACCAGCGTCGATATCGGCAATGATCGGAACGACATGCGTTTCGTATCCGTCAATCGCGGCTTCGAGACGCTTGGCTTCCACTTCATCGCCTGCGGCGCGGGCATCGTCGAGTGCGCGGAACATGCCGCCCAGTTCGCGGGCGTCTGCTTGCTTCAAGAAGGTGTAGAGCTCTTCAATCAGCGCCGGAACGCTGGTCTTCTCATGCATGGATTGGTCAGGCAGCGGACCGAACTCGCTGCGCAGCGCGGCTACCATCCAGCCAGAAAGATAGAGGTACCGCTGTTTGGTCGTACCAAAGTGCTTCTTGATGCTGATCATCTTCTGCTGAGCAATAAACCCGTGCCAGCAACCAAGCGACTGGGTGTAGTTCGCTGGATCTGCGTCATAGGCATCCATATCGGCGCGCATGATTTTCGCGGTGTACTTGGCAATGTCGAGCCCGGTCGGGAAACGGTTTTGGATAACCATTCGCGCGGCGCTCTCAGCGTCAATCGCGGCCCAGCTTGGGCCATTCGCGGAGATGGTTTCGCGCATCTGAGAGATGGTGCTGTTGTATGTCATGTTAGGCTCCTGCGTATCTCTGGGGAGGGTTTTGTAATTTTGTGCATGCGCGAAACGGAGGTGTGGGGACAGGAAAAGTTACAAAAAATCTTGTCATGAACGGCTAATGGAGCCCAAATCTTGTGTAAATGTGTAAATTAATTTACAAACCGGGAATGACTGAAGAAGCTCTCCTCGCAGGTCCGGCCTTGCGCCGCCTCCGCAAGCGTGAAGGCCAGACCCAAGCGGCAATGGCCGCCTCGCTCGGAATCTCGCCGAGCTATCTCAACCTCATCGAGCGCAACCAAAGGCCGCTTTCTGCGCGGGTCTTGGTCCAGCTGATCGAGCGCTATGACTTTGACGCACACTCGCTGCATGAAGATGAGGCGATCGGGGGCGTTGATGGCCTGGCTCGCAGATTGGCCGATCCCCGGTTTGCTGACCTTGGGATTGACCGCGACGAAGTGCAGGAATTCTTGGCGACGGCTCCGCAAGCTGCCGCCGCTTTTGCGCGATTGTTCGACGGTTCGGCGCCGGTCGAAGTGGCACCGCAAGATCCGAGCGACCAGGCCCGCAAGGCGGTCGAGCAATGGCGCAACCACTTCTCTGACCTTGACTATGCGGCAGAGGATTTGGCCGACGAGATGCGCTTGTCTCAAGCCGACATCAGCGCCGCTTTGGGCGAGCGCCTTCGCGAAAAGCATCAGCTCTCGGTCAGAATCTTGCCGGCGGAGGTCATCCCCGGAGAGGTCAGCAGGTTGGATCTGCACGCAAGGCAGTTGCAGCTTTCGGAAATGCTGCCTGGGGCCGCGCGGCGCTTCCAGATTGCGAGGCAGGTTGGCGTCCTCGAGCATAGGGAAGGGATCGAAGCTCTGGTCGACGGAGCCGGCCTGGGTTCAACCAAAGCACGCGAGCGCTTCCGTGAACATGTCACCGATTATGTCGCTGGCGCCCTGTTGATGCCTTACCGACGCTTTTTGAGGGCCTGCGAGCAGACAGCGTATGATTTTCCTGTCTTGCAACGTCGCTTCGCTGTCAGCTTCGACCAGGTCGCGCAGCGAGTCACAACCCTTCAAAGAGTTGGCGAACGTGGTCTTCCCTTTTTTAGTGCACGTTTTGGACGCACCGGTCGGATGGTCGGCTTTACTGCCGGGGCGAGCGGTGCGGTTTATCCCTTGGAAGGCGCGCGTTGGCCAGCTTGGGCTCCGTATGCCGCGTTTGAAAGCAGGGGGACTATGCTCACACAGGCGGTCACATTCAGCACTGGAGAAGCGATGCCCAAGCACTGGTTCACCATTGCCAGGACAATCGAGGTGGACGGCGCTGCTTGCTCTGCGCGCCGTGCCATAGTGCTGGGGATCGAAGCGCGCTTTGCGGGTGAATTGGCTCAGGCTCGCGGCATCTCACTGGATCCCGCAGATGCCGTCCCATTGGGGGTGGGGTGCCCGCGCTGCGGCCGGGCTGACTGCCTTACCCCGGCACCACCCAGATTGAGTGTTCAGACCCCGGTTTAGCAATGCAGAAAATACGGCGGTATTTGCTTGGTGCTAGCCCGAAATTTCCCAGCTATCATGCGGTGTTGCAGGGCGGTGTAAAGTTTACCGACACTTAAGCTCTGCGCGGTAGAGCGGACTTAACCACTTTTATTGGGTGAGCCGCGACCGATGATCCGCTTGTTTAAGCACTATATTCCTCACGCAGTGATACTGCTCGGACTGCTAGACTTTGTCCTGCTAGTCCTCGCCAGCGAGTTCGCTTGGCAATTGCGCGCCGCCCAGATTGGGATGGACCCGGGTTCCGTCGATGAGCGCTGGTTCGCCTTGCTCGGCACAGCTGGGGTGGTGTGGCTCGCGATGATTTCAGTTGGAGTTTATGGCCCCTATGCGCTTCGCAGTCTGCGGTTTGCTGCCGCGCGCCTGCTGGTCGCAATCAGTCTTGGAATCATAGCTTTGGCTGTGATCGAGTTTGTCCTTCCCGGAGCTACAGTTTGGCGTTCAACCCTGTTGTACGCCATGTGCTTTTCTGCGCTGCTGTTGGTGTTGGACCGCTTGCTGCTGAACAACTTCCTCGATTCCTCGGCGTTTCGTCGGCGCGTTATGGTCCTGGGAGCAGGCGATCGAGCTCAGCGTTTGGAGGAGCTTGGCAGCCTGCCAGAAAGTGGCTTTTCGATCGTATCTTATGTGGCGATGAACGAGCCTGAGCGCGTGGTTGATGAAGCAATCCCGCGTGAGGCAATTCACGATCTTGGTCGATTGGTCGAAAACCTCGGGGTGAGTGAAGTTGTCTTGGCTTTGCAGGAGCGGCGCAATTCACTGCCGCTTAAAGACCTTTTGCGGATCAAGACGAAGGGCGTTCACGTCAATGACTTCTCGAGCTTTCTCGAGCGAGAAACTGGCCGGGTTGACCTCGATACCGTCAACCCGAGCTGGTTGATCTTCTCGGACGGATTCTCCTCAGGTCGGCTCTTTTCGAGCTCCGTTAAACGTGTGTTCGATGTAGTTGCTAGCGCTCTTCTGCTCGCTCTGACTTTCCCGATTATCCTCGTTTTCGCATTGCTGGTGAAGCTTGACAGCAAAGGCCCGGCGTTCTTCCGGCAAGAGCGAGTGGGACTCTACGGAGAGACGTTCCATCTCATAAAGCTTCGCTCGATGCGGACCGATGCTGAGAAGGACGGCGCCAAATGGGCTGAAGAAAATGATCCCCGCATCACTCGGATCGGGAGATTTATTCGCAAGGTCCGAATCGATGAATTGCCGCAAGCTTGGAGCGTGCTCAAAGGCCAGATGAGCTTTGTAGGGCCGCGTCCAGAAGTCCCTGCCTTTGTTGATGATCTGCAAGAGCAGATCCCATTCTATGGTGAGCGCCACATGGTCAAACCGGGGATCACTGGTTGGGCCCAGATCAACTACCCTTACGGAGCTTCGACAGAGGACAGCCGCAAGAAGCTCGAGTATGATCTTTATTACGCGAAGAATTACACTCCCTTCCTCGACTTAGTAATCTTGTTGCAGACTGTCCGCGTCATTCTTTGGCCCGATGGTGCAAGATGACCATCGGTGCTGGCCTCCTCATGACACTTAGCTTCACTGGCTACCTAGCCGGTGCGTTGCTGTGCGCGGCGGCCGCAATTTGGATCTATCGCGCAGGCGACGCCGGTCGCCAGGATCGCGTGGCTGCCATTGCCGCTGCGCTTCTGAGCGCCCTTTGGTGCGCACTAGCCGCGGCAAGTGGGCCGGGTGATCCTTCTGTTCAACTGGTAGAAACTGGACGCAATCTGGCCTTCATCTTTCTGCTGTTCTGTCTGTTTACGAATGACGGCAGGGACGAGAGCCTGAGGCCGACCCGGCCAGTCATCTTCACGCTTGTGCTGGTCCAAGCGCTTCAGCCGATCCTGCTGATTGTTGAAATTCGCCTGGCCGTAACGCCAGGACTCGAAGCTTTGACGTTCGAGATCAGCGCCTTGTTGCATCTGCTGTTGGCTATTGGCGCCCTGGTTCTGCTGCATAATCTTTACGCAGGAGCAGCAGCGGCCTCGCGGAGATTGATGCGCTGGAGCGCCCTCGCATTGGTCTTGGTCTGGGCCTATGATCTCAACCACTTCATGATCGCCTATATGCTTGGCGAGGAGCCCGCTTTGCTTGCAGCGATAAGAGGCCTCATCGTCGGGTTGGCAATGGTGTTCCTGGCATTGGGTGCGAACGCTGTGAGCGCTGGGCTGCAGTTCAAGCCTTCAAGAGCGGTTGCGTTTCAAACGCTCTCTCTGCTTGTCATCGGCGCATATCTCTTGGTCATGGTGTTGGTGACCCGGTCGCTGGTGGTTCTCGGCGAAGACTTCGCACGCATTAGCCAGGTCATTTTTCTCGTTCTCGCAAGCATCGCAGCAGCATTGTGGCTCCCTTCCAAACGCCTGCGGGGATGGTTGCGGGTCACCGCGGTCAAGCATTTGTTCCAACACCGCTATGATTACCGTGAGGAATGGCTGCGCTTTACTAGGACGATGGGCCGGGGCAGCAGCACCGGAACCAGCCTTCACGAACGGGCGATCAAGGCGGTTGCTGACGTCACAGACAGCCCTGCTGGATTGCTGTTGGCCCCAAATGAAGAAGCGCAATTGGAACTGGTTGCGCGTTGGAATTGGGGTACCTTGGCTGTGCCGGCGATCGCCGCAGAGTACGAGCTGTCTGGGCTGCTCGAGCAGCATTTTCATATCCTTGATCTCGACGAGGTTCGTTGCGGGATCGACCATCACGGCGAGCTGTCCAGTGTCCCTGAATGGTTGGTGTCGGCGGAGGATGCCTGGGCGATCGTCCCCTTGCTCCATTTCGACCGACTTGTGGGGGTGATCGTCCTTGCGAGGCCGCGGATCGAGCGACGGTTAGACTGGGAAGACTATGATCTTCTGCGAGTTTTGGGTCAGCAGCTGGCCAGTTACCTCGCCGAACAATCGGGGCAGCAGGCATTGATGGAAGCGAGCCGGTTTGATGAATTCAATCGGCGCATCGCGTTCGTCATGCATGACATCAAGAACCTCGCTAGCCAGTTGTCACTGCTTGCCCGCAACGCAGAGCGTCATTCCGAAAATCCCGATTTCCGCGCCGATATGCTGGTGACTTTGCGCAAATCGTCAGAGAAACTTGAAGCTCTACTGGCTCGGCTCGGACGATATGGCGCGGGACAAGCGCAGACCCACAGCGATTGCGACCTGGGTGAACTGGCAAGCGCAATAATCACGCAATTCAAGCCGTCCTACAAAGTCGTGCTGACGCGCGATGACAGCTCAATCGTCTCAGCGGACCACGAGGGCCTCGAGCAGGCCATTATCCACCTTGTGCAAAACGCGGTCGACGCCAGCGATGGGACAGCGCCGGTCTATCTAGAAGTCAGCTATGAAGGTCTGCACGGTCGGATAGATGTCATTGATTCAGGGTCCGGAATGTCCCCCGAATTTGTCCGCAATGGTCTGTTCAAGCCCTTCGTCTCGTCAAAGCAGGGCGGCTTTGGCATCGGCGCCTTTGAAGCCCGTGAGATCATCCGAGCGATGGGCGGTCGGATGACCGTAGAAAGCCGCGAGGGGGTTGGAACCCGCTTTAGCGTGTTGCTTCCATTGAGTGAGACCAGCCAATTTCTTTCGAAAGAATCCACAAACAAGAGCGAGGTCGCGTGATGGCGGAGACCAAACCCAAACTGCTTGTCATTGAAGATGACGAAGGGCTGCAAGCTCAACTGAAATGGGCCTATGATGATTTTGAGGTCGTTATAGCGGGCGATCGCGAGGGCGCGATTGCTGCATTGCGCAGTGAAACGCCAGCAGTCGTGACACTTGACCTCGGCTTGCCCCCTGATGCCGATGGCACCACCGAAGGCTTCGCCGTGCTGGATGCAATCATGCAGCTCAAGCCTGACACCAAGGTGATCGTGGCCAGCGGTCATGGCGCGCGCGAAAGCGCCTTGTCGGCGATCGAACGCGGGGCCTATGACTTCTACCAGAAACCACTAGACATTGAGGCATTGGGCCTGATCGTTCGACGGGCATTCAACCTTCACGCGATTGAGCAGGAAAACCTCCGGCTACAGGCGCATACCAATGACGACAAAACCGTGCTTGGCCGTTTGATCACGGGTGCGCCCGAGATGGTCAAAGTGGCGCGGACGATCGAGCGAGTTGCCGGCACCAGCGTGTCGGTGATGCTGCTGGGCGCCAGTGGAACCGGAAAAGAGCTTCTGGCGCAAGGGCTGCATGATGCCAGCGATAGGGCAGATGGCCCGTTCATCGCGATCAATTGCGCTGCCATCCCTGAGAACCTGCTTGAGAGCGAGTTGTTTGGTCATGAAAAGGGCGCCTTCACCGGCGCGGTCAAGACGACCGAAGGCAAAATCGAGAGTGCCCATGGGGGGACTTTGTTCCTCGATGAAGTCGGCGACATTCCTTTGCCGCTGCAAGTCAAATTGCTGCGCTTCCTGCAGGAGCGGACGATCGAAAGGATCGGTGGACGCAAGCCGATCGCGGTGGATACGCGCATCGTTTGTGCGACCCACCAGGACCTCGAGAAAATGATCGGCGAGGGGAGCTTTCGCGAAGATCTATTCTATCGCCTGGCAGAAATTGTCATTCGAATCCCCGGATTGGCCGACCGGCACGGTGATGCGATCCTGCTCGCCAAAGCCTTTCTCAAGCGATTTGCCCATGAGATGAATCCCACCGTTACCGGCTTTGCATCAGATGCCTTGACCGCGATTGATGCGCATCAATGGCCCGGTAATGTTCGCGAGCTAGAGAACCGCGTCAAACGCGCGGTGATTATGGCTGATGGCAAACTGGTGCACGCGGACGATCTCGATTTCGAGAGCGGCGAGACCGACGAATTGGAAGTCCTCAATCTCAAAGCTGCGCGGGAGCAGTCTGATCGGAAAGTGATCCGTCATGCCTTGGCTCGTAGTGAGGGCAATATTTCGAGCACGGCTAAGCTGCTCGGAATCAGCCGTCCGACGCTCTATGACCTCTTGAAGCAGTATGATCTTCATGCGTAGATTTCGGGCCTTGGGCTTGGCATTGGCCGCTTCGATCTCGCTGACGGGTTGTGACGGCCTGTTTGGTGGCGAAGAAGAGCTTGGCTTGCAGCAAGCGACTGGAAGCGAAGACTTCCTGGAGTATCTGAGCGATGCCGCGCGGGCGTTTCGCGAAGGCGATTTGGCCCAGGCCGGAGAATGGCTTGAAGATGCGCGCCGGCTTGAGCCGGAAAACCCTGCAGTTTGGGTAGAGATTGCGCGACTTCGTTTTCGCAATGGCGCGCATTTGCCAGCGCTTGAAGCTGCCAATTATGCGCTTGAGCTAGGCCCAGAATACGGACCAGCCCTGTTTCTTCGCGCGCAATTGGTGCGCGATGCTCATGGCATGAACGATGCGCTGGCGTGGTACGAAGCGGCGGTGGCCGCTGATCCCAACAACCCGGAAATCCTGGCCGACTATGCCGCCACTCTTGGGGACGGCGGCTATCATCGCGAAATGCTTGCTGCTGTTCGGCGATTGGCTGAAGTGGCTCCGCGCGATCCACAGGTGCATTACCTCCAAGCGGTACTTGCCGCTCGCGGGGGCCAAAATGTCTTGGCGAGCGCCCTGCTGGAACGCAGCGGCATGGCGGATCGCGGAATCCCGGCCGCCGTTTTGCTCGATGCCTTACTAGATATGCAGCAAGGCACGGTCGAAACCGCGTCGCAAAAGCTTGAAGATCTGGCTGAGCAGCAACCCGGCAATGAGCGCGTCCTCGAATTGCTGGCTCGGGCCTTATGGCTGTCTGGACGAGACGCCGAGATCATTGACCGATTTGGCGAGCGGGCGGACAGCGCCGACGCTTCGCCCTATCTGCTGATGATCGTGGGACGGGCCTATGAGCGCTTGGGCCAGCGCAGCACTGCAGCAATTTATCTCACCCGTGCCTTGGAGCCACGCGCTGCGGAGCCCGTTGTTCTGGGAACTACCCGAGCAGGAAATGCGGCTCTGCCAGAGCCAACCCGCCGGATTCGGCAAGCCATTGCCAGTGGAGATGCACGGGACGCGGTCAGCTCCGCGCGTGAATTGCGACGGCGCTTCCCAGGGTCGGCCGATGTACACTCCTTGATCGGAGATGTGGAACAAGCTCGCAGCCGCCCAGAATGGGCGTTTGATCTCTACGAAACGGCAGCGACCATTCGCAAGCCATGGCCGCTAACCAAGCGGCTCTATGTCGCGGCGCGTTCGCTTGGTGATCAGAACGCTGCTGACACGCTGCTGATTAGGCAATTGGTAGGCGAACCCAACAACACCGAAGCGGTGCTGTTGCTGGCGCGTCGGAGCGCTGAGCTGGCAGACTGGCTGCGCGTCGCTGTCTTGCTCGACTATGCGATCGAACTCGGCGCTGGCAGCGATCCGATGTTGCTGGAGCTTCGAGCGGAGGCCGCGCGTAATCTCGGGCGTGAAGAGGAAGCAAGGCGGTTTGACGCCGAAGCCGACTTGCTGCGTCCACCGCCATTTGTTGCTGCATAGGGCTAAGACCCACTCGACAATTTGCGAAAGCCGGGGCAGGGCGCCGGACCATGTTGCAGCGCCTTTCCTTGCTGGCCGATCCGATGATCGCTGTCTTGTTGATCGCGACCGGTTTGGCGATCGTCCTTCCTGCGGGCGGAGAAGCAGGAGAGATCGCGCGGCTCATCTCCAACATCGGCATTTTCGTGCTGTTCTTGGTCAATGGGATGCGGATCGCGCGCAGCGAGATTGGCAAAGCCAGCGCGAATTGGCGTTTCTTCTTGCCGCTACTGTTGTTTGTGTTTCTCGCGATGGGGTTGATGGGCACCGGCTTTGGAACGCTGGCCGGCTTGGTGCTGGAGCCAGAGATTGCGCTGGGCTTCATCTTCCTTGGCGTCCTGCCTTCGACGATTCAGTCAGCCACGAGCTACACCACTTTGGCAGGCGGCAACGCGGCGCTCTCCGTGGTAGGCGCGGCTATCATCAATATCGTGGGGGTATTCGTCAGCGCACCGCTGTTCGCTGCGCTGGCCGGAGCGGCCTCTGTGCAATTGGGCAGCGAAACGATTGTTCGGATCGGTGTGATCCTGATCCTGCCATTCGTTATCGGTCAGCTGGTGCAAGGTTGGACCAGAGACTGGCTTGTCGAGCGCAAACAGCATGTCGCTTGGCTCGACCGGATCGTGATCGGTATCGCTGTTTTTGTCGCGCTGTCAGGAGCGGTAGCGCAGGGTCTGCTGAGCCGATTGGATCCACAAGCTTCTGCACTGCTCTTGCTGCTGACCTGCGGGTTCCTGGCGCTTTCACATGTCTCCGCGTGGTTGCTCGCGAAGCAACGTGGGTATGATCGCAAGGACCAGATAGCCTTTCTGTTCGCGGGGCCGCAAAAGAGCGTGGCGATCGGCGCGCCACTGGCCGCGATCCTGTTCCCGATCGAGCAGGCCGGCTTCGTGATCGCACCGCTGCTGCTCTATCACCTGCTCCAGCTGATCCTCGCTGCGCCCTTGGCTAACTCGATTGCTCGGGCAGAAGCTCAACCTCATCCTTAGGCTGTTTGCGATTGTAGCGGATTGACCACCAGAGCGAGAGGCCGATCAGCACTGCTCCGATCAGGCCGGTGAAGGTTTCCGGGATGTGATAGCGGGCAGACACCAGCATGATCACGCCGAGCACGATGATCGCCCAAAATGCGCCATGCTCAAGATAGCGGAATTGCGAGAGAGTTCCTGCGCGCACCAGGTGGATGGTCATCGATCGAACAAAAATCGCTCCGACTGACAGGCCCAGCGCGATGATCACCATATTGTTTGAAAGAGCAAACGCGCCAATCACGCCGTCAAAGCTGAAGCTCGCATCGAGCACTTCGAGATAGAGAAACCCGCCGAGACCCGAACGCACCACTTCTCCGGCGGCTTTCTTGCGTGCCTCTGCCTGCTCGATTAGCGCGCCAAGCGCATGGACCCCGATGAAGGTCAACAGGCCGAGAATACCAGCAGTGAGAAAGGTGATCGCGTCGTCCGGAGTCAGCAGGGTCGACACGCCATAGATCAAGCCAAGGACCAATCCGATCTCGACCGCTGGGACGCTGGAAATGCGGTTGATCCCGCGTTCGACCGAGGCGATCCAGTGGACGTCTTTGTCGCTGTCGAAGAAGAAGGTCAGGCCGACCATCGCCAGGAAGGCGCCGCCAAAACCCGCGATCCCGATATGCGCACCGGCAACGATCCGCTCGTACTCCTGCGGGTCGTTGAGCGAGAGCTCGACAGCTTCCCAAGGACCCACTTGCGCCGCAATCGAAACGATCGCGATTGGGAACACTATCCGCATTCCGAACACCGCGATCAGAATACCGATAGTGAGGAAGCGCTGCTGCCAGACCGGATCCATTTCGCGCAGGACTGTTGCGTTAACCACAGCGTTATCGAAGCTGAGCGAGACTTCGAGGATCGACAGCACAAAGACAATCCAGAGGATGCCCAAGGTCGCAGTGATGGAGCCGGTGCTGGCCCAGCCATACCAGCCCGCGAGAAAGAAGCAGACGCCGGTGAAAGCGAATGAAAACCAGTAATAGCGCAGCAGCGTCTGCATATCCGAATTGTCCCCCCGAAATCTCTTGATCAGCTCTTGGGCTGGTAAGTCTGTTCTTCGCCGGGGAAGCTGCGGTCGCGCACCTCTTGAGCGTAGCTCTCGACCGTCTTCTCGATGATCGCGGCAATATCCTCGTAACGCTTCACGAAGCGTGGGACCCGTTCGAACATGCCAAGCATGTCCTCGGTCACCAGCACTTGTCCGTCGCATTGGGCCGACGCGCCAATCCCGATCGTCGGGCAAGTCACCGCTTGGGTTGCTTCGATTGCGATCGGTTCGACCACGCCTTCGATCACGATCCCGAACGCACCCGCCTTGTCCAAGGCAACAGCGTCGCTCACAATCTTGTCGGCTTCAGCGTCCGACCGGCCGCGCGCAGCGTAACCTCCAAGAACATTGACCGCCTGCGGTGTCAGGCCAACATGGCCCATCACCGGGATACCGCGCTGATTGAGGAATGCCACGGTCTCCGCCATCGCTTCGCCGCCTTCGAGCTTGACCGCGGCAGCACCGCTTTCCTTGAGCAGGAAGCTGGCGCTTTCGAACGCCTGTTCCGGCGAGCTCTCGTAGGATCCAAACGGCATATCGACCACCACAACAGAGTGATAGCTGCCCCGAACGACCGCCGCGGCGTGGTCTGCCATCATGCGTAGCGTTACCGGGATAGTCGAAGGCAGGCCATAGATGACCTGTCCGAGAGAATCTCCCACCAGCAAAAGGTCGCAATGGGCATCAAGCAATTGTGCCTGACGCGCCGTGTAAGCTGTCAGCATCACCAAAGGCTCTTCAGTGACACCATCTTTCTTGCGGGAACGGATGCGCGGGACCGTGAGCCGGCGGACCGGCTTGGGGGTAGGATTGGCGCGGCTGGTGCTCGTATCGAGCTGAAAAGTCGTCGACATGGGGTGCGTTTAGCGTTCGCATTGCGCAAACGCAAAGCTTCCCCCTTGGCGAAGGCGAAAATTCATTGCAGAGAGGTGATAGAGGATTTCGCGCGGGCTCCCGCGCACCAAGGAGAGATATTCCCATCATGGCAGCAGCAGGCACAGGCCACGAAAATTGGTCGTCGCGCACCGCGTTCATTCTGGCAGCGGTCGGTTCGGCCGTCGGACTTGGCAATATGTGGCGCTTCCCGGCGGAAGCAGGGGAGAACGGCGGGGGCGCCTTCGTCCTGTTCTACATGTTCTGCGTCTTGTTGATCGGTCTGCCTGTGCTGCTGTCCGAAGTGTTGATCGGTCGGCATGGCCAGGCATCGGCGCCGGAAAGTGTCCGTAAGGTGGCTCGTGAATCCAACGCCAAAGAAGGCTGGAGCGTGCTTGCCTCAATGGGCGTGTTTGCGGCCTTTCTGATCCTCAGCTTCTACTGTGTCGTTGGGGGCTGGGTGGTCTACTACATCGGCGTGTTCGCGCAGGATCTGATCCAGACCGGACTGACGGGTGGAGCTTTCGCAGGGCGTCCTGCGGAGGATGTTGAAGCGTTATTGCCGGGCCTGTTCGGCAATGGTGGGCTGATGGTCGGGCTCAATCTGGGCTTTTTGGCCGTGACGATCTTCTTCGTTTCACGCGGCGTGTCCAGCGGGATTGAGTGGGTCGCGGTTTATCTCATGCCGCTGTTCTTCCTGCTGTTTCTTGCGATCACGATCTACGGTTCCTTCACCGGGGATTTCAGCGCGGCGGTGAGTTATCTGTTCACCTTCGATTTCTCGAAATTGACCGGTGAGGTGATGTTGGCGGCAGTGGGACAGGCATTTTTCTCGCTGTCGCTCGGCGTGGCGGGGATGATCACCTATGGCTCCTATGCCAATCGCGATACCAATCTCGGCAAGACATCCGGGATCATCGCCAGCGCTGACACCGGGGTTGCGCTGATTGCTGGTCTGGCAATTTTCCCGATTGTTTTTGCTGCTGGATTGTCTGCCAGCGCGGGGCCGGGGCTGATGTTCCAATCCTTGCCGATCGCGTTCCAAGCAATGCCGGTGGGATCGCTGATTGGTTTGCTGTTCTTTGTGATGGTGTTCTTTGCGGCTCTGACCAGTTCGGTTGGCCTGCTTGAGGCACCCACTGCTTACATGATCGAGAAGTTCAATCTGCAACGCCGCGCTGCCGCTTTGATTGTTGGGCTCGGCGCGGCGGTGTTGGGTGCCTTGTCGGCACTCTCATTCAATGAGATCGCCGATTTCCGACCATTGGGCTTCATTCCGATCTTCGCTGAGGCGAATTTCTTTGATGCGCTGGATGGGATTACCGCGAAGATATTCATGCCGGTGGGAGCGATCCTGACCTGTGTCTTTGTGGGCTGGATCGCTGATGCCAAGCTGATCGACAGCGAGAATGGCCTGGATGGCGCTCTGCATCAGACCTGGCGTGTGTTGGTGCGGTTCGCCTGTCCGGCGGTTCTGGCCGTGATCATGTTCTACGGCCTGTTCGGCTGATCTTGCGCAATTTCGAGTAGTTTTGGGGAGGGAACCTGGGTTCTCTCCCCATTGCTTTGGGCCATTGCATTTCCGGGTAGGGTGTGGAACATAATAGGAACATATGAGTCGTTCCACCATGTCCAGTGCCCAATCCAATCCTCTGAAAGATTTCCCTGTCCCGTCTCGTGCCACCGTCGGGACGTCTTTCCGTGCCTCAGGCAAAGCGTTGCGCGCGCGTGATATTGCAGGTCTGGTGCAAGCGCGGGAAGGGCGGTGGCAGCCGGGATTGGCGGGTGATCGCAACCGGGCCATGCACAGTGAAGTCTTTGCCGGTACCAGCGATGCCAGTGGAGCGGGGCTGGCGCTGGCTTTGGCGTGCGATGCGCTTCAGACAGAACAGGCGGCAAGCAAGGGCGACTCGCTTGCCCAGGTACAGGACAATCGGCAGGTCTTGTGGGTGCAGGATCGCGCCGCAATCCAGCGGACCGGACGCCCCTATCTGCACGGCCTGCCAGAGGAATTGCGCGACCGATTGATCCATGTTGCAGCGTCTTCTTCAGAAGATGCGCTGTTCGCCTTGGAAGAGGGGCTGCGATGCCGCGATCTCGCCTTTGTCATGGGAGAGATCGCGGGCAATCCACGGGCACTGGACTTTACCGCATCGCGGCGGCTCAGCCTGACCGCAGAGAAGCATGGCGTGCCGCTGTGGCTCGTCCGGCTCGCGGCAGAGGCCGACCTTTCCTCGGCGCGGATGCGGTGGCGGGTCGAAGCGGCCCCTTCCTCCGCTGCTTTGTGGGATGCAAAGGCACCCGGCGATCCGGTGTGGCAGGCCGAACTGTTTCGCGCGCGGGCGCATATTCCTGGAGAATGGATGATCAGCAATGCAGACGGACGCTTGTCCGCCAAGCGACCGACTGTCCCGACAGCCGCCAACACGGCGGATTATGGCGATTTGGCTCGCCCGACTGTCGGTCGATCGCTGGCGGCTCTCTAACCAGATTGAAGCGGGAGAGGGCGCTGATGCGGAGCCAACCGCGCTGATCGCAGAGACAGCGCATGGCCCGCGGATCGAGGCTGCCAATGACCTTGGCCATGCAGCGGGTGCGCGGCCTGGCATGATGCTGGCTGATGCCCGGACGCTGTGTCCTGAGCTGACAGTCGCGCCGTCCGATCCGGCAGGCGATCTGGAGTTTCTTGAGAAGCTGGCGATCTGGGCGCAGCGCTGGGGGCCGTGGAGCGCGTTGGACCCGCCCGATGGTGTGCTGGTCGATATAACGGCAGCCGCGCATCTGTTTGGCGGAGAGCAGCGCTTGCTCAAAGATGTCGAGGCGACCTTGGCAAAGCGGCGCCTGACAGCTCGCGCCGCGATTGCCCCCACCGCCGGAGCGGCCTGGGCGCTGGCGCATTTCGGGCCAGCGCGTGCGATCATTGGCGATGAGAGCGACGCAATGCGGCAGCTGTCAGAACTGCCCGTGGCGGCATTGCGGCTCGATCAGGATGTGCTGACCGTGCTGCGGCGGCTTGGTCTGAAGCAGCTCGGCGATCTGCGCGCCATCATCAGCGCGGAGCATGGGGCAGACAGCGCCAGCGGGCGCGATGCGTTGCAGCGGCGGTTTCGCAACCGCAAAGCGCCGTCTGCCAATCCGCTGATCCGGCTTGATCAATTGCTCGGCCATGTGCCGGAGCCGCTGCTGCCCGTGGTGCCTCAAGCGATTCCAATGGTGCAGCGAAGACTGCTGGAGCCGATCCGTCATCGTGCTCTGCTGGATCAGGTTCTGTCGGATCTAGCGGCTGATATGGCGCGTGAGTTGGAGGGGCAGGGCAAGGGTGCGCGTCGGCTCGAGCTGGGCTTGTGGCGAGTCGATGGAGAGGTTTTGGTGCGGCAATTGGAGCTGGCAGCCGCCACTCGCGATCCGGCCCATATTGTCAGGCTGTTTGCGGCCAAGCTCGACGATGTCGAAGCCGGTTTTGGGATTGAGACCGTGCGTTTGCGGTCAAGCTGGGCTGAACCGCTGGCGCTGGCTCAAGGGGATGTGGAACACGCCGCTGAGCATCACGGTATCTCGCTGGCGGCCTGCCTTGACCGGTTAGCGGTGAGGCTGGGACCACAGGCTGTGCGCCGCCCTGTAGCGCAGGCCAGCCACTTGCCGGAGCGCGCTCAGGCCTGGCAAGCGCCGTTGGCGCCAGGTGCGGCCTCACAATCGGTTGCAGATTTCCACCATAGGCCGCTGAAACTCTTGGATAGAGCGGAAGGGATCGATGTTCTTTACGCCTCTCCTGATGGCCATCCTCAGCGGTTTCGTTGGCGCGGGGAAGTGCGCGAAGTGGTGCGGGTGGAAGGACCTGAGCGGATCGCACCGGAGTGGTGGCGCGAACGCTCGAGTGTGCGCTTGCGTGACTACTACCGGATCGAAGATACCAAGGGGCAACGCTATTGGATCTATCGCCAGGGTGTCGTCGATGATGGGCGCGGGGGGATGCCGCATTGGTATCTGCAGGGTCTTTGCGCCTGATTTCGTACATTTTGCCCGAATGCGGCACCAATATGACAAAATTCGTCAGAATTCGTTTACCCAGTTCGACTAAACCAACTCTATGAATATGCACTCGGTCACGCGCTCTTCTGAACGTCGGCCGCTGAGCCTTATGGTTCGCGGGCGCGTACGCTCGCGGCCGCTCTATGTCGATCTGATCGACATTTCCGAAGGTGGGTGCAAGATCAAGTCCCGCCCGGGTTTTGCTGAGATCGGCGACCGCGTGGTGATTAAGGTTGATGGTATCAATGCACCTTTGGGAACGGTGGCCTGGGTCCGTGATGACACCGCCGGTGTGCGGTTCGAAGGCCAGATGCATGCCGCTGTGCTTGATCATCTGTGCGTTCAGCACGGGATGAAGTTGACCACGTACGGCAGCGATTCAGAAACACGCCGTCTCTGACAATCAGCTGATGCAAAGAACGCACTGGAGTGAGTGAATAAGAACATATAGTGAACAATTATGTGTTCGCTAGCCCACTCAGAACCTCAGCAGGCCGTCCGGATTCCCGCTTTCAGTGTGCGGCAGAGGCTGGGCGCGTGACATGCCTGACGCACCGCTCACACCGGAAAAGCGCACTGTGGAGGTGGATTCCGATCTGATCGAGCCACCCAAGCGCGCGCGCTTTGTCGAACTTGGCTTGGTCAGCTGCTTCAGCTTTCTGCGCGGCGCGTCGGATGCGGTTGATCTGGTGATGACCGCGCGCAGTCTGGGCTATGATGCCATCGGGATCGCTGATGCCAATTCCATGGCCGGCGTGGTGCGGATCCACAGCGAAGCCACCACGCTCAAATTGCGACCGGTGATCGGCACTCGGATTGAGACGGTCGAGGGGCTAGCGTTTCTGGCCTATCCGCGTGACCGCGCGGCCTATGGCAGGCTGTGTCAGCTGATTAGTGCAGGCCGAATGCAGACCCTGTCCGGGGAATGGCAGGAGAAGGGCGTGTGTGAGATCGACCTCGCCCTGCTGGCTGACCATTGCGATGATGTGCAATTGATCCTTTTGCCACCGGATGATCTTGCGGCCGAGTTTACGATCGCTGTGCCTAGCAATGTTGTTGCTTTTCCTGCCCGTCATCCCGGCCACAGAGCTGGGATCCAGCTTGCTTCAGAGAATGATGAGACAATCAGCGAGACCCCGGATCAAGTCCGGGGTGACGAGCTGGGAACGCGGGAGATCACCGAACCTTTCTCCGAGCTTCTCCCGCATCTCACTCAACAATTGCCGACGCTCAAGCACTTGGCCGCAAGCTATCTCTATCGCGGTGACGATGTCGCGCGGATCAACCGCCTGGATCAGCTGGCGCGGGCGAACGATCTAACCCTGCTTGCCACCAATGACGTCCACTACCACGCGCCGCAGCGCCGCCCTTTGCAGGATGTGATGACGGCGATCCGGCACAAGACCACGGTCGCAGAAGCTGGCCACGTCTTGCACGGCAATGCCGAGCGCTATCTCAAATCCCCTGAAGAGATGCAGCGTCTGTTCGCGCGCTGGCCGCATGCGATCGAAGCGGCCCGCACAGTGGCGGATCAGTGCGATTTTAGCCTGGAAGAGCTGCGCTACGAATATCCCGAAGAGATCTATCCCAATGGCATGACGCCGCAGCAATATCTGGTTGCGGAGACCTGGAAAGGGGCCTGGCGGCGCTATCCCAATGGCGCGCCGGATAGTGTCCGCAAAACGCTCGAACGGGAATTGGCGCTGATCGATAAGCTCGATCTGGCGCGCTATTTTCTGACGATCAAAGACATTGTCGACTTTGCGCGTTCGGTCGATCCGCCGATCCTGTGTCAGGGGCGAGGGTCTGCGGCGAATTCGGCGGTGTGCTTCTGCCTTGAAATCACCAGTGTTGATCCGGCTAAGCACCAGCTGCTGTTCGATCGGTTCATCTCCGAAGAACGCAAGGAGCCGCCGGATATCGATGTCGATTTCGAGCATGAGCGGCGCGAGGAGGTGATCCAATACATCTACCAGAAATATGGCCGTCATCGCGCGGGGCTGACCGCAACGGTGATCCATTATCGCCCGCGCATGGCGATCCGCGAGGTTGGCAAGGCGATGGGGCTGTCCGAGGATGTCACCAGCGCGTTGGCCCGGACCGTGTGGGGCGGCCACGGGCGCGAGATCGGCGAAGCGCATGTCGAAGAGATCGGCATGAAGCTGTCTGACCCGCATTTGCGGCGGGTGCTGGCGCTGACCGAACAGATGATCGGCATGCCGCGCCATCTCAGCCAGCACGTCGGCGGTTTCATTCTGACCGAAGGGGCGCTGACCGAGACTGTTCCTATCGGCAATGGCGCGATGCCCGACCGCAGCTTCATCGAGTGGGACAAGGATGACATCGAAGCGCTCGGCATCCTCAAGGTCGATGTGCTCGCGTTGGGGATGCTGACCTGCATCAAGAAGTGCCTCGATTTGCTGGAAGATCACCACGGGCGTGCGCTGACTCTGGCGACAGTCCCGCGCGAGGACCCTGAGACCTATGCCATGTTGCGCAAAGGGGACTCGCTCGGCGTGTTCCAGGTTGAGAGCCGTGCGCAGATGAACATGCTGCCGCGGCTGCGACCGCGCGAATTCTATGATCTGGTGATTCAGGTGGCGATTGTTCGTCCCGGTCCGATCCAGGGCGACATGGTGCATCCCTATCTCAAGCGCCGGAGAGGGGCTGAACCGGTCAGCATTCCGGCTCCATCGCCGGAGCATGGGCCACCTGATGAATTGTCCTCGATCCTGGAACGGACCCTGGGGGTTCCGATCTTTCAGGAGCAGGCGATGAAGATCGCTCTGGATGCCGCGAAATTCACCAGCCTGGAAGCCAATCGCCTGCGCAAGGCGATGGCGACTTTCCGTTCGCGCGGGATGGTGCATGAGCTGGAAGATATGATGGTCGGGCGGATGGTTGAGCGCGGCTATGATCCCGACTTTGCCGAACGCTGTTTCAACCAGATCAAGGGCTTTGGCGAATATGGTTTTCCCGAAAGCCACGCGGCCAGTTTTGCGCATCTGGTCTATGTTTCGAGCTGGCTCAAATGCCATTTCCCGGCGGCGTTTGCCTGCGCCTTGCTCAATTCACAGCCGATGGGGTTCTATGCCCCGGCACAGATCGTGCGCGATGCGCGTGAGCATGGCGTGGCGGTTTTGCCGGCGGATGTGAATGGCAGTGATTGGGACAATACGCTGGAGCATTGTGTTTCGTCTCTGCGAGAAACCAAAAGCACTGCAAGCCAAGACACAGGTCGGCAGGATAAGCACATCGCCTTGCGTCTGGGGCTGCGCCAGGTCGATGGTTTCCCAGAACATGTCGCGGCGCGGTTGATTGCTGAACGCGTTGCCAATGGTCCCTATCGCGATGTTGCCGAACTGCAGGACCGGGCCGGTCTCTCGCCTTCGCATATAGAGCGGCTTGCCAGTGCGGATTGCTTCGGCTCGATCGCGCTGTCGCGGCGTCAGGCGCTGTGGAACGCCCGCAGCCTGATCGCCACGCCGGACCTGCCGCTGTTCAGGGTTGCTGCGGAGCGTTCTGAAGGGAAGGAACGCAGTCTCACCCGCTTGCCGACCATGCCTTTGTCGGAAGAAGTGGTGACCGATTATCAGACCATGCGGCTTAGCTTGAAGGCGCATCCGATGTCCTTCCTGCGTCCCGATCTGGGGGAACGCGGCTTTATCCGCGCCTGTGATCTGAGAGATCGCAAATACCGCGCTATGGTGCAGATCGCGGGTGTGGTTTTGATCCGCCAACGTCCGGGGAGCGCCAAGGGCGTCTGTTTCATCACGCTGGAGGATGAGACTGGTGTTGTGAACCTGGTGGTGTGGCCTGATCTGATGGCCAAGCAGCGCCGCGTGATCATGGGCGCGCGTCTGATGGAAGTGCGGGGAAGGGTCGAATATGATGACGAGGTCACGCATGTGATCGCGCATCACCTGACCGATGCGACCGAGCGCCTCTACAACCTTTCAGACGATATGCTGCAGGCTCCGATTACCCGAGCCGACCACGTCAATGCGCCGCTTCCGCAAGGTCGCAATCTCTCAAGCTTGACCAGCGAAGAGCGGCTCAGTCGCAAAGCTGTCAGGCCTAGAGAGATGATCGACGCTCTGCCCAATCAAACTCTGCCCAACCAGACAGGCCATCCGCGCAACCATCGGATCATTCCGAAATCGCGCGATTTTCACTGAGCCAAAGCATTTTCCTACTGGCGCCCCAGAGGCTATCCCTGAGGCAGCTCTTTCACATGGTCAGAACTACGCACACCGCAAGGGTGAGCGAAAAGTTGGAAAAGTGTCAACCTGGACTGTTTTTCAAAAAGCACGGTATTTCAGGGTTTTGGTGCGCAATAGAGGCCGTGAAACAGGGTGACACATTGCCGATCTGTCAAGCAGACACGAGGGCCAGCGCGGCGCCCAGATTACTCAGGCCTACGCCGCCTCTAGCGCGTAGCCAGCCGAACGAACCGTGCGGATTGGGTCCTTGGCTCCATCAAGCCCAATCGCCTTGCGCAGACGCCGGATGTGGACGTCGACCGTCCGCAGTTCAATGTCAGAGCCGGTGCCCCAGACACCGTCGAGCAATTGCCCACGGCTGAACACCCGGCCTGGGCTTTCCATGAAGAATTTGAGCAAGCGATACTCAGTTGGCCCCAGCTGCAGCGAGTTGCCACGGCGCTGAACCTTGTGCGCCACCGGATCGAGCTTGATATCGCCGACCTCGATCGTCTCGCCGGCGAGGGCAGGGCGGATCCGCCGCATCACGGCAGCGACCCGGGCGAGCAACTCGCGCGGGCTGAAAGGCTTGGTCAAATAATCATCAGCGCCGGTTTCGAGGCCGCGGACCCGATCATCCTCGGCTTCGCGCGCGGTGAGCATGATGATCGGAACATGCGCTGTCTCTTTGTCGCGGCGCAGGCGCCGACAGACTTCGATGCCGCTGGTCCCCTCAATCATCCAATCAAGGATGATCAGGTCAGGCACTTCCTCGCTCGACATCACCAAGGCTTCATCGCCATCACCGGTGCAGCGAACCTGATAACCTTCATTTTGGAAGCGGTATTCCAACAGCTCAGACAGAGCTGGATCATCTTCAACGAGAAGCAATTTGGCAGCGGACATAGCGTCTAGGCCCCTTTACCTATGTGAGCATCCACATTGGCCTTTGTTTCAGATTTGCTTCAATATGATGAAATCGAGGACTCAGATTTATCCACAAGCTGCCCACAGACTCATCCCGGCCTAACGATCCCCTAGCGATCCCCTAGCGATCTTCGTCTGGAGGATAAGTGCCCGTGGCCGCGAAATGGACCATTTCCGCGACATTGGTGGCGTGATCTCCGATCCGTTCGAGGTTTCGGGCAACGAACAGCAATTGCGCCGCGCTCGAAATCGTGGCCGGATTCTCAACCATGTAGCTGACGAGATTGCGGAAAATGCTGTTATAAAAGGCATCAACCTTCGCATCGGTGCTGATCACTTCGCGTGCCAGACTGGGATCGCGCGCGGCATAGGCTGTGAGGACGTCGTGAACCATCTCACCGGCAAGCTCACCCATAGCGGGTAGCAGCGTCAGCGGTTCAAACCGGTCGCGGCCTTCGATCATACCCACGCGCTTGGCGATGTTCTTTGAATAATCGCCGATTCGTTCGACTACACCAGCGATCTTCAACGCGGCGATAACCTCGCGCAGATCGTCAGCCATCGGAGCGCGCAGGGCAATAATCCGGACAGCAAGTCTATCGATCTCGGTTTCCAAGCTATCGATCCGCTTATCACGCGCGACAACTTTCTCACCCAATTCAACATCGCCTCTCACGAGGGCATCAAGTGCTTCCTGAATGGCAACTTCTGCGAGCCCACCCATCTCGGAGATCAACCCACGGAGTTCCGTGATGTCGCTGTCGAATGCTTTGACTGTATGTTCAGTCACTAGCCGTACCTCCCGGTGATGTAATCCTGGGTCCGCTGCTCGATTGGGTTGGTGAAGATGTCGGACGTGGGTCCGTACTCCACCATTCGGCCAAGATGGAAAAACGCCGTTCGTTGCGAGACCCGCGCCGCCTGCTGCATCGAGTGTGTGACAATCACGATCGCGTAGCGACCTGACAATTCGTCGATCAATTCCTCGATTTTCGCAGTCGCGATCGGATCCAATGCCGAGCAAGGCTCATCCATCAGGATCACTTCGGGATCGACCGCGATTGCGCGGGCAATACAAAGACGCTGTTGCTGGCCGCCGGACAAAGCAGTTCCGGAGTCTTCGAGCCGGTCTTTGACTTCATCCCACAGGCCTGCGCGAGTGAGTGATCTTTCAACCACTTCATCGAGCTCGGATTTCTTCTCCGCAAAGCCATGAATCTTCGGCCCATAGGCGATGTTTTCATAAATCGACTTGGGGAAGGGATTGGGCTTTTGAAAGACCATGCCAACACGCGCACGCAATTGTACGACGTCCATGCTCTCGCCATAGACATCTTCGTCTTCCAACTCGATCTTGCCGGTGACTTTGGCGATCGAAATCGTATCGTTCATGCGGTTGAAGCACCGCAGGAAAGTCGACTTTCCACAGCCCGATGGCCCGATGAAGGCGGTCACGTAATCGGACGAAATGTCGATCGAAACATCGTCAATCGCCATCTTGGAGCCGTAGTGCACCGATACGTTGCTAGCGCGCATTTTCGCGTCGGTGTTTTGAAGCTTTTCGTGGACTATGGTCACCAGGTTTTCTCAAACTTGTTGCGAAGATAGATTGCGAGGCCGTTCATCACCAGCAGGAACAGCAATAGCACAATAATGGCTGCGCTGGTGCGCTCGACGAATCCGCGGTCAATTTCGTCCGACCACAGGAAGATCTGAACCGGCAGCACAGTAGCAGGTGAGGTGAATCCGTCAGGCGGTGTTGCTACAAATGCCCGCATGCCGATCATCAACAGCGGGGCAGTCTCCCCCAGCGCTCGTGCCATGCCAATGATGGTCCCTGTCAAAATGCCTGGCAAAGCCAGCGGGAGAACGTGATGGAATACGACCTGGACAGGGGAAGCGCCAACAGCCAACGCACCATCGCGAATGCTCGGCGGCACTGCTTTGATCGCATTGCGGCCAGAGATGACGATCACGGGCATGGTCATGAGCGCCAGGGTCATACCCCCGATCAGGGGCGCTGAACGGTAACTCGGGAACACGGTGAGAAATACCGCCAGGCCGAGCAGACCGAATATGATGGACGGAACCGCCGCGAGGTTGTTGATCGAGACCTCTAAAAGGTCGGTCCAGCGGTTCTTTGGAGCGTATTCCTCGAGATAGAGCGCCGCGAGAACACCGATCGGGAATGCCAGGGCCAAAGTGATGATCATGGTCAGGATCGAGCCTTTTAGGGCCCCCCATATGCCAACCTCTTGCGGGTTGGTCGCGTCCGCGCGGGTCAGGAACCCTACATCGAAATTCTTGGAGATTGCGTCCTGCTCGACCAACTGGCTCGCGAGGATCCGCATTTCCTGGGCACCTTCGCCCGCATAGCCAGCAGCCAGATCGGCTGTGACCGGCAATTCAAACACGGTTTCCGTCCGCAGAATCGAAGGGTCAGCAACGATCGACGCAGCAACTTCGCGCCAAGCATCAGTGCCAATTTGCTCTGCCGCTTCCGGGCCCCAGCTTTCAGAGGCAAAATACTCAACGACAGCCGGAAGACCTTGAGCCTCAAGGTTTCGGACCCCAGCATTGCCGCTCAGCGATTGGGCATTGCCGCTCAATCCAGCTTCGGAAAAATCGATCGAAACCGCCATCTCCACCCGCTGGAAACCGCCAATGCCATTGATCGTCATGTTCCCAAGCAGGAAGATTAGCACAATAACCGAAAAGACGATGGCTGACAGACCGGCCAAGCGAAAACGACGCTCAGACTTGTAGCGCGCCTGAAGACGGCGCTCGAACGCCTCGGTTCTTGTGGGATTCTTTGCAGTGGAGGTGTTGGAACTATTCATAAGCTTCGCGGAACCTCTTCACCACTCGAAGGGCCACAAAATTGAGGGCCAATGTGACCATGAACAGGACAAAACCCAGCGCAAAGGCACTGAGCGTCGCTGGGTGATCAAAACTGCCTTCGCCGGTCAACATAGCGACGATCTGGACTGTCACTGTCGTCATCGAATCGAGCGGATTGGCGGAAAGATTGGCGGCGGTCGATGCAGCCATCACCACGATCATCGTTTCACCAATGGCGCGGCTGATGGCCAGCATGATGCCTGCTACGATCCCCGGCAGGGCGGAGGGAATCAGCACCCGACGGATGGTCTCGGACTTAGTCGCACCGATTGCAAGACTGCCATCGCTCATCGCGCTGGGGACCGCGGCGATGCTGTCGTCTGCCATGGAAGAGACGAACGGTATGATCATGACGCCCATGACCAAGCCGGCCGCAAGCGCGCTTTCGCTAGAAGGATTTGAGACACCGGCGGCGAGAGCCATATCGCGGATGAATGGTGCGACGGTCAGTGCGGCGAAATACCCGTATACAACGGTCGGAACGCCAGCGAGAATCTCCAGAGCAGGCTTGATCCACGCGCGTAGAGTAGGATGCGCGTATTGCGTGAGATAGATCGCGCTCATCAGTCCCAAAGGAATGGCCACGATCATTGCGATGATAGCACCGATGAAGATTGTGCCCCAAAACAGCGGAATGGCGCCGTAACGCGAGGGATCCGGATTGTCTGGATTGGCCATCGGGTCTGGCGCCCAGAACGTGCCAAACAGGAAATCAAGCGGTGAAACCATCCCAAAGAATCGTACGGTCTCAAACACCAGGCTGGCGAGAATGCCGAGTGTGGTCAATGTCGCGACCAATGAGGCAAGCAGCAGGATCGCCATGACTGTGCGCTCAACCCGATTGCGAGCGGTGAAGTCTGGCCGCAGCCGAAGGAATGACCAGATGCCGCCTAGGAACGCGATCACAAGCGTGACCAACACACCAATCAGATTGTATCGCCCAAGCGCTTCACGAAATGGTTCTACCAAAGGCTGAGCTTGTTGATTGAAAACAGCCGGCGCCGCGCCAGTAGCTACGGCTCGCGCCTCTTTCAATAGCGTTTGGCGCTGAAAGTCGAACTCGGGCAGGTCTGCTGCTGCCGGGTCGGCCAAGACCGACTGGGTCACCAAGCCGGGAGCAATCAAACTCCAGACCGTGATGAAGCTGAGCACTGGGATGACGATCCACAGAGCGACATACCAACCGTGGTAGGTCGGCAGACTTGCAAGCCGCTGGGTGCTGGATTTCTTGAAGCTCCACGCGCGGGCACGGGCCGCCAACCATCCTGCCAACCCGAGGCCAAGCGCCAAAAGCAGGAGAATGGTTAGCGACATGTTTGGATCACAATTCTACTTGAGTTCCGAACCATCAATCGTGGTGAGTTCGGTCGCAGCCGCAAGGTTTGCTGCCATCGTATCTGCCGGCGAGGCGACGAGGCCGATCTTGGCCAACGGACCTTCGCGATCCCATGAATTTGTCCATTCAGCAAGATACTCTTCGAGGCCCGGGATCAAGCCGACATGCGCCTTCTTGACATACAGGTACAGCGGGCGCGCGCCCGGATAGGCAAAGCTTGAGATGTTCTCGTAGGTGGGGTCAACACCGTTCATGGGGAGCCCCTGAACCTTATCGGCGTTTTCCTCAAGATACGAATATCCAAAAACCCCAATTGAGTTTTCATTGCTCTCAATTTTCTGAACGATCAGATTGTCCTGTTCACCCTGTTCGACATATTTGCCGTCGGCGCGAACCTCGGTGCAAACCTGGTCGTAGCGATCCTCGTCATTGTCCTTGAGCGTGTCCATTTCTGGATTGGTTTCGCAACCAGCCTCAAGAATGAGTTCTTTCAATGCATCCCGCGTACCCGAGGTTGCCGGAGGGCCATAAACCAGGATCGGAAGGTTAGGGAGCGAAGGATCGACATCCGACCAAGTCTCATTGGTCTGCTCGCCACCATAAGGGCTCGCAGCAATCGCTTCGTATACGATCTTGGGTGTCAGCGAGAGCTCAATACCACCTTGTGCGGAAGCGAAGGCGATGCCGTCGAGGCCAACTTGAAGCTCGATGACGTCGGTCACGCCATTTTCCTGGCAGTCTGCAAACTCCGACCCCTTCATACGGCGCGAAGCATTGGCGATGTCAGGAGTGGATGGGCCAAGGCCGGCGCAAAACAGCTTCATGCCGCCACCGGTGCCGGTCGACTCGATGATTGGTGAGCGCACCTCCGGGTTCGAGCGAGCGAGTGATTCTGCAACCGCCTTGGCGAACGGAAACACCGTTGAAGAACCGACTGAGCGGACCGAATCCCGCGCTTCACCTGAACCAACCGAATCACCGCATGCGGCGAGGGCGAGCGAAGAGACTGCAATCACTGCAAATTTTGAAAACTTTCCCATGATACACCTATTTCATAGAACTCGCTGATCGCCATTGCCCCGTCATGTTACGGGATGACGACAATAGAGTTTCGTGTCCGCTTGAACGAGCGCCAGACACCTTACGCAAGAAACTAGAAGTCGACCTGAGCGCGCAGCCCCATGACATTGACGTCGTAGGACGTGTCGCCAGTCGCAGTCGGAAATGCAGCATCGTCATATGACAGCAATGCGTAGTTCAGCAGTAGACGACTGTAGTTGTTAAAGGTCCAGATCAGCGATGCTTGGAAGCTGTCCTGCGTGCCGCCAACGATACCTGCATCTGTCAGGTCGAGATGATCAAAACGCAAGTTGGCTTGGACTGCGCCGATGCCACCCTTTCCTACCGGATTCTTGGGTTTGACTCGGTCAAACTTGCCAATTTTGTAGCCGCGGCTGTCACCTTTTGTCAGGAAGATACCAACTTCGGCCGAACCGCCAAAGAAGTTTGGATCTGCCAAAAGGCCAGGGCGATCGACCATCTGCGAATAGCCTTCCAAAGCGATATGGAACGGGCCATGAATCGCCGCGGCCTCAAGGCCAATCCCGGTTTCTTTGTCTGCGGAGAACCGGCCGGTGTTCACAAACCGATTGTCGGTGAAGTGTACCAGCGGGCGCTGGCGATAACGAATTTCGCTGCCGCTTCCGAGATTGTTCTGATGAAAAGAGCCGCCGAAGTGCAATTGGGTGGATCCAACCTTTGGTGCGTAGACAATTCGTCCATCGACGCTCCAATTGTTGTTCGGAAGGTCTTCGCTGTTGTCGGCGAAAACGCCTCCCCAAATGGCAAGGTCACCTGCCTTATACTGGGCTGACAATCCGACCCGACGTTCAAATCCAAAGGCGTCGGTGAATGCAGCCCGTTCGATAAACGAAGTGTTCAAGCTGCTCGAAATTTCCTCAAGACCCTGGAAGTTGTTGTGCTGTCCCGCGGTGATGGTCCAATCGCCATCCTCGTAGGTGATAATTGCATCGGTTAGGGCAACTTCGTTCTCGGCGAAATCTGCCTCAATCTTGTAGCCAAATCCGCCAGGAATATCGCCCGATACGCCAAGGCGGATACGACGCGCCTCGGCGTCAAATCCGCTGTCTGCTCCCGTTGACTCGGGGGCGCTAACGAAGCCGACATCGAGGTTTGCACGACCGCGCGGCTTGAATGTCCAACCGCCTGCGCCTTTAAGCTCCGGTGCGGCCTTGAAAGTGACAGAGGGAGCCGCCTCAGTAGCAGCCAGTGCTGTCTGCGCTCGCTCTTCAGCCGCCGCGGCCGCGGTGCTGGCATCAACCGCAGCTTGGGCCGTCTGATTCGCCGCCGCGATAGCGGCGTTGGCTTGTGCCTTGGTTGCATCGAGCTCGGTCTCAAGCGATTCGACTCGCGCAAGCAAGCGCGCAAGCTCGCCCTTCAGGACGTGAATTTCCTGGGCTGGATCAAGCTGGGCGTGGGATGATGCGGAAGGCGAAACTTCCTCTGCAATCAAAGGGGTATGATAGCTGGTGAACAGAGCCGCCGCCAACAGATACGTGCGTTTCGACGTGGTCATATTTTGGATTCCAATCTCACTACGCTGGGTCGAACTTTACAATTCGAAGGCGGCGCTATGACCGGAATATTTCCGCAATGTGACAACTCGAAAACTGCTTCAGAGACCTCTGGATAACCTGTCGATTACTTTCTGTTTGGCTGACCCCTTTTAGAGGCGAGAGGGACCGTCACATCGACTGACACGCCTGAGTTTAGCTCGCTTTGAATGTTGAGCCGTCCCCGATGGCGTTCAACGATATGCTTGACGATTGCCAGACCCAGACCGGTGCCTCCAGAGGCGCGGCTGCGCCCAGGATCTGTCCGGTAAAACCGGCGGGTAAGGTGAGGGAGGTGTTCGGCAGCAATGCCCTCGCCATCATTGGTCACGTTCAGCTTCGCCTGTTTGTCTCCGGATCGCTTAAGCGAGACTTCGACCGGTGTTTCGCTTGAACCGTATTTGAAGGCGTTGTCGACAAGGTTACGAACCATTTGCTCCAGCTGTTGGACCTCTCCGACGACCCAAATGTCTTCATCAACCTCAAGTGATAGGCGGTCCGAATGAATCGGGCCCGCTGCATCGCCCGCTGCCCGCTGAACAAGGGAGGTCAGATCGACTATTTGGTCGGGCGCATCGTGCTTCTCAGCCTCAACGCGCGAGAGGCTCATGAGATCGCTCACGAGGCTTTGCAGACGCTGCGCTTCGCGGAGGATCGTTTCAAAGAACCTCTGTGAAGTGGTTGCGTCGAGATTATCGCCACTTTCACTAAGCGTTTCGACATAACCAATGATCGAGGCCAATGGCGTGCGCAGTTCATGGCTGGCATTGGCAACAAAATCAGTATGGGCGCGACTGATGTCGGCTTCTGCGGTTTGGTTGATCAGCTCGATAACAGCCAATGAATCGTCCACGGCTTGGCGGTTCATCTGCCAAATATCTCGCCTTCGCACCAACCCGCGCACGATCGCGCGGCCATTGCGATCCTCGGACAGCAGGCTGATCGCTTCGGGTTGACGGAACGCCATTCGAGCATCTTGACCGAGGATATGCTGCCCTAGCATTTGCCTCGCCGCCTTGTTGGCGATCGCAACCCGATTGCCCTCAGTCACCAACAATGGGGTCGAAGAATTCTCGATCAGTGCGCTCATCGACTCGCGGGTGAATTTCTTTTTGACGACGACTCTTTCAGATTCCGGTGGCCCTGAACTTGCCAGAAACAGCGATCCGAACCAGACGACCAGAACCGCTACGGTTAAGAGCGGATCGACACCAAGCAGCAACAACGCCGCAAATGTTATCAGCGCGAGGCCAATGCCAGCGAGCGGGATTGTCTTGTGGTCGCCCATGCGAGAGCACTTAGAGCGATCTTTACGGAGAGGGAAGCACGCGCGTGCCGGAAAATTCTTCCGACACCATTTTTCCGATGCTCTTGGAAAAGGTGGTGACCCCTACGGGAATCGAACCCGTGTTTCAGCCGTGAAAGGGCCGCGTCCTAACCGCTAGACGAAGGGGCCACGCTCGCTTGCGAGAGCGCGCATCTAGGGGCGCATCTGCCACCGGTCAAGCCCTCTGTTACAGATTGGAGGCGAATTATTCTCAATCGGCAAATGCCGCATCCTCCAAGTGCAGTTCGGCGGCGGGTCTGCTGCCCCAATCGTCGATCTTCACGCGTCCCGCCAAATGAAAGCGCCTGCCGCTAGACCGGTGCAAAAGAGTCTGCGCCATTTCGGTCTCTGCTGCTCGAAAAGCGATTCCTTTGAAGGAGCGCCCATCTTCGCCTGCAGCAATGATCCGCAAGTGGTCTTTTCCCACGATATCGGCTTTGACGATCCGGACTGGACCAACCGCGACCCTCGGAGCAGGCCAGCCGACGCCAAACGGCCCGGCCTGATCAAGAGTTGCGACCAATTCCGGCGTCAGTCCACCAGGCGCGACCGAAAGATCCAATTGCATCGACTGACTGGCCTGAGCTTTGGTCACATCGCGGGCCAAGCGTTGATCGAGGAAATCAGCAAAGGCATCAATCCGAGATGTTTCGATGGTGAGGCCGGCTGCCATCGCATGTCCCCCGCCTGCAACAAGCAATTCCGCCTCCCGCGCGGCAATGATTGCTGCGCCCAAGTCGACTCCACTGATCGAGCGGCCTGACCCTTTGCCGGTCCCGTCGGGATCGGACGCGATCACGATCGCCGGCCTGCCGGTCTTCTCCTTTATTCGACCAGCCACGATGCCGATCACCCCCGGGTGCCAACCGGTGCCAGACAGGACTTGGACCGCACGATTATGCTGTGAAGCGATCTGCGCCTCGGCTTGCTCCTGAACCTCCGCCTCGATCGCCCGGCGCTCTTCATTGAGCGACGACAATTGTTCTGCAATGGTCCGAGCTTCCCCGGGGTCCTGTGACGTCAGAAGCCTGACGCCCAGCGTTGATTCACCGATCCGGCCGCCGGCATTGATTCTCGGTCCCAGTGCAAACCCGAGGTCGCTCGCTTGCGGTGCGCGCTTCAAACGGCTGGCGTCCATCAGCGCAGCCATACCTATTCGATCGCGGCGCGCGAGTATCTTGAGCCCCTGCGACACAAATGCGCGGTTCAATCCATGCAGCGCCGCGACGTCGGCAACCGTGCCGAGCGCCACAAGATCGAGCAAAGCCATTAGATCGGGCTCTGCGCGATTCTCGAAGTAGCCCTTGCTCCTCAGCGTCCTGACGAGCGCGATCGCCAAGAGAAACGCCACGCCCACAGCAGCCAGATGCCCATGCGATGCGGCGAGGTCGTTTTCGTCAAGCCGGTTGGGATTCACCAGTGCTGCTGCAGGCGGAAGGTCCGCAGCACATTTGTGATGGTCGACCACAATCACATCGACTCCGGCGTCCCGGGCCATTTCAAGGGCCTCGTAAGCCATTGCGCCGCAATCAACTGTGATGATCAGGCTTGAGCCTTGCTGCGCCAGTTTGACCAATGCCTCACCGCTTGGCCCGTAGCCCTCCAGCAAGCGGTCAGGAATGTAGAAGTCCGCGTCAATGCCAAGCTCTCTAAAGAGCTGGATCAATAAGGCGGAACTGGTCGCTCCATCGACATCATAGTCTCCATAGACAGTGATGGCTTCATCATTGAGCACCGCCTGAACTATCCGCTCGGCGGCTTGGTCCATATCTCGAAATTCGCTGGGATCGGGTAAGAATGCGCGCATTGTCGGCTGAGCGTGCCGTTCGACATCATCTCTCGCAACGCCGCGCGTGATCAACAATTGAGTTAGCAGATCATCGGACAGCACGTTTGAGCTTGAGCCCAATTCCATACTGCCTCCGCGCCAACGCCATGCCTTGCCGGAGAGTGAACTGCTAACGTCGAGAACATGGGAAAGCGCGTGGGTTGCCATACTCGGGAATTAGCTGATCTCGCGTCGCTGCGACAGGGGTGCCAATTGACAATCGACAGATCGCAGGCATCAAGTTTGCTGATGGAACTTGAAACAGATGATCCTTCGGTTCTGATTGTTTGGCACAGCCGAACAGGCGCCAGCAAGGCAATGGCCAGTGCCGCAGCTGGTGATGGCGACGGTACGATCCTGATCGAAGCAAGTTCGGTCACCACCGACACTCTCTTGCAGGCGGCTGCCTATCTGTTCGTATGTCCTGAGAATCTTGCGAGCATGTCGGGCGCGATGAAGGAGATGTTTGACGCGCAGTATTACGCGGTTTTGGGACAAATCGAAGGACGGCCCTACGCAACAATAATCGCTGCAGGGTCTGACGGAGAGGGGGCGCAACGTCAGATCGATCGGATCGCAACAGGCTGGCGACTTCGCCGGGTTGCGGAGCCAATGATCGTCAACTTTGCTGCTCAGACACCCGATGAAATTTGGGCGCAGAAAAAGGTGCCGACATCGGTTCTTTCTGATTGTCGCAAGTTGGGAGCTGGCTTGGTCGAAGGCGTTCGGCTCGGGATATTCTAGACCTCAACTAGGTCTTCGCCCTTATTGCGATGACTCGACGTCAGAAGACAAACACGCCAAGACAGGGCAGTAGGCGAGCCCCAAAGGCGTTTGCGGACGAAGCATGTCAGGAACTGTTAGAGCGGATTGAATGATTGAAGCCGCTGAGCTGTTATTGGTCTTCAACCAGGAGGAGCGACCCACTCGTCACGCGGTGCGATCGGCGCTCGCGAGCGACGCATCCGTCTCTATCTCATTTGATCCGAATAGCGGCCGCAGGCTTCATTTGGTCGGCGGGCGAGAAGCAGCCTTGGAGATCGAAAGCTCGCTCGATCCGCGGGAACGCGCAACAGAATGGCTTGAACTGTTATCGGGCGGGCTGACTTTTGATCTGAAGGGGTTGGCACCTGGCAGTGCAATCGCTCTGCCTGAAATAGAGGCGGTTTATGATCTTGGAGCTGTACCTTCGCCACTGCTGACGTCTGCTGTGTCCGTTGGCCCAAGCAGCCACCTCTACGGGGGAAAAAGGACCTTGCCGGTTTTGCGCGGTATGCTCTCGGTCGCTTGCGAACTCGTTCTCACAGTCCCGCAAGTGCAAGCCCTGGTTTGGGCGCCCGCTATGAGTGTGATGAGCCCGAAATATTTTGAATCGGTCGCATCGGCGTGGCTGGAAGGCGGTCCATTTCCTGGGTTAGGCTTGGTCTCTTATCAGGCCACAATGGACGGAGCCCTGCAAAGTGTCGGGTTGTCCTTTTGGCTCGACAAAGAGCTAAGGATTGAGCCCGAGCTTGCGGCGGACAAGGTCAGCGCGACACGCCTTGCAGCCCGCATTGTGAATCACCTGATGCTGACAGTCAGCGAAGAGAATCCACAATCCTTCATCGCACCGGACGGGCAGACCTTCTCCCTGAGCCTTTCGAGCAATCGGAAGTTTATCCGAGTGTCGCACGAATAGAATGGCTGGGTCGCTCGTTCACAGCAAGCCGACCTTCGGGCCATCTATGGCTCGCTGCTTATTGCCTTTTCGCTCCGTTAATCGGCCTTGCGCTGCCAGCTACGATCCAGAATTGCAAAAGCACCATTTATTGCCTCGTCAGCTTGAGAGGATGAGTTGCTTCGGCAAGCTGTTTGAGAGCCTGGGCTGGCGGCAGATTGGATTCAGGGATTTTCGGACCAACGGGTTGCTCTTGCCTTCAACCGAGCGCGCGGCGATTAGGACCAGCTTGCCGCTGCATCGAGGGCCGCATCGGCGATACAATGAGGTGGTCATCGCCCGAGTAGGGCGGATCGAGCACAGCTGGTCCAGGGCTCGTAAACGAAGCGATCGCTGGGCTCATGAACACGCAATGATGCGGCTTCGCTTGCTACAGTCTGCCCTGCGGCGTCAGCTACTCAGCGAGCAGCAAAGAATTGTGCTGAACAAGCGCGATCCGATTGGATCGGGCTTCGACTTCACAACTCTGGACGCGATGGCCCAGTCGATTTGGGAAAGGCGCTGATCCTTACTCGGCCGCTTCGGCGAGGGCTGGCCAAGGCGTGTAGTTTGATTTCTCAACCATTGCGGCTTTCGCTTCGTGGTATTCCCGCTCAAACCGCGCGACCATGTCTTCGACCGTGCCAACCGATTTGACCGAGCCAATGCCCTGGCCAGAGCCCCAGATGTCCTTCCACGCCTTGGCTTTAGTGTTTCCGCCAGAGCCGAAGTTCATTTTCGAAGGATCGCTCTGGGGAAGATTGTCGGGGTCGAGGCCCGCATTCTCGATCGAGGAGCGCAAATAGTTGCCGTGCACACCTGTGAAGAGGTTGGAATAGACGATCCCTTCCGCGCTGTTGTCGACAATGCCTTGCTTGTAGCCCTGATCGGCATTGGCTTCCTCGGTCGCGATGAAGGCGCTGCCGGCATAACCAAAGTCGGCGCCCATGGCTTGGGCCGCAAGGATCGAGGAACCGTGCGCGATCGAGCCAGACAGCGCAACAAGCCCGTCGAACCATTCACGAATTTCCCGCATGAGGGCGAAGGGCGATTGGACGCCTGCGTGTCCACCGGCACCGGCAGCAACTGGAATGAGCCCATCGGCCCCTTTTTCGATCGCCTTGTTGGCAAAGCGGTTGTTGATCACATCGTGGAGCGTCACACCGCCCCAATTGCGGACCGCGTCAAAGATCTCGGTGCGCGCGCCAAGCGAGGTGATAACCATCGGCACTTGCCATTTTTCGCAGGTCGCCATGTCCTGCATCACGCGGTCGTTCGACTTGTGAACGATCTGGTTGACAGCATAGGGAGCGGCCGGACGATCTGGGTTCTCCCGATTGTGCTTGGCCAATTCTTCGGTGATCTGATGCAGCCATTCGTCGAGCAAGCTCTGCGGGCGCGCATTGAGAGCAGGGAAACTGCCGACAATCCCGGCCTTGCATTGTGCAATGACCAGCTCAGGACCGGAAACGATGAACAAAGGCGAGCCGATCAGCGGCAAGCGCATGCGGTCAAACGGGGCGGGCAGTGACATGTCTCTCTCCTACAGAATAGGCACTCAATGCTTGTCCCATAGCGTCGGTTCCGCCGCTGTCGAGCGCCGGATTTTGCTAGGGAGTGCGATTATCAGTGTGCCGTAGCGTCAAGCTAGGCCAGCAAGTGCTCAATCTGATAGAACCGCGCTGCATTGCCAGCGTAGAGCGCCGCTTTTTCATCAGCGCTCGCATTTGTTGTGATCCGTTTGAACGCGTTCCACAGCACTGGATACGTAGCACCCCAGCGATCGACCGGATAATTGCTCTCAAACATTGCGCGTTTGGAGCCGAAGGCCTCGATGCAGGTCTCGATATAGGGCCTCCAGAGACTGGCCAATTCCTCAGATCCAACCCCTGCAGCAGGTCCCTGTTCGGGCATGGCGCAATTGTGCATTGCCAGGCCGCCAAGCTTGACCATGACGTTTTCGCAATTGCCCAACTCAAGAATGGCTTCACGCCAGATTGGGAAGCGTTCTTCGAGCTTGCCGGCATAGCTGGCATTGCCCAGCGGCGTGCCGCAGTGATCGAGGCAGATCGGCGTGTCTGGGAACGCTTTGGCGAGGTCAGTGACATCACTGATCTGTGGCTCCAGGATCCACGCGTCAAAGCTCATCCCGCGCTTGCCCAATTCGGCAAAGCCTTCGCGGAAGGTCGCATCGCGATAGAGCTCTGGCGGGGCGTGAAACGGTGGGCCGAGCACTTCCGGATCGGCATCCCACGCACCTTGATGCCGGATGCCCTTGAAGCGCTCGGGAGACGCCGCCAAAAGCGCGTCCAAAACCTCACCTGCGGCCGCTCCGAGGGTCAGATCGGCGTGGCCGACGATCCCGGCACAGAGCCGCAGATCACCATAGAGCCCGCTCGCGGACTGCGCGGCGACACCGTTGACATATTCAACCTCGCCAACCGGTTTCTTCGCATCGCCATAGGCGCCGTTGTAGAATGCTCCGCACTCCATGAAGACCGTGCCGATCACATTGTGTCCGCTGGTCACATCGGCATGAAGATGGTCGAATGTGTAATAGCCTGCTGGGATCAGTGTCTCGATGAAGCGGTGTCTTGGCTCAGGGAACATCGGGATCATCGGCCGCAGGTCCCACAAATGATGATGCGGATCGATGATCGGCAGGTCTGGCTCAAGAATGGCTTCGGTCATGTCTGTCTCTCTCCCACTTGATCCGCTTTATTCGATCAAATGGAGCAAGAGGCAACCGCACAATTTGGGTGTTATGTCAGCACGATGCAGATCAGGCCGTCTCACGCACGCCTTTGACCGCCCTGCGGTAGAGATGCCAGGTTGCATGGCCGAGTACGGGTAGCGCGACCAGCAGACCGAGAAAAGCCGGGATCAGCGCGATGAACAGCAGGGTCGCAATGATCACCGCCCAGGCCAACATCGCAAAAGTATTGGAGCGGAGAGTGCCAAGGCTGACGATAATTGCGGTCAGGAAATCAACCTTACGATGGACCAGCATCGGCAGGCTCATCACCGTGATGGCATAGAAGGCGAGAGCCATGGCCGCACCGATGATGCTGCCGACGATCAGCATGGCAATGCCTGCATCGGTCCGGAACACGGCAAGCGATTCCGAGCCCAGGCCGGACTCCGCCATAAAGATTGCGAACACTCCGTGCGCCACAATCATCCAGAACCCAAACGCGACAAAAACGATCACGCCCATACTGAGGATCTGCTCATCACCGCGCCCCTTGAGGGCTCCGAGCACGCCGCCCCAATTCACGGGCTCGCCCAACTCTCGCCTTCGGCTGGCTTCATAGAGTCCAACCGCGACGAACGGCGCGACCAGGGGGAAGCCTGCTGTCGCCGGGATCAGAAGGCTGGTGTAACCGCCTACGAGCGAGAGGTAGCCTAGCGCCAGACCGGTCAGGACATAAATGCCGCCAAAGAACAGACCATATTGGGGCAGAGCGAGGAAGTCTGACCAACCGGCAGCGAGCGCGGCGCGCAAATCCCTTATCGTCAGATCGTCCGCGACCTGTGTCCGCGAAACCGGCACCCCATCCGCTGTGCTCATTCAAAACCCTCCTCTCCCAAGGCTATGCCATACTGGCTGGGTTCGTCGAGAGCGTCTTTGCGCTGGATCAAAAAGCTGAAATTAGCTCTGCGCCACGGCGCTGTTGGCGGCGCTCAGAACAGCGCGGACGCTGGCGGTGGCGACGTCTTCGTCGATCCCGCAGCCCCAGATCTCGCGACTTCCGCTTTTGCAATGTAGATAGGCGGCTGCCTTTGCATCGCGACCCGTACCAAGCGCATGTTCGGTGTAGTCGAGCACCTTGAGATCGATGTCGAAGGCTTCTTCCAGCGTAGTGACCACGCTTGAAATGAGTCCGTTTCCGCGGCCTGAAACGCTTTGCTCTCCTCCATCGACCGCGATCTTGCCGGCGAACAGGCGAGTGCCGTCCGAAGCGCGACTCTCTTCGTAATCGACCAGCTGGAATTTCTTGTCCGAGGTCTGGACGTGATAGGCGGCCTTGAATGCATCCCAGATATCTTCCGCGTTCAATTCGCGGCCAAGTTCATCCGCCATGTGCTGGACGTGCTTGGAGAAATTGGCCTGCATCTTCTTGGGCAGTTTAAGGCCCTGGTCCTGTTCCAACACCCAAGCAAACCCGCCTTTGCCGCTTTGCGAATTGACGCGGATGACAGCCTCGTAACTCCGGCCCAGATCGGCCGGATCGATCGGCAGATAGGGCACGCGCCAGCCTTCGTCGTTCTGGCTCTCGCGCGCTTCGAAGCCCTTCTTGATCGCGTCCTGGTGGCTTCCGGAGAAGGCGGTGAAAACCAGTTCGCCGCCATAGGGATGGCGTTGGTGCACGGGCAGGTCGTTGCAATATTCGACGGTTTCGATCACTCGATCGATGTCGGAGAAATCCAGCCCAGGATCAACGCCTTGGGTGTACATGTTGAGCGCCACTGTCACGAGGCAGCAATTGCCGGTCCGCTCGCCATTGCCGAACAAGCAGCCTTCAACCCGGTCCGCGCCGGCCATCATGCCGAGTTCGGCCGCGGCAACGCCTGTTCCGCGATCGTTGTGGGTGTGAAGGCTGATCACGGCGCTTTCGCGATTGGGTAGGTTGCGGCAGAAATATTCGATCTGGTCGGCGTAGATATTGGGCGTGGCGGCTTCCACAGTCGCTGGAAGGTTGAGGATAATCGGTTTCTCCGGAGTCGGAGCCAGAACCTCCATGACCGCTTCGCAGACCGAGATGCTGAAATCGAGCTCTGCGGTGGAGAACGTCTCAGGCGAGTATTGGAAGTTCCAATCGGTATCCGGACGTTCAGCAGCGCAATCGCGCATAACTTTCGCACCTTGGACAGCGATCTCGCGCACTTCATCCTGGCTCATGCGGAAGACGATGTCGCGCCACGCGGGCGACACTGCGTTGTAGAGGTGGACAATTGCTGCGCGCGCGCCGGCAAGGCTTTCGAAGCTGGTCCGGATCAGATCTTCGCGCGATTGGGTCAGAACCTGTACGAGCACGTCATCAGGGATGCGGCCCGACCGGACCAGCCCGGATATGAAGTCGAACTCTGTTGCGCCCGCACTAGGGAAGCCGACTTCGATTTCCTTCACACCCACTTCGACCAAAAGATCAAAGAAGCGGTTCTTCTTCACTGCATCCATTGGATCGATGATCGACTGATTGCCGTCGCGAAGATCGGTCGACAGCCATCGTGGCGGTGATGTGATGATCTGGCTCGGCCATTTGCGGTCAGGCAAATTGACTTGCGGGAAAGGACGGTACTTACGGGTTGGATCGGTCAACATGGCAACGCGGCTTTCGGAAATCTCAGCGTCTTAAAACGCAAATGAACTCGACAATCGGGTAGGGTCCCCTTGGGCGCGCCGCGCACCCTTTTGGTACGCGTCAGCTCACGCCCAAGGGCGCGTAAGTCGTAGTAGGAGCGTTCCATTGCGTGTCATGAGTGTCCGTCTTGCCGAAAATTGCGCGCGTTGCAAGCCGCGAATAGGAGTTACCCGCAGCGGGCGTCGCGGATGACGTTGGCGGCGTCCAACATCAGATTGAGGCGCGGCGAAGTCGGATCGGGATTTACATAGTCCGACCCGGGGAGGATGAAGCGGACATTGCTGGTCTCTGGCGCCACCTGCATAATGGCATTGCGGGTTGCATCATCGGCTACCTGGCCGAGGAATTGTCCCATCTGATTGGCACCGCAGGTCGAAGATTGGGGGTCCGTCGCTGTTCCGGCGACAAAGGCTCCCTCCGCAGCATTGGGAAGCGGAGCGGCGACCTGCGACGGCGTCGGTTCAGCCGCAGGCGCAGCTGCCGCATTGCCTCCAGAGTTGATCCGGGCGGCGAAATCGTCGGCCGCGCTATCCGTGGATGGCTCGGTGGTACCACCGCATGCGGCAAGCGCCAGCAGAGGAATGGCGATCACGGCGGAACGGAGCTTGGTCATGTGAGGTCTCAATTCTGGTCACTGTCGTGCGGTGCTAAGGCGATATTCGCGTTGCAATTTCATGACAAGCTCTGCGGAAGCTGCGCTAGCGTTGGCGTAGGCGCTCGCGATTGAGCTGATCCACGCTGGTTACACCCATCAAGCGCATGCCGCGCTCAATCTCGTCTTTCAGGATGTTCAGGGCGCGCTCGACGCCGTCCTGACCGGCTGCGGCCAGAGCATAGAGATAGAGCCGTCCTCCAGATGCAGCCGTTGCACCGGTGCAAAGCGCTTTCAGCGCATGGGTACCCCGCCGCACGCCGCCATCGCAGATGATCTCTATCTTGCCGCCGACCGCATCGACAATCTCTGGCAGCTGATCGAACGGGGATCGGCTTCCATCCAATTGTCTGCCGCCATGATTTGAGATCATGATTCCATCGGCACCAATCTCGACCGCGCGCTTGGCGTCCGCCGCGCTCATGACGCCTTTGAGAACAAAGGTTCCACCCCAGTCCTGACGAATCTTGGCCGCGGTGTCCCAATCCATCGACGTGTCGAGCATGGTGTTGAAATATTCAGCTATGCTGACTGCTTCGCTAGACCCTTCGGCGACATGCGTGTCGAGATTGGGCAGGCGGAACTTCTCGCGCAGCAAGTAATCCAGGGTCCACCGCGGGCGCGTGGCATAGCTCCAAACTGCAGAAGGAGTGAAACGGGGAGGGGTGGTGAAACCTGAACGCAGGCAGCGTTCGCGCTTGCCAGACACAATCGTATCGACCGTAAGCGCCAATGCATCGAAGCCTGACGCCTGACACCGCTCAATCATGCTGGTGTTGAGCCCCTTGTCCTTATGGACATAGAGCTGAAACATCTTGGGGCCTTTGGTCAGCGCCGCGATCTCTTCGATTGATCGGGTGGCAAGACTGGATATCCCAAACCACAAACCAAACTTCTCCGCCGCCTTAGCGACCGCGGTCTCCCCCTGCCAATGAAAGGCGCGCTGGACCGCCGTTGGCGACAGCACCAGCGGAAGGGCTGACTTGCGCCCGAGGATCGTGCAGCTGGTGTCTATCTCGGCCACGCCGGCAAGGACGTCAGGGACCAAATCGACTGTATCGTAAGCGGCGGTATTGCGTGCCTTGGTCAGCTCGTCATCCGCCGCGCCATCGATGTAATCAAACACCGGGAACGGCAGGCGCGCTTTGGCCAGTAAGCGGAAGTCATCGATATTGTGGCAATCTGTAAGGCGCATGGCGAGCCTGTGGCCTATCCTCGGTTTGCTGTCGAGACATTGGCGCGATTCAAAAACTTTTGGCGCAGGTGAAACCTTTTGGGGTTGTCCCGCGAATTCCCAGATGTGCGCGGTCACTGTGCTAACCCAGACGCCGGCCTCCCCTGACGGTGTCGACCCCTGATGACCCCCCAAGCCAGTGACCGCCGCACAACACTGCTCTTTTTCCGGGGCAGGCTTCAACCGAAGCTTGAACGAGTTAGCGCGTTCCCACAGAGAGCGCGTTGCGGGGGCGGTCGGAGAGATTGCCTCCTAGTCTCTCCGGCCGTTTCCTCCGCGCGCTAACAGGCTCCACCGCCGGCATCGGACCGCGCTTGGAGACTGTCGATGGTGTAGACCTTGGCAATGTCATCGATGGGACACGGGCGATAATTGGGGTCCATGGGCAGACAGCCTTCGCCGCAGATCAGGACCGCGCGCTCATTTTCCCAATCCACCCGCCAGAAGCGTCCCCCTGGCGTCGAGATGTAACCATCCATCTCGCTCGAGAAATCGCTCTCGAGATCGTAGACCGAGGGCACCTCGCTATCGAATTCAGCACCGTAGGCGCCGTGGGTGTGGAAGCTAGCTACCGGCGCCATGCCCGGCTCGTCATAATAGGTGATGTCACAGGTGGCTTCGTCGCCGTCCGTAATCGGGGTGGTTATCAGACCATCGTCTTCATCTTCGAAGATGATCCCGCACAATTCCAAGCTGTCGGAGAAGGAGCGCGCTTGAAGCGCGGACAGTTTTTGCCGTGCGAAAGCCTGGATCTCGGGTTGCGCGATCGTCACGACAAACTCGTCCGGGCCGCGGCGATCGCTGGCCACTCTCAGAACCAGCACGATCCACAGGACAGCGCAGATGCCGAAGACAATCTTGGTCGAGGATATTCCGCGCATTACGGGGTCCGGAGAATGCTCTCCATTTTCTTGCCCCGGGCAAGCTCATCGACCAGCTTGTCCATGTAGCGCAGCTCACGCATCAGCGGTTCTTCAACCTCCTCCACGCGAACACCGCAGACCACGCCTTTGATCAGCTCTCTGTCGGGATTGAGCGGGGCTTCCCCAATAAAGGTGCGACAGTCGACGTTCTTCTCGATCTGAGCGTACAACTCCGATTGAGAGTATCCCGTCAGCCAGCACAGGACCTGATCGAGCTCTGCCTTGCTCCTACCCTTCTTTTCGACCTTGTTGACATAGGCCGGGTAGAAACTGGCAAAGGCCATCGAGTAAATGCGGTGCTCGCCCATAGTGACACTCCTTGATGTCAAGCGAACACCGCTATCACCCTAGTTCTTGGATTTGTCGACCAACTTGTTGGCGCTGATCCAAGGCATCATTGCGCGCAGCTCAGAGCCAGTTTGCTCAATAGGGTGCGCTTCCGCAGCCTTACGCGCCGCTTTAAGCTCTGGCTGACCAGCGCGGTTATCGAGCACGAAGTTCTTCACAAACCGACCGGATTGAATGTCAGCCAGTACGCGCTTCATCTCGGCCTTGGTCTCATCGGTGATGATCCGCGGGCCGGTGGTGATGTCGCCATACTCCGCGGTGTTTGAGATCGAATAGCGCATGTTCGCAATGCCGCCTTCATACAGCAGATCGACGATCAGCTTGGTTTCGTGAAGGCACTCGAAATAGGCCATTTCAGGAGCGTAGCCCGCTTCGGTCAACGTCTCGAAACCGGCCTGGATCAGGTGGGTGATGCCGCCGCAGAGGACAGCCTGCTCACCGAACAGGTCGGTTTCGCATTCTTCCTTGAAGTTGGTTTCGATGATGCCCGAGCGGCCACCGCCGACGCCCGACGCGTAGGCCAGTGCGACGTCGTGGGCGCTGCCGCTGGCATCCTGATGGATCGCGATCAGGCAGGGAACGCCGCCGCCGCGCTGATATTCGCTGCGAACCGTGTGGCCGGGGCCCTTGGGCGCGATCATGATGACGTCAATATCCGCTGGCGCTTCGATCAGGCCGAAGTGGATGTTGAGGCCGTGCGCGAAGGCGAGGGCGCTGCCCGGCTTCATGTGACCAGCCAGATCATTCTCCCAGATACCAGCCTGGTGCTCATCCGGCGCAAGGATCATCAGGATATCGGCCCATTTGGCGGCTTCGGTGTTGCTCAGCACTTTGAAGCCAGCGTCTTCGGCTTTCTTTGCGGTGGCTGAGCCTTCGCGCAGCGCGATGGCGACTTCCGCCACACCGCTGTCGCGCAGGTTCTGTGCGTGGGCATGGCCTTGCGAGCCATAGCCCAGCACCGCGATTTTCTTAGATTTGATCAGACCGAGATCGGCATCCGCGTCGTAATAGACTTTCACTTGTGTATTCCTTGTTCTCAGGCGCCGCCGGCGCCACGCATCATTCCAACAACGCCCGAACGACCGACACTTACCAGGCCGAGGTCGCGCATTAGGGCGATGAAACTGTCAATTTTGTCCGGCGCTCCAGTGAGCTCGAACACGAAACTTTCGGTCGTCGTATCAACGACATTGGCGCGGAAAATCTCCGCTACGCGCAGAGCTTCGACCCGCGCATCGCCTTTGCCGGCGACCTTGATCAGCGCCAGCTCGCGCTCAACATGCGGACCGGCAGCGGTGAGGTCTGTCACCTTGTGGACCGGCACAAGCCGATCAAGCTGAGCCTCGATCTGGTCGATCACTTCAGGCGGGCCGTTGGTGACAATGGTGATCCGGCTTATCGCATGATCGTCCGAGATATCGGCCACGGTCAGGCTGTCGATATTGTAGCCGCGCGCGGTGAACAGGCCGGTGATCTTGGCGAGAATGCCCGGCTCATTATCGACGGTGACTGTAAGGACGTGCCGTTCTGACTCGGCGCTCTGGATCTTCATGATTGGTGTTCCCCTGCAGCGGGCGCTTAGACCAGCGCTTTCGCTTCGTCATCCATCGTGCCGTCGACCTGATCGCCGTAGAGCAGCATTTCGGTGTGCGCTGCACCCGACGGAATCATCGGGAAACAATTGGCGTCTTGTGCAACCAGACAATCGACCATCACCGGCCCGTCATGCTCCAGCATGGCAGCGATACCGGCATCGAGCTCGCTCTCATCATGGATGCGGATGCCCTTCCAGCCATAGGCCTCAGCCAAGCGGACAAAGTCAGGCAGACTATCCGAATAGGAATTCGAATAGCGGCTTTCATAGGTCAGTTCCTGCCACTGGCGAACCATACCCATATATTCATTGTTGAGGATGAAGATCTTGATTGGCAGGCGATATTGCGAGGCCGTCCCAAGCTCTTGAATGTTCATCTGGATCGAGGCTTCGCCAGCGATATCGATCACCAGATCATCCGGATTACCAAGCTGGGCACCAATTGCCGCCGGCATACCATAGCCCATGGTTCCGAGCCCGCCGGACGTCAGCCATTTGTTGGGGTTCTCAAACCCAAAATACTGTGCGGCCCACATCTGGTGCTGACCGACTTCGGTGGTGATGATCGGATCACGTTCATGAGTCAGCGCGTGCAGCCGCTCTACCGCCAATTGCGGCATGATCGCTTGAGGGTTCTTCTTGGACTTGGGTGGATAGGCCAGGCACTCACGCGCGCGCCAGCCTGCAATCCGTGCCTTCCACTCGCCCAGGTCCTGCGGTTTTCGATCGCCCCAGGCTCCGATCAGCTGTCCAAGCACCGTTCCGCAATCGCCAACGATACCCAGTTCGACCGGAACAGTCTTGTTGATCGATGAGCGATCGATGTCGATATGGATCTTCTTCGAGTCAGGCGAGAACGCATCAAGTCGACCTGTGACACGGTCGTCGAACCGCGCACCAATACAAACCATGACGTCGCATTTGTTCATAGCCATATTGGCTTCGTAGGTCCCGTGCATGCCGAGCATGCCGAGCCAGTCCGGGTGGGTTGAAGGGAAGGCTCCCAAGCCCATCAGTGTCGAAGTGGTTGGGGCACCCGTGAGATCCTGCAGCTCACGCAGCAGTCGGCTCGCCTCGGGGCCGGAATTGATTACGCCGCCACCGGTGTAAAAGATCGGCTGCTCGGCGTTGGCGATCATTTCAATCGCTTCAGCAATCTGATCCGCCGGCGCGACCATTTGCGGTGCATAGCGATGCGCCGCGGTTTTCGTGTCGGCAGCGGCTTGCGAAGAGGGAACCGCGATCTGAACGTCCTTGGGAATGTCGATCACAACGGGGCCGGGGCGGCCAGTGGTTGCGATCCGAAAGGCTTCTTCAATCGTGGCGGCCAGCTCGGCAGGCTCTTTCACGAGATAATTGTGCTTGGTGCAGTGGCGGGTAATGCCAACCGTATCGGCTTCCTGGAAGGCGTCGGTGCCGATCAGAGCGGTGGGAACCTGGCCGGTAATGACCACCATCGGGATGGAGTCCATGAAGGCATCAGCTATGCCGGTGACAGCATTGGTGGCGCCCGGGCCTGATGTAACCAGAACGACGCCTGGCTTGCCGGTCGCCCGGGCATAGCCTTCCGCAGCGTGAGCCGCGCCTGCTTCATGGCGCACGAGGATGTGCCGAATCCGTTCGTCTCCGAACAGCTCATCGTAAATTGGCAGCACCGCGCCGCCAGGATAGCCGAACACAAATTCGACTCCCTGATCGATCAGGCATTGGGTCAGGATGGCCGCACCGCTGCGTTTATCCGACACGTCGTATTCCTCTTCGTTCCAATTGAGCCCGTTCCGGAGGGGCTATCAGTCGGTGGGTATGTAGCAAGAACGAGGGCCCGCCGCATCGAAATTGCGTCGAGCCCTTCGCGTGCCTGTTATGAGGCATATAATATCGCGTCAACAGTTAATTGCGCAATAATTTTCCAAAAATGGTTTCAATATCGTAATTTTGAGATTCAATCCGCGGCCACTCCTCGGGGGTTTGACGTCGGAACCAGGTAAACTGTCGTTTGGCGTAATTGCGGGTCGCCTGCTGCCCGGCCGCAATCATTTCATCTTCGCTCATATCGCCATTGAGGAAGGCCGCTATCTCGGGAACCCCTATTGCGCGCATCACGGGAAGCTCGGGTGACAATTCACGCGCCAGCAAAGCCTCGACTTCAGCCAGAGCGCCTTGCTTCAGCATGTGTTCGAACCGCGTATCGCAACGCTCATAAAGCCACTCTCGATCTGGCAACATGACCAAGGGGACAAGCGAGATCTCTTCACCGATCCCGCCAGCCTTGGCCTGCTGCCAGTCACCCAGTGTCACCCCGGTTGAGCGAACCACTTCGAGCGCGCGAGCAATGCGCTGACTGTCGTTGGGCGCCAACTCCGCCGCTCGGACAGGATCTGCGATCTGCAACGCTGCGTAAGCGGACTCTGTCGGCAGCGCGCGCACGACTTCGCGAATCTCCGGATCAATCTCTGGGATGGGGGCAATCCCTTCGAACAGGACCTTCATATACATTCCGGTTCCACCGACCAGGATCGGGGTCTGCCCTTCAGCATGAGCCTGTTCGATCACCCGCTTTGCGCGGGCTGCCCAATCAGCGGCTGAGCACGCCTCCGCTCCATCCCATTCCAGGTAAAGTGAATGCTCATGCTCGGCACGCTCGGCTTTGCTCGGGGCCGCAGATAGGATCGGAATATCGCTATAGACCTGCATGCTGTCCGCGTTGACGATCACCGCCTTCTGCCCGGTCTTTTTGATCGTGTCAGCGAGCTGCAATGCAACTGCGCTCTTGCCGCTGGCGGTCGGCCCTGCAATGAGCGCGACCGGATAGTCAGGCCCTTGGCCTTTTGGAGTTCGAGACTTGCTCATAACGCGGCTGATAGCAGACCCAGCGACCTTGGAAACACGTCTTGATTCTTTCAGTGCTGCGCTGAGAGAAAACGGCGTCCAAATTGCCTCGGCGGTTATGCTCGATTCCTGCAGCGACGTGCTGCAATTGAACTTCGCCGATGGGGACGCAAGCATGATCATGGATGCGATTGACGCCCATTTTGCGCCATCGGATGCGCTGATCTCTGATGCTGAGGTCGTGGTCCCGCATGTCTTCGTGTCGGATATGGACTCCACCATGATTGGGCAGGAATGCATCGATGAGTTGGCGGATTTCGCCGGCCTGAAGGCGCGCATTGCGGCGATCACTGAACGGGCGATGCAGGGTGAGCTAGACTTTGAAGACGCCTTGCGCGAGCGAGTTGCCTTGCTTGCCGACCTTGATGAGAGTGCGATTACCCAATGTTTGGCTGAGCGGATTGTTACGACCCCTGGGGCTGCGACACTGGTTGCGACTCTCAAGTCCAAGGGCAGCAAGACGGCCTTGGTCACCGGAGGTTTCCATCACTTTGCTGACCGTGTTGCTGAAGAGCTTGGGTTTGAGCGAGTTGTCGGGAATCGGCTTGAAGTCAAAGACGGCAAGCTCACCGGTGGGCTCGATGGCCCCATTGCTCACGCCGGAACCAAACAGGCAGTTTTGGAACAGGAGCTTGCCAAGCTTGGCGAGGGCGCGGTGTCACTCGCGACCGGCGATGGGGCAAACGATATACCAATGATCGAGGCGGCGACTTACGGCTTTGCTTATCGTGCCAAGCCCAAGGCGCGGGCCGCGGCGAATGGTCGCTTGGATCGGGGCGATCTGACCGCGGTGCTGTCACTGCTCGGTATTCCCAGGTCCGAATGGGTAGTGCGCTAATCCCCAATATCAGTCTTGATTTTGCAACCGACCTCCGTTATTTACACAAATGTAAGTAAGCGATGCTAGCCAGCGATGGACTAAGTAGGAGACACCCCGCAGATGAATCAGGTCAGCACCATCCAAAGCGACATCGAATGCGCTGAAGACGGCACGATCTTTCGCGACCCCTCGCGGCCAGAGCCAAAATACTCGCTGCCGAAGGCGATCCATCACTTCAACAATCTGTTGAAGGACAAAGAAGACACGACCGAAGTCTTCAAGATCTTCGAATCCTTGCCCAACAACAAATTCGTCCCGCGCGTGCGCCAGCTGGTGTTCAGCGAGCAGGGCAAGAGTCTCCGCGCCACTGAGCCAAGCCTGCCTGCAATCCTTGATGATCATGCTGAGTTGCGGAAGACGCCGAAGGGCAGTCTCGCGCATGCTTATTGCGACTTCATGGAAAGCGAAGGGCTGACAGCAGCCGGTCTGGTGGCTGAGTTTGATGCCATGGGCCGTCCGAAATACGACGACCTCCTGCAATGGTTTATGGAGCGGTCGCGCGATACGCATGATCTCTTCCACGTCCTGACCGGCTATGGTCGAGATGCTCTGGGCGAACAGTGCGTGCTGTTGTTCACCCATGGCCAAAGCCCCAGCCACGGTCACCTGCTGATTGGCTATGCCGGTTCGCTCAACATCAAGAAGATGACCCGCGGCAGCAAGGCTCCGGTGATGCGCGCCGTTCAACAGGCCAAAAAGACCGGCAAGGGTGCGCAAGAGCTGATCTCGATGCCGATCCGCGATTTGCTGCCAATGCAGCTCGAAGAGGTCCGCGCCAAGCTCAACATCCCTGAACCCACAGTCTACCGCGAATGCCATCGCGTGTGGCGTTCGGAAGGGATCGATCCGTTCAATCTCTGGACCGAAGAGGCCGAGCAACCGGTGGCCAAGGCGGCCTGAGCATTGCCCTAGAGCCAGCTTGCGATCTGGCTCAACGGCTTTTTCTTCAGCGCATGCGCGGGAACCGTGGCGTCCTCGGTCGGTCGCCCAACAACCACGATCATCAACGGCTTCTCCCATTCTGGGCGGCTGCAGGCCTCGCGCAGGAAGCCCATCGGTGATGGCGTGTGTGTCAGAGTGGCGCATCCCGCCTCGTGCAGGGTTGCGATCAACATGCCGCAGGCGATGCCGACACTCTCGTTGACGTAGTAGTTCTGCGTCTTCCCATCCTCATCGATGCCGCCTTTGCGTTGGGCGAAGACCACTATCAGGTAGGGCGCGGTTTCGAGGAAAGGTTTGTCTTCGTCTGTGCCAAGGTCGGAGAGCGCGTCGAGCCATTCCTCGCTGGCTTTGGGGTCCGCCCCGTCTGCTCCATAGAACCGGCGTTCCTCAGCCTCGGCCGCTTCGCGAATGGCGCGCTTCTTTTCGAGCGACTCAACCACAGCAAAATGCCAGGGCTGATGATTGGCGCCATTGGGTGCGGTGCCTGCTGCTTCGATCGCCGCCTCGATGATGTCACGTGGGACTGGGGCATCGGAGAAGTAGCGACAGGTCCGGCGCTCTTTCAGCCGATCGCGCAGGCTTTGAGCGCGCGCAATCGCCTCTTTGTCATCGATTTTGGGCAGATGGTATGGGATGGTCTCATGCTCTCTCATGCGCGTTCTTTGGCGCGGAAGCTGCCGGAAGGGAAGGGGCTGCGCCTTGCCGTCCGCTGGACAAATTACTTACACCAATGTAAGTGGCAAATGGTGAACTTAAAAATGAGTCGCGAATAGGAGTGATAGGATGGCTGTTGCAGATCTTCCCTTGGTAGCCCCAGAGCGTGTGTCGTCGAGCTTCCGACCGCTCAAAGCGCTGCATCATTTCAATCGCTTGGTCGAAGACAAGGAAGACACCGAACAGGTCTTCCACATCATCGAGGCGATGAAAGGCAAGACCAGCCACAAAATCGCATGGGACTTCATCAAATCCGAGACTGGTCAGGATTTCCTGCGTCGTGAAGTTGATATTCCGGCGATGCTGGATGACCATGCACGCTGGGCCGATCTGCCAGAAAACAGCGTCGGAAAGCGGTATATGGCTTTCATGAAACGCGAAGGCCTGTCAGCCGCGGGTCTGGTTGAGGAAAGTCACAAGTGGGCTCCGCCGGAAGCTCGCCCAAATGATCTGACCGAATGGTATTTCAACCGTCTGCGCGATACGCATGATCTGTTTCATGTCCTGACGGGTTATGGCCGCGATGCGCTGGGCGAAGCCAGTCTGCTCGGGTTCAGCTACGCCCAGAACCACAATCTCGGGATCAAATTCATCGCCTTTGCAGGTGCGCGTCAGATCAAGAAAGTGACCGGAACCAGTGCGCCGCTCTATGCCGCGGTTCGCGAGGGCCAGCGGCACGGAAAGCTTGCGGCAAAGCTGGCGCATATGGATGTTGAGCAAGTCATGCGCGAAGACATCGATGCGTGTCGTGAGCGCTTGAACATCCGCAAACCGGTGATCTACCGCCAGTGCCTCGCTCAGCTCGAAGCCGAAGGCTACGCGGAACAGGACCTGGGTCTTTCGGCCGATCAGACGCAGCAGCAAGACGTTTCTATCGATCAGCCAGCGCACGCAGCCTGAACGATCAATCGCTCAGGTTGAGCGCTGGGCTTGCCCGGACTCGCGGTTCATTCGTGCAAGCGTTTGTGTGAGCAAGCCTATTCCCGCGACCAATATGACTGACGCCAGCAAATAGGGCGCTCCAGGAAGAAAGAGCCCCTCACCATCTGCAAACTGACCGAAAGTCGACGTCATCATCACCGGACCGATGATGCTGGTGATGCTGATTGTGCTGGCAACCGCTCCCTGAAGCTCGCCTTGGGCGTCTTCTGATATCCGCTCGCTCATCATCTGCTGCATTGCCGGGAATGCCATGCCGCTCGCGCTGCCGATCAGAATTCCGAGGAACATCCAGCCACTCGCGGGCGCAAAGGCAAAGGTAAGGTAAGCGGGCAGTCCGAAAAGCAGTCCAAACAGGCAGGTCTTTTGCGGACCAATTCTCCCAATCACTTTGCCGGTTACTACTCCTTGCACCAGAGCCATCAGAACTCCAAACAGCGCCACGCTCAGACCGATCATCAATTCGTCCCAGCTGAACAGCAAGCGCGTGTGATAAGCCCAAACTGATATTTGCGATTGCGCAGCCAGCTGCATCATGAAAATGACGGTCAGAAAGCCAAGTACGACCGGGGTCTTGGTCATCTGAATGATCGTACCCAGGGGATTGGCTCTCGCGATGGTGAAGTCGCGACGGCGTTCCTCGGGCAAGGTCTCACGCAGAACGAAATAGCCGATGAATGCGCCAACAATTGCGAAGGTCGCAGCGGCGATGAAGGGCAGGCGCACATCCACGCTACCAAGCAATCCGCCGAGACCGGGCCCGATCACAAAGCCGCTGGCCCCGGCGCCGCCGAGGATGCCGAAGAACTTTCCGCGTTCCGCAGGCGAAGCGACATCGGCTACGCAAGAATTGGCCGCCGCCCAGCTTGCGCCCATAATGCCCGACAGCAGCCTCCCGAGGAACAACCACCACAGATCTGGGGCGATCGCCATGATGATGTAGTCAATCCCGAGCAGGAACAGCGTCACCAACAGCACCGGCCGGCGTCCGAAACGATCAGACAGTCCGCCAATGATCGGCGCAAACAGGAATTGCATGATCGCGTAGGCGAACAGCAGCCAGCCGCCGATCTCGGCAGTGCGGTCCTCTCCTGCCCCCGTCATGCTTTCGAGCAGGGCGGGCATGACAGGGATGATCAAGCCGATTCCGACCATGTCGATAAACACGATAAAGGCGACGAATAGCAGTATGGATGTGGAGCGGGATTCGCTCATCGATCCGCTTTCGGGATGACGAACTTCACGCCCGACCAAATCTCATCGACGGCGCATTTCTTGGTGTCGATCAGCCCGGCCTTCAGGCCAGTCGCGCGGACAGCGGCTTGGTCTAACAGCGTTTCCTGCCCCGAACCCTTTTTGGGCCAGCTCACCCAGATCTGACCGTCCTTGGCAATGAGGTTGCGGAGCAATGCAAGCTTTTCAGCGCAGTCTTGTTCCTCGGTTACGAAGATATGAGCGGCATCGATCCCTTCGACGGGCTCGGCCACAAAGCTAAGCTCGAGCGCATATTCGTCGATCTCGTCTATGATGTTTTCCGGCATGGAATCGAACCAGCACAGTTGGCCGTCTCGTAGATTGAGCTTCTTGGCGAGTGGCGTTCCTGAGTACCCTGCTGACATCTCACATGCCTTGCATCACACAGTCGCCAAAGTCGACGGCGAGATGCCACAGAGCACCTAACCCAAACGCTCGCGCCCACCATTTTGGGACCAAAGCAAGCAAGGCGAAGGCCAGCGCCGCTTCCCAACCGTGCAGCAGATGGAACCCGATGCTGCAACGATCGGGATCAAAGATTGGATCTGCCAGCAGATGATCTGCATCGATTACATTGGCAGCAGCCATGACCAGTCCGGCCCGTCTCCAGTCTTTGCGCCACAATACAGCCGCGATCAGAAAGGGACCAATCCAATGCCCACCGTAATGCAGCAGGGGTTGGAGCAGCTCTATCCCTCCATCCAATCCTGGAAGAAGCTGCTGTGGGCGGCGCGCAGTTTGGCCAATGGAACACCCAATAGGCTGTCCCCGCCGACCTTGCCGATCCGCTGGAACCCAATCTGAGCGGTCTCGCTGTCGCGGGTGCCTCTAGACAGTGCCTCATTGAGCGCTTCGGTATCGGGCACAGTGATCAGGTAGCGTCCTTGATCCTCGCCAAACCACCATTGCGCAGCCGAGTAATTGCTGTTGGCGTTGACGCTGGCACCTATGCCACCTGCCAGCGCCATCTCAGCCAAGGCGACCGCCAAGCCGCCATCAGACAGATCGTGCGCAGCGTTGATCAGGCCATCCGCGATCAGTTCGCGAATGATCTCTCCCGAATTGCGCTCAATCGTAAGGTCAGTCGGCGGAGTCCTGCCACCGTCGATGCCCTTGACCTCTTTGAGCCACAGCGACTTACCGAGATGCGAACGGGTCGGATCAGGCTTGGCCCAGAATTCCGGCGCAACGAGATAGATCGCATCGCCAGCGTTCTTGAAGGCCATGGTCATCATCTTGGCAGTGTCTTCAATGATCCCAACGCCGCCGATGGCTGGAGTTGGTAGGATCGCCGAACCGCCGCCTGTGGCCTTGGATTCATTGTAGAGGCTGACATTGCCGCTCACGATCGGGAAGTCGAGCGCTCGGCAAGCATCGCCCATTCCTTCGAGCGCATGGACAAACTGAGCCATGATCTCGGGCCGTTGTGGGTTTGCGAAATTGAGGCAGTTCGTCACCGCCAAGGGCCGTGCGCCCACTGCGCAGAGGTTGCGATAGGCCTCTGCGATCGCCTGCTTCCCACCCTCATAGGGATCGGCGTAAACGTAACGCGGCGTGCAATCGGTAGAGATGGCCAGCGCTTTTTCGGTCCCATGGACACGAACGACACCCGCATCGCCGCCAGTTTGAAGCGTGTCGCCCATAACCTGCGAATCATATTGTTCGGCAATCCATCGACGCGAGGCGAGATTGGGCGAAGCCATAAGGGTGAGAAGGTCCGCGCCCGGATCATCGCTGTCCGGAATTTCGTTCAGCGGAGCGATCTCCGCCCATGCCGCGTAGTCTTCCTTCGAGAGATAAGGGCGGTCATATTCGGGAGCATCAGCAGCGAGCGGACCGAGCGGAATGTCGCAGACGATCTCGCCATTCCATTCCAGAACCATATGCTGGGTGTCCGTGACTTCCCCGATCACAGCAAAATCGAGTTCCCATTTCTCGAAGATGGCCTGAGCCATGGCTTCCTTGCCCGGCTTCAAGACCATGAGCATACGCTCCTGGCTCTCGCTCAGCATCATCTCGTAGGGGGTCATGCCTTCTTCGCGGCAGGGGACCTTATTCATGTCGAGCCGGATCCCGGCTTTGCCGTTGGTCGCCATTTCGACGCTCGACGACGTCAGGCCTGCTGCTCCCATATCCTGGATCGCTACGATGGCATCGGTCGCCATCAGCTCAAGGCAAGCCTCGATCAGCAGCTTTTCCGTGAAGGGGTCGCCGACCTGAACGGTGGGCCGCTTGGCTTCGGCATCCTCTTCGAAATCGGCGCTCGCCATGGTCGCGCCGTGAATTCCGTCTCGGCCGGTCTTGGACCCGACATAAACAATCGGATTGCCGACGCCGGTCGCCGCAGAATAGAAGATCTTGTCAGCGTCGGCGACACCGACCGTCATAGCGTTGACCAAGATATTGCCATCATAGGCTGGGTGGAAATTGGTTTCGCCGCAGACTGTCGGAACACCAACGCAGTTTCCATAACCGCCGATCCCGGCAACCACGCCGGACACAAGGTGCTTCATCTTGGGATGTTCAGGGCGACCGAACCGCAGGGCATTGGCGTTCGCGACGGGACGGGCACCCATGGTGAAGACGTCACGCAGAATCCCTCCGACACCTGTCGCGGCGCCTTGGTAAGGCTCGATGTAGGAGGGGTGGTTGTGGCTCTCCATCTTGAAGATCGCGGCCTGACCATCACCGATATCGATGACGCCGGCGTTTTCACCTGGGCCGCAGATGACCCAAGGCGCTTCGGTTGGCAGCTTCTTGAGATGCAGCCTGGAAGATTTGTAGGAACAATGCTCCGACCACATGACCGAAAAGATGCCTAGCTCAACAAGGTTGGGCTCGCGACCCAGTCCAGCGAGAACGCGCTCATACTCCTCGGGAGAGAGGCCATGTTGTTCGACAATTTCGGGTGTGATTTCGCTCATGGCGGAACCCTCTAGTTCAGGCGTCGGACCAGGCCAAGCCGCCTCGGCGATTGTACCAGCGATTGTCCCCGACCCACCATGCGAGAACGGTCAAAATGGCGAAGGCGACAAGCGCTTGGCCATAAAGAAATAGATCGGCCACCTCTGGGTGAGGGGCAAACCAATTGATGCCCTGGAGCACGAGCATGACCCCAAGCAAGACGGCCGGTGGTCCCATCGGCCCGCGCGTCCGACGCAAGTAGAAGAGGAAGGCCGCTATCGTGATGAGAAGTTCGAGAGGCATTGCGACCAAGGGATAGTTCCACAGGCCGAGCCCATAGGTCGTACCCTCTCCGGTGAGAGTCAGGTCGGGGCGGTGCACTATCAAGTCCAAGAGCCAATGAGAAACAACCACAAGACCAGCCAAAATTCCACCAAACAGGTTTCGTTGCCACAGCCAGACAATCAGCGCGAAAGCTATAGCCCAGGCGGTTGTGCCCAAGAGACTGTGCGTGAAGGGATAGTGAAAGAGATCGTACGGAACCATGGTTGTCGCACCGGGCTCGATCCGCATTTTCTCAACGCCGATCATCGCCAGAGCAAAGAATCCCCAATCAATGAGTTGGGCCGCCACGAACAACGTACCGAGCTTCGGGGCGCGTGGGCTGATGGCTGCTGCGGCAAGAGCGGGAGCGAAGTGACCAATGAACATATTGGCTAGCGGCTGAAGCGCAAAGTGAGCCAGGTTGCAATGGCGCTTGTTGTCCCGGTGGCAAATGCCCCCCAGATAATGTCTGCGACGGTGATGTGCGTGGCCCAGACCTTGAAGACTGCCTGACTGGTTAGATCAAAAGTCGCGTAACACAGTGCACCAAGCAGGGCTCCGTTGACCAAGGCAGTCTTCACGCTTTTCGCAGCAAGTCCTGGACGAATGGCGAACCAGCACATTCCGGCGAGGTATGTGAAATAAAACACTCCAGCAGCGACGACATTGAAGTCCTCTGCCATGATTTCACCGATTGTCGGCTGGTAGAGATTTGGGCCTGCCCAATTGAGCCACATGGCATCGAGGGCGCCAAATACGAGCGCGGCGAACACATAAGCAGCAATCCATTTGGGCATTTTCTGATTCCTCGTGGGCGAGCAGCCTTGACCCGGTGCGCGCGCGCGGTCAATGCTCGGTCTCATGGACGAGGGGAACGGTCAAACTTCCGGTCAGGAAGACATTGCGAATATGAGCTTCGAGCAGGCACTTAGTGCGCTTGAGGCCATTGTTCAGCAATTGGAACGCGGCGATGTGCCGCTGGATGAATCGATCACGCTCTATGAGCGCGGTGAGCAACTTCGCGCGGCCTGCCAGAAGAGGCTCGATTCAGCACAGGCTCGGATCGAGAAGATCGTAACCAATCGCGATGGTGCTCCGGCTAGTAGCACTCCCTTTGATGCGGATTGAATGATGAGCAGTGTGACAGCCGTCCCTGACAATCTGCTGGCCGAAGGACTCAAGCAGGTGCAACGCGAGATCGACTCGGTCTTTGACGCCTTTCTGCCCGTGCCAGAGGACACGCGGGCGCGGCTGGTGGAAGCGATGCGCTACGCTGCCATTGGCGGTGGAAAGCGGGTTCGCCCACTTCTGCTTGTCAGCACTGCGGAGCTGTTTGGAGTATCACGCGATGCCGCCCTTCGCGCTGGGGCCGCGGTTGAGGCGATCCACGTATATTCCCTGATCCATGATGACCTGCCGTGCATGGATGACGATGACCTTCGCCATGGCAAGCCGACGCCGCACAAAGTTTTCGATGAAGCCACCGCAGTCTTGGCGGGCGATTCTCTCCACGCCCTAGCGTTTGAGATTCTTGCCGATCCAGAAACGAGCGCCGACCCTTTTACGCGCAGCGAGCTTATATCAACACTTGGCACTTCTAGCGGCATGAATGGCATGGCAGGCGGGCAGATGATGGACATGGTCGCCGATGACGAAGGGATCGATTACGACCTTCCGACGATCACCCGGCTCCAACAATTGAAGACCGGCGCTTTGCTCGCGGCGTCGGTTGAGATGGGGGCAATTCTTGGCAAGGTGCCTCCGGAAGGTCGCGCGCATCTCCGAGCTTATGCGCGAGATATTGGCCTGGCATTCCAAATCGCAGACGACCTGCTTGACGTCACCGGCGACGAAGCAAAAGCGGGCAAGGCGCTCAGGAAAGATGACGAGCAGGGTAAACAGACCTTCGTGACCCTCATGGGTGTAGATAAGGCGCGTGAGCAGGCTCGTGCGCTGGTTGACCAAGCCATCGGCCATTTGGCGGTCTATGGCCAAGAAGCTGACATCCTGCGAGCGCTTGCCAGCTTCATCGTCGAGCGCGATCGGTAAAAACGCTTAGCAAATTGGCGCTGGCCATCGGGAGACGCTGGCGATAAGCGACCGCAGCATCGTTGATTGGAAGAGAGAACAGCAATGAGCAGACGCGTTGGGGTCTATCCTGGAACCTTCGACCCGATCACCCTGGGCCACGCCGATATCATTCGCAGAGGCGCAAAGCTGGTCGATTGGCTAATCATTGGTGTCACCACCAATCCGTCAAAGAACCCGATGTTTTCGACTGAAGAGCGGCTCGCCATGGTTGAGCGCGAAGTGAAGGACTTGGGGCTCGGGAACGTCGAAGTGGTTGGATTCAATGCGCTCCTGATGAAATTCGCCAAGGCGCAAGGGGCGAGCGTGATCGTCCGCGGGCTTCGCGCTGTTGCTGACTTCGAATACGAATATCAAATGGCGGGCATGAACCAGCAGATCGATGCTGATATCGAGACTGTTTTTTTGATGGCGGATGTCTCGCTCCAGCCGATTGCTTCGAAGCTGGTGAAGGAAATCGCACTCTATGGCGGGGATGTTGCGCCCTTCGTCAGTCCAAAGATCCGCGACGATGTAAATGCCAGGGTCAAGCAAGTCGGCCAACTTGGCGAGTATTAAGGCGTGACGCGACTGTCGAAGGCGCGCGGATCATTCATTGAAGTGTCAGCCAGCAGTCGCTAAACCGCGCACAGTTTGAAAAACCGAAGATTCAAGAAGACCACAATGATCAAACAGATCCTTGGCGCTGCTGCCCTTCTGGCTTTGGCGTCCGGCCCCCAAATCGCACTCGCACAGGACGAAGCACCCACCGGGCCACGGCTTTATGACCCGATCAATTATGACAAGTCAGCCGATCCTGAGAATATCTGGCTGCTTGATCTTTCCAATGGGGAGCGTGTGGCAATCCGCTTGATGCCGCAATGGGCTCCTGGTCACGTCGAACGTATCAAATCGCTCACCCGCCAAGGATTCTACGATGGGATTATCTTCCATCGGGTGATTGAGGGCTTCATGGCGCAAGGCGGTGACCCGACGGGTACCGGTCAGGGCGGATCAAACCTGCCTGATCTGGAGGCTGAGTTTAATCCGATGCCGCACCTTCGAGGAACTTTGTCTATGGCGCGCGCGGCGGATGAAGACAGCGCGAACAGTCAGTTCTTTATCGTGTTCTATCCGCGTTTCAGCCTCGACAAACGCTACACCAATTTTGGCCGGGTGATCGACAATATGGCTGCGGTGGATTCGATCAATCGGGGCGAACCGCCGACCGAGCCAACCCGAATTCTTCAGGCTTCGATGGCCAGCGACAACAAGGCTCGCGTCACAGCGCCCGAGACAGTGGAAGAACCCGAAATCTCGGCGGATATGCTGAGCGCGCCAATCAGCCAGTAGCGCTTTCCCTTTCATGAGTGCTTCGATAGAGGCGCCGCTATGAAGGTGGACTTGTTCGATTTTGAGCTGCCGCAAGAGCGGATCGCGTTGCGCCCGGTGCGTCCGCGTGATGCTGCGCGGATGCTGCTGGTTCCTGCCTCGGGCGCTTTACAAGACCGAGGGGTGCGCGATCTCCCTGATTTGCTCAACCCTGGCGACGTGCTGGTCTTTAATGACACGCGCGTGATCCCAGCTCAATTGGAAGGACGGCGCGGCGAAGCGAAGATCGGCGCGACCTTGCACAAGCGGCTCGATTTGCGACGATGGCAGGCCTTCATTCGCAATGCCAAGCGGGTGCGGGAAGGAGGCGAGCTGGTGTTTGGTGGAGGTGTTACGGCCATCGCGGAGGAGCGGCACGCAGATGGCAGCTTCACAATCGCCTTCGGTGGTGACGAGCCGGTCGAAATCCTGCTTGATCGAGCAGGCACAATGCCTCTGCCGCCATACATCGCTGGCAAACGGGCCACCGATGAGCAGGACCGTGAAGACTATCAGACTATGTTTGCGGCCGAGGATGGGGCGGTTGCTGCCCCAACAGCGTCGCTCCACTTCACGCAGCAATTGGTGGATGCGCTCGACGAGGCTGGGGTCCTGCGCGAGACCCTCACATTGCATGTCGGTGCTGGGACCTTCCTGCCTGTCAAAGTCGACGACACCGACGATCACACCATGCATTCGGAGTTCGGTCGAATTGATGCCAAGACGGCAAATCGGCTCAATCAGGTCAAATCGAGCGGCGGCAGAATTATCGCCGTGGGTACAACCTCATTGCGGCTTCTTGAAAGCGCGGCTGGTGGGGACGGAACCATCCAGCCTTTCGCCGGCGACACCGATATTTTTATCACCCCGGGATATCGGTTCCGCGCCGTGGATGGTTTGATGACAAACTTTCACTTGCCCAAGTCGACCCTGATGATGCTGGTCAGCGCTTTGATTGGTCGAGAACGGATCATGGAAGCCTATGAGCACGCAATCGCCCATAAGTATCGTTTCTACTCTTATGGAGATTCTTCGCTGCTATTGCCGTGAGCTGGCTTGCAATCCCCGAATGGCGTGACCAATGAAGGCCGCATGGCTGAACAAATCCTATCGATACAGGGCCTGAGCAAGGTCTATTCCGGCGGCGTCAAGGCGTTGGACAACGTCGATCTCGAGATCCGCAAGGGTGAGATCTTTGCCTTGTTGGGTCCAAACGGCGCGGGCAAAACAACCCTCATCGGAGCAGTCTGCGGATTGGTTCGTCCTTCCGGTGGCACGATCACTGCGTTTGGCCATGATCTCTCTCACAATTGGCGGGGCGCCCGAGCTCGAATAGGATTGGTGCCGCAGGAACTCAGTACCGATATGTTTGAAACGGTAGAACGCGCGGTGTCCTATTCGCGTGGGCTGTTTGGTCACCCGCCCGACAAGGCTCGCATTGAGCAGATTCTTGAAAGCCTGTCTCTGTTTGAGAAGCGCAAGAGCCAGATCCGCGAACTCTCCGGCGGGATGAAGCGCCGCGTGCTGATCGCCAAGGCGCTCGCGCATGAGCCGGATCTGTTGTTTCTCGATGAGCCAACCGCCGGTGTTGATGTCGAGCTGCGCAAGGACATGTGGGCGCAGATCGCGGCACTGCGAGAGCGCGGAGTGACAATCATCCTGACCACTCATTACATCGAGGAAGCCGAGGAGATGGCTGACCGGGTTGGGATCATCCGTGGCGGCAAGATCCTGATGGTGGATGAAAAAGCCAGCATGATGAAGAAGCTTGGCCGGACCGAGGCGGTTATCCGCCTGGCCGAGCCGCTTTCGGAGCTCCCATCTGCAATCGCCGCATTCCCGGTCGAGTTGCAGGCAGAGGGCCTTGAGCTGCTTTATCGCGGTGGCGATGGGACAGGAGCGGGTCGCGAACAGGTCGCCGATCTTACCAAAGCGCTGATCCGTGCAGACATCGACTATGTTGGGATCGATGTTCACGACAGCTCGCTGGAGGATATCTTCGTCAGCTTGGTCGGCAGGGAGGCCGCGTGATGCATTTCAATCTCCGCGGAGCTTGGTCGATCTATCAGCGAGAGCTCATGCGCGCCTTGCGCACAGCGTTTCAGTCGATCCTTTCGCCCGTGCTGACAACCTCGCTCTATTTCGTAGTTTTCGGAACCGTGATTGGCGGTCGGATGGAGCCGATTGATGGCGTTGCCTATGGCGCCTTCATTATCCCTGGACTGTTGATGCTTACAATGCTGGGCGAGACGACCAGCAATTCTAGCTTTGGGATCTATATGCCGCGCTTTACGGGCACGATCTATGAGCTTCTCTCAGCGCCGGTTGGCGTGGCAGAGACCTTGATCGGCTTTGTCGGTGCCGCTGCGACCAAGGGGCTTATTCTCGCAGCGATCATTCTCGGCACTGCGACATTCTTTGTCGATTTCGAGATCAAGTATCCGCTGTTTGCGGTGCTTTACATCATGCTGGTTGCGGCAAGCTTTTCGCTGTTTGGATTCATTCTGGGCGTCTGGGCAGACAGCTTTGAGAAATTGGGCATAATTCCGCTTTTGATCCTCACACCGCTGACTTTCCTCGGTGGGACTTTCTACTCAATCGCCGACCTGCCCGGAATCTGGAAGACTATCGCTCTGGCGAATCCAATAGCCTTCCTGGTCAGCGGACTGCGCTGGACCTTCTATGGCATTTCTGACGTTCCGATCGCCGTGTCATTGGGTCTGACGCTGGGCTTCCTGGCGATCTGCACCGCGATCATCGCCTATATTTTCAAGACCGGTTGGCGGTTGCGGGAATAATTGGTCAGTGAGTAACCGCTTTTCATTTGAGCTCAAGGCGACCGACGGGCGCGCCCGAACCGGCACAATCTCGATGCTGCGCGGGGAGATCCAGACTCCAGCATTCATGCCTGTGGGGACCGCGGCCACTGTCAAAGCGATGAAGCCCGAGTCCGTCCGCGCTCTTGGTGCGGACATCATCCTGGGAAACACTTATCACCTAATGCTGCGACCGGGCGCAGAGCGTGTCGCCAGATTGGGCGGGCTGCACACATTCATGCGGTGGGATCGTCCGATCCTGACCGATAGCGGCGGCTATCAGGTGATGAGCCTGTCGGACCTTCGCAAGCTAACCGAAGAGGGTGTTGAATTTCGCAGCCACTTGGATGGCTCGAAACATATGCTCACGCCCGAGCGCTCAATGGAGATCCAGCGGCTCCTCGGTTCGGATATCGTGATGGCATTCGATGAATGTCCGCGCGCGGATCGTCCTCGGGATGAAATCGCTGCCAGCATGGAATTGTCGATGCGCTGGGCCAAGCGCAGCCGCGATGGGTTCGATATCGGCGAAGATCACGCTGCGCGGTCAGCGTTGTTCGGGATACAACAGGGCGCGCTTGACCAAGACCTGCGTCAGGTCAGCGCGGAGAAGCTAATTGAAATTGGCTTTGATGGTTATGCCGTCGGCGGTCTGGCAGTCGGGGAAGGGCAAGAAGCCATGTTCGGCGTTTTGGACTACGCCCCGCAGCAATTGCCAGGGGACCGGCCGCGCTATCTAATGGGCGTCGGCAAGCCGGACGATCTGGTCGGCGCTGTTGAGCGCGGGATCGACATGTTCGACTGTGTTCTTCCAACCCGCTCGGGTCGCAATGGCCAAGCCTTTACCTGGAATGGCCCGATCAATCTCAGGAACGCCCGGTTTGCCGAAGATTCTGAACCGCTTGATGTGGACTCGGACTGTTCAGCCTCGCGTGACTATTCACGCGCCTATCTGCATCATCTGATCAAGTCAGGTGAGATCCTTGGGGCTATGCTGGTGACTGAGCACAATCTGGCATTCTATCAAGAGCTGATGCGGCGCATGCGAGTGGCAATCGCAAATCGTAAATTTGACCAGTTTGCGACAGAATTCAGGCGCAATTACTTGCAGAAATAGGCTTTGACTTGGGATTTCAGCGCGATAGCATCCGCTGGTTGCAACAAGGGGTCCTAATTCATGAAAATCTGTTCAGCGCGTTTATTGAATGCGGCCGGTGCGTTGCTGGTTGGCCTTGCCCTGTTCCAGGCAAATGTTCCGTCCGCAGCTGCTCAGGACGCGCCAGCTGCTGAGCTAAGCGCGGCGGAAGAGCTCGCGCTGCGGTTTGGAATTCGGTCGTCTGTGCTGGATATCTCCTTGTCGCCGTCTGGCACCAAGATCGCTTGGATAGCCCCAGGGCCGCGTCACACCGAAGAGCTGAGAATGTTCGATCTCAATAGCGGTGAAGGGGTCAAGTTGATCACTTCAAATTCCGAGATCGGTCAGGATTTGAGGCGCTGCGATTGGGTAACCGATGAAAGGCTGGCCTGCATCATCACTCTGATGGTAAACGACCTTGGCGTGTTGGTGCCTTATGACCGGCTGTACGCATTGGGCGTTGATGGTTCGGGTTTACTACCGATTACACAACGTGATTCGAGCAGAGCACTGTCCATCAATCAGGACGGCGGTCGCGTTATTGCGTTTGATGTTGCGGGTGAGGAAGGCAAAGTCCTGATTACCCGCAATTTTGTCCCAGAGCGTAAGGTCGGAACCCGGGTAGGGAATGACCGCGAAGGATTGGGGGTAGACCTGTTTGACATCAATGATGGCAGCAGGCGTCGAGCCGTGCGACCAGATGCACAAGCTTCTTTTTTCTTAGCTGACGAGAACGGTGCCGTCCGATTAAAAGCTCGCTCTCGAGAGGACAATCGCGGCGATCTGACAGGCAGGACCGTCTATATGGTCCGATCTGCTGATCGCGGTGACTGGGAGCGGTTGGAAGGTGTAACACTCGATGGCTCACCCATCGGTAATTTCAGTCCAGCGGCAATTGAATCGCGGACAAATTCGCTATTGGCCTATCACACAATCAATGGGTTTCGCGCCGTCATCCGCATCCCATTGGACGGAAGTGGCGAAGCCGAAGTTGTCGCTAGCCGCGATGACGTGGATGTCGGAGGGCTGGTCCGCATCGGTCGGCAGCGAAGAGTGGTCGGCGTCAACTTTGCGACGGAAAAAGCTTCGAATGAGTATTTTGACCCAGAGCTCGCAAGGCTGGCTAGGGGGTTGTCGGCGGCACTTCCGAACACACCCTTGATCAGCTTTGCCGGAGCGAGCTCGGATGAAAGCAAGCTGCTGATCATCGCATCGTCAGACACAGATGCTGGCACAGTCTACATTTATGACAAAGCCACCCGCAATCTCGAAACTCTCCTTGCCATGCGCGAGCACCTTCTCGATCTGCCAATGGGCCAGATGAAGCCGGTGACCTATCCGGCCAGCGATGGAGCCGAGATTCCGGGCTATCTGACATTGCCGCCCGGTTCCGATGGCAAGAACCTTCCTGCTATTGTCCTGCCGCATGGCGGCCCCGCTGCGCGGGACTTTTGGGGTTTCGACTGGATTGTCCAGTTCTTCACATCGCGCGGTTATGCTGTTCTGCAGCCCAATTTCCGTGGCTCATCCGGTTATGGTGAAGCCTGGTTTGGTCGCAATGGCTATCAAGCTTGGGATGTTGCGATCGGCGATGTGAATGACGCGGGGCGTTGGCTTGTGTCTGAAGGCATCGCCCGTGCTGATCAGCTCGCCGTCGTCGGGTGGTCATACGGCGGCTATGCAGCGCTGCAATCGCAGGTGGTCGAGCCAGAGCTGTACAAGGCGGTTGCTGCCATAGCTCCGGTAACTGACCTTGAATATCTGCGCGAAGATGCGGAAAATTACACCTACTTCCGCTTAAGGGATCGGCAGTTGGGTAATGGTCCGCACATCAGGGCCGGAAGTCCGCGACTTCATGCAGCATCATTCCAGGCGCCTGTGGCGCTGTTCCACGGCACACTCGACCTCAATGTTTATGTCCGCCATTCGCGAGACATGGTCGACGCCTTGGAAGATGCGGGCAAGAGCGTGACCTATATGGAATTTGAGGATCTCCAGCACGACCTTGGCGACAGCAAGGCCCGGATGGAAATGCTAAGCGCAATTGACAGCTTCTTGGACGAAGCTTTGAACCGATAGAATTGTCGGCAGAAGCACTCGACAAATGCCGCGCGGGAGGCCAATGGCTTGCGGCATGAGTGACAATGCGCCGAAAGCCCCTCAAGACTGCGAATCCATGCTTGACGTGCGCGCTGGCGTGGATGCGACTGACCGTGAGATTGTCGAGCTGCTCGATCGGCGGTTCGGCTATATGCGCGCGGCCGCTCGGATCAAGCAAACGAGAGACACCGTTCGGGATGAGACGCGCAAGGCGGCGGTGATAGAGGCCGCTGTGACGGAAGCCGAGAGGCGCGGAATGCCTGGCGATGTGATCGGCGAACTTTGGGAGACATTGGTCGAAGGCTCGATTGCTTACGAATTCGTCGAGTGGGATCGAATTCGCGACTAGTCTCCGTTGGGGTGTAGGAATTGCGCCAATCGCAGCGTCTTCTTCTCGGGGGACTTGGGGCGGATCGAACGCGCCATGTGCTCGATCTTGCGCGACCACTTTTTGACGCCCTTCTCAGCGCCACCATCTTTGATCGCACCGCAAGCCAGGAAGCGCACGGGTTGGAAGCCTACAAAGCCCAAGACCTGGCCTTTCCATCGGTGGATGATGGAGTTCTTGTAAAGCAACCGTAGGAAGAAGGGCGGGGTGTCCATGGTCGCAATCACATCGGCCGATCGACCCTCAAGATACTTGTCCCAAAGCGCGCCCTTGTCGTGAAACTGATACATGAAGCCAGGCAGGAATAGGCGGTCGATCAAGCCCTTTAGCTCTGCTGGCTCGGCACCCCACCACATTGGGAATGCAAAGACGGCGTGATCGCAGGCATCGAACTTCTCAGCCAGCGACTGGATATCTGGCTCCCAATCGGTGCGCTTGAGGTAGCCGTGCCGCAGAATCGGCGTGAAGCTCATGTCACGCACAGCAATGCGCGTGACCGTGTATTCAGAGGGGAGAGCTTGCTCGTAGAGATCCAGCAAATGAGAGGAAAAGCGGCCGTCATCTGGGTGGCCGTCGATAAGCAGTACATTCATTCGCGTGGTCCCCCTCGTAGGAAGGGGAGATTGCCCGGCGTTTTCACAAAAGAAAAGGGCGGCCCAATCGGACCGCCCCAATTCTGTTCGTCGTCCCGCGGATTAACGCGAGTAGAATTCGACGACCAGGTTCGGTTCCATGGTCACCGGGTAGGGCACTTCGTCGAGCTTCGGCACGCGGGTGAAGCTGACCTTGTCGTTGCCATCGGGAACCACATAGTCAGGAATTTCACGCTCTGGCAGGCTCTGCGCTTCGATCACGAGCGCCATTTCCTTGGCCTTGCTGCCGAGGCTGATGACGTCACCGACGTCGATCCGGCGGCTTGCAATGTTGCACTTCACGCCGTTCACATAGATGTGGCCGTGGCTGACGATCTGACGCGCTGCGAAAATCGTCGGCGCGAACTTGGCGCGGTAGACGATCATGTCGAGACGGCGCTCTAGAAGGCCGATCAGGTTTTGACCGGTGTCACCCTTCATCCGGGTGGCGTCCTTGTAAGTGCGACGGAATTGTTTCTCGGTCACGTCACCGTAATAGCCTTTGAGCTTCTGCTTGGCGCGAAGCTGCAGGCCGAAGTCGCTCATCTTGCTCTTACGACGCTGACCGTGTTGGCCTGGGCCGTAGGAACGCTTGTTGACCGGAGAATTCGGACGACCCCAGATGTTTTCGCCCATCCGGCGGTCGAGTTTGTACTTGGCGCTCTTGCGCTTAGACATGATGTCTTTCCTTCAAATTGCAGGACTGCCCCAGTGGCAATCATTTAACCCGGCATCGCTCCACAGAACCATGTTGTTCTGTGCGGCCACCGCTTCACCGGGGTGCGGGGCCCATTTGCGAAGGCGCGCATGTAGCAGTGCCCGCACAATTATCAAGCCCTATTGGCCGCTATTCGCTCCTAGGGGTCGCGAGCACGTCATAATGTATTCCGCGCCCGTATCGATTGAGTTCGGCAAATCCCATCTGGCCAAGCACGCCCTGGATTGCCTCTGCATCGCTCCAACGATCATCATGTTCATAGAAGATCGCGATAAGGTTTTGGGCATGGCGCGACTTAGCCAACTGCTCGATCACGGTCTGCTCATGGCCTTCTACATCAATTTTAACAAATATCGGCAGATCTGAAGGGAGCAACTCGTCCAGTTCCTTGATCGTGATAAGCTCAACATCTTCGTGGGTAGCTTCAGTGCCCATGTCGTCGACATGAGCCCCGAGAGTAGCCATTCCGCTGTGGGATGCAGGGAGGGTGATCTGCATGCTCCCAGCCTTCTCCGACAGCCCCCAATTGAGTGGCTTACCGCGCTCGCCAAGGTCATTGAGTTCAAAATTCGCCGACAATTTGGAGAATGTTCCTGCGACAGGCTCCATCGCCAACACTTCTTTGCAATGTGGGTTCCGAGCCGCAATCAGTGAAAAGAGGCCCTGGTTCGCGCCAACATCAAGAAAGCAAAAATCCTCGTCAATCGAAGCGAGCAGATCTTCCAGATAGTGGCCATAGGTCCCATAATGGCAATAGGCATAGGTCTTGTCCGACCAATGCGCCCACATTGGGATCCCATAGACTGAAGTGGTTGGCTGAGGCTTTGAGCCCGAGGTGGCGTGTTTGATCAACCGCATGGTCCTTGCGCGTACGACCCGCAAGTGGCGCCAAAACAGGAAATCGCGCGCCATCTTGGGGCGATCGTGGTTGGGCCATTTTCTGGTCGGAGCAGAGGAGACCGCGTCTCTCGCCATGAGGTTCCTTTCGATCAGCGAGGTTCGCGTTGTAGCGTGCTCAAGATCCCGCGCAGTGTTCTAACTTCGAGATGATTCCAGCCCGGTTTCGTCAGAATTCCACGAAGAGTTTGCCGCGTGGCATCACGGCGCGCTTCGGGCAAGAAATATCCGCGAGGATCGAGCAATTTCTCGAAATGTTCGATCATGGCGTCAAGCTCGGCCTGCGGCGCTGCCGGCAATATCTCATCCTCGGTCGGTTGCGCCAGGCCAATCGCTTCGCCGACATGCTTAGACCATTCATAGGCACACAGAATCACAGCTTGCGCGAGATTGAGCGAACCAAATTCGGGGTTGATCGGAACGGTAAGAATCGCGCGGGCAAGGGCGACATCGTCAGTCTCGAGTCCAGACGCCTCTCTGCCAAAAAGGATCGCACTGCGTCCGGGGGTGGTCACCACCTCACTTGCGGCTTGATCGGGCCCGACGACGGGCTTCGTCACGCCACGTTTGCGAACTGTGGTGGCGTAGATATTTGCACAGTCGGCCACAGCTTCGGCGGTCGTGTCATAGATCTTCGCTTGATCGAGCACGATATCGGCTCCTGCGGCAGCCGGACCTGCCGATGGATTGGGCCAGCCGTCACGCGGGTTCACGATCCGCATCTCGGTCAGTCCGAAGTTCAGCATCGCGCGAGCGGCCTTGCCGATGTTTTCGCCCAGCTGTGGTCGTACAAGGATGATAATGGGAGCTGATGGAGAATCAGGCATTGCTAGTCCCGGGCAGCTTCCTGGACTGTGCTGGCGAACTCCTCAAAGTCTCGAGCTTCGGAGAAATCGCGATAGACGCTGGCGAAGCGGATGTATGCGACGCTGTCGATTTGGCGTAGTCCGTCCATGACCATCTCACCGATCCGTGCGGAAGGCACTTCACTTTCACCGGCGGTCTCCACTTGGCGTTGTATTCCGGAAACCAAACGATCGATCTGTTCCTGTGTCACTCCGCGCTTACGGCAGGCCAGCGCGACCGAGTTCTCCAATTTGGATCGATCGAAGGCCTCACGCCGATCGCCTGATTTGACGATCACGACTTCGCGCAGTTGGACCCGTTCAAACGTCGTAAAGCGCGCCCCACAGCTAGAGCACTGCCGGCGCCTGCGAATTGACGTGTTGTCCTCGGTGGGGCGACTGTCTTTGACCTGAGTATCTTCGTTGGCGCAGAAAGGGCAGCGCATTCAGAGCCTTACTTCTTGATCCGAGTGTAGAGCGCGATACCAGCTCCAGCCAGTCCGCCTAGAAGAGGACCGCCAACAACCAGCAAGCCTGCTGCTGCGCCGATTCCAGCGCCAATCAGAACAGGCTTGGTCGAAGGGTGCTTCATCCCTTCCTTGCCCATGCCGACGATCTCTTTCTTGGTATCCTCAACCCAATCGGGGGAATCTGGGTTTTGATCGTTCATGGGTTACATTCCTGGATAGACGGGGAAGTTGTCGCACAATGCCGAAACACGGTTCCGGACACTCTCTTCGATTTGGGCGTCGCCTTCGGGGCCGTTCTTGGAGAGGCCATCAACCACCTCTGCGATCAGAGCGCCAACTTGGCGGAATTCCAAAGGCCCAAACCCACGGGTCGTTCCAGCAGGAGTGCCGAGCCTGATTCCGCTCGTGACAAAAGGTGAGCGTGTGTCGAATGGAATACCATTCTTGTTGCAGGTCAGCCATGCCCGGTCGAGACCAGCTTCGGCTGATTTGCCGGTTACATCCTTGGCGGTCAGGTCAACCAGCATTGAATGGTTATCGGTGCCTCCGGACACAATCCGCAGGCCATTCTCTTCAAGACTTGCTGCGAGCGCGCGTGCGTTCTCGACGATACGCTGGGCATAGAGTTTGAACTCGGGCTGCAGCGCTTCGCGGAAGGCGACGGCCTTCGCCGCTACAACATGCATCAGGGGGCCGCCTTGAAGGCCAGGGAAAACAGCCATGTTGAGAGGCTTGGTCAAAGCCTCATCGTTCCAAAGAATGATCCCCGAACGCGGACCGCGCAGGCTCTTGTGAGTTGTTGAAGTAACAATGTCGCAATGCGGGAAGGGCGAGGGGTGGGCTCCCCCTGCTACCAATCCGGAGATATGGCTCATGTCGCACAGCAAATAGGCGCCAACTTCATCCGCAATCGCGCGGAAGGCTTCGAAATCCCAAGTGCGTGAGTAAGCCGTGCCGCCACAAATGATCAGCTTGGGCTTGTGCTCGCGAGCTGTTGCAGCAACTTCGTCCATATCGATCAGCTCGTCGCCTTGGCGCACGCCGTAGGAGACCGGATTGAACCACTTGCCTGACATATTGACGGGGGAGCCATGCGTAAGGTGCCCGCCCGAATTAAGGTCGAGGCCCATAAATGTGTCACCGGGTTGCAAAAGCGCCAGGAACACCGCCTGATTCATCTGTGAGCCTGAATTGGGCTGAACATTCGCGAAATTGCAGCCGAACAATTGCTTTGCGCGCTCAATTGCAAGGGTTTCAACCACATCGGCATAGTCGCAGCCGCCGTAATAGCGCTTGCCGGGATAGCCTTCGGCATATTTGTTGGTGAAGACACTGCCAGTAGCCTCAAGCACTGCGCGGCTTGCAATATTCTCGCTGGCGATCAGCTCGATCTTGTCGCGCTGGCGGCCAAGTTCTTTTGACACGGCTGCCGCGATCTCTGGATCGGCTGTTGCAAGGTCATCATTCCAGAACCCGTCCATCGGGGCAAGGACGTCGGATGGTGCTGTGCTCATTGGTGTGTCTCTATTCGTGTCATTTGAATGGGTGGACTGCCAAGCTTGTCGACGCGGCGCTGATGGCGACCGTCCGGATCACCGGCGTCGGCAAATTCGGTTTCCAAGAACGTGGCAATACAACTCTTGGCCATTTCAATGCCGGTTAGGCGCGCTCCTAAGGCAATCGCGTTGGCGTTATTGTGTTCCCGCGCCAGCGCCGCGGAGAGCGGTTCTGACACCAAAGCACAACGAACAGCGGGATGCCGATTGACGCTGATGGATATGCCAATCCCGGAGCCACAAAGAGCGACGCCGAACTCGACGGTGCCCTCGGCCAGCACTTCCGCCAGCTTATAGCCATAATCGGGATAGTCGACGCTTTCATACCCTTCGGGACCGAGATCGGCGACTTCGTGGCCGATGTCGATCAGCCACTCAGCAAGTTCCGCTTTCATGTCGATAGCGGCGTGATCTGATGCAATCGCAATACGCATGGGGGCTACATAGGGAGCCGAAGCGATTCACTCCAGCCCGGAGGGCACAATCATGCACATGAAGAGATCAGATTGTGCTCTTGAGCTGCTTCTTGAGCCACTTCCAGAGCTTCTCCACCTCTTTGGCGGCCTTACCGTCAGGGTCGACCTCCGAAGCCGTCTCGCCATTCGCTGAAGACCGGTGAAAGGCCGCTCGATCCCCCAATTCAACCGGGCAGATATCCAATCCCATTTCCTTGGCAGCTGATCTGGCTTCCTTTGCAAGGACCGTCGCTCCGGAAGGAACCGAGTTAAGTACGACGAACGCCGGCTTTTTGGCGAAGGCTACCAGATCGGCAATCGGTTCAAGAGCGGCCAGGTCAAAAGCCCTGGGTTTGGTTGGGATGAGCACGATGTCGGCGGCCTTGATGGCTTCGCGCGCGGCGGCATCGGCGTGGGGAGGGGTGTCAATCACAGCGAAATCGACGCCGTTCTTTTGGGCGCTTGCAATGGTGCGGCCGAGCCGGGCAGGGGGGCTTGTCACCACCACCGGGAGAAAATCGCCGCGCCAATCGCTCCACGCGGCGGCAGTCGCCTGCGGATCGGTGTCGATGACACAGCTTTCGTGCTTGGCCTGCGCGGCGCGAGTGGCGAGATGAACCGCAAGGGTCGTCTTGCCGGAACCGCCCTTCTGGCTGACGATAGCGATGGTTTTGGGAGCTGACTTCGACACGGCTGCTCTTCCTTTCAGCCACCTTTGTTGCACTGCACAATCGGTATTGCAAGCACAACGCCAGCAAGGCCGAGAGGGCCTTCCACAATTTCAGCCATGGGAAGTGTAGAAGCCAGTCGGGCTCTTACTGATCGAGGAATGAGCGCATTTTCCGCGAACGGCTCGGGTGTTTGAGCTTACGTAGCGCTTTCGCCTCAATCTGCCGAATCCGCTCGCGCGTAACCGAGAACTGCTGACCCACCTCTTCGAGCGTGTGGTCAGTGTTCATCCCGATCCCGAAGCGCATCCGCAGAACGCGCTCTTCGCGCGGCGTGAGCGACGCCAGCACGCGCGTGACCGTTTCCTTGAGGTTCGCCTGGATCGCGGCATCAACCGGGATCACGGCGTTCTTGTCCTCGATGAAGTCACCGAGATGCGAATCTTCTTCATCACCGATCGGCGTTTCGAGCGAGATTGGCTCCTTGGCGATCTTCATCACCTTGCGAACCTTCTCGAGCGGCATGGACAGGCGTGCTGCCATCTCTTCCGGAGTCGGCTCACGCCCTTCTTCGTGCAGGAATTGGCGCGAAGTCCGGACCAGCTTATTGATCGTCTCGATCATATGGACAGGAATACGGATCGTGCGAGCCTGATCGGCGATAGAACGCGTGATCGCTTGCCGGATCCACCATGTCGCATAGGTCGAGAACTTGTAGCCGCGGCGGTATTCGAACTTGTCGACCGCCTTCATCAGGCCAATATTGCCTTCCTGAATCAGGTCGAGGAACTGCAACCCGCGGTTGGTGTATTTCTTTGCGATTGAGATCACCAGGCGAAGGTTGGCTTCCACCATTTCCTTCTTGGCGATCCGCGCTTCGCGCTCGCCCTTCTGGACCATATTTACGATCCGACGGAACTCAGGCAGGGCCATGCCAGTTTGCGCAGCGATATCGGTGATTTCGGTCCGGATGCGTTCGATCGCAGCCGCTTCCTTCTCAGCGAAGGCAGCCCATTTCTTGTCCTTTTTGGCGTTCTCAGCAATCCAGCTGTCGTCCAGCTCATTGCCGATGTAGGACTTGAGGAAGTCGATCCGCTTGACCTTGTGCCGCTCCGCCAGACGCAGCATCTGTCCGCCAAGTGCGGTCAGGCGCCGGTTGAAGGCATAGAGGTTGTCGACCAGGAATTCGATCTTGGTCGCGTGGAACTGCATGCTCTCGACTTCGCCGGTCAGCTCTTCGCCGAGCTTCTCGTACTTCTTTTCCTTCGCAGCCGGGAAATCATTGCCCGCTGCGAGCGTTTCGACGCGCTCAGCCTGCAGCTTCTCGAAGGTCTTGAACAGCTTGGTGATCCGCGCAAAACGCTCGATCGCGTCAGGCTTCAATGCCGCTTCCATCTGCGCCAGACTCAGAGTGTTGTCTTCCTCATCGTCCTCTTCACGCTTCGATGAGCCTTCTTCGCCCTCTTCGCCTTCAGCGGTTTCTTCCTCGTCCTCATCATCGTCGTCGCGGATGGTCGGACCAGCGGTTTCCTCGGAGATTTCGCCGCTATCGTCCTCGGCCTCTTCCTCCATCTTGTCTGGTGGAGGCTCCTTCGAGAGCATCGCGTCCAAATCGAGGATTTCGCGCAGCTGCATATCTTCAGCGTTGAGCGCTTCAGACCACTGAATGATAGCGTGGAAGGTGATCGGGCTTTCGCAAAGGCCCATGATCATCATGTCGCGGCCGGCCTCGATCCGCTTGGCAATGGCAATCTCGCCTTCACGGCTGAGCAGTTCAACCGCGCCCATTTCGCGGAGATACATCCGCACAGGATCGTCGGTACGGTCCCCGGTGCCGGTCTTCTTGGTCGCGGCTGCCTTGGTATCTTTTTTGGTTTCTTTCTTGTCAGCGGCTTCCTCGCCGACTGACATCTCTTCGACTTCAGCCTCTTGCTCGGCTTCTGCTTCGGCTTCTTCGTCGTTCTCGACGATCTGGACGCCCATTTCCGACAAAGCCGTCTGAATGTCCTCGATCTGATCGGGGCTCATTTCACCAGAAGGCAGAGCTTCGTTGAGCTCGTCATACGTGACGTAGCCCTTCTTTTTCGCCTTGGTGATGAGTTTTTTGACTGAAGCCTCATTGAGGTCGATCAGCGGAGCGTCTTCGCTCTCTTGTGTCTTAGCGTTCGAAGCCATGGATATTCGTCAGTCCGTTCCCAAATCTCCGACCGGTTGCGCATCCGATGGAGAAGTCAATTCTGGTGTCGGCGTTGTGCCAGCTTTGCGTCGGCCAAATGCCTTTAGTCGATCATCGATAGTCTTGAGCTGATCCCGCAGTCGCGTTTGCTCGGCAAAGGCCCCTTCCGGGTCTTCATCGAACCGCGCCACTGTCGCCGCAAGCGCGGCTTCCAGCGCTGGCTTTTCAACCAGCAACGACACAGCTTCAGCCAGTTCCTCGCGCGCTTCACCGGGTTCAGTGCCTTCTCGAAGAAAGGCGAAACGATGGTTTTCCGGTGGGGCGATTAGGCCTTGCTGCTCTGATATGGCCTCTCGCCCCTGCGAATCAAGCATTTCCTCCATCTCAAACAGAGTTTCCACCATTTGATTCGATTGAGGGTTGAGCCGGGCAAGCCGCGTCAGCGCTTCTGAATGGCGTGAAATCTCGGAAGGATATCGTAGAAGTCCTGCAACAACAGCCTGCAAAAAGGCATCCCGACTGCCGCCCGACATGAGCTTGCCGAGCGAGGCTCTCGCATCGTTGGAAAGGCCCGGTCGGGCCGCCGTTCGGCCCGGCCCACGCCATGGGCCACGAGAGGATTGCTGCTGTCGGGGCGGGTAAGCAAAGTCAGAAAACCGATCCAGCAGCTCGCGTCGATAGAGCGAGCGGATGTCGGGATCCTGGATGGTGTCGACATGAGCCAGCAGGCGTGCCTTCAATCCCGCCTTTGCCTCGGGGTTATCGAGCGGCTCTGCATCGCGCTCGAATGTCCAAAGCGTGTCCAGCAAAGACTTTGGCTCGGCCAGAAGCTTCTCCATTGCGCCGACCCCTTGCTGATTGATCAGATCATCGGGGTCTAGTCCGCTGGGTAGCCGGACGATCGACAGGGACCGCGCGGGCTTCAATAGAGGTAGCGCCCGTGCAATCGCACGCATCGCTGCACGCTGGCCAGCATTGTCACCGTCGAAACATAGAACGGGCCGTTCAACCATCCGCCACAGCATTTCGAGCTGCATCTCGGTTAGCGCTGTTCCGAGTGGCGCGACGGCATCGGCGATCCCGGCCTGTGCGAGCGCGACAACGTCCATATAGCCTTCCACCACCACCACACGGCCGCTCTGGCGCGAGGCGGGCGAGGCCCGGTGGAGATTATAGAGCGTGCGGCCCTTGTCAAACAAAGGCGTATCGGGCGAGTTGAGGTATTTGGCGACGCCGTCGCGCTTGTCGAGAATGCGTCCGCCAAAGGCAATCACCCGACCGCGTGCGTCTTGAATCGGCAGCATCACTCGACCGCGAAAGCGATCATAGGTCGTGCCCTCATCGGTCTGGATGCGCATGCCACTTTCAACCAGCATTTGATCCTCGAACCGGGGCAGGGCGGTGGCGAGCGCCTGTTTGCTTTCCGGCGCATAGCCAAAGCCGAATTCGCGCAGAGTTTCTGGCTTGAGCCCGCGTCGATTGAGATAGGCCAGCGCCTCGCGCCCTTCTGCCGAGCGCAGGTTGTGGACGTACCAGTCCTGCGCCTCGGTCGTGACGTCGATCAGGCTCGCCCGCTTCTCGGCCTTCTTTGCCGCCACCGGATCGGGCGCCGGAACTTCCATCCCGGCTTCGCTGGCCAATTCCTTGATCGCGTCTATAAAGGACAGACCACGCTGCTCGGTCATCCAGGAGATGACATCGCCATGCGCGCCGCAGCCGAAGCAGTGATAAAAGCCCTTCTGGTCGTTGACGTAGAAGCTGGGAGTCTTCTCATCATGGAAGGGGCAGCAGGCCTTCCACTCGCGCCCCGCTTTCTGGAGCTTGGTGGTGCGCATCACGACCGTTGAAAGGGTCACGCGCGCGCGCAGCTCGTCTTTCCATTGCGGGGTGATGCTCATGCTAACTTGGTATCACTGTTTGCGCCCGTGTCGAGCTTAGGCGAAGGATGTTCCGGTGGAGCGATTGTGGATCAATCTGCCGAGGCCTGCGCAATCGGGTAAATCTGCGTCAGATTCTCTTCGAACGCAGGAAACATCACATCGAGCGACCATTCGGGAGTGAGGCCGAGATGCCTCTCAAGCCCAGCGAGCAATTCCTCGTATCCCTGCATGCCTTCATGCACCACAATCTCGCCCGAGCGGGTTTCGAAATTGAGGCAGATCTGATCGATCGTGATCAGGTCGATTTTGTAAGCGAAGATTGCTCTGATCTCGGTCCAGATGGTCTGTTGGGCTCTATTGCCCTGGGTCAGCGAGAAGCCCGTCTCGCAAACCTCGAGCAGAGGGTCATTGCGGCTCCGCCATCGATCGAGGCCTTGCCGCAGTGACTTCAACATCGGACCAATCTCCGGATCAGCTCAGAGCCGCCTTGACCAGGCCGCTGGCGAGTTTGCCGTCGAGCACGGCGCCGTGCCGAGATTTGAGCTCACCCATAACGCGGCCCATATCCTTCATGCTGTCGGCGCCAAGCTCGGCCACGATCGTGGCAATCGCTGCATTAGTGTCATCCTCTGACATCATTTGCGGCAGGAATTCCTCGATAATCGCCAACTCAGCCTTTTCGGCCTCGGCCAGCTCGGTCCGACCGCCGTTTTCATACATCTCAATCGATTCGCGGCGTTGCTTGGCCATCTTCTGCAGAACCGATGTCACCAGATCGTCGTCCGGGATTTCCTTGCCCGACGTCCGCTCTTCAATATCGCGATCCTTGATCTTGGCCGAAATCTGCCGAAGCGCGGCCGTGCGATCCTTTTCGCCAGCCTTCATCGCAGTGATCGTTGCGGATTTGATGTCGTCGCGGAGCATTTCTTTGTCTTTCCTGTGGATGGTTTCAGCCAGCATGCAGCTTAGCCGAGATAAGACCCGTGAGATAGGTTGACGGACGCATGGTGCAAGCTTAGCGGATGAGACTTAGCACACATCGCAAAAACTCTTTTGAAACGGAGCGCCTCATGGCCGACCCCGCAACCTCCCGCGCGCAACCCAAAGACGCGACGGGAGTCCTCGTTCTGGCCGATGGCAGCGTGATCTGGGGTAAGGGGTTTGGAGCGAGTGGTGAAGCTGTCGGCGAAGTCTGCTTCAACACCGCGATGACCGGCTATCAGGAGGTGATGACCGATCCCTCTTATGCAGCGCAGATCGTCACCTTCACGTTCCCGCATATCGGCAATGTCGGCACCAATGGCGAAGACATTGAAAGCCAAGTCGAAGGCGCGGTCGGCTGTATCACCCGCGAAGATGTCACCCGGCCGAGCAATTTTCGCAGCGCGCAGCACTTTACTGAATGGATGGCTGCCAATGACAAGATTGGGCTGGCGGGGGTTGATACCCGCGCGCTGACTCGCCGGATCCGCTTGTCGGGCGCTCCCAACGCCGTGATCGCGCATTCACCAGATGGTAGTTTCGACATTCCTGCGCTGCTCCAGCGCGCGCAGGATTGGGCCGGGCTCGAGGGGATGGACCTCGCCAAGCGCGTCACGCGCGAAGAGCAGGAGAGCTGGGAAGGCGGCTATTGGCGTCTGGGCCATGGTTATGGCCGTGCCGCGCGCGATGCCACCCCGCATGTGGTCGCGATCGACTATGGGGCGAAGGACAATATCTTCCGCAATCTGGTCCGCGCCGGAGCCAAGGTTACCGTGGTTCCAGCCGAGACGTCGCTCGAGGATATTCTCGCGCTCAAACCCGACGGCGTATTCCTGTCCAATGGCCCGGGCGATCCAGCCGCGGCTGGCGAATATGCCGTGCCGGTGATCAAGGCCCTGCTCGATCGGGATATGCCGCTGTTCGGGATCTGCTTGGGGCACCAGATGCTCGCACTCGCAGCCGGCGCCAAGACGGTGAAAATGTTCCAAGGGCACCGCGGTGCCAATCACCCGGTCCAGCGCGTCGGTGAGGAATGGGGCGAGACCCGCGATTTGGTCGAGATCACCAGTATGAATCATGGCTTTGCGGTCGATGCCGACACCCTGCCTGAGACTGTCGAGCAGACCCATGTCTCGCTGTTCGATGGCAGCAATTGCGGGATCGCGGTGAAGGGCAAGAATGCCTTCGGCGTGCAATACCATCCCGAAGCGAGCCCGGGCCCGCAGGACAGTTTCTACCTTTTTGAGAAATTCGTCGGGGGTCTGGGGTGAGGCTGATTCAGCATCTTCTGCTGATACTTTCTTTGGGGGCTGCACCAGCTGTTGCGCAGAATCCCGCTATGACTCCGCCGCCCTCGTCAACCTGGCCGGGGGCTGAGATCGTTGAGGGCGTGGCCTTCCAGGGCGATGGCTCGGTTTCGCTCGAAGCGGGGGCCAGCGGCTTGCCAGTGCTGTCATTCTGGCGGCCGATCCTGTTCAAGGAGGACAGCCGCTATCCAGTCGCAGGACGGATGGATTGCAAGATTGTTGCGAGTGATGGCTTCTTCATCGAGGAAGAATTCGATCCCGCGATCAAGCATGATCTGGTCGCTGAAGACCGTGAAGCGCAGGGCTTCAAGGATCGCACGAGACTGCGCGACTACAGCGATCATGTCCGTCAGCTTGATGTGGTGGGCAGCCGCAGTCGACCCCTGCGATACTACGTGCTGAGCTATGTCATGGTGCGCGACGGCAACCGCCTGATCGACATTCGCCGCAATTGCACATTCATCGCGGGCGATGGTGTCTCGCGGCCTGACGTGCTGCCCTATGTCTATCGCTACACCAAACTGAGCTACGCTTTCACACCCAGCGATGGCGGCCTGGCGAATGAGGGGGAGGGCTGATGCGCGCTGCAATGCTCTCGGTTGGTATGCTCGCCGCGCTTTCGGGGTGCTCACTCCTGTTTCCTGAGGATCCACGGGTTGGGGACGAAGCTCTGGCGATGTGTCAGGAGCGACTCCAACGGGATTTACCGACCAACGTAAAATTTGAGCTGGGCCAGCTCGAAGGGGAGTGGGTTCCGACCTACACCTTCGACATCTCGAAGCTCAGCCTGGATGAGATCCAGGCTCTGTCGGTGGCTGAGAATGACGAAACGCTTGGCACGCGGATGACGCTCAACACCAATGAGAATTCAACCGCTCGCGATCAATTCATGTCCTTGCCAGTGACAGAGGAGGGAGCCCTGTTTCTGACCGGCAATCCCGCGCTCTATCGCGTGCGCGGAGAACCGGTGGCCGCCGACCAATTGATCGCCTCCGGCTGTGAGCGTCAACAAGCCAATATGCGGTTCATATCGCTGTCGTGGGAGCAGCCACGCGCGGTGGAATCCGAAGAACAATCCGCTGAAAACGAGAACGAGAACAACAGCTAATGCCCAAACGCACAGACATTTCCTCCATCCTCGTTATTGGCGCCGGCCCGATCATCATCGGTCAGGCCTGCGAATTTGATTATTCAGGGACCCAGGCGATCAAGGCGCTCAAGGAAGAGGGTTATCGTGTGATCCTGGTCAATTCGAACCCGGCCACGATCATGACCGATCCCGAGTTTGCGGACGCGACTTACATTGAACCGATCACGCCCGAGATTGTGGCCAAGATCATCGAGAAGGAGCGGCCCGATGCGCTGCTCCCGACGATGGGCGGTCAGACCGCGCTCAATTGCGCGCTCAGCCTCAACAAGGATGGGGTGCTCGAGAAATTCGGCGTCGAGATGATCGGCGCCAAGGCCGAAGCGATTGACAAGGCCGAAGACCGCGAAAAATTCCGGGCTGCGATGGACTCGATCGGGCTCGAGAGTGCGCGTTCGGGGATTGCACACGATCTTGAGCAAGCGCGCGAAGTGCTCGAGCGGACCGGGCTGCCCTCGATCATTCGACCGAGCTTTACATTGGGCGGAACCGGCGGAGGGATCGCCTACAACAAGGCGGAATTCGACAAGATCGTCTCTGACGGGCTCGACGCGTCGCCCACCACCGAGGTTCTGATCGAGGAATCGCTGCTCGGCTGGAAAGAGTATGAGATGGAGGTTGTCCGAGACAAGAAGGACAATTGCATCATCATCTGCTCGATCGAGAATGTCGATGCGATGGGGGTCCATACCGGGGACTCAATCACAGTCGCTCCGGCGCTGACGCTGACCGACAAGGAATATCAGATCATGCGCACGGCCTCGCTCGAGGTGCTGCGTGAGGTCGGAGTTGAGACCGGCGGGTCGAATGTCCAGTTCGCGGTCAATCCAAAGGATGGCCGTCTGATTGTGATCGAGATGAACCCGCGGGTGTCGCGCAGTTCGGCCCTGGCATCGAAGGCGACCGGCTTTCCGATCGCTCGGGTCGCGGCCAAGCTGGCGGTCGGTTACACGCTCGATGAGATCACCAATGAGATCACCGGGGCAACCCCGGCGAGCTTTGAGCCGACCATTGACTATGTCGTGACCAAGATACCGCGGTTTGCGTTTGAGAAGTTCAAGGGAGCCGAGCCGCTACTCTCGACCGCGATGAAGTCAGTCGGAGAAGTAATGGCGATTGGCCGCAACTTCCAAGAAAGCATGCAGAAGGCGCTGCGCGGGCTCGAAACCGGCCTCGACGGCTTTAATCGGGTGACCGAGCTCGAAGGCGTGGCAAAGGACGTCGTTACTGCTGCCCTATCTCGCCGAACGCCGGATCGGCTACTCAAAGTAGCGCAGGCATTCCGCGAAGGGCTGACGGTCGAAGAGATACAGCCGATCACGGGTTATGATCCGTGGTTCCTCCGCCAGATCGAAGAGATCATCGCAGCGGAGGCGGACATTGCCGCCAATGGCCTTCCTCAGGACCCGGCGGGATTGCGGCGTCTCAAGAGCATGGGCTTTTCTGACAAGAGGCTGGCGACACTTGCGGTAAGGTCTGTCGGTGTTGCTGGTGGCCTTGCCGAGACCCAAGCCAAGCGCAGCGGACTGCTGCACGATGCTTTGCAGGCGATGGCGGGTGCGACCAGCGAGAGCGAAGTTCGGGACTTACGCGACAAGCTGGGTGTGCGCCCCGTGTTCAAGCGGATCGACAGCTGTGCCGCCGAGTTTGAGGCGATCACGCCCTACATGTACTCGACCTATGAGGCGCCGAGTTTTGGTGAGCCCGAGTGCGAGGCAGCGCCGTCGGATCGCCGCAAGGTGGTCATCCTTGGCGGTGGACCAAACCGGATCGGGCAGGGGATCGAGTTCGACTATTGCTGCGTGCACGCCTGTTTTGCGCTCGAAGAAGTCGGGTTCGAGACGATCATGATCAATTGCAATCCGGAAACGGTCTCGACGGATTACGACACCTCGGATCGGCTATATTTCGAGCCGCTGACTGCCGAAGATGTGCTCGAAATCCTTCGGGTCGAGCAATCGACCGGTGAGCTGGCCGGCGTGATCGTTCAGTTTGGCGGCCAGACGCCGCTCAAGCTTGCGCAGGCCTTGGAAGACGCCGGAATTCCGATCCTTGGTACCTCGCCTGACGCGATTGATCTGGCTGAAGATCGCGAGCGCTTCGCCAAACTGGTCAACAAGCTCAAGCTCAAACAGCCTGACAATGGTATTGCCTATAGCCGTGATGAAGCGGCCGCGGTTGCGGCCCGGATCGGCTATCCCGTGCTGCTGCGGCCGTCTTACGTTCTGGGTGGGCGCGCGATGGAGATCGTAGATTCCGAGGCGCAACTCGATGACTACATCAAGACGGCGGTGAATGTGTCCGGCGACAGCCCGGTTCTGGTTGATCAATATCTGCGCGATGCGATCGAATGCGATGTCGATGCGCTGTGCGACGGCGACGAAGTGCGGATCGCTGGCGTCATGCAACACATCGAGGAAGCCGGGGTACACTCAGGCGACAGCGCCTGCACCCTGCCGCCCTATTCCTTACCTTCCGAGATCGTCGAAGAAATGGAACGTCAGGCCGAGGCTTTGGCCAAGGCGCTCGGTGTGCGTGGCCTGATGAACGTCCAGTTCGCGGTAAAGGATGGCGAGGTCTATCTGATCGAGGTGAACCCACGCGCTAGCCGGACAGTGCCGTTTGTTGCGAAGGCCATAGGCCAGCCGGTCGCTAAGATCGCAGCTAGGGTTATGGCTGGCGAAAAGCTTGCCGACTTTGAGCCATTCAAGCGCGAATTTCCCTACATGGCGGTGAAAGAGGCCGTGTTCCCGTTTGCACGCTTCCCTGGGGCTGACCCGATCTTGAGCCCAGAGATGAAGTCGACGGGGGAGGTTATGGGTATCGACGCCAGCTTTGAAGCGGCCTTCCTCAAGTCGCAGATGGGGGCAGGGATGAGCTTGCCTCGGTCCGGTACGGTCTTTGTTTCGGTCAAGAACACCGACAAAACGGTGATCGTGCCGGCCGTGAAGAGCCTCATTGAACAGGGCTTTGAAATCGTCGCGACTGGCGGAACCCAATCCTATCTCAGCGAGCAGGGCTTGGCTGTAGAGCGAGTGAATAAGGTGGCTGAAGGACAGCCGCACATCGTGGACAAGATTATCGATGGCGACATCGCTCTAATCTTCAACACGACTGAAGGCTGGCAATCGCTAATGGACAGCAAATCGATCCGCGCGACTGCGCTTGATAAGAAAGTGCCCTACTACACGACGGCAACGGCTTCGTTGGCCGCCACAGCTGCAATTGCAGCGATTGCACCTTCCGATCTTGAAGTCCGTTCATTGCAGGACTATTATACCTGAGCAACCAAGCGAACTTCCCCAAATTTTCGCAGACTTTGCACCGCCTCGAAAGACGCGGTGGTCCTCGAAATTACTCTTCTTGGGATTGGGGAATTCGCCAGTAGAGAAAGACATGGGATGGCAACGATGGAAAAAGTTCCAATGCTGGCAGAGGGTTACGAGCGGCTGACCGCTGACCTCAAAGTGCTGCGTGAGGAACGCCCAAAGATTGTCGATGCAATCGAAGAAGCGCGAGCGCACGGTGACCTGTCGGAAAACGCTGAATACCACGCGGCGAAAGAGCGGCAGGGTCAGGTCGAAGCGCAGATTGCTGACATCGAAGATCGCGTAAGCCGCGCCCAAATTATTGATCCTAAGACGCTTTCCGGCGACAAGATCGTCTTTGGCGCGACGGTTACCTTGCTCGATGACGACGATAAGCCGGTAAAGTACCAGATTGTTGGTCAAACCGAAGCAGATGCGGCCCAAGGGCGTATCTCATACTCGTCACCCTTGGCGCGAGCACTGATCGGCAAGCAGGTCGAGGATGAGATTGAGATCACCGTACCGGCTGGCGACAAGTTCTACCTTGTCGAGAAGATCGAATTCATCTGAGAAGTAGAGGAGAAGCTTCTCAGCTCAGAGGCTTTTCCATCGCGTAGTTGTGGATCGGGACGTCTTTGCCGTCGTGCTCGATTGCGAAGTCGCGTCGGTGTGTGACGGAATAGCCTGCCCGTTCAAATGCCGGGCGCGCGAGTTCGCTGGCTTCGGTGTAAAGCCGCTCGATCCCGAGCGAACGGCCCTCCTGTTCCATCCGCTCGAGCAGCGCTTCAGCCAATCCCAGCCTGGTATGGTCAGGGTGGCAGTAGAGCATGTCCAGATGCCCATCTTGCTCTAACAAGGCATAGGCGACCGGCTGGTCGTCGGTATCTGTCGCAACAACAATCATTGCACCATTGGTGACACGCGCGCGGAATCGCTCTGCTCCGGGATGCCGATCCGCCCAGGCTTGAACCTGCTCGGGTGAATAGGCTTGCGGACCGATAGCACGTATCGCTGCGAGCGTGAGTGCCGCGATAGGTTCGGCATCCTCATCGCGAAAAGGGCGCAATCTGTGGGCCAGAGCGGGAGCTACTCGTCTGGCGTCAGCAGGCGGTGAATGTGGACCACCACGTACTTCATCTCAGCGTCATCAACGGTTCGTTGTGCCTGTGCCCGCCAAGCATCTTCGGCCGCTTCATAGCTGCTGAAAACGCCAACAACATGAAGGCTTTCCGGATCCGCAAACTCGAGGCTGCGAGGATCGGTGACGCGACCACCCATAACGAGGTGGAGCTTCTGGCTCGGAGTTGTTTCTTCCATTTGTCGCACTTTCCTTGGGGAGGATAACTGTCTCTGCGCCCCATATACGATGCCCTGCGCCGCGCAAGGGCGGCGAAAGTCGTATTCGTATTCGTAAGGAAAACCTAGCGCGCGACCTTGCTGCGTATGTCGCGGACCTTGTCAGCCGCCGAACCCGCCAATGAGCTGGCCTCACGGCGGATGTCGCGAGCCTTGGACTTTGCATTATCACCGGCCTCACCGAGGGCGTCTTGTCCGGTCCGTGCTCGATCTAGCGCTTCGTCAATCAGCTTAATGCCATATGCAATCGCAGCATCAGCTAGGATATTGCCCAGTGAAGCGGCGCGCGACTTGGCCGCTTTGCCCACAGCTGATTTCGCGCCTTCGGCGGTGTTGCTTACCGCCCGAGCCGTGCCGACCGCTGTGTTGCGAGCGAGTTGGCGTCCAGGCGAGGTGAGCAGCCCGATCATCAAGCCAGCGGCGATCGCGCCGCCAATGACCGTGAAAGGATGTGCCTTGGCGAATTTGCCCGCATCTTCGACAACTTCGCGGGCACTGTCAGCCAGTGTGCGCTCCTTGATTCGACGATCGCTCGCCTCGATCTTGGCCCTCAGCTCGTCTCTAGCGTCAGTCTTGCTCATCACCGTCTCCTGACACCCGCTGTTCGCGGTGCTGTTCAGTTTCGTCGCCATCCCTTGGCGCAGTTGCGCTTTCATCGGCCTTAACGGCAGCGCCATTTTCGGTCTCGTCGTCATCGCCAATGGCAAGGTCGACTTCATCTTCTTCAAACAGATCGAGCAAAGCCCCGCTAGCAAACCAGAGCACGATCGCTCCGATCAGCGCTGCAAGAACCCCGCGATTGTCTTCGGCTGTTTCGCTGGCGCGCTCGAACACATCTTGCGCTCCGCCACCGATCCTGCCTGCCACGCGCTTAGCAAGTCCACGCTCATTCCAACCGGATTTCAGCAACTCGACATCGGAAATGACATTGTTGCGAGCGGCGTTTCGCAAGGCGCGATCTTCGACAAATTGGCGCTCAAGCTTGTTCATCTTCATCGTCCTTGAACAAGTCACCAATGCCGGCGGCCGCGCTTCTGATCGAATACACCACGAGACCGACTGCGATCAGCAGCCCGCCGACCACTGCGGCGATAGATCCCCAGATCCCGAATGGTGGAACAAGCGCGATGAGCAAGCCAATTACGAGAGCTACCAGCGCCAGGTGCACCAACAACACTGCGAGGACGGTCAACCCGACGGTGACGCCAATTTTGCGGCCAGCAAGAGACGCGCGGGTCTTTTGGAAGGCCAGCTCAGCCTCGGCATAGGTGCGGCCATCGTCGATCAAAGTCGCGAGCTCATCGGTCAGCGATGGGCTCGGCTCTGGCATGCCGTCTTCGGTTGTTTCTGGTGACGGATCGGGCGAGTGGACCTGTTCGTCCAACTCGTCCGATTCATTCAACCGCTCTGAGTCACTCATGGTGAGTGAGGGTCTAGAGTGCCGCTCTTCGAGGGGCAAGTTAGTCGCGTGAACCTCTGAACATCCGCGCAATCAGGAAGCCAGCAACTGCGGCGATGCCAACGGCGACGCCAGGGCTCTTGCGGACAAATTCGCGCGCATCTTCGCCGATTTCTTCGACGCTCTTTGCATCAAGCTTTGCTGACGTCTCGGCGAGACTGCGCGAAGCTTTCCGTGCATAATCGCCATATTGTTCGCCAAAGCGTTCATCCAATTCGCCAGCGGTGTCGCCCACCACTTTTCCGAGCGATGCGATGGCGTCGCTTGCTGCGGTCTTGCCGTCCACTGCCAATTCTCCAGCTTTCACTTTGGCTTGCTCTCCATATTCTTTGGCATCTGCGACCAGAGTGTCGCCACGTGCGGCGGCTTGGTCGCGATAGGCGCCAGCTCGGTCAGTAGCTTCTGTCCGCAGAGCAGCCGCGCCGGCCTTGGCTTCTTCCAGGGCGGCATTGAAACGGCTTTTGGCTTCATCGGCACCGGTTGTGACGGGCTCTTCAGCGGGCTTGGCCGTTGCGGCCTTCTTCACCGGAGCGGCCTTTTTTGCTCGTGTAGTGCGAGTCGAGCCACCTTTGGCTGCTGACTTGGCCGGAGTCTTGGTGGTCTTGCGTTCTGCCATGGCGTGTTTGATCCCTCCAAAATAGCGGTTGCGCGGCGATATGCGGGGAGCCGCAAGGTGAAAATTCTAACGCGGCTTGCACCGCACTGTTTGGACGCATAGAGCGCCCGCAACAAACCCCATATGGGGGGTGTCTTAGAGATATACAACACATTCGCTTCGGAGCCAACTATGACAGCGATTATCGACATTCATGGCCGTGAGATTCTGGACAGCCGCGGAAACCCTACTGTGGAAGTGGATGTGCTCCTGGATGATGGCAGCTTTGGTCGTGCTGCCGTACCATCCGGAGCGTCTACCGGTGCACACGAAGCCGTCGAGCTCCGAGATGGAGATGCCAGCCGTTACAAAGGGAAAGGTGTCCTGAAGGCTGTGGCTGCGGTAAATGGAGAGATCGCCGAACTGATCACCGGCATGCATGCTGAAGATCAGCGTGACATTGACCTTGCGATGCTGGCTCTGGATGGCACTCCGAACAAGGGCCGTATCGGCGCGAACGCCATCCTCGGCACAAGCCTGGCTGTGGCGAAAGCCGCTGCCAATGCGCGTGGCCTCCCACTGTTCTCATATCTCGGGGGCGTCTCAGCGCACGTCCTGCCGGTTCCGATGATGAACATCATCAATGGCGGCGAGCACGCAGACAATCCGATCGATATTCAAGAGTTCATGATCATGCCCGTCGGCGCCGACAGCATCGCTGATGCCGTGCGCTGGGGCTCAGAAGTGTTTCATACATTGAAGAAGGGGCTGAGCGAGAAGGGCCTTTCGACGTCGGTGGGCGACGAAGGCGGTTTTGCGCCTGATCTTGCCAGCACACGTGTTGCGCTCGACTTCATTATGGCATCCATCGAGCAGGCCGGTTTCAAGCCGGGAGAAGACATCGTGCTAGCGCTCGATTGCGCCGCAACTGAATTCTACAAGAACGGCAAATATGAGATTTCGGGCGAAGGGCTTAGCCTCGATGGCGCTGGCATGGCTGATTATCTTGCCAAGCTATGTGCCGACTATCCCATTCGTTCAATTGAAGACGGAATGAGCGAGGATGATTTTGAGGGCTGGGGAGCCGTTACCGACGCAATTGGCGACACGGTTCAGCTGGTTGGCGACGATCTTTTCGTGACCAATCCGGCACGATTGGAAGAGGGTATCGCCAAGGGGCTCGCGAACTCACTGCTGGTCAAGGTCAATCAGATCGGCACGCTGACCGAAACGCTTGCGGCTGTCGATATGGCCCATCGGGCTAGCTACACCTCTGTCATGAGTCACCGCTCGGGTGAGACTGAGGATGCGACCATTGCAGACCTCGCGGTCGCCACCAATTGTGGGCAGATCAAAACCGGTTCCTTGGCTCGATCGGACCGACTCGCGAAGTACAACCAGCTGATCCGCATCGAGGAAGAGCTGGGAGGCAGCGCGCACTATGCTGGCAAAGACTGTTTTGGCGCGCTCGGCTGAGCAATAGCGGCGGGCTCTACCCAACCGACACTATGGCCGTGGGCTCGACTGGGCCTCCACCGCTTCAAAGAACCGGTCCATCATTTCAAGACCTTCTCGCGTTAGGTGCACCAGGATTCTACGTTGATCTAGTGGATCATGACGACGGACAATAAGGCCCTTGTCGGCAAGAATACCAAGCCATCTCAAGCCGGTGGTTGGCGGAACCGCTGAGCCGATGCACGCGCTGGAGACTGAGATATCCTTGCCCTCTGCCGTGGCGATATAGAGGTCCAACAGGATATCCCATGCCGGTTCGCCAAAGATCTCAGGGGTGTCGAATATCGAGGAGCGGGATCGCCTAACGCGATAGATTGCACGGGCCCGCTCGGCGTTGTCGGGGCGACTGGCAACCGATGGAGCGAAGTGGTCTTGGGTTCCACCTGCCAACTGCATCAGGTCCTGAGCAAGGTTCATCAACTGGCTAGCCAGATCAGAAAGGCTGCTCTGAGCGGCGCCGGAGGAGGTTAGGCGTTGATTGGCCAACAACTCCTGCAAGGGTGGGTTGGTGCTGGACGGTTTTCGGTCGCTCATAGCGGGCTAAGAACCGCTTGTGGTTCGAGTCCATGGAGGGGTGGGGAGAGCATGAGCGATCGGGCGACCGCCCCGCCAAGAACGAGTAACTGTGATGGTGTTCGCAACCAATGCATGGCGGTAACATAAGATGACTTGCCCGCGACCACCGCTAAGGGAAACTACGGATAGGTATTCCCCCTAATCGACGAGACTGTCGCTTCGTTCATTGCGTAAGATGCAAATAGCTGCCTGCAATTGAGCTGCGGCAATAGCCGCCCCGAGCCGGTCAAGCTCAATCAGGTTTTCTTCAAGCGCAGCGATTACATCTCGATAGGCGGAATCCTCCGCCAATGTGGATTTGGTGAACTGTGTCATGGCACTCCCCACGCACTTTGCGCGTTGATTGTGCGACCTCAAACGACGGAGTGCGAGAAAAGCCGCTTGGCTGCACAAAAGCTATAGCGGGAAAATACCTAGGTCGGGCTCAAGGTGATCTTTAGGACAGTGGATCGAGCGGCATTAACGGCCAAACCGATTACCCAACTCGTAAAGAACAACGGCGGCCTTCGCTGCTTCGCCGCCCTTATCCTTCTGAGACGGATCAGCGCGGACAAGCGCTTGATCCTCGTTTTCAGTCGTAAGGATACCATTCCCGATTGGAATGCCGTCCATTGTTAACGCCATGATGGCACGTGCGCTTTCGCCCGCGACAATCTCGAAGTGATAGGTCTCGCCCCTAATGACCACGCCAATGGCGACAAAGCCATCATACTCTCCGCTTTCGGCGGCGAGTGCTATCGCGCCTGGCACTTCGAGCGCGCCCGGCACAGTCAACACCTCGGCCTCGTGTCCTGCTGCCTCAATCGCGGCCTTGGCACCAGCGACCAGCATGTCATTCAAATGCGCGTAGAACCGCGCCTCAACAATCAGAAAACGAGCCATGAGCTACTCCGGAATGGGGTGGTGGCCGACGATATTGAGGCCATAGCCCTCAATCGCGACGACATTGGGTTGAGAATTAGACAGCAAGACCATGTCATGAACGCCCAAGTCGGCCAAGATCTGTGAGCCAATGCCGACATTGCGATTGGCTTCATCGGCGGTGTATTCTCCGCTGGTGCCAACCCGACCGGTTAAAATAACAATGACGCCAGAGCCATGGTCGCCGATTGCTTGCATCGCGCGCTGGAGGGTGCGCTTGCGCGGTCCCGGCTGTCCCAGGACGTCGTCAAACACCGAGATTGGGTGGACACGGGCTAAGGTTGGTTCGTCCGGGACAATATAGCCCTTTTGCAGGACATAGGCTTCGTTTTCGGAGACCGTGTTGCGATAGGTGATCATACGCCATTGGCCGCCATAATCGGATTCGAATGCGCGTTCGTCACCACGCTCGACTAGGTGATCATTGCGCATGCGGTAAGCGATCAGATCACGGATTGTGCCGATCTTGAGGTCGTGTTTGCGGGCGAAGGCAATAAGATCGTCGAGTCGAGCCATGGTCCCGTCCTCGTTCATGATCTCACAAATCACCCCGCTTGGATTGAGCCCCGCAAGGCGAGAAATGTCCACTGCCGCTTCGGTATGGCCAGCGCGAACGAGCACCCCTCCGTCTCGAGCCGTGAGCGGGAAAACGTGGCCGGGGGTGACGATGTCATCGGGCCCCTTGGCGCTGTCGATTGCCACTGAGACCGTACGCGCCCGGTCGGCAGCGGAGATGCCGGTGGTGACGCCTTCCTTCGCTTCGATCGAAATCGTGAAAGCGGTCTGCATGCTTTCCTTGTTGTTGCGGCTCATCGGTTCGAGGCCGAGCTGATCAACCCGGGCCCGATCAAGCGACAGGCAGATGAGGCCGCGGCCATGGGTCGCCATGAAATTGATCGCGGCTGGCGTGGCCATCTGCGCAGGGATGATGAGATCGCCTTCATTCTCGCGATCTTCGTCATCGACCAGAATGTACATCCTACCATTACGGGCCTCATCGATAATCTCTTCGATCCCGACGAGCACTGGGGTGTCGTCGTTGGAGTCGAGAAACATCTCGAGTTTTGAGAGGGTTTCCGCGGTCGGGTTCCAATCCTGCTCGGTTGCGTCACGGAGAGTGTTGGCGTGAAGGCCGGCGGCGCGCGCCAAGCCTGCTTTGGTCATCTCGCCCGATGTGACGAGATCGCGAACGCGTGTGATAGTTGATGTGCTCATGTGAGTTGTATATCACATTAGAATGTGATTACAAGCTTGGCAAAGTGGGTTTCCCAACTCAAGCTTGGCCTGTGGTTCCAGAAAAAGGGGGGTGTGGTGGACGCACTAGGGTTCGAACCTAGGACCCGCTGATTAAGAGTCAGCTGCTCTACCAACTGAGCTATGCGTCCGTACCGATCAGATTGTCGGTCAGCTTGATCGGGCGGGCCATGCCGACATCCGAATCAAGCGAGGCGCTGCATATAGCGGCGAAATCGAGGATGGGAAGAGCTAGCGGAGGCGATCGCGCAATTTTCTATCGAGCTTCCGAAAGTCCTAACTCTCGAGTCCGCCGCGCGGAGCTTCCCTATTCCAGCGGTTCACCATCATGAGCGCTCCGATGCAGATCATATTGGTCATCATCGACGAGCCGCCGTGGCTCATAAAGGGCAAGGGAATGCCGACGACCGGAGCCATTCCCATCACCATCAGCAGGTTGACTGCGATGTAGAAGAAGATTGTCGCGACCATTCCGCCCGCCATCAGCTTTGCAAAACGGTCTTGAGAAGCGCGCGCCACGCTCAGCCCCCAGCGCAGTATGATGCTGAAGACCGCGATTACGAACATTCCTCCGATTAGCCCCCACTCTTCAGCCATTGTGGCGAAGACAAAGTCGGTTTGTGGTTCCGGGAGGTATTGCAAGTGGCTCTGAGAGCCGTTGTTGAATCCCTTGCCGAAGATCCCGCCTGAGCCGATCGCGATTTTTGATTGCGCGATGTGATAGCCGGCGCCCAGTGGGTCTGCCTCAGGATTGAACATCGTGAGGACGCGCTGCTGCTGATAATCCTGAAGGCCAAAGAAGAATACCAGCGGGGCGAGGGCAGCGGCCACGACTCCCCCTCCGACGAACCACCGCATGGGAAGGCCTGCCAGCAACAGCACCACCCCTCCGCCGAAGAGTATGGCCAGTGAGGTACCCAGATCAGGTTGCATCAGTACGAGAGCGGTTGGCACAGCCATCAGGCCAAGCGGAACCAGAATGGCTCGCCAGCTGGAAATAAGACCAACAGGCAAGTTGGAAAAATAGTGCGCCAGAACCACCACGATGACGGGCTTCATGAGTTCCGATGGCTGCAAGACCATAAAGCCAAGGTCAATCCATCGCTGGCTACCGCCGCGCAGCGCGCCGCTCACCTCGACAATCAACAGTAGAATAACAACAGTGATATAAGCTGGGTAAGTGAGAAACCGCACAAGCTCTTTGGGCAATGAAGTAATGATTGCGGCCATAACCAGAAACACGCTGAACCGGATCAGGTGTGATGAAGCGAATGGATCCATCGAGCCACCCGCAGCGGAATAGAGCACCGCCGCGCCAAAGCCGACCAACATGAACAAAGGGATCAGCATGTCCCACGGTTGGCGCGATATAGGTTCTGGAATAACGCTGCTCATCACGTCAATCCATTGCCAACAGGATCGTCGTTGCCGAGGCCTAGTGGGTCAGTAGGCGGCGTGCCCAAGGGGTTTGCCTGTTCGCGCGGGGCCACGAAGTCGTCTGCAATCGCTTCGGATTGCGCTGCATCAAGTCGCGCCTCTGCCTCGACCCGGTCGAAGATATCCTCGTCACGGCGGGGTGGAGTTCGGACGTCTTCTCCACGCTCAGCAGCATAGGCGGAGTAGCGCGCGTCGAGTCGCTCTTGCGCCGTTCCGCCCCATTGCCGCTCGAGCCGTCGCAAGGCATCCATGCCTTTGGCCGGATCAAACAGGAAGGTCATGACATCACGCGCAATCGGATAGGCTGCGCCGGATCCGCCGCCGTGCTCGATTACGACGGCGCCAACATAACGCGGCTTGTCGACTGGAGCGAAAAAGGTGAACAGCCCATGGTCGCGGAACTTCCAGGGCCCGGTTCGTCCATCGGAGACGCTGAGCGACACAACCTGTGCCGTTCCTGTCTTCCCTGCCATCTGCGTGTCTTGCAGCGGCAGGCGACCGCGCCCGGCGGTCCCTGGTCCGTTGACGACATCGCTCATCGATTGCCGGACGTAGGCGAGATGCTCTTCGGGTATGCCAAGAGACTCAAACGGGACTTGTGCGTCGTCCAGCATCAAGCGGGGCATTACCCGTTTACCTGTAACCATCCGGGCTGTGCTGACTGCGAGCTGCAATGGGCTGGTCAGATAACGGCCCTGGCCGATCGATGAGTTGACCGTGTCGTATGTCTGCCAAGGCTGTCCGTGCCGTTCGAGTTTCCACTCAGGCGTTGGCACCGTTCCATAGAATTGGCTGGTTACTGGCAGCGGATACTCCTCGCCCAATCCCATTGCCTTGGCCATCGCGGCAACTTTGTCGAAGCCGATCTGCTGGGCGAAATGGTAGTAATAGCTGTCGCAGCTTTGGTAGACACTTTTCGCCATGTCGACGACGCCGTGATTGCTCCAGCAATTGAAGAACCGGCTGCCAATGCGCCGTCCCCCTCCGCAGACGATGGTTTCTTCAGGATCAACCCCCGCCTCCAGGAAAGCAAGACAGTGAATGGGCTTCACGGTCGATCCTGGGGGATACAAGCCCTTGAGAACCTTGTTGCGGAGAGGGACACGCTCATCTTCTCTCAGCATTGAGTATTCGACGCGACCGATCCCATCAGAAAAGCTGTTTGGATCGAAGCTTGGCATTGAAGCCATGCACAGCAAGTCACCAGTCTCGCAATCCATCACCACGACTGAGCCAGATTCCAAACCGATCCGTCTGGCAGCGTAGTCTTGCAAAGGGCCATCGATGGTCAGTCGGACAGGTTCGCCCTGAATATCTTCACGTGTTTCTAGGTCGCGGACGATCCGGCCCGACGCTGTCACTTCCACACGCCGAGCGCCTGGCACTCCGCGCAGTTCCTGTTCAAACTGCTGCTCCAATCCGTCTTTCCCGATCTTGTAGCCGGGAGTGATCAGCAGCGGATTGCGTTCTTCTTCGTCGTATTCCTCAGCGTTGGCGGGACCAACGTAACCGATCAAATGTCCGACCGATGATGCCGTTGGATAGAACCGCGAGAACCCTCGCTGGGGAACGACACCCTGCATGTCGGGCAGCCGCACACTTAATGCAGCAAACTGCTCGTAATTGAGGCCGCTGGCCACTTCGATTGGTTGGTAGCCTTTGGTATCTGCAATCTCTTGCTTGAGATCATCAACCCGCGAAGGCTCAAGCGATAACAGCTCACCCAATTGATCGATTGTCGCATCGGATTCTTGCAGCCGTTCAGGTATGATATCGACCCGGAAGTCAGCACGGTTGGAGGCCAGGGGGGCGCCGTCTCGATCCAGAATCCAGCCTCGCCGTGGCGGGATGAGAGTGAGATTGACCCGATTGCTTTCGGACTCAACACGATATTTTTCATTCTCGAAGATCGCGAGATAGCCCATTCGCGCGGCCAGTAGAACGCCAACGCCGCCCTGGATGGTTCCAATTACCATGCTTCGCCGGTCGAATGTGTTCTTGAGGCTCGACGCTGTAATTGGGTTCTGCTTGCCACGCTTAGGGATCATCCGATCCTCCGGGCACGAGACAATCTGAAACGGTCCAATCCGGCAACAACGCGCGAAAGCAGCGGATAGAGCATGATCGACAGCACAAGCTGTGGGATCAAGGCTATCGCCTGGGGAACGGTCGCGGGGGCACCTGACGCAAGCATGGCTGCAATCACATAAAAGGTGATCACCAAACCAGCGGTGAACCAATCTTGCCAGAAGCCACGCCAAGGGAAGCGGGTCTCAACCGCCTCTAGAGCGATCATCGTCAGCGACCATAGAAGTATTCCGCTTCCGAACGGCTGCCCGCTAAACAGATCGTCGAACGCCCCAAGCGGCACGCCGACCCATAGCGGTAACAAGCCGGGGCGCATCATCCGCCAACCAAGCAGCATGATAAAGCCCATGGGTGGAACGATCGGCATGACAACAGAGAGTGGAAGAAAGGGAATCAAGGAGCCAAGCAGAATCGTAGCGTAGGGCACTGATGATGCCCGCCATGGCGACTGGACGCGATTGATCCGCTTGCCGTATCGGTCAGCACGGGCAGTCGGGTTCAACCGCTCCATTAGCGGGTGATCTCTTGTTGGTCGGACAGCTCAGCGCTTTGCAGCGCTTCAGGCTGCCAAACTGGCTCTATTGATACGAAATCCGTGCCGGCTGGGTCTGCGACCAGGCGCGCTAAACCGCCATCGGGGGTCTTCTCGGTCAAGATTGCGACGGCCACTCCTGGGCGATAATAACCGCCCACACCGCTGGTCACGAACAAATCGCCTTCTTCCAGCGGGTTGAGCCCGAGGTTGATGAGCCTTATCCGAAGCAGGCCATCGCCGCGTCCTTCGGCAAAGGCGACAGTCTCATCGCTAGCCCTTCTGACGGGAAGCACACTTTCGCTGTCAGTCAGCAGCAGAATTCGTGCGGAACCCTGAGCAGATTCCAGAACGCGCCCAATGACACCGCGCGGACTTCGCACGGGCATTCCGGGGCGGATGCCTTCGCTCGTGCCCTTGCCGATATAGGCGAAGCGCCTACTGCTTGAGGCACTCGATCCAACCAATCGGGTGACCGCGATCGGTTCGACTTCGCTTTCGGCCAGGCTGAGCAACGACTTCAGGCGCTCATTCTCTTGAGCGACCGATTCTGCTTCAGCCAGTCTTATCCGCGCAATCTCAACTTCCTCGCGCAAGGCCGCGTTCTGGCTACCCGCTCTGAAATAGGCTTGGATTGTCTCCCACAGCGACGCGTTGCCGCCGCGGACGATTGCGGTCGCTTCCCCGGCTGGCTCGACAAGGTCGGTGGCCCCGCCGCGTAATTTGCTGAATGCAGTGGGCTGCGCGAGCGAGATGGCCAGCAGACCTGCGCCAATCAGGGCGCCGAGTCCTGCTAAGAGATACCCGGTAAAAACAGAATACTGCGCCTTTCTGGAATGTCCCGACAGACGGGATTTCGGCGGCGCCATAAACCGGTTTCCCCTTTCATCCGCGATTATGCGGTCATCAGTACACCGCGATAGACCGGGTCTTCCATGGCCCGGCCAGTCCCAACAGCGACGCAGGTCAAAGGATCTTCCGCGATCGTCACAGGCAGGCCCGTTTCTTCGCGGAGATGCTCGTCAAGCCGGCGGATCAATGCGCCGCCGCCGGTCAGGACGATACCCTGGTCGACGATGTCCGCTGCCAATTCTGGAGCAGTGTTCTCAAGTGCAATCCGCACCCCTTCAACAATCGCGCCGATTGGTTCTGAAAGGGCTTCAGCAACATGGGCCTGGTTGATCGAGATTTCCTTTGGAACGCCATTGACCAGATCGCGACCTTTCAATGTAAAGGTCTCTCCGGCACCGTCCTCTGGAACCATTGCGATCCCGAAGTCCTTCTTGATCCGTTCCGCAGTTGCATCCCCGATCAGCAGGTTATGGTGTCGACGGACGTAAGAGACGATCGCTTCGTCCATCTTGTCGCCGCCGGTCCGAACCGAAGTGGTATAGGCAAGGCCGCGCAATGACAGAACGGCAACTTCGGTTGTACCACCGCCGATATCGACCACCATCGAACCAACCGGTTCTGTCACCGGCATGTCCGCGCCAATTGCCGCAGCCATAGGCTCAAGGATCAGATGAACCTCAGATGCCCCAGCGTTCGAAGCGGCATCGCGAATTGCGCGGCGTTCAACCGACGTAGAACCTGATGGGACACAGATCACGATCTCAGGATAGCGGAACAGGTTGCGCTTCCCGTGCACCTTTCGGATGAAATGCTTGATCATTTCCTCAGCGATTTCGATGTCTGCGATCACGCCGTCTCGAAGGGGGCGAATGGCTTCGATCGTATCCGGGGTCTTACCCATCATCACTTTGGCATCGTCGCCAACCGCTTTGACGCGCTTGATCCCGTTGAGCGTTTCAATCGCAACCACCGAAGGCTCTTTCAGAATAATGCCTTGGTCCTGCACATAGACCAGCGTGTTCGCGGTCCCCAGATCGATCGCCATGTTCTGCGAGCCGAATTTAAACAGATTGGAGAAAAAACTCATTCTTTTGTTCTTTTCAGTCGATACCGGGATTGTGATCGCAGACCCCCCGCGAACTTTTTGATCCCAGTGTTTGCGAGATGGCAATCGCCTAGCGAATCCGCGGAAAAACGCCAAAATATTTGTTCACAATTTCGTCGTTTTTCCGCCGAATCCCTCGAATTTTGGGTCGATCGCAGCTAGTTTGCAAAAAATGTCCCAAATTCGCCGCCTTCCATCAGATTTGGTTAACAGGATTGCCGCTGGCGAAGTGGTCGAACGGCCCGCTGCTGCGCTCAAAGAGCTCATCGAGAATGCCGTTGATGCGCAGTCGAAGCGAATCACCGTCAAGCTGACGGATGGAGGGCTGGAACGGCTCGAGGTGATCGACGATGGCATCGGCATGATGCCTGACGAGATAGAGTTGGCGCTTGAGCGGCATGCCACATCGAAACTGCCTGACGACGCGATTGAGCAAGTTACAACCTTGGGGTTCAGGGGCGAAGCCCTGCCATCAATCGCAAGCGTTGCTCGGCTCACGCTAGAGAGCCGACCGCGCGATGCCGATGCGGGCTGGTGCCGGATAGTCGATCACGGCGTGGTTGTCAGAGAAGCTCCTGCGGCAGTGCCGCAAGGTACCCGGGTCATTGTTGAGGAGCTGTTCGCGAAAGTCCCAGCACGCCGCAAATTCCTCCGCACACCGCGCAGTGAATATCTCGCCTGCCTCGATATTGTGCGCCGACTTGCTTTGGCGCGGCCCGACATCGCGTTCACCTTGGAGCATGGTGAGCGCCGAGTGCTGTCTACCCAAGTTGAAGAGGGGCTGAGCAATCGTGTCGCCCAAATAGTGTCACGCGAGTTGAAGGACAATGCGGTCGAGATTGCGCAAACGCGCGAAACGCCCAATGGAGTGATGCATCTTCGGGGCATTGCTGGTCTTCCGACATTTAATCGTGGGGTAGCCGACCACCAGTATCTTTTCGTCAACGGACGCCCAGTCAAAGATCGCCTGCTGATCGGGGCGGTGCGTGGTGCTTACTCCGATATGCTGGCGCGCGATCGTCATGCGGTACTGGCGCTGTTTCTCGACCTCCCGCCCGAAGACGTCGACGTCAACGTCCATCCAGCAAAGACGGAAGTGCGGTTTCGCGACGCCAACGCTGTGCGTGGCTTCATCGTTTCGGGGCTCAGAAACGCGCTTTCGACCGGCGATAGGAGAAGCGCGCAGGGACCCGATCGTGCCGCTATGGAGCGCTGGCAGCAGGAGCCTATTCGCGAGGAGCCAGCCCCGGCTTTGTCATCAATATTTCAGGGTCGCGACTGGAGCGCTCCGCAAACGCGAGTTGGCGAAGCACGGCCTGATTGGCGGGCGCATGCACCTGAACCGGCTCCGCTTGGTCGTGCCGAAGAGGCTGTTCCGACGACTGCCGAAGAGCAAGATTATCCGTTAGGTATCGCACGCGGGCAGGTCGCCAATACCTATATTGTCGCAGAAAGCGCTGATGGGCTGATCCTCGTCGATCAGCATGCTGCGCATGAGCGCCTGGTGCTTGAAAGATTGCGCGAAGCCGGTGCTGGGGAGGCGGTAGCTCGCGCGCAAGCTTTGCTGGTGCCCGATGTGGTTGAATTGGACGAGGCGGATTGCGATCGGCTCGAACAGGCAGCTGAGGGGCTGGCAAGCTATGGCCTGTCGATTGAGCGATTTGGTCCCGGCGCAATGTTGGTCCGGTCCGTGCCCCACGCTCTCGGGTCAGCCAATTCGGACAAGCTGTTGCAGGATCTCGCAGACGACATCGCCAAACATGGCCAGCATCAAGAGAGCGGATCGCTGCTTTTGGCGGAGCGTTTGGAATATGTGCTCGCAACGATGGCGTGCCATGGCTCGGTTCGGGCAGGACGCACCCTGACGGTGGCTGAGATGAATGCACTGCTGCGTGAGATGGAAGCGACTCCCCGCTCAGGCCAATGCAATCACGGCCGTCCAACCTGGGTCAAGCTCTCGATGGAAGATGTCGAGAAGCTGTTCGGACGGCACTAAGCCAGTCGCTTAAGCAAGATATTCGTCCAGCGTCATTTGCAGGCGCCGTATCCGGGCCTCTTGATAATTGCCTAAGGTCTGCGCGCCCTTCTTGGAGGCTTTGGCGCCCGCGCGTTGCATGGCGAGATTCTCGGTGTCTTGGTCGAGGATCTCGGCTAGCGGGAAGTTTTCAACGAGTGTGTAGCTGTCGTCCACTTCGAGCCGGATCGGCTTAGCCGGGGCAGGGCGCTCACCAGTCTGCGGCAGTGGTTGCAGCAGCAGGATCTCGTGCAGGCAATGATCCACATCGATCGGGCGGAAGCGATAACACAGCCGGATGTTGATACCCGGAAAGAAGAACATGTTCGGGAACAGGAAATACTCGATCGAATCCATCATCTCGCTGGCTGAGACCTGAGACAGATCGACGTTGAACGCCGCACCATATTCCTCTCGCAGCTTCTTCGCGTGAACCGCGCGCGCCGATGCACCTTCGGGCAAATCCGCCGGATCGCGGCCCAGCTTTTCGAACAATTTGGCTTCGCTGACTGGTTGAGGGAGGTGCGGGCTGGGTACACCCACGGCATGCATGAAGCGGCTCACATTTTTGCCAAAGATATCATATTGCGCATTGGCGTCGGCAGCGGTGTAGACCGCCTGTGAATGTGTCTCGAGCACGTGATAGGCTTCGAGAAAAGCTTCCATCGCCATCTTCCAATTGGCCGGGAGAACCTTCTCGGTGTGGAGCGCGACATAGCGGTCATCCATTGGCCATTGTTTGAAGTGATCGGGCATGACTTCGAGATAGTCGGTTAGGCTTGGCGCGTTGTCATCGAGATTGATGAAGACAAACCCGCCCCAGATCTCGCACCGGACCGGGGTCAGGTTGAAACTGTCCTCACTGACATGTGGGAAGTCCCACCGGCAGGGGATTTCATGAAGGCTGCCATCGAGATTGAAGCTCATTCCGTGGAAGGGACAGCGGATATGCAGCCGCTTGGTCCCTGTGCTTCCCGCCTTGGCAAACTGCATCGCACGGTGCGGGCACGAGTTGATGAAGGCGCGCACTTGCTCATTGGCATCGCGGACGACCAGAATCGAGTAGGGGCCGAGATCGTAGACATAGCGGTCACCCACTTGCGGAATATGCTCTTCGCGGCAGGCCCATTGCCAGGTCCGCGACCACATCTGATCAATCTCTTGTTCGTGAAATTCGGGATCGATATAGCGCGCGAGATCGAGGTCTTCGTCACCCAGAAACTCGAACTGCTCCACCCGCATGGGGGCGGGCGGGTTATCCCCGTCGGCATCCATGATGTCCTGCATCGATGGGCCGGGGCAGCGGGCTTCGCCCGGGGCCAAGGAAGGATCGGAAGGCCGCGTCAGGTCAGGTTTCATCTGGCTCTCCAGAGAGTTTGCGCATGACGTCGCGATCATACAGCGGATCATCGGGCTTGCGGTGCCCGACAATCATTGGTGAAGTTTCTAGGAATTGATCGGTGCAGGGATCGTCACGGACCCAATCGACCAGTTCCGAGCGATAAGCGATCTTCCAGTTACCTCGGCGCCGCTCGTACCGATCGACATAGCGACCCGCGATCACCAGATCGCGCTTTTCGCCCTGCTCGTTGGTGAGCTTGTGATAGGCTTGATAATAGACCTCGCCAAACGCCTCATCACCGACGAAGTCGATCAGATGCTGACCGAGCATGTGATGATTGCGGTCATGCGTGGCGAGCGCCTCCATGCAGAATGTAGCAAAGCCATCCGGCCCACCGTCATAGATGCCGTAGGCGAGATGGGCGTCGGGCCAGAACTGATCGCGCAGCAGGTCACCGTCCAATCGATCCAGTCCGCGCATATACATTGCGGCGAGGTCGCGAATGGCCTCGCGATCCGTCGTATCACTCGACACGGGCGCTCTCCCATTAGGGGGGTGATCCTATGTGTCAGAGGCCATTGGTAAATTGGCGCAATCGATAGCGCGGTTCAGTCTTCGATGGGCGCGCTGGGATCGCGTACCATTGTCATGCCGATATTGATCGATTCCATCACCACTTCATCATCCTGATTGATCACCTTGATGCGATTGCGGGTGATCCCAAGCTCTGGACGTGACTTGCTGCGGTGCTTTTCGATCAGCTCAGTCTCGACCCGCAGCGTATCGCCTGCATGGACCGGCTTCTTCCATAGCAATTGATCGAGGCCAGGCGAGCCTAGGCTCGCTGCCTGTACGTTCTTCATGTTCTCGACCAGCATCGCCATACACATCGCGCCAGTGTGCCAGCCGCTGGCGGAGAGCTTGCCAAAGTGCGTGCCTTCCGCGCCCTCATCGCTCAGGTGGAAGGGTTGGGGATCGTATTTCGAGGCGAATTCGATGATCTCTTCGCGGGTCACTTCATAGCGGCCGAATGAGAGCTTTTGACCAACCTCATAGTCTTCCCAATAGAGCATGATACCTCCGTTGCAATTTGCAACCTAAATACAAGAGTGAGCAAACCACGCCACTCCCAAGTGTGAGAGGATGGTGACGCAACGGAAGATGGGTTTTTGCGCGTCAGGCGCGGGTATTAAGCGGCCTTGAGCTTGAAATTGTCTTCGAGCAATTCGCGCTGATCAGCCATGTCACCCATCGCCACGCGGCCTTTCCCGGAGCGTTTGGCGTCATAGAGCGCGGCATCTGCCCGCTCGATCAATTGAGCTATTGTCTCCTTTGGTGATCGCGGAACAGCCAACCCGATGCTCGCTCCGACACAGAGATCAACACCACGAAAAGAAATCGGCTTTGAGATTGTTGCGATGATCCCATTGCCGAGCCCAACGTGATTGGAGGATTTGCGCTTCTGGCTTGCGAGCACCACGAACTCATCGCCACCCGTTCGAAAAGCAATGGCCTCTTTAGCCAACACAGACCTCAGGCGCTGGGCAACCACCCGCAGCACCTCATCCCCTGCGGCATGCCCATGGGTGTCATTGACCGCCTTGAAGCCGTCCAAATCAACCACCAGGACGGTCGATAATTTGGAGCGAAGAGCCGAACCACGCCCAGTCATGACTCCAAGTTTGAGGCGATTGGGCATGCCGGTTAGGGTATCGTGAGTGGCGTTGTATTCAGCGCGCCGCGCGCGCGAAGTAAGAGCCCAACTGAATTGCAACGTTGTAAAGGTCATCGCCAGCGGCAGCGCAAAGTGATTGAACTCAGTGTACGGCACCACATCGAGGGCACGAAGGAAAAGCCAGACCACAGCCGCTTGGGTCATGGTCCATCCGATGAGCAGGGTGAGCGCTCCTTCGACTTTTCGCAGTGTAAGAATGAGGGTGATGCCGAACAGGATTGGCGGACCCAGGAGCATGCCAATCAGCATGATTGGGGTGGCGATAGCCAATGGCAAAAACGAGCCGAAGCAACTGACAACGGCGACGACGGCGAGGGCCAGGATCAGGCGGTGCAGGCCGGGCGCCCGCTCGGCTGTCGAGAGGTAGTGGGCGAGGAACATAGCGCTCGACGCGTTGCCGATCCCATTGATCACGAACAACAGGATGTTGGATTGAAACGCTACCCCTGGCCAGAAATGGGCCTTCGCTATCCCACTGCCACAGAGGATATAGGCAGCGCCGGCGAGGGCAAACATAACGAACCAGCCGAATGCGGGCTCGCGCGTGGCAAAGAAGGTCAATCCCGTATGGATCGCGATCGCGATCATGCAGCCAACCAGAAGGCCGAACACCAGATATTCGATCACAGTCTGCCTGACGAAAGCGCTCTCCTCGAACAATTGCAAAGGCACGAGGATGGGACCGCTGTTTCTGACCCTGAGATAGATGGTGCGGCTGGTTTCGGGTTCCAAGAGTATCGTGGTGTTCGGAAATCTACTTACAGCATCCACTGGTAAGGCAATCTCACTTCCACGTTCGAATTGTTGGTATGTGCCGTCACCTTGCTCAACGTAGAAAGTCGTCTGCTTGGGTTGAGGGAATTTGAAGACGAGGCGCGCCTCAATCCTGTCCGGTCCAGCGTTTTCAATGACGCTCTTGACCCATACGTCGGCCAACTCACCGTTGAGGCTGGGGACCGGCTTCTCGGTTTGGCGAAAGTCCGCGTCAAACTCTCCGCTGAGCACTCTGGCTGGCTCAATATTCCGATCGATTGACTGGCTTATCAGCATGGTCTCACCAAGGTTCCAATGGGACGACTTGGACGTGACGATGAGCGATCCATCTGATGCCTGGGCAGCTGAACTGACAAGCGCGGCGAGCGCGACTAGAAAAGCGACCACCGCCCCATGCACGCCGGTGCGGGGCTGCAGAGAACCGGCTTTTGGTCTGCAGTTCGAACTCATTCGAGTAAGTTAGCAGGGCCGGTTTACCATGCGGTTAGCGAAGAGCTTGGTCTCACACTAGGATGGCCCTTCTGGTGTGAAGATTGTTTCCTCTGTCGTGAACGTCTCTTTGCCACCACGAGGCGTGTGATCTTTGCTTACGCTCACCATTGGCTTTGAATATGGTCGCTTCGACCGAGCTGCGCTCGGATGAACTATCTGGCCCGCGGGCAACACTTTCGGCGCTGACCTCATTTCGCTCTCCAGCTGGTTATTGATCTGACGCGCAGCCACCCGCTTTCCCCGGTGAGCGATCTACGGGAAAATACTTATGTTTTTCAGCAATTAAAGCGGGTTAACAGGATTTAATCACACGTTGAACTTGAACAGCATGATGTCGCCATCCTGCACAAGGTACTCCTTGCCTTCCTGGCGCATTTTGCCCGCCTCTTTCGCACCCGCTTCCCCGTCGAGTTCGATATAGTCGCTGTAGGCGATTGTTTCGGCGCGGATGAAGCCCTTCTCGAAATCGGTGTGTATTTCGCCTGCAGCCTGAGGAGCTTTGGCGCCGGCCGGGAAGGTCCAGGCGCGTGATTCCTTCGGGCCCGCGGTGAAAAAGGTCTGCAGGCCCAGCAGCTTGTAACCGGCGCGAATGACACGTGCGAGCCCGCTTTCCTCCAGGCCAAGAGCTTCGAGATACTCGGCACGATCTTCCTCCGGCATGGCGATCAACTCGGCTTCGATCGCAGCGGATACAACCACCGCCTGCGCGCCCTCGCTCTCTGCCTTGGCAAAGACCTGCGCGGACAGATCATTGCCTGATGCCGCTTCGTCTTCGCCGACATTGCAGACATACAATACCGGTTTGGCGGTCAGCAATTGCGCCTGCTTGAACACGCGCGCTTCTTCGTCGTCCTTGGGTTCGGTCAGACGGGCGGGCTTGCCATCCTTGAGCAATTCAAGCGCTTGGCCGAGCACGGAGGCCATGATCTTGGCTTCCTTATCGCCACCGGTGGCCCGCTTGGCGGCGTTGGGAACGCGCTTCTCCAAGCTCTCCAGATCAGCCAACATCAGCTCGGTCTCGACCACTTCGGCGTCGGCGAGCGGATCAACCCTGTTGGCGACGTGCTGAATGTCATCGTCTTCAAAACAGCGCAGTACATGAACGATCGCATCGACTTCGCGAATGTTGCCAAGAAACTGGTTGCCCAAGCCTTCACCCTGGCTCGCGCCCTTTACGAGGCCAGCAATGTCCACGAAAGCGAGCTGCGTTGGAACAACTTTGGCGCTGGCCGCGATCGCGGCAATCTTGTCGAGCCGCTCATCAGGAACGGCGACCTGGCCAACATTGGGCTCGATCGTGCAGAACGGATAGTTCGCAGCCTGCGCGGCTTGCGTTTCAGTCAAAGCGTTAAAAAGGGTCGACTTGCCGACATTGGGAAGGCCGACAATCCCGCAACGGAATCCCATCGCAAACTCCGGAAATGTGAATTTGGCCGCGCCCTAGCGGGTTATGCGTGATTGGGAAAGCGTGATGCTCGACAGATTGAGTGGAGCTGTTACGTCTATCACCAAACACAGAGGAATTATGATGCGAAAGCTCCTTCTCGCCGCAGCATTGGCCAGCGCGGCTCCATTTTGTCCGTTGATGGCTCAAGAGAGCTTGGTTCCGGTCTCTGCTGACACGCAAGAAGGCTCGATCATGCTGACGCTGACCGAGCCGGACAGCGACGGGATTGCTGGACGCTTCCTATATGTTGCGCAGATCGAAACCGGGGTCGGGTCGGCCGCAACGGGCGTTGACCGCGGTGCGCCATTGACCACAGGGGTTTTGCGCTTCCGCCGTTTGGGCAAAAGGGTTCTGGCGGAGCTAGAGAACACCAAGTTCGTCGCGCCTGAGGGTTCCGCAGCCCAGCAGGCGTCGATCGCGAACAGCTTTTCCAATGCGACGATGTGGGTCGGCGAGATCGAGGAAACCAATGAGGATGGCAGCTTTCGCTTCAACTTCTCGTCATTTCTGGCCAAAGACCATTTCGGCTTCGCACAGCAATTGGGCGAGGGATACAAGCTCCAAGGCGATTACTCGCTAGCCGATCCTGCGCGGGTCAAAGCCTTTCCCGAGAATATCGAGTTTTCTGCTCTTTTGAGTTTCACTTCGGACGAGCCAGATCGGTCGTTGCGCAATGTTTCGCCCAATGGTCAGGATATCTCGCTATGGGTTCGCCATTCGCTGGTCAAATTGCCCGACAATCCGATGCCGCGGCGAACCGATCCCTACGGCTTTGCGTTCAGCACCCAAACCTATGACTTCTCCGCGCCTTTAGGGCAGTCGATGCTGGTGCGCCTGGCGGAACGGCACCGTCTTGAGAAAGTCGATCCCGAGGCGGAGCGCAGCCCGGTCAAGGAGCCGATTGTATTCTATGTTGATGGAGCGGCGCCGGAACCGGTTCGGCAAGCCCTGATCGATGGCGTCGGGTGGTGGGCAGAAGCCTTTGACGAAGCGGGGTTTATCGACGCCTTTCGGGTCGATGTCTTGCCGGAGAATGTCGACCCACTCGATATGCGCTACAACGTTGTCAATTGGGTCAACCGCGCAACACGGGGCTGGTCCTATGGGCCGAGCATTGTCGATCCGCGTACAGGGGAAATTCTCAAAGGCAGTGTGATGCTAGGCTCCTTGCGGGTGCGGCAGGACATTCTGATCTTTCAGGCGCTGATGGGGGCGGGATTGACCGACACTGGTGATCCCAATGACCCCGTTCCAATTGCTCTGGCTCGGATCCGGCAGCTTGGCGCGCATGAGGTCGGTCACACACTGGGACTGGCGCATAACTTCGCCGCGAGCACACAGGACCGGTTCTCAGTGATGGATTACCCCGCACCTCGGATCGAGCTAATCGACGGCCAGCTTTCGATCGCCAATGCCTATGGCGTGGGGGTTGGCGAATGGGACAAATTCGCGATTAAGTATCTATACGCAGCCAAGACTGATGAAGAGGCGCGCGCGATGGTTCAGGAAGCGCAGGCGCGTGGTCTGCGGTTCTCTTCCAATCCCGACACGGGCGGGCCCGAAGGGGCACATCCTCATGGGGGTCTGTGGGACGATGGTGGCGATCCGGTGGCTGAGCTCAATCGGGTGCTTGATGTACGCGCCGTGGCGCTCGAACGTTTCGACATTGACGCCATTCCCGCAGGGCAAGACCTCGCCAGCCTGCGTCGAGCCTTTGTCCCGATCTGGCTGCTTCATCGCTATCAAACGGAAGCGAGCGCCAAGGCATTGGGCGGGGTGGTTACCCCGATTGGCTTGCGAGGCGATCTTATCTCCGTTGAGCCCGTGCCGGCGGAGGAACAGGCGGCTGCGTTAGACGTATTGATGCGCGCTCTCTCGGTCGAAGCGCTGACCGTGCCTGAGAGATTGCAACGCGCCCTGTCCTTTGGTCCGCGGACAACCAGTGATTACGCGACCGCAATCGAGATCATGCCGACGGCGGGGGGCGCCGTGTTCGATCCCCTGCGCGCGACCGAGATCGGCGCGCTGCAAGTGCTTCGCAGCTTGGTCAATCCGCAGCGGCTCAATCGCCTCGATATTGCGGAAGCCAATGCGGACGGTGCGCCGACGGTTGATAGCGTGCTGACACGGCTGATTGAACACGCCAATGAGGTCGCTCGGGAGGGTCCAGTCGGTCGACGCATTGCGACCACAATTGCCCTTGGGCTGGCTCAATCGGCACGCAATACCGATCTCTCTCGCGCAATTGCTCTGCAAATCGACGGTAGGGTGGCCGATTGGGCCAGCATTTTGGGCAACAGCTACGCTGATGGCGCGGAAGGCGATTGGGCGAGGGGACTTGGAGCTATGCTGAGCGACCCCCAGCGTCTCGAAGAGGCGTTGAAGGATCCCGCTTTAGTGCCGGGAATTCCTCCTGGCAGCCCGATCGGCTCGCGCGACTACAGCTATCACACGTTGTGAACGGCTTTGATCCATGGTCCGAAAGGTGACTGACCGAGCCAACCGACCTGGACCTCTGCGGTCAGGGTGTTGATTGGTACTTGCGGCTTGCGGCCTGGGTGAACTGGCATCCGCAATGGGCGCGTTCCGGCAGGCATGGCGATAACTTTGGCCATAGCGCGCGGCACGTCCATTGGATCGGTGCTGCCGCCGCCAGTGCGCTTGCCCAGACGATCGACCAGCGCGGGATAGCCCGCTGTGTGCGTCCCGTCGCTGCGTTCGAGCAGATTGATGCTATTGGTGTTGGCATTGGACCAGATCATGGTCGGATATCCGCCTGGCTCAATCACGGTCACTTCGATCCCGTGTGGCACCAACTCATAGGCGAGACCTTCACTCATCGCCTCCAACGCGAATTTGGTCGGCGAATACATGCCATAGGACGGCGCAATGACCCGGCCGAGCTGCGATGACACATTGATAATCAGACCTGATTTGGCCTTGCGCATGGCGGGCAGGGCAGCGCGGTGGAGCCTTTGAGGGCCGAAGACATTGGTGTCGAACGTGTGCTTGGTCGCTTCCATATCCTGGACTTCGACTGGGCCGCCGTAAGAAATCCCAGCGTTGTTGATGACCACGTCGAGCGCTCCGCCAGCGAGCTCTTCAGCCTTGGCGACGGCTGCGTTGACCTGCTCGTCGGATTGAACATCAAGTTCTAGCACCGTGATGTCGAGATTCTCGGTTGCGGCGAGCTCTTCCAGCTCGGTGACTTCAGCCCGTGGAAGATTGCGCATAGTGGCGAATACCTTGCCGCCGAGCCGCGCGAAATGCTCGGCTGCCAAACGGCCGAACCCGGTCGAGCAGCCCGTGATCAAGATGCTCTTGCCGCTGAGATCGGGCTTGCCTTCGATCGCGTCATCCTGCGCGAGCGTAGCGGTGGTCGCGAGCACGCCGGTGGCTGCGGCGCTGGCAAGAAGGGTGCGGCGGTTAAGATTGGGCATGCTGAAGTCTCCTGCGGGGAATACGCTTGAGACCTGAATACTATCCCTGCATGCGTAAGGCTATATCGCTCATAAATCGGGCATCATCGCCCTTGGCGAGCCATTCGGCTTCGGCCCCGACCGAGCCGAGCATATCCGCCAGCCCATCCTGCTCTGCTTTGGCAAAATTGCCGAGCACGTAGCCGCTGACGCGGTCCTTGTGGCCTGGATGACCGATACCCAGCCGGACGCGGCGGAAGTCTGCGCCGATATGCTGGATGGTCGATCGGATTCCATTGTGGCCTGCCGCTCCGCCACCACGCTTAACCTTGACCTTGAACGGATCGAGATCAAGCTCGTCATAGAACACGGTAACATCCTGGGGGGCTAGCTTATAGAAGCGCAGGGCCTCTCCGATCGAGCGCCCGCTTTCATTCATAAAAGTCGCCGGTTTGAGCAGCAGGACCTTCTGCATCCCGATCCGCCCTTCCTGGACCCATCCCTGGAATTTCTTCTGGACCGGGCCGAATTCATAGAAGTCAGCCAGCACGTCGCACGCCATGAAGCCGACATTATGCCGGTGCAGCGCGTATTTCGGTCCCGGATTTCCTAGGCCAGCCCAGATTTGCATGATGAGCGGGGCGTTAGCCTGTGCTCAGACAAATGGCGAGACTTGTTTCAGCTTTGCAACTCAATCAGCTGGACCAAATTGCCGCAGGTGTCATCAAACACTGCCATCTGAGCTTCGCCAGCCTTCATCGGGGGCTGGGTAAAGTGAACACCGGCGGTCTCAAGGCGCTCCACTTCTTGTTCGATGTTGTCCACTCTGAATGCTGTCCAGGGAATGCCGTCTTCCATCAGCGATTCCTGAAGCTTGCGGGCCGCGGGGTATTGATTGGGTTCCAGAGCGAGCTCAACACCGTCGGATACCCCCTCTTCAACCAGCGTTATCCAGCTATGCTCCCCCATCGGGATGTTATGCTTGACCTTGAAGCCAAGGATCTTGGTGTAGAATTCCAGTGCTTTCTGCTGGTCCTCCACCATCACGCTTTTGATATACATTTTCATTGGTGCTTTCCCTCGTAGAATGGTTCCAGCCAAGGACTAATGATGTGCTGTAAAGCATCGGCGGTGAGTGAATGAACTTTGGTTCGCCCGCGCCAGGCCGTCGAGATCAGGCCAGCTTCTTCAAGCGTGTTGAGATGGCGTGTAATCGCCTGTCGGGTCAGGGTGATGTTGTATTCTTCGAACAGCCGGGCGCAGATCTCGAACAGGCTTTGATCATCGCGTTTGCGCAGCTGATCGAGAATGAGCAGTCGGGTGTCATCCCCTAGGGCTCGGAAGAGCTGGCTCAGATTTGGATCAAATGGAACACCCATCCATCCATTATGCAACATTTGTGTTGCATGTAAAGATTGACCGTTGGTGCATTGGGTTCCGGCGATGGTGGCGCCGAAACAAAAGCGCCGAGCTCTCTCGAGCCCGGCGCCTTGGTGGTTGAGATCGGAAAGAGGGGCTTACTATTCGCCGCCTTCGTCTCCGCCGTCATCCTTCTGAGCGGTGGCTTCGACTTCGTCGGCTGCCACTTCTTCACCTTCTTCGCTCTCGGCTTCGCTACGCTTGAGCGCTGACGGAGCAACCAGGGTCGCGATCGTGTAGTCGCGATCGGTAATGGCGCTTTCGCTGCCTTCCGGAAGGCTGACTTCGCTGATATGGATTGAGTCGCCGACTTCTTTGCCAGTGACGTCGATCTCGATCTCGCCAGGGATCTTGTCCGCTGCACAGACCAGATCGAGCTCGTGACGGACCACGTTGAGAACGCCGCCCTTCTTGAGGCCAGGGGAGTCATCTTCGTTGACGAAGACAACTGGGATCGAGACGTCAACCTTAGCGTCGCGTGCAAGACGCAGGAAATCGACGTGAGTTGGGCGGTCTGTGACCGGATGCAGCGCAACGTCCTTTGGCAGGGTGCGCACAGTGTCACCACCAACTTCAATCTTGACGATCGAGTTCATGAAGTGACCGGTCATCAATTGCTTGACCAGCTCTTTCTCTTCGATGTGAATCGTGGTTGGTTCTTCTTTGCCGCCATAAATAACAGCGGGGACCCGACCTTCGCGGCGAAGTGCACGGGAGGCTCCCTTGCCTGCCCGTTCGCGCGCTTCGGCGGGCAATGTCAGAGCGTCGCTCATGATCGATTACCTTTCGAATGCATATGTTAGTTTAGCCACGGCGCGCCGCCTCCAGGGATGACCAGAACGCCGAAGAGGGGCCCTCTAGAGCGCAAGGGGACATTTGGCAAGCGATTGATACAGTCTGTTCGAGCCCTAGCTACTCTTAGTGCAGGGAGCGGACCGTGTAGCCTTGCTCAACCAGATTAAGCACGAGCCCGTCCGGTCCCACCAGGTGAGCTGCACCCACAGCAATCAGGGGCCTCGCCTCGCGGTCAAGAATTGGATCCAATTGGTCAAGCCAGTCCTTATTGCGTCCAACCAAGAGGGCTTCGCGCAGCTCCGCGTCGGCCATAATCCCTGTCTCTGTCGCCTCAATGAGGGCAGCCTCATCATTCATCAGCCAGGCACGGCGAAGCTTGCCAGGGTCATCGATGGCTTGTTTAGTCTCAATAAGGACACCCTCCAGCAAATCTTGCTGGTCTTCTTCGGGGAGGCTGTCGAAGATGCCCAACTGCTTCTCAGCACCTTCAAGCTCGAGAATTTGTCGGCCGGCGAAGTCCCGCAACAACACCCGGTCGACCCCATATGCGGGATCACCTTGCGAGTGTACCTGGGCCAACATCAGAGCCGCGGCCCAGGTTTCGATCGCTTCAAAGTCTTCTGGCTCGTAGCTGGACATGTCGACCAAGGCCAACAACGTCCCCCGCAGGTCTTCGCTTACGCGGCTTTCGACAGCGGGCTGACCGGGGGTTGTCGCAAGTTCCGAGAATACGCCTTGAATTTCACTCCGGTCTCGCAGATTAGCGACTTCGACAATCAGGGTGTCCGCCTCATCTACAACAGCGTCAGTTTGCTCAGTGCGCCATTCCGTGCCCTTTGGCAAAGCGTGAATCGTCCCGAGCAACCATCCCTCGACCTCACCATTCCTGTCTAGAATTTCATACAACGGAGGAGACGGCGCTCCCAAATCGGAATCAGGATTTGAAGGTGGGGAGCAAGCGGCAAGTGCCAGCACGGCAACAAACCATGCTGCAATGTTGGCACTCACTCGATGTGTCATACTTATTGTCCGAAACTACTGAACGCGGGCGCTGACAATACCACGTTGTGCGAGATAGTCTTGCACGCTGTTTTTACCGGCAAGATGTCCGGCGCCAACGGCCATGAACACCGTGCCTGGCTGATCAAGACGCGTATCGATCCACTCTGCCCAATTGCGGTTGCGCGAGTACAACAGGGCCTCGCCAATAGTTGGGTCGGTCATGCCTTCGTTCATGATCGCGGCGAGGGCAACAGGGTCCCCCTCGACCCACTCTGCGACCATGGAATCGAGCGTAGGCTTGATCTGATCGACACCGCCGGCGGCTTCGATCATGAATGCGATCTGCGATTCTTGTGGCATTCCATCAAAGATACCGATCTGAAATTCTGCCGTCTCCAATGCGAGCTGCTCACGCTCACCTGCCTTGGAGAGGATTACTTTATCGACGCCAGCGTCCGCGGAATAGCCCTGCTGCATCAGCGGCATCATGGTTAGAGTAAGTCCAGCCATCCACGGTTCGAACCGGTCAAATGCAGCCACCGGCATACCCAGCTTGCCCAGAGCGGATTCATAGGTCGTTTTCTGATCCGCGGTTAGCAGTGATCGTAGGCTAGTTTCTGCGGGTAGCATTCCTTTGGCAACTGCGAGTTGCTGCATGGCTGCTTCGCTGGCCGGATCCATCTTGATCTCGGTTATGATGGCATCCGAAGTGGAGACCGCTGCGCTGATCTCGGCGTCGTACCAATCGACATCGCTCGGGAGAGCGTGGATCGTTCCGAACATGTAGATTGTGGTGTCGTCATCAGCGACCTTCCACAAAGCGGGGCCGTCAGCCCCCATGGGCTTGGTCATGGCATTGGCGAAGATCTCATTCGCGGAGAGCGGTCGATCTTGCATCGGGGCACAGGCCGAAAGGGCGAGAACAGCGCTAGCGGTTCCGAGTGCAGCAGTCAGTTTCTTGGAGAGTTTCATCATGGAGTGTTCCTTAGGGGGTGGGGGTTGGAGAATTGCTAAAGTCGTGCGGGGATCAGCGCAGAAAGCGAGCGTAGACATAGCCAATGGCCATGGCGACGAAGGCTATGATCCAGATATCGAAGGCATCAGGCGCGGGAAGGAAACCGCCAGCGAAGAGCGCTGCCCAGATTGGGAAACCTGCGACCACGCCGAGGCTGCTTGCGGTGAAGCTGATGAAGCTGTGTTCGCGTTTGAGCTCGTCTGAAGTTCGGAAGCTCCAAACAGGCAGCACGAAGAAGCCGACAAAGATCCCGATTGCCAATAGCACAGCAATCATTGGGTCGAGGGATAGATTGAGCCAATCGCCCTGGAAGAGGTTGCCCTTGCCGTCTTCAGATTGACCAGAGCCATAGCCAATCAACACGCCGAGCACGACAGCCACAAAGAAGTACGCGATTTGTCGGTACATGCGTTGGCGGGTCCGGGCCTCGCCTGGGCCAGGTTTGAGATCGTCGGTCATGATGGTTCTCCATCATCAAAAATGGTTTCAATCGGAAGGTTGAACAGGCGCGCAATCTTGAACGCGAGGGGCAAGGAGGGGTCGTGCTTGCCGGTCTCGATCGCGTTCACCGCTTGGCGGGATACATCGAGCCGACCAGCTAGCTCCGCCTGACTCCAATCGCGTTCGGCGCGCAGGACTTTGAGGCGGTTCTTCATGCCCCAGTTCCTCTCCAGCGCAGAAATCCATAACCGATTGCCCAGGCCAGGCAGGCTATAGGGACCATGCTCTGGATCATCATGTCCGGCGCGGCGATGCCAAGCCACGGAGCGATGAGGAAATCGAACACTGTCCCGGTGAGAATGATCGTGACCATAGCGATCAGGGCTGATTGGCTGACTACCTGGCCCATGTAATCGTCCCATCCGCGCTGATCAGTCTTGTGCGTGAAGCAGGCGACTACACCTATGACCAAGGCAAGGCCTAGCAGCGCGATGCCAGTGAGGGGGACATTGGCTTCAGTAAGCGGGTGCGGTGCGGAGAAGCCGTTCGAGTTGAACAGCAGTAACGCGGAACCGAGACCCATCGCCGCGAAGGTCAGGTCGACGAAGCGCGGGGCGTAGAGGCCTTTGGCGGGGTTGGGCATGGTGCTTCCTTTAAGCTGCGGGTTCGAAGTTTTGCTGTTTGCTCAGATCAACAGGCCGGCGATTTTCGAAACAATCGAACCCACGCCAACTCCGGCCATCAGGAAGGTTCCTTGGGTTAGGGCTTTGACCAGCAGAGGTGATTTTTCGTAAGTCATTTTGCGTATCCTTGGATTCCAGTTGGAGTGCGATCAGGTCAGCTTTGCAAGGATGTTGCCGACCGCGAAGCCGGACATTCCAAGCAGCACGTAAAACTGCCAGCGCATCAATGAGATTGGTTGGTTGAGGGTCTTCATCTTTCAGGCCCTTCCTTCAAGCTGTGGCCGCCAAAAGAGCTGCGGTGATTGCTGCGCCAATGGAAATCCATAGAGCGAGGGTTTCATCGTGGGTAAGCTCTGTGTGGGACCAGTTTTCAAGCAGGCGTTTCATCGTTGGATACTCCATCAAGTGAAGCTGACTATATGTCAGGTATGCCTGACTATATGTCGTGATTCGCTGACTATGTCAAGACTACCTGACTTTTTGTCGCAAGAATGTGACTGCGATGAAGAGAGACGTTGCTATGTTGCAGCGCGGCATTGACGCTGATTGACCCATCCGCCATGGCCCGCCGCATGACTGTCGAGCTGCCTCAACGCGACCCTGCAAAATCCTTTCAGGATATGATCCTGACGCTGCATGATTTCTGGAGCGCAGCAGGCTGTGTGATTCTGCAACCCTATGACATGCGCATGGGGGCAGGGACCTTCCATACCGCTACAACTTTGCGCGCGCTTGGGCCGGAGCCTTGGAATGCAGCGTTTGTGCAGCCATGCCGGCGTCCGACCGACGGTCGCTACGGCGAGAACCCCAACCGGCTGCAGCATTACTACCAGTATCAGGTGATCTTGAAGCCGAGCCCGAGTGACATCCAGGAGCTTTATCTCGAAAGCCTGCGCCGGATCGGGATCGATCCGCTCAAGCACGATATTCGGTTTGTCGAGGATGATTGGGAATCGCCAACGCTCGGTGCCTGGGGCCTAGGCTGGGAAGTTTGGTGCGATGGGATGGAAGTCACCCAATTTACCTATTTCCAGCAAATGGGCGGTTTCGATTGCAAGCCGGTCGCTGGCGAATTGACCTACGGGCTCGAGCGCCTCGCCATGTACATCCAGGGCGTCGACAATGTGTACGACCTGGCTTTCAATCAGCAGGGCGTTTCGTATGGGGAGGTTTTCCTCGAGAACGAACGGCAGATGTCGAAGTGGAACTTCGAAATCGCCGACACCGATGGCCTGTTCGATCTGTTCAACAAGGCAGAGGCCGAATGTCAGAACGCGCTTTCTGCCGATGTTCCGATTGCAGCCTATGAACAAGCGATTGAGGCCAGCCATATTTTCAACCTGCTGCAGGCGCGCGGCGTGATCAGCGTGCAGGAGCGCGCCAGCTACATGGGCAGGGTGCGCGACCTCGCGCGCTCTTCCTGTGAAAAATACGCGGAAAAGATGACGCCTGAATGGACCGCCAAATATCCCGACTGGAGTTTGGTGTAATGGCTGATTTTCTGCTCGAACTCCGCAGCGAAGAGATTCCCGCCCGGATGCAGAAGGGCGCGCGCGCCGAGCTTGAGAAGCTGTTCCGGCGTGAACTTGATGCCGCCGGTGTCAGCATTGGCGAGATCACCATCTGGTCGACTCCGCGCCGCCTAGCGCTGATTGCCCGCGACCTTCCGCTCGAAACTGAAGCGGTGCGCGATGAAGCCAAAGGCCCGCCCGTCGGAGCACCCGATCAGGCGGTTGACGGATTCTGCCGCAAGAATGGCGTTACCCGCGATCAGCTCGAAGAGCGGGACGTTAAAGGCCGTGCGACCTATTTCGCCGTGATCGAGAAACCAGGACAGAAGGTCAGCGATCTGCTGGCGAACGCCATCCCGACCATCATCCGGGATTTCTCCTGGCCCAAGTCACAGCGCTGGGGCGCGGCTTCGATCTCGACCGAGAGCCTCAAATGGGTTCGGCCTTTGTCGGGCATCATTGCCTTGCTCGATGGCGATGTGGTTGCTTGCGAAGTCGATGGGATCGTTTCCGGCCGTGAGACCATGGGCCACCGCTTCCATTCCGAAGGCGTGATCACCATGGACGGCGCGGATGATTATGCGGACAAGCTGCAGGCCGCGCATGTCATCGTTGACCACCAAGTGCGCGCTGGTGTTATCCGCGAAGGCGCGCGCAAGGCGGCCAAGGCAGTCGGGCTCAGCGTGATCGAGGATGAGGGCCTGGTGGTCGAAAATGCCGGTCTGACCGAATGGCCCGTGCCGCTGCTTGGGCGGTTTGATGAGAGCTATCTCGACGTTCCACCCGAAGTGATTCAGCTGACCGCGCGGGTGAACCAGAAGTACTTCGTTTGCGAAGACCCTTCGCCGACCGGCAAGGGCGGGCTCGCCAATGCCTTTATCTGCACTTCCAACATCGCGGCGGACGATCCGGCAGTGGTGGTCGATGGCAATCGCAAGGTCCTCGCCGCGCGCCTGTCTGATGCGCGGTTCTTCTGGGAGCTCGATCAGAAAACCACACTGGCCGATCACGCCAAGGGGCTGGAGCGGATCACTTTCCATGAAAAGCTGGGCACGGTCGCCGACAAGGTTGAGCGAGTGGCTAAGCTGGCGCGTTGGTTGTGCGAAGAAGGCATTGTCAAAGGCAACGCTGACCTCGCCGAACAGGCTGCTCGTTTGTGCAAGGCCGATCTGGTCACCGAGATGGTCGGCGAATTCCCCGAGCTGCAGGGCTTGATGGGCGGCTATTATGCCGAGAAAGAAGGGCTCCCGCGTGAAGTCTCCGATGCAATCCGCGACCATTACAAGCCCGTCGGGCAAGGCGATGACGTTCCGACCGCCCCTGTGACAATTGCGGTGAGCTTGGCTGACAAGTTGGATACTCTGCGTTCGTTCTTTGCGATCGATGAAAAGCCAACTGGATCCAAAGATCCGTTTGCGCTGCGAAGGGCGGCACTTGGCACGATTCGACTTATTGCAGCCAATGAGCTGCGCTTTGGCGTGGCAGAGGGTGAGTTGCTTGAGTTTTTCGCAGATCGACTGACGGTCCAACAGCGCGAAGCTGGCGTTCGCCACGATCTGATCGATGCGGTGTTTGCTTTGGGTGGCGAGGACGATCTTGTCCGGCTGCTGGCCCGGGTCCATGCGCTTCAGGCCTTCGTCGAAACCGACAACGGAGTGAACCTCCTCGCCGGATACAAACGCGCGGCCAATATCCTCAAAAAGGAAGAGTGGACTTCCAAACCCCTGTCCTACACGCCCGAAAAAGCCGAACAGGCGCTGATTGATGCGCTGGCGCAAGCGGAACCCAAGGCTATTCAGGCCATTGAAGCAGAGGACTTTGAAGCCGCGATGGCGGCGCTCGCTCTGCTGCGGGATCCGATCGATGCCTTTTTCGAGGAGGTGACAGTCAATGACGAAGACCCGGACAAGCGCGCCGCACGGCTCGACCTGTTGCAGAGCTTCCGAGACGCAGTCCATCGGGTTGCCGATTTCAGCAGGATCGAAGGCTAGGATAATTGCTTAAGAACCCTGTTCCATGTGTTCCATCCAGTAGGAATTGCCAGAAAGGCACACGCAGATGACAACGGTCTATCCTTTTGGCGGCAGCGCCGCGCATGACGATCCCCGCCAAAAGGACAAGGTGATCACCGGCGGCAAAGGGGCTAACCTCGCCGAGATGGCCAGTATCGGCCTGCCGGTCCCTCCTGGCTTCACGATCACGACCGAAGAATGCGTGCGTTATCTTCAGGACGGCGCGGACTTTGGCGATGCGCTCCGCGCGGATGTGGCGAGTGCACTCGCGCATATCGAAGCCAGCGTCGGCAAGACATTCGGCAATGCGGCTGATCCGCTGCTGGTCTCGGTCCGCTCAGGCGCGCGCGTTTCCATGCCGGGCATGATGGACACCGTGCTCAACCTCGGCTTGAACGACGAAACCGTCGAAGGGCTTGCCAGCACCTCAGGTGACGAACGGTTCGCTTGGGACAGTTATCGCCGCTTCATCCAGATGTACTCGGACGTTGTGCTGGGGATCGATCACGGCCTGTTCGAAGAGGCGCTGGAGATCACCAAGGAAGACAATGGCTATTACGCTGACACTGAATTGTCGGCTGAGGAATGGCGCACTCTGGTCGCTGAATATAAGGGCATCGTCCAGGACGAGCTTGGTAAGCCATTCCCGCAGGACGTCAGCGAACAACTGTGGGGCGCCATCGCAGCGGTGTTCGACAGCTGGGACAGCGACCGCGCGAAGGTCTATCGCCGGTTGAACGACATTCCCGCCGATTGGGGCACCGCGGTCAATGTCCAGGCGATGGTGTTCGGCAATATGGGTGAGACCAGCGCTACTGGCGTGGCCTTCACCCGCGATCCGGCGACGGGTGAACGCGCTTACTATGGCGAGTATCTGATCAACGCCCAGGGTGAAGACGTTGTCGCCGGGATCCGGACGCCGCAATATCTGACTAAGGCCGCTCGCGAGGCAGCTGGCGCCAAGCCGCTGTCGATGGAAGAGGCTCTGCCCGACGCCTACACCGAGCTCGCTCGCGTGTTTGACCTGCTCGAGAGCCATTATCGCGACATGCAGGACATTGAGTTCACGGTCGAACGCGGCAAGCTGTGGATGCTGCAAACCCGCTCAGGCAAACGCACCGCCAAGGCTGCGCTCAAGATGGCGGTTGAGATGGTTGGCGAAGGGCTGATTGATCAGAAGACCGCTATCCTGCGGGTCGATCCGATGGCGCTTGACCAATTGCTCCACCCGACTCTCGATCCCGATGCGGAACGCAATGTCATGACAACCGGCCTTCCGGCGTCGCCCGGCGCGGCAGCGGGCAAGATCGTGCTCGACGCAGACACTGCAGAGCAATGGTCACAACGCGGCGAAAAGGTGATCCTGGTTCGGGTCGAAACCTCGCCCGAAGACATCCACGGCATGCACGCCGCCCAAGGCATTCTGACGGCGCGTGGCGGCATGACGTCACACGCGGCAGTGGTCGCTCGTGGCATGGGGCGGCCCTGTGTCTCGGGCGCAAGCGCGGTCTCGATCGATATGGAAAGCCGCACGCTGCGGATTGGCTCGCAAGAGCTCAAGCAAGGCGATGAAATCACGCTCGACGGAGCGAATGGTCAGGTCATGCTCGGCATCGTGCCGACGGTTGAGCCAGAGCTGGCCGGCGATTTCGGCACGCTGATGGAATGGGCCGACGTCCATCGCCGGATGCGGGTGCGGACCAATGCCGAGACACCGGCTGACTGCAAGATGGCGCGGCAATTCGGTGCGGAAGGCATTGGCCTGTGCCGGACTGAGCATATGTTCTTCGACGCCAGCCGGATCAGCGCTGTGCGACAGATGATCCTTGCCGAGGATGAGCGCGGACGCCGCGCGCCGCTCGACAAACTGCTGCCCGAACAGCGCGCCGATTTTACGCAGATCTTCGAAGTGATGCGCGGCCTGCCGTGCACAATCCGCTTGCTCGATCCGCCGTTGCACGAATTCCTGCCGCATGGCGATGCCGAATTTGCTGATCTTTCGAACGTGACGGGACTCGGTGTCGACCACCTCAAGCGCCGGGCGGGTGAGCTGCATGAATTCAACCCGATGCTAGGCCACCGTGGTTGCCGTCTTGGGATCACCTTCCCGGAAATCTACGAGATGCAGGCCCGCGCGATCTTCGAAGCGGCTTGCGATGTCCAAGCTGCGAGTGGCGAAGCCCCGCTGCCGGAGATCATGATTCCTCTGGTGGCGACCAAGCGTGAGTTGGAGATCCTCAAGGCGTTGGTCGACAAGACCGCTGAGGCAGTCTTTGCGGAGAAAGGCGCTCTGGTTGATTACCTCGTGGGGACGATGATCGAATTGCCGCGCGCCGCTTTGATGGCGGGCGAGATTGCCGAAGAAGGCGCTTTCTTCAGCTTTGGCACCAATGATCTGACGCAGACCACTTTGGGTGTTTCGCGTGATGACTCGGCCAAGTTCCTGGCACCCTATGTCGACAAGGGTATTTTCGCGCGCGATCCATTTGTCAGCCTCGATGTTGAGGGTGTCGGCCAATTGGTTGAGCTTGCCGCAGAGCGCGGCCGTGAAACCCGGCCTGACATCAAGCTTGGCATTTGCGGGGAGCATGGCGGCGATCCGGCCAGCATCGCCTTCTGCGAGCGAACAGGGCTCGATTACGTCAGCGCTTCACCCTATCGCGTGCCGATCGCTCGATTGGCAGCCGCGCAGGCAGCGCTGGCGGACTAGCGCCAACCGGTCAGGACGAGGATCTCGAAGGTCTCGGTGACCTTGCCGTCAGCCTCGCGTAAGTCCTCGAACGTCTGCTGCGCGCGCGCCATCCAGTCCTTGGTGAGCGGCGGGGAAGGGCTCGCGAGTGAGGCTGTGAGGCCGTGATCGCGCAGGTCGGACAGCATCCGCTCAAGCGATGAAAAGCGCACCTTGATCGGGTAGGAATCGACCACTTGTCGCGCGAACCCAGCGCGTTCGAGCAGCGCAGTGCCAGCGCGATTATCGACCTGTGGATGGATCCGCGCAGCGGGACGATCTCCGTCCGCGCTCAAAGCGATCTGGCGAAGCTTGGGAAGACTGCCAGCCCCCGGAAAGGCGGCGACAAACAAACCGCCTTCGGTGAGGGCGTTGCGAGCGTGGATCAGCGCTCCGGGCATATCATTGACCATGCCCAGCCCGAGGAGATGGACGATCAGATCGAACTCGGCCTGAGGGCCAGGGACCTCCTCATCGAACTCACCGAGGAGTCCCACCTGCCCTTCCGTTCCTTGCTCAGCCAGTGTGCTCTGCAAGACGCCTGTCGTATCCCCGATCACGAGAGCGCGTGACGAGGCCAGACGCATGAAGGAAAACCGATCAAGCAAGTCTTCAGTAATCGAATCGAGGAGATAGCGGGCGGCATCGGGATGGCTTTGCCGCGCTCTGGCACGAGCAAATTTGGCGGCGGCGCGCGTGCGAGCGAAGATGGTTGGAGGTGACCGGTCCATGCCATCGTGCCTGCCGTGCTTGCCTACAGAGTGCAAGCCGTGCGAGACACGTTGTATGAGGTGGGGGTCGCAGCTTGCCGAGTTTTTGTCGCCTGTGGTGGATGCGCTGTATCCGCCGCGCTGTCCGCTGTGCGGCGAAGCCATTGCTCAGCAGAATGGCGTCTGTGCGTCCTGTTGGCGCGGTTTCGAGCTCTTGAGCGAGCCGGCTTGTGAGACCTGTGGCTGGCCCTTGCCGATCGGGGAGCTTGGGCAAAGCCTGCAATGTGGTGCCTGTTTGGCAACACCACCGCAGCACGACGGGATCATTGCGGCCACGAGATACAACGATGCCTCGCGTCAGCTCGTGCTCAAGTTCAAGCATGGCGGAAAGATCGCATTGGCCCGCCAACTCGCGCGAATGCTCGCCGCTCGGATGCCCGAACCGCGACCTGAGCAGATTCTCGTCCCAGTGCCTTTGCATCCCATTCGGCTATGGCAGCGCGGTTACAATCAATCCGCCTTGTTGGCTGTTGAGCTCGCGAGGCTGGGGAAGGGCAGCTTGCAGGTCGATGCGTTGGTTCGGGTTAAGCACACACCCAGCCTGGGTGGTCTGGACAAGCTGGCGCGGAAGAAAGCGCTGGATAAAGCGATCAGTGTCCGCGCCAGCCAAATCGAACGCGTCCGCGGTGGGCATGTGATTCTGGTCGACGATGTGCTGACAAGCGGAGCCACGACGGATGCTTGTGTGCGTGTGTTGAAACGCGCCGGGGCCCTGACGGTCACAATCGCGTGCTTCGCCCGAGTGATTGACTAACGGACGGTGAAGTGAGGCGAAGAATCTGGCGTCCCAACGAAAACGCCCGAGGCCGCTAAGCCTCGGGCGCCACGTGACGAAATGATGCAGATCCGCTCTGAAGAGCTCAGGCAGCCACCCCCTAACTTGGCTACCAGGACCTTATCCCTCATCGTTCAATCGAACCTACCAACACCCCGCGTTTGGCTTGATCCGATTTACCCCCTGAACCTGGCGCTCTGCGGCACCGAATGTTCGGTTGACGAACAACAAGTGCTCGTGGAGAGGGTATGTCCCACTAGAGTCTTAAATCTGAAAGGTTGATCTCACGCAGTCTTGGATTTTGACTCCATGCTGTGGTTATCGTGCAACAAATCATCGCATCAGAGCGGCGATTCACCGAGGAGTCTCGAGCGTGTCCGGCGAAGAACCTGGCTGCTGCCAGCCAAGCAAAGAGGTCATCGAGGAAGGAACCGACTTCCTTCCGAAATTCGACTCACAAGGCCTGTTGACTTGTGTGGTGCTGGACCAAGACGACCATGAAGTCTTGGTCGTCGCCTACATGAATCAAGACGCAATCGATGTGACCCTTGAGACAGGTCGGGTCACATTCTGGTCTCGGTCGCGTCAGAAGCTTTGGACCAAAGGTGAGACTTCGGGTCACTTTCTAGAGGTCCAAGAGATCCGCGTGGATTGCGACCAAGATGCCATGGTTATCTATGCCAAGCCTGCCGGACCGACCTGCCACACTGGGCGCAAGTCATGTTTCTATCGCCGGATGAAGGGTGGGTCTCTCGTTAAGGTCAATGCTTGACGCTCACGTAAAGGTAAGGTAGTCGTCGAATCATGGCTACAGCACCTGCACACACATCCGCCAGCTCAGCCGACGCCAATGGGGCCGAAGCTTCGACCAACCGCCGCAATGGCGCGCATCTTGATCGTCCAGACAAACTTGAGCGAGAGCAGTTCTCGATCTCTGACCTGACTGGTGAATTTGGCTGCACGGCGCGGGCACTGCGCTTCTACGAAGACGAAGGTCTGATCGCCCCAGCGCGTGTCGGTCTTACCCGTGTGTACTCCAAGCGCGATCGCGCCCGTCTGGCGTGGATCATGCGCGCCAAGAATGTCGGTTTCAGCCTCACAGAAATTCGTGAGATGATCGATCTCTATGATCTCGATGATGGCCGCGTAGAACAACGCCGCGTCACGATTGAGAAGTGCCGCACCCATATCGCCAAGCTCAAGAAACAGCGCGCTGATATCGATTCTTCGATCAAGGAGCTCACTGAGTTTGTCGCGGAGATCGAACAACTCGACCTCGGCTAAGCCAGACCGCAATTTTGAACAATCAACTCTGATTTAAGGGATCCAGAGATGCCGACCTATACTGCCCCGACGCGTGACACACGTTTTCTCCTCAACGAGATGCTTGATCTTGCCAGCTATGGCAATCTGCCTGGTTTTGAGAACGCCACTCAGGATATGATCGATACGATCGTCAATGAAGCGGGTAAGTTCTGCTCGGAAGTGCTCGCACCAATCAACCAGATCGGGGACGAGCAAGGCTGCACGCGCCACGAAGATGGTTCGGTCACCACGCCGGACGGTTTCAAGGAAGCCTACCAGGCTTACACCGAAGCAGGCTGGGGCACGCTTTCACAGCCCGAAGAATTCGGTGGCCAAGGTCTACCGCACACGCTCGGCATGGTGCTCGAAGAGTACACGGCTTCGGCAAACCAAGCATTTGGCATGTATCCTGGCCTGACCAACGGAGCGATCGCAGCGATCCTTGCTGCTGGCAGCGACGAGCAGAAAGCAACCTATGCGCCGAAAATGATCTCAGGCGAATGGTCAGGCACGATGAACCTTACCGAGCCGCATTGCGGGACCGATCTTGGTATGATCCGGACCAAGGCTGAGCCGCAAGGCGATGGCTCCTATTCGATTACCGGCACCAAAATTTTCATCTCAGCCGGTGAGCATGACCTGACCAGCAACATCATTCACCTCGTTCTGGCGAAGACTCCGGGTGCGCCGGACAGCTCGAAGGGCATCTCGCTGTTCATCGTTCCCAAGTTTATCCTCGACGACAATGGTGAGCCGGGCGATCGCAACGGCGTCAGCTGTGGTTCGATCGAGAAGAAGATGGGCATTCACGGCAACGCGACCTGTGTGCTCAACTATGACGGCGCCAAAGGCTGGATGGTCGGTGAGGAAAACAAGGGCCTCGCAGCGATGTTCGTGATGATGAACGCCGCGCGTCTGGGCGTTGGACTCCAAGGATTGGCGCAGGCTGAAGTTTCCTATCAAAACGGCGTGACTTACGCGCTGGATCGTCGTCAGGGACGCGCGCTGACTGGCCCGGCTGACACCGACGCCAAGGCTGATCCGATCTTTGTTCACCCCGACGTTCGCCGGATGCTGATGGATGCGAAGGTGTTCAACGAAGGCATGCGCGCACTCTGCATGTGGGGCGCACTTCAGGTCGATCTGACTCACAAGGCGCAGACCGAAGAAGAGCGTCAGATGGCTGACGATCTGATCGGCCTGATGACCCCGGTCATCAAAGGCTATGGCACCGACAAGGGCTATGACATCGCTAACAACATGCAGCAGGTCTATGGCGGCCACGGATATGTAAGCGAGTGGGGCATGGAGCAATTCGTGCGCGATAGCCGGATCGCTATGATCTATGAGGGTACCAACGGCGTTCAGGCGATGGATCTGTGCGGACGCAAGCTCGCTTCCAAAGGCGGGCGCGCCGTCCAGGCCTTCTTCGCGATGATCGACGAAGAGATCGCCTCCGCAAAAGATATCGACGCGCTGAAAGGCTTGGCCGAGCAGCTCGAGAAAGCTCTGGGTGAACAGAAGGCGGCCACCATGTGGTTCATGCAAAACGCCATGGCAAACCCGAACCACTTGGGTGCTGGCGCACATCATTACATGCACATCATGGGCATCGTTACTCTCGGCTTCTTCTGGTTGAAGATGGGCAAGGTTGCTGTCGAAGCGCTGAAGAGCTCGCCTGAGGACGCTGCGTTCTATGAAGCCAAGCTTACGTCGGCTGCCTATTACGGGGAACGCTTCCTGCCGGATGCTGGCGCGCTTCGCCGCAAGCTGGAAGCTGGCAGCGACAATATGATGGCTCTGCCGGAAGAGGCATTTGCCACCGCGGCCTAAGCTGGTACCGGATTTGCATTTCGAGGGGCTCGGTCCGAAAGGATCGGGCCCTCTTGTTTTACGGTGTACGGTTACTCTTCGCGTTCGGCCCGGGCAAAGGCCGTTTCCCAATCGCCAAGGTTGTCCTTTGCCTCACGCACGAAATGGCTGCGACGGACATAACCCATCAGCAGATCTGCCAGGAACTGACCGGGTTGCCGCAACGGCCGCTCGATCTGGCACAGCAATATGATCCGGGTCTCGCCGCTGTCATTGCGCACCTCGTGCTCGTAGGTGTCGTCGAAAGCGAGCCACTTCCCATTTTCCCAAAGCACACGTTGGTCATCGACCCGCATCCAGCAGTCTTCGCGACGCTCAGGGATGACCAAGCCGAGATGCGCTGTAACGAAGGCCTTCGTCACGCCCCGGTGGGGCGTAATATGCGAACCAGGCGCAAGAATTGAAAAGAAGGCTGAGTTCAGGCCGGGAATTTGCGAGACCAGTTCAGCGGTCTTTGGCGCTCTCGCAATGTTTTCCTCGATCCTGTGGCCGTATCCAATCAGGAAGAAACTGCGCCAAGCGTTATCCTCGATGATTCCCCGGTGGTCTGGCGAGATATCCCGCAAGGGCGGGATAGCGTCTTGGTGCCGACAGACGTCGAGGGCTTCGTCGCGAATTGCCTCCCACTGATCACTGACCTTTTCAGACCAATCGAACTGCGCGGCATCAAGCACCGGATCGTTTGAGATCCGCGAAGACTTTGCAATTGTGTCGTTCACCCGGTGGCGCTGCCGCTTCAAAAAGCGGTAGTGGAGCGGGCGCCCCGGGTCGTTCGACAGCAGTCCGAATCCGTTCGACAACGGCATGGTTCAGGGGTCCTTGGTCGCAAGCAAACAAGTTGTTCAGCACTATCTGCCGATAGCTGAGTTTTCTCTGACGCCATTAAATGGCTTCGGCTTGGAATTTTGCGACAATTATTCGACGGGAAGGAACTCTGGAACCGACAAATAGCGTTCACCGGTGTCGTAATTGAACCCAAGCACCCGTGATCCGGCGGCCAATTCTGGCAGTTTCTTCGCGATCGCTGCGAGCGTTGCACCCGAAGATATGCCGATCAGCATTCCTTCTTCTCGGGCGGCGCGACGAGCCATTTCCTTGGCATCGTCTGCATCAACCGGGATTGCCCCGTCGATCGCGTCAGTGTGCAGATTGCCTGGAATGAAGCCCGCGCCAATGCCTTGGATCGGGTGAGGTCCGGGTTGTCCGCCGTTGATGACCGGCGAAAGCTCAGGCTCAACGCCATAAGCTTTCATGTCGGCCCAAGTGCGCTTCAACTCCTCGGCGCAGCCAGTCAGGTGCCCCCCGGTTCCGACGCCCGTGATCATCACATCGATCGGGGAATCAGCAAAGTCCGCGAGTATCTCTTTGGCCGTGGTCCGGACGTGGACGGCGACATTCGAAGGGTTCTCGAATTGTGAAGGCATCCATGCACCGTCCGTGCTCTCGACGATTTCAATGGCGCGTTCGATAGCGCCTTTGACGCCCTTTTCTTTTGGAGTGAGATCAAAGCTTGCACCATAGGCCAGCATCAAACGGCGCCGCTCGATCGACATCGACTCAGGCATGACAAGGATGACCTTGTAGCCTTTGACCGCTGCCACCATCGCCAAGCCAATACCGGTGTTGCCGCTGGTTGGTTCGACTATTGTGCCGCCAGGCTTCAGTGCTCCAGACGCCTCTGCGTCCTCAATCATGGCCAAGGCGATGCGGTCTTTAATCGAGCCGCCAGGATTGGCCCGCTCTGACTTGAGCCACACTTCGTGGTCTGGAAACAGTCGTGACAAGCGGATGTGCGGCGTATTGCCAATCGTCTCGAGAATGTTCGCTGCTTTCATCTCAGGCCTCCTGGGAATTTGTGTTCTTTTGGTCTTCTAGCAAATTGTCCGGCGGATCGAAGGTCTTTGTCGTCCTGAGCACGGGAAACAAGCGGGCCCACAGCAAAACCGTGGCGATTGCACCGGCACCACCAGCAACGACTGCGGCTACTGGGCCGATAAGAAACGCCAGACTGCCGGAAAATGCATCGCCGCCTTCATTGGATGCGCTGATTGTCATCATGCTGACCGATGAGACCCTTCCGCGCTTGTCGTCAGGCGTATGGAGCTGGATCAGAGATTGGCGGACGTAAACACTGAACATGTCCGATGCGCCAATCACAAACAGCATCGCCATGCTGAGCGGGAGGTAGGACGAAAACCCGAACACAGTCGTCGCGAGCCCAAACACCGCCACCGCGCCGAGCATCTTCGGTCCCACGTTGCTTTTGAGCGGGCGGAAGGAGAAGAAGATCGCTGTGACCAGAGCTCCGGCGGGTGTCGAGGATGCCAGCAGGGCCAACCCGGTTTCATCGGTTTGAATGATATCACGAGCGAACACCGGGATGAGCGCGTTCGCGCCAGCGAGGAACACTGCGAAGAGATCGAGCGTGATCGCGCCGAGGACCATCTTGTTCTGCACGACATACCTCAGACCATCGATGATTGCCCCGATCGGCCGTTGGTCTTTGCGCATTTCGGGCTGTGGAACCTTGCCAACCGACAGCAATGCGAGCGTTGAAATAGCAAACAGGCCAGTCGCGATGGCGTAGGGAAGGGCGGGCTCGATCGCATAGGGAATGGCCCCTATCGCTGGCCCGACGAGCGCGCCCACCTGCCAGGATATTGATGACAGCGCGATGGCGGTCGGCAGGATCGCCTTTGGCACTAGGTTAGGTGCGAGAGCCGACAATGCAGGACCGGCAAACCCGCGCGCAACGCCGAGAACAATCGCCACCAAGAACAGCAAGGGCAGGGTGACGCCATCATTCCAGCTGAACCAGGCCAAGGTCCCAGCGCATCCCAATTGCAATAGGATCGTGAGAATACCGAGCAGCTTACGATCGAACCGATCTGCGGCCAGCCCAGAGAATGGCGTGAGCACGAACAAGGGTAGGAATTGCAAAAGGCCGATGATCGCCAAGGTACCCGAACCCTCAGCGACGTTCATCCCACTGTCGCGTGCCAGGTTATAGGCTTGCCACTGGATCACCAACAGCATGGCGTATTGCGCCAGCGTCATCGCCAGACGACACAACCAATAGGCTCGAAAGTTATGGATCTGGAAGGGATGGTTCGGGACGGGGGCTGAGTCAGTCACTCGATGCCCATGGCAGCACTGATGCCGCCTGCCAAGCAAGCGAATCTATTTGTCGATTACAATCGAGTTGGGCTTATCGGTTGCGCCGCAATCTTGGATTGGGTTGCAAGGTGTCGATGATCGACACGAAATCGTCGAGCCGGATGATCCGTTCAAATTGGAAGCCCGCGCGGTTTTCGCGAGTCCAGATAACATAGGCTTCGATTCGACCGACAATTGGCAGCCGGATAATGACCCGGTCGCCACGGCCGAGCTTCTCCGCGTCGTCGATCATAAAGCCATGTGCAGAAAGATTGCAGACGTGCAGATTGAGATCGCCGAGCGAAAAGTGCTCCACGATGACCGGAAAATCGACCGGATGACGCGCTGCGCGGCGCATGTCGGTTACGCTGAGATTTGCTCCCGCTGTCACGGCCCTCGGTCCTCCTGTTACTGCTGGGCAATGCCCTTAATGCGCAATAAAGGCTGACATTTGGTAAAGCTCCGGCAGAGAGAGTGAGAATTGTGTCACTGAAGTGATTAGCGCGAGATCAAGCCGTGCTTCTTTTTCCCAAGGCTGAGCTTAAGGGGCTCGCCCTCGGTGGGCACAACCAAAAAGCCAGGATCTTTGATCGTCTCTCCATCGATCTTGACGGCACCTTCGGCGAGTTTTCTCTTCGCCTCGCCATTGGATGACGTGAAACCAATCTCGGTCAGGACCGCGCCGATGCGAAGGCCTTCGGGACCCACCGACAGTGTCGGCAAGTCCTCACCAGCGCCACCGCCGGCAAAGGTCTCGCGGGCGGTTGCTTCGGCTGCGCGTGCGGCGTCTTCGCCTCGGACAAGACGGGTGACCTCATTGGCGAGCACCACTTTGGCGTCGTTGATATCCGCGCCTTCCAGCGCTTCAAGCCGCGCGATTTCTTCGAGAGGCAAGTCGGTGAACAGGCGCAGGAAACGGCCGACATCGCGGTCATCGCTATTCCGCCAATATTGCCAGAAGTCGTAGGCAGGCAGTTGGTCTTCGTTGAGCCAGACGGCGCCCGCCGCGGTCTTGCCCATTTTCGCACCATCAGCCGTCGTCAGCAGGGGCGTGGTTAGTCCAAACAGCTCACGGCCTTCCATACGCCGTGACAGTTCCATGCCATTGACGATGTTTCCCCATTGATCGCTGCCGCCCATTTGCAGGCGACAATCATAGCGTCGTGCAAGCTCGAGAAAGTCGTAGGCTTGTAGGATCATGTAGTTGAATTCGAGGAAGGTCAGCGGCTGCTCGCGGTCGAGCCGCAGGCGGACTGAATCAAACGTGAGCATGCGATTGATCGTGAAATGCGGCCCGACATCGCGCAGCAATTCAACATAGCCGAGCGCGCTGAGCCATTCATCATTGTCGACCATTATCGCGTCAGTGGGGCCATCACCGAAGGTCAACAACCGCTCAAACACAGTGCGGATCGAAGCAATATTGTCCTGGATCGCGTCCGGCGTAAGCAGCTTGCGACTCTCATCCTTCCCGGAAGGATCGCCAACTTTGGTCGTGCCACCGCCCATAACCACGATCGGTTTGTGGCCAGTCTGCTGGAGCCGACGAAGCATCATGATCTGCACAAGGCTTCCAACGTGGAGGCTGGGCGCCGTCGCGTCGAAGCCGATATAGCCTGGGACAACTTGCTTTGACGCGAGTTGGTCCAATGCTCCGGCATCGGTGACTTGGTGGATATAGCCACGCTCTTCCAGCAGGCGCAGCAGATCGGATTCGTAGGTGCTCATGATCCGCGGGCCTCTAACAGCGTTCGTATCCAGCCCCAAGCCTCTTGCGAGCATTGTTCCGCGATAATAGGCCAAACGCATGATACCATTAATGCTGCATCACACCTGCGACCTTGGTCCGATCAAGGCGGTGCTCGCCAAAATTGACCCAAATGAGACGGGATTTGACGCGGAATTCCGCCTCGAGGGACGCATCTCGGGAATCCGACTGCCAGCCAATCAACCGAACGTGAGAGCTGATGATCTTTGGAAGACGACCTGTTTCGAAGTCTTTTGGCAAGAGATTGGGCAATCTGGCTACATCGAATTCAACTTTTCGCCATCTGGTCAGTGGGCAGCCTACAGTTTCGACAGTCATCGCCAGGGTATGCGGAACGCGTCCGTCGATGCGATTGCTCTGGCAAGCTCTCACAGCGAAGCAAGTGGATCAGGTGAATTCGTTCTGCGCGCGAGCGTGGCAGCCGACCTGCCAGACCCGGTCCAAGTCGGGCTCAGCGCCGTGATCGAACACCAAAACGGGGCACGACAATACTGGGCGCTGGCCTTTGGCCCTGGCAAGCCGGATTTCCATTCTGAAGCCTGCCGGCAATTGATCCTGGAACGTTAGGCTGCGTCAGGCTCTCGGCCGAAGGGGCGGTTCAGTTGAACGATCTTCCAATTCAGGAACATCGCAAAGCTTACCCACAGCAGGTAGGGCACGTTGAGCCAACCGGCGAGCGTCGAGTAGGACGACAATACGACAACCAGAGCCAGAACCGAGAGCCAAAGAAAGACATTCTCGATCAAGGCCCAATCGGGGCGCTTAACCTTGAAAAATAGAGGTGACCAGGCAAGGTGGAGAATAAAGTTCAACCCAAACAAGGAGCCGATCAGAACCCGGTCTTCGGTGGTACTCGACGCCATTGACGCCAGGTAGAGGCTCCACGCAGCCAGGCCCAAGATGATGGTCCAAGCCGGTCCAAACGCCCAATCCGGCGGCTGCCAACTTGGTTTTTTCAGATTCCGATACCATTCGCCAATCTCGGTCAGCGCCCCGCCGGCGCCACCCAGGATGATCGCCCACAGGGCTGCAGTGATGGCAACGGTCCAGTCCATGGCAGCGGATATAGGCGCTCTTGCGCGAAACACCATTGCCTTTGTCGCACGCCTGTCCCAACTCTTGGCTCATGAAATTCGGAATCGATCAACTTCTTGCCAGCCCCAATCTGCTCGATGAGCTCCGGGGAAAGCGGGTCGCGCTTGTCGCACATCCGGCCAGTGTGACGGAGGACCTCACGCACAGTCTCGATGCACTGATTGCTGCGGGGGTGAACGTGACCAGTGCGTTTGGGCCTCAGCATGGGCTCAAAGGAGACAAGCAGGACAACATGGTCGAGACCTCAGACGAGATCGATCCGACTTACAATATTCCGATATTCTCACTTTACGGTGAGGTTCGTCGACCGACCGGTCAAATGATGTCTACCGCTGATGTCTTTCTGTTTGACCTGCAGGATCTCGGCTGCCGGATCTATACCTTCGTCACGACGCTGCTCTACCTTCTGGAAGAGGCTTCCAAGGACGGCAAGCAGGTCTGGGTGCTCGATCGCCCAAATCCCGCCGGACGCCCAATCGAGGGCACCGCGCTCATCCCGGGTCAGGAGAGCTTTGTTGGGGCTGGTCCGATGCCAATGCGGCACGGATTGACATTGGGTGAAATGGGGCACTGGTTCATCAGTCACTACAAGCTGGACGTGGACTATCGTGTGATCGCGATGGAAGGATGGCAGCCTGCCAGCCAAGACGGCTTTGGCTGGCCATCATCGCGGGTCTGGATCAACCCAAGTCCAAATGCTGCCAGCCTCAACATGGCGCGCTGTTATGCCGGCACCGTTATGCTTGAGGGTACAAATCTGTCAGAAGGACGCGGGACCACGCGACCGCTGGAAGTTTTGTTTGGCGCGCCCGATGTTGATGCGAAGAAAGCCTTGGGTGAAATGCACCGCCTTGCGCCAGACTGGGTGAAGGGGTGCGCTATCCGCGATTGCTGGTTCGAACCGACCTTTCATAAGCACGCAGGTTTGCTCTGTAATGCATTGATGGTCCACGCAGAAGTCGGGCATTACGATCACGCAAAGTTCAGACCTTGGCGGCTGCAGGCGCTGGCGTTCAAAGCAATCCGCCGAATCTCTCCCGACTACGATCTATGGCGCGATTTTCCCTACGAATATGAGCTCGATCGACTGGCGATCGACGTCATCAACGGCGGGCCGTCGTTGCGCGAGTGGGTCGATGACAGCGAAGCGCAGCCAGGCGATCTGGACGCAATGGCGTCACGAGACGAGGCCTTATGGATGGAAGCTGTCAAACCGCATTTACTCTACTGAGATGTAGGAGGGGATCGCACCGATGATTTCAGGACTTTTGGTCGCTCTGGCTGCTCAATCTGCGGCGTGCGTTCCAGCACAGCAAAGCCCAGAGTTCGCCAATATTCAGGCCACCAATCAGGCGGTGAGGGCAGCCTTCAAAGCGGCTGATATCGAACAGATCGCGCTGTTTCATCATGATGATGTTGCCAAATCCCTGGGGCCTGACGCCTTCTTTGACGGCAAGGATGCGCTGAAGCAGGACCTCGCCAATACCTTCTCGTCGGTCGACCTCGAATTTGGCGAAGGCGATGCTGAGGTGATTGAATCCATGGTGATTTGTGGCGACATGGCGACGTCGATCACGCGCTTCTCCATCGCTTGGAAGCCTAAAGACGGCAGCCCCGGCGGTACCGCGCGTGGTCGCGCGATGATTGTGATGGTGAAGTCTGAGAAGGCGCCCTTCGGTTGGGTCACCCTTCGTGAGGTGATTCAGCCCCTGCCTTAGCTTCTACTTGCAGCGATCATCCGATCGACTTGTCGCTGTATCCTTGAGAGATCAGACTGCAACTCAACCAATTGATCAATCGGTAGGCTCGCGCTGGCGTCGGATTGCGCCGACGCCCTTGGCTCGAAGAAGCGCAAAATCCCAAGTCTCAGTCGGGTTAAAACCTAGGTGTTGGGGACTGCCAATGGGTTCGAGCCTGGCTTAACGTGCTAGATGAATCCGCGCCCAGGCCGCGATCGCTGCCGCTATGTCGGGAGCTATGCCGTGGTCAATTTGCGGATACTCCAAAGGGCTTCCGGTCACTGAGCGCTGCAACAGATGATTGCCGTCCGGGAATTCAAGCACAGTTACGCTGGACGCGGATTTCTGAGCGAGGATCTCGCGGATTTGATCGAGGTGAGTTGTGGGTGGAGCGACTGGATCAAGTCCGCCCGCAACGACCATGACGGGCTGAGCGATCTGATAGGTGGTTTGCGGATCGAAAGTTACATTGGATGTGTACCAGGGACCCAGCACCATCTCGGTCAGCCCTCGGACGTCTTTTGGGACGAAGGAGTAGGGCGGGATTAGCTGCCGCCCCGGCCCTGATAGGAATTGTTCCATCTCGGAAAATTGGCTGTCCGAGCGATCGCGGATGATCCCCAGAAACTGGTCCATCAGACCGCGGAATTGCGCGGCTTGGAACTCAGGGACCTGCATGGCGGCCAGATTGGTTTCGAGTTGTCCCTTGAGCGCGTCCTCGCCCGCCAAGCCAGGCGCGGAGAGAAGAATCACCGCGCCACTCTCGGGCCTCGATCGGCTCGCCATGGCCGCCAAAGCCGCACCCTGGCTCATGCCCGCGAACCCCAGTCTTCCTGCGTCGACCTTCGGATGGGCTGCGATGGTATCAAACGCCTGCGCAGCATCCTCAGCGAGAACTTCCCAAGATGCTGCGAAGTAATCGCCGCTCGAGCCTCCAACTCCGCGGTCGTCGAACCGATAAGAGGCGATCCCTTGCGCCGCAAAGGCAGCTGCAAGGTCTGCGAAGCCGCGATTGTCTCCTACAGTTTGATCGCGATCATTGGGGCCAGCTACGGAAAGTAAGATGATGCCCGGGAAGGGACCATCGCCGTCTGGAAGCGTAAGTGTGCCCTCATAACTCGCGTCCGAAGAAGCGGAGTCGAAACTGACCGTAAGGTTGCGCATAGCATTGTCGTGCTCGACACCAGCTGCTGCCGAGGAGCTGAGCCCCAGCACAAAGGCACAAATGGCGGCAAGGGCTACTGTGATGCGATTAGTCTTCATCCGTAAATAGGTCCGTGATTTCAACTGAAAGAGCTTTGGCGATGCGAAATGCGAGCGAGACACTGGGATCATGCCTGCCGCGCTCGATTGTGTTGATGGCTTGGCGCGAGACCCCACAAGTGGCTGCCAATTCGGCTTGGGTGATGTCGGCCAGGAGACGATATTTGCGAATATGGTTCACCACAGCGCACGCGCCTTCTGCCCGGCATAGGTGATCAGCCAGACACCGAATCCGACGTTCCAAACCGTGAAAATGCTGCTCCACTCATATGCGTCCAGGGCATAGGACCATCCCGCCATGGCTGCGAAGCCCAGCGCAAAGGCATTCAGAGCAAACCTCTGCTCGACCTCGTCGGACAGGCGGAGGACGTTCCATATTGCAAGGGAGCACAGCGCCAGAGCGGTTGCACCGACCGATTGTCCCGAGTCTCCAAACGTTTGTTGCCCCTCGAGAATGAGCAGACCCAGGCCGACGATGAAGATAGCGATGCTGGCGATCTTGCCCTTGGACATAGACAATCCTTTCGAATCGCCATGTCGTGTATTTTTGACATGATGTCAAGAATACTAGCATAAGACAGTGCGCCGCTAGCGCCGGATCGGATAGCCTTTAGGCACTCTAGGGGGTGCCGTAGCCCCTCGTCCTAGCGCTGGGTCGTCGATATCATTCTGTCGATGCGGCTTTGGATTGAAGCGAGGTCTTTTTGCAACTCAACCAGTTGGTTGACCGGCAATTTTTGAGCGCCCTGCGTGGAAGCGGGGGGCTTGCGCTCAAACAGTCCCATGATCCAGAGCCGCAACCGGGTCAGGACCTTGGCATTGGGGTCTGCCAAAGCATTGTGCCGTGGAATGGGTGCGATCGGCCGATTGGCGATTTCTGCAGCCATTGCGGGACGCCGTTCCGGCTCAATAGGTTTGAAGACTTCATCCAACGCAGGGTCGGTGCTGGCAGGACATGAACTGAGCAACTCGGACAGAGCTGCTGTGTCGAGCAATGGGGCATCCGGCTGTCTGAGAGGAGCACTGAGCAATCTCGGTTCGGCTGCTGGCTCGTCGCTGATCAGGTACTTCTCCATTGAGCCAGGCATTGTGTCTTCGAGCGGGACTGCCGGTTTCTCTCTTGGCTCAGGCGGCGGGGCTCCCTCGGGCTCCGCAGAGGATACCGGCACCTCTGGTGCAGCTTCGCCCCTGACAAGCTCTGCGGGAGGTTTACCGTCGAAGAACTGCTCGGCCTCGGCCGTCTCTAGCACCGGTTCAGCCGCCTTTGTTTTCGCTGCTCGCTTTATGATCTTAGCCTTGTTGCGCTTGGCCTTGCGGCGCGCTTGCCGATTTTTGGAAACTTCTGCGGTTTGAGAAGTGGGAGATTGGACTAGCTCTTCGTCAATGACAGCCAGTGGGATAGCCAACACATGATCACCGGCATCAAGCGAAGCCATGACAGGAGGGCTCTGAGGCGGTGGCAAGGCTACTGCATCTTGCTTTGACCTCCGCTTACGCTGCTTGCGCCGACGCGAACGACCTTTCCCCATGGAAACCCCCAAATGCTGTGCTTGACGAAACTCCTAAGACTGAGCGGGTTGGCGGTATGCGGCCTACGCCGCAGAGACCGGCAACTTACTTTCCGCTACGAAATACTACGATTCCTGGAGGTGACGCACGTCAGCCCACAGCTTCTGCCGGATTTTTCCACAGAGTAGCGCACAACCAGGGTCAAACCCTCGTGACTCTACGAGGTTCTGAAAGGGTTGAATGCATCGGCTTGGTGGCGTGAATCGGCTTTTGACCTATTCCAGTTCGATGTAATCATCGATCGAAGGGTCCCATTGGAAAGCAGCGCCCACTTCACGATCGATGAGATGAAGCCAGCGATCATCCTGATTTAGCACCTTTCCTAAAGCGATGTACTCTGGATCTTCACCGAGCCGCTGATCCCCAGCAATCCCCTCGTCGGTACCGCGAATACGCCATCCACTGTCCGAGTAAGTGTCGTCTTCGGAGCCCATATCCGGCGTCTCGCGATAGAAATAGTCGACGTGGCTGCGACCACTCAAAACGCATGCATCCACGAGGCAACGGTCCCAGTACTCTCGCGATGTCGGGACCGAAGGTCTCGGGTTGCCTTCCGCAAAAGTTGTTGAAATGACATGTGTTAGAGGCACGATTACGCGGTCGCCGAGGGAGATTTTGTCCATTCCAACGGGCTCATTATCCAGCCTACCGGTGATCCAACCAGATTCAATCTGCTCAATTAGGACCCACATCCGTTCGGCATCATAGGTATGCGCACCCTCTAGCTGACGAAACGTGAGCTGTGCTCCATCGCCTGGCTTCAGAGCAGCCAGTTCTTCGGCCCAGGGCATGAAGAAAGTGTAAGGTGCGCTGGCGGCGATCGGCCGGGGATCCTCCAACTCGATCCCTTCAGGGAGCTCAATCCGGCTCAATGCCCCTGCTTGCGACTCAGTTCGCGCATCGCGTCGTCCAACCCGTCCAAAGTCAGGCCATACATGCGATCATTGACCAGCTCCTTGAGCATTTTGGTCGATTGCGAATAGCCCCATTGCTTCTCTGGCACGGGGTTTAGCCAAACGGTCGCCGGATAGGTATCGGTCACCCGTTTCATCCAGATAGAGCCGGGCTCTTCGTTCATATGCTCGACCGAACCGCCGGCATGGGTGATCTCATAAGGGCTCATCGCGGCGTCGCCGACGAAGATAACCTTATAGTCATGGCCGTATTTGTGGAGCACGTCCCAGGTCTTGGTCCGTTCCTGCCACCGGCGCTTGTTGTCCTTCCAAACACCCTCATAGAGGCAGTTGTGGAAGTAGAAGAATTCGAGGTTCTTGAATTCCGAGGTGGCAGCGCTGAACAGCTCTTCACAGAGCTTGATGAAGGGGTCCATCGACCCGCCGACATCGAGGAATAGCAGCAGCTTCACGGCATTGTGCCGCTCTGGCCGCATATGGATGTCGAGCCAGCCTTGCTTGGCGGTGCCGTCGATCGTTGCGTCTATGTCGAGCTCGTCCGCGGCGCCCTCGCGAGCAAACCGCCTCAGCCGGCGCAGCGCCATCTTGATGTTGCGGGTGCCAAGCTCTTTGGTGTTGTCGAGGTTCTTGAACTCGCGCTTTTCCCAGACTTTCACGGCGCGCTTGTGTTTGCTCTCGCCGCCGATCCGGACGCCTTCAGGATTGTAGCCCGAATTGCCAAACGGTGAGGTACCGCCTGTGCCGATCCATTTGTTGCCGCCCTGGTGGCGTTTCTGTTGCTCTTCCAAACGCTCCTTGAGCGTCTTCATGATCTCGTCCCAGTCGCCGAGTGACTTGATCTCTTCCATTTCCTCTTCGGAGAGGAATTTCTCGGCAACAGCCTTGAGCCAGTCTTCGGGGATTTCGACCGGGTTCTGGCCATAGTCGGACAGAATGCCCTTGAAGACTTTGTTGAACACCTGGTCGAACCGATCGAGCAGGCCTTCGTCTTTTACGAAGGTCGCGCGGGAGAGGTAGTAGAAAGCCTCCGGCGATTGTTCGATCACATCTTTGTCGAGCGCCTCCAGCAAGGTGAGGTGCTCTTTGAACGAAGCGCCAATTCCGGCTTCGCGCAGCTCGTCGACGAAGTTGAAAAACATGACAGCTGCGTAGCTTGCCTGAGGCGACCGCGCCAGTCCCAAAATGCAACCGACTGCCAAAGCCGATAGGTCGGTCTTAACCTCGCGCTAACCATCCCTGATTACGGCCTAGGCCCACGCAGATAAGGGGTTGTGTATGAAGCCGGTCGCGATTGACAACGCTGGGGCTACCGCACTGGAGCAAATTCCAGAGAGCTGCGGTGCCGTCTCGGTCGGCTGCAGCGATGTTGCCGGAATTGTCGATGCGGTGATCCGTTCGTCTGAATTGTTGCGAACCGAGCATGAGGCCTTGCAGGGCACGGTTGCCGCACTCGAGCACGATCAAGTCAAGGTCGCCGAGGCGAGCGATGAGGCACGGTTGTTGTCCGAACGCGCGATTGAACGCTTGGGGGAGGGCACGGCCCTAATTCAGTCTTCGCTTGAGCAGATCAATGGACTGCTTGAGTTGGTCGGGGCGCTTGGCGAGCATGTCACCGGCTTTGCCGCAGCTATGGAACAGGTCCGCCGTAGCGCTGAAGACATCGATCAGATCGCTGAGACGACCAATATTCTTGCTCTCAACGCTACGATTGAAGCCATGCGCGCTGGGGAAGCGGGGCGCACCTTTGCGGTCGTTGCGAGCGAGGTGAAAAGCCTCGCCAATGACACACGCAAAGCGACAGAAGAGATTGCGCAGACCATCGACACTCTCGGTGAACAAGCTGGCACTGTGATCGAGAAGATCGAAGCAGGTGCTGCTGCAAGCTCTGCTGCTCAGGAATCGGTCTCGCGAATTGAGACCACCATCAGCAGCGTTGGCGAGCTGGTGGAAGAGGTTGATAAGCAGAACGACGTGATCGCCCGTTCGACTGGCACGATCAGCAACCATGTCGACGCCGTACAGGGCGTGCTGGAGAGCTTCGATCGCGCCGCGCGGCAGAACGAATCCGAGCTTCAAGGCGCCCATCAGCGCATGGAAGAGCTGGAAATGACCGCCAGCGAGATGTTCGATCGGATTGTACAGGCGGGCCTTTCGCCTGAAGACAGCGCCATGGTCGACCGCGCGCAGGAACTGGCGGCGATCATTACGGAAACGGTGAATACAGCACTTTCCGATGCAAGTCTTTCAGAGACCGACCTCTTCGATCATGACTACGCGCCCGTAGAAGGCAGCAATCCTCCACGATTCCGTTCTCGAATGAGTGATTGGGCTGATCGCATATGGCAGCCCAAGCTTGATGATTGGGCGGCATCTGACGCGCGGATTCTGGCCGCTGCCTGTACCGACACGAACGGCTTTCTGCCAACCCATCTCAGCGAGTTCTCGCAGGAGCCTACGGGTGATCTGGCGCATGACACCAAGCATTGCCGCAACGGTCGGATATTGTTCGACCCGATCGATCAAAAGGCAAAAGCAAGCACCGCGCCCTACATGATGGCGGTCTATCGCCAAGAGGGCGATGGCGAGAACTACAATGTGGTGCGCAACGTCTATGTGCCGCTTTTCATCAAGGGCCGTCGCTGGGGCGATTTCGAGCTGGCTTACAAGTTCGACTAATCTTCCAACACATAATCCGGCATGATGTGCTTTTCTGCGTAGTCATCGAAAGCGTCTAGCTCGGCCAACGCAGCTGTCGCACTCGCGCGTGACGCTTCGTCTGGGCCCCGCTGCAGCTGCTCAAGGCGCTCGCGCAATGCGTGATAGTTTCTGGCCTTGATCTTCAAACCGGAGCGCCTCAGCTTGCTCCGCAAGGATTTGGACAGCTCAACGGCCTCACCGACCCTTGCCAGCGCCTGTTCGAGCTCAATCTCACCATCTTCGAGTGCCTGCAGCGGCTTGCAGCGAAAGCCGCCACATGTGTGTGGGCGAGGCTTGTCATAGATTGTACAGGCAGCGCCATCGAGATGCGGACAGCCGAGTTCAAAGAAGACGCCGCCGTCCTCTTCAACCAGATCGAACCCCTTCGACTGCCAGTGCGACAGGTTCTCTCCAAAAATGAAATAGGCATGCGGGAAAAGCGCGCCACTGCAACACAGTCCGCATGACAGGCAAAGCTGAGCCGATGGGCTGAGAGATTCCTCGGCCGCCAAGATGCGTTACGGCTGTCGGCGCGCCATGAAGGCCAGTCGCTCGAACATCATCACATCCTGCTCGTTCTTAAGCAGAGCGCCGTGAAGCGGCGGGATTGCGCTGTTCGGATTGGCATCCTGCAGGGTCTCAAGCGGCATATCTTCGTTCATCAGCAGCTTGAGCCAGTCGAGCAGCTCGCTGGTCGAGGGCTTCTTCTTGAGGCCGGGCACTTCGCGCAGCTCATAGAAGATATCCATCGCTTTTTTGACGAGGGACTTCTGGATGTCAGGATAGTGCACATCGATGATTTCCTGCATCGTCTCGCGATCCGGGAATTTGATGTAGTGGAAGAAGCAGCGGCGCAGGAATGCGTCGGGCAGTTCCTTCTCGTTGTTCGAGGTGATCACGACGATCGGGCGCTCTTTCGCTTCGATCCGCTCATGCGTCTCGTAAACGTCGAAGCTCATGCGATCGAGTTCTTGCAAAAGATCGTTCGGGAATTCGATATCGGCCTTGTCGATTTCGTCGATCAGAAGGACCGGAAGCTGCTCAGCGGTGAAGGCTTCCCACAGCTTGCCCTTCTTAATGTAGTTCGAGATGTCGTGGACTCGCTCATCGCCAAGCTGGCCATCGCGCAGACGCGCAACCGCGTCATATTCATACAGGCCTTGCTGTGCCTTGGTGGTCGACTTGACGTTCCACTCGATCAACGGAGCATTGATCGCTTTGGCGATTTCATGCGCCAGTACGGTCTTACCGGTCCCGGGCTCACCCTTGACCAACAGTGGGCGACGCAGCAGCACAGCAGCGTTGACGGCGACCTTGAGGTCTTCGGTAGCGATATATGAGCTGGTTCCCTCAAAGCGGGTTTGGTCGGTCATGCGGTTCCCTATACATCTCGAATGGCAAATGAGTTGACGCACGCGTTAAGGGCGAAGGGCGGCGGAGGCAAGGGTGACGCTGCGTAGGCTAGCGGAATAGCGAGGATCGCGGCTATCCTTGGGCGTAACCCAATCCGGGTTTGTGCGAACCTGCCAAGAGACATTCAATTGAGGGACACACAATAATGCCAACAGAAACGCTGTCGATCACGAGCAAGCAGGGCCACAGCCTCTCGGGTGCGTTGGAGATGCCGACAGGGCTGGTTCGCGGAGCTGCGGTGTTCGCGCATTGCTTCACGTGCACAAAGCAAAGCCGCGCTGCGGTCAGCGTGGCTCGGGCGCTGGCCGGGCAAGGGATCGCTACGCTTCGGTTTGACTTCACCGGACTGGGTGGGAGCGGGGGAGACTTTGGAAGCGCCGGCTTCACCAGCGATATTGGTGATTTGACGAGCGTGGCGCTGTTCCTGCGCGAGCGGTTCAACATGCCCTTGCTGATGATCGGGCACAGTTTGGGAGGAGCGGCGGTGCTAGCGGCCTCGCATCAGCTTGGGACCGACAATGTCGCGGCGATCGCCACTATCGGCGCGCCGTCAGATGTTCCGCATGTGCTGCACAACATCCAAGGCGATGTCGCCGCGATTGAACGCGAGGGGCAGGGTGAAGTGACGATCGGTGGTCGCCCGTTCCAGCTCAGCAAGGACTTTCTGGATCATACCAGGGAAACGGACTTGCTCGGCTTGGTGACAGAGCTGCGATTGCCTTATCTTGCCCTGCATTCTCCGACCGATACGATTGTGGGTATCGAGCACGCCAGCAAGCTTTTCGAGGCCGCCTTTCATCCCAAGAGCTTTGTCAGTTTGGCTGGGGCTGACCATCTGTTGACCGATCCGGCGGATGCGGAGTTTGCAGCCGAGACCATTGCGTGCTGGGCCAAACGCTATCTCCCGATGCGCGATGATTGGCCGATGCCAGAAGAAGGCGTTGTCGTGCAGACCGGCCACGGCAAGTTCGGGACCGAGGTCCACACCGTCTCGCACAGCTTTGTCGCTGATGAGCCGCGCAGCTATGGTGGCGATGACACCGGGCCGACGCCTTATGATCTGCTGCTCGGGGCGCTGGGCACATGCACCGCCATGACAATGAAGATGTATGCGGATCGTAAGAATTGGCCGATGATCGGCACCAGGATCCACCTCACACATGAGCGCGACCATCACGTCGATTGTGACCATTGCGAGGACGAAGGCGAGGGCGCCCAAATCCAAGCACTGCATCGCTCAATTGAGGTGCTGGGCGATCAATTGACCGATGAGCAACGCGCGAAGATAATCGAGATCGCCGACAAATGCCCGGTCCACCGGACGCTTGAAGGGCATTTGCATATTCACACAAGAGAGGTACCCGCATGATCATCATCACCGGAGGGGTGACCCTTAAGCCCGATAGCCGCGAAGCTGGTATCGAACTTGGTTGCGAGCATTCGGCGCGGTCGAGGGATGAACCGGGCTGTCTGTCGCATCGCTGCTATGTCGATGCAGAGGACTCGAACCGGCTGCACTTCTTCGAACAATGGGCTGACATGGCTGCAGTCCAGACCCACTTTGCCGTGCCGGAATCGGGTCAGTTCGTGGCGAAAATGCGAGAATTGGCTGTCGGTGAACCCGAGATTGCAATCTTCTCAGCCGAGCCGGTCGGAGGCTAACATTTCGGCACCTTCCCGGCATAAATCTCAAAGCCAGTCAGGGGCGTGCCCAAGCCATCACTGCTCGGGACGGGGTCGAGAACTTTGACATATTCTCGCATCTTCGCGTTCGGAACCTTCTCGCCCAGCAAGAACGCGCTCAAATGCGCGCGCGTCGTGCAATCATCGAGGAAATCGGCGTGGTTCAACCTGTCGGGCCCATCCACACTTGAGGTGCTGACCACAGTCAGCCCAGGGCGATCTGTTGTCCTATGGCAATTGCCCAGGGTGCCATCTTTACGTCGATCGTAAGAAATATCGTACCGACAGCTGGTCGACCCAAGCCGATCGTAGCCATGCAAGGTGCGCGACGCCTGGATTGGAGTGTCGCGGAATGAGGCATAGATCAGGACGTTGCGGCGCGGCTCGCTGCTAGCCTCCCTCGGAGCATCAGAGGATTGCTCATTAAGCCAAGGCTTGTCCTTGATCATCAGATCAACGGAACCTCCCTTTCGCAAGACCGCGTCGCGATCGATGTCTCCTGATGCAAGGACAATGCGCTTGACGCTATCGGGCTTCACGGTCTGCGCCTCAGCTTTGCCGGGAACGTTGGCTTTCTCAATCCGGTCGAGTGCCAAGACAGATCGCACGGCTGCCCGAGTGCCCATGCTATGCGCAATCAGGGTTATGTCTGAAGCGATGGTTGTAAGCTCTGCCAGACGTTGCTCGATCGCATGCTGTGCCCAATTGATCGAGGCCTCATCAAAAGTGTAGCGCGTCAGGCTCGCGCGCGACGGCCAATGCAGAACCACGACGGGCACCTGACTTTTGTCGCTCTCTTCGTCCGGGATGGGATAAATCGATGCGATATTGGCACCGCGCCGAAAGGCTTCGGTGAAGGAATTGTTGTATCCGTGAATGAACACGGTCAGCTTTCCGCCGGCTGCGGCGGCATGCTGTTCCAGGTCATTGAACCAGTCTGCGGCTTGTGGTTCTAACTCGACGACGGGATCCAGCTTCTTGACGTCATCGTCAGGGCGATAGTGTCCGCGTCCAAACTGCTCGGGCAGGTTTCGATAAACTGTCAGCCGCGCTTCGCCGTCCTTGCAGCGGGGCAAGGCGCTCGAAACGAAATACGCCGAAAGTGTCGCCTCAGCGGGTTTGTTGGGTTGGAAGCCCTCACACTCTTCAAGGAGATCGCTCGCGTTTGGTATCGGATAGCTGCAGCCAGCGATCATTGAACCAAGCAGCAGGGCAAGTGTTGATCTGCTGAACTTGGTCCCCGCTGAGATTGCCATGCTTAGATCCTGTCGCTGACCGCTATGATCACAAAGCTTAGCTGGACGAAAAGCATCACGAAAGTGGCAAGCTGCCAGCCCTTACCAGCGCCCTTCATGCCGCGTTGCCAGGTCCAGCCTCCGATCGCACCAGTGGCCAGTGCAGCCAAACCGATCGTCACAAATCCGTGTTGGTTGATGGCGAAAAGGAAGATCGCAAAAACCACCACCATTTGCAGGATCAACGCACCGGTGAACCACACGATCGGGATCGGGCGGTAAGAGGAATCGGGAACTTCCCAATCGGGCAGCGAAGCATCGGGGCGTGAAATTCGCCGATCTCCTGCCATGATATCCTCTTCGCGCGGATCGGGTTGCTCGAACTTGCTCATCTAATTGGCCGGCTCCTGCACTCGCTCGAAGACCCCACCATAGTAATTCCCCGTCGGATTGCCTTCGGAATCGTACTGTATCGACCACATTTGATATTCGTCGGCGGAATTCCAAACATAAGAATACCGGCGGCTATACCCATCTGGCTCATCGCTGAAGCTGATCTGCAAATTCAAGTTGCCTGCATGATCGAGCATTCCCTTTCCCACTCCCAACCGATAGCCACCGAAATGAGAGAGGTGCGAGATCTCGCCGCTGGCATCCTCAAACGCCCACAGGATGTGACCTTTGAAGTCGACAGCGTCTACCTTACAGAGGATCGACTTATCGGTGTTTATCGGGCCGCATTCGGTGCGATGTCCAGCGATTGAAAGCACCTGCACAGTCGAGCCATCCCAAACCTGCTCGAAGCGATCTTCTTTCAGCTTCCACGTCCCTACAAAGCGTTCGAAGACATAATTGTCGGGCGTCACAGCTGTTTCGGCCTGAGCAACGCCAAAGAGCGTGCAGCAAGCAGCGCCAACAAGGGCAGCTCGGATGATCACGCGTCGATCAAATCGCGGTCTACATCGCTGGCGTGGTTCTGGATGAAGTTGAAGCGGTGCTCCGGATTCCGCCCCATCAATTGATCGACCAGCTCCTTGACCGCAGCGCGTTGTTCGAATTCAGGCGGCAGAGTGATCCGGATAAGTGAGCGGGTTTCGGGATCCATTGTGGTCTCCCGAAGCTGTTTGGGGTTCATTTCACCTAAGCCCTTAAAGCGCCCGACCTCAACCTTCTTGCCTTTGAAGACCGTCTCTTCAAGCTCGGCACGATGCGCATCATCGCGGGCGTAGCGGCTCTCCTTGCCGGCTGTTAACTTGTACAGCGGTGGCTGCGCCAGATAGAGTCTGCCGTCGCGGACCACTGCGGCCATTTCCTGGAAGAAAAAGGTCATCAGCAATGTCGCAATATGCGCGCCGTCAACATCGGCGTCGGTCATAATGATGATCCGATCGTAGCGTAGCGCTTCGGGGTCGCAGTCCTTGCGTAGGCCGCAGCCGAGCGCGAGTGTGAGGTCTGCGATCTCCTGATTGGCGCGGATCTTGTCGGCGGTGGCGCTGGCGACATTGAGGATCTTTCCTCGGATCGGAAGGATGGCTTGGGTCTTGCGGTCGCGCGCTTGCTTGGCGCTGCCGCCTGCTGAATCTCCTTCGACGATGAACAATTCGGTCTCGCCGTCGCCTTCGCCAGAGCAGTCTGTAAGCTTGCCCGGAAGGCGCAGCTTCTTGGCATTGGTTGCGGTCTTGCGCTTAACCTCACGCTCTTGCTTGCGGCGGAGGCGCTCTTCCATGCGCTCCATCACTTCGCCGAGCAGCGCCTTACCGCGCTCCATATTGTCGCTCAGGAACAGGTCGAAATGGTCGCGCACGGCATTTTCGACCAGACGGGCAGCTTCGGGCGAGGTCAGCCGGTCCTTGGTCTGCGATTGGAACTGCGGGTCGCGGATGAACACGCTGAGCATGACTTCGGCACCGGTCATGACATCGTCTGCGGTGATGTCCTTGGCCTTCTTGGCTCCGATCAACTCGCCGAAGCCCCTCAACGCCTTGGTTAGCGCGGCGCGTACACCCTGTTCGTGAGTTCCGCCGTCGGGAGTCGGTACCGTGTTACAATACCAGCTGGTCGAGCCTTCTGAGTAGAGCGGCCAGGCGACAGCCCATTCGACCCGACCTTGTTCGTCCGGGAAGTCCTGATTGCCAGTGAAGGGCTGGGCAGTCACACATTCGCGTGCCCCAATTTGCTCAGCGAGGTGATCCGCCAAGCCGCCGGGAAACTTGAAGACCGCTTCTGCCGGGACATCCTCTGAAGCAAGGCTATCAGCGCATTTCCAGCGGATCTCGACGCCTGCGAAGAGATAGGCCTTTGAGCGCGCCAGCTTGAACAGGCGTGCAGGTTTGAACTTGCGGTCACCAAAGATCTCGCTGTCGGGCGTGAAGGTCACGGTTGTCCCGCGCCGATTGGGCGCGGCGCCAAGCTTCTCCAGCTTGGCCAGGGTCTGTCCCTTGGAAAATTCTTGCGCGAACAGCTGTTTGTCGCGGGCGACTTCAACCCTTGTGTACGACGACAATGCGTTGACGACGCTCACCCCAACGCCGTGCAGGCCGCCGCTGGTGGCGTAGGCTTTGCCCGAGAATTTGCCGCCGGAGTGCAGGGTCGAAAGGATCACTTCGAGCGTAGACTTACCAGGAAACTTGGGGTGTTCATCGACCGGGATGCCGCGTCCATTGTCGGCTATGCTCAGACGGTTGCCTTCTTCTAGGCGTACCTCGATCCGGCTGGCATGGCCTGCCACTGCCTCATCCATAGCATTGTCGAGAACTTCCGCAGCCAAATGATGCAGCGCGCGATCATCGGTCCCGCCAATATACATGCCGGGGCGCCGCCGTACCGGCTCCAGCCCCTCAAGCACTTCGATTGAGGACGCGTCATAATCACCGGAGCTGGCCGGGGTTCCATCAAACAGATCGTCGGACATATCGAGAACTATATGCCCTCGGCGGGCCGTCTAACAAGCGGTCCTGTCGCGTTTTGCTCAGTCCTGAAAGCGGGCTGGAGCCTGTTCGACAATCATGATTTGGTCGCCGCGCACTTCGCGAACTTCCATTGAACGCTCGACGACGCCGTTTTGTCCAAACCGAAACGGTCCATCCAGCCCAAGGAAACCGCCTCGATCGCGCAATCGAGCCGTGGGGAAGCGACTGCCGACCCGCCATTCCTGGGCCACCCTAAGGGTAAGTAGAACGGCGTCATAACCGAGCGTGGCGATGCGATAGGGCTTGCCGCCGAACCGTCCCTCATAGCTGTTCGAGAAGCGCTGGAATCGCGTGTCTGAAACGGCGGAGAACAGCGCCCCTTGCAAGGCGCTGGCACGGGTAAGCTCAGACTCGCCGCTCCACAGCTCAGTTCCCAGCAGCCGGGTATTCTCGGCTCCCGAGCTTTTGATCGGCTCTGCGGCGAGCGTTGCCAGTCGAGCGCCGTCAGCGATCAACACGGTGTCATAGCCGCCTTGAGCCCGAAGTCGCTGCGCTGCGCTGACAATCGAGGTGTTGCCGCGGGCATAATTCTCGGTCGAGATCAGGGTCCCGCCATAGGCACTCAATGCGCTGGTCAGCGCGCTTCGGGCTCTTTGTCCATAGGCGCCTTCGGGCAAAAGCGCTGAGAATGCACTGGAGCCATTCTGGCGGGCATACAAAACGCTGCGTTGAATCGATTGCTCAGGAATATGTCCCATAACAAAGACGTCAGGACTGGCGACGCTGGTGTCGTTCGAAAACGCAATCGCCGGAACCCGGGCCGGACGCGCCGCGGCCTGAACAGCCGGAACGTTGCTGGCCAGCAGTGGGCCGAGGATCAGACGATTGCCATCTGCAATAGCCTGCGCAGCGGCAGCGCCTGCACCCTGGGCGGTATCATAGGTGGTGATGCGCAGGTTCGACGCATTGGTATCGAGCAGCGCCATGGTGGTGGCGTTTGCTACCGATTGCCCAACTGCGCCAGTCGACCCTGACATTGGAACCAGCAAAGCAATCCGGTGCCGCGTTGCATCTGTCGGTAGCGCGGTCGCGCTGGGTTCAGGCGCTGGCGTTGACGCATCAGGGCCAGGCCCGGTCGAACTGGGCCCGGTGTTGGGCACAATCTGGCAACCACTCAGGATAACGGCTGTCGCGGCAGCAACAATTGTGCGGCGATTGATCCAATTTGATTTGATACCGAAGCGCTTCATGCTTGCCGACCCCCAATGGCTGGTTCATTAACGTCAGCGTGGACACTGAGCTTGCTGAATCAGACCTGACTAATCCTCTTGAACCGGGGCTTTACATCGTCGCGACGCCGATTGGCAATCTTGGCGACATAACGCTTCGTGCGGTCGACGTGTTGAGGCGAAGTGACCTGATTGCGTGCGAGGATACGCGGGTAACTGGCAAGCTGCTCAAGGCGCTTGAAATCTCCAATCGGATGCAACGCTATGACGACCATGCCTCGCCCGAACAGCGCGAGCGGTTGCTCCAAGCGATGCGGTCAGGCGCGGTCGCGCTGGTGAGCGATGCCGGGACACCACTGGTGTCCGATCCTGGCTATCGCTTGGCGCGGGATGCGAGGGATCAGGGGATTCCCGTCACCACTCTGCCAGGGGCCTGCGCCGCGATCGCAGGTCTGACCTTAGCTGGCTTGCCCAATGACCGTTTCCTGTTCGGAGGCTTTCTGCCCAACAAGGATAAGGCGCGCGGAGAATTGCTCGATGAGCTGGGCGCGGTCGACGCCACGCTGATTTTCTACGAGACCGGACCACGACTGACCAAGAGCCTCGCCACGTTGGCGGACAAATGGCCGGGACGCGAAGTCTCGGTCGCGCGCGAATTGACCAAAATGCACGAGGAATGCCGGACTGGCTCTGCGCAAGAATTGCTCGATCACTACACGGCGCACCCTCCCAAGGGAGAGATCGTGCTGCTGGTTGGGCCGCCGACCGACGAAGCGACCGACTTGGACAGCGACCAGCTGCTGCGCGAGGCGCTGCAGAATGCCAGTCCCAGCAAAGCCGCCGGCCAGGTGGCCAAACTCACCGGCGAAGACCGCAAGACATTGTATGCGAGGGCAATCGAGCTCAAATCCGGATGAATCGGCGGCGCGCCGAACAGCAGGGCCGCGATGCCGAGGCGCGCGCGGCGATGTGGCTGCGGCTCAAGGGCTGGCAGGTTCTTGAAACCCGCAAGAAGACCAAGTTGGGTGAGATTGACCTGATCGCGCGCAAGGGGAAGTTGATCAGCTTCGTTGAAGTCAAATGGCGCAAAAAGGCCTCTGATCTCGACTATGCGATTGATGAACGCCGCCTCAGCCGGGTGGCCGCCGCGGCTGAAATGATTGCGCATCTCTATCTTCAGCCGGGTGATGATATGCGGATTGACGTGATCCTACTTGCGCCCGGCCACTTGCCACGCCACATCACCAACGCCTGGATGCCATGAGGGAAGAAGAATGAGCCTGCGCATTGCGGTCCAGATGGACCCGATTGAAGATATCAATATCGCTGGAGATTCCTCCTTCGCGCTGATGCTGTCCGCTCAGGAGCGTGGCTATTCGGTTTATGAGTATCACGTTGAAAGCCTGACCTTGGATGCTGATGATCGGCTCTATGCCGAATGCCATCCCGTCACACTCCAGCGGGTTGAGGGCGATCACGTCAGCAAGGGACCGGCGGAGCGGCTTGACCTCGGCAAAGATATCGATGTCATCCTGATGCGACAGGATCCACCATTCCATATGGGCTACATCACCGCGACCCACTTGCTTGAGCGGATCCAGAGTGAGACCCTTGTGGTCAATGATCCGGCCAATGTCCGCAACGCGCCCGAGAAAGTGATGGTGCTGGATTATCGCCGGTTCATGCCGCCGACATTGGTCACCCGCTCCCCCGATGAAGTGAAGCGTTTTATGGAACAGCATGGCGCAGTGGTGGTCAAGCCGATCCATGGCAATGGCGGCAAGGCTATTTTCCGCGTGCCCGAGAATGGCGAGAATCTGACGGCGCTGTTCGAAGTGTTCAACCAGACCTGGCCCGAACCGCATATGGTCCAGCCTTTCCTTCCCGAAGTGGCGGAGGGCGACAAACGCATCGTGCTGGTCGATGGCGAGGTCGCAGGTGCGATCAACCGCATTCCGGGCGAGGGCGAGTTCCGTTCCAACCTCGCCATGGGCGGCTCAGCCGAAGCCACGCAATTGACCCAGCGCGAGCAGGAAATCTGTGACGCGATGGGGCCCGAGCTCAAGCGCCTCGGTCTGACCTTTGTCGGGATCGATGTGATTGGCGGCAAATGGTTGACCGAGATAAACGTGACTTCACCGACCGGAATTGTCGCCATCGACACATTCAACGGCACCGACACCGCCGGCATGATCTGGGATGCAATTGAGGCGCGGTTGGGCTAAGTACCTGTAAGCAGTCTACAAGTTTCAGCGACCAAGTTTAGAACTGATGAGGTTATTATGGTCAAGATCTTGTACATGTTTTCTGGCACGAAAGGCGCGATGGCCTACTCAATAGATGAGACTGGTGCCAATTTGCCTTCCGACTATGCGCCATGGAAATTTAGGCGGGAAGTTCCAACGAATGGTCCCACATTCGCTGCGGGCGCTGACAAATATGCACTAAAGAAGGTTCAGCAAGACGGGTTCGCGGTAGCCGTGTTTGAAGTGACAATTGAAGACACTTAGTGCCAGCGCGAGTTGACGCAGCGACTAAGAGCTAGCTGCGCTCTTTACCATGGCGTGAACCCTGCCAACCATCTCTGCCTTCTCGGCCTGGCTTAGAAACGAGCCCTCAAACGAATTGATCGCCAGTGTCGTGAGGTCGTCAATGCTCAATTCCAGCGCATCAGCGACTGCGCGGTAATTGTCATTGATGTAGCCGCCGAAATACGACGGATCGTCGGAGTTGACGGTCGCCTTGATCCCTCGGCTGAGCATGGTCTTCACCGGACTCTGACCAATGTCATCGATTACACAGAGCTTGAGGTTGGACAGCGGGCAGACGGTCAGCGTGTAGCCTTCATTCGCAATCCGCTCGACCAACTCGGCATCCTCTAGCGCGCGAATGCCATGGTCGATCCGGTCGATCCCGAGCGTGTCGAGCGCTTGCCAGACATATTCTGGCGGGCCTTCTTCCCCTGCATGGGCAACCAGCTTGAGCCCGAGCTCGCGGCATTTGGCGAAGACGCGCGCGAATTTCTCAGGTGGATGGCCAACTTCGGAGGAATCGAGCCCGACACCGTCAATTCGATCGAGCCACGGCTCGGCCTGCGCAAGGGTCTCGAAAGCCTCTTCCTCTGACAAATGCCGCAGGAAGCACATGATAAGGCGGTAGCTGATGCCAAGCCGCTCCTGACCCTCGTCGAGCGCGCGCAAAATCCCTGTAATGGCCCGGCCGAATGGTATCCCGCGCTCGGTATGACCTTGAGGGTCAAAGAAGATCTCGACATGGCAAACATTGTCGGCATGCACCCGCTCAAGATAGGCCATGGTGAGCTCGTAGAAGTCGTGTTCCTCCACCAGAGCCTGCATGCCGAGGTAGTAGAGGTCGAGGAATTCCTGCAGGTTGGAGAAATTGTAAGCGGCGGAGACCTCTTTGACATTGGCATAGGGCAAGGTCACGCCATTGCGCTGTGCCAGTTCGAACATCATCGCCGGTTCAAGCGATCCTTCGATATGCAAATGCAGCTCAGCCTTAGGAACGGCGGCGATAAAGGCATCGCGTTGCTGTTTGAGATCGCTGCTCATGTCGTCTGCCTCTTCAGTCTAAGAATCTCGTCTGCGCATGGCTTGTTCGCCGCGACCTCCTCGTCAGTAAGACCGTCGAGTTCATGCGGGAAGATCAGCCAATCTTCGGTCGACTTCATAAAATAGTCCGGAATGAGATCGGTCTGGTTCTTGGATGGCTTGTAGAACACGGTCGCGATCTTGATCGTCTCGGGCATGTTGCGGCGACAGCGCAGCTTGAGCTCTCGGATGAAAGCTTCAACCGATTTCCCGGTGTCGAACACATCATCGACAATCAGCAGCGCATCATCCGAATTGAGCGTGTCGATCAAGTAGCCCAAGGCATAGACCTTCACCTGCCGGGCTTGCTGCCCGATCCCGGTGTAAGAGGAGGTCCGGATTGCAATGTGATCGCACTCAATCCCGCGCGCTTCGAGCAATTCCTGGACTGCGATCCCGATCGGAGCGCCCCCACGCCAGATCCCGACCATATGGGTCGGTCGGAAACCGGATTCGATAATCTGATTGGCGAGCGCAAAGGAAAGTTCGAGCAGTTCATTGGCATCGAGATATTGCTTCTGTTCCAAGCGCAAGCTCCAGATCGATGGTGAAAGATCGAGGCTAGGGTTAAGCGCCCCGCGCCTCAACCCTTCTTCGCCCTCGGATGCGCGCTGCGGTAATTTTCCAACATGGTTGCTGCATCGACCTTGGTGTAGATTTGGGTCGATCCGAGCGAAGCGTGACCGAGGAGTTCCTGAAGGCTTCTGAGATCGGCTCCGGCTCCGAGTAAATGCGTCGCGAAGGAATGGCGCAAAGCATGCGGGGTGGCAGTATCGGGCAGCCCGAGCGCTCGCCGCGCGCGGGCCATTGCCTTCTGCACCATCCCAGGCGAGAGCGGGCCGCCTTTGATTCCTTTGAACAAAGCTTCGTCGGAAGCCAGGTCCCAAGGGCATTCCGCAGCGTATCGGGTCACCGCCTTCCGGGTGATCGGCAGGATGGGGACGATCCTCTGCTTGCCGCCCTTGCCAGTGACGTGCAGCGTCTCACCCAGTGGCAGGTCCTTAGCCTTGAGTGAGAGCGCCTCGGCAATCCGCAGCCCCGAACCATACATCAACAGCAGCACCGCGCGGTCGCGGGTGCCGATCCAGCCTTCCTCGGCAGTGCCATCAACCAGCTCTGCGATGTTGACCGCTTCGTCAGGTGTGACCGGGCGGGGCAGGCCCTTCTTGATCCGTGGTCCGCGAATGCGCGGGGCAGTGGGATCGGGGTCGCCGGTCTGGGCGCGGGCAAAAGCGACCAAGGCCTTGAGCGCAGAGAGTTCGCGTGCGGCGCTGGTGTTGGCCAGGCCTTCGGCGCGCCGCGCCGCTAGATGCCGCCGCAGGTCATGCGCTTCGAGCCCCGCCACTTCGTTCCAGTCACTCAACTCATTCGCTGTCAGAATTCGCTCGGCAGCGGAGCAATAGGCTCGCACCGTATGCTCGCTCCGTCGCCGGGCGTTGAGTAGGTGATCGCGCCATGCAGCCAGGAGATCATGCTTGCTCATGCACTCACCAGATTGTCCGCGACAAGCTCAGCGATCAGGCTGTTGAGCACTGGCATGCTCTTGGCGGTGGTCCCGATCCGATTGTTCTTGGTCCAAACAAAATCGAGTTTCTGGAAATCAGAGAAGGCCTCGCGATCGATTATCACCCAACGATCCATGCCAAAGCGGTTTTCCAGGCTCTCAAGATCGATCCCTTCGGTCAGGCGCAGACCCATCAGCAGAGCTTCGATCGCCTGATCGGCCGGTTGCAACAGGGTCTGCTCGGCGATCCCATGACGCTTCTCGGAGACCGACTTGAGGAAATTCTCCGGCTTCTTGTGGCGGACAGTCGCAAACCCGCCGCGTCGACCATGCGCGCCAGGGCCGATTCCGACATAGTCCTGATAGCGCCAATAGGTCAGATTGTGGCGGCTCGCCGCCAGTTCGCGGGCATGATTGCTGATCTCATAGGCTGGCATTCCGGCGGCGCCAGTCAGCTCCAGTGTTAGATCGTAGAGCTCCGCCGCTGTCTCATCGTCGAGCGGTGCAAACACACCTCTGCGAACGTCGGTTTCAAACCGTGTCCCCGGCTCGATTGTCAGCTGGTAAAGCGAGAGGTGTGAGGTCCCGAAGCTGAGTGCGCGAGTGAGCTGCGCTTCCCATTGCGCTGCGGTCTGACCGGGCAGGGCATAGATCAGGTCAAAGCTGACTCGCTCGAAATGCTTTTGGGCGGTATCGAGCGCGGCCAAGGCCTCGTTCGCTCCATGCAGCCGACCCAGCCATTGCAAGGTCTGGTCCTCAAGCGATTGCACCCCAAGCGAAACCCGATTGATCCCGGCCTTGGCTAGCGTTGCGAAATTGGCAGCTTCAACCGAAGAAGGGTTGGCTTCGAGTGTGATCTCGATATCAGGTGCGAAGCCCCACAATCGCTCAGCCTCAGCCAGCAATTCCCCGACCAGAGCGGGTGGCATGAGCGAAGGGGTGCCGCCGCCAAAGAAGATTGAGCTCAACGTTTCGCCACCAGCGACCGTGGCTTCGGCGCGCATATCCGCCAGCAAGGCGTCCTGCCATGCGGCCACGTCCACGCTATCCCGAACATGCGAATTGAAATCGCAATAGGGGCATTTCTTCTCGCAGAAGGGCCAATGGATGTAGAGCGCGCGTGCCACGATGCGCTTAATGTAGCCTCAATTCAGTCAGAACCAAACTGGTCAGCGACCAGCTTGGCAAAGGCATCGGCACGGTGGCTAATGGCGTGCTTTTCGGCAGGATCGACCTCCGCAAAAGTCTGGTCACGCCCTTCCGGGATGAACACGGGATCATATCCAAAGCCCAAAGTGCCACGCGGAGGCCAACTGAGCGATCCCGGGCATTTGCCTTCAAATACCGCATGATCGCTATTGGGCCACGCCAATGCAAGCACGCAATGGAAGGCGGCGCTGCGATCGGTTTCCGGACCAAGCTGTTGAAGCATGCCTTCAACCTTGCCCATCGCCATGTACCAATCGCGCCCCGGCTTGCCTTCGAACCATTGCCGCTCGGCCCAATCAGCGGTGTAGACCCCAGGACGTCCTCCCAGCGCATCGACCGACAATCCGCTGTCGTCAGCCAGTGCCGCCAGACCAGAGGCCTCTGCAGCGGCGCGCGCCTTGATCAGAGCATTCTCGACGAAGGTCGTGCCGGTTTCGGCCGGCTCGGGCAGGCCGAGCGATCCGGCTGAGATGCATTTGACGCCGTAGGGGTCGAGCAGCGCCGAAATCTCTTTCAACTTCCCTGCATTGTGTGTCGCAATCACCAATGATCCGCCTGAGAGTTTTCTCATGCCGCTCTCTTCACCTTTTCCAGCTTGTTTCGGATGAATTGAACCCTCTCATCACCAAGGGCGCTTTTGGATAGCACGAACTTGGGGCTGCGCTCTTCTTCGGCCGGCTCATAGGAGGACAAAATCAGAGTGCGATCGGTTTCATGCATATCGGTCACGTCCAGCCATCGCCCGCCAATACCTTTATCCGAACGCTGATCAGCGATGTAAAAGCCGTCGGGGCCCAGGTGGATCACAGATACCTCGATGACCTCCGAATAGGCTTCCCAGGCCCATTTTCGCGGAAGCGCAAAAATGAAAGCGTACATCACTGCGCCACAAACCGCCGCGATGACCGCAAAGCCAAGCAGGATCGGAACCGCCTCGTCGTCGCCAAACAGTATGAGTTGGTATAAAGAAACTGCCACAATGACCCCGGCAAAAAGCCAGGCCTTCCTGATCTTCTTGCGAGTGTCCTCGCGCGAGATCAGGTCAAACGCTTCAACGAATTCCTCTCGGCTCAGCGCAAAAGGGATCGGAGTAAAGCTCAGCCTGTGGCCTCCAATTGCGCTGCGAAGATCTGGTCGCAACCGATCCGCGCCAGGCGGAGTAGCCGCAAGAGACCTTCTTCGTCGTAGGTAGCACCTTCCGCGGTGGCTTGAACCTCGGCGATTTGACCACCGCCGATCAACACAAAGTTTGCGTCAGCATCGGCCGAGCTGTCTTCATCGTAATCGAGGTCGAGCACCGGATTGCCCTGGTAGATCCCGCAGGAGATCGCGGCGACTTGACCGGTGATTGGATCATGCTTGATGGCTCCTGAAGCCATAAGACTGTTGACCGCTAGGCGCAGCGCGACCCATGCCCCAGAGATCGAAGCAGTGCGAGTGCCGCCGTCTGCCTGGATGACATCGCAATCCAAGGTGATCTGGCGCTCGCCCAGTTTTTCCAGATCAACCACGGCGCGAAGCGAGCGACCAATCAGACGCTGAATTTCCTGCGTGCGGCCAGATTGCTTGCCGCGTGCGGCTTCGCGGCTGCCGCGGGTGTGGGTGGCGCGCGGGAGCATCGAATACTCGCCAGTGACCCAGCCTTCGCCTTTGCCGCGCAGCCACGGCGGAATCCGTTCTTCAACGCTGGCAGTGCACAGCACGCGTGTGTCGCCAAAGCTTACCAGGCAAGATCCTTCGGCATGTTTGGTGAAACCAGTTTCAATGGTGATGGCGCGCATTTCATCGGGCGCCCGACCGGATGGCCGCATGGAGAATTCCTTCGTTCGCGATTCGTTGCGCGCGGTTTGGCGGTGATAGGCCAAGGCCGCAAGGCTTGAGGCTTGTCCAACACACGCTAAATGAACGCCATGGACCCTTTGCCGATCACTGCCATGACTGAGCGCGCGCGAGAAATCTTTCGCCGCGTGGTTGAGGGTTATCTGGAAGATGGACAGCCGGTCGGGTCGAAGACACTAGCTGCCGACGGGACTCTGGATCTTTCACCAGCTTCGATCCGCTCGGTCCTCGCCGATCTGGAATCCTTAGGACTGCTCGCGGCACCACACACTAGCGCAGGTCGTATGCCGACCGAGAGCGGGCTCAGAATCTTTGTCGATGGCATGATGCGCGTGGCGGAACCGACCGCAGACGAGCGGGCGCAGATCGAGGCGCGTCTGTCAGACCCAGGTCCAGTTGAGCAAGCTCTGGAGCAGGCGTCAGCCGTTCTTTCGGATCTGTCTGGGGCTGCAGGGATGGTGATGGTGCCAACTCGCGAACAAAGGCTTGCGCAATTCAGCCTGGTTGATCTTGGCCAGGGAAGAGCCTTGGCGGTTCTGGTCGGCGAAGACGGTGGGATTGAGAACCGGGTGCTGGAGCTGAGTGGTGCCGTTGATCGATCCGCGCTCGAGCAGGCGACCAATTATGTGTCTGCGCGGCTGAGTGGGCGAACCTTATCTGAGGCTTCTGCAGCCATGCGGCGGGAGATCGCTTCCGGCAAAACCCAGCTCGATGATGCCAGTCGCGATCTCGTCGAACGCGGGCTCGCGGTGTGGAGCGAGGATGCCCAGGCGCGTCCGGTGTTGATTGTGCGCGGCGCGGCAAACCTGCTGGATGAGAGTGCGCTCGGTGATATCGAGCGGGTTCGATCCCTGCTCGATGACCTTGAAAACAAGCAATCGGTAGCCGAATTGCTTGAATCGGCGCGCGAGGCGGAAGCAGCGCGGATTTTCATTGGCAGTGAGAACCGGCTGTTTGGCCTGTCAGGTTCTTCTGTCATCGCGTCTCCCTATCGCGACCGAGAAGGAAGAGTTGTCGGAGTGTTGGGGGTCATCGGACCGACGCGGTTGAATTACGCGCGAGTGGTCCCCATGGTGGATTTAACCGCCCGATCCTTGGGCAAGCTGATTACGTAGCTGGAACATTTGACAATGAATGAGAACAATAAGCCGCACACAGAAGCGGCAGACGAAGACGTGAAAGCCGAACTCAAAGGCGTGCCGGAAGAACTGCTTGATGATGGCAGCGAAGCGGAAGGCGAGGGGACTGATCTGACCGAGGCGCTTGAGGCGCTCCGGAGCGATCTCGAAGCGGCCAAACAGGACGTGCTCTACGCCAATGCCGAGACCCAGAACGTGCGGCGCCGGATGGAAAAGGACATTGCGGATGCGCGCAGCTATGCGGCGACTGGATTTGCCCGCGATATCCTGAGCGTGTGGGATAATCTCTCCCGCGCGGTTGATGCGATCCCCGATTCTTTGCGTGAGGACGATAAGATGAAGGGTCTCGTAGTCGGCATTGAAGCGACCCAGCGCGAGCTTGAGAAGGTGTTCAAGCAGCACGGGATCGAACGGATTGCTGCGGTTGGGTTGCCGCTCGACCCCAATCAGCACCAGGCGATGATGGAGATTCCCAGCGCTGACCATGAGCCTGGTACGATTGTGCAGGAAATGCAGTCGGGCTGGATGATCAAGGACCGCCTGCTGCGGCCTTCAATGGTTGGAGTATCGAAAAAGCCGGACTGAGCGTTTACGGCTCAGCCCGGCATGCAATCTGACTAGACCTTCTGGTCCCGGTTCTCATCGCGGTGCTTTTTGAGATACCGCATGAACGGCGTGCCGCCCGTCCCGACATCGGGATCATTGCCCGAAATCGAGCCTGCCTGCTTGTTGATATAGCTTGCGGCGTATTCGAGATGGCGCGTGCGGAACCGGGTCGTCTGCTCGAGGCAAGCGTTGAACGCGTCCCTCAGGTCCTTGCTGTCGCTTTCCGACACGAAGCTGCGCAGCCGTGAGCGCGCCCCCAGATCTTCGATAAATCGTCGGTGCTGGATAGGACGATAGTGATGAAGCTCGTCGAGAAAACTCTTGAGTGGATCGTCTGAGTGACGGACCTGAAACAGCGCATCCATGGCCGGAACAATGCTCGACTGAGAGCCGGTCTGTCCTCGGAATGCCTGCGGCTTACCCGCGTATTTCTCGACGCCTTGGTAGATCAGGCCGCCCGGCAATGCGGGATTGTTTGCCCAGCCATGGATGTAAGGCCGCACCCGGTGGAAATAGACATAGGGATCGCAACGTTCGGGCATGCGGGAAAAGTTGGCGTAGATGCGCTCCCAGGCGGCATGCATTTCCAGCAGCAGATGTTCGGCATCTCCCGGATCACCACTATCCTCGCATAGACCGACCAGTTTCGCTGCGTTGTCGAGCAGTACCCCGGCCTCAGCCTCAATCGCGACATGCACGAGGACAAACCAGTTTTCGTCATCTCCTCCTGAGAAGTTCTGGACCATGCGGATATTGTCGAGTGTGATCGGTCCGCTTTTCTCGATACGGGTCCAGTTGTCGAGCACATAGGCCGAGTAGGGCAGCAGAGGCGCCTGATCGAGCCGCTCACCCAAAGCCACAATTGGGCGGGCGAGATTGGCGGGTAGGAATGCGGGCGGATCGGGCTCACCCCAGACGTAGCTTTGCACCAAGAAGCTGTAGTGAACCATGGCTGTGCGGACCTGATCTTCTGGTGCCGATTGGGCCCATTCTTCGATCTGGGGGTCTGGCAGCCGTTCGAGCCAATGCCTTACTCTTCCCGAGGACAAGAGATCGGACAGCTTGAGTGCAGCCGCCCTGATCTCTCCAAATATCGGAGGCAGTGAAATGTCGTCGATTTCGTATTGCGAAAGAAAGCCGCGCTCGCGCGACAAGCCGTATGATTTGATCTCCATGTTGATTGCTCTTTGCCAGGCGCGGGTTTGGCCGCCTGGACGGGGAGATCGTATCAATTGTAACCAGCTGGCTCAAGCCTAGCCAAAGTTCGGCAAAGGGCTCGCTTCGATATCGGCAATAAGCTGTTGGTTCATCGCTGATTTGTTTGCATGGAAGGCACCTGAATTGAGAGTCTTCATGTGCGCTAAAGCGTCGCTCAAGGCTGTCTCGACATGGTCGGCCGGGACCACTTGGTCGAAATAGCCGACCTCTTTGGCATCATGCGGCTTGAACATTTCTGACGTAGCGACGGCTTTACGACCGCGCTGATTGAGCCGCGCTGCTCCGAGAATCATGGGGTAGATCGGAAGCGCCATGCCAATCGCGCTTTCGTTCATGCCAGTGATGAAGTCGCCTTCGGTGCCAATGGCTTTGTCGGCAGCGAGCATCAGAAACGCACCCATCGGATAGGCGTGGCCTTCGCACAGAGTAACGACCGGAGCCGGGTGTTTGAGGATTGCCAGAATGGCATCCTTGCCGGCCTGTAGTTGGGCAGTGGCTGTATCTGGTCCGGCCGCGAAGCCCTTAAGGTCAAATCCGGCCGAGAAGATGCCAGGATTGCCGCGGATCGCCACGGGAGCTTGGCCCTCGGCGCACTCTGCGAGGGCGCTGACAAGACCATCCAGCTTTTCCTTGTTAAGTGCATTTACCTTACCATCATCCAGCGTGATGATGTGTGCGCCGTCCTTAGTCTCGGTCGTGATCATCATTGCCTCCCATTTGCATTTGTCTAGCGCGGGATATCGCCCAATGACCATCTGGCAATGGCGTTTTTGAGGATGCCGCTAGGGCGCGCTACGGCAGATAGTGCGAAAAAATGCGATGCCTTCGTTCAGAGCTTCAAAGCCATCTGCAAATTGCAGCGAGCATAGGGCGTTTCCCACATGTCCTCGCCGCTGAGGGCGACAAAGCCCTTGCGCTGATAAAGCGCGGTAGCTGCCTGCAATTTGTCATTGGTCTCTAGCCAAATCCGGGTTGCGCCGCGCGCGCCAGCGGTCTCGATCAACCGATCAAGGATCGCGGCCCCAATACCCTGTCCCTGCGCCGAAGGGTCGGTGGCCATCTTGATTACCTCCATCCAGGTCTCGCCATCGTCGGGCGCGTGGGTTGGAGGAATAATTGCGCCGGTCCCGACGACCCAGCCATTGGTGTCAGCGATTGCAATGTAACCACCTGGATCGATGACCGTGGCTTGTGGTTGGTCTAGCTGCCGTTCGTCCTTTTCTTCCATTGCGAACATCTCGTCGATCCAGCGGCGATTGAGCGCGGCAAAGGCCGGCGCATCGCTGGGTTGAAAGTCACGAATGGTCCAGTTCAGTCTATTCAAGGGTCGCTCCTGGAAACCGCACTAGCATATCATAGGCCGCTTTGTCGCTGACCCCGGCGATTTGTGCTCCACGGCGCAGCCAGAAGGCATGTTTGACGATTTCCGCCTGCTGCTCGATTCCATAGGCGGTCAAGGGTTGGCCGGGTTTGAGCGCATAGTCATAGCGGCAAAATGGGTGCCGGTTGAGGATCAGATACCAATTGCCCTTAGACTGGGTCTGCCAAACGTGAGTGAGCTCATGGATGAAGAACCCCTGCCGCGCGAGATTGGTCTGCGAAAAGTCATCGCAATAAGCTGTCCCGCGAGGGTGAAAGTGCAAATGCCCGCGCGGGGCCATCGTCACTTTGCGTGGCTGCAGCGGAAAGAACTTGCGCCGCTTCATTTTCACCAGGCTGTAATCGATCGCGTTGCCGAAGATCGAGCGGGCGAGCTCAACTTCTCCCGCTGTCAAAAAGCGCTCCCCACCAGCAGGACAGGCTGGAGGGGCCGCTGTAATCTGTTCCGATGCAGAGATCGCGCTCAGCGCTCTTCGCCTGCGCCGCGGACCTCAGCGGTGAAGCTGTGGGTGTCTCCGCCCGAAACCTTCATGGTGACTTCGGTGGTGCCGCCCGGCTGAAGCTCAGGGGAAACGTCCATCGCCATCACGTGCAAGTCGCCCGGCTTGAATTCGAGCGTGGTTCCGCCTGTCACCGGGATCGGCAAAGCTTCCATCATCTGAATCTTGCGGTCGTACTCGCCGTATTGATGCATGACGGCGCTGCCGGCTCCTTCGATCGAGAACCGATCGACATTGAAAGCGCGATCGCCCTCATACGCGAAGTCGAAATAGAGGGCTGCAGGATTGCCCTCGACCGGTGCAAGCACAAGCCGCGCATTTTCGACCGTGATGCCGGCAATGCCAACCTCTTCCTCAACTACTGGGGCTTCTTCGCTGCAAGCCGCCAAGCCGATTGTCGAGCCCAACAAAAGGGCGGCAGCCAGCTTTGACGAATGTTTGATTGTAAACATCAATTTGTCCTCTCTTAACACGCCCTAAATTCTAGGGTGCCCGATCCCTTGTGCCAAGCAAAACCGCACCTATATCGCCAGCATATTCGAGCTGTCGAACCGCCCCGCCACGCAGAGGGGGGCGCACCGGCGGTGTCCAACAATGCCTAATGGATGGGAAAAGAATGGGTAAAGTAATCGGTATCGACCTCGGCACCACCAACTCGTGTGTCGCTGTGATGGATGGGGCCAAACCTAAGGTTATCGAGAATTCGGAAGGCGCCCGCACGACGCCCTCGATTGTCGCTTTCACCAAGGATAGCGAGCGTCTGATTGGTCAGCCGGCCAAGCGCCAGGCCGTGACCAACCCCGATAACACTCTGTTTGCAATCAAGCGCCTGATCGGTCGCCGGTTCGAAGATCCGCTGACCAAGAAAGACATGGGGCTGGTTCCGTACGACATCGTCAAAGGCAAGAATGGCGATGCTTGGGTAGAAGCCGGCGGCGAAGAGTACTCCCCCAGCCAGATTTCCGCTTTCATCCTGCAGAAGATGAAAGAAACCGCAGAGAGCTATCTTGGTGAAGATGTCAGTCAGGCGGTCATCACCGTTCCTGCCTACTTCAACGATGCTCAGCGCCAGGCGACCAAGGACGCCGGTCAGATCGCTGGCCTTGAAGTGCTGCGCATCATCAACGAGCCGACCGCTGCGGCTCTGGCATATGGTCTCGACAAGGACGATGGGAAGACCATCGCTGTCTATGACCTTGGCGGTGGTACCTTCGACATTTCGATCCTCGAAATTGGGGATGGCGTGTTCGAAGTGAAGTCGACCAATGGCGACACCTTCCTCGGCGGTGAAGACTTCGACAGCGCGATTGTCGAATACCTCGCTGACGAGTTCCAGAAGAAAGAAAACATGGACCTGAAGGCCGACAAGCTCGCGCTTCAGCGTCTCAAGGAAGCGGCTGAGAAAGCCAAGATCGAGCTTTCGAGTTCGGCTTCGACCGAAGTCAACCTGCCGTTCATCACCGCCCGCATGGAGGGTGGATCGAGCACGCCGCTGCACTTGGTGGAAACCATCACTCGCGCGGACCTCGAAAAGCTGGTCGGTGACTTGATCCAGCGCACGCTTGAGCCGTGCAAAAAGGCTCTGGCAGACGCCGGCGTCTCCAAGGACGACATCGACGAAGTGATCCTGGTCGGCGGCATGACCCGCATGCCCAAGGTTCGCGAAGTGGTTGAGAAGTTCTTTGAAGCCAAGCCGCACACCGGGGTTAACCCGGACGAAGTCGTGGCGATGGGCGCAGCGATTCAGGCTGGTGTTTTGCAGGGCGACGTCAAGGACGTGCTGCTGCTCGACGTGACGCCGCTGTCACTCGGCATCGAAACGCTCGGTGGCATCATGACCAAGATGATCGACCGCAACACCACGATTCCGACCAAGAAGACGCAGACCTATTCAACCGCAGAAGACAACCAGAACGCCGTGACGATCCGGGTCTTCCAGGGTGAGCGCGAAATGGCCGGTGACAACAAATTGCTCGGTCAGTTTGATCTGGTCGGCATCCCGCCCGCACCGCGCGGTGTTCCGCAAATTGAAGTTACTTTCGACATCGACGCCAACGGCATTGTGAATGTCTCCGCGAAAGACAAGGGTACCGGTAAGGAGCAGCAGATCCGGATCCAGGCCTCGGGTGGTCTGTCGGACAATGACATCGATCAGATGGTTCAGGACGCTGAGAAGTTCGCGGAAGAGGACAAGAAGCGTCGTGAAGCCGCGGAAGCGCGCAACCAGGCCGATAGCCTCGTTCACGCAACCGAGAAGCAGCTTGAAGAGCATGGCGATAAGATTGATGCCGAAACCAAGGCAGCCGTCGAAGAGGCGCTTGGCGAAGCAAAGACTGCGCTTGAAGGCGACGACCCGGATGCCATCAACAGCAAGGCTCAGGCACTGACCGAAGCTGCGATGAAGATGGGTCAGCAAATTTACGAGAAAGAGCAGGCCTCTGCCGCAGAAGCGGGCGAAGCATCTGACTCCGCTGACAGCGCAGCTGACGAAGAAGTGGTCGACGCTGAATTCTCGGAAGTCGACGAAGACGCCGACAAAAAGGACTGATGTCTTGATGAACGGTCACGCCATTGCCTGCGCCCTGCGCGCGGGCGATGGATGGTCGTAGGGACGGGGTCGTCATGTCAGCCACGCAAATGGACTATTATCAGCTGCTCGAGGTTTCCCGCGATGCGGATGGGGCCACGATCAAGAGCGCCTATCGCAAAATGGCGATGAGGTATCATCCGGACAAAAATCCGGGCGATGCCGAATGCGAAGCCAAGTTCAAGACGATCAATGAAGCATATGATTGCCTCAAGGATCCTCAGAAGCGCGCGGCTTATGATCGGTTCGGACATGAGGCCTTCCAGCAGGGCATGTCCGGCGGTGGAGGGTTTGGCGGTGGCCGCGGCCCACAAGGAGACTTCGGAGATATCGGCGATATCTTCGAAACGATCTTCGGAAGCGCCTTTGGCGGCGGAGGTGGACAGCGGCAGCAAAATCGTCGCGGCGCTGATCTGCGCTACGACATGCAGATCACCTTGGAAGAAGCGTTCCACGGCAAGACGACCGAGATTGAGATCGAGGTGTCGCAGATCTGTGAAACTTGTGATGGCACGGGGGCTACGCCAGGCACCTCTGAACGCCAGTGCAATCTCTGCCACGGTCGCGGAACGGTTCGCGCCAAGCAGGGCCTGTTTGTGGTTGAGCGTTCGTGCCCAGCCTGCGGCGGTCGCGGAATTCTCTTGGAAGACCCCTGTCAGGATTGCCAGGGAGAGGGACGTGTCGACAAGCTCGTAAAGCTTGCGGTTGAGATCCCTCCCGGTGTGGACACGGGAACGCGTATTCGTTTGTCGGGCAAGGGCGAGGCTGGCGCACGCGGAGCACCCGCGGGCGACCTCTACATCTTTGTACACGTTGCGCCGCATGAGCTGTTCCAGCGCGAAGGAACCACGCTGGCTACCCGCATTCCGGTTAGCTTTACCACCGCTGCCTTGGGAGGGACTGTCAGCATTCCCGATATGGATGGCAGCACCAATGAGGTGGACATTCCGGTCGGCATCCAATCGGGCAAGCAATTGCGGGTTCGTGGGGCCGGCATGCCGGTCTTGCAGGGACGTGGTCGGGGTGACCTGGTGGTTGAGATTGCGGTCGAAACGCCGACCAAGCTGTCGCGCCGCCAAAAAGAGATCCTGCAGGAATTCCAAGAGACCGAGACTGGCGAGGAATGCCCCGAAAGCCGGAGCTTCTTCTCCAAGTTGAAAGATGCATTCGGCGGCTGATTGCAATCCGCTTTGCTAAGTGGGGTTGAGCGATTATGGCGGTGCCATTGTGTTACCGTCTCTCGCGATCTTCGATGACTTTCTCAAAGACCCCTGGGCGGCGCGCAAAGCCGCGCTCGCGCTCGATTATGATCCGAAGGCCCAGCATGGGAACTTTCCAGGACTGAATTCGACGCAACCACTTGATGTGACCGCGCTCAATGAAAGCGTATCCCGCGCCCTTGGCATCAAGCTGGTTGGGGCGCCAGGAACACAGCATGGACACTGCCGCCTGACTCGCAAGAACGACAAGGGACGCAGCGGAGTGCATATCGATCCGGCTTATTACTCGGGCATTCTCTATCTCTCGCGACCTGAAGATTGCGCCAAACCCAGCGCTGGGGGCACGGACTTCTTCCGCCACAAGCGCACAGGTTTGGAAGCGGTCCCCCAAGACGATGCAGCCGCGATGGCAGCGGGTTTCGCATCGCCGACGGCGGTGGTCGAAGGAGTCGTCAACAAGGATACCAATTCCCCTGCGAGGTGGGAGCGGCGACTGCGCGTGCCCGCCACATTCAACCGGCTTCTGCTGTTTTCACCGTATCAGTTTCACAACGCCGCTCCCGGCTTCGGGAAGGACGCAAACGACGCCCGATTGGTGATGCTGTTGTTCTTTGGCCGTGTGCGATAGGCAGCCCTGACGCTCGACACAGAGACTGGCTTGCCCTAGCGCGAAGGCTGAGGGAGAGCGAAAATGCGTCATTACAAAGCCTTGTTCACTGCAGCATTGGCCGTCAGTCTGGCGATGCCGGCGCAGGCGCAGCGAAACTTTGACGATGTCGAAATCACCACCGAAGTGATCGCCCCCGGCGTTGCCGTTCTGTTTGGCGCCGGTGGGAACATCGGTGTCAGTTACGGCGATGACGCGACGGTCTTGATCGACGACCAATTTGCCCCTCTTTCAGCGAAGATCGAAGCGGCTGTTGCTGCGCTCGGAGCGACCCCAGTCAAATATGTCGTCAACACCCATTGGCACTTTGATCACACCGGCGGAAATGAGCATTTCGGCAAGACCGGTGCGACCATTTTTGCGCATGACAATGTAAGAGTGCGGATGGCCGCTGGCGGTGTTGCTGCGGGCAATCGCAGCGAGCCAGCTCCTAAGGAGGCTCTCCCGGTCGTGACTTATGGTCAGGGCGTCCGTTTGCATCTCAATGACGACGTGATTGACTTGGCCTATGTCGGCGGGGGTCACACCGACGGCGACAGCGTGGTGATGTGGGACAAGCAGAATGTTGTCCATATGGGTGACCTCTATTTCAAGATCCCGGGCTTTCCGTTCGTAGATGTGAATTCAGGCGGGAACGTCTACAATCTGATGTCGACGCTCGATCTGGTTTTGCAGATGATCGATGATGAGACCAAGGTTATCCCAGGGCATGGCCCGATGTCTGACAAAGCCGAACTAACCGCTTATCGGGCGATGATCGGTCAAGCGGTCAGCCAAGTCGAAGCGCTGCATCAGCAAGGCATGACTTTGGATGAAGCCCTGGCCACAGAGCCGCTTTCCAACATCGACCGCGGGGAAGGCTTCATCAGCGCCGCCGGTTTCGCCACAGCAATCTGGTACAGCATCGAACAGTAAGGCCTCAACCGAGGCGTTCTTCTACCTCGCTTCGGATTTGTTCGATCAACCCGCGTTGGCACCGGGCAGCTTCAGCTTCTTCGTCCAAGATTGCGATGAATGCTGTGCGCTTCGCATGCCGGAGTGCTTTTGCAGGGAGACCTTTGTCGACGGTCGAACCGATCAGGTCGATCATCCGCTCTGCGCCATGCAGCCTTCCCCAAAGATAGTCGTTCTCGCGATAAAAGCGGCTGAAGAAGGCTCCAAAGTTGTAGAACTCAATCCCCTTCAGAGTCGCCCTGGTGCCGCCTTCGCGGATCGATCGCGCATCGTCAGGTGAGATCCTGTCGACCTTGATCGGGTTGTATTCCGTCAGGCCCTCGTTTTGCAGCAAAGGCAGGGTAGCGACGTCATAGAATGGAAACCCAAGATAGGTCAGGAGCATTCGCCGGCGGAGATTCTTTGGCATGACCTCAAGCGCCGCTGACAACATCCGTTCGGCTTCCAGATCAGTGTCCGGTAGCAAGCGACGCTGTGCGAGATAGTCCAAGACCTTGCCAGGCTCTTCATGGACCTTGAGCGCCAGATTGGTGAATTCAGGGCCGAGCAGGGACGCGTCGTCCGCTCCATAATACAGCGCAAGAATGTCGAAGATCTTCTCGCGCGCGAGGTCCAGTGCATCGTCGGATATTTCGGGATCAACCTCCCAATCACGCGCCAGCCGCCGAGCAAGTAAACGCAGCCTGCGAATTCGAAAGCCGACGTCATGCGCCCGAAAGAAGTCGATCGCCTCTGCGCTCGCGCCGCCGCTGTCATTTGTTAGCCGTTCAAGTCCACGGGCCTTCAGTTCTGTTTGAAGCGCATCGACGATCGAGCTTGTGTCGGGCAGGGCCAGCTCAGGAGCGGAGCGATGGATCAATTCTGCCAAGCGTTCGACGATCCCCGCAAACTTGATCTGAGCATAGGCTCCAAAGGCGTAACCCGCTCGTTCCGCCGCGGCGTGCTGCGCCTTTGAACGCCAGTTGTTGAGCCGTCTTGGACTGGGTGAGTCCAGGAAGAACGTCATCCCGAACAGTTTCTCTACTGCCTGATCGATCTCAGGCCGGAGGTTGAGGACGATCTGGCTGAGCCGCTTCGCGTCGCGTGACTGTTCCTCGATCCGCTCAAGATTGTCTCTGATCGGCTGCTCGCGCGGCAGCGTCGAAAGCGACCCGAAGATAGCGCCAAAGAACCCGACGGGCTGAGTCACTTCATCGGTGTAGGCGCCAACCCGATCCGGGCGAGGGTCGATGTAGACGAAGCGGCGATCGACCTCGCGTTGGGCAGGGCGCCCTTCGAGCGCAGCGATGGCTCCCCCAAAGGGTGCATTGACGAGGACTGAGCCATCGATCAACGCAACGTTGTCGACTGTGCCTTCACGCACGTGAGTCGGAAGGATGCGCGATAGGAACACCCCGCGCGTTGTCCAAAGGTGATCGTGGTCAGCCGCCAGGCGGTCGATTTCGTCTAGCCTCAGCGGGGGGAATGCACCCGGGAAACTGGCGGTCGCTCGGGCTGCCAGTACCAGTTCAAGCGGATCGGCAAGCCCTCTGCTCGAAGGATCATGTGCCAGACCGCGAAAACTGATTGGCGTGCGATGCTCGGTTTCAACCACCACTGGCGGGCTGTTGAGACGCAGCAACTCAAAGTGTCCGCGAAAATCGGTTGCCGTTACAAACAGGTCAACTGGATGGCGCGGTGGAAGCAGCGGCTCATTGCTGGCCTCTTGTTCCATCTTCATCAGCGCTTCGAACAGCAAGGAAGAGAACTTGTCGCCAGAGAAGGGCGGATTGAACCAGCGTCCGCGGATCAGTCGCGAGACCTTGTGGCGGACCTCTGCTCTTGTTTCAGCAGCAACGCTTTCGCTGACTGCGTTGCCCGGCCTGCTGAGCACCCATTCGACAATCGGTTGCGCCCAGAATTTGGCAAAACGCCACATCGGTTGCGCTTCGGGATCGGTCAGCTCGTCAACGTCGGCATTTTCGAGCCAAAGGTCCGTCAACGGTTCAAGCGAGTGGCCGGAATGGAGCGCTTGTGCCAAAAACACAGCGTTGATGCCGCCGGCTGAGGCACCACTCAGGATATCGGGAAGAACGCGCAGCCGCAGCGCGTAGTCCCGTTCGATATCGCTGAGCAATTCCCGATAGACTTGAGCGACACCATCAAGCTCAATCGGTTCATGAGCGTGATGCGCCTGGCTGGCCCGCGCAAGGTGCCAAATCTCTTTGGTGACGCCGTGCATGTAGACCGCGAGGCTGACCCCACCATAGCAAACCAAAGCGAGGCGTAGTTCCTTTTGCCGCATGATTTTATGATGGCGGGGATAAGCAGCAAAGGCAATTGCGTTCCTGTAATGTTCTGTCTATTTCTGCGCCATGGCGAAACCCAAAAAGCGTTATGTCTGTCAGGCTTGCGGAAGCGTCGCGCACCGCTGGCAAGGTCAATGCCCCGATTGTGGTGAGTGGAACACCATGGTCGAGGATGCACCGGCCACGGTTTTCTCCCAGAAGCACAACCTTTCGAGCGGGGGGCGAACGCTGGAGTTTGTCCCGCTCAACCGACCGACCGAGTTACCGGTGCGCAAGTCGACGGGGCTGGCGGAATTTGACCGAGCGCTGGGAGGTGGATTGGTGCCTGGCTCCGCCGTCTTGATGGGCGGTGATCCGGGCATCGGCAAATCGACCCTGTTGTTGCAGACGGCTGCAACGATCGCTCGGGCAGGGAATGATGTTGTCTATGTCAGTGGAGAAGAAGCAGCCGGGCAAGTTCGTTTGCGCGCCGCCCGACTGGGCATCGCGGATGCTCCGATCAGGCTGGCGTCGGACACGTCCGTCCGGGATATCCTGACGACGCTGGGTAAGGGAGAGCCTCCGGCCCTGTTGGTGATCGATTCGATCCAGACCATGCATTCCGACACGATCGAAGGGGCGCCTGGTACCGTAAGCCAAGTGCGCGGCTGTGCATTGGAACTGATCCGCTTTGCCAAAGAGCATGGCACTGCACTGGTGCTGGTCGGCCACGTGACCAAGGATGGCAATATCGCCGGACCGCGCGTGCTCGAACATATGGTCGATGTGGTGATGAGCTTCGAAGGGGAGCGCAGCCACCAGTATCGGATCTTGCGAGCGCTCAAGAATCGCTTCGGTGCGGTTGATGAGATCGGCGTGTTCGCGATGGCGAGCGAGGGGCTGGAAGAGATTGGGAATCCCTCGTCGCTGTTCCTCTCGGGCCGCGATCAACCGTTGGCGGGCAGCGCCGTGTTCCCCGCATTGGAGGGGACCCGGCCTGTGCTGGTGGAGATTCAGGCCTTGATTGTGCGCCTTCAATCGGGCGCCACGCCTCGCCGTGCAGTGGTTGGCTGGGACAATGGCCGATTGGCAATGCTTCTGGCCGTGCTCGAATCCCGTTGCGGACTCAATTTCAGTTCGGCTGAGGTCTATCTCAACATTGCGGGGGGCTATCGACTGGCTGATCCAGCGGCGGATTTGGCGGTGGCAGCAGCCTTGGTGTCGGCGCTGGCGGACAAGCCTTTGCCCGACAAAGCCGTATGGTTTGGGGAGGTATCCTTGGCTGGAGAGATTCGCCCAGTGGCGCATTCTGAGCTGCGATTGCGCGAAGCGGAAAAGCTGGGGTTTGTACGGGGCTACGGCCCATCGGATGCAAAGACCGGTTCATCGTCACTCGAATATGTTGGGCTCCGACAATTGGCCAACCTCGTTGACCGCGTGATGGCGAATGCATAATTCCTGAGCCCATGACGGGCTTCGACATCATCGTTTTGATTATCGTAGGCGTGGCAGCTGTAGGCGGTTTCTTGCGCGGTCTGGTGCAGGAAGTGCTCTCGCTTGCCTCGTGGATCTTGGCGGCTTTCGCGATCTACTATTTTCACAATGATATGACCGATTTCCTGTCGCAGTACTACAATGCGCAGCCGGCGACGTCTTTGCTGGCCTTCGTGCTCCTTCTGCTGGTGCCCTATGCCGCAATGAAAGTGATCGCGAACAATGTCGGAGAGGCGTCGCGCAATTCGATCCTTGGCCCAATCGACAGAGTCCTTGGGTTCGGCTTTGGTGCGGTCAAAGGCGCGCTGATTGTGATCTTTGCCTTTTCGGTTCTGGTTTTGGGTTTCGACACGGTGTGGGGCTATCAAGGTCGCCCAACCTGGATCACGACGGCGCGGACCTATCCAGCGGCAGACGCGTTTTCACGGCAGTTGGTCTCGCTCATTTCAGAACGCCGCCAGCTGCTGCGCGGTGATGCTGAGCCTGAGCCCCAGGCAAGCGAGTAGAACGCCAGTCACTGATGAAGCTGTACTCCCCAGAACTGCTCGCGCTGTCCGCGTCACTGGCGGATTGTCCGCTCAGAGATGAGCATGTCCGGCGAGGCGAGGCTCGATCCCGGACTTGTGGTAGCTCAATTGAGCTTGGCCTGAGCGAGGGTGAGGATCACGTGATTGCCGATGTAGGCCTTCGAATGAGCGCATGCGCGGTCGGTCAATCGGCAGCGGCAGTGTTTGCGCAGGCAGCTCCAGGCAAGACCTTGCATCAGATTGCGGGCGCGCTGAGCGAGATTGAGGCATGGCTGTCAAAGCCCGATGCCGCTTTGCCGGACTGGCCAGGGTTCGCGGCGCTAGAGCCCGCTCGCGAACATGCTGGACGGCATGAAGCTCTGAAGCTGCCGTGGAGGGCTGCCATAAGTGCGCTTTCCACTGAGCCGTCTCCAAGCTAAGGCACACACTTTCGCGGACGCAGGGCGTCGGAAACTGAAGGAAAATTGGGGCAATGGCAGAAGCACAGGCGCTTGGGGCGCGTGAGCCAACTGATAAAGAGATCAAGCTTGTCATCGGCGCGAGCAGCGCCGGAACTGTGTTCGAATGGTATGATTTCTTCATCTACGGAACGCTCGCTTACATCCTCAAGGATGCGTTTTACGACGTCGACAATGACACGCTGGGCCTGTTGCTGGTTTGGTCGACCTTTGCCGTCGGCTTCGCTTTCCGCCCTATTGGCGCGATCCTGTTTGGCTTCCTCGGCGATCGGCTCGGACGAAAATACACCTTTCTTGTGACGGTGACCCTGATGGGGATCGCAACCGCCGGTGTCGGAATGATCCCGACCGTTGAGTCGATCGGCATCTTTGCGCCGATGATTGTTATCTTCCTCCGGGTCCTCCAGGGACTTGCCCTCGGCGGAGAGTATGGCGGCGCGGCGATCTATGTTGCCGAGCATGCTCCGCCAGAGAAGCGCGGCTTCTACACCAGCTTCATTCAGGCCAGCGTGGCGGGCGGATTCGTGTTGTCGATCGCGGTTGTGCTGACTTGCCGCGCACTGATCCCGACCGAAGATTTCGAGGCCTGGGGCTGGCGTATCCCGTTCCTGCTCTCGATCTTCCTGCTGATCATCTCACTGTGGATGCGGCTGATGCTGTCCGAGAGCCCGGTGTTCCAGGCAATGAAAGAAGCCGGAGAAACCTCGGGCAATCCATTCGTCGAGAGCTTCACCTATCCCGGCAACAAGAAGCGCATCTTCGTCGCGTTGTTCGGCATCACCGGCATCCTGACGACGATCTGGTACACGGCATTCTTTTCAGGGATGAGCTTCCTGCGCGGACCGATGCATATGGATGACCTTACGGTGGAACTGATCCTGTTCGTATCTGGCCTGATCGCGATGACCTTCTATCTGATCATCGGCAAATGGTCCGATACGGTTGGTCGGAAAAAGCCAATCATCATCGGCGCTGTCGCGACACTGTTCCTGCTGTTCCCGGCATTCTGGGGAATGGGCAGCCTGGCCAATCCGGGTCTCGCGCAAGCAGCCGAGGAGACCCCGATCACCGTGTCTGGCCCTGCCTGTACAACCGATCCTTTCGCCGATCTGTTTGACCGTGAGCAAACCGATTGCGGCAAGGTGCTAGAAACCCTCACAGCGTCGGGTGTGGCTTACACTTTGGTGCCCGGGGACACGCTCAGCCTGACCGCTGGTGACCAGGCGATCGAAATTCAAGATGAATGGTTCGACGATGGCAATGCCCGGCGCGATGGCATTCACGCGGCACTGGGAGAGTATGGATTTGATTTCACGAAGCAACAGCCGGCTTTCGCGAACATCCTCGGGATCGTCGCCATCCTGTTGGGGCTCGGATTTCTATCCGCGCTGACCTACGGCTCGGTCGCAGCTTTGCTGTCCGAAATGTTCCCGCCGCGCATCCGTTATTCCTCAATGTCGATTCCTTACCATATCGGCGCGGGATATCTGGGCGGCTTCCTGCCATTGATTGCAGGTGTGATCGTCGCCAGCACCGGCAATATCTACTCGGGCCTGTGGTACACCTGGGTGGTGGTCGCCATCGGTGTGGTAGTGGCCTGGTGGGGAATCCCGGATGGGCCGCCGCGTGACTTCGCAGATGAGCATAGCTGAGCCGACACGTACGCTGCGGCTCTACGTTGATGGCGACGCGCTCGCCAAAAACTGGCTGCAGCTGAACCAAATGTCAGGCTCCGCGAGGGCGGGGGCCGCGGTCAAGGCCAATTGCTATGGCCTAGGTGTCGATGCCTGTGTTCCAGTGCTGCGCGAGATTGGCTGTGAAAGCTTCTTCGTCGCGCATTGGAGCGAAGCGGCGCATGTCGCTCACTATGTTCCGGCGCACATGATCTCGGTGTTGCATGGCCCACTGACCGATGACGATTGCAACTTTGCCCGTGCGATTGGCGCCGTCCCGGTGATCAACTCGTTGGAGCAGGCGCGGCGCTGGAATTCGTGGAGCGGCGGACCATGCGATTTGATGGTCGACACCGGAATTAACCGGCTCGGCATTTCGCTTGAGGAGATTGGCGATCCGGCAATTCAAGCGCTCAGTGTCAGAACTGTGATGTCCCATCTCGCGAGCGCCGATGAAGACAGCGCTCTGAATGCGCTCCAACTCGCGCGGTTCGAATCCATTCTCAGCGATGTTGAGCACCAGTCGGCGAGTTTGGCCAACAGTGCTGGCATAGGCCTTGGCCCTGATTACGCATTCGATCTCACACGCCCTGGCTTGGCGCTGTATGGCGGCGTGCCGCGACCCGAGATGGCGCAAGACCTGAAACAGGTAGCCCATTTGGAAGCCGCCGTGATGCAATGTCGTCATCTCAATGCGGGCGATAGCGTGGGGTACAACGCCACTTTCACCGCTGAGCGAGCGATGAAGGTTGCAACGGTCTCGCTGGGTTATGCAGACGGTTTCCTGCGGTCATGGGCCGGTGCGGCCAGTTTTCGCTTTGGTGACGCCAGTCTCAATGTGCTTGGCAAAATCTCGATGGACATGGTCGTGGTCGATTGCACCGATTGCCCTGACATCAAGGAAGGCGATTGGCTTGATGTGCCCTATTCGCTGCCTGATGCAGCGCAACAATCGGGTCTGTCGCAATACGAATTGTTGACTGTTCTCGGCCAACGACTTGCCTGTTGAAATGGCTATATTGCACTGCACATTGTGCAGATGCTAATAGGGGCCATAACAAATAAATGGGATCAGTCATGGCAGGACGCGCGTCAGCATCGCAAGCAGAGCAAATGAGCGATGCAATCACCATCAAGAAGTACGCCAATCGGCGGCTCTACAACACCAGTACGTCGAGCTATATCACGCTCGATGATCTGGCTCAGATGGTGCGCGAAAACGTTGAGTTTGTGGTGGTCGACGCCAAGTCTGGCGATGATATCACCCATTCGATCCTGACTCAGATCATCATGGATGAAGAGGCCAATGGCGAGCAAATGCTCCCGGTCAGCTTCCTGCGCCAGCTGATCGGAATGTATGGCAATGGCATGCAGTCGCTCATGCCATCTTATCTCGAAGCGAGCATGAACAACTTCCGCGAGAACCAGTCGAAGATCCGCGAAGCCTTCGAAAAGGGCATGTCGTCTGGACCACTCGCAGCCATCCACGAAACCAATATGGCGATGATGCGCGCCGCTGCAGAGACCTTCATTCCGGGCAATGCCATGCGCAAAGGCTCGGCGCCAAAGGAACAACCGGGCGGTTCGACCGATGAGATCGCCGCGCTGCGTGAGCAGATGGCCGCGATGCAAAAGAAGCTGGACGAACTCGGCAAATAGCGCGAAGGGCGGTTTCGCCCGGTTCGGGCCAAGATAACAACACGCCAATTGCAGGAAAATTCTGTGTCAAACATCCGTCACGCTCTCACTGTGAAGCGCGAAGACGACTTCGCGAAATGGTATCAGGAAGTGATCAGCGCCGCCGATCTCGCAGAGGAATCCGGTGTGCGCGGGTGCATGGTGATCAAGCCATGGGGCTATGGCATTTGGGAACGGATCCAGCGTTTGATGGATGACCGGATCAAGGAAGCCGGCGTCCAGAACTGCTATTTCCCGCTGTTCATTCCGCTCGCCAATTTTGAGCGTGAGGCTGAGCATGTCGAAGGCTTCGCCAAGGAAATGGCCGTCGTCACGCATCACCGCCTGATTGCCGATGGCGACGGTGGTCTGGTGCCTGATCCCGAAGCGAAACTGGAAGAACCGCTGGTGGTTCGTCCGACCTCTGAGACAATCATCGGCGATGCCATGGCGCGCTGGATCCAGTCGTGGCGCGACCTGCCTTTGCTGACCAATCAATGGGCTAATGTCGTACGCTGGGAGATGCGCACGCGGATGTTCCTGCGAACCAGCGAGTTCCTGTGGCAGGAAGGGCATACCGCGCACGAGGATCGCGAAGGTGCGCTAGAAGAGACGCATCGCGCGCTTGAGATGTATCGCGCTTGCGCCGAAGAGGATCTGGCGCTGCCAGTGATCGCAGGTGAGAAGCCCGAGAATGAGCGCTTCCCCGGCGCGGTCGAAACTTGGTCGATCGAAGCGATGATGCAGGATGGCAAGGCGCTTCAGGCCGGGACGTCGCATTATCTTGGCACCAATTTCGCCGAAGCTGCCGGGATCAAATATCAGGACCGTGAAGGCAGCGAGCAGCATTGTCACACGACGTCATGGGGTGTGTCGACCCGGATGGTCGGCGGAGTGATTATGACTCATGGCGATGATGACGGGCTGCGTGTGCCTCCGCGGATCGCGCCGTTCCAGGTTGTTATCCTGCCGATGCTGCGCGGCAAGCCTGAGGATGAAGCGCTGCTCGATTATTGTGAGGTTCTGCGCAAGGCTCTCGCTGAGCAGACCAGCATGGGCGAGCGCGTGCGTGTCCTGCTCGACAAGACACCCGGCAAGGCTGCGGCCAAGCGTTGGGATTGGGTCCGCAAGGGCGCGCCAGTAATCGTTGAAGTGGGTGGCCGCGATATGGACAATGGCGTCGTCAGTCTGCTTCGCCGCGATGCGCTGTGGAACACCGAGAATGGCAAGCCCGCCTTCGCCACGCCAGCGCGCGACGAGCTGGCGGGTGAGATCGACGCCATGCTTGTGAGCATCCAGCAGAGCCTGTTCGATCAGGCGGCGAGCTTTCGCGATGCCAATATCACCCGCGGTGTGAGCGAGTGGTCGGCCGTGGCGGAGCATTTCGACAAAGGCGGCAAATATCCAGGCTGGGTTGAGGTGGAATGGTCCAAACCGACCGGCGCTGCGCTGGAAAAAGTTGTTGAGCAGCTCAAGGCGCACAAGCTGACCATCCGCAATGTCCCCCGGGATAGCGAGCCTGCTTCGGGTGCTTGCATCTTCACCGGTGAGCCTGCGGTTGAACGGGTGTTAGTCGCGCGCGCCTACTAAGCCGCAAAGATCGCTGTTCGACTTGTCGAGGCTAAGCGGCTAGGGGCAGGGCAATGGCCAAACGACCTTCCCGACCACCGCAGGGCATGCCGTCCCGCGAGCAGGTCATCGAATTCATCCAATCCTCAGACACTCCTGCAGGTAAGCGGGAGATCGCGCGCGCCTTTGGCTTGAAGGGCCAGGAGAAGATCGCGCTCAAGCGGCTGCTCAAGGATATGGCGGAAGAAGGGCTGATCGACGGCAAGAAGACCGCCTATCACCGGATGGGTGGTGTACCCAAGGTCACCGTGCTGCGGGTGATCGAGATCGAGGATGGCGAAGCAATTTCTGTGCCCGACAATTGGGCGCCCGATGCCCCCGACAAGCCGCCACGTCTGACGCTCAAGGAAATGAAAGGCCGAGGTGGTAAGCGCGCACCAGCGCTCAAGCGCGGAGATCGCGTGCTCGCGCGGACCGAAGAACGCGACAGCGGGTGGATCGCTTTTCCGATGAAGAAGATGCCTGTGCGGACCGAAGGCCTGCTTGGAGTTGTTGAACTGGATGGCAGCGGAAAGGCCTGGTTGGCTCCGGTCGACAAGAGGATCCGCAATTCCTCGCCCATTGCCGATCTGGGCGAAGCCGAGGAAGGCGAATTGGTCTTCGCCGAGCGCGTGGGTCGATCCGAACGCTCAGGCGTCAAGGTCACCGAAGTGGTGGGCGATCCGCTTGCGCCCAAGAGCTTCAGCCTGATCGCGATCGCCAAGCAGGGCATCCCGCATGTCTTCCCGGAAGAGGTGCTGGAAGAAGCACCGCGTGCGGCCAAGCTCAAGCTGAGTGAGGACAAGCGCGAGGACCTGCGGGCGTTGCCGATCGTCGCGATCGATCCCGCTGATGCGCGCGATCACGACGATGCAATTTGGGCTGAACCCGATGGGGAAGGGGGCTTTCGAGCCCTGGTCGCGATTGCCGATGTCAGCTTCTACGTCCGGCCGGGCAGCGCGCTCGACCGCGAGGCGCGCAAGCGCGGCAATTCAGTCTATTTCCCGGATCGGGTTGTCCCGATGCTGCCTGAGATCCTCAGCGCCGACGTCTGTTCGCTCAGGGAGAATGAGGATCGGGCGGCAATGGCGTGCCATCTGGCAATCGATGCCGAGGGTAAGGTCACCGATTTCCGCTTCACCCGCGCGACTGTGCGGATCCATCACAACATTGCTTATGAGGACGCTCAGGCGGCGATTGATGCCGGCGATGCGCCCGAGCATCTGGTGTATCTTTGGGAGGCGTGGAAAGCGCTGGCTACAGCGCGCGAGGCGCGTGATCCGCTTGAGCTGGACCTGCCAGAACGGCGGGTTGTGCTCGATGACAAAGGTGGGATTGCCGAGATAGCGGTGCGCGAACGGCTCGACGCTCACCGCGTGGTCGAAGACTTCATGATCGCCGCCAATGTCGCAGCAGCCAAAGCGCTCGAGGCGAAGACCGCGCCAGTCGTTTACCGGGTGCATGAGACTCCGAGCCGTGAAAAGTTGATCGCGCTGCGCGATTACCTTGCGACCATGGGCAAGAAGCTTGCGCTCGGTCAGGTCATCACGCCTGGTCTGTTCAATCGCATGCTCAAGGATGTGACTGACGAGACCGAGAAGGCGCTGGTGATGGAAGCCGTGCTGCGGAGCCAGACCCAGGCCTATTATGGTCCTGCCAATGCCGGACACTTCGGCCTGTCGCTGGGATCCTATGCGCATTTCACCAGTCCAATCCGGCGCTATTCGGATCTGTTGGTGCACCGGGCTCTGGTCGAGGCCTATGGTTTGGAACAGCCCAAGCCGCCGGGATCATTGCCGCCGACAACCGGCCTGTCTGATGCAGACCGCGCCAGTCTGCAGCAGATATCCGACGCAATCAGCCAAACCGAGCGGCGGGCAATGGAGGCCGAGCGCGACACGATTGATCGCTATGTCGCAGCCTGGCTGTCAGGCCGGATTGGCGAAACCTTCGACACTCGGATCACCGGGGTGCAGAGCTTTGGCTTCTTCGCGACCATCGTTGGCTTGGGTGGGGATGGACTGGTCCCGGTCTCTACCCTCGGGGCGGAGCGGTTTCGTCATGACGAAGCGGCGCAAGCGCTCATCGGTGAGGATACGGAAACACGCTATGCAGCGGGCGATCGGCTCAAGCTGCAATTGGCCGAAGCCAACCCTCTGACTGGCTCGCTCAAATTTGTTCCGCTCGACAGCGATGGCAATCCGATCGAGCCGCGCGGCCGTCGCCCCTTTCCACGCCGGGATCCGGGCAAGAAGACTGGGAAGTACAAGGTTGGAAAGCGCGGTCGTCCGGGCAATATTCGCCACCAAGGACGCCGCAAACGCTAGCTCCTGAGAGGCTCAGGCCTCGTGATCGCTGGCCTTCTCGTCATATTCGTTGGGGATCACATAGAGCGGGCAGGGTAACGCTCCGGCATTGGCCGAAAAGTGCGTCACCAGCGGACCAGGCGTGCCACCTTTGGCTGCTCCGAGGATCAGCGCGGCCACTTCCTGATGCTCTTCAAGGAACTGGGTGACCAGCTTTTGTCCCTTGCCAACTTTGACCGAAATCGTTGGCATGATCCCGCTTTCGGCGAGCAGATTGCCAGCGACACCATTCGCCAGCATTTCCGCGCGATCGCGCGCCTCTTGCTCGATTGTGGCCTGAACGGCCCCGAAGGCGCTGACATTCTGTTGCGGCACCAAGGCCAGGATGTGCACCGCGCCGTCTACCGCCACAGCCCTTCTAGCCGCATACCGCAAGGCCGCGCGGGCCTCCTCGGTCTCGTCCATAACGATCAGGAATGTGCGCATAGCTGCCTCCTGCGCTCTAGCTATCCTTTCAAATGGTTTCGTATGCAAGCCCTTGCCGGTTAGAGCCGAATTCGTCAGACGGATATTCAACGCGCGAAACAAGGGATCATCGACGCCATGCCGATCGAAATCAAAATGCCCGCTCTTTCCCCTACAATGGAAGAGGGAACCCTCGCTAAATGGCTGGTCAAGGTGGGCGACCAGGTCTCCTCAGGCGATATCATGGCCGAGATTGAGACCGACAAAGCGACGATGGAATTCGAAGCTGTGGATGAAGGGACCGTTGGCGCGATCCTGGTTGAGGAAGGCACAGAGAATGTCGCGGTCGGTGAAGTGATTGCGGTGCTGGCCGAGGATGGCGAAAATATCAGTGCAGCCAGCGCACCTGCGGAAGAAGCTGAAGCTGCTCCCGCGCCCACACCTGCGCCTGCACCAGCCCCTGCAGCGGATGGTCCTGCAGCATCGCCAACCGCACGCAAACTGGCTGAGGCCAATGGGATTGATCTCGCCTCGATTAGTGGGACTGGACCCAAGGGCAAGATCACCAAGGGCGATGTTGAAGAGGCGATTGCAGCCGGTGGTGGCAGTCCGGCTTCGGCGCCGGCTCCCGCACCCGCACCTGCTCCCGCACCAGCGCCTGCTGCGGCGGCAGCACCAGCGAGTGGCCGCATTCTCGCTTCGCCGCTTGCCAAGCGGATTGCAGCCGATAAGGGCATCGATCTAGCGCAGGTGACTGGCACAGGCCCCAAAGGCCGGATCACCAAAGCCGATGTTGAAGGCTTTGAGCCTGGTGCCGCCCCAGCTCCCGCGCCTGCAGCAGCCGCTCCAGCTCCAGCTCCGACGCCAGCGCCGCAAGTTGCGAGCGAGTTTGGCGCTCCCTTCGAAGTTGAGAAGCTCTCCAACGTACGCAAGGTCATCGCTCGCCGCTTGACCGAGAGCAAACAAACGGTTCCGCATTATTACCTTGCGATCGACGTCAATCTCGATCCGATGTTGGCGCTGCGCAAACAGCTCAATGCTTCACTCGAACCCGACGGTGTGAAGCTGTCCGTGAATGACCTGATCATCAAAGCGCTTGCACGGGCGCTGATCCGGGTCCCGCAATGCAACGTCAGCTTCCAGGGCGATGTGATGCATCGCTATTCGCGGGCGGATATCTCGGTCGCTGTTGCGGCGCCTTCAGGCTTGATCACGCCAGTTATCACCGAGGCCGATACCAAGGGCCTGGCGCAGATCAGCCGCGAGATGAAAGAGCTCGCTGGCAAGGCACGCGATGGCAAGCTCATGCCGCATGAATACCAAGGCGGCACCGCCTCCTTGTCGAACCTCGGCATGTTCGGGATCAAGCAGTTTGATGCCGTGATCAATCCGCCGCAGGGCATGATTCTGGCGGTCGGCGCGGGCGAGCAGCGTCCGCATGTGGTCGATGGCACGCTGCAGGTTGCGACCGTCATGACCGCCTCGGGCAGCTTCGATCACCGTTCAATCGACGGGGCGGATGGCGCGCAATTGATGGAGGCGTTCAAGCAATTGTGTGAAAATCCGATGGGTCTGGTGGTTTGATCAGGCCAGCCGCCCTTGTCTTCAGGCCTGCCGCCCTTGTCTTGATGTTGGCTGCCGCCGGCTGTTCGGCGCCGGGTGAAGAAACCACCGTGGCTCCAGAGCAGGCAGGCACCAGCCAATTCGCTGACGACACCAGGCCGATCGAGACCGAAGCAGAGCCCGTTCCAACGACCGGCTTCGCCGCCGATCCTCGTCCGGTTCAGGTCGGGTTGGACGGGCCGAATTTCGATGCTTGTGGAAGCTATGGCGAGATCAGAGGTCTCAACCCCGGTGGCGATAACTTCCTTTCTGTCCGCGCCGCGCCGACCACTCAGGCTGATGAGCTCGACCGCTTGACCACGGGCACCGGCGTTTCGTTGTGCGAGACTTCAGGCAATTGGATCGGCATCGTCTATGATCAGGCGGGTGTTGCCGGAGTGGATTGTGAGACGGGCTCTCCCGTTCCTGACGTGCGTGATTATGATGGGCCATGCCGATCAGGCTGGGTCAGCCAGCGCTTTGTAGAGCTAATCGCGGGGTAGGGTCGTGACGATCGGGCTGATCCTCCGTGCGCTCCTGATTGCTTTGCTTGCAGCACTGGCCGCTTGGCTACCCCTCGCGGTTTTGGTCGCACTCGATATCGATGTCGGCATTATTCCGAGCTATTCCGTCCTGTTATTGCCGCTTGCCTTGTTCGGCAGTTTCGCACTCGGGCTGCCGATTGCACTGCTGGTCTATTGGCTTGCTGGCAAGAGCCTGACGGGTTCGCCGAAAACCGTCTTTATGATGGCAAACCTAGCGGGCGTGATGATGATGTTGGCGAGCTTTGTGCTGGCGGGTGAATCTGGCATCCGGCTGCTCGGCATCCCGAGCTGGATCGCGGCCAATGTCTATGCGCTGCTGGGGTGGTTCTGGATTCTCAAGCCGGGTCGCGTTGAAAGTCAAAACATCGGGGGAGCGGGACAATGAATGGAGTGAACGGATGGCTGGTTGCCATCATCGTGGTGCTGATCGGCGCGCTTATGTTCGTGCTGGGCCAGCAAAGCGGGCAAGACGGCGGCGATTTGCTTGCTGAGCTGGCGGAAGACAGCACAGAAGAAGCGAGCGAAGCAGCGGAGCCGGCTGCTGAAGAGGCTCCCGCAGCTCCCGCAGCTGCTGCCAAGCGCAATGTTCGGATCGGTACGCGAGGCGCCGGCGCCAATGCCTGTCAGGCGGTCGCATTGGTCGCCAATCTGCCTGGAACCGGCGGTGACAATGATTTCCTGGCGGTCCGCGAAGCGCCAACCACCCGCGGGACTCAGGTCGACAAGCTCGGCGCTGGGCACCCCGTCGTGGTGTGCGATCAGAATGACAGCGGAAGCTGGATCGGCATCGTCTATCAGAATGATGGAATACCCCCGCGTGGCCGCTGCGGCGTGGTTGACCCAGTTGCTTCTGCCCGGGCTTATTCGGGGCCGTGTCAGTCAGGCTGGGTCTATTCGCGCTATCTGGAGGTTTTGCCTAACCGCTGAGTGGCGATGGCGCTGTCCTACATCGGTCTAAAGCACCATATGACCGGGACAGCAGATGAGTTTGAAATGAGTGTCTTTTCGGAGCAATAACCCTGTTCCATGTGTTCCATCCTGTAGGATTTTACGAAGGATAATCCCGCAATGTCAGTGTCTTATGATGTCATCGTGTTGGGTTCTGGACCGGGCGGCTATGTCGCCGCGATCCGCTGTGCGCAGCTCGGTCTCAAGACCGCCATCGTCGAACGTGAGAATCTTGGCGGGATCTGCCTCAACTGGGGCTGTATCCCGACCAAGGCGCTGCTGCGCTCGGCTGAAATCAAACACTATATGGACAATGCGGCGTCCTATGGTCTCAAGGTGGCAGGAGCTATCGAGGCTGATCTTGAGGCTGTGGTGAAGCGCAGCCGTGGCGTTGCCAAGCAGCTCAATCAAGGCGTCACCCACCTGATGAAGAAGAACAAGATCACGGTGCATATGGGCGAGGGCGTGATGACCGGGCCGACCACGATGACGGTCAAGGGCGAGAAGGGTGAAGAGCAGCTCTCGGCCAAGCACGTCATCGTTGCGACTGGAGCGCGGGCGCGCGACCTACCGTTCGCTCCGGCGGATGGCAAAAGGGTGTGGACCTATCGTGCCGCCATGACGCCATCCGAAATGCCCAGCAAGCTGCTGGTGATCGGGTCGGGCGCGATCGGGATCGAATTCGCCAGTTTCTATAACGATATGGGTGCCGATGTTACTGTGGTCGAAATGCTCGACCGGATCGTGCCGGTGGAAGATGCCGATGTTTCGACCTTCCTCGAGAAATCGCTGACCAAACAGGGCATGACCATCATGACCGGGGCTGGCGTGGAAGATCTCAAGGTCGGGGCAAAAGAGGTCAAAGCCATAATCAAGGACAAGGCCGGCAAGGTTTCCGAACAGACCTTCAGCCATGTCATCACCGCGATCGGAATTCAGCCCAACACAGAAAATATCGGGCTCGAAAAGCTGGCCGAAATGGATCGCGGATTCATTCAGATCGATCCCTATGGCAGGACCAAGAGCAAGGGCCTGTGGGCGATCGGTGACTGCACACCGGGTCCGTGGCTGGCCCACAAAGCGAGCCATGAAGGCGTCACTTGCGCCGAAGCGATCGCGCAGGAGCTCGGGAACACAGAGGTCCACCCGCACGCGATGGACCGCAACAACATCCCCGGCTGCACCTATTGCCATCCGCAAATCGCCAGCGTCGGCATGACTGAAGCCAAGGCCAAGGAAGCCGGCTATGACGTAAAAGTCGGCAATTTCCCCTTTATCGGCAACGGCAAGGCGATTGCGCTTGGCGAAGCGGAAGGCTTCATCAAGACCGTGTTCGACGCCAAGACCGGCGAACTGCTCGGCGCGCATATGATAGGTGCGGAAGTCACCGAACTGATCCAGGGCTATACGGTCGGCAAACAGCTTGAGACGACCGAAGAAGAATTGATGCAGACAGTGTTCCCGCATCCGACACTTTCGGAAATGATGCATGAGAGTGTGCTCGACGCCTATGGCCGCGCCTTGCACTTCTAGGAGCCTGTGATGAGCGAGAATGACAAGACCCCAGAAGATCCCTTCTTGAGCAAGGAAGATCTGATCGCGCATCTCAAAGGGCAGATGTTCCCCAAGGGGAAACAGTTTGCCCCCTCGCTGGTCATGTGGGGTGATCCGCATGGCCATGAGCATGACGTCGATGATCTTGATCACCTGTCCAAACCGGAAGAGGATTGATTGGCCACGGTGAGATCTCCCTCATCCTGTTTGACCAGAGCTGATGAGGGGTTAAGTCGGGGCAATGGGTGATTTTCTACTTCTCGCATTCATTCTGCTGATCGCCGGCGTTGTTGCCGTTCCAATTGCGACCCGCTTCGGGCTGGGCTCGGTGCTGGGCTATCTGTTGGCCGGAGTGGCGGTCAGTCCGACGCTTCGATTCCTCGATGTCAACGTCGAAGGGCTGCAGCAATTCGCCGAATTCGGCGTGGTGATGATGCTTTTCATCATCGGTTTGGAGCTCGAACCCAAACGGCTATGGCAGATGCGCAGCCGCTTGATCGGGCTTGGCGGCGGGCAGGTCCTCCTGACCACGCTGCTGATCGCCGGGATCAGCCTGCTCAGCGGGAATCAATGGCAGACCGCGCTGGCGATCGGGATGATCCTGGCGCTGTCCTCGACAGCGATTGTGCTGCAGACGCTCGAAGAGAAAGGCCTGATGAAGACCCAGGGCGGGGAAGCGAGCTTCTCCGTGCTATTGGTGCAGGATGTCGCGGTGATTCTGATCCTTGCGCTGTTGCCGCTGCTGGCCTTGCCTGAGTTCGCCGGAGTGGCCGGCGATCATGGCGGGGAGCATGGTGGCCACGGCCATGGCGGGTTGAGTCTGGTCGAAGGGCTGCCGGCCTGGCTTGCCGGAATCGTCACCTTGGGTTCGGTCGGTCTGGTGGTGTTGATCGGGGCCTATGTCACGCGGCCGGTGTTCCGCTTTATTGCTTCAGCGGGCTTGCGCGAGCTGTTCACGGCCGCCGCATTGCTGTTTGTGATCGGGATCGCACTGCTGATGCTGCTGGTCGGACTCTCGCCAGCGCTCGGTGCCTTCATCGCCGGGGTGGTGCTCGCCAATAGCGAATACCGGCACGAGCTTGAGGCTGACATCAATCCGTTCAAAGGGCTGTTGCTTGGCCTGTTCTTCATCACCGTTGGCGCCGGGATCGACTTCGCCAGCGCGATCGCTCAGTTCAACCAATTGCTGTTCTGGACTGCGGTGCTGCTCGGCAGCAAGATGGTTGTGCTCTATCTGATAGCGCGCGCCTTCCATCTGGTTGGGCAAGACCGCTGGCTGTTCACGCTCGGCCTGGCGCAGGCGGGCGAGTTTGGCTTCGTCCTGATCGCCTTTGCCGCCGGTAACGCGGTTCTGCCCGCCGAACAGGCCGACTTCCTGCTGATGGTGGTGGCCTTTTCGATGCTGCTCACCCCTTTGCTTTTCATCCTATATGAAAAGGTGATCGTGCCGCGCTCGCTCGCCGGCGACGAGCGAGAGGCTGATGCGATCGAGGAAGACAATGACATCATCCTCGCCGGTCGAGGCAGGGTCGGCGGGTTGATCGATCGTATCCTCGAAGGCGCGGGCTATAGCGCGACTGTGATCGACTACGATTCCCGTCACATCGAAGGTCTGCGCAAATTCGGGATGAAGAGCTATTTCGGCGATGCCACTCGACCGGATTTGCTCGCCAGCGCCGGGATTGCCAAGGCGCGCCTGCTGATTATCGCGCTGGATGAGAAAGAGCAGACCAACAAGCTGGTAGAATATGTGCTTGCCAATTTCCCAAAGGTCCATGTGATCGCGCGGGCGATTGACCGCGACCACGTCTATCACCTGTGGTCAATGGGTTGCCGCGATATCATTCGAGAGACCTATGATGGCTCGCTGCGGATGGGCCGCTCCGCGCTTGAGGCGCTGGGGCATGATCGTCAGTCGGCGCAGGCCATGGTCGATGCGTTTGAGTCGATGGACCGCGATTCCATGATCGAGCTGGCTGATCTGTGGCGGCCCGACATTCCGGCGTTTGACAACGAGCCTTTGGTCGCGCGGGTCAAGGAACTGCGCGGCGAATGGGATCGCAAGCTGGGTGAACAAATGGACGCGATTGTGAAGCGGTCGAGTTAAGGGTGGACGCACACAAAAAGGCCCCACTTGCGTGGAGCCTTTTGTGGCCGACAGGTTGGAACTGTCCAGCGGACGTCTCCGCTGCTCGCATTCCCCTTATTGCTGGCCCTGCAATACCAGAAAGTCAGTGAAAAGGGTGTTGTCGTAAAAGGCCTTGGCGATCGGAGCGAAGACGCGCGCGCCTTTGGCCCCATTTGTCAGGATGATCACACCCAGATCACGCTCCGGGACCATGAAGAGGACCGCTCTCTCGCCCACGTCACCGCCGCCTTGCCAATATACTGTTTCTGAATCGTATTCGAAAGCGATGCCGGTCAGGGTGAAGCCCACGGCTTTGGGACAAATCCCGGCAAATCCCGGACGTGCGCAGAATTGTTGCGCCATATCGAACTGGATCGTGCGGCGTTGCTTCTCGAGCGGCTCGCTCAGTGTGCCGTCGGCCAGCATTCTTGTCACAACTTTGCCAAGGTCCGCAGGGGAAGCGTAAAGATCGTCTGCGGCTGACCAATCCTGAGTGTCCGCCGGAGTGAAGGAACCATCGCCTTTGCGCGACCACGCGAAGTGGTCTTTCGTTTCTTCCGTCGCTTTAAACCCCACCATTGACGCTTGGGCGGGCGCGAAAACCCGCGCCTCAAGCAGTTCTGGAAAGCTCAATTCTGTGAGATTGGACGCATAACGAGCGACATAATTGTATCCCTCGCCTGAATAGCCAGGCCGCGCGCCCGGATCAAAGGTGAAAGCAAGCTTTTTGTCGTCTGTCATGAAGCGCCAATTGGGAAACCCGGTTTGATGAGAGAGCGCGTGTCTTACAGTCAGTTTGCCTGAGCGCGGATCTTGCGCGACGTCGGGATCGACAAAGACCGGGGCCATAGTGTCATCAATTGAGAACAGGCCTTGGTCGGCCAGCTGAAGAACTGCCTCGGCGGCCAGGAACTTCGTAACCGAGGCGATGTTGAACATCGTCATGCTCGTAGCCTCTTCTCCGGGGCGCGATTCCCCATAGGCCTTACTGAGGACCAGACCCTTGCTGTTCACGACCGCAAAACTGACTGCAGGAATCTCATTCTCCGCCATTATCGAACGCACTTGTGCATCCAACTGCTCCTCTTCGATTGATGTGGCGGTTATCGCCGCTATCGTTTCTCCTCTGGAGACTTCAGGATTTGCGGGTGCGGCGGCAAGCATAATGGGAGCGAAGCAGGCGATGGAAAAAGCGGGGAAGGGACTACGCATAGGAACTCTCTGTGATGTGGTTAGGGATAGGTGTGTTAAGTCCCTAAGGCACTAATCTCAGATCAAGGTTTTGCGCCTCAATTCGTCCAATTCTGGTCTCAAAACGTAAGGGAAGTGAGGTTGGGGGTTCGCAATTCCTTTTTTACAATCGCTGAATGGCAATCGGTTTAGGTCGCGGGTCTGGCCGAGCTTCCTCCGCGCCATTCGCGGGGTGTTCGGCCGACGCATTCCTTGAACACGCGGTTGAATGTCGCCTTGGAATTGAACCCCGAGTCAAAGGCGATCGCGCTGATAGACTGATTGCCATTTGTGAGCAGCAGCTTGGCGTGCTCGACCCGCATCTGATTAACCAGAGTCGAGAAATTGAGCCCTTCCTGCGCATTAATCGCAGCAGACACGCGGGTACGATTCATGCCCACCGTTCGCGCCAATCGATCAAGTCGAAACTCAGGATCAAGATAGAGACTGTCCTTCATCATAACCTCTTTGATCCGCACAAAGTCTTCTTGGGCTTGTCTAAAGTCCCGGCCTTCCTGGAATGGCGTTTGAAACAATAGCGATAGGAGGGGCTTTTGCATGCTGTAAGGCCCGACGATCAAAAACGTGATCAACCAGGCTTGAAACGTGATGATCATCGTTACGATTACGAAATCGCGATCGATCATGGCTGATGATTGCATCGGTATGATCGAGGACAGCACCCAAAGCGCATTTAATCCAAGCAGCGCAATTCCGGGCAAGAGCAGGACATAGGTCAGTTCGCGTGCGTTGGCTGCCACTTCTTCTGGATAGAGAGCATAGTGGCGTCGCGCGAGCCAGAAGGAGACAAGACCCGCAACAAGGATGAGCACTTGGCCAGCGCTAACCTTGAACCGATTGAAGCTTTCGACAGCCTCCGCTTCCAAGGTCGCCTGAGCCAAGAGTGTGAGGACCAGCTCCAGCAAAGGCAAAACCAAGATCGCAGCGCTCCAACGGCTTTTGCAGTCGAACAGCGTGAAGACGGCATAACCCAGTATCAGCGCACCTGGCAGGGTTTCGGAAGCCGCAACAGGCGACAAAACTGGCTGCCACGACGGATGGCCCAGTTCGATCAAGCCAAGCTTGTATCCGAGATACAGGAAGCTCGACCATACCAGACTGAGCAAGAACCAAGCTTCAGGACGCCGGCCTTGGCGATAGAGGATCGCGAATGAAAGCAACGCGCATTGCAGGGTGGTGACGAGCAGAAGAGTTTCGAGATCGAGCGACATGTTGCTTAAGAGGACCTAAGTAGTCGAATGTGCGTGGGCTGACATAAAAATGCGACCGGCTCTGGGTTAGGGCCAGCTGAGATCGACGAACGTTCAACTGCAATCCTACTGCTTACAACCACAAAAGGCCTCACTTGCGTGGAGCCTTTTGTGGCGGACAGGGTGGGATTGTCTGACGCGCGGCCGAGCGGGATCCAAGCGTCCTGTTCGTAATGGGCTTAGGTAGCGGGCAGCTCATTTAGTCGAGCACTCATCTGTCGGCTCAATACAGACGCGTAATTGTAAATGGCTGCACTCCAATCGCTCCTCGAAGCTTGGTTAAGGGCTCCGATCACGCGTTCAATTGCCTTCCGTTCAACAGCAGCGTTGCCTCGCTTTCTTTCGATTCTAGCTTCGGCGGCGAGCATACGAATATCGGCAATCTCGCGAATGAATTGAGACAATTCCTGCGATTGGATCCAAACGCGCAGATTGGCAGCGATATTGAGAGCGGCTTGATCGGAAGCAAAGGTTCCCTCACGCGGAGTCAGCCTGACCAAGTCATCAATGATCTGGGTTTGTCGATTGACATATCGGCGTGGGGCCAAAGTGCCGGCCTGAACACTGTTCCTGAGCGCCCGAACCTCGCTTGCCCAAGCTGATTGGGAGAGCACTGCACCCTCATGCTTGAGCTGTTCGAACATTCGTAATGTGTGATACCGACCGAATTCCGCTCGACCGATGTATTGATGGGGCCGGGCGGTCCGAACGCCGTCAGGGACAATATCCAAGAGCATCGTCCCGCGAACGCTTCCGTGCCGAACCAACTCGAACGCTGTATTTACGACCGGCGCAATCGCCTCGAGCCGAGTGCCTGGAGAATGCTTGGTATCATTCAGCAGCCCCTCAACGATTGGCACGACCTCCGAGAATATTGGGTCAGCCGAAGCACCCTCGCCAAGGACTTCTGTCTCCCTGCGATCGACTAGGTATAGCCAGACGGTAAGCAGTTTTACCTGCGCCTCGGCACCCATTCGACCGTTGTTCAAAACCCGGTTCGCAGCATTGGTGAGGACTCGGCCTGCGTCTGGATACTGCTGACGCTCGATCAGGGCTTGCGAGAGCTCAAGCGTGATCTGATGGAACTGAACAAGCGATTGGTCCCTGACTGGAACCAATGTTGGGCTCCGCGCAAACTCGGCATCAAGCGATTGATAGAGCTTGGCGTAGACCTCGATCTTTCGAGCCGCAGGCAGGCGAGCTGAGTCGATAGCGAAAAGGGCTGCCTGAATGGCATCATTGGAAGGTGGGCCAGGTGTGGCTAGCCGGTGGTTCGCGTTGAGTGTGTTCAGCGCCAATACGCAGTCGATGGCTTCATCGAACTGCTCCTGTTTGAAATGCCCATCGATCTTCTTGAGGTAGGTGCCTTTCACCGCTTCGAAATCTTCGGGTGTATTGGCAATCTGCCAACCACCAGTTTTGGTCAGTGTGACGTTGGTGTCGATTGGGCAAATTGCGTCGGACTGCGCCAGCGCGGAGCTCGACAAGGACAAGCCAGCAAAGGCCAGTAAAAGCTTTCGACTAAGACCCTCTCTCACCAATGCGGCAACTCCTGCAAATACGGCGTATGTCAGAGATCTCATAAACGGCACCTTGTCATTTCAGGTCGTCTTCCGGCCCACTAGGGTGACAGTGATCCTGCTCTTCCCCGGCACCCAGTCGGTTTTGTAATTTCCCCCGCTATGGAAGCTCTCTTCAACCTTGCGAATGCGCTCGCGAAACTGTTGGCGGCTCGCTCTGCTCTTGCTTTCGATCCGACAATGCACCTTGATCTTCTTGGACGGGTCAGAGAAATTCGAGTGAAGCTGAAGAGTGTTTTTCAAAACAGCTTTGAACTCACTCTCAGCTCTTGTGAGAATGCCACTGCTCTGGGGGTCTGTAAGATTGTACTCGAAGATGTCGCTGAAATAGCGCGGCTCGATAAAGCCACCGCCGTACCAGCAATATGCCATCGTATCGCCATTAGAGGAGGTTCCGGATGACCTTTCGGAACTGCTCGAACCAGCGTTCGCCGACTGAGCCGATCCGCGCCTGCCTGCAGTTCCGGCTCGCTTTCCAGTGATTCGAGCGGGGGCAAAACCGCGGTTGGTCAAAGTCCCCTCAATGTAATCGCCATCAACAACGAAGTCGAAAACAGTGAGCGGCGGCTCGCCCTGATTCATTTGCTGGGTACTTGCCCAACTTCGAACGGTCAGTTGATTTCCTGATCTCGAACACTTGACTGGACTCGCAGGAGAGCGCGGCAAGGTGACGGTACCGCTGCCATTCTGGTGGCAGCGCAAGGGCACGTCGGATTGGCCGGGAGCCAGGATCCAATCTTCGGCAATCTGCTGTGCGGAGAGGGAAGTGGCAGGGGCGGCAAAACACATCACGCCAGCCAGGTTCAACAAAACAACGCGATTCTTTTTCACGGTACTTCTCTCCCAAAGGCGCGCGGGTTTCTGATTACACTGGACCGCTGCGCCGCTCGATCGACTAGTCGACCGGCCGGGAGTTCGTCGTCACCCGAATGGGGGATGCAGACAATTTTTTTTGGTGCTAACCGACTGGATCACAATCAAATAGGTGAGAAACAGCTTTGCCCGATGATGCGAGCGGTCCTTCCGGAGAAGAGATCGCGGTCAAAAGATTGGAGGTCACTAACCTCATCTACGATTTCATCAATGACACATCATTGATGCCGAATTTGATTGATGGCTTGGCCGAGCTCGATGCGATTGATCCCGCCTCTGACGCTATTTTCGCCAAACTCGATAATGCCGCGGAGTTGGCGCAGAAGATTCACTCAACGCCCGACGTCGACATCACGCGTGACATCGGCCTGCTGGTCGTGGGTCTGAACGCAAGCAATGTCATAACCCTTGTGCCGCCAGATGCGGATGAGTGGCTAGGGCAGAAGTTCAAGCCGAGCTCAGAGGGAATGGCGTGGCTGCTCGATCGGACCGGAGCGAGATGCCTTGCCCATTACATCGATTTTGGCGCGCGAAACCACTTGCCGATCGATCAGTCCCTCATCGACGGTCTGCGTAATGAAGCAATTTCGACGCTGATCGTGATCTATCGATTTGATTTGACCGACCCGGCTCAGAACGCCCTGCAAGAGCTCTATGGTTTGACCTCGGCCGAATTGTGGCTCTGCAATTGTCTGGGCGCGGACTGACACTCAAAGAGGCAGCGGCGGAAAAGGGTATTGGGGTCGAGACTGTACGGACCCATTTGAAACGTGCGTTCCACAAGATGGGTATCAATCGCCAGACTGAGCTTGTGCGGATCGTAACTCAGATTTCCGCCGCCGCATCAGTCTATGACGTTTCGCGTCGTCACGATCTCTCCCTGTTGCCGGACCGAACCAATAGCATCCGGACTTCGCACACAGCCTTCATGCATACACGGCACGGAAAGAAGTTGAGCTATTCTTGCTACGGCCATCCCAATGGAGAGCCCTGGCTGTTCTTCCACCACACTCTCGGGTGCCGAATACTGACCGAGGAGATGGTTCAATCGGCTTACGAAGCGGGGGTGTTGCTCTACACGTTCGACCGGCCCGGATATGGCGATAGCGAACCGATCGATGGGTATAGCGGTAAAGATCTGGCCGAGCTGACGGAAGACTTTCTGGATGCTCATGGAATTGAAAGCGTTCGCGCGATTGCCTTGGCAATCAGTGGACGCATTGTCCTGGAAGCTATCCCTCATATGCAAGGCCGGTTGAAATCGTTGGATCTCTATTCATTCAGAGGCACATCTCCCCCGAATGATCCCAAGCATATCTGGAACCACTTCATCTATCTGGTGATCAAAAATGCGCGTCATGTGGCGCCGATGGTCAGACTGCTGAAGGCCGCGTTTACGCCGAAATCGCTGGTGAAGAACTTGCAGTCTGCTTACGGCTCTTCGCCTGCGGATCAGCGGGTCGTCGCCTCGCCCAAGAACTGCTTTTACCTCATCAATGTCTTGCAATTGGCGAACAAGCAGCACGGTATTGGTCCAAGCTCCGAGTTTGCAAATCTTCGCAAGCCGTTCGAGCCCGATCCAGCGGATTACAGTCAAACCTGGATCCGGGCGTTCTTTGGCAGCGATGACAAGTTCAATCCCTTTGAGGACGCCAAGGACCTGCTCGCCAAACTGCCACAGATTGAGGTCAATCACATCAAGGACGCGGGACAGCTCTATCTGTTTGCAAACCTTGGCGAGTTCCTGCGGCGCATCCGCCAAGGGACCTTGCCAAGCGACAAGATCACAAACGAAGTCGTGATGGAGGTTTTGCTCGAAGAGCTGGAAGCGCGTGATGTGTCTTTGCTGGAATGGGAGAATGCGATTGGTGTCCCGCAGGGCCAAATCGGCGAGGTGCTACGGAACCCTAAAGAACGCACGATCAATCGGACAGTAAAGCTGTTGGCGCACCACCTCGGGATCCCGAGCAGTGATTGGTTTGATCGCTTGAGGAAATACGCACTGGCCAGGTCCAACCGTGATTGAGACCACGGCAAGGCCGACGGGCCATGCGCTGGAGTTCGCCTAGGCCGCTTTGCGCGCCGGCTCTGCGACCAAGTCAGTGAGTGCCTCGACTGTCATTGGTTTCCCAACAAAGTACCCTTGGGCGTAGTCACATTCGATCCCGCGCAGGAACTCGAGGCATTCAGCATCCTCAATGCCTTCGCAGACTACCTTCAAGCCAAGCTCATGCGCCAGTTGGATGGTCGAGCGCACCAGCATCGCGTCGCCACGGTCTTTATGCGCGTGCTGAACAAAGCAGCGATCAATCTTGAGCTCGGAAATCGGCAATGTCTTGAGGTAGCTCAGAGTTGATTGGCCGGTGCCATAGTCATCCATCGAGATCTTAATGCCGCGATCGCGGAAACGGTTGAGCGCTGCAATCGACGCTTCGGGATCTTCCAGCTCTGCTGACTCGGTGACTTCGAAGGTCAAACGGCTTGCTGGCACTCCAAGGTTGGATAGCAGCGCCTCAGTGCGTTCAACGAAAGAAGGCGTCGACAGCAAGCGGGCCGAGATATTGACCGCCGCGCCAAGCACCAGGTCCTGAGCGCACCAGGCCCGCAGATCCTCAATCGTCGTGCGGATGACGTGAAGGGTCAAATCTTCGATCCGGCCGCTCTCTTCGGCTAGAGGAATAAAGCTGTCAGGTGGCAGCATCCCGCGGGTCGGGTGCTCCCAGCGGACGAGCGCTTCTGCGCAAGTGATCGTGTTGGAGCGAAGATCCAGCTTGGGCTGGTAATACACTGTGATGTGGCCCTCGCGCATGGCGTTGTCCATGTCGCCCATGAGAGACACTTCCTGCTCCAATCGCTCTGCCTGGTTCTCTTCATGCAGGCGCCACTTTTCGCCTTTGCGGAGTGCTTTGCTGGCGGCATGGGCCGCTTTGGCGATGGCCTTTGGACTTTGCGATTGCGCGACGCCAAAGGTCAGCGCGACGTCAACCCGCCGCCCATTCACTTCGACCGGAGAACGCATAATCGCACGCAGGCCAGCGATCTGCTCTTCCAGCTCGTAGAGGTCGAGACCGGAACGCCACGACAACACCCGGTCATCGGTCCGATAGACCGGCTTTTCGCAACCGGTGACTTCCAATCGCTCAACCACGCGGCGCAGCAGCAATCCAAATTCATCCGGACCGACGACAGCCTTCAGAGCGTCAAATCCATCGAACATTCCCGCGACAACAAACCCTCGCGGCTGGTCTTGCAAGTCCTGGCGCATAGCGATGGCATTGGGCAGGCCCGTTTCGACATCGGTCCGCAACCGCTCGCTGAAGCGGGCACGGAGCAACAGCAAGGCTCTCACTATCCCAGCCATGCCGATCGCGACGAATGCTGGCATGATCTCGAACACGACCAGCCAGGCGGACTGGGCGTAGAGCCAGAACCCGGTGAGTGTGACCACACTGAGCGAGGCGAAGGCGAGGGTCCATCTGAATCCCGGTGCGAACAGGATGGCGAGTGCAAGCACAGCTGCGATAGTCAGTGGCAAAGGCCAGGATCCATAGGTCGGCACGCCGCGATAAAGCGTTTCCGCGCCGAGGGCCTGTACGACCACTCCTGGAATGACTCCATAGCGGGGAACAGGATAACGATCACCCATTTCGATGGCGGTTGCGCCGATCAGAACATCCTTGCCCCTAAGCGCGGTAGCGTCAAATTCACCACGTTCAATCGCGATGAAACTGTGGCGCGGTATGGTTGCGGCATCGATCGAGTAATTGATCGGGAAGCTTGCGTGCGCAGCCCCCGATTCTTGGGCAAAGAACGCGGCGAGCGATGGCCGCGGAATGCCGTCAGTGATTGTGCCGAGCGGCATCCGTCGAATAAAGCCGTCCTTGTCGGGAGCTACAGAGACCGAGCCCAGCTTGGCATGCTCGCGGAGGGGCTCAATCGGCAGCGCGTCAAGCTTGCGGCCTGATTGAAAGCTGGCGGATTGCGCGAAGGTGGGGAGGATTACCGGCGCATCGGCTTCAGCCAAGGCTTGAGCGAAGGCCGCATCACCGCCCAGATTGGAACGACTTGAGAAGTCGACATCGAACCCGATCGAGCGCACGCCCGCGGCGTCGAGCTGTTGCACCACCTTGGCATAGTGTTCGCGTGACCACGGCCATTCCTTGATCGCCGCAACGCTCGCCGCGTCCATTTCGACCAGGTGGATCTGGCCGCTGGCAGGGCTATCCACCAGCGAGAACTTGGCGGTTTGCAGCACATCATCAGCGAACCGCAAGGTCCCAGCGGCCGCTATCCCGACAACGAATAGAACAATTGCCGCCACCAGCCCCAGCTTGGGACCGAGCTTATTCAAGCTCAGGAATTTGAGGCGGCTTGTCATGGTGAGACCAGACTTAGCGGTCTGCGATATCTAAGCCGAGGTCGTCGATCAGGCCGCTAATGTCGAGCGCAGCCTTGCCGTTTCCGCCGCCGTTGCCGTTGCCGTTCCCATTTCCACCGCCGTTTCCATTTCCGCCATCAGGATCGGCACCATTGTCGCCACCATCGGGGTCAACGCCGTTGTCGCCGGAACCATCTCCGCCGCCGTTACCATTGCCGTTCCCGTTGCCGTTTCCACCGCCGTTGTCGTTCCCGCCACCGTTGTCGTTTCCGCCGCCGTTGTCGTTGCCGCCACCGTTGTCGTTTCCGCCGCCGTTGTCGTTCCCGCCGCCGTTACCGTTTCCGCCACCGTTGTCGTTGCCGCCACCGTTGTCGTTTCCGCCGCCGTTGTCGTTGCCGCCACCGTTGCCGTTTCCGCCGCCGTTGTCGTTGCCGCCGCCGTTGTCGTTTCCGCCGCCGTTGTCATTGCCGCCACCGTTGTCGTTGCCGCCGCCGTTGTCGTTTCCGCCACCGTTGTCGTTGCCGCCACCGTTGTCGTTTCCGCCGCCGTTGCCGTTGCCGTCACCGTTGTCGTTTCCGCCACCGTTACCGTTTCCGCCACCGTTGTCGTTTCCGTTGCCGTTGCCATTGTTGCCGTCGTCGTCGTCAGATCCGGGGTCGGCGCCATTGTCGCCAGAACCGTCACCGTTCCCGTTCCCGTTACCGTTGCCGTTTCCACCGCCGTTCCCGTTTCCGTTGCCGTTCCCGCCGCCGTTTCCGTTGCCGCCGCCGTTTCCGTTGCCGTTGCCATTGTTGCCGTCGTCGTCGTCAGATCCTGGGTCGGCGCCATTGTCGCCAGAACCGTCACCGTTCCCGTTCCCGTTACCATTTCCGTTGCCGTTCCCGCCGCCGTTTCCGTTGCCGCCGCCGTTTCCGTTGCCGCCGCCGTTGTCGCTTCCGCCACCGTTGCCGTTGCCGTTGCCGTTGCCGCCGCCGTTGTCGCTTCCGCCGCCGTTGCCGTTGCCGTTGCCGCCGCCGTTGTCGTTTCCGCCACCGGTGCCGTTGCCGTTGCCGCCGCCGTTGTCGCTTCCGCCGCCGTTGCCGTTGCCGTTGCCGCCGCCGTTGTCGTTTCCGCCACCGGTGCCGTTGCCGTTGCCGCCACCGTTGCTGTTGCCGCCACCGTTGTCGCTTCCGCCGCCGTTGCCGTTGTCGCCACCGTTGCCGCCGCCGTTTCCGTTGTCGGAACCGTTTCCGTTATCGCCACCATTGCCGCGGCTCCCGGGATCGCTTGCCGGCGCACAAGCACCGCCAAAGCACATGTCTACGCCTGATCCGAGAAGGGTGATCGCAGCCTCTTGTCGGGCCGGTTCGCGCACAGCCGTGTCGGCGACGATCGCCGATGTCAGAACAGCCGCCTGGCCTGAGACAAACCCTCCAGAGAGGTCGCCTAGATCAGCGGGGGAGCTAACCACGGACGCGCTGATCCGCTGAACCGAAGCATTTGAGCTTGAGGCTGCGAACGGATTGCTCGATTTGATTGCAGGCGTGTCGACCGTCCGGGTCGGAGAATCGATCACCTTGCTGGTTTCGCCTTCGACCACCAACCGGCGATCATCTGCCGCCGCGACCATGGCCACAGCACCCGGCAGAATCAGGTCGCGCGCGCCACCGTCGATTGTGGTCGCTTCAACCGCGCCTTCGGTCACCTGCAATGTCGCGCCTTGTTCCGCGACGGTGATGGTGAAGGTCGTCCCCTTCACAACCGCCGCGAGGTAAGGGGTCTCAACCGCGAAGTGCGGGTTTTCCTGCTTGCCGATATTGAACAGCGCGCTGCCGAAATTCTGGATGATCTGGACGATTGAGTTGGAGCGTTCTGCTTCTGGGATTTGTATGCGCGAATTCTGTCGGACCGTTACAAACTCATTGCCACGGACCAGAACCGCGTTGGACTTCTTGCCCGTGCGAACACGATCGCCACTTTTGACGACGCTGCCTTGCTTGGCTTGGCGCGCGCCTTGCGCATCGATGATCGTCACAGTGCCTTTGGTTTCGCTGATGGTCCAAGGTCCGCTTTGCGCAAACGCACTTGTACCGCTCATCAGCAGCGCAATTGGGGCGAGGGCAGCAATTTTCAGTCGCATAAGAAATCTCCGTGCCTGTCCATTAGCTGGGCATTTCCTCAAGACCGGTTTCCGAACACAGTGAAGTGACGGTTAACTTGACCGAAGATTAACCTTCGTGAGTGCATAGAAGCTGCGAGATTCTACGGAGCATTGCGTGCACCACTGGGTTAAGACCGTGCTGCCAGCCCTCGTTCTTTGTTTGGGGGCAGCCGCAAGCGCACAGGATGCGTTGGACCAGACCGACCCCTCGCAAGAGGAGGAGCGGGGCGAAGCCTATGCTCCGGTCGAACGGGCGATCCAGATCGAATTTGAGCCTGTCCTCGAAACCCCAACAGTGTCGGCTGATCAGAGGGCCTTGGACGTTGGCGCGATTGTGATCGATGGTCTGGTTGCGCTCGACCGCAGCGATTTTGCCGCGATTGTCGATCGCTACATGGGCCGCACGCTGCAGCCGCAGGAACTGGCCGACCTGACCGAAGAGATAGCCGGGCAAGCGCGTGAACGGGGATTTGTCTTCGCCAACGCCTGGATTCCGCCGCAATCTCTGGTGGCTGGGATGCTGCGTGTACAGGTCGATGAAGGCGTGATTGACGAGATTCGCGTGATCGGATCGCAGGATCCGGCCATTCGCAAGATGCTCGAGCCGCTGCGCAATGGACAGCCGGTATCCTTGGCTGATCTGGAGCGGCAAGTGCTGCTCGCCGACGATCTTCCAGGAGTCTATTTCCGCGACACTCGCTTTGTGCGCGAAGGCGATGTCGGCGTGCTGGTGGTCGAAGCCTATCGCCAGGATTGGTGGGGCCGGGCCTCGCTTTCGAGTGATGGCACACGGCCAGTGGGTCCGGCTCGCGCGCGGATCGACGTTGATGCCAATGGCCTGCTGTTCGATCGGGACGGGGTTGATCTGAGCTTCACGGTGACCCCGTTTGAACCCGATGAGCTGGTCTTCTTCAGCACCCGCTATAACGTTGTCGTCAACGACAGCGGGACCGACTTATCTTTGTTCGGCTCGTTCTCGAGAAGCGAGCCCGGAGCCTATCTGACCGATGACGAGATTCTCGGCGATTCCTGGCGAGCGGGAGTGCGGGTGCGTCATCCGCTCATCCGTCGCCGCTCTTCTGGCCTATGGCTGGAAGGCAGTTTCGAAGTGAAAGACCTACAGCAGGATCAGTTTGGGATTCTGGCACGCCATGATCGTGTGCCGGTTGCGAGATTAGGCGCCTACGCATTTCTCGATGGCCCAGCAGGTCTGCTGCGGACACGGCTGACGGTCAGCCAAGGTCTCGACATTCTGGGGGCGACGCAATTGGCGGATCCGCTTGCCTCGCGGCTCGATGCCGAGCCCGACTTCACGACGCTGCAATGGTGGCTCAACTACCGCAAGAAATTGGGCGGACGGTTCAGTCTCGACCTTAATGCGCTTGGGCAATTGGCCAGCGCGCCGCTGCTGATCACCGAAGATATCGGGTTGGGCGGGAATTTCTATCTGCGAGGTTATGACTTCAGCACCCGCACGGGTGATCAGGGCATCAAGGGGGTTGGAGAGCTGCGTTACGATTGGCCGCAGGCACTGGGGCTGGTCGAGAATATGCAGCTCTATGCTTTCGCCGACGGAGGTGTGGTCGACAATTTGCAAGATGGCTTCGGCGGCGGGTCGCTGGCCTCAAGCGGCGCGGGGTTCCGCGCCGACCTGACCCGTACGCTCGATCTCGACTTCGAAGTCGCGGTGCCATTGACTGGACCACGCTATGACACCGATGACGAGAGCCCCCGAATCAATGTCCGGGTGAGCAAATCGTTCTGATTCAGGCGATTCTTAGGCACTCCGGTTGAGCGCTTAGGTCTGGTTCTCAGGACGTAATAATGCTTCGGCCAGCCGTACCGTCGGCGACACCGCCCATGCCGTTGGTGATGTCCTCTGCAGACTTGTCCAGTTCCGTCAGCTCTGGCTTGTCCCAAGTCTTTTTCTTGGCATCAGTCATGGTCGTATCCCTCATACTCTTGTTTTTTGACGACCCGGTGGAGGGGGTAGGAGGTTTGTCATAAACTTGCAACAAATTGAGACCGAAGCGATCGCCACCAAAAAAGGCCCCACTTTCGTGGAGCCTTTTGTGGCGGACAGGGTGGGATTCGAACCCACGAAGGGCTTGCACCCTTGCCGGTTTTCAAGACCGGTGCATTCAACCGCTCTGCCACCTGTCCGCGCGGAAGAGGTCCGTTAGCGCGCTGATCCACGCTTGTCACCCATGGATAGCACCTTAAGAGACAAATATGGCTCAAGGCACGCACGATTTCGCTCCCGATCCTCGCAATGAGGCGATTCTGATCAACGTCAACGGCAATCTCGTGCCGCGCGCGCAAGCGATGGTCTCTGTGTTCGACAGTGGATTCATGCTCGGCGATGGGGTTTGGGAAGGGCTGCGTGTGCACAACGGCAGGATCGCCTTTCTCCAAGCGCATCTCGATCGGCTGTATGAGGGTGCCAAGGCGATCGCGATGGACGTCGGATTGACGCGCGATCAGCTGACCGAGCGGCTCTATGCCACAATCACCGGCAATGGCATGGTCGACGAACCCGGGGTGCATATCCGCCTGATGGTGACGCGCGGGATCCGTTCAACTCCCTATCAGGATCCGCGCGTGGTGATCTCTCCCGCGACGATTGTGATTGTCCCTGAACACAAAGCGCCGCTTCCGTCGACGATCGAAACTGGCATTCGGCTGTTCACCGTGCATGTGCGCCGTGGCGATCCGGCGGTGCAGGATCAGAAGCTCAACTCGCATTCCAAGCTCAATTGCATCACGGCCTGCATCCAGGCAACGCAGGCGGGGGCGGATGAAGCTCTGATGTTGGATCCGCATGGCTTTGTGGCGACCTGCAATTCGACTCACTTCTTTATCGTCCGCAAGGGCGAGGTGTGGACTTCAAGTGGGGATTATTGCCTAGGCGGGATCACCCGCTCCAACGTCATCCAGGTCTGCCGCGAAGCGGGCATTCCGGTGTTTGAGAAGAACTTCTCGCTGACTGATGTCTATGGCGCGGATGAAGCGTTCGTGACCGGGACTTTCGCCGGGGTGGTTCCGGTGACCGAGGTGGACGGCAGACAGCTGAGCGAGGGCAGGGGGCCGATGGTGGAGCGGCTCCAAGGTCTTTATCGTGCGCTGATGGATCGGGATGTCGCTGCGTGAGTGCTCCGATCCGAAGCGTCCCCATACGCATTGCGATGTGGTCGGGCCCGCGCAACATCTCGACCGCGATGATGCGCAGCTTTGGCTCGCGTGCCGATTGTGCGGTCTCGGACGAGCCGTTCTATGGAGCTTTCCTGAAGGACAGCGGGGAGCCGCATCCGATGGCGGCGGAGACGATAGCGAGCATGGATTGCGAGTGGGACAGCGTGCTCACCACGCAATCGGGTGCGGTCCCGGGTGGTCTACCGATTTGGTATCAGAAGCACATGCCGCATCACATGGTCGGCCCAGTCGATATCCGGCACATGCCCGACCACCGCCATGCCTTCCTGATCCGCGCGCCCGAGCGGGTGGTGGCGAGCTATCGCAACAAGAACGAATTGCGCCGGGCGGAGATGCTCGGCTTTGCGCAATTGCGGCGCTTTTTCGAGCTCGAAGCCGAGCGCTCGGGCCAGGCTCCGGTGGTGGTGGATTCGGATGCGATCCTGCGCAATCCGGCCAAGGTTCTTGAACGTCTGTGCCAAGCGCTGGGGATCGCCTGGGACCCGGCCATGCTGGCGTGGGACAAGGGCCCGCATCCAGACGATGGCATCTGGGGCGAGCATTGGTACGACAAGGTCAACGCTTCCACCGGTTTCGGCCAAGCGCCCGGAGAGCTACCCGAGCTCGATGGCGCCTATCGCGCGGTGGCGGAGGAATGCCGGCCCGATTACGAATACCTGCTGAGCCATGCGGTCTCCGCCGATTGACGCGGAATCACGGCGTTCTGTCGATTAGGCGCAGTGCGGTCATTGGCAAGTCAGAGAGGCTGTGAAATGAACAGTCCATGGCATTGAGATTTTTCCCCCTGATCACCCTCGGCATCCTCGCTGCACTGGCGTTCGCGCTGACCACATTGGCCGGACCTGCGCTGGCGCAACCCAGCGATGAGAGTTTCGATGAATATCTCGAAGTGCTCAAAGTCCAGGCCCGTGCCGAGGGTGTCAGCGAGAACACCATCCGCCGGATGACCGTCGGTCTCACCCCCAATGATCGCGTGATCCGGCTCGATCGCGGACAGCCTGGCCGACCGACACGACGCGGCTACCCAGCTCTGGCACCCTATCTCCGCACCCACGTCAACAGCACCCGCATCGCCGGCGGGCGCAACGTCTACCAAGGCAGCCGCGGAACGCTCTCAAGGATTGAAGCCGAATACGGCGTCCCGGCAGAGATCATTGTCGCGATCTTCGGGCATGAGACCAGCTATGGAAGGATCAAAGGCAATTTCGACCTGTCGCGCAGCTTGGCTACGCTCGCCTGGGAAGGGCGGCGGCGCGATCTGTTCGCGGGTGAGTGGGTCGCGCTGATGAAGGTGGCCGAGCGTGGCTATGCCCGCTCCACATTGATCGGGAGCTACGCCGGAGCCTTCGGCAATCCGCAATTCTTGCCCTCGGTCTATCTAAGGCTGGCGGAGGACGGCAATGGCGATGGCCGCGCTGACATCTTCAACAATCGCAGCGACACCTTCGCTTCGATCGCCAATTATTTCCGCGATGCCGGATGGCGCAGTGGCCAGCCCTGGGGCGTGCGTGCCTCGGTCCCGCGCGGCTTCGATGTCGATGCCTATAAAAACAAGCTGACCGCGGCGGTCTGTCCGCGCGTGCATGAGCGTCATAGCACTTGGAAAACCGTTAGCGAATGGCGCGAACTGGGCGTGCAGCCGCTCGCTGGCCTGCCCGACGACACGCTCGTCTCGCTGTTTCAGCCCGATGGACCCGGCACCCGCGCGTGGCTGTTGACCGGCAACTATCGCGTCATCCTCGAATACAATTGCTCCAACTATTACGCGATGAGCGTCGGCCTGCTGGCTGACGAAATCGTGAACTGAGCCCACTCGCTGGCTCGTCAAGCCAATCTGCCATGGATATAGCAACGGTGTGATCTATCGTGCTGTCCTGCTAGCTGTTCTTCCGCTTCAGCTTCTGATCGCCTCGCCGGCGCAGGCCTATGGTGAAGTGCGAGGCGGAGTGCCGAGCGAGGACGAGGCACCGATCGCGATCCTGTATGATGTGGGATCGGGCCAGATCCTGCACAGCCGCAACGTGGACCGCAGGTTTGTTCCTGCGTCGATCACCAAGGCGATGACGGCCTTTGTCGCGTTTGAGCAGATCGACTTGGGTGAGCTCGATGCTAATCAGATCATCACAGTGCCGGTTGAAACGGCAGAGGAATGGCGCGGCAAGGGCTCGACCATGTTCCTCGATGCGGGCGACGAGGTCTCGTTGGGACTGCTGTTGACTGGACTGATGAATGTCTCGGGCAATGATGCTGCGATGGTGATTGGGCAGCACAGGACCGGCGATATTGCGGATTGGCTCGATCAGATGAACGCGGCGGCGCGGCGTCTGGGAATGACCAACAGCCATTTCGGGACCCCCAATGGCTGGCCCGATGAAGGGCAGACCTTCACCACCGCACGCGATCTGGTGCGATTGGCCGAAGCCCTGGTCAGCCGCCATCCCGACAAATACGCGCGTTTCATCGGTCAAGAAGGACTGCGCTACAAAAACATCGCTCAGTCCAATCGCGATCCGCTGATCGGTCGGGTCGAGGGCGCGGACGGGATCAAGACCGGATACACCAATGAAGCGGGCCACGGTTATCTTGGCTCAGCCGAGCGCAGTGGCCGGCGGTTGATCATGGTCGTCGCAGGAGTTAGCCGACAGAGCATCCGCAACGCTGCCGCCCGTGACTATATCGAATGGGGCTTCAGCGCATTTGACCAGCGGCGATTGTTCGGTGAGGCCGAGCGCGTTGGTCACGCACGGGTGCAGGGCGGGGCAGAACGCTCGGTTGCGCTAGTGACCGACCGTATCGTGCGGATGAATGTCAAACGCAGGACCTCGTCCAATGTGCGGATGACGATTGAATATGATGGTCCGCTCCGGGCACCGATCCAAGCGGGCGACCGGGTTGCGCGGCTGCGGGTCGAGGCCGCAGGAGTGGAACCGGCCATTCTGCCACTCTATGCAGAGCATGGGGTCGAACAGGCGGGTTTCTTTGATCGTTTGCTCAACGGTCTGATAGGGTGGTTCGCATGAGCGCACCAACACGCGGACGATTCCTGGCATTTGAAGGGGGCGAGGGGGCCGGCAAGTCCACCCAAGCCCGCTTGCTGGCGGAATATCTGCAGTCAAAGGGCCATGCGGTTGATTTGACCCGCGAACCGGGCGGGACGCCGGGTGCGGAAGCGATCCGCGAATTGCTGCTCAATCCGCCAGGCTCGGGTTGGCAAGCCGAGGCCGAAGCCATGCTGTTCGCCGCCGCCCGATCGGACCATGTCGCGCAAAGGATCCGACCTGCGCTGGAGCGCGGCGAGTGGGTGCTGTGCGATCGCTTTGTCGATTCCAGTCGCGCCTACCAAGGCGGGGCTGGAAAGCTTGGCGACGACACCATCCAATCGCTCCACACAATCGGCAGCGGCGGCATGCGCCCTGATCTGACCATTCTGATCCAGGCCGATGGCGACAAGGTGGTTGAGCGATTGCTCGCCCGCGATGGCGACAATTCGGACGCGATCGGCGGACGCGGCGTCGAATATCACACTGCGGTCGCCAAGGCCTTTGCCGAGCTGGCCAAGGCCGACCCCAATGGCTTTGCCGTGATCGACGGCTCCGGCCCGATCGAAGACGTCCATCAGGCCGTAATCAACGCTGTTGAGCAAAGGATTGGGATCTAGCATGCACTGGCCCAACCATCAGGAGCCATGGAATGAATGGCGCGGCGCGATGGCGGGCACGCGCATGCATCATGGCTGGATTCTGGCGGGCAAGCGCGGTCTGGGAAAGCACGACTTCGCCTTGGCGGCAGCGCGCAAATTGGTGTCAGAAGGTGATGCTGCGCGTTTGCAGATGGAGAATGACCCCGACATCATCATTCTCGCTCCTCTGCCCAAGGACGACAAAGAGGAAAAGAAGCGCGCCGAAGGCAAGCCCTACGAGACCAAGCGCAACATCTCCGTGGCGCAGATCCGCGAGATGCAGCGTCGGCTGACCACCCGCCCGACCCTGGGATCGCGCCGTGCGATCATCATTGACCCAGCGGATGATATGGAAACCTCGGCCTCCAACGCTCTGCTCAAGAGCCTGGAGGAACCGCCGCAGGGAACCTTCTTTATACTGGTCACGCATCGCCCCTCGCGTCTGCTGCCAACCATACGGTCGCGCTGCCGCGTGCTGCGCTTCCCGCTGCTCCGAAATGGACAGATCGCAGAGATCCTCAGCAGCGAGAGCCCCGAACTCCCGCAAGAGGCGGTGCAGGCCGCGGTCATGGCCTGCAATGGCTCGCTCGGCGCCGCGCGAAGCTTTGTCAGCGAAGATCTCGCCTCCATCGCCGTTTCGATCCGGGCGCTGCTCGATCAAGGCGATCCTGCGCTGGAGCAGCGCAATCAACTCGCGACGGCGATCGGCGGGCGGCCGAGCCGCGAGCGGATCCAGGCGGTGATCGAGCTGGCGCAGACCATGACGGCGGATGCAGCGGCGCAAGCCGAGGGCGAGCGTAGGCTGCGGCTAATCGAGACCTATCAGGAGCTGGTCAAGCTGGCCGGGCAGGCGCCAACCTACAATTTTGACCCCGGATTGCTTTCGCTCGAAATAGGCACCTTGCTCGCGCGCGCCGCGCCCGCTAGCGAACGCGCCAATGTCTGATCCCTATTATATCACCACCGCGATTAGCTATCCCAATGGCAGACCGCATATCGGTCACGCCTATGAGGCGATTGCGGCTGACGTCATTGCGCGGTTCCATCGGTTGCAGGGCCGCGATGTCCGGTTCCAGACCGGGACAGATGAGCATGGTCTCAAAATGGCGCGCAAGGCCGAAGAGCAGGGTCGTACCGCGCGCGATCTGGCCGATGAAATGGCGGGCTATTTCCAGGACATGTGTGATGCCCTGAATGTCAGCTATGATCGCTTCATTCGCACGGTTGAGGATGATCACCATCGCGCGAGCCAGGCGATCTGGCAACGGATGGAGGCCGCCGGCGATCTTTATCTCGATCGCTATGAAGGTTGGTACTCGGTTCGCGACGAAGCCTATTACGACGAGAGCGAGCTGGTTGAGGGGGAAGGGGACACCAAACTCTCTCCGCAAGGTACGCCGGTCGAATGGACGGTTGAGGAAAGCTGGTTCTTTCGCCTGTCCAAATATCAGGAGCCGCTGCTCGAATTGCTGCGCGCGCCCGGCTTCCTCGAACCGGCCAGTCGCCGCAATGAGATGATCGCCTTTGTCGAGCAGGGTCTGCGCGATCTGTCTGTCAGCCGGACCAGCTTTGACTGGGGCGTAAAAGTACCGGGCTCAGACAATCACGTGATGTATGTCTGGGTCGATGCTCTGACCAACTATCTCACCGGTCTCGGTTTTCCCGATGAGACCGAGCATATGGGCAAATACTGGCCCGCTGACCTGCATCTGATCGGCAAGGATATCGTGCGGTTCCACACGATCTATTGGCCCGCCTTCCTGATGAGCGCCAATTTGCCTGTGCCCAAGCAGGTTTTCGGGCATGGTTTCCTGCTCGCTCGCGGCGGCGAGAAGATGAGCAAGAGCCTCGGCAATGTTGTCGATCCGCTGGCTCTGGCGGAGACCTTCGGGGTGGATTCGCTGCGCTATTTCCTGATGCGCGAAGTCGCCTTCGGCAAGGATGGCAGCTATTCGCCCGAGGCGATTGTCGAGCGCAGCAATGGCGAGCTTGGCAATGCGTTCGGCAATCTGGCGCAGCGGACCCTGGGCTTCATCGCCAAGAACCTTGATGGCAATCTGCCCGAGATTTTTGGGCACAGCGACAGCGACACAGCTTTGTTTGAAGCGGTAGATGCGGCGATTTCCGCGGAAATCCCGGGGCATTTCGCGGATTTGTCGCTCCAGCAGGCTGTCGAGGCCTGGCTCAAAGCCGTGTTTGCCTGCAATTCCTACATTGATGCCGAGGCGCCCTGGGCTTTGCGCAAGACCGATCCCGAGCGGATGCAGACGGTTCTGGCGACGCTCTACATTTGCATTGCCCAGCTGGCGGTGGCGATTCAGCCGGTGATTCCGGGCAGCGCGCAGCGCTTGCTCGATGCCATGGGAATTGATGCCGGTCTGCGGACCTATGAAGGCATCCGCAGCCATTGGTATTCGCCGCTGGCCGAAGGTGAATTTACGCTCGAGAAGCCAACACCCTTGTTCCCGCGCCTGGAAATTCCTGAAGAGGAGGGCGCGTGATGCTGATCGATAGCCATTGCCATCTCGAATACACAGGCTTGGTTGAGCGTCAGCCAAGCGTGCTTGAGCGCGCGCGCGAAGCGGGGGTCGGGGCATTCCTCAACATCTCGACCAAGCAAAGTGAATGGGAACAGGTGGTCGGCACCGCCATTCGTGAGCATGACGTCTTCGCCAGCGTCGGGATTCATCCGCATGAGGCCGATCAGCATGAGGATCTGGGGCGCGGCGTGCTTTTGGCTGCATCGGAAAACCCGCGCGTGATCGGGATCGGTGAGACCGGGCTCGACTATTATTACGAGCATTCTGATCGCGTCGTTCAGCAAAAGCTGTTTCGCATGCATATCGATGTGGCGCGGCAAACCGGCTTGCCGGTGATCATTCACACCCGCGATGCCGAGGAAGACACGCTCGAAATTCTGGAATCGGAGCTGGAGAAGGGGGCGTTTCCGGCGCTGATCCATTGCTTCACCTCGTCCGATGCGTTTGGAAAGCGTGTGCTGGAGTTGGGCCTGACGATTTCGATCTCGGGGATCGTGACCTTCAAGAATGCCAAAGAGCTTCAGCAAAGCGCTTCGGAGATTCCGGCGGACCGGCTGTTGGTCGAAACCGACAGCCCGTTCCTCGCACCGGTGCCGCATCGCGGAAAGCCGTGCGAGCCCGCCTTTGTCGCCAACACCGCGCAGTTTCTGGCGGATCTGCGCGGGGTTGAAATGGCTGAGCTGGCGGATCAAACCACGGCGAACTTCACCAAGCTGTTCAGCAAGGCAGCTTTGTGAAGCTGATCATGCTCGGCTCCGGAACGTCGACCGGCGTTCCTCGGATCGGGGAGGATTGGGGCGATTGCGATCCCAATGAGCCGCGCAACCGTCGGACCCGCGTCTCGATCATTGTCGAAAGCGAGGAAGGTTCGCGCATTCTGGTCGACACCTCGACCGATCTGCGCGCGCAATTGCTCGCGAACAAGATCGAGAAAGTCGATGCGGTGTTCTGGACTCACGACCATGCTGATCATTGTCACGGGATCGATGATCTCAGAGTGATGCGCTATGGCCGTGGCGGTCCGATCCCGGGGTTCGCTTCGACCGAAACTGCGTCCAATCTGCGGCGGCGGTTCGGCTATGTTTTTGCCGGGCAAGAAGGCTATCCGACGATCGCGACGCTCGACACGCTCGATCGGCTGCGGATGACCGCTGGATTTGGGGTGGAATGGTGCCAGATGGAGCATGGACCGGGCGAAACCACCGGCTATCGCTTCGAATCGGATGGCAAGTCTATCGCCTATGCCACGGATTTTTCAGCAATTTCTGAGGAAATGGTCGATCTGTTTTACGAGGTCGACATCCTGGTGAGCGATTGTTTGCGACGCAATCCGCATCCGACGCATGCCAATCTGGCGCTCGCGATGGAATTGGCAGAACGTTCCGGTGCTAAACGGCTTGTGCTCAGCCATCTTGATAAGAGCATGGATTATCGCACATTGGAGGAAGAAACCCCGGATCACGTGATCGTCGGGTATGATGGCTTGGAGATGGTCGCATGAGCGAAGGCGCATTGGTTTCATTGGTGGCGATGGTGGGCTGGCTGATCCTGTGCGGCAGCGCGCTGGCGTCGTATCGGCTTGGCTGGAGCAAGATTTTGCAGATGGCGCTGATGTGGACGGCGATCTTCGGTGCTGGGTTTCTGATCGCGTGGTTCTTCGGAGCGTCGCATTGATTGGTGGCTTATGTGTTGGGTTTGGTCGAACCCAATGGTTGGTCAAGTTTGAGCTGTGGCGCGTGAGTGACTGCCGTTCGGCCAACAACGAGAAGGGCCCAAAATCCTCCTCATAATGCATCGTTTGATTTAACATAATATATATTATCAACCTACCGGGTTCCTATGAGCGACAATCCAGAACAACCCCCTATCGACCGCTTGCTGGACATTATGGCCACTCTGCGCGACCAGGAACGCGGTTGCGAATGGGACAAGGCGCAAAGCTTCGAAACGATCGCGCCTTACACAATCGAAGAAGCGTACGAAGTAGCAGACGCGATTGAACGCTCAGACATGGACGAGCTCAAGGATGAGCTTGGCGATCTGCTGTTCCAGACCGTCTTCCACGCGCAAATGGCGTCCGAGCAAAACCTGTTCGACTTTCAGGATGTTGCTGCTGCTATCTCTGACAAGATGGAAGCCCGCCATCCGCATATCTTCGGCGATGAGGATGGCGTCATGGAAGACAGCCGGTGGGAGGCTCTCAAAGCCAAAGAACGCGCAGACAAAGGTGCCGAAAGCGCGCTCGATGGCGTTGCCAATGCTTTGCCGGCATTGATGCGTGCACAGAAACTGCAAAAGCGAGCAGCGCGCACAGGCTTCGATTGGCCTGATCCATTAGGGTCCGAAGCGAAGATCCTTGAGGAGATCGAAGAGCTCAAGTCTGCCCCTAATGACGAGCTAAGAACCGAAGAAGCGGGCGATTTGCTGTTCGCAGTGGTCAATTTTGTTCGAGCGAATGGTGTTACTGCGGAGGACGCTTTGCGCGCTGCCAACGCCAAGTTCGAGCGACGATTCCGAGCTATGGAAGAGCTTAGCGAAGGATCATTTCCCGGCCTCTCGCTCGAACAGCAGGAAAAGCTGTGGCAGCGGGTCAAAGCGCGCGGGCTATAGAGTGTTGTATTGCCCCAGTTCCTTGGGGTTTAGTCGCACCGTAAAGCTGCGTTGCGGACCATCCTCGCCCACGCCTGCATCTGATTCAGCGAGCACATCTCCGTGCGCATGAAGCCAGGCGATCCGACGACCATCGCTCAGCGGCAGGGTAATCGTGACCTCACTCGCCGCCTCGGTGAGCATCTCTGCAATCTGATCGAGCAAGGCAGGGACCCCTTCCCCGCTCACTGCTGAGATCATTGCGACATTGCCAAGCGCTTCTGCCGCGTCGCGAAGCTCACGCGCAATGCCGTCTTCGAGCAGGTCGCATTTGTTCCAGACCTCGATGATTGGAATCTCCGAGGCTTCGGTCTCAGGTTCAATCACCCCGAGTTCCCCCAGGACCTCGATCACTTGCTTCTTTTGAGCTTGGTTTGCGGGATTGGACATGTCGCGGACATGGCAAATAATGTCCGCTCCGGTGACCTCTTCCAGGGTTGCTCGGAAGGCGGCGACCAACTGAGTCGGGAGATCCGAGATAAAACCAACGGTATCGGAGAGAATGGCCTTTTCGACGCCGGGTAGACTGATCGCGCGCATGGTTGGATCGAGTGTCGCGAAGAGCAAGTCCTCAGCCATCACATCGGCCCCGGTCAATCGATTGAAAAGTGTTGATTTTCCGGCATTGGTGTAGCCGACCAAGGCAATCACGGGCCAAGGTGCCCTTCCCCGGCGCTCGCGATGAAGCGCGCGCGTCTTGCGGACTTGTTCCAGCTCCCGCCTCAGACGTGCCATCCGCTGACGAATCATCCGTCGGTCGGCTTCAATCTGGGTTTCACCGGGACCACCGAGGAAGCCAAACCCACCACGTTGCCGCTCAAGGTGTGTCCAGCTCCGCACCAACCGGCTCTGTTGGTAATCAAGATGCGCCAACTCGACCTGAAGTCGTCCCTCGGCCGTAGCGGCGCGTTCCCCAAAGATCTCGAGGATCAGCCCGGTTCGATCTATCACTTTGCGCTTGAGCTTCTCTTCAAGATTGCGCTGCTGTATCGGGCTGAGAGCCCCATCAACAATGATGAGTTCCGCCTCGTATTGCTCACACCAGGTCGCAATGTTCTGGACTTGGCCCGATCCGAACAGCGTGTTCGGCTGCATCTGGCGGATCGGCAGAATGACCGAATGCGCGATGACGACTCCGATGGCCAAGGCCAGGCCTTCGGCCTCTTGCAATCGGTCCGTGGCATCGAGGTCATAGTTCATTGACCTTATGTCCGGGCATAGAACTAGGGCCCGCGCCCCGCGGGTTACCTCATCTTGTAAATCGTCGTCAAAGCTCAGTCTTCGTGATCCTGATAGTCGTCTTCATCGTCAGTCAGATCGACCGCAGTAGCAGGCTGAATGGTCGAAACAGCGTGCTTGTAAGCCAGTTGGACCGCACCGTCACGCTCAAGCAGCATGCAGAACAGATCATATGAAGCGATACGCCCTTGGAGCATTACGCCGTTCACCAAGAACATGGTCACTTGCACCCCTGCATCGCTGACTTTGCTAAGGAATACGTCTTGAAGCAGACGCTGCTTCTTGTTTCCGTGACGCATGCCAAATTGCTCGGCGTCGATCGACTGGCCGGGCATGATTGTCGAAATTGCGTGCTTGTAGACCAGCTGAGACTGTCCATCCCGGCGCAAGAGGATCGAGAAGTTGTCAAACCAAGTCACGATGCCTTGGAGTTTGACGCCCTTAACAAGAAACATTGTCACAGGGATTTTGTTTTTCCGCAGGAGGTTCAGAAATGCATCCTGCAGATTGGCTTTTTTGCCCTCGCCAGCTTCGGTGGCGGCAAAAGCCGATTTGGCGCCGGTATCATCGCGTGGGCGCGGAGAGAGGGTCCGCCCGTTGGACATCGTGCATGCTCCTATTATTGGCGGCCGCCGTTACGGTCCGCGATCAAACCCAAGCTTAGATCACCCCTTCCAAGCCCAAGAAACCCCTTAATGCCTTCTGCTTCACAAAGCGGCAATGCCTGATTTTAGTGCAATGATGCATTATTGAGCACTTGCAGCGGATTCTTACTCTTTGCGCATCGCTTCTCGGCGTTCTGCCATCCCCAGCAGCTTCAACTTACGGTGCAATGCAGACCGCTCCATGCCAATAAAGGTCGCGGTCTTCGAAATGTTTCCAGAAAACCGCCGAATCTGAATGCTGAGGTATTCCCGTTCGAAAGTTTCGCGGGCCTCTCGCAGCGGAACCCCCATCATTGCCGACAAGCCTTGGCCCGAAGCGGCCAATCGGCCACCCGTAATCTCGCCCGGCAGCATGTCGGGCTCAACAACTTCGAGCCGTTCTCGTGGTGTCATGATGATTGTGCGCTCTACAACGTTACGCAATTGCCGAACGTTGCCGGGCCAATCATAGGCCTGCAAAGCGGCAAGACCCTCTTCCGAGATCCTGGGTGGAGCGATTCCCTGCTCCGCAGAATAGCGCGTAAAGAAATGCTCTGCGAGCGCCGGGATATCATCGCGTCTCTCGGACAGAGAGGGAATGGCGACAGGAACAACATTAAGTCGATAGAACAGATCTTCGCGAAAGCGTTTCTCTTCCATCTCAGTGGCGAGATCGCGCGAACTGGAAGAGACTACCCGGACATCCACCCCGATTTGACGTGTTCCACCGACACGCACGAAACTCTGCTCAGTGAGTACCCGCAGAATTCGTGCTTGGGTCGACAACGGCATGTCGGCCACCTCATCAAGATATAGCGTGCCGCCATCTGCGAGTTCGAGCAAACCGGGGCGCACCAGCTTGCCATCTGCCTCTTCGCCAAACAACTCGTGTTCAAACCGCTCCGGGGTGATTCTGGCGGAATTGAAGATGATGAATGGCTTGTCTGCGCGGTTGCTCCAAGCATGTAGCAATCGAGCGGCAACTTCCTTGCCAGCTCCTGCCGGCCCTGTGATTAGCACTCGGCTACCCGTTGTTGCTACGCGCTTTAGAGTGGCTCGCACGGCATTGATCGCCGAGGAATTCCCGGTGAACTCAGAGGCGTCGCTGGTCCCCTCCCGCAGACGACTGTTCTCACGGCGCAATCGTTCTGTTTCTGTCGCGCGTTCTACCAATAGCAACAGGCGCTCGGCTTCGAACGGCTTCTCAATAAAGTCCATCGCTCCGCGGCTGACCGCCGAAACGGCGGTATCTATGTTGCCATGGCCGGAAAAAATGATCACTGGGAGATTGGGTTCACGGAGCTTGATCGCATCGAGCAGTTCCAACCCATCCATTTCACTTCCATGCAACCAGACATCGAGCAAGACCAAGCTCGGTCGACGTTCGTCGATCGCTCGAATTGCTTCGGTGCTGTTTGCGGCTGTGCGACATTGATAGCCTTCATCTCCGAGAACGCCTGCGACCAAGTCACGAATATCACGCTCGTCATCAACGATCAGGATTTCGAGTGCCATTACCGATACCTCATATTCTTGCCGTGGTGCATCAGATTGCCTCTTCAGAAGCGTGTTGGGGGTTCAGTGCAAAACGCAAAACCACCCGCGTTCCACCACTTTCCGCGGCGGAAAAACTCATATCGCCCGCGTGTTCGTCTACGATCTTGTTGACTATGGCGAGGCCAAGGCCGGTGCCCTTCTCGCGTGTTGTCATGTACGGTTCGATGATCCGATCTCGCTCAGCCGGAAGACCGATGCCATTATCTTCGACCGCGATGCTCATGAGCGTGTCATCGGCCTGCATCTCCACATGGATCGTACCGCGGTATTCGCTCCCTGCAACTGCGGTGCGGGCTTCGATTGCTTCAAAGGCGTTTTTCAAGACATTGGTCATAGCCTGACCAAGCTGGTGGCGATCACAGTCCAGTGTCTTCTGGCTCAACGACGAGAAATCGACGCTGTAGTCGATGCTGGGATGAGCGACCTCCTGAAGAAAGACCGCCTGTCTCACCAGATCCACGGCGTCCTCAGAGCGAAAGTTCGGTTTTGGCAGTCGAGCGAACGACGAAAACTCATCGACCATTTTTCGCAGATCGCCCACTTGTCGGACAATGGTGCTGGTGAGCTCGTCAAAAAGTTCGGGATCGCCTTCGATCTGCTTGCGATACCGGCGCTTAAGCCGCTCAGTGGCTAGTTGGATCGGTGTCAGGGGGTTCTTGATCTCATGTGCAATTCGGCGCGCCACATCTGACCAAGCTGCTTGCCGCTGGTCGAGCAATTGTCTTGTGATATCTTCGAAGGTGATAACCTGGCCGCGCCTGCTGGGCGCAATCTTTACAGCGAGAGTCAGCAGCTCCTCAGCCTTCGCCAGCGTCACAATGCCGCGCTCTTGCCCCTCTTTGATCATAGTGCAGATCTCGGGGGACAATTCGCTTAGAGAATGGCCAATGAGGTCGCTCGATTGGTCGTCGGACAAAAGCGCTAATGCGGTGTGGTTCATCAACAACACGCGGGAGTCAGCGTCGACAGAGATCACACCGGCTGTAACCGACTCCAAGACGGCTTCCATGAATGCACGGCGCTCGTCGATTTGTCGGTTTGCTTGTACAAGCGCATCGGTTTGCTTCTCAAGCTGCGCCGTCATGCGATTAAAGGCTCGGTTTAGCAGGCCGATTTCATCTGCACCCGTCCGACCTTCCACACGCAGAGAGAAATTGCCCTGCCCCACTTTGCGTGCGGCTCCGACCAAATCGGTAAGGGGCTCAACTTGACGATCGGCCAAGCGCAAAGCAAACCACACCGCCATTCCAACAAGCAATAAGCTTACTACCACCAGGGCCACGTTGAACCGCAACTGAAGCGATTGAGCGCTCTCTGTAAGCTCGCCGTAGCCAGAAGAAATCGCCTGAGCACGTTCCCAGGAGTTGAAGGAATTCTCTTCGGTATTGCGCGCGTTGTAGAGGAAAATACCGCTTTCGCGATCGATGGGGGCCAATGCTGCGATGCGCTCTGGGCTACCCTCTACGACGACCAGATCACCTTGATCCAACCGAGGGAACGCGGCTTGACTGAATTCTAGTGGCTGATTGTCTTCCATCAAATTCATGATGGCCGCAGTACGGAATGAGCTGTCCTCCATCTGTTGGAGGATGGCGCTTTCAGAGATTTCGCGTGCTTGAGCCTGAAAGGCGTAAAGATCGGCGAAACCGTCTTCTGCCAGCGTCACGCGTTCGAGAATGAAACGCATGTCGCCGGCCATGGCGATCGTCTCGTCGGCAACCTCGCGTTGGTTCTGATCGTAATACTCGGTTGCCAGTTTGCTGGCATTCTCGATCAGCCCACGTGAGTCATCTGAAAACCAAAAGTTCACGCCGGATTGGAACAAAAACGCGGCAAAGCCCGCAACCAAGAGCGTCGGAACGGCTGCGATAAGCGAGAAGAAGAAGACCAATCGAACATGCAGTCGTGCGGTGCTTCCCGCTGCTCTTTTCAGCGCCAACCGGCGCCCCAAAAGAACCAGAAGCGCCACGGCAGGCACCAGAGTTGCGACAAGCAGCACAGAGACCAAAAGACTTGGCAGGACTTGGCCATCGCTTGGAAGACTTGAATAGGAATACCAAGTGCTCGCTATGGCGACGGTCAATGCAACCAATGCGAGGATTTCCAGCCACAGGAACATGTTTGCACGCCGAGAGGATACGACAAACTGCCGCCACCAGCGGGGCGAAGTGCGCGATGTCGATCCGGAAACGCTAGCCATCGTGGCGTGTTTACAACGCTACTGTTGCAAATTTGCAAGTCAAAAATGCCAGATTGCGTTAGACCGGTCTTGCGAAGCGATCGGGGTCTATCGCGAGTTCGCCTATTCTCTTCCGCAGAGTGTTGCGATTGATGCCCAATAATTTGGCGGCACGCAGCTGGTTGCCGCCAGTTTCGCTCAGGGCGTGCTCGATCAAGGGTTTTTCAAACGCGGCAAGTGCCGCGTGGTAAACTGCGCCCGAAGCAGGTCTCGTCTCCGCGATCCACTGCAATAGGGCTCCACCAATGCCATTCTCACCATTGGCCGATCCCGGCACGCTTTCTGGTCCCACAATATCCATCAGCGTTGACCCATCTATGAGTTCTTCCCGGGCCATGAGAGCCAATCGGTAAACAACATTCCGCAGCTCGCGAACATTCCCACGCCAATTGCGCTCTCGCAATTCCAGGATTGCGGATTGATCCAGCTGCCTTTGCGGCAATCCGTCATCGACAGCCTGCAATAGAAAGTGCTGCGCAAGAACTTCGATGTCCTCGCGACGGTCGCGCAAGGGCGGAAGCTCAATCGGAACGACGTTCAAACGATAGAATAGGTCTTCGCGGAAACCGCCAGCCTCGATCAATGGCAAGAGATCCCGATTGGTCGCAGCAATTATTCGGACATCGACTGCAATTTCCTGACGTCCACCCACACGTCGGATTTGACCGGATTGGAGCGCTCGTAGCAGACGGGTTTGCGCGTCTGGAGGCATGTCGCCAATCTCATCCAGAAACAGCGTTCCCCCATTGGCCTGTTCGAACTTGCCGATGGCTTGCGCGATTGCTCCAGTGAATGCGCCCTTCTCATGCCCGAAAAGCTCGCTTTCTATGAGATCCGAGGGGATGGCAGCGGTGTTGACCGCTACAAAAGGCCCGGTCCGACGAGAGCCCAGTTCGTGGATGGCTTCAGCAACAAGCTCTTTGCCAGTTCCGCTCTCGCCCGTAATCAGAACCGTCAGATCATTGCGCAAAACGCGAGTGATCATCCGATAAACGCCCTGCATGGCCTGACTTCGCCCGACAAGTGGCATTCCGTCACCGTCGTTGGTTGGTGCTTTTTCGACACTGGGCCGTTGACCGACCGCTTGGCGAACCGCGCTTACCAATTCATCGAGGTCAAACGGCTTTGGGAAATACTCGAAAGCGTCATTGTCCGTGGCGCGGACAGCCGTGTCGAGAGTGTTTTGCGCAGACAAGACTATGATAGGCATGTCGGGGGCGTGCAGCCGTGCTACATCCAGAGTATCCAGCCCATCGCCATCTTCCAGCATGACGTCGGTCAACATTGCGTCGAACCTGGAATGGGCGAGCAATTGGTTGCGGTGGTCCACACTCTTGCATCGTTCAACCGCGAAATTCTCGTCTTCCAGCGCGGCGATAATCACCGTGGCGATGGCGCTGTCATCTTCGACCAACAGTACTGAACCACTTTCTTCGGTCATGCTTCAGCCTCGTTGCTCGCGACAGGAAGATGCAGTCGGAAGTGGGTGATGCCATTGCGAGTGTCGCGCTCGTGGCTGATCCGGCCGTTCATATCCCTGACGAGCTTCCTGACGAGTGCCAACCCAAGCCCTTGGCCGGACTTCTTGGTCGACACAAACGGTTCGAAGACGTGATCGCGCAAGGCCTCATTGATCCCTGGGCCGTTGTCACTGATAGCGATTTCGATGGGCAAACGTACGGCCCTTCCCAATCGGATCGCACTGAAGGCTAGGCCACTAACAAACCGGGTTTGAACAATCACAACCCCATGATCGCGAGAGCTCACCGCGTCGCGTGCGTTCGAGATCAGATTGATCAGCACCTGCTCTAGCGCATCCTGATTAGCGAGGACTGGCGGCAGTGAAGGGTCGAACTCTTCTTTGATTTCTATGTTTTGGGCGCCCCCTGCCCTTACGGTTCCTATTGCTGAGCGAATGGCTTCGTGAGGATTGCAGGGGGCAACCGGTTCCGATTGCGTGCTGCCCAATTGCTGCATTCTATCTATCAGACGAGCAATCCGGTCGACCTCGTCAGTGATCATTCGAGCGAGCTTCTTATCCTCGTGCGGAAGCTTGCGCGTGACCAATTGAGCAGCACCACGGATGGCGGCAAGTGGGTTCTTTATCTCATGGGCCAGGATTGAAGGCGCTCCCGGGCTGGAAGCTGCTTCCGCTTCGTTGGCGGCGTCATCACGGCCGGCCTCAGACAGCGTTACGACCCGCCAACCGGAGTGACCAGTCAGGGGTGAAACCGTCAGGTTGACCCATAGCTCCGCCCCTTGCACAAGCAGCTTGACGTTCCTCGCCACTACGGGCGCATCACTTGAACCCAGACGGTCAATCACTCGCTCATCGAGCAGTCTCGCAACCTCAAAGGCATGCTTCCCGCGCATCCTTTTCGCGCTTTGCCCGAGAAGGTTTTCAGCAGCGTGATTGGCCTCTGCCACACAGCCTTCGGGATCAACAAGCAGCATGGCAAATATCAGCCCACCGATCTGAGCAGCAGCATCGGGGCGCGTTGACTGTTCGAGTGTTGGTTCGAGGGTTTGCCGATCAGGCATAGCTTTTATGCGGCACGCCGACGCAGAAATGGGGTGTAAAACCTTTCGATTTCGCCGAGAACTTGGTCAGGATCGTCGATGAAGTTGACGTGATTGCGGAACTCAGCCGAACCATGCATTCCCTTGGTGTACCAACCCAGATGCTTGCGCGCGATCTTGGTCCCAACGTTCCGGCCATAGTGGTCTAGCATGCGCTCATAATGCTCAACCAGAGTTTCGTATTGCTCGTCAAAGCTCGGCGTTGAGATGCTCTCCCCGGTGCGCCACCAATGCATCACCTGGCCCAACAGCCAGGGCTTGCCATAGGCACCGCGGCCAATCATCAGTCCATCTGCGCCGGATTGCTGGAGCGCTTTTGAGGCGTCTTCAAGCCCGCAGATGTCGCCATTGACGATCACCGGGATCGAGACCGCCTCTTTGACCTTGCGAATGAAGGCCCAATCGGCCGAGCCCTTGTACATCTGATTGCGGGTCCGGCCGTGAACCGTGATCATTTTGACGCCAAGATCCTCAGCAATGCGAGCCATCTCTGGCGCATTGAGGCTTGCATGATCCCAGCCCATCCGCATCTTGACCGTGACCGGAACATTTACGGCTTTCACCGTCGCTTCCATTAGCTTGGTTGCGAGCGGAACTTCGCGCATCAGCGCCGAGCCCGCATATTGTCCGACGACCTTACGCACCGGGCATCCAAAGTTAATGTCGATGATCGCGGCGCCATTGCCTTCTTGCAATTTGGCGGCTTCCGACATGCTATCTGGATCGCAGCCGACCAGTTGCATAGACACGGGTTCTTCGGTCTTGTCCCACTCAGCCTTCTGAATCGACTGGCGAGTCTCGCGAATAGCTGCCTCGCTGGCGATCATTTCGGTAACATTTAGACCCGAGCCATAACGCCGCACCAGAGTACGGAACGGCATATCTGTCACGCCGGTCATCGGCGCGAGCAGCACGGGCTCAGTAATCTCCACTGGGCCAATCTTGATGGGGTTAATGGGAGGGGGCGATGGAAGCGTGGTCATATCGAGGTGTGCCTAAAATTTAAGCAGCGCATAGTGGATTGCGCAAATTCCGTCCAGACCTTAAGCGGCTTTGCCAGATATGGCCGACTTTCCCCCTCCCGCTTCGTTTGCAGCCGTTGTCGTGGCTGCCGGAAAAGGCCTCAGGGTTGGTGGCGATACTCCCAAGCAATACCGCCAATGGCGAGGAAAATCGCTGTTGCGGCATTCGGTTGACGCATTGCGGCGCGCCGGAGCTCTTCCAATCCTTGTCGTGGTGGCTGAGGGTGCAGAGCCTCATGCAAACTCGGCCTTGGAAGGCCTCGATTTTGAGCTGGTGACTGGTGGAGCGACACGACAGGACTCAGTGCGCAATGGGTTGCTCGCTTTGCAGTCGCACGCACCTGAGCGCGTCCTGATTCACGATGCAGCGCGACCGGATCTGCCAAAAGAGGTTGTATCACGGCTCCTTATGGCCTTGTCGGCCCATCCAGGCGCCATTCCAGTCTTGCCGGTTGTCGATAGTTTGGCGGTCGCTGACAGCGCCAACACTATGTCTGGCAAGGCAGACAGGGAAAGCCTTCGTCGTGTGCAGACGCCTCAAGCGTTCCGATACTCTGAGATCCTTGCAGCTCATCAAGCCTGGGCCGGTGAAGCCGACGCTGGCGATGACGCGCAAGTTCTGACAGCCAGCGGAGGTTCAGTTGCCTTGGTTGAAGGAGACGAGCGGCTCAAGAAGATCACTTTCGCCGAGGATTTTGGAGGGCAAGCCAGCGCGATGACATTCCGGGTAGGACAAGGATTTGATGTCCATCGCCTCGTTGAAGGCGAAGAATTGTGGCTGTGTGGGATCAAGTTGGACCATCCCAAAGGCCTCGCCGGACATTCCGATGCGGATGTCGCACTGCATGCGATCACCGATGCGATCCTCGGAGCCATTGCTCAAGGTGATATCGGCACGCACTTTCCTCCCAGCGATCCGCAGTGGGCAGGTGCACGATCGGATCGGTTTCTTGCACACGCGGTCAAACTGGCTGCAGATGCTGGCTTCAAACTAGGCAATATTGATCTCACGATCATCTGCGAAGCGCCTAAAATCGGCCCGCATCGAGACGCCATGACGAGTAGCGTTGCCGAAATCACTGGGTTGGACCAGAGCGCGATCAGCATAAAGGCGACGACGACTGAAAAGCTTGGCTTCACTGGTCGCGGTGAAGGTATTGCTGCGCAAGCAATCGTCGGCCTCGTGGCCAATTGAACGATAGGAAACAGACCCAATGTCAAACCAGCTCCTTCCCAAGGACATTGATGATCTGGCTCGACAGGTTGTTGAGCAGAATGCCAAAGCGGGGCGTAAGATTGCTCTGGCTGAGAGTTGCACCGGTGGGCTGGTAGCCGCGGCGATTACCGAAATTCCCGGATCCTCGTCTGTCCTGGACCGTGGTTTCGTTACCTATTCGAACGAAGCGAAGATGGAGTCGCTCGGAGTCGCTTCGGACATTATCGAAACATTTGGGGCGGTCTCGATTGCTTGCGTATGGGCCATGGCTCAAGGGGCGCTCGAGAATTCGAATGCAGACGTTGCGGTGGCGATCAGTGGTATTGCCGGACCTGGTGGCGGCACTGATCTCAAGCCGGTAGGAACTGTCGTGTTCGCCCGAGCGATCCGGAATTCAGAGGGTGAACCTGAGGGCGAACTCAAACTGTTTGAAGAAGAAGGACGGGCTGCAATTCGTCACCGTGCGACCATCTGCGCGCTCGAGCTTTTGTTGCCGTAGAGATCCGCAGCACGAGCCTCAAAGGCTTCCACCATCTTGCGGAATGCACGGTCAAAATATTGACCAGCGAGCTTCTCAAACACTTTGTTCTTGAAAGTGAAGTCGACCGAAAAGTCGAGCTCGCACCCGCCGTCTTCGGTCGGACGAAAAATCCAGGTGTTGTCGAGGTCGCGCAAGGGACCATCAACATAGTGGACATCAATTTCACGGGGCCGTTCTTTGTGGACCCGAGAAGTGAAACTTTCGCGCAGGCTTTTGAAGCCGACGACCATGTCAGCGACCATTTCGGTCTCGCTGTTGGAGCGCACCCTTGTCGCGACAACCCAAGGCAGAAACTCGCGATACCGTGCCACATCGGCGACCAGATCAAACATCTGCTCGGCGCTGTATGGCAGTCTTCGGGTTTCGCGGATGCCAGGCATTAGAGCTTCAGGCGTTCCGGCTTCCGTTGGCCCGTCTTTGCAAGCTTGGCCTCACGCGCGGCGCGCATTTCAGCAAAGTCATCGCCAGCATGATAGCTTGATCGGGTGAGCGGAGTGGATGCCACCTGAAGAAAGCCCTTGGCCCGCGCGATCGCGCCATAGGCATCGAACGCCTTAGGCGTCACAAACTCCTCAACCTCAGCATGCTTCGGAGTTGGCTGCAGATATTGCCCCATGGTCATGAAGTCGATGTCGGCGCTGCGCATATCGTCCATCACCTGGTGCACTTCGAGTCGCTCTTCCCCGAGCCCCAGCATGATGCCTGACTTGGTGAAGATCATCGGGTTGTGGGATTTGACTTCTTCAAGCAGACGTAGCGAGGCGTAGTAGCGCGCGCCCGGGCGGATCGTCGGATACAGCCGCGGTACCGTCTCCAGATTGTGATTGTAAACGTCTGGCCCAGCTTCGCAGATCGCCTCTACTGCGGCGCGCATCTTGCCACGGAAATCGGGCGTTAGAATTTCGATCGTCGTCTTTGGCGTCGTCCGGCGCAGCGCCTCAATCACCTTTACGAACTGCCCTGCTCCGCCATCGGGCAGATCATCGCGATCAACACTGGTTACGACAATGTGCTCGAGCCCCATCTTGGCAGCGGCAATCGCAGTGTTTTCCGGTTCCATCGGATCAACCGCCCGCGGCATTCCCGTCTTCACGTTGCAGAACCGGCAAGCGCGGGTGCAGACATCACCCAGGATCATCACCGTGGCGTGCTTTTTGGTCCAGCACTCGCCAATATTGGGGCAGGCGGCCTCTTCACACACAGTGTTGAGATTGAGCTCACGCATCAGTTTGCGCGTCTCATTATAGCCCTCGCTTGTGGGTGCCCTCACCCGGATCCAGTCAGGCTTGCGCTGGCGCTTGGGGCGCTCCGAAGGCGTAGGGGAAATCGTGTTTGAGAGGTCGTTCATGATGCCCATTTAGGCTGAGCTAACGCCCGCCGCAAGACGACCGCCGCAAACCTGGCAAAACCGAGGAACAAATTGTCTGCAAGGGCTTTTGAGTTTCATGCAACAGACGCTTTCCGGGATCCAGCGCCATGTTTGAAACTGCCCTGCAAACTTTCACTTCTCCCGTCGTACTTTTCTTTATTCTGGGATTTCTGGCCGCCTTCGCTCGGTCTGACCTTGCGATCCCAGAGCCGATAGCGAAGGGTATGTCTCTCTATCTAATGGCCGCCATTGGCCTAAAAGGCGGTGTTGCCGTATCCAAATCGGGCATCGACAGCACGGTACTGGCCGCGCTTGCGGCGGGCATTGCCGCCAGCTTCCTTCTCCCATTCATTGCTTACGCTGTGCTGAAAGGCTTTGGGAAGCTGGACCGGATTAATGCAGGAGCTGTAGCTGCGCACTACGGCTCGGTCAGTGTGGTGACCTTTGTGACAGCGGTCGAAATACTCGAAGCGCAAGGCAAGCCGCCGGGCGGCTATATGGTGGCGGTCATGGCCGCGATGGAAACGCCCGCAATTCTGACAGGATTGCTCTTGGCGCGCGGGATGGGATCGAAAGACGGTCAGAAGACGAGTGAATTGCTGCATGAAGTTTTCTTCAATGCGTCGGTCGTCTTGCTGCTGGGCGCGTTTGTGATCGGGATGATCGCAGGCGAAGACGGCTTTTCAGAAGTCACACCCTTCTTTGAAGCGGGATTCAAGGGCGTGCTTTGTATCTTCCTGCTCGACATGGGCCTGATCGCCGCACGGCGTCTTATGGATGCGAGAGCAGTCACCATGCGATTGGTAGCCATCGCATTGATGCTACCGCTCGTAAACGGCGTGCTTGGGACAGGCCTAGGCGCTTTGATAGGTCTTGATGTCGGCTCTGCTGCGGCATTGGGCGTATTGTGCGCAAGCGCCAGCTATATCGCGGTGCCAGCGGCCATGCGATTGGCGTTGCCGGAAGCCGATCCGGGCATATATCTGACAATGTCCTTGAGCGTTACCTTCCCGTTCAATATCCTGATCAACATTGGATTGATTAGCGCGCTTGCGAGCGTGCTTGTCGGCGGAGGAACAGCGGTCCCATGATTGAAACAGTAACGCGGAAGCGGATTGAGATCCTGACCGACAAGGCGCTGGTTCCGCGAGTAACCGATGCGATCGACGCCGTTGGGATCACCGGTTGGACTGTAACTCCCGTTAACGCTGGCAAAGGCCGCGAGGGGCGGTGGCGCGAAGAGCACGTAATGGGCACGGACAAGGTCTTCGTGCTGACAATTGCTGCGGAAGAAAAAGCACAGCAGCTTGCCGAAGACCTGGCTCCCATGCTTACGAAGTATGGATTCTTGTTCCTGATGTGGGACATACAGGTGATCCGGGGTGAGCGCTTCTAGGGATTGGCGGCCCTCCCCCGACATGGGAGGAAACGCCAGTGCCGGAATTTGCCGAGCTGCTGAAGGGCTATCGTCGCTTTCGCGAGGAAATCTATCCGCGCCAGAAAGCCCGTTTTGAAGAGACCGCGATCGAGGGTCAGCACCCCAAGTTGATGGTAATTGGCTGCTCTGACAGTCGGGTTGATCCAGCACAAATCTTTGATGTCGACCCCGGTGACATCTTTGTTGTCCGCAATGTAGCCGCTCTGGTCCCACCTTTCGAAACAACTCCTGGGCATCATGGTGTGTCAGCAGCCGTCGAGTTTGCTGTTCAGATGCTTGAAGTGAAGCAGATCGTTGTCATGGGGCATGGACGCTGCGGCGGATGCAAGGCCGCTCTGACCCAAGGATTCGAAACCGCGGGGCCTGGCGAAGGTGCGTTTATTGCTAATTGGATCCACCTTCTCAATGACGCGCGCGAACCAGTCGCTGCGAAACACGGTACCACTGGCCGCAAGGCAGAAATGGCGATGGAGTTTGCAGCGATCCGTCAAAGCTTGGCCAATCTCCGAACCTTTCCCTGGGTGGCCGAAAAGGAAGACAGCGGAGAGCTCAAGCTGCGTGGCGCGCATTTCTCTATCATGGATGGGGTGCTCTATTCGCTCGATGAAGACACCGGAGAATTTCTGCCCGAGGATTAGGCCTTGCCCAACGAAGCCTGGACGCGCATCTGACAGAGCATGGAAGACAGACCCTCGCGCAACATCGCCCTTTTGATTGACGCCGACAACGCTTCGCCAGCCGGGATAGATCCCGTGCTGACGGTGCTGGCTGAGCTGGGCCAGGTCAATATCCGACGAGCCTATGGCAACTGGCGCAAGACTAGCCTCAAGGGTTGGATCGAGCGGATGCATAAATATGGAATTGAGCCTCAGCAACAATTCGATCTCACCAAAGGCAAAAACGCCACTGACATGAAGATGACGATTGATGCGCTTGATCTGCTCTATAGCGGACGAGTGCATGGGTTCGGGATCATGAGCTCTGACAGCGACTTCATGCCGCTCGCCATGAGAATTCGTCAGGACGGCTATCCGGTCTATGGCTTTGGTGGAGCAAAGACCCCCGAGGCCTTTGTTCAGGCATGCTCACGCTTCATTGATGTGAATGCTCTGATCAAGGCTGAGAAGGCTCAGGAGAAACAAACCAACGCGTCGGTAAACTCGGGCTCTGAAGAGCCAGCGATTGATGACGAATTGCTGCATCTGCTTGTCGATGCCTACAACGCCAGCAAGCGGGATGAGAATGGCTTTGCCAAACTGTCGGAGGTTGGCCAGCGTGCGGGCAACCGCTCTAGCTTTGATACTCGCAATTACGGTTTCAGTCGCTTGATAGACATGATCGAAACCGTACCCAATTTCTCGATCGAGCGGCGCGATGGTGGGCAGGTCTGGATCAAGCGTCTGCGTTAGCCATGAAAAGGGGCGCCTCGGACCGTGTCCAAAGCGCCCCCTTTCTGATTACGAATCTTGGGACTTAGCTTTCCGCGACCGGTGTAGTGGTTGCGGCAGGAGCGCTCTGTGCCGCAGCGAGCTGATTGGCATAGGCGATCCAAAGCTTGGCGATCGGTGATCGCGTGCCTTCAACCTGTGACAAGGTGGCTTTCGCTTCGTCATATTTGCCAAGTTCAGCTTGAGCCATTCCAAGACGTGTCAACGCCTCATTGCGATCCACGCCAGCCATGTTGAGGCCCTTGGCGAAGAATGTTTCGGCCTTGTCGTACTGGCCGTAGCTCAGGAAGGCATTACCCGCGGCGATAACCGTCCGATATCCGGCATCTGCTGCTGACGCGTCGGCTTCCAACGCTGGAAGCTCAGCCTGATCAGATGCGATGCGGTTGTTTGCTGTGGTTAGTGATTCCGAAACATACTCATCACTGCGGTCGATTACGCCCATTGCATAACCCTGATCGATGGCATTCTTGACCTCGAGCGGGAGCCGCCGCGGATCTGCAGATTCGATGTAGATAAGGTAATCAGCGGTCCGATTGAGCGTGCCCAGCTTGTAACCCAGGCGCATCAAGTCGAGCTGTTCTGCGTTCGTGAAGTCGTTCAGGTTACGCACGATACCGATTGCGTCGCGCCAATTGACGGTCTCTGGATATGATGTGACCCATTGCTGGACCGCGTCATAGGCCTGTGGAACCAGGCTGTTGTTGTAGGTCATCGAAACGAGTGACGCATAGAGCTGTACGTCGGCCGGTGTGCCTGTCTCGGCTTCGAGCCGATTGATCTCACCTGAAAGGTAGCTGGTCGCGCCCGCATAGTCGCCCTCAGAGGTGAACGTCCGGCGCATATTCTCAATCAGGTTCAGCGCGGAGAATTGACCATCGTTGGTGAAGTTATAGTCGATGGCACGTTGCAGATAGGTGCGCGATTCAGCATGGCGATCGCTGTTCCGATACAGTTCGTAGGCGATGTAATTGTACCGACCGAGCGATTCTGGCGCGATCTTCCCGCTCTCCAGCATCAATGTCATGCCCTGGAGCTGAAGTTCGGGAGCCTGTGTTCTCACACCCGCGTTATAAACCAACCCGCCAGTGACAATCTTCTCGTCATCGCTGAGAGACAAAGCGATCAGTCCTGGCGCGCCTGCCGCAACAGTGGCCCAATCCGCCGGATCTTGTTGTGAAGCCTCATTCAATGGCGTGTAGGCAGCAATGAATTCTTCAGAATATTGCGGCCTCGCCTCTTCATTGTTGTCACGGTCACGATTGCGTTGAGCATAGGCAGGATCCGCCACAGCCACAAAAGTTGCAGCAGTCGCTCCCATGGCAAGTGCCATGGCAAGCGCTAGGCTTGAAACGGGCCTTGCCCGAGAAAAAATCGTCATCATTATCCTCCTGGATGGTCGAACGTCGCGTTCTATCGCGTCGTTAAAAGCTCTCTTCCGACAGCCATTAGCGCGGTCGGGCAGATTTGCAATTCTGCTTAGACGGAGCGGGCTGAATGGGCTTTGAATGAACGAATTGACAGCTTGCTTGGTTTCACGGCCACTTCATCACAGCAAGTGTGGAAAAAGCGCTTGTTTGTGCCCCTGATGTTCCGTTCAGACGTGGTGATTGTCGGTCTGGGGTCCTACATAGGGCCCAGACGGTACGCGCCTTAGAACAACACGAAATGGCATTGCATTGAGCGACGAAAGCGAAACTCTAAACACTCCGGGTCCCCAGGACGAGTACGAACGCATCGATATCGTCGATGAGATGAAGACGAGCTACCTTGACTACGCCATGAGCGTGATCGTTGCTCGTGCTCTCCCTGATGTTCGAGACGGTTTGAAACCGGTCCATCGCCGAATTTTGTATGCCAGCCAAGAAGGCGGCTTCGTTGCTGGTCGCCCCTACCGAAAAAGCGCGAAGATCGTCGGTGACGTGATGGGTAATTATCACCCGCACGGCGATGCCGCGATTTACGATGCGCTGGCGCGGATGACGCAGGATTGGTCGATGCGGGTGCCGCTGGTCGATGGCCAGGGCAACTTCGGTTCGATGGATCCCGATCCACCAGCAAGTATGCGTTACACTGAAGCGCGACTAGCCCGCGTTGCCAACACGCTGCTCGATGATCTCGACAAAGACACCGTTGACTTTGCGGACAACTACGATGGCTCCACCCAAGAGCCTCAGGTGCTCCCTGCACGCTTCCCCAACCTGCTGGTCAATGGCGCTGGCGGGATCGCGGTTGGCATGGCGACCAATGTTCCGCCACACAATCTCGGTGAAGTGATTGATGGGTGTCTGGCCTATATCGAAAACCCACGGATCACCTCGGAAGAGCTGATCGAATACATCCCCGGCCCCGACTTCCCGACCGCTCCGCTGATCCTGGGCTCAAGCGGGTCGCGGGCAGCCTATACCACAGGTCGTGGGTCGATCCTGATGCGCAGTCGTCATGAGATCGAGACGGGACGCGGTGACAAGCAATCGATTGTTCTGACATCGATCCCATTCCAGGTTGGTAAGTCTGGTCTGGTCGAAAAGATTGCCGACGCGGCCAAGGATAAGCGGATCGAAGGGATCTCGGACATACGCGACGAAAGCTCGCGTGAAGGCGTTCGGGTGGTGATCGATCTCAAGCGCGATGCATCGGCCGAAGTCGTTCTCAACCAATTGTGGCGTTTCACGCCAGCGCAATCCTCGTTCCCGGCCAATATGCTGGCCATTCGGGGAGGACGTCCGGAAACGCTGACGCTGCGCGAGATCGTCAAGAGCTTCATCGGTTTCCGCGAAGAGGTCATCACTCGTCGCACCAAGTTTGAGCTCAACAAGGCGCGTGAGCGGGCTCACCTCTTGCTGGGTCTGGTTGTTGCGGTATCGAACCTCGATGAGGTTGTGGCAATTATTCGTGGTGCTGCTAACCCAGCCGAGGCTCGAGCTAAGTTGCTCGCCAAAGAATGGCCGATTGGCGACATTGCTCAGTATATTGAGCTGGTCGAGGCGATTGAGCCCACGGCTGATCAGGAAGGCGGAACCTATCGCCTCTCCGAACGCCAGGTCAAAGCGATCCTTGATCTCCGTCTGCACCGACTGACAGCGCTTGGGCGTGACGAGATCGGTGATGAGCTCAAAGAACTCGCCATCAAGATCGAAGAGTTTCTCTCAATCCTGGCCGATCGCGTGAAACTATATGGTGTGATGCGCGGTGAGCTCGAAGAGATCCGCGCAACCTATGCTACACCGCGCGTGTCTGAAATCGCGCCTGCCTGGGATGGCCTCGAAGATGAGGATCTGATCGAGCGCGAGGATATGGTCGTGACCGTGACCCACGGCGGCTACATCAAGCGCACCCCCCTCGCCGCTTTCCGTGCCCAGGGGCGCGGTGGCAAAGGCCGTGCCGGCATGGCGACCAAGGACGAGGATGCGGTCACAGAACTGTTTGTGACCAGCACACACAATCCTGTGCTGTTCTTCACCAATACGGGCCGAGTTTACCGGATGAAGGTCTGGAAACTGCCCGAAGGCGGACCGCAGACCCGGGGCCGCCCGATGGTCAATCTGCTGCCATTGGGTGAAGACGAGCTCGTCACCAATGTCCTGCCTCTGCCAGAGGATGAGGCGGAGTGGGATAAGCTCAACATTGTCTTTGCTACCAGACAAGGCATGGTGCGCCGAAACTCGATGGACGCGTTTGCCAACGTCCCTTCCAACGGCAAATACGCGATGGGCTTTGTCGAAGGCAGCGATGATCGTCTGATCGGCGTGCAATTGCTCGACGAGACCCAGGAAGTCTTCCTCGCCAGCACCGAAGGCAAAGCAATCCGCTTTGCTGCAACTGACGCCCGTGAGACCAAGAGCCGAACTGGAATCGGTGTTCAAGGAATGGGGCCAAAGGGCGATGTGAAGGTCGTTTCTCTCGCAGTTCTCAATTCGACCGGCACCACGCTGGAGGAGCGCGAAGCCTATCTCAAGGCAGCGCCTTGGAAGAACAATGACGCGGTGTCTGAATTATCGGACGCGCGTATGGCTGAGATGGCAGAGAAGGAGCAGTTCATCCTGACCATCTGCGCCAAGGGTTATGGCAAGATAAGTTCCTCTTTCGAATATCGCGTCACAGGACGGGGCGGCAAAGGCGTGGTCAATATCGGCTCGCCGGACAAGGATCCTGATCGCAATGGCCCCGTCGCAGCGAGCTTCCCGGTCACCCATGGTGATCAGATCATGCTGGTTACCGATCAAGGTAAGCTGATCAGGCTCGGCATTCAGTTCCGGCATCTCGTAGAAAATGGCTTTGAAGAGAACCTCGGCTTCTCTGTGATTGGAAGAGGCTCCTCAGGGGTTCGGCTCTTCAATGTGGCGAAGGACGAGCAAATCGTCAGCGTCGCTCGGATTGAAGAGACTGAGGACGACGATGAGACCGAAGATGGCGAAGCATCCCAAGGTTCTGGTGACGATAGCCAAGGCGAGCAGAGCGAAGACTAGTGCTTTAGATTGACTTCCCACCCTCTTGGTTCAATAATGCAACCAAAGGGAGTGGGGGATGAGAGTTACACCAAGCGGTTCGGCCTGCGGTGCGCGGGTTACTGGAATTGATCTGGCCGGAGAACTGACTCCGCACCTCATCGCCGACATTCGCGCGGCTTGGCTGGAGCACAAGGTGCTCGCTTTTGCCGAACAGACCACTTTGGACGACGACGCGCTGGAGCGCTTCACCGTGGCAATGGGCGGCTTCGGCGAAGACCCCTTCTTCGATCCGATCGAGGGTCATCAGAACATCGCGGCAATCAAGCGGGAGGCCGATGAGAAAAGCTCTTTGTTCGCCGAGAATTGGCACAGCGATTGGAGTTTTCTCCCTCATCCACCATCAGGCACCTGCCTAATGGCGGTCGAAATCCCGCCTATCGGTGGCGACACCTTGTTTTCCGATCAGGCTGCTGCGTTTGCGGCGCTGCCAGAGGACCGCAAAGACCATCTGCGCGATCTCACCGCAATCCATTCCGCCAGTCGCGGCTATGCGCCTGATGGGCTTTATGGCGATAATGATGAGGGTCGCTCGATGGCGATCCGCCCTGGAGAGGCGGCGCTGGCGCGTCAGGCTCATCCACTCGTCAAGCCGCATCCAGAAACCGGTGAGGAGGTGCTGTTCTGCAGCATCAGCTACACAGTCGGGATCGAGGGTATGAGCGACGATGACACGTTAGAGCTGATCGTCGAGCTACACCAATGGTGTGAGCAAGAGCGCTTCGTCTACCGCCACCCGTGGGAGCCGGACATGCTGCTGTTGTGGGACAACCGCTGCGTCAACCACAAGGCGACCGGAGGATACGAAGGCCATCGCCGCGAATTGCACAGGACGACAATCGCAGCATAGACTCTATCGTACGGGCCGCTCTCCGCGAAGGGTCTGCACCACGCCGGTCGCAATCATGAACTGGCCGGCATAGTAAAGCGGCCAGATCAGGTAATCAGGCAGCGGGGCGAGATTGAATGCACCCATGCGGCTGAAGATCAGCCAATCCGACAGCAGAAACAGGATTGCGCCCATGCCGACGCGGTAACGGGGGAAGCGGCTGATCCATGCGGCAGCCGTCATAAGACCCAATGTCGCACCATAGATCGCGATCAGAGGGTCATTGCTCAATAAATAGGAGATCGCCGGCGCGACAATGAGCAGAGCCAATGCGAGCAGTCTTTGGCTGAACGAGGTCTGCGCTCGCCTATTGCGCAGGTAGAGCACGACGGCTGCGGCGTGAGAGACTGCGAACAGCGCTCCACCGGTTTGGAATTCTATTTCCAGGGCCATATCTGCGGCGGCGGAGAGCGCCAGCGCCAACGCAATTATTGCTCCATCAAGGCCGGGAGCACGGCGGATCGCGTAGAGTGCGAGAAATCCCACGCCGCTGCCTTTCAACAGGATTAGCCAGACACCCCCGAGCGGACTGTTCGCCAAGAAGTAATAGGCGACCGATCCGGCAAGGCTTGCCAGCAAATACGGGCGGTGCTCAATCAAAGCACGCTTCGGCATAGTCCGTGATCCCCTTCCCTCTCTTGCCCTTGCGCTAGCACGCAACTACCTGACGATCCAATGGCATATGACGTTCACATCATCGGTGGCGGGCTCGCTGGAAGCGAGGCCGCTTGGCAATTGGCCCAGCGTGGTCTTTCTGTACGGCTTTCAGAGATGCGCGGATCAGGTGAGATGACACCTGCGCATCAGACCGATGGGCTGGCCGAGCTGGTCTGCTCGAACAGCTTCCGTTCAGACGATGATGAGAACAACGCGGTAGGCCTGCTGCATCACGAGATGCGCGCGATGGACAGTCTGGTCATGCGTGCAGGCGAAGTGGCTAGAGTTCCCGCCGGAAGCGCTATGGCAGTCGATCGCGATGTCTTCTCCGCTGAGGTCGAAAAAGCCCTGCAAAACCACCCCAAAGTCGAGATTGTGCGAGAGCGGGTCGACAGCCTGCCAGAGGCTGGGCTGACGATCGTTTCGACTGGTCCACTCACGGCGCAATCTCTCGCCGAAAGCATCGTGGAAGCGACCGGACAAGAGCGACTTGCTTTCTTCGACGCGATCGCTCCGATCGTGCATCGCGACAGTATCGATATGGATGTGGCTTGGATTCAATCGCGCTGGAACAAACGGACCGAGGCGTCCAATGAGGACGGCGATTACATCAATTGCCCGATGACCAAGGAGCAATACCTCGCCTTCCACCAAGCCTTGGTGGATGGCGAAAAGACCGAATTCCGCGAGTGGGAAAAGGACACGCCCTATTTTGACGGCTGCATGCCGATTGAAGTGATGGCGGAGCGCGGGGTCGACACACTCCGGTTTGGACCGATGAAACCAGTCGGCTTGGACAACCCCAATGACGTAACGGACGAGTTTCCACAGGGGCGCTGGCCCTATGCTGTTGTGCAGCTTCGCCAAGACAACAAGCTTGGCACGTTGTGGAACATGGTCGGCTTCCAAACCAAGCTTAAGTATGGCGCTCAAGTCGAGTTATTCCGGACTATTCCTGGATTGGAGAATGCCGAGTTCGCGCGCCTCGGTGGACTTCACAGAAACACGTTCTTGAACTCACCGCTGGTGCTTGATCGCCAGCTTCGTCTGAGAGCTGCTCCGCATATCCGATTTGCCGGTCAGGTGACTGGCTGCGAGGGCTATGTCGAAAGCGCGGCAGTTGGTCTTATCGCCGGCATGATGGCGGCCGAGGAGCACGCAGGTCGCGAATGGACCCCTCCCCCCGCCTCGACGGCGATTGGCGCGCTCTTGTCGCATATCACGGGCGATGCCGATGCAGAGACATTCCAGCCAATGAACGTGAACTTTGGCCTTTTTCCGCCACTGCACGAGGTCAAAAAGAAGCAACGCAAGCAGGCCTATACAACTCGCGCAAAAGCAGACCTGGGGACCTGGCTTGCTGCTGCAGACCCTGTTCCAGCTTAGCTAGCAGGCGCAGCTCGAGCGGCGCGGTGTGCGAGGCTTCGGTGCAGTTGTTGCAAATTCTCCCGGCGTGAGTTGGCCGTTGCCGTCGGCATCGGCTCCGTCGAAACGCTTGGCGGTTGTCACGGCCCATTCCTCGAACGACAGCAAATTGTTGCCGTCGGTGTCTAGGGCCCGAAATCCGGCGGTCCTGCTAGAGAGCATTTCATAGCGTGTGATAATCCGATCGCGATTGCGGTCATATCTGAAGAACCTTTGTTCTTCGCGGGTTAGCGCGCTGGCCTCGGGGGGTTCTGGCCCAATCATTTCGAGGTCATCTGCAACCGGAAGCTGCCCTGGTAGAGACGGGGTTTCCAAAGGCTCCGGCGGTGGCGGAGCAAACCGCTCGACCTGCGCCCTACCCTGCCACCAGAACAGGCCGAGCCCGGCGAGTGCCAATCCCAGCAAGGCTCCCAAGAACAATTGACGCATCGTTGCCTCATGCAATGAGGACAAGCCTGCCCGATTGTCCGTAAGTTACTAAGTTAAATAGCAAATATCACCTGCCAAAGAAAGCTGCTCTTAGTGCCACCAATGCCGCGCCGCGCCCTTCCATCAAAGGTGTACCGTCATTCTTGAGTGACCGCTGTGCCAGCGCGCGGAGTACGGCAATGCCCCGCCACTGTCGTGAGAGCGCGCCTCCCTGCTCGGCCAATCTCAATCCCTTGGTCAAGATTTGAGCTCGCTCATCAGGATCTGTCGTGTTGAGCAAGAGATCTGCGAGCGCCCAGATCTGGGCTGCGAGGTGGATGTGCTCATAACCCTTGCTGTCGCTAGACGGCTCGTTCAGCGCCGCAAACGGTTCTGCTCGCGCGGTGACGAAGCGATCGATGGCATCATTGGGAATGGGGGGCTCTACAAGCATCTCCTCCCACCCATCGGCGAGCGCAATCAGGCTTTTTTCTTGCCCCGCCCACTCCGCGCCCAAAGCATCGAGAACAATATCACCTTGCGGGCGCTGGTCGACGGGCAGCCTCAGAGTGTCGCGCCACCAAGCAATCCTGATTTGCGCCAGCATGGGCTCGCTCGTCTGCGCAATAATGCGCGCCAGTCTTTGATCCAACGCTAGAAGCGCGGCCAGGCGAGGCCGCAAACCGCTCGCCGTGTAAGCGATCGCGAGGCGAAATTCGTCCGCCAGAGCTTCCTGTTCGATGATCTCCATGGCAAGCCTGCGTTGGGAAGCCTTGACCGGATTTGTCAAGACAAGACCAAGCTCAGCGTCGGCATTGGCCCAATCCTGTGATCGCCATTTCCGAAAGGAATCCGAATATTCCTGGAAGTTAAGACTTTGATCACGATTGGCTTTTATCACCGTGAGCGGGGAAGTGAACTCGATTGAGGATTCACATCCCATGGGTAAGCACCCGCCCCTCGCGCGGTTGGCGCAGGATACAACCGCCAACGTCATTGCGATTTCAGCAGCATCTCTGGTCCCTTTGTTGGCGATGGTCGGCGGCGCAGTCGAGGCCAGCCGCTTCTACATGGCTGATAGCCGCTTGCAGGCTGCCTGCGACGCTGGCGCGCTTGCGGCGCGGAAGGCCATGGGCAAGGATGACTGGGGCGAAGCCCACCAGACGATGGCGCATAACTTCTTCGATCAGAACTTCGAACACGACATGTTTGGCGTCGAGGATTTGTCCCGAAGCTTTAGCGGCAGTGAAGAAGGCGTCGTCACGGGAACAGCCACGGCCGATCTCCCCACAACCGTGATGGGGCTGTTTGGCTATGAAGACTTCCAGATCTCGGTGACGTGCGATGCAGATATTCACATCCCCAACACTGACATTGTTTTTGTGCTCGATGTGACTGGGTCCATGAGCAACAGGGTCACGGACCCCACGACTGGGCTTCGAGTGTCCAAGATCTCCGCATTGCGCGAGGCGACCCTAAATTTTTATGACACTGTCGAAGCCGCCAGCGATGCCGATACAGAGGTGCGATATGGGATCGTGCCCTACAGCAGCGGCGTGCATATGGGACCGGTTATCCTCGCGGCGGATCGATCCTGGATGGCCAATTACCACACCTATCAATCGATGAAGGCGCAATTCCGGATGGTGACCAGCTGGGAGCCAACGGATGAGGGTTTGATGTTTGAGGATGTCAACCAGATCGGTGGAGAAAGCTATTTGGAGTGGCGAGGTTTCCGCGAGAGCGGCCACAGTCCCACGTCTTGCCTCAATGTCCGGCCAGAAGGCTATGATGCGGTGCTCCCAGATGGCGTGGAATTGTCTGACGCTGACGAAACGGGCGTTAGCATGACGGGAGAACAGTACAGGACGGTCTACTTCGCGTTTGAAGACGAGATGCTTGAGCGCTGGGTTGGGTCGAGTACCTATCTCCCGAGCTCCAATGAATGCGCGATTGGCCACCAAATTTTTGAGTACAAGGCTGACTTCACCCTCCACCTGCGAGAGGTGTTCGTGGAGACGGAAGAGTTTGTGAACTACGTCTTCGGGCCGATCGGAACCGCTGGATCTGGAGAGTTCTATGAATGGACCAATGCCGATCTGACCGACGCCTATGATGATTACATCGTTGATCTTCCGCTTGGCCATGAGGGCGCGATGATCTCCACATGGTGGGAGGGCTGCATCGAGGAGGCTGCGACCGACGAAGGGCAAAGCGATTTCGATCCCGTTCCCTCGGCGGCCAAGGATCTGGATATCGATCTCGTCCCAACCACCGAAGAAGAACGCTGGAAGCCAGTGTTGAACTGGGCCTTTGCGAAGAGGAAGGACAGCGATGGCAACTTCACGACGGCGGTCGTAACCTCAGACTCTGGCTATTACGACTTTCCAGACCCTGCCTGTCCAAAGGCTGCACGCAAGCTCGATCCCTTCACAGATCGCGCGGAGTTGGAGAACTACCTTTCCGCCTCCAATGGATTTGTCGCTGACGGCTACACCTATCACGATATTGGCATGATCTGGGGTGGCCGATTAATCTCTCCCGATGGCATATTCGGGTCTGACAATCAGGTCGGTTCAAACGGCAGGGGCATCACCCGGCACGTCGTGTTTATGACCGATGGGCAAATGTCGCCCGAAGTATTGGACACTTACACGCCCTACGGCGTGGAGTTCTGGGATCGCAGGATTACCGATGATGGTCTGGAAGATACAGCACTGGCCAACCACGAAACGCGGTTCCAGGTCGCTTGTAAGGCCATTCGAGATAAGAACATCACTGTCTGGGTGGTCGCGTTCGGCACCTCACTTACCCAGAACCTGATCGATTGCGCGTCGAGCGGACGGGCATACCACGCCTCAAACAGCGAAGAATTGGACGCAGCCTTCAATGAGATTGCGCAGAATATCACGCAGTTAAGGCTAACCGCATGATCTATCACCAATCAGTGTTAACGTTGGGACTGCATGGCATGGTCGCGCCGCGCAGCACTGGCCCGCCTGGCCTGCCCCTCATGTGCCGCGATCAGATCGGATTTCTGCTCGGCACCTGACGCCCCCAAACACATCCGCTGCATGGCGAACAGCTTAAGCAAATTAAGCATTAAGCATCAGGCCCAAATTAGGGTCTGGTTAACCATGCCCATTGAAAATTCGATCATGAGAGATTGCTAATGCTCATTCCATGCAGGTGTACTCACGCAAGGATTCACAAGCCATGGGCAAGCTTTCTTTCCTCAGAAGGTTGGCGCAAGACGCTACCGCGAACGTCATCGCAATCTCGGCGGCGGCCATGATTCCGCTGGTCGCAATGGTCGGCGGCGGTGTCGACGCGAGCCGTTACTATATGACCGATAGCCGATTGCAGGCCGCTTGCGATGCGGGCGCCCTGGCTGCTCGCCGGGCCATGGGAAAAGAGGATTGGGATAGCGAGTACAACACAATTGCCAACAACTTCTTCGATCAGAACTACACTGATGGAATGTTCGGCTTGGAGAGCCTGTCGCGCACGTACAATGGTGCGGATGATGGCGTGGTCACAGGCACTGTAACCGGCAATTTGCCGACCAGCCTGATGAGCATCTTCGGCTATGAAGAGTTCCAACTGTCCGTGACTTGCGAAGCTGACATCAACATCGCCAACACCGATGTCGTGTTTGTGCTCGATGTCACCGGCTCAATGAACTACAATCCGGACTACACGATCTACGGTGGATCGACCTCAAAGATCGAAGCCCTTCGCGACGCGGTTGCGGAATTCTATGACACCGTGGACGCTGCGACCGGTGATCGCGCAGAGGTTCGCTATGGCATTGTCCCCTATTCGAACGCGGTCAATCTTGGCCCAATTATCATGGATGAGAATTCATCCTGGATGGCGAACCACCACGTTTACCAGTCCAAGATCGCCAACTGGACCTCCGTGTCCGAATGGGTTGATACTGGGGAGGCGGAGCTTGACTCGGTCACCTTCGTTACAGGCTATTGGTGGTCGGATTGGGACTATAATTGGGTTAGCGGGCATGATTATTGGTCGTGCCAAGATGAAGATCCGGCTGACATCCCCGAGGTGATCCCCGATGATTTCGATTATTCAGGCGGCACTTTGATCAGCTCGTCGGGTACCGACCCCAGAACTTTGACGTATCAAATTGATAACGCGTGGATCCAATACTGGGCTGGCTTCAGCTTCTATTGGGGCTCGGGCTGGTGCGTGGTCGGTTACGACTATTATGACTACCAAGCCGACGTCACCTACACCACCACGCAAGAAAACGTCACTTCCGAAGAGTTCGACAATTACACCTATGCCCCAATCGGAACCGCCGGCTCTGGCGCGACCTACACCTGGGCCAGTGTTGATCTGACCGATCTGTATGACGATTCCGCGATCGATCTACCGATCGGTACACAAGGTGCGATGGTCGAGGTGTTGTGGAACGGCTGTATCGAAGAGGCCGCCACTGACGAAGGCCAAACCAATTTTGACCCCGTCCCAGCGGCAGCAAAGGACCTGGATATCGATCTGGTCCCGTCGACTGAGGATGAGCGATGGAAACCGGTGCTCAATGACGCCTTTATCTATCGCTATTCGGGTGGCAGCTACACCAACTCCAACGTGACTACGACGTCGAATTGGAACAGCAATCCGACTGACTATTGCCCGAAGGCTGCGCGCAAGCTCGATCCTTTCGACAGCAAGAGTGATCTGGAGGATTATCTCTCATCTGCCAGCGGCTTTGAAGCACGCGGTGCAACCTATCACGACATTGGCATGATTTGGGGCGCTCGCTTGATCTCACCCGACGGCATCTTCTCGGCTGACAACCAGGTCGGCCCGGATGGTAACGGAATTTCGCGTCACATCGTTTTCATGACGGACGGTGAATTGTCGACCAACGTTACGGACGTCTACACGCCTTATGGTGTTGAGTATTGGGATCGCCGGATCACGACGGACGGTAGCGGAACCACCGCAGCGACCAATCACGCAGCCCGGTTCCAGGCAGCATGCGAGGCGGCGCGAAACAAGAATATCTCAGTATGGGTTGTGGCATTTGGAACGACACTGACACAGAACCTGATCGATTGCGCTTCAAGTGGTCGTGCCTATCACGCCGACAACAATGATGAGCTTGACGCGGCGTTCAACGAAATCGCTGAGAAGATCGCACAATTGAGGCTGACCGCATGATCGCTGGCTTTTCGAAATGGCTGCGCGAAAAGCGCACCGCGATCGCGCGGGATGAGGCCGGTGCGACATTGACCGAATTCGGTCTTGTCGTACCGATCCTCGTTACGCTGGTGGTAGGAATCTTTGACCTTGCGCATACCCAATACACCACTTCGCTGGTGAATGGGGCTATGCAAAAGGCTGGACGGGATCTGACGTTGGAAACCGCATCGGCTTCCGAGTCCACCATTGACGCCACCGTGGTTAGCGCTGTGTCTGCCGTGACGCCGCGCGATGCCACGGTCACGCTTGAGAAGCTCGCCCACTTTGATTTTGGTGACATCGGTGAGCCGGAAGAGTTCACGGATGAGAACCTGAACGACACTTGCGATAACAATGAAGTGTTTGAAGACGCCAATGGCAACGGAACCTGGGATCAGGATCGCGGTGCTCAAGGCATTGGTGGTGCGCGCGACGCAGTGGTTTACACGGCCACCGTAAGCTACCCACGCATGTTCCCCATGGCCGGCATTCTTGGCTTGCCAGAGAACGTTGTCGTCAAGTCCTCCACCATCCTGCGTAACCAGCCTTATGACACGCAGGAAGTGACCGTCACCACAGGAAACTGCGCATGATCCCCGCCCCTCTCAACCTCAAGCGAAAACTGGCCCGCGGCGCCAAGAAGCTCACTACGCTGCGCAGCGACACATCCGGTCTGGCGCTGACCGAGTTTGCGTTCACTGCGCCGCTCTTACTGTCGCTGGGGATGCTTGGCGTTGAGACCGCGCACTACACTATCGTGCATATGAAGGTCAGCCAGATCGCCATGCAGGTGGCCGATACGGCGTCGCGCGTTGGCGAGGATTCAGTGCTGGTCAATCGCAAGATGTACGAAGATGACGTCAACGACGTCTTCATCGGCGCAGACAAACTCGGAGCGGGAATTGGCCTGCTGACGAATGGCCGAATCATTTTGTCCAGCCTTCAACAGAACAGTGACGGTGGGCAGTGGATCCAATGGCAGCGCTGCACTGGCGCCAAGAACTTTACTTCAAGCTATGGCGTAGAGGATGCAGGATCGAGCGGTACCAGCTTCCCAGGCATGGGCGAAAGCGGATCAGAGATCACTGCCAGCGCTGGCACTGCTGTGATGTTTGTTGAAGTGGCCTATGACTATCAGGGCCTCACCCCCTTCAACCAGATCACCAACTCTGAGATCGTTTACACCGCAGCCTATAACGTTCGCGATGCACGCGATCTCACGCAGATCTACAACACGGCCACCCCGGTTGGAGTGAACAATTGCTCCACCTTTAGCGCGACCGTCGCTACTTAACGTAGCAGACCTTCTTCGCGGCTTCGACGATCCGCGGAGCGTCGATTAGCGCCAGTTTTTCCAGATTGGCGGCGTATGGCAGCGGAACATCCTCATTGCATACGCGCATGACGGGGGCATCGAGATCATCGAAGCCCTCTTCCATGCAGATTGCGATGACTTCCGAAGCAATCGAGCAGGTCGGCCAACCCTCTTCAGCTATAACCAAGCGATTGGTCTTGGCCAGGCTTTTCAGGATCGCTTCCTTGTCCAAGGGGCGCAGAGTTCTAAGGTCGATCACTTCCGCATCGATCCCCTCGCCCGCAAGCTGTTCAGCTGCATCCAATGCCAGCCCGACACCGATCGAATAGCTCACAATCGTAACGTCGCTGCCCTCACGCATGATCCGGGCCTTGCCGATTGGCAGGACGTGATCATCCAGATCCGGGACGTCGAAGCTGCGTCCGTAAACCAGCTCATTCTCGAGAAAGACAACCGGATCTTCGCTACGAATAGCCGCTTTCATAAGGCCCTTCGCGTCAGAGCTGTCGTAGGGCGCAATCACGATCAAGCCCGGCACGCTGGCATACCACGGCCCATAGTTCTGGCTGTGTTGAGCGGCGACCCGCGAAGCGGCGCCGTTTGGACCACGAAAGACCACTGGGCAACGCATTTGACCGCCGCTCATATAGTTGGTCTTCGCGGCGGAGTTGATGATGTGATCGATCGCCTGCATGGCGAAGTTGAACGTCATAAACTCAACGATCGGGCGAAGGCCGCCCATCGCCGCACCGGTTCCAATGCCGGCGAAACCATATTCAGTGATTGGCGTATCGATGACGCGCTTCGGCCCGAATTCATCGAGCAGGCCTTGAGTGACCTTGTAAGCACCCTGGTATTCAGCAACCTCCTCACCCATGACAAAGACGCGCGGGTCGGCCCGCATTTCTTCGGCCATGCCATCGCGCAGAGCTTCGCGCACTGTGACGCTGGTAAAGGCGGTACCAGCAGGTATCTCTGGATCTGCGGCAGGAGCACTCGCGACCGGCCGTTCGACGGCGGCTGCTGGCGCGGGAGCTGGAGCAGGGGCCGGAGCTGGCTCGGCAGCAGGTGCAGGCGGAGCTGTCTCCTCCCCTTCCCCATCGAGCATCGCGATTACGGTTCCCACCGCAACGTCCTCAGTGCCTTCGGCGATCATGATCTTGGTCAGAACGCCCTCGTCGATCGCTTCAAATTCCATCGTCGCTTTGTCAGTCTCGATCTCTGCGATGATATCGCCTGGCTCGATCGTGTCGCCTTCAGATTTGAGCCATTTGGCGAGCGTACCCTGTTCCATGGTGGGCGACAGAGCGGGCATTTTGAGTTCGATCCCCATGCTCAATACTCCTCCACCAGAACATCGGTGTAGAGTTCTCCAGGAGCAGGCTCCGGTGAATTCTCAGCGAAATCAGCAGCCTCGGCAACGCGCGCACGAATGGCTTTGTCAATCGCCTTCAGCTCGTCTTCGGACTTGCCCGCTTCGGTAAGCGCCTTCTTGAGCCGTTCAATCGGATCATGATGTTCGCGTTGCTCCTGAACCTCTTCCCGGGTCCGATACTTCGCGGGATCAGACATTGAGTGCCCACGATAACGATAGGTGTTGCATTCCATCAGTACCGGGCCCTTGCCCTCGCGGGCATGCTTGAAGGCCACTTCGGCAGCTGCCCGAACTTCCAGGACATTCATGCCGTCGACTTCCATCCCGGGGATCCGGAAGGCAGTACCACGTCGGTGGAAGCGCGTTTCCGCGCTTGAGCGTGAGCTCGCGGTTCCCATGGCGTATTGGTTGTCTTCGACCACGAACACGATCGGAAGATTCCACAGCGCCGCCATGTTAAATGTTTCGTAGACTTGGCCCTGGTTTGCCGCTCCGTCGCCAAAATAGGCCAGGCAAAGACCGCCATCTTCGTTGTATTTGTGCGCCAGCGCGAGGCCACCGCCAAGCGCTACTTGAGCGCCTACAATGCCGTGGCCGCCGTAGAACTTGTGCTCGGTGCTGAACATATGCATCGAGCCGCCCTTGCCTTTGGATATTCCGGCCTCTCGGCCAGTCAGCTCGGCCATGATAACGTTGGGATCGATCCCGTAGGCCAACATATGCCCGTGGTCACGGTAGCCAGTGATTACGCTGTCCTTGTCGCCATCGAGAGCGCTTTGCAGACCGATCGCGACGGCCTCCTGACCGATGTATAGGTGACAGAATCCGCCGATCAGCCCTAAGCCATAAAGTTGTCCCGCCTTCTCTTCGAAGCGCCGAATGAGCAGCATTTGCTCATAAAATTCAAGCATCTGCTCTTCGCTGGCGTTGAATGTCTTGTTGGCTTCGAATTCCTCTTGCAGCGAATGCAGTATGAAATCGAGGTCGTCCGAAGGCGACATTTCAGAAGCAACCTTAGAAGGGGCTTTCTGAGACTTCGATCGCGCAGGTGTCTTCGACTTTGCGGGCTGTTTTGCCAAAGCGTATATCCTCCAAAAAGCTCCGCCACCGGCAAAGCTCGTCCGTAGTTACGCTATAGGCAATTTGGGCGAAGCGACGCAACGGAATCCGACGTTTGAGAGCGCAAGATTACGATGCATTGCTATGCATTGGGCGTTGCGTCGGGAGGGCTCACTCGTCTTCGAGAGTGATGACCACTTCATCTGGATGCATGACCCCCAGATGCCGCCGAACCAGTTCACCAGAAAGATCGCGATCTGCCCCACTTGGGTCGAGCAGCTCGACGCGGTTTCGCAATTCACTCCGCTCTTTCAACAGCACAGCGATTTCTGCTTCGCGTTGGTCGAGTAGCACTGCATTCTCATTCCAGGCGAGCAGACCGGTCGGCCCGGCAATTGCCAGCCCCGTAAGGATCAGCAAAACAGCGAGGGCCAGACCTTGCTTGGCTTGATCTTCGGGCAGACGCAACGAGGGCTTGTCACGCCCCAACTGCCGATAAGATCCTGTCCAACCCATAAAACTCACAGAATCATAGTTAACCCGCTGGTTCAAGTGAAAAACGTCTAGGCGGTCTTGGAATGAGTCCAGCCGCTGCCTTAATCTGAATTATCAATAGGACCGCGGGAGACCGAGAACGTGCTCCGCCAGATAGGACAGGATCAAGTTAGTTGAGATCGGAGCGACTGTGTAGAGCCGTGCTTCGCGGAATTTGCGCTCGACATCATATTCCTCGGCAAAGCCAAAACCACCAAAGGTCTGAACACACATATCAGCCGCTGCCCAACTGGCTTCCGAGGCGAGCAGCTTGGCCATATTGGCCTCCTCTCCCGGATTACCTCCCTCATCGTAAACTTGAGCTGCATGGTGCACCATCAGCTCGGCGGCCCGCATCTGGGCATAGCAGCGTGCAATCGGAAACTGGATACCCTGGTTTTGACCAATCGGGCGCGCAAACACATTGCGATCCTTGGCGTAATCACTGGCCTGTTCAATGAACCATTTGGCATCGCCGATGCACTCAGCTGCGATCAGAATACGCTCAGCATTCATCCCTGACAGGATGTAGCGGAAGCCCTTGCCTTCTTCACCGACCAAGGCGTCCGCTGGGATCCGCATATCGTCGAAGAACACTTCGCATGACGAGTGGTTCATCATTGTCCGGATCGGCTTGATCTCCATGCCATTGCCGACCGCCTTCTGCATATCGACGAGGAACATCGAGAGCCCCTCGGTCTTCTTCTCGACCTGATCGCGCGGAGTGGTGCGGGCGAGCAGAAGCATCAAATCCGAATGTTCAGCCCGACTGGTCCAGATCTTCTGCCCGTTGATGACATAGTCATCGCCATCGCGAACCGCTCTTGTCTTCAGAGATAAAGTGTCCGTACCGCTGGTTGGCTCGGACACGCCAAAGGCTTGAAGTCTCAACTCGCCGCTCGCGATCTTTGGCAAGTAATGGCTCTTCTGGTACTCGCTTCCATAACGCAGCAGCGTGTTCATAATGTACATTTGCGCATGCGCCGCGCCGCCATTGCAGCCGGATGCCTGTATTTCTTCCATGATAACGCTGGCAGCGTCGAGCTTCAGGCCGCTGCCACCATATTCGGTCGGGATGAGAGCGGCGAGAAAGCCTGCCTTTGTGAGTGCATCAACGAATTCACCTGGATATTCACGCAGGGCATCTTTGGTGCGCCAGTATTCGCCCGGAAACTGATCACACAGGGCCCGCACAGCGCGGCGGATCTCAGCAAGTTCTTCACTTTCTTGACGCATCGAATCTCTATCCAGTTGATTGGGTCGGCTGCTTGCCCTCCCTCCCCTTGCAAGTCCAGCTAGCCAGATTGATAGAAACTTTGGCGCGCATGGCTCTGGCAGTTCAGTCCTTTTCTGATACTGATCTGATCAAAGGGAGAGAAATGCTATGCAAGTCCTTCGATACGACCCCGCCCGCTTTGCCAATATCCCAGACTATCCGTTTGCCGAGAACTGGATCAAAATTGACCTAGGCGACGGACACAAAGGTCAGATGCATTATCTTGATGAGGGCCCCAAGGACGGTCCCCCGGTGTTGCTATTCCACGGCGAACCGAGCTGGAGCTTTCTGTATCGCAAGATGATCCCGATCCTTGTCGACGCAGGACTTCGGTGCCTTGCGCCAGACTTGATCGGCTTCGGCAAGAGCGACAAGCCCGATGACATCGGGTTCTACTCCTACGATCGTCACATCAGTTGGCTGTCTCAATGGCGCGAGGCAGTCGTCCCAGAGCCCGCGGCCTTGTTCTGTCAGGATTGGGGTGGATTACTGGGCCTGCGTCTGGTCGGGGAGGCACCAGAGAAGTTCACTTGCGTCGTCGCCAGCAACACATTCCTGCCGACCGGAGGGACCCCATCGCCAGCCTTTCTGGCATGGCGCGCCTTTGCGACCACTTCGCCTGATTTCAAGATTGGCGAACTGCTTCAGCGCGCCACCGCCACAGAGCGCACCGCGGAGGAGATAGCGGCCTATGACGCGCCCTTCCCTGACGAACCCAGCAAGGCAGGCGCGCGCGCCTTTCCCGCGCTCGTTCCGGTCGAAGATGGGATGGACGGGATTGAGCAGAACAAGGCAGCCTGGAAGGGCCTCGCCGCATACGATAAGCCGTTTCTGACCCTGTTTGGCGAAGACGATCCGGTGACTGGAGGATTGGGCGAGGCGCTGTCCAAGACGATCACAGGCGCTGCGGGACAGCCCCATGCCATGCTCCCAACCTGCGGACATTTCTGTCAGGAAGATCGGCCAGTTGAATTGGCCCAAGGGGTCATCGACACGGCCAAGAAGGCGGGCTTTCTGGCTTGATTGATAAAGGTGCAGCCAAAGGTGATGCGACTGCACCGGCCTATCTCAGCCGCGGGCAAGAATATGCGCTGACCTTCACCACCGCGGTGGTGACGGCCAATGCCTATTACATCCACCCGATCATCGGCGAAGTTGCACGCGATTTCGGGGTCGGTGAAGCGCAGATCGGGATTGTTCCGGCAGCGAACCAATTGGCTTTGGCGCTCGGAATCTTTCTGCTGCTCCCACTTGGTGATCGCTACTCCAATCGCCAACTCTGCATGGGCTTTGTGGCGCTGCAGACTCTGTTCATGCTGGGCATGGCTTTGGCCCAAGCCTTCGCGCTTTTTACGCTGGCATCAACGCTGCTCGGCTTCGTGACGATCGCACCCTATCTGATCCCGGCCTTTGCCTCGAAACGGGTTGCGCCTGAACGTCTAGGTCAAGTCACTGCTCTGCTCACGGCCGGTGTAATCTTCGGCATTCTGGTCGCACGCGTCGGCGCGGGCATTGTCGCTGATCAATTCGGTTGGCGATCGGTCTATCGGTGCGGTTTCGTCGCTATGGCCCTGGTGACGCTCTACCTGCCGATAGCCATGCGCAGCGAGACGACGCCATCGAAAGTTCCGAGCGAAAGCTATGGCGATCTGCTCGTCTCAGTCTTTCGACTGGCTCTGCAGCACCGTGATATGCTGGTGTCAGCTCTGATTCAGGGGCTGAATTTCGCAACGTTCACGGCCACGTGGCTCGCGCTCGCACTGCATCTGACCAGCGATTCGATGGGCTATGGTGTTGATACGGTCGGCTATCTGGCTGGCCTCGCCGCAATCAGTATCGTTTCCACGCCGAGATTGGGCCGCTGGGCGGATCAGGTTGGACCACGCAGGGCGCGCCATTTGGTTTCACTCGTCCAGGTTGCCGGGGTCGCGCTGTTCTATCCGCTCGGCTACAATATTTGGGCGTTGGTTGTGCCGTTGGTGATCGTCAACATGGTCGGCCCCACAGTTGATGTGACAGGACGGATGACCTTCCTCTCGTTGGAGCCAGCCATTCGAACACGGCTGACCACCACCTATATCGTGATCATGTTCCTCGGGGGTGCCCTAGGTAGTGTCCTCGGGACAGCGGTCTATGACTACGCCGGATGGGCTGGAACCTGTACTATGCTGCTGGGGGTTGCCCTGACCATTCAAGCGCTGTGCTACTGGGCCTATCGCTCCCATCGTAAGGCGGCTGCTTAGCAAGCGAAAACGGGATGGTGACCCCGACAGGATTGGCCTCCGGCCATCTACGCTTCGCTTCGATTCCGAACCCGGTTCGAACCGTCGATTAACCAGCCAGTCCCTGCCCCGGTTTGGGCAGCGACAGACTGGTGACCCCGACAGGATTCGAACCTGTGGCCCTCAGATTAGGAATCTGATGCTCTATCCTGCTGAGCTACGGGGCCCCGAGACCCCTTTAGCAGCGCCTTGTTCTCAATCAATTGAGATCTTCAGGTGGAGCAATAGGGAATGGCAGCGGCGCAACCTGGACGCCCTCATCGACCAAGGCTTTGGCTTCTTCCACGCTAGCTTGGCCGTGGATCGGCGCTTCGTCCTTTTCGCCGTAATGCATCGCGCGCGATTGCTCGGCGAAGTCCTTGCCAACATATGTGCTCTTCTCGAGCGCCTTTTCTTGAGCTTTGGCTAGCGCTGACAGAGCCTTCTGAACTTCCTCAGGCATCGGCGTGTTGGCGACAGGCTGCGTTTCAGTCGGGGCGGCAGCGGTGTCAGGCTGCGTGTTCGATTTGGCCGGCACAGCAGGCGCCATTGGCGCCTTGGAGACATGAGCGCTACCGCATTCCGGGCAGGTCACTAGACCACGGCTTTGCTGGTCCTCAAAATCACTGGAGGAGCCAAACCAACCTTCGAACCGATGTCCTTGGTCGCAATGCAAATCGAATACGATCATATCAGCCTAATTGGGTATTTTGCGCCTGTTCGCAAGACTGGGGATTTGCGCACGGACTTCTCCAATTCGGTTAAGGTCTATCTCGCAAAAGCCGAGGCCTGGCGCGTCCCCGCCCATATCGAGCAGGACCTCACCCCAGGGATCCACCACCAGGGAGTGGCCATAGGTTTCGCGGCCATCGACGTGCTTGCCGACTTGCGCGGCGGCTACCACAAAGGCGCTGGCTTCGATCGCACGCGCGCGAAGCAGGACATGCCAATGGGCCTTGCCGGTTGGAACAGTGAAAGCTGCGGGAATAGCAATGGCGTCGCAAGAGCGGTTGCCGAGTTCTTCAAAAAGGGCGGGAAACCGGATATCGTAACAGGTAGTTAGGCCGAGCCGTCCAATTGGCGTGCCGTCTTCGACCACGATCTCAGTACCGGGTCGATAGGCGCTACTCTCTCGCCAGGTCTCACCCGAAGCCAGCTCCACATCGAACATATGGATCTTGTCGTAGGTTGTCGGGTTTGCCTTGTCCGGGATGAAAAGCCACTGCCTATTGGCGTAGCGCTTCCCTTCTACTGAGACTGGTGCCCCGACTGTGAGCGCAATATCGAATGTGTCAGCGAGTTTTTGCAATCGCGAAGGATACGGCGATGCCTCCTGCGCGACAATTCTCCGAGAGGCTCGCCTGCGATCTCGATCGAGCAATAGCGACATCTCTGGAGTAAAAAGCATCTCCGCGCCCTCGCCAGCCGCTTTTTCGCACGCTTCCGCGACAGCATTGAAATTTTCCTCCGGATCGATTCCGGATGTCATCTGAAGGACAGCAATTTTCGGCACGCAGCGGTTCAGCCCGCCAGTAAAGCATCAAGTTTGCCAGCGCGTTCGAGCGCCGCAAGGTCGTCAGATCCGCCAACATGGACATCGCCAATAAAGATCTGCGGTACCGTCCGGGCAAGCGGGGCACGCTCCATCATCTCGTCCCGTTTGGTGCCGCCCATAGTGATGTCGATCTCGTTGAACTCCACCCCTTTGGATTTGAGAAGGTGTTTGGCACGCACGCAAAACGGGCACGCAAACTTGGTGTACATATCAATGGCTGGCTGGCTCATTTCGGATCCCATCGAGAGCTAGAGTGATCGACTACTGAACATCTTGAAAGCGCAGTTGCACCTCTTAAATCTAGCGTGTTGGAGCGATCTGCCAAGTCTGGGGATTGCAACCGACAGCGGATGCTGCATCCGGCAGGTCCGTCGAACATACAAATTGCTCATGCAAGAGGATTTGAATTTATGTCACGTCTTGATTTTACACCCTATCGCCGCACCACTGTAGGATTTGATCACCTGTTTGACCTGCTTGAAGGCCAGGTGCGCAACAACAGTGGCGATAACTACCCCCCTTTCAATATCGCTCGCCGCAGCGAAGACAGCTATCGAATCACGCTGGCCGTTGCTGGATTCAAGAGCGAAGACATTGATATTACCGCGCAACAGAATTTGCTGACCGTTCAGGGTCGCAAGCGGGATGATGTTGATGATGGCTCCGAAATGCTCCACGTGGGCATAGCGAACCGCGGCTTCGAACGTCGGTTCGAATTGGCTGACTACGTTCGCGTTGAACGCGCTGATTTGGCAGACGGCCTATTGCTGATTGATCTGGTCCGCGAAGTTCCAGAAGCTATGAAACCCAAAAAGATCGCAGTGAATGGTGGCGCTACGCTGACGGCTGTGCCTGATTCCTCGGAGGATGGCGACGCTAACGCGGCCTAATTTCGAACAGCTGAAATAGATAGGGGCGGATCGAAAGATCCGCCCCTGCGACACGAATGCCGCCTCGTTACGATATCACCGTCCGGGTCGCAGAAGACGGTGAAGGTCGAGTCGAGCCCTTTAAGGCCTAGGCCTTATCTATCCGTTGCGAATGAGCGCCCCCGCTATCCCAGAAAACCCTTGAGGTTTCCTATAGACCTTCGAACCTTACGCAAGCGCAATTTATCGGACTTGTACAGACACGACAGTTACGAAAAATTGCGTAATTCCCGGCACATTGAAGGATATAGTGTCTCTTTAGACCAAGCGCGACTGCTCAACGGCAGCAGCGATGAAGCCCGCAAACAGCGGATGCGGAGCAAAGGGCTTCGACTTCAACTCCGGATGGAATTGAACCCCGACGAACCATGGATGGTCCGGTCGTTCGACAATCTCTGGCAACAGACCATCGGGCGACATTCCTGAAAACACCAAGCCCTGACCCTCAAGCGGTTTGATATAGCGGCTGTTGACCTCGTAGCGGTGCCGATGTCTTTCGGAAATCATCTCCGCCCCGCCATAGATGTTCGACACATGGCTGTTACCGGACAGTTTGGCGTCATAGGCCCCGAGGCGCATCGTACCGCCCAGGTCCCCTCCCGCTTCGCGCGTTTGAAGACCTTCGTCGGTCATCCATTCGGTGATAATTCCCACGACAGGCTCTTCAGTCTGCCCAAACTCGGTCGACGAGGCTTGAGAGAAACCAGCCTCGCGCGCGCCCTCAATGCACGCCATTTGCATGCCCAGGCAGATTCCAAAGAACGGCACATTGCGTTCACGCGCGAACCTTACGCTGGAGATCTTTCCTTCGCTTCCGCGTTCGCCAAACCCACCGGGAACCAGAATGCCATGCATGGGCTCAAGCTTGGAGGCGATTTCTGCGTCATCACCTTCGAAAATCTCCGCATCGATCCATTTGATGTTCACTTTGACCCGATTGGCCAACCCGCCGTGGATCAACGCCTCATTGAGGCTTTTGTAAGCGTCTTGCAGGCCGACATATTTCCCGACCACGCCTATCGTCACTTCTCCTTCGGGATTGAAATAGCGATCGGTCACATCATCCCATGCCGAAAGGTCAGGCTCGGGCGCATCGTTGATCCCAAACCCCCGCAAGACTTCCTGGTCGAGGCCTTCCTGGTGATATTGCAATGGCACCGAATAGATCGAAGGCGCGTCCAATGCCGGAATAACCGCCTCTTTTCTGACGTTACAGAAGTTGGCGATCTTCTGCCGCTCGCCATCAGGCAAAGGGTGTTCCGCACGGCACAGCAGTACATCGGGCTTTATCCCCAAGCTCGCCAGTTCTCTGACTGAGTGCTGGGTTGGCTTGGTCTTCAATTCACCCGCTGCTGCGATGTAGGGAACCAGCGTCACATGGACGCTGAGGGTTTGCAGGGGATCGAGCTCATTCCGCATCTGCCGGATGGCTTCCATGAACGGCAGGGATTCAATATCGCCGACGGTGCCGCCGATTTCACACAGTATGAAATCATGGTCCTCTTGATCCGCCAGCGCGAATTCTTTGATCGCGTCAGTCACATGCGGAATGACTTGGACCGTTGCGCCAAGATAATCCCCGCGGCGCTCCTTAGCGATAATCTGCTGATAGACGCGGCCGCTGGTTATGTTGTCGCTCTGTCGGGCAGACACGCCGGTGAAGCGTTCATAATGACCAAGATCGAGATCGGTCTCAGCCCCGTCGTCCGTCACATAGACTTCACCGTGCTGATAGGGGCTCATCGTCCCTGGGTCGACGTTGAGATATGGGTCAAACTTGCGGATGCGCACCTTATAGCCGCGCGCTTGCAGAAGCGCCGCCAAGCTAGCTGCCATGAGACCTTTTCCGAGCGAGGAGACCACGCCGCCGGTGATAAATATGTACCGCGCCATGGGAGTTGAGCCTTAAGCTGCAGATTGGATTCGGGGCAAGCGAATTGCGCGCATTAATGCGGGCAATCCACAGGGGACTGTTTCAATGATTGGCTGGTCGGCCGCTATTCCGCCGCAAGCGGATCATCATTTGCTGGTGCTTCGCCAGCGGCGCCATCGGTAGAGGCTGGCCCACCGAGAGGATCGGTCGACGCGCCGCCAAGCGGATCCGCTGGCGCAACCGAGCGATCAAGCGTCGTCTCAACCTCGTTGGTGCTGGTCGTATCAACGGCCAAGGCTGCCAAGCCGATAGACAGCACCACAAAGGTGACTGCCAGCCATTTGGTTGAGCGGCTCATGAAGTCCGCGGCACCACGCGCTCCAAGCGCACCACCTGGGCTGCCGCCAATCCCAAGGCCGCCCCCTTCAGAGCGTTGCATCAAGATCACACCGATCAATGCTGCGGCAACCAAGGCCTGTATGATGGTCAGAAAGATGAACAGCGACATGAATTGGATCCCGTTAAAACCTGGGCGTTAAATAGTGTTGGTCAGCGATATGCACAAGATGGACATGCAGCGCCCTTAGGCCTCAGGCGTGTCGGCCGCGGCCAATGCGATGCCCATGAAGCTATCTGCAGTCAGGCTCGCCCCACCAACCAAAGCTCCTCCAACATCCTTCGCCGCAAGGATTTCTGCGGCATTGTCGGGTTTCACGGAGCCGCCATAGAGAATGCGAATTTCCGAACCCTGTTCCTCGCCATAAAGCTTGATCAGGAGCTCTCGGATGGTCGAGTGCATTGCCTCGATATCTTCAACTGTCGCGGTTTTGCCGGTCCCAATCGCCCAGATTGGTTCATAGGCTACGGTGATCTTCTCACCGGCGTCGTCAAGTTCCGGCAGGGATGCCTTGAGCTGCCGCGTGACAAAAGCTTCGGCTTTGCCTGCTTCGCGAATCTGTTCGCTCTCACCGCAGCAAAGAATGATCCTAAGACCTGCTTCGAGCGCCGCGTCCGCTTTCGCCTTAATCACAGCGTCCTTTTCGCCGTGGTTTTGGCGACGCTCGCTATGACCCAGAATGACAAACTTGGCGCCGGCATCCGCAGCCATTGCGGCCGAGATGTCGCCGGTATGGGCGCCATCGGGCTCAGCATGGCAATCTTGCGCGCCGACGCCGATCTGTTCTGCTTCGCGATGAACGGGGTGTATGAGGGTGTATGGCGGGGCCAGGGCGACCTCCACCTTCATGTGGCGCTGGGCTGCCCGGTCAATCGCGCGTGCTTCAGAGAGCATGGCGCGAGTGCCGTTCATTTTCCAATTGCCGACAATATAGGGCCGGAGAGGCATGCAGTTGTCCTACGAACTATTTTATTCGAATCTTGCCGTGTTATTACGGCTAAGGGGGCCGGTCCGGTAGCCGAGGTAAGCGATCCAGTCAAAACGGTTTGTCACCTGTTGCCGACAGGACGCAGGGTGGATAAAGCAGGTACAACTCAGCGATCTCGCTTATGCGGGGTCCCGGATCGCGGGAAAATGTACACAAATGATCTCCTTCTTTCGAAATATCTTTCAGTCCAAGATCGGACTGGCTTTCACCTTCGCGTTGATAGCCCTGATCGCATTGGCGTTTGCAGCTAGTGATATTACGGGGACCACATTCGGAGGCGTCGCCGGCAATGATCGCGTGGCACGTGTCGGTGACGAGCGGATTTCAACCTCTACTCTCACGCAAACGGCCACGTCAGCTCTGGAGCAGGTTCGACGCGAGCAACCGACTGCCACGATGCAAGAATTTGTTGCCAATGGCGGACTTGATGAAGTTTTAAGCCAGCTGATCGATCGCTACGCGCTTGGTGGATACGCCCAAGACGCTGGGTTTCGTGCCGGGCAAAATTTGGTCAACAGCGAGATTTTGCAGATAGGAGCATTTCGAGGGGTTAGCGGGGAATTCGATCAGGCTGTGTACGAAGCGGCGCTCCGTAATCAGGGACTCACCGATGCGACAGTGCGTCGTGATCTTGCGGACGGATTGCTCGCCCAACAATTGCTGGTTCCGTCACTTGCTGGACAACGCACTCCAGATGCGATGGCGCGTCGCTATGGATCATTCGTGCGCGAGCGTCGACAAGGTTCAATTGCCTTGATCCCGAGCCTGTCGTTCGCACCGGAAGAAGACCCTGCTGATGCACAGGTTCAAGAATTCTATGATTCCGAACGAGAGCGTTACGTTCTTCCTGAGCGGAGAACCATGCGTTTCGCTGCATTTGATGCATCGGCGATAACGGACCGGATAGAGCCGACCGAAGATGAGGTTGCCGCAAGATTTGAGCGTGATCGCGCCCTTTATGAAGCCCAGGAAAGCCGCTCAATAAGCTCCTTCCTGGTTCCGACCGAGGAAGCTGCTCTTGCGATTCGTGATCGGGTTCGAGGCGGCGTGTCGCTTGAGGCTGCCGCTCGCGAAGCCGGATTCTCGGTCACTCAAAGCGAGGCAAGCACCCAAGACGAACTGGCAACTCAGACCAGCGCGGCACTGGCCGAGGCGGTTTTTGCTGCCGACAGAGGCGATTTGGCAGAGCCAGCTCGCAGCGCTTTGGGGTGGTATGTCGCTCGGGTTGATTCGGTCGTCCGGACCGCGAGCCGCACCTTGGCGCAGGCGAGCTCGGAGATTTCAGAGCAATTGACTGCCGAGAAGCGCGCTGCTGCCTTGGCCGATCTGAGCACGCGTATCGAAGATCGGGTGAGCGACCGCGCATCCTTGAGCGAAATCGCTGAAGAGTTCGACTTGGAATTGGATACGACCCCGCAAATGCTCTCTGACGGTCGTCTGTTTGACGATCCACGGCAAAGGATATTTGAGCAATTGCAGGGTGCAGTCGCAACCTTGTTTCAAATGGACGAAAGTGAACCGCAATTGGCGGAAGTGGTCCGCGGACAGCAGTTCATTATCTTCGAGGCCAATGAGATTATCCCGTCTGCCGCGGCTCCGCTTAGCGAGATCCGGGAGCAGGTCGTCCGCGATTGGCGTGTAGCGGAAGGAGGAAAACTTGCTCGTGAAGCTGCGGACAGAGTGCTGGAGCGTCTAGCGGGCGAGGACAGTTCATTGCGCCAGGCCCTTTCCGCAGAAGATAAGCCATTTCCTCCCACGCAGAATGTGGACATGACGCGAGCGGAGCTGCGCCCGGCCAATGGCCAGCGTATTCCGACACCGCTCGTTTTGCTCTTCAGCATGGCGGAAGGGACCTCGAAACGTCTTGAAGCTCCTAGTAACCTGGGCTGGTATGTTATCGAATTGGACTCGATTGCAGCGGCGCCAATTGAGGACGACGATCCGTTATTCGAGCAAGCGCGCGCTTCGCTGAACGAGACTCTTTCAAATGAAATGTCCGAGCAATTGACTGCAGCGGTTCGCGAGGAACTTGGCATCGATATCAACGAAACCGCGATTGACGCGGTTAGGCGACAGCTCACCGGCGAGATCTGATCGTAAGTCAAAGTGACCTTTCAATCGTCTCTCCAACATCGTGAGCAAGCGGAAACAGACCTCGCGAACGGCAGGTCGACACTTGTTTGGCGTAAGATTATCGCAGATTGCGATACGCCGGTGGGTGCTGCCCAGCGCTTGATTGAGCCAGGCCGCGGAGATTTTCTGCTCGAGTCCGTTGAGGGAGGTGAAATCCGCGGCCGGTATTCCCTGCTGGGACTTGATCCTGATCTCGTTTTTCGCGGATCCGGCTCGCTCTCTGAGATAAACCATCAATGGCAATCTGATCGCTCGGATTTTCGGCCCTGCGCTGATGATCCCATGGTCGAATTGCGGCGTCTTGCGGAGGGCTGTCGAATTGACGTGCCGGATGAGCTGCCGCCCGCGCTTGCGTGCCTTGTCGGTTACTTTGGATATGAGACGATTGGACTTGTGGAAACACTCCCTCGAGCACCTCAAAGCGAGCTCGATCTTCCCGATCTGCTGTTTGTTCGTCCAACCATCATTCTGGTTTTCGACGGATTGACCGATGAGTTGTTTGCGGTGGCACCGATCTGGCAGGCGGAGCATAGTGAGACAGCAATCGAACGTGCGGCCGAGAGAATAGATGAAATTCTCCGTCAGCTGGCCTTGCGCGAACGGCCACAGGAGCCTGCTCAGGACCTTCCCGAACCAGAGCTGCTGCCAGTGCTTGAGGGAGAAGATTACAAGGCGCTGGTTGCGCGAGCCAAGGACTACATCACTGCCGGCGACATCTTCCAGGTGGTGCTGGCGCAGCGTTTCACCACCCCGTTCGAGCTTCCGCCTTTGGCCCTCTATCGCGCATTGCGCCGGGTCAATCCCTCGCCATTCCTGTACTTTCTTGACCTCCCAGGATTCGCGATTGTTGGTTCAAGCCCTGAAATTCTGGTTCGGGTTCGAGATGGTGAACTGACCATTCGCCCGATCGCTGGAACGCGCCCGAGAGGCGCTACTGCTAGCGAGGATCGCGCTAACGAAACGAGCCTATTGGCGGATCCCAAGGAATGCGCCGAGCATTTGATGCTGCTCGACCTCGGGCGCAATGACGTAGGGCGCGTTGCTGCTCGCGGTAGCGTTGAAGTGACGGACAGCTTTACAATCGAGCGCTACAGCCATGTTATGCACATCGTGAGCAATGTTGTCGGCAAACTGGCCGACGACAAGGACGCGCTTGATGCCGTCTTTGCAGGATTTCCGGCCGGGACGGTGTCAGGCGCTCCGAAGATCCGTGCGTGCGAGATCATCGCCGAACTCGAACCCGAAACTCGGGGCGCCTATGCTGGCGGAGTGGGCTATTTCGCGCCTGACGGCTCAGTCGATACCTGCATCGTTTTGCGTACCGCTGTGGTCAAAGACGGCGTTATGCATGTCCAAGCCGGTGCTGGCATCGTGGCTGACAGCGATCCCGACTATGAACTGGCCGAATGCCGCGCCAAGGCCGGCGCTCTGATCGCAGCTGCGCGTGAAGCCGTCCGAGTGGCCAGCGATCCGGGGTTCGGCCAATGACGCGCAGCCTGACACTGCTTATTCTTTTGGCCTTCACTGCGGCCTGCGAACAGCAACCCGCGGGCGAACCGGTCATTCGCACCGAAATTGGAGAGCCAGGCCCCCTGCCCGATCCGGAGATCATCCCGCAGGAAGAAGAGGTGGCCACGGCTCCTAGCGTTGCCAGTGCTTGCACCTCAGTCAGTTTTGAAGATGTCCCGCTAACCCATTGTGTTGCAGCCCCAAGCGATCACACCATCCGTACGGCATTGGGTCCCAGTGGGGGGCAACCCTATGGCTCCTTGAGAGCACTGGCGGATGCTTTCGATGAGGCTTCGGTGGCGTTTGCCGTCAACGCAGGCATGTATGGCGATGATCTGCGCCCAATCGGCTATTACGTCGAGAATGGTGAGCGCTTGTCGGAGCTCAACCGCGCCGACGGACCCGGAAACTTTCACCTGAAGCCAAATGGTGTCTTCTTTGGGACCGACGGTAGCTGGCAAGTTTTGACGGCAGATCGATTCTACGCGACTGTAACGCAGCGACCAGAATTTGGCACTCAAAGTGGCCCAATGCTGGTGATTGACGGAGAGTTACACCCGTCAATTGCAGAAAATGGTCCGTCGCGCGCCATTCGCAATGGCGTTGGGATTGATAGCGAGGGCACAGCGCATTTTGTCCGCTCCGAGGAACCCCTGAGCTTTGGCCAGTTGGCGCGGTTCTATCGCGACGAATTGGATGTCGATGATGCGCTGTTCCTGGATGGAAATGTGTCGGTTCTGTGGGACCCGGCGACAGACCGACTTGATCCGCGCCGCAATTTGGGGCCCTTCCTAGTCGTGGAGAACAAGGAATGACTTTATCTTACGACCGGACCCTCTACCCTGAGATAGAGCCGTACGACACAGGCATGTTCGAGGTTGGCGATGGCCATTCGATCCGCTGGGAACGCTGCGGCACGCCCGGTGCAAAGCCAGCGGTGTTCCTGCATGGCGGCCCCGGAGGAGGGATGAGCCCCAGCCACCGGCGCCAATGGGATCCAGAGCTCTATGACGTGCTGCTGTTCGACCAGCGCGGCTGCGGCCAATCGCTGCCCTTTGCAGAGATTGAGCACAATGACACATGGCGGATCGTTGAGGATATCGAAGCGCTTCGGAAGATGTGCGGACATGAGTCATGGCAAGCCTTCGGAGGCAGCTGGGGTTCCACCCTCGCCCTCGCTTATGCTCAAAGATACCCCGAACGTGTGACTGAACTTGTTCTTCGCGGGGTTTTCCTGGCGCGCCAGAAAGAGAAAAGCTGGCTCTACAGCTACGGCGCTAGCGAGATCATGGTCGAGCAGTGGGACAGCTTTTCCGGTCATATTCCCGAGGCGGAGCGGGGCGATCTCATCAAAGCCTATTACGCGCGATTGACCAGCGACAATGAGGCTACGCGGCTCGCAGCGGCGAAGGAGTGGGCCTTGTGGGAGGGTTCCGTCGCGACCCTGTTACCCGACCAAGAGCTGCTAGCAGCGTTTGCCGATCCGTCCTCGGCCGTCCCTTTCGCGCGGATCTGCGCGCGATTTTTCCTGGACGATTTCTATCTCGAGGAAGGGCAATTGCTGCGCGATCTTGAGAAAATTCGCCATATTCCCGGGATAATCGTCCAGGGCCGCCATGACATCTGTACGCCACCAACCTCAGCTTGGGAGTTGAAGAAGACCTGGCCAGAAGCTCAATTGTGGATTGTTGACGACGCAGGCCATGCCGCTGGGGAGCCCGGTATCATCGATGGCCTCGTACGGGCGACTGATCACTTCGCAGGGAAGACAATATGAGCTCCCAAGCCCCGATCCTAGTCATCGACAATTACGACAGCTTCACCTTCAACCTCGTCCATTACCTTATGGAGCTTGGGGCCGATGTGAAGGTTGAACGTAACGATGCGCTGTCAGCCACCGAAGCTTTGGCGACCAACGCCGCAGGTTTTTTGATCTCGCCCGGACCTTGCACGCCCAATGAGGCCGGGATCAGCCTGGATTTGGTCGCCGCTTGCGCGGATGCGGGCAAGCCTTTGCTGGGCGTTTGCCTTGGGCATCAATCCATCGGACAGCATTTCGGAGGGAAGGTCGTCCAAGGTGGGCTGATGCATGGCAAGACTTCACCCGTGACCCATGATGGAACCGGCGTGTTCGCCGATATCCCCTCGCCTTTCATCGCTACCCGCTATCATTCGTTAGTGGTTGAAGACGTACCCGACTGTCTGATTGCCAACGCACACGCTCCCAATCCCGAGGATGACGGAACCAGCACGATGGGCTTTCGCCATGAGAGCCTGCCGATCCACGGAGTGCAATTCCATCCGGAGAGCATTGCGACTGAACATGGCCATGCCCTGCTTGCAAACTTCTTGAGACTCTGCGGAGTAGAGACCAAGGAGCTCGCATGAAAAATCTGCCACTCGACGCCCCTCTTCTGAGCGAGGCCGAAGCCGAAGAGGTGTTCAGCTGGATCCTCGATGGCGAAGCCAGCGAAGACGAGATAGAGAAATACCTGATCGCACTGGCTGAACGAGGCGAGAGCGCCAATGAGATCGCCGCCGCCGCTCGAGCCATGCGCGCGCGGGTCATTCCGATTGAAGCGCCCGAAAATGCCGTCGATTGTTGCGGCACCGGAGGCGATGGACAGCACACGCTCAACGTTTCCACCGCCGTCAGTCTGGTGGTCGCCGCCTGCGGTGTTCCTGTGGCGAAGCATGGTAACCGTGCAGCCTCTTCCAAGTCGGGCGCAGCGGATACGCTTGAAGTCCTGGGCTTGGATATGGATGCGGCGGTTCGCACAGCGCAGAAGACGCTTGATGAGATCGGTATCTGCTTCCTGTTTGCGCGGGTGCACCACCCTGCCCTCGGACGGATTGCCCCTATCCGGGTGAGGATTGGCAAACGCACAATTTTCAACCTGCTCGGCCCGATCTCCAATCCAGCGGGCGTCACCCGCCAGCTGGTCGGGATCGCGCACCCAAGATTTGTGCCGACTTATGCCGAGGCCAAAGCCAAGCTGGATAGCTCGCCAAGCTTTATCGTTTCTGGCGACGAAGGTCTCGATGAACTGAGCTTGGCTGGGGGCAATGACCTCGCCGCGGTCAAGGATGGGGCATTTGAGATGCGCAGGGTTGATGCGAGCGTCGCAGGGCTGCCGAATGCTCCGCTCGAGGCCATTCGCGGCGACGACGCCACATTTAACGCCGCGGCGCTAACCCGCCTGCTTGATGGCGAAAATGGCGCCTACCGCGATGCGGTTCTGTTCAACGCTGCAGCGACCCTTATGGTGGCCAAATCTGCGCATGATTGGAGCGATGGAGTGGCCCTGGCTGCGGACGCGCTCGACAGCGGCAAGGCGCGTTCGCTGCTTGCACGCTGGATCGAATTGGCCAAATAGCTCCTGCAATGAACAAGCTTGAAGAAATCTGCGCCAACAAGGGCGAAGAAGTCGCTGATCGAAAGCAGCGCATATCGCTGGCTGACCTTGAGTCGCAGGCACAGCAGCAAACTGCGCCGCGCGGCTTCGAGGCGGCACTGCGCACAGCGTCGAGCGCCGGATTTGGACTAATCGCGGAGATCAAGAAGGCTTCTCCATCAAAAGGATTGATCCGAGCTGACTTTCAGCCGGCGGAGCATGCCAGGGATTATGAAGCTGGCGGTGCGACCTGCCTCTCGGTCTTAACTGATGCGCCCTATTTCCAGGGTCATGAAGACTTTCTGGTCGCCGCTCGAGCAGCTTGCGCTCTGCCCGTCCTGCGCAAAGACTTTATGGTCGATCCCTGGCAGGTCATTGAGGCGCGCGCGATGGGCGCTGATGCTATTCTGATTATCGTCGCGGCCTTGGATGACCAGCCCATGGCCGAGATTGAAGAAGTAGCGATTGATCTGGGTATGGATGTTCTGGTTGAGGTCCATGATGAGGAGGAGATGGAGCGAGCCCATTCGCTCAAATCTCGCTTGGTCGGAGTCAACAATCGCGATCTCAAGACCTTTTCAACCGATCTCGCGACCACCGAAAGACTGGCTCCGCTGGCCCCTGAAGGCGCGTTGCTGGTAGGGGAAAGCGGGATCTTCACGCATGCTGATTGCACGCGGTTGGCAGGTGCGGGTGTCCGAACCTTCTTGGTCGGTGAAAGCCTGATGCGCGCAGACAATGTAGCGGGTGCTACGCGACAGCTGTTGACGGGAACGCTTTCCTAACTCAGCCAACACTGCCAAGCCTGCGCAAATTAGGCACTTGCGCAACGGATCACGAGGAGTGATTTGAACACAAGAACTGTGTTCCATGTGTTCCATCGCGTAGGATTGCAGTGACAAACAGGCGGCCCAAAGATGAGTAAACTGACCCATATCGATAGCGACGGCGCCGCCCATATGGTGGACGTCGGGGCAAAGCCCGACACGCATCGCGTGGCGATTGCTTCCGGTCGAATTGCTATGTCGCCCGAGGCGCTCGCAGCGATCCGTCAGGGTGACGCACCCAAGGGGGACGTGCTCGGGACCGCGCGTCTGGCTGGGATCATGGCTGCCAAACGGACCAGCGATTTGATCCCCTTGTGCCATCCGTTAGGACTCGATGCGGTCAATATAGAGTTCGACTTTGCCGACGATGCGGTGGTTGCCATCGCGACAGCGTCTCTCACCGGTAAGACCGGGGTTGAGATGGAAGCCATGGTCGGCGTCTCCACCGCGCTGCTTACCGTCTATGATATGGCCAAGGCGATCGACAAAGGCATGGTGATTGGCGAGGTTCGCCTGATCGAAAAGCGCGGCGGCAAGAGCGGTCACTGGAAACTCGACAGCGAGGGACAGTGATGGCTGGACTGCTGCCGCTTGCGGAGGCTCAGAACCAATTGCTGGCCCTGGCTCCACAGCCAAGGCCTGAGCTTATTGCGACGGGAGACGCCTTGGGCCGAGTTTTGGCCAAAGATGTCCTTGCGGCACGCACGCAGCCAGCGGCCGACCTATCGGCAATGGATGGCTATGCCATTGCCGGAGACGGCCCTTGGACCAAGATCGGCGAAAGCCGCGCGGGTGACCCGTTTTCCGGCGCTCTTCAGCCCGGCCAATGCACAAGGATCTCGACCGGTGCCCATATGCCAATCGGATCAGACCGGGTTTTGATCCAGGAAAACGCCACCGTTGAGGGCGACAAGGTCTCGGCGTCGGAACTGCCACCGGCGGAGCGTCATGTCCGCAAACGCGGGTTTGATTTCGCTCGGGGCGATAAGGTCTTGTCTGAGGGGACACTGATAGGCGCCGCGCAGATCGCGCTGGCCATGTCCTCGGGCAGCGGTCAGGTCAAGGTAGCAATTCCACCTTCGGTCGCAGTCTTAGACAGCGGAGACGAACTTGTCGCCGATCCTGCCGCCTGTGATGATCATCAGATTCCAGCTAGCAACGGGCCGATGTTGGCGGCCATGCTGCGCCCTCTGGTCGGTGACCGCATCACTCGGATAGGTCCGGTCAATGATGATCAAGCGGCGCTGGCGCTGGCCTTGGCGGAGGTGGATGCCGCAAGAGCAGACATCCTAATCACTTCAGGAGGGGCTTCTGTTGGAGATCACGATCTGATCAAGCCCGCCCTACTGGAATGGGGCGCAGAGCTCTCATTCTGGAAAGTGGCGATGAAACCAGGCAAGCCTCTGATGGTCGCAACGCGCCAAGCCCCTCATGGGCAGCAGGTGATCCTCGGCTTGCCTGGAAATCCGGTGTCGAGCTTCGTAACCGCCTATCTGTTCGCCCTGCCCTTGCTTCGAAGAGCCCTAGGGAAGACAAATCCGCTTCCCACCCAACACGAGATGGCCGTTGCTGAGGAACTGCCTGAGGTGGGCTCTCGCCAAGAGTTCTTGCGGGGCGTTCATGACGGCAGCAGCGTCCGACGTGCATCCTCGCAAGACTCCAGTGCCCTTGCTGCGCTGGCCCAATCGAATTGTCTGATTGATCGACCTGCGAGGAGCTCAGCGGTGACCGTTGGCGAGCCTGTAGCAGTCTACATGTTGGAAAGTGGCTGAAATCCGGGCCTTGTTGCTTGACTTGCTTTCAAAGGTTGCCTACTTGTTCCTCATTCGTTCACGTTTTTGGTGAGCGGGTCCAGTTCGAGTAATGCACGTCGCTTGTGCCTCTGCGCGAACGCATATTGGCTCTAGCGCTTTCGGATCTGAGACCGTGGGCGCCACCTGAGGAGGTTTCACTATGCTGACGGCCAAGCAGCACGAACTTATTCGCTTCATTCAGCAGAGGCTGGAGGAAACCGGGATTTCTCCGTCGTTTGAAGAGATGAAGGAAGCGCTTGATCTCAAGAGCAAATCGGGCGTGCATCGTCTCATTTCGGCTTTGGAAGAGCGGGGCTTTATCCGGCGGCTTGCAAACCGTGCTCGCGCGCTCGAAGTTATCAAGCAGCCAGAGGATGCGACCCCAACATCGCGCTCGCCTGCACCAGACAATGTGGTTTCGATGGCTCCTGCAGCGCGGGGTGCGCCCAAGACTCCTGAGCCAGCGAATGACATCATCGAGCTCCCCTTGCACGGGCGCATTGCCGCGGGCGCTCCGATTGAGGCGCTTGAGGGGCAGAGCAGCCTTCCCGTTCCGGCGGCACTGCTCGGTCCGGGTGAGCACTATGCGCTGGAAGTGTCTGGTGACTCGATGATTGAGGCGGGCATCTTTGACGGCGATTTTGCGCTGGTTCGCCGGACAGATACTGCCCGCGATGGCGAAATCGTCGTGGCGCTGGTCCGCGGCGAGGAAGCAACGCTCAAATACCTCCACAAGGATGAAGGTATGGTGCGTCTCGACCCTGCCAATGGTGCGTATGATCCGCAGGTCTACAGCCCGGCTGAGGTCCAGGTTCAGGGCAAGCTTGCCGGGTTGCTTCGACGTTACCACTGACCTTTGAAATGTGATGGAATTGGCGCGGTGCTATCGTTTGATGGCGCCGCGCTTTCCTTTTGGCGCCGCGCTTCCCTTTTGGCGAAGCGATGCGGGCGCCACCAGCCATGGTCCCCCTGACTGTCCGAGACCGATTGGACTTGTACTTGATCCAGATAGATCGCCAATCCTCCGGTCTCGGACAACATGCGGCGATCGGCTTTGAGCCACCGAGGGCGGCACGAACGCGGCAGCCAGCGCTCGGCCACGACGATGTCCGCTTTTTCGCATGCCGCAGCCAGAGCGCGCTCCTCTACTTGGGCGCGATTGCGAGCCAGCAGAAGAGTGAAGCTCCGATCTTGGTTTATAAGCAAAAGGGTGCAGAATTCTGGCGAGCATCTGGCGCCGGGCCATTGCTCCATCGGGATCGGAATGGACGAGACACCGGCGTGTTCCAGCAGGTTGGCGGTCGCGTAGTCCGAAAGGCTCGTCTGCAGTGTTAAAAGCTCGCCGTTTTCGAGCCTCACCCCGACATGGCGGCCATCCCGCGAGATCAATACATCCGGAGGCTCAGTGAGCGCCAGTAGCCCCGCAGCGAAAACCAGCGGTACAAGTCCGAAGAGCCGCAACCTGCCCTGCCATAGTGCGAGCCAAAGACCACCCGCTACAAACAACAAGACACTGCCCAGCGACGTTTGCGGCATAAGTTTGACCGAGCCAGGTTGGGCGGCGGTGAAGTGCGCGATCGCCAAGAGGAGATCGAGCGACTTGCCTGCCAACCAAAAGACGGGTCCACCCAGCCCGACCAGATCGAGGAGCAGGCCAATTGCCAGAAGTGGCATGGCAAGAAATGTCACCAGCGGAATTGCGAACACGTTCGCGACCGCACCGTAAAGACCGGCCCGATGAAAATGGAAAAGCACAATCGGCATCAAGGCTATCTCGATTACCATTCCGGTCACGAACAGCATCACTATGTTCCGAGACACTCGTCTGAGCCAAGGCTCATCGCGGTGAGCTATAAACGCTTTGATCGAACGCGACGTATGAAGCGCGACGATCGCCGTGACCGCTGCAAAGCTCATTTGAAAGCTCGGCCCAACCACCGCTTCAGGCCACAGCAGCATTACGAATATCGCAGCGAAACCAACCATCCGCAGCGAGATCGGTTCGCGTCCTAGCGACAGTGCCAGCAGTACGAGCATCGCTGCCATACAGCTCCTAACGGTTGGCACCTCAGCGCCGGTCAGCAGCGTGTAGCCAATGCCTGCAGCGGCACCCACAACTGCGGCCACCAATGGCAATTTCAAGCGCAAGGCGAGAAACGGAACGAATGCCAGAAGCTTCAAGGTAATCAAATAGGCAGAGGCAATCACAGCGCTCACGTGCAAGCCGCTGATTGCAAGCAGGTGGCTCAGCCCGGCGTCCCGCATGGCGATCTGATCTGGTGGAGCAATGCTGCCCCGGTCACCGCTTGCTAGGGCTGCAGCGATACCACCGGACGAGCCGTCGATCTGCGACCGAACCCGGTTCGAAAGCTGACGTTGAAGCGAAGCAAGAAAGTCCGCTCTGGAGACTTGCTCGACAACCTCAATTTCCCCCAGCGAAGAACCGGTCGCGGAAAGACCATCGAACCAAGCGGTACGGGCAAAATCATAACCGCCTGGAAGCATCGGAGCAGCTGGCGGCATAAGCCGCGCCTGCAGGCGAACGGTGGCTCCTTCCTTAGGATAGTCTGCAGGTGCCAGAAGGGGCAGATTGACCCTAACCTTGATCGGTTCCCTCGAGCGCGAGTCTTGCACCGCAAGTGTCAGCCTACTCCGATCTCTTGCGGGCTGGTCTTCTCGTTCCAGCACATAGCCTTCGAGCCGCTCAACCCTGGGCCGCTCAATAGGCTCTGCGCCTATCAATTCAGATCTTATCCAAACCAAGCTAAGGCCGAACGCGAATATCAAAGCCATTGAGATAAGAGCGCTACGCGAATGATGACGATCCACGTCCCCTCGCCCGATTAACCGCCCAGCACATGCGAGCAGAAGCGCAATGCTCAGCGCGACAATCCACGCAAGAGCACTCTTCAAGGCAAACCAGGTGGAGATTCCTGCCAACATCGAAACGGCCAGCCAGGCAATACTTTGGAACCTTGCCGTCTCCAGAGCCTTCTCAGCGGCATATCCGAGCGAGGAACTGGTGCTGGACAAGTATGGCCACATGCGCCAAGTGCGCTGCACTGCAACATCGCGGGTTTTGGGAGCGATGGCCTCGTGTTGAGCAACTGGGACAAGTTTGTTCCTGCCCAAGAGTGCGACTCCCGTACTAAGGCTCTATAATACAAGGATTATACTGAATATGGCAAGCGCAAGCGCCACAAGTAAGGACGCAGTCGTCACACGCTTTGCCCCCTCTCCAACGGGTTTCTTGCATATTGGCGGGGCCAGGACCGCTCTGTTCAATTGGCTATACGCTCGTCACCATGGCGGAAAGGCCCTGCTTCGGATCGAGGACACGGATAAGAAACGCTCCACGCAGGAAGCGATTGATGCGATCTTGGATGGCCTAGAATGGCTTGGGCTGGATTATGACGAAGCTCCGACATTCCAGTCGCAGCGCGCCTCACGCCACGCGGACGTGGCGCAGGCCTTGTTGGAGGCAGGACACGCCTACAAGTGCTTCGCAACTCCTGAAGAGTTGACTGAGATGCGGGAGCAGCAGCGCGCCAACAAACAGCCCCTACGCTACGACGGTCGCTGGCGTGATCGCGACCTTTCCGAAGCGCCCGAAGGGGCTCCATTCACTGTCAGGTTAAAGACCCCGTTGGACGGTGAAACGACGATCGAAGACGAGGTTCAGGGCGCGGTATCCGTCAAAAACTCCGAACTGGATGATTACATTATCCTGCGGGCTGACGGGACGCCCACATATATGCTCGCGGTTGTGGTCGACGACCACGATATGGGCGTAACCCATGTTATTCGTGGTGATGACCACCTCAACAATGCTTTCCGGCAGCTCCCGATCTATCGTGCGATGGATTCCATTGAAGGAAACTGGCCCGATCCTGTCTATGCCCATATACCACTCATCCATGGTTCCGATGGAGCAAAACTCTCCAAACGCCATGGTTCACTGGGAGTGGACGCCTATCGCGACGAAATGGGCGTTCTTTCCGACGCCCTATTCAACTACCTTCTGCGTTTGGGATGGGGTTATGGCGACCGCGAAGAAATCAGCCGCGCCGAAGCAATCGAGCTGTTTGATCTTAGCGGAGTAGGTAAGAGCCCGTCACGTTTTGACGTGAAAAAGCTAGAGAACCTCAACGGGCACTACATACGTGAAGCAAATGACGAAGATCTGGCCAATTTGATAATGCCCATGATTGAAGGGGCGGAAGACAAGAATTTGCTCACTCGAGCAATGCCGGCCTTGAAAACGCGTGCGAAGAACCTTTACGAACTCGCTGATGGAGCAGGGTTTTTATTCGCCCAGCGCCCGTTGAGTATGACGGAGAAGGCCGCAAAATTGCTTGATGATGAGGCTCGAGAGCGTCTGCGACTTTTGTCGCAACGATTGGCGCAGGAAAATCACTGGACAATCGAGGCTCTCGAAGCCACTACAAAACAACTTGCCGAGGACCTGGGATTGGGCTTGGGCAAGATCGCGCAGCCAATGCGCGCAGCATTGACGGGGACCACTACATCCCCAGGGATTTTCGACGTTCTAGTCCTACTTGGACGGGATGAAGCTCTAGCCCGGCTAGACGCGCAAACAGCGTGACAGCAGGCTTGAGCCAATAAATGCAGGAGAAACGCGTTGTCAGATAAGACCGCAAAACTCGAACTTGGGGGCCAAACACACGAATTTCCGGTTCTTGAAGGAAGCACCGGGCCCGATGTGGTCGATATTCGCAAGCTCTACGGGCAAACCGGAGCCTTTACTTTCGACCCAGGCTATAAATCGACCGCCAGTTGCGAGAGTGCGCTGACTTATATCGACGGCAACGAAGGCATTCTGTTGCACCGCGGCTATCCGATCGGTCAGTTGGCCGAGCACTCCAGCTTCATGGAGGTAAGTTACCTGCTTCTGAACGGCGAGTTGCCCAGCCAGGAAGAGTTGGACGATTTCTCTTACACCATCACTCGTCACACAATGCTGCATGAGCAGTTGATGACGTTCTACAGCGGCTTCCGCCGTGACGCGCACCCGATGGCGATCATGTGCGGCGTCGTTGGCGCGTTGTCGGCTTTCTATCATGACAGCACCGACATTTCCGATCCTGAGCACCGTAAGATCAGCTCGCATCGCTTGATCGCGAAGATGCCGACGATCGCAGCGATGGCGTATAAATATGCGGTTGGTCAGCCGTTTATGTATCCGACCAATGATTTGAGCTACACTGGCAACTTCCTACGGATGACCTTCGGGGTTCCGGCAGAGCAGTATGAGATCCACCCCGCCATTGAAAAGGCGATGGACCGGATTTTCATTCTTCATGCCGATCACGAACAAAACGCCTCGACTTCTACGGTGCGTTTGGCAGGCTCTTCGGGTGCTAACCCCTTCGCATGTATTGCTGCAGGTATTGCTTGCCTTTGGGGCCCGGCGCATGGTGGCGCCAATGAGGCTGCGCTCAACATGCTGCAAGAAATCGGCACGCCGGACCGGATCCCTCACTACATTGAGCGCGCGAAGGACAAGCATGACCCCTTCCGCCTGATGGGCTTCGGTCACCGGGTCTACAAGAACTATGACCCGCGGGCGACTGTGATGCAGAAGACGCTGCGCGAGGTTTTCGAGGCACTCAACACCACTGATCCTGTGTTTGAGGTGGCGCTTCAGCTCGAAGAGATCGCGCTCAACGACGATTACTTCAGAGAAAAGAAACTGTTCCCGAATGTCGATTTCTACTCGGGCATCATTCTGTCCTCGATCGGTTTCCCAACGACGATGTTCACCGCCCTGTTCGCGTTGGCACGTACCGTCGGTTGGGTCGCCCAGTGGAACGAGATGATTTCCGATCCTGGTCAGGTTATCGGGCGTCCACGGCAGTTGTACACTGGCCCGACGCAGCGCGATTATGTGCCGGTAGCACAGCGCTAATTCACCGTATCAGCCAATTAAGAGGGGCTGGGCCTAAGGGCTCAGCCCTTTTTCTTTTTGGGGTTTGCAGCTGGCAAATTCAGCCGGAATCTGGCCCCCTCGCCCGGCTTGCTCTCCAAGCTGAGATCTCCACCCATGGCGAGAGCCAATTGGCGCGAGATATAGAGCCCAAGTCCTGACCCCGATTGATCGCTTCTCCCCAGTCGCTCAAACTTATCGAAGATCTTCTCGGCCTGCTCGGCGGTTACGCCTGGGCCCTGATCTTGGACAATTATCGCGACAGGATCGGACTTTCGCTTCGCCAGCGAGACCGTCACAGTGCTGTGAGAAGGAGAGTAAGACAACGCATTGCCGATCAGATTGATCAGAATTTGAAGCACACGCCGGAATTCGGCGATTGCCATTGCCTTGTCATCCTCTTCAGGGACAACGAGCTCTATCGTTTTCGACTGTGCCCTGACCCCTAGGATTCCAGCTGCACGACGTGCCGCATCGCCCAGCTCGACTTCCTCCCGGATAGTCTTGAAGCCAGGCGCCTCAACCACCTCGAGGTCGGCCAAGTCCTCCAGCATGGCGGTGAGGTGCTGGCCGGCCGAAGCAATGTTTCCAGCATATTCACTGTACTCCTCCCGAAGCGGGCCAGCGAGGCGCGACTTGATCGTCTCGGCATTGGCGATGATCCGAGCGACAGGTTGTCGCAGCGCTGGAGTCAGAGCCTGCCCAATCAAACGATTTTGCATAACGCCAGAAGCCTCTTCAACTGGCGTTTCGAGGTCTGGCTCGACCAATGCCTCTTTAGCGACCAGTTTGAGTTCAAAACTTGATGGGGAATGCTCATCAGAACCGCTTGGATAGAGTCGCGCGCGCCAAGAGCGTGTAGAACCGGGGATACGGCAACCGACCCCGTCCAGAAGACGCCAGTGCATTGGCTGTCGATGGGCTATGTCATCAAGCTCAACGTATTCGGTCCAGTTTTTGCCTGGATTGGCAGCAATCCTTGCCTCCAGTTCAAGCGTGTCGTCGGCCCCGACCTCAAACAATTGCACGCGCTGATTGCCATCGAGCAAGATTGCAACCTCAGCATTGTTGCGGTCAATTGTGTCCAGAACACTGGCCAAATGATCCGGGTCTTGGTCGATTGCTTGTCGGCGTTGCCAGTTATCAATCGACAGTTGGCAGCCACCTGAGGCCTCTTCTGCCAAAGGGTCTATCCGCGCGAAGCCGGTGACAAAGTCCGACCCATCGAATGCGGAGAATTCTCGAGCCAGTCTGAGTTGCAACGTCCGGGCCTGGTGAACCAAGCGAAGCAGTTCCGGTACCGCCAGAGTGCCGGGGATCGCTCCACCACAACGGAGGTGCAAATCTGCCAAAAGCTCATCTGCTGAGAGCAAGCGATCTTGCTCGTCAGTAAGCCCCTGCGCAGCTGAGAGTGGCGTAGTTCGCTCCATATTAGTCGCTCATAGCGCCTCTATGGAACGACGGTATCGTTCAAAATAGACTGTGCCTGATCGGGAAGGATTTGAGCCATTCCGGAAACATGAGGTGTTTCGCCACCCAGAAGCGCCAAAATCGCCTCGATGTCGGTTCCGTCGAGAGCGGCCGCCCGCAAGCTTAAGGCTAGCCGAGGCGACGCCGGTGCTTGGCTCGCCAACACAGCAAGAGCCCTCGATTGTGATGAGAGCTTGGCCAATGCTGTTGCGAACAGAGCAAAACCGGCGTGTCTAAGCTCCAAAGCAGCGCGCGCGCCAGGACCAACGGCGCCGATCAGGCGCTCCAACAAGGCTATTCTGGTTGCGTTTTCATCATATTGTTTTCGCAGCGTTTCGACGGCTTGAATTGGCAGATCCAAGCGATGCTGGGTCGCAAATTCTTGCCAGCTGGAAAGAATGCTATGAAACAGATCTGGCGGCAATTCATTGAGCTGGGTCTGCATCCGTGCATGCGCACGAGCAAAGCGCGATTGGGCTGTGATGCATTGCATGGCGAGTTCTGCGACTGTCTGATCTTGTGAGCCGACCAATTCTTGAAGCAAAGGTGACAGAACCCGGTCCATCGCGTGATCGCTTGCGAGTCGTTCTGTTACTTCGCCTTCGACAGCCAAGGTGAAGCAATGTTCAAGCATGGCTTTGTCCGCGAAAAGGGATCGGCCAAATTGCTCTAGGCTGCTGCCCAGTGCGGAGGCTTTCTGAGGAGCGCTGGCCCCGAGTTCGCCAGCAAGGCCGAAAATCATGCCCCTCACGTGAGCGAGCGTTGATTCGGTAACGATCGACGGCCAGGATTCATCGAGCATATGGCCGAGCACCGGTGCTACACTACTGAACGCAGCATCACCCTTTGACAGCGAGTCACGCAGTCCGGCCTCGATCTCATCGTGAGTAGATCGCTTCATTGCATCGCCATTCATTCAAGGCCCATAGCTTGGCCAGTCTTAAGTCAGGGTTAGCCCGTCAGCGCGACCTGATTTGGCCCGCTAATAGCATGATCAAGGCCACAAGCCCCAGCGCCGTCATAGCTGTATGTAGCTGACCGAATACAAGCGCCAGCCCCAATCCAGCCAAATGCAGAGCCCGATCGCGCCAGAATGGCTGTAGTGGGGATGAATCCAGTCGTTCAGCCAACACGATCAATCCGATCACGAAGATTGGCAAAGGCGTGAGACTGGTCTGCGATGCGATCACGCAGAGCGTTGCCGCTAATAGCAAGTCATGCCCGAAGACTATCGGGCGATCAACTGAGGAGATCGCCTCTCCTAGCACCAGAACCTTGTGATCGCGCTGAGCCGTAAAGACAGCGAGCAAAAGCGCGCCCGTCAAAGCCGCACAGATACTGGCGATAGGCATGCCCCAGATTGCCAAGGCCAAGCCACCCAACAAACTAAGAACGGCCGTTGTGGCGACGAAATCCCTGTTCGCAACCATGCGAGTCCTGATGGCGCGTTCGACCAATCGTCCTGCCAAGAATTGTGTCGGCGCAAGCCATGCCGATTGCTCGAAAACGTCCTTCAGCAGGCTTCGCTCGAGCTCTCCAATGCCCTCAGCCGAGTCTACGAATTGCAAACCCATCGCCATTTGCTCTTGCTGATCAACCACCACCGACGCAATCCTCGCCTGCAGTGCCAGGCGGAGGAGCAGTGAGACACAATCGCTGTCGGCCGGAAAGTCGCTCAGCTTAGCAACGAACCGACTGGGTATGATGGCATAGCCAGCCCAGAGGCGCTCTCGGTCGATGCGTTCGAGCCGCTCGGTACTAATGGCGCCGGCCTGGTCGGCGATCGCTGCGATAATTGGTCCAGTAGTGAGTGTTTCCGATAGTTTGCTAGAATCAAGCCACAGACCTTCCTGCAGCAAAAGAACTTCATTACCCGCGGTCATAAGCGCAGTGAGAGGCAAAGGCCCCTTCACAGTCATGAACTCCAAAGAGCGTGCTTCGGCAAAATGCTGTGCGGCCAACAGCTCAGGACGCACGCTGTCAGCGAGACAAATGACCCGCTCGCAACCGAGCTTGTGGGCTATCTCAATTTGCCACTCGATGACTGAACGACCGGCAAGCATTACGCCTGCGATCAGGTCCCCATCGGAATTCAGTGACTGTGCTGTTAACAGCGCAATGCGCATGGAGCCTCTCCAATCAAACGAGATTGGATGAGGTGCGCTTCTCTGCCAAGCAGGTTGAAGGGTTAGTTAGAAACTCTTCCCCGAAAATCGGGTCAAGACCGCCTCAACCTCACGAATCGCGGCAGGTTCGCCCGGAGCAGCGACCAGCGCATTCTCTGCAGCAGTCAGCAATTCTTCGGCATGGAAGCTCGCAGCAAGACCTTTGAGGCGCATCGCAGCCACAGTCCAATTGCCGTCGCAGCGTGAGCGCTTGAGCAAGTCCAGTTGTCGTTCGGCGCTTTCAATGAAGGCGTGACGGAGCTCAGACAGCAGCGCAGGATCGTCGCCAGCTGCGGCGGCTAGTGTTGAGTCGAGGGCTCCGGATTCATAGGCCATGGAGAGGTCAATAGCAGTCTGCTGGTTAAAGAAGGTTTATCCCGGCGTTGCTTGTGGTATCTTAAGGTCATGTCCGGGGGATCAAACATCAGGGCCATTGGCCAAGACGCCGCGCCTAACGCGCAAGATACCACCAATGCAGCGGCGGAAGGCGACGAAACCGCTCTCGAAAGCGCTGCCGAGCAGAGCGAGCTTGAAGACGACTGGATCGAAGAGGAAGCGGTTAAGCGCCCGAAGAAGGATTGGATAATCCCCTCCCTGGCCGCAGTGACCGCCCTCGCCTGGACTGGCTTTTTCGGTTGGACAATCCAGAGTGAGGTTCTCAACGGTGGCTTGCCCCTTGCCCAATGGCGTGACTGGGTCGTCGACTGGTCTGTGCCGATATTGCTTATTGGCGTTGCCTGGCTGATCCTGCGCCGAAACTCACGCCGCGAGGCGCTCAAATTCGGCGAAACCGCAGCGATGTTGGCCAAGGAATCGGCTGACCTCGAACATCGGCTGTCCAACACCAATCGCGAGTTGAGCCTGGCCCGAGAATTTCTCGGAACACAGTCTCGCGAATTGGAGTCTTTGGGACGCGTCGCAAGCGAACGCATTTCGACACATGCCGCCGAATTACAGTCACTTATCCAGAACAATGGAGAGCAGGTCGAGGTCATTGGCTCTACCAGTGAAACTGCGCTGGCCAATATGAACAAGCTGCGTGATGACCTGCCGGTGATCGCTACGTCTGCTCGCGACACGAACAATCAGATCGGCAACGCAGGACGCACCGCTGATGAACAGCTTGGTAAGCTGATCAGCGGATTTGAGCGGCTCAACCAATTTGGCCAAGCAAGCGAGAGCCAGGTCAATAGTCTGAGCGCTCGGATTGAGGATACCCTCACTCAGTTTGCGCAGCGCCTTGATGAGATCGAGGTGATGACCAACGAGCGTTTTGCGGCGCTCAGCACCAAGTCAGAGGAGTTTCGCACCGATCTGGACAATCGCGAGGTCCATGCCCTGACGGCTTTGAACACGCGGATTGCTGCCCTTCGCGACGAAGGAACGAACCTCTCGGTCGAGCTACGCCGAGCCGAAGATGACGCGATGACAGCGCTCGCAGCATCGAAGGACAGGATGTACGAGGAAATTTCCGAAGTGGTCCAGACCTTGGACAATCTCGACAAGAAAGCAATCCAGGCCTCTCAGGATCGAATAGTTAAGCTCAACGAAGAAGCCGGTCGCTTTGACGACCATCTTGCACAGCGGGACCGGACCTTCCTGGCCGAAATGTCGAAACGCCAAGACGAGTTCGAAACGCGCGAGACACAGGCCTCTGAGTTGCTCGCGCAGCGGCTCGCGGCGCTTGATGAAGCGCTACAGGAACGGCGGGAGCGGCAATTGGCTGAGACCGAGAAACTGGTAGAGCATAGCCAGGAGATTTCGCAGCAACTCGATCAGCTTAACGCGGCGCTGGCGGCGATTGATGAGCACGCCAACGGAACAAGGGATCTTATCGGGTCAGGCCTGGCTCAGTTTGACGAGCAATTGGCGGGCAGCCGATCGCAATTGGCTGACACTGGCCGGACCATGGAGACGCTGACCGATTCCGGCGTGCGGCTGCTTGAGATCATTCAGTCCGGTGCCCGTCAGAGCCGTGAGGATCTGGCGCAGGCGATTGATGGTACGTCCAATCAATTGTCGTCGGTTGAGACCCGTGCCTTCATGCTCAAAGAGACGCTGGAACAATCCAATGACCAGAGTACGGCGCTCACCCAGCAGCTCGACAATGCGCAGAGCAAGATCACCGAGTCCGACCATGCGCTCGATGAGCTGCAGGCCAAATTGGCTGAGAGCTCGGATGATGCGCTTACCAAGCTCAAGACCATGAAGTCGGTTCTGGCCGATCTGGCGGAGCACTCAGACACTTTGTCTGGTCAGACTCAAGACACTCTCCGCAGTGCGATTGCTGAATTGGAGCAGTCGGTTGATGCCGCGTTCAGCGCCGTCGACAAGGGCATGCGCGAAAAGCTCGAAGATATGGCAAGCGCTGCCGGCGCGAATGCCATCAAGGCGCTTGAGCGGTCTATGCGGAATGAGAGCGCTGAAGCGGTCGGACGGATTGAACAATCAGCAGCTCACGCATCTGGCGTAGGCCGCGAAGCCGCGGCCCAGCTGCGCGATCAGCTCGCGAAGGTCAATGAACTGACCGGGAACCTCGAGCAGCGCGTTTCGCGCGCGCGTGAACTGGCAGAGGAACAGGTTAACAATGATTTTGCCCGGCGGATGGCGTTGATTACAGACAGCCTGAATTCTGCCGCGATTGACATCACCAATGCGCTTGCCGCGGAAGTGCCGGACACCTCGTGGAATGCCTATCTCAAGGGTGACCGAGGCATTTTCACCCGCCGTGCCGTCAGCCTGCTCAACTCGAGCGAAAGCCGCGAAATCGCAGATCTTTATCAGAACGATGACGCGCTCAGAGAGAACATCAATCGCTACATCCACGATTTCGAATCCATGCTGCGTTCGATGCTTTCGACCCGCGATGGCAATGCACTGAGCGTTACTCTTCTGGGGTCAGATATCGGGAGGCTCTATGTCGTGCTTGCGCAGGCGATCGAGCGCTTTCGCAACTGATCCTTAGCGTCGGGTGCTTTCTGGGGGCTCGGGAAACAGGTTGAGATCCTCCACGCCGATCCAACCAAATTCGTAATTGAGCACATAGAGGGTCGTTAGAGCGGTCGCGATTATTGTCGCTCGGATAACGAGCTTCCCGGGACGGAAATTTGCAGGAGCGCTCTCCGCCTGACCAGCCACCTTCTCCATGCCCATTTCGTCATGCGTGCGGACACCAAACGGCAGCATAATGAAGGCGGTCATCACCCAGACTAAAAGGTAGATCGCCAGGATCGAAGTCCATTCCATCACTGCGTTCCTTCAGCGAAGACTACGCGGACTTGAGGCCGCTTGCCTGACCAGCGCTGTGCTGCCCTGCGAGTAGCAAGCCGCGCCGCTTCGGCAATCGCTGCGGGATCGCGAGCATCATGGCCCTTTAGCTTGCGCACTGCGGTGATCACGTCATTCTGAGCTTCCTCAAGGAAATCCGGCATATCTTCGTCAAGCGGAAGCCCAATTGCTTCAATGACTGGCGGAATGCCCTGTCGTAGGGCGACGAAAATGACTCCATCGCGCGAGATCCGTCGGCGCATGGTGATCGCCTCACCATCCGCCGGCGAAATGATATCGCCATCGAGGACTAATCGGCCATTGCGCACTTCGTCGAGCTTGCCTGGTTGACCGGGTGCGAGGCGAACAATGTCGCCATTCTTCTGGACGACATTGGCCGGAATACCATTGGTTTTGCCGAGTCGGGCCTGCTCCTGCATGTGGCGCATCTCACCGTGGACTGGCACCAGAACGTCGGGCTTTAACCAGGAATACAGCGCTTCAAGCTCAGGACGTCCGGGATGGCCGGAAACATGAATTTCACTCTGGCGATCGGTCACCATAGTGATGCCACGCGCCGCGAGCTGGTTCTGGACCTTACCGATCGCAATCTCATTGCCGGGGATTTGCCGGCTTGAGAACAGCACCACATCGCCTGATACCAATTCCAAAGGATGGTTATCATCCGCAATGCGAGAAAGCGCAGCGCGAGGTTCCCCCTGCCCGCCAGTCGCGAGGATCAGGACCTCGCCGCGCGGCAGACTCATTGCGGAGTTGAAATCCACCGGTTCGGGAAAGTCCTCAAGATAGCCATTGTCCTGCGCAACCTCGATGATCCGGTCGAGCGAGCGCCCGGCGACACAGATTTGTCGGCCAGTTTCCTTGGCAACATCACCGAGTGTCTGCAGGCGGGCGACATTGGACGCAAAGGTCGTGACCAGCACTCGTTTGCCGTCGTGCTTGGCCACCTCCTCCATCAACCCGCGATAGACTCCTCCCTCGGACCCGCTCGGATTGGGATTGAAGACATTGGTGGAGTCGCAAACCAGTGCCATCACGCCCTCGTCACCGATGGCACGAAGCTCTTCCTCAGTGGTCGGTTCGCCGATGATCGGCTCTTCATCCAGCTTCCAGTCACCAGTGTGAAACACCCTGCCATAGGGCGTGTCGATCAGCAGCGCGTTTCCTTCGGCGATCGAATGCGCCAGCGGGATATAGGTCACCGTGAAGGGGCCGAGCGTAAACTCGCCATGGTCGTCTTCAATGATGTTGAGCTCGACTTGACCGAGAAGCCCCGCCTCTTCGAGCTTGCGCGCCACCAGATCGGCGGTGAACGGGGTCGCATAGAGCGGAACACCCAGCTCGCCAGCGAAGTACGGCACCGCCCCGATATGATCTTCATGCGCATGCGTCAGGACGATGCCGAGCAAGTCTTTGCTGCGCTCTTCAATGAAGTCCAAATCGGCAAAGACCAGATCAAGCCCAGGATACTCATTGCCGGAGAAGGTCATGCCCAGGTCGACCATCAGCCACTTACCATCGCATCCATAGAGATTGACGTTCATGCCAATCTCACCGGATCCGCCCAGCGCGAGGAACAGCAGCTCTTTTTCGGGGGTGTAGTTCTTTTTCACGTGGTCTCGTTCGGTCGCTTGAAAATTCTATTCTGCGGCCTGTTCCGCCAGAATAGCGAGGCCTTCGATGGTCAGGTCTGCATCCACATGGTCAAAGATGTCGGTTGCCTCATCAAACAGAATGGCGAGCCCTCCGGTGGCGACGACTTTGGTTGGCCGTCCGAATTCGCTCTTCATCCGTTCGACTATGCCTTCCATCATCGCGACATAGCCCCAGAATACGCCAATCAGCATTTGATCCTCTGTGTTTCGACCGATCACCGACGTGCTGCTGGGCGCCTGGATCGCGATCCGGGGAAGCTTTGCAGTTTTGCCCACCAATGCATCGAGCGAGAGATTGATCCCAGGCGCAATCGAACCGCCCTTATAAGCACCGGTGAAATCCACCGCTTCAAACTTGGTCGCGGTGCCGAAGTCGATCACGATCAAGTCACCGCCATATTTCTCATGCGCTGCCAGAATATTGAGCGCGCGGTCAGCTCCGAGCGAGCTGGGTTGATCGACATCGATCTCAAACCGCCAAGCCGCCTTGCCACGGCCCGCGAAATTTGGCGTGATTCCAAAGTACTTCTGCGCCAGCACGGTAAGGTTATGATCGGCTCGAGGAACCACCGAAGCGAACATGATCGCATTGATGTCCTCGCGTTCAACGCCTTCAATTTTCAGCAATTGCAGCAACCATACGGCGTATTCATCGCCGGTCCGGCGGGGATCGGTCGCAATTCTCCAGCGCGCCTTGACCTCGCGGCCTTCAAACAGTGCAAAGACGACATTGGTGTTTCCGACATCGGCGGCAAGCAGCATGGGTTCTTGATCCTTTAGCTGAGCGTCACATCGCCCGAGTGAATGGCACGGCTTTCTCCATCCGCCAAGCGCAGGATCATCGCGCCGCCCTCGGAAAGGCCTTCAAAATGGCCCTCGACACGGCTTCCATCGACATCATGCACCGACAAAAACGTTCCGACCGGATGCCCAAGTGTTAGCCAGCGACTGCGTAATGGCTCTTCGCCAAATTCGCGCCACCGTCCCACTTCCTCAGCGAAACGAGAAGCAAGCCGCTCGGCAAAGACATCACGATCCGGCGCGGGACCGAGCGATGACAGAGCTATGGTCTTGCGGTCTGGCAAGTCGGGCGCATAGGCCAGATTGACGCCGATCCCCACAACGACCGCCTGATCGACCAATTCCATCAGAATACCGGAGAGCTTGGCTCCACGCAGCAACAGATCATTTGGCCACTTGAGCACAAGATCGTCGGCAGCAGCGAGACAGTCACTAACGGCGCCATGCAAGGCCAGACTAACCGGAAGATTGAGCGAGGCTCCGGATTGGCGTGCTCCATCGAGACGGACTATGGTCGAGCCCATGAAATTGCCCGTCGCGTCTTCCCACTTCCTGCCCTGACGCCCCTTCCCCGCCGTCTGACGATCGGCCACCAGCCAATTCCCTTCCTGCACCAGCTCGCCCGAGCGCAGAGCGCTTGCGAGATCTGCATTGGTGGAACCGGTTTCTGGGACGACGCGGATCAAGACAGGACGAACAGCGCTTCGGCAGCCTTGTTGGCGAGATCACTCAGCGAGGGGGTCAGCAGATAGCCCAGCGGCGAGATCACAGCGACACTGATCAGTAGCACCGCCCAATGGCCGAAACCGCTCTTGCCGGTTACAATTTCCGCTGGCTCATCAAAGAACATCACTTTGACGAACTTGATATAGTAGAACGCGCCGATCACGCTTGCTGCGATGGCGATCGCGCCGAAGGCCACTAGACCCGCCTCAACGGTCGCCTGGAACACCACAAACTTGCTGTAGAAGCCAAGCAGTGGCGGAATACCGGCAAGGCTGAACATCAGCAGCAACAGGCTCCATGCGATGACAGGTTGCGTCACTGACAGGCCTTTGATGTCGGCGAATGTTTCGTAGACGGTGCCATCCTCACCGCGCAGCATTAGCAGCGCGACAAAACTGCCGAGCGACATCGCAACGTAGATGAACAGATAGACCAGCATCGCGCTGGCACCGGCGGCATTGGCAACAGCCAGGCCAAGCAGAATGAAGCCCACATTGTTGATCGAGGAATAGGCCAACAGACGCTTGAGGTTTTCCTGACCGATAGCACCCAGCGCCCCGAAAATGATCGAAGCGAGCGCGGTGAACATCACGATCTGTTGCCACGCGATAGTCTGGTCTCCAAACACCTCGAATACAACGCGCGCGGTCAGCGCCACTGCGGCTACTTTTGGTGCGGTTGCGAAGAATGCAGTGACTGGTGTCGGCGCACCTTCGTAGACGTCAGGCGTCCACATATGGAAAGGCACGGCGGCAATCTTGAACGCCAGGCCTGCCAACACAAAAATCAGTCCGAACAGCGCTCCGGTTGACAGCTCCCCTTGAAGACCGGCGCGGACGGTGTCGAAGGCCGTTCCGCCAGTGAATCCATAGAGCAGGCTCATACCGTAAAGCAGAATGCCTGAGGCCAGTGCGCCCAAGACGAAATACTTCAGACCCGCTTCGGCGGAGCGCGTGTCATTGCGCAGGACCGCAGCCAGGACGTAGGCTGCGAGACTGTTGAGCTCGAGCCCGACATAGAGCGTCATGAAGTCGGTGGCCGAGACCATGATGCTCATACCCAGCACCGCAAACAGCACCAGCACCGGATATTCTGCGCGCATGATTCCGTCGCTGCCCGGGAAGGCGCGATTGAAATAGGCCGGAGCGACGACCAGACAGCCAATCGCCGCAAGATAGATCATCGCCTTGGCAAACAGCGCAAAGGCATCAGCCCGCAACAGCCCACCAAAGGCCTCAGTCTCCGCGCCCATAACGCCGTCGTGGAGGCCAGGCACCAGCAGCAGACCAGCAACAAACAACACCAGCGATGCGAGGACCGAAACCACTCGCGAGGCTTTGTCGCCGGCCCAGGCCGCCACGAGCAACAGAACCAGCCCCGCTCCAGTGAGAAGCAGCTCGGGTGCGATCAGCGTGAAAGAGGTTGCGAAATCCATCACTGCGCTCCCTCTTCGGCACTCTCGCCGTGGTCATCACCGTGACCGTCAAACTCAATGTAATTCGCCGCAGTCTCACGCGGTGGACCGGCAGCCAGCTGGCTATCCCCCTCTGGTGCTGCCGAAGCCAGTCGCGCATCTATAGCCGCGACATCCTGCCGCATCGGGGCAAGGAAGCTCTCCGGATAGACGCCCATCCAAAGAACCGCCGCTGCGATCGGCGCGAGCATCGCCCATTCGCGCTTGTCGAGATCGAGCATCGCCGCTGCGTCAGCGTTCTTCTGATCGCCAAACGCCACCCGGCGATAGAGATACAGCATGTAGCCTGCCCCCAGGATGATCCCGGTGGTGCAGATAAGCGCAACCCAAGTCGAAGCTTGATAGATCCCTGCCAAGGCAAGGAACTCACCGATGAAATTGCTCGTCCCCGGCAGGCCGACGCTGGCCATGGTGAACAGCAGGAAGAACAGCGCGTAATAGGGCATGTTGATCGAGAGACCGCCGTAGCGGTCGATTTCGCGTGTGTGCAAACGGTCGTAGATGACGCCGACGCACAGGAACAAGGCGCCCGATACTAGACCATGACCCAGCATGATCATCATCGCGCCTTCGATCCCTTGTATATTGAAGGCGAACAGACCTGCGGTCACCAGCGCCATGTGGGCAACCGAGGAATAGGCGATCAGCTTCTTCATATCGTGCTGAACCAGCGCAACCAGTGAAGTGTAGACCACCGCAACCATGGAAAGCGCGAACACAACCCAGGCAAGCTGAGCGCTGGCTTCAGGGAACATCGGTAGACTGAAACGGATGAAGCCATAGCCGCCGAGTTTCAACAGGACCCCGGCCAAGATAACAGAGCCAGCGGTTGGCGCCTGAACGTGCGCATCAGGCAGCCAGGTGTGGACCGGCCACATCGGCATTTTCACCGCGAAGCTGGCGAAGAAGGCAAGCCACAGCCAGAACTGCGCATCCACCGGGAAATCGTACTGCATCAGCGTCGGAATGTCGGAGGTGCCGGCTTCAGCAACCATCCAGAACATCGCGATCAGCATCAGAACTGAGCCAAGCAACGTATAAAGGAAGAACTTATAGCTGGCGTAGATCCGGTTATCACCGCCCCACACGCCGATAATCAGATACATCGGGATCAGGCCGGCTTCGAAAAAGATGTAGAACAGGAACAGATCCTGCGCAGCAAACACTCCGATCATCAGCGTTTCCATGATCAGGAAGGCGGCCATATATTCGCCAACCCGCTTGGTGACTGAGGTCCAACTCGCAGCGATACAGATCGGCATCAGGAAAACGCTGAGCATGATCAGCATCAGCGCAATGCCGTCGATCCCCAACGCATAGTCAAAGCCTGCAAACAGCTCAGCCCGCTCGGTGAATTGCCATTGCGGGCCGCCGATCTCGTAATTGACCCACAGCATCACGCCGAGGACAAAGGTCACACCGGTGCCGAACAGCGCCATCCAGCGCGCTGAATTATCGCTAAGAAAGAAGCATGCAACGCCCGTCACGAACGGGACAAGCAGCATGATCGAGAGAATAGGAAAGTCCATCGTTTCGCCCTGCCCCGCCTACAACAGTGCCCAAGTCACCGCTGCGACCACGCCAAGCAGCATGATCAGGGCGTAAGTATAGAGATAGCCAGACTGGATCGACTTGGCCGCGACCGAGCTGCGCTCGACCACCCAGGCAACACCATTGGGCCCGAACCGGTCGATCGTGCCAATATCGCCAAGCTTCCAGAACTGCCGGCCGAACCAGAATGCTGGCTTCACGAAGATGAGATCATAGAGCTCATCGAAATACCATTTGCGGAACACAAAGTTGTGCAGCGGTGCGAACCTCTTGACGAAAGCCGCAGGGATGCCGGGCTTAAGGATGTAGGCGAACAATGCGCCAACAAATCCAACTACCATCACGACGAAGGCTGAGTATTTCACCCAGTATGGCACCTCGTGCAGCGCATGGATTAGCGGCTCATTGTAGAAGATTGAACCGGCCCAGAATGCCGCGTCATCGATGAAGCTAGGTGCGAACACCTGACCAGCAGCCACCGCACCAATTGTTAGCACGCCGAGCGGGATCAGCATCGTAACCGGGCTCTCGTGCGGGTGATAGCCGCCAGTGGTGTCTTCACCCACCTCTTCCGGCGTCTTGTGCACGCTGTGCTGGATATGCTCGCTCTCAATCCAACGCGGCTTGCCCCAGAAGGTCAGGAACATCAGGCGCCAGCTGTAGAAGCTAGTCAGGAGTGCCGCTGTTACGCCGAGCCAGAAGGCCATGGTCGAAATCTCAGTGCCGCGCGCAAACGCGACTTCAAGAATGGCATCCTTCGACCAGAAGCCGGCGAAGCCGACGCCCAGGTGATAGACCCCGAGACCGGTGATCGCGAGCGTACCCGCCATCATCGCCCAGAAGGTCAGCGGGATGTGTTTCCTGAGACCACCGTAATAGCGCATGTCCTGCTCATGGTGCATGGCGTGGATGACCGATCCCGCGCCAAGGAACAGCAATGCCTTGAAGAAGGCGTGAGTGAACAGGTGGAACATCGCGACGCCGTAAGCACCGACACCTGCTGCAAAGAACATATAGCCGAGCTGCGAACAGGTCGAATAGGCGATGACCCGCTTGATATCCCATTGGGTGGTGCCGATCGTTGCGGCGAAGAAACAAGTCGCTGCGCCGATTACCGCGACAATTGCCAAAGCGGTCGGCGCGGTTTCGAACATAGGTGAAAGGCGACAGACCATGAACACGCCAGCGGTCACCATGGTTGCGGCGTGGATCAGCGCGCTCACCGGGGTCGGGCCTTCCATCGCGTCTGGCAGCCAGGTGTGCAGCCCAAGCTGAGCCGATTTGCCCATCGCACCGATGAACAGCAGGATGCACAGAATATCCATCGTGTAGAGCCGCATGCCCAGGAAACCGATGGTCGATCCGCTCATCCCAGGTGCCGCTTCGAGGATTTCCGGGATCGAAGTGGTCTGGAAAACCAGATAGGTCCCGAAGATACCGAGCATAAAGCCGAGGTCGCCAACGCGATTGACCACGAAGGCCTTGATCGCTGCGGCGCCAGCGCTGGGTTTCTTGAACCAGAAACCAATCAGCAGATAGCTCGCTAGGCCTACGCCTTCCCAACCAAAGAACATTTGGACGAGGTTGTCGGCGGTCACCAGCATCAGCATCGCGAAGGTGAACAGCGATAGATAGGCGAAAAACCGCGGCTGATCCGGGTCTTCTTCCATATAGCCCCAGCTGTAGAGATGAACCAACGCCGAGACAGTGTTGATCACCACAAGCATGACAGCAGTCAGCGCATCGACGCGCAGCGCCCAATCAAAAGTCATGCTGCCCGACTGAACCCATTTGAGCACGGGCACGACTTCAGCGCTGGCTTCGCCGCTAAGGAAGCCAAGGAACACGGGCCAGCTGAGGATCGCCGAGATGAACAGCGCGCCGGTCGTGATCGACTTGGCCGCGGTGTTCCCGAGCATGCGATTGCCGAGACCGGCGATGATCGAGGCGATCAGCGGCAAGAAGACAATGATAAGGATCGGATGCATGGTCGTGATTATCCCTTCATCCGATTGACGTCATCGACCGCGATTGTGCCGCGATTGCGGAAATAGATCACCAGGATCGCGAGGCCGATCGCAGCCTCCGCAGCAGCCACGGTCAACACCAGCATGGCGAAGACCTGGCCGACGAGGTCACCCATAAAGGCGCTGAAGGCCACAAGGTTGATGTTCACCGCTAGCAAGATCAGTTCGACCGACATCAGAATGACGATCACATTCTTGCGGTTGATGAAGATCCCGAGGACACCGAGCACGAACAGGATCGCGCCGACGACGAGGTAATGCTCTACGCCAATCATAGCTCGACCCCCTGCCCCACATCGGGGTTCTTCATCACGGTAGCTTCTTCCGGACGGCGAGCGATCTGCTTACCGACATCCTGACGGCCGCGCGCGCCCGGTTTGGGAGCGCGGTGGGTCAGCACGATCGCGCCGATCATCGCGACGAGGAGGATGATCCCAGCCACTTCGAACAGGAAGATGTAGGGTCCATAGAGCAGCGCCCCGATTGCCTCGATATTGCTGGCATCTGATGCCTGAGCGGTTGCCTCGTTCGGTGTTCCCAAGGTGATCCCGCCCGCCTGATAGGCTCCAACGGCTAGCAGAAGCTCAGCCAGCAGGATTGCCGCGATCGCCAGCCCCAATGGGAAGTTCTTGATGAAGCCTGCTCGCATCGCTGCGAAATCGATGTCGAGCATCATCACCACGAACAGGAACAGCACCGCGACCGCGCCGACATAAACGATCACCAGCAACATCGCGATGAACTCAGCGCCGACCAGCACCATCAGACCAGCTGCATTGAAGAAAGCCAGGATGAGCCACAACACCGAATGTACGGGGTTGCGGGCCATGATGACCATGACTGCGCTTGCGATGACGAGCCCCGCAAACAGGTAGAAGGCTATGGCTTGAATCATGACCCCGGTGTTCTCGATCCCACTCGATTGCGCGCCGCCTAGCGGTAGGGCGCGTCTGCTTCAAGGTTCGCGGCGATTGCGCGTTCCCATTTGTCCCCGTTGGCGAGCAATTTCGCCTTGTCGTACAGCAATTCTTCGCGCGTTTCCGTCGCGTATTCGAAGTTTGGCCCCTCCACGATCGCATCGACCGGACAGGCCTCCTGACAAAAACCGCAATAAATGCACTTCGTCATGTCGATGTCGTAGCGAGTCGTCCGACGCGATCCGTCTTCGCGCGGTTCGCTCTCGATCGTGATCGCTTGTGCCGGGCAAATTGCCTCGCACAATTTGCAGGCAATGCACCGCTCTTCCCCATTGGGATAACGCCGTAGAGCATGCTCACCGCGGAAACGCGGGCTCAACACGTTCTTCTCGAACGGATAGTTCACCGTCACCTTGGGCTTGAACAGATACTTCAAGGTCAACGAATGCGCCTTGAGGAATTCCCACAGGGTAAAGCTTTTGACGAGTTGGGTGACGGTGCTCATGATGCGAAGTGCCCCGTAGCCATCAGATATCCAGAAATCAGCGCGACGAAAACCAGGCTCATCGGTAGGAAGACCTTCCAGCCCAACCGCATGAGTTGATCGTAGCGATAGCGCGGTACGGTCGCCCAGATCCAGCTGAACAGGAAGAAGAAGAAGAAAGTCTTGAGCAGGAACCAGACGATCCCCGGCACATAATAGAGCGGTGCCCATTCAATCGGTGGCAACCAGCCACCCATGAACAGCAGTGTGCAGAGTGAGCACATCAGCAAGATGTTGGCGTATTCACCCAGCCAGAACAGCGCGAATGCCATTGACGAATATTCTGTCTGATACCCGGCCACCAGCTCCGATTCCGCTTCGGTCAGGTCAAACGGCGCGCGGGCTGTTTCTGCCAAAGCGGAGATAAAGAACACCACGAACATCGGGAACAGCAGCGGATTGACGAAGAAGGCGTTGATGACGCCCAGCCCATGGCCCTTTTGCGCCTCAACGATCCCGCTCATGTTGAACGTCCCTGCGAACAGCACGACGCAGACCAATACGAAGCCGATCGAGACCTCGTAAGAGATCATCTGCGCAGCAGCGCGCATGGCCGAGAAGAACGGATATTTCGAGTTTGAGGCCCATCCGCTCATCACCACGCCGTAAACGCCCAGCGAGCTGATCGCGAGGATGTAGAGCAGGCCCACATTGATATCGGCCAGCACCATCCCCGCATCGAACGGGATCACCGCCCAGGCGGCCAAGGCAACCGTAAAGGTGATGATTGGTGCGAGCAGGAAGATGCCTTTGTTGGCCGCGCTGGGGATGATGGTTTCCTGCAGGAACACCTTCAAACCGTCAGCAAAACTCTGCAACAGGCCGAGCGGGCCGACCACATTGGGGCCGCGCCGCAGCATGATCGCGCCAAGCACCTTGCGGTCGACATAGATCACCATCGCGACAGCAAACATTACCAACAACGAGATCACGATGATCCCGGTCAGTGTGGCGATCGTCCAAGCCCATTCGTACGACAGGCCAAGGCTCTGGAAGAACTCGGTCACTCTGCCGCCTCCTTCAGCTCATCCCCATGGATCAGCTCTGCCGAGCATTGCTGCATCACCTGGCTCGCCCGAGCGATCGGGTTGGTCAGGTAGAAATCCTTGATGGGATAGGCGCCGATTGTACCTTCAAAGCTGGCCGAGCTGTCTGCCTTGGGCAGCGCGCCGTAATCTGCGAGGCCTTCTTCGCCCAGAGCAGGCACTTCAGCGATCATCTTGCTTTGCAGCTCTTCGAGACTGTCAAAGCCAACCTCAACCTTCAGCGCATCAGCCAAGGCCCGCAGGATCGTCCAGTCTTCGCGAGCATCACCCGGTGCGAACACGGCTTTCTCTGCGAATTGCACGCGGCCTTCGGTGTTGACGTAGGTTCCGTCCTTCTCGGCATAGCTTGCCGCTGGCAGGACAATGTCGGCTGCATGCGCGCCCTTGTCGCCATGGTGACCAATGTAGACCTTGAGGCTGCCGGCGAAGGGCTCATGATCCATCTCGTCAGCGCCAAGCGAGAATACGACTTTGGGCGCGGCTTGCGCGATCTCCGCCATGCCGCCTTCGACCGTGAAGTCGAGCATCAGCGAGCCCATCCGTGCGGCAGACATATGCAGCACGTTGAACCCGTTCCATCCGTCTTTGACCAAACCGAAGGTGTCGATCAGCTTGAGTCCAGCCCCAAGCGCGCCGGATGCCAAAGCGGCACCGCCCATGATGACCGCAGGGCGTTCCGCTGCCTTCATGGCCTCTTCGAGTTCCTGCGGAATGCTGTTCAAAACTCCAAGGTCTTCACCCAGGAAGGTCGCTGGGTAAGTGGTTTCCCACTCAGGACCCACGACAAAAACTTTGGCACCGTTCTTGGCTGCCTTGCGCAAGCGCACGTTGACCAGCGCGGCTTCCCAACGAACATGGCTGCCGATGATCAAGATCGCATCAGCAGTCTCGATACCAGCCAAGGTCGAGTTGAAATTGACCGCCGCAATGTTCGAAACATCATAGGTCATGCCGGTCTGCCGCGCTTCAACCAGGGAAGAGCCGCAGGCCTTGAGCAGGGTCTTGGCCGCAAACATCGTCTCGCAATCGACCATGTCACCCGCAACTGCAGCGACACTCGACTTGTCGTCTTTGAGCTGTTTGGCGATCGCCTTGAAAGCCTCATCCCACGAGGATTTCTGCAGCTTTCCACGCTTTCGCATGAAGACGCTGTCGAGCCGTCGCGCCATCAGGCCATCAACTTGATACCGACCCTTGTCCGAGAGCCATTCCTCATTGACGTCATCATTGATCCGCGGCAGCGCGCGCATCACTTCGCGACCCTTTGAATGCAGCGAAATATTGGCGCCAACGGCGTCAGATACGTCGATGCTGAGCGTGCGCTTCAACTCCCATGGCCGAGCTTCAAACGCATAGGGACGCGAGGTCAAAGCTCCGACCGGGCAAAGGTCGATCACATTGGCCGAAAGTTCATGCGCGGCGGCCTGCTCTAGATAGGTCGTAATCTGCATGTCTTCGCCGCGATAAAGCGCGCCGATTTCATCGACCCCGGCAATCTCTTCCGAGAAGCGCACGCAGCGGGTGCAGTGTATGCAGCGGGTCATGATCGTCTTGATCAGCGGACCCATGTACTTCTCGGTCACCGCGCGCTTGTTTTCTTCATAGCGCGATCCGCCGCGGCCATAAGCGACAGCCTGATCCTGCAAATCGCACTCCCCGCCCTGGTCACAGATCGGACAATCGAGCGGGTGGTTGATCAGCAGGAATTCCATCACGCCTTCGCGTGCCTTTTTGACCATCGGCGTATCGGTGCGGATTTCCTGGCCGTCGCTGGTTGGCAGCGCGCAAGAGGCTTGCGGCTTGGGCGGCCCAGGCTTCACCTCTACCAGGCACATCCGACAATTGCCGGCGATGCTCAGCCGCTCGTGATAGCAAAAGCGCGGGATTTCCTTGCCGGCGATCTCGCAGGCCTGGAGGACCGTCGAACCCGCCGGGACTTCGATCTCTTCGCCGTCTACGGTTACCTTAGGCATCAGACCCTTCTTCTTTGTAGGCGTTCAGCGCGCGGAACAGCTTGGCCATGCTCATTGCGTCGGTCTCGGTTGGGCAGACCTCCAAGGCAGTCTTCATCCCCGCTTCAAAGCCTTCCTGGCTTTCAGCATCACGGATCTGCACGATCAAATCGGGCTGTTTCTCCGCGAGGCAGTCGACAAACTGTTGTTCGACGCCAGGGTTTTCTTCCGCGATTGCGGGTGTGGCAAGTGACAGTGAAGAGAGCAGCGCGCCCAACGCGACCGCCGAGCTAGGCCTCTGACGCAGTTTAGTGATCATGCAGCGGTTAGGCATCAGTTTCACTCTTGGAAGGATGGCCCAGCTTGACCGTTACGAGGGTCGAAACCGCAAGCACAGCCAAAGCGAGAGGGGGCAGGCTCCAGCTCGCGAAGCTTTCGGCTCCGGTGACGAACTCACCGTAACGATCAACCAAGAGTGCAAGCGCTCCAGTCGCGGAAGCCGCGCTGATGGCATAGCCCGTTGGTTTCTTCAGACCGCTCATTCTGCTGCCTCCGCAAATTGTGCATTGTGTTCATGGATCCGGCGCTCAAGCTCGGGCCGGAAGTGTCGGATCAGACCCTGGATTGGCCAAGCTGCCGCGTCACCGAGCGCGCAGATGGTGTGCCCTTCAACTTGCTTGGTGACTTCCTGCAACATGTCGATTTCTTCGATCGCCGCATCTCCAGTACGCAGGCGCTCCATCATACGCCACATCCAGCCCGTGCCTTCGCGGCATGGCGTGCACTGGCCGCAACTCTCATGCTTGTAGAAGTAGCTGAGGCGGGAAATGGCCCGGACAATGTCAGTCGACTTGTCCATCACGATAACAGCGGCGGTCCCGAGACCCGAGCCGAGGTCCTTGAGCCCATCGAAATCCATCGGGGCATCCATGATCTGTTCAGCCGGAACAAGAGGAACCGAAGAACCGCCTGGAATGACGGCTAGGAGGTTGTCCCAACCGCCTGTAATTCCGCCGCAATGCTTCTCGATCAGTTCGCGAAACGGAATGCTCATGGCTTCTTCAACAACGCAAGGCTGTTCAACGTGACCTGAGATCTGGAACAGCTTGGTGCCGTGGTTGTTCTCGCGCCCGAATGAGCTGAACCAACTCGCCCCACGCCGCAGAATAGTAGGCACAACGGCGATGCTCTCGACATTGTTGACGGTGGTTGGACAGCCATACAGGCCAGCGCCCGCCGGGAATGGTGGTTTGAGCCGCGGCTGACCCTTCTTTCCCTCAAGGCTTTCGATCATCGCGGTTTCTTCACCGCAGATATAGGCCCCAGCGCCGCGGTGCATGAAGACGTCGAAATCATAGCCTGAGCCACTGGCGTTTTTGCCGATCAGACCTGCGTCATAGGCCTCGTCAATCGCCCGTTGGAGCGTTTCGGCTTCGCGGATGTACTCGCCACGAATGTAGATATAGGCAGCGCGCGCGCGCATTGCGAAACCCGCGATCAATGCCCCTTCGACCAGTTTGTGCGGATCGTGGCGGATTATCTCGCGGTCTTTGCACGAGCCAGGCTCTGACTCGTCAGCATTGATCACCAGGAATGAGGGGCGACCGTCCTTGCTTTCCTTCGGCATGAACGACCATTTGAGGCCGGTCGGGAAGCCCGCCCCACCACGACCACGCAAACCGGAAGCCTTAATCTCGTCAATGATCGTGTCTTGGCCCAGCTCGATTAGCGCCTTGGTGTTGTCCCAATCACCACGCGCCTGCGCAGCCTTCAGGCCCCAGTCCTGGAAGCCATAGACATTCGTGAAGATGCGATCCTTATCAGCCAGCATCGCTCAGATCCCTTTTTGCTAGCTTGAGTTGCCGCAGTGCCAGGACTTGAAAAGCCAAGCCTGCTGCCATCAATCCGATTCCGATCGAGCGCTCTCCGGTTGCGCTAAGGTAGGCTCCAGCGCCAAATCCGCCGAGCCCGGCTAGAACGTAGAAGATCGTCAATGCGCTCACGACCACTCTCCGCGGTAATCGTGATTGGCATCGACCATTTCCTTAAGCGTCGTGGCACCGCCCTTCGGCTCTGAAGTGTGCCGACCAGGCTCCTGCGTGCCCGCCTTGGGCTGCTCGCCCTTAGCCAGAGCATCGAGAACCGCATCGAGCCGCTCAACAGTCAAATCTTCGTAATTGTCGTCGTTGATCTGGACCATGGGTGCAGTCGCGCAATTGCCCATGCATTCGACTTCGGTCAGCGTCCAAAGACCATCTTCAGACACTTCGCCCTTTGCCATGCCGCGCTTCTTGCAAGCACTGATAATGTCGTCTGACCCACGCAGCATGCACGGTGTCGTGCCGCAAACCTGGACGTGATACTTTCCGACCGGCTTCATATTGTACATGAAATAGAAGGTCGCGACTTCGAGCACACGGATAACCGGCACGTCGATGTAGTCAGCGACATATTCAATAACCGGCAGCGGCAACCAGCCTTGTGTATCGGTCTCTGCCCCAACCTGGCGTTGGGCAAGATCGAGCAAGGGCATCACGGCGGATTTGGCCCGGCCATCGGGATATTTGGCGATATGATAATCCGCCTTGGCCTTGTTCTCTTCCGTCCATTCGAAAGAGCCCCAGCGCGCGCGGAGTTCCGGCGTATCAGGTGCGGGACTGCGGTCAGCCATTGGCCTGCCCCTTCTTCTCCGCCGCAACGACCAAGGTAAGGGAAACGGTGAGCATAAACAGCACTCCGACGAAGCCGTAAAACAGATTTCCGAGATCCATCGCGCCCGTGACATGTGACCCGATAGCGATCGCGCACATGACCATGCCGAGATGGATGAGTGGTTTGCGGTTCACCGGTCACACTCCCCAAACACAACGTCGATAGCGCCGAGGATAGCGGTTGCGTCGGGCAGCATATGCCCTTTGCTCATCATATCCATCGCTTGCAAGTGTGAGAACGCCGTCGGGCGGATCTTGCAGCGATAGGGCTTGTTGGTGCCATCGCTGACCAGATAGACCCCGAATTCGCCTTTCGGGCTTTCGGTCGCAACATAAACTTCGCCGGCCGGCACGTGGAAACCCTCGGTGTAGAGCTTGAAGTGGTGGATCAGGCTTTCCATCGACTGTTTCATCTCACCACGCTTGGGCGGCGAAACCTTGCCATCGGTGCTGGCAACCGGGCCAGACGGCATATCACGCAGACATTGCTTGATGATCTTGGCGCTCTCGCGGATCTCGGCCACGCGGACCATAAAGCGGTCATAGCAATCGCTGTTGGTGCCGACCGGTACGTCGAAAACCATCCGATCGTAAACGTCGTAAGGTTGTGACTTGCGCAGATCCCACGGAATACCCGCGGCGCGGATCATCGGGCCGCTGAAGCCCCAGGCCACCGCGTCATCGCGGCTCACCACGGCAATATCGACATTGCGCTGCTTAAAGATGCGATTGTCGATCACCAAGCTCATGGCGTCGTCAAATAGCTGAAACAGCCGGTTGTCGATCCAATCGCCGATGTCGACCAAAAGCTTTTCCGGCACATCCTGATGCACGCCACCAGGGCGGAACCAGGCTGAGTGCATCCGCGCGCCCGAAGCCCGCTCAAAGAAGTTCATGCAGTCTTCGCGCAGATCCATCATCCAAAGGTTCGGCGTGAACGCGCCAACATCGAGCACATGCGCGCCCATGTTGAGGAAGTGATTGCATATCCGGGTCAGCTCGGCGAACAACACACGGAGATATTGCGCGCGTTCTGGCACTTCGAGATTGAGCAATTTCTCAATCGCGAGAACATAGGAATGCTCCATACACAGCGGCGAACAATAATCGAGCCGGTCGAAATAGGGCAGCGCCTGGAGATAGGTCTTCTGTTCGATCAGTTTCTCGGTGCCGCGGTGGAGCAGACCGACATGCGGGTCGATGCGCTCAATAACTTCGCCATCAAGCTCCATGATCATCCGCAAGACGCCGTGCGCAGCCGGGTGCTGGGGGCCAAAGTTGATCGTGTAATTGGTGATGACATCGCCGTCAGTGGTGGGCGATTCCTCGATCTGCATGCCGTGGCTCACTGCTCGCCCTCCTCGGCCTTCTCATCGCCAGGCAGGACATAATCCGAGCCTTCCCATGGCGAGAGGAAATCAAACGTCCGCATATCCTGCGCCAGTTCAACCGGCTCGTAGACCACGCGCTTTTCTTCTTCCGAATAGCGCAGCTCAGTATAACCGGTCATCGGGAAGTCCTTGCGGAAGGGATGCCCTTCAAAGCCATAGTCGGTCAGAATCCGGCGCAAGTCCGGGTTGCCGGCGAATTTTACCCCATAGAGGTCAAATACCTCGCGCTCGAGCCAACCCGCATTGGGCCAAAGCCCGGTGATGCTGGGAACAGGCGTCGCTTCATCGGTCGAGCATTTGACCATGATCCGGTGGTTCTTGGTCAGCGAAAGCAGCATGTAAACGACTTCAAAGCGCTCAGCTCTTTCGGGATAATCAACCCCGGCGATCTCCATCATCTGCTGATAATCGTGATCATCGCGCAGAGTCTGAAGGACTTCGGCGACTGCTTCGCGCTTGATCGTGAAGCTGACTTCACCATGCGCTTCCTTCGCGTCAATCAACCAAACACTGATGCTCTCGCTCAGCTTTTCGAGCACGCCATCATTCGAGGCAAATTTCGGTGCGGAATGGAGGACTGCCATCAGCTATTCACCTGGATAGACTTGAAAAACTGATCAACCATATTCCGTTGGCTCGCTAGCAAAACAGGATCATCCGACGCGGCCCCTGCCATTATAAGGGCAACTTTTTTGGTGTTGAGTTCTACTGTAGCTCGTTGAGCCACAAAGCCCTCTACCTCGACCCTATCAGCAATGTGGCGGTGACCATTCATCTCCAGCTGTATCGGCTCCAAACCTTGGTCATCAGTCGCAAGCATCTGAGTTGCAAGATCGTCAAAGACAGCCTCTTTCGTGTCAGCAGGAAACTGAAAAACCTCAACGGAGAACTTTACGCCATCCCTTACACAGCTAGCACTTCTCTCGCCGGGATCAGCGGTATTGCCCGCCCCCCGAAACTCAACGTCTTCGACTGCACACGGCAATGAGAAAGCGATGTCAGAATCAAACCCATCGATGCTTTGCCAATTAGGTGATGCCGCCATCGCAGATCCTATCCCAGCCAACATAATACCAATGGTGCTAGCGAACCACATGCTCACCGCTCAATCGTGCCAGCGCGGCGGATCTTCCGCTGCAATTGCATCACGCCATACAGCAGAGCTTCAGCTGTCGGCGGGCATCCGGGAACGTAAATATCAACCGGGACAATCCGGTCACAGCCGCGCACCACCGAATAGCTGTAGTGGTAATAGCCACCGCCATTGGCGCAAGAGCCCATGCTGATCACATACTTTGGATCGGACATCTGGTCGTAGACCTTGCGCAGAGCCGGGGCCATCTTGTTGCACAGCGTGCCTGCTACGATCATCAGATCCGACTGACGCGGGGATGCACGCGGAGCAGCGCCAAACCGCTCCATGTCATAGCGCGGCATGTTCACATGGATCATCTCAACCGCGCAGCATGCCAGACCAAAGGTCATCCACCACAGCGACCCGGTCCGTGCCCATTGGAACACATCCTCGGTCGACGTGACCAGAAAGCCCTTGTCATTCACTTCGGTTTGAAGGGCGTTGAAATAGTCAGCATCGGGCTGACGCACTTCACCGCCGCGGGCGGTCGGCATCGACGCCGCAGCCTCCGCAGCCGTGATCGGTGCGGTTGGCGGGGTGATGATGGTGTTATTGTTGGAGGAGGTGCTCATTCCCAGTCCAGAGCTCCTTTCTTCCACTCATAGGCCAAGCCAATCGCTAGGATGAACAGGAAGGTCATCATGCCAATCCAACCCACCCAACCGGTTTCGCCAAGGCTGACCGCCCAAGGAAACAGGAACGCGGCTTCGAGATCGAAGATGATGAAGCTGATTGCGACCAGATAGAAGCGAACATCGAACTGGCTGCGGGCGTCTTCAAACGCGGGGAAGCCGCATTCATACTCGCTGAGTTTCTCCGCATCGGGATTGTGCGCACCTGTCAGGCGCGACACCCCCATTGGGAGAAAAACAAACAGACATGACAGCCCGAAGGCGATGAAGATGAAGATCAGTATCGGCAGATACTGGCTAAGGTCGATCACGACGCCCGTCCAAACGATGATTAATCCCGCTAATCGCCCTAGGCGGGTCCCACACACCATGCAAGACCGTGATCGCGCAAACCACAGGCAAAACATCTCATCTGTGTTGCAAAAAAGCGAATGTGGCCCGCATCGTCGCAGGCCACACGAACTTCTCCTATTTCATCATGGTCTCGGCCGCTTTGACCGTTGCCTTCCCATAAGGCGGTTTGAAACCACCCAGCTTGGCAATGTCGATCTTCGGTTGGTGGTAGACAGCGCGGGCATGGCTGAACTCACGGAATCCTTCGATCGCGTGGTAGGATCCCATACCTGACGGTCCGACACCGCCAAACGGCAGGTCTTCCATTGAGATATGGAAGATAACGTCATTGGTCGTTACGCCACCCGAGATGGTCCGGGTCAGGACTTTCTCCTGTTCAGCCTTGTCCTCTCCAAAATAGTACAGGCCAAGCGGACGGTCATTTTCATTCACGTAATCAACCGCTTCGTCGACCGTCTTGTAGGTCTTGACTGGGAGGACCGGCCCGAAGATTTCTTCCTGCATCGCCATCATATCATCAGTGACGTTCTTCAGGATTGTCAGCGGCAGTTTGCGCTGATTGGCGTTGCTAAAGTCCTCATTGCCAGGATTGACCTCAACCACCTCGGCACCCTTGTCTCGGGCATCCTCTACCATGTTCTGAAGCCGTTCAAAGTGGCGATCCGACACGAGTGAGGCGTAGTCATCGTTCTCAAGCAGCGTCGGATACATATTGGCGACGCCATTGCTCACACCCGCGACCGCTGCGTCCTGGTTCTCTTCCGGCACATACATATAGTCCGGGGCCAGACAGATCTGACCAGCATTCATCATCTTGCCGAGCGCAATCCGCTCGCCCGCTTTCTCAAAATCTGCACTACGCCCCATGATCACGGGAGACTTACCACCGAGCTCAAGCGTGACCGGGACCAGATTCTCGGCTGCCGCTTGCATGACGCGGCGGCCCGTAGCGGTTGATCCCGTGAAGACCAGATGATCGAACGGCAGCGACGAGAACGCCGCGGCCACTTCCGGACCACCGGTCACAACTGTAACCTCATCTGGCGTGAAGTATTCTTCGACCAGCTCAGCCATCAGTGTTGAGGTTCTTTCGGTAAACTCGCTGGGTTTGATCATCGCCCGATTGCCGGCAGCAAGCACTTGCATCAACGGACCAAAGGCGAGCTGAACCGGGAAGTTCCATGGACTCAGGATGCCGATAACGCCTTTGGGTTCATATCGAACTTCGGCCTTGGCGCCGAGCAAGCCGAGCGGGAATTGGACCTTGCGTTTGTCGGTCTTGGCCCATTTGTCCATGTGCTTGAGAGCATCTTTCCCAGCACCGACTGTCGCAGCGATGTCGGTCAGCATACTCTGTTCCATCGCACGATTGCCGAAGTCAGCGCTCATGGTCTTGCAGAAAGTTTCGCCATGCTCTTTGACCAGCGCCATTGCTCGCTTGATGCGATCTTTGCGCATCGCCATGCTCTCCGGCCGTGAAGCCGTGAATGCGTCGCGCTGACGCCGCAGCATGGCTTCCAATTCTTCGCGCCGATCGTCAGCCATAATTATCTCCCAATCCCATTTGGTTTCAATTTGCCATGGTTCTTGCGCAATCCGGCGCGGCTGACAAGCATTAGACAAATTGACGACACCGAAATCGGTTGAATGGTTTGCCATTGCCGCAGTGCAGCATTACATGCTCTCCCAAACATAACCGTTGTTTCGCAAGGAATCCGCTATGGCCCAATTTTCCGCCCAAGACCCTATCGTCATTCTTTCGTACGCTCGCACGCCAATGGGTGGGATGCAGGGCTCATTGTCTGACGTGTCCGCGACTGATCTCGGCGCTACGGCAGTCAAAGCAGCAGTGGAACGCTCCGGTGCAAGCGGAGAAGATTTCGACCGCGCCTACATGGGCTGCGTCTTGCCCGCTGGTCTGGGTCAGGCCCCTGCCCGTCAGGCCGCAATCAAGGCAGGCCTGCCCAAATCGGTCGAAGCGACAACGGTGAATAAAGTTTGCGGCAGCGGTATGCAGACCGTGATTATGGGAAGCGAGGCTCTGGCCAGCGGAACAGTCGATATGGTTGTCGCGGGCGGCATGGAGAGCATGACCAACGCGCCTTACCTGCTCAAGAAGCACCGCTCTGGTGCGCGGATCGGCCACGACACAGCCTACGATCATATGTTTCTCGATGGGCTCGAAGATGCCTATGAAGAAGGTCGCGCGATGGGCACGTTCGCTCAAGATACAGCGGACGAGTATCAGCTGACCCGTGAACAGCAGGACGAATACTCGATCGAGAGCCTGCGCCGAGCAAATGCCGCCATTGAAAGCGGAGCCTTCTCCGATGAGGTCGTCGCAGTCACCTATGCCACACGCAAAGGTGAAGTGACTGTGGATGTCGATGAGCAGCCGGGCAAAGGCCGCCCTGACAAAATCCCTCAACTGCGTCCAGCATTCGCCAAGGACGGCACCATTACCGCAGCAACCTCAAGCTCGATCTCTGACGGCGCAGCGGCGGTTGTGCTGACCCGGGAAAGTGTAGCCACTGAGAAGGGGCTTGAGCCCGTCGCCAAGGTCGTCGCGATGGCCGCCCATGCGCGTGAACCCAAGGATTTCACTGTCGCTCCGGTTGGAGCCATTGAGAAGGTCGTCGCCAACGCAGGCTGGACCATTGACGACGTCGATCTTTGGGAGGTCAACGAGGCCTTTGCTTGCGTCGCCATGTTTGCCATGCGCGACATCGGCATCCCGCATGAAAAGATCAACGTGAATGGTGGTGCGACCGCGCTTGGCCACCCGATCGGCGCCAGCGGCACCCGCATTATTGTCACCTTGATCAACGCCCTCAAACAACAAGGCAAGACCAAGGGTGTTGCCAGCCTTTGCATCGGCGGCGGCGAAGCTACCGCTGTGGCTGTCGAGCTGGTATAGTCCCTCCTCCATTAGGGAGGCAGGACTATGATCATCATTCGAAATTCACTTTGGTTGGCAGCTCCGCTAGCCTTGGGGGCTTGCGCGTCTGAGAGTGGAACAAGCTCTGACGATAGTGAAATGGTGATGATGCCCGAGCCCGAGGCTGCGGCTGTCATGCAGCCTGGCCTCTACGGTGTTGGCGACGGGACGCAGGTCTATTCGCGTACTCGGCTCAATGAGGATGGATCCTATGTCGACCTCAACGATGCCGGTGAGCAAGTGGGTGGAGGTACCTGGCGGCAAATGGGTGAAGAAATGTGCTTCGATCCTGAAGGCGACGGCGAAGACCAGGGTGAGCGTTGCTGGACCCAAGGCGAGCCAGGCGAAGACGGCAGCTTTACAACTACGCGCACCGATGGAAGCGAGAGCTACACTGTCACACCGCTCGACGAATAGGTTGGATTCTTAGGGCGCTCCAGCGCCCCACAGACGGTTCTGCTCGACCCAGCCTATCCGGCCGCCGATATCAATCTCGCACCAATCAGTCTCGCACGAATTGAGGCGGCCGACGACACCTGGCTCAGCACGCCAAAGCACTTGCGAACCGTTGCTAGGCATGGCGAGGATATCAACGACCCCTTCGCCCACTACCAACACTCCGCGCTGCGGACTGAGAAGGCTTGAAACGATCCAGCCTTGATCTCCGTCTGGATCTTGCACCAACCGCCAGCCTTCACGGAGCCGGACGACCTTGATCGGCAGGCCCTTGCGCTTGAAGACCCAGTCGATCGGATAATCGCGGCTTGGCCCGACCCGCATGTTGACTTCCTCGGCACCAATCGTCGCCCAATAGGGAACCTCGCGGTCTTGGCCGAACGCAGCCGTGCCGCCTCCAAACCCGACGATCAACAAAATGCTGGGGAGAAGAAATCTGATCATGGCGATTCTATACCGCGTTGCGGATCGAACCATCAAGCACGCTTGACCGGCATGCCCCCAAGACATTAGCGCTGAACACATGGAAGAGAGCAGTTCCGACAAGCCTCGGGTCGTCGTCACTCGTCATTTGATGCCCTCCGTCGAGATGCGGATGCGCGAATTGTACGATGCGGTTTTAAACACTCAGGACAAACCCCTGTCCCGCGATGAGCTGATAGCGGCGATGCGTGATTGCGATGTCTTGGTTCCGACTGTCACTGACAGGATCGATGGAGAGATGATTGCTCAAGCCGGCGATCGCCTTAAATTGATCGCCAATTTTGGAGCCGGAACCGAGCATATTGATCTGGCTGCCGCGGCAGCAAAGAAGATCATCGTTACCAACACGCCAGGGGTTTTCACCGACGACACGGCCGATATCGCCATGGCTGGAATTATTGGCGTTCCACGCCGCATCCGTGAGGGAACGGCTCTTGTCCGGCGCGGCGAATGGACCGGTTGGGCACCGTCCGGCCTTTTGGGCCGCAAGCTGGGCGGAAAGGTGCTCGGGATTGTCGGAATGGGCCGGATTGGCCAGGCGGTGGCTCATCGCGCAAGGGCGTTCGGCTTGAAAGTGGCCTACTATAATCGCAAACAATTGCCCGACGCGATCGAGAGTATGCTGAGCGCGCGTTACGTCGACTCACTCGATCAGCTTCTTCGGGAGGCCGACATCGTTACACTCCATAGCCCGTTGACCGAAGAAACCCGAGGGATGATCAATGCAGAGCGTTTGGCTCTGATGAAGCCAGGATCAAGCATCATCAACACAGCCCGTGGTGAGCTCATCGACCAAGATGCTTTGATTGCAGCACTGCAATCGGGCCATTTGGTTGGAGCAGGCTTGGATGTTTATCCCGATGAGCCCAATGTGGATGAGCGTTTGCTAAAGCATCCCAATGTCATGACCTTGCCGCACATTGGCAGTGCTACAGCAGAAGGGCGTGAGGCATCTGGCGAAAAGGTCATTGCCAACATCCGCTTCTGGGCGGACGGCCATAGACCACCTGATCAGGTGCTCGAAGCTTTGATTTAGCCGAGCCACTGGGAGGAATGACAATTGCGTAGATACTTTGCCGGGACGGTCGTCGCCGCATCATTCTCCCAACCTCTCATCGCTCAAGATGGTGGGCAAGCCGTGATGAGTGGGGGAGACACCGCTTGGATCCTGGCTTCGTCCGCCTTGGTCCTGTTGATGACGCTTCCCGGGCTAGCGCTGTTCTATGGCGGCCTTGTTCGTGCCAAGAATGTTCTTTCAGTCGTACTTCAATGCGGTGCGGTTGCGGCCATGGCTTCAATTCTCTGGGTGGCGTTCGGCTACACACTGGCGTTTGGCAGCGTCAGCGGCGGCCTGATCGGCGGGGGAAACGCTTTGATGTTGGCTGACCTGGGGACGGTGCGGCCCGGAACGGCGATCCCTGAAAGCACTTTTGCATTGTTCCAGATGACTTTTGCAGTGATCACCCCGGCCCTGATGGTTGGGGCTTGGGTCGAGCGCGCACGGTTCTCCTGGGTGCTCGCGTTCTGCGGACTCTGGGGATTGATCGTCTATGCCCCGACTGCGCATTGGCTTTGGGGTGGCGGTTGGCTTGCTAGCAGCTTTGGCACGCTCGACTATGCCGGTGGACTTGTCGTCCATACCACTGCCGGGGTGTCTGCCCTGGTCATAGCCTTGTTGCTAAGGCGAAGGACTGGCTTTCCTGAAAAGCCGGCGCTGCCCCACTCACCTGTCATCACTGTTATGGGAGCAGCATTGCTCTGGGTTGGATGGTTTGGATTTAACGGGGGCTCCGCCCTTGGAGCCAACGACAACGCTTCCAGCGCAATCATAAATACGCACCTCGCGGCCAGTGCGGCCGCTTTGGCATGGCTAGCCATCGAACGTCTGACGCTTGGAAAACCAACCAGCGTCGGATGGTCAACGGGAGCGATTGCCGGCTTGGCGACGATCACGCCCGCTGCTGTGTTTGTATCGCCTGGCGCTGCGATGCTTTTCGGTATTCTGGGCGCCTTAGTGTGTTACGGCACGATCCAACAAATCAAACTGCGATGGCATATCGATGACTCGCTCGATGTATTTGCCGTCCACGGCGTCGGCGGAATGCTTGGGACGCTGCTTTTAGCGGTCTTTTTATCACCCGATCTGGGTGGGATCGGCTACTTTGGTCAGGCGGATATGGCCAGCCAGCTTGGATCGCAGGCGATCGGGATTGGCGTTGTGGCACTTTGGAGCGCGATCGGCACCGCGATTGTCGCGCTGATGGCCTCGGCCGTGTTCCCGATGCGGGTCGATGCTGAGGACGAGTTGGAGGGTCTCGATATCACCGAGCATGGCGAGCGTGGCTGGGATATGGATTGAAACCAAAGGGTCGCGACCTTTGGGGGAGAGAATACCTTGTTGAAACCTATGATGGCTGCGCTTGGCGCAGCGATGCTGTCCTGTGTTGCACTGCCGATCGCTGGCGAGGCTGTCGCAATGGGAAGCCAGCACGCCGAAAAGACACTGTATGTCAAAACTCTGACTGGCAACACGATTACGGTCGCGGTCCCAGCGGGAGCAAGTATCCTCGCCCTCAAAGAGGCGATACTTGAGGAAGAGGGAATTCCTATCGAGCAACAGCGATTGATCTTCGCTGGCAAGCAATTGCAAGATCAGCTTACAATTGCGGATTATAACATCCAGCACGAGTCGACGCTGCACCTCGTGTTGCGATTGCGGGGCAACTGAGCCTAGCTGATCTTACGCTCATAGAAGCGATTGAACTCGGTGGGCGGATAGCCAGCAAAAGGCGGGCACTCTTCGAAACCGTAGGACTGGTAAAGCCCATTGGCGGCTGCGAAGAGGTCGCTCGTACCGGTTTCCAATCGCAGGATGGTGTTTCCATTGGATCGCGCCCGTTCGATCAGATGATCGAGCATGGCCTTCCCAGCTCCGATACCCCTTGCATCGGGATGCGCGCGCATGCTCTTGATTTCGGCAAAACCCGCATGCTGCCGTAGAGCGCCAATCGAGAGCAGTTGGCTTTCGTTCCAGGCGGCATAGACCTCGATATCCGGTGCCTGCAGCGCGGCCAGATCTAGGACGTGGGCGGTGCCAGGAGGAGAGAATGCTGTCATCTCCTCATGGTGAAGTGCCAACAGCTCTTGCACCTCCGGTTCTGACAGGTTGGTCGAACGAATTCTCATGACTCGCTTTGCCCGCTTTGTGTTGGAACTGCTGTCTGCAACTAAGATGTTTGCGAAAGGCGTTCAATTAACAACTGGACCTGCCCTGTGCCCTTTTCCTCACCATTGTGGGGTGCTAGGCGCTCGCCAATCCAGTTTTCAGAAATGTGGGGGTACACACCGGGATGACAGATTTCCCAACCAGCTTTGACCGTGACGATCTGTTGCGCTGTGCGCGGGGGGAATTGTTTGGCCCTGGGAATGCGCAATTGCCTGCGCCGCCAATGCTGATGATGGACCGGATTACCGATATCTCGGGCGAAGGCGGGCCCCACGGCAAGGGCCACGTGGTGGCTGAGTTTGATATCAAGCCCGATCTTTGGTTCTTCGATTGCCATTTTCCGGGCAACCCAATCATGCCAGGCTGCCTTGGCTTGGACGGTCTTTGGCAGTTGACCGGCTTCAATCTCGGTTGGCGTGGATGGAAAGGTCGTGGCTATGCACTGGGTGTTGGCGAAGTAAAGCTCACTGGGATGGTACGGCCAGATCGCAAGATGCTGACCTACTATGTCGACTTCACAAAGGCTGTACAAACCCGTCGCTTGACCATGGGGGTCGCCGATGGCCGTGTCGAGGCCGATGGCGAGGTCATCTATCAAGTCAAAGATATGAAAGTCGCTCTGTCAGAGGCCTGATTGGGCCAAAATTCACGCCGAATTGAAGGCGGAAAAGGGGAACATGCGTCGCGTCGTCATAACTGGACTGGGGATCGTTTCCTCAATCGGAATCAATGCCTCTGAAGTCCTGTCTTCACTTAAGGCAGGCAAATCAGGCATCACATTTAACGAGGATATGGCGGAGCATGGCTTCCGCTCACAGATAGCGGGCGCCGTCGACCTCGATGTGAAAGAGCATGTTGACAAGCGCACTCTGCGTTTCATGGGACCAGGTGCGGCCTATGCCTATATCGCGATGGGTCAAGCCATTGCCGATGCTGGGCTGGAAGAGAAAGATGTGATCAACCCGATGACCGGCGTGATTGCTGGTTCCGGTGGTCCATCAACTTCGGCAATGCTGGCAGCGCATCAAACGGTTTTGAAGACCGAGTCCACTAAGCGGATTGGGCCATTTGCTGTGCCCAAATGCATGTCATCGACTGTCAGCGCCAATCTCGCCACTGCCTATCAGATCAAGGGCGTGAACTTCTCGATCACGTCGGCTTGTTCGACCTCGCTCCACTGCATTGGCATGGCGGCGCAACAGATTGCGCTGGGTCAGCAGGATGTGATGTTCGGCGGCGGCGGTGAAGAGCTGGATTGGACGCTATCATGTCTGTTCGACGCCATGGGAGCGATGTCGAGCAAGTATAATGAAACGCCGGAACGAGCCTCCCGCGCCTTCGACGCTGACCGAGACGGATTTGTTATCGGCGGAGGCGGCGCCATCGTCGTGCTGGAAAGCCTCGAGCATGCGCAAGCGCGGGGGGCAAAGATCTATGCCGAGGTAACAGGCTTCGGAGCGACGTCGGACGGAGCTGATATGGTCGCTCCATCTGGCGAAGGCGGCGAGCGGGCGATGAGAGGCGCGCTCAGAACCCTCAGCGAAGACCGTACAGTCAGTTATATCAATGCGCATGGCACCTCGACCCCAGTCGGTGACGTGGGCGAGATTGAAGCGGTCCGCCGTGTGTTTGGAGATGGAGCAACACCGCCGGTCAGCTCAACCAAATCGATGACGGGCCACAGTCAAGGCGCCACAGGCGCGCAGGAAGCAGTCTATTGTCTACTCGCGCTTGAGAATGATTTCATCATTCCCTCGATCAATGTTGAAACGCTCGACCCTGCCTTGAAGCCGGAAGAGATCGCAACACAGATTGTCGAGAATGCCGGGCTCGACACGGTGATGACAAACTCATTCGGTTTCGGCGGGACGAATGGGTCAATGCTTTTGTCCAAGTTCCACGGATAAGCTTCAGCTTCGACCAAGTTCTGGATAGATAGGGAAGAAACCATGGGCGTGCTTGCAGGAAAACGTGGTCTCGTAATGGGCGTAGCCAACGACCGTTCGATCGCTTGGGGCATTGCCAAAGCCTGTGCAGAAGCTGGGGCTGAATTGGCCTTCACTTATCAAGGCGAGGCATTTGGAAAGCGCCTTGAGCCACTGGCTAAGAGCGTTGGCTCGAACTTGATGTTGGAAGTTGACGTGACCGATGATGCATCGCTCGATGCGACTTTCGGAGAGCTTCAAGAGCGTTGGGGCCGGCTTGACTTTGTCATTCACGCCATTGCTTATTCTGACAAATCGGAGTTGACGGGCCGGATTCTCGACACCTCTCGCTCAAACTTCAAGAACTCGATGGACATCTCGGCTTATAGTCTGATCGAGGTGGCCCGCCGCGCTCATCCCATGATGCAGGAGAATGGCGGGACCTTGCTAACTCTAAGCTATATGGGCTCGAACAGGGTCACTCCCAATTATAACGTCATGGGGGTCGCCAAAGCAGCACTTGAAGCGGCCGTTCGCTATCTCGCCAACGATCTTGGCCCGGAAGGCATTAGGGTCAACGCGATCAGCCCCGGCCCAATGAAGACACTCGCTGGGTCAGCGATTGGCGGCGCGCGCAAGACATTCAAACACACCGAAGCCAATGCGCCGCTTCGCGCCAACGCCACTCTCGAAGCCGTTGGCGGGACCGCTGTGTATCTATGCTCCGATGCAGGCAGCTGCACGACTGGAGAGATTATCCGGGTGGATGGTGGCTTCCATGTTCTGGGCATGCCGCAGCACGAGAACCTGTAGCTCCTCTCCAACTATTCTACGGGCTGGATCGGATTTAGGCTGCAAGGCACGATCGTCTCAGGACCAGGCCTGCTCTCCTGACGTTCAAATCGCGCAAAATATCCCTGAATATCGGGCTTCTCGAGGAACTCGATCAAGCGGAACCCGGCAGCATCGAACTCACAAAACAACAGCTTGGGCGGCATCCCATCGCGATCAGTGGGGCGATCAGTGTTCACCACGATCACCTGGCCGCCTTCGGCAAGAGCCGGCCAAAGCCGCCAAAGGAACGCGTAGGGCTCGGTCACCTCGTGATACATATGGACCAGAAAGATGCGGTCGAAACTGTCGACTGGCAGCTGCGGATCGTCCTCTTGGCCAAGCTTGATTGAGACATTGTCGAGCCGCTCGCGCTCCACGCGGCGGCCGAGGCGCTCCAGCGCATCACGGTCGATGTCCTGGGCCAAAACGCGCCCGTCTGATCCCACCCGCTCAGCCAAGCGCACGGTGTAATACCCCTCCCCTGCACCAATGTCCGCGACGGTCATTCCATCGTCGATATTGGCGAGATCCATAACCTTTTGCGCCTCGCCGCGCTCGTCACGGTCATCCTCATTGGAGAATTGCGTCGCGCCCAGGTCCGACACAGGTCGATCGGGCAACGGAAAATCGATCGCTGTCTCGCGACGATCAGGCTCAACGGAGTTTTCACAGCCAACCACTGCTAATGCCAACGCAGCAGCAACTAATGATTGAAGCTTCGATCTCATGGTATTGGGAGTGCCCGCATCCCTGCCAAAAATACGTCAAACGGAAGGTCACCTTGCCGCCATGGCGACTGCCGCCCTTCGGTCCGACCATTAACCGCTACCGCAGTCTTGCGAAACACTTCATCGAGCGATTGACGTCGTTTGAGCTGTTTGACGAATTCTTTCGCGAAGGGACTGCCCTTCCCCGGCGTCGCTCCGTCTTCAGCAACATTGCCTGGCTCAGTCGAAAAGAACGCGACTGCAGACAGACCGCGCAGATTGCCCAATTGAGCCAAGCCATTGGGTGAATAGAGGATCGTATCCATCGAAACTTGCGTGAGGCTGCGAGTACTGCCTTCTATCGCGACCACCTGGACTTCGTCCTCGGGGTCGAGATCCACCAATGGATTGTTACGGCAGGCGTCAATAATCACCACCGCTCCACGCGCCCGATCGCCAATCTGGCTGACCAGCGAAGCGAGAGGGATTAGCATTTGGCCATCTGAACTCATCAGATAGTTCTGCCCCTCGATCTGAAACCCATGGCCGGCGAAGTAGAACAGGCCGACATCGTCTCCGGTCAATGTGTCGAGAAACTGATCTAATCCTGCTTGCCATTCGTCCGCCGAGGGTTCCTCAAGCACAATCATCTCATTGATCGAAGTCCCGCGAAGCGCCGAGCGTACCAATCGAATATCGGCGACCGGATTTTGGAGTTCCAGGCGCGAGTTGCCAGAGCTGGTGTAATCGGATCCGACTATGAGTGCTTTCACCTCAGCCTGCGCAGGGGTGCCCAGTACGACAAGCGCGAGGACAGCAAGCATGGACCGCAGAAATGAGAGAATGGCGCGCATCATAACCGAACTGAAAGTCCCAGATTCACACCATGGTTTACGCGTGCGTCAGAGAATTCCTGTTCGCCTGAAAGCGGGAAGAACAGGTTTGCACGATACCGAATATCGAGCGCCAAGCTATCTGTGAGGATGAACTGCGCACCAACCGCAAAATCCGGTCCGAGGCTGAATTCAGCAGCAGTTGTCTCGGTTTGAGTGAAATCCTGCCCGCCCACCGCCTGAGCTAGGAAGACGGTGGAGACCTCAAATTCCGGCTGATAGCTCGCGTGCACCATGCCGTTAAAGAACGCTGTGGCGTTCTCCGATATCGGTACAAAAGCCGTCACCCCGCCTCTGACACTGAACGTGTCCTGAGTGGCGCTGTCGGTGATGGGAACGCTTTGAAGCGGTAGCTGAGGAATGAGCGCAGGAGGAGGTTGATTCAGGCCCGCTGCGATCGCCGTCAACAAGAGATTGTCAACATTCGGCGTCAACCCAATAGCAGCGCTGCCATCGCCTCGCCTTTCCAACCGTTCGTAGCGGACGCCAACCAGAAAGGCGAAGGTTTCACTGGTCCGGCGCTGCCAGGTTGCCTCCAAATCGATACGTTCGTAGTCGAAATCGGCTGTCGCAGTCGCGAGCCCGAAATCCACCGCAGTATCGCCTTGGATGCTAAGCGTCCGGCTAACCGACTGGTTTTGCGTGAAGCTACCACTGCCTTGACCATAGAGCGCGCTCACCGTGATCCGATCGCGGTCATCGCCGAAATTGACCATTAGTCCAGCCATCGGAACGCTGATCTGGTCAGCCAGAACACCAGCTGCTTCCTGCTGGCCAACAAAATCGACTTCGCCGGGATACAGCGTTCGAGCAAGTTCCAGCGCTTGTTCATCGATAACCGCTTCGTCAATCTGCCCTGATGGGATCGAGGATGTCCGGAGATTGCCGTTGTCAAAATAGTAGGCGGCGCGCGGCCCGATGACGACGTCGGCATGCGCTGGAGTGGCTATGGCTGCAATTGGAACGACAGCCGCAAAGGCTAGACCTCGCCTCATTCGACGTCCTCCACCTCGACGGTTTCACCGGTGACACGCTGCGCCAAAGCGGCAGAAATGAACTCATCGAGTTCGCCATCCAGAACATTGTCGGGCGAGCTCGAGGTGTAACCGGTCCGGAGATCCTTGACCATCTGGTAGGGCTGCAAGACGTAGGAGCGGATCTGGTGGCCCCAGCCTATCTCGCTCTTCTCTTGATATTCGCCAGAAGCCGCCGCTTCGCGCTCAGCCATTTCTCGCTCGAACAGCCGCGCTTTGAGCATGCTCATCGCGGTCGCGCGGTTCTTATGCTGGGACCGATCGTTCTGACTGGCTACGACAATCCCCGTGGGTTGGTGCGTGATCCGCACCGCGCTGTCAGTCGTGTTGACGTGCTGACCGCCCGCCCCCGAAGCGCGATAGGTATCAATCTTGAGGTCGCTCTCATTGATCTCAATCTCGATATCATCGTCGATCACCGGATAGACCCAGACCGAACTGAACGAGGTGTGACGCCGCGCTGATGAATCGTACGGGCTGATCCTGACAAGCCTGTGCACCCCGCTCTCGGTCTTGGCATAGCCAAACGCATTCTCACCCTTAAGCAGCAGGGTGGCTGACTTGATCCCGGCTGTTTCTCCCGCCTGGTACTCGACCGTTTCGACCTTGAAGCCGCGCCGCTCAGCCCAACGCGCGTACATACGCAGCAGCATATCCGCCCAGTCCTGGCTTTCTGTGCCTCCAGCGCCGGCATGGATCTCGAGATAAGTGTCATTGCCGTCGGCTTCACCAGACAACAGCGCCTGAACCTTGTCGGCATCCGCGCGCTTGGCGAGTTTCGCCAGGCTGGCTAGGCCATCATTGACGATGCTCTCTTCATCTTCGAGCTCACCCATTTCAATGAACTCGACCGCATCTGCCATCTCAGTTGAGATTTCATTGACGGTGTTCACCGCACTTTCGAGCTGCTTTTGCTCGCGATTGACTGCTTGGGCTTCCTTGGGATTGTCCCACAAGCTCGGATCTTGAACCCGCGCATTCAACTCGTCGAGCCGACGCAAGGCGCGTTCCCAGTCCAGCGATTGCCGGACAAGGTCCAGTGCCGCTTCAATCCTCTCAATATGGGCCTGCGCCTCGGCACGCATAATCTATCCTTCACGCGAGTTTCCGCCCCGCTTAACGCGCACAGGGTGATTGTAAAGCTCGTGCCGGGGACAAGTCCCGGCTTAGCCAGCGCTAATTTGACAGAGCTTTGACGGCAGCAAGCGTCTTGGAGACGTGGTCTCGGTAGTTCATGTCTGAATGAACCATGGCAATCCGGCCGTCCTGTGCGATCACATAGCTTGTGCGCGATGCCAGATCGGACCCGCTGAGTGATACATCATAGGCATCGATCAAGCGGGCACCGGCGACCCCTACGGCAAAGGCGTCACGGCATTCTTCGCGACTGAACCGTTTGAGTGTGTCGATGTCATCATTTGACATGCCAAAGACGCTTGCACCCAAAGCTTTGAACCGGGGCATCGCTTCCGCAAAAGCATTCGCTTCAAGTGTGCAGCCGCGCGTGAAGGCCTTGGGGTAGAAATATAGCACGACCGGGCCCTTGGCGAGCGCGGCGCGGAGTGAGAAGCCGAACTCCTCACCTGCCAATGCTGCGCGCGTTGAGAAGTTTGGTGCTTGTGCACCGACCGATAGATTGGCCCATGCGGGCGCAAATGAGGCAAATGCCAAGAAGGCGGCGAGCATCGAGCGAAGTGCATGTTTCATAGCAATTCAAACCGCCAAGCCTAAACGGCGTTCCAAGATTCAGTAGATTCCGCCCTGCTCTTCAACAAAGTCCGCGACCTGATCGTTGGCCTCGGCAGCCGACAAGCCACCAGCCTGCTCACGCGACGCACGGATCAGTTCAAGAATCTCATCCCGCTTGGCCGCGATTTCATCAGCCCTCGTCGATCTGTCAGGCACGGTGTCGGGCTTGAACGCCTCCCAGATGATGTCGGCTCGCGGATCTCCGCTTGGCCAGCCATCCATCACGCGCTTGCCGGTCCGTCGGTCGACCCGCACCATACGAACGCCGGATGGTGCGATCGGTGGAGTGGACGACCATTGATCCTTCGACTTCTCGATCAGGGACTTGATGATCGGCGCAGCGATAGTCCCGCCTTGGGCATAGCCGCCCATATTGCGCGGCTGATCGAACCCGACATAGGCACCGGCTACGATCTCCTGTGTGCCCCCGATAAACCAAACGTCCTTTGGTCCGGTGGTCGTGCCAGTCTTGCCGAACAGCGGGAGGCCAAGCGAATTAAGCACGGTCGCCGTTCCCCGCTCCACAACACCACGCAGCATATGCATGGTCTGGAACGCTGTTCGCGGATCCATTGCCTGTTCACCCCGCAGACCAAAGCGCGGCATTGGCTTGCCATCCCAGCGCGGCATCTTACAGCCATCGCACCGGCGCGTATCAGCGCGCCAGATCACCTTGCCGCGGCGATCTTGGACGTAATCGATAACTGTTGGCTTATTGAGGCGACCATGGTTTGCCAGCGCAGCATAGGCTGCGGTGATCTTCATCACTGTGGTTTCTTCCGAACCAAGCGCAGTGGCGGCATAGGGGTCAGCTTCCCCGATACCCATACTCTCGATAGTATCGACTACATTCTCCATGCCGGACTGCATGCCGATCTGAACGGTCATAATATTCTGAGATTGTTCAAGCCCGTATCGCATGGGAAACTCGCCCGCGCGCCCGCCTCGGATGCACTTCTCACCTTGGGCTCGGCCCTGATAATAGCAGAACCGGCTGTTATCGATACGGGTCGATGGGGTCATCCCGGAATCAAGGCCGGTCGAATAGACGAACGGTTTGATGGTGGAGCCTGGCTGCCGTTGGGCCTGGGTCACCCGATTAAAGTCAGACAGCCGAAAGTCGAAGCCACCCTGCATCGCAAGAACACGGCCATACTGCGCGTTTTGGACAACCAATCCACCTTGCGCCTCGGGAATGGTCCGGACGCGATATTCGATACCACTCGGAGAAACTGCGATCACATCCCCTGCCTTGAGAGCGTTGGGCAAGTTGGTCAACGGTGCCTCGGTTCCGTCAGAAAAACCGACTTTGGCATTCGATCCCGACCGCTCGGTGACCACACCAACCCGCCAGTCCTCATAGTTTATACTGAGGAACGAGCTGGCAAGCTGACGATTCCATGGGCCGTCGTCGAAATCGATCGTCGCAATCGGGCCACGCCATCCGCGGCGTCCGTGATATCGAACCAATCCTTCACGCAAAGCATTTTGCGCAGCACTTTGCATTTCGAGGTCAAGCGAGGTCCTGATCCAAAGCCCGCCCGCATAGACGCTGTTAGGGCCGTCTTCGGCATTCTCGCCGAATTCCGCGATCAGCTGTCGACGCACCTCTTCGATGAAATAGCCAGCATCAGCGGTCCTGCTGCTGCGCTGCGTCACCAGACCCAGAGGCTGCGCGGCCGCACTCGCTCGGTCCGCTTCGCTAATGAATCCATTCTCCTCCATTTGGCGGAGCACAAAATCACGGCGGTTAAGCGCCAGTTGTTCGGCTTCCGATCGGCCATAGCGCTCTGGTGCCTTCGGCAGGATCGCAAGGAAGGCCATCTGGTGCAGCTCAAGGTCGGCTACATCACGATCAAAATAGGCGCGACTGGCCGCTTGAACGCCAAAGCTGCGGCGGCCGAGCGGAATTTCGTTGAGATAGAGCTCAAGAATTTCCTCTTTGCTCATCACCTCTTCGATCCGGCCCGCGAGGATCATTTCCTTCAGCTTGCGGGTAACCGTATAATCATCCCCGAGGAGGAGGTTCTTGGCGACCTGCTGCGTAATGGTCGAACCACCCACAGCGCGCTCATCCGAGCCGAACTTGCTGATGAAATCGAACACAGCATTCGCCGTGCCGGTGACGTCCACTCCCCCATGCGAAAAGAACGTCTTATCTTCAGCAGAGAGGTATGCCTCCACCAATTGCTGCGGAAAGTCCGCATATTGCAACTGGACCCGCCGCTCACGCGCGTAGGACTGGACGATCTCGCCATCAGCTCCGCGAACGACGCTCGGCAACGGAGTTTCATAATCCACCAGCGATTGCGCATCGGGCAGATCTCGAACCAGCGAAAACCACACGGCGGCCCAGACAATAACCAGGATGACGGCCAACGCTGCAACCGCCTTGAACAGCCAGCTGTTGCGCCAACTCTCAACGAACCAAGCCCACGCTTGGTCGGTGTCGCGATACAAGCGAAAGCGGATGTAGTTCAGGGTCGTCTGCTCAGTCATATGCTGATTGTTTAGCCTCCCCCACAGAACAGCGCCATATCCTTCTGAGGATTTTCATCATCACAGCTAGCTTGTCGATTTGCTGAACGTCTACTCTTAGCCGCTACAGCTCATCCTGCCGCGCAAAGTAGACACGAATAGCCTGAGCGAGCACTTCAGCATAGGTTTGACGCCCCTCCTCGGTCGTAAGACGCGCGCGATCTGCCTGATTGGTAACAAATCCACTTTCGAACAGAACCGCTGGCACATCGGGTGCGCGCAAAACTGCTAAGGCCGCCGACCTTTGCGCTTGCGGATGGAACACCACTCTCCCTTGCCCTTCCCGTTCGATCAGCGAAGCAAATTCGGTGGCATCCTCCTGCGTTTCCTGTTGGGAAAGCTCGACCAGGATCGAGTTCACCGTGTCGTTTTCCGCCTCTACGATGATGCCATTGAGGCGATCGGCGGCGTTTTCCCTGGCGGCAAAGCGCGCAGCCGCCTCGCTCGACGCCTCATTCGACAAGGTGTAGATGCTCGCGCCCGAGACATTGGTGAGATCGCCGGCAGAATCCGCGTGGATCGAGATAAACAGGTCGGCATCCAATTGCCGCGCAATCTCTGGACGGGCTGCCAAAGCGATCAAACGATCATCGTCACGGGTTAAGGCCACTCTGATCCCTCCGGCGTTGAGCAACTGATCCCGCAGAGCGAGCGTGATGGAGAGTGTAATCTCTTTTTCCAGCACACCGGGACCAACGGCCCCCGGATCCCGTCCGCCGTGGCCGGCATCAATCACGATCAAGGGGCGCGACGGATCGTCCGGTCCCTGAATATCAGGCAGTTCCGGGTTGAGTTCCTGGTTAACCAGCAGGACCCGCAAGACATAATCACGGCCAATTTCCGGGATTGGAATGGTGGCGCCAAGCGCCATCGCTCCGCCTACAACCAGCGTTGGCAGCGCGATGATCGCAAGCAAGAAAACGCGCAAGGTCATGCTACGAGGATAAGATGTTGTGTTGATCCAGCGCAATATGGTTGCGGGAGATAACCCACGGTGCTAGCAAGAAAGCACCTCGAAACAGGTTCTTCCTGATTGAAATCGTCAATCGGCAATTCCAGTTTCTCTTTGTCTGGCCCGTTTTTCATAGGGTCAACACTACAACAGGTTGATGCAGTGACGAGTCGTTCTTCCTCGCAATTCCCATCGCGGCACAGAGTGCCAGCGAAGGTTGATGCGAGCCGGATCGCGCCAATTATGCGCACGTTCGCCACAGCAGACACGCACATCCCGCTCCACAGTTTCGCTGCTTGGAGCCTGGAACCCATAGCTGGGCAAGCTCTCAGGCTGCCCAGCCCATCACACAATACACGCCTCACAAACTTGCTTAGCGACGCAATCAGAGGCGTTCGGAGAATATTACATGGCAACGCGCATGCTAATCGATGCGCGCCACTCGGAAGAGACCCGGGTGGCGGTGCTCAAAGGCAACCGGATTGAGGAATTCGATTTTGAATCTGCTGAACACAAGCAGATAAAGGGCAATATCTATTTAGCGAAAGTCACGAGGGTTGAGCCCTCGTTGCAGGCGGCGTTCGTTGATTTCGGCGGAAACCGCCATGGCTTCCTGGCCTTCAGCGAAATCCACCCAGACTATTACCAAATCCCGGCGGAAGATCGGCAGGCCCTGCTTGAAGAGGATGCGGCTGCCGCTGAAGAAGAAGCACGCCTGCGCGCAGAAGAGGAAGAGGAAGGCATTGCTCCCGGTGAGGAGTATGATGCGGAAGACGAAAGCGCTGAAAGTCTCGCAGAGGACCTTGCGGAAGATGGCGTCGAAGAGATCGACACCTCTGAAAAGGACAAGGTCGCCACGATCGAAGACGGTGCGTCTGATGACGACGATTCCGACGAAGACGAAGATGACGACGAATCGGATGAAGCGGACGGTGAAGCGTCAGAGGAAGATTCTGAAAAGGCCGACGGAGAAGAAGACAAACCGCGCCGTGGTCGCCGCCGTCGCGGCCGTCGCCGCCAGGGTGGTGGCGACAAGAAGGGCCGGAGTCGCTCCAAAGAAGTCGATGAGGTTCGAGCCAAACGTCAGGCTCTGCGCCGCCGTTACAAAATTCAAGACGTCATCCAGCGCCGGCAGGTTGTACTGGTCCAAGTTGTAAAGGAAGAACGGGGCAACAAGGGCGCTGCGCTGACAACCTATCTGAGCCTTGCTGGCCGCTACACAGTGCTGATGCCGAACAGCTCACACGGTGGCGGTATCAGCCGCAAGATCAACTCATCAAGCGACCGCAAGCGCCTCAAGCAAGTCGTGTCCGACCTCTCTTTGCCCAAAACTATGGGCCTGATTGTCCGGACCGCTGGGCTTAGCCGCACCAAGACCGAGATTAAGCGCGACTTTGATTATCTGGCGAGGGTTTGGGACAAGATCCGAGAAAAAACCCTTTCATCGACAGCACCCTCCCTGGTTCACTCCGACAGTGACCTGATCAAACGGGCCATTCGCGACATCTACAATCGTGATATCGAAGAAGTGATCGTCGAAGGCGAGGATGGATACAAGCTCGCCAAAGGCTTCATGAAGCTTTTGATGCCGAGCCACGCTCGACGCGTTAAGGCATATTCTGACCCTGTGCCGATGTTCCAGCGCTACGGTGCGGAGGACCAATTGCGGGCAATGTACGACCCGATGGTCCAGCTTAAATCTGGGGGATATCTGGTCATCAATCCCACTGAAGCCCTGGTCTCGATCGACATCAACTCAGGCCGATCGACCAAGGAACACGGGATCGAACAGACCGCAGTTGCGACCAACGTCGAAGCGGCCAAAGAGATTGCGCGTCAGCTCAGGCTGCGTGACATGGCAGGTCTCGTAGTGATCGACTTCATTGACATGGAATACAATTCCAATGTCCGCAAAGTCGAAAAGGCGATGAAAGAGGCGCTCAAGAACGACCGCGCTCGTATCCAGGTTGGACGTATTTCGGGCTTCGGCTTGATGGAAATGAGCCGCCAGCGGCTCCGCACTGGCGTGCTCGAAGCGACGACACGTCCCTGCCCACATTGTGACGGAACAGGACTTGTTCGCACCGCGTCATCTGCCGGACTTTCCGCGCTGCGTTTGATCGAAGATGAAGCAGCCAAGGGCAAAGGCACCGTAATTCGCCTGGCGGCCAGCACTGAAGCAGCAGTCTATCTGCTCAACGCCAAGCGCGCCGACCTCGGTGAGATCGAAGCGCGCTATGGAGTGACAGTTGAAGTCGTTCCTGAAGGCGAAGATGAAGGCGCCAAGATGTCTGTCGGCAGCTCTGGTCCACGTCCAACCGAGGCTCCCAAGTTTGAACCCATTGTCGACGATGATGACGACGATGAGGAACTGCCTGAAGAGGACTACGGTGAAGACGACGAAGACGCGCCAAAGAAGAAGCGCCGCCGCCGTCGCCGCGGTGGCCGTGGCCGCAACAAGAAGCGTTCAGAGGAACAATCCGATGAGCAGTCTGATGATTCCTCTGAAGAGGATTCCGGAGAAGCCTCAGACTCATCTGAAGCGGAGACCTCCGACGAGGATGACGCCAGGCCCAAGAAGCGCCGCCGTCGAGGCGGTCGAGGACGGCGGAGACGCTCGGATGGCGATGCGGCAGAAGAGGGCGAAAACTCCGAGGATTCCAAGCCCGAGGAACCCGCAGAAACCGATGCTGATGGCGTTGAGCCTGCAGCCGAGGAGCCCGTTGAAGAAGCGCCGGCCGCAGACGCCGAAGAGGCTTCTGAGGCTCCAGCTGAGAAGCCCAAGCGCAAGCGGGCGCCGCGTAAGAAGAAGGCTCCTGAGCCCAAGGCAGAAGAGGCGGCTCCTGAAGAGGCAGCATCCGAAGATACGGCTGCCGAAGAGGCTCCTGCGCCAGAGGAAAAGCCAAAACGCAAGCGCGCGCCTCGCAAGAAGAAGGCTGAGCCAAAGGCGGAGGACGCCTCCACGGTTGAGGAACCAACTGCGGAAGCCGAGCCTGCCAAGGCTGACGACGCCACTGCCAACGAAGCGAGTGACGCTGCCGACGGTGGCGAAACTGGTCAGCCTCGCCGGGGCTGGTGGCAACGCACCTTCGGCGAGTAAGCAATGCAATTCACGGGTCTGGCGGCGCGAACGGCTCCGTCAGACCCCGTGCTTGCGCGCAATGCCCCATTCATTCCACATCGCGAACTTGGGCGCTTTCGGCAAATAGCCCTGCCCCAACGGATCAATCTCGAATCCGGCGCCGCGCAATGCTGATCCGATCGGACGGGTCAGGTGGCAGCCCCCTGCCAGTTTTTTCCAGACTGGCTCAATACGGTCTTGCCATTTGGCGACATTGGCGTCTGGCGCTCGGCCATGCTCCAGAAAGAGCAATTGCCCCCCGGGCCTCAAAATGCGCCGCATCTCCGACATCACCTGGCGCGTGTTCTCAACCGAGCAGAGGGTAAATGTGCAAACTACGGTGTCGAAAGACCGGTCAGGAAAGGGGATGGCCTCCCCTACACCTTCGCGAATATCAGTTTGCCATCCGCGGTGTTGAGCAGCAGCGCGCGCCTGGTCGAGTAAGGCGCCATGGGGGTCGATGCCCGCAAAACTGGTGACCGCCTCCGTGTCGTAGAACTCCTGATTAAGCCCACCGCCGCAGCCGATTTCGAATACATCACCTTTGGCCAGGGGTACAACTTGCGAGCGCCGCTTCATCACTTGCCCCTGGCTGCATGCACAACCAATCAGGCGCGGCATGACGTGGGCATCGTACCATTGCTGCAATCCCATCGCGGCCTCTCCCCTCCCCAATCGGTGATCAGGCTAGCGCAAATCCTTGAGGAGCCAAACGTCAAAAAGGTCGAAATGGAGCCTACGCCGGAATTTCCGCACCCTTCCAATCAAAGATTTGTCCAGAGTTCTCAGGCTCCAAACGATCTAAGACCTTGAGAAGATGGTCGGCTGCTTGCGTGGTCGTACTCAATTGGCCGTCAGGAAGTCCGCTCTGAAATGGCTCCGATAAGGACGTATCAACCGTCCCGGGATGCAATCCTACAACCAAACCAAGCTTGTGGGTCCGCGCCATCTCCAATGCGAAGTTCTTGATCAGCATATTGAGCGCTGCTTTTGAAGCACGGTACGAATGCCAACCACCCAAGCCGTTGTCGCTGATTGAACCGACGCGCGCGGATAAGGCTGCAAAAGCCCAGCGTTCTGAACGAGGCATCAGTGGAAGAACATGCTTGGCAACCAAAGCCGGCCCTATGGTGTTAAGCGCGAATACTTCCGCCATTGCGCGCGGATCGAGGCGCTTCAGGGTCCGCTCTGGTCCAGTCCCATCTGACAGGGTCAGCACTCCAGTCGTAACCAAAACCAACTCGGGCGGTTGCGTACGCATCAGGTCAGCGCTGGCTGCAATGCTGGCTTCGTCCTGAAGATCAAACTCAAATGGGATGACAACTTCATTGGCTGCGTCTGGAGTGCGGGCCCCAGCATAGATCTTCCCGACGCCGCGCTCCCGAAGCGCTGCCACTATCGCTGAGCCGATCCCACCACTGGCGCCGAACACCGCGGCGGTCTTGGGCCAGGATCCGTTAGAATTTCCTACCGTTGTCATAGCCGATACAAGCCTCGGGAAACCGGACGGTTCCGGCAATTGCACCTCACTGGAGCGGCCCAAGCACTGTTGATAGGAAAGGAATATGACAATCGATAAGACCCTGTTCCATGTGTTCCATCCTGTAGGATTCCCAGTGGATTTGATTGACGCTCAACAGCTGTCGCACAGCACGCAACACAGGCGACTTGCTTGATTGGATCGAGGCGTTAGATAGGTTCGACAACGCAACGGGACCCGATAATTCATGGCAACTTTCACTCTTCCGAAAAATTCCAAGATCCGCTCGAACGGGAAGGTTCACAAGGCTGATGGCGGACGCGTGAAAAGCTTCAAGATCTATCGCTATGACCCCGATAGCGGAGAGAACCCGCGCTACGACAAGTTTGAGATTGATCTCGATGAATGCGGCCCGATGGTTCTCGACGCGCTGTTCAAAATCAAGAATGAAGTCGATCCAACCCTGACCTTCCGTCGCTCCTGCCGCGAAGGCATTTGCGGCTCGTGCTCGATGAATATGAATGGCAGCAATGGTCTGGCCTGCACCACTGCGATCGAAGATCTCAAAGGCGAAATCCGGATCACCCCGCTGCCGCATATGGATGTGATCAAGGACCTGGTTCCTGACTTCACGCATTTCTACGCGCAATATGCCTCAATTCGACCTTGGCTGCAGACTGTCAGCACCACCCCATCGGGCAAGGAGAGGCTGCAATCACCGGAGCAGCGTGAGAAGCTGGACGGCCTGTATGAGTGCATCCTGTGCGCCTGCTGCTCGACGTCGTGCCCGAGCTATTGGTGGAACTCCGACAAGTTCCTCGGCCCGGCGATCCTGCTTCAAGCCTACCGCTGGTTGGCAGACAGCCGTGACGAAATGACCGGTGAGCGGCTCGATCAGCTGGAAGATCCGTTCCGGCTGTATCGCTGCCACACGATCATGAATTGCGCCAATGTCTGCCCGAAAGGCCTCTCGCCCGCCAAGGCGATTGCCGAGACCAAGAAGATGATGGCAGAGCGCGAAATCTAGTCGGTGGCGCTCAAAGACGACGTATTCGATCATCTGCCGGATCCCGACAATCCGGGATGGCACCATTGGAATCTCAAGGACGAGACGCTGTTCAATGGAGCGGTGATGGGCAAGCTCATCACCCGACCCGAAGGCGATAAGTGCCGGCTGCGGATGTTCCCGGAACGCAAGCATGAGAACCTTCAGGGGATTATTCACGGCGCCGTGACGCTCGGCCTGATCGACATCTCGCTGTTCACGACCATGCATGTGATCGGGACTGGCAATGCCGGTCCTTCTGTCACCTTGGAACTGTCTACCCAGTTTGTCGGCGGTGGTGATCCCAAACGGCCGCTTGATGCCGTGACTGAGATCGTGAGTGAGACCGGGAAGCTGGTGTTTGTGCGCGGTGAGGTGGTCCAGGACGATGACCGGGTGGCCGCATTCAGTGGGATCATTCGCAAGTTCATGCCCCGCAAGGATGGCTGATGAGCGGCCTGCGCGAACGCTATGATCAACTGATAGCCAATGGTGAGCTGCGGCCAGATGCCGACCAGCGCGCGGCCGCGGAACGATTGGATCAACTGCAGCGCGAACTTGAAGAAAAGGAGTCCGGCGGACTGCTGGGGCGGTTTCTTGGCCGGAAATCGACACTACCACGAGGGCTTTACATGTGGGGTGGCGTTGGTCGCGGCAAGAGCATGTTGATGGACTTGTTCCACGACACTCTCGAACTTCCACAAAAGCGGCGGGCGCACTTTCACGCCTTCATGCAGGAGGTGCATGCCCGTCTGCGAGAGGCCCGCAAGACCGAGCGCGGTGACCCGGTGCTTGCTGTCGCCTCGGACTTGGCGTCGGATATCGAGTGCCTCGCTTTCGACGAGATGGTGGTCAACAACTCCGCCGACGCAATGATCATGAGCCGTCTGTTCACGCAATTGATCAAGGAGGAAGGCGTGGCAATCGTCACAACGTCGAACCGACCTCCCAGCGATCTCTATCTGCATGGCATCAGCCGCGAGTTGTTCCTTCCCTTCATCGATTTGATCGAGAGTGAATTGGATGTTCAGGGACTGAATGGCCCGACCGATTATCGGCTCGATCGGATCGGCGGCTTGGACACATGGCATACTCCCCTTGGAGACCCGGCGACCGAGAAAGTCCGCGAGGCCTTCTTTCGCTTGACTGATTTCGCGCCTGAAGATGCGGAGCATGTTCCTTCAGAGGAACTGGACGTCGGCGGAGGGCGGACTTTGCATGTGCCGAAGTCACTCAAAGGGGTCGGTGTTTTCAGCTTCAAGAAACTGTGCGGAGAGGCCCGCGGGGCGCCGGACTACTTGGCGGTCGCGCAAAACTTTCACACGATCATACTGGTTGGCATTCCGCAGATGGACGTGAGCATGCGCAACGAAGCTGCCCGCTTTGTGACGTTGATCGATGCGCTTTACGAACATAAGGTCAAGCTGTTTGCGACAGCCAATGCCGATCCTAATTCGCTCTATGTCTCAGGAGATGGAAGCTTCGAGTTCGAGCGGACAGCCAGTCGCCTGATGGAAATGCGAAGCGACGACTATCTCGCCTTGGGGCACGGTACGGACGACTGATCGGCCGCTATGCTGCAACCATGCGCTTGGCCAAGCGCGCCTGAGCGGCAACCAATCGGCCCATCACCTTGAGGTCTTGCTCGCGCAACTGCAGCGCAGTGTCAGCCCACATTTCAGTAATCCGATTGAGTTCTGCCAGCTGAAGGTTCCAGACTTTCTTCATCGCCATTCGTGAACCAACAAGCCCAGCGTGACGCCTGTCAGAGCGCTTGAGGAAATCCTTCGTCGCTTCCAACCCCGCGCCCGGATCAGCAAGCTCGTGCACAACCCCAAGCTCATACATCTCCTCGGCAGTGTACGTGCGATTTGAGGTGATCAAGCGGTCCGCCATGGCGCTCCCAAGCTTGCGCGCCAAAAGCGCATGCGCTCCCATTCCTGGATAAAGACCAAACATGATCTCGGGCAGTCCAAAGGTCGCGGTCCGCTCTGCAATGATATAGTCGAACGACAAGAGCGCTTCAAACCCGCCGCCGAGGGCCGCCCCTTGGACAAGCCCAATCGTCAGCATGGGAATGCCGAGCGTTCGGATGTTCCGATGCAGAATGGCGCAGCAACGGTGGCCGTAATTGACCAGACCTTCACGATCCCCTTCGCGGATCAGCTTCTGGAAAAGCTCCAAATCGCCGCCAAAGCAGAAAACATCCGAAGCCCTGCTTCCCAAGATCAAATACCGTAGAGGTGCTTTGTCCGGTCCGAAACCATCGCTGATCAGACCCTGCCATGCCTCGAAGTCGGCGAGCATAGTTGGAGTAAAACTAGGGCGGCCAGATGGCCGCATATAAGTCCAAAGCGCCTGCGTTCTGTCGTCATAGAGAACATCAAGCTCTTGAAGCTTAAACAGTTCTTGAGGGAGAGAGGCGTGCAAGCCGCTTTCAACAAGCAAGTCCTCCTCACTCGTCAAAGGTATCGCTTTATTGACACCACTATCCATTGCGTCCCGCTCCACTTTTAGTCGTGGCTTCAAGTATGGACCCTGTGCCGTCTTTACGCAGTCTTTCGGTCCCGTGGGAGTGAAGCTAATCTATTGCGGAGTCACTTGGCAAACATAATTTATCCCCGACAAGTTGAACCGAGTCCCAGATCGGGTCAGTCGAGTCCGAATGTTACACTGTATCGCAATGCTATTACTGGGTCACACCAAGGTGCTTGATCGAGCGCTCGAGCATCAAGAGCTGCCACAACAGCCGCGATTGATCTGATCGCCCAGAGATGTGCGCCTCTGCCAACTCGGAGATGGACTTGGCATCGAACCATCCCATGTCTGACAAGACTGAGCCCCTTGCAATTGCTCTCGCTTCGGTTGCCAAGGGCCCGCGCAACCATTGTGAAATCGGCGTGACGAAACCCTGCTTTTGGCGATACAGAATGTTGTCGGGCAGATATCGCTCCATCGACTTCTTCAGCAAATACTTCCCAGTAGAGCCCCGCACCCTCATTTTTTCAGGAAGGCGAGCGGCAAACTCGAGCAAGCGATGATCGAGCAAGGGCTCGCGCGCTTCGAGCGCCACGGCCATGCTTGTTCGATCCACCTTGGTCAGAATATCTCCCGGCAGCCAGAACTTGAGATCTGCGTACTGCGCTTGATCCAGTCCACTGCGCGCGGGAGCAGCCTGCATCAGTCCAACAAGCTCAGTCTCAGCACGATAGCCAGCTAGGCCTCTATTAAAACGGTCAGAGTACACCTTGGCTCGTGCTGCATGATCATTGATCGACAGCCCCCTCGCGTAACCCTCTGCTCCACTCGCTGCTAGCGAGAGAAAGGTGGTCTTTGCTCTGAGTGGGCGCGGTGCCCAATCTGCCTTCGGCCAGAGCTTTCCAAGCGTGCCAAAGACCGGCGTTCGCAAGCCAGATGGCAGTATCGACCGAATGCGCTCTTCGTGGTGGTGAAAAACCTGTCTGCGATAGCCAGCGAAGGCCTCATCCGCACCGTCGCCAGACAACGCAACGGTCACCTTTTCCCTGGCAAGCTGGCACACCCGCCAAGTCGGCAAAGCCGACGCATCTGCAAAGGGTTCGTCGAACATTTTTGCCAGATGATCGATCTTAGAAAAGTCGTCCTGGCCCACGGTCCGCGCCTGATGAGATGTCCCAAACAGGTTGGCAATCTGCTCTGCGTAGCTGGTCTCGTCCAATTCCTGTGCGTGAAAACCGATAGAACAGGTCCGCACAGGTTCCGCGCTAGCCTCGCTCATCAAGGCGACGACACTGGATGAGTCCACTCCACCGGAAAGAAATGCCCCGAGCGGGACATCAGCCACCATGCGTGATTGCACCGCGCTCCGCATCAAATGCGTCAGCTCAGCTGATAGGTCGGCTTCTGACCCCCTTGCCCGCTCGGTAAAGCTGATATCCCACCAGCTTCTAGGCTGAGGAATCGGCTTTCCGTGCTCAAGCAAAAGGAAATGACCGGCGGGCAGTTTGCGCACACCGGCGAGAATGGATCTGCTGTCCGGCACGTACCCCCATGTCAGGTAGTCATCGAGCGCTTGCGGATTGAGGGTACGACGCAGCAGCGGATGCGCCATCAACCCCTTGAGCTCTGATGCGAAAGCAAGGCTTCCGTCACTCAGCTCAGTCAAGAACAACGGCTTCACGCCCAACCGGTCGCGCGCAAGCAAGAGCGTTCGCCGGTCGATATCGTAGACGGCAATGACGAACATACCGTCCAGCTTCTCGAGGCAATCCACGCCCCAACGCTGCCATGCCGCGAGAATGACTTCGGTGTCGCCCGAGGTGCGGAACTTCGCACCCTCATGCTCGAGTTCGCGCCTCAATTCGCGGAAGTTGTAGATCTCTCCATTGAAGCTGATCACGGCCCGACCATCGAACGAGGTCATGGGCTGCGGCGATCCTTCTAAGTCAATCACCGATAAGCGTCGATGTCCCAAGCCAACGCCTGGGGCGGTCCATACGCCTGAACCGTCGGGTCCTCTGTGCGCCAGAGCATCGCACATTCGCTCGACCCTGATCGGATCGACCGGCTTAGGAGTTTCCGCATGAAAAAGGCCCGCGATCCCGCACATTGCAGTTCGGCGCCTAGACGATCATCGCGCCAGCGACAATCGCTTGCAATAAGCCAGCAGCCACGACCAAGGCAAAGCTCGTGCCCGCTGCCACTGCGCTGCTGGTGTGCGCTCTATCGAGCGCGGCGAACCAATGCAGCGACTGGAAGTCACGAACAAAGAAACCATAGGTCTCAGGCTCGCTCTCAAAGAACCGCCATGCGCTTGAAAGGACAATTGCGACAACGATCGCAAAGAAGATCCAACCATAAAAAATGTGGTCGAAACCGGCGGCGAATTCCACGCCTTGGAACTGCGCAATATAGATTGTTCCCCAAGCACGGATACCATTGGCAATGATCGGCACGACGATAGCCACAAGCATGAAGATAGCCCGCCGTGACCAGCTCTCAAAGCGGGTGAATGCCACAAGTACTGCGAGTGTGATCATCGCGATGAGAAACTTCACCCCGGAGCACGCCTCAGCAACGATGAACAACCCGACCGGCGTGTTGATGTAGATCCCATCAATCTCCGCTGGAATGCCACTCCACTCGGTCAAGGCAATGGCAATTGCAGCGGTGATCATCTGTAACTGCGGGATTATCTCATCACCGAATGGCACAAGAAATGTTGCGAAAGCTATGGGCAAGAACAACAGCACCAAGATCCGGGGGCCAAGCACGGCCACGGTTGCGGCTTGGATCGCGCCAACTGCGCCAGCATGCGCCAGGAGATTGATCTCGCTCACCCGTCCGATAAACCAAATGGTGAGCGCGGCGGCGAGTAACCCAAGGCCAGGCAACCAGCCTTGTGGCGTCACCTGTTTAAGCTCACCCAGCTTCATTGCGATCAACCATGCAATCAAGAATGGGACGAGCAGAATGTGGCTATAGGTATCAATGTTCCACCACTGGTGTAGCATCTCACCCCATTCGTTCGCGGTCAAAATGACCAGCGCTCCAATTGTCAGGAGCAAGGCAAACAAAGGGCGCTCCCATTGCTTGGGAAGGCTTTCAAGAAGCGAACTCTGACGCCAATCCGAGGCGAGTGATTTAGGCGGCATCACGGGCCTCCTCGCGATCCAAGAGGGACCGTTCCAGCGGCTCGAGCATGGCATCCCACGCGTGATTTGCCAGAACGAAGTCGCGCGCAGCTGCGCCCATTCGCTGCGCGAGCTCGGGATCGGAAAATAGCTGGTTCAAGCCGTCGCACATGGCTTCGGGATCAAGATCCGTTACCATCCAATGTGTGCCGTTCAGCGCTTCAATTCCCGTTGCAGCTTGCTCGGTCAGGACAACCGGACGCGCCATGGACATCGCTTCAAGCACCTTGTTTTGAACACCGCGCGCGATCGCCATCGGGGCAAGGATAGCGCCGGCTCCAGCAATAAACGGTCTGACATCCGGGACTTCGCCCCAGATCGTTGCACCAGAAACGCCCTGCCTCGCCTTGAGCGAAACCGTTGGATTGCGCCCAACGACGTGGAATTGGGCGAGTGGCGCTACCTGCCTCAGTTTTGGCATGAGATGGTCAATGACCCACAAGGCAGCTTGCTCATTCGGAAGGTAGTCCATCTGACCCGTGAAGACGAGATGCGGACCTTTGCTCGACGCCAAATCTGGATGTGCAGCCACAGCCCTTGGATCGAAGAACTCCGCATCGATGCCATTGCCCATAACTTGGACATTGGCGCCGGCCGGTTGCTTCACGCGCGATAGAAACAGCTCGGCCTCGTTCTCGCTAATCAAGAAAGTCGCATCGGAGCGTAACGAAAGCCGCTCTTCTTCCCGTGCCAACAAGCGGGCCTCACGCGCATTGATCCAGACTTTGTCGCCATTCTCAGCGTAGTTTTCAAACTTTGCGCTATCGACATCGCAAAGATCAATCACCACGCGGCCGTCAAAGTCGGCGGGGACATATTGTCCCATCTGGCCCGAAAAGACGACGATTGTTTCGATCCGCTCTGATGCGATGACCCGCTTGACCCAGTGGTCTAAACGCGGGCTGTGAAACGCCGTGAGGCTTACGGGCTTGTTTGACAGAACCGCTTCTGCACCGGCCAAAACCAGAGGCTTCCGGCGATCCGGAACACAGTAGGATTTTGCCAGAGACGCGATACCTTCGATTGCCTTACGATCCTCCGCATTCTCCGCGAGGCAGCCAACATGGACCGGGCCGATCTGAGCAAGCTTTTTGAGCAGATGATGCGCACGGATCTTGTCGCCGCGGTTAGGCGGGAACGGCACTCGATGCGCAAGAAAAAGGATCTCGCCCACGACAGCCTCCGGTCACGCTAGCCCACGGGCAATCCATGGCCCGATGGTGTTAGCGACAGGAAGCGGGAGCTTCTTCCAAAGCTCGATCTTGCGCGAATAGCCCTCGCTGGTTGGGTCAATGTCACGCGCTTGCTGACCGGTCGCGGCCCACTCGCCATAGGTCAATGGAACCGGCTCGAAGCCCCAGTTCTTTTTGAACTTGTAGGGACCGCTGCCGGTCTTGGACCGCCCAAAATCAAACTTTTGCATACCCTTGCGTCGAGCGTGAAGCATGAGCTCGTAGTACATCCGCTCATTGGCGCGCAGCTGGCGTGCTTCGAAGGTTCCACCACCCCAGAAGGGCAGAACCGCGCCGTCGTGATAGAACGACAAAACGCTTGATACAGGCTTGGAGCCCATCGAGACCGTCAGAATGTCACTGGTTTCGGGAAACGCCTGGAGCATTGCCGAAAATAGCTTGGATGGGAACACAGGCGTACCGAGATTGCGTACGCTTACGCTGTAAACCGCATAGTGCGCTTCGAGATCTTCAGGGCCGCGACCTATGGTGACGGTCAGCTCGTTCTTGAGCCCCTTGCGCACTTCGGCTCTGGCTTTGCGTGGGATGGCCAGCAATTGCTGCTCATCATCTTCGGCCAGGTCAGCGTTAAATCCGCAATGCTTATCGCTCCAGCTGCGCCAGCCATCAGGAATATCTCCACCGCGCAGTTCGATACTGGAAAAACTGCTCTGTTCGGCAAGTCTCTGGACTGATCCAACCAAAGCCGCGGCGCTATCGCGGTCGCTGGCCAGAACGCCGCCATCCACCGCAAAACCGCTCGAAACCAGCGCATGGCCAAACAAGGGGGATCGGACGGCGGTGAGCGGTAGCCAACCGGTGATCGTGTCGAGCTTGCGCGCAACCAATCCCATGGCTTTTTGCCCCGTTCCCGCCTCAACTGCTTGCAGCCAAGCCGGCCGATGAAAGACAGTGCCGCCTTGCTCTGCGACAAAGCTGTCGATCTGCGCCAGTTCGCAGGCATCAGAGAAATCGGCATGAGTTACCGTCGCGTCGAGTTTCATCGGAGCGTTCACGCCGCCAAATCCTTCTCTTGTGCAATTTCGGATTGGATCACGTGGTCCATCCGCCCCCAGCTGAACTCTGATAGAAGCTTGCGGAGCTTGTCGGCCATTCGGTCGAGATTGGTGTAATGCCGTAGTCTCGAGCGCAGTGGAGCGTGAGCCATACGCGGTTGATCGGGGTCCACCTCCCAAGGATGGAAATAGAACACCGCTGGTTTGCGATCCCGATTGTTGACCTGTTGGATCGCCCACCGTGAGAAGCTGTAGGGAAGCACTCTGAAGAAGCCTCCACCTCCAGCAGCGACCCTCTTTCCACCGAGCATAGCGGTCGTTACAGGAACCTCGACAAGTTCGGACGTGGCAAGCGGCTTGAACGCAAACCGCGGGGCTTCGGGCCACCCATAATGGTCATGCGCTACCGGAGCGACGCTGGAGGAATAGACATAGCCCTGGGCGGCCAATTCCTCGAATGCCCATGGAGTTCTTTGATCAATCGAGAAGCTTGGGGCGCGGTAGCCGCTAACTTTAGCACCTGAGCAGTCCTCGATGATCTCCCTGGCATTTCGAATGTCTTCAGCAAACTGTTGACGTTCGAAGGTGAAGACCCGCGCGTGATCGTAACCGTGACTGGCTATCTCGTGGCCAGCATCGGCGATACGGCGCAGCAAGCCAGGGTGCCGCTTGGCGACCCAACCCAAAGTAAAAAAGGTCGCGTGGACATTCGCCTCAGCGAACAGATCAAGGATTTGATCGATATTGCCTTCAACGCGTGAGGCTATGCCGTCCCAATCAGCGCGGTCGATTGTGTTTTCGAACGCGCCGACCTGAAACCAGTCTTCGACATCAACGGACATTCCGTTGAGTATGGGATGGGGGGCAGCGGGCTGAACCATCAGGCAGCCTCGCGCGAATTGTCGTCCTCAAGCCATTCGATCAACATGCCCAGTACATGGCGGAAGGATTGCTCCTGCTCCTCTAGCCGACGCTCCAGGCGATTGATGGCATCCACCATTTCAGGATCGGCAGTTGAACCGAGCTCAGTTTTTCCAACAGATTGCAAATCGCTCAGCGCGGCTTCCAGTTCCGCTGTGCGGGCATCGCGCTCAGCTAGAAGCGCAGCGACCTCTTCGGCTGGTACGCTCGCAACCGATGGATCCACCGGACTTGGCTTATTCTTCGACTCTTCGACAAGACCAATCTCGATCGGTTTAGCCAAGGGCTCAAATCCGTCGTCTGCCGACGCATTTGCTGCAACTCCACGATCCGTATCCGAAGCCATTTCCTCGTAGACCGAGTCGAGCATGGCGACCGTCAGCGCTTGCTGTTCCTCAATCGCACCGAGCAGGAGCATGCGATTCATGACCTGGTTGATCCGACGCGGGATCCCGCCGGTACGGCGAAAAAGCTCTGAAAGGAGGCCGTCGCGCATGGCGGGCTTGCCTTGCCATCCGACATGATAGAGCCGGTGAAGAACATAACCCTCGACCTCGGCTTCGCCTAGCGCTTCGAGGTGGTGTGATGCGATGACCCTTTGGCGCAACTGATCCAATTCCGGGTGCTTTGACACAGTGCGGCGAAACTCCGGCTGGCCCAGCAATAGGCTTTGCAGCAATGGGTGGGAACCCAATTGGAAGTTCGACAGCATCCGCAACTCTTCAAGCGCGGTGATTGCCAGGTTCTGGCATTCATCGACAATCAGTAGGCAGCGACGGCCGGCACGCGCCTCGTCTTGCAGAAAGCGTTCAATCGCACCCAACGCTCCCGCCTTGTCGTGCCCTTCGACATCCAAGCCGAAGGCCTGAGCAACAACATGGACGATCTCTTCGCCATCCAAGGCGCTGGTTACAATCTGAGCGACTGTCAGCTGTGCAGGATCAACCTTTTCCATGAGGTGAGCGACCAAGGTCGACTTACCCGCCCCGACTTCGCCGGTGATTACAATGAAGCCTTCGCCCTGGTTCAGCCCGTAACCAAGGTAAGACAGAGCCTTCTTGTGCGTCGCGCTTTCAAAAAAGAAAGCTGGATCCGGCGTCAGCTGGAAAGGTCGTCCAGTAAAGCCGTAAAAGTTCTCATACATTTGGTCGCTGCTCCAGAACTTAGAAATCGTAGCGAAGACCAACCAACGCCGTGGCGAAGGCGAAGTCTTCGGCTGAAAACTCGGAATCGATGTAGTCGATGCCCAGCGCTGCCCGTGCCGAAAGCTTGCCCGCAATCGACTGGTTGTATGCTGCCGAGGCACCGTATGCGGTCACATCGCCGCCATCGGCTCCTGCGCTGAACCAATTGGCATATGCATTGGCCTGGAGGCTGGCATTGCGGCCAATCTCACGCGTCAGAGCGCCTTGGACATAGTAGCTCTCATCCTTGAGACCATCGGCATCCTCCAGCACAGTGCCAGCGGCAGCGATGAACTCGCGCTGGTCGTAGCCCGCAGCAATAGCTGCGTTGAAGCGGCCAAGACGACGCTGATAACTCGCTTGCACGCCACGACTACGGAAGGTGGAAGACCGGATCGAACCAAACGCATCCAAGCAATTCGCGCCGTCTTCGGTGCCGACACAGCCACCAAAATCACCTGTCAGTGAGTTGCGGACGGCCTGGAATTCAGTCGGCAGTGCCGCAAGCGAGTTGGTGAGCAATCCGCCAAAGCCGGTCACCCCGTCATAAGCGGATACGGCCAGCTGACTGCGGCTATTGGGCACGTAAGAGATGCTGCCAGTATAGGTCATCGAGTCATAACGACGACCGACCGTTGCTGAGACAGTGGTCCGGCGGCTCGGAGTCCACAGAATGCCAGCGTCCCAGATTACGCCTTCAACGTCATACGCGAGCACGCGAGGAGCGCTGTTGTCCGTGACAAAGCGTCCATCCGCTCCGACCACCGGGTCACCATTGATATCGCGCACGGCGTCCCGGCTTGAGATCTCAACATCTTCATAGCCGACTCCGCCGACCACGGCGAGATCAGAGCTGATTGGAATGGTCACATCGGCGCGTCCGTAGATATCACGCACGCGTTGATCGAGATTGGAGATGTCTTCCTGATAAAAACCGCCTTCAACCCCAATGCCGACAGGCAGGACGTCACGCGCACGGGTCGCGAGCCGCAATTGGCTGTTATAGGTGACGCTCTCATCAAAGACATCGACCGGGTCGCCGTTTGAATCGACCACAAGGCTATCAGTATCGAACCGCGAGTAGCCGATCTGTGCGGCGCCAGTCACATCAACCGCGCCAACCCGAGTGGTCAAGGTAGGGCCAATGTAGCCCGAGTAGATTTGTCCTTCGGCATCGCCATCGCGCACTAGCGGGTTAGCGGTCGTGCCCCCTGCCCCGTCGACTCGCGTCCGGCTCGCCAAAGCGCCAGCCTGAAGTGTGACGGCGTTGGGCACGATTGCGACATAGCCGCGAGCGACACCGCTAACGGTGTCGGAGTCAATCACGTCGTCGCCATATCCGATATTGCGTTCGTACCGAACCGATACCGAGCCGCCCGCATTGCGCCCGATCGCAGACACGTCGACGCCCGCGGCGACCTGAGTGTAGGTGAGCACCTCATCGCCTGGCGTGATCTCGGCAGAGAGCACCTGCGAAACCTCGATATAGGGATCGATCCGCAGGCCGCGGTTGGAGTCCTCTTCGTCCTGCGCATGTGCTGGCGCGACTACGACAACAGTAGTCAGCCCAACGAGTAAGAGTGCACGAAGCCAACGCATGATCATTCCTCCTGCACGCCGTAGTCGCCAAAGCGGCGGCCCGACGGGCTGAATTGTGCGGCATTCAAAAGCAATTTGATGTCACTGCATGCCGAAAGCAGCTGAGCGGCATCTTCGAGCGCTGCACGACTGGTCTCGTCGGCCCGCGCAACCAGGACCGCTTGCCCAACATGCGAGGACAGCTCGGCTGCTGCCGACGCCGCCAGAGCCGGCGGCGTATCAAAGATGAGGATCCGATTGGGTGCGCTGCGGGTTAGGCGATCAAGCACCTCACCGGTTCTGGCGCTCGCAAGATACTCAGCATCACGCGAAGTCCGCTTACCCAACGGCAAAATGAACAAGCGATCGACATCGGTCGCGATCACCTGCTTCTCCGGTGCAAGGTCCTTGTTCGCAAGCACATCCATCAGGCCGGTGCTCGTTTTCAAGCCGAGGCGCTTCGGAATAGATGGCCGCATAACATCGGCGTCGATCAGCAGAACCTCGATATCACGCTCAGCTGCGAGCGCGATCGCGAGGTTTAGAGCGCAATAGGTCTTGCCCTCTTGCGGATGCGGCGAACAGACGACGATCCGACGGGCTTTTGGATCGGAGCCGGCACGGGCATCAGCCAGTATCTCGCGCTTGGCAATCCGAAACTCTTCAAGCGACGCTGTCACTGGATCTTCAGGGACAATCAGACCGGACTCTCGCATTTGCTCGCGGCTGATCTTCTGATGCGAACCGCCGAGCTCGACCGCTGGTTCTGGCGGAGCGATAGGCTGAGCCGTTGAGGATGGCTGGGCGGTGTGCGTCTGCGGGGCCTGTTCTGCTACTTCGGCCACAGCAGGCTTCTTCGCTGAGGCGCGCTGCACAGCCGCAGGGACCCGCTTCTCGACTTCCGGCAGGTTCTTTGGCGCTCCCGCAGAGGACAGCGAGTCCAGGCCAAAGGCGCTGGTGGCACGCTCAAGCAATGAGCCCTTGCCCCCATCCTTCTTAGGCTCTTCGCGGCGAATTTTGCTGTGTTCTGTCATCGCCCGCTCCTCACGCCACCGATCCAACGGTGACAAACTCGATCACCAGCAGGATCATGAAGACACCGGCCAATCCGGCCACACCACCTGCGAACTGCTTGACCCGCTTGCGCTCAAGCGTTTTTGCGGCGTCCGACATCGCCAACGAGATTGATCCAATCACGGGAAGTTCGAGCGAACGCTCGAGCTTCTGAGCCGTTGCAAAGGTCGATCGGAGCTGACCAATCGCATAGGCCGAGCCAGCACCAGCACCGAGGCCGACGATCAGAACGCCCAGCAACAATAGTGGGCGATTGGGCGCAGCTGGTGATTGCGGGACGACCGGCGGATCGGTCAGGTTGAATTTGAACTGGCTGCTCTTGTCCTGAACATTTCCGCGGGTGCGGATTTCCTCACGATTTTGCAGCAGATCCTCATAGTTCTGGCGCAGAACGTCATAGTCACGGCTGATCCGATTGGCTTCCGCCGCCACGGCTGGTTCAGCCGCTTGGCTGCCCATCAATGCAGCAATGTCTGACTGCACCGCGGCGCGCCGTGCCTGAAGCGCTTCAACGCCGGCTTGCCGCTCCGCTTTGATTGCCACCAAAGAGGTGTAGGCTGGGTTTGGCGTACCGGTAATGTTGTCAGGTCCTTCGGACGCAACTTGCCGTGTCAGAATGGCGATCTGTCGCTGCGTCGCGATGATATCTGGGTGACCATCTTTGAGGCCTCGACCCCGCATACGTGCAAGGTTAGCCTGGGCCTGAGCCAGCGCTCCCCGCGCTCCGCCAGTTTCAGCGTCGCCAGCAATCGTGCGAGGCGTCCCGGCCAATTGACCATTGATCGCGGCCAAAGCGCTTTGCGCAGCAGCGAGATCGGCGTCGATACCGCGCAATTCGGTTCTAGCCTGCTGAATCTTGGTTGATAGCGTAGCCGATCCCCCAATCAGATCGGGATACTCGGCTTCAAACGCCAAACGGCGCTCTTCGGCAGCTTCAAGCTCAGCCTTTCGCTCTTCGAGCTGATCGTTGAGTTCCGCAATCGCGTCCTTCACCTCGACCCGGCTGCCCGCGATGTGCTCTTCGCGAAAGATATCGATCAGTTTCTGGACGACGTCGCGTGCCAGAACAGCGTTCTCTGCGTCGGACAGGCTGCCCTTGCCAACTGTAGCGGTGATTTCGAACAGATTGTCTTCTTGGCTGCTGACGGTCACCTTCTCGGTGAGGTTGGCAATCGCCGTATCCATCTGCGAGCGTTCGGTGATATCCTCGCCCAGCTTGGTCGACTTGATGACTTTCTCAAGATTGACCGCGCTTGCCAGAGTTTGGCGAACGCGCATGATCTCTTCACGTCCGTCGCCAGCAATGCCCAATTGCTCGGAGAGAACATCGTCGACATCGACGTAGATCCGGGCCTTCGCCTCGTAGGAGTTGGGGATCATGGCGACCACCAGCCAGCCCAGCAGGCACACACCCCAGGCGACGGCCAAGGCCAGCCATTTGCGGTGCCAGACCGAGTAAAGCGCTGTGCGCAGCTCTTCGAAGACTTCGTTCATCCTTCCGAACGCTCCCTTAGAAGGTGCTTTCCGGAATGATGATCACGTCACCCGGTTTGAGGGTCACGTTGGCGCGGCTGTCGCCCTTCTTGAGCAAATCTTTGAGGCGCAGACGATATTCCATTTGGCGACCGGTGGCGCGATCCAGGCGGATCAGCTTGGCGCGGTTACCAGCGGCAAACTCGCTGAGGCCTCCGACTGCGATCATGGCGTCGAGGACAGTCATATTCGCGCTGTAAGGCAGCGAAGCCGGCTCTTCGGTTGAACCGACGATGCGGACGCGCTGGTTGTAGGTGCCGCGCGATTCATTGACGATCACTGAGACGATTGGCTGCTCGATGTACTGTGCGAGAATGCCGCGAATGTCGTTTTGCAGCTGGGTTGCCGTTTTGCCGACCGCAGGAAGATCACTGACCAGCGGAATGGTGATCCGGCCGTCAGGACGAACTTGGATATCTTCAGCACTCAGCTCTGGGTTACGCCAGACGTGAATGGTGATCGTGTCTGCCGGGCCGATGCGATAGGCTTCGCTTGGACCTTCAACCGTTGATGCGAAAGTCGCCGGTGGCAATTCCCGTCCTGGACCACCCATGCAGCCAGCGAGCAAAGCCGCCATCATAGCTGCGCCGATGAGACGAGAGGTAGAGAGTTGATTCAGCATTGATACGTATCCTTGGCCGTGCTTGGCGGATCCCAAGGTCAGTGTGCAGGAGCGACCTGCAACGGAGGGAGCCGCGCATTACGCAGCCTTCCTCTCCCAAAATGGTGAACATAATATTAGGAAACGGCTCGCTTTCGCCGCGCTATCCCGATTTGGGACAAGGTCTTACCAAACCCTAAACGAGCATTTCCGAGGCGGGGCCATGGCCAAGGAAATTGGCCGGACTGGCGCTGGCTCCGTAGGCTCCGGCACAGAACACTGCGACCAGATCGCCAACGTCTGCATGCGGCATTTCAGCGAGGTCAGCCAGGCGATCCAGCGGCGTACACAAACACCCGACAACGTTAACTATGTCGTCCGCTGGCGCGTCATAGTGATTGGCGATCGCGACTGGGTAATTTCTCCTGACAACGGTCCCGAAATTGCCTGACGCAGCCAGTTGGTGATGCAGGCCACCGTCCGTTACAAGGTATGTTACACCGTGGCTCACCTTGCGGTCGATCACTCGGCAGAGGTAGACGCCAGCTTCCCCGACCAGATATCTCCCAAGCTCGAGGCAAAGGTCAGTGTCATCAAAAGTTGTTGGTAGCGCCTCCACCATCTCTCCAAGTGCCCCGCCAACCGAGGTCAGGTCGAGTGCTTCATCGCCTGGAAAATAGGGTATGCCAAATCCCCCACCCATATTGAGCTTGGGTAGCCCCTCGCCAATCTCATCGCTCAGGTCTCGTGCCAAATTCAGCACATTGCCTTGGGTTTCTATGATCGCATCTGAACTCAAGGCCTGACTGCCCGTAAAGATGTGCAGCCCACGCCACTCGGCGCCGTTCTGGATAAGGTCGCGGGCAAGGTTCGGCACATCAGCCGCATCGACCCCAAATGGCTTGGCCCCGCCTCCCATCTTCATCCCTGAGCCTTTGAGCTCAAACTCAGGGTTCACTCGGATCGCAATCCGAGGCGCCTTCCCAACACGCTCGGCGATAGCAAGGGCGCGCCGCCCCTCACCTGCGGATTCGCAATTGAGCGTCGCTCCGGCAGAAATCGCCGCCTCGAGCTCATCATCACGCTTGCCTGGCCCAGCAAAGCTTACGCGAGCCGGGTCAATCCCAGCGGTTTGAACCATGGCGAGCTCGCCTGATGATGCAATGTCAAAACCGTCGACCAATTCCGCCATATGCGCGATCACTGGGCCATAGGGGTTGGCCTTGACGGCATAATTGATCCCCACTCTAGAAGGGAGCGAGGAACGCAAGTCTGATACGCGCTGATCCAAATGTGCCTTCGAGTAGACGAACAGCGGAGTGCTCCCAGCCTTATCGACCCAATAGCTGGCTGACTTGCCACCAATACCCAGCTCACCATCAATCGTCGGATACCCTGCCGGAATTGGGCCTATAGGCTTTGCCTTCAACTGGGGCTTCAATTGGGCCTTCATCGGGTTAGCTCCTGCATCAAGGCTGTGCGATCAATCTTTCCATTGGGATTAAGCGGCATGGACTCTCGCCAATGGATAGCGTGCGGCTGCATGAAATTTGGAAGCTCTCGTTTCAAGACCTTGGCCAATTCAGCTCGCTCTGCCTCTATGTCTGTACCTCTTACCACCAGATGCACCGCATGGCCCAGTCTGTCGTCAGGGACGCCCAAGGCTGCAGCCTCCTGAACCAGCTCAGATGCGATTGCCGCCTCTTCGATCTCCATAGGGCTGATCCGATTGCCTGCGCTCTTGATCATGGCATCGCGGCGGCCAACAAAGAACAGCAGTCCATTCTCCGCTCGCAACACGCGATCACCGGACCATACCGCTATGCCGCCGTATTCAGAGGCTTCCGGTGCAGGCTTAAATCGTTGCGCGGTTCGCTCCGGATCTTGCCAATATCCTTGTGCCACTAAGGGCCCACAATGGACCAACTCTCCTTCTTCTCCCGGGCCTGCGACTTCGCCTGCATCGTCAATCACTAGGATTTCAGCAAAGGGTATCGCGGTTCCCATCGAAGTCGGATGCTCGTCCACCAGCGAAGGTTGCAAAAAGGTTGACCGAAATGCCTCAGTCAGTCCGTACATCGGAAAGAGATCGGCGGTCGGAGCCATCGCCTGAAGATCTTTCACCAATTCGATTGTGAGCGCTCCGCCACTGTTAGTCAGTCTGCGAAGGCTAGCATTGGCTTCTGTCGGCCACTCAAGCTCTGCCAATTGCACCCACAACGGCGGCACCGCCGCAAGCGTCGTAATGCGATGCTTAGCGCACGCCTTCACCACATCGCGGGGAAACAGGTAATCCAGCGGAGCGACAGATCCCCCGGCATACCACGTCGAAAGCAATTGGTTTTGACCGTAATCGAACGACAGGGGCAGCACAGCTAGCGTCACATCGTCCGCTGCCAATCCCAGATAGTCCGCGACACTGACAGCCCCCAACCACAGGTTGGCATGGCTCAAAACCACGCCTTTGGGCCTGCCCGTTGATCCACTGGTGTAGAGAATGGCGGCCAGTTCTTCCGGATCGGCCTGCGACGGCGGCAAGCTCGCTCCGAGTAAAGAGGCCTGCTCTAGGGCATCAGCTTCGGCAATGCTCTCACAGCTGGCTGGAACATCTTCAGGCTCCAACGTCGCGAGACGCGTCGGCGTTCCAATCAACATCGAAGCGCCGCTATCCGCCAGAATGTGAGCCGCTTGCGCGCGCTTGAGCAACGGATTGATCGGGACATGCACTAGACCTGCGCGTGCCGCCGCCAAAGGCATCAGGCAGGTCAGTTCTCCTTTGGCGGCCCAGCTCGCCACCCGCGCGCCAGGCTCGGAAACCTTGCTCTTCAACCAGGCCGCAAGACGACTAACACGCAGTCTTAACTCCTCATGGTTAAGTGTCCTGTCGCGCAGCACCAAAGCCGGTGCCTCACCCAAGCCGAGTTCCACACCGCGTTCCGCGATGTGATCCAGGGGTTTGGCGATGGGCTCGGGTTGGTCAGCCATAATGTGTACGCGAGTTGTCCCAGTACGGAGTCCGATAGAGTGATCGAAGCGTGGTATCACGATAGCGTTAACGCCTTGGGTAGTTCGTGTCAGCACGGCACGCTCGCGGGTCCACATTCGCCGTTCGATCGGCGCGAATGGTTCGCCTTGCTGGCTGAGACCGGGATGGCACCGCTGCTTGCTGGTGCATCGCAGGAAGATCAAAACGCTGTTCTGGCGCTGACCGAGACGAGCGGTCACATTACGCCTTTGCGTAATTGGTACAGTTTCACCTGGCGCCCATTGGCTCCAGAAGGATCGACCGGCGAGGCCTTGCTGCGCGAAATTGCCCGTTCGCTGCGCAACCGGGCCCATCGCGTCACCTTGGAACCGGTTCCAGATGAGCATGGCTCGGCCGCTCAATTGGTAAGCGCGTTCAAAACGGCGGGTTGGTCGGTCTACATTGAGCAATGCGACGTGAACCACATTCTACCGGTCGAGGGGCGCAGCTTCGCCGACTATTGGTCAGATCGTCCGGGAAAACTCCGCACAACGCTCAAGCGCAAGGCCAAGAAGGTTGATGTTGAGCTGTTCACGCAGTTCAACGCCAGAGCCTGGCAGGAATATGAAACCATCTACCAGCACAGTTGGAAGCCAGCAGAAGATCAGCCTGAGATGTTGCGTGCCTTTGCAGAGGCAGAGGGCGCGGCGGGCCGGCTGAGGCTCGCTGTCGCCTATGCAGAGGGAAAAGCGATCGCTGCACAGTTTTGGACGGTTGAGGACGGAACGGCGTACATCCATAAGCTGGCTCACCTTGAAGAGCATAAGAAGCTATCGGCTGGCACCACGCTGAGCGCAGCCCTGTTTGAGCATGTCATCGATGTGGATCGGGTCGATCTGGTCGACTTTGGCACCGGTGATGAGCCGTACAAGCGCGACTGGATGGAAGAGATCCGTCCACGCTATCGTATCGATTGTCTGAACCCCCGCGATATCAAGGCATGGCCAGCGCTCGCCAAACGCACTATTCGACGGCTTGCAACACAATCGTCGCAAAGCTAAAGGCGGCGCCCGGTAGCGAGGGAGCAATCCAGCCAATGAGCACCAATCCAGTCAGCGAGCCAGCGCAGGACAAATCGGGGATCGGCATGAGCAGAAATGCGATTGACCAGACGCTCAAGTCGATCATTGCCGATGTGCTCGGCCTTGACCCTGAACAAGCTGAAGCCTTGGAACAAGACAGTGGTCTGTTTGGGCATTTGCCAGAGCTCGATTCGATGGCTGTGGCTGGCCTTCTTACGGAGATGGAAGATCGGCTCGATATCATGATCGATGATGACGACGTCGATGGCGAGATGCTGGAGACCTATGGCGGCCTGCTAGCCTTCGCCGAAGCAAAAATCATCGAAGGTTGAGAGCAACCGCGTGATTGCTCAATGGACTGCAACCGGCGCGAACAAGGCAACATCGGAAGAATTGTTGCTCAAGTTTGACCAGGGCCGGCATTCCAGAGTTCTTATCCTCCCTGCCCTGTTCGACGAAGCCAATAAACTCCGACGCTTTACAGTCGAGATGATGAGAGGTCTCGATACCGCGGGTATCGACAGCTTCTTGCCCGATCTTCCTGGTTGCAATGAGAGTCTTGAACCGCTCTCTGCACAAACACTCTCAAGTTGGCTCGAACATGCCAGAAGCGTAGCCGATCAAGTGCACGCCACGCATGTTCTATCCATCCGAGCCGGGGCTATGCTCGCCGAGGTCGACCTGCCCGGATGGCGCTACGCTCCGCTAACAGGTGCGAAGCAGCTCCGCTCGATGCAACGCGCGCAAAAGCTTGCTGATCGAGAAAGCAATCACAACACCGAACAGGCCAAGCAGCATGCCGATGCCGCCAATGGAATTGTTGTCCTGAACGGTTGGAAGCTGAGCTCGGAAATGATCGAGTCCTTTGCGTCAGTAGCGCTGCCAGAATTGCCCCAACAGCGAGAGATAGCCCAAAGCGAGCTGCCTGGTCCTGGATTATGGCTGCGAGCTGAGCCGAGCGAGGACCATCCGCAGTCCTTGGCGCTAGCAGAGATCATCGCAGCAGAAGTAGGTGAGCAATGAGTCGGCTGCATCTCGATTTTGGCTGCGGTTCCCTGAAGCTGGCAGGGACACTCGACACGGCGCCCAGCGAGACTGGCTTGCTCATCGTTGGGGGCGGAAACGAAATACGCTCGGGCGCCTATTCTGGACAGTCTCAACTGGCAGCGCAGATTGCGAAGGCTGGCTTTTCTGTTTTTCGGTTTGATCGTCGCGGAGTGGGCGACAGTGAAGGCGAGAACCGAGGCTTCCGCAATGCGGAAGGCGATATTGCGTCAGCCATCCAAGCCTTTCGCGCGATCGCACCCCAAGTCGAACGGATCATTGGTTTCGGCAATTGCGACGCAGCGTCGGCCCTCATGCTGGCAGGAGGAGCGGGGCTTGATGGCTTAATCCTCTCCAATCCATGGACCTTTGAGGATGAAGCCGCAGAAGAGGATCCGGCAAGCGACATGCCAGCCTCGGCCATTCGTTCACGCTACTTGGAGAAGCTCAAAAACCCGCGTGAAATAGGCCGATTGCTGAGCGGTGGCGTTGATCTGCGAAAACTCGCTTCAGGCCTGGCGAGATCGATCAAACCCAAATCAGAAGCCAATCCTCTGGTCGAGGAAATGCATGAGGGTCTAAATCAGTTTGGTGGCAGAGTGCGTATCTTCCTCGCTGAACAGGATCGCACTGCTCAGGCATTCGCAGAAGTCTGGGATTCTTCGGACAATCGGATTCAACGCTGCCCTAATGCAGGCCACTCCTATGTCGAGCCAGACGCGGCCATCTGGTTAAAGGACCATATCCTCAGCGCATTGCGCGACTAGCGGGTAAACAGACTGACCAGCTCTACATGGGTTGACCAGCGGAACTGTCCGACTGGGCGGAGCTTCTCCAATTCGAACCCCGTTTCAACAAGCTTGGCGGCATCGCGGGCCCAACTCGAGGGATTGCAGCTTACATAGACAACCCGCGAAACATCGCTTTCGGCAATCCGGGCGATCTGCTCACGGGCACCGGCGCGTGGCGGATCGAGCAGAACCGCAGCAAAATGATTGAGCTCTTTGGCATCCAACGGGTTGCGGAACAGATCGCGATGCAAGGCTGTCACAGCACCGCCATTGCGGGCAGCTCCGGTCTTGCAGGCCAAATGAGCGGTTCGATCTGCTTCAACCGCCAGCACCTTTCGGTTCTGTGCCAAAGCAAATGCGAAGGTTCCAAGTCCTGCGAACAGATCAGCAATCAACCTTCCCTCGCCGATCCATTGCTTAGCATCGGCAATGAGCTGGGCCTCGGCGTCCAAGGTGGCTTGCTGGAAGGAGCCGATCGGGAATGGTGCCACCGTCCCACTCAATGTGACGGTCGCGGGCTCAGGCTCCCAGACAGTCTCAGGGCCATAGCCTTGGTCAATCGAAAGTCGGGCTAGACCGTGGTCGCGGGCGAAGTCGAGCGCTGCTTCGGTGGCTTCCAAACCATCCAGGACAAGGTTCTTGAAGCCAATGTCCAACCCTTGGTCACACAGCGAAGCGCTGATGTCGATCGCCCCCTTAATACCGTGCCGAGCAACGAAATCCCGCAGAGGTCCGACCATCGCAACCAAAGGCTCTGCCAAGACCGGGCATTCTCGCAGATCGACAATTCTATGCGAACCACCTTCGCGATAGCCCAACACAGCTCCGCGCTGTGTCCGCATCGCGTGAAAGGTCGCTCGCCGGCGTGAATGCGCCTGAGAGAGATGAACCGGCAAGACCTCTCCTGGCTCGATCCCCTGCCCATGCGCCGCGTTGACAACACGGTCGCGGACGAAACTCGACAGCACCTCTTGGTCGGCGTGCTGCAATTGGCATCCGCCGCATTTGCTGAAATGCTGACAGATAGGTTCGACGTGATGCGGGCCCTTTTCCACCAGCGCGCCGGCTTCGACCGTATCGCCGGGCACGGTGCCCGCGACATGTTGGCCGTCTGCGGTTGCGCCGTCTCCTTTCGCTGCAAGACGAGTGATGGTTTGGGATTCGCTCATAGCGCGGCGGCGTAAGCCGCTTGAACGCTGTGGGCCAGCTGCAAAGCGCTAAACGGGGCTTTGGACAATCGCGCGGCCTGACCATGCAGCCAGACCGCCTCGCAAGCCGCTGCGAAACAGTCCTTTCCTGCGGCCATCCGGCTGACTGCGATGCCTGCCAAAACATCGCCGCTACCGGCCACCGAGAGCCAAGAGGGCGCTGGTGGCGCCAGGGCAATTCTCCCCTCGGGATCGGCGATGACGCTGTCAGGCCCTTTAGCCAGCACAATAGCTCCGCTCGCTTTGGCCAGCGCCTGGGCCCGATCCTGGCGACCCTTGGCAACAACGGCAAAGCTCTGACAAAGACGTTCAAGCTCGCCATCGTGAGGGGTGAGTAGGACGTGCTGATCGGGGGAGATCATTTCTGGCTGAAGAAGGTTCAGCCCATCAGCGTCGATTACACTGCGTTTGCGTGACTTTAGAGCGATCCCAAGTCGTTCTGCTGCCGCGCCATCTCTTCCCAAGCCAGGGCCAATTAGAAGAGCGTCAATCCGGTGATCTTCCAGGACACGTTCCAGCGGCTCAGACTGAATGACGAGATCAGGATCGACATGGCACGGAGCGTCGCTAGCCAATTGCACATATCCTGCCCCGGCGCGCATCGCCGCTTGGCAGGACAGTAAGCTTGCCCCGGGCATCGCTCCAGACACTACCAGGCACAGCCCACGTGTGTATTTGTGGCTCTCGTCATCAGGTTGAGCAAGGTTCGGCCGCTCAACCAAGCACGCCGCTCCGTCAGTCGTATCAACGCCAATCGGGACCAACCTTTTGGTCCCCATCATTGCCCGCGCAGGGAGCTTCCAATGGGCGAACTTCCATGCACCGAGACAAAGTGTGAGATCGAACTCGGGCAAACGCTCGTTGAGCAAAGCGCCGCTGTCGCTCTCGACACCAGACGGCAGGTCGACAGCCACTCTGTAGACATGCCGCTCTGCCAGATCACGCAACAGCAGCGCATGCTCGCCCGACAAGGGACGCGAAAGCCCCGAGCCAAACAGGCAATCGACAAAGAGCTCGCCTTGAGCGCTCTTGCCCGAAGTCTGGACCGGTCCGCCATAGCTTTGGCGTGCGTTTCGAGCTGCCTCGGTCGATGGCTCCAAGGGAGCAACCACGGTTACAGAATTCCCGAATTCGCGCAGACGCCGGGCAATGACATAGCCATCGCCGCCATTGTTGCCCGGTCCGCATAGAACAGTGACCGAGCGCCCGGCTGCAACACGGCGGATCCACTCAGCCGCGCCGCTGCCTGCGATATCCATTAGCTCGTCAACGCTCGTCCCCGCATCAAAAATCGCCTGCTCGGCGGCCTGCATTTGGGCGACGGTGAGGACTTGCGCCAAACTCACTGCAATTCGGCTGCGAGTGCCGTCAGAGGGATGCGGTAGCGGTCGCTGTCGATCTCGAACTCAAACACACCATCGATATTGCTTGGGAGATCAACCAGCTCTCCTGCACCATCCCGCGCACTCAGACTGGCTGTCGTGGGATTGAGGTTCACTCTGCGAAATCCCCCGGCTGGATGGTGAATCAGAAACGGTTTGGCTTCATCCCCGTCCTCGGCTGCGATCCATTCCAGCGTGCATACTGGAGAGTATTCGGCACCTGGTCCGATCGCGCAATCAATCGCATCGCCATCCGCCGCCGGCGGAACCACAACGGCTTCGTCTCCACATGCGACCAGCGTCAGCGAGAGTATAACGGCGCTAGATATCCGCAAAGACATGGGTTTCCGCTTTCGCTCCCGGGTGAGTAAGGGCACCATAGCGCGCCGAGCCGACGTTCTGGGCATAGCGCCACAAAGTCCCGGATTGGTAGTCATTGGTCCGCGGTTTCCAGGCCTTGCGACGTTCTTCAAGTACGCTCTCATCGACGTCTAGATCGATGGTCCCAGCTTCAGCATCGATGCTGATTGTGTCGCCATTCTCAACCAGTGCAATCGGGCCGCATTCGGCCGCTTCAGGGCCGACATGGCCGATGCAGAACCCGCGGGTCGCTCCTGAGAAACGGCCGTCGGTGATCAGCGCGACCTTTTCACCCATGCCTTGGCCATAGAGCGCGGCGGTGGTCGCGAGCATCTCCCGCATGCCAGGGCCGCCCTTGGGCCCTTCGTAGCGGATGATGATCACACTGCCTTCTTGGATATCGCGTGCCTCGACAGCCGCAAACGCGTCTTCCTCGCAGTCAAACACACGGGCTGAGCCGGTGAACTGCAGCCGCTCCATCCCGGCAACCTTCACGATCGCGCCTTCCGGCGCGAGTGAGCCCTTGAGGCCGACCACACCGCCGGTCGGGGTGATTGGGTTGGAAACTTCGTAGAACACCTTCTGATCAGGGTTCCAGGTGATCTCTTCGAGGTTCTCGCCAATCGTCTTGCCGGTCACGGTGATTGGCTCGGGATCGATAAAGCCGCCATCGAGCAGGGTCTTCATCGCCATGTAGACACCACCAGCCTCATGCATGTCCTTCGCGACATACTGACCGCCCGGTTTGAGGTCGGCCATATATGGTGTGGACTTGAAGATCTCTGCCACATCGAACAGGTCAAAATCGATCCCGCATTCGCTTGCCATCGCGGGCAAGTGCAGCGCCGCATTGGTCGACCCTCCGGTCGCCGCGACAACCCGAGCAGCGTTCTCAAACGCCGCCTTGGTGCAGATATCACGCGGGCGAAGATTGATCTCCAGCAGGTTCATGACCTGACGGCCTGCTGCGCGCGCAATATCTTCACGCGATTTATAAGGAGCTGGAGACATATTGCTGTTTGGCAATGATAATCCGATAGCCTCTCCAACGCAGGCCATAGTATTGGCCGTGAATTGGCCCCCACATGCACCATGCCCAGGGCACGCCACCTTCTCGAGTGCGATCAGCTCCTGCAGCGGACAATTTCCAGCGGCATGCTGGCCAACCGCTTCGAACACATCGACAACGGTCACATCCTTGCCATGATGGGTCCCCGGCAGGATCGACCCACCATACACAAAGATGCTTGGAACATTGAGCCGCAACATCGACATCATCATGCCGGGCAGGCTTTTGTCGCAGCCTGCAAATCCGACCAGCGCGTCGTAGCAATGTCCGCGCACTGACAATTCGACTGAGTCAGCGATCACTTCGCGGCTGACGAGCGAGCTTTTCATGCCTTGGTGCCCCATGGCAATGCCGTCAGTAACGGTGATGGTGTTGAAACGACGCGGTGTTCCGCCATTCTCAATCACGCCTTCGCGGCATATATCGGCCTGCGCGTTGAGTGTCGTATTGCATGGCGCACTGTCATTGCCCGCACTGGCGACCGCCACAAAGGGCCGCGCAATCTCTTCCTCGGTCATGCCCATGGCGTAGTAATAGGACCGGTGCGGTGCCCGCTCGGGTCCAACCGAGACATGCCGACTGGGAAGCTTTGATTTGTCAAAACGATCTGACATAGATTTCCTGCTCGCTTGAATTCGCGAAACAGCCCTGCCGTCAGTCGAGCGCGAGCGCAACCCTTCCCGCAACGTCAGTGATCATTGCAGCCCAGCGCGATTGCTCTGCGCGGGTCGAAATCAGATCCTGTCGCACCTCGATCGCGCAATAGTACCGACCATGCGCCTCGGCATGGCGGTTCATCGTCGCGTTGAGGTCTCGTCCAGAATAGGGCTCATTGTCGCCAACGGTCAGACCCTGCTCGCCAAACAGTCTGATCGCATGCCGCGCAGCCCGGTCATCCTGGTTGTAGAGCAAGGCCACTTCCCACGGTCGTTTTTCCTCGCTGGTGGCCAGTTTGGGAGTGAAACTGTGGAGCGAGAGGATCAATTTCGGCTGACCCTGATCAAGCCAAGCCGCCATCGCCTCGTGATAGGGACGATAGAAACGGTCGAGACGTCCCTCGACATCGGCGCCAATATTGCCGGGAACGAGATGCCCGTCGCTCTCGCTCGGAACCAGGCCAGGATGGTCCTCTTCACGATGGAGGTCGATCACCAGACGGCTGATCGTCGCCAAATGCGCGGGGATGCCGTGACGCCGCGCCATTCGTTCGGCCACGCCTTCAACCCCGATATCTACGGCTATATGTTCGCCGAGTAACTCAGGCGAGACGCCAAGCGGGATATCCTCCGGCACGTGATTGGAGGCGTGGTCGGCCACCAACACGATCCCACCGGGCTTGGGTTCGCCCAACTGGCGGAAAGGCGCGCTCTGACTCATCGCAGTGCCCCCGACAGTTGCCACCAATCGGGGAATTGCTCGGAAACTTGCTTTGCGGCGGCATCCCTAGCGCCTTCATCTTCATAGAGAGCAAAGCAGGTGGCGCCCGAACCCGACATACGAGCAAGCCACGGGTTAGTCGCCGTTAGTGTAGCAAGTGCTACGTCAATCTCGGGGCAAATCTCAATGGCTGGCGTCTCCAAATCATTGCGCCCAGCCAATGCAATTGCGCGAGCATCACCGTCCGGCAGTGGTCCCCGGTCGATCTGATCCCACGCCCTGAACACCGGTCCGGTAGAGACCGGTACACGCGGATTAATGAGCAGCACGGGGGTACCCGCCAAGTCGCTTTCGATCGGCTCCAACTCGGTCCCGGTCCCACGTCCCACCACGGTCTCGCTGCGGACACAGCAAGGAACATCCGCCCCCAGTTTGGCAGCCCGTTCATGCCAGTCATCAGGAAGTCCATGCAGTTCTTCGACTATGCGGAACACCGCTCCTGCATCAGCGGAGCCTCCGCCCAGCCCGGCGGCAACCGGAAGATTCTTCTCCAGCGTTAAATCGAGACCCGCGGACCTTGGAAGGACGCTGAGTGCCTTAGCCACCAGATTGTCGAGCGGGCTGTCGATCCCCTGCGCAAACTCGCCCAGGGTCGTTACCCGATCCTCTGGCGCAGCTTTGGCTGTTAGCCGATCTCCGGCATCGACAAAGGCAAACAGCGTTTCGAGCTCGTGATAGCCATCCTCACGCCGCTTGCGGACATGCAGCGCGAGATTGATCTTGGCATAGGCGGTTTCGGTTAGAGCCAAATCCCTATCACTCGTCATCGCGAGGAGCCGCTCAGGCGGCGACGCGGCGATCCATCTTCAGTTCTCTCAAACGTTCGAAACGGCCGAAGATGGATTGCTTCGCTTCGCTCGCAATGACGTCCAGGCTTTGACCGAGCCCGATCCTACATATTCGGATAGTTCGGACCGCCGCCGCCCTCTGGCGTCACCCAATTGATGTTCTGATTGGGATCCTTGATATCGCAGGTCTTGCAGTGGACGCAGTTCTGCGAGTTGATCTGGAACTTGGGCTCCTTGCCCTCCTCCTCGATCCACTCATAGACGCCCGCCGGGCAATAGCGCGATGATGGACCAGCAAAGACTTCCAGCTCGCTCGACTTTTGCAAGTCAGCGTCACCCAGCTGCAGGTGGACCGGCTGATCCTCTGCATGGTTGGTGAAGCTGAACGCGACATTGGTCAGGCGGTCAAAGCTGATCTCACCATCGGGCTTGGGATAGTTGATCTTGGGATAGAGATCGGCGCGGCCAGTCATGGTGTAATCAGCATGGTGCTTCATCGAGATCGGCAGGCCGATCTTGAGCGTGCGCATCCACATATCGACACCGGCCATCACAGTGCCAATATCTCCGCCATACTTGGCAACGGCAGGTTGCGCGTTTTGAACCAGCTTGAGCTCATCGGCGATCCAGCTTGAACGGACCGCTGCGTCGTAATCGCTCAGCTCGGTCTGTGCATTGCCTGCAGAAATTGCCGCAGAGATGCTTTCTGCTGCCAGCATGCCGCTCTTCATTGCAGTATGACTGCCCTTGATCCGCGGAACATTGACGAAGCCTGCCGCGCAGCCAATCAGCGCGCCGCCGGGGAATGCCAGCTTGGGCACAGCCTGCCAGCCACCCTCGTTGATAGCGCGAGCGCCATAGGCAACGCGTGTCCCGCCTTCGAGATATTCGCGGATGGCTGGATGCTGTTTCCAGCGCTGGAACTCCTGATAGGGCGAAACCCACGGGTTCTTGTAGTCGAGCGCTGTCACAAAGCCGAGCGCGACCTGGCCATTGGCCTGGTGGTAAAGGAATCCGCCGCCCCAACTGTCGCTTTCAGTGAGTGGCCAGCCTTGGGTGTGAAGCACCCGACCGGGCACATGCTTCTTGGGATCGATGTCCCACAATTCCTTGATGCCAAGGCCATAGACCTGCGGCTGACAATTGGCCTCAAGGTCAAACTTGGCCTTCATCTGCTTGGTCAGACTGCCGCGCGCGCCTTCAGCGAACAGCGTGTATTTGGCGCGGATTTCCATGCCTGGCTCAAAGTCAGGCTTTTGTGATCCGTCTTCAGCGATCCCCATATCCTGGGTGATCACGCCAGCAACGGCTCCCTTGTCGTCGAGGATAACCTCGGCTGCTGGGAAGCCAGGGAAGACCATGACTTCAAGCGCTTCGGCCTGCTCGCCAAGCCAGCGGCAGAGATTACCGAGCGAGCCAGTGTAGCAACCATGATTGCTCATCAGTGGCGGCATGAAGACATGCGGCAGCGAAGTCTTGCCATTCTTTGACAGAACCCAGTGCCAGTTATCGGTGACCGGAGTCTCAGCCATCGGGCAATCCATCTCGCGCCATTCGGGTAGCAGCTCATCCAGTGCTTTGGGATCGACCACCGCGCCTGACAGGATGTGCGCGCCGATCTCAGAGCCTTTCTCGAGCACGACGACTTCAAGCTCTGCATTGACCTGTTTGAGCCGGATCGCAGCCGCGAGCCCTGCGGGCCCACCACCGATGATCACAACATCGCATTCCATGGATTCACGTTCGGTCATGTTCTCTCTCGATCCCCAAAAACGGTTTGGACCTTTATCCAAACATTCTGTCGTATGTGCACTTGCTAACTGGGATTCGCACAGTCAAGACTTGCAATAATTAGTATGTCGCTCGCAGATCCCACAATTGCCCATGAGATGGAAGCCGCCTTCGCGTGGTGGCGCGATGCAGGCGTGGATTATGCCTTCGAAGATGACGCTACGGCTTGGCTTAGCGATGGTCTCGACAGGCATTCGAACGCAGATGCTGAGACGGGTTCCAAGGATCCCCAGCGGGCCATATCGGATGCTGGTTCTGATAAACTTGAGCCTATCAAAAAACCGGCAGAAACCCTCGACCCGTTTGATGGAGATTCCCCGACTACGCTCGATTCCTTCCGGGATTGGTGGCTGCAAGCGCCTGGTTTGGATGCGATAGGCCCGCGCGGTCGCATCCCCCCACGGGGAACAAGCAAAGCAGAATTGCTCGTTCTGGTAATGGATCCCGAACAGGCTGATAGCGATCGCTTGTTGTCCGGCCCGCAAGGCGCATTTCTGAATAGATTTCTATCTGCAGCAGGAATTGCTCAGGAAAACGTCTATTTCGCATCCGCCCTGCCCAGGCACACGCCAATGGCTGACCCGGTGGCTTGCGTGTCTGCCGGCCTGGGCACGGTTCTGCTTCGCCACCTGACTCTGGCTGATCCCAAGCGGATCCTGGCCTTGGGCGGCAACATTTTGCCGCTTTTGGGCACCGAATTGCCGCAAACCGGCAAAAATTTACGTGAAATCAACCCAAGCGCGCCAAACACACCGCTCCTAACGAGCGAGGGGTTGGACAGCCTTATGGCAAGCCCTCGGCTCAAAGCGCGTTTTTGGCGGAGATGGATTGAATGGCGAGCGGAACACTAATCCCCCGCAAAGCTCGGTCGGTTTTGAGTGCAGCAGCCTTAGCTTTGGTTGCAACAGTCGCACAGCCTGCCGCAGCGCAAAGTGACGGAATGGTCGCCCGTTATGACCAACCGTCCGAATCTGCCGCGCCTACCGTCCTTTCGCGCAAAGAGCGCGATTTCTATGTCGAGCTGTTCGCCAATATTGACCAGCAGAAGTGGGAAAAGGTCGAGGATATGCTCGACCGTCGCGAGGGCGGCATCCTCCACCAGGTCGCTGCGGCCGAATTCTACACCCATGCTCAGAGCCCGAAGGTTTCTGCCAAAGACATTGCAGAATGGTTTGAAGCCGGCGTTCACTTACCACATTCCGAGCAACTCAGTCGCTTGGGAGCAAAGCGCGGTCTTGAACGCCTGCCCGAGCTACCCCGTGCCCAGAATTTCCAATGGAAGCCCTCGGCGCCGAAGCGCATCCGCCCGAAGACAGTGCAAGACGGCTCGATGCCCAGCGCGACCCGCTCGGCCATCCTTGAGCGCATTCGTGACGACGATTCCGCTGGTGCTCATGCGATCCTGGTTGAGGTCGATCACCAGCTCAGCCCCGAAGCTCGCGCAGAATGGCGTCAGCGGGTCGCTTGGTCCTACTATATCGAAAACAATGATGAAGCGGCATTGGCCCTCGCCGAGACTGTCAATCACGGCGGCGGTGCTTGGGTAGCAGAAGGCGAATGGGTCGCGGGCCTTGCTGCATGGCGGCTCGGCTATTGTGCTTTGGCAGGCGAAGCCTTCCAGCGCGCGGCTGCGCAGTCAACCAACAGTGAACTGACCGCGGCTGCCCACTATTGGGCGCACCGCTCATTGATGCGTTGCCGCGAGCCGGGTGAGGCTCAGTCGCAGCTCTCTGCCGCCGCGCGCTATAGCGAAACGCTCTATGGCATGCTCGCAAGCGAGCAGCTTGGCATCCATTTGCCGCCAGAAGCGCAGGCTGTCCCGTTCAGTGAGGATGACTGGCGCGCTATAGACGACGTCTACAACGTACGGATCGCTAAGGCTTTGGTCGAGATTGGTCGGCCTGGCCTTGCCGATGAAGTGCTACGCCATCAGGCCCGGGTCGGTGATCCGCAGGATTATCCGCATGTCTCGCGCCTCGCTCGATCGCTCGGCTTGCCGAGCACGCAATTGTTCCTCGCGCACAATGCGCCCTATGGGATGCAACCCGACACCGCACTGCGTTATCCAATTGCCAATTGGCAGCCCAAAACCGGTTGGCGGGTCGATCCGGCTTTGGCGTTTGCCCACGCGCTACAGGAATCGAATTTCCGAGCCAGCGCAGTCAGTCCAGCCAATGCACGCGGTCTCATGCAGATCATGCCGGGAACCGCCCGCGACTGGTCCGGTCGCCTTAATCTCGGCGCGAGCTATGCCGATCTGAACGACCCTGAAGTCAATCTCACCTATGGTCAGCGGCACCTTGAGATGCTGCGTGACAATGCGGCGACCGCGGGCCAACTTCCCAAGATTATGGCTGCCTACAACGCGGGCCTCACTCCAGTCAGCCGTTGGAACTACGAAATTCGCGATTTCAATGATCCGCTGCTCTATATGGAGTCGATCCCTTACTGGGAGACCCGCGGCTACGTTGCCATCGTGATGCGCAATTACTGGATGTACGAGCGTGCTGCAGGCGTAGCCTCGCCAAGCCGCCGCGCACTGGCACAAGGCCGCTGGCCAGAGTTTCCCCATCACGCTATCACCCACACCGCTCAACTGAAAGTTGAATACTAGCGGAAAGGTGTAAGCGACATGGCGATCGACGAGAGCAAGACATTCACGCCGATCCAGATCGCCCTGCTTACGGTTTCAGACACACGCACGCCCGAGACCGACACATCGGGAGATATCCTGGCTGATCGCATCGTGTCCGCTGGTCACAGCCTTTCAGAGCGCACGATCGTCAAGGACGACGCCGAGATACTGGCGGCGAAGTTCAATGCATGGATCGATGATCCACAGGTCGACGCGATCGTAAGCACTGGTGGCACCGGGCTAACCGGTCGCGATGTCACCCCTGAAGCCTTCGAGATCATCAAGGCCAACGGCGGTGGTCGCGACATCCCCGGTTTCGGTGAGCTGTTTCGCTGGCTGAGCTATCAGACGATCGGCACCAGCACAGTCCAGTCCCGCGCTTGCGCAATCGTTGCGCGTGGCACCTATCTCTTCGCCCTGCCTGGCTCTAATGGCGCAGTGAAGGATGGCTGGGACGGCATTCTGGCCGAGCAGCTCGATAGCCGCAATCGGCCATGCAATTTCGTCGAGCTGATGCCACGCCTCACTGAGAGCTGATTCCAGCTTGACACATTGGCAAAGTGTCAAGCAGCGAGAATATGTAATTTCTATTTAATATCAGATGTTTAATGTCAATTCACGTGGTTGACACTTCTCCAACTTTTTGATTGGTGTTGCGAAGGTTCGAGAGCTGAAGAGATCATGGCAGCATTGCTGTGAGTAGGAAAACGCTCAAACCAATTCCCCACTCCTCCGAAGGATGAGGAGGCCATTTGCTCTTCACAATTCCATTTGTTCTTTTTATGTTCTCGCCATGGAGCAGCGCAAACACAGTTCCGTCGCCGGGCGCGGCGCGCAGTCGTCTGACGCCTCAACCCGGTTTGGACTGGCCGAACGCGAGGCGGATGGCGATTGGCGCGATTATGTTGAAAGCCTCGACGGGCCGCCGGTCAAGCTGCGGACTCATGTCACCGAGGAGCATCCCAAGACCATCCTCAGCTTCAACCAATCACCCGATATTCCGTTCGATCGCTCGATCAATGCCTATCGCGGGTGTGAGCATGGCTGCGTCTATTGCTTTGCTCGCCCTACCCATGCCTATCACGATCTCTCGCCAGGCCTGGACTTTGAGACTCAGCTGTTCGCCAAGCCCAATGCCGGCGATTTGCTGCGCGCCACCTTGGCCAAGCGAAAGTACCGCCCTCGCCCGATCGCTCTCGGCACCAACACCGATCCCTATCAGCCGATTGAGCGACGCTATCGCATCACCCGCGAGATACTGAAGATCTGCCTGGAGACGCGGCACCCGGTGACAATCACCACCAAGTCAGACCGAATCCTCGACGATATCGACCTGCTCGAGGAGATGGCGCAGCACAAGCTGATCGCTGTGGCGATCTCGGTGACCACGCTTGATCCCAAGCTTTCGAGCAAGCTTGAACCCCGCTGCGCTTCGCCAACCAAGCGGATTGCAGCGCTCGGGCGTCTGGTCGAAGCGGGCGTGCCGACCCATTGCTCCACCTCTCCGATCATCCCTGCGATCACCGATGAGTTCATGGAAGGGATAGTCGCCCGCGCTGGGGAACTGGGCGTAATGAGCGCAGGCTGGATCCCGCTGCGCCTTCCGCATGAAGTCGCGCCATTGTTCCGCGAATGGCTTGCGGTCCATTATCCCGACCGTGCGGGCAAGGTGATGAGCATCGTCCGTTCGATCCGTGGTGGCAGAGACAATGATCCCAATTTCTTCAGCCGGATGCGTCCAAGCGGCGCCTGGGCCGATCTGTTCCGCAACCGCTTTCGGATCGCTTGCAAACGCGCTGGGATTGGTAAGGTCAAGTTCGAGTTGGACGTTTCTCATTTCCGCCCACCCGAGATTGGGGGTCAATTGCGGCTATTGTGATCAGCCTGCCGATGGACGGTCTAGTAGAACGCGATCTGGTTGGAGATAGCCAGGAGTTGCCCTGACGCCGACCAAAGCCGCGTTTGCTGCGTAAAGCGTCCGCCTCCCAAGACATCGGCATTGGCTTCCACCAGGATGAAATCATTGCCCAGCGCCACCAAGTCCGACCCGCTGCAATGCATATGCAGATCGTATTGGACCGTTGCTCCAAAGCGCGGCATTGGATCGACAAAAAAGGTCCGTGGCATGGGTGTGTCCGATACCGCCAGAATGCTCTTGTGGTCCCATGGACGCCCGCTTGTCTCACGAACCCACACAGCGGAATGTGGTTGCTCCTGCTTGGAGAATGGCTTGCCCAGGCAGACCCTTTGCTCGAACTTGTTGAGCCAGCGCGGCCCCGGGGAATCCGGGATTGGCTCGGATTGCTCCAAAGGAAGCACTTCCGGAGCGGCTGCCATGTATTCGAGCGGCTTGTCACGCAGGTCGCAAAAGACCAGATCCGCGGCAAAGGTCGGTTCCTGCGAACCTGAATCCCCGAAGAATTCGGTCCGATAGAAGTTGGAGCGGCGCCCTTCCCGCAAGGTCCGGACATCCACCACGAGCCCCTTCTCAGGCAAGGGCTTCATAAAACTGGCCGTGACTGATGCCAGGTCACCCAATTGTCCGCTGGCCTTTTGGACCGCTGAACAGGCCAGGGCCAACGCCCACCCGCCAAAGGCTGACTGGAAATTCCAGTATTCTCCGCCCCCGTCGGACTGAAATTTGCCGTCGTCGAGCGGCATCAGTTCGGTGGCTTCATCAAGTGGGAATTGGGCCAAGACAGGGTCCTTTCGATCGTCGGCCAACTGGCCGCTCAATTCATGAACGCTGTCGTTTAATTATGTTCCCGGATCGACCGCAATTATCTACGTTCGATCAGGGATGTCTGGTCCGAGAAAATGGTGACACCCCGGTGAAGGACCAGCTATTTGATCCGCCGCAACTCGTAAATCGTAGCCGGAGGAATGTTCCGCAGGGTCCTTGAAATTCTAACAGCCTTCAATCCCAACCGGTGCCGAATGCTCTGAGAGACGGGGCAGCGATGCGAATATGTGAACAAACGAAAGGCGCCACCTGGCCGTAAGGTTTTGAAACTGCCGACCAAGATTGTCTCGGCAAGATCTCTTGGAAGATTGACCAGGGGAAGCCCGCAGATGACATATCCCACTGATCCAAGCTCGAATGGCGACAGACGCGCGACCTCACCAGCGTCACCATGTATGACGTCAAGTTGAGGATATTTGTGTTTCAGCGCCTCGGCAAATCTTTCCGATAGCTCAATTGCAGCGATTTCTTGTGGGTCCAACCCTCGCTGCAGAAGCGCTCTTGTAATTACACCTGTACCTGGACCCAGTTCGATAACTGGACCGCTCCTTTCGGATATGCCTGAAGCCATGGCCATGGCCAGTCGCTTACTTGACGGCGTAACGGCTCCTATCTGACGTGGATTGCGCAGCCATTCCCTGCCAAAAGTTTTGGTGGCGATGAGCATGTTGCCAGCCCTATCCAATGGGACTTGGAGCGCCGCTCTCGGTCGTTTGATGAGGGTCTTCAAAACAAACTACCCGAACCCCTCACCAGCCTCACCCGGCATAAACCGCATCAACCGGCTGTCGATCAAAGCTGCCGTGCGGTTCTGTACCGCGATCTGGTAGTCGGGATCGGAGACCATCTCCAGGAAGGCGGCTGCGCTGGGATATTGCGCGACGAAGCCATCGTGCCAATCCTTATCTCCTGGTCCGGTGACCATGGTCTGGAAGGATCCGCGCCAGACAATTGACCCGCCAACCCGGCGTAAGATCGGGCCCGATGTCGTGCCATATTCCTGATAGGCGCGCTGTCCGCTCCAGCCATTGCCGTGATGTGGATGGCCTTCGGGATACTCCGCCAGCTCGCGATAGCGCAGCAGATTGAGCATATGGATCGGCTCATCGCGCGGAAGATCCTTGAACGCCTGCCAATTGGGCTTGGATGGATCGATGTAGAATTGGGTCATCGGCTCACACTCTCCATTTGCTCGCGACAAATCGCGTCCCGAACAGAGCAATCATACAACCACCCAGAAGTCCGATGCTACCAATGACAACATCTGACGTCTCAGTCGTGGTTTGGCCCCAGAAGATCAAAACCCAGCCAATCGCCAGTGGGGCGATTGTGATCCAGAAGCCCATGTAAAGGAAGACGAGGAACAGGGCCGCAAGTACGAGCTTGCGGCCCATCGCTTACGCCTCCAGCTTGTAATCAGCGAAACGGTCGCGCAGATCCTTCTTTGAGATCTTACCGGTCGCTGTGTGCGGAATGTCGTCGACGAATTCAACCGCATCGGGCAGCCACCACTTCGCGATCAGCGGCTTGAGATGGTCGATAATGTCATCACCGGAGACCTCTGCGCCTTCATTCTTGATCACGAACAGTACAGGACGCTCATCCCACTTGGGGTGCGGCATGCCAACACAAGCGGCCTCGGCCACGTCAGGATGACCAACGGCTGCGTTCTCAAGCTCGACCGAGCTAATCCATTCACCGCCTGATTTGATCACATCCTTGGTCCGGTCGGTCAGCTGAAGCGTGCCATCGGGATGGATGATGCCGACGTCTCCGGTGTCGAACCAGCCCTCATTGTTGGCCGCGTCCTGATCGGCCTTGAAGTACCGTTTGATGATCCACGGTCCACGGATCTGCAGTGCGCCCGAGGTCTTGCCATCGCGCGGGAGCTCGGTCGCCATATCATCGAGATCGACAATCCGCAGCTCCACCCCAAAGATCGGACGGCCCTGCATGGCGGTCTTGTCGACCTTCTCCTCAAAGCTGAGCTGGTCCCAATCCCAGGTCGGACCGCCAACGGTGCCAATCGGCGACGTCTCGGTCATACCCCAGGCATGCTGAACCCGCGTGCCGTTCTTCATCAGACGCTCGATCATGAAGCGCGGACAGGCCGAACCGCCAATGGTCGCAGCCTTGAGCGGCGGCAGGTCGATGCCTTCCTTGTCGCAATATTGGAAATGCGCGAGCCACACGGTCGGAACGCCCGCACTGTCGGTCACGCCTTCATCGATCATCAATTTGTGAAGCACAGCCGGGTCATTGACCGCTGAGAACACGAACTTGATGCCCGCCATCGCGCCCGAATAGGGAAGCCCCCAACTGGCCGCGTGGAACATCGGAACGACCGGCAGCATGGCCGAGGAAGCGCTGAAGTTGAATGCTGCCGGCTGCAGACCAGCAAGAGCATGCATCACGGTTGAGCGATGCTCATACTGCACACCCTTGGGATTGCCGGTGGTGCCGCTGGTGTAGCACAGCATGCAGGGATCGCGTTCGCTGCCGGTGACCCATTCGAAGTTGCCGTCCTGCTCGCCGATCCAATCCTCGAACGAGGTGCTGTTGTCTGAAGAATCATAGCAAATGTAGTGCTCTACGGTGGTCCATTTGGCCTTCATCTTGTCGACGATCGGTTGGAATGCGGCGTCATAGAGCAACACGCGGTCTTCGGCGTGATTGACGATATATTCGAGCTGATCATCAAACAGCCGCGGATTGACCGTGTGCAGCACTCCGCCCGCACCAGCCACGCCATACCAGCTGACTAGGTGCCGTGAGTGGTTCATCGCGAGGCTAGCGACCCGATCTCCTGGCTTGATCCCCATCGCCTGCAGCGCCTGCGCCATTTTGAGAGCATCGGCCCGAATACCCGCCCAATTGGTGCGCGTCTCGCTGCCATCAGCCCAGCGCGTTACAATCTCTCGTTCACCTGCCTCGCGCGCAGCGTGATCGATCACTGCGGTTACCCGCATGGTCCAGTCTTGCATGGCTCCGAGCATGGTCATCTCTCTCCTAGTTGAATGCTCTTGGGTTTGTTCTTGCCAAGCGTCATGCCGAGCAGAAACGCTCTTGGCAATCGCTTCTAGCTGGGAATCGCGGTCAAGCGACGAGCTTTAGGTTGGCTCGCCCTCGAACGGGCTTGAGTTCGACGTTGTCGATCCCTTCAATCGTCGCCAGCCTCTCGGCCAGATCACCGTTGAGCACAAAATCACTGCCAAGCCGCAGCAATGCCGTATTCTCGCCATCCAACCACAATTTCGCGATGACCTCGCCGGGCGCTTCGCTTGATCTGGCCAGCTCAAGTTTCAAGTCGGCCAGCGCCTCTGGGCTCCGCAAATCGAGGCTCAGTGCCATGGGCGTCGAACCACTCACGGCCTCAAGCGGTTTCGCGCCTCGCACAGTCAGCCGCGGTGGCTCTCCAGGATTGGGTGAATCCAACTCCACATTCAGCAACAGGCACGTCCCGTCGGCCGCCCAACGCTCAAACGAAGGCACTAAAGCCTCTTCAAAGCAGGCGGCTGAGAATTGGCCGGAAGAATCGGAAAAATCAGCACGGACAAACTCCCCACCGCGCTTAGTCCTTGCCTTGTTCATGCCTTCGACCATCGCCGCCATCACCGCGTGGCCCCGACCGCCTGGAGGAGCACCCGCTTCCATCAGGCTCTGATAGGTCCGCGCACCATTGGCTGAAGCTACGTCGCGATATTGCTGAACCGGATGAGCCGAGAAATAGAACCCGAAGTTCTCGCGTTCCCGCGCCATTTGCTCTGTCCGACTCCAAGGCTCGGTCGGTGCTAGACGGAGATCTTCCTCGGGAGCATCCTCACCGCCGAACAGACCGCCCTGCCCGCTGGTGCGTTCACGCAAGGCGGCGTCGGCCACCGCCAGCAGCATATCCGCGTTCTCGAAGACCGCTGCCCGATTGGGCTCTATGCCATCAAGCGCGCCGGCGCAGGCGAGACCTTCCAATTGCCGGCGGTTCATTGACCCCTGGGGCATCCGCTCGAAGAAGTCCTTCAGGCTTTCGAACCGCCCGCTCGCCTTACGCTCCTCGACGATCGATTCCATCGCCTTCTCGCCAACGTTGCGGATCCCCGCCAGAGCGTAGCGCACGGCATAGCCGTGATCGGTCTGTTCAACCGTGAAGCGAGCCTCAGATGCGTTGATGTCGGGTGGCAGCACTTCGACACCACCAGCGTCATTGGGATAGCGCCGTGCATCATCGACAAAGATGTTGAGTTTTTCCGACTGATGCAGGTCGAAGCACATTGACGCAGCATAGAATTCTTCCGGGTAGTGCGCTTTGAGCCAGCCCGTCTGATAGGCCAGCAAGGCATAGGCCGCTGCGTGGGATTTATTGAAGCCATAGCCCGCAAACTTATCGATCAAGTCAAACAGCTCGTTGGCCTGTTTGGCATCAATGTCAGACACCTCTTTGCAGCCTTCGACAAACCGCCCACGTTGCTTGTCCATCTCGGCCTGAACCTTCTTACCCATTGCGCGGCGCAACAGGTCCGCGTCGCCAAGCGAGTATCCGGCCAGGATCTGCGCGGCCTGCATGACCTGTTCCTGATAGACAAAGATCCCGTAGGTCTCGGCCAATATCCCCTCTAGCTTGGGGTGAGGATATTCGATCGGAACTTCACCCGCCTTGCGCTGGCCAAACAGTGGGATGTTGTCCATCGGACCGGGACGATAGAGCGAGACGAGCGCGATAATGTCACCGAAATTACTCGGTTTCACCGCCTTCAGCGTCCGACGCATACCCTCCGATTCCAGCTGGAACACACCGACCGTATTGCCGCTCTGCATAAGGTCGTAAACTGCCGTATCGTCCAGCGGCAACTGGCCAAGGTCGATCGTGATCCCACGCAGTTCAAGCAGGTCGACCGCCTTACGCAACACCGACAGTGTCTTGAGGCCTAGGAAGTCGAATTTGACCAGCCCCGAGCTCTCGACATGCTTCATATCGAATTGCGTGACGGGCATGTCTGAACGCGGATCGCGATAAAGCGGGACCAACTGCGCCAGCGGGCGGTCGCCGATTACAACCCCGGCCGCATGGGTCGAGGAATTGCGCGGTAGCCCTTCAAGCTGCATCGCCAGATCGACCAGGCGTTTGACCTCATTGTCATTGTCATATTCGCGCTTGAAGTCAGCCGCGCCATTGAGTGCGCGCGGCAATGACCAAGGATCAGTCGGATGGTTAGGCACCATCTTGCAGAGTCGATCAACCTGGCCATAGCTCATTTGCAGAATCCGGCCGCAATCACGCAGCACAGCCCGCGCCTTGAGCTTTCCGAAGGTGATGATCTGCGCAACGTGATCATTGCCGTATTTCTGCTGAACATAGCGGATCACTTCGCCCCGCCGGGTTTCACAGAAGTCGATATCGAAGTCCGGCATCGACACACGTTCCGGGTTGAGGAAGCGTTCGAACAGCAACCCCAGGTTGATCGGGTCGAGATCGGTGATGGTCAAAGCCCAAGCGACGATCGAACCCGCACCCGACCCACGGCCTGGTCCAACCGGGATCCCTTGGTCCTTGGCCCATTGGATAAAGTCGGCAACGATCAGGAAGTAGCCAGGGAAACCCATGTTGACGATGATGTCGATCTCGTAATCGAGCCGGTCGAAATAGACTTTACGCTCGTCATCCGACATTTCGCCATAGGGTTCCAGTCGCGCTTCCAAACCTTTGCGCGATTCCTCGGCCAGCATCTTGGCCTCCCCGGCAAGATCGCCTGCGAGACTCGGCAAGATCGGATCACGATAGGGCGGCGCGTAAGCGCAGCGTTGGGCGATAACCAGGGTGTTGGCGATGGCCTCAGGCAAGTCGTCGAACGCCTCCTCCATCATGCTGGCCGACTTCACGAAGGCCTGGGAGTTGGAATGCGCCCGGTCTTCCGCTTCGATATGAGTCGAGCCGGCAATACACAGCATCGCATCATGCGCCTTGTGCATATGCGGTTCTGCATAATTGGCCGGATTGGACGCTACCAGTGGCCAATCCCGCGCATAGGCGAGATCGATCAACGCCTCTTCGGCAGCTTCGCAAACGGTGTCACCATGGCGAGCGATCTCGACATAGAGGCGATCAGGAAACAGCGCCTGCAGCCGTTCAGAATAGGCCTCAGCCGCCGGAATTTGCCCTTCGGCGAACATCCGTGTCAGACCGCCCTCGCCCGCGCCGGTCAGAGCTATCAGCGAGTCGCTGAAGCCTTCCAGGTCGCTCAACCGAACATGCGGCTCGAGCTCGAGCGGACGATCCAAATGCGCTTTCGAAACGAGGTGGCAGAGATTGTCGTACCCTTTCTCGTCCTGCGCAAACAGCGGCAGGTAATCGACGATAACTCGCTCACGCTCTTCAGAGCCAGGACGGGCGATCCCCAACAGGGTGCCAATAATGGGTTGAACTCCCTCGCCTTTGCAGGCCGATGCGAACATCACGGCTCCGTAAAGCCCGTTGCGATCGCAAATCGCGATTGCAGGGAAGCCGCGTTCCTTTGACAGCTTTGCAATTGCCTTGGGGTCAATCGCCCCTTCGAGCATCGAGTAGGAAGAAAGTACGCGAAGCGGAACAAACGGAGCGAAAGACATCACGCCAGTCTACGATTCTGTGCTGATTCCGGAAGAGTTTGCGAGCGCAAATTCTCCACAGGCGGAAAAGCTCAGAGCAGCTTTTCGATATCCTTCGCAATCCGCTCTGGTGTGTCCTGTGGGCCGTAGCGTTTCACCACCTCACCGTCGCGGTTGATCAGGAACTTGGTGAAGTTCCATTTGATCGAAGTAGACCCCATCAGACCCTTCGCCTCACCTTTCATCCAGTCATAGAGCGGTGAGGCATTGGGGCCATTCACCTCAACCTTCTGCATCAGCGGAAAGGTCACCCCGAAATTGACCTTGCAGAACTCCTGGATTTCGTCGGCATTGCCCGGCTCCTGCGCACCAAATTGATTGCACGGGAAACCGAGCACTTCGAAATCGCGGTCCTTGAACCGCTGATAGACCTTTTCGAGCCCGTCATATTGCGGAGTGAAACCACACTTGCTTGCGGTGTTGACCACCAACAGGACTTTGCCTTGCTTGTCAGACAGATCGAGTTCCTCACCACGATTAGTGGTGACGGTGAAATCGGCAATAGTGGTCATTCGGTGTTCCTGACTGGCTAGTCTGTGGCCTTGGGTTTGGGCCGATATAGCAAGTCAAAACTGGTTTGCCATGTTATCCCGTGATCGGTTGAGGCTTCGCCGAACTGCCGCACGGTTCCATCAGCGTTCTTGGTGTAAGTCATGCGGACCATTCCGCTGACGCCTGGGCCACCAAAATCCTTCCAGAACCCGGTCAACACCATTCCGTCCGAGGTTGGCCCGCCCGTGAAATTGACCGAGTGCGGACCCGTACCAACCCATTTCTGGTGCCATTGCCCAGTCGAGAGGTCGACATGGTTGAGGCTGGTCCCGCCTCGGCCATTGAGCGGCATCCAATTCTCGATAACCGCGCAGCCGCCGTGGGTGCGCTCGATCTTGCTGTCGGCGATCTTCGCGTCCTGCCCGGATTGAACGACTTCCCATTCTCCGACCCAGAAATCGAAGCCGGAATGTACAGGCGTCGCGCAGGCATCGATAACAGCGGGTGGCGTTGCCGCAGCGCTGCCCGCTTGCAGCAGCAAAAGGCTCGCGATGGATATTAGCATGAATACTCTCCCCTATGAGCGTCGCCTACCATGCGAATAAGCCAGAATTGTACAGGTGAAATTCGACCAAGCATGGACCGAACAGGCCGAACGACTAGATCAGCACGCCATCATGCAGTCGGACGACGCGATCCATCCTTGAGGCGAGCCGCTCATTGTGCGTGGCGACCAAAGCCGCACTGCCCTCCCCGCGGACGAGTTCGAGAAACTGGCCAAGGACCGTGTCTGACGTGGCCTCATCCAGATTGCCCGTCGGCTCATCCGCCAGAACCAAAGTCGGCCGATTGGCCAGAGCCCTCGCCACGGCAACCCGCTGCTGCTCGCCGCCGGAGAGCTGGCTGGGTCGATGAGTCAGACGGTGACCCAGGCCGAGGCTCGTCAGCAAATCATCGGCACGTTTCTCCGCGAGATCGCGCTGCTCTCCAGCGATCATCTGCGGCATGACGACATTCTCGCGCGCGTCAAAATCGGGCAGAAGATGGTGGAACTGATAGACAAACCCAAGATGCTCTCGCCTCAGCTGCGTGCGTTTGTCGGTCGCCAGCTTCTCTGCCGCCGTCCCAGCGATCGCGATTGATCCCTCAAAACCGCCTTCAAGCAGTCCAACGGCCTGAAGCATTGTGGATTTGCCAGAACCCGAAGGGCCGAGCAGCGCAACGATTTCCCCGCTTTGGATTTCCAAATCGACGCCCTGCAAGACTTCGATCTTCTCGCCGCCTTGCTCGAACGATCGCTTGACGCCTTTGAGGCTGGCAATTGGTCCCGCCTCACTCATAGCGCAGCACCTGAACCGGATCGGTGCTCGACGCTTTGAGCGCGGGATAGAGCGTTGCAAGGAAGCTCAAGAACAAAGCGAGGGCAATAATGCCGGCGATCTCCCAAGGATCGGTTTTGGATGGCAGAGTTGAGAGGAACCGAACCTCGGGGTCCCAGATCTGTTGCCCGGTTGACCAAGCGATGAAGGATACGATCGGCTCGCGAAAATAGAGCACCAGGAAACCAAGGGCCAAGCCTAGGACCGTGCCGATAGCTCCAACCGTAAAGCCGGTCGTGACAAAGATCTTCATCAAGCTTCGCCGGGTCGCCCCCATCGTCCGCATGATCGCAATGTCTCGGGTCTTGGCTCGGACCAGCATCACTAGGCTCGAAAGAATATTAAAAGCAGCCACCAGAACCATGAAACTCAGAGCAAAGGCCATCGCGACCCGCTCGACTTGCAAAGCTTCAAACAATGTCGAGTTGATCGTCTTCCAATCCGCGACGATCGCGCGCCCGACCAGGCTCTGTTCGATCGGCTGAAGGATCTCACCGACATCATCCGCGTCATCGACCGTCACTTCGATCATCCCTATCGTATCGCCGATCAGTAGCAGGGTCTGTGCATCCTGCATCGGCATGACGACAAAGGCCTGGTCGTAATCATAGATGCCGACTTCGAAGATCGCAGCGACTTCGTACCCGATCTGGCGCGGGACTGTCCCGAACGGGGTCGTTCTTCCTTGCGGATTGATGATCGTGATCGTGTCACCGACGCGGGCGCCGATGTTCTGCGCCAGTCGAACACCAATCGCGACCTTGCTGGCGCCAGGCTGAAGCTGTTCGAGATCCCCAAACACCAGCTTGTCGTTGAGACTGGCAATGTCCTCCATCGTGTTACCGCGCACCAGAATGGCTTCGACCCGGCCATTGAAACTCGTCAGCAGCGGCTGCTCAATCAGCGGCGAGGCCGTTTCAACCCGGTCGGTCTCCCGCACTTGCTGGAGAATATCCTCCCAATTGTCGAGCCGCCCGCCATAGGCCTGAACGATTGCATGGCCATTCAGACCGACAATCTTATCGAGCAGCTCAGCGCGAAAGCCATTCATGACGCTCATGACCACAACCAGCATGGCAACGGAGAGCATCACCACGCCGACCGAAATACCTGCGACAAGCGCAATGAAAGCCTCCCCCTTGCCCGGCAAGAGGTAGCGTTTGGCGATCATCCGTTCGAAAGGAGTTAGAATCAAAGCCCTGCGCTTCTAACTGAAATGACTGAACACAAGCTTTAGGAGGCCACGCAGGAAGGCGCAAATGATCGTACGTGCTGGGCTGTGAGAAAAAGCAGGTGATCGGGACCAATCTGGCCTTGTAATTGTTTCGTAACACGCTCAAAGGATCGGCCACTGGCGGTGTGGCGCAGCGGGACAAGTCGGCCATGAATTTCACGCACCCATTTCTGGATGAGGACGGTGACAAACTCCGCGAAGAATGCGGAATCTTTGGCGCCATTAACGCAGCCGATGCGTCGGCAGCGACTGCACTGGGCCTTCATGCCTTGCAGCATCGCGGCCAAGAAGCAGTTGGCATAACCAGCTTTGACGGCACAGAGTTTTTTTCCCGTCGAGGACTCGGCCATGTGGCAGAGAATTTCTCCTCCTCGGAGGCCATAGCAGAGCTGCCTGGCACGATGTCGGCTGGCCATGTGCGTTATTCAACCACTGGTGGAGCTGGCCTGCGCAATGTTCAGCCACTCTATGCCGAACTGGCAAGCGGCGGCTTCGCGGTCGCACACAACGGCAATATCTCAAATGCGATGGCGCTGCGCCAAGAGCTCGTCGGGCGCGGTTCGATCTTTCAGTCGACCTCTGACACCGAAGTCATAATCCATCTGGTCGCGACCAGTCGCTATCCGACGGTGGCTGACCGTCTTGTCGATGCATTGCGCCTAGTCGAGGGCGCCTATGCCCTTATCGTCATGACGCCTGAAGGGATGATCGCATGTCGCGATCCGCTAGGCATTAGACCCTTGGTGATGGGCAAGATGGGCGACGCGATCCTGTTCGCCAGCGAAAGCGTGGCGTTTGATGTCGTGGGCGCCGAACTGATTCGCGAAGTCGAACCTGGCGAGATGCTGCAGGTCGATTTCTCGGGCGAGATCCGCAGTGTCCATCCGTTTGGAAACCCTGCCCCACGGCCCTGCATCTTTGAGCATGTCTATTTCAGCCGTCCGGACAGCTTCTTTGCAGGGCACAGCGTCTATGAAGCGCGCAAAGCGATCGGAACGCAATTGGCGCTGGAGGCGCCCTGCGACGTTGATCTGGTGGTCCCCGTCCCCGACAGCGGCGTACCCGCTGCAATCGGCTTCGCTCAGCAATCGGGTCTCCCGTTTGAGCTTGGCATCATCCGCTCGCACTATGTCGGCCGGACGTTTATCCAGCCTTCGGATTCTGCGCGGCATTCTGGCGTGAAACGCAAGCACAACGCCAATCGCAATCTGGTGGCAGGCAAGAAGATCGTGCTGATCGACGATTCGATCGTGCGCGGAACCACCAGCATGAAGATAGTAGAAATGATGCGCGAGGCTGGCGCGAGTGAAGTGCACTTCCGAGTGGCTAGCCCGCCGACTGCGCATAGTTGCTTTTACGGTGTCGACACGCCCGAGCGATCCAAGCTGTTGGCAGCGCGGATGGAATTGGAACCGATGCGCGAATTCATCCGTGCTGACAGTCTCGCCTTCATCTCCATCGACGGGCTCTATCGTGCTGTCGGGGCCGAGGGCCGCGATTCTCAATGCCCGCAATTCTGCGACGCTTGCTTCACGGGCGACTACCCTACTTCGCTGACCGATCTCGCGATGAGCGAGCAGGATGCAGCACAACTCCCCTTCGCTGACCCAAAGGCAGCCTGATATGTCCGAAAACAAGCCACTGGCGGGTAAGACCGCCATCGTTACCGGTGCCTCCAAGGGAATTGGGGCGGCAACCGCAAAAGCGCTCGCCGCTGCGGGTGTCCACGTGATCCTCGTTGGTCGTGACGTCAAAGGCCTCGAAGAAGTCGAAGATGGCATTCACGCTTCGGACGGCACCTCGACCATCGCACCGATCGATCTGACCGAGTCCGATGCGGTTGTGCGGCTTGCCAAGGCAGTTTCGGGCCGGTGGGAAGCGATTGATTATCTCATTCTGTCAGCCGCTTATCTACCCGAGCTCACACCGGTTACTCAGATTGATCCCAAGCAATTCAGCCAAGCTCTGCTGACCAATGTTTCTGCGACGCAGGCTTTGCTTGCCGCGTTTGATCCAATGCTCAAGCGCGCCGAGGCAGGCCGTGTAATCGGCCTGACCAGCAGCGTGGGTGCGTCCCCGCGGCCGTTCTGGTCAGCCTATGGTTCGAGCAAGGCCGCGTTCGACAACCTACTTGAGTCCTACGCCGCAGAGGTTGAGAAGCTCAGCCCAGTTCGCGTCGCGATCATCGATCCAGGCGCCACCCGCACCACGATGCGGGCCCGGGCCTATCCCGGCGAGGATCCTGAGACGGTCAAGCCGCCAGAAGCGGTGGCGGACCGCATAATTGCACTGCTCCACGATGATTTCGACACAGGACACCGTGAGCGCGTTGAAGATCGTGGTTAATATCAGGTAACCAATCTCTGCAAGATGCTGGCAATCGGCGCTACGCAATAACCCTGACCTGACCAACGGCAAAGAGACCACCCGCTGTTTGGACAAGGGCAGAAAGAATGCAGAAAGAACGAGACTCATATTCTGTGGCAGCGCAGGAAGATCGCTGCGGACCGCGTACAAAACTAACAATTCCTGCGACCCTGCGCGTGTCGGGCGGACGCGCTTTTCAGACAGTCGTCCATGACCTGTCTATTTCAGGTTTCTCCGCAGCATCAATAAACCGCATGCATGAAGGTCAGATTTGCTGGCTCACCCTGCCCGGTCTTGAATCGCTTCAGAGCCAGGTTGTGTGGTGGGACAATTGCATAGTCGGTTGTGCGTTCGAAGAACTGCTCAGCCCAATCGTGCACGACAATATCCTGCAGCGTTACAGCAACACCGGGATCCACCGCGCGGCGATCTAAATCACAGCGTGTAAGGCACTGATTGCGCTTGGTGGAACGCGATCGTGCTACTTTGCTGCGGCAATCTTGGCTGACAAGGCACCCCAGGTCGCGCGGTGATCACTGCTTGTTGCCGTGCTCCAATTACTGACCACGGCCACGACGGTGTTCAGTTCCGGAACAATTGTGATCGACTGCCCGAAGATCCCCTGAGCGCCGTAATTGCCGCCGGGATAGGTCCACCACTGGTAGCCATATCCGAAGCCGCCGTTCTGGAAGTCAACCAGCTGCGCCCCGGCTTCTTCGAACCAGCCCTCAGGAACAGCGTCTCCGCCACCTTCGAGCGCAAACTGCCCCATACGAGCATAGTCAGAGAGGCGGATAGAAAGACAACACCCGCCGATATTGCCGCCCCTTGGGTCGACCATCCAGAACAGACCGCCCTCGAACCCAGCTGGCTCGACAATCTTCGCATGGGAATATTCGGCGAGTGACATTCCAACCGCATTCTCGATCACCAGACCGATCAGATTGGTTTCGCCCGTCTTGTAGACCCATTTCTCGCCCGCAGGAGCCTCGCGCGCCAGACGCTTGAGCTGCTCGACAATCGCATCAGGTCCGTACTCGACCACATAGCGATTCATCTGAGCCACATCGCTGTTCGGATCAGTGTAGTCCTCGTTCCAGGCCACGCCGGACGTCATTGTCGCTATCTGCCGGACGGTAACGCCATCATAAGCTGATCCCGCCAGTGCCGGGACATATTTGGTCACATCGTCATCAAGGCTGGCGATTTTGCCATCTTTCACCGCTGCCCCAAGCAGGGTCGAGGTGAAGCTCTTCGCAACTGAGAAGCTGGTCCAGCGCTGCGAAGGACCAAAGCCCAGGCCATAGCCTTCGAAACGAACCTTGCCATTCTGCAGGACCATGACTCCCGCAGCATTGGTGCTCGCCATTGCTGCGCGAATTTCGCTCGCCAGCTCTTGGCTTAGCGGATCACCTTCAGGGAGCGCCCGAGGCGAAGACGATGGCACGACTTCGTGGCCCGCAAACCAGCTTTCCATATCACGAAACCGATCGGCCCTATCCTGATCGCTCCAGAACAAGACCTGCAATTCAGCCGGATCACGCTCAGGTGGAGTAATCAGCTCTACCGGCGGGTTCTCCGACGGTTTGGCACCATGATCGTCGGCCACGACCGCCGGAGCGGCCAGTAGGCTGAGCGTGGCGACACTCGCGATAAGAGCCGGTTTGAACTTCATGGGGTTTCCTCTCGCTTTAGTTTTTGACCAGTGTGACCTGGTGAACATCGATGTTACCGGTTCTGAAGCCGGCTTCGCAATAGCTCAGATAGAACCGCCAAAGACGGATGAAACGATCGTCAAAACCACTCGGCAGGCGCCCTTCATCGACCGCTTGATCAAAGCGTCGCCGCCACTCCGCCAAGGTCTTGGCGTAGTCCATCCCGAAGTTGTGTTGATCGGTCCAGTCCAATCCCCGTGCCTCCGCTAAGGCACGAAACTCGCTGGTCTTAATCAGCATCCCGCCTGGAAAGACATAAGCCTGGATGAAGTCAACGCTGCTGGCGTAGGCCTCGAACAGATCATCCGCCATGGAAATGTATTGGATCGCTGCTCGACCGCTCGGTTTCAGATTGCGAGCCACGCAGTCCATAAAGGCTGGCCAATATTCGCGGCCCAGAGCTTCGACCATTTCCACGCTTACGATCGCATCATATTGCCCGCGAACGTCGCGATAGTCCTGCTTTCGGAAGTCAATTGACTGGTGCGAATGGGCACGAGCCCATGCCAGCTGCTCATCCGAAAGGCTGATCGCGGTGACGCTCTGCCCCAGTCCGGCCAGGTGATTGGCCAAAGCCCCCCAACCACAGCCAATTTCGAGCGTCTTCTCAGACGGAGAAATCCGGTTGGATATCCCTTCGAGCTTCGCTCCTTGGGCCTGCTCGAGCTCACAATCCGTGTAACTCAGGGCAGACGAATAGGTCATGCTCGGATCGAGCCATTGCTGGTAGAAATCGTTGCCGAGATCGTAGTGCGCCGAGATGTTCCGCAGCGCACCAGTCTTGCTGTTGCGATTCACCCGATGTGCGAGCCATGCGGCCAGACGGAACGGTCCCGATGTCCGCGCAGTGTTGCCAAGCGTCCGGACATTGGCTGCCATGACGGCAAACAGACTGACGAGATCGTCGGTCTCCCACTCACCGGCTTCATAGCCCTGATACCACCCAATCACGCCGTCGGTCGCAAGCCGCAGCAGCGGGCGCCAATCCTTGAGCCAGACTTGCGCTTCGAAACCAGGTGCTCGGCCGCCCAATGTGCGGGTCGTGCCATCGGGGAGATGGCCGACAAGAGTCCCGGAAGCAATGCCCTGATCAACCCGGTCCAATATCTTGCCGAAACCAGGCGCAAGCAATTTTGAGAATAGTCCGGGCGCACTAGCAAAACGTGCGCCGCCGGTGAGCAATTGCTCGCCTCTGATCCCCTCCACAGACATGGCGCTTCCTTACCCAAGAAGCGCAGTGCCTCGCAAGCTATTCGCCTTTCATTTGCTTATAGGCAGCCAGCGCCCGCTCTCGCGCCTCGCGATGACCAATGATCTTGCTGGGATAGTCTTTGGGACGGCGACCATATTCGTCGGGGTCATGCAAATAGGGTTCATCCAGATCAGCCAGCTCTGGGACGAACTCGCGAATATAGGCTGCGCAGTCGAACTTCTCGCTCTGCGTTAGCGGCGCCATAATCCGGACAAACATGTTGGAATCGACGCCCGAACCAGCGGTCCACTGCCAATTGGTCGCGTTGGAGGCGTAGTCGGCGTCGACCAGCGTGTCCCAAAACCATTTTTCACCATGACGCCAATCGATCAGCAAATGCTTGATCAGGAAGCTTGCGGTGATCATCCGCACTCGATTGTGCATCCACCCGGTCTTCCACAATTGCCGCATGCCCGCATCGACGATCGGATAGCCGGTTTGCCCCTTCTGCCAAGCTTCGAGATCCTTGGCGGCTTGGGAGTCACTGTCGGGGTCGCGCCAGATGAGCCTGTCAAACTCCTCGCGATAGTTTTCGCTGGCATAGGCGGGAAACTGGCAGATCGCATTCTGCGAGTAATCGCGCCAGATCAGCTCCTTTTCAAAAACCTTCCAACCCAGCGAGGTGCTGTCCTTGAGCCTATGCCAGATCTGCACCGGGCTGATCTCGCCAAAGTGCAGGTAGGGGCTGAGCCGCGAAACCTTGTCGAGCGAAGGGAAATTGCGGCGATCTTCGTAGTCGTCGACGTGGTCGATCCACCAATCGAGCTGTTCATGCGCGGCCTGTTCTCCGATCTCCCACGCCTTGCGCATGCCCCCTGCCCAATCGGGTTTGGTCGGCAAGAGCGACCAATCCTCCAGTGTGTCGCTGGCAGGCCACTGATCCGGCGCTTTGATCTGGTCCGGTGCCGGGACGATGTCGCGCGGTGGCAGCAGGGCGAGTGTCGCTTTGGAAAAGGGCGTGTAAATTTTGTAGGGATTGCCCGAACCATTGCGGACCGATCCGGGTGGCATCAGGTAATTGGCGTCATGGAGCGTGAGCTCAATCTGCTCTTTCAACCGGCTTTGGGCCTTACGCCACCACGGTTCGTAGTGGCGATTAGCGTGAACCGTTTTGGCGCCCGTTTCCGACGCGATAGCGAGCAAATGCTCAGCGCTGTCCCCGCGCCGCAGGATCAGGCGGGAGCCCAGCACCTCAAGCCGTCGGCCCAGATCGCTTAGCGAATGGTGCAGCCACCAGCGTGACGCACCGCCATAGGCATGATGACCGGCAAGCTCATCATTAAGCACATAGACGGCGATTACCGGGCCAGCTTTGGCCGCTTCGAACAGGGCAGGATTGTCAGCCAGACGCAGATCGCGCCGCAGCCACACCAATTGAGGAGACGTCATGCGCTCACAACCCGCTCAGGGTGTCGGAAGTTCCACGCATTCGACATCAGGCAGATCGACCGAGAACCGGAACCGGGCTCGCGGGTCATAAAAGCGCGCATCAAACAGCGTGACGGAGCCATCCTCAGCGCGGATCGCCATCGGCGCGCGTGACCAGGTCATGAACCCCAATGCCTGGCTCGATTGCTCTGCGGCGTCCCCCGGCACTTCGCATTGCACGCCTTCCGGTCCGCGATAGCCATAGCCGAGCTCGTCGCCCTGCCAAGAATTGGAGAACCACCGTCCGTCTCGCATCTGGATGATCCGCTCGCGCTGCCATGATAGCGCGGGCGGAGGCGAGCCGATCACAAAGTCGGGATAAGGCTCGGCCATAATCCCGCCCGGCCCTTCAGCATTCTGCGTTATGCCCCAATTGGCTCCGATGTAGGCCAGCACCGCGATGACCGCCGCCTGGGCGGGCTTCTGCCAATTCTGCTCCCGCTTCTCCCGCCGAAGCGAATACCACACCGCCAGCGCAAGGAAGGCCCATAGCCAGACATCGATGATGAACAGCGTGTCACCATAGTACCAGCTTTTGTCGAGCGGATAGAGGAACCGCACGCCGTAGACGTTGAGCCAGTCCATCAGCGAATGAGAGATCGCTCCGATAACGCCAAGGATGTAAAGCCATTTGAAGCTCACCGGCCGTCGGCGTTCGGGGCGCTTGCCACGTTTGCCTTGCCATTGATCGAACCAGTAAAGCAGCGCCGCCAATCCGATCGGCAGCAGCATGATCCCGAATGGTCCATGGGTGATACCACGACGAAAGCCGAGCGCTTCGGTGCTGTCGAGCCAGAGCAAGCCGACCACGTCGAGATCAGGCAAGTTCGCGCCAAAAATCAGCGCCGCCATACCAAGCCCGGTCTTCTTCTTGAGCCCGGTTTGCGCCATCAAAGCGCCGGTCAAACCATGTGTCAGATTGTCCATGATTACTTCCTATGACAGCTCGCGCTCATTGAGCGGGGTCGCAGCGGTCGTTCCGGCAAGGTAGCCACCCACGGCGACAAAGCCAGACGCCACGCCATCCGCAAACAACAGCAAAGAGACACCGATTAGCGCGAAACCGATTACGAGCCGGGCGATCGCAAACCCGGCGACGATCTTCCGTTTGTCAGCGATTGGGGCATCGGGCGGGTCAAAACTCCGCTCAATCTGGCCTTTCAAGATGAATGAAATCAATGCCCCGATTACCAAGCCCAGCAAAGCGATTTGCACCCAGTTCTGCAATGGGACGGCATAGGCCGCGATTATCGCCACCACGGGACCAAACAGCGCGAGCGGTGATTTGGATTTGACCGAGTACTTCATTCGCTCTTCGATCTAGGCCGACCTGCCCGATCCGCAAGTCCGGATTGCATTCTATAGCCTAGATCCGCCTGTCCGCTGTGGTCTTTTGGTCATCGCACGCTTAATCCAATGTCGAGTTTGACGGGAGAGATTCACGATGAACGCATATGTACGGCCCGACATGCAGGCCTTCCTCAGCGCGCTGGCAGCGATGGACGGACCTTCGATCGCAGACATGACATTGGAAGAAGCGCGTGCATCCTATGTCGCGCTGCATGGCATGGCGGACCGGCCAGCGCGTGAGCTGGCTGTCATCCGTGATTTGTCTTGCCCTGGCCCTGAAGGCGACGTTCCGCTCCGCCTTTACGATGCGCGTGAAAACCGCGAAGCCGGGCCCGTGATCACCTTCTACCATGGCGGCGGATTTGTGATTGGCGATCTCGAAACCCATCACAACCTCTGCACCGAGATCGCCGCGCTGATGGATCTGCCGTTGGTGGCGGTCGATTATCGTCGTGCTCCTGAAGCACCCTTCCCCGCGCCCATTCTCGATTGCGAAGCCGCCACGCGTTGGATCGCATCCAGTCCTCCTGAGCTGGGCCGCGACGTTGCTGGTCTGATCACCATTGGCGACAGCGCGGGTGGCAATGCTACAATCGTTGTCGGACAGCTCCTCGCCGACGATCCCGCAGATGTGCCGATCGTCCTCCAGGTCCCGATCTTCCCGCTCGCTAGCGACGCTATGGGTTCGGCCAGCCTTGAACAGTTCGCCGATGGCTTTGTCCTGACCAAGGCTGCGGTGGAGTATTTCGACGCGCAATATGCGCCCGATCGAAGCGATCCGCGCGCCATGCCGATCCTGGGTGATCATTCCAAGGCGCCGCCGACGGTCCTCGTAACAGCAAGCCTCGACCCGATCCGCGATTCGGGTCGCGACTATGGCGCCGCACTGGCGCAGGCGGGTGTTGATTGCACTTTCCTGGAAATGAAAGGTGTCACTCATTCTTTCACAAATATCCGCCAAGCTGTGCCGAGCACGCAAGGCGATCTGGAACGAATGATCGCCGCGATGAAATTGATGCTCGGTTAGAACCAGGAGCTGCCCAAGTGAGTGATCTTCCCTATCGACCCTGCGCCGGCTTTATGCTGGTCAATACGCACAGCCTTGTCTTCGTGGGCGAGAGGATCGATCCACGCGCCCACGGCTATTGGCAAATGCCGCAGGGAGGGATCGATCCAGGAGAACATCACCGCGACGCTGCGATCCGCGAATTGCAGGAAGAGACCGGGGTTGGTCCGGATCTTGTCGAGATCGTTGCCGGGACAAGTGAACCCTTGCGCTATGACTTGCCGCCGGATCTGGTCGGTCGGGTATGGAAAGGCAAATACCGCGGGCAGGAACAATATTGGTACCTCGGGCGGTTCAAGGGCTCCGATAGTGACATCGATCTCAACGCCCACGACCCGGCTGAGTTCAAATCCTTCCGTTGGATTGAGCCTCAACAGCTTCCCGAACTGATCATTCCGTTCAAGCGCGCGGTCTACGAACAGATCGTCGCCGAATTCAGCAGTCTGATCTGATCCGCGCTAGAACCGGAACGCGATGTGAGGTCGGTCATCCTTGGCCACCGCTGTCTTGAACGACGGCAGCGCCTCAATCCGCTGGAACCAAGCGAGGATGTTGGGGTAAGCGTCGAACAGCCCCTTATCTCGCGCGGCATACATCGGATAAACCAAGGTGATATCGGCCGTGGTCAGATTGTCACCGCCGAAAAAGGGCTGCTTGCCCAAATCGTCATTCATCAGCTTGAACATGGCATCGGTGCGCGGATCCAGGAAAAGCTTGCGGACTTGACCAAAGACCGACCGCAAAAGCGCGCTGATCGGCCAAGGCGCTCGCGTCTCTAGCAGCCCCAAAATCATCGCAATGCTCTGCAGGTTCATCAGCGACCCGGCAGAAGCGTGATACCAGAACAGATGCCGCGCTCGGTCGACATGGCCAGGCCCGGGAACGAGCGGGCTGCCAGGATGACTATCCATTATGTAGTCGATGATCGCATTGCTCTCAGCCAGCACCAGATCACCTTCGGTAACCACTGGGGCCGTGCCCAAGGGAGAGAGTGCCTTGTAATCGGCCGGAGCAAGATTGCTTTCCGGGTCGCGATTGTAGCTCTTGAGTTCGTATTCGGCCTCCAGGGCTTCAAGCAGCCACAGAATGCGAAAGCTCTGTGAATATTCAAGGTGATGGAGTGTAAGCATGATGATCCCTCGCCCGTTTCAGCGATCCATTGGTTCCAACAAAAGCCTGAAATCTAGTTCGCGACGACGCTGTCGTCAGGTGCGACATTCTCTACCGCAAGCCGGCCAGGAATGCCGGTTTCAGCTCCGGTTGCAATTGTTGAGCGCAGAGCAACCGTCTCAGGACAAGTGCTGCCGCACAGGCTTTGCAATTGCGCGAGATTACGCTTGGCCTTCTCCAGCGCCCCTTTCTCAACCAGCGCCGCGCCCTCGCCAGAAATCGCTGCGAAATTGCCTGGATCGCGCGCCAGTGCTTCGCGATAGTAGCGGATCGCTTTGCCTTGCAGGCCCTCAATCCGTGCCACTTCAGCAAGCTCAAGAAAGATCGGAGTGTAACCCGGATCAACCGCCAATGCGGCCTCAAGCGAGTCGATGGCTGCTTGTGTATCCGAAGCCGCCAAGGCCGCCTTGGCTTCTGCCACCAAAGCCGCCGCCCGCGGGTCAGGCGCGCGATCATCAGCGATCGTAACGCTCGAAGTCGCAGCAAAAACCAAAGACAAAGCAGCAGCGGCGGGCGCGAAGCGCATGAGCATCTCCTTGAGAGCAGCCAAGCGGGTTAACGAAGGCTTAGCCATAGCGTTTATGGCTATCACGATGAACGAAGGATGGCGATAAAAAATCCATCCGTACCGTCTTGGAACGGCTCGAGCCGATATCCATGGCCATGCTGACGCCCCAGAGGAAGCTCGACCAATTGCGCGCTAAACTGCGGATGATTGGTGAGAAAACGGTCAATCCGATGCGTTCCTTCGACGTCCAAAAGCGAGCAGGTTACATAAACTATCCGACCTCCCGGCCGAACAAATCCCGACGCAACGGCGAGGAGATGGTCCTGCAATTGCGCGAATCGGTCAAGCCGCGCTGGAGAAAGGCGCCATTTCGCTTCGGGCTTGCGACGCCATGTTCCGGTGCCTGAGCACGGCGCATCAACCATCACCAGATCAGCCGCACTGGCGAACTCCTGGAGTGTCTCCCCTTCCCGTTTGGGATCGAGCAAGCGCGTCTCTGCGATAGTCGCGCCAGCTCTCACCGCACGCGGACCGAGCCGCGACAGGCGCGCGCGATCCGTATCGCAGGCGATCAATCGTCCGCGATTCTCCATCGCAGCAGCCAATCCGAGAGTTTTCCCGCCCGCCCCGGCGCACAGATCGATAACGGTTTCTCCAGGCATGGCATTTGCCGCCTCGCAAACCAGCTGACTGCCATGATCTTGCACCTCTATCTGCCCAGCGCGATAGGCCTCCCATTGCTCAACGGGGCGACCGGACTCAAACCGAAGACCTTGCGAAGCTTCGAGGTGTTCGCCGGCTTCGGGCAAATCGAGCGATGCCCGATGTGCTTTGAGACTATTCACACGGCAATCGAGCGGTGCGCGCGCTAGCAGAGCGGATTGAGCCGCACGGTTTACTGAGGATTGCTCAAGCAAGTCCTCTAACCAGCGCGGTGCGACGCCCTTTGCTGCCGGTTTTTCCGAAGCTTCGATTGGCTTTGGCCCATAATCCGATCCGTCAAACAGGTCGGTCAGACTCAAATCGTCTCCAGCAAGGGCCAGCATCGCGGCGCGTCCGGACATGGGAATCTCTCCGCAATGGCGGATCGCCTGGTAGACGAGCTCGCGGACGGCTCGACGGTCTTTGGAACCGGCATAGCGGCGCTGTTTGAAATAGTTTGCAATGATCCGATCTGCGGGTGCGCCATCAGCCTTTGCAGCAGCGATAATCTCATCCAGCAGCTCAATCGCCGCCTGGACGCGAGCCGAAGGGATCATAGTCTCATTCTCGGACTAGCGTGTCGGATAATTGGGAGCCTCACGCGTGATAGCCACGTCATGCACGTGGCTTTCCGAAAGGCCGGCATTGGTAATCCGAACGAAATTGGCTCGCTCGCGCAAATCAGCGATCGTTGCGGATCCGGTGTAGCCCATCGCCGCCTTGATCCCGCCGACCAATTGGTGGACCACATCCGATGCAGGTCCCTTGAACGGCACTTGGCCTTCGATCCCTTCGGGCACCAGCTTCATGGCCGAAACGTCTTGCTGGAAATAACGGTCTGCGCTGCCGCGCGCCATGGCTCCGACTGAGCCCATGCCGCGGTAGGCTTTGTAGCTGCGCCCTTGATAGAGGAACACTTCGCCCGGGCTCTCGGTTGTCCCAGCCAGCATTGAGCCCACCATCACGGTTGAAGCCCCTGCCGCCAAGGCCTTGGCCGCATCACCGCTGGTACGCAGACCACCGTCAGCAATCACTGGCACGTTTGACTTAGCCGCTTCCTCGGCGCTCTCCATCACCGCAGTCAGCTGCGGAACCCCTACACCAGCGACAACGCGTGTGGTGCAGATCGAGCCCGGTCCGATACCGACTTTGACCGCATCGGCACCGGCATCAATCAGAGCGCGAGTGGCTTCCGCGGTGGCGACATTGCCTGCGACGATCTGAACCGAGTTGGACAGCGACTTGGCTCGCTCGACCGCGCGCGAAACATCCTTGTTGTGGCCGTGTGCGGTATCGATGATCACAACATCGACTTCGGCATCGATCAGAGCTTCGGTCCGGGCAAAGCCCTTATCGCCAACAGTTGTTGCGGCGGCCACGCGCAGCCTTCCGGCGGCGTCCTTGGTTGCATCGGGATAGGTGACGGCTTTCTCGATATCCTTGACCGTTATCAAGCCGATGCAACGATAGGCGTCATCGACAACCAACAGCTTCTCGATCCGCCGTTGATGCAGCAGTCGGCGAGCTTCTTCCTGGCTGGTCCCGAGCGGGACTGTCGCTAGGTTCTCCGTCGTCATCAATTCGCGCACCGGCTGCCCGGGGTTTTCGGCGAAGCGCACGTCGCGATTGGTCAGAATGCCGACCAGCTTGCCGGACGGATCGGTCACGGGAATGCCGCTGATCTTGTGCTGCTCCATCAACGTTTGGGCATCCCCGAGCACCGCATCGGGACCGATGGTGATCGGATTGACGACCATGCCGCTCTCATAGCGCTTCACGGCACGGACCGCCGCACATTGTTCGTCCACCTCGAGATTACGGTGGAGGACTCCAATCCCGCCCATTTGCGCCATGGCAATCGCCATATCTGCCTCGGTGACCGTATCCATCGCTGCCGAAAGGATCGGGATATTGAGCCCAATCTCGCGCGTCAGCCGAGTGCTGGTGTCAGCCATACTGGGCAAGACTTCGCTTTCGGCCGGACGCAACAAAACGTCGTCGAATGTCAGACCGAGAGGGATGTCCATAAATGCCACTTTCTGAAGCGAGAGGAAGATTCGTGGCGGCCCATGTAACCGCAGTTTGCTTCAGGTGCTAGGGGGGCGCCGAAGTCTATCCTCCAGGAGCTGGATAGAGTTCGCTATCTGCTAGGCGTAGGACCAGTTCTTCGTGCAACAGAAGATCGTCGATTGCTCCCCCAAGCTCAATCTGACCGATCTCGTCACTGGGCTGATGATAGCGTTCTGCAAGATAGCTGTTGAGAGCAATCTCAGACCCGAATGCAGTCGACAGAACGACTGCTGGCACCCCTTGTTGCAGCAGAGCCCACGCGTCCTGTCGCTGGAGAAAACGCTCTGGCAAGGACCGATTGCCCAGCGTTCGTCCGGACTCGTTCAAGACGTCATTCACGATATCGTCGAGCGGAGTGAGCCCTTCCCCGACAAAGCCAACCGGTGTGCCTTCCGGCGCAATCGCCACGGAATCAAGATTGAAGGCCGCGACAATCGAGTCGAGCGCGACAGCCGGTTCCGCTACAAAAGACCGGGTGCCAAGCAAGCCCAGTTCTTCCCCGGTTGTCGCCATGAAATAAATGTCGCGATCATGCGGTCCACGCTCGTTCAATCGCCGGGCGAGTTCAAGCATGACTGCCAAGCCACTGGCGTTGTCGACCGCCCCGTTACAGATCAGATCATCGCTGTCCAAAGGACCGCATTCGCCGAGATGATCCCAATGCGCCATCACCATGACCGCTCCACTGGCCGGAACCTGGCCTGCCAACCTGCCAATCACATTGTGGGAAGTGAATTCTCTCCGGCCAGAGGTCGCCTCAAGGCTGACCCCCCGCTCAATCGTGACGGGTTGGAACCGGTCAGATCCCGCCGCAGCCTCCAGTTCCGCCCACCGCTCTGCTCCGATCGCTTCCGCAAAGACATCGGTCGTAGCGAACGCAGACAAGCGAGTGGTGTCGTCCCTCTGCAAAAAGGTAGATGTGGTTCCAAACCGAGTGCGAACGGCCTCAACTTCGTCAACTGTATCAACGATTGTGATAACGGCTGCAGGATCCAACCCGAACAGCACTTCGCGTCGGGCCGGGCTAACACCGGGTTCGCCCAGCATAACCAGGACCTTTCCACTGGCCGCTTCGGCATCAACGGCGTCGGACAAACGGCCCACGAACAGCATGTCGGGCGCTTCAACCTGAGTCCGCCGCCTCGACGTGTAAGCAGCGATTTGTTCGGCATCGAGATTGATTTCCCGCCTTCCGCGTTTGATCGTGAGCGCGCTCGACATTGGCTCGGTTGTCACCATCGGGACTGGCGCGCGCCAGGGATTCCCAGGATCATTGGTTCCCGAGGTCAGACCTGCAATCCGCATTTCATCGATCAGAAATCCGACGGTTTTGATTTCGCCATCGGTCCCCGGCATCCGGCCGCCAAACTCATCGCTTGCGAGTGTGCCAATATCGCGCATCAGGCCAGTCGCGATGCTGTCGCGATCGACAATCGGCACGGTTGGCATCGGTTGTCTCGCGCAAGCCGCCAGACCGATAAACATCAGTCCCAAAGCAAATCGACGAAGGACTTGAATCGTCATTCCGCCGTCCACCCCCCGTCGATGCTCCAATTGGCACCGGTCACGTTCGCCGCTTCGTCGCGGCACAGGAATACGGCCATCGCCGCGACCTCTTCAGGTTGGACGAACTTCTTGGTTGGTTGCTTGGCGAGCAGGACATCATTGATGACCTCCTCCCGGCTCAAATCCCGGGCAGCCATTGTGTCCGGGATCTGTCCTTCGACCAGCGGCGTCCAAACATATCCCGGGCTGATGCAATTCATCGTCACGCCGGTCTGCGCCAGTTCAAGCGCGACTGTCTTGGTAAAACCCGCAATGGCGTGCTTGCTCGCAACATAGGCGCTCTTGAACGGCGATGCGGCCAAGGAATGCGCGCTGGCGGTGTTGATGATCCGGCCCCAGCCCGCGTCTTTCATATGCGGCACGACCAAGCGCGTGGTGTGAAACACCGCGGAGAGATTGAGGCCGATGACGGCATCCCACTTTTCGACCGGGAACTCCTCAACCGGAGCGACATGCTGCATTCCGGCATTGTTGACCAAGATGTCAAATGGTCCGAACTCAGCTGCCATGGCTTCGATCGAGGCTACATCGAGCAAATTCGCAGGGGAATGGCGGGCTGAAAGTTCTTCACACAGGCCGGCAACTTCATCGGCATCACCAAAGCCATTGAGCACAATCTCAGCGCCTTCGGCGTGCAGAGCGCGCGCGATCGCCAGTCCAATCCCCGAAGTCGAACCCGTCACCAGTGCCCGTTTGCCCTTGAGAAACACTTCGACCTCCAAGTAATCGGCGTACGGTTGTCCGCCCTGCCTTCCTATTTGCCCGCTAATTCAGACCTGTCCAGCAGTTTAGCGTAGCGAAGCACAGCAAGGCCGACTATCAATCGAACCGGGAGGACATTGGGATGCGGCTTAACCCGTTCGACACATCGAAGATCAAGGTTCGTTCGAGCCGCGGTGGCCGGATACCGGGCGGACGTGCCGGAGGCGCAGGTTGCGGCACGATCATCATTGTCATCATTGCCGCTCTGGTGTTCGGAGTTGACCCACAACAGACCATTGGCATGCTCGACGGCGTGCAACAGCAGACGCCTTCGCAGACTCAATCCAATGACCTCACCGAAACTCAGATCTGCTCGAGCAGCCCCTACGCCCGAGAAGCCTGCGATGCCCTTACCTCGCTCAATGAGACTTGGGCACCCGAATTTGCCCGCGCTGGCATTCCTTTTGAGCAGCCCTTCCTTGATCTTTATCGCGATGGCCGCGTGGCGACCCAGGGCTGTGGCAGAGCCACCTCAGCTGCTGGACCATTCTATTGCCCGGCCGACTACGGTATCTACATCGACACCAGTTTCTACGATCTCATGGCTCAGCAGATGGGCGCAGGCGGCGACTTTGCGCGCTATTATGTGATGGCGCATGAATATGGCCACCATATTCAGAACCTCACCGGCCTCGCCTCTCAGGTCCGCAGCGCGCAGTCTCAAAACCCAAGCCGCCGGAACGAACTCAATGTCCGGATGGAACTGCAAGCGGATTGCTACGCAGGCGTCTGGGCCGGTAAGAACCGCCGCCTGATCGAGCCCGGCGATATGGAAGAAGGGCTCCGTGCGGCCAGCGCGATTGGCGACGACACAATCATGCGGCGCTCGGGCCAGCGGATCAATCCGGAGAACTTCACTCACGGCACCAGCGCGCAACGGACCGAGGCGCTGAGGCTTGGTCTGCAGAGTGCCAACAGCGACGCTTGCAACGTCTATTTCGAGTAGGTCGAGACAGAAAAGGGCCGGAGCGCGTGGTGCACCCCGGCCCTCAATCCTAGCTTTAGGAAAACTCGCTTAGGCGGGAGCCTCCTCAAGATTGGCGTCTGCCCCCGGCGAGACCGCCGACCAATCGACATTGCGGGTAGCGTACATCACCCCAGCCAATGCGATGAACAGCAGAACCGAGCCGATCACCAGCGACCAGGCCTCCAGGTTCAACAGGACATAGAGCGCCGCATAGAGGCCGATCAAGACCCCTCCGATCATGCTGGCCCGGCGCCAGGACCCCAGAACCGCTGAAGAATAGGCCGTGACAAGTCCGATAATGGCACCGCTTGCCACCAGATATGCGAGGGTGAAACCAATCAGCTCGGCAAAGGCCAGCAGCATGACGAAGAACAGCACCAGCCCTGCTCCAGTAAGCAGGTACTCGGCGCTTGCGACCCTTGCACCGGCAATGATGTCAAACATCAGGAAAGCCAGAAAGGTGAAGCCGATGAACAGGAAGCCATACTTCACCGAACGATCAACCTGGCTGTAGAGGTCGACCGGCTCGACCAAGCGGATGGTGGCGACACTGCCCGCTGGCGATCCGGGGTCGGGCTGGAAATAGCCTGGGTCGCCTAATTCATGCGGGGCCGGCAGGCTCGGCTCGCTGATGCGGACCAAGGCCTGACCCAAAGCGAGGTTCGATATCGACCAGCCCGCTGTGAAGCCTTCTTCCGATATCTCAACTTGATCGTCTGGTGGCAGGAATCCACCCGAGAAGCTGGGATGCTGCCAGGTTGAACGCGCATTCCAGACGGTTTCCTTACCCCGCGGAACGACGCTGAAGGCGCTGCTACCGCGCAGCGCATAGGCGAATTCCACAGCCAGCTCCTCGCCCTCACTCCAATCGACGATTCCATGCACGCCGCTGTTGTCCGAACTTGTCCCAAGGCCAGGTCGAAGCGCGACCTGTTCACCAGCGACCGTCAATTGTGCATCGCTTTCCAAGCCTCCCGTGTCGGATATCGGAAAACGAATTTCTGCTTCATCCAAAAGCAATTGCTCTGGCTTGACCCCGAGGCGATCAAGCTCGGCAGGAACGGCGAAACGCGCGGACCCGGTCAGATCGACACTGTAAATCACCGATTGATAGATCGATCCGCGGGTCTTGATGTCGGGATTGATTGTGGTGTCGATCACCTGTTCTTCAGGCGCGATGTAGAGATAGCGCCGCGCTTGAAAGGTCCGGGTCACAGTCTTGCCGTCGATCACTTCATTGGTGATCTGATCGACCATATAGGGTACCACCATTTGCGGCCCAGACACGACCTGCACTCCAGCCCATCCGGCAGTGATCGAATCTTGCGCCACGCGGGCCTGGTGCTGACGGTCCGCCACCAAGGCATAGACCATCAATAGGGGAATGATGAGCGCTGCGCCGACTAGGCCGGCAAACAGCAATTTTACTCCTGGGGATCGTTCTCTTGCCACAATTCGTCCTCCTTCTGACTGCGACGAACTGTGCATTGTGAGCGATGAAATGAATTCTATCTGAATTGCTCAAATGAAATGGCGAGCCTCTTTCGAGACCCGCCATTTGCTGTTGTCAGGAGCCCGGGATCCACCAATCCCGGGGATCGCTGGATCAGGACTCTGACCAACGCTCAATCTGCTGATCGAGTGTTTCGAGCAGTTCGCTGCGCATTTCACCGCTCAGCTCGCTGTCCTTGGCAATCTCGGCCCGGGCTTCTTTCAGACCGGAGAGCGCGTGCGCCATGATCTTTGCCTTGCACAGGTAGACGGTCCGTCCTTCGTCATTCTCAACCGTGGTCGCGACATCCGTGTCGCCACCGCGGCATTCCATCTTGACCTCGGTGCGGGCCGCTCCGGCTTCAGCCATTGCCTCTTTGATGATCACATCGGTTTCCATCAGGACCTCGTCAACCTCAGCGAGGCTTTCCCGGACGGTCGCCATGATCTCGGCGCGCTCTTCTTTCGAGAGACCTTCGCCGCGCTCATGCTTATACACGCGACGCTCTTTCGAGACTCTCCGGTGCTTGATCTCCTCGCCATCCTTGTCGATCTCGATCACCATTGTGCTGTCACCGTCATTAAAGACCATGCCCTGTTGGCTGAGGAATTCTTTCTCAACTTCGACATCGACGTCAGTGTTGGGGTCAAACTCCGTGATGGCCTGAAATGCGATTGGCGCAGGCGCTGCTGGTGCCACCGGGGGCTTTGGAGCCGCCAAAGGCGCTGGCGCGGCCGGTGGGACCGGTGGCGCAGGCACAGCCGCAGGGGCTGGAACCGGGGTTTCGGCATAGGTGATTGAAGCGGTCAGAGGCACAGCCAGCAGAGCCGCTCCCAAGGTGGCGTAGCCAGCGACCCGACGGCGCGGGGAAATGTCGGTCATTTGTAGACTCCTTAAGCGATGAACTATCGATTTGTCGCCCAACACCGGGCACGCCATAGGGGCGGCGAGACTGGCATTGGGACCGATCGCAGTGTTTGCGATCAGATTGGCGTAGGCAGAGCGTTGCTCGGCCGGCTTGGACGCAAGCACGCGAGCGTCACAGGCGGCTTCCTGGTCGCGCCGCAAGGCAAGCCAGCCATAATGGGCCAGCGGGGTGAACCAGTGCAGAGCAAACAAGGGTTGAACGAGGATGTTGACCAGCAGGTCATTCGCCCTGTGATGAGCGAGCTCGTGCGCAATTGCGAGATCGCGCGAGGTGCGGTCATGCTGGGCCATGAAACCTTCAGGCATGGCGATCACCGGATCGAGCACACCAAATGCCAGCGGCGCATTGGTGCCTGGGGTTTCGATCAGCCGGATCCGATCGGCCCGGCCAACTTCACGCGCGCCCTCGAGGAGATCACGCCGCAGCCGGAAATAGGCTGAAAACCGCATGACCAGAAAAATGGCGGCGCCCAGCAACCAAACCCCCAGTCCTATTTCAAATAGGGGCAGCGGGGTGTCGGGCATGGCTGCAGCAGGCGCCGCCGCCTCTGCCCCGAGTATCGCAACAGGGGCAGCGGTTTCCAGCAGCGCCAAAGTCAGTGACTCGCTTGGCGCCGCAGTTACGGGATTGGGATTGAGCCAGGCTGGCAATTCGAGCGGCGGCAACAGCAGCCGCATGGCGGGCAGCGCCCACAGCGCATAAGCGGCGTGCGGACCAAACCACTTCGCCACCGGACGACGCGCGACCAGTACGAAGGCAATGAGTATGGCAGTCCAAAGAACGGTATCGAGAATCCAATCGGTCATTGCTTCAGCTCCTTGAGCAGGGCTTCAATGGCAGCGAGATCGTCCTCGGTTAGGGCTTCCTGCTCGGCCAAGTGCGCGAACAGGGAGGACGCTTTCCCGCCAAACAAGCGATTGACCAGACGCCGCGATTCCCCGCCGACATAATCGGATCGGGCAATCAAGGCGCTGTAGAGGTATCGCCGACCGTCAGGGCGGGCGGCAATCGCTTGCTTCTGAACCAGGCGCGAAAGCAAAGTTTTTACAGTTGGAAGGCTCCATCCCCGCGCTTCGCATACGGTATCGCATACGTCAGCGGCGGTGACCGTTCCTTTGTCCCACAGAACTTCCATCACCGCATATTCGGCTTCACTGATACGTTCTGGTTTGTTTTGATCGGACTTGGACAAGCGAACCTCCCACTCTCTGATTACGCCTGTAGTCAATTCGACTACGGTTGTAAACATGAAGCCTGGGTGAACGATCGACCAACCACCTTGTGCTTCGACAAAGCGTCGATATTGTTGGACCGATGACGTGGATTAAGCCCTCCCTTGCGCTTCTGGCTGCACCGTTACTTGCGCTGTCCTCAGCGCAGATCGCATTTGCCGAAGAATTGCTGATCGAATCCGAGGTTGTGACACTCGATGAAGATGAGTCGTACGAGAAGCTGGTCTTCCTAGGTGGCCTGGAGATCAAGCCGGGCGACGATGGGCGCGAAGGCATTTCCGGTATCTCCGGATTGGAATGGTCGGTAAACACGCTCTATGCGGTGACTGACAATGGCTATTGGATGACCATCGCGATCGACGAAATGAATGCACGCTTGGTCGATGCCTTTGAAGTTGAGCGTGGACGGCTGACGAATTTGCGAGACCGCAGACTGAGCGGCGACGATCGCGACGCCGAGGCCATCACGCAAACCTCTGGAGGCGATTGGCTGATCAGCTTTGAAGGCAATGACCGCATCTGGCGCTATGCCGGACTGGATGGGCCAGCGGTGGAGACGAGCTTTGACCTTGGTCCAATATTTGATGTCGCCCGTGCGAGTGACAATTCTGGCTTTGAGACACTTGAGGCAACCAGCGACGGTTTGATCGCATGCGGCGAATGGGCAGCAGCCACAGTGCCCAATTGCGTTCGCATTACCTCCGAAGGTACACAAAGCTTCGAGCTGCAGATCCCTGAGGCATTGGTCGAGCATGGCGGCGCCCCGACCGATGCCAGCTGTCTCGACAATGGCACTTGTTATGTCCTGACACGCAGTTGGCGCGCGAATGACGGCAATCGCATTGCGATTATCGAGCTCTCGCCCGACAACCAATCCTCCACTCTGGCCACTTTTGCCAAGCCCTTGGTCGTCGACAATTTCGAAGGGCTCGCCGTGCGCGAACGCAACGGCCAGACCGAGCTCTATTTGGTCTCGGACGACAACGAGAGAAACTGCGACTACAATCGCGCCGACGATTGTCAGCGCACCCTGCTCTACAAATTCGCTATTCGCAGCGAAGAGCCCGTCCGAGTTGCGGCACCGCCTCCTGGCTCGGTCCCGGTCAGCGGACCATCAGACGAATTCGAGACCGTTTCAGTCGTGCTGGAGACTGCGCTTGGCGACATAACCGTCGCTTTAGAGGTCGAGCGCGCTCCGATCACTGCTGCCAATTTCCTGCGTTATGTCGATGAAGATCGCTTCGACGGGACGGTCTTTTACCGCGCCATGAAGCTTCAGCGCGAGCCCCTGCCCAATGGGTTGATCCAGGGCGGCACCCAATTCGACCCCAAACGCATCCTGCCCGGCATCGCTCACGAGCCGACCAATGTGACAGGACTCAGCCACACCAGCGGCGCGCTGTCGATGGCGATGCTTGAGCCTGGAACGGCCAATGGCGATTTTTCAATCATGGTGCGCGACCAGATCGGCTTGGATGCACAACCCGAGAGTGAGGATCCGATCTGGCGCAATGGCTACGCGGTGTTTGGCTATGTTATTGACGGCATGGATGTTGTCGAAGCGATCCATGGCTCACCGGCCGATCCCAACAAAGGTGAAGGCGTCATGCAGGGGCAAATCCTGGCTGACCCGGTCGAAATTATCGACGCGCGCCGGCTCGCGCCCGCTCAATCAGATCGGCCAGAGCCTCCGCTGACGGACGACCAACCGGCTGTCCAGCCATAGTGGGCGTGCGGGCGTTGAGCTGACCGATCCAGCTTTCAACCGAGGATCCGATAGAAATCTGCGGGAGCGATGCGGGAAAAAATGCGCGGGCTTCCCACCCCGCGATCGCCAAAGCTGCTTCCTGATAGGCGGCTTTGAGAGTCTGCTTCTTGCGCAGCGCTCGATTGATCATCGCGTCGCCATAGAACGTCCAGTCATTATCGGGCGAGCACCCGAACGAGGTGCGATTGTGCGCCGATGCTGTCAGGATGGCGGTGTCATCATTCGCCAGCTTGGGCACGAACACGCCGGAATAGCAGGCGCTCAGGATCAACACGCGGCGCTCAATCTGCAACTCATCAAGAATGCTCTTGAGCCGGTCGGGCGAAAGAATGCCGTAGCCGGTGTCGCCATAGTGATAGGCGAGACCAGCAGGCAGTCCGTGGCTGGTCGTGTAGAGCACCAGTGCATCCTCATCCCGGTCCATCACCGACGCAACCCGCGCCAGCGCCAGCGTCAATGCTCTGATCGATCCCTGCGGTAGATCATCAGTAGCGCCGTCGGGCCCAGCGAGTGTGATTGTGCGCCCTTCCCCGCCATAGCGTCGCGACAGTACCTTCGCGGCCTCACGTGCCTCGCGGGCAAAAACTGGATCGCTGTCGAGCGCTACTGTGACGACATAGGCGTCGACCGTCCCCGCTCGCTGTGGTTGCAGGCTGCTGAGCGCGGTGTTGAGTAGGCTCTCCTGTCGCAGTAATTCTGCGACCGACACGCCACGGGTCAGCTCGGGTCCCTGCTCGATACTGGTTTTGCGGGATTGATCGTCCTGGCCAGAGGCGAGCCCAGGCCATTCAGCCGTATGCTCGGGCGGTTGACTGGAAGCGCTTTGTGCAACAGCCACGCTCGACACACACAACGCTGCGATCGCACAAAGAGAATTGGTGACTGCGCCCCGGAACATCGCTCGCAAGCTGCCCTAATTTGCGCTGCGGTCAACCCCTCTATTTGCCGGTGAGGTAGCCCAGGATATCCTTCATATCGAGACCGAGCAGTCGCTTGTACTCCCAGGTTTTGACAAACCAATAGGCTGAGAAGGCCCAGATCGCGAACGCCTCAATCCAGAACACTACGTGTCCGCACTGACGTCCTTCAAGGACATGAACCCCATAGGCGGCGAGCGGCAGCAGGATCATCGCCCCACCCGCGAGATTGTATGCGCGCTCAAACCGCTTCCGCATCGGCGGCCAGAGAATGTAGCTCAGGCGCTTCTTGGCGAAGAAGATCGCGACCACAAACAAGCACGCAAAGAAGGAAACCGCAAAGGCCGCATGCCACGAGAATAGCGATTCATTGCATTGGTCGGTCGTCGTTGGAACCATTGCTACCAGGATCAGGAACACGCCTGCAACCGACAGCAATATGTTCTCCCATCGCGAGAGCCCCTGAAACAGAAACAGGAAGATCCCCACCGCCCACAGCAATCCGACGAACAGATCATTGGTGGCAGGCACGTGATAGAAGAAGCTGATCGAGTAGTGTCCGTCATAACCGCCAACCAGCGGGAGGAGGATTGGCACCAGGAAGGCGATCAGGCCGATCCCGAACGACAAGAGCAGGAATGCAAACTTCGCCCGCTCGGAAAAGTCCTTGCGGAAGCGATCTTTCATTGCCCAGTCGATTGACTTGGGATCAGGCCTGTCTTGATCAGTCATAGCTGCACCTTGAGATGATCAGGGGCGAATTGATTAAACCCAGCGACCAGCTCGTCAAAACTACGGTCCATCCCAGATGCAGCCAAGGAGTGCGAGCCTCCCGTCAAAGCAGTTTCCATCTCGCGAAGAGCCCCACCTAAGCGGGAGACGTCCTCGTTCCATCCAGGGTCAACATCCATTACAATAAATCTCTGCCGAACGGGGAAGAGTGCGCTACTCCGGAGCCTTAGTGTCCAAACCTTAGTCGACTTCACGACCGACCAAGGAAGCAGCTGTCCGTTGGCGAATGTTAGGCCTGCGTTGTCCACACGATATGCCTCATTGGCGGTCAGACTGAGGTAAGCCAATCGTACGGTAGCGCCGGCAAATAATATGACCATGCCCCACCCCAAAATTGGATAGTCAAGATCGCGTGGCCACGGGTTGTCCCCGAACACCTCCAGTCCTGCCAAGCATGCTAAGGTCATCGCGAAACTGGACGCGGCGAGACCAACCAGCTTAAGTTTAGAATAGGAAACCACGAACTGCTTTTCGCTTGAATTGCCCACTATTTCCCGCCCACTTTTCGCTCCGCATCGAACCGCTCCAGATCGCGCGCCATCCACGCGACTGGAAAGTTCCGGGTCGCGAGAAACCGCTTGAAGTCTGGCCAATGGTCGAAGTTTTGCAGCTGGCGTTGGTAATAGTTCACATATTCCAGCGCCGCGAGCACCGCTGCGATGGTGATCGACCAGCGTTCCCCGGTCGATGCAGCAAGGTCAGTGAACCACACGCCCACCGCCAAAACACAAGCGAGGCAGGTCGTGGCGAGCAGCGGCAGCCGCCATTTGCGTGCAAGCCCCAGAACATAGTCCAGGGGTTCGTCACGCCCTTCCATTTGGAGCAGCTTGGCCCGCCAATAAAGCCCGCCGATCACAAGCAGGCCGCACATCGGCACAAGCGCCATCGCCAGGCCAAACCCGATGACTTGGCCCATAGAGATGCAAAGGCCGATCATCACAACAGGAAGCAGCAGAGCGTTGCCGACTTCCATTTTCCAATAAGAGGAAAGCCGCTTGCGCAATCGCTGCTTGGGGCCTTCCATCCTGATCTGTCGCTCTTGATTTGAGTCTTAGTACACCCGCGCCTTTGGTTCGATATAGGTCGCGTCGTCGGTCAGCGTGTATTCGTGCACCGGACGATAATCGATCCGGATGTTCGAATCCCGACCACCCCAGCTTTCGAACCACGCGATGGTGTGCTTCATCCAGTTCTTGTCGTCGCGATCAGGGAAGTCCTCATGCGCATGCGCGCCGCGGCTTTCCTTGCGATTGGCCGCGCTGGCCATGGTGACATTCGCCTGGCTCATCAGATTGTCGAGCTCCAGCGTCTCGATCAGATCGCTGTTCCAGATCAGCGATTTGTCGGACACATGAATGTCTTCCATCCGCTTGTTCTGCTCAGCCAGCTTCTGCACGCCTTCGTCCATCAGGGCGGTGTCGCGGAACACGGCAGCGTGCTTCTGCATCGCCTTCTGCATGTCAGCGCGAATCGCCGCAGTTGGAGAGCCACCTTCGGCATAACGGAAGTGGTCGAGCCGGGTCAGAGCCATGTCGGCGCTGTCCTTGGGCAGCTCATCCTGCGCAGCACCAGCGGTGAGATTGTCCTTCAGGTGAAGGCCGGTTGCACGGCCGAACACAACGAGGTCAATCAGCGAGTTTGATCCCAGGCGATTGGCGCCATGGACCGAGACGCAGGCCGCTTCGCCCACGGCGTAGAGCCCGGGCACGACGTGATCGGGATCACCATCCGGACCAAGCGTCACCACTTGGCCGTGATAGTTACAGGGGATGCCGCCCATATTGTAGTGCACCGTCGGCGTGACCGGCAGGGCTTCGCGGGTCAGATCGACCCCGGCAAAAATCTTGCCGCTCTCGGTGATACCCGGGAGGCGTTGAGCCAGGGTCTCAGCCGGAATGTGATCCAGGTGGAGGTGGATGTGGTCGCCATCCGGACCAACCCCGCGACCTTCGCGCATTTCCAGCGCCATCGAACGCGAAACAACATCGCGCGAGGCCAGGTCCTTCGCCGATGGAGCATAGCGCTCCATAAAGCGCTCGCCTTCGCTGTTGGTCAGATATCCGCCCTCGCCGCGCGCGCCTTCGGTGATCAGCACGCCGGCGCCGTAGATCCCGGTCGGGTGGAATTGAACGAATTCCATATCCTGCAGAGGCAGACCAGCGCGCAGCACCATTCCGCCGCCATCGCCGGTGCAGGTGTGCGCCGAGGTCGCGGTGTAATAGCACCGGCCATAGCCGCCGGTTGCCAGCACCACGCTCTGCGCGCGGAAGCGGTGAATTGTGCCATCATCGAGGCACATCGCCATGACGCCGACACAACGCTTGTCTGCGCCCTCGCCCGCCATGATCAGATCGAGCGCGAAATACTCGATGAAGAAGTCTGCATCATACTTCAGGCTCTGCTGATAGAGCGCGTGGAGCATAGCGTGACCGGTCCGGTCGGCCGCCGCGCAGGTCCGCTGGACCGGAGGGCCTTCGCCCATATTCTGCATATGGCCGCCGAACGGGCGCTGATAGATCGTGCCGTCTTCGTTGCGGCTGAAGGGAACACCGGCATGCTCGAGCTCATACACCGCCTGCGGCGCTTCGCGAGCGAGATACTCGATCGCGTCCTGGTCGCCGAGCCAGTCCGACCCCTTGACGGTATCGTACATGTGCCAAGTCCAATGGTCCGGCGTGTTGTTGCCCAGGCTCGCCGCAATACCGCCCTGCGCCGCAACCGTGTGCGAGCGGGTCGGGAAGACCTTGGAGATATTGGCGGTGCGGAGGCCAGCTTCCGCCGCGCCCATGGTTGCACGCAGGCCCGAACCACCAGCACCAACCACCACAACGTCATAGGTGTGGTCGATGATCTTGTAGGCGCCTTTCAACTCAGGGCCTGAATCATTTGCGGGTGCGGTTGCCATTAAGCGGTACCTCCAAGCGCGAGCCGAGCGACGCTGAAGATTGCGAATGCGCCGCCGCCGACTACGGCGATGTTGAGAAGAGCGAACAGGCCAAATTTGCTGCCCGCGTCATGAATGTAATCTTCGATCAGCACCTGCAGGCCCAGTCGGGCGTGCCAGAAGGTGGTGATCACGAACAGCACCATGGCCGTTGCCGGAATCGGTTGCGCGATCCAGGCGCTGACTGTCTCGAAGCTGAGATCAGGCAGGATCACGAGGCTGACCAGCAGCCAGACTGACAGGATGACATTGCCGACTGCTGTGAAACGCTGCAACAGCCAATGCTGCGCGCCGTGATGCGCTGAACCGAGACCGCGCACTTTTCCGATAGAGGTTCCGTTACCCATTGTTCCGTCCCCTCAGCGCAGCAGAATGTACGACCAGAGCGCGCTGGTCAGCAGGATGGCGATAATTGGCGAAGCGATCGACCACATGCGGTTGCTGTTGAGCTCATAGCCGGCACCGATATCGAGCACAAAGTGGCGCAGGCCGCTCATCAGGTGAGTGAAGAAGGCCCAGGTCAGCCCGACCATCACCACATAGCCGATCGGCGAACTCATGAAGCCGGAGAACGTCTCATAAGCGGCCGGTCCGCTTGCGAGCGCTCCGAGCCACCAAACCAGGACACCCAGTCCCACCAGAGCCATGCCATCGCCTGACACCCGGTGCAGGATCGATGTCAACATATGCGGCCCCCACCGCCAGATTTGCAGATGCGGGGAAAGCGGTCTGTTCGCCATGTAAAGTAAGTCCCACGTTTTTGTTTGTGCCTCACTTAACGTTCACAACGCGTGTGGCAAGCACCCAGCGCTCGACTCAGGTTGCAAAGTTTCGGATACAGTCTTGCATGGGACACATTCTTTTGACCGGATCGAGCCGCGGAATCGGCGCTTCAGCCCGCCAGATGCTTGAAGCGCGCGATGCTTCCGTCATCGGCCACGCAACCCGACCGACCGATGAATCGACGCTTGCAGCCAACTTCACCGACCCCACGGCCGCCCAGACTCTGTGGGAGGCAGCGCTTGAGCGGGCGGGCGGCACAATTGATGTGCTCGTCAACAATGCTGGCCTTTTCGAAGCCAACCGGCTCGATCGTTCGGACATCGAATGGCTCGATGCCTGGGATGATACTCTGCGAATCAATTTGACCGCTGCCGCTCAGCTTTCGCGCTTTGCCGTGCGGCATTGGCTAGAGCGCGGGGTCGGTGGGCGAATTGTCCACGTCGCAAGTCGAGCGGGACACCGGGGCGATTCGCCCGCGCATTGGCATTATGCTGCGGCCAAGGGCGGCATGCTGGCGATGCACAAGACCATCGCTCGCGCCTATGCCCAGAACCAAATCTACAGCTATGCGATCGCTCCAGGCTTCACTGATACCGCCATGGCAGGCGACTATCTCGAAAGCCGCGGCGGCGACGGTCTACTCGCCGACATCCCGCTCGGAAAGGTGGCACAGCCTGAGGAGATCGCAGCGATCATCGCCTTTTGCGCGCTCGATGCCCCGCCCAGCATGACCGGCGCGGTGATCGACGCCAATGGCGCGAGCTATGTCCGATGAACGAGAGCTACAAACTCACGGCCTTCGCCCCGAAGCCGATCATTCAGGCGGCCTTGCTGGCACATGACGAACTCGAGGATTGGGACTTCGATCTGGTGATTTCCGGCAGCGAAGTCTCCGAAGACAGACCGCAGGATTGGGTGCTGGAAGCGTGGTATCCCAGCAACCCAGGACCCGGCCAGATCGAGGCACTGCAATCTCTGTTCGCTGGCCGCGCTCCCAAGATCAGCGTTGAAAGACTCGGCGATGAAGACTGGCTCAGCCTAAGCCAACAAGGCGTAGAGCCGATCACCGCCGGCCCCTTCTATGTCCACACCCCTGACTTTCCTCCCTCCGAGGGAGCGATCAATTTCGCGATCCCGGCAGCGCAGGCTTTCGGGACAGGCCAGCATGAGACCACGGCTGGTTGCCTGGAGATGCTTGCAGCGATGAAACAGACCGGCATGGTGGTGCGCAATCTCGCCGATATCGGCACCGGCACCGGTCTGCTGGGCTTTGCCGGGATGAATCTCTGGCCAAGCGCCTTTGCCACCGCATCAGATATCGATCCGATCTGCGCTGAAGTGGTCGACGACAATGCTAGGATGAACAACGTCGATCTTGGCGCAGACATGGGCGAGATGACGATGGTCATCGCAGACGGAATGCAGGATCCGCTGCTGCAAATGCGCGGGCCCTATGATCTGCTGATCGCCAATATTCTCGCCGGGCCCTTGGTTGAGCTCGCGCCCGATTTCTCTACCGCCGTGCAACCGGGTGGAAGTGTGCTTCTTGCCGGATTGCTGACCGGACAGGAGCCAAGGGTGCGTCGGGCGTATCGTCGATCTGGTTTTCGCCTCACCGCGCGGCTGATCCGCGGGGACTGGTCGATCCTGTGGTTGCGCAAACGGCGGGTATATTGAGCCACGAACGCCCGCAATGGCTGCGCCTGCTTGGCTTTGTGGCAGGAGCTCTGGTTTCACTCCCGATCCTGTTCCTTCTGAGCGCCTGGATTGGCTCATCCATACCTCGTGGGGAGCAATTGGAGATCATCGAGCGTCCAGTAGCGATCATGCTGGAGACCAATGGTCTTCACACCCAATTGGTCCTGCCAGTCACCCATCCCGCCAAGGATTGGCGCGAGACCTTTCCCAGCGCAAATGCGTGGGTGAATAGTGCTCCACCGACCCATGTCAGCATTGGCTTTGGTGAGCGCGAAGTGTTCATGAACACGCCGACATGGCAGGACCTGAGTGTCGGGTCCGCTTTGCGAGTGGTTGGGTTTGGCGGCGAAGGACTGATCCGAGTGACGCCGCTGGTGAACCCGCCTCAAAGCCGCAGTCGGCGGTCTTTTTTGGTCTCTGAAGCGCAATACAGCGCGCTGGTGACTTCCGTCCTTGCAGATCTGCCTGAATTGCAGGGCCAAGGCTTTCGCTCCTTTGAGCGCGCCAGCTATGGCCCGCTTGACGCCTATTATCAGTCGAACCGTGACTACACCGTCCTCACGACCTGCAATCAATGGACCAGTGATCGCCTTGCCGATGCCGGCATTCGGACCGGTTGGTGGACCCCGCTGTCGGGCGGTGTGATGAAGTGGGCCCCGCCCTATTCGACCGACCTCAGCGTGGACTGAGCAGAGCGCAGCCTCTGCAAACGCCCTTCCAGGAACAATCTCTCTGCCGGATTGGGATCAAGTTCGGAGGCGCGCTTGATCGCATTGATGGCCTCTTCAGGACGGCCCAGACCTTCGAGCAGCTCTGCGCGCGCGACATGATAGGCCCGCATCCCAGAGAGCTTCTCTTCGGGCAATTGTTTGAGCGCTTCGAGACCGGCGTCTTCGCCCTGCACCTTGGCCAGCGCCATCACGCGATTGAGCGCCACCACCGCAGAGGGTCGCACCACCAAAAGCGCATCATAGAGCGCCAGAATGGCGTTCCAATCGGTCGTACCATCAAACACTCGCCGGGCATGGGTCAGCTGGATTGCTGCCATCAACTGACAGGGCCCAGACTGACCCATGCCCGCAGCCTGATCGAGCCATTGCCGCGCCTGTTCAATTGCCGCTCGATCCCACAGCTTTGTGTCCTGTTGCGAAAGCGGGATCATCGCTCCATCGGACCCGACCCGAGCATTCTCGCGCGACCGAGCCAAAGCGACCAATGCGGCAAGGCCCAAGACTTCACCCTCTTGTGGCAGAAGCTCGGCCAACATGCTGGCAAGCCGCGCCACTTCACCAGAGAGCTCGCTGTCTCGCGCCTGCGCCGCATCCTGATAGGCAACGGTGTACGCCAGTTCGAGCGTCAGCAGCACGGCGTCCAAGCGCTCGGCCCAGGCCTTGCGTGGCGGCAGCTCGAAGGCGATGCCCGCTTCCCGGATCTTGGCCTTCGCTCGCGTAATCCGCTGATACATCGACGGCTCGGTGGTCAGGAATACCCGCGCAATCTCAGCCACCGGAAGGCCGCAAATCACCTTGAGCGCCAGTGCCGTCCGGGTTTCCAAGGCGATCGAAGGGTGGCTGCAGATGAAGATCAACCGCAGCCGCTCATCCGGGATCGCTTCGGGCAGTGTCAGAACATCAGCCATATCGCTCACCACACTCATCTCGTCCGCGACACTCTCTGCGGTCTGGCGCTTGCGGATCGCGTCGATCCCTTTGCGTTTGCCCACCGTCAGCAGCCAAGCTGCGGGCCTTTCAGGAGGCTCCGTCTGCTGCAACAGCGCCTCGCACGCTTCGGCAAAGCAATCCTCAGCCATATCGAGATCACGGAAATGCGCGGCCAGGGCGGCGATCACCCGCGGCCGCGCTTCCATTATCTGAGCAGCGAGGCTCACTCCTCCATCGGCCAGATAGGGCGGACCTCGATTGCCCCCTTACCGGGAATCGGGATCTGCTTGGCCCACTCAAGCGCTTCATCGAGGCTGGCGACATCAATGATGTAGAATCCGCCCAGCTCTTCATGAGTCTCAGCGAACGGGCCGTCGTGCAGCACGCTGTTGCCGTGATCCCATTTGATCGTCGTGGCGGTGTCACCAGGCTTGAGCCGCTCGCCTGAGAAAGGAATACCCTTCTCTGCCAGTGCCTGGCCCAAAGCCATATGCCCAGCGAGGGTCTGCTCCATCAGTTTGGCGCCGTCCTCACCTTCGTAAACGCTCTCATCCTCGTTGATCATCAACATGTATTGCATCGTCGTTCTCCGTGGCGTCCCACGCCCCAATGGCGAGGTTCCGACCTAGAGACGGATGACGCAAGCCGGATTCGACAGCGCTCGACAATTTTTCCGAAGATTATTGCGAAAGACTGCTTTCAAGCAGGTTGAGCGCATTGCGAGTGAAGGCGTACATATTGTCGATCCGCATATCGCTTTGGGTCTCGACCAGCTGGATCCGCTCACTATCCGGACCGACGACAGCGGCGACACTGCGGCCAGACGCCACGCCCAGGGGATGCTTGCTCGACCCGGCTGAGCCACTCTCCGCAATGCCCCATTGCGCTTCGAAATTGTCGCGGATCGCCTTGGCTTGCAGCAGCGCATATTCCTCAGTCACTGAGCGCATGCCTTTGTAGAAATTGGGCGGCAGGTCGAACAGAATGTCGCGCCCGCGGAAGGAATAGACGATCCCTCCCCCGACATAGAAATCGAGCGCGCCCGGTACGGTCAGCAGCGCCGCACCAATCAATCCTCCCGTGGCGCCATCAGCCACCGCGATCTTTTCGCCCCGCTCGCGCAATGCGCCGGCGATCCGTGCAGCCTGGGGGTGAATGTCTTCGAGGAACGCCATCAGCCCGCCTGCTCCACAATCTTGGCCCAACCCGCTTCGTCGGTCACTTCGATCCCGAGGTCCTGCGCCTTCTTGAGCTTCGAGCCCGCGCCCGGCCCTGCCACCAGCAGATCGGTCTTGGCGCTGACCGAGCCCGCCGCCTTGGCCCCGAGCCGCTCGGCCTGCGCCTTGGCTTCGTCGCGGCTCATCGTCTCGAGCTTGCCAGTGAACACCACGGTCTTGCCCGCCACCGGACTGTCGAGCACTTCGACTTCATAGCGCGGCGGGGTGAGTTCGCTCAGAAGGTCTTCCCACACTGCAACATTGTGGTCTTCATGGAAGAAATCGCCCAATGCCGCGACCACGGTCGGACCAACCCCGTCGATCGAGGCAATCTCCTGCGCCGCCTCCTCATCTCCCGCGCGAGCTTTCTGCGCCACTTCGCGCAAAGCGGGCAGTTCGTGGAAATTCTTGAGCAGATCGCGCGCGGTCACTTCACCAACATGGCGAATTCCCAGTCCAAACAGCAGCCTGGCCGCGTCGGGAGAGCGCTTGGCTTCCACAGCTTCCAACAAATTGTCCACAGACTTATCCTGCCAGCCTTCAAGCGCGAGAATTGCTTCTCGCCGCTGCTTCAAACGGAAGATATCAGCTGGGCTTTCAAGCCAGCCAAGCTCGAAGAATTGCGCGATGGTTTTCTCACCCAACCCTTCGATATCCAGCGCCTTGCGCGAGACAAAATGTTCAAGTCTTTGAGTGCGTTGGGCCGGACAGATGAGACCGCCTGTGCAGCGGACATCGACCTCTCCTTCCTCAGCCACAGCCTCGCTGTTGCATTCGGGGCAACGGTCCGGGAACATGAAGGGCTCGCGCTCGACCTCGCGGGTCAAGTTATCCACAACCTGTGGAATAACATCGCCCGCCCTTTGCACCACCACCCGATCGCCCGGTCTTACACCCAGTCGCTCGATCTCGTCGCGATTGTGAAGCGTGACATTGGTGACCGTCACCCCGCCCACCAGTACCGGGGCCAGGCGACCGACCGGAGTCAGCTTGCCTGTCCGGCCAACCTGAATATCAATCGCTTCAAGCGTGGTCTCAGCCCGCTCAGCCGGAAACTTGTGCGCCAGCGCCCAGCGCGGGGCCTTGGCAACAAAGCCAAGCCGCTGCTGATAGTCCAAGCGGTCGACCTTGTAGACCACCCCATCGATCTCATAGCCAAGATCGGGCCGCTGGCGGCCAATCTCGTCATAATGCGCGATCATGGCATCGACGCTTTGGGTCGCGATCAGGAAGGGCGAGAGCGGAAAACCCCAGCTCTCGATCAGCCGCATCATCTCATGCTGCGTGTCACACGGCAGGTGAGACGCCGCTCCCCAGCCATAGGCCCAGAATTTGAGCGGGCGCTTGGCGGTGACGCTGGCATCCTTCTGCCTCAGCGAGCCCGCAGCGGCATTGCGGGGATTGGCAAACAATTTCCCGCCAATCTCCTCCTGCGCAGCGTTAAGCGCGGCAAAATCAGCGCGGGCCATATAGACCTCACCGCGCACCTCGAACACTTCAGGCACGCCATCGGGCAGTTGTTGCGGGATATCGGCAATATGGGCGACATTGGCGGTCACATCCTCGCCAACCTGGCCATCACCGCGTGTTGCCGCCCGAACCAATTTGCCTTGCTCATAGCGCAGCGAGCAGGACAGACCGTCAATCTTGTCTTCGGCAGTGATCGCGATCGGATCACCATCTGCCAGATTAAGGTAGCGACGCATGCGCGCGACCCAATCCTCGACCTCCTCCCGGTTGAAGCCATTGTCGAGGCTCATCATCCGAACCTCATGCGTGACCTTGCTCAGGGGCGAGGCGGTGATCGCATGGCCGACCTTCTTGGACGGGCTGTCATCGCGGACGAGATGCGGAAAGGCCTCTTCGAGCTCGCGATTGCGGCGGACCAGCGCGTCATATTCCTGATCGGTGATCTCAGGATCATCCTGCGCGTGATAGAGCTTGTCATGCCGCGAAATCTCGCGCGCAAGCCGCATCAGTTCATTGGCGGCATCGGCTTCGGAGACTGGACTCATTCGCCCGTTTCGTCGGGATTGGGACCGGCACCAGGCACACTCGCTCCAGCCTCCACCGGCTCAGGCAAATCGAGCGGCACACCATTATCGCGGTCGCCAATCACCACACCATCACCGTCGACATCGATCGTGATTTGCAGGTCCTCTATCTCGCTGAGGATTTCCTCGACGCGGCGCTCGGCCTCTTCCTCGGTCAAATTGCCTTGATCCACGTCGCGCGAGACCTCTTGAAGCTTCGGAAGCGTTTCGCGCCATTGCTCACCCATATCTTCGGGAAGCTGCACAATGTCTCCAAGCCCATCGCGCAGATCCCGTTCGAGCGATCCATCCTGCAAGGCGCCGACCACGGCTCCGCCCAGCAGCAATGGTGCGAGCAGTCCTAATCCAAACGACACAAAGAATATGCGCTTGAAGCTCATCTCGGTGAGCAGGCCCATCAGCGCCATCAGCGCGAAGGCAATGACGCTGGCCAAGCCTACGCCAGCAAGCAGCACCATGAAGACAAGGGAAGCGAGTATCCCACCGACTATTTCCATCACACACCCTCTAACAAACGATCGGCTTGAGCTCGCGCCTCGCTGGTGATCTCAGCGCCAGACAGCATTCGCGCAATCTCTTCCTGGCGTCCCTCGGAATCAAGCAGCGCCACACTGGTCTTGGTCACCGTTCCCGAAGAGGCCTTTGCTATCAGATAGTGTGTCCCGCCGCGCGCTGCCACCTGCGGACTGTGCGTCACCGCCAGCAATTGCCCCTCATCGGCAGCGAGCCGCGCAAGCCGTTCTCCGATTGCCGAAGCCACTGCCCCGCCCACGCCTCGGTCAATCTCGTCGAAAATGATCGTCGCGGCGCCGCCTTGCTCTGCCAAGGCGACCTTCAGCGCCAGGATGAAACGCGACAATTCGCCACCCGACGCAATCTTGGCCAGCGGGGCAAAATCGGCACCGGGGTTGGTCGCAATCAGGAATTCTACCGTATCGACCCCATGCGGCCCCCACTTCTCTTCGGGCAAGATCCCGATTGAGGTGAGGAATCGCGCTGCGTCCAGCTTGAGCGGAGCAAGCTCCTCGGCGACGGCCTTGTCCAGTCTCTTGGCCGCATTGACACGGGCTTCACTCGCACGTTCGGCCGTCATCACATAGACCTGCCTGGCTTCGTGCGCCGCTGCCTCAAGCGCAGTGAGCTGCGCCTCCCCGCCCTCAATTGCGTCCAATTGCGCCTGCAACTCGCGCATCTTCTTGGGCAATTCGTCGACTTCGCAGCGATGCTTGCGAGCGAGCGCGCGCAGCTCAAACAGACGCGTCTCCGCTGCGTCGAGCGCGGCGGGATCATGGACCAGGGCTAAAGCCGCTGCTTCAAGCTTTTCCTCAGCCTCGCCCGCATCAATCACCGCGCGATCCAGCGATTCCAGCGCTTCGGCCAGGAGCGGATGCTCCTCTGCAATCCGGTCAAGCCGTCTTGCCGCCACACGCAGATGAGCCAAAGGTGAATCCGAACCCTCCCAGACGTGGCGCAATTCCTCGAGGTCGCCGGAGAGCTTCTCACCCTTCTGCATGCTAGCCCGCACATCGGCGAGCCGCGCCTCTTCGCCCGCCTGTGGTTCGAGCTCGTTCAATTCTTCCAAATGGGCCATCAGCAGATCTTCGTCCGCCTTGGCTTGATCGACCGTTTCGCGAGCCTCAGCAAATTGGGCTTCGGCCTTGGCCCAGCTGCGCCAGCTCGCCTCTAGCGCCAAGACATCGGTCCCCGCAAAGCGATCAAGCAGCGCCCGGTGACCACGCGGATTGACCAAGCCCCGATCATCATGCTGGCCGTGCAATTCAACCAGCGACGGCGCCAGTTCGCGCAGCAGCGCCACACTGGTCGGTTGGTCGTTTAGGAAGGCCTTGGAGCCGCCATCAGCCTTGAGCTGACGCCGTATGATCAGCGGTTCGCCGGCTTCTATCTCGAGGTCGGCTTCATCCAGAATATCGACGATAGCGCTGGGCAGTTGAGCAAACTCGAAACTGGCGGTCACGCTTGCTTTGGCCTCGCCCGCTCGGACCAGAGCGGTCTCCGCTCGATCACCCAAGATCAGGCCCAGAGCATCGAGCAGGATCGACTTACCTGCGCCCGTCTCCCCGGTAAGCACGCCAAGCCCGCGCGCAAAATCGAGATCGAGCGCTTCGATCAGAACAATGTTGCGGATGGAAAGCCGGGTCAGCATCGCCCTGCTGTTTAACTGGCAGGATCGCTGCCGTCACGCTTGGCCATAGCCGTTACGAACAAAAATCAACTCGGGACGACGCCTTGGGCATGATCTTCCACCAGTTCATAGGCCTTTTCGTACCAATCGCTGCCCGGGTAATTGGCACCGAGGACCGCGGCGTATTTGACCGCCTCTTCCCGGATGCCGAGCGCCAGATTGGATTCGGTCAGGCGATACAGTGCCTCAGGCGTGTGGCTGGTGGTCTCATATTGGCTGATGACATTCTGGAAACGCAGGGCAGCGGCCAACCACCGGCCAGAACGCTGATAGAAGCGCCCGATCTCCATTTCCTTGCCAGCCAAGTGATCGGCAACAAGATCGAGTTTGAGCCGGGCATCGGCCGCGTATTCGCTTTGCGGAAAACGCCGATTCACTTCGCGCAGCGCGGTACGCGCTTGTTCGGTGATTTTCTGGTCGCGGTTCACATCGCTGATCTGCTCGTAATAGCTCAGCGCGATGAGGTAATAGGCATAAGGCGCGTCTTTGTTGCCGGGGTGAATCGACAGAAAGCGCTGCGAGCTCTGGATCGCCTTGTTGTAATCACGCGCAACATAATAGCTGAACGCGCTCATCAGCTGCGCTCGGCGGGCCCAAGGTGAATAGGGATGTTGCCGCTCAACCTCATCGAACAAGGCCGCTGCGAACCGCGTGTTGCCAGTATCAAGCCGCCGCTTGGCTTCAGCGTAGAGCGATTCCACATCGCGAGCGACGTAAGCCACGTCTTCGTTCGATGCTCCGCTCGAGCAGCCCGAAACGGTCAGGGTGGCGCCGGCCAGGCCGACCAGCAGAAACGAGTTGCGAAGCGAGAACTTACGGTGAGTCATGCCGCTGCCTATAACCTTGCTGTGCGTGAACGCCAAGTGAAGTTGACGGCCTTTTGCTGGCTTGTTGACAGGAGGCTCCGCCACCCTGCTGCTCCCAAGAAATAGGTGTTTTCAATAACCTGTTCTTAAGAATTATCTGTGAATTGATGTGCTTAGCGACCGCGAGGGCAACCACACGTTGGAGTACCACGCGATGTTCAAGAGACTACTGAAAAACGAAGACGGTGCAACGGCCATTGAATATGGTCTGATTGCGGCGTTGATTGCTGTTGCAGCTATTACCGCGATGCAGACACTGGGTGAAAACCTCGAAGCTACCTTTGATGAGGTTAGCGACGAGCTGGTCGATGCCAATGCCGGTGGCACCGAGTAAGGTCTAACCTTCCACAAACTGGAATTCGTGGGCAGCTGGTCACTGCCTGTGAAGTAACGCGTCCAAGGGGCATCTAGTCTCCGCTCCTAGTCTCGTTACCCAAGCGTGTTGCCCGGGTCTGGCGCCCACCGCCAGGCTCGGGCAACTACTTTTCAATTCGCCCTTCCCCGAGCCTGTCAGAAATTGATCCGCCCCGTCTGGATATCCTCATCCAGCGTCGGACCCCAGCGGAACCGGACCTCGCGCTCATTCTCACCATTGCACTCGCGCATCTTGCCACCGTCGGCAAAGCGATCTTCCCAGTGGTCGATCACGAACTTCTTCGCGGTGTTGACGCACAGCAGCGGATCCTCTTTGTCCCGCGAGCCACCCCAGGTCGCCGCATTCTCCCCCGAGGTGAAGGCGCGATACATCGTGGTCAGCTTGATCCCGCGATCGCCACCCAGCACCCGCTGCGCCCGCTCCGAATAATTGACCGTGACACAATCGCCCTGCTCGATCTTCCAATAGCCTTCGGTGATCGCGGTCTGCTGGACCGTCATCCCGATCATCAACCACACCGGCTCGGCCCGCGAGGTGTTGCAGAACTTAACCCGATATTCGGGCGGAGGAGGAGCCGGCCGCGGCTTCCATGACGATTGCACCGAACCACCCACGCCCGAGGTCGCGAGATAGACCGTGTCCTTCTTGAGAGCGAAACTTTTGAGCAATTTGTCGGGTCCGCGCCGCACCTCATAGAACGCCGTGCGGAAATCTTCGTCGGGCTTCTCCCGCTCCCACAGCACCCAATCGCCCGGATCAAGCGTGAAGCATTTGCGCGGGAGCAGCTTCCATGTCTCCTTGGCAAAGATGCAGATCTTGCGCTTGGTCTCGGCCCGGTTCTCGAGCTTGAGGAAACCCTTCTCGATATATTCGACCGCTTGGGCCGGAGCCGCACTCAGGCCCACTGCCGCGAGCGCTGCCAGACCCATGATTTTCGCCGCACGGAACATTGTTGTCTCCCTCATTGGGCGTTGGTGATGGAGACTATCTGACGGATTGGCCGCGCGCCAGCCATGGGGTGGATACCCTATTATCCTCCGCACGACGGATGGAGTGCTGAACACAAAAGGCGCCCATCCCCGCAGGGATCGACGCCTTTATTCTTCTGATCTGAATTGCTTAGTGCTTAGGCTTCAATCGCCGTGCGCCGACGACGGCCAAAGCCAAGTGCGGCGAGTGCAATGGCGAGCAGAGCAAGCATGCTAGGAGCCGGCACTTCGGTCGCCGTGAAGCCACCGATTTTCTTGATGTAGTCGCCACCACGGATTGGGTCACCCCACCATGCCCACAGATTGAAATCATTGCCACGGGCGTAGAGTTTCTGCGGGTGGGTGGTGTTGATGTTCTTTGGATTGTCGGTGTAAGCGACACCATTGATAATGCGTGTCCCGTCCAGCGACGTCAGCGTGGCCGCGAACCGAGGGTTCTCGCCACCCTGGAAGTTCGCAAAGTCCGGGCTGGTGAAAGTCGCATCGATGCCAGCGCCCTTCCAACTGCCTGACTGAGCTTCGGTATCAATGGTGAGTACGTCGCCATTGGTCATGTCGTACTGGAAGATGGTCGCGGAGGCCGGTGCGCCTGCTGTCAATGTCGCGAGAGCGATTGCCGCGGCGACGCTCTTAGTGTGTCTTGCCATTCTACTTCCCCCTTAGGTCAGATCAGCTACCGTTGACCGTTGTGGTCACCGGCGTGAGTTAACTAACCGAGGCAAAAAACGTACCAATTTTAGTATCTTGGCGGTTTTGTGCGGGACACGATGGTTAACGCAAAAGTTTAAACTCCGCAGATGTAAAAATAGCCGACAGAATTCCGCCCCCATACAGGCTGTTAACCCTCTTCTTGTAATGCGGCTGACATGATCTCTCCGTCATCCAAGCCGCTGCTCTTTCGCGCCGCAATTGCGCTTGCCCTTACGCCTGTCGTCACAGGGTGCAGCTCCGAGCCTGAACAGCCGCTCGACGCCGCGCGTATCGCCTTCGCCGAAGCAAACCCGCGCACCGCGCTTGATCTGGCCTCCGCAGCGATTGACGCCGATCCAACCGATCTGGAAGCGAAACTGCTCGCTGCGGAAATTGCAATGGCTTTGGACAATCCTGACCGTGCGATCAGTGAACTTGAGCGCGTGGTTGAGAGCGACAGCGCGCCGCACAATGCCAAAGCCAAACTGGTGGAAGCCTATGTCGCTGGCAACTTCCTGAGCAAGGCGCGCAACATGGTGGACTCGCTGAGCTATGACCATGCCCATGCCTTCATCGCTGCGATCAGTCTCGAACTGGCCGAGGGCGAGCTCCAAGCAGCATTTGACCGGCTCGACCAGGGGCTTGCGGACTTTCCCAAGCACCCACGCCTGATAACGATCGACGCCGAGAGAATGCTGATGCTGGCGCAGACCAAGGACGCCGCGGCGCGACTGGCCGAAGTGTTTGCGGGTGAAACGCCGGTGGCCGAAGCGCATATGTTGGCAGGCAGAATGCACCTGGCAGATAGCGAGCTGGACGAGGCGGAGGCTCAGTTCGAGACCGCTCTGACAATGCGTCCGACCCACCAAGCCAGTATGCTGGCAATGGCGGCTATCGCTCGTGACCGCGATGACGAGAAGTCCGCAGTCAATTGGATCAACAAAGCCAACGCCGCTGGGCAGCCCCATCCCGTGGGCCTGCTTTTCGCGGCACAAATGGCGTATGACGCTGGCGATATTGAGCGCGCCTATGTGCTTGTCGAAAAAGCGCCTCCCTCCTTCAAGCGGCAGCCGCAATTCGCGCGCTTGCGCGGTTTTGTCGACGCTGCCCGAGGCGAACATAAATTGGCGATCAACGCTCTCCAGGATTACATCGAGAGCACTGGCGGCGATCCTCTTGCGCGCCGAGTTTTGGCCCAAAGTCTCGCCAGCGCCGATCGGTTCGACGAAGCCTGGGATGCAATCAGCCCATTAATTGGCCACCCGAGGACTGATGGTGGAACACTGCTCCTCGCCCTGCAGCTCGCAAACAAGACCGGGCTTGGTGACCCTGAGCGGATCGAACAATTGATGCGCCAACGCGATGCCGCTCCCGACTTTGCGACGGCTCTGCGCGAGGCCGGTCAAGCCATCAATGCCGGTCGGTGGGCCGAGGCGGATGCTATCTATGCGCCGTATCTGGTCGACGCTGGGCTCAACGATCCAATCCTGCTCAACAACGCCGCGGCGGTGAAATCGAAACTGGGCGAGCATGACGAGGCTATTGCCCTGGCACGCCGCGCAATCACTGCCGCTCCGGGAACGCCAGAGATCCTCGACACGCTCGGATGGGCCCTGTGGCAGGCTGGCGAAAACCCCGATGAGGCGAGAGCTTTATTGGCCCAAGCGCGCGCTGCAAAACCGAGGGATCGGACCATCGGAGAACATTGGGCGATCGCCCACGCTGAGAGTTGAGCAACACGTAATCCGTTCAGCCGCGCGCCGCACTCGCCTATGACGCGCGATTGGTGGCACCCACTGGCTTGGTCGCGCAGCACAGCGCGAAACGCGGCAAGGCCGACCAGGCAAGACTGCTGCTGGATTGGTAGGCATTTGCCGGTGCCGGTTAAACGCTTCTCTTCCGTAATTTTGTTGCAAGCCCTTAAATGTCGTGTCCTTCCAATCCTCGTCAAATGATCAATGCTATGCTTATGTTTTGAACCTCCGGTCTTTCTGAATAGTTTGGCTGGCGCTGGCGGGAGACAGTGCGTGCGGCAAATTCTGTCGATGATAGCCATTTTGGGTATCGCTGCAATCGTTCCTCCATCTGTGGGCCCGATCGAGAGCGCGGCTTTCGCTCAGAAGAGCGGAGCTGTGAAAGAAGGCCGCGCAACAAGTCGGATCAAGCGGGTCTTTGACGCCCGGGTCGCAACTCATTTGAAAACTTGCCCTCGAAGAAGCGAGCAGGCTCTTTTGAATGAGCTTGATGAGACCATCGTGATCTTGGTCAAACAGGTTGGACTCAGTCAGGCTAAACTCGATCGAATCAAGCCAGAGTTCGCGCTGGACCGCGCCGAGCAGAAGAAGATTTTAGACGACCAGACCGCAGCGCTCAGTGTCGCCAGACGTCACTATACTAACATTGAGTTTGATTGCATGCCGCGTTGGATCTCCGCGAAGGTCAAGCAACTTCGCGCGAAATGCGAATTGGAATTGGCCAAAGCTGAGCTCGCAAAACTTGAAGGCCAGCTCGAATATGCGCTCGACCAGCTTGATAAGGCCATCTCCCCGACAGGTACAGAGGACGTTAAAGAGGCTATCACAAGTGCCGCGCTCACTGTCTCGAATCAACGTCATTATTTGAACGAGGCCCGCGGGCATCCCATCCCCAAAGACTGCGACAAGCGCAAAAAGGATAAGCCGAAGGAGAATGTCGGCGGAATCGATGACGGCGGGGAGACCATCGTTCTAGAAGGGATGAGCGGCCCTGCGACAGAGCTACCCGATCCCGAGTCCGACACCGATTATGGCGTGGCACAGCTCGAGGACATTGCTGATCGCGCCGCTTGGCTACTTGGCGATTGGCAATTCCTCGGCTGGGAACGAGGGACACTGCTTCCAACACGGTTGCGGTTCAGGCTCGACAGCGATGGCACACTCTCAGCTACGGTTCACGGCCTGACGCAGGAGATGGCCGACAAGGGGTATAGCGAGGGCATGCAGATCCTCCGCGGCATTACAGATCCTCGCCCATCGGGTGGCACATGGACTTTCCGCGCGGACAACGCACAGATTTTCTCGCCCAAAGACCCGCGCCGAGATCCGGGGCAAACCTTTGGCCAGTCCGAATGGTATCAAGCGGGCGTGATCTTTGTCGACCGCGCAAGTGGCGAGCTGGGCGGCTCAACCGGCTTTGGCAATCGCCTGAACTTTCATCGCGGTGAATTGGTCCGCCCGGATCTGACCCGGCAGAACGCCCTGCTGCGCCAGATCGAGCGCGAGATCGAGCGGCTGATCGAGACTGGCGACCGCACTGAATCGCTCGCGGGGCTGCGCGACATCGCCCGCCAATTGCGCGATAATCCCTATTCTAGCGAGGCGCGCGAGGCCGCCACATTCTTGGACCTGTTGCTCGATCGAGAAACGCTGCTCGACGATCCAGATTACCGACAGGCCCTGCTCGAGCTAGAAGACGGTGCCGATCCCGAGACAGTCCAGCGCCATCTCCGTGCGGTCGCCACCAACATGGTCCAAAAGGCCGAGCTGTTCGCCCGCCCATTGGCCGGCAATGACTACGGCGGCAAGCTTGCCGCCTATCTATTCCTCGGAACGCTCAACGCTTCGCGCCTGCGCGATGATTTGGCCAATCCGCGTGGAGCGATCAACCAGTCGAACATGTCGCGGATGACGCAGGGACTCAGCACGATCAAGGGCCTCGCTGGACTTGCCCGCAATCCCAAGGAACAGAACGCCCGCTCGCTTATGCACGGAGTGCGCGACCTTGCGACCGTGCCAGCGGCCCGCGCAGGGCTGACCAATACTCTCGACTTCCCCGGCGAAGTCGCAGCCTCCCTCCTGCAGCAATCGGTCGAGGGATTTGGACATATATCCAACGCAGTCAAAGAGCTCCGCAATGCTGTGGCAGGAGATCCCAGCGCGCTGCGGCGCATTGCCGGACACGCGCGCAAGGTTGACGCGACCATCTCCTCTGGGGGCTATGGTCGGGCAATCACTGACGCAGTGACCAATCGGATCGCGAGCCGGGTGCCGTTCCTGCGATCAGCGTTTGATATGATCAGCGGTCCTTAGCAAAGCTGATCCGCAACTAGCCGGCTCCTCCCTTTAAAGAGCGGGCTTGAGCCCTGTACCTCGCCCTGGCCAGGGTTCACATCTTAGGCACCCTTCCCCGACCCACGTCGCTGCGCGTTTGTGATGAAGCTCGCCCGCAAAAAGAAGCAACGGCGTAAGGAAGGGGAGGAAGAGCGCGAGGCGAACGAGCCCTCCGTGGCGGAGGTACGCGCGAGCCTCGACCGCAAGATCGAGGAGATCGGCAGACGCAAGCTTTATGAGCGACGGGAGGAGTGGAAGAGACTGTCAGAACTGACCCGCCGCGCCTGGCGGCTGTACGAGCGGTTGAAGGAGCGGGATATCGGCGTGGGCGATCCGGACTATGGGGCTAGACTGCTGCCGGATTGGTAGGGGGTGGTGAGAATGTCTAGGCTTGGGTCGTTAAGCTGCCAGTCCGATTCTGACAGCTTGATGCAGGAGACCTCTCACGCAGATCTGACAGGTCCATTTGGCGCGAACTCACATCTGCCGGACATAATGTGTTTCACTCCATGACGTGACCAGCTTAACGATTCGACAACCACACTTCGCACTGTATCAATGCCACCTCAGCACGCACCGGAGAGCAATCTGGGAACGCGTGGTCGCATTACAGGGGAAGACATTATGGTACCGTTTGGGCAGGATTTCCGCGCGCGCTTGTTGTTGGGCGCAGCTTTGGCGGTAGTAACTCTGGCTGGTGGAGGTGAACCGCTTGCGGCGCAGGATGGCGCTGAATGTGTGGTCGACACTGATGGCAATGGCAGCGCAGACGGCACCAACGGCGCCGACGCTTCGGGGGATGACGACAATCTTGCGTGCGGCAAGGATGCTGACGCAACAGGCACCGGGAGCGGCAACACCGCGCTCGGGTCAGGTTCAAATGCCAGCGGTGACGACAGCGCCAATGTTGCGATCGGTCTGGACGCGGCCGCCAACGGTGACAGCAGCATCAACATCGCGGTCGGCCAGCTTGCGGACAGTAGCGGCGACGGCAGCCGAAATCTCGCTTTGGGTTACCTCGCCGATGCGAACGGGGACGACGCTGGGAATATCGCTATTGGCAACTCGTCGGAGGCAGGCAATACGCGCGTCACAATTTCGACTCCGAGCATTCTTGCGGGACTCAACTCAACCAACAATGTTGCGCTAGGCGCGTTCACCAACGCTTCGGGTAATCTCAGCGACAATGTCGCGATCGGGACCTTGGCCGATGCTTCAGGGAGCCGCGTCACGGGCACCAGCTTCCCAAGCAATGTCGCAATCGGCACCGAGGCGGATGCGAGCGGCGACGATTCTGACAATGTGGCGATTGGCGAAGAAGCCGATGCCAGCGGGGACGAGAGCAATAACACCGCAGTTGGCGAGGACTCGCTCGCCTTTGGTGACTTGAGTAGCAACGCTGCGTTTGGTGAAGACGCCGATGCGAGCGGCACCGACGCCGATATGGACGGTTTTGGCAGCGGCAACACCGCGCTCGGCAATGGAACTGATGCGAGCGGTGATGACTCGTTCAACACAGCAACCGGCGACTTCGCCGATGCCAGTGGTGACTTTAGCGCGAACGCCGCCTTTGGCGGATTGTCTGATGCCAGCGGCGATGACAGTTTGAACACCGCACTTGGTCCGCAAAGCGATGCCAGCGGCAACGACAGCCTCAACACTGCGGTCGGCGACCGCGCTGACTCAAGCGGGGTATCCAGCGACAACACCGCGATGGGCAGTTTGGCCGATGCCTCTGGCGACGGCAGCAATAATCTGGCGAGCGGCGCCGATACGATTGCCACTGGCGATCTGTCATCCAATGTCGCCCTCGGTCCACTTGCGAACGCCGGGGGTGATCTGAGCGCCAACTCGGCTCTCGGCTTATCAGCCAACGCCAGCGGCGCAGGAAGTGCCAATATCGCCAATGGCGCCGGAGCGAACGCAAGTGGCGCAGCCAGTGCGAATTATGCAGCGGGTGAGTTGGCCAATGCCAGCGGGGCCGGCAGTTTCAATGTCGCAATCGGAAGCGGCGCAAATGCTTCAGGTGACGGTTCGAGCAATATCGCTGTTGGTAATGGAGCTCAGGCAACCGGCGCTGACTCTGTGTCGATTGCTGCTGGTTCGCAAGCAACGGCGATCGGTTCAGTGGCGATTGGTGGTGATACGGTGTCGGGCGTTGACGGCGATGATAATGGTGCGGTCGCGAGCGGAAGCTACTCGCTGGCGCTGGGTGGAGATGCCAAGGCGACAGGCAACCTGTCGTCGGCGATTGGTGTAGCATCAACTGCCTCGGAAAGATCTGCCGTTGCGCTTGGCGTATTGTCCGAGGCAAGCGGCGTGGGTTCGATCGCGATTGGTTTCCAAAGCACAGCAAGCGCAAACTTCGCTTTTGCAATCGGTGCGCGCGCCAATGCCTCCTTCTTGAACTCTATTGCGATCGGGCACGATGCCGCAACCACCAGGGCCAACCAGATCGTGCTTGGCACGACCACCCAGACCGTGACGCTACCGGGTCTGCCAAGGGCCGCGTCCAATACCGCGCAATCGGGTACGCTTTTCTATGTCACGGTCGATGCCAGCGGCAATTTGGGCTTTACCAATATTCCGGCTGCGACCAGTACCGCGATCAGCGCACCCGCGCCGATCGGAGATTTGGCGTCTGAGACCATGGCGCCGCAGCCAGCAACAGCGCCCACGGCGCCAACGCCCGCTCAGCCGGTTAGCGCTCCATCGGCTCCACAATTGGCTGGCGCTGCAAGAACAGTGACGGATGTAGAGAGTGCGCCCGCCGCTGCTCCTGCACAGACGCCGCGCCGGGACGATCTGATAGCCGTTGACGGAACCGGCGACGGCTCAGCGCCGATCACTGGGTCGGCCTCAGCCAGCAAAACACCGGTCTTGGCAAAGGCTGAGACCACTCCGCTGCCAGCGCAGGTCGATCTGTCCGATGCTCCCGCCGAGGCCGCGCTGTTCGAAGAGACACAAAACATCCCCGAACCGCCCGCCAATGCCGATGCAAACGCCGGAACTCAGCGGGTCGCGACCTCTGCTACGGGGAGCAATCCCGCCGCACTGGTACCCAGCAACGTGCCGGCTATCAGTCAGGTCTCAGCGGCCGAGTTCGGGGCGCTTGCAAACCGCGTCAGCACGCTCGAGGGACAGGTCAACACGCTGTTCGATCTCAGCGCTACAATTGATCGTGACGCGCGTCGCGGGATCGCTTCGATTGCTGCCCAGGCCCAACCGCACTTCCCAAGCGAGGCAGGCAAGACCAGCTATGCCTCCAACTTCGCGGTCTACCGCGGCGAGGTCGGGGTCTCGGCTAGTATGATGCATCGCTTCGAAGGAGACTTCGCGATTACCGCCGGGGTCACTTACGCCGGAGGCAACTCAACCAGCGTAAGGGCGGGCATCGCCGGCGAATTCTGAGCGCGCAGCGTCCCCAGCACCGATTTCTGCAAATCAATTACTATACGCCACTTGTGGAGCCCAACATGAACCAACAACACCATACCAAAGCCGCTCAAGTGATGCCTTCCGACAAGCAAGGGTGGAGCACGCCTCAGCTTATCGAACACAATGACAGCAGCCTGAACGACGTTGCCGGGCTGTATGGGACGAACGATGAAGGCGTCTTTACCGCGAGTCCCACGTCGTGACTGCGTGTCATTTCTGAGTTCTTATTGGCTTCAAGCGCATTTGTTCTTTGTTCCGCACGCCATCCGGCGTGCGATATCCTCGCGGCTTGCGGACAAGTCCGCGCCGCTGCGGACGGCCACTTGGCCTTGCGGCGCTTTGCGCCCTGCTCCCGCGACCAGGCCAGTACCCTTGATTTTCCTACTCGGGATTCTTTGTGTTCCGCAGCACATCCGTGCTGCGATATCCTCGGGCCTGACGGCCCTGCGGGCGGCCGGTCGGCCTTGCGGCCGCTGCGCAGCCGTTCTGGCACGAACCAAAAACGCGAGCCGGAGTCGAAGACGGCGCGGGCGCCAACGCGAGTGCAAGCGCGACCAAGCCTCCACCATTCGTTTTCCTACTTACAGCATTTGTGATTTAGGCAACGGTCCGCCATCGGACGGACCGCAAGGGCGACTGCCCGTCGCGCCGAATGGCGCGGAAGCCAAGCGGGCCGGATGGCCCGCGCCCGGCGTTTGAGGGCGCAAACAGAAACTCATCCGATCCGCACCCAACAAGGAATCCCCTCCCCCATGACACGAGTTACCGATCCCCGCACCCAGCGCTCGCCTGTCCCCGCCAGCGAGCTCCCCGACTTCACCCCGGTCCCGCGACAGCATCAGCGCCACGATGGCTGGACCGAACGCCGCCAACGCGACTTTATCGAAGCGCTCGCCGACACCGGCTCGGTCCACGCCGCCTGCCGCGCGGTCGATATGAGCCAGCGCGGCGCCTATTACCTCCGCCGCCAACCCGGGGCGGAGAGCTTTCGCCAGGCGTGGGAGGCCGCGCTCGACCTTGGCGTGCAACGGATCGAGGATGTCGCGATGGACCGCGCGCTCAACGGGGTGGAGGAGCCGCTCTATTCCTATGGCAAGCTGGTCGGCTCGCGCACGCGCTACAACGATCGGCTGCTGATGTTCATGCTGCGCAACCGCGCGCCCGAACGGTTTGCCGAGGGCCGCGGTGGAAAGGGACTTGGAGGCCTCAACGCGGTCGGCCAGATGGAGCTGGAGCGCAAGAAGAAGCAATGGCGCAAGGAATGGGAGGAGGAGCGCGCGGCGAACGCGCCCTCGGTGGCGGAGGTCAAAGCGAGCCTCGACCGCAAGATCGAGGAGATCGGCAGACGCAAGCGTTATGAGCAACGGGAGGAGTGGAAGAGACTGTCAGAACTGACCCGCCGCGCCTGGCGGCTCTACGAGCGCTTGAAGGAGCGGGACATTGGCGTGGGCGATCCGGACAACCGGGCTAGGTTGTTGCCGGATTGGTAGGGGGTGGGTGGCGATTCATCCGGAGTCGGGCTCCGCGTACATTGCGAATTAGACTCCGAGACATTGCGATCTTCTCTCACCGTACTTTATCGTAAGTAAACGCTTAAAGTCTCGCTCCTTGGTGCTATAACCTACGCAGGGGGCAGGATTCGTGCGAATAGTTTCGTTGAATTTTCTAATCTTGACTATGTGCGCAACTTTGCACTTCTCCGCCAATGCTCAAGTCCCATTGATCAACGTGACCTCATCAGAGTTCAGCGAAGCCCTCTATGAAACCAGGCAAGTCAATTCCGGTATCTTAGTAGGTGTTCAGGGCCATTCGGGCGGAGTAAAACTGGTAGAGCCCGTAATCACCGTCTCCGGCATTGAAGCGCAAGATAAGATTATTTGCATCACCATCTCGCATATTAGCGGTGTCTATTCAGGGAAGGCAAAAATCAGAAATAGGTCGTTTGATGGCAGTGTGAGCTTCAAGCTTCCGGCCAAGCTGATTGACCAGGTATCGATGAATGCGAAGGAGTATGCGATCCTAGTCCAAGCGTCTGAGCAAGATTTTTGCCATGCGAGAAGCGATCTTCTTTTTGCAAGTTGGGGTACGACCGAGCCAAACGGACCTGCAGTTTTGGCTCTGAGTGTTTCTCCCACTGCGAGAACGCGTGTCTCGCTTCAGACTGCCTCCCGCAATAGTTCCTGCCAAGGAGCAGAGGCCTATTTGGAGTCCAGTTCGCTCACCTTTCAAAGCTTTTCGCGAGTGTGCCAGATTGAGTTCCAGCAATCCTGTAAAGGAAAAACCCAATTAGACATCGTGGTCAGTGAATCAGGCAGGCGCGTAGCTACGCCACGAAGGGTTTTCCGTCGCGAGTGCCCAGGGCCACAACCAAGCAGATGAGACGATTTGCTGAGACAATCGACTCTAAAGCTGACGACGTGGCCGAAAGTGTTGCGCAAGATCTCACTGGGCTAGAGGCCTGGCTTGGCAAGCTCTCTCCGTTCGGTTTTCTCTTGGCAACGACCGCCCTACTCTCTGGAGTTTTTCTTCTGACGTTAGGGCTATTGAGTGCGCCAGAGGACGCAGTCTTATCTGCAACTGCAAAATCGCAGATCTTGGAGGTTGAGCTTGATCCGGGAGATGAAATCCCTGCGTTCCTAAGCGAGCAAGGCGAGCTCCCGTTTCTGGAAGGCTGTGACGCACAAGAGCGAACATTCAGCATCACTGATCCGATTGAAACGCCGATTCGGATAACATTGAGTGCGTTGCCGGGTGGCCTCGTGACCGCCCTGATCTCTCCTTTAGAAAAGCAAAGGTTTGGGGTTGTCTATTGCGGACAGCAGTTGATCGAAATTGACCGGGAGATTGCCCAAGAGTTTCCGAACTTCGAACGCGATCAGAGTGTGGTGGTTATCAATGGTGGTCGTATTCGGCTTGGAAGCGTGCCTGGCAAGTCATTCACACCAATCCTTCTTTCTGGGACCGTTACTGCTTCGTCGCCTTCATTCCCGTTCACAAGCGGACGCGCGAACGAAGAGGTAAATGTCAGTCTTGGTGACAGCATTCGCTTCGTAAACAAGCAAGCAGGAGTAGACGCTCCGATGCAACTTGTTGCTTTCTATAACTCAAGCGAAAATCTTTTTGACATCGCTGCAACATCAACCAGCGAAAGTGGAACCCCGACCGAACTGGCTGACACCGCTTGGATAAATAGACTTGGCATAAAAGAGCCGTTCGAAATCAGCCGGGTGCCGTCGGCCTGGGCAAGGCTAGAAGCGCAATCTGAGTGGGCCCTGATTCTGGTGCTTGTAGCAATCGCATTGAACTTCCTTGCAGCCATTCGGCACTATATGGACACGAGAAGGAGCTAAACGGGTGTCAGACCTCTTGCCTGTGACTTCGGCAATCATAGTGGCTACCTTGGTGACACCTTACATGGCTGCTGCCCAATCGATTGATCCGGTGCACATAGCGGTGCTTGAAGATAGTCTTGAATCGAACGGGAACGGCGCTCGTTTTCATGTGAATGGCGGATGCGCAACAGTAACGGCGGCCCATGTCGTTGAGAGCACAACCTATCCTAGACTGACCCCCCAGCGTGGCAGTGTTGGGCCCGCCACCGTCGACATTGCTGAGGAAAGGCTGGACGTTGGAATCATCAACCAGCGGCACGCCGAGCCCGAACAATGTGGGAAATTGCCAACCACAGCAGAGGTCGAAGCTGCGCTTCGCTCAGGATCGGTTCGCGAGGTCCGGTTTGTTGACGCTGGCGGCACGGTCACTGCGCTGAAACTGGATCTCGTCAGATACACGGGTTGGGATATCTTTGTCCGCATTTCAGAAGGGCAAGATGGACAAGTCTTCCGCCCTGGCAATAGCGGCGCGTTGGTTGTCTTTGATGGGGTTCCGGTTGGTGTAATAACCGATGCGTTTGCAGGCCGCGCTGCTACCAATGCCAAAGCGATCCGCTTGGATTCCGTCATGCGCAATTTCCCGGACCAGCTGGCTCAACCACGCCAAGAAGCACCGCCGCCTAGGCAAATATTCACCAGACCGCAGGTGCTGCGCGAACCCTATGATCTGACCCAGTTGCCTTCCGACTTTCAGGAAATCGTCCGCGAAGCCAGACTAACCCGAAAAAGAGCAGAACAGGCGGTGAGCGAGACAAGGTCGCTCGAGGGCCTTGCCGAAGATGCAGCAAGGCGCTCCAGATTACTTCCAGAAAAGCAAGTCGAAGACGGTGTCGGCTGGTTTCGCACCAGTACCGGCGACGGCATTTACCGCGGTGAGATTACCCTAGATCCGAGCACAAAGAGTCTTTCCGCAGCAGGCTATGGAGTCAAGGAATTCACCCAGAGAGCGTTTCTAGGTGACCGGCTTTTATGCGAGTATAGAGACGGAGAGGGATGCTCCAACCTTGCCATCTATTACTATGCCTTCAATGAGAGCAATACCTCAAATCTGATGCAATATAGAGGGGGCTATGAAGGCAGTGACCGCATGGGTTACGGTTATGTTGAGTGGCGAATACTTTCCGAAATGAACCCTGCGTCATCGTTCACCGCGAAAGAGGCCTGGATGTTCTATTCAGATGACACCAACGCGCGGCCTGGGGTTTGGCAAAGCACCAGTGGTAATCGCTACGAGGGCGAAGTAGATAACAAGTGGAATGGGATGGGGGTCGTCTGGTCACCACAAGGCCAAGTCTTACAAATCGGGACCTGGAAGGATGGCAAGACCGTGAAAAATGTGACGACCGCATGGCGCAATGGCACTTACGTACCGGGGACACTGAACAGGTGGAACGCGGAATGACATGGCCTAAGGCCTTTCTCCGGATAGCCCTTCTCCCTCGCACGCCGTTCCGCATTTGTTCTGAGTCATTTGTTTGCCTCAAGCGCCGGCGTTCGCATCCGTTCGCTCGGCTACCCTCGCATAAGCTCGGGCGGCCTTGCAGGTGTGCTTTGCACGTCTGCGCCTTCGGCTTCGACCCCGCCCTTGCGGCTCGCTAGACGCTCGCCGGATCAGTGCTCTTCAGTAAGGTAGGTTCAGCCCTTCTCCGTCCCGCGCCGTTTCGCGTTTGCTGAGTTTTTTGTTTGCTTCAAGCGCCAGCGCAGACATCCGTCTGCTTGGCTTCCCTCGCATAAGCTCGGGCGGGCGGTCGCCCTTGCGGCTCGCTAGACGCTTGCCGGATCAGCGCTCGTCAGTAAGCGAGGCGCGGGGCCTCAATCTTCCCCCATTCTCAGCGCAGCGATAAACGCCTCCTGCGGGATGCTCACGTTCCCATACTCCCGCATCCGGGCCTTCCCCTTCTTCTGCTTTTCCAACAGTTTCTTCTTCCGGGAAATATCGCCGCCATAGCATTTCGCGGTCACGTCCTTGCGCAGCGCCGCGATCGTCTCACGCGCGATGATCTTGCCGCCCAGCGCCGCCTGGATCGGGATCTTGAACAGGTGCCGCGGGATCAGATCCTTCAAGCGCTCGCACATGCCGCGCCCCCGCTCTTCCGCCACGCTGCGGTGGACGATCAGGCTCAGCGCATCGACCGGCTCGGCATTGACGAGGATGTTCATCTTGACCAGATCGCCTTCGCGCAGGCCAATCTGCTCATAGTCAAAGCTGGCATAGCCGCGGCTGATGCTCTTCAAACGGTCGTAGAAATCGAACACCACTTCGTTGAGCGGCAGTTCGTAAGTGACCTGCGCGCGGCCGCCCACGTAAGTGAGCTCGGTCTGGATCCCGCGCCGGTCCTGACACAATTTGAGGATCGCGCCGAGATATTCGTCGGGGGTGTAGATCACCGCCTTGATCCACGGCTCCTCGACAATCTCGATCCGGTTGACATCGGGCCAGTCGGCCGGGTTGTGGATGTCGATCACCGTCGCCTCTTCATTCTTGGTCTTGGCCAAGTGGACGCGGTAGACCACGCTCGGCGCGGTGGTGATCAGGTCGAGGTCGTATTCGCGGCTGAGGCGCTCTTGGATGATCTCCAAGTGCAGCAGGCCGAGGAAGCCGCAGCGGAAGCCGAAGCCGAGCGCGGCCGAGCTCTCCATCTCGAACGAGAAGCTTGCGTCGTTGAGGCGCAGCTTGCCGATGCTCTCGCGGAGCTTTTCGAAATCGGCGGCGTCGACCGGGAACAGCCCGCAGAACACCACCGGTTGGACTTCCTTATAGCCCGCCAGCGGCTCGCTGGCGCCGTGCTTGACGGTGGTGATGGTGTCGCCGACGCGGGCCTGTTCGACCTCTTTGATCTGCGCGGTGATGAAGCCGATCTCGCCCGGGCCAAGCTCGGGCAGGTGTTCGATCTTGGGGCGCATGCAGCCGACCCGGTCGACCAGGTGCTGGGTGCCGCCCTGCATGAAGGTGATCTGCTGGCCCTTGGTGAGCACGCCTTCGACCACGCGGACGAGGATCACCACGCCGAGATAGGGGTCGTACCAGCTGTCGACCAGCGAGGCCTTGAGCGGCTTGTCGCGCTCGCCCTGCGGCGGGGGGATCTTGGCGACGACCGCTTCGAGCACGTCTTCGATGCCGAGGCCTGACTTGGCGCTGGCGAGGACGGCTTCGGAGGCGTCGAGGCCGATCACTTCCTCGATCTCTTCCTTGACCCGCTCGGGCTCGGCCGCGGGCAGGTCGATCTTGTTGATGACGGGGACGATTTCGTGGTCGTGCTCGATCGATTGGTAGACATTGGCCAAGGTCTGGGCTTCGACCCCCTGGGCGGCGTCGACCACGAGGAGTGCGCCTTCGCAGGCGGCGAGACTACGGGAAACCTCGTAGGCGAAGTCGACATGGCCGGGCGTGTCCATCAGGTTGAGCTGATAGGTCTCGCCATCCTTGGCGGTGTAATTGAGGCGGACGGTCTGGGCCTTGATGGTGATGCCGCGCTCGCGCTCAATGTCCATGTTATCAAGCACTTGCTCGGACATCTCGCGCTCGGTCAGCCCGCCGGTGAACTGGATCAACCGGTCGGCGAGTGTGGACTTGCCGTGATCGATATGGGCGATGATCGAGAAATTGCGGATCTTGGAAAGGTCAGTCATTTGACCGGCCATTTAGCGATCCCCAACGCGCCTGTCATGCGCGAAAAATGCAAGTGCCCATAAGTGCGTTTTCAGGGTCTCAATCTGACCCGATCTACGATGCGTCAGAGCGTGCCGTGGGTGCGTATCCAAATTTCGGCGCACCGCCGCTCTGACCAAGCATTCCACCTTCCATGCCTTTGTAGTCACCTTGCGAAAGCGCTGACAACGGAGCACCCGCAGACGCCAGCGCGTAGGGCGAAACGCGGTTGCGAGTGCAAAGACCGCCTGAGCCATCATCGACAAGCGACTGCTCAAATTCCAATCCTTGTGTGTCACCATTGCTGCGGATAACGCTGGCAACGGCAAGCTGCCCTGCCCCCAAATCGACGACGAATTGCGTGCCCTTTGGAACGTCAACCAAGCCCTCGATCAAGGCGCCCGACTTGGAGAGATTGCGTAGGGTCACCTCGTAAGAATGATCATCATGGATGACCTGGATTTTGCGGAACACCGTCCGTCGCTTTGCTCGCTTGGTCCGGTTCTTGTCAGGCGCGATCTTCCATTCGCCACCGGTCAACTGTTGTTGGACAGCCTCAACAGCAATTGGCTCCGAATAGATATCGCCTTGGATGCAGGTCAGCCCGCACTTCAACAAGGCATCATTCAGATCCATCGCCTCGACCCCATCGGCGATCGTTTCCATCTCCAAGGCCTGTGCGAGAGCGACAATCGCCTTGATCAAGCCTAGGTCGTGGCCATCGTGCTGCGCTGCTTCTGAAACCAGCTTGTCGTCGATCTTGAGCGCATCGAACGGGGCTCTGCGGAGGTAAGCCAATGAGGAATGGCCGCTCCCAAACTCGTCGAGAGTAAGTCGCACGCCCATTTTGAAGAGCATGCCAAGCGTTCGATCAACCCGATGCGTGTCTCCAAAAAAGATCGCTTCGTTGATTGCCAGCTCAAGCCGAGAGGCTGGAAGCTCGGTATCCTGTAACGCCCGAGAAACGTCATCCACGAACTCGTCAGAACGAAACAGCTGGACCGGCACATTCACAGAAACCCTGACTGTGCTCGGCCAGTCGATGGCGCTCCTGCATGCGCTCTCTATCGCCCAACGACCAATTTCAGCCACAGCACTTGATCCGTCAAAGATCCCCGCAAACTCCTCGTCGTCGATCTCGCCACGCTGAGGATGGTTCCAACACACCTTGGCCTCCAACGCTCGCACGTGCTGATCGGTGCTGGAGACGACTGGCTGATACTTGAGAAACAACTGCCCTTCCCGAACCGCCGCTTCGAGGTCGTCCTCGAGACGCCGACGGAACAAGGCCTCATTCTCCAAATCGCCGGAGAAGAAGCGGTATTGGCCGCGGCCGCCGTTCTTGGCAGAGTAGAGCGCCAAGTCGGCCGAGCGCACAATCTCAGCGGTCGTCACGCCATCGTGCGGCGCGATCGCAATGCCGATTGATGCCCCGATGACGCAGCGCCCCTCGTCGAGCGAATAGGGTTGGCTCAACATGGTGATGACCTTCTTGGCCATTTCGCCAAGCACACCCCGGTCGTCGACATCGGGAACCATGATCTGAAATTCGTCCCCGCCTAGGCGCCCGATCTCGCATTCCCGGTCGATAGATCGGTTAAGCCGCTCCGCAACCTGCTTAAGCAATTCGTCACCCGCTGCATGCCCAAGAGTGTCATTGACGTGCTTAAACTTGTCGAGGTCCATCATCATGATGGCGCAATTCCGTTTCGCGACTTTGAAAGCAGTCAGAGTCGTATCGATAAGATGGGCCATGCGATGACGGTTCGAAAGACCAGTCAGCGAATCATATTTTGCAAGGCGAGCGGTTTCTGCCTCGCGATGATGCTCCTCGGTAATGTCCCAACCCGTACCGCGGAAACCAAGGAATGCCCCATCCCCATTGAAGACCGGGCGACCTGACAATCGCAGGACCGCTGAGGCATCCGGGTTCGATGAGCACACAGTCACACCGGAAAAGGCCTTGTGGGCACCCAGCATAAGGGAAAGCGGCTTGGACCTGACTTCTCCGTCAACCGGTGTGAGGAGCTTTGCCAAAGATTGACCGACCAAATGATCAGTAGGAAGCCGCATCTGTTCAGCGAGCGAAGCGCTAAGGTAAGTTAGATTTCCCGCGCTGTCGCTGGCCCAGAACCAGCCCATTCCTGCCTGCTCAAGCTCGTCGAGAAGACCGAGTTTTTCCGCATCAGAGAATTGAGATGCCGCCTTCAGAGGATTGCTTGCGAGCTCGCTCGGGCCCTCAGGCGCACTGCGCTCTCGAGCCGAGCCATTTCTAGATGACAAGAGACCCTTTAGGGGCACTCGCACGCTTCCTTTCAAAAAAGCCAGCCACAAATGCTGTGGTCACCTACCTGTAAAACCTGTTGGTTAGTTTTCCGCTAAATTTTTGAGCTTCACTGCCGTTAAGGTAGTTTTGCGCGTCCTCAATTTAGGAGCGAGCGAAGGCCATTTGATCAGGCTTACCGCGCAGGACCGCAAAGGTCCCATCAGCGCGCCGCTTCAACGGAGCGGGGAACTCAACCCCTACCCGGTTTTCCCGTGACCAACGCACCGTTGCAGGAGCGACCTTGTCTGTTGAGAACTCAATCTGGACCTGGCTGCCCGGAGGCATGTTCCAAAGCCCCTCAACCATCGCGCCAGAATCCGAGATATTGCGGATTGTCGCGTTGAGCCGGTTTCCATTGAAGATTACTGTCACCCTGCGCAACAGGACTTGGCGTGGCGAGCGTGCCGACTGCGGGCCCTCGGCCTCAGCAGCCAGATCCCCGGACACCAAGGACGTTGCGTCTTCGTTGTTCATTGGCTTGTAATAGATATAGCCCTGAACGTGGCTGCAACCCAATGCTTGGATCAATTCTAGCTCGTCGAGCGTTTCTACACCCTCAGCCGTAGTGTCCATATGAAGGGCTTCTGCCAAGCTGGTTATCGATGCGATAATTGCTCCATTGCGACTGCCCTGTTCGGTCGCACCGCGAACGAAGCTCTGGTCAATCTTGATCTTATCGAATGGGGCTTTCTTGAGATAGCCTAGGGACGAATAGCCTGTTCCAAAATCGTCAAGCGCCAGTCTGACGCCAACCCGCTTCAAGGCCTTGAACATCGCGTCGGTGCCGGCGTTGTCGTTGAGGAACACGCTCTCCGTGATCTCGAGCTCCAAACGAGCGGGGTCTACCCCGGTATGGGCCAGCGCGTTGGCAACAACGGTTGGCAATTCCGGGTTGGAAAACTGCAACGGAGATACGTTGACCGCGCAGCGGATCGATTCCGGCCAACCGGCAAGATCTTCGCAAGCTTGTCTGAGAGCCCATTGCCCCAACTGATCGATCAGACCAGCGTCCTCTGCGATTGGGATGAACTTACCCGGCGACATCCACCCCCGTTGCGGGTGTTGCCAGCGCATAAGCGCTTCGAAGCCAACGATCTTCTCTGTCGCAGCATAAACGACCGGTTGGTAGTGCAATTCAAGTCCACCAGTGGCGAGTGCGTCGCGCAGATCCTTCTCAAGCGCTGATCGCTCTTCAGCTGCCGAATGCAGATCCTCGGCGTAGAACCGATGAACCCCGCGGCCGGCGTCTTTGGCAGCGTAGAGCGCCAAATCGACATTGCGGATCAGCGCATCGTTGGAAACGCCATCCTCAGGCGCGACCGCAATTCCAACCGAGGCTCCAATAACGACGCTTTGCCCTTCGATCGAATAGGGCTGCGAAAGCTGCGCAATAATTTCTTTGGCTAGGTCACCGAGATACTCGCGTTTCTGGTGACCAGGGAGGATGACCTCAAACTCATCGCCACCCAGTCTTCCGCAGCGTCCATTGCCACCGACCGTGCGCTCCAACCTTTGCGCAACCTGCTTGAGCAATGCATCACCCGCCGGGTGTCCCAGCGTGTCATTGACGTGCTTGAAGCGGTCGAGGTCAAGCATCATTACAGCACAGCTGCGCTCACGTTCGCGCGGGGCAGCAAGGATCCGATCAAGGGTCTGTGACATCTGCAGGCGATTGGCTAGGCCCGTCAGGGAATCGTAGTGCGCCAGTCGCGTAACCTGCTGCTCACTTCGACGTTGTTCAGTCAGATCGGCACCGTGGCCTCTGAAGCCACAGAAGTTCTTGTAGGAATCGTAAACCGGCCGGCCAGTTAGCGCCCACCACCTTTCGGGATCCGTGCCGGCGGCTCGCAGCTCAATGTCCTGAAATGCCGACCGTGCGGAGAGGTGGAATGCAAGCGTCCGCTCCGCATCCTGGGCTCCACTTTCGACATCGACGATCTCGGTCAGAGGGCGTCCCAGCAATTCTTTAGAGGTCTTGCCCAATACCTCGGCTGCCGAAGCCGAGATGTAGTTGATTTGACCGCGCCGATCTGTTTCCCAAAACCAACCTTGGCCACTTTCTTCAAAGCTGCGCAGGATATCCTCAGCACGGGCAGCAACGCGTTCACGCGCTTCGCGGGCAATCCGCCGCTTTTCGGCTGCTTTCCAGTCCAACCTGGCAATCAGCATCAAGGCAATGCCAGCACCAACCAGCGCTGATAGTGTCAGGTACCCCGGGCCAATCAGTGCAAATGAAGCCCACACTGCGATCTTGGCCGTAAACAGTGAAACGATCCGCATGCCGAACAAGGTCGCCGATGCCGCGTTGATGCAGACAATCGTCGCCACTGCCCACTGCCAGGCCAGCCCTTGAAGCACCCAATTGCCCAAAGCATATCCGGCGAGGCCCATCGGCAACACAACTGCAAACAGCAAGAGGCCGAACCTCGCAACATGCGGCATGCTTGAACGACGCTCAAGCTGGGCGAACATTGGACCTGCCGCAAAGATCAGTACGGCTGCGACCGCTGCTAGGCCAGCTAATCCACGGACCACATCCTGAGCAACACCCCCAGCGACCACAAATGAAACAGCCAAAAACAGCGCCATCGGTCGAGTGTCACGCGGCACAAAGAACTTGTGCTCCGGCGTTAAACCACTTGCCGTTCCAATGGGCGGAGAAGATGGAGCTTGGTCAGATCTTTCAAGGCCACGTCGATCTGTATCATTGCGCTGGTCGCTGGCTGCACCAGTTGCTTCTGCGCGCGCGCGAGCAGCGGCGCGAAAATCACGCCTTGAGCTGCGCAGTCCTGAGTCAGGACTCGCAAACTTCCTGGTTGCCCTCGTGGTCACCCGCCGGGAATGCCACAATTCCATTTGAGAAAGCGTTAATCCGCAGGCGCAAATCGCACCGCAATTGTCTGGATTTTCTCCGGATTTGCGCCGGATGAGCTAGCGGACGAAATGGGTTAACCGATTTCGACTTCAACCAATGCCTTTGGGGTTGCTGCTAGGCTGGCTTTGAGAGCCGAGTACGGATCGTCGCCCAAAGCCTCCAATGGGCGGCCAGCAGCTTCAATTTCGTAGGGAGAGACCCGATGCCGAGTGCAGAGCCCATCTGCCCCATCGCTTATCAAAGATGTCTCAAATTCAAGGCCTTGGCTGCTGCCCTGCGAACGTCTTACTTTCGCCACAGCCAACTGCCCACCTCCGAGATCCAAAACAACGTCGTTGCCAACTTCAAGCCCAAGTACGCCTTCAACCTTCGCGCCGGTCTTGGACAGATTGCGCAGAAAGACCCTGTATCGGTGATCGCCATGGATCAGGCTTATCCGTCTGAACTCCGTTCGACGGTCAGCACGGTATTTGTCATGGCCGATAGGCGCAAACTTCAAATCACCAGCCTCAAATCGCTTGAGCACTTCGGAGGCCGATATCGCCCGCGAGAATAAGATGCCTTGCAGGTAGCTCGCGCCCAAGTCAGAGACTAGGTCGAGCTCGTCTTTGGTCTCGACCCCTTCGGCGACAGTTGTCATCTTGAGGGCTTTGGCAAGGCCAATCACAGCTGTGACAATCGCCGAGTTGTTATTGTCCGCCGCAGTAGAACCACGAACAAAGCTCTGGTCAATCTTGATCTTGTCGAACGGAGCATCTCGCAGATAGCTTAGGGAACTGTATCCCGTGCCAAAATCATCGAGCGACAGGCCAACGCCTAGCTTTTTCAAGGCGCGGAACAGATGTAAAGAGCGATCCAAATCCCCCACGAAGACGCTTTCAGTGATCTCCAGCTCGATCTGTGCCGGATTGACTCCGCTCGATTTCAGCGCTTGGCGCACTTTGTCCAGGAAGTCCTCCGAAGCGAATTGGACAGCGGAAACATTAATCGCTGCCTTAACCGTAGAAGGCCAATTGACCACTTCTTGGCATACTTGATTGAGCGCCCAGTCTCCCAGTTCGCGGATAATCCCCACTTCCTCGGCAACCGGAATAAAGTCACCGGGCGAGATCATACCCCGCTCGGTGTGATTCCAGCGCATCAATGCTTCCATGATTGCCACTTCATGGGTCTGCGCGTCGACGATTGGCTGAAAGTGCATTTCAAGTTCGTCACGCACTAACGCATCGCGAAGATCAGCCTCAAGCTGATGGCGATGACTTGCGCTGTCGCGAAGGTCTGACGAGTAGAACCGATGCTGACCCCTGCCTCCTCCTTTGGCGGCGTAAAGCGCCAAATCCGCCGCTTTGACTAGCTCCTCTGCCTCAATTCCATCGTACGGTGCTACGGCAATGCCAACCGAGGTGCCAATCACTGCTCGAGAGCCATTGATTGAATAGGGCTGCGAAGCGACTTGGATCAGCCTCTGCCCAAGATTTCCAAGCTCCCCTCGGTCATCGAGATCGGGGAGAATGATTTGGAACTCATCCCCGCCCAATCGCCCAATCTCGCCTTTACCTTCGATGACCCGCGAGATCCGCGCCGCCACCTGCTTGAGCAATTCGTCTCCGGCAGGGTGACCGAGCGTGTCATTGACCTGCTTAAACCGGTCGAGGTCAAGCATCATCAGCGCACAAGAGCGTTTGGACGCCCGAAAAGCCGTCAAAGTCGATTCCAACTGCCGGGACATCCGGTATCGATTAGCCAGTCCAGTCAAGGAGTCGTATTGAGAGAGACGTTCTGCGTCGCGCCGCTCCTCATGAGTTGCTGTGACATCCCGGATGGTACCACGGAAGCCTTCAAACTCCCTTTCGCTGTCGAAGAATGGCTTTCCGGCTATCTCAAGCCAAGTCTGACGTTCGCTGCCGGCGATCTTAACCGTGGTTGGAGGAATTGTGTTGTTCGCGGTTAGAAGAAACTTCAGCGGCCGGCGTCCGTTCTCGTTTCGCGCAGCAAGGTCCTCGGCGAAGATATTGAGAATGGTCTCTCCGATAATACCATCTTGGTCCAGCGACAGCTCTTCGATGGCGGCGGGAGAGATGTAGGTGAGACGGCCCTCTCCATCACTCGACCAAAACCAGCCAACACCAGTCTCTTCGAGGCTTTCGAGCAGCTTTACTCGTCGATTGAGATCGCCGTCGCCGATTGGGTCAAACGGCCGCTCGACTGGCTCTTCAGCGTCAAGCGGCTCCTCGGATTTCTTGAATCGGGATAGCAAGTTTGCCATCTCTGGTGCTGCCCTCACACTGCCTCGGTTAATGTGAAGAGAACCAAATAGGCAGAAAAGGTTTAGATAGTCTGAGCGAGCGATAACTCCCGAGCAGCGAACTGCGACCTCCTCGATCAGTCTCTATTGCCCTTGCCATCCAAGATCGACTTCGACAAACTCCCTCGGGCTGATCGGCTCTTGCGGGATGGTGATCGTGTAAGAGGGCTTTTGACTTGAACCGGCAACCTCGCTTGCTCTTCTGATCTCCTGTGGTGAAACCAGCTTTCGTGTACGTAGGCCGTACTTTGAGTCATTGACCAAGGGCACCTCAAATTCAACGCCTTGGCTGCTCCCTTCTGAGCGTCGAACCGTCGCTACAGCGAGTTGACCCTTGCCCAACTCCAGGACCACTTCGGTTCCCTCAGGCACACCAACCAGCCCCTCAATCTTTGCTCCCGTTTCAGAGATGTTTCTGAGATAGACGTGGTAGTTGTGGTCGCCATGAAACAGCCGAATACGCCTAAATTCGGTTCTTCTATCGGCCCGAAAACGCCTTGGTCCCTGAGGCGAGTACTTTAGCTCGCCGACTGACAGTCGCTCAAAGACCTCACTGCTTGGCACCGCTCGCGAAAAAAGGATGCCTTGCAGGTGCGTAACACCCAGGCGGGTGACATGCTCCAGGTCCTCGTGCACCTCGACGCCTTCAGCCACGGTATTCATCGCGAGTTGACCGGCGAGGCTGACAACCGCACTGATAATTGCGGAATTGTTGCTGTTTTTTACCGAGCACCCGCGGACAAAACTCTGATCGATCTTGATCTTGTCAAACGGAGCATCGCGCAGATAGCTCAGCGAGCTGTAGCCGGTGCCAAAGTCATCCAGGGATAGACTTACGCCCAGCTCCTTCAGCTTTCTAAACAGCTCCAAGGAGCGTCCAAAATCACCAACAAAGACGCTTTCCGTGATCTCCAGTTCGATTTGGGCGGGATTGACGCCGGTGATGCTAAGAGCGCGTCGCACGATCTCGACAAAATCATCGGATGCGAATTGGACAGCAGACACGTTGACAGCAGCCTTTATCGGTTGTGGCCAACTCTCGACCTTTCTGCAGACGTCGATGAGCGCCCACTCCCCTAACTCCCTAATCAACCCAACGTCTTCGGCCACTGGGATGAAATCTCCCGGAGGGATCATGCCACGCTCCTGGTGTTCCCACCGCATCAGTGCCTCCATGCACGCCACCTCATGCGATTGGGCGCTGACGATGGGTTGGAAGTGCATCTGCAGTTCCGACTTGGGTATCGCGTCACGCAGATCAATCTCGAGCTGATGGCGGTGATTGGCGCTTGCCAACAAGTCGCTGGAGTAAACCTGATGCTGCCCGCGCCCAGCCCCTTTGGCCGCATACAAAGCAAGGTCCGCGGCCTTCACCAATTCTTCGGAATCCGTGGCGTGCTCCGGAGCCTTTGCGATCCCAACCGATGTTCCAATGATCGCCCGCGAACCATTGATAGAGTAAGGCTGTGAGACGAGGTCAATGAGCCGCTCGGCGAGTTCGGCCAGCACACTCGATTGATCGATATCTGGAAGAATGATCTGAAATTCATCACCACCCAGGCGTCCAATCTCGCACCGGTCACCGACGATTCTCCTGATGCGCGAAGCCACCTGCTTCAAAAGCTCGTCCCCTGCTGGATGACCAAGCGTGTCATTGACCTGTTTGAACCGATCGAGGTCGAGCATCATCAGTGCGCAGGGCCGGTTTGCGGGGATGAAAGCAGATAGGACGGCAGTCAGTTGGTGCGACATGCGATAACGGTTAGCGAGTCCGGTTAGCGCATCATATTGCGACATTCTTTCCGCTTTTCGGCGCTCCTCATGCGTTCGGCTGACATCGCGGGCAAACCCACGATAACCAATGAACCGCCGGGTGGAATCATACTCCGGTATTCCCGCGATTTCCCACCAGATATGGCTGGATTCTTCGCCTACCCTCACGGTTTTCTGGGAGATTGAGCCACGCGACGCGAACAAGAAGCGCAACGTCCTTTCGCTGGTCTCGTGCATCTCCCGATTGCCATCGAAAAGTAAATCAGAGACGTCGCTCCCAATCGGCTCTGGGCGCCACTGCTTTAGCACCTGAAGGGCGGCTTCGGACGCGTAGGTCAGCCGCCCTAGCCGATCAGTCGCCCAGAACCAGCTGGCACCGGACCGCTCAAGGCTTTTGAGGATGTCGGCTAGATCGCCAGCTTCACTGACCTCTAAGGCAGATGCGTTTGATCCTCCCACACGAGGGTCAATTGCGCCTGCCGCTTTTGCTTTCAATCGAGAGAGCGGGCCAACCATTAGACTTCCTCAACCCGATGGATTGAATGCTGTGGTCTGCCCTGTCCTTCTGCAAATAGCCTGAATGTGTTGACAAAGGTTAAGCGCCCGGTTCGGTCAGGAGAGCGGAACAAAGCGTCTGTTCCGCGAATTAGACTGATAGGGCTCGCAACTGACCAGAGCGTCAACTTGCCAATTGGCAGTCGGCGAGCCATGACAGCATCAAATTCGGGAAGGCCGACCGGAGGGTGAATTTCCTAAAAGGTCGGTAGGCACATAAGAGGGACACTATGGCCGAACAAATCAAGCTGGAAAATGAAGCGGCACAGTCAACCAATGCGCTAGGTCCATTGGTGGGTGTGGCAAGAGAGGACTTCGTTGGAGCTGTCGCGCTTTTGCTCAGGGAAACGGCCACCGACCCACAGAGGTTTATGCGCCACGCCCAATCGCTTGGTGAGGATATGGTCAAGATCCTGACCGGCAAGAGCGACCTTGCCCCTCACCCCAAAGACAAGCGATTCATGGATCCAGCATGGCAGTATAATCCCTTCTTCCGCGCTGGAGCGCAATATTATCTCGCTGTCCAGAAGGGCATGCGCAGCTGGCTGGAAGAGCTCGAGCTTGACGAGTTGGAGCGCAATCGCGCCAACTTCATTGCCAACATCATCCTCGACGGCCTGGCTCCTACCAACACTCTGGCCGGAAACCCGAGCGCGCAGAAGCAGATCATAAACTCGGGTGGTCTCTCGTTGCTCAAGGGCCTGCAAAATGCCTACAACGACATCGTCCACAACAAAGGCATGGTCAGCCAGGTCGACAAGCGTCCCTTCAAGCTGGGCGAGAATGTTGCGACCTCAAAGGGTTCAGTTGTCCTGCGCACTGAGATGTTCGAACTGATCCACTACGCTCCGACCACAGACGAAGTGTATGAGATCCCGCAGCTGACGATCCCGCCACAGATCAACAAGATGTATATCAACGACCTCTCGCCAGAGAAGTCGATCATCAAATGGCAGGTCGACAACGGTCTGCAGACTTTTGTGATTTCCTGGCGCAACCCGTCTAAGGACCAGGGCCATTGGGACATGGCGGACTACATCTCTTCGTGTGAGGAGGCTCTTGCCGCTGTTTCCGAGATCACTGGCTCGAAGAAGGTCAACGTCTCGGCCGGCTGCTCGGGCGGGCAAACAGCCTCGGTTCTGGCTTCCAAGCTGGCAGCAACCAAGAATGACATACTCGGCACCCTGACTCTGATGGTGTGCGTGCTGCACCCCAAGAACACCGATATCGAAGCAGGCTCATTGGTCAGCGAGAACGGCATGCAACTTGCTCGCCAGCGCGCCGCCAAGAAAGGCATCATCAAGGCTGATGATCTGGCGCGCGGGTTTGCCTGGCTGCGGCCCAATGATCTGATCTGGAACTATGTGATCAACAATTACCTGCTGGGTATGGATCCACCGGCATTCGACGTGCTGTTCTGGAACTCTGACGCGACCAACTTGTCGGCCAGCCTGATGGGTGACTTCCTGACGCTTTACGAGACATTGGCCTTCACCAAAAAGGGCGAAGTCGAAATGGCTGACCACAAGGTAGATCTCAGCGCGGTCAAGTCCGATCTGTTTATCCTAGGCGGCGTCACCGATCACATTACACCGTGGAAAGCGACCTATCGCTCGACCCAGCTGTTTGGCAGCAAGAATGTTACCTATGTGCTGAGCCAATCGGGCCACATGCAGGCAATCCTCAACCCTCCGGGCAATCCCAAGGCCAAGTATTTCGTCCAGAAGAAGAAGGGCAAGCTCCCGACTACGGCAGACGAATGGCTGCAGGGCACCGAAGAGGTCAAAGGCAGCTGGTGGCCCTATTGGATGGAATGGATTCAGGCGCGTTCGGGCAAGAAGGCTGCGGCTCCAGAGGCCCTGGGGAGCGAGACTTTCGCGCCGTCAGACCCTGCTCCAGGCCTCTATGTCGTCGAAGAGGTGTGATGCGCTAGAAAGGCTCGGCGGCTTCCGCTGAGCCTGCCAAATGCCGAATATTGGGACAGTTCCTCGCCAGTTGGCGTTGGGACTCTACCTAACCGTCTAACTCTGATAAGTGGCTGCCGCGCATTAGGGATCGTGCGCGACCATTTTTAGACGGCATTTCGCTGGTGAGGGATCAGCCAGCTTATGCCGAGCGACAAAGGACGGACACTTGGCAGATGCAATGACAGACGCGGTCGTGACCTTGGAAGAGGTCGGCGGTCGGACGCTACGGACTGCTACATGGAGGCTCGATCAAGAGAGCGAGCACCTTCCCATTTTGTTCTTCAATGGAATCGGTGCAAATATCGAGGCTGTGGCCCCTCTCGCGGCTGCTTTACCCGAGCGTGGATTCATCATGTTCGATATGCCAGGCGTGGGCGAATCACCCGATCCCGTGATGCCCTACAACCCCTTCACCATGAGCTGGACCGCCGCTGAAATCCTCGGCAAACATGGTTTGGGCGAAGTTGATGTCATGGGTGTGAGCTGGGGCGGCGCGATGGCACAGCACTTTGCCTTGCAGCATCCTGCCCGAACCCGGCGGCTGATCCTGTGCGCTACGACCGCAGGCATGGTCATGGTGCCCGGTAATCCTGCCGCTCTGACCAAAATGGCCAATCCGCGGCGTTATATCGATCCGGAATTCATGAATGAGCACTTTGCTACGCTCTATGGCGGGGTCGATATCGACGGTGCGGCCCACCAGAAGGACAGCCACATCGGTCGGCTAAAGCCGCCCTCGCCACGCGGATACATGTACCAGCTCCTGTGCATGATGGGCTGGACCAGCATCCCGGCGCTGCCATTCCTGGGCAAGGAAACGCTGATCATGATGGGTGAGGACGATCAAATCGTTCCGATGATCAACGGCAAGATCCTAAACTCGCTGATCTCCAATTCCGAATTGGTCACGTTCGAAGGCGGCGGTCATCTATTCCTGCTGACCCATTCCGACGAAAGCGTCGAAGCAATCCGGGACTTCCTCGACGCGCCCGAAACCGCAAAAGAACAGGAACGAGCGAGCGCTTACGCGGCCTGATTGTCAGGGCGCTGTGCGGCTAACCCCGCATTGTCCCGCTGATGGCAAGCGGTCTGCCGCTCGCAAGGCTGCAGCGGCGGCGCGCGGACGATCGGTGGCAATCACGTCCACCCCGCCCTCGCTCAGCTCGGCATAGCGCTCATCGGTGCCAAACCGCTCGAACACTCCGTCGAGCGAGGACGAACGGCGTCCCAAGGTGCCGAAGATCACCTCAACATCCTCTTCATCGAGCTCCGCGTAGAGATCGGGCCTGACTGTCCGCGTACCAGTGAAGGCGACAATGCTCTCTGCAGAGATCCCTGCGGTCGTCGCGGCGACCAGATCTCCTGGCTTGCTGATCGAGAGCGATATCAACATCTCGGGAGCCAGTTCGTGCATCCGCGCTGCCGCTCCGATCGAATAGGCGATCAGGATCACACTATCCTGCATCTCCTTCTCACGGATTAGCGCAATCGTATCCTCGTAAGACGCCGTGCCTTTGAAATCGACCTGCAGCAAGGTGCGGCCCTTGGCCCAATCCAGCACAGCGGCCAGAGTTGGGACTTTATAGCGAGTGACCCAGCCAGCATTGTCCCTGAGATAGAGCGGCTCAATCTCGCTCCACGCCAGCTCACTGACCTGTCCAGTGCCAGTCGTCGTGCGATCGATCGTCCGGTCATGCATCAAATAGAGGACGCCATCGGTGCTTTGCGCGACATCCATTTCCATGATCGCCGGAATGGCCGCCATCACAGCGTCCATCGTCTCCAAGCCATTTTCGGGCAGACCTGGCGATGGGCCTCCACGGTGGGCCGAGATCAGCGAGACCTCTTGCGCTTCGAAACAATCGAGCATCGCCGACAGGCTGGTTTCCGGCACCAGCTGCCACGTGCCAGACTCGATTTGGGCCTGACTGGGAGCCGACAGGGCCAAGATTGCACCGGCGATGAGGGAATTCTTCAGGGAAACAGACATGTAAATCGACCTATTCAACCAATGTTGCAACTTGGCTTCAGACCCGTGGGAGCCAGGATTGGAGCTCAGCATTGACCTCATCAGGCGCATCCTGCTGCACCCAATGCGAGACGCCGGGAAAACGCTTGAGCGTTAGGTTTGGCACCCAATCTTCTGTGCCTTCAGTGCAGTGGATATCGATCGCAACATCCTCTTCGCCCCACAGCATCAACGTCGGTGTTTCAATCCGGAAATCACCGGGATCCACCACATCCTGGTGGCGCAGCAGAGCGCGATAGTAATTGACCATCGCCGTCTTCGCTCCCGGTCGCCGGGCCGCTGCGCTGTAATGCTCGCGCTCTTCCGGGCCGAACCGCTCTTTGTTGCAGCTGGTGTCGGCGATCAGTCGACCGACAGCACGGCTGTCGCCTCGGCCCAGCATCAATTGCGGCAACCACGGGAGTTGGAAAAAGAAGATGTACCAGCTCTTCTTCATCTGGCGCCAATTGCGCAGCTCCCGCCGACCAACCGCGGGGTGCGGGACATTCATTATCACCAAACGCTCGAGCGGGCGCAGCTTCAGTATCGCAAACATCCAGGCGATGATGGCACCCCAGTCATGGGCGATCAGTGTGACTTTTTTCGCCTCGCTCGCATCGATCAGCGCGGCGCCATCCTGTGTCAGATGGTCAAGCGCATAATTGCGAAAGCCCTCAGGCCGCGAGGTCCCGCCATATCCGCGAAGGTTGGGTGCCCAGACGCGATAGCCCATCTCTGCCAGCAAAGGCATCTGATGCCGCCAAGAGTAATGAATCTCCGGAAAGCCATGCAAGCACAGGGCAAGATGATCGCCCTCGCCCACCTGTGCCACTTCAAAGGTGAGACCATTGGCCTCAACCCAATTGATCGAAATTCCACTGTCAGACGGAGGCGCCCAACTGGCCGGTCCACTTGCTTGCATCACCATGCAAAGACCGTAGCAGCCCAATCACCAATGTGATAAGCCGGTTTCAAAGAAAAACTGGGAGAGAGACAATGCCAGCATTTGATATGATCATCCGCGGCGGGACCATTGTGGATGGCACTGGCGCAGAGCGTTTCATCGGAGATGTGGCGATTAAGGACGGCCTCATTGCTCAGGTCGGAACGGTCACAGGTGACGCTGCCGAAGAGATTGATGCGAGCGGCAAAGTGGTCGCACCCGGCTTCGTCGACATTCACACCCATTATGATGGCCAGGCCACTTGGGATCAGGAAATGGCTCCGTCAAGCTGGCACGGCGTGACCACGGTGGTGATGGGCAATTGCGGCGTCGGTTTCGCACCGGCCAAGCCCGATCGCCATGAATGGCTGATCAGCCTGATGGAAGGCGTTGAAGACATTCCCGGCACCGCTCTCGCAGAAGGCATCACCTGGGACTGGGAGACATTCCCCGAGTATCTCGATGCGCTCGAGAAGCTCCCTCGCTCTATCGATGTCGGCACCCATGTCCCGCATGGCGCTGTCCGCGCCTATGTATTGGGTGACCGAGAACAGCCGGGCGCTGTCCCGACCGAGGACGACATCGCGGAGATGTCCAAGATCGTCGAAGAAGGAGTCCGCGCTGGCGCACTTGGCTTTTCGACCTCACGGACCGTGCTGCACAAATCAGTCGATGGCGAGCTGGTGCCGGGCACCACTGCTACGCCCGAAGAGCTGGTTGCCATCGGACATGCCATGGGCCGCGGCCAACAGGCCGGCGGTCATGCCGTTTTCGAGATGGCGAGCGACCTCAATCGCGAATGGAATGAGTTCGAATGGATGGGCAAACTCAGCCGCGAGGCCGGTATTCCAGTAACCTTCGCGGCGCTGCAATCGATCCAGAAGGAGCTCAATCTCGACGAGCAGATCAGCGAGATGCGTGCGCAGAATGACAATGGCGCCAATATCGTTGCTCAAATCGCGCTGCGCGGAAATGGGATCATTATGGCCTGGCAGGGCACGGTAAACCCGTTTGCGTTCCGCCCAAGCTGGCAGGAGATAAGCGAGCTGCCCTGGGCTGAGCAAAAGGCCAAGCTGCTCGATCCTGAATTCAAGGCCAAGTTGCTGAGCGAATCCAACGATTACTCCGAAGCTCCGATGGATATTATCGGCGTGGTGATGGTGATCACCCAAGGCTGGGCGCTGCAATATGAGATGGATCCGGACTTCGACTACGAGCCAGAAGCCAGTGCGAGCGTCAATGCTCGCGCTCAGGCAGCTGAGGTCGATCCGCAGGAATACGCCTATGATATGCTGTGCCGCGAGGATGCGACCGGCTTTATCTACCTGCCGATCCTCAATTATGCCGATGGCAATCTCGACTTCCTCCACCCGCTTCAGCACAGCGATGACACAGTCAATTCGCTGTCCGACGGAGGCGCTCACTGCGGCACGATCTGCGACGCCGCCTCGCCAACCTTCATGCTCCAGCATTGGGTTCGGGACCGCCGGCGTGGAGACCGGATCAGCCTTGAAAACGCCATCAAGCGCCAATGCCGGGATACAGCGATGCTGTACGGGCTAGAAGACCGCGGTGTGATCGCTCCGGGCTATCTCGCTGATCTCAATGTGATCGATATGAACGCGCTCAAACTCGGTCGCCCTTGGCTAGCGTTTGATCTTCCGGCAGGCGGCAAGCGTCTGTTGCAGAAGGCCGAAGGCTATGCCTGCACGATCAAGAGCGGCGTCGTCACCTTCGAGAGCGGGAAATGGACCGGCGAGACACCGGGTGGCCTGATCCGCGGCCCGCAGCGAGCCGAGCTTGCCGAGGCAGCTGAGTAAGATACCATGAGTGTCATCGTTGAGCGTGACGGTCCGATAGCGATTGTCACGATCGATCGGCCTGGGCAACGCAATGCGGTTGATCGTGACACAGCCAGTGCGCTCGTCGCGGCGTTTCAGGACTTTGACAGTGACCCTGACCTGTCAGTCGCGATATTGACCGGCTCTCAAGGTCAATTCTGTGCAGGTGCCGATCTCAAGGCGATCTCCGAAGGCAAAGGCAATCGGGTCAGCGAGGATGGCGATGCTCCGATGGGCCCTTCGCGGATGCGGCTCAGCAAGCCCGTCATCGCAGCGATCGAAGGGCATGCTGTCGCCGGGGGGCTCGAGTTGGGGCTGTGGTGCGATATGCGAGTGGTCGCCGACGATGCGATCATGGGTGTGTTCTGTCGCCGCTTCGGCGTGCCTCTGATCGATATGGGTACGATCCGACTGCCGCGACTTATCGGGCATTCGCGCGCGATGGATCTGATCCTGACTGGGAGAGCGGTGGGAGCAGAGGAAGCGCTCTCCTTTGGCCTGGCCAACCGCATCGCAAGATCGGGCCAGGCATTGGATGATGCCAGACAGTTGGCGAAGGAAATCGCAGCTTTCCCGCAGGCCTGCATGCGCAGTGACCTTCAATCGGCCCGTGAGCAATGGTCGCTGAGCGAAGAGGAAGCGATCGCCAATGAAATCCGTATCGGAATGCAGACCATTGCGAGTGGTGAGACCGTGACTGGCGCAACCCGATTTACCAAAGGCGTTGGCCGGCATGGCAAATTTGGCGAAGAGGAAAGACCCACGTCATGACAGCCTATCGACCCAGAGCTGGCGATTGGGCCGTAGTCACGGGAGCGGGTCGTGGGATCGGCCGCTTTCTGGCGCGGCACTTCGCAGCCAAAGGCATGCGGATCTGCGCCTTGGATATCGACGCCTATGTGGCCGAGGAGACCGCTCGCCTGTGCGGGCCGGATGCCAAAGCGCATGGCTGTGACGTCTCCGATGCCAAGGAAGTGGAGCGCGTCGCTGAGAAGCTGATTGCCCAGGGTGTTGAACCAAGCTTGCTCTGGATCAATGCCGGCGTTGGCACGGCTGACACGATCTCTGGAGCAAAGAACAGAACCATTGAATGGCTGATGGGCGTCAACGTGATGGGGCCAATCCATACAGCAAGAGCTTGGCTGCCAATCCTCAAGTCCAAAAACGGAGCCAAGCATGTCGGTGTCACAGCCAGCTCTGCTTCAGTGACGCCGGTTAGCGGCCCCTTCACACTCTATGCCACGACAAAGCAGATGACGGCGGCCGTGGGTGAAGCCCTGACCGCCGAGTTGGCGGAAGACGGAATTGGGGTGACACTGCTTTGTCCCGGCATCCTCAACACCGATATCTGGAACGCGGCTCAGGCCAGGCCGGATCGATTTGGCGGTGCGCGCCAAACGCCGGAAGAGATCGGCGATCACTGGAGAGCGCAGCCAGGGCCGGAGGTACTGGCCCAGGGTTTAGACGAAACCCTCGCCAAAGGCGGAGGCTGGTGCATCATCCCGACCGAGGCAGACACCGCTTCTAAGGTCGCGACCCGCCACGAGGCGCAGCGGGCGGGACTGTTTGATTACGCAGTTACCCCCAATCAGGACGGAGATTAGGGCTCGACCACGATCCCCTTGGCCGGATCAACATGACCGTCAATCATCTCAAGATAGGTTGACTTGGCGCCTTCCAGCCCGCTGAGTTTGACGATCTCGATCGATGAGCCCGCCGCTTCAAGAAAGCCCATCCACGCTGCGGCGGCCATCTTGCCACCTTCGACCGGACCATGCTCCTTGAAAAACGCCACAAAGTGATCCGGCGCGAAGAACAGAGTTGGTCGCGGACCTGGCAGGTCCCCCGCAGCGCCCAGCCCCGCGCCGCGCTCCTCAATATGGGTTGCGCCGACCAAGCATGAGTATTTGAGGCTGTCACCAAAATGCTGGTGGATGCTGGCGAGCAGCTTGGCGTTGCCGGCGAAGTCCACGCTGACACTATCCGTCACAGCCAGATCGCCGAGCTGATCGTAAGAATAGACCTCATCGTAGAGGCCCGTGCCTTTGACGAAATCGACATTACCGGCTGAAGTCAGACCAATCCGCTTTATGCCCGGCGAGTTCTGCTGAGCAACGCTGGCGAGGCCCATGGCAGTCTTTGAAGAGGCGCTGGTGAGAATCACCTGGCTCGCTCCAAACCATTGCTCACCGCGCATGAAATACTCGATGATGAAGCCAGTCTTGAACAGCGGGCCAAAGATCATCCGCTCGGCCTCGCGCGAAGGGTCGTGCTCCGGGTCCGCCGCAAGCCGGGTGTAATTGTTGTAGACCGGGCTCATCGGTTGCCGGTAATCGGTCATGTCGCTGAAGCCCATTGGCGTGACCTTGCCTGGGACTACGTCCAAGTGCGTGCCCATAGGCAGATAGCCATAGACCCGCTCACCCACAGCGATTTCGTCCGAATTGCTTTCGATTACTTCGGCGTGGCCCCACATGGGCACAATGCCGAGGCCCTCAGGAGCCGGGAAGAAATCCCAATATTTGAAGCCATCGCCGACAACCGCATAGGTGATGTTGTTGGCGGTGACCGAGAAGCTTTGCACCTTGAGCCGCACTGCCCCAGGCGCGAGCGCACCATCGTCGATCTCTACCATGCTGGCTTGGTTCAACTCATCCTTGCGGACGTGGACTTGCGATACGCTCATGTCAGGATCCTCCTCTTTGTAGGGGGTCCTAACTCAATCGGTTTCGGTTTCCCAGCGTGTTCCGACGATTGAGGGGCGCTTTTCGCATTCGCGGAGCCACTCGGAGATTTGATCGCATTGTGCGATTCCCACTTGCCCTTGTGGCGTTAGCTCCAGCCCTCGCAGCACCGGATAGAGAAACACATCCGCCAGGTCGAATGCTCCCATTGTCCAGGCTCCGTCATTCGACAGCTCGGCCTCGACAAAGCCCAATGCGCGGCTGATCTGCGGCAGCGCGCGGTTGATTTTGTCGACCTCGAGCGGCTGACCGACAATCCGATGCATGATCCACGGCATCACCAGACCGTTCTCAAACAGGGGAAAAAGGTAGCTGTTCGCAACGGCGATCCATTTGTCCATGACCGCTCGCGCAGCAGGATCGCTTGGTTGGAGCGATGAGGCGTTGTGAGCATTGTCGATGTACTGCGCGATCGCGACGCTTTCGATCAGTTCGAGGCCGTCCACCTCAACCACTGGCACTTTGCCAAAGGGATGCCGGTTCTGAGGAGAATGCGCGGGAGTGGCGATGGTCTCATGCGAAATACCCGCTTCCTCGCAGGTGATCTGCACGATGCGCGTATAGGTCGAGATGACCGTTCCGAAAATGCGGACGGTGGGTGCCACGAAGCTACTCGCCCGATGACGGCGGGACGGCGCTCGCTTGTAGCTCGGCCTCTTCAATTGCAGTTATTGCTCCGCCAGCGATCTCCAATCGTGTGCCAATCGCAACCATCCGAGTCGAGCACATCGTCCGATAGTTCTCGAAATCATTCTGCGCGAAAATCGGATAACGCGCCGGCATAGCGGTATCGACATTGTCGCCTGAAACAGCTTCATAGCGTCCGACGAAATAGGTCATCCCAGAAATCAGACCGGACGCATCCTCGGCAGACGCATCTTCACCGAGAGTTCCAAGCACCGCCGATACAAACATCGCACAGTCGAGGTCGTCCTCTGGGGTGTAGACCGGAGCAGCTTGTTCAGCAGGCGCCTCCTGAGCGGCAATCGGCAGTGCAGCCAAACTGAATGCCAAAGGCGCGATCATCGCGATGCGCAGCACGATCACACCCGCATTGGCATCAAGACATAAAGAGCCGGGCTTTTGTCATCCTTGCGGATCAATGTTGGTGCGCCCGCGTCGGCCAAGTGAAGCTCAACCGTATCACTGTCAATCTGACTGAGGATATCCTTGAGGTAATTGGCATTGAATCCAATCTCGAACCCGTCCGAGCCGTATTCGGCCTCAAGCTCTTCCGCCGCAGTTCCATTATCAGGCGAGGTGACCGAAAGGGTAACCTTGTCCTTGTCGAGCCCCATCTTGACCGCTCGGGTCTTCTCGGTCGCGATTGTCGCAACACGATCAACGCCTTGGAAAAAGCTGTGCGGGTCAACCTTGAGCAGCTTGTCGTTACCCGTCGGAATCACCCGGCTGTAATCAGGGAAGGTTCCGTCGATCAACTTGCTGGTCAGGACCACACCGCCTTCTCCGCTCAAAGTGAAGCGGACCTTGCTTGCCGAGAGGTCGATCTGGACATTCCCGTCCATCGCCTCTTCAAGAAGCTTGCGCAGTTCAGCGACCGCTTTGCGCGGCACGATAACATCAGGCATGCCATCAGCCCCCTCAGGTCGAGCCAAAGTGAACCGCGCCAAGCGGTGCCCATCGGTGGCCGCTGCCTTGAGTACCGGCTCGTCTTCATCCGTGACATGCAGGAAGATACCATTGAGGTAGTAGCGAGTTTCCTCGGTCGAAATCGCGAAGCGAGTGCGATCGATCATTTCAGCGAGTGTCTTTGCCGGCAGCTCAAAGCTCGTTGGCAAGTCGCCTTCGACAATTACCGGGAAGTCATCGCGCGGAAGAGTCGGCAGCTTGAAACGGCTGCGCCCGGCTTTGATCTCCATTCGGTTCTCGGCGGTTTCCAGGCTGACCTGGCTGCCTTCGGGAAGCTTGCGGGCAATATCGAACAGCAAATGCGCGGAGACGGTGATCGCTCCGGCACTCTCGACCGAAGCCGCTGACATGGTCTCAACCACCTGCAGATCAAGGTCGGTCGCCATCACTTTAACGCCGCCATCGTCGCCCGCATCAATCAGAACGTTTGACAGGATCGGAATGGTGTTCCGGCGTTCAACCACCGACTGAACATGGGACAGACACCGCAAAAGCGTCGCGCGTTCGATCGTAGCCTTCATTGCTTACCCACTACCTCTGTATTGTGACGGTTTGGGGCCGGAATCGCCTCAAACACGTCCGGAAAGTCGAAAAAACCTTAGCGAGATGAACAAGACGGGCAAGTTTGGGCCCGGTTATGGGGGGATTCGCTTGGGGATAAGGGTGCGCAAGGACGATTGGGTAACGTCCCCTCCCGCTATTTCTTGAAGCGGTGAAGCGACCTCGCATCGAGCCTAGCCAAGCTCATGCCGCACAAAGTGTAAGGTTCCGAGTTCTAGAGCGCCGTATTCCTTGCCGCCTAGGAAGGTCGATACCGACTGCTGCCTAATTGCTGCTCGCAGATGCAGCGTCACGCATATGCTTCAAGAATGTCGGGAGGATTCTACTGAAATCCTTGATCCGATTGGTGAGGTAACCAAAGTCGCTAAGGCTGTCGATGCGTACTACAGAGTCGATTCCGACCTTGTCTGGCAAAGCGTAAGCGCGCCCGAAATACTTTGTGTCGTTGTATCTCAACACTGCGGTGCGCTGTGCGTCAGAAACTCCATTCGAAATATCGAAATTTGCAAATATAATAACGGCTTGGCAGTCCCTTTCGCTGGTGCAGCCGACCGGACGGATGAGAACGTTTATCGGGGCTTCACCCTGCAGTTCTATCTGAGTCCCACGGCTGCCGTCCGCACGTGCTTCAGACAGTTCATAACCTTGCGATGTGAAAGCTCTGAACAGGTCATCAGACGACACGCCTGATGGTCTATCGACAGCGATTTGCGCAACTGCCGGAGCCGCGCTTCCAAAGGCCAGCGCGGCCAACGAAGCCAAAACCAGTACTCTCATTCTTCCCCCAATGACCTGTATTCGCGCGAACCCTAGCTGAGCATAGCCATGCCGCCATTAACGTGCAGCGTCTGCCCGGTGACATAGCCGGCTTCCTTGCTGGCCAGATAGGCACATGCAGCGCCAATATCTTCGCCCTCGCCCATCTTTCCTGCCGGAATCTTGGCGTTGATCGTTTCGGTCTGCTTTTCATCAAGCGCGGCGGTCATGGCCGTCCGAATAAAGCCAGGGGCCACGCAATTTGCTGTGATACCGCGAGAGGCGACTTCCTGTGCGAAGCTCTTCGTCATGCCGGTCAAACCAGCCTTTGCCGCAGTATAGTTCATTTGACCCGGGTTCCCGGTCGCGCCGACCACGCTGGTGATGTTGACTATTCGACCGAAGCGCGCCTTCATCATCGGGCGTGCACTCGCGCGCATAAGCCGAAATGCCGCCTCGAGATTGATTGCGATCACTTGATCCCACTCATCATCTTTCATCCGCATCGCAAGATTGTCACGAGTGATACCGGCATTGTTTACGAGGATATCGATCCCTCCCAGCGTATCGAGCGTCGCTGGGATTAGTTCTTCAACTTGCGTTGCGTCAGAGAGATTGCAGGTAATCTCAACATGATCCCCGCCAACTTCGTCGATCAACTGCTCGCGAAAAATGCGGAGTTTCTCTCCATTCGATCCGGAGAGAGCCACCCGCGCGCCTTGTTTTGCCAAGGCCATGGCAATCGCTGATCCAATCCCGCCCGAAGCGCCTGTGACCAGCGCGTTCATTCCTTCAAGTGAAAACATGTGCGGTCTCCTCACCACTCCAGATAGTAGATAATTGCTTCTTCGGCTTTGGCCCCAGTGCTCTCATAGAGTCCCCTTGCCGGTACGTTATCAGGCTCAGTACCGAGCCAAATCTCGTCAATTCCTTCGGCATCGGCTCGATCAAAGAGCATTTGCATCAGCGAGCGCGCAATCCCTTGCCTTCGCCAATCGTCGCCCGTCCCAATTTCGTCAAGGAATAGCTCAGTCGGTTTGTCAGGATGAAAGTGGATCACAGACATGCACATGCCAACGACACAATCTTCGTGCATAGCCACGCACATCCAGTTGAGCGGAGTGGCGATGTATGCCTGGAGTCTTTCCGGATTGATCGCGTGATCGAACACGCCGGGCGCAACATTCGCGAGCCGATCCGTGTTGGTCTTATCGATCCAAATCGTCTCGAATTGCTTTGACATCAAAGGCTTTTGGCGAAGGCTTCCAGATCCTCCATCGTCGAAAGGCTGGTTGTTTGTGCCTCACGGTCAATCCGTCCAACCATCGGACTCAAGACCTTTCCGCCGAATTCGACAAAGTCTTCCACCCCAGCTGCACGCATCGCCAAAACGCTTTCGCGCCAACGCACTCGTCCGGTCACCTGCTCCACCAGAAGACGATGCTCTACTTCAGGATCGCTGACCTTGGCAGCTGTCACATTGGCATAGATCGGCAGAGACAGAGCTGACAGTGGAATAGCCTTAAGCGCGTGCTCCATCTGCTCCGCAGCGGGCTGCATCAAAGAGCTGTGAAATGGAGCAGAGACGGGCAAAGGAATGCCCCGCTTGATCCCATGATCCTTGACCAGAGCGACAGCGCGCTCAATCGCACCCTTATGCCCTGAAATCACGACCTGGGTCGGATCGTTGTCATTGGCGACTTCACAGACCTCGTCCCCGGCGGCCGCTTCGGCAAGCGACTTGGCCTTGTCGATATCAGCACCCAAAAGCGCTGCCATACCGCCCTCGCCCACCGGAACCGCGTTCTGCATCGCCTGCCCACGCAGCTTCAGAAGCCGAGCCGTGTCCGACAATGAGAGCGCGCCGACTGCGCACAGAGCCGAGTATTCACCCAGTGAATGGCCTGCGACACAATCGGCCAGATCGGTCACAGCGAAACCGAAATCGGCTTCCAGCGCGCGCACCATTGCGATCGAGTAAGCCATGATCGCTGGCTGCGCGTTCTCGGTCAGAGTGAGCTGATCCTCAGGCCCTTCCGCCATGATCTGCGAGAGCTTTTGCGACAAAGCATCGTCGACTTCTTCGAACGTATAGCGGGCAGCTTCACTGGCGGCGGCCAGATTGGTCCCCATCCCGACTCGCTGGCTGCCTTGGCCTGGAAAAATGAATGCGCGCATGTTGAATTGTTCTCCCGCGCCTTCGATTATTGCGCAGCAAGGGGACTGGCAAGTCCAAACGGCACAACCTTGTTGGAAGACGTGTGCCCAATCTCCGCTCGTCCAAGATAGGGGATGCCCGCACGGTCACACCAGAACTTCGTGATCTCTTCCGGATCCTGGCCGAAATCACGCTCGTTCTCTGGAACATTTGTCACTTCACCGAGTCTCAAGCCAGCCACCCGAGGAAGGTTACTGGTGAGATGGAAGAAGATCCGATCGATTGCATAAAGATGCTCGCTTACCTCTTCTACCATTACGACATGGTCGGTCAGATCGGGCATCAGTGCCGTACCCGAGAGCATTGACAGCGTGATCAGATTGAACGCTACTGCAGGAGTCTTACCATCAAGGCTGGGTTCCAATCCGCGGCTGTCACCGGCAAGCCAGTGAAGAACCCTGCGCACCGCCTCGCGACCACCTTCGGATCTAGCGCTGATTGGCATAGAGCCATGAACCGGTTGACCTATTCCAGACCGATAAAGAGCGGCCAGGAGATAACCTGAGTCGGAGAAGCCAACGTAGGTCTTTGCTCGGGCGGATTCGTTCATTCGGACTGTCGCCGCTTCGGCAATGCGATTCGAACCATAGCCTCCTCTTGCAAACCAAACCGCATCGATGCCTGGATCGTTGGCGCAATCCAGCAAGGCCTCCAACCTTCGCAGATCAGGTCCGGCGAAATGCCCTTCCTGCTCAAAGCATTGGTCATGAAACGTAACCGAGTGCTGGGGAAACTCAGCTGCCACCAAGGTCTCAAGCGCAGCGGCATGATCGCGTGTTATCGGAGTGGCAGGTGCGCAGATCGCAATTTTCGACATGTTATTGTCTTAGTTTGCTTGTCTCACCATGGGCAAGTGCATAGCTCTCCAAGCGATGGACAAAGCCCCAACTTCGTCGAGCAAGAACGGAAGCAGCCTCGCCGAAGAGCGGGTGTTCTTCTGCGGTATAGGCGGCTCCGGCATGCTGCCGTTGGCGCAGATAATGCATGGGCTTGGCATGCAGGTCACCGGATCGGATCGCAGCCGTGATCAAGGCCGAACACCTGAGAAGTTTGCTTGGTTGGAACAGCACGGCTTTCGCCTCTTTCCGCAAGACGGGAGCGGGCTGACCAGCGGCGATCAAACGTTGATCGCCTCAGCCGCGATTGAGGACAGCGTCCCGGACATTGCGCGCGCCAATGAGTTGGGATGTGAGCGGCTGACACGGGCTGAAGCGCTTTCCAAGCTGTTCAACCGTGCGGATATGTCGGTCGCCATCGGCGGCACCTCGGGCAAGTCGACCGTCACGGGGATGATTGGCACCATATTACATCGCGCCGAACTTGATCCCACCATCATGAACGGCGCGGTCATGAAGGACTTTGTCACAGACGAGAACCCCTTCGCGAGTTCACGCGTCGGCAGCGCACAAAGTTTTACAAGCGAAGTCGATGAGAGCGATGGCTCGATCGCGCTTTACACACCCACTATCGGCGTTTTGCTGAACGTCAGTCTCGATCACAAATCGCTCGAAGAGCTGCGCCAATTGTTCGGTGACTTCATTCGAACCTCGAAGACGTCTGTGGTCAATTTCGACAATGACGAAGCCCGCTTGCTCAGCGATCGCGCCCAAAACCTGGTCAGCTTCGGCATTGCAAACCAGGATGCGGATATCACCGTCGCCGCGGGCTCGATCAATCAAGGCCCATTCTCGATCGAAGCCCAAGTGATCGACAATCGATCTGGGGAATCCGCGAAGCTCTCCCTCCCCCTGCCCGGAATGCACAATTTGTCGAACGCGCTTGCTGCGATCGCCGCCGCCAGCGCCGCGGGGATCAGCCTAGACGCTTCGGTCGAAGCTTTGAACGGGTTCAAGGGTCTCGCGCGCCGATTCGACGTCATCGGAACGTCGGCCGAAGGGATCACAATTGTCGATGACTTTGGCCACAATCCCGAGAAGTGCGCCGCAACGCTCCGGACGCTGAAGTCCACCCCAGGTCGGGTCATCGCGTTCTTCCAGCCACATGGCTTCGGGCCGTTAAAGCAGATGGGTGACGAGCTTGCGGAAACCTTTGCGAGTCAGCTGGACGCGAACGATCTTACGATCATGTGCGATCCGGTCTATTTTGGCGGCACGGTGGATCGCAGCGTCGGCACCGAGAGGATCGTTGCTCTTATCGAGCAAGCCGGAGGCCAAGCAGAGTATGTCCCTTCTCGCGACGAATGCGGACAGCGGATTGTGGAGCTTGCCAAACCTGGCGATCGCATCGTCATCATGGGCGCGCGCGACGACACGCTAACCGACTTCGCAAAATCGCTGATGGCAAGGATCAATGCACGCGCCTAAATCTGTTTCCTAGAGGAGACAGACCATGCAGGCCCGCGACTTTTCGATGGACACGCTGTTGCGCAATTGCGCCACCCAACACGCCAACCGCGAAGCGATTGTCGATGGCTCTCAACGGCTTACCTATAAACAGCTCGATCAACGGGTAGAGCGCCTTGCACGCTGGTTCGTCGCGCAAGGCATCAGCCCCGGCGATCGCATCGCCCTGCTCCTGACCGATGGCGCGCCATATATTACGACAGTGCTGGCTTGCGGCCGGATTGGCGCGATTGCAGTCTTGCTCAATTGGCGCTTGGCTCCCGGCGAAATCGCATGGATCGTCGGCAATGCGGAACCGTCAATGACCCTCGTCAATCCGAGGTTCGCTGAGCTTCTGTCCGAGGCAGATGCTGGCCAAAAAATTGAGGTCGACGAGCAACACGATCCGCAAGGCGCTTTTGAGGCGATCGTTGCGGAAGATCAGCCGAGCCTATTGATGCCTGATATGGGATCGGACCGTCCGCTCTACATGATGTACACAAGCGGCACGACCGGCAAACCGAAGGGCTGTCTCCAGGCCGGTGGCGCAGTCGCATCCTCGGCCCTGGGCTTTGCGGTCCGCCGCCACTTCACCAAGCAGGAGCGGCTGCTGTCGATCAACCCGCTGTTCCACGTTGTCGGCATGCAACAAGTTGCTGCCATGCTCGCTTGCGGCGGCTGTTCGGTCTTCGCCGGGCGTGACGACGACAGCGCAGCCGTGCTTGATCTGGTCCATCGCGAGCAATGCACCACCACCAGCGCCTTCCCGACAATCTGCTTTCCCTGGGTTGGGATGGAGCCGGTCCGGAATGGAACAATGCCGCTGACAAATTACACCGGCGGTGCTGGCATGGGCCAACCACGGATGTATGAGTTTATAGAGAACGACTGGGATGCGCGAGTGGTCGGCGGCTATGGCCAAACGGAGGTCTGCGGCTTCGCCACCTTTATCGATTACGAAGACATGCTTGAGCATCCTCGTTCAATCGGTTGGACCATGCCGCATGTCGAAATCACTATTCTCGATCCGGCAGGCAACCAGTTGCCACCTGGTGAGGAGGGAGAGATTTGCCTCCGTGGTCCCTCGGTTATGCTGGGGTATTGGCGCAATGAAGAGGCAACCCGCGCGGCGCTCGGCCAAGGTTGGCTCCGTACTGGCGATCTCGGCACAATGGACGAGCTCGGCCTCGGGTATCTGCTCGGGCGCGCCAAGGAATTGATCAAAACAGGCGGGGAAAATGTCTATCCGGCTGAAGTCGATGCGGTTTTCGCTGAGATGCCTGAGGTTGCCGATGCCGGTTGTGCCGGGGTACCAGACAAGCAATGGGGCGAGGCGGTCAAAGCCTTTGTCGTCCTGCAGCCAGGGGCCTCTCTCACCAAAGATCAGATTACAGAGCGCTTCAAAGGCAAGATCGCGGGCTATAAGCGCCCGCGCTATATCGAGTTTGTCGACCAGCTTCCGCGCGATCCGATCGGCAAACTGCTAAGGCGCGAATTGTCAGCCCGCCCGGTAACCGAGGATCAGGCGGCCTAAGGCGTCTTTACGAGCGGGCCAGTAACCTCCAATGATCAGACGCCAGCAGCCCGTCTGAAAGAACAAGACCTCATGAGTTCTCAATTCAGTATCGAAGACGAAACGGCCGACGCTGAGTTTATCATCATCGGAGGTCGCTCATTCGAGATGATCGAACAACTACTGAATGCCAGCGAGCCTGCTTGTGGGCCTATTCAGATCATTCACCACTGCGAATACATCGGCTGGGAAGACATTGAGTATCCAAAGGTGCGTTACGACGGTACTGTCGTCGCGGACGATGCCAAGAAGGTTATCGAGGTGCTATCAAAGGTTGACCCGCAAATGCGCATTGGAGGTATGCACGCAGCCGATTTCGTAGAGGGCTTCGAAGAATTGAGAGAATGGGCACTGGCTCATCCGAACCATTCGTTTCGGCCGGTGTTTTACCAGTAGCATCTCTGGCTATGGCCCTGAGCGAAGCCCAGTTTATGATACTTGCGTATCGTAAGCCCCATTTGCGCCAGGACCATTATCTCTGAGAGCCTTGGGATTCGATCAATGCGGCGAGGTCCTCGATCGCATGTAGGGATATCGACTTATGGCTTTCGAGCGTGGCGAGTGACTGCCCAAGATATGCCCAATAAGTGAATGTCGACCGACTGTTTGCAACATCTTCGGCAACCCCCGATTCGATCAAGAGCGTCGCAATATATGAAATCCTGCGCTGATCGACTTTGCCGACAACCCTCGCGACCTTGCTATCATTTGCTGCCCAGGATCGAAGCGCCATCTCCAGTTTCCGATCAGCTTCGAACGCCTGCTTAAGGAGCAAGGAGAGACGGTCAGCGCCAGATTCATCTTTGAGTTGGAAGATTACCGCATCGGTCATCGACTTTTCCCATGCGTCGAGCAAGGCGGAGCGATAATCGGCAATGTCAGCAAAATGCCAATAGAAGCTGCCGCGCGACACATCGAGGCCTGTCGCAAGGCGCCCGACATTGATCGCATCTGGCCCTTCTTCAGAAAGGCTGGCGAGGCCATGCCTTATCCAGGCCACCTTTGTGAGGCGCTTTGTCATCACACAACCATACACATGTGTATTGACCGCGACTAGCCCTGGCCCTATCAACCATACAGAGGTGTATGGAATATGGACTACCAAGAGATCGCTCTCATCGTCGCTGGCTCAATCGGCAGTTTGGTTGCAATCATTCACAGCATATTGGTCCGCCGGCTCATGACACGGCCGTTGGTCGAAGCGGTAAAAGACAAAAAGAATCTCTCCGCCTCAGCACAGCGGCTCATTCCCTTGTTGCTCGATTACAGTGGCTTCAATTGGTTCTGCAGCGGACTCGCGTTGGTTGCCGCCGTCCTCTGGCTTGGTCCGGAGGCCAAGCTCATTGCCGCCCTGCTCGCGGGAAGCGCATTCCTATTTGCCGCTCTTGGCAATCTTTGGGGAACACGTGGTCGCCATCCCGGCTGGGTGCTCTATGCGATAGCGGTAACCCTCATTGTGATCGGAATCACCTGACTCAGCGTCACGTCCAGTCGAAGCAGCTAGTTCTTAGCGCTCTCCAGAGCCTTGCGACCGGCCTCCTCGCGCTCAAACGCGCGGATGTAAGCAGGCCGCGACGTGATAAGCTCACGATAGGCTTTGAGGCTTTCAGGCACTCCCTCATCCAGCCCCACAGATTGCGCGAGGATCAGCGCATAGCCAACGCAGATGTCCGCCATGGTGAAGCGATCAGCGCAGAGATACTCGCGGTCCTTCAACCGCTCTTCCACCTTGACCAAGCGCTTGTGGAACCACTTGGCATAGGCTTGGCCAGCTTCTTCCCAACCCTTGTGCTTCTCGAAAATCGCGAACCGCATGTAGACCGTTTGCGGGAAGGTGATCGTCGCATCGGCGTGATAAGTATAGTCGCAATAGGCGGCGTAGTCTGGTTCGCCGGGCGCAACCGCAAGGTCTGTAAAGCCATCCTTGGTCGCGAAGTAATGTGCGATCGCGCAGCTTTCCGTCATCTGTGCATCGCCATCCACCAGCAAGGGGACGGTGCCGAGCGGGTTTATCTCGAGATATTCGGGCGCCAGATGCCGCGGCGGAAACGGCAGGATCTTGAGATCAATGTCGACCCCTGCTTCTTCAGCGGCCCAAGTCGCGCGCAGTCCGCGTGATCGGGCGCAGGTGTAAAGGATTGGTTTGGTCATGCTTCGCCCATTACTGCGATGATCACTGTCTTCAATGCGCGAATCCATTTCTTGCAATCCCTGCCAAACCCGTTATGTGGCGCGCTTCCGTGGGGGCGACGGCCCCCATGGAAACCAAGAAAGCCGGAGGGGCCCCGTGGATCCGCCACGGATTAGCCAGCGATCGGCATGGAAATGAAAGGAAGCGAGATGGCTCTCTACGAGCATATCTTTCTCGCGCGTCAGGACCTCTCGCAGGCCCAAGTAGACGCGCTGGCGGCCTCGGCCACCGAAATCGTCGAAGCGAATGAAGGCAAAGTCACCAAGACCGAAACTTGGGGCCTGAAGTCTCTCGCCTACAAAATCGACCGCAACCGCAAAGCGCATTTCGTGCTGCTCAACATCGAAGCCCCTGGCTCGGTGGTTGAAGAGCTCGAGCGCCAGACCCGTATCAACGAAGACGTCATTCGTTACATGACCATCCGTGTCGAAGAGCACGAAGATGGCCCCAGCGTGATGATGCGTAAGAATGAGCGCGACCGTAAGCGCCGTGAGCCCAGAGAGGAGCGCGACTGATGGCCCGTCCGTTTTTCCGCCGCCGCAAATCCTGCCCGTTCTCTGGCAAGGATGCCCCCAAGATCGATTACAAAGACGTGCGCCTGCTGCAGGGCTTCATGTCTGAGCGTGGCAAGATCGTGCCATCGCGCATCACCGCCGTTTCGGCGAAGAAGCAGCGCGAACTCGCCAAAGCCATCAAGCGCGCACGCCACATTGGCCTGCTGCCTTACATCGTGAAGTAAGAGGAGAGACGACATGGATATCATTCTCCTTGAACGGATCGAGAAGCTCGGCACCATCGGCGACATCGTCACCGTAAAGGACGGCTATGCTCGCAACTTCCTGCTCCCGCAGAAGAAGGCCCTGCGCGCCAACGACGCCAACAAGAAGGTGTTCGAAGCCAACCGTGAGCGGCTTGAGAAAGAAAACGCTGAGAAGCGCACCGAAGCTGAAAAGACTGGCGAAAAGGTCGCTGGCGCAGAGGTCGTTCTGATCCGCGCTGCTTCGAACGCCGGTCAACTCTATGGTTCGGTCAACGTCCGCGACATGGTCGCCGGTCTGGCTGAGCAAGGCCACGACGTGAACAAGAAGCAGGTCATCATGGGCGCACCGATCAAGACGATCGGCATGCACGACGTGACCGTCGCTCTGCACCCCGAGGTGCATGTGACTGTCAAAGCCAATGTCGCCCGTTCGGACGACGAAGCTGAACTGCAATCACAGGGCGTCGACGTTCTTGCTCAGCTGTTCGAAGAAGAGCAGCGCGAGATCGAAGAAGCTGCTGCTGATACGCGGATCGACAATTCAGGCCTCGAGCCGGGTGAAATCCCTGCCGAACTGCTTGAAGAGAGCGCCGCTGACGCAGGCGAAGACGCACCAGCTGAAGATGCTGCCAGCGAAGAGGAAGCCGAAGGCTGATCCAAGCCTTTCCTCGCTAAGCCATTCAAGAGGGGCGCGGGTCACACAGACCTGCGCCCCTTTTTCTTTGTCCGAACTCCATAGGAACTCAGATCAATAGATCTTGTAGCTAGCAAACTCTGCAGGAAGTTCTGGGTTCACTGCGACCGCTTCCGACCTCAGTCCCTTTGCTCGCGCGGCATCGCCCTCGCCCGCCCGCTTGTCCAACGCCATGGCCAGGCCGAATTTGACCGTGGCGATCAAAGCTTCCTGCTCAGGGTTGATGAGGGACAGGGCCCGCTCAAAATCTGAAACGGCGCTCCAGTAATCTTTGAGAGCAAAGTGCATCATCGCGCGGCTGTCGAGGTATCCTCCATTGTCAGGATCGAGCCGGACCGTGCTGTTGCAAGCGTTTTGTGCGGCAGCCGCTTCACCGAATTTTACAGTCAGTTCCCAGCACACAAGATTGGCATCGTCGGCGTAAGGAATCTGGCGAGAGGCAAGATCCTTGAGGACCGCCAATTGGTCCGCATCCGCGCCAGCCCAGTCATAGAACACCGATCTAAGCGCCAATAGAGTTGCGAAGAAGACGGGCGGTACGTCCTCCTCCCTGATACGCTGCCCGTAGCTATCAGCGAGTTCTTTCGTGTCCCGGTTTAGTAGATCCCGAGCGACAGTCGCCAGCTCGTAATAGCCGGGCAGCTCAAGTCTCCCCAAATCAAAGCGATTGATCAACGCGTTAAAGGTGCATTCAAAATCCCGAAGGGCGGTGCAGATCTCTCCAAGAGTTTTCAGCCGACGATCTTCAACATTCGGGGCCAGCCCGACACCAGCATAGCCCTCAAGCTCAGTCCGGCCATTTTGAAGAACCGTTTCCTCGTTTGGCTGAGCGTTTTTGAGTTTGTCGAAGAATATCTGCAAGTTGGCGAGATACCTCAGATTGATAGACTGGCTTGTGTCTGCGAGGAGCCGGCGGCAATCCTCGAGCAGAATGGTGCGTTCGGTATCTGGCGCAAAACACGGCGAAAGCGGCTCCGGCAGAATGTAATTTTCCGGCGGTGGTGGTTCCTGAGCCTGCGCAGGCGCCGACGGCAGTGCTGCCGCTGCTAGCGCGGTAAGAAGCAGGCCAAGGCGATTTCGCATCCAGAATTCTCCAGTGATTCCAATGCGACCCGGTGCGTGTCTTTGCAGCTACGCAATCCAAAGCCAAGACCCAATCACACCCTTCCCGCTTGGCCATTGGCGCGCGAGCACCTATATCGCCGCGAAACAAACCAACGAAAGACTGTATGACACCAATCGACACCATCCTCGACCAACTACAATCCCTCTATCAAGACGCCGTTTCCATGCTGCGCGAAGACGTAATCGCCTTTGGCCGCGACGGCACTTTGCCAGATCCGACGAGGCGGACCGACGGCACCTATGCCTACCCCCAACTCACCCTGCGCTATTCCGGTGTCGGCGATCCCAAGGATCGCAGCCGTGCGTTCGGTCGATTGGAAACTCCCGGCACATACACCACCACCATTACGCGCCCTGATTTGTTCGCCGCCTATCTGGCGGAGCAGCTGCAGTTGATTGCAGAGGAGTATGAGGTCGAGGTCGAAGTCTCCCGATCCCGGCAAGAGATTCCCTTCCCCTATGTGCTCGATGGTGACGCTGGCGCCGCTATGGTCGGAATCGCCCCGCAAGACATTGCGGTTCACTTCCCCTCCACCGACCTTGCGCTGATCGGTGACGAGCTGGCTGACGGAATCGAGTTTGACGATGAACAGGATATGCCGCTTTCGCTGTTCGACGGGTTACGGACCGATTACTCGCTCGCCCGCCTGGCGCATTACACCGGGACCAAGGTTGACGATTTCCAGGATTTTATCCTGTTCACCAATTATCACCGCTATGTCGATGAATTCGTCAATTGGGGCGCCAAACAGATCGGCAATGACGGTTACACCGGCCTGACCGGTGCCGCTGGGCTGGACCTCAGCGCGAACACTGACAATGCGCAGGAACAGCTCAACGACACCGCTTGGCGCAAGCACCAAATGCCTGCCTATCACTTGATCCGTGAAGACGGCCGCGGGATTACACTGGTCAACATCGGTGTCGGACCTTCGAACGCCAAGACGATTTGCGATCACCTCGCGGTGCTGCGCCCGCATGCCTGGATGATGATCGGCCACTGTGGTGGCGTCCGCTCAAGCCAGAAGATCGGCGATTTCGTGCTCGCACACGCCTATCTGCGCGACGATCACGTGCTCGACAACGTCCTCCCGCCAGAGATCCCGATCCCGCCGATTGCCGAGGTTCAGCAAGCGCTGGCTGGGGCAACCGAAGAGGTATCAGGCGTCCAAGGCGCTGACCTTAAGCAGCGCATGCGCACGGGCACTGTCGTCACCACCGACGACCGCAATTGGGAACTGCATTACGCCAGCTCGGCCAAGCGCTTTTCGCACAGCCGCGCGATCGCGGTGGAAATGGAGAGCGCCACCATCGCGGCACAGGGTTATCGATTCCGTGTGCCCTATGGCACGCTGCTGTGCGTCTCGGACAAACCGCTTCATGGCGAGATCAAATTGCCCGGCCAGGCTAACCAGTTTTACGAGCAAGCGATCGCTGCGCACCTTCAGATCGGCCTGCAAGCGTGCAAATTGCTGCGCGACGAAGGCGATCGTCTGCACTCGCGTAAGTTGCGGGCCTTTAACGAACCGCCGTTCCGTTAAGTAGCCAAGCCTAGGGCCTGTCAAAACGTCCATAGAGGATTTGCGGTCATTCTCTCCTTACCAACAAAGGAGGAATGGATGCGACCCCAACCACCCTTTTGGATGACCACGCTGGCCTTGGGCGGAATTGCCTGCCCCGCCAGCGCAGAGATCATCCAATTCGAAGGCACACTCGAAGTCGGCTGCACGCTGTTTGTTAGCGACGGCGAACTTGCTCCAAACACCGAATACACCACAATTTCTACCGAAGAGGCCGGAGGCCAGCCAGCGGACTTGGCGGTGTGGCCCGTTGGCGGCGCCGCACGGGTGCAATTCGCGGCTCCGCAGTTCCATTCTTCAACCCAAATCTCTGGTGTGACGCCAGAGATCAAATGGTATTCAGAATCCGGCCTGCTCAGCAATTATAGCAGCGCTCCCTCGGAGAGCTCTCCAAGCAGCTCTCCCGACGTGTTCAAGATAGATGCACGCGCTATCAAGGGCGAGGGCTTTCCCGCGGGGGATTATCTCATAGACGTCGTCGCGACCTGCTCGGCATGAGCGATGATTGTTCGCCCAAACCTCACAACAATCGCGGCTGCGGGCGTTCTAGCCCTCGCTAGCGTCCCGGCGCTCGCCGTGACCTTTGGTCCGCTCGAGAAATCGGGCGACACCAAGAGCGAGCGCAAAGGGTTCTACCTCAACCTCGCCAACCCCTATCAGCGCGCATATGCGTTTCGGGTTTACGTCGATCCGCAAGACGAGGCGTCCAGCGATCGGATCAGGATCCTGCCGGAGCAAGCCTTGCTGAGTGGCGGGGGTAAGCGGCGGATCCTCGTCATTGCTAACGGTCTGACACCGGGTGAGGAATTCACGTTCAACATCTGTGCGGAACGTGTTCTTGAAAAGATGGAGGCCGTCCATGCGAGGGTATGCTCACGCCTTACTGCTCGTCGCTCTGACTAGCCTGCCGTGCGCCGAAGCGCTGGCTGACACCCAAGGAGTCTATCTTCCCCCTGCCCCACGCGGACCTGGCGGAGAAGATTCGATCGAAACCGCAGGCGGCACCCGCTGCCGGCAATCGATCAATTCCAACGGGGCCTATCTCGACATGGGCGCAGCGGCCAACGCCAATAAGCCGGTCGCGGATGGGACGAACCTCAACAGCTACCTCAACGAACCCGATCAGTCGGCCCTTGCCTATGTCCGGATCACAATCCCCTTGGGCAAACGGCCTGAACGGCTCGATTGCTCGCGGCTTTATGAAATGGAGATCACTCGCCTGCGCGAAGAGCTCGAACTGCTTCGCATGGCGGCGGAATAATCACTGGCATCACTGATTTACTAAGCGAAGGAGAAAATGATGAAAATAGCGATCTGTCTTTTCGCAGCTTCGATTGCCGCAACCCTGGCAGCTGGGCCGGCAAAAGCGAACACACTCAATTTTGTCGGAAACGTAGCACCTGCTTGCAGTATCACGACCACCGACGGCACAATGGAAATAAGCAATTCGCATCAAACCTTGTCCAGCGAAACTGGCAATGCACAGGGCGGATCGATCGATATCCTAGCCGGAGGAACCCTCCCGCTGATCGAGTTTTCTGCTCCGGTCCTGGCATCGGATCAGTCCATTTCGGCGGCCTATGCCGAAATGAAGTATTACAGCTTGAGCGGTGTCCTCAGCGCTTATTCAACGCAAGGATCCTCGGTGCAGATGACCCAGTCATCTGACTCGTTCTTTTTTGACGTCAAGGCGACCAATCCCGTCACATTCAGTCCAGGTATCTACACCGTCTCGACGACTGCCACCTGTCGATACCCGCAATAATTAACTGGATCCTACGCCCTCTTCCTTGAAGAGCGAAGTTGCCACTCACTCCAAAACAGCGATAGGCTCTTCGCCAGAGGAGAGAGCCTTTGTCCGATCAAGCTAATCGCTCGCGGTCCATTACCGGTCGTATCGCCATCGTCACCGGAGCCGCGAGCGGCATGGGCCGGGCCACCGCCCGACTGTTCGCTGCCGAAGGAGCCAAGGTTGCGGTCACCGACCTCGACCTTGCCGCATGCGAGGCTGTGGCTCGAGAGTGCGGTAATGACGCGCGCCCCTATGCGCTTGACGTCAGCGATAAGGCCGCAATTGACACGGTGGTCGGGGAGATTGCAGCAGACTTTGGCGGGATCGATATTCTGGTGAACAATGCCGGCGTGTCGAGCTTCGCTCCGCTCGACGGCGGGGACGCCTATGAAGAGATCTGGCACCGCGCTCTCTCTGTTATGCTGACTGCGCAGCAACGCATGGTGCGCGCTGCCCTACCCCATTTGCGCCAAAGCGATGCCGCGCGGATCGTCAATATCGCTTCGACCGAAGGCTTGGGTGCAACACCCGGCGACACGCCCTATGTCGCCGCCAAGACCGGGGTGACCGGGCTAACCCGCGGACTAGCGGTCGACTTGGGCAAGCAAGGCATCACCGTCAACTGCATTTGCCCGGGCCCGATCCGGACCGCGATGACCGAGGCCGTGCCGGACGAACACAAGCAAATCTACGCCAATCGCAGGACGGCGCTGCGGCGCTATGGTGAGCCAGAAGAAGTCGCGCATATCACGCTGTCGCTGGTGCTTCCCGCGGCGAGCTACATTACCGGAGCGGTGATACCGGTCGATGGCGGGCTGATGGCGCGCAACGCCTGAGCGGCTAGACTATTTGACGATTGCCAGACCGTCGCCGCCATCGCCTACAGCAAGGCGGCGAAGCACTGTGCCGGTCTCAAAATCCACCTCTGCGACCGTGTCGCTCGCAGTCTCAGCCACATAGACCCGGCTTCCGTCGTCCGACCACAGGATCGTGACCTGAAAGCGTTGCTCAGCCTCTGCGGGGCCAGAGACCGTTATCGTGCGCACCACCTCAGCTTTGGCGAGATCGATCACGCTCAGCGTGCCATCGACGAGATCAGAGGTGACCGCCACATCGCCTTGCGGGCGGATTGCCAATCGCAGAGGAAAGCGCCCGGTATCGAGGGTGCTGCGAACCTCCATCGTCACAGGATCGACCGCGAAAGCCTGATCTGAGCCACGGGCTGAGACCCAAAGTGTCTTTCCGTCCGGTGCAAGCCCAATACCCTCAGGTTCTTCACCAACGGTCACAGACAGCGGCCCTGCCTCACCGCTGAGGTCGATCCGGGTAACGGTCTTTGAGCCCAGATCCGTGGTCCACGCCGCACTCTCGTCCGGTGCCACCGCGACCATGTGACTGCCCTGCTTGTTGGTGCTGTATTCGGTCAGCTTGATCTCAGCCTCGAGAGGGTTCTCGATCGAGAAAATCGACTGCCGTCCTTCGGCCGTTGCGTAGATCGTGCCGCTTTCATGCCAAACGATCCCATGCGGCCGTGCATTCTCGCCCAAATCGATGGTCTTGAGCTTCTCCAAACTCTCGCCATCGAAGATGTCGACGGTGGTCCCACCATAACAGCCAAGCGCCACCCATTGGTTGTCTGGCGACGTCGCCAATTCATGCGGATTGATGCAACTGTCGAGCCGCATGACCTCTTTGCCCGTCACCAAGTCAACCTTGGACAGTGTATTGCCACGCTTATTCGCAACATAGAGCGTGCCTGTCTGTCCGTGCTCCGCTGCCTGAGCCACGGGCCGCTCGACTGGCTGAGCACAAGCGACAAGCGGGAAGGCAAGGCCAAGTGCGGCCAATGCGGGCAAAGCAGGAGCGTGTTTGAGCATAGCCGGACTGTAGCGTCGCTCGGAGAAACGGCCAAGTTTGCTCGTCCGATCAAAGACCAAACGCCCATTCCAATCGACTAAAAGACGCAAATGCGAAAAATTTGCAAAACTTGGGAACCCGGTTTCCGATGAAACATTATACCTTCGCGGGACCGGGCCCCTCTGGCGTGCTTCGCTGAGCACGTGATGTCGGACCGCATCGATTGCGATCCAGAGGCGGCCATTTATTCCAGTTCGGCCATCCTCTCACAATCGATCCTGTTTTTTCACGCTTGGCCCGTGCGTGTGTGCGGGCTGATGGGAGTAGACAATGAAGAAGTTCGTTATGGTTCCTGCGCTTGGCGCAGCTGCACTTACCCTCGCTGCTTGCGGTGAAACCGCTACCGCTGACGCACCAGCTGCAGACGCTGCGATCACCGCTGCCGAAGTAGAAGCCGCTCAGCAAGCCTGGGGCGAAGGCATCGTTGCCATCGGCCAGGTCTTCACCGAAGAGGGTGACTTCGCTGCGCGCGCAACCGAACACATCAACACTCACTATGGCTATGAAGATGGCATGGAAATCCTCTTCAAGCCGACCCTCGCTGCCGAAGATCAGTTCCGCGGCACCTTTGAAGAAGCGCTGAGCTACTTCATCGGCACCGAAGGCACCGAAGACGGTGGCTTCGCGATCGCGCCTTACACTGCCGTTCGTTGGGAAAACGAAGGCACCATCCTTGATGGCGACAGCGCGATGGCCATGGGCAACTATTACTTCACCGGCACCGACGGCAACGAAACCAAGGTTGAGTACACCTTCGGCTACGCCAAAAACGACGATGGTGAAGTCGTGATCAACCTGCACCATTCATCGCTGCCTTTCAGCGCTGGATAAACGCTTTTCAGCGAGACCGCTCGTCCCCCCGAGCGGTTAGACCCCCGTTGCTCTTCTGAGCGGCGGGGGTCTTTATTTGGGCGCTCTGAGCGGCTCGAGCACCAGTGCAATTGCGATACAGAGGAAGCTCACCACAAAGCTGATCGATTTAGGCCCCTGAAGAGTTGAAGCGATCATCGCCAACGTGTCTGAGCCAGCATCGCCAAGCACTTCGATGAGCTGCGAAGTGGTTTCACCGAGATCGGAGACTAAGAATACGATGGCTGCAAAAGCAATAATCCCTCCAAGGTTCCGCAGAACCTTATCGGGTTTAGAAAGGAAATACCGCCCGCCGAGAAAAGCTCCATAGCTATAGATGACTATAAAGATGAGATCGCTGATGATCGCCCACGTGGCTTGGCCGAACACGCCGGCCTCTTTCCACCCCGCGTGAATAGCGTCGACCGCTGCCGCATCGGGCGCCGCTTGGTGATCGAGGATCCCGCCAGGCACTGAGTCGATGATCAAAGGCGCGTGCAGCACGATCGCCCCCGCAAAGGCGACAAGGCCGCCGATCCACCACATCAAAAAGCTTCGCTTGGTTACCATCATTCCCCCTCCAGAAACTCCAATATAGCCTCACCCAGCTCAGGCTTCGTAGCGCTGTCGAGATGCGCGCCCGGCACCTCCCTATAAATTGCGTTGCTGAGCAGATCGGCGAGATCGCTGGCCGAACCATTGTCCTGATCATTCACTCCACACACCACCAAAGCGGGCATCGTCACATTGGCGAGGAGGTCGAGTTCAAGATCGCCCATCGCATCGAGCAAGAGCCGCGCCGCGACCCGATCAACCCCTTGAGATTTGAGGAACTGGCGGGAGTAATAGGCGGGATCATCGCGCGTTATTGTATCGAACTCATCTATCACCCGTTTGAAGAAGGCTGAGCGCTTGCGCCATTCTGACAGGCCGGAAGCGCCCATTCCGGCCACGATCAGCTTGCGCGGTGAAAGCACCTGATTGGCGGTGACGTGCAGCGCGGTGCGAGCACCGAGCGAGAAGCCGGCCAGATCATAATTCTCCAGCCCATAATGCTCGATCAAAGCAGCGACATCGCGGGCGAGCACGCCCGGCGGATAGGATTCCGGTGACTGCGGCGCATCGCTTTCGCCATGAACGCGGAAATCCAGCATGATCGCTTCATAGCCAGCGTCGGCAAAGCGCTCAGCGTGGCCCCATTTGATCCAGTTCATATTCGCGCTGGAGAACAGGCCGTGAAGCAGCACCAGCGGCCTGCCCTGCCCAATGCGGTGCACAGCCAGCCTGGTTCCATCGAATGAGGCAAAGTCTTCGGTTGTCATTGGCTCCATCCCAGCAATTGCATCCATTCTTCCTGGCTTTGCGGCTGTCGCGCCCATTGGGGAACGTCATCCGGCAGTTCGAACCAATCGAGCTTTCGATCAACCCAGATATGCGCGACCATTTTCAACGCGCTGATATCGTCGAGCGAACCGCCCTTGATGGTCACCATGCCCGGTCGATTGTCGCCTGCGTGATAAAGCCGCGTGCCGCATTTGGGGCAAAAGTGGCAATTTGTGTGCGACCCGCTGTCTGTCGGCCGCCGCCAGAACTCGGTTTCGCCTGTGATCTCGAGGCTGGGAAGGAAAACCGGAACCGAAATGCCAAAGGCACTCGCCGCCTGTTTCTGGCATTCGCGACAGTGGCAGGCATAGCCGATCAGCCTCTCGGCCTTGATGCGATAGCGCACCGCGCCGCATTGGCATCCGCCGGTGAAGCCTTCGCCTGCGCTCACCTCTTTGTCAGGCCCTTTTGCTCCATCCGCCATTGCGCCATATCGACCCGGTCCTGACCAAAGAATGGCTCGCCTTCAAACACCAGCGTGGGCACTCCCCAATGGCCAGCGGCTTCAAGCGCATCCTGATTGGCGGCAATTTCGGCATCGAGCGCTTCCGCGTCATTTTTCGCTTCGGAATCGAGCTCGGCGAAGTCGAGACCGGCCCGCTCGGCGGCACCGGCCAGATGGTCGCCCTCGTTCCAGCCATCGACTGCTCCGGAGAAGATGATCTTCGACACCTCATCGGCGAAGGCCAATCCCTTGCCGCGCCGTGCCGCGGCCTGACCCATGCGGCAGACCCAGTGGATCAGCGGTTGTTCCTTGGCAATCGCGCGCGTTTCCAGATCCTGGACCACCGGATCCGGCCGTGGCCAGCGAATCGGAATGCCCAGAAACGCTCCGGCGCGCATCGAGTCCATCAGAATATAGCGCGGTGCCGCCGGGTTGCCGGTGAACAGGATGTCCGGATCGCGAACGGCAATCGGCATGACGACGCGAAGGTTGATGTCGACATCGAACTCCTCAGCCATCGCGCGATAGCGGCCAATCGCGAGATAGGAATAGGGCGAGCGAAAGCTGAAAAAGAGATCTGCGGAGAGCGTCATATCGATCCTATCGGAAGAAGCATTGCGTGCCGGCATAGAGCATAGTCACGCCCTCACCATCGACGAAACCACCGATGGCGGGTCCCAATGAGAACTCGCCATCCAGTGTTGTATCGGCAATCATCATAAAGCCATCAGCCGCCTCAGCCTCTGCGACAGAGGTGCCGACCTGCACATCGCCTACCACTTGGGCGCGCTCGCTGGTTTCGTCGACAATCCATCCGACCAACTTGTTGTCCTGGAAATGGACCCGAACCCCGCCGGGATAGTCCGTGAACGTCATCGGCCCAGCACCGCATTCGCCATTGTCGGCCCGTTCGATCACGGGGCCAAGCGCAGCAGCCAGCGCGGTTTCGACTTCAGCCTGTCCCGCGGCATAGAAGAACGCTTCTGCCCCGACAGTGAGACCGTCAGTTCTCAGCAGGACATCGCCCGCCTCAACCACAGGGCCCGCCGAAGCCTGCTCTGACTGACGCTCCGTCGGCGAGGGGACGTCATTGCCTCCGCATGCAGCCAAGGTCAGCGCAAGCAAACCAGAGATAGCAATTCGTTTGATCATTCATTTCCCTCAATCGTATTCGCGTAGTCGTCGCGTTTGTCGGGGTCGACACTGTCCTCTGATCGCAGAGTTGTAAATGGCCTGCGCCTCACTTCCTTTACGTTGGCTGATAGTCAAATGAGGGTCGCGTCATCTGAACCGGTCTGCCCAGCGAAACGCGCGGCGCAACTCAGCCGCACCTTCGCTCAGATACGGCCGACCATGCGCCATGATCACGCGCTCTGGTTGCCAGGCGAGCAATTGGTCAATCTTGGCGAGTATCTCGCCGCGATTCTTCCAGAAGGTCATACGCAGATCGAGTGGCATCGAGCCGTGTGGATCAAGAATACCTGCCCGGCCCATGATCCAGCGCAGGAACCGCTCCTCGACCATGTCAGGTTCAAAGTTCTCGATCAGGTCGCTCACAATCAATGTCTTGCTCGATCGATGCAGAAACACCGCCTCAGTCACCACGCTGCCGGTGAACAGCAGTTGATCGATCTCCTCGCGCCATTCAGGCTCGGCGAGCGCCCCGAACTCCCGGTCCAATTGAAGGGGGCGCTTGGCGGTCTTCATCAACCCAGACGGCCCAAAAACAACTGCTTCCGGGAAACGCTCAGCCCACTCAGGGACATACCAGTAGTGCAGGCTGTTGGTCGCCAGCAGATACGTTACAGGGCCCAGTGCCTTCACGGCCTCAAGCAGGCCCGGATCAGCGGCAATCGGTGAGTGAACCCAAAGGCCTCCGCAACCCAATCGGACGACCACCATTCGGGTCGGAAAGGGCACTTTGAGGCCCAATGGGAAATCCATCTTGATGATCGGCCCGTCCACCATCCAGATGTTGTCATCGATCGGCTTCAGGACATTGAGAGGTTCGTATGTCTTCATATCATCGTGAAGGATCGAACCTTCTGCCTCACCCCTTTTTCAGATGCCGCCGTCCCAACAGCTCCGCGATCTGGACAGCATTGAGCGCAGCGCCCTTGCGGAGGTTGTCAGAAACGCACCACAAAGTGAGGCCGTTCTCAACCGTCGGATCTTCGCGCACGCGGCTGATATAGGTCGCGCCATCGCCCGCGCTTTCAACCGGCGTGACATAGCCTTCATCCTCGCGCTTATCGATTAGCATGATGCCGGGCGCCTCGCGGAGAACTTCCTGAGCCTGCTCAGCCGAGAGCTCATTCTCAAACTCAATGTTCACCGCTTCGGAGTGCCCCACGAACACCGGCACCCTGACGCAGGTCGCGTTGAGCTTGATCTTTGGGTCGAGGATCTTCTTGGTCTCGACCATCATCTTCCATTCTTCCTTGGTCGATCCATCGTCGAGGAAAACATCGATGTGCGGTATGACATTGAAGGCGATCTGCTTGGTGAACTTGGCTGGTTCAATCGGGTCACCGACAAAGATCGCGCGACTCTGCTCGAACAACTCGTCCATCCCGGCCTTGCCCGCGCCCGACACTGATTGATAGGTCGAGACCACAACCCGCTTGATCGTCGCAGCATCGTGCAACGGCTTGAGCGCCACCACCAATTGCGCGGTTGAGCAATTCGGGTTCGCAATGATGTTGCGCTGTGTGTAGCCATCGATCGCGTCAGGGTTCACCTCCGGCACGATCAGCGGAACATCGGGATCCATCCGATAGAGCGAGGAATTGTCAATCACGACGCAGCCGGCGGCAGCGGCCTTGGGCGCATATTCCTTGGCTGGACCGCTGCCAGCTGAGAAAAGGGCGATGTCCCAACCCGCCCAATCGAAATACTCGATGTTCTGACACTTGAGCATCTTGCCGGTGTCACCGAATTCCACTTCAGTGCCTTGCGAACGACCAGAAGCGACCGCTGCGACTTCGTCACACGGAAACTCGCGCTCTGTCAGCACTTGCATCATCTCGCGTCCGACATTGCCGGTCGCGCCGACCACTGCCACCCGGTAACCCAATTTCATTCTCCAGTGTCAAAACAGACTTCACTCTGCCCGCTGCCTTGGCTAGCTCTCGAACGCAAGGGATTCTTGGGGAGGAAACGTATGCGGATCGATCCGCAGGATTGGCGGAGCCAGGCTCGCACATTCGAATTCCAGGGCCACTCCATCGCCTATTGGACCGCTGGCAGAGGCAAGCCGCTGCTGCTGGTGCATGGTTTTCCGACCTGCGCCTGGGACTGGGCGCCGATCTGGAACGTGCTAGGCAAGCGTCACACGCTGATCGCGGCCGACATGCTGGGGTTCGGTCTGTCTGCCAAACCCAAGACAGGCTACACCATCCACCGCCAGACCGATCTGCAAGAGGCCCTGCTCGATCACCTCGGGATCAATCAGTTTGACGCCCTAGTTCACGATTATGGCGTGTCTGTTGGCCAGGAGTTGCTAGCGCGGCAGCAGGACGGCTCAGGTGCGGCAGGCCTTAGGAAAATGGTGTTCCTCAATGGCGGGATCTTCCCCGACCAACATCGCCCCCGCCCGATCCAGACACTGGGAATTTCGCCAATCGGGTTCATCCTGGGCTGGCTGATGAGCCGCAAGGGCTTCGGCAAGAGCTTCTCGGAAGTTTTTGGGCCCGACACCCAGCCCAGCGAGCAGGAGCTCGATGATTTCTGGAGTTTCATCGCGCACAATGGCGGCAACAGGATCACGCACAAGCTGCTGCACTATATCGGCGACCGGGTCACTCATAAGGATCGTTGGGAAGCGGCGCTCGTCGAAGCGCAGGACAAAATCGGCCTGATCAATGGCGCGCTCGATCCGGTCTCAGGCCAGCATGCCTATGACAAATGGCGCGAGGTGGTACCCCGGGCAAAGCACGAGCTTTTGCCGCACGTCGGGCATTACCCGCAGGTCGAAGCGCCGCGCGAGGTGGCGACGACAGCGCTCGAGTGGCTGGCGGCGGAGACTATTCCGGCGGAGTGACACCATTCGCTTCGAGGAAACGGAAGATCGAGTTCCACATATGCGGAGAGATCTGCTCACCTGAAACCCGGTGCGTATAGCCCGGATAGAGCATCATTTCGAACGGCACATTGTTGTGCTGCAAGACCGAGATCAGCTCGGAACTGTTTTCGAACACCACATTGTCATCCGCCATACCGTGAATCAGCAGCAAGGGATCGCTCATCTTGGTGGCATCGGGGATCGCGCTGGCGGTCTCATAGGCTTCCGGCACAATCCGCGGATCACCCATGAAACGCTCGGTGTAATGCGTGTCATAGAGCCCCCAGCGGGTTACTGGTGCGCCGGAAATGCCCGCAGCGTACTCGCCGGGAAATGCCTGCATCCGCTTGAGCGTCATATAGCCGCCGTAAGACCAACCATAGATCGCGATCTTGTCTGCGTCGACGAAGTCCAAGCTCTTGAGATACTTCGTACCCTGAGCCTGGTCGCGCACTTCTACACCACCCATTGCGTGATAGAGCGGCTGTTCGAAATCGACCCCGCGATTGGCGGTGCCGCGATTGTCGAGCGCGAAATAGATGTACCCCTTGTCGACGATCGCCTGAGCCAATGCACCGTTCCAGCCCTTGTCGACAATTTGCGGACCTGGCCCGCCATAGTGATAGAAGAACACCGGGTATTGCTTGCCTGGCTCCATTTCGGGCTTGAGCATCATGTAATGCAGCTCGGTCCCGTCTTCGGCTGCCACGGTGCCGAACTCAGGCATCACATGGCTCATTAGATAAGGCGTGTAGGGATGATCTTCGCCAAGCGCGTTCTCCTCGATCCACGCCACCCGCTCGCCATTCTTGTCCGCCACAAAGCTCTGAGGCGGCTGATCCGCGGCAGACCGCGTCACCATCAGGATCCGGCCCGAGCCATCCATGGTTGCGGAATTGGTGTAATCGCGATCGGTCAGCAGCACCGGGTCGCCAGTGCCATCAAGCTTGGCGCTGAAGATTTGCTGCGTCAGAACTTCATCGGTGCCTTGGAAGTAGAACAGGCCATCACTCTCATTCACCCCGACTAGGGTCGTGGTCGGCGAGGTTCCCGAAGTCAGCTGTGACCAGTTGCCGTCCTTGAAACGGTAGAAATGACCGTAACCGTCCCGCTCTGACCACCACAGCAGGCTGCCGTCGCTCAGAAAGCGGTAATTGTCCGACAGATTGATCCAATATTCATCGCGCGCGGCTGTCTCGGTGAACCAGATCTCGCTCTCACCGGTTGCCGGATCGACTTTGAGCATGTCGAGCACGGTCTGCTCGCGGTTCTGCCGCTGGACATAGAGGAAATCGTCCGGACCCCAGTCCACGCGCGCAATATAGATGTCGGTGTCCTCGCCAAGATCGACCTTCACCCGATTTCCGCCGTCCGGATCCATGATAAAGAGCTCAACCAGAGCATTGTCAGAGCCTGCCACGGGATAGCGTTGATCGAACACCCGCGTACCCGTCGCTCCGATGGCTGCGCGGGTGACAATGCCGACCGGGCTCTCATCGGTGCGCTGGACAGCAATACGCAGGTCATTGGGCTCCCACCAATAGCCGTTCATCCGGCTCATCTCTTCCTGAGCGACGAACTCGGCTTCACCCCAGCGGATCGTGTCCTCCTCTTTGGGCGTGATCGGGCTCGGCTCACTACCGACCGCACCGACCCACAACTGCCGATCGCGCACGAATGAGACGTAGCCGCCTTTGCTCGACAGCTTGGGATTGAGCTCGCTCTCTTCGGTGTCAGTCAAGCGGGTGACCTCGCCATCGAGCTTGGCGAGATAGAGGTCCCCGTCGAGCGGAACCAGTACGCCGCTGCCATCGCTTGACCACTGATAGGAGATGATGCCTTTGAGGTTGCCGACCCGTGCGCGCTCGCGCTGCATCTTCTCGTCTTCTGAGAGCTCACGGCCCGTGCCGAGTTGCTCGCTGTCGATGAGCATCGTCCATTCCCTGGTCGCCAGGTCAAAGCCCCACAGGTCGTAGCGCTCAAGCTCATCCTCGCGGTTGCGCAGCAAGGTCAGATACCGCCCATCCGGGGACAGCTTGGCCTGGCGTGGGGTCGAGCCATTGAGTGATGGCGAAGCAAACACCCGCTCGAATGTCAGTTCCGGCGCGTCGCTCATCGCGTGATCATCCGCAATGGCAGGAGTGGCGAGCAAAGCGACAGCAGCGAGTAGAAAACGCATTTCAAGATGGACCTCTCTTTTCCCTCATAACGAGCGAACTCTCAGCCGGTTTCCATGCCATGAATGCCTGTGATGGCAATGCCAAATCGGGCTCTGTTCACACCAGTTGCTTGCAAGTCGCTCTCAACCGTGCTGTATTATTCTAATAATACACCATAAATGGGAGAGCGCGATGCTCGTCAAATCAACTCTTGCCGCTTTGGCCCTCACCACTGCTGCCGCCGCCGGGGCGCAGGAAAGCACAGAGTCCACAGAGCCACCCTCCGATCCGTTTGTCGAAGCGATTTCCGACAATCTCTATCCGCTTGTTCAAAGCGACAATGGAGAGCTTTCGGGAGCGGGCTACAACCTGCTGATGCAGCAAGCGGAGCAGGCGCATTTCTTTCTGATCGGAGAAAAGCACGCCACCGCCGATATCGCCATGATCGCCGCAAGGCTGCATGACGGCCTGTCAGAGCGGGACTATGGCCATATGGTGGCCGAGATTGGGCCATGGTCGACCATGAAGGCGGAGGCACTGATCCGCTCAGGCGATGGCGAGCTCGCCAATTTCATTGCCACGCCCGGCAATCAGTTCACTCTGCCCTTCCTGTTCTTCACCGAAGAGATTGACTTTGTGGAGCAGATTGTCCGCCAATCGCCGCATCGCGAAGAGGTGCTGTGGGGTGTCGATCAGGAATTTCTTGGCGCAGGCCCGATTATCGCACCGATCCTGCAAGACGCTGTGCAGACGCCCGAGCAGGAGGCAGCAGTGGCGACATTGGTCGCAGGAGTGGCCAGCAATCCAATGTATCTCGGCACCGCGCCCGATGCAGAGATTGCCGCGCTGGTCACCGCCTTTGAAGGCGCGCCCGGCCCGGAGGTTGAGATCACCCAGGGTCTTGCGCTCACGCATGAAATCTATGGCCCCTTCACCCGCGGGACCGGACCGATCTATCCCGCCAATCTGGCGCGCGAAAACTATATGAAGGACAATTTCCTGTTCCATCTCAGTCAGGCTGAAAAGCGCCTGGGCTTCGTTCCAAAGGCCGTGTTCAAATTCGGCGGCTTCCACCTGGAGCGGGGGCTGAGCGGAACCAATGTTCCCAGTCTCGGCAATTTCGTTATGGAATGGGGGCGATCGCGTGGGCTCTCGAGCGTGCATGTGATGATGGACTGCGTCGATGGCGAAGCCTTCGAGATCATGAAAGGCGGCCCCGGTCCCTGCACCAGCTATAGCCTGGCTGAAGGCTCACCAATCCTCGCGGCGCTGAGCGATGCCAAAATGTCGGTGATCGATCTGCGTGCGCTCCGCCCGCTGCTCGGCCGCAAGAAGGATCTGGATGCCAAGACCCGCGATCTGATCCTGTCGTATGATTTCTACATCCCGATCCGCGACGTGAAGCCAGCAACCCCGGCGGCGGACCTGACCCTGCCGAATATGTGAAATTTGAAGGCCGAAACGAAAAAGGGCGGCCCAGCAGGACCGCCCTCTGAATTCTTCGCTTGTCGCTGAAAGCTTATGCCTTCGGCGCATTCTCGCGACGTTCTGCGATACGCGCACGCTTACCGGTGCGGCCACGCAGATAGTACAGCTTGGCGCGACGCACGACACCGCGACGAACCACGGTGATGCTGTCAACGATTGGCGAGTACAGCGGGAACACACGCTCCACACCTTCGCCAAAGCTGATTTTGCGAACGGTGAAGTTGGAACCCATGCCGCGGTTCGAACGGGCGATGCAGACGCCTTCGAAGTTCTGAACGCGCTCGCGATTGCCTTCTTTCACCTTCACACCCACGCGGACGGTGTCGCCAGCGCGGAATTCAGGAATTGCCTTGTCGCCTTCGGTCGCTTTCGCGATTTCTTCGGCTTCGATTTGCTGGATCAGGTTCACTGGTCCGTATCCTTGTTTTTTCGCCGCGCGCCAGAGGCAGACTGGTCCCGAACGCCCGTATGACGTTCCCAAAGGTCCGGCCTGCGTAACCGTGTGTCTTCTTCGCTTCTTGCCTCGCGCCAAGCAGCGATCTTAGCATGATCCCCCGATCGCAGCACTTCAGGGATCGTGCGCCCTTCCCATATTTGAGGTCGGGTATATTGCGGGTACTCGAGCAAGCCGTCCTCGAACGACTCTTCGGTCCCGCTCGAAGGCGCGCCCATTACGCCGGGAAGCAGCCGAATGCAAGCATCAAGTATCGCCAAAGCGGCCGATTCCCCACCGGAAAGCACGATATCGCTGAGCGAGACCTGCTCGATCTGCGGCCGCGCCTCGAACAGCCGCTCATCAAACCCCTCAAACCGCCCGCACAGAATGGTGACTCCGGGACCGGCGGCGAGCTCTCGAATGCGGGCCTGCGTGATCGGCTTGCCGCGCGGTGTCATGGCCAAAATCGGTATATTGGCCGAGCCACCCGCACCCTCCGCGTTTTCATGTCCTGTCGCTTCGCTGCTTGAGGACGATCCCCCCGGATCCTGCTGTGAAGTTACGGAATCAAGCGCCGCTGCCAACACATCGGCCTTGAGCACCATCCCTGCACCGCCGCCTGCCGGCGTGTCATCCACCGTACGATGCTTGTCCGTCGCAAAGTCACGCGGATTGACCGTTGCGCACGACCAATCCCCGCGCTCGAGCGCCTTGCCAGCGAGCGATTGCCCCAGCGGCCCGGGAAACATCTCAGGGTAGAGCGTGAGGATGGTGGCGGCGAAGGTCATTTGCGTTTGACAAAGCTCCAAACCGCCTTCCAGAACTTCGCTTCAAGCACCATCAGCTTGGCAACCCACGCAGGCATGGCAAAGTCACGCTCAAGCGATTTGGCATCAGCGGCCTTGGCATAAAGCGCATTCAACATCTTCCAAAGGACCAGCCCCTCAAATGACAGAATGAAGATCAGCAGCCCGTTGCGGACGGCTGACAGTTCTCCGATAATGATCTGGTTCGGCTCCGGCACGATGAAGCTGCTCGCAAAAAGACCAAGGCCAGCGATACCCAAAGTGCGTAGGAAACGAGCGCGGGGTGCGAGGGAGCTGGAGAAAAGAAACCAGTAGACCAGCGGCACAAAGACACACAAATCGATCAAGGCCACCCATTCACTGCGCGGATAAGCCGCCCAATCATGCGTAGCGGCAAAGGCCCATTCGATCGCAATCGCGATTGGCAGAACCAACAAAAAGAACCACTTTTCATTGAAGCGCATGAGCTTGATTTGCATGGGTTTACACTCCTGCGATGCGCACTCTGCATCGATCTTTGCTTGAACCACATCACTGCCGTTTTGACCAGATACAAACTATTTCGCGCTAGGCTGCGCGCATGATCACTCGCCTGCTCTATCCTGTGACCGGCGCTCTGTGCCTGTGGATCCTGGCCTATGGCTCGGGCCTGTTCCCCTATTTGGGATGGGGTCGCGCGCAGAACCAGACCGAATTCGCGGTCAGCGTTGATGTCGCGAGCTTCAATCTTGGCGTGCCTTACATGCTGCTCTTCGAGGGCCAGACCGCCTTTTACGAATATTCGAGCCATTCGGAGGAAAGCCGGATCACCTTCGATGTGAAGCCGGTGATGACGATTGGCTATTCGGACCAAGTCCAGCGCGTCTCGGGCGAAGGCTCAGGCCGGGTCGAGATCCCGATCACCTCAACCGGGCTCTATCGCTTCAAGCATGAGCCGGCGATGGCGCGCGGCCATGTCTACACCCATTATCACGCGGTCTGGGGTGCTAGCTGAACACTCCAGGATCGTCGGGTTCATCTTGCTTGCGCGCCACAAGGTAGCCGACTGGGAAGCAGATCAGAATTCCGATCGACACCAACATAAACAACAAGGCTCCCAAGACGAGGAGCTCGACGCCCTCAATGAGTACGACCAAAAGAACCGGTGACATCGGCAAGGCTGACCCGATCACCGCCGACCATGCGGCACGGGATCTTATGCTGGATCTGGGACGATATTTGTTGGCGATGAATGCCGTCCCGGCGGATAGAGCAGCCGCCAATAGGACAAGGAATGCAAATTCTATCACGAAGGTCTCCAATTCACGCCCAAATGGCTGCGCGTATCGACATTCAACTCAAACACATCGGGCCGTGAGTAATGCCCATCCGTGTCGAGGCTCGCCAGACCCTGCCCGCGCTCGGACAGGTCAAGCTCGGCATGGAGGATCTCTTCGCCCTCACCCGCTTGCGCCAGCACCCGCGCGTCCGGCGCGATGATCATCGAACCGCCACGATTGAGCACCGAGCTTTCGATCGCTTCGAACAGCTCTCGAACCTCGGGTGACCCTCCAACCCGCATTAGCCCTTCAAACAGGTCTTCCTTCGACTGCACAAGCCCGGCAGCCATGACAAAGCACCGCCCCTCCATCGCATAATGGCGCGAGGCCAGCGCATATTCCTCGCGCACGGTCGGCCAGGCCGCGACATGCACGCTCTCGCCACGGTTGTGCATCGCTGCGCGCGCAAGCGGCATCCAATGCTCCCAGCAGATCAGATTGCCCGCATGGCCCCATTCGGCCTGATGCACGCCCAGGGTTGAGCCATCGCCGCGCATCCAGATCAGCCGCTCGCCATGGGTCGGGACCAACTTGCGGTGATCAAGGGGCGCCTGGCCCGGGCGGAACAGCAGTTGATTATTGTAGAGGCTCTGGCGGACCCGCTCATGCGCGCCGAGCGAGATCAGCGCCCCGCTCTCATCGACCAGCTCCTGCAGCGGCAGCAGGCGCTCATCATTGGGCACAATCGCCTGCTCGAGCATGATCTGGTGGCAGGCCTTGGTCCCGGGATGGTCCCACAAAGCCGCGCCCGGTGCTTCGTCGAGCCACAGCGGATAGCCGCCGAGGAAGGTCTCTCCGAAAGCGACCATCTGCGCGCCTTGGGCAATTGCTTGCTTGGCGAGGCTTGTCGCCTTCTCGATCCCCCCGGCAAAGTCGAGCGGGATTGGCGCAGCCTGGCAAATCGCAACGTTGAGCTTGGTCATGCGCGCCGCTTACGCCGAAGGCTCAGCCCCCGCAACCACCACAGCCGCCGCCGCAGCCGCCTCCGCCATCGCCGCTGTCGCTGCTGGATCCGCCACTGTCGGTGCTTTGGCGCATGGTGTGCAGCGCGACGAACGGCGTGCCAGCCAGAACTCCGGTGCCATAGAGGGCCACCGCTCGGCCCATTTCGGGCTGGGTCGGCGCCTGCTTTAATCGGATGCTCTCGCGCATGGCGCGTTTGACGACCGCGTTGCCGCCTCGCGTTTTGCGGTCGAGCAGTAAGAACCGCATCACAGCCGCGATCCCGGTCATGATCATCATGAAAAACAGCAGGTCAGTCGGCTCACCCTGCGCTTGCCCTGCCGTGAAGCGGTAATATCCAAAGGCAAGCACAAGCAGGAATGGCAGGGTCTGCACAAACCGCATCATCCAGGTGTCATTTCCCTCGATGAACCAGCCTTGCGCCACCAACCGCTCTTCCACAGCATCGGCATCCTCTTTGATCGCCTTTGTAATGTCGGGCCATTTGATCGGTGCAACCTGGCGCAAGATGGCTCGCTCTGCCGAATTGCTTGCGGCGTCGGGCTGCAGGACCTTGAAGCCCGTCTTCTTGTCGACCGAAAGCGCGCCCGCGCCGAGCAGATTGGCGGCGACCGCCTCAGAAAAGCGATTGCGCCCCCCGATCAGCATCGCAAGCTCTTCCATAGTTGGAACACCGGTGTCGCGACCCTGCGCTCTGAGCCAGCGCGGCAGCGCCATGCCGAGCGCGATGGCTACGACAATCAGCCCGCCATAGAGCCACAGAAAGTCCTCACCCGAGAGATCGGAAAGAAATGTCTCAAACATCAGAGCCCTCCCACAAGCCAACCGACAATTAACGCCGGGACCGCAATCGCAAGCGCGGCGAACAATGCCATGCGCGGCGATAGAACCATAACATCCTTGGGGTTAACGCGAAATCCAAACGGATCGCGATTGAAGCGCTGATCGGCATTGGCCCAGATGTCTGCTGGAGGAGCCTCACCAAAAGTCTGCTCATAAGATTTCAGCGTGGCCGCATATTGATCGTAATAGCGCGCACGTTCGACCTCTCCGCCCGCGGTTGGTCCGTGGTGCAAATCGGCTTGCAGGACCTCAGGGCAGAAGCTCTGCCAGTAGTCGCGGCTGTAGGTCAGATGGAGGTGCCAGGCCTGGTCGACAGCGTCAGACGGCGTGACCTCATGACCAGCGGTCTTGGCGAGGAAGCAGAAGCGCTTGTATTCGAGGATCACACGCCTGGCATAGCTCTCGTCCCAGCGGTTCTCGCGCGCCAGACGCGCTGCAAAAGTCAGCGTCGCATCGGGCGGTCCGATGTCATGCGCCTCAAGTCTTTGCCATAGATCGTGATCGAACCCTTGCACGGGCTCATTCGTCGACGAAATCGCCCGAAATCACAAGCCGTGTCTGGTCCCATTCCAGCACCGCTTGCGCGGTCATTGGCACCATGAAGCTCTTCTGCCCCTTGGATGGCGCAGGGTCCTTGGCAATCTCGATGATGTCGGTGGCGCCAAAATTCTCCACCGCGATCACACGGCCGATCGTCTCGCCCTCGCCAGTTTCAACCGTGAGTCCGATCAAATCGGTGTGGTAATACTCGCCCTCATCGAGCGAGGGAAGCGCTCCGCGCGACACCGAGAGCACGGTCCCGCGCAGCTTTTCAGCCTGATTGCGCCCCGAAATCTCCGCAAAGCGGGCGATCGCTCCGCCCTTGTTGTCGCTGCGGATTGTTTTGAGGGTAAGCGTCCCCTCATTGAAGGCGCTGTGCCGGGAGAGCGCTTCGACACCCTCCCCGAACAGCTTCAGGCGGACGTCGCCCGCCACGCCATGCGCACCGGTCACCGCGGCCAATTCGATGGGTTTGGGATTGCTCAAAAGCCCCTCCCGTTCACGGGAGGGGTTTGGGGTGGGCCTGGCGAGGCGCGCCGCATTGGAACGCGCCCACCCCCGGCCCCTCCCGCAGGCGGGAGGGGAGAAGGTGCATCAGTCCTCAGACTTCTCTTCTGCAGCGTCTTCAGCTGGAGCTTCCTCAGCAGCAGCTTCTTCGGCCGGAACTTCTTCAGCAGCGGCTTCCTCAGCCGGAGCCTCTTCGGCCGCTGCTTCATCGGTTGCGGCTTCGGCTTCAGCGGCCTCAGCTTCAGCAGCCTTGGCTGCCTCTTCTGCTTCCTTGGCCTTTTCAGCCTTCTCTTCGGCACGCTCCTTGGCCTTTTCGCCAGGCTCACCCTTCTGGGGGTTGTTGCGAGCTTCACGCTCCTGGATGCCGGCTGCATCAAGGAAACGCAGAACGCGATCGCTCGGCTGAGCGCCAACGCCGAGCCAGTAACGGGCGCGGTCTTCGTTGAGCTTTACGCGCGCTGGATCGTCCTTGGTCAGCAGTGGGTTGTAGGTCCCGATCTGCTCCAGATACTTGCCGTCACGCGGGCTGCGGCTGTCAGCAGCCACGATGCGGTAGTAAGGGCGCTTTTTGGCGCCACCGCGCGAAAGCCTGAGTGCAATTGCCATTATTGATTACCTTTCGAATCTAAACTTCTGTAATTATTTCTTATTCAACATATCTCTGAGGTCGGGCGGGAGCGTGTTGGGATCGACCCCGGGACCTTGACCGCCGCCGGGTCCGCCCAGTCCAGGAAGACCGCCGGGCATGCCGCCCCCAGCACCGCCACCCATTCCGGGCAGGCCGCCGCCGCCAAACATTGAAGCGAGGCCCTTGAGCCCGCCCATCTTCTTGATCTGCTTCATCGTGCGGGCCATTTCCTGGTGCATCTTAAGCACCTTGTTGACCTGCTGAACTTCGGTTCCGCTGCCCGCAGCGACGCGGCGCTTGCGCTTGGCGTTCATCAGCGCGGGATTGGTGCGCTCTTTCGGGGTCATTGAGCCGATGATCGCATCCATATGGACCAGCACTTTGTCGTCCATATCGGCCGCTGCCATGGCTGCCTTGGCCTTCTTCATGCCCGGCATCATGCTTGCCAGCATGCCGAGGCCGCCCATGGCCTGCATCTGTTTGAGCTGAGTGCGGAGGTCGTTCATGTCGAACTGACCCTTGGCCATGCGCTTGGCCATTTCCTCAGCTTCTTCTTCCTTGATCGTCGCTGCGGCCTTCTCGACTAGGCTGACGACGTCACCCATGCCAAGGATGCGGTCGGCAACCCCGGACGGACGGAAGGTTTCAATTGCATCCAGCTTTTCGCCTGTACCTGCAAATTTGATTGGCTTGCCGGTGACAGCGCGCATCGACAGCGCAGCACCGCCGCGGGCATCGCCATCCATCCGGGTCAGCACCACGCCGGTCAGCGGGACTTCGCCGCTAAAGCTCTGCGCGACATTGACCGCGTCCTGACCGGTCAGGCTGTCTACCACCAGCAGCACTTCGGTCGGTGCCGAAACCTGTGAGACGGCCTTCATCTCGGCCATCAGCGCTTCATCGACATGCAGACGACCAGCGGTGTCGAGCAGCAGGACGTCGAAGTTCTGAAGCCGCGAAGCTTCCATCGCGCGGCGGGCAATATCAACCGGCTGCTGGCCAGCCACGATGGGCAGCGTCGCCACCTCAACCTGCTCACCAAGGACAGCAAGCTGTTCCTGTGCGGCCGGACGATTGACGTCGAGCGATGCCATCATCGCCTTCTTGCCGTGGCGTTCCTTGATCAGCTTACCGAGCTTGGCGGTGGTTGTGGTCTTACCTGAGCCCTGGAGGCCGACCATCATGATCACGACCGGGGGTTTGGCGTCGAGATTGAGGCCACCCAGCTCCTCGGTCCCACCAAGCATCTCGACCAGCTCATCATGGACAATCTTGACGACCTGTTGGCCCGGCGTGACCGATTTGAGCACGTCTTGCCCAACAGCCTTCTCAGTCACCGAGTCGATGAATCGGCGGGCAACGGGCAGCGCAACATCGGCTTCGAGCAGAGCAACCCGGACTTCGCGCATGGCATCGCGGACGTCCTGCTCATTGAGCGATCCGCGGCCCTTCAGGCGATCGAAGACGCCGCCTAGGCGATCGGACAGATTGTCAAACATCGTCTTCGTTCTCCTTGAAGCTGTTACGCTTCAGATTGCACTTACTCGCTCCAAATCAACGTCGTTCGTCGATTTGTCCCGATCTGCTGGCACGCCTCCGTCTCGGAAATGCACCAAACGCGAAAAACGCCGGCGGACGAAACCTCGTCGGCCAGCGTGCGGCTTTCACCACAGATTTTGATGACTGGTGGAGCCTAGCGGGATCGAACCGCTGACCTCAACACTGCCAGTGTTGCGCTCTCCCAGCTGAGCTAAGGCCCCGAGCCAGTCATGAATGTGAGCCCGAAAGCTCACGGAGGCGGCGCATTATAACGGAGCACCGCGATAAGCAAGAGTCTTTTGTTGTTCCGCAAGCGCATCCGCGCTCGCGATCTCCTCGACCCTTTCGGGTCTGCGGACGGGCAGTCGCCCTTGCGGTCGGCTAGGCGCCGACCGAGCTCCGCGACACATTAAACCCCCTTTGGTTTTCAGCTCAGAAACACGAGTGGCAACGAGTGCAAGCCCGACCGGGCGTCCGCAGCGACGCGGGCTTTAGACCGCGTGAGCGAGGAAATTGAGCCCCGGATGGGGCTCAACCCAAATCAAGTTTCCGCTTCGTCTTCGTCGCCCTTGCCCTTGGACACGCCGAGATCGTCGTCGCCGCCGAGATCTACATCGTTATCAGGCGAATCATCGTCCTCGTCGATATCTCCGATATCATCGAGTTCATCATCACCGCCCAGATCGCTGTCGGCTTCGCCTTCTTTCTTCTTCTTTTCGTCTGCTTCGAAAGGAATCGGCTGTTTCGATTTGAGCACCGGCTCTGGATACCATTCTTCCCCGCATTCAATGCAGGTTACCGGCTCATCATTGCCGAGATCGTAAAAGCGTTCTCCGCATTTGGGGCAAGAACGCTTGGTGCCCCATTCTGGCTTCGCCATGTTTAATCCTCGATAGTCTTCCGCACCGGACGCGCTGCGGACAATATGTGCATTTGTGTGGGACCGGACGGGTCTGGAATCAAGAGCCTCAGTCCTGAGTGGGCGGCGCCTTGCCAGAACCGTACGGCACTGTCAAAGACGCGCGGCCTTATTCGCAGTCACAGACATACACAAAGACAGGGTTTCGCACTTGCCCGCACACACTTTCCATAGATCTGGCCCGCTCACCGGTTCGATCCGGGTGCCAGGTGACAAATCGATCAGTCATCGCTCATTGATGTTCTCTGCCTTAGCGGTAGGGGAAAGCCGCGTCACCGGCCTGCTCGAAGGCGAAGACGTTATCGCCACCGCCAATGCCATGCGCCAGCTTGGCGCGACGATCGAGCGCGACGAGGATGGTACCTGGCGCATCTCAGGCATAGGCCTCGGCAGCCTGATCGAGCCGCGCCAAGCGCTCGACATGGGCAACAGCGGGACCTCGACCCGCTTGTTGATGGGCATTCTCGCCAGCCATGACCTGCGCGCGACCTTCGTCGGTGACGCCAGCCTGTCGGGTCGACCGATGGGCCGCGTGATCAATCCCCTCAACCAGATGGGTGCGAGTTTCGACCCCTCAAGCGGAGGCACCCTGCCGCTTATGATGCGGGGCGCACAACCTGCGATCCCGATCACTTATCGCCTCCCCGTCGCCAGCGCTCAGGTCAAAAGCGCGGTTCTGCTGGCCGGGCTCCACACGCCTGGGATCACAACGGTGATCGAGCCTGTCCCAACCCGCGATCACACTGAACGCATGCTGACCGGGTTCGGCGCCACGCTTGAGATGGAAGAGCATGCGGGTGAGCGCGTGATCCGGATCCACGGAGAAGCCGATCTCAAGCCGCAAGATGTGACGGTGCCCGGCGATCCGTCGTCGGCGGCGTTCTTCATCACGGCAGCGCTGGTGGTCGAAGGCAGCGATCTGACGATTGAGAATGTTGGCCTCAACCCAACCCGAGCTGGCCTCATCCACGCTTTGCGGCAAATGGGTGGCTCGATTGACGAGGTGAACGCCCGCGAAGTCGGCGGTGAGCCGGTCGCGGACCTGCGGGTCCAGCACTCACGACTTGAAGGTACAGAGATCGACCCCGCAATCGCTCCGAGCATGATCGATGAGTTTCCGGTCCTGTTTGTTGCAGCGGCGCTGGCCAAGGGCACGACCACAACCAGCGGGCTAGAGGAACTGCGGGTCAAGGAAAGCGATCGGCTCGCGGCTATGGCCAATGCTCTGACTGCTGCCGGAGCTCAGCTCGAGGAGCGTGAGGATGGTCTTGTTATCCACGGCACCGATGGCGAGCCCTTGCGTGGGACCGCCAACGCCCCGATCGCGACCCAGCTCGATCACCGCATCGCAATGAGCATGGCCGTCGCGGGCTTGGTCAGCAAGGACGGGGTCGAAGTTGACGACACCGCTCCGATAGCCACCAGCTTTCCGAGCTTTATGGATTTGTTGCGAGAGGCGGCGTCTGAATGACCTCCTCGCCTTCCATACTCGTCACCCCGGACTTGATCCGGGGTCCCGCTTCATCGAGAGCAGCCAATGAGAAAGCTGGATCCCGGGTCGGGGCCCGGGATGACGCTAGGGGCTAATATGACCACACCTCTCGACATCTACACTTTGATCGGTTTTGTCGGCACCGCCTGCATCATCGGCGCCTATGCCTATTTGACCTACGTCAATGAGCCCAACCCTTATGTCTTGCACGGAACTAATCTCGTGGGAGCGGGGCTTTTGACAATCTCTCTGATAGTTCACACAAATTGGCCGAGCCTCGTGCTCGAAGGATTTTGGGCAGCTATCGCGATTTTCGGGCTGATAAAGGCGCTGAGGAAGCGTAAGGTCAGCCAATGATCATCGCCGTCGATGGACCCACGGCCTCAGGCAAAGGCACGATCGCCAAAGCGCTGGCCGCGCATTTCGGCCTGCCCTATCTCGACACCGGATTGCTGTACCGCGCGGTTGGCCGTCAGGTCGCGCTCAATCAAGGCGATGCCGACACTGAGGCTGACGCAGTGGCGGCCACGCAATTCCCCGACGAATTGCTCGACGATATCGTTCTACGGACCGAGGAGGTTGGAGGGTTGGCCAGTCAGGTCTCAGTCCATCCGCAGGTGCGTCAGGCGCTGTTGGAGCGCCAGCGCGCTTTTGCGGCCCAACCGGGGGGTGCTGTGCTCGATGGTCGCGACATCGGCACCGTGATCGCCCCGGATGCGACGGTGAAGCTGTTCATCACGGCGAGCGTTCAAGAACGCGCCAAGCGCCGCTGGATCGAAATGACCCAAACGCATTTGAGTGATGAGGACGAGATCCCGCTGGCCGAGATTGAGCAGGATATTGTTCGCCGTGATGCGCGCGATATCAACCGCAAGGACGCACCGTTGCGGGCGGCGCAGGATGCTCTGGTGATCGACACCACCAGCTTTGACAAGGATCAGGCGTTTGAGACGGTGCTCGAGGCCGTCAAAGAGGCGCTCAAGCGCTAGTCGGTAGTTCGCGGCTGCGCTGTTCGACTTGCTGTTCGAGCTCTCCGAGCAGTCCGATGGCGAACAGGCCTTCCACCACCATGAACAGTGGTCCAACCAGCAGACTGCGCAGATCGTCGACAAAGGCCGGTTTGCGCCCTTCGTAATGGTGGCCAATGAACTGAAACAACCAACCAATCACGAACAGCCCGATCCCGCCGCCAAGCCATGCGAGGGTGGAAAGCTGAGCAATCTGGTGCCCAAGTGCGATGAACACAGCGAGCAACGCTACCATCAACAGTCCGAACGACAGGCTCAGTCGCAGATACCAGATCCCGGCCAAGATTCCGCCGATCACGGCCGGCGTCATCGGCAAACCCGCCACCTCCCAGACAGGGCGCGCGAGCAGCACGGTAACCGACAAGACAATCATCGGAATGCCCACAGCGTGAGTCAGAACATTGCGGTGATCGCGGTGAAAATCGCGATAGGCGGCGAGTGATTCAACAAGCTTGCTCATGGAGCTTATTTAGCAGCGCCGCAGCTTTGCGCAAACCGCCAGCTGTGTTTCTAAGCAGCATGCGCAATCACCGAACTTTCCTACTTGGGCAGCGCGCAGCACACTCTCCGTATGGTGCACGCTCGCTTTTCGAAGGCAACAGGATTCGAACATCAGAACCCTGTTCCATGTGTTCCATCCTGTAGGATTGGGGGGAGTTTTTGCTAGAGTTGCCGCGCCGCCCACGCCCTCCGCCCTACCACCCGGATGATAACCGGTATGCTCCGGGTGGTAGGGCGGAGGGCGTGGGCTGGCCTAGGCACGAGGATCAGGCGGATGCCTGATCCACCCGCAAACAACACCCAATTTCCCTTGCCTTTCCCCCCGCTTTCGCCTAGGCGCGCGCCCGTTCTCGCAATCTTCTGGATTGAAAGGACCTCGGCGATGGCATTCGGCCTCGCGGAGTTGTCGGCCTCTTGCCCGCAAGGCCAGCGCAATGGTGCGCCAGGCGGCGGTTTAAGACCCCGGAAAAACCGGTGGCCGGTAGCAAAACGAAAACAGGATTATTCCTATCATGGCGACTTCGCCCAACCCCACGCGCGACGATTTCGAAGCGCTCCTCAACGAACAACTCGGCGGCGCAGGCGACGAAGGCTTTGAAGGCCGCGTTGTTAAAGGCACCGTCACCGCCATCGAAAACGGCATGGCGATCATCGATGTCGGCCTCAAATCAGAAGGCCGGATCAACCTCAAAGAATTTTCACGCGGTGATGATGACCACGGTCTGACCGTCGGCGCTGAAGTCGAGGTCTATGTCGACCGCGTCGAAAACGCCGATGGCGAAGCGATGCTCAGCCGCGACCGCGCCCGCCGCGAAGCCGCTTGGGACAAGCTCGAAAACGAGTTTGGCGAAGGCAAGCGCGTCGAAGGCCGCATCTTCGGTCGCGTCAAAGGTGGTTTCACCGTCGATCTCGACGGCGCCGTGGCCTTCCTGCCCGGCTCGCAAGTCGACATCCGGCCGGTTCGCGACGTACAGCCGCTGATGGATGTGCCGCAGCCATTCCAGATCCTCAAGATGGACCGTCGTCGTGGCAACATCGTCGTCTCGCGTCGTGCCGTGCTCGAAGAAACTCGCGCCGAACAGCGCAGCGAGCTGATCGACAAGCTGGCTGAAGGCCAGGTCATTGACGGCGTCGTCAAGAACATCACCGATTACGGTGCGTTTGTTGACCTCGGCGGTATCGACGGCCTGCTGCACGTCACCGACATGAGCTACAAGCGGGTCAACCACCCGAGCGAAGTGATCGCCATTGGCGACACCGTCACGGTTCAGATCGTTCGCATCAACCAGGACACTCAGCGCATCAGCCTCGGCATGAAGCAGCTCGAAAGCGATCCATGGGACGGCGTGGCTGCGAAGTATCCGGTTGGCGCCAAGCTTTCGGGCACCGTCACCAACATCACCGAATATGGTGCGTTTGTTGAGCTCGAAGCCGGTATCGAAGGCCTGGTTCACGTCTCTGAAATGAGCTGGACCAAGAAGAACGTCCACCCCGGCAAGATCGTCAGCACCTCACAGGAAGTCGATGTTCTGGTTCTGGAAGTCGACAGCGACAAGCGTCGGATCTCGCTCGGTCTCAAGCAGGCTCAGCGCAATCCGTGGGACGAGTTCGCCGAGAAGCATCCGGTCGGCACCGAAGTCACCGGCGAAGTCAAGAACGCCACCGAATTCGGTCTGTTCATCGGCCTCGATGGCGATGTCGACGGCATGGTTCACATGTCGGATATCGCTTGGGGCATCTCGGGCGAAGACGCGCTGGCGCTGCACCGCAAGGGTGAAGAAGTCAAAGCCGTGGTCCTCGACGTTGACGTCGAGAAAGAGCGGATCAGCCTCGGCATGAAGCAGCTGGAAAAGGGCGCTCCGACCGAAGCAGGCGCAGCCGCCGCTGGCTCGCTTCGCAAGAACCAGACCGTTACAGTCACCGTGCTCGAAGTTCGCGATGGCGGTCTGGAAGTGCAAGTTGGCGACGATGGCGCGACCGGCTTCATCAAGCGTTCGGATCTCGGCCGTGACCGCGACGAGCAGCGTCCTGACCGGTTCCAGGTCGGCGCCAAGGTCGACGCGATGGTCACCGGCTTCGATCGTTCGAAGAAGCCAAACTTCTCGATCAAGGCGCGTCAGATCGCCGAAGAGAAAGAAGCAGTGGCACAGTTCGGTTCTTCGGATTCGGGTGCGTCGCTGGGCGACATCCTCGGCGAAGCGCTCAAGAAGGGCGATTAATCTTGTGGGCTGGCCCATCCGGGCCAGCCTCCTCGGTGCTAACCCGGGCCCATTTGGGCCCGGGCACCAGCGGACGGGCGCTTGCCCTTGCGGACCCTTTCGGGTCCGTTTTCATATCACGCAACGGGTCTGGCAATCGATCGACACCAAAGGTGTCGCAAGCGCGACCGCGCGCCCGTAGCGATGCGCCTGAAAGGCGCGTGAGCGAGGATAGCCAAGCGCGCGGCTGCGCGCGCCGGCTCTTGAGGCCAAACAAGGACTCCTCTCTTTCCTATTGGACCTCGCGAGCGTAGACTGCGCGGGCGTTTTCATTGGGAAGAGAGAGACCAATGCTAGAAATTCATCAGTTCCCCTGCCTGTCTGACAATTACGGCTTTCTGGTTCACAATTCGGTGACCAATGAGACCGCGGCGATCGATACGCCTGATGCCAAAGAATACCTCAAACAGGCCGAAACCAAGGGTTGGACCATCACCCATATTTGGAACACCCATTGGCATCCGGATCACGCAGGCGGCAACAAAGAGATCGTGGCTGCGACTGGCGCCCGCGTGCTGGCTCCCAAGGAAGTCGAGCAGCTCTCTCCGATTGATCGCGTGCTGTACCATGGCGACAGCGTCAACCTCGGCGAACACCGCGCAGAAGTGATCGACGTCTCTGGCCACACCAATGGCCACATCGCTTTCCACCTCGTGGATATGGGCGTGGCGTTTGTTGGCGACAGCGTCTTCGCGCTGGGCTGTGGCCGGATGTTCGAAGGCGAGCCCAAGCAGTTCTGGACCAGTCTTGAGCGGATCAAGCGGATGTCGACGGCAACCAAGCTCTATTGCGCGCATGAATACACCGAGGCGAACGCCAAGTTTGCGCTGCATGCCGACCCGGACAATGCCGCTTTGCAGGATTATGTCGCTGAGATTGCCGACAAGCGCTCGCGCGGCGAACCGACGGTCCCCACGGTGCTCTCGCGCGAATTGGAGACCAATCCCTTCCTCCGCGCGGATGATCCGGCGATGCAGGCCAAATGGGGTGGCAGCGTGCCGCACGAGACCTTTGCCGCTCTGCGGGCCGCGAAGGACAATTTCTAAGCCCTATGAAGGCTCTCACTGTCGAAACACTATCCGACGATCTTTCGGGCGTTGGCTTGGCTGAGATTACTGAGCCAGAGCGCAAGCCTGGTGAGGTCTTGGTGCGAGTGCGCGCTGCGTCGCTCAACTTCCCTGACCTGCTGATGACGCAGGGCAAATACCAGTTCAAACCTGAAGTGCCCTTTATCAGCGGCCTGGAGTTAGCCGGAGAGGTGATCGAAGCCGATCCTGGCAGCCGCTTCGAACCGGGCGACACAGTGATCGGAGGCAACAAGACCGGAGCCTTTGCCGAATTGGCGAGCATTCCGGAACGCGGTCTCTCACGACTGCCTGAGGGATTTTCCTTCGCCCAGGGTGCTGCGATGGGAGCAGCCTACTCCACGGCCTACACCGGATTGATCGAGCTGTGCGGTTTGAAGGCTGGCCAATGGGTATTGGTGCATGGAGCGAGCGGCGGTGTCGGCTTGGCAGCAGTTGACCTCGCCAAGGCGATTGGCGCGCAAGTTATTGCGGCGACGGGTGTTGAAGCCAAACGCGAGCGGATCGAGGCGCTGTATCAGCCAGACGCGGTGATTGTCGCTGAAGGCCGCTTTCGTGAGCAGGTATCCGAGCTCACCAAGGGCAAGCTTTGCGACACGGTATTTGATCCGGTTGGTGGCGATATCTTCGACGAGTCTACACGCTGTGTGAGCTTTGCCGGCAAACTGGTGGTGGTCGGTTTCACCAGCGGACGGATCGCCGAGATCGCGACCAATATTCCGCTGATCAAAGGATTCTCCGTGGTTGGATTGCGGGCTGGAGAATATGCCCGGCGCTTTCCCGAACGTGGCGCAGCGATCAATGGCGCGATTGCCGATTTGGCTGAAGCCGGGCGGATCTCACCTGCGATCGACCGGGTCCTGCCCTTGTCGGACTGGCGCGAGGGATTCGAGGCCATGGCTAAACGGGAGCTGGTGGGAAAGGTGGTGTTCGAGCCGGGCCGCTAGAAACGGCATTCAATAGATGTATTTGTCCGGTCGGACCGTGAAGATCAGATTGTAGCCATTGCCCGGTGTCTTCACGAGCTTGGTCTTCTTCTCGCCTTCACGCCAGACGAACATCGTGCCCTCTGCAGTCGTATCGAGCATTCCACCGACCCCGTATCCGAGGACACTGCCGAAAGTGGTCCCTTTGATCTCTGGTTCGCCAAAAGCGTCGAGGTACTTTGCAAGCAGCCGCCTGTGACAGTCAGCCTGTTTGTCTTGCGCCGCAAAGATCACGGTCACCAGCGTCCCCTTCTTGCTGCGATAGCCCAACGGGGCGAGACAGCCGGGAATGACCTCTACCCGCTTGTTGGGGAGGTCAGACTTGTATTGTTTGACTTCCTTCTTGGTGGTGGCGGTCGTCAGACCGTCCCACAACTCGACTGCGGCGGGCTCTTCCGCGACCGCGGACGGAGCAGCTCCGAAAGCCATCGAAGCGACGGCAAGTACGGTGAAGGTCCTGATCATGTCAGAAGACTAGCTCTTCCTATGCAACGATCAAGTTTGGAGCTTGGGCTTGCGGACAAACAAGAAAGGCGGCCCGCGCGTATGTCGCGCTGGACCGCCCCTCCCCTCTCCAACTGAAAATTGGTTAGATCGACGCGATGATCTCGTCAGCCAATTTGCCGTCGGCATCGGCGTCATGCTTGTCCGCGATCAAAGTTCGTGAAGCCACGGCAGCGGCCTGCACCGCATTGGCGCGGACGTCGTCAATTGCTTCACGCTCGGCAGCGGCAATCTTGTCTTCAGCCATACGCTGACGGCGAGCCACCATCGCTTCGCTGTCAGACTCGGCTTTTTCCAGGATCGCTTCCGCTTCACGCTGAGCGCCTTGCATCATCGCTTCGGCGTCCTTTTCAGCACTCGCGATCTTGGCAGCATACTCATCACGCAGTTTCTCGGCCTCGGCCCGAAGATCCTTGGCTTCATCAAGCTGTTGCTTGATTTCAGCGATCTTTGAATCGAGCCCGCCGGTGATCAGGCCAGGAACCTTCTTCCATACCATGATCGCGATCAGCACCAGCATGGCCACCGAGACCCACTGATAATCCTGCAGGAACAGAGCGGATGGAGCGGCCTTGCCGCCCTCCGCGCTGGCGAGAATGGTAAGGATATCAGCCATTGGCGAGCGCCTTCTTCACTGCCGACCGCGCTGAACGCTTGTCGATCTTCGCTCCCGCAAGGCGCGCGACGATGTCTTGGGTCGCCTCCGCAGCCACCGTCTCGATCTCTGCCATGGCAGCAGAACGTGCCTCGGAAATGCGGGTTTCGGCCTCGGTCAGCTGCGTGTCGAGCTTTTCCTGAGCCTTGGCCAGCTTAGCCTCGGTCTTGGTGGCCGCATCAGCCTTAGCCTTAGCGATCACGCCTTGTGCCTGCGCGCGGTTTTCATTCTCGCGAACACGCCAAGCCTCTTCCTGCTCGTCAGCCGCATCGCGTGCCGTTTGAGCAGCAGCCAGATCGTCAGAGATCTGCTTGTCGCGCAATTCAACAGCACCCATGATCTTGGGCACCATGCCCCGTCCAATGACGAAGAAGGTAATGCCGAAGAACACCAGCAGCCAGAATATCTGGCTGGAATAGGTATCGGCCAATTGGGCTATTTGAGGCATAGACTCGGTCCGTGCGCGTCAGTGTCAAAACAAGGCATCACGGGCCGGCCCATGGGCTAGCCCGAAATGCTAAAATACTTAGGCGACGAAGATCAGGATCATCGCAACGACGAACGCCAGCAGGCCGAGAAGTTCGGCAGCGGCGAAGCCGATGAACAGGCGGCCCTGTTGGCCGTCTGCGGCGCCTGGGTTGCGCAGTGCGCTCTCAAGGAACGAACCGAACACGTTACCAACGCCGGTAGCTGCAAGGCCGGCACCGATTGCTGCGAGACCAGCACCGATAAGCTTGGCTGCTTCTGCTTCCATTTTGAAAAACTCCTTTGGGAACAAATATGTTAGATTGAAAAGTTGAAACTCAGTGCAAATGCTCAGCGTCGTTGATGTACAGCGACGTCAGCAGTGCAAAAACGTAGGCTTGGATACCTGCAACCAGGATTTCCAGCGCGCTGATGGCGACCATCAGCGTGAAGCTCGGAATGCCGATAAACCCGCCATAAACCGCGCCGGCGTTGACGCTGTCGATGACAAAGCTCGACAAAACCTTGAGCAGGACGTGGCCTGCCATCATCGCAACGAACAGACGCAGCGCGAGGCTGAACGGGCGGACCATGAAAGAGATAAGCTCGATCACCGGGATAAGCCACATCAACCACAGCGGCGTACCGTGCGGGACGAACAGGCTGAAGAATTTAAGACCATGCTTCCAGAAGCCAACGATCAGAACGATCGAGAAGCTCATCACGGCGAGCACGCCGGTGACGGTGAAGTGGCTTGTGAAGGTGAATGGGTGCAGGCCAACAATACCAATCGGCAGCAGGCCAAGCAGGTTGGCAAACAGGATAAACATGAACAGGCTAAAGATGTAGGGCACGTACTTGCGCCCTTCCTTGCCAATGTTGGCTTCCAACATGTCGTCGATGAAACCAGTGAAGGTTTCGACCATCATCTGCCAGCGTCCAGGCACAAGCTCACGCTTCATGCCGCCAGCGACAAACACCCACAGCAGGACTGTGGTAATCGCCATCCACAAAGCGGAGTTGGTGAATGCGATGTTGTAACCCGCCAGTTCCCAAGCTTCCGAACCAAACAATGGTTCGATCTGGAACTGTTTCATCGGATCGACTTTGCCTTCTTCGGCTGCCACGATCTGTCGGTCCTTAAACCCTGTTTGAAACGCGCCCGATCAGCAGGTCATTCTGCGTCTTTCGGAGGCGTGTTCGCCGTACGAATAATGTTCCTGAAGGCCGCGCCTATTCCGAGGAAAAGGCCGATCAACAGACCCCAGGGCGTGGTTCCGACAAAGGCATCAAATGCCCAGCCAATCACCGCACCGCCAAGAATCCCACCGAGCAAATCGGCCAAAACCCGGTTGCCAGCGCGGTAATTCGCGTCAGCGCCCGAGACCTGTGACCGGGTGCGCTCCTCTTCACGCTCTCGTGCGGCTCTAAGCCGCTCTTCGAGCGCGTCGATCCGCGCATCCTCGGCGATGGGTTCCCGTGCGGGCTTTTCGTCGCTCATGCCACTCTCCAAGCGCTATTAGACCATGGAAGCTGCGGCACGCGCAAGAACTGCCCGCCGAAGGCGCCGCCCCCTTAGAAGGGGGTCAGAAACGAGTCAACAATTAGCGGCACGGCTTCGGGGCAATATTCGAAACCTTTGTTGCATTACCTGCATGCTTGTGTCTTCCCAGCGAAACGCGCAGAGTGTACTAAGCCATTGAAGAATCGAATTTTACTGTATCGGATGACGCTCCAATTCGCAGACCGCCCAAGCCAGATATCCAATCTGCAGGTCACCGCGCTCGCCTGCGCAAAAGACTGCTTGCGGGCGGGCAGGATGCATTGGCGGATTACGAGCTTCTTGAATACCTCCTGTTTGCCTCGATCCGGCGCGGCGACACGAAACCGCTCGCCAAAGCCTTACTTGCGAGGTTCGGCTCGCTCCCAGCCGTCCTCAATGCCCAGCCCGAAGCCCTTTGTCAGATCAATGGCATAGGCGAAAGTTCGGTCGCTGTACTCAAGTCTGTAGCCGTGACCGCGAGGCGGATGGCTCAGCAGAAAGTGCGTGATCGACCTGTCCTCGGTTCATGGCAATCACTGATTGACTATCTGACTATTGATATGGCGCATCTCACGGTTGAGCGGGTGCGCGTACTGTATCTTGATGCCAAGAATCGCCTGATTGATGATCATCATATGGGCGACGGTTCGATCGACGAAGCCTCGATCTTCCCAAGGGAGGTGATCCGGCGCGCAATGGATGTTGGGGCTAGCGCTTTGATTCTGGTTCACAACCACCCCAGCGGCTCCCCAGAGCCGAGCCGAGCCGACATCCAGATCACCAAGCAAATTTCCGAAGCGGGACGATTGCTCGGTATTCTTCTCCATGATCATGTGATTATCGCAAGCGAGGGGCACGTCAGCTTACGCGCCAAAGGGCTAATCTAAGGCGGGTTAGCTTCCAATCTTGGTTACAGCCGCAATTGGCGCCCTTGCCTTCTCGCCCCTCACCGCATAGCCGCTCACCGGAACATCGAACATTTGGAGTCAGCTGTGGTCCCTCGTTACGCCCGCCCGGAAATGTCAGCTTTATGGGAGCCGGAAGCCAAGTTCCGGATCTGGTTTGAAATTGAAGCGCATGCGACCCAAAAGCTCGGCGAGCTGGGCGTCGTCCCGGAAAGCGCAGGGAAAGCGCTGTGGGATTGGTGGGCGACAAATCCAAAGATTGACGTCGAGGCGATCGACGCGATCGAGGCGGTTACGAAGCACGACGTGATTGCCTTTCTGACGTGGGTCGCCGAGCAGGTCGGCGAAGAAGCCCGATTCATGCACCAGGGCATGACCTCAAGCGATGTGCTAGACACCACTCTCGCGGTCCAGCTTGCACGCGCTTCAGACATTCTGCTGGCCGATCTCGATGAATTGCTCGCGGCACTAAAGACACGCGCTGAAGAGCACAAACACACCGCGACGATCGGCCGTAGCCATGGAATTCATGCCGAGCCGGTTACCTTTGGGCTCAAACTAGCGCAGGCCTATGCCGAGTTTGATCGCTGTCGTGACCGGTTGGTCGCTGCTCGAGCCGAAGTCGCAACCTGCGCCGTGTCAGGCGCCGTTGGAACCTTCGCCAACATCGACCCACAGGTCGAAGCCTATGTAGCCGAGCAGCTCGGCCTGACAACTGAGCCGGTCAGCACCCAAGTGATCCCGCGTGACAGGCATGCCATGTATTTCGCGACGCTCGCAGTGATTGCCGGATCGATCGAACGACTGGCCGTCGAGATTCGCCATTTGCAGCGGACAGAGGTGCTTGAGGCGGAAGAGTACTTCTCGCCTGGACAAAAGGGTTCCTCGGCCATGCCGCACAAGCGCAATCCGATCCTTACGGAGAATCTGACGGGCCAGGCCCGGATGATCCGCGCGTATGCGCTTCCCGCGCTTGAGAATGTCGCATTGTGGCATGAGCGGGATATCTCGCATTCTTCGGTCGAGCGCTTCATTGGTCCGGATGCGACGATCACCCTGGATTTCTCGCTCAAGCGTCTGACCGGTGTGGTCGAGAAGCTTCTGGTTTACCCGGAGCGCATGCAGGCCAACATGGATCGCATGGGCGGGCTGGTTCATTCCCAGCGGGTCCTGCTCGCCCTTACCCAGGCAGGGGTTAGCCGGGAAGATGCTTACCGCCTGGTCCAACGCAATGCGATGAAGGTCTGGGAAAGCGATGGATCATTGCAATTGCTCGATCTGCTCAAGCAGGATGAAGAAGTGACTGCGGCGTTGAGCGAGGCAGAGCTCGAAGAGAAATTCGACCTCGATTACCATTTCAAACATGTCGACACGATCTTCGAACGGGTGTTTGGCTAGCCCCGAGCAGCTGCCCAAACGCTAGACTCAGCCCGGAAATCGCGTAGTTTCAGCCCCACAGGACACGGGAGCACAGGGAACCAACATGCAAATCATCCGCACCATTGTCTGGGTGTTGATCCTGGTCGGGATCATCGCCTTCACGTTCGGCAATTTCGACCGCCAGACCGATGTTCGCATCTGGCCAGGTCTGGTTTGGGACACGCGGGTGCCCGCAATCGTGATCGTTTCCTTTGTGCTCGGATTGATTCCGATGTGGCTCTATCATCGCGGTGTCAAATGGAGCCTCAATCGCCGGATCCGCTCGCTTGAAAGCGCGGTCAAATCCAATGCGCTGGCGCAAAGACACCAGCCACCACCCTCGCCTGCACCAGATTCCTCGGCATCAGCAGCGGTTGATGCCGCCCCCGCTGACCCGGCAAGCGATGACAAACTTACGCCAGAAACAGAGAAGCCATGAGCAACCCGGTCTATCTTGCTCTGGATGTGCCGCAGATTGATCCTGCCAAAGCCCTGCTTGAAAAGGTCAAAGCGCATATTGGTGGAGTGAAATTAGGGCTTGAGTTCTTTTGCGCGCATGGCGGGCACGGTGTCCACGAAATCGCGCACATGGGGCTCCCGATCTTCCTGGACCTAAAGCTGCACGACATCCCCAATACGGTGGCAGGCGCAATGCAGGCGATCCACGTCTATGAGCCCAAGATCGTAACTATCCACGCCAGCGGCGGACGCGCCATGATGGAGGACGCCAAGGCAGCCGCGGCCGAGGGGTGCAAGGTGGTCGCAGTGACCATGCTTACCAGCCTTGATCAGGATGATCTGACACGCACCGGCGTGACCGGTTCGCCCGAGGACCACGTCATGCGGCTCGCCGAATTGGCACATGATGCGGGCCTCGACGGGATCGTCTGCTCTGGTCAGGAAGTCGGAAAGGTCCGCAAGCAATGGAAGGACGGCTTCTTTGTCGTTCCGGGATTGCGCCCGGGCGGGAGCGCTATCGGCGATCAGAAACGCACGGTAACACCGCGCAAGGCCCGGGATGATGGCGCAAGCGTGCTAGTCATAGGCCGCCCGATCAGCCGAGCGGACGACCCTCAAGCAGCTGCCCGAGCGATCGAAGCGACACTCTAGAAGATTGAGATGACTATTCAGATCAAGATCTGTGGGCTTTCGACGCCCGAGACCATCCACGCGGCAGTCGAGGCCGGGGTCACGCATATCGGGCTGGTCCATTTCGAGAAAAGCCCTCGTCATGTTTCGATCGACCAAGCGGTCCGGCTTCGGGCTCAGATACCCGCTCCTGTCAAAACAGTGCTTTTGACATCCAATGCAGACGTGAAGACGCTCGGGGGAGCGATCGAGAAGATAAAGCCTGACGTGGTCCAATTCCACGGGACCGAAACACCCGAATGGATCAAGCTGGTCCGCGAAAAGGTCAGCATAGAGACATGGAAGGCGGTCGGTCTCAAGGACGCTGGAACGCTTGAACGAAGCAAGAAGTTCATCGGCGCGGTCGATCGTCTGCTGTTTGACGCGCCGGCCAAAGCTCTGCCCGGCGGAAATGGTGAGACCTTTCGATGGGAACTGCTGCATGGACACGAGCATTATCTGCCATGGATCCTTGCGGGCGGCCTGACACCCGACAACGTTGCCACAGCCATTCGCTCCACCGGAGCCGATTTCATTGACGCATCCTCGGGCGTTGAGAGCGCGCCGGGCATCAAGGACGTAGACAAGATCGCTGCCTTCTGTAAGGCGGCCCGCTCGCTATGAACACGCATCCCAATTCCTTCCGTAACCAGCCCGATGACCGCGGGCATTTCGGTGAGTTCGGTGGGCGCTATGTCGCCGAAACACTGATGCCGCTGATCCTAGATCTCGAACGCGAGTACCGCGCCGCTCAGTCTGACCCTGAGTTCCAGCGCGAATTCGACGATCTGATGGAGCATTACGTCGGGCGTCCCTCGCCGCTGTACTTCGCTGAACGACTGACCGAAGCCTTGGGCGGCGCGCAAGTCTGGTTCAAGCGCGACGAGCTCAATCACACTGGTGCGCACAAGATCAACAATTGCATCGGGCAAATCCTGCTGGCCAAGAGAATGGGCAAGACCCGGATCATAGCCGAGACCGGCGCAGGCCAGCACGGTGTAGCGACTGCTACGGTCTGCGCACGGTTCGGCCTGCCCTGCGTGATCTACATGGGCGCCGAGGACGTGAAGCGGCAATCGCCCAATGTCTTCCGGATGAAGCTGCTTGGAGCAGAGGTTGTCCCTGTCATTAGCGGTGGCGCGACGCTCAAAGACGCGATGAACGAAGGTCTGCGCGACTGGGTCGCCAATGTCCACGACACCTTCTACATCATCGGCACCGCTGCCGGTCCGCATCCCTACCCTGAGCTGGTGCGCAATTTCCAAAGCGTGATCGGGTTGGAAGCGCGCGCGCAAATGCTCGCTCGCGCTGGGCGTCTGCCCGACCTGCTGGTTGCCTGTATCGGCGGTGGGTCCAATGCCCTGGGCCTGTTCCACCCCTTCCTCGACGATTCCGAGGTCAAGATGCTGGGCGTCGAGGCCGCAGGCTACGGTCTTGATGGAGACCAACACGCAGCCAGTCTGCTCGGTGGTTCGCCCGGCGTTTTGCACGGCAATAAGACCTATCTTTTGCAGGATGAGGACGGTCAGATCACCGAAGGCCATTCGATCAGCGCCGGCCTCGATTATCCCGGAATTGGTCCTGAGCATGCCTGGCTTAAGGAAACCGGCAGGGTCGAATACACCGCAGTGACTGACCAGGAAGCGCTTGATGCCTTCCAATTGCTGTGCCGGACCGAAGGGATCATACCCGCGCTCGAGCCAAGCCATGCGATTGCTGCCGTCAAACAGCGAGCGCCGCAGATGAGCGAAGACCAGATCATCCTGATGAATCTGTGTGGTCGCGGCGACAAGGATATCTTCACCGTGGCTGAAAAGCTGGGAGTGGAGATGTGATCAGGCTTTCCAAGGCCTTCTCCAAGCCGCACCCGGCCTTTGTTGCCTTCATCACTGCCGGTGACGGCGATACCGCGGCCAATCTCGACGCATTGGTCGAAGGCGGCGCCGATGTGATCGAGCTGGGGATGCCCTTCACCGATCCGATGGCCGATGGTCCTGCGATCCAGAGCGCCAACCTGCGCAGTCTGGGAGCGGGAACCACCACTGCTGACGTTCTCCAGATCGCAACCGACTTCCGCGCGCGGCATCCTGAGGTACCATTGGTCTTGATGGGCTATGCCAATCCGATGATCCGACGTGGGCCACGGTGGTTCGCTGAAGCCGCTGCAGCTGCGGGGGTCGATGGCGTGATTTGTGTTGATATTCCGCCTGAGGAAGATCAGGCGCTCGGCCCGGCCCTGCGCGAAGCAGGAATCTCACCGATTCGTTTGGCCACGCCGACCACCGATGCTGCCCGTTTGCCTTCAGTCCTCGAAGGGTCAAGCGGGTTTCTCTATTATGTCTCGGTGGCCGGTATCACCGGACTACAGCAAGCCGCGCAAGACAGCATCGAAAGCGCTGTGAACGCGCTCAAAGCCGCAACCGACCTGCCAATCGCAGTCGGTTTCGGGGTTCGCACGCCTGAACAGGCCAGCGCCATCGCCAAGGTCGCCGACGGTGTCGTGGTAGGCTCCGCGCTGGTCGATCTGGTCGGAGAATTTGGCAGCGAGGCCCCAGCTAAGCTAAAGGAGCTGACTTCGGCTCTCGCACAGGCGGTCCACACCGCTCGATAGGAACAGACATGAACTGGTTCACACGCGTCCGCAACACGCTCGGCTTCGGTGCTGATGAGAAGAAAAGCACCGAAAAGGATCTCTGGATCAAATGCCCGAACTGTCAGGAAATGCTGTTCATCCAGGACTACCGGGAGAACCTCTCGGTCTGCACCTCCTGTGAGCACCACGGACGGATCAATGCCGATACTCGGATAAGTCTGATGCTCGACCCGGGCTACGAGGTCCTGCCGCAGCCAGAAGTGACCGAAGACCCGCTCAAGTTTCGCGACAGCAAGAAATACACTGACCGGATCAAGGCGGCCCGAGCAAAGAGCCCGCACGAGGATGCCTTCGTTGTCGCTTCAGGCGCCATTGATGGCCGTGCTGCAGTCGTAGGCGTGCAGGATTTCAGCTTTATGGGCGGTTCGATGGGCATGGCTGTCGGCCAGGCCTTCTGCAACGGCGCTGAGAAAGCGCTGGAGCGCAATTGTGCCTATATCGTCGTAACCGCTGCTGGCGGAGCCCGGATGCAGGAAGGCATTCTCAGCCTGATGCAAATGCCTCGCGCAACCGTGATGACGCGGCGGCTCAAGGCGGCCGGCCTGCCCTATATCGTTGTTCTGACCGATCCCACCACCGGCGGTGTTACCGCCAGCTACGCCATGTTGGGCGACGTCCATATCGCTGAGCCCGGCGCACTGATTGGCTTTGCCGGACAACGGGTGATCCAGGATACGATCCGAGAGCAGCTTCCCGAAGGGTTCCAGCGTGCCGAGTATCTGCACAAGCATGGTATGGTCGACATGGTGGTTCATCGCCGCGACCTCAAGGCAACGCTGGCTGATGTTCTCGGCTATCTGCAGCCAGCAGCGGCCTGACCGCAAAGCAGTCTGGCGGCATGGATTTCGGTCGCTCTGACGATCCGCGGGTTCAAGCGCAACTTGACCGCCTCGCCAAGCTGAGTGTTCCACAAGGCCGCTTGGGGCTGGAGACTATCCGCACGCTGCTGGACCGACTCGGCAATCCACATCGCATGCTGCCCCCCGTATTTCATGTTGCCGGGACCAATGGGAAAGGCTCCGTGTGCGCGTTCTTAAGGGCCATGTTAGAGGCTGATGGCAAGCGCGTCCATGTCACCACCAGCCCTCACCTAGTGCGTTACAATGAGCGCATCCGTCTTGCCGGAAAACTGATAGACAACAGCGCCCTGGCCTTGCTTCTTGAGGAAGTGCTTGATGCCGGGTCTGATCTAGGACCGAGCTTCTTTGAGGTGACGATCGCTTCGGCCTTTCTCGCGTTCTCACGCACGCCAGCCGATGCCTGTGTGGTCGAGGTCGGATTGGGCGGGAGGTTCGATGCCACCAATGTGTTGGAGCCCGATGCCCTGGCTGCCTGCGGCATAGCGGCGCTGGGTTTGGACCATGAGAGGTTCCTGCTCGCCCCCGAGGACGGTGTGCCGAAGGAGCCGATGGCGCGGATCGCGTTCGAGAAGGCAGGGATTGCGAAGAAGGGCGTGCCCCTGGTGACCCAGTATTATGACGATGCGGTCCATCTGGCGGTTGCGGACCAAGCGGACCGTGCAGGCGCCATCCTTAGAGATGAAGGCCGTTGGTGGAATGCCGGTCGCGCTGTGGGCGATCGCGTTGGCTATCGTGACGAGAAAGGTGCAATCTTTCTCCCGCCGCCTTCGCTTCCCGGCGATCACCAATATGCGAATTGCGCGCTAGCCGCAGCCATGATCCGGCATCAAAACAAGGTGGAACTGCCTCTGGCTGCGCTGAAAGAAGGTGCAAGCAGCAGCAAATGGCCAGCACGGATGCAGCGGCTCTCAGAGGGCCCGCTGAGCGTCTTGGCACCCGGGAAAGAGCTTTGGCTCGATGGCGGCCACAATCCCAGTGCCGGTCGGGCCATAGCCGAGCATTTCGACGGTCCACTCCATCTCATTCTGGGAATGCTGGAGGCTAAGAACCCTGCGGCACTGATCGAACCACTGGGCGATCGGATTCAGACGCTGACGGCAGTGCCGGTGCTGGGGCATGACTATCACGACGCGTCAGCATTCGGTCCAAACGCCACCTACGTAGACAATGTCGAGCAGGCGTTGCTCAACCTGCCTTCAGATGGCCACCCGGTGCTCATCGCAGGCTCGCTGTATCTCGCCGGAGAGGTTTTGCGGCTCAATAATGAGATACCCGATTAGCCGCCAGCTTTGGTCACGCCCTCGCCATCCTCTTTGCCTGCCGTGCCCATCGCTTCGTCGACCAGGCCGGTCCGCATCATCCACCAGAACAGGATGATTCCCGGGAAGGCCAGCACCGTGGTGAGAATGTAGAAATTCACATAGCCCATCCACTCTATCAGCCCGCCTGCCGTAGTCCCGGTGAGCAGCCGTCCGACGATACTCGCGCCCGCGCTGATCAAGGCGTATTGCGCAGCGGTAAAGCGCAGATCGCACAGCGCGGAGAAATAGGCGACGACCACGACACCGCCGTATCCGCTGGCGAAGTTCTCAAACCCGATCGCCGCAGCCATGCCGAGGTTCGAATGCCCGACCGCCGCTAGCCCTGCGAAACTCAGATTTGAGATCGCCATCAGGATCAGCGCGATCAGGACAGACTTCTTCAAGCCGAGCTTGGCGTAGATGATGCCGCCTATGAAGACGCCGATGATCAGCGCCCAGAAACCGACGCCCACATCGTAAATCGCAATCTCATCATTGGTGTAGCCAAGGTCTTCAAACAGCAGCCGCAAGGTTAGATTGGCGAGCGTATCACCAATCTTGTGAACGACGATGAAGATCAACACCAGCCACGCCCCGTGGCGGCTGAGGAACTCGATGAAGGGATCTGCAATCGCGCGCACTTTTGCCGAGACGCTGGTGCGTTCCGCAGGCGCGCGGTGCCGTGGCGGCTCGCCAAGGATCAGCGCGGTCAGCATGGCTGGGAGCGCAAACACCGTGCACACCATATAGGCGACGGTCCAATCGGTCCGCGCGGCTACAACCAGTGCCAGAGCGCCAGCGCCAGCCGCGCCAATCCGCCAGCCATATTGGCTCATCCCTGACCCGACGCCCAGTTGATAGGGCTTGAGTGTTTCGATCCTATAGGCGTCGATGATGATATCGAAGGTTGCCCCCGCTGCGCCGAGCATGATGGCGGAGATGGCCACCCAGGCGATGTCTTGCTTGGGATCAGCCAATGCCAGGTTGAAGACCGCCGCGATCACCAACAGTCCTACTACGATCATCCATGAGACCCGGAGGCCCAGGCGCCCAATGATCGGGAGCTTCACCGAGTCAACGATCCACGCCCACAGCCATTTGAAATTGTAGCTCAGGAACACCAAAGTGAAGGCCGTAACGGTCGACTTCTCGATCCCGTCCTGCGCCAGTCGGGTAGTCAGAGTGGCTGCGAGAAGTGCAAACGGAAAGCCCGAAGAGACGCCAAGAAAGAAAGCCGCAAGCGATTCTTTCTCGAGATAGGGCTTGATCGCGCCCCACAGATTGCGCTCGTCCGCTGCCTCTGACTCCGCCATACCCCTGCGTCCTTCCGTCCAATCTCGAATTCTGTCACACTAAGCACGGGATCGAGGAAATAGGAACGCTTCAATGAACGGCGTAACAACACAATCAACATCTTCCGCACCAGAACGCCGTCCAACAGCCGGACAATTGGCTCTGGCTGAGAAGATCCGCCACGGCGAAGGCCGCGCCGCCGATCGGATCGGACATGTTCCCGCCAGCCACTACACCGACCCCGATCACTTCGCCCGCGAGAAAGCCGCTCTGTTTGACCGGTTGCCCCAAGTGATTGCTCCCTCGGTGCTGCTGCCCGAGCCCAATATGGCACTCCCGCACGATGCGACCGGGCGTCCGCTGCTGATCACCCGCGATGCCGAGGGGCAGGCGCATGTCTTCCTCAACGTCTGTCGCCACCGCGGCACGAGGCTGGTCGAAGGCGACGATATCCAATGCGCCAAACGCTTGGTCTGCCCCTACCACGCCTGGACTTACAAGCTGGATGGCAAGCTCCTCGCTCTGCCCCGGCCTGAGACTTTCCCCGGCATGGACAGGGCTGACTATGGCTTGGTCGAGCTGCCGAGCTGCGAGGCTGGCGGTATGATCTGGTTTGCGCCGCAGGAAGGCGCTGATTTTACTGAAGCAAAGCGGATTGGCGAGGATTTCGCCGCCTTTGGCGCGGACCAGAGCTATCTGTTCCGACGCAAACTCCACACGGTCAAAGGCAATTGGAAACTGATCATGGATGCTTTCCTCGAAAGCTATCATGTCACCCGGCTTCATGCCGACACCATTGGCCCCTTCTTCAAGGATGGCGTCACGAGCGGCGACACCGTGGGCCCGCATTCGCGCTCCGCGGTCGGCCGGCTTGAGGAGATGGAGACGGTCAATCTTCAAGATATGGCAGAGCTCCGACGGGTCGTGACCTTCGCCTATCAGCTGTTGCCCGCCACTGTGATCGTCCCCAGCCCTGACTACATCAATGTCATGGTACTGATGCCGCAGGCCCATGATCTGACCCTTGTCGAAGACTTCATGCTGATCCCCGAAGTGCCCAAGACCGACAAGGCGCGGGATCATTGGGAGCGGAGCTGGAAGCTGCTCGATGGCGGCGTGTTCGCGAGCGAGGATTTCCGCGCCGCCGAGCTTGGTCAGCAGGGTCTCTCGTCTGGCGCGATCGATCACCTGACGCTTGGCACGCTCGAAGGCGGGATCACTCGCTTCAGCCAAATTGTCGAGGACGCCTTGCGGGCCGCCAATTGAGCGCCTAGGCGCTCGCCATGTCCAACAAAACCCGCTCAGATGGTGACCGCCCAGAAGGCGATCGTATCGCCAAGGCTCTGGCCCGCGCTGGCGTTGCCAGTCGCCGCGAGATTGAGCGGATGATCGCCGATGGCCGTATCGCGCTCAATGGCAAGCCGATTGAAACACCCGCGACATTCCTGACCAGCCTCAAGGGTATTACCGTCGATGGCAAGCCGGTGGCGGCGCCCGATCCCACAAGGCTCTATGCCTTTCATAAGCCGACCGGCCTGATCACCGCAGAGCGCGATCCCAAGGGACGCCCGACTATTTACACCGCGCTGCGTAACGCTTTGCCCAAGGATGCCCCACGGCTGATGCCGATCGGGAGGCTCGATTTGAACACGGAAGGCCTGCTGCTGCTGACCAATGACGGCGGGTTGAAACGCGCAATGGAACTGCCCGCGACCGGCGTTCCCCGGACTTACCGTGCACGTGCTTTTGGCGAAGTCACCCAACAACACCTCGACGACCTGATTGAAGGCGTAGAGATTGAGGGTGTGCGCTATGGCTCGATCGACGCCAATCTCGAACGCGGCGTCGGCGGCAGCTCGGGCAAGAACCAATGGATCGAAATGACCATCACTGAGGGCAAGAATCGCGAAGTTCGTAAGGTGCTCGAATATCTGGGTCTGAAGGTGAACCGGCTGATCCGCACCGCCTACGGTCCGTTTGAACTGGGCGACCTGCCACGCGGAGCCGCCGCCTCGATTCCGCGGGCGCAGCTCGGCCGGTTCCAGAGCACGCTCAAGAAGCGCAGCAAATGAGGATCATCGCTGGGGATTGGCGTGGTCGGAAACTGGTCGCACCCAAGGGCGAAGCCACTCGCCCCACTGCGGATCGCACCCGCGAGACACTGTTCAGCATGCTCACCAGCCGCCTGGGGTCCTTCGAAGACCTGCGCGTCGTCGATCTCTTCGCTGGATCAGGTGCGCTTGGCTTGGAAGCGCTGTCTCGCGGCGCCGCGCAGTGTCTGTTCGTCGAGCAGGAGCGTTCGGCGCTGGACGCAATCCGCGCCAATATCACTGCTTTGGACGCACGCGACAGGACACAAGTCCAAGCAACGTCAGTCATGACACTGCCGGTCGCCAAACAGCCCTACGATCTGATCTTGCTTGATCCGCCCTATCAGACCGGCGCTGGTATGGTCGCGCTTGATCGGCTCTTGCGGCTCGACTGGATCTCCGAAGCGACGTGGATTGCGCTCGAGACTGCTGCGAATGAGACCGTCGAAATCAAAGGCCTGACCATCGAGAAGGACCGCAAGGTCGGCAAAGGCAAGCTTACACTGCTGCGCCTCGCCGACCCTGGATGAATTCCGCGCTAATTTGGTCCGACACCAGGACCGGCGTCGCCAGCCGCGCGCTGTTCGATCACCAGCCATGCCGATTCGCGTTCTGGACCGCTCATCGATGTGAGCAGCACTCGATCTTCTACGGGCAAAAGCCAGAACAGGTCTTGGCGCTCCGCCGATAATGTCCAGTAATAGGCTTGAGTTTCCTCCGGCCAAGAATCGTAGCTTGCCTGCTTGTCGGCGGGCCAAGTGTTGTAGATCTCTTTCTGCTCGGCTTCGGACGCGGGCACTGTAATTGTCGTCAGCGGCTCCTGCGCTAAGCCCGGCAAAGCGTGAGAAAAGATAAGCGCCGAAGCTACCGGCAGTACGAGAGTTGAAAGTTGAGTACGCATGGGGTTCTCCATCAAAGTTTCCCAAGCGTCACGAACGCGTCCTGCTTCCGCCTGGGCCACCCCTCCTGACGGAACCAAACCCGTATGCTGCGGCGAGCCTCCGATTGGAAGCTCACGGCGGAATTGCCGTCCCACGACCAGCACGGTCAGCCGGAAGGCGTGGCAAAAGTACGGCGGGGCGTATCCTTGAGAAACTGCCGTGCGAAAACACCGACCACAGCGCTTGCAGCGCAGCGCAACGTTCTCTACCTGTTCACATGCGACGATGACTGAAACGCCCTCCCTCCCGACCGAGCAACTCCCGCCTTACGCGGCCCGGCTCAACGAACCGCAGCGCGAAGCTGTGCTGACGACCGAAGGGCCGGTTCTGATGCTGGCCGGGGCCGGCACCGGCAAGACCGCTGCTCTGACAGCACGATTGGCGCATCTGGTTGCCACGCGCCGCGCCTGGCCCAGCCAGATCCTGTGCGTGACCTTCACCAACAAGGCTGCGCGCGAAATGCGCGAGAGAGTCGCGCAGCACCTCGGGCAGCCTGGCGAAGGGATACCCTGGCTTGGCACCTTCCACTCGATCTGCGCCAAGATGCTGCGGCGCCATGCCGAGCTGGTCGGCCTCGAACAGAATTACACCATCATCGACACCGATGATCAGCTGCGGCTGCTCAAACAGTTGATCAATGACAACGATCTCGACGAAAAACGCTGGCCCGCGCGCCAACTTGCTGGCCTGATCGATCGCTGGAAGAACCGCGGGCTCAATCCGGGCGATCTCGATGCGGTTGAGAACGAAAGCTACGCCAATGGCCGCGGCGAGCAGATGTATCGGCTGTATCAGGACCGGCTCAAAGCGCTCAACGCCTGCGATTTCGGCGATCTGATGCTGCATATGCTCAACATCTTCCGCAAGCATCACGATGTGCTCGAGGAGTATCAGCAGCGCTACAAATACATCCTGGTCGACGAATATCAGGACACCAATGCGGTCCAATATCTGTGGCTGCGGCTGCTCGCGCAGAACCACAAGAATATTTGCGTGGTCGGTGACGATGACCAATCGATCTATTCCTGGCGCGGCGCCGAAGTCGCCAACATCCTGCGGTTCGAAAAGGACTTTCCGGGAGCGCATGTCGTCCGCTTGGAGCAGAATTACCGCTCCACCCCGCACATCCTCGGTGCAGCCTCGGGCCTGATCCGTGCCAATAGCGAGCGGCATGACAAGACGCTGTGGACCGAGATCAATGGCGGCGACAAGGTCCGCGTAGTCGGCGTATGGGACGCGCCCGAAGAAGCGCGCCGGGTGGGCGAAGAGATTGAGCGGTTGGAGGGACAAGGCGCTGATCTCAATCAGGTCGCGATCTTGGTCCGCGCACAATATCAGACCCGCGAGTTCGAAGACCGCTTTATTCAAATCGGGGTCAATTATCGCATCATCGGTGGTTTCCGTTTCTACGAACGGGCCGAGATCCGCGATGCCCTCGCCTATCTTCGCGTAATCGCGCAGCCGCAGGACGATCTCGCGTTTGAGCGGATCTACAACCAGCCCAAGCGCGGCTTGGGCGCCAAGACGCTCGAGAAGATGCACCAACACGCGCGGCGCACCAATCTGCCGCTGGCGGCGGCCTCGCTCGACCTCGCTGACAGCGATGAACTGCCCGCGCGCGCCGCCAACACTATTGGCGGCTTGATGCGGCAATTCCTCGCTTGGCGCGAAGCGGCGGAGGCGATCACCCCGGCCGACCTGCTGCGGATGGTGCTCGAAGAAACCGGCTATAACGACATGCTGCAGAACGATCGCAGCCCTGAAAGCGCTGGTCGGCTCGAAAACCTCTCCGAACTCGCCCGCGCGATGGAGGAGTACCAGTCGCTCGGCGATTTTCTCGAGCATGTCAGCCTCGTGATGGACAATGATGCGGCGGATGATGAGGAAACCGTCACGATCATGACGATCCACGCCGCCAAAGGGCTAGAGTTCGACAATGTCTTCTGTGTCGGGTGGGAAGAAGGCGTGTTCCCCTCCCAGCGCGCGATCGACGAAGGCGGCCTTGCCAGCCTCGAGGAAGAACGCCGCTTAGCCTATGTCGCGATCACACGCGCGCGCCGCAATTGCCAGATCTTCCACGCGGCCAATCGCCGGATCTACGGCCAATGGACCAGCTCCATCCCCTCACGCTTCATCGAGGAACTTCCGCCCGAGCATATCGAGCAGGAGACCACGATGACCGGCGGTGCTTCGCTGTGGCAAGCCAATTGGACCGAGCAGGAAGACCCCTTCGCCCATGTTGCGCGCGATCGCCCCGGACGATCCAATGCCCGTGGTCCCGGTTGGCAGCGGGCGCTCAGCTCGGGCTATGAGACCAAGCCGGCCCGAGTGAAGGAATCAACCCGCTCGGCCGCCAGTTTCGCTGCCAAGGCCCGCACAGATATCTCGATCGGCGCGCAAGTGTTTCACGAGAAGTTCGGCTATGGCTGCGTGACCGACCAGGAAGGCAACAAGCTCGAAATCGAGTTTGAAAAAGCCGGCACCAAGCGGGTGATCGACAGCTTTGTGAAACTGGTGGACTAGACGCTAATCAGAGCTACGCTTTTCGAAGTGTTCTCTGCAAGGATGCTCACCAGGCGCGGGCTCCGGCTGGCTGATAAACTGCTCGGCATAAGCGATCACCAGACGTTGACCATTGGTGATGGACCGAGCCTTGGCCTCCTCCAGGAGCATCGCCATTTGCGTCAGTTCATCCTCGGTAAGATCGGTTGTGTAGCGAGAACAGGAGAACGCATTCGATCCCGCACGGTGGAATGAGACATCTGCTCTGCCGCCCGCAGAATAGAAGAAGCCGAAACGTCTGGTCGCTTCTGCGCAGCCGCTGTCACCGGTGGCAAAGTCCAATGTAATGTAGGACCTTTCCCCGCCGCTAGAACTCCACAGCGCGCAGCCGCTCTGAAGCTCCTCTTCCCATTGCCAATAGGTGCCTGAAGCCTTCCAATGATAGCCCGCGGTCGCGCCCTCAGGTACCGCTTCTGGTCGTGGCAACACTGGGGAAAGGTGGGGCCAAAGCGCCGGGAAGAATGTGAAGGGTCCGATCAAGACCACTGCGATGGCGCTCAGTAAGAGGCCAAAAGTTGCGATCTTGGCTTTCCGGAAGCGGGGATCTCCATAGGCCATGTGACGGAGACTAAGAATGCAAAAGTCCGAAGTCCACATTCTCGTAACACGGAGGACGATGCCGTAGGGCTCGGCTATCACCGCTATTTTCCTACTCAGCTCCAAACCCCTAGGACAGCATCTGTTCTTTGAAATTGTCTGGCCGTTTTCCGCTCTATGAAGGTTCTGCAGAGCAGTCGCTTTGTTGGGAAAGTGTCAACATGGCTGAATCGCGCTATGTAACTGTTTTATATTATATTTCTATCCATTGCACTGGTTGACACATAGCCAATTTGTCAAGCGTCATGCGATTGACTCGCAACAAGTATTGCTACGCCGCTTTCGTCTCCAAGGCATTCGCTGCGCGTCGCGCCAAAAACTCACCCACGCCCTGGTTGAACTCATCGAAGGCCGGTCGTTCCAGTGGCAGATGCGTGCCATTGGACAGCTCGATCAGGGTCTTGTCGGTTTTGAGCCGCTCGAAGACCGGCATGCTCATCTCCGTTGGCGTCCATTCGTCCGATCCGGGATGGATCAGCAGCAGCGGGCAATTCAAACCGACCGACTCCAGCTGGCGTTGGTGGATCAGCCGGAAGAAGCGTGAAGTCATCCAGTTGCCTCCCAACAGAGGATCGCGCACGAAATATTCCTGTAGCCTTTTGCTGCCGGTCATGGCGCGAAGTGGCGTCGCCAATGCCAGTGGCATGCTGATCCGATCGAGCAGGCCGGGCATCCAGCGCATCGCAAAGCGGCACAAGCGACCGAGCCAAGGCCAGCGCGCGACATGATCGAACGTCGTAGGATCACTCGGATCGACCAGGGTCGTCGCGATCACGCCGTCGACGCTCCTCGCAAGCTGCGCGGCAAAGACGGCGGTCAGCCCGCCCAAAGACATGCCGAGCAATACCACTGGCCCTGTATTGCCATCGGCGATCTCGGTGATGATCTTAGGCCATTCGGAATAGTCGCCGTTAAAGCCCTGTGCCGGGATCGAGAGGCCATAGCCCGGCAAGTCAGGGGCGATTACGCGCCAACCGGCTTGGAGCGCGGGCAGCGCCGCCGGAGCGAGAATGCGCCCGCTTCCGCCACCGCCATGAACCAGGATCACAGTACCGACCGATGGCCAATCATGCTCCCACAGATCATAGCGGATCGAATGGCCACGGATCTCTTGCCAATGTTCGGTTGGCTCAATTGGAAAACTGATCGCGAACTCCTCGCGCAGAATGTCACGATAGGAGGTCCAGGAGGAATGATTGGCGAAGCTTGATTTGCGTGAATGTGTCATGCACATAATATTGAGCAATTACTCAACTTTTGAAACTCGGGTTTCTCAATGTCAAAACTCAAGCCAGAATCCTCCGCTAAAGCGCTGAAACGGCGTGCGAAACAGGCGCGCTCCAAAGCGACCGTCGAGGCGATTGTGGAAGCTTCTGCTCAGATTTTGTCGCGCGATGGAGTCGCCGGACTCAACACCAATGCAATCGCCAGAAGGGCGGGAGTCTCGGTCGGCTCGGTCTACGAATATTTCTCGAACAAGCGCGAAATCGTTGATCTGCTGCTCGATCGCCATTTGGCTGAGGGCGAAACTGCCTTGCTCGAAGGCGCGGCGCTTTTGAGCGAGGACCCCAACCCGAAAGAAGTGGTCGCTGCCTTGGTGACAGGCGCGATCCGGCTCCATCAGAATGATCCCGAACTGCACAGAGTGCTTTCCAGCGAGATCGCACTGACTGATGCTCAGCAGAAACGGATCGACACTCTGCGGACTGGGTTGATCCAGGCGATCGCCGCTGCCCTGGCGCCTGCGGTCGAAGAAGCACCGATCAAAGCGACGATTCTGGTGGATACCGCTGACGCGCTCGCTCACCGATGGATCGTTGATGAGGTTGGATCCTTAATCCCGGCCGAACGGTTGACCGAGGAAATGACCAAAATGCTGTCCAGCTATATCGAGGCGCCCTAGCCTCGTGTGGTCAAGACAGAGCGATCCAGATCGCGGCGAAGAACGACGCTCCACCCAAGGAACCGAAGAAATGCCAGATCGGATAGCGATAGGGCATGCCCTTCTTGCGATAGAATTGAGTGCCGATCGTATAGAACACGGCTCCGGCCAGGATCGCCCAGGTCGATGCTTGCGGGAGCGCTGCCCAGAAATCGGGAAGCGCGATCAGGGCGAAAGCGCCAAGCCCGAGGTAGGAGATCAATGACCAGCGCGAATCTCCATTGTCGCCCGAGAGTTTGAACCACACGCCGAACAAGGTCAGGATCCAGATCACTGACAGGATTGCATAGGCACTCGCGGTTCCGGCGGTGATCAGCAGCGGGCTGAACACCCCGGCGATCACGGGATAGATCGCGGCGTGGTCCCATTGCCGCAGGGTCGGACGGAGATCGTGCCAGGGCGAGAGGTGATAAGCGAAGGAGATGCAGAGCGAGAACAGCGCCGCCACTGCATAGACCCAGGCGGCAACCAATACTGCGCTGTCACCAGCCGCCGCCGCCCTCGGAAGCAGAAACGCGAAAGCGACCAACAAGCCGACCAGGCTGATCGCGTGGATCAGTCCGTCAGCAAAGCGTTCTGGAGGGGTCTTGCTGGGGTACATCGCCCCGCCCCTTAATCGCGCTGAAGCAGCTAAGCCAGCGCTTTGATCGGATCTGCCAGTTCGTGCCCCTCGCCAGGCTCGCCCGGGGTCGAATAGAAGCCCAGCACAGGACCGCCACGCGAATAACCGATCAGCTTCTGCAACTCGGGTGACAGGGTCTTGGCCACTTCTGGCGGGCAGGACAGATACTGGTTCTCTTCCTGCCGCAGCCAGTTGAGCGTGTAATGGATCAGCACGGCGAGGCGATACTCGTCCTCAGTCGTGTTGGTCCCCCCACCATGGATCACCGTGCCGGAATAGATCAGGACCGAGCCTGGCTTCATCTCCGCTGGAACGATCTCATCCGGCTGCGGCTCACGGTCTGCTTCCCATAGGTGCGAGCCGGGCACCAATTGTGTGGCGCCATTGGCAGCGGTGAATTCGCTGATCGCCCAGATCGTGCTGAGCTGGGTTTCGATCCGGCGGGGAATCTTGCCGCCCCAAAGCCCGCGATCACGATGCAGTGTCTGAGCCGATTCTCCCGGGCCGATGTTGACCGCCTGCGTAAAGTGGAGCTGATAGCCATCGGCATGCGGTGCAAGATATTGTGCCGCCGTGCCGTTCACGATTTTGTGCAGGGCCAGTTCGCGGCAGGCTGGGGACCGCGCGATCAAAGCACCAACGCGCTTGGTCTTGAAGCCGGTGAATTCATCCCGGCCGTTGCCACCTGCTTCAAGATAGGGCGCCAGCTCTGTACGGATTTGGGCGAGCTGCTCCGCCGACAAGACATTGTCGATGATGAGCGCCGCATCCCGATCCAACACTTCACATATGTCTTCGGTCGATGCCGTCGCTGGCAAATGGGTGATCGAGGTCATTGGGGCGCTCCCGTCGGTTTAGGTTGTTTGAAAAGATGGCCGACCATTTGGCGCAGGCATTCGCGCTGGCGCGTGGCTGGCCAGAGGCTTTCATTCAGCGTGGCGCACAATCCAATTCCGTCCATCGCAGCGATCACCGCACGGATATCTTCGTGGGACACCTCATCACCGTGCGCTGCAAATGACTGGCCCAGCAGATCTTCAAGCTGCGCATAAGAGTTGCGATAGTGTCGATTGATCTCGGGCGAGGTTTGCGCTCGTCCGCAGAAGGCGAGCCATACGCTCCACCCCCGGCGGCTGTTGTCATCCAAGGGCAGAGATCTTTCAAACCGCTCGAGTGTCCAGCCGCCCTCATAGGCCGCGATGTCTGCGAACATCCGCCGCCATGTCTCGTCGAACGCCGCGATCAATAGTGCGTCCTTGTCCTCGAAATAATAGGTTACCGCGCCGGTGGTCACTCCCGCCTTGCGCGCCACATCGGTCAATTTGAAGCGATCCAGGCCGCGCTCATAGATCGCTTCGACCGCCGCAGAGGCGATGTTTTGGGCTTTGGGATTGATGTCCGACTCAATTATCATAATCGTGATTATGTTTTTTGTTTGAGGTGCAGTCAAGCCGCTTCCCCAAGCTCCTGAAATGTGTGAGACTGCCAGTACAGTTCGGAGGGGGTGAAAAATGAAGAAGATCATGGCCGCGGCACTGTCGCTTGCTTGTGCAATCATGGCAGTGCCGGCTGCGGCACAGGAGGAATCAAGCGGCACCGTTCAGTTGGGCAATGGAGAGCGCAATTGGATCTCAATCGAGGGGTTGGAGCGGGCTGAGAATGCCGTCCCCTACTCCGAAGTTCGGATCTCCAACGGCGAACCACAGATCAGACGCGGTGACGGTCTGACGCTGACCTTCAAAGAGGTGCATGTGGAGCACGACAGCTGGTTGGTGATGCATCCGTTCATTGCTGGGCAGCCCAGCGGAACACATGTGGCTGGCTATAGCTTTGTCGAACAAGGGACCAGCTCAGACGTAGAGATCACTCTAAATCCGGCACCGACCACGGGAGATGCATTCATCGTCATGCTGCACAGGGACGCTGACAACGACAGAGTCTTTGACTTCGTCTTTGTCGCAGACAATGTGGTGGAGGATGTCGCAGTATTCGAGGGGTCAACCATGATCGCGCACATGGTGACCATTCCGGAGTAGATCAGAGATCAGCGCCGACTGCTTGTTCCGACGAAGTGGTCAGCCGAACCCAATATCCAGGAAGCCCGGCCGCGGGCCGTTCCATTCGCCGGCGGGCACAGGCTCATCATCCTGCGCGTCGCGGCGACGTGACCGCCCACGCTTACCCTCAGTGTCTACCTTCGCACGCTTTTCCTTGCGAGGCTTTTTGGGCGGCTCTTCCGAATCATCCTCGGCTTTGGGCTCTGGCTCTTGGCTCTGCTCAGCCAGCTCGACCCGCACATCGTCTTTGCCGAAGACTTTAATCGCATTGCCCGTCAGCTTTTCGACATTGGCAATTGCTTCGGCGTCTTCGTCGGCAACGAAAGTGAACGCTCTCCCCTTGGCCCCTGCCCTGCCAGTCCGACCAATCCGGTGGACGTAGTCATCGGGATGCCACGGCGTGTCGAAGTTGAAGACATGGCTGACGCCCTTGATATCCAGACCACGCGCCGCAACGTCGGAGGCGACGAGAATATTGATATCGCCCGACTTGAACCGGTCGAGCTCTTTCAGTCGGGAGTTCTGATCCATGTCGCCATGGATTTCCCCGCTGGCGAAGCCATGCCGCTGAAGACTCTTGTTGAGTTCGCGAACCGTTGTCTTGCGGTTGGCAAAGACGATCGCGGTCTCGATCTGATCATGCTCAAGCAGCCACCGTAACGTTTCGCGCTTCTTGCGCTGATGAACCGGAATCTTGAAAGCGGTGATATCTTTGTTGGTGGTCGCCGCTCTGGCCGTTTCAATCCGTTGAGGGTTGGACAGAAACTTCTTAGCGAGCTTTTCAATCGGCGCAGGCATCGTCGCCGAGAACAGCATAGTTTGGCGTGATTCCGGAAGCTTCGAACAGATGAACTCGATGTCTGGGATAAAGCCCATGTCCAGCATTCGGTCGGCTTCGTCGATTACGAGGAGCTCGCAGCCATTGAGCAGGATCTTGCCGCGCTCAAACAGATCCATCAATCGGCCCGGAGTGGCGATTAGTACGTCCACACCCTCGTCCAGGGTTTTGAGCTGATCTCCCATTTGCACGCCACCAATCAGGAGGGCCATCTTGAGATCATGGTTCTTGCCGTACTTTTCGAAGTTCTCGGCAACCTGCGCAGCGAGCTCCCGGGTCGGTTCCAGAATCAGCGAACGTGGCATCAGAGCCCGGCGCCGACCTGCCGCCATGACGTCAATCATTGGCAAAACGAAGCTTGCGGTCTTGCCAGTCCCGGTCTGTGCGATTCCGATCAAGTCGCGCATCATCAATACGGCTGGTATGGCCTGCGCTTGGATTGCAGTCGGCTCGGTATAGCCGGCGTCTTCGACGGCGCTGAGCAATTCGGGAGAAAGGCCGAGATCGGCAAATGTCATATAGGTTGCAATGTCCGGGTAAGTGGCGGCGTGATGCGCCGTCTCATAGTGCCTGGCGCACAGAGGCACCAAACGGTTGGCGCGCCCTCGCTCAAAAGTGTCCTAAAGTCAAGAAATCGGCCTTGCCTATCCGGCTGGCGTGACAGTCTTACTCGTTGATTGCGACCAATTGGCGCATGCGATCAATCTCACACTTGGCACCATTGCGAGAGTGGAGCCGATCGCGATCGACGCACAGTTTCCCGTCTTCGCTACGCTCAAGGTAGAAACCCGAATAGAAATCCCTTGCCCGGCAGGCTTTCTCCAGATTGAGAGAAATGATTCGCCGATCACGCAGGAACAGCAGAAGGCGGTTGCCACTATCCGTTTGGACCGCTGAAATCCCCTCGACAGCGAGGCATTTGCCGATCCGCTTCTCTTCAAATTGTTGCGTTCGCTGGCGTGTTGGAAGTTCGGCCAAGAGATTCTGTCGCGGCGACTGCCGAGCCGGGGAGATGCGGATAATCACTCGCTGCTCAATTCGAACTTGGCGAGCGATTAGCGAGCGCTGCCATAGCTCCAGCGGGCTGAGCGATTGCGCCGGGGAACGCTCATTGATTGTTGGAACATTGGGCCGCTTATTGTCCTGAGAAGCGAGCCCTTGATCATCCGACACAAGCTGTGGCGATGATGAAAGTCCCGCGACAGGAAGCAACATAGCTAAAGGGGCAGCCAATGTGAGCATGCCAGGCACTATCCTGTTCCTCCTGATACCTAACCCTAGTTGCATGCCCCACCATGCATAGACGGGGACTAGCACCATTGATTGAACGGCGGCTTAATCCAAATTGTCATAGACGCAAAGCGCTGGAATTGAGCAGTCGGGATGTGGCATAGCCGCCACAATGACTCGCACCAAACAATTCCTCGACCGTGCCGAACTGATTCTAGGCCATAAAGGTCTTACCACTGATCCCGAACTTATCGAGCCTTGGCTGACCGACTGGCGTGGACGCTATACCGGGCAAGCCTTTGCATTGGCATCGCCAGCCTCGACGCAGGAAGTCTCACAACTGGTCAAGCTGTGCTCTGATTTTGACGTGCCGATCGTACCGCAGGGCGGCAACAGCGGGATGGTTGGCGGGGCCACACCCGATTCCAGCGGAAGCGCCATCCTTTTGTCGCTGCGCAGAATGAACGCGATACGGTCATTCGATCAAGCCGCTGGCCAGACTGTCTGTGAAGCGGGCGTTATCCTGCAAACGCTGCACGAGGCGGCCGAAGGGGCCGGCTTGCGGTTTCCGCTGACCTTGGGTGGAAAGGGATCTGCTACGATCGGAGGACTCGTTTCGACCAATGCCGGCGGTACTCAAGTGCTGCGCCATGGAACCATGCGTTCTCAAGTGCTTGGAATTGAGGCAGTCTTGGCCACTGGCGAGATCTTCGATGGCCTAGTTGCCTTGAAGAAGGACAATCGCGGCTTCGATCTGAAGCAATTGCTGATCGGGTCTGAAGGAACATTGGGCATTGTCACAGCGATCAATCTTCGCCTGCTCCCAGCTATCAAGGGCCGCGTGGTGGCATGGGTTGGCCTGGACTCGGTGACCGGTGCGCGAAGCTTGCTGCAATATGTCGATCACGCCCTTGGTGACGAGCTAGAAGGCTTTGAGATCGTTCCCGATCACTGTCTCACCAGCGTGCTCGATCATCTGCCTGATACGAGGCCGCCACTACACAACCGCCATGCATGGAACGCGCTGATTGAGTTTGTCGCCTCCAGAGGGGACCCGGATGAGCTTCGCACGACTGTCGAGCACTTGCTGGCAGACGCGATGGAGCAGGACTTGCTCGAAGATGCGGTGATCGCGTCGAATGAGACGCAGGCGGAGGACTTTTGGCTCCTGCGCGACTCGATAGCGCCTGCAGAACGCGCGATTGGCCCGGCCATGCAGCATGACATCTCGGTTCCGGTTGAAAAAATGCCCGAATTCATCCTCGCGGCAATTCCCAAGATTGAACAGGCATTTGCGGGAGTGCGAGGAGTGGCATTTGGACATTTGGGCGACGGGAATGTGCACTTCCATGTGCTAGCTCCGCAAGGTGCAACCCCCGGGGAATGGGAGGAGACCGAAGGCAAGCGGGTGAGCCGTCAGGTCTATGATCTTGTCACAGAATGGGGCGGTTCGATCAGCGCGGAACACGGTATTGGTCAGTTGAAAGCTGACGAGCTCGAACGGCTTGGCGACCCGGCCACCCTCTCCCTGATGCGATCAGTCAAGTCAGCGCTCGATCCGAAAGGCTTGCTCAATCCAGGCAAGTTGCTGCTCAATCCTTAGCGCGCTTGCGCGGAACGTCGCGAACGCCTAAAGCGCGGCGCGACTTTGTTTTGGACACGTTCCAACCGCATCAACCAACCCGTTTTTTGGAGAGACTACATGGCCAGCGCGCCACAACAGCCGCCGCTTCCGCTTTTCTATAAGGATCTGCTTCCGCTCAACAGCCGCGACCACTCGGACTGGAAGGTACGCGCATTCGAAAACGCAGACTTTCTCGCTTCGACTCACGCGATTCCGCTGACCGTTGACGAGTTCGTCGATGCCCAGCGCAGTTTTCCGATTGTGTTCACTGCAGGAGACAACCCACTGCCGATCGCTCTGATGGGTCTCAATGAAGGCGTAAACGTCTTTATTGGCGATGATGGCAAGCTGGTCGGCCATGCCTACGCGCCGGCCTATGTTCGCCGCTACCCTTTCATGTTGGCCAAGCTTCGTCCGGATCAAGATGACCTATCGCTTTGCTTTGACCCAGGCGCAGGCGTCATCGGCAAGTTTGACGAAGGAAATCAGCTGTTTGAGGAGGATGGGAAGCCTACTCCCTACACTGATCAGGTGCTCGATTTCTGCAAGAAGTTCGAAGAAGCTGGACAGCGCACCCGTGCTTTCCTCGAAGAGCTGGCAAAGCTCGACATCATGATGGACGGCGAAATCGCGATCACGCGTAACGACATGCCAGACAAGCCATTTATCTATCGTGGCTTCCAGATGATCGATGAACAAAAGCTACGTGCTCTGCCAGACGACAAGCTCAAGACGCTGCATGAGAACGGCATGATCGTGCTCATTCATGCGCATCTGTTCTCGCTCAATCTCATGCGGACAGTGTTTGATTTGCAGAGTGCTCAGGGCAAGGTACCCGAGCAGGCGATGGCTGAATCAGCTGCAAGCTAGCCCATGGGGTGGGGCTTGATGCAAGCCCCACCAATTCTTATCTTCTAGGTGTTGGAGGAAGCGACCCCCTCATGCGCTCTCTCTGACTGACGCCCAATGGGCGTCAACCTCCCTGAACCTTGGCCACCTCGTGCGAATGCACGGGGTGGTTTTTTATTGAGCCCCGTCTCTATTCGGCAGCTTGAGAAAGGTAATCCGCGTCTCCAAGGCGGGCCGTTTCTGCGCCCAGTTCCCGGACCAGCCCAGCAAGCAATTTTGCCATTGATGCTAAGCCCGCGCTTGGTTCAGCATATTGCTCGTCAAGATAGGTCGAACGGCATACCTCCACTTGGATAGCGTGAATACCGCGCGCGGGCGAGGCGTGCCGATCAAGCACATAACCGCCAGAATAGGGCCGATTATGCGCGACAGGACATGCCTCTGCTTCCAAGAAACGAAATGCTCTTGCAGCCAAGCTTGCGTGACATGAAGCGCCGAACCGATCGCCAAGCACGATCTGAGGGGCCCTTCTTTGGCCCGGCTGTCGGCGAAGCGGCGGCATCGAATGGAGGTCCAACAGCAGAGCTGCTCCCCAGCGATTGCGGATAAGGTCCAATTCGCGCGACAGGTGCCGATGGTATGGACGATGAATATGGTCGATTCTCAGGTCCAGCTCAGCCTTGCTGATCCTGTCAGTCCATATCTCGCCGAAACCGGGCAGACGCCTTGGTACCAGACCCAAGCCACTGCGCGCGCGACGATTGGCCTGGGAATGCATCGGGCCTTCAGGCTTTGTACCGGTCACCATTTCCCAATCGACATCATCGCGCGAGCGGTTCAAATCGAGCATTGCTCTGGGGGCCTGGGCAACCAATAATCCGGTTCCAGTTTGTTTCGCCACTTCGCTACCCAAAAGATCGACCAATCTATCTTCAAGTCGAAGCGTCGACATCTCAGCGTCGCGCATCAGATCCAGAATTTTGGCGGGATAGGAGCGGCCAGCATGCGGCACAGCAATCAAGACAGGAAGCGGCAAATGTTTGGGCGCAAAATAGGAAAATGCTGGCCCAATCGAGGGTTCGCCAACGGCACCGCCGTTAACTTTTTCCGAATCGGCACTCAAGAGACTGCGGAAGGTCATGTCAAAGCGGTGCTGCCTGCTTTCGCCTAGCGAGTCAAAGCTCACTTTTGCGGCCTGACTTGTTTCAAAAATGGGCAAGACCGCCCAAGACAAAGATTTCTTAAAAGGGAGGTGCTATCAGGCCCGCATGACAGCCCACAACGCACCGCGAATCCTCCTTGCCGAAGATGAGGCAGCCATGCGCGCCTATCTGGAGCGCGCATTAGCCAAAGCCGGGTACGAGGTCCATTCCGTGGACCGCGGAACGGATGCCTTACCTTTGCTCGAGCAGCATCAGTTTGACCTGCTGCTTTCGGATATCGTGATGCCGGAGATGGATGGAATTGAACTGGCGCAACGCTGTGCCGAGATCAGCCCAAGAACAAAAGTGATGTTTATCACTGGGTTTGCCGCTGTAACCTTAAGGGCAAGTCGTGAACAACCTGCGGCAAAGGTCCTCTCAAAACCGTTTCACCTGCGCGACCTTGTGCTCGAAGTGGAGCGGATCTTTGAAGAACAACGGGAAGCGTCACTTTAAGGTCGCGAATCGCTTGCACGATCGTCGAGGGCGCGTTAATGCGCCGCTCCGCTCTGGTTCAGAGCGAGCTGATGATGGCTTGGGCGTATAGCTCAGTGGTAGAGCACTGTGTTGACATCGCAGGGGTCGGAAGTTCAACTCTTCCTACGCCCACCATCGTTTCAGCCTGGAATGTCTGGCTTCCGAGATCCCGCCCTCACCCGGCGGGTTTTTCTTCGCCCAATTCTCGAATTTGAGGGGCAGAGAGGAGCCGGTTGAACTTGCAAGCTGTCGCTCCTCTGCTAAAGCCTCCGACAGGGATTAAATCACACATTTGGAAGGCTCAGTCACCGATAGTGGCTGGCTGAACAGCACCCAAGAAGACGGGATACTTCTATGCAAAAGATTCAGGTCAAGAATCCGGTCGTTGAGCTCGACGGCGACGAAATGACAAAAATCATCTGGCAGTGGATTCGCGAACGCTTGATCCTGCCATACCTCGACATTGACCTGAAATATTACGATCTTTCGATCGAGAAACGCGACGAAACGGACGATCAAATCACCGTAGATGCTGCCAATGCGATCCAGGAACACGGCGTTGGTGTGAAATGCGCGACAATTACTCCCGATGAAGCGCGGGTTGAAGAATTCGGTCTGAAGAAGATGTGGCGTTCGCCAAACGGAACGATCCGCAATATTCTTGGCGGTGTGGTTTTCCGTGAGCCGATCGTGATCGACAACGTTCCCCGCCTGGTCCCAGGCTGGACTCACCCGATCGTGGTCGGTCGTCACGCTTTTGGAGACCAATATCGCGCCACCGATACGCTGATCCCTGGCCCAGGTAAGTTGCGCCTCGTTTACGAAGGCGAAGATGGCACCAAGCTCGACCTTGAAGTGTTTGAATTTGAAAGCTCGGGCATCGCGATGGCGATGTACAACCTCGATGATTCGATCCGCGCTTTCGCTCGCGCCTCGATGAATTATGGCCTGGACCGCAAATGGCCGGTCTATCTGTCGACCAAGAACACCATCATGAAGGCCTATGATGGTCGCTTCAAAGACCTTTTCCAGGAAGTCTATGATGAGGAATTCGCCGACAAGTTCGAAGCCGCCGGCATTACCTACGAGCACCGCTTGATCGACGATATGGTTGCTGCGGCCCTGAAGTGGAGCGGCAAATTCGTCTGGGCCTGTAAGAACTATGACGGCGACGTTCAGTCCGACACAGTTGCGCAAGGCTTTGGCTCGCTTGGCCTGATGACTTCGGTCCTGATGACACCAGATGGCAAGACCGTCGAGGCAGAAGCGGCTCACGGCACCGTAACGCGTCACTATCGTCAGCACGAGCAAGGCAAGGCAACGTCGACCAACCCGATTGCGTCTATTTTCGCCTGGACCCGGGGCCTGATGTATCGCGGCAAGTTCGATGAGACACCCGATGTTGTCCGGTTCGCGGAAACGCTCGAGCGGGTTTGCATCCAGACCGTCGAGAACGGCCAGATGACCAAGGACCTGGCGCTGTTGATCGGTCCCGGTCAGAATTGGCTCACCACCGAACAGTTCTTCGAGGCGATTGTCACGAACCTCGAAAAAGAAATGCAAAACTGGGCTTGAGCAAGATCGTAGCGAGGCTGCTGGGTTCGCCACTGCTGCTTGCAGCGCTGGCTTTGCTCGTCTCCCCGCTGTTCGCACCACAATTGCTGGCGTTTCCGCATCGGACGGAGACACCGATTGGCACTGTTTGGTCGACCAGCCCGATCGAAGAGGAGCGGCTCTTCGAGGTCGCTAGCGAGACCTCCCGATTGCTCGCCGCCAGTCCACTTGCGTCGGCGAACGAAAGTCGTCCCATCTTTCTCACAGATGGTGGCTGGCGTTGGCAATGGCTCGCGCTTGGCTACAGCGATGCCTTTGCAATCACGCGTCCCCTAACGAAAGCAGTTGTCACCAATGCGGTCGAAGAGGATGATTTGGTTGTGCGCACAAAACGGCCGATTGCCAATCGGCGCGGTTTGGCGCCGCTACTCGCTCATGAGTTCACGCACGGACTGATCCGACGTCGCTATGGAGAGATTGATGCTTTTCGGTTTCCCGCGTGGAAGGTCGAAGGCTATTGCGATCACATTGCACAGGAAAGCAGCCTTACGGCAGAGCAAGCTGATCAGCTTGAAAAATTGGGACAAAACGACCCTGCTCTCGTCTACCGACGCGGACGGCAAAAGGTTGAAGCCATCTTGGCCGACAATGGCGGATCGGTCGATGAGCTTTTTCTAAATGGCAGTCGAGACGACAATCCTTAGTGACATAAGCCGAAGGCCACTCTAACTCTCGGACGTGGCAGGCGAATTGTCTTTTTCACCGGTTATGTCGGATGCGCTCGTAATTCTGGGCGCAGCTGGCATCGTTATCCCGGTCTTTGCCAGGTTCCGGATCACACCGATCATTGGTTTCATCCTGATCGGTATCGCTGTCGGGCCCTATGGCCTGGGAGCGCTCGTTGAAGAAGTGCCCTGGCTCAGACACGTCACCATATCCGAACCTGAGCGATTAGCCCCCTTTGCCGATTTCGGAATAATCCTGCTGCTGTTTGCGATCGGCTTAGAACTCTCGTTCAACCGGTTGTGGCAATTGCGAAAATATGTCTTCGGACTGGGCTCGCTTGAGCTGATAATTATCGGCAGCTCTGGTGCTGCCTTCCTCTACTATGCCAACTCGATGGACCTGACCGGCGCCCTCGCCTTGGGTTTCGCTCTGGCATTCTCTTCAACCGCAATCGTGCTGCCGATTTCTGGCACGCGCAGCCCGGTTGGCCGCGCCGCGCTGTCGATGCTTTTGTTTGAAGACATCATGATTGTCCCGATCGTGTTTGTTCTCGGCGCGCTTGCACCCCATGCACAGGCTGAGGGTTTGAGCGGCCTGACAACGACCCTGTGGCAAGGCGGGTTGGTGGTCCTGATCCTGCTGGTGTTTGGACGCTACGCACTTCCGCATTTGTTCTCCCAAGCAGCCCGGACGAAAAGCCCGGAACTGTTCCTCGCCGCGTCCTTGCTGGTCGTAATTGGAGCGAGTCTTGCAACCGCAGCGACCGGATTGTCGCCCATCGTTGGAGCGCTGATAGCGGGTCTGCTGATTGCTGAGACCGAGTATCATGGCGAAGTTGAGAGCATCATGGAGCCGTTCAAGGGCCTCGCTCTGGGCGTTTTCCTGATCACCATCGGCATGAGCATAAACCTACTCGAGATCTGGGCTGACATCGCAAACATCATGATGGCGGTTGTCGGAATCCTAGTCTTCAAGGCGATCGTGACCGGCGTTCTGCTTCGATTGATGGGGGCGCGCCGCAGCACGGCTGCCGAAACAGGCGTGTTGATGGCTAGCCCCAGTGAAACAACACTGATCGTACTGGCCGCGGCGACCTCGGCACTCGTGATCGACCAAGAAACCGCGCAGTTCTGGCAGATCGTCACCGCGATCGGCCTCACTGTCACCCCGCTTCTCGCCAAACTGGGCCGCGTGATTGCGAGACGGGTCGAACCGGTCCCAGAACTGCCCGAAGAGGATGAGCACGAAGCGCGCACAATCATCATTGGGGTTGGGCGCGTAGGGCGGTTGGTTGCAGACATGCTAGTTGCACACGGCCAGCCCTATGTTGCCTTGGATTCAGACTCAGATCTGATCGAGCGCGCGAAGCGCGATGGGTATCGAGCGACCTTTGGCGACGCTGGTCGCGGCGACGCTCTGTCCCGCCTCGGCATCGAGAATTCGCCTGCGATTGTCCTCACCATGGATGAGCCGGTCCTGGCCCAGCGCATCGTCACAAAGCTCCGCAAAGAGCATCCTGATCTGCTGATTGTCGCCCGTGCGCGAGACACTGACCATGCGGCTGCTCTTTATCGGGCCGGTGCCAGTCACGCGGTGCCGGAGAACTTGGAAAGTTCGCTGCAACTGTCAGAGGCCGTACTGGTCGACATCGGTGTGGCAATGGGTCCTGTGATTGCGTCCATCCACGAAAAGCGCGACGAGTTTCGTGAGAAAATTGAGCGCGATGGTGGTCTCGATCGCAAGCCGCAATTACGGACTTCAAACGCTGAGGGGTAACATCATGGCGAGTGCAGCAATGATCAAAGCGCAATGTCCATGTGGCGAAGCGCGCATTCGGATTGATCATCAACCGCAGCTGCGTTTCTTTTGCCACTGCACCATCTGCCAGCAGGTCTATGATCGCGATTTCTCCGACGTTACTGTGATGCTGGCCAAGCATGTCCATGTCTCGAACGATGCGAACATAAGCTTTGGGCAGTACAAGCCTCCCCCAGCCTTGGACCGGGGCACCTGCACTTCCTGCAACCATCCTGTGGTGGGCTTTCTGAAAGCTCCCGGGATGCCGCGCTTGGCTTTCATTCCGGCAGCCGTTCTTCCGGCAGACCCGACGGTAGCTCAGCCGCAGAGGCACATCCATTACGGGACACGGGTCAAAGATGTGTCGGACAATCTGCCCAAGACCGAAGGTGAACTGATGAGCAATCTGGTGCTGATGCCATCGATCCTGAAAGTGGCCCTTTCAGGATAGCCTGGCTCATCCAGCCAATAGGCTCTTCACCTTATCCAATGCAGCTTGAGCCTGCGCACCATCCGGGCCGCCACCTTGCGCCATATCGGGGCGGCCGCCGCCGCCCTTGCCGCCAAGGGTCTCAACACCCGCACGGACGAGATCAACCGCGCTGAAGCGATCAGTGAGGTCATCAGTCACCGCAGCCGCGATGCTCGCCTTGCCTTCATTCACAGCGATGATCGTCGCAACACCACTGCCAAGCTTTTGCTTGGCTTCATCAAGAAGCGGACGCAGCTCTTTGGGGTTGAGCCCTTCCAAAACCTGGCCATTGAATGCGATCCCATTGACCTCTTCATCCTTGGGTCCGCCAGCGGCAGTTCCGCCACCTCCGCCCAAAGCAAGTGCCTTCTGAGCCTCAGCCAGTTCCTTCTCGAGTCGCTTGCGATCTTCCAACAGCGAAGCCACCCTTGCAGGCACTTCCTCTGGCGTCGCACGGATCACTCCAGCAGCCGCCTTGAGCATTTCTTCACGCTCCACCAGCCATGATCTCGCGGCATCACCGGTCAGCGCCTCGATCCGACGAACCCCCGAAGACACCGCACTTTCGGATATGATGCGGAAAAGACCAATGTCGCCTGTCGCGCGGACATGGGTTCCACCGCAAAGCTCGACCGAATAGTTGCGACCGCCCTCGCCTTGACGGCCCATCGACAGGACCCGAACTTCATCGCCATACTTCTCACCGAACAACGCAAGCGCGCCTGCCTCAACCGCATCTTCAGGACTCATCAAACGCGTACCGACCGGTTCATTGGCGAGGATCTCGGCGTTTACCTCGGCTTCGATCGCAGCAATCTCTGCCTGGTCGAGTGGCTTGAGATGCGAGAAGTCAAACCGCAGCCGGTCTTCTGCAACCAGAGACCCTTTTTGGGTGACGTGGTCGCCAAGCTGATTGCGCAAGGCAGCATGGACCAGGTGCGTGGCTGAGTGATTAGAGCGGATCCGGGTGCGGCGCTCATCATTGACGTCTAGGTGCACCGTGTCGCCGACCGCAACCGATCCAGCCTCGATTGTTACATGATGTGCGTGCAGGCGTCCAAGCGGTTTGGACGTGTCCGAGATCGCAGCTCTCAAACCGGCAGGCGTCGAGATCATTCCGGTGTCGCCCGTTTGCCCCCCGCTCTCTCCATAGAACGGTGTCTGGTTGGTCAGCAGCACAACCTCTTCGCCAGCTGTTGTTGAGGAAACCTCAGCACAATCCTTAACGATAGCTACGACATTTCCTTCGCCTGAAACCGACGCGTAACCCGTAAACTCCGTGGCCCCTTCACGTTCGGCAATATCGAACCACACCTCACCCGAAGCCGCGTCTCCGGAGCCCTTCCAGGCCGCCCTAGCCGCCGCCTTCTGCTGCTCCATAGCACTGTCGAAACCTTGCCGATCCACGCCGATGCCTCGGCTGCGCAGAGCATCCTCGGTCAAGTCATAGGGAAAGCCATAGGTGTCATAGAGTTTGAAAACGGTATCGCCGTCGAGTTCATCGCCCTCGCCCATTGAGCCCGTCGCTTCGTCAAGCAGTTTGAGCCCCTTCTCGAGGGTGCGGCGGAACTGAGTTTCTTCCCGTTCCAACACTTCCTGGATTAGCGCCTGGCCGCGGGCCAATTCGGGATAAGCCTGTCCCATTTCGGCAATCAACTGGGGTACAAGGCGGTGCATCAATGGTTCATTGGCACCCAGAAGGTGAGCGTGGCGCATGGCCCGCCGCATGATCCTTCGCAGAACATAGCCACGCCCCTCGTTCGACGGCAGAACGCCGTCAGCCATGAGAAAGCTGGTCGAACGCAAATGGTCAGCGATCACCCGGTGGCTAGCGGTGGCATCGCCTTCAGCAGCAACCCCGGTCAAACTCTCAGACGCTGCGATCAGCGCCTTGAAAGTATCGGTGTCATAATTGTCATGGACGCCCTGCATGACAGCAGCGATCCGCTCAATCCCCATGCCCGTGTCGATCGAAGGGCTCGGTAGATCCTTACGGGTTCCCTCGGCCGTCTGGTCGAATTGCATGAATACCAGATTCCAGATCTCTACAAATCGATCTCCGTCCTCGTCGGGGCTTCCTGGAGGTCCGCCGAAAATGTGCTCTCCATGATCGTAGAAGATCTCGGAGCACGGACCGCATGGCCCGGTATCGCCCATGGACCAAAAATTATCGTTGGTAGCGATGCGGATGATCCGATCCTCTGGCAGACCAGAGATCTTACGCCACAGATCAAATGCCTCGTCATCGGTGTGATAGACCGTGGTGACCAATTTGTCGGCCGACAGACCCCACTCCTTGGTCAACAAAGTCCAGGCGTGTTCAATCGCCTGTTCCTTAAAGTAGTCACCGAACGAGAAATTGCCGAGCATCTCAAAGAAAGTATGGTGCCGAGCCGTGTAACCGACATTGTCCAGATCGTTGTGCTTACCGCCAGCCCGCACACACTTTTGCGATGAAGTCGCGCATGGACCTGGAGGCGTTTCCAAACCCGTAAAGACATTTTTGAACGGCACCATGCCCGCATTCACGAACATCAATGTCGGATCGTTGTATGGCACGAGTGGTGCACTCGGCACCTCAGTGTGACCGGCACCCGAAAAATAGTCGAGAAATGAACGGCGAATATCGTTGGTCGAAGTCATGACGCCTACCAGTTAGGCAATGGAGCTCGCAGCGACAAGCCGCTCATTATCAATCTCTTGTTGTGAGAGGAGTTTGGGGTGCGGGTGCAACACTTTGGAAGTGACTGGCACCGTAGGACTAGAGCCACAAACAGAAAAGCCGAGAGGCATCATCCCTGCGGATGACATCCGTCTCGGCTTTACGGTTTTCCGGGCGCGCAAAGGGCCTGCGCGATCGCCCGCTTGAGGATCAGTTGTCAGATTCCGCGTCCGGGCCTGTCATCATTTCCTCGGCAACCTCGTCGGTCCGGCCGCGGATGGCGGCTTCCAACTGGCTGCAAATTTCTGGATTTTCGCGCAAATAATTCTTGGCATTTTCACGGCCCTGGCCGATCCGAATGCTGTCGTAAGAGAACCAGCTGCCCGATTTCTCAACAATGCCAGCCTTGACGCCAAGGTCGAGAATTTCGCCAATCTTCGAGATCCCCTCGCCATACATAATGTCGAATTCGACCTGCTTGAACGGCGGGGCAACCTTGTTCTTGACGACCTTAACGCGGGTCGAGTTGCCGATCACCTCGTCGCGATCCTTGATCTGACCCGTCCGACGAATATCGAGCCGGACCGAAGCATAGAACTTCAGCGCGTTGCCGCCCGTCGTTGTCTCCGGGTTGCCATACATCACACCGATCTTCATCCGCAGCTGGTTGATGAAGATCACCATGCACTTGGAACGGTTGATCGACCCGGTCAGCTTACGCAGCGACTGAGACATCAGTCGTGCTTGAAGGCCGACATGAGCGTCGCCCATCTCACCTTCGATTTCGGCGCGCGGGACGAGCGCGGCGACCGAGTCGACCACCAACACATCGATCGCGTTCGAACGAACCAATGTGTCAGTAATTTCCAGAGCCTGTTCGCCCGTATCGGGCTGCGAAACGATCAGCTCATCAATATCGACGCCCAGCTTCTTCGCATAAACCGGATCAAGCGCATGTTCGGCGTCAACGAATGCCGCAGTGCCGCCGGCCTTCTGCGCTTCGGCGATACAATGCAGAGCCAAAGTCGTCTTGCCCGAACTTTCCGGCCCATAGACCTCAATCACACGGCCCTTCGGAAGGCCGCCAATTCCCAATGCAATGTCGAGCCCGAGCGATCCGGTCGAGATTGATTCCACCTGCATGGCTTCCTTCGAGCCAAGCTTCATCGCCGAACCCTTGCCGAATGCGCGATCGATTTGAGCAAGCGCAGCGTCGAGCGCCTTTTGACGGTCCACGTCGTTTTCCTTTTCTACCAGCTTGAGTTTCGATGACATCGCACGGGCTCCTTCGCTTGCCTAGGCCTGGCCTTGGGTTATCGACCAACCTTTCGTGTAGGAGTATGTACCGTGTTTGTTCCACAAGAACAAGAGTGGAACAAATTTTTTGTTGGAAAGCCAGGAATCAACTATCCCATTGGTCACGGGGCAGACGGGTGCGCCATTCAATTTCCAATGTATCGTTGGCAGGGACGGTCACTTCAAAAATGTCATACCCGTCCTTTACCCGGGTTCGGAAACCCCGAATGCGATACTCATATTCGCCTGGGCGGCCGAGCAAGACACGGACTGAAACAGGATGAGGGTTGGCATTGCGGATCTCCAGAGCCATCTGGCTCCATTTTTTCCCCGCATCCTCAGGGTCAAGCTCTGACGTGCGCCCGCATTGGTAGGTAACCTGAGCGCTATCTCCGATCGACAATTCGAGGTCCTGCCCGCGCGCATAGTCTCGCAAATCGGTCTCTCCCACCAATTGTAATCCAAACGCGCTCGGCTCGAAGATAGCCATCTCGCCCTGCGGCAAGGCGATGCCAAGGCCCTTTTCTTCTTCGTTCTTTGTCACAAGCAGTAGGTCACTTTTCAAGAACCGGCGGTCGCGATCAAACGCGCTCCAGGGATCGCAATCGTTCTCGTAAAGAAAGCGACCCTCAATGTTCTGACGATTGAGGAAGGCCACTTGTTTGAGGCTCTGGGCTGACACATCAACCCGCTCAGGCACCCGGTAAAGCTTGAGGTCACCGAGCCGCTCTTCGCCGGCTTCCATCACCGCAACTGGGGTTTCCATCACATCTTCTGTGCGTCGGCTCGCGGTCACTGTAATCATGCCCTGCTTCGCCATCATCGGAGCTGGCGGCGGCGGAGGAGGCGGCGGCGGCACTAGTATTGGGGATCCTGCCGCCGTGCTGCCGATCGGATAACACGTCAGCCGCAAAGGACTGGCTGCAGGCGGTTCTGCCAAATCCTCGAAGTCACTTTCGATGTTCAATGTTCCAGCCACCACCAGCAATTCGGCATCGTCAAAGCTCTGCCCATTGTTGTTGAGCACGGTCAGCCAGCTCAACCAGTCCATAGCGAACCCCTCGCCCTCGGGTTTGTCACTCAACGTCGCTACGTAACTGGCCTGCCAGTCGAACCCCCAGGAGAGATAGGTCAAGGTGACCTCGTAATTGCCGCCGCTGGCATCGCGGGTGTCAATCGAGAAGACCGGTTTGGCCGACAGACCATCTGGAACAGAATCGAACGTCAGCCTTTCGGGAAGACCGGCACAACGGACCGCTTCAAACCCCGCTCCGGATTGCAGCACCAAACCCCCGTCAGCGCGGGTTCTTACAATGGCGCTCTCTGAGACTTCCAAGCCTGTGGCGGGATTGGTTCGGGTGATAGTGACTCGATTGCCGAGTGCACCATTGACCAGCGCTGCAGGCGACAGCAGCTCAGCATTGCGGTTCTTCTCGATCGTGCCGCCTGGAAGGCCGGTCACTATCGCGCTGACGCCGACCATGCCTTCCGAAACACCGTCAAAGCGGATCGTCGATTCGCCCGCGGGCAGTGTGACCTGCCGGGTCTCGCTGATCATGGCGAAACCTTCGGGCCAATCCCGGTTGATTTCGCCACCGCTTGGGTCGCGATAGACCGTGACCGACACATTGCTCGGTTCGGAGGCATCGACCACCGTCCGCGCTTCGAGCGGAGAAAAGGAACCTATCGCAGCGAGAGCTGTCGCCAGGACCAGGAATTGCCGCACGGCAAACACTCCTACGCTCAATAACGCGTTTCGAATGTGACGCGGATTACGCGCTCCCCTTCGGCGGGGACCGGCACAACCCATTTGCGGCGATCGCTGTTGAGCTGCTCGCCGGTGATGTCCTCGCTGATCACCCGGAAGTCATTGGACCACCATCCACGGTCCAGACCACCTTGCGTGAGATCGACCTCAATTGGCTCATCCTTGGCGTTGGTCAAAGTGTAGCGCATGGTCGTGCGATAGAAGCGCTTGGGTCGCTCGACATCGACTTGCCGCACGACTTCGCCATCCTCGATCACACGATATCTCGCGCTGCGTTCCCATTGCGAGCTGGTGATCGTCTCGCGATTCTCGACCTCGGCTTGCACAAAGATGTCGAAGGCATCGCCGGTGCGAAGCGACAATTGGCTCCCCATCGGCGTGTGGCCGATCCGATTCTCACCGATAAACTGCGGAGTGCCTTGGCTGTCACGCTGATAGAACCGCACGGTTCCCGCTGGCAGCGCGTCGCCCAGCCCTTGGTCACGCGAGGACGAAAACGCGATCGCGCTTGATACATTCATCGGACGACTGTCATTGGTGAGCCAGCCAATGTTCCGCTCGTAGACCTTGCGCGCGCTCACCCCTTGCACATCGAGGAAGCTGACCTGCTTGGTCTGAGCGTTTGCAATCGTTGTCCGACCGCTGATCGGATAAAGATAGAAATCGCCCAAGCGCTCACGATCTGCGCTTTCGGTGCCGGGAGATTGCAGCCCTCCCCTGCTTCAAAGCCAGCTCCGCGCGAGCGATTGGGATTGCCTGCGACAAGCAAGGTATTGGCCTGGTGGAATGTCGTGCCGGTGTTGTTGGTCAACGTAACCCAGCCTTGCATGTCGATCGACGCCGTTTCTTCATTGTAGAGCGCGACATAATCGGATGACCAACCCAGTCCATTCGACAGATAACGCAGCGAAACGGGGCGCTGCCCTGCCCGACTGCTGTCGAGATTGACTGACAGGGTGGGACGCGCACGCAGATTGGGAGGAACCCGGTCGAATATAACCCGGACAGGCAGGCCATCATCGCGCAGGACCTCAATCCGGTCTCCGATCTGAACCACGACGCCGCCAGCCGTCGACAAGACTTTGGCCCGCTCACGCGTCTCATTTCCTGTCGCTGGGTTGGTTCGCAGCAGAGTTACCGTCTGCCCAATCGCCTTTTCCATCAACTTGGTTGGCGTCAGCAGATCAAAATCGAAGTTCTGTTCGATGATGGTCGTGTCAGGAGCAAAAAAACTGAGTGTTTGAGGGCGAATGCTGGCCGAGACATCAGGAAACTCGATCCGCGACCGTCCGCGCTCAATCTCCAACGACCGCACATCCTGGATTAATGCCAGATTGGAATTGTAGATCGTGACGGAGACATCGCCTTGTGAGGTGTCACCGGGCTCAGGCAAGCTCTGCGATGCCGCGGTGCCTGTCATCAAAGCGCTAGCTACAAGAGCAAATCCGATGCGACGTGTGTTCATTGCCAGTCCTCCCAACATACCCACCGTCAATAATTGAGATGCGGCGTGTATCGTCAATGAATAGCATGTTTGGCGACTGACAGGGACTATCGGACAGCAGGTCTTCACCGGCAAACCGAGCGCCTACGAGCATTTCGGCAACAATTTCCCTAAGTTAGTCCTGCTTGGACTTAACGGTCCGCATCACCACTCCCACTTTGTCGCTGATGGCTTGCACGCTGAACGGCTTTGGAATGAAGTGCATATTCGGAATGTCGATGTCGTTGCGGAGATTCTCTTCGGCATAGCCAGACATGAACAGAACCGGGATGTCGGGCCGTTGCTCGCGAATGCCGCGCGCCATTGCGGGGCCATCCATTCCGGGCATGACCACATCGCTGACCACGATGTCGAACTCTTGACCTTGCGAGATTGCAGCCAGTCCTTCTTCACCGTCAGCGCAGGCGATCACCTCATAGCCCGCTCGCGCCAATGCGCGCTCTGCCACGGCACGGACCATGTCCTCATCTTCGACAAGCAGAATTCTGCCGCCAACCGACCAGTCGGAATTGGTTTCCAGCTCAGGCGTGGCAGGCCGATGCGTGACTTCGCCGTGATGGACAGGGAAATAGATTGTAAAGCGCGCGCCAGTCGGCTTTCCATTTCCGTCCTTGAGATTGTCGACAAAGATAAAGCCACCGGATTGTTTGACGATGCCATAGGCTGTCGAGAGGCCAAGGCCCGTCCCCTTGCCCTGATCCTTCGTTGTGAAGAAGGGTTCGAACAGCTTGGGCAAGACATGATCCGGAATCCCACCACCGGTGTCTTGGACGATCAGCACAGTGTAATCGGCTGACGGCAAGACTTCATTACCGAACTTGATCACCTGATTGGCCTTGACGCTGCGGGTCATCAGAGTGATCCGCCCGACACCCTTGCCGCGCGACTGGATCGCGTCGCGCGCATTGACCGCCAGGTTCATAATGACTTGCTCGAGCTGCTGCGGATCAGCCCTAACCGGCCCCAGATTGCGATCGTGCTGAACGTAATAGGTGATCTTCTCGCCGAGCAAGCGCGTGATCAGAGGCCCGACCTCGCTCACCACATCGGGCAGCTGAAGGACTTCGGGCCGCAGCGTCTGCTGGCGGGAAAATGCTAACAATTGTCTCGTCAGTGCTGCGGCACGATTGGAGTTGGCGCGAATTTGCTGGATGTCATCGTAATCGCTGTCCCCCGGCGTGTGCCGCAGGAGCATGAGATCACAGGTACCGATGATGGCCGTCAGCACATTGTTGAAGTCATGTGCCACACCGCCAGCCAATTGACCGACTGCTTGCATTTTGGTCGCCTGAGCCACCTGGCGCTTGAGCTGCGTCTCTTCACTGGAATCGGACAAGCTCAACAGAACAGCAGCCTCTCCCAGCCCCCTCACGCCAGCCAATCCCAGCGAAACAGGCTCGTCCGCCTGAGCCACCAGCCGCACGGCCATATCCCCGCTGGAGGCGGGGCCTCGCCCATGCCGTCGAACCGCATCGGAGAGAGCAGCCTTGTCTTCCCGCACGACCAGGTCGGTGGGGAATGGCGGCAAACGCTGCCCTTCTTTACCGATGGCTCTGAGAAAGGCGTCGTTCCCAAACAGGAAGCGACCATCGCGATCGGTCATCGCCAGTCCTAGCGGCAATTGCGACAGAAGCGCTTCCAGCTGCGCCACCCCGGCCTGCGAGGATCCGTCCCAGCCAGCGCCAATACCGACCCCACTGTCGACCAAGAGCATGAGCGACTGCCCTTCCTCCGGCCCGGTGGCGACCTCTGCATCCAGATCATCAAGCCCGACGTGAATCAGGGTCTGTGGGCTGCCGCTGCGCGTTTCGCGAGCGAAGAAAATCCTGTCACGATCGTCAGAGCGCAAGAATGAGACATACTCCTGCCCAGCCAGGGTTGCGGAAGCATCACCAACAGCACGCGTGGCAAACCCCGCACTGACCTTGGTTATGACACCTTTGGCATCAGTCATCACCGCTTCGATGCCCGCTCGACTAAGCGCATCACCCAATGCGCCTGCAAGATCGAGCTCAGCCAGAGGATCGGTTGACTTTGAGTCCTGTGCTTTGAAAGTCCAAATCAGATGGTCTTCCCCGCGCCCCGCTCGCTTCGCTTCAACCGCCCAGTTTGCCCCGGCGAGCTCTAATGTGGCGCTGTCATCCGTACCCGAGCCGTCTCGCCAGGCAGAGCGCGCCACCCGTGACATGATCTCGAGCCCTTCTCTTGAAGCTTGAAGGGACGGCGGAGCAGTGCTCACTCCGAATGCTTCTACGTAGCGTGCATTGGCGCAAACCATGCGATTGGCTCGATCAGTAATCACCACAGCCGCATCAAGCCGTTCAAGCGCGGCAACAGTCACGGACCAATCTGGCAAAGTGTCGACCGCCTCGGCCTTGCTCGCCTGCAGGCGTTCAACGACAAAAGCACCAAGCAGAAAAAGCAGGGCACCCAGACCGAAAACGGCGGCAATCACCGCACTTTCGGTAATCCACCAAACTGCGCCAAGGCTCACGACCAATCCGGCGGCCAGAGCCCCGTAAAGCGGGGCACCATTTGAGTTCTGTTCGAAGGTCAGTCTGGCCGATGAAACGACTTGGTTCATGCCAAGCAGTTTATCGTTCACTCAACCGCTGGTCGAGCCGCTCTTCCAGTTTGCGCAAACGTTTTGCACGACGCTGAGCAACGAGATAACGCCACGTCGCTCCCGCGATAAGGTAACCAAGGGCTGATGAAACAACCGCGAGAACCAGAAAGCCAAAGACTGTCACCCCTGCTTCCTGAAACAGATCGAACAGCCAGCTCCAGCGGCCACTGGTCATTTCTTCGGCGGCAATACCGCCAACCGCCGCATCCAGATTCAGCATGATCTTGCCGAGCTGGTTTGCGACGTAAATCCAAAACGGAAATGTGAAAGGATTGGTCACGAATGTCACTAGGGATGCCAAAGGCACATTTGCCCGCGCTGGCAAGGCCATGAAAGCCGCCAGGAAAATCTGTCCGACCGGGATGATGAAGGCCGCGAACAGCCCCAAGGCCACGCCGCGCGGCACTGATCTCCGTGTGAACCGCCACAGTTCTGGCGATAGAAAACGATGCGCGAACGGCCTGAGATAGCGATTGCGCGCTAACTCCTCGCGAGTGGGCATATATTTGCGGATGGTGTCCGCTGCCCAAGTGTTGCTCCGTTCGGGTTTCATCGTCTTTCCACTATTGGACGCGTGCCCTGCTCCTTTGACAGAAGAACTTCAAGAAATAGTCTACGAAGCGCCTGACTGGCACGGCCATCAACCATATAGGCGCTGACTGCGAACTGAACACCGCATTGGCAGCGATTTATCGCAGGGGTTAGCCGCGTTCGCGCATCAGCCGCGCCTTGTCACGCTTCCAATCCCGCTCCTTCACGCTGGCGCGCTTGTCGTGGGCTTGCTTACCCTTAGCCAGCGCCAGTTCGACTTTCGCACGGCCTTGCTTGTTGAAATAGATCGACAGCGGAACCAGCGTCATGCCCTTGCGCTCGACGGCGCCAAACAACCGTCCGATCTCGCGCTGGTGCAGCAAGAGCTTTCTTGGCCGACGTGGCTCGTGATTGAGCCGATTGCCGTGGCTGTATTCGGGAACGTTGGCGTTAATCAGCCACACTTCGCCATCGCGTACCTCGGCGTAGCTCTCCGCGATGCTCGCTTCACCAGCGCGCAAGGCTTTGACCTCGGTCCCCTGCAGAGCGAGCCCGGCCTCGAACTTGTCCTCGATATGATAGTCGAAACGGGCGCGACGGTTCTCCGCCACGGTCTTTTGTTTATCGAAAGTTTCAGGTTTGGGACGCGCCATAATGCGGGCCATGTAGGCGCTTCTGGGTATTTGGCAAAGTAACAGCGGTCAGGCTGTTGATTTTCGCTTCGGATTTGCAATGATGATCGTGTTTGAGGTTTGCTTTCTGCAAGTTCAATGGGATCACACACTATGCGCCTAGGATTGGCAGCTGCCTTAGCGGCAATCGCCTTCGCCTTCTCACCGATTGCAGCAACGGCACAGAAGACCATACCGATCGAGGAATACGGCAAGCTGCCCGATGTCGAAGAGGTCGCGATCTCTGAATCCGGCAATCGCGTGGCCTTTATCACGTCAATCGGCGACCAGCGGGTGTTGATGGCAACCGAGGGAAAAGATGTCGTCCTCACCCGCGTCGGCATCGGGGACATGAAGGTCCGCTACATAGAGTTTATTGGCGAAGATCGTTTGATGCTGGTGTCCAGCCAGACCCAAGACCTTGGCCCAACTTTTACGACAGACAAGGCCGAGCTTTTTGTGGCTCGTGTTCTGGGCCTGACTGAAGGCGCAGAGAGCGGCATGATCTTTGCGAAGCAGCGTTCTCTCGTCGATTCAATCAGAGGCAATTATGGCATCCGAAAAATCGACGGTCGCTGGTATGGCTTTTTCGGCGCCATTCAGCTGACCCGAGGGCCCAATCAGAGGTATGTGTTCAACCACGGCCGACCGTTTCTTTATCAGGTCGATCTGCAAGACTTTTCAACCAAGCGGATCGCTACTGCAGCCAATGCGGGGTCGCGCAAAGATTGGTTGGTGGACGCAAATGGCAACATCGCGGCCTACCTTGAGGTCAATGACCAATCGGGGCGCTGGGTCATCCGCGACTCTCGTCGCAAAAGGATTGCCGAAGGGACCAATCCCACCGGGCGTATCGGTCTGGTTGGATTGGGCAAGGACGGTACGAGCGCGATTGTCTCAGAATGGCGTGGTGACGCAATCCAATGGTATGAAGTTCCATTGGCCGGCGGCGAGCCCCAACCATTTCTCGAAGAGACGGGATTCGAGCGCCTGTATTTCGAAGAGGTTACCGGGCATCTCGCCGGCTACCTCACCTTCGGCGACGACCCACAACCGGTGTTCTTTGACAGCGATCGGCAATCCGCCGCGACGAAGGTTCGCAAGGCCTTTGGCGAACTGGAAAACCGCATGATCGATTGGACGGACGATCTTCAGAACGTTCTGGTTCGCACCTCTGGCAATTTCGACAGCGGGACCATTTACACGGTCGACGTCCAGGCGTTGCGAGCGAGCCCGCTAGCCTATGAACGGCGTCTGATCGAACCCAACGATGTCGGCAATATCTCGGTCTTTGAATACGCAGCGCAAGACGGGTTGGAGATGGACGGAATCCTGACCCTGCCGCCGGGATTGTCCAAAGAGCAAGCCAAGGATCTGCCTTCCGTGATGCTCCCCCATGGCGGACCGCATAGTCATGATTCAGCATCCTTCGATTGGTGGGCACAGGCCTTTGCTTCGCGCGGCTACGTCGTGTTCCAGCCAAACTTCCGCGGCTCCACAAATCGCGGCGATTCCTTCCGCCGTGCTGGCTATGGAGAATGGGGCCGAAAGATGCAGACCGACAAATCGGACGGCTTAGCGGCTTTGGTTGAAGCCGGTATCGTTGATCCAGAACGCGTTTGCATCGTTGGTGCCAGCTATGGTGGCTATGCTGCTTTGGCAGGGGTTACCCTTCAGCAAGACCTGTATCGCTGCGCAGTGGCGGTAGCCCCGGTCAGCGATATCAAGGATATGTACCAACAGGATTATCGCGCGACCGGGAATGACCGAACGACCAAGGTCGCATTGCTGGAACAGCTGGGAGACAGAGACACTTGGGATGCGGTCTCGCCTTTGCGTCATGCCGAGCAGGCGAACGCGCCAATCATGCTGATCCATGGGAAAGACGATACGGTCGTACCGTACAGCCATTCGGACAAGATGGCTGACAAACTCAAGGACTTTGGCAAGCCCTATGAAATGGTCACGCTGGATGGCGAAGACCATTGGCTTTCGCTGTCGGAGACACGAAAGCTCATGCTGTCATCCGCCATCCGTTTTGTTGAGGAGCATAACCCGCCCAACCAGGGGGTTGCGTCAAACTAAGAACGGGCAACGAGAAGCCGGTCATCCGGACGGGGAGTTCAGACGAGCCCGGCGTGATCCAGCGCTGCATCGACGGCGACCTTCGCACTGTCTGAGCATTCGACCAGCGGGAGCCGGACAGTAGGCTCGATCCAATTGTGCACCCGTGAGAGTGCGTATTTGACTGGCGCAGGCGAAGCGTCGCTGAACATCGCATAATGCAGCGGGAACAGACGATCGTTCAGTTCACGCGCTTTCTTGAGCTCATTCGCCGCGATCGCATCCTGGAACTCTCGGCAAAGCGCCGGGGCGACATTCGCAGTGACCGAAATGGCCCCTCGACCGCCTGCTGCAGAGTGCGGCAACCACAGCTCATCATTGCCCGACAATTGGCAGAAGTCGCTCGACAGACCCATTCGATGGTCCGCGACTCGGGAGAGGTCCCCACTGGCGTCCTTGATCGCCACAATCTTTTCTGGATAGCGCTTCACCAGCTCAATCACCGTCTCATCCTCAATGTCGGTGACCGTTCGACTGGGAACGTTGTAGAGCACGATCGGCAATGTGCTTTGCTCTGCGAGATAGCTGAAATGCGCGATCAGGCCCGCCTGACTCGGACGATTGTAGTAAGGCGCGACGCACAGTCCCGCCGCTGCCCCTGCTTTCTTCGCAAAATTCATATGCAACAGAGCGTTTTGCGTGTCATTGCTGCCGCAGCCAGCGATCACAGGTACCCGACCGGCAGCTTGCTCAATGCAAACCTCGATCACCCGATGGTGTTCGGCGTTCGATAGCGTCGAGGCCTCACCCGTGGTGCCACACGGGACAAGCGCAGAGCTGCCCTGCTCGATCTGCCAGTCGACCAATTGCCGGAACGCAGGCTCGTCAAACGATCCGTCGCGAAAAGGAGTCACTAGAGCGGGTATTGAGCCGCTGAACATTGTTGTTTCCTTTTTTGGGGCCAAACAGCGACTACCGCTGGTGCTTTTCGAAGCACTAGGCCATTGTTCAGCGCCTGATAAGGAGCCCATCGGCAAAATGTCCAGCATGCCTTCAAAATTGCTTGCAAATCCTGTTTCTCTCGCCGTTGTTTTCGCGGCGGCTTTGGTGGGACATACAACGCCCACGATGGCTCAAACTGCGGATGCGCGGTCAAGCAACACAATGCTGGCGCAGCAACCTCGCGGAATAGAATCGGCTATTTCGCGGTGGGAATTTCTTCAGGCGGAGCGAGGGCTGAGTTTCGCGGATTACGCAGATTTCGCAAAGACCTATCCGACATTTCCCCGCATGGCGATCCTGCAGCTTAGGGCCGAGGCCGCGCTGGACAGTGAAGCGCCCAGTTCTGAGCAATTGCTCGCTTTTTTCGACACGCTTGCACCACTGACCAATTCGGCTCGAGCACGCTACGCCCTCGCGCTCTCCTGGGGTCAGCGCGCAGAGGCTTTCGATGTGGCGCTGGAAGCATGGCGGTCGGGCAGCATGAGTGGCCCAGCAGAAGTCTACCTCTTGGCGCTGCACGGCTCGCGTTTCACCGAGGACGATCACCGGGCCCGAATGGATGCCTTGCTGTGGCAAGAGGACGAAGAAGCAGCCCTGCGCCAGCTCATGCGTATTCCCGAAGCGGATCGACCTTTGGCCCAGGCTCGATTGGCCTTGGTCGCTGGCGAGACGCCAGAGGCAGCTGGTGTTGAGACGCCCGCTGGAGCGCTCACCAATCCGGGCTATGTCTTCAACCTGGCGTCAATGCACCGCGCAAACCGTCAAACACGATCTGCAATCGATGTGCTGGCCAAGCGACAGAGCTTTGATCGCCTCCCGGTTGACGCAGAGGATATGATCCGCCTCAAGCTCGCTGTCGCTAAGGCTGCGCCAGCGCGAGATGCGGTGCAGATTGCAGCCTCAGTCGATGACCTTTTCACGTCGCAGGAGGCCGTGGCGCAGGGTTCCTTTGGACTGCGTGACAAATACACCGATCTGATGTGGCTGGGCGGCACCCAAGCGCTTTGGACTTTGGGAGACGCCAGGTCGGCTGCCCCCTTGTTCTATCGCTATGGCGCTGGCGCGGGAACGCCTTTGATCCGGGCCAAAGGCTTCTATTGGGCTGGACGCGCTGCACAACAGGCCGGGATGCGGACAGAGGCTGAGAACTATTACCAGCAAGCCGCTGTCTTTCCGCACTATTACTACGGCCAGCTCGCCTTGGCAGCGCTCAACCAACCGATGCCCAATTTCGCGCCGGTTCCAGAGCCCGAGATAACTGAAAGCGAACGCGCTGCGTTTGAGGCCCGCCCCTTGGTCAGGGCCATCCGCGCCATGGCTGCAAACCGTTATGATTGGCGGACGGAGCGCCGTTTCTTCGAGGCCTTGTCGGACAGCGCTGACAATCCGAAAGACATGAAGCTGGTGGCTGAGTTGGCCGAAACCACCGGGCTCGATGAGCTTGCCGTTGTCGCTGGCATGACTGCTGGCGAACATGGCCTGATAGGCTTCGAGCGCCTGGGTTTCCCGGTGGTCACACCGCCGCCGGGTTCCAACTGGACAATGGTTCATGCAATCTCGCGTCAGGAAAGCGAGTTCGACCGCTTCCGGGTCAGCCATGCTGGCGCGCGCGGCGTAATGCAGCTGATGCCTGGCACCGCTCGCGAGCAAGCGGGCAAGCTTGGTATGCGCTACATGTCCGCCAGTCTCATTGATGACCCGAGCTACAATATTCGCCTTGGCAACGCCTACTTCGCTCGCATGATGGATTATTACGGCGGTGCTTATCCGCTCGCGGTCGGCGCCTACAACGCTGGTCCCGGTCGCGTAAACCAATGGCTGCGCAGAAATGGTGATCCCCGCCGCGGCGACTTGGATTGGGTCACATGGGTTGAACGGATTCCCGCCAATTTTGAGACCCGGTATTACATCATGCGCGTTCTCGGAAATGCCGTGAGCTACTCGCATATGTACCCTGACGAAGCAGGCCGGCCCCTACCGATCGAGCATTTCCTGCCTTAAGCCGGATAGTATGCCGCAGACTGAAGGTCCTCCGATAACGCCCGCAGGGATGGCCGCTTTAAAGGCAAGATATGACCATTTGCTCGGCAAAGAACGCCCCGAGATCGTCGAAATTGTCAGCTGGGCAGCCGGCAATGGCGATCGCAGCGAGAACGGCGACTATCTCTATGGACGAAAACGCATGCGCGAGATCGATCGGGAGCTCGCTCACCTCGCGCGCCGGATGAAGAAGCTGCGGGTAGTTGATCCTGCCAAGCAACCGGACAAAGCCAGAGCCTTCTTCGGAGCCACACTCGAGCTTGCCGACGAAGATGATGAACGCAAGGTCGTCACCTTGGTCGGAGATGATGAGCAGGATGCCGGCGCGGGCAGGATTGGCTGGAATTCTCCTTTGGCCAAAGCCTTGCGCGGTGCGTCGATCGGCGATCTAAGGACCGTTCGCCTGCCATCGGGCAGCAAGGAATGGGAAGTGATGGCCATTGGTTATGAGTAGATGCTGGCTTCTTGTGTTGCTGGGGTTCGCCTTTGGTGCGAGCCCCCTCGCCGCCAAAGACAGCCTTGGCGTGTACGACAATTGGGCCGCCTTTCGTGATCCCGGAACACCGCGCTGCTATGCGATCGCCAAACCCAGCTCCACCAGTCAGAACCGCGACTATGCGCCCTATGCCAGCGTCGCCACCTGGCCGCAGCGAGACATCCGCAACCAGGTGCATATTCGCCTGTCGCGAGAGATCGCTGAAGGCGCTGCTATCCGGCTTACTATCGGTGACCGCTCGTTCGACCTGACCGGCGGCGGCGGAGATGCTTGGGCCGAAGATAGCCGAATGGACGCCGCGATCGTAGCGGCCATGCGCTCGGCCGAGCGGATGAGCATTCGCTCACGAGCAACATCGGGTGGGCAGTTTACCGACCGCTATCAATTGGCTGGCATTGCCACCGCGATCGACGCCGCTTTGGTCGGCTGCGCGGGAGCCGAATAGAACAGGCTCCCACTGGCATTACAAGTCTAACGCGCCTATATGCGGCGCCGATCATGGCAGATACCGAACTCATGTCGATCCCCGGACAGGTGGATCCCGTCCCCGTCGCGCGTGACATCACTCCGCGCGCTGATGGCCGCGTGGATTTGATTGGGCTTCCAAAGTCGCGAATTCGTGATCTCTTTGCTGAGGCTGGCCTCGACGCACGCCAAGCAAAACTGCGCGCCAAGCAGGTCTTTCACTGGCTGTATCATCGCGGCGTCACTGACTTTGCGCAGATGACCGACATCTCCAAGACCATGCGTCCGTGGTTAGCCGAGCGGTTTGTGATCGGTCGCCCCAATGTCGTCGAAGCTCAACACAGCTCGGATGGCACGCGCAAATGGCTGCTGCAAACCGCTGATGGCCACGATTTCGAAATGGTTTTCATTCCGGATGAGACACGCGGGACTCTGTGCGTCTCAAGCCAAGTCGGCTGCACGCTCAACTGCACCTTCTGCCACACCGGCACGATGCGGCTGGTGCGCAACCTCACCCCGGGCGAGATCGTCGGCCAGGTCATGCTGGCACGTGATGCGCTGGGCGAATGGCCCAAGGGCAGCATGGCGGGTCTCGAAACCGATTGTGACGAGGACGAGGAAGACGCGGGCCATTACACCGCTGATGGTCGCTTGCTCACCAACATCGTCATGATGGGAATGGGCGAACCGCTCTACAATTTTGACCACGTCCGCGATGCTTTGCACCTGGTGATGGATGGCGATGGGCTGGGCCTGTCAAAGCGCCGTATCACGCTCTCGACCAGCGGCGTCATTCCCGCGATGGAGCGCGCTGGTGAAGAGATTGGCGTCAACCTCGCGGTGTCCCTCCACGCTGTGACCAAGGAAGTGCGCGACGAGATCGTTCCCTTGAACAAGAAATACGGCATCGAGGAGCTGCTGCAGGCCTGTGCGGACTATCCGGGCGCGTCGAACGCGCGCCGCATCACGTTTGAATACGTTATGCTCAAGGACAAGAACGACAGCGACGAAGACGCGCGCGAATTGGTCCGCCTGCTCAAACACTTCAACCTGCCGGCCAAGGTCAATCTGATCCCGTTCAACCCCTGGCCCGGCGCTGAGTATGAATGCTCGGACCCTGAGCGGATAAGGTCGTTCTCAAACATCGTGTTCGAAGGTGGGATCAGCGCCCCGGTGCGCACGCCCCGCGGGCGCGACATCGATGCGGCCTGCGGCCAGCTCAAAACCGCTGCTCAGAAGAAAAGCCGGGCCGAACGCGACAGGGAAGCGGCTGCCGCTGAAAAGCAAGCGTGAGCATCGATCCTGCGACATTCGAGTTCTATCAATCGCAGGCGCCCCATTTTTCTCTGAGCAGCGCAGTCAGTCACAGCCGACACTTGGATGGCTTTCTCGACCGGCTTTTTCCGGGTGCTCGCATTCTCGAACTGGGTTGCGGAGCCGGGCGGGACTCAGCGCGCATGCTCGAGCGTGGGTTTGTTCTCGACGCGACCGATGGGATTCCGGCGATGGTCGCAAAAGCCAAAGAGCGGCACGGGATCAATGCACGCCTGATGCGGTTCGACCAGCTCGACGCTGACCAGGCCTATCACGCGGTCTGGGCGCATGCATGCCTGCTGCATTGTCCCAGAGCCGAGCTCCCTGATGTGCTGCAACGGATCCATCGCGCACTAAAGCCAGGCGGACTGCATTATGCGAGTTTCAAACTGGGCGACGGTGAAGGCCGCGATCTGCTCGGGCGGCTTCACAATTTCCCTGACACCGACTGGCTGCGCAGGGTCTACCGAGAAGCCGGCTTTGCAATCGAAACCGAAGAGGTCTTCCCGGGAAAGGGGAGCGATGGAACCATGCGTGACTGGATGGCATTGACGGTGAGCAAACAATGAAACGAACAATTGAGGCAATATGCACGGGGACGGCGCGTCCGTTCAATGGTGCAGAAACCAGCGCGATCGCGAAACGCCCACGCGAGGGCATCGTGCAAATTCTCGAGGAAGGTTTCGCTCCTGATGAGCAGGCTGATCGCCGGGTCCATGGCGGTCCAGAGAAAGCCATCCACCTCTATCCGCTCGACCATCATGCCTTCTGGCGCGAGCAGATTGGCGATCACGCCGCGCTCACGGAACCGGGGGCATTTGGATCAAACCTGGCTATCTCGGACCTCACTGAGCGCGATGTGTTTATTGGTGACCGCTTTCGGCTCGGCTCAGCGGTGATCGAGGTCAACCAGCCGCGCCAGCCGTGCTGGAAAGTCGATCACCGCTTCGGCACAAAGGGCATGGTGGCCACCATCGTCAAAACCGGCCGCTCAGGTTGGTACTTCCGCGTGCTTGAGAATGGTGACGTCCAAGCCGGGGACAGCATGGAACGGATCGCCCAAATCCAAACCGATTGGTCCGTTGAGCGCACGTTCAAGGCTCTGATCGCCGGTCAGGCCACGCATGAAGAGTTGAAGCAATTGGCCAGCCTTGAAGCGCTCAATCCTTCAATGCGCGCCAAGGCGGCTGGCAAACTCGCCTCAGCCGGATAGATCGCCCAGAATTCCCTTGCTGGACACGGTGACGCAGCGGCCTCCGACATAGATCTCGCCAGCCTCATCCTGGCGGCAATGGACAAGACCGTCAGCCCCGGTCTTTCGCCCTTGGGCAGCTCGATACTGTCCGACCGCCAGACCGGAATGGAACAAATGCATGGCGACGCCGGCGTTGAAGCTGCCGGTCACTGGGTCTTCAACAAAGCGGCCGATGTCGTCGGCGAAGAAGGCCCGCAGTTCCCAATCGACCGCAGCGCCCTTGCCAGTCGGGCCAGCAAGCCCGATGTCCGTGCCAACCGGCGCCTTGGCCTGCGGCTCTGCCGCCAGCACATCCTCAGCCGACCGCAGCCGAAGCAATTGCCAGGCCGGGCCATTGTTAACATGCACAGCCTCAACCACGGCATTGGCATCGACCCCGGTGAATTGGATTGCGGCCGCCAACTCGTCCTCGGTCAAAGGCCCTTGTTTGAGCAATGGTGGCGCCTTGAATGCCAAATCCTCAGCCCCACGCTGCACCGGCACCAGGCCAACGCCGCATTCCTGGACGATCGTTGAAGGGTCCTTCGGCGCACCACCGGCAGCGAGCCAAGCGTGGCAGCTGCCGAGAGTGGGATGCCCGGCAAACGGCAATTCACCCGCCGGATAGAAGATCCTGACCCGATAGTCGGCTGCGGGATCGGTCGGAGGCAGGAGGAATGTTGTCTCGGAGAATCCCAGCCAGCGCGTCAGGCTAAGCATGGCATCCGCTTCAAGGTGCTCCGCGCCATGCACCACCGCCAGCGGATTTCCGCTGAGCGGGCCAGAGCCAAACACATCGATCAGATCCAGTTTCATTCCGAACTCTCCGTTGCAAAAAACCTTGTCTAGCCAAGTCCGTACCAATCTGCTGAATAGAATTCATGTCAAAGCCAACAGTCTTGGTAACCGGTGGCGCGACCCGCTTAGGCGCGGAGATCGTCCGTCGGTTTGCCAGCGCCGGTTGGCATACGATTATTCACTACAAATCGTCGAGCGAAGACGCCGACGCGCTTGCCTCAACGCTCCCTTCCGCCGAGACCATCCGCTGCGATCTGAACGATGGCAATGCTGCGGTAGAGATGGTTGAGACGCTGTCGGCGCGGATCGTCGACTGGCGCTGTCTGGTCAATTCGGCATCGGTTTTTGACTATGACGATGTAACCGGATTGGATCCGGCGACGAATAGAGAGGCAATGCAAGTCAACGCTGTCTCTCCCACGCTCATGGCGCAAGCCTATCTCGCCTCGGCGCGGGAGCAGGAAGGACGCCGCGTGATCAACATCACCGATATGAAGCTGGAGAACCCCAATCCGGATTTCTTTAGCTACACGATGAGCAAGCACGCGCTGGCATCGACCATAGATATGTTGGCGATGGGCGCAGCTGGAGAACGCGACCGGGTCTATGGAATCGCACCCGGTGCAATCCTTGCCAGCCACGACCAGAGTGAAGATGAGGTCGACACCTCGCATCGGCTCAACCTGCTCGAGCGCAAGACCGACGCAAGCGAGATCGCTGAAGCGGCGTTTTTCTTGGCCGAGGGGACGCTCCGCTCAGGCTCAACAATATTCATCGACAGCGGTCAGCACTTGCTCGCGCAAGACCGCGACGTCATCTTTCTCGCCAGGGACATGTAAGGCGGCATTGAGGGGGACCAATGAAGCGACACAGCCTATCGACCCGCATTTGGCACTGGGTGAATGTCATCGCCCTGATCGTGCTGTTCATGTCGGGCCTGAACATCTCGAACGCGCACCGCTACCTTTACTGGGGCGATTATGGATTTGATCCCGCTGATGCATGGGCGCAGGTGATGCGTTTCCCCGGCTGGGCGACCATTCCGGGGAATTATGACCTAGCCGAAGCGCGCGATTATCATAACCTCGCTGCCTGGGTGTTCGGCCTGTCTTTACTGTTCATCTGGGTGGCGATGCTGATCAACCGCCACTTCTGGCGCGATATTGCAACCAGCCGCAGTGAGTGGAACCCCAAGGCTATCCTCGGTGACATCGTTCAGCATCTGAAGCTCAACTTTGATCACGGCGATGCCAAGTACAATTTCCTGCAGAAGCTCACCTATGGCGTCGTGCTGGGTATCTTCCTGCCTATGATGGTCTTCACTGGTCTGGCGATCAGCCCCGGCTTCGAGCCTGCTGCGCCGTGGTTGGTCGATATACTTGGCGGTCGGCAGAGCGCGAGGAGCCTGCATTTCATTTTCGCCTGGGCGCTCTTCGGCTTCTTCGTGGTGCATATCCTGCTGGTGTTGCTGGCAGGCCCGTTCGGCCTGCTGCGCGACATGATCACTGGCGGCAAAGTGGAGAAAAGTGATGAAGCTTAAGCGTAGATCTTTCTTTGCTGGTTTTGCCGCATTGGGCGCCAGCGCCTGCACCACTGAGTTTCCCGATAGCGAGACCGGCCAGGGCCTGTTTGGTGCGGTCCAGGATTGGCACCGCAAGGCTCACCGATTGCTGGCCAATCGCCAGGCGCTCGCACGCGAGTTTGGGCCTGAATCGATCTCACCGACCTTCCGCGGTAATGGCTCACTCACAGTCGACACCGACGAGTATCGCGCGGAATTGGCCGGAGGCTTTCCAAATTGGCGGCTCGAGGTCCGCGGATTGGTCGACAATCCGATGTCACTGAGCATGGATGACGTTCGCGGCATGCCGCAACGCACTCAGATCACCCGGCATGATTGCGTCGAGGGCTGGAGCGCGATCGGCGAATGGACCGGCCCGCAATTGTCCGATCTGCTCGATCAAGCACAGGTCCAGGAAGGCGCCAACTTCATCGTGTTCCGTTGTGCCGACACGCTGTCAGGCCGCGACTATTACGAGAGCGTCGATATGATTGATGCTTATCACCCACAAACGATCGTGGCGCATCTGCTGAATGGTGAGCCCATTCCCGAAAAGAACGGCGCACCCTTGCGGATGCGGATTGAGCGCCAGCTAGGCTACAAACATCCGAAGTACCTCACCGCGATCGAAGCAGTGGCGAGTCTCGACGACATCGGCGATGGCAAAGGTGGTTATTGGGAAGATCGCTCTGGCTACCAATGGTATGCGGGCATCTGAGCTGGCTCTCCCTTAGCCGACCCAGACATCGAGCAGATAGCGATCGTCAGCGATAAGCTGATCGAGCCAGGCTGAGGCCTCACTCATGCTGGATCCGGTCTTGTCGCTATAGATCTGCGCCAAGGCCGCCCGCACGTCGGGCTCCATCTTGGCGCCATCGCCGCAGATATAGATCCGGGCGCCTTGCTCGATCATCGGCCAAAGCAGCTCGGCATCCTCGACAATCAGATCCTGGACATAGGTCTTGGTGCCGTCGTGCCGCGAAAACGCAGTGCGCAGGGTGGCAATGCCTTGCTTGTCGAATGCCTCCAATTCCTCGCGATAGAGGAAATCCTCATCGGGATGGCGACAACCGAAATAGAGCCGTGCTTGGCCCAATGCCTCTCCGGACGCTTTCTGCGCTTCTCTTTGCTGCAAGAATCCGCGGAACGGCGCGAGGCCGGTGCCAGGACCAACCATGATAATCGGCGCGGCAGGGTCATCAGGCAGACGGAACTTTGCGGTCGGTTCGCGCACGACAGCGTTGAAGCTCGCGCCCGGGTTGAGCTCGGTTAGATAGTTCGAACAGGTGCCCTTGAATTCGCCTTTGCCTGACAGCGCCAGTCCCTTCACCACACCGACGGTGATCGAGCATTTGCCAGGCGTCGAACCGGGCGCGCTCGAAATGGAGTAATAACGCGGACTGAGGAACGGGATCAGTTCCAGGAACACCGCCAGCGGCAGTTCGCAAGCCGGATAATCCTCCAGCACATCCAAGACTGACTTTCGCTTGGCGAGGATCTCATCGGCATAAGCATCCGTGCCGTCTTCTCCCGGTCGCTGCGCGAGCGCTTCAAGCGCTGCCCGCGAATTGGGACACTCGGAATAGGCGGCCAAAGTCGCGATATCCTTACGGGTCGCCACCGCCTGCAGCTCACCCGCCGTCTTGGCCAGATTGTAGACCGAGAACGTGCTGCCGCTGGGGAATGGACCCCGCATCTCGCTGCGCGACTCAATCCTCACATAGGTGTCCCGATCAAGGTTGAACCGCCGCAGCAGCCGATCAACCACGGCATCATCATTCATCGGCACCACGCAAAGGTGATCGCCAGGCTGATAGGTCATACCCTCGGGCAGCTCGACTTCGATATGGCGGGTCGAGCGCCCCTCGCCCTGCTCGATGTTCTTGAGTTCGCGATTGGCGACCATGGTGACCGTCTGCGCACCCACTCGTGAGGCGACTGTGTTTGCTGTGACACTCTCGGTGATCTCAACCGAATAGAGCGGCTGAGCAATCGCGGCATTCTCGCCCGACAGATCGAGCCCGAATTCCTCGCCCAGCTGCGGGATCAGTGCATCGAGCCAGGTGTGAAACTGCGTATCGACATCGCTACGCGCATCCAGTTCTTCGGTCGCGACGATCCGCTTGGCGCCAAGCGCTTCGAGTTTGGCGTCCATTCGGCGTGGCACCGATTGAAAGGTCGCTGCCCAGTCGCTGTTGCCGCATCCCAGCATCAGATAGGAGACTTCGCTGAGATCAGCCGAAGCAGGAGCGGCCGCTTCCAGCCAATCGACAAATTTGGACGCATTGTCAGGCGGCATGCCATTGTAAGAAGCGCAGGCAATCGCCACCGCACCATCAGTTGGGAGCTTTCCAACGAAAGAGTCGAGCGGCGCGAGCTCAACCTCAAATCCGTTGAACTCGGCCTTTTGCGCCAGCTCACGTGCAAAGCTCTCGCTCGAACCCAGATTGGAACCGTATAGGACCAGCAAGGGCGTGCCATGCTTGGGGACCTGAACCTCGGCCTGCTCACTGGCATCGCTCTCGGCCTCGATGACAGCCGCCCCGCCCCGCTCAACATCATCCCGCATGCGCGCCTTGATGAAGAACTCATCGGGTTTGATCGACAGGGTCTCTTTGATGTCGAGCTCATAATTGGTGTGGTCAAACAGTTCGAACCGCTGGAGCACCATGCTCAGCACCAGGATCGATTCCTGGATCGCAAATTGGCGACCGATGCAGGCGCGCTGGCCATTGCCAAACGGCTTGTAGGCCGCTGGGTCGCGGGCCGCCTCGGCTTCGGCGGAGAAATTGTCAGGATTGAACTGGTCAGGATTGTCGCCCCAGACGGCTTTGTCGCGATGCAAAGATGGGATCAGAACCGTGGTGAAAGTCCCTTTGGGGATGGCGTATTTGCCGCCAAGCACCTCGTCCTTGAACGGCGCAAGACCAAATGCCGGCGCGGTCGGCCACAGCCGCAAGGCCTCCAACAGGATCGCGCGAATGTAGGGCATTTGCCCAATCTGCGAGAGCGTCGGCGTCTGATCGATATTGCGGCCAAGCACTGCATCAACCTCTGCATAGGCGCGGGTCAGCACATCCTTGTTTTTGAGCAGATAGTAGAGCGTGAAGGACAACAGCCCCGATGTCGTCTCATGCCCCGCAATCAGGAAAGTGTTGATCTGATAGCGGATGTTCTCATCCGACAGCCGCTCACCGGTGAGGGCATCGCGGCCTGACAGCATAAAGTCGAGCAGGTCTTCGGGGCCATCGCTGCCACTGCGTTGCCGCTCATGAATGATCTCATCGACCAGATTGTTCATGTAATTGGCGTCACGATGCAGCTGCTTGATCGCATCGCCCTTGAACATCTTCTCACCCGGAATGCCGCGCATCGTCTGCGTCGTCTCAAGCGTACGAGTGAGCGCGGCGATGAAGGGGTGGAAATCCTCGCGGTAGAAAGAATTGAAGCGATAGCCAAAGCCGCACACACCGATCGTGTCGAGCGTCAGCCGGATCATGTCCTTGGGGACATCAATCGCATCGTCGGAATTCATCCGCTCCCATTTGAGCACCAGCTGGCTCGCGATGTCGGTCATCATCGGGAGGTAACTGCCCATCGCCTTTTGGCTGAAGGATGGCAGCAGAATGTTGTGCGCCTTCGCCCAGTTCGGCGCATCGGTATCGCCGGTAAAAAGACCATCGCCGCCTATAAGGCGAAGGCGCTTGAGCGGACCTCGCACCGATTTGTCGAACCGCTTCTCGTCACACACTTCGGCGACCAGTTCGGCGCTCGAGATGATAACGATCGGGCTGCCCATAATATCGAGCTGAAAGATCGGGCCATGTTCTTCGGCCAATTCCATCAGCGACTGGATCTGACGACTGGCGTCGACAGTCATGGCATTACCGATAATCGGCTTACCCGGCGGTTGTGGGATCGGGACGAGCGCAGTTTGAGTTGCCATGAGGCAATGTCTGCCAGACAATTGCGGGCGAGGAAAGCCGTCGACTGCGTCAGCCGCAAACGGTGAGCTATTCCGGGTAGATCCGGTTCATTGTCTCCCAATCCATAGCAATCATCTCTTCGAGGACTGCGAGATCCACATCGGCCAGCTTGTTGATGTAGAGACAGCTCTTCCCGGTCTTGTACTTGCCAAGACGAGTCAGCGCTTCATCGCGGTGCTTGGCCATGATCTCATCGCAATAACCGCCCATCAGATAGAGTGAGTGCTTGGCCTTGCGTGGACTGAAGCCAGAGCGCATCCAATGGACCTTACGACCGCTGGCATAGACCGTTTCGTAAGTACCGTAGCCGATGATGCTCGGCCCCCACATCTGAGGCTCTTCGCCTGTCACCTTACGGAACAATGCGTTGAGCCGTTCGGCGTCTTCGCGTTTACTGGGTGGTTCGACCGCCGCAATAAAATCCAGCGGATCGATATCGGTTGGTTTGGTCTTCGGTTCTGACATGATGCCAACAGTAACTCACCGTTGACAGCAGCAAAAGCCTGGGTTTCAAAGGGCAATACCGGAGGGCGGGTCACCCTTACTTGGACAGCGGTTTTATGAGCAAAGCACTTTTTGATCGTTTCCTGTCCCGTGGTGTGACCAAGGGACGTTTCGGGATTGTCTTCGCAGATGGCGATGCCCGCACCTATGGCGAGGCAGCGGCGGGATTTCCCGATGTCGTCGCGCGCTGCACTGATGACAGAGTTCCTCGCGACATCATCATGGATCCCCGCCTCGGCGCAGCAGAAGCCTTCATGGACGGGCGGTTGGTGCTCGAAGAAGGCGACATCATGGACATGGTCACGCTCCTGCGCGCCAACAACCGATGGGACGAAGGCGGCGACATCGACCCGCCAAGCCTGCTGCGTCGGCTCGCGAACAGCGCGGGCTATGCCTATGAGAAGGTCAACAACCGGATCAGCTCCAAGAGCAATGTCGCCCATCATTATGACATCGGGAACGATTTCTACGCACTGATGCTCGATCAAGAGCATTGGCAATACAGCTGCGCCTATTGGCCTCGGGATGACATGACGCTTGGCGAAGCGCAGACGGCCAAGCTCGCGCACATCGCCGCCAAGCTAGCCCTCAAGCCAGGCCAGAAAGTGCTCGACATCGGCTGTGGCTGGGGCGGCATGGCCATCTTTCTGGCTAAACACTACGAAGTCGAGGTCACCGGGATCACCCTCTCCGAAGAGCAAATCGCTTATGCCCGTGAGCGGGTCGAAGCCGCGGGAGTGGCTGACCGTGTGAGCATTGAGCTGGTCGATTATCGCGACTTCGCGGCTGCGGGGCGCAAGTTCGATCGGATCGTATCCGTCGGCATGTTCGAACATGTCGGCCAGCCCCAATTTGACACCTTCTTCGAGGCCTGCGCCAATCTCCTGACCGACGACGGGGTGATGCTGCTCCACACGATCGGCCGGATGGGATCGCCCGGCTCGACCGACGCCTTCACCCGCAAGTATGTGTTCCCAGGCGGCTATATTCCGGCGCTCTCAGAGACGGTGGAGTCGAGCGAGAAGTTCCGTTTGATCGCGTCTGATACCGAGACGCTGCGGGTGCATTACGGCAAGACCTTGCGCTGCTGGTACGCCAATTGCCTGGCCAACAAAGACGCGATCGTCGCGATGTATGACGAGCGCTTCTTTCGAATGTGGACCTTCTATCTGGCTGGCGCGGCGACCGTGTTCGAATACGGCAGCATGTGCAATTACCAGATCCAATATGTCCGCACTCGGCATGCCCTTCCGCTGACGCGCGATTACATAGCGGAGGAAGAGCGGCGGCTGCTGAAGAGCTAGTCCCGGATCTAGAACTTCACATGGGTTGAGTAGCCGCCATCAACCACCAGGTTTTCGCCCATGATCCAGCTTGCTCTTTCGCTGGCGAGAAACACCACAGCATTGGCGATTTCCTCCGGCCGCCCAAACCGGCCTGCGGGATGGCGAGCGAGATTGTGCTCGTAATAATCGGGCATATAGCCCTGCAAAAAGCCCCAGCTGCCGTCCTCGATAAAGGTTGGCCCCGGGCAGACAGTGTTGCAGCGAATCCCCTCAGCCATGTGCTTGTGCGCGAGCTGGTGGACATAGTTGATCAGCGCCGCTTTCATTGCGCTGTAGCTGAGGTTTTCGCCAAAGGGATGGTTCTCAATCGCAGAGACACTGCCGGTTTGGACAAAGGCCGCGTTGTCGGCCTGCTTGAGCCACGGATAGGCTGTTTCAAAGATCGCGACCGAGGACATCAGATCGACATTGAAGCTCGTTTCCCAGCCCTCTCGGGTTGCTGGGCCTCCGCCAAGCGCGCTCGCATTGGAGACCGCAATATCGATCCCGCCCATCAGCTCACCGGCGGACTTAACCCAGGCTCGCACCGCGGCCTCATCGGCGCAGTCGACCGTATCTCCTAAGACCTCACCAAACTGAGAGAGATATTCGACCGCCTCTTTGACGCCGTTCTGCGCCAGGGGATGGCCCTCGCCTTGCAGTCCGGCTTCAAAGCCCGCCCCGCCGCCTGGGCGACGACCACAAATGGCCACAGTCGCCCCTTCTTCAAGGAAAGTGCGCGCGATGACTCGTCCTACGCCTCGGGTTGCCGCCGAGATCACCACCTTCTTGCCGCTTAGCCCAAGGTCCATTGTCGTCTCTCCTCTGTCACCCATCAAACTCTAGCTTTGCTTGATCTCAGGTCGACTAATGCAAGTGCCATGTCGGCAAAGCTTCGCTTGCATCCAATCCTGCTCCATCTTAGGGCGCGCGCGGATCAAGGAACCCCAAACGCCATGTCTGACATCAAGAAAGTCGTTCTCGCCTATTCGGGTGGGCTGGATACATCGGTCATCGCCAAGTGGCTCAGCGTTGAGCGAGGCCTCGAAGTCGTCACCTTCACCGCTGACCTCGGGCAAGGCGAAGAGATCGAGCCCGCGCGAGAAAAGGCCCGAGCGATGGGGATCCCGGACCAGCACATCTTCATCGAAGATCTGCGCGAAGAATTCACCCGCGATTTCGTCTTCCCGATGATGCGCGCCAATGCACGCTATGAAGGTGACTATCTTCTTGGCACGTCTATCGCGCGCCCGTTGATCTCGAAGCGCTTGGTCGAGATTGCCCATGAGACCGGAGCAGATGCGATCGCGCATGGGGCGACCGGCAAAGGCAATGATCAGGTTCGGTTTGAACTGAGCGCCTATGCGCTCGATCCCAACATCGAAGTCATTGCGCCTTGGCGTGAGTGGGATCTGACGAGTCGCACTGCCCTGATTGCCTGGGCCGAAGCGCATCAGATCGCAGTGCCAAAAGACAAGCGCGGCGAGGCCCCGTTCTCCACCGACGCCAATCTGCTGCACACGTCGTCGGAAGGCAAAGTGCTCGAGGATCCGTGGGAAGAAACGCCAGACTATGTCTACTCGCGCACCGACCACCCTGAGAACGCGCCTGATACACCGGAATACATCACAATAGATTTCGAACGAGGAGACGGCGTGGCATTGAACGGCGAGGCGATGTCGCCCGCTACGCTGCTGACCGCCCTCAACGAGCTGGGGCGCATTCATGGCATTGGACGGCTTGATCTGGTCGAGAACCGTTTCGTCGGGATGAAGAGCCGCGGCATGTACGAAACCCCAGGCGGCGAGATTTACGCCCGCGCTCATCGCGGGATTGAGCAGATCACGCTCGACCGCGGCGCTGCTCACCTCAAAGACGAGCTGATGCCGCGTTATGCCGAGCTGATCTATAATGGCTTCTGGTTCAGCCCCGAGCGCGAAATGCTGCAAGCGGCGATTGATCACAGCCAGGACAAGGTGAGCGGAACCGTCCGCCTCAAGCTCTACAAAGGCCTTGCCAGCGTGGTCGGGCGCAAGAGCCTCCATTCGCTCTATTCTGAAGCGCACGTCACGTTCGAGGATGATGCCGGCGCATATGATCAGCAAGACGCAGAAGGCTTTATCAAGCTCAACGCTCTGCGTTTGCGGCTGCTGGCTCAACGGAATCGTTCGTAAGCTCGAGTCGAAAACAGACCGAACGCAGCCAATCCAACGGCTCATAAGGCACCCAAACCGCACTTAGCGGGAGAAAGTTCCTGCGCGCTGACAGCAAATGCGACGAGTCGTGGACTTATCCACCGCCGTCCACAGATGATCTGGGCAAAAGTGGAAAACTCGGGGTTGCCAGGCTTGCGCGACTCGGTTCGGAAGCGCAGTCTCAAAACATCGAAAGGGCGAGAAAAGAGAGCAAAATTGAGTGGCAACACTCTGATTTTGAAAGATTTTCTAAAACTTTCGACGCGGTGGAAGTTGTCCACGCGGACTTCGAGAGATGACATGCAGAAGGTTTCGGCCGGAAGCAAGTTGGATCGTTTGAGGAGATCGCGAAGCTCATCCATCGGATGGCCGTGGATCGGGCCAAAGCTTGAGGTAAGACAGGGTGAGAGCCCAGGCTGACCGTTTGAGAGCGATGGCGGAAAGAGAAACGGTCTCGGCACTGCCCAAGGGGCATACGCAGCGGACAGGGGCTTCGGCCCGGGAAAGCAGCGAATGTTCGCAAGCAGAGGTCGGATGCCGGTGCGAGCGCCGGTGACAAAACCCGGCACTTCGGTGACGGTGAGACATCGGGCGCCAAGTGCGCTCTGGAACGCGGAACGGGAGGTTCGCCGAACAGACCGCGAGAAAGAGCGACCACGCGCCGGTGAGAGTGGGGTCGGCAGCAATGCCGGCCCCATTTGCTTTGTTGGCTCTTCATTCAAACAGAAGTTCGGCGACGCTGCCATTTCACTGGGCAAGTACCAGACGCATTCGTGTCCGTTCATACCGCAAGCCTCGCACGACTTATCCAGAGGCGATTTGCACCAAGCCTCCTGGCTGCGGTACATTCGCACGCGATGGGAGAGAGATGCACACACACGCTGCGGGCGCGTGGTCGCTCGTGGGCACGGCATTGCGCAGGGCTTGGGCTCGCGGCTTTGCTGGCTGCTCCTACCATTGCCAATGACGCCGCACCCACGGAATCCGCCACCGACCTTGACCACCACTTTGCGCCCTACAGCGATTTGCCTCAGGCCTATGTCCGTCCGGCAGGCGCGGTCGACCTTTCCAGTTTCGAGCCTATTCTCGAAGAAGCTGGTCGAGACTTGGGAATGGGAGTAGCCTCCTATTACGGTCGACGTTTTCATGGCCGCCTGACAGCCAATGGTGAGCGGTTCAACATGCGTGCGATGACCGCCGCTCATAAAACCCTTCCATTTGGAAGCCGCATCAAAGTGACCAACCCCAGCAACGGCCGCTCTGTTACCGTGCGGATCAACGATCGCGGCCCCTTCATTCCCGGCCGAGTGCTCGACTTGAGCCGCGGCGCAGCCGAAAAGATCGGCATGATCCGCAGCGGCCATGCCAGGGTGCAAATGGTCCTGCTGAACTAGCCCGGTCCTCCCATTGATAATTGCTGCAGATTTGTTACTGGCCTTTTCCAAAGGGAAGAGGACAAAAATGAAAACAAACAAGAATTTCGTCGCAACCAACCCATCACGCTCCGCGCTCAAGGCGGCTTGGACAAAACCGGAAATCGTCATCCATGAGGACGCCATCGACGATGTTGCCGGTGTCGGTGGTTACAACGACGACGGCCCTGCCGGATTCACCGAGAGCTAATATCTGGCTTGATTGTAAGCGCGCGTTCTTGATCGCTTTTTAGCTGACGAGATCTTTGTAGGAAAGCACTCCCTTGCCCGATTCCGGGCTAGGAAGCGCGTCCTTCAGTGCTCTAGTCTATTGGCCGAGCTGGCCCCGGATCGCACCTGCCGGGAAGGCCGTCGTGTGGACGTTGATGTAATAACCCGCCTTGTTCTTGGCGATATCCTTGAGCAGATCGACGTCCGCTTGCGCACAGACATCGTCACCCTCAGGCCCCATCAATTCCAACGTCATCACCGGGGGTCCATTGGTTCCCTCGGGCGCTTTGTGAATATGCGCTGCCGTAAAGTCATCGATGCCGTCGATCTCAAGCATGTAGCATATCATACCGCTGTCGAGGTCCAGCTCGGCCGAGAAGTCTCCGCTAGCCTCTTCGCCGGCCCCGCCCCCGACCTCATACTCGCCAAACATCGAGGCTCCGACGAAGGCCAGATTGTCCTGCGCCAGTGCAGGCGCCGCGATCATCCCACTGGCCACCAACAGCGCGAAGACCGATTTGCATGGTGTCATCATAGTTCCCCTCCCATTCAAACAACCAGCCCGGACGTTACGGCATGAGGCCGAGTCGAGTAAACTCCTGTACCCTTGACAACACCATTCACGAATTTAAGTTGCAAAAAACAACTTCTTTGGAGAAACCTATTATGCGGCGCGGATTGCAGATCACCATGGCCATCCTCAGCCTGATCCCGTTTGGCTTTGGCCTGACCAATCTCGTGCTCGGCGCGGCGCGCTATATGCCTGCTGATCAGGTCACCGCTCCGATCGACAGCCAGTTCCGGTTCGAAAGCGCGGTCTATGTCTCGGTCGCCATGCTGATCTGGTGGATCATCCCGCGGGTCGAACAGATGACGATGCCCTTCCGGATTGTCACCTTGGGCCTGTTTGTCGGAGGCCTCGGGCGAGTGCTGTCTTTCTCGCAATATGGGGAGCCCCTGCCCCCAATGGTCGCGGGTATGTATCTCGAGCTCGCTTTGCCGCTGCTCATCATTTGGCAGCACTTCGTCGCGAAACAATCGAGGGAAAACCCTTAGGCACTCTCCAGCGTTCGCAAGGGGTGCATGCCTTCCACCATGCCCATGAATGGCGGGTAGATCGAATAGCCCACCAACGCCTGCAATTCGGGTGACATATCGCGCACCCGGTCTTTTGAGAGCTCGAGCAGATAGTTCTCCTGTTGGCGCATATAGGCTTCGCAATATTGGTGCGTGATCGCAAAGCGCGCGGCGTCAGAGCGGTTCTGCCCTCCCCCGTGCCAGGTAGTGCCGAGGAAGAACACCACCGACCCCTGCGGCATCACTGCTGAGATCGCTTCCGCCCGCTCTCCTTGACGATCATCGCCCCATTGGTGGCTCTCGGGGATCACCACCGTCGCACCATTGGTCTGTGTGAATTCGTCGATCGCCCACACCGTCGCCGCCCCCAAAGGTTGGCGGGGCCGCGGCAGTCGATAGAAATTGTCATCGGTGTGCAGGCCTTGGGCCTCCTCACCTGGCTGTATGTTGATGATCTGGCTCTGTGAGAGCAGGAACCCGGGGCGGAAGAACTTATCCATCAGACCCAAGATCCGCGGATGAGTGGCCAGCGCGTCGGTGCACTTGGTCTTCTGCAAGACGTTGTAGACTCGCTGAGTTTTGTGCCCTTCAAACGCATTGCGCCCGGTGAAGCCGAGCAACGATAGGCATTCCTGCTTGATCGCCTCGCACTGTTCACGCGGGATCAGTTCCTCGATAATCACATAGCCTTGCTGCATCAGCACTTCGAAATCGGCATCAATCTCCGCCGATTGCCGCTCGGCGCCCGGTTGCACTTGCCGGTGTTTTTTCGCGTGATCGGCATCACCATAATCTGCGTTCAGGCTTTCCTCTGCCATTCAGGCCTCCTTGGGGCTCGGCAAGCGAGCGATCGTGTCATTGGGTTGATGGGTTTGGTCGAGTTGCAGCGCGTTGATCGTGAAGCTCCAGATATGGTCGAGCAGGTCTTCCCGCGCGGGCCTCGGATCCGCCAGCACGGCCTGATCGAGCGCCAGCCTCTGTCCGCCCATCAGCAAGGCCACCGTGACCGCAGGGTCGAGCTCGGGCGCCACCACGCCTTGACGCTGTCCCTGCGCGATGTTGCGCGCGCCGAGCTCCAACAGCGCGTCCATATGGGCCTGCTCGATGTCGAGCACTTCAGGCTCCCGCGCGAGCCGTCCAGCGATTAAGGGAGCGAGCGGATGATCGTAGAAATAGGCGATCGAAGCCTCGGTCCGCATCTTCTCACGCTCCCGCCATTCCAGCTCGACCGGGATCGCATCGCCCAGCGCAATCTCTCGCACCGGGCCATAGAAGCGATCAACCACACCAGCGATCAGGCCGGTCTTCGATCCGAAGTGGTGATAGGCCAGCCCAACGGACAGCTTGGCCCGTTTCGCCACCGCCGCCATCTCGAGGAAGCCGGCATTGGCAATCAGCTCAGCCTCAGCCGCGTCGAGTAAACGCTGCGGTGTTCCGATCTTCTCTGTGCTCACAGCCGCCCTTTCGATTCTTGAATTGAATTCAATTCAGCATGCGGCGGGCAGTGAGTCAAGTTCTCCCCTGATGAGTCCAAGCCCGATTGACTTACCGAGCGGTAAGTCGCTACATCCCCTCCTCATGGGAGGCCCACTATGGATGTGCTGACAAGCAACGCGCCGCTGATCGTCTATATCGACGTCAAAAGCCCCTATGCACTGGTCGCGATCGGCCCGACGCTCGCGCTTGAGCAGGAGCTTGGCCTGCAATTCGAATGGCGCCCGCTCACCCTCAACATCCCGAGCTATCTCGGCTCGGCGCAAAAGCGCGATGGCAAGGTTGTCGCTTCCGAGGGGCGCAGCGATCGCACTTGGAAGGCGATCAAATATTCCTATGGCGACGCCCGGCGCTATGCCGAGCGGCAGGGCCTGATCCTCAAGGGGACCGAGAAGATCTGGAATTCGGAGCTGATCAACATCGCGGTGCTGTGGATCAACCACACTGCCCGCGCGCAGCTTCCCAGCTTCCTGACCGATGTCTTCGCGCGATTCTGGCGGCGTGAGCTTGATATCGAGGACCCAGCAGTGGTTGAGGCTTGCCTCACCCGCGCCGATGTCGCCAGCACCGGTTTCGCCGCGTTTGCCGCGGGAGAGGGCCGCGCGCAGCACGACAGCCTGCAAAAGCAATTCCACGCTCAGGGGATCTACGGCGTCCCGAGCTATGTGCTGGAGGGTCAGGTGCTCCATGGCCGTGAGCACATCCCCTATCTCCGCTGGACGCTGTCAGGCCGCACCGGCCCCGCCCCTGACATTGCGTACGAGGTGGCCTGATGCTGACCGCCTATATCGACTTCAAGAGCGCCTGCTCGCTGCTCGCGCTGGATCCCGTTCTCGCTCTGGCCGAGCGTCACAATGTTCCGATCGATTGGCGCCCGTTCCGAACCGCCCCGCGCGATCTGCCCGACAGCGGCGCGGACAGCGCGGTGATCGCCAGCCACCACCAGGTCCGCCAGCAATCGATCCGCCGCACCGATGCCTTCTACGCCAGCCTGCGCGGGATCGAGCTGCGCTTCCCCGAACAAGAGGGCTCGACCGAGCTGGCACTGGGCACGCTCGCCGAGATCGAAGGCGAGCGCCTGCCGTTCATCCGCGCGGCGTTTGCTGCCTATTGGGAGCAGCATCGCAACCTCGACGATCCGGAAGTGGTGGCCGAATTGATCGCCACCAGCGGTGCCGACCATGCGGGTGAGCTTGGCGCCACGCGCGAGGCTTTCGCCAAGGCCCAGGCCGAGGCGGAGCAAGCGGGCGTGGTCGAGGCTCCGGCGTTTGTGATCGCGGGCCAGCTGTTCATCGGCCGCCAGCATCTGCCATGGATTGAGGAGTTGATGGCGGGGTGATGCCCTGTGCGTTCCTGCGGAGGGTGCGGGAGGCTTGGCAGCAAGGGCCGGACGGATGTCCGGCACGCACGCAACAAACATTACACCCGCGCCCGGCGCTTGAGGGCGCAAAACAAGACTCCTCAGACCGCCCCACCCCTCACAACCGCACGATAGATCCCGCAACCAGCTCAGAAGGACTGGCAGGCGAACTCTGCGTCTCTGCCTCCTCTGCGTCTCTGCGCGAAACATTCGGACTCTCCCCTCCTTCCTGCGCTGATTTGTATGAGGGCCAAGGTTGGAGGAATGAGCCTTTGTCCTCGGGCGGAGTCTCGCCAACTTCACCATCGTCATCCCGGGCCCAAGAATCGGTGGCTCGCCGGGATCCAGATTCTTCCGCCTCTCCTTCAAGCGAAGCGGGGCCCCGGATCGAGTCCGGGGCGACGGAGGGAGTCTTTTTTTGCCCTATCGCTGCGCTATTTGAGGAAGTCTTTGTCGGCCCTGCCGCTGCGCTACTTGAGGGCGTTTCTGTCTGCCCTATCGCTGCGCTGCTTGAGGGCGGGGTTTCCCTACAGGATGGAACACCTGGAACAGGGTTATGATTGTCTTCATGAGCGCCTGCACCCGCAGGAGCCCAGCCAGTTTCAACGCCCCCATCCTCCGCTCCTGAGTGAGCGCTCCTCCAGTCCATGCCCCCGGGGAATTCATCCTCATCCAGATCATCCTCCTCCAGCTCATCCTCCTCATCGCCATACCAAGGCGCGTCGGGATCGATCGGCTCGGCCAGCTCCTCCCCGCTTTCGAGCGTGGCGATGTGGGCATCGAGATCGCGCAGCGCCGCGTCCATCTCCGGCTCGGCCGCGAGCGCATCGAGCCGCCCGATATGCGCCAGCAACAGCCGCGCATCGAACCGCGTGCGGCGCGCGACCTCCTCGCCGTGATAGAACACCGGCTCCTCCACGCCATTGAGCGCGCGGTCAGCCAGGACCTGCTCGGCGATCGGTTTGGCGGCGATCAGCGCCGCGTCCCAGGCCTGCTCGAGAGCGGGCGACGCGCGCCGCGCGCGATAGGCGGTTTGCGGCGAGACGCCAGCGGCGCGACAGGCGAGCCGGACATTGCCGCTCTGCGCAAGCTGAGTGAGGAAGGCAGCCTTCCGGCGCGGGGTAAAGATTGTGTGGGCGGGGTTGGTTGTGAGGATGGGGAGATCGGCTGTCATGGTTCACCTCTTTGAGAGGGTTGAGGGAACCGGACTATTTAAGGGGAATGAGGTGTGTAGGACAGACCGCTATCATCCAAACCGGTCCGGTTGCTTACCGTCGAGCAGCATGAGGCCAGCTGATACAAACCGCTCTAAGTTTCGAGCATCATTCTGACTGTAAGCACTCTCAGTCAAATGGCTTTGAACAATCGATACTAAAGTCCCCAAGTCATAAATCTCTCGTGGGGGCATCCTGTCCATGCTTAGCTCAAGGCCGTACTCCCCTTCGCTCTGAATGTTCATGGCCGAAAAGGCAATTCGCCTTGCGATTTCCGCCTTCTGGGCTCTCTCATTAAGTATCGGGGGGATATCGATGTCTATCGACGATTCACTGATGACCTTAAGCAGCATCCACAAAGAAGGCATCAGAAAAATCAGACCGTCCTCAAGTAACCCTGAAAGCGGCTTTGCCAGAATATCTACGAGCTCATTTACCTCTTCTTGGCTCCAAGAAAAGTCCAGATCATTCCTGCGCTCTGAGTAGATAGTCGCATATTGTTCACCCACTTTCGCTAGTACGAAGGCGCAAACCGTAAGGTCGCTTTTGCCGTCACGGAATAGAGACTTGAGCTTCTCGTGCAGACCATCTCTATCAATACGCGAAAGAATTTTCGTACACGCGATCGATATTTTCTGGGAGCTGCTGAAGAGCGTAAATCTCCTCTGGCTTTCAAAGCGCTCAGACAACGAAATTCCAGCCCCCCGCACAAATCCTTCTAGTGTTCCGAACTCAATCTCTTGAGCATCATCAAGAACGTTCAAGAATTCATCCAGGAAGGCACCCATGTACCTGATCTCGGCTCGCGCTCCCGCTTCTTCGAAGCTCTTCTCGACAAAATCAGCATCAGCGATTTGCGCTTCTAGCTGTTCAACAAGCGAAACTGAGACAGCCTCGCTAGAGGGTGTCATTCTAAAATAGAGGTCAAAGCCTGCTTCGCTTCCTATCGGTCGACCTTGCGAGATTGACGTTGGACGCCCTCCTACCGGACTCGGCAGCGCCTTTTGTAGGCGCGGGAACATACCCGAAATTAATCGCAAGACACCTGTCTGACGGCCTCCCTTAAGCTTCTCAGCCAGCTCACCTATTCGTTTCTCTCCATAATCCAATTCTAGCCCTAGGAGTATGTGTCTGGAAGCCAACAATAGTTGATGAAGGGGCCGATCAAACAGCCTGAACATTTCAATCGCAATCATGTCAGGAGCGTAAGCGTCGGTCTGAACTGACGGCCAAGTGACGCTAAGTGCATTATATAACTTCACAATGTCGCGCGGCGAAAGCAAGTAGTTCCGGAACCCAACTCGCCAGACATCGAGATATGTTTCCGTTATCTCAGTCCCCTCGAATATTGGTGAGATTAGCTTGTCTGCTAATGATGACAGACCTGAAGCAGATGGAGGCGGTAGGTCGTATTCTGCTTGTACAATTTTCTGCAAATAGGGCGGGTTCAGATTCTCACCGAACTTCGTCGTCAACGACTGATCAATGATCTCTCGATCGTACAAGAGCACATGAACTACGTTTGGCAGATCTCCAAACGTCTTGATTATGGTCAATACCTCCGCCAAATCGTCCGGGTCGAGCCTATCCAGATCGTCTAGGATGAGGACGATCCTATGCTCTAAATTTCCAAGAGCCTCTCGAATCCGATCTGCCAGATCATCCAATTCATCTGAGCCAATAATCTCCTCAGAGAGACCTAGAGCGCTCGAGACTCCACCCTGAATTGCGCCCATAAACGGGATGGCAAGTCCTCCAGTCGCCGCAACGGCTGAGATCGCAGCAGTATGTCCAACAACATCCTTGCTTCCGCCGATCCACTTTTTGAAACGGCCACTCTTCTTTCTCAGTACGTCTTCATTCAGCGACAAAGCTATCAGCCTTCCAAGCACTGCCAGATAAGACTTGGTGAGGGCCTCTGTGCTGGCGAATTGCCAAGGGTTGAAATGTTCAGTTTTGGTCTTCTGATTCACCAAGAGACCAGTCTCTAGCTCATCAATGGCGTGAGACATGAGATTGACCGCGCTCGTCTTGCCCATTCCCCATTTGGCTTGAACACCAACAACAAAACCCTGCTTGCTCGACTTGTTGATGATGCCTTCCGCCAAGGCACGAGCAAATGGCCAATACCCGAGCGCATCTTCTGACGGGCTCTCAATAGGTCTGTCCGAAATAAGCGTGGGTCGGCTCACAGTCATTTTGCCGCCTCCCTGTGGCGCTCAAACGTTGAGCATATCAAGCGTTTCGCGCCCTTCTGCAAAAAAGGAGCACTTACTCAAGTAGTTCACGGCGAATTCGAAAAACGTGTAGCCATTTTGACATAACCGCACTCGCCTATGCTCTGGGTTGGCACAGCATTGCAAACAAAGCTTATTAAATCAATGAAATATGACCACTAATTCAGCCCTATGTTTCTTTACTTACTCCGCCGCTTCTTTCTCAGCGCCAGCGCGTTCGAGCATTGGTTTGAGGTACTGCCCGGTAAAGCTCCGCGGCTCTTGAGCAACCTCTTCCGGCGTGCCCTGCGCGACGACTTCACCGCCGCGGACACCGCCTTCCGGTCCCAGGTCGACAATCCAATCCGCCGTCTTGATCACGTCGAGATTGTGCTCGATCACCACCACCGAATTCCCCTGCTCGACCAGGCGATGCAACACTTCGAGCAGCTTGCGGACGTCCTCAAAATGCAGCCCGGTGGTCGGCTCATCCAGAATATACAGCGTCTGCCCGGTTGAGCGTTTGCTGAGCTCCTTGGCGAGCTTCACGCGCTGCGCCTCGCCGCCCGACAGGGTCGTCGCCTGCTGCCCGACTTTGACATAGCCCAGCCCAACCTCGTTGAGCATCCGCATCTTGTCGCGGATCGGCGGGACCGCTTTGAAGAACTCCTCGGCATCCTCGATCGTCATGTCGAGCACGTCGGCGATCGAGTGGCCCTTGAACTTCACTTCGAGCGTTTCGCGGTTGTAGCGCGCGCCGCCGCATTCCTCGCAGGTGACATAGACATCGGGCAGGAAGTGCATCTCGATCTTGATAACGCCATCGCCTTGGCACGCTTCGCAGCGCCCGCCTTTGACGTTGAACGAGAACCGCCCGGGCTTGTAGCCGCGCGCCTGGCTTTCGGGCAGGCCGGCGAACCAGTCGCGGATCTGAGTGAAGGCGCCGGTGTAGGTCGCCGGGTTGGAGCGCGGGGTGCGGCCGATCGGCGATTGGTCGATCTCGATCACCTTGTCGCAAAACTCGAGGCCTTCGACCTTGTCATGCTTGCCCGCGATCACCCGCGCGCCGTTGAGCGTGCGCGCGGCGGCCGCGTAGAGCGTGTCGATCGTGAACGAGCTCTTGCCCGAGCCCGACACGCCGGTGATGCAGGTGAAGGTGCCGAGCGGGATGCTGGCGGTGACGTCTTTGAGGTTGTTGGCCTGGGCGCCATGCAGGGTGAGCTTGTGGCCATTGCCTGTGCGCCGCACCGCTGGAACTTCGATCTCGCGGCGCCCGGTGAGATAGTCCGCGGTGAGCGACTTCTTCGACTTCATGATCTGCTTGAGCGTGCCTTGCGCGACCACTTCGCCGCCGCGCACGCCCGCGCCCGGGCCAAGGTCGACGATATGGTCGGCCTGGCGGATCGCATCCTCATCATGCTCGACCACGATCACCGTATTGCCGAGATCGCGCAGCCGTTTGAGCGTTTCGAGCAGGCGATCATTGTCGCGCTGGTGCAGGCCGATGCTGGGCTCGTCGAGGACATAAAGCACGCCGCTGAGCCCGCTGCCGATCTGGCTGGCGAGCCTTATCCGCTGGCTCTCCCCGCCCGACAGCGTGCCGCTGGTGCGATCCAAGTTGAGATAGTCGAGCCCGACATTGTCGAGGAAGCCGAGCCGCTCGTTGATCTCCTTGAGGATCGGCTTGGCGATCTGGCTTTGCTGTTCGTTGAGATGATTGTCGAGATCGAGGAACCAGGCGCGCGCGTCGGACACGCTCATCACCGTTGGTTCAGCGATGTCGGTCGGGCCATTGGCGCTGGGGATCTTGACCGCGAGCGCTTTCTCATTGAGCCGTTTGCCGCCGCAGGTCTCACATTTCTGCGCGGTCTGGAACTTGGACAGCTCCTCCTGCATCCAATTGCTTTCGGTCTGCATCAGCCGCCGGTTGAGATTGCCGATCACGCCTTCGAACGGCTTGGTGACGGTGTATTCCTTGCGCCCGTCCTTGAAGGTCAACTGGACCGGCATGCCGCCGGTGCCGTGGAGGATGATCATCTGCTGGTCGGGATCAAGCTCGTTCCACGGCGTGTCGACAGTAAAGTCATAGGCTTTGGCGAGGCTGGTCAGCACCTGCATGTAATAGGGTGACGGCGGGTTGGACTTGGCCCAGGGAGCGACCGCGCCTTGCTTGAGCGTCAGCGCTTCATTGGGGATGACCAGCTGCGGGTCGAACAGCTGTTTCTCACCAATCCCATCGCAGGTCGGGCAGGCACCCTGGGGCGAGTTGAACGAGAACAGCCGCGGCTCGATCTCTTCGATCGTGAAGCCCGAGACCGGACAAGCGAACTTCTCGGAGAAGACGATGCGGTTGGCGGGGATGCCTGCGCCTTTCATCGCGCCGCCGCTTGCGCTTTCATCCTCGCGCCCCGGGACCACGCCGTCCGCCAGATCGACATAGGCCAGCCCTTCGGCGAGCTTTAGTGCGGTCTCAAACGAATCCGCCAGCCGCGTCTGCAGCCCTTCCTTGACCGCCAGCCGGTCGACCACGACTTCGATGTCGTGCTTGTACTTCTTGTCGAGCGCAGGCGCGTCTTCGATCCCGTAGAGCTCGCCATCGATCCGGACGCGGGTGAAGCCGGCCTTCTGCCATTCGGCCAGCTCCTTGCGGTATTCGCCCTTGCGCCCGCGCACCACTGGCGCGAGCAGATACAGCCGGGTGCCTTCGGGAAGAGCCATGACCCGGTCGACCATTTGCGAGACGGTCTGCGCGCTGATCGGCTCTCCAGTCGCGGGTGAGTACGGCACCCCGACCCGCGCCCACAGCAGCCGCATGTAATCATAGATCTCGGTCACCGTGGCGACGGTCGAGCGCGGATTGCGCGAGGTGGTCTTCTGTTCGATCGAAATCGCTGGAGAGAGCCCGTCGATATGCTCGACATCGGGCTTCTGCATCATCTCAAGGAATTGCCGAGCATAGGCGCTTAGGCTTTCGACATAGCGCCGCTGTCCCTCGGCATAGATCGTGTCGAAGGCGAGCGAGCTCTTGCCCGAGCCGGACAGACCGGTGACCACGATCAGCGCATCGCGCGGCAGGTCGATATCGACGCCTTTGAGATTGTGTTCACGGGCGCCACGGACGGAGATTTTGGTGAGGGACATGGCGCTCCAATTGGGGTCTGAGATCGGTCGAGTCCAGAGCGCAACGCACGGATAAGCGGAAAGCTCCTATGTTCTTGCTATGTTCGACCATTTGTTGGAGCGGGTCAAGGGGGTGTGGACGGTACGATACGCGCCTTTTTGGAGATGTAACCTTGGCTGTCGCGCCGGGCAGGACCCGCTTCGCAGCCGGAATCTCAAGCTTGAAAACCCATTTATTCAATGTTTTCAATGACCCTATAGGAAACCTGTAGTTCCACCAGCTCGTGTAAGTCCTATTTCTGGCAGCCTCTTTGCAAATCTTCCCCCTAGCCCTTCGGGTCGCTCCAAGGGCGCAGAGAGTTTCAGCGGGGCGGTCGCCATCCAACGAGTTGTGTGACCGCCCCCATTTGAAGGGGGCACGTCATGAAATTGAAGTTTGCTGTGCTGTTGTCGACTGTTCTGACAGCGGGGTGTGTTACGTCCGAACCCCTGAGACAGATTGCACTCGACAACAATCGATTAGTGGCGAGAACCGCTGATGAGCAGGCATTGCTCAATGTGCTTCGATCGAAAGATCGCATGAAACAGCACTACACCTCCTTTACCCAGTTACGGGGAAACGTAACTGCAATGGGCGATCTTGGACTGAACGCGGAATTTCTAGGCAAGACAAGATCATTCACCCAGGGCCAGGAAGCGCTGGCCATGCGTGCAGATGCGGTGACCAATTCGAAGCCTGACTTCGGAGTCTCCCTTACGGCAAACCCGAGTTTCGACGCTGCGCACTATGACACCAAACAGTTCCAGCAAGGTATTTTGACTCCCGTCAAGGGAGAACAGATAGAGTATCTGTTGCAGCAAGGCTGGCCTGAGGACTTCTTGACGGCATTGCTGATCGGTCAAATAACAATCGAACTCAAGCATCCTTCAGAAGACCTAACGTACCAATTCGTGTGGAAAAACCACCCGACGGATGACACCATCTCGGTCCGCAAGCTTTACAGCGACCTATCTCGTCGTGCCCCAAGCGCAGAGAGATTCCGCAGGCTGAGCGGATTTAGCTTCGGCCGCATCATCGACGAGAGCGTGATGGTACCTAACCGGGTCAAAGGCAGCGAACAGCGATTGGTTCGCGTAGATGAACTACGAGAAGGGCTATCTCTAGCGGATCTGGAAAAACTTGACGGTTCAAAATTCGACGTGAAGCTCTCGACCGAGCAAGAGACATCGGAGAGCAAAAAACCCAATGACGATAGCGATCCGTACATCGTCAGAAAGAAATCGTCTAAGCCAAGCGTCAATCTAGTTCTACGCGGGGATGATCTCCTTAGTGACATCATTGATAGTGTTGACCCAGTCTTCTTAGAGCGGAAGGGACTTGCTTTAGCTTTGTCGCCTGGGGAAGAGGACTTTTCGGGCTCGATCACAATTGACATCGCCAAAACAACGAAATTTGCGATAACAGAAAAGGATCTGCTCGCGATTGGGTTCAATCAGCTGCAAATCGACGAGACAGATGGCTTGGAGCTAAAGCCGGATTATGAAGGTGCCGAGGTTCACGAAACCAATGCAACACAAGTGAATTGGCCGGTTAAAGGACCCATTTTCGAAAGCCAGCGCTCAAAGGCAACGCTGAGTGGAGCGAATGCGGGCGCCTTCGCAGCCAAGCAGTGTTCAATTCTCCGCGCTATGGTCACAGAAAGACTGTCAACCGCAGCTAAGAAATACAACGAGAAAAAAGACAAGATTTTTGAGGAAGATAGCGCTGACGGCGCTCTCCAAGAACAGTTTACCAGAGCAAAAGCTAGTTATGAATCGGCTAAAGGAGTAAATGGCAAGCTCCTGAAATCTTGCGATCACGTTACTCTATCATACTCGTTTTCGCCGCGCTCACCTCAGGGGATTATGTATTTCCTAGGACAATACGTTCGCTATGATCTGGACCAGAAAGGCGCCGCTTGCCGATCCTACGAAAAGCCCACGAACTTTATCAAGCTCACGAAGACTAAGCTTCTCGATGAAGAAGTTCCCTCGGAAGAAGTTGTCTCGGGAGAAGTTCCTCCAGGAAAAAATTCTATCATTCCTTCACAGATCGACACCGCAACTGATCCAAACGTGATCGCTGATATCACGTTAGATACCGCATTCGAAACCTACCAAGAAATTCGGGAAAAGAGAGTTTACTGCATAGAGAGCGGACGAAAGGTCATCAGTGTGCGGAACACTAAGGACGAGAACGCGCTTATCTCGGTTCGCTATCGTGGTAGTTGGTTCTCAATGCCAGATCCCGCAAAGTCAGGGGGGGCGCCAAGCGATCCGGCGCACAGAGGATCTCAGGCTCTTGCCTTGGTTCAACAACTGATCAACCTTCAAAAGGAGGCAAACTCGCTCCCAGTCTCATCCACGATACGCTTGACCCCCTAACCCCCCTCATCTCGCGTTCACCTCGCTCCCCTTAACCTGCGCCTTTCGGCGCATGACCGGCGTCTTTCCATTGCGGATTGGCGCCGGTCGCCATATGCCGATCTCACGCGATCTCGATCGCAACCACTTACGACGACCAATACCCCTTTTCGGAGAGACCATCATGGCCCTATCGGCCCGTACCCGCTTCAACCTCAAGACTGCCCCCCTCGCCCTCGCCGCCGCTGTCATGGCAAGCGGCTGTTCTGCCGCCTATGGCAACGAAGTCAGCTCGGCTTCAGCGGTTGAAACCGCCAGCAGCGCTTCGGCCGAGCAACCCGTTACCGCGATCTTGGCCGGAACCGGCTATTTTGCGTCGAAGTCTTCGCTGCCGTTCATGGCTCCGGACTTCACCGCCATCAGCGAAGGCGACTACATCCCTGCCTTCAACCAGGGCATGGAGATCCACGCAGCCGAGATCCAGGCGATCATCGACAATCCCGATGCACCAACCTTCGAGAATACAATTGTCGCCCTTGAAAAGTCGGGGGCGATGCTCGCTCGTGTCCAGCGCGTGTTCTTCGCCTTGTCGGGTGCCAACACCACTGACGGAATCGATGCCATTTCGACCGAAATGGGGCCCAAGCTCTCAACCCACTACACCGGGATCAGCTTGAACCCGGCGCTGTTTGACCGGGTCAAGGCAGTGTATGACCAACGCGACACGCTCGATCTGACCCTTGAGCGCGCCAAGCTGCTTGAAAACACCTACACCGGAATGGTTCAGGCCGGTGCCGAACTCACCGAAGCTGAGCGCGAGCGCGTGAAGGTCATCAACAGCGAACTGTCCGCGCTAACCACTGAATTCAGCCAAACGGTTCGCGCGGCCACCAACCAACAGCCGCTGATCGTCGACACGGTTGAAGAGCTCGCTGGTCTCTCAGACGGTGAGATCGCGTCGGCTGCCGAAGCGGCCAAGGGCTTTGGTATGGAAGGCAAATACGCGCTGGTGCTGCAGAACACCACGCAGCAGGCGCTGATCCCCAAACTGGACGACCGCACAACGCGTGAACGCTTCCTCGCTCTGAGCCTCAATCGCTCGGACGGCACCAATCCGGAATACGACACCCGCATGCTGGTCGCCCAGATCTCCGCTCTGCGCGCGGAAAAGGCTGAACTGTTCGGTGAGCCCAACTGGGCGAGCTACATCATGTATCGCAACATGGCAGACAAGCCGGAACTCGCGCTCGACTTCATGGAGCAAATGGTTCCTGCTCTCGCCGCTACGCAGAGGCGCGAGGCAGCAATTCTCAACGAGACAATCAGCGAAGGCGGGAAGGACTTCACGGTCAAGCCGCACGATTGGTATCGCTATGCCAACCAGGTCCGCGAAGAACGCTTCCAATACAGCGAAGACGAGGTCACTGCCTATCTTCAGCTCGACAAGGTCCTCGAAGATGGCGTGTTCTACATGGCCAACAAGCTTTATGGACTGACCTTCGAGAAACGCGACGACATTCCGACCTATCACCCTGACGTAACGGTCTACACGATCAAGGAAGAGGACGGTACGCCGCTATCCTTGTTCTACTTCGACCCGTTCCAACGGCCTTCGAAGCGCGGCGGCGCATGGATGGGCAGCTTTGTCCCGCAAAGCTACATGCTCGATCAAAAGCCTGTGATCTACAACGTGCTGAATATCCCGAAAGCACCGGCGGGCGAAACGCAGCTGGTCAGCTATTATTGGGTCAACACGATCTTCCACGAGTTCGGCCATGCTCTGCACGGCATGTTTGCGGAACAGGAGTTTGCGAGCCTGGCTGGTACGGCCACCCCGCGTGACTTCGTGGAATACCCTGCTCAGGTCCATGAGATGTGGCGCGATGAGCCTTCGGTGCTGCTAAACTATACGGCGCATTATGAGACCGGCGAGCCGATGCCGCTGGAATTGCGCGAGCGGATCGATGCCGCGTCGAAATGGAACCAGGGCTATGACTTCGGTGAAGTCATGGAAGCTGCTTTGTTGGACATGAAGTGGCACTCGCTTTCAGCCGCGGAAGCCGCTGCGATCGACACGCCAGAGAAGGTCACCGCTTTTGAAGAGCGGGCTCTGTCTGAATTGGGACTGGAGGTTGAACTGGTGCCGCCCCGTTATCGCAGCACTTATTTCAATCACATCTTCTCAAGCTCGACCGGATATTCCGCCGGCTATTACAGCTATCTGTGGACCCAGATGCTCGACCACGATAGCCGTGACTACATTCGCAACAATGGCGGTCTTACCCGTGAGAACGGTCAAAAGCTGCGCGAGACGGTGCTGAGCCGCGGTGGAACCATGAACTACCATGAGGTCTACCGCAATTTCGCTGAGCGTGATCCGGACGTGCGGTTTATGCTCGAATCTCTGGGCCTCACACCAGACAGCGCTGAAGCGGTGGAGCCGAGCGCTCCGCCGATCATGAGCGCAGAATAGCATACAGGCGTTGGGGCGCGTCGGTCGGCGTGCCCCACCCCTTCCCCCATGCCGGAGTCAGAACTGGTCTTTCCCCTGTGTGGTTTTGGGACATGGATGACGATGTTGTCGCCATGACAAGGTGCAAAACCTAAGTGATCCTTCCGACGAAGGATCCCCCCATGAGGCTACGCGCCCGCTCCATTCTGAAAAGCGCAACGCCGCCTACGGTGATCCATCTGCCTGACCGCAGTTGTGAGGCGGTCGAGAACGCACCCGGAAAATCCGAGCGCAAAACAATCTTTCGGCGACGACTGGCCGTTTTGCTGGCGGCAATTGCCGTTCCAGCTATGGCAGCACCAGGCGATTTTGGAGCGATGCCAGGCAATGCCGCGGCTCCGCTGGCGCTGACCGGTGAGAGCTCGGCGGCGACGACGCTCCAACCCTTCGAAACTCCCGGGCAGAGTTTTCCGGGTTCGGCCTTCTACTTCTTGGCTGACCCACCGAGCACAGCCATGATTGCACTGCCTAGCAGCGATCCCCAGTCGACCAAGCCCGGCGCAGCGCAATATGGTGAGCTGATCGATGTCGGCGAAGCCGCCACGCCGTTCCTTGGCTCTATGAGCGGCACCAATCTGTCGCGTGCGATGCATTGTCTGACCCAAGCAGTGTATTACGAAGCCGCCAGCGAAAGCGCAGCGGGCCAGCGCGCCGTCGCGCAGGTTGTGCTCAATCGGATGGCCCACACGAGCTGGCCAAACTCCGTTTGCGGAGTCGTCTTCGAAGGATCACAGCGCTCCACCGGATGCCAGTTCACCTTCACTTGCGACGGCAGCCTTAGCCGCAAGCCGAGCCAATCGGGCTGGAAGCGGGCCCGACAGATCGCCTCTGATGCGCTCAGCGGCGAGGTCTATGAACCGATCGGATTGGCGACCCACTACCACACCCATTGGGTCAATCCATATTGGGCGAGCTCTCTCGACCACATTGGAACGATTGGCGCACATCGCTTCTACAAGAACCGCGGTCGCGGTGGCGCCAAGGCTGCGTTCTCTATGCAGCACACCGGATTGGAGCCAAGCGTTACGGGGCGCACAACAGCGCGAGCGTCGGCTCCCGCACAGGCGCCAATATCAAACGCCGCGCAATCCAGTCCCGCGACCAACTACGCCGGCCACGCTGCTCTCGGCCCGAGCGGCAGTGACACCAGTCCCGAAATCTCGACACCAATTGATCCAGCGATGGAAGTGATCGGCCAAGTCAAGCCGGACTATTCGCAGGCTGGCCAATGGAAGGTTGACGCGAGTCCTATCCTCTCGGCTCAAGAGGCCGCACAAGTGGATGGATCTGGGATCGAGCGCTAGCACTGCAGTCCCATGCAGCTCGTCGCAGGTTAACGTCCCGTCAACCCTCTCCCGGAACCAAGCCTTAGGTCAAGCGGTCTATTAAAGGGTCCACTCGCTGGAACCCCGCGCCTGTTTGGCGCGCAAAGGAATTCGCACTGATGACGATCCATTTTGCCGCTGCCCGGAAACCTTCTTGCTCGCCAATTGCGCGGGCCCTGGCGCGGCGTGCAATCGGCAAAGTTGCTAACGACAATGGTAAGCCACGCACGGCAACAGACCAGGTACTGCACGCAGCCTTGCGGCATTTTGCCGAACACGGCCTGGGTGCTGCTCGCGAAGCGCGGGCGCAAGCCGAAGAAGCCTTCTTCGCAGGCGATCGCCAATCCTATGATTGGTGGCTCGACATTACCCGCACACTCGATCGGCGCTTGGCAGCGAACCTTGAGCAATCGGGCGAAGCCAACGATAGAGTGGCTCATTTGGAGCCGGCTTCCTAACGGGCTTCAAACCCTCGCATTTCTGCGGGTCACCATTGTTAACCGGAACTTGACCTTATTTGCCTATCCCCGCGGGTTATGGCGATTGGGAATCTCCTAGCAAAAGCGCAAGAGCGCCTTGGAACACGGCGAAGGTCGGACACTGTGTCCGAGCGGGTTCGTCGTACGCTGGTAAAAACCCTTTATACACAACCTTCTAGCCTCGCCATAGGTGGGTTGTGTGGAATTACAGCGACTGCGGCAGCCGCTTGGTTGGATGATCTCCCAATCCTCTATGTCCTCTCGGCGGTGCTGACTGTGATTGTGGTCGCGCGTGTCACAGCTGCGCTGGGAATGTCCCCCGACAACAGTTCGACCAGCACGCAAAAGCTCGAATTCGTCTATGAAATGGGCGCATTCAGTTACGCGTTTGTCTTGGGACTGACTGCCGCGCTGACCCTGCTCCACAATGCTGGACAAGGGGTCCAGGCGATGATGGCAGCCAACGCGCTGTGTTACGGAGTCGGGATCTGTGCCCGAAATGCCGGGCGACCGAAGCTGGCCATGGGCCAATTGGGCTTGGTCTGCCTCCCAGTCATGACCGCCTGCATTATGCTGGGGGGCGTGGCTTACATCGTCTTCCTCGTGACGATCAGTCTGCTGTGCTCCGCAATGTTGTCGATCACGCTCAATGTGCACAAGGTTTTGCGGGAGTCGATCGAAGCGGCTGATACCAGCGCCAAGCTGGCAGACCAGATGCAGCATTTGGCCCGCACGGACGTGGTCACCAATCTCAACAACCGGGCAGGCCTCAACCACGCCATGGTCGAAACCATGATGAGCAAGCAGGATGACAGCCGGTTTGCCTTGTTCTGGATCGACCTGGATCGCTTCAAGGAGGTCAACGACCTGCTCGGACACCCAGTCGGAGACAAGGTCCTTAGCGAAATCGCCAGCCGCTTGAGCGATGTTACACCTGACAACGCCACTGTCGCTCGCTTTGGCGGCGACGAGTTCGTGATCTTCTGCCCGATCGAAGACCGCAAGCACTCAGAACGCCTGGCTAGCGAAATCCATGCGGAAATCATGCGGCCGGTCAGAGTCGACGGAAACCGTTTGGAGGTTCGTGCTTCCTTGGGCGTCGCGATTATGCCCGAAGACGGCCGCGACACTGAAACCATCATGCAAAGCGCTGACTTGGCATTGTATCACGCCAAAGTCGGCGGCCGGGCTCAGACTTGCTTCTTCGACAAAACCATGACCCGCGATCTGGTGCGTCGCCGTGAGATTGAGGACGAATTGCGCGCCGCCTTGCAGCGCGACGAACTGTCGATCTTCTTCCAACCGATCGTTGATCTGGAGACCGGCAAGATCCGCACATTTGAGTCACTGGTCCGGTGGTTCCACCCTGAAAAGGGTGAACTTCGTCCGGACGAGTTTATTCCAGTGGCTGAAGAGACCGGTGTTATTGTGACTCTGGGCAATTGGATCACCAAGCAGGCAGCACGCACAGCGGCGCAGTGGCCTGAGGACATTACGGTTGCTGTCAACCTGTCACCGCTGCAGATCCGAGCTCCTGGCGCTGCGCTGGGGATCAAGAACGCTCTGCGTGAGGCTGGTCTCGACCCCCGCCGGCTTGAGCTGGAGGTGACAGAGAGCCTGTTCATCGAAGACAATCACGCCACCGCCGACTTCATCCGTGAACTGTCCGAGATTGGTGTGAAGTTCGCGCTAGACGACTTCGGCACGGGCTACTCCTCGCTGGGCTATATCAACAAATTCCCGTTCGAGAAGATCAAGGTCGACCGCAGCTTTGTCTCTGGCCCCAATGTTGGCCGGAAGAGCGAAGCCATCATCCGCGCCGTCGCTGAGATGGCGCAGACTCTCGAGATGGATATTGTCGCCGAAGGCCTCGAGACCGTCGAACAGGTACAGGCGGTCCGCAAAGCTGGCTGTAATTTGGGTCAAGGTTTCTATTTCAGTCGGGCAGTGCCCGATTACATGGCGGCGATGCTAATCGCCCAAGGCCATGCCGACGATCAACCCGCACAAGCTGCAGGCTGAGCGCTTACCCAACCCCTTGCATCGCTGGCTCTACCGCTCACACCAATTCTGTTGAGGTCGAGAGCCGCTTAACCGAACGCTTCGCGCTCGAACGCATGGCTTAACGCTACTGCGAACCAATTGCAAAGATAGTTGCGGTATGCGACCTTTTGCTGGTTGCATTCACCCATCCAGAGGCCTAATTCCGGCGAACATATTCACTGGCGTGGGTGTCAATTAGGTCACTTGGGACGAGGGGACCACACCACGCAGCCACGGTAAGAAGCTCGTCCCGAGGGATCAGGGAAGGACAAAACCAATAATGGCCCGCAAGAAGATTGCTCTCATCGGCTCAGGCATGATCGGGGGCACCCTAGCCCACCTCGCCGCTAAGAAAGAAATGGGCGACATCGTCCTGTTCGACATCGCCGAAGGCATGCCACAAGGTAAGGCCCTGGACCTTAGCCAGTGCGGCCCGATTGAAGGGTTCGATGCCAAGATCACCGGTTCGAACGACTACGCCGATATTGCCGGTGCTGACGTTGTGATCGTCACCGCCGGTGTTCCGCGTAAGCCAGGCATGAGCCGCGACGACCTGCTCGGCATCAATCTCAAGGTCATGAAAGCGGTCGGCGAAGGCATCAAGAACAACTGCCCTGACGCATTTGTCATCTGCATTACCAACCCGCTCGATGCGATGGTTTGGGCGCTGCGCGAATTCTCGGGACTGCCGCATAACAAAGTTGTCGGCATGGCGGGCGTACTCGACTCAGCGCGTTTCGCGACGTTCCTCGCATGGGAGTTCGATTGCTCGGTCAAGGACGTCAACGCATTCGTCCTTGGTGGCCACGGCGACACCATGGTTCCGGTCAAGAGCTACACCACCATCAACGGCATTCCGGTCGACGATTATGCCAAGATCAAGGGCGTCCCCGCTGATCGTTTGGATGAGATCGTTGACCGCACCCGCAAGGGCGGCGGCGAGATTGTCGGCCTGCTTGGCAATGGCTCGGCTTACTACGCCCCGGCAACGTCAGCGATCTCGATGGCTGAAGCCTATCTTGGCGACCAGAAGCGGATCCTGCCTTGCGCAAGTTTTGTCGAAGGCAAATACGGGCTCGATGGCCTCTATGTCGGTGTGCCAACTGTGATTGGCGCCGGCGGGACCGAGGAAGTGGTCGAAATCGAACTTTCCGACGAAGAGAAAGCCAACCTCAAGGTCAGCACCGACGCGGTCGAAGAACTGCTCGAAGCGTGCAAAGGGCTCGACAGCAGCCTTGCATAAGCCGCTACTCTCGATCTGTGTTCTGGCAGCGCTTGGGGCAGCTCCCCAAGTGCATGCCCAGAGCAAGATCGGGACGCTTGATGATCTGAGGTGGGCGCGTGCGGATTGCTATGATGCCACCGTGAGCGATGCGGTCGATCGGGACCTGCTTGCGGACCGTGGCTGGACCCCCGTCACATTGGTTTCCAAAGATGGGGCAAGGCGGCCAAGCGATGCGATCTTCTCGCATTCGATCAATCCGGGCTGGATCGTAACCCCTCCCGGCGAAGGATATTGCATCGCACGGATCCAATTTGCAGAGGGCGAACCGCTCGACGAATTTCTCGAGGAAGTTGAGCAGTACCGCCCTGAGAAGCAGGATGGGAAGAAGTACTATTTTTGTACGGATGGCCGCACAGCTAGCTTGGAACAGCGAGCGAGGCAAAACGGTCCAATGATAGCGGCCTATTTTTCGACGCCAGTGGACTCAGGCCGATGCTTCGCGGGTTAGGCACGATATCCCCTTTGGTGGCTGCTGCCCTGACGTTTGTAGGCACCAGTGCCGCCGCATCAGAGCCAAGCCCACCATGTGAGCTGCATGTTTGGGCCGCGGCGCGCGACCAAGGCCAAGGCCGCGATCCCGCAACGCTGAGCGACTTGGATCGATCAAGGATCATCAATGTTCTGGATGCGAGCCAGCGCCTGTATGAGATGGAAGAGGCTCGGCTTAGTTCCTCACTCGGCCTTCCTCCAGACACGCTGGTTTTTGTTCACAAGCACACCAAGCTGGACCGCAAGTTGGCCGAAAGGTCCAAGGCTCGCCTGAGCGACTCAGCGGCTCCATGCTATTTTGACTGGGTATTTCGCGATGATGCGATGTTCGGGCCGCCGCCTGAGCCCACCATCGCTTTCACCGAGTATCACGGGCAGGCTTACTTCCACAGTGTTTTCAAAGCATTCGGCGTCGAAGGCGATACCACCTTTAAAGTCAAAGGCGGACATCGCGCTCGGCTTGTGGTGCTTTCAGGGACCGCCAAAGAGAAGAACCTGGTTTACGACACACAGGGAGCGACCGTGCAATTGATTGAACACGCTTCCGAAAAAATCCGCGACAAGCTTAAAGGTCGCTCGCTTTTATCCGTCATTCAACTCTGAACAGGAATTGTGAATGTCCATTCTGATTAACAAAGACACCAAGGTCATCACCCAGGGAATGACCGGCAACACCGGAACCTTCCACACCCAGCAAGCGCTGGATTATGGCACGCAAATGGTTGCGGGTGTCACCCCAGGCAAAGGCGGCACCGATCACATCGGTCTGCCGCAATTCGACACGGTCAAGGATGCCAAGGACGCCACGGGCGCGACCGCGTCATGCATCTATGTACCCCCACCCTTCGCGGCTGATGCGATCTGTGAAGCAATCGATGCCGAGATTGAGCTGATCATCTGCATCACCGAAGGCATTCCTGTGCTCGACATGGTCCGCGCCAAGGCTGCACTGACCGGCTCCAAGTCACGCCTGATTGGGCCCAACTGCCCTGGCGTCTTGACACCGGATGAGTGCAAGATCGGCATTATGCCCGGATCGATCTTCAAAAAGGGTTCGGTTGGTGTGGTGTCGCGCTCGGGCACCCTCACCTATGAAGCTGTGCATCAGACCACGGCGGTCGGACTGGGGCAGACCACTGCAGTCGGGATCGGCGGTGACCCAGTGAATGGCACCAACTTCATCGACGTGCTCGACCTTTTCCTCGACGATCCGGAAACCGAGAGCATGATCATGATCGGTGAGATTGGTGGCTCGGCTGAAGAAGAGGCAGCCGCCTTCCTCAAGGCTGAAGCTGCAAAGGGGCGTTCAAAGCCGACCGTCGGCTTCATTGCCGGTCGCACCGCGCCTCCGGGCCGCCGGATGGGTCACGCCGGGGCAATCGTATCGGGCGGCCAAGGCGGCGCGGAAGACAAGATTGCGGCGATGGAAGACGCGGGGATCCGCGTTTCACCTTCGCCAAGCGAGCTCGGCACCACTCTGGATGCCATGCTCAAAGAATTGGCCTGACCGCTCTCTCGCATTCCACTCTCCTCCCCGGGGGAATGTTCGAGGGCTGGCCAGGTCGCACATTAGGTGACTTGCCATGAATAAAGAGACGCAGAACTTCGTACCGGACATGTCTGATCAGGAAGGCCCACAGCCGGGCCCGTCCTGGGGCAATCCGCGCTGGCTCGATCAGGTGGCAGAGGCCGGAGAAGATCTGACCACCGCGCTTGACCCCACACAAATGCAGGTGGTGATCGAACAGGCGGCAAAGAAGGCCGGTAAGCCAGCCGATCCGATGGCGATCCAGAACGCCTCGGACCTCTCCAACAAGGCGATGACTCTTGTGCGTCTCTATCGTGTTCGCGGCCATATGGCGGCTGAACTCGATCCATTGGGTGTATCTTCCAAGCGTGAAGCTCCAGCTGACCTGACGCTCGAATTCCACGGGCTGGCTGGCAAGGAGAAAGAAGAGGTATACGTCGGCGGCGTCCTCGGCATGGAATGGACCACCGTAGGGGCGCTCTACAGCCGGTTGCGTGAGGTCTATTGCGGCAATGTCGGCCTTGAGTACATGCACATCGCCGACACGGAAGAGCGGCGCTTTCTACAGGACAAGTTCGAGAGCCCCGGAGACACGATCCAGTTCTCGCCCGAAGGAAAAAAGGCGATCCTCGCTGCCGTGTTGCGTGGGGAGCAATATGAGGAATTCCTCGGCAAGAAATATGTCGGAACCAAGCGCTTCGGGCTAGACGGCGGGGAGTCGATGATCCCCGCACTCGAGGCCGTCATCAAACATGGCGGTTCTGCCGGTGTGCGCGAGATCATCTATGGTATGGCGCACCGCGGCCGATTGAACGTGCTCGCGAATGTGATGGCCAAACCTTACAAGGTGATCTTCCACGAGTTTTCGGGTGGCACCGCCAACCCCGAAGACGTCGGTGGCTCAGGCGATGTGAAGTACCACCTTGGCACCAGCACTGACCGCGAATTCGATGGCATCTCAGTGCACATGTCGCTGACGCCCAACCCTTCGCACCTCGAAACAGTGAACCCTGTTGTGCTCGGCAAGAGCCGCGCGCAGCAAGCAATCCGCGACGACTTGACCAAGAAACAACAGGTTCTACCCGTGCTGATCCACGGCGATGCTGCCTTCGCGGGTCAAGGCGTGGTGTGGGAGAGCCTCTCGCTGTCCGGCGTGCCGGGCTATGACACTGGCGGCTGCCTCCATTTCATCATCAACAACCAGATTGGTTTCACCACCTCACCACACTTTGCGCGTTCCTCGCCCTACCCCAGCGACGTCGCCAAGGGCGTGATGGCCCCGATCCTGCACGTCAATGGGGACGATCCCGAAGCAGTGACTTTCGCGTGCAAGCTCGCGATCGAGTATCGCCAGAAGTTCCACCGCGATGTTGTGATCGACATGTGGTGCTACCGCCGGTTCGGCCACAACGAAGGCGATGAGCCCAAGTTTACTCAGCCGCTGATGTATGACGTCATCGGTAAGCATCCCAAGGTCAGCCGCGTGTACGAGCAGCGGCTGATCGAGGAAGGCGTGATCAGTGACGGTCACCGGGAAGAAGTGGCTGCTGAGTTCGTAGCCCACCTCGAGGAAGAGTTCGAGTCGGCCAAGAGTTACAAGGCCAATGAAGCGGATTGGTTTGGCGGCCGCTGGGCTGGCCTCAACAAGCCAGCAGATGATGAGACCGCCAGACGCAATATCGAAACCGCGATCGAGCCCAAGATGTTCGACTCGCTTGGCCGCGTACTGACCGAGGTGCCCAAAGATGTGAACATCCACCGCACACTTGGCCGGGTGCTCAAAGCAAAAGGGCAGATGTTCGAGACCGGCGAAGGCTTCGACTGGGCAACCGCAGAAGCGCTCGCTTTTGGCAGCCTGGTGATGGAAGGCTACAATGTGCGCTTGTCGGGTCAGGACTCAGGCCGCGGCACGTTCAGCCAGCGTCACGCAGTCTGGGTCGATCAGACCAATGAGAACAAATACATCCCGCTGACGACGCTGCCGCACGGCAAGTTTGAGGTCTATGACAGCACACTGAGTGAATATGGCGTGCTCGGGTTTGAATATGGCTTTGCCATGGCTGACCCGAAGAGCCTCGTCATGTGGGAAGCGCAATTTGGCGACTTCGCCAACGGCGCTCAGATCATGATCGACCAGTACATTGCCAGCGGCGAAGCCAAGTGGCTGCGCGCGAATGGTCTGGTGATGCTGCTGCCGCATGGCTACGAAGGTCAAGGCCCCGAACACTCCTCGGCTCGGCTTGAGCGCTTCCTGCAATTGTGTGCTTCGGACAATATTCAGGTCTGCAATATCACAACGCCGGCGAACTATTTCCACGTCCTGCGCCGCCAGATGCTGCGTCCCTTCCGCAAGCCACTGGTGATCATGACGCCCAAGAGCTTGCTGCGCCACCCGATGGCTAAGAGCCCGCGCGAGGAGTTCCTCGGCAAGCATCACTTCATGCGGATCAAATCCGATCCATCAATGGCTCCAGCTTCGGCCGCCGACAAGAAGATCAAACGCCTAGTGCTGTGCTCGGGCAAGGTCGCCTATGACCTGATTGAAGAGCGTGATGCCAAGGGCCTCGAAGATGTCTCGATAGTCCGGATCGAGCAGCTCTATCCGTTCCCGGGTGAGCCGCTTGCCGTCCGACTCAAACGGATGACCAATCTCGAACAGGTCGTGTGGTGCCAGGAAGAACCCAAGAACAATGGCTCTTGGTTCTTCGTCCAGAACCAGATCGAGGACTCGCTCGAGGCCGCTGGGCACAAAGGCATGCGGCCGAGCTATGCCGGTCGCGAGGCAGCCGCTTCGCCCGCAACCGGACTGGCTAAACGTCACCAAGAACAACAGGCAGCCCTGATCGCAGACGCGCTCGGGCTTTCCAGCAAATAATCAGGCCGAAAGGGATCGAAGACTATGGCCACTGAAATCACCGTTCCAGTCCTTGGCGAATCCGTCACTGAGGGCTCCATTGGCGAATGGCTCAAGCAGCCAGGCGACGCAGTCGCAGCTGATGAACCCATCGCGAGCCTTGAGACTGACAAGGTTGCGGTCGACGTGCCGTCTCCGGTCGCGGGCGTGTTGCAAGAGCATAGGGCCGAGGTCGGCGACACCGTTGAAGTCGGCGCGGTCATTGCTGTGATCGAGGAAGGCGCCACCGCCAGCGCGGCACCGGCTGCGGCCAAGGCCGATCCGGCCCCTGCCCCCGCTGCCAAGGCTGCTCCAAACGAGGATCTCGTCGCAGCTGCACAAACCCTTTCACCCGCAGTGCGCCGCGCAGTGCTGGAACACGGGGTCGATCCGTCGACCATCAAGGGCACCGGCAAGGATGGTCGCCTGACCAAGGAAGACGTGCTCGCTGCTGCGAAGGCCAAAGGCGATGCGCCTGCTGCTTCACCTGCACCCGCCGCCGTCGCCGCGCCTGCCGGTGCTGCTCCGGCCGCTGGCGGTCGCAATGAAGAGCGCGTCAAGATGACGCGGATGCGCCAGACGATCGCCCGGCGCCTCAAAGGCGCGCAGGAAGAGGCAGCACTGCTCACAACCTTCAATGATGTCGACATGAGCGCGGTCATCGAAGCGCGGACCAAGTACAAGGATCTGTTCGCCAAGAAACACGATATCCGGCTTGGCTTCATGGGCTTCTTTGCCAAGGCCGCCTGCCTTGCGCTCAAGGACGTGCCATCAGTTAACGCCTACATTCAGGGCGATGAGATCGTCTATCACGACTATGTCGACATCTCGGTCGCGGTCTCGGCGCCGAACGGCCTCGTCGTCCCGGTGGTGCGCGATTGCGACAAGAAGGGCTTCGCTCAGATCGAGAAAGACATCGCCGATTTCGGCAAGCGCGCCAAGGAAGGCTCGCTGACGATGGAAGACATGACCGGCGGCACCTTCACCATTTCCAATGGCGGTGTGTTCGGATCTCTGATGTCGACCCCGATTATCAACCCGCCGCAAAGCGCCGTGCTCGGCCTGCACCGGATCGAAGACCGTCCGGTCGCGGTCAATGGAGAAGTGGTGATCAAGCCGATGATGTACATCGCCTTGTCCTACGACCACCGTCTGATTGACGGCCGCGAGGCGGTTACGGCACTCAAGATCATCAAGGAAGCGATCGAAGATCCGACCCGGATGCTGATCGACCTCTAAGGCAACTCGTCATCCCGGACTTGATCCGGGATCCAGAGCGGCCAAGTATGACCTAGAACACTGAGATTCCAGCGTTGGCTGGAATGACGAAGAGAAACAAAATGGCTGACCATTCCTACGATTACGACGTCCTTGTCATCGGTGCTGGCCCCGGCGGCTATGTCGCCGCGATCCGCGCAGCACAGCTTGGTCTCAAGACCGCCTGTGTCGAAAGCCGCGAAACGCTTGGCGGGACTTGCCTCAATGTCGGCTGCATCCCGTCCAAGGCTCTGCTGCACGCCTCTGAACTGTTCGAGGAGGCCGAGGGTGGCCACTTCGCGACTTGGGGGATCGATGCCAAAGCGAGCTTCGATCTCGACAAGATGATGGCTGAAAAAACCAAAGCCGTCGGCGAGCTGACCGGCGGGATCGAATTCCTGTTCAAGAAGAACAAGGTCACCTGGCTCAAGGGCCATGCCGCGTTCGAAGATGCGCACAGCGTCAAGGTCGGCGATGCAACCGTGACGGCAAAGGACATCGTGATCGCGACCGGTTCCTCGGTCACCCCCCTGCCCGGCGTCGACGTCGACAATGCCAAGAAGCGCATCGTCGACAGCACCGGCGCGCTCGAATTGGAAGAAGTGCCTGAGCATCTGGTCGTGATCGGTGGCGGCGTGATCGGACTCGAGCTTGGCAGTGTCTGGCGCCGGCTCGGAGCCAAGGTCACAGTGGTCGAATTCCTCGACCAGATACTTCCCGGCATGGACGAGGAAGTCCGCAAGGAATCGAACAAGATCTTCAAGAAGCAGGGCATGGAAATGATGCTCGGCCACAAGGTCACTGGCGCAAGCGTCAAAGGCAAGAAGGCCATGCTGACGGTCGAGAAATCAGCCGGTGGCGATGAGCAGAAGATTGAGGCCAGCCATGTGCTGGTGGCGATCGGACGTCGCCCCAATACCGACGGGCTGGCGCTCGACAAGGCAGGCCTGCAAGTCAATAACCGCGGCCAGGTGGAGATCGATCACGATTTCCGCACCAAGGTCGACAGCGTCTGGGCAATCGGCGACGTCGTTCCCGGCCCGATGCTGGCGCACAAAGCCGAGGATGAAGGCATCGCCGTGGCGGAGAACATCGCCGGTGAAACGGGAATTGTGAACCACGCCATCATTCCGAGTGTGGTCTACACTACGCCCGAGATCGCCGGTGTGGGCCTTTCCCAAGAGGAAGCGATCGAGAAGGCTGGTGGTGACAAGAAGGCAATCAAAGTCGGCAAGTTCCCGATGATGGCCAACAGCCGTGCCAAAGCCAATCGCGACACAGATGGTTTTGTCAAAGTGATCGCCGAAGCGGACACTGACAAGGTCGTCGGCGTTTGGATGATCAACTCGCTCGCCGGGACGATGATCGCACAGGCCGCGCAGGCGATGGAATTCGGCGCGACCAGCGAAGATATCGCTTACACCTGCCATGCCCACCCGACCCATGCCGAAGCCTTCAAGGAAGCGGCGATGGCGGTCCAAGGCAAGCCGATCCACATGTGATGGCAATCATAGGGACGTCCTGGTTGGCTGACCGGGGCGCCCCTGCGGCTGCCCTGTCTCTGCCGGTTATCAGCGGGCTGGCCTATCTGGCTGCATTCGGCGCGCCCATCGCGTTCGTGCTTGTGAACGCGTTCGCTCAGGCGATCGGCCTGTTGTGGATCAGCTTCGGGCGATTGCCGCAAAGCAGATCAGCCCATCGTGTGCTCGCACTGTTCCTGCTCGTCCTTCTCGCTCTACCAATCGCACTGGGCCCATCGCTAGACGGCGTCACGCGCTGGCTCTCGATTGGAGGGGTCACCCTCCATGTGGGCATGCTGGCTGTGCCATTGCTTGTGAGGCTCCTCGCGAGCGACCCATCCTTTGGAGCTTGGGCCACTTCTCTGGCCATCCTGATCGGTTTTGCGCAGCCTGACAGCGCCACGGTCTTGGCGCTGGCGTCAGCCGCTCTCGGAGTGGGCGTTGCCACTCGCAACACCGTATTTCTCGCCGTCTCAGGACTGGGCCTGGCGGCAAGCCTTGGCGCGAGCTTCAACGGCGATCTGCCGCCCCAATCGTTTGTCGAGAACATCCTAACAGACCTGTGGCCGAGCTATCCCTTGGTCGCCATTGCTTTGGCGACCAGTCTGTTGGTCTCACTTCTGTTGGTGTTCCGCCTTCAGTCGCTGAGCAAGGTCGAGCGCTTCGCTATTGGCGGTACCCTAAGTGGCTTCATCATCGCAGCCCTGCTCGGCAATTACCCCTATCCCTTGATCGGATATGGCGCAGCGCCGGTGCTTGGCCTAGGCTTGGCATTGGCTACGATGGGCAACCAAGCTGAAGAGAAGACCGACGGAACAATGGCATGAGCAAAACGGTAGCCATCATTGGAGCAGGTCAGATTGGCTATGCCTGCGCGGTCGCATTCTATGCCGCTGGCTGGGAGGTCGAGATCCTCTCCCGCTCGAAGCCGAGTTTCTTTGAGTTCTCGCAGCATTGGCGGGCCTACACTTCCCCCGAGGACCCCGCCCCAAAAGCCGATGTCGTGATCGATACGATCCCCTACGATGCGGACGATCTCGTAGTCTATGATCCGGACGCAATCGGGCGGCTGATCGCAATCTCAACAGCCAGCGTCTATCAAGACACTCAGGGCCGGTCGTTCGACACGATGCAGACGATCGGATTTCCTGAGTTTGCCGAGCCGATCACGGAAGACACCCAGCTCTTACCGCCGGGGCCCGATAGCTATTCGACCAAGAAAGTCCGGATGGAGAACAAGGCGGTCGAAATTTTTGGTGACCGCGCCACGCTGCTTCGCCCCTGCGCGATCTATGGCAAGCACAGCCGCCAACCGCGCGAATATTGGTTCGTAAAGCGAATTCTGGATGGCCGCACTCGCATTCCGTTGATGCATCAGGGACTGTCGCAATTTCAAACCACCAATGTTGAAGACATCGCGGAATTGGCCTTGGTTACCGCTGAGCGGGACTTGGGCGGGGCCTTCAACATCGCGGATGAAACCGCACCCACCGTGCTCGAGATTGGTCAGACCATCCTCGATGCTCTCTGCGATAATCCGTCTGCGATTGAACTGATCCCGATGGACGAGGCTGGACTGGTTGGACGAACCCCTTGGTCGGTTCCCAAACCTTTCATCACATCGAGCGATAAAGCCCTTGCCGCCGGGTTGGATCAATTGTCAGTCTATCAGCAAGACGCGCCTGACATGCTGTCGTGGCTCTTCAAGCTAAATCCCGACGACTGGCGAACCGCCTTTCCGGTGCTAGCCGGCTACCCCTATGACCAGTTCGACTACGCGGCAGAAGATCGTTTTTTCGACAAACTGTCATAGGCCAAGGATGAGGGGTTTGCCCTCTCTATCTGACGCAGTATGTGTATTGCCATACTAATACACAATGACAGAGAGATCCCATGTTCAATCGTACATTCGCGACCGTTGCCGCCGCTTCACTAGCCATTGCTACCCAACCAGCCCTTGCCCAAGACGCTGATCGAATGACCGAAGTGATCGAGGTTGAAGTCGATACCGGCAAGTTCATGGGCGCAGTTCTGGTCGCCAAGGATGGAACGCCTATCCTCGACCGGGCCTGGGGTTCAGCCGATCTCGAATGGGATATCGCCAACACCACCACGACCAAGTTCCGGATCGGCTCGGTCACTAAGCAATTCACGGCGGTTTCGGCGCTTCTGCTGCAGGAACAGGGCAAGCTCGATCTCGACGCGCCGATTACGACCTATCTCGAAAACGCTCCTAAGGCTTGGGAAGGGATTATCGTCCGCAATCTGATCCGCCACACCGCCGGCGTCCCCAATGTCACATCGCTGGAGGACTTTGGTCGCCAAAAATTCCTCCCGACCAGCCAGGATGAGTTGATCGCGATGTTCCGCGATCTCCCGCTCGAGTTTGAGCCGGGGTCGAAGTTCTCTTACTCGAACTCAGGATACGTTCTGCTATCGCGGATCGTCGAAAACGTCAGCGAGCAAAGCCTCGCAGATTTCTATCAGGCCAATCTGTTCGACCCGCTCGGGATGGCAGATACGGGGCTCGACAATTCAAGCAAGATCCTGCCCAATCGCGCTGACGGCTATTCGCCGAGTGGCGATGGAGAGACCGTCATCAACGCCGAATATGTCAATATGGCGATCCCGACCGGCGCGGGTGCGATGTATTCAACCACAGGTGATCTGCTCAAATGGCAGCAAGGATTGTTCGGTGGCAAAGTGCTCTCAGATGCGAGCCTCGCCGAATATGTCACGCCGGCCGAGTTCGAAGCTTTCTTTGGCGACAAATACGCCCATGCGGTGCTGGTCGATGCAACCAACGACAACACCTATTACTGGCATGGCGGCGGGATCGAAGGGTTCAACGCGTGGCTCAGCTATGATCCGGATCGCAAGATCACGGTCGCCGTTCTGGCCAACCTTAATGGTGGCGCTGCCAGCAAGCTCGGCCAGCAATTGATGACGCTGGTCCAGGGCGGTGATGTCGTCTTGCCCGGCGAACGAGAGGTGGCAGAGCTTACAGCAGAGCAGATCGTACAGTTCGAAGGCGTCTATGCGATATCACCCGAATTCAAGCTTACCGTCTTCCAGGACGGCGGAAAGCTGATGACCCAGGCGACTGGCCAAAATGCGTTCGAGATCTTCCCGGAAGGGACCGACAGATTCTTTGTTAAGGTGGTCGACGCGCAATTGCAGTTCAACCGAAGCGAGGCTGGCACAATCGAGAGCCTCACTCTGTTTCAAAACGGCCAAGAGATTCCTGCTGTGAAGGAATAGCAATTGCGGATTGCTCACATACTCGACCTCGCTTAGTTAACGCCTCGGGGACGCGGGACTGTGAGAGGGGTCAATTCGCAATGAGCTATCCGAAACTGACGGACAAACCGGGCGCGCTTGAGACCGCGGCGGCAATCCGTGACGGCGCTTTGAGCCCGTCGGAAGCAGTCGATGCCGCGATCGGGCGGATCAGTGCTCTGGATGCCCACGTCAACGCGCTGGCCGTCCCCGATTTCGACCGCGCAGTCGAGACAGCCAAAGCGATGGACGGTGCCAGTCCAGGCAAAGACCAGCCGCTGTTTGGCGTACCGATGACGATCAAAGAGAGTTTTGACATCGCTGGCTTACCGAGTTGCTGGGGCCACCCGCAATTCGCAGACAATATCGCAAAACGCGATGCTCGGCTCGTAACCAAGCTCAAAGCCGCAGGCGCCATTATTGTCGGAAAGACGAATATCCCGCCGGATCTTTCGGACTGGCAATCCAACAATCCGGTGTATGGCCGGACCAACAATCCGCATGATCACGGGCGGTCGCCCGGAGGTTCGTCTGGCGGCAGCGCCGCAGCGGTCGCGAGCGGAATGGTAGCGATAGAGTTTGGCACGGACATTGGCGGCTCAGTCCGAGTGCCAGCGCATTTCTGCGGTGTTTGGGGCCATAAGAGCACTTGGGGCCTGGTCAGCAAGCACGGTCATGACCATCCCGTTATGAGCTCCCAAGGCAAGGATGGCCATGATGGCGCGCTATCGATTGCCGGCCCCTTCGCCCGCAACGCTCAAGACCTGGCAGCGATGATGAAAATCGGTTCGGAGGTACCGCTGATCTTGAGCCACAAATCGCTCAAGAACAGCCGGGTACTTGCCGTAACCGAATATCCCGGCAGTCCTGTCGACAATGGGGTCTCAGCGCCCATTGAAGCAGCGCTGACGGCGCTCGAGCAAGCCGGTATCGCGATCGATCGCACTAGCGATCTCTTGCCCGATCTGGCGGCTCAGCAGATCGACTACATGCGAATGCTCAACATCGCGATGGCGCGGGGAGGACCTGGGCCGAACGGTGAACGGGCAAGTGCAACCGATTGGTTTGACCTGCTTGATGCGCAGGCGCGCAATGAGCTCGCTTGGGCACATCTGTTTGAGACCTACGACTTCGTGCTCGCTCCACCGGCTCCCGTGCTTGCTATCCCGCATATCGAGGGCAGCCGAGCGTTTGATCAAACCATCCACGTCAACGGCACCGATATTCCAGGAGCCGCAGGGCTTGCCTGGGCGGGCATCGCAACCTTCCCCAACCTGCCGGCGACAGTCGTTCCGATCGGAGCGGGTGAAGACCGCGGGTCGACTCTGCCCTGTGGTCTCCAGGTGATGGGCCCCAAATGGGGTGATCTCGATTGCATCGCGGCGGCCGATGCGATCCACACCATCGTGCACGGCTAGCCTTTGCCCAGACGCCCTCTCCTTCTGCGCTTCGCCCAATGGCATATCTGGCTGGGCTGGTTGGTGGGAGTGCCCATAGTGCTCTGGACCGCGACCGGTCTGTTTATGGTCATCAAGCCGATCGAAGAGGTGCGTGGCGAGCATTTGCGCGCAGAGACTCCGTCACAGGCGCTGGTTCTTCCCGGTAGCGAGATCGCCACTGAAGAGGCGCAGCTCCGGAGCATGCGCGTGACCATGCAGGACGGTCGAGCGGTCGCTATCCTGACGACCTTGGACGGCGTGACCAGTCGGGTCGATATGGAGAGCGGCACTGCCTTGCCGCGCCTTACAGCTTCCGACGCACGCGAACTCGTCGAAAAAAGGATCATCGGTGGAGACAAAGTCGAGGCCGTCAATCTGTTCGAAGCCGAAGACGTCCCGTTTGACTTCCGTCGTCCTATGCCCGTTTGGCAAGTCGCCTTGGCGGACGGAACTCACGTCTATGTCGGGCGGGACACCGGCGAGATCGAGGCTGTCAGGACTCGCTGGTGGCGCTGGTTCGACTTCGCTTGGGGCCTGCACATCATGGATCTTCAGACCCGCGAAGACACCAGTCACCCCATTCTGATTGGCTTTGCCGCCCTCTCTCTGACCGGCGCAATTCTTGGCTGTATCCTTATGTTCCGGCGCAGGAAAGCTCGGGCTACCAAGACAGGGGAAGCCGTGTGAACGAGACCGTCCTCACCCCAGTGTTGGATGTACTGGATGTGCTTGGCATCGCAATCTTCGCGCTGACCGGTGCATTGCTGGCCGCCAAAGAGCGGCAGACCTTCGTGACTATGGCCTTCTTCGCCTTGGTCACTGGCGTCGGCGGCGGTACGGTGCGCGACCTGTTGATCGACGCGCCCGTGTTCTGGATGACGGACACTTGGGTGGCAGCAATCTGTCTCGGCACTGCCTTGATCGCCTGGTTCACCCCCGTGCGCTGGTGGGAAGGACGCGCTCTGGACATTGCCGATGGTGCAGGCCTTGCAGCCTATGCCGTTCTAGGCAGCGCCAAGGCGCTCGCCTATGGCATTCCTCCAGTTCCGGCGATCCTGATGGGCATTATCACCGGCTGCGTAGGCGGTATCATCCGCGATGTGGTTGCTGGGCGCCCGTCGATCATCATGCGGCCAGAACTCTACGTGACCGCCGCCGCGCTCAGCTCGACGCTGACCGTCGTCGGCATGGCGTTGAGCGCAAATCTGGCCTTTCCCCCAATGGCAATATGGGGCCTAGCGTTCTTCGCTGGTTTTGCGCTGAGAACCGCAGCAATTGTCTGGGAGATCGCTCTGCCGGTCTATCGAACAGCCGGGGATATGCCGGATTAGCCGCCAAGGTCGCCGTCGATAATCTCTTCACCGGGAAGCGGGCCACCAGGATAGGCTGGCTGAGGCTGCGACGCCGAAGGGCCACCATTCACGAGCTGGCGCGCTTGGTAGTAATCCGCATCGCTCCATTGCCTGTCGTCAGCAGATGCGCTCGCACCTGAGAAGCCAGCGTAATCGACGGAATCGATCCGGCCATTGTTGTTGATCCGGCAGCTAAAGCCTTCGCCATTGTAGAGCGAGCCGGTCACAATCCAGCCCTCGCCCGTGCGATCAACCCCATCAACCGTATCAACCCGCACATCGCGTTCAATCCGCGAGAGGCATTGCGACACGGCATTGTCCAAGCCGCGCGAGCCGGTGCTGCGCGCATCGCTGCGACGATCATCATCGCGCCGGTCATAGTTACGGTCGTAGTCACGCTCATAGTCGCGGTCGCGATAACGTTCGCGGTTCTTTTTGTTGTTGTTGCTCGCAGCGCTGGCGATCGCGGCAATCCCGCCCAAAACCAGCACGCCGGCGATCACGTCGCCCGCGTCGATCCGATTGCGGCGATGGTAGTACCGGCGATAGCGATGGTGCTCAGCCGTGCTTGCATCACTGTCAAAGGTTCCAAACGTGTATTCGGTTGGGGCCTTGCCAACCGGGGTTGGAAGATCGGCGGCGGCAGCGGGAGCGGTGGCCATTGCGCCGGCCGCAGCCAAGCCAAGCACCGCACCAAAACGGGTTACATGAGTCATAGTCAGACTCCCTCCTGTTGTGGGTGAGCGGCCACCAATCGCTCGATATGGATAAGTGTAGTATTCACCAAACCCTTGCCTGATCCTGAACCACGGTTGAAGGTGATAGTGAAGCCAATTCTTGCAAGCCATGTGGCAAGCCAGCGGATAACAAAGTCTGATGATGATCAAGACCATCTCCGCCCGCTTTGGACTCGTGCAGTTCTTGCTGATGCTGGGCCTTTCGTTTTCGAGCTCGACGCAGGCCAAAACCGCCGAAGAGGTCGTGGCGGAGCTACCGTGCGACGAAATCAACTATAGCGACGACGCGCCTGCCGAAATGGAGGCCTGGAACAACCCCAAATTCCATGGGAAAATCGGACGGGGAATTCAAAGCAAAATCGTCTGTGACGTCACACTGCAAGGAGGAAAGGAACACGCGGTAATCGCAGCGAGTGAGCATTTTGTCCTCGCCAACCAAGCGGTTCGGCTGCGTCATAATATCGCATCGTGGCCCTCGTTGACGCTCGAGACAATCAAGCCTGACGGCGATCCCCAGGATCGATCGAACCGGCTGATTTTCTGTCAATTGCGCGACGGTCTAGTGATCTGCGATGTCATGCTTGATCTTAATCAGCGCGTGGGCCTCCGGATATACGGCACCGGTCCTTCGAATCTCGCTGCAGGCTTTCGCATGCGCGTTTTGCCCGACAGCAAGCTGGAGACGGTAATTTCAGACATCGACATGAACAAAACCGTCATGTTTTGGTCTGAAGAGGGTTGGACACGCTTGCGCCCAACTGCGCCACCCTATTGGGAATCATACTTTCCAGGGCAGACGCTTCAATCTGGTCCGCAAACAACCAATCCGCTGTTTCAGAAGCTGCTGACTACTGACAAGCAGAAAGCCGCCTTTGTTTGGACATCGAAGAATGGTGCGGCCACAGACAAGACCGATGATGCCCAGATTGGAATTAACGTCCCGCGACTGAAACTGCTTGGCCAATATGCGATTGCGATGGCCAATGTGCTGTTCGCCAAAAAATGACTGATGGAATGCAAACACCCCGGACCGCAGGGGCCCGGGGTGTCCCGGTGGAGCTTTTTAGGAGCTATCCAGTTCGTCAGAGGCGACGAATGTTGCGGAAGTCGATCTGTGGGCGTTGGCCTCGGCCGACCCAGCAGGTGAACCCGCCACGATCTTGTCCGCGATAGCCTTCGACAACAATCCGGCCTTTTACTTTGAAGCCATTACGAGTGCGGTCGATATCGCGGATCCGCGTCACATCGGCGAAGCGGTAACCACCGAACCTCTGTGCTTGACGTTCGGCTGCTCGGACACATCGTTCGATCGCACGCTCAGGATTGCCGCGATTGTATCCGTTGTAAGAATGGCGGTACGTGTTGTTGTAGTGATAATTGCCGTGGTTGCCGCGATAATTGTAATTCCGATCGCGATAGCGGCGGTCGTGATAGCGGTCCTTCTTGCCATCAAATGCGCCCGCCAAGGCAGCGATTCCGCCGATTACCAGAGCGCCGGCGATCACCTCGCCCGCATCGATGCCTCCGTCGCGATCTTTCGCAACAGCGGGGGTTGCAGACGCCAGGGCCATCGCGCCAGCCGCGACAGTCCCGAGCGTCCCTTTGGCGAGTGTCTTTTTCAAGTTCGTCATGGGTTTCATCCTCGGGTTCTGCCGGGACGGGGGTATCCCGGCTTCGAAGCCCTTATGGATGATTCGCCATGTGATGAGGCTGAATTACCCTTACAGCCGTTGTTCAGGTTATGAAGCCTTAACCTGAACAACTGTATCGCAGTGTCGCGAAATGCATCATCTAGTCGAGCGCCGCCAGAACCTCGCGCGTGAACAAGGCCAGATCAAACCCCTCGCCTGCTGGATCTTCTCCTCGACGGACGATCACCACATTCAAGCTAGGCACCACCACAACGTATTGACCGCGATTGCCCCGCGCTGCGTAAGCGTCGTCGGGAACGCCGCGATGCCCTTCTTTCTCGGGATGCTTGAAGGTCCACCAGGAGGCGCCATAGCCCCACACTCGATCGGGCTGAGGTCCACTGGTTTCAGACACATAATCGCCCCAACCCTCTGGCAGGATTCGCTCTCCATTGGGCAGGACACCATCATCGAGATGCAATTGCCCAAGCTTCACGAGATCGCGCGCGGTAGACCACACCTGGCTGGAAAGCACGTAATTGCCCTGCCAGTCGCGCTCAGCCACCGTGTGGTTCATGCCAAGCTTACGGAAGAACTCTGCCGGCGGGTGGTCCTCAAAAGTCCCCTCGATGGCTTGCACAGCCGCCAGGGTGTCATTGTTGGCATAGCGGAACACCGTTCCTGGTCGATGCACTTGCGGCCAGGTCATCGCCCGCTCGTCGACCGTCGTACCGCCCCAGTAGAGCGGATTGGTGCGATTGCCAGGCGTGTCAGAATAGCGACCTGAGGCCATCCGAAGCGCGTGATCCACTGTCACTGTCCGCCGCATTGCATCCTGTGGGCTAAGCCCCAGCCCGGCAGGATCTTCGACCGAGACATCACCACGATACACGGCAGCACCGACAACGGTTGCCGCAATGCTCTTGGCGACTGACCAAGTCCGCTGTGGAACATTGGGACCGAAGCCGTCAGCATAGCGCTCAGCGATAATCGCGCCGTCTTTCTGCACCACCACGGCTGTCGTGCGTGGCCCATCCTGATCAAAGGCGGCGCGCACCGCATCGGCGAGAGCCCCGTCCTGCAATTGTGGGGCCACTGTGAGCGTGATGGGACGCTGTTCACGCACGGCTATGGCCGGCGGCCAAGACCACCCGATCGGCATGGTCGAGCAACCTTGCTGAGAATCGTGCCGAGCGATCCGGGGAGGCATGTCATCCGCCCAGTTCACCGTGACATGGCTTACCTGCGCCGGGCTGCCCGCTGGATTTCCGTCAGAATGCCGCACGATCTCATACGGCATCTCACGGATGATGGCATCCAACGGTTCCTGGATTCCGGTCAGTTCCCACTCATGGATTTGCTCCGGATCGCGGGTCGCGCCTGCCCGCTCAGCATTGGCGATAGCGCCGCACAGAAACAGCGCCTTGTATCCTGCGGCCAAAGCGCGGTCATAGCGGCTGTCGAGCTCGTCTTGTGCAGTCTGCGCCTCAGCACAGGCACCCAGCGCCATAGCCGCGCCTGCCAAAGGAAGGAAAATGCGTTTCATGGAGACCCCAAATCGTACGATGCTCTATCGTAACGATAGGGAATGGGTGCCGGTTCCAACAGTCAAAACGTGATGTTGACCGCATCTCCGTCTTTATAGGTGGACGGCGCAAATTCGATCTGACGAAACCGGACCTTACGCGAAAAGCCGTCCTTGCAGTGATCCTTGGTCAGCAAGCCTATCCCATGGTCGATGACATGCCGGAAAGAGACATTGCGTTTGTCCATAATGCAAAAGGCTTTCTCATCTGGTTTTCCGCGCCAAACCAGCGGCTCTTCTGTCCCGGAAAATACCACGCCGCCGCCGAACCGATCAAACACAGCGCCGTTCTGGGCATAGTAATAGGTCGGCGCGCTCCCGCGATTGCGAAGATCGATTCCTCCATCGGGATAACGGGTCTCGGCACCCCAGAAAGTCGTAATGTCCTTGATCTCGCATTCACCCGGCTCGAGCGCGTCCCACCCGCTCGAAGCCTCGCCCAGCAAGCCCTCGTTATAGGTTTCCATCGCCCAGGCGACATGGATCGCCTCTGACCGCGTATTGCAGACGTTGGCAAAGACACGACGTGGAGATTGCGTCACGGGCATCGCAATATCGCGTGGTTTTTCGAAGGCAATCAGATCGCGCATGGTGATCGCCTTGCGCTGTGTGGAACGAGGAAAGGTCGCGATCAGAACGTCACCGTGCCGCTCAAAGATAAATGCACGCTCGGATCCCGAACCCTTGCGGACGAGCACATAGTCACCCCGTTTGACGCTGTCTCGTACCACGCGGCGTCTAGGCAATTGCGCGACATCACCATCGGCAAAACGGACGGTATATAGGCGCCCCGAATAGGCGGTTACCTCACCGGGGTACCAACGGCCGTCGCCCCATTGACCCCAGACCTTCTCCTCAACCCCAATCGGGACGTCATCAGGCGTGCCGATCGGGATGCTCTGCGCGTGAGTAGCTGGAGCCAGATTAAAAGCTAAGAGAGCCGCAACCCCTGCCAGCCATTTGTTCTGAGACATGCCCGTTCACCCCCAACACTATACAGCCAATGCTGTGGCTGTATCACAGCCAGGTCCGCGCGGACACTGAACGGCGTCGAAAGCCCCCGTTCATGAAAAAAGGGGCCGAGATGAACACCTCGACCCCCTCTTCTAATCAGATTGTACGACCGCTTAAGCGTCTTCGTATTCGTCCTCGTCATTCATGACCGGACCGCTGTCTTGGCCCTTGGCGTCTTCGTCACGCTCGACGAACTCGATGATCGCCATCTGCGCGCTGTCGCTGTCGCGGTAGCCAGCTTTGATAATGCGAGTGTAGCCACCGTCACGGTCACTGTAGCGCTCAGCCAGCTCGTCAAACAGCTTCTTGAGCTGAGTTTCATCACCGAGACGGCTCATCGCCAGACGACGGTTTGAAAGCCCGCCACGCTTGGCAAGAGTGATCAGCTTCTCGACGTAAGGACGCAGTTCCTTGGCCTTTGGCAAGGTGGTGAGGATCTGCTCGTGCTTGATCAGAGCCGCTGACATGTTGCGGAACAGGGCCTTACGGTGACCCGACTTACGGCTCAGCTTACGCTGTGAAATTCCGTGACGCATTGTTTCTTCCTTCTTTTTGCTGACCCTTCCGGCGGGGAAGCGAAGCTGGCCAAAGGCCAAACCGGTTCCCACTTTCCCTGAAGGGATCAGCGGTTCGAAAAGGGCCCGTATCAGGTAGCCCAGTGCTGGCGGCGGTTAGGGCCCGCCGCCGGATGCCCTGATCAACCAAGCAGCTCTTGTTCGAGCTTCTTGGCCATTTCTTCGATGTTCTCAGGCGGCCAGCCTGGGATATCCATTCCGAGACGCAGACCCATGCTGGAGAGCACTTCCTTGATCTCGTTGAGCGACTTGCGGCCGAAGTTCGGCGTGCGCAGCATCTCGGCTTCGGTCTTTTGGACCAGGTCGCCGATGTAGATGATGTTGTCGTTCTTGAGGCAGTTGGCCGAACGCACCGAAAGCTCGAGTTCGTCGACCTTCTTGAGCAGGTAACGATTGAGCTGGTTTGCATCCGATTCCTGCGGCTCGGCAGCGTGACCGATCATCGCGCTTTGTGGCTGCGGAATGCCATCTTCGAAGTGGACGAACAGCGTCAATTGGTCCTGCAGGATACGCGCGGCGTAGGCCACGGCATCTTCAGGCGTGACAGTGCCATCGGTTTCGAGGGTCAGCGAAAGCTTGTCATAGTCAAGCTCTTGACCAACGCGGGCGTTCTCAACCTTGTAGCTTACCTGGCGAACCGGCGAATAAAGCGAGTCAACCGGGATCAGACCGATCGGCGCATCTGCGGGACGGTTCTGAACGGCCGGAGCGTAGCCTTTGCCAACGTCAGCGGTCAGTTCCATGTTAAGCGTGGCGCCTTCATCGAGGTGGCACAGAACAAGGTTCTTGTTCATCACTTCAATGTCACCGGTGACAGCGATGTCGCCAGCTTTAACTTCGCCGGGGCCAGTAGCGGAAAGCTGCAGGCGCTTGGGGCCCTCGCCTTCCATCTTGAGCGCGATCTGCTTCACGTTGAGCACGATGTCGGTGACGTCTTCGCGCACGCCGGCGAGCGAAGAGAATTCGTGCAGCACGTTCTCGATCTTGATCGAGGTAATGGCAGCGCCTTGCAGCGAGCTCAGCAGCACGCGGCGAAGGGCGTTGCCCAGGGTCAGGCCAAAGCCACGCTCAAGCGGTTCAGCAACAAAGGTTGCCTTGCGGCTCTTGTCGCCGCTTTCCTTGATTTCGAGCGTGTTGGGTTTTTTAAGTTCCTGCCAGTTCTTCGTGTTGACGGACATGGATTTCCCCTAATTCGCTTTGCAGCGGTTCAAATTTGCAGCGGACGGAGTGGCTGTCGCGACCAGCATCTCATCCGCTCGAGAAACCGGCAGCCGGTTGCGGCCGCCGATCGGAACGGATTAGACGCGGCGACGCTTCGACGGGCGTACGCCATTGTGCGGGATCGGCGTCACATCACGGATTGAGGTGATGTTAAAACCAACCGCAGCGAGACCGCGAAGCGCGCTCTCACGACCCGAGCCCGGGCCCTTCACTTCAACTTCCAGGGTGCGCACGCCATGTTCGGCGGCTTTCTTGCCAGCGTCGTCTGCAGCCACCTGAGCGGCGTAAGGAGTCGACTTCCGACTGCCCTTGAAGCCCATCATGCCAGCGCTGGACCAGCTGATCGCATTGCCCTGTGCATCTGTGATGGTGATCATGGTGTTGTTGAAGCTGGCGTTGATATGCGCAACGCCGCTGGTGATGTTTTTCTTGTCACGACGCCGTACCCGGCCTTGTTCGCGTGCCATTTTGAAAAGTCCTTTAGCTCGTCAAAAGTAAGAAACGTATCGGATGCCCGATCGACTTACTTCTTCTTGCCTGCAATCGGCTTGGCCTTACCCTTACGGGTACGGGCGTTGGTGTGCGTCCGCTGACCACGAACCGGAAGCTGATTCCGGTGACGCAATCCACGATAGGAACGCAGGTCCATCAAACGCTTGATGTTCATCGCGGTCTGGCGACGCAGGTCGCCTTCGACGGTGAAATCGGCGTCGATAGTCTCGCGGATCCGCAGCACTTCTTCATCAGTGAGGTCCTGCACACGAGCCGAATGTGGGATGCCGAGTTTGTCGGCGATCTGGACGGCCGTTGTGCGGCCAATCCCGTGAATATAAGTCAGCGCAATAATCACACGCTTATTTGTGGGGATGTTTACCCCGGCAATACGAGCCACGTAATTCTCCATGCTCCACAGGGGTTACGGCACCTCGCCTTGGCCCCCATCTCAACGCTCCAACCGACAATATCGATCAAATAGCAAAAGCCCGGGTGACGACTGCAACAGCAAACGCCTTCCGGACTCAGATCGAACGTGTCGAATGAAGGGCGCGCTTAGGGTGAATCGACGGGCACGTCAACTGCTAAGCGCACATAAACGACCGAGCCACCCAAATGGGTCGCTGCAGGCCAATTTCAAGCCTTGCGATACACGTGTTCCTACGTGGGGTCAAAGCCCAGGATCTGGCTCAGGCAGGCATCAAGTTCCGCCCTCGACCTCATCCCCCAACAGGTCGCCGAAAGCTTCTTCAACGGTTGGTCCTCTGTCAGCCTTGCCGTCTTCGTCTTCTGCCTGTTCCTCAGCCGGCTCATCCTCGGACGGTACCGGCTCGTCCAGATCATCGGCGGGCGTTGCGTCAGGCGTCACATCTGCAAGATCAAATATCTCGGCGCTCGCCGAGTCTTGATCCTCCATCGAAGCTTCAGCGACGTCATCTGGATTGGCGATGCCCTCAGTGGCCTCTTCTGCCGGCTCTTCTACCACCTCTTCAGTGGGTTCCGCGATAGGATCAGGCGAGCCCGCGCCGCTGACAGGTCCGAGCAGAGTCGCGAGGCCCGTCAGTTGCTGGGTCATGACGCTATCGACAGCCTTTGAAATCACGGGAATCTCGAACCGCATCTGGCCACCGACGGCATACTCCCAGACGATCCGTGTCCCCTCATCAACTTCACTGATGACAATGGTCAGCACGCCCATAACCGGCTCACTCTGGAGTGGCCCCAAGGCACCCTGCATCCGCAAGGCGCGCTCAGGATAGGATTGGATCACACGCATATGCTCGACACTGCCTTCGAGCGTAATCTTCTCGGGATCCGGGTCCTCAGGGATCCGCTCACAGAAGCACCCGCCCGCTTGCGGCGTGATCGACAAATTTGCCGAGTCTCCGGACCATGTATGCGACGAATTCCACCATTTCGCAGGAGCGATCAAGGCCAGCCAGGCTTCCTTGGTAGAGGCATCGACGACCGCCTGGTCGCGCGTAATGAAACCACCGTCGCTGGTTTGCACAACCTCTGCCACAGCTGGCTGAGCCACCAAAAACGCCAGCGCTGCTGGTATTGAATATCTCGCGCGCATGCCTCTCTCCTCGTCCGTCACGACGCTGTAAGCCAAGGCAAATGCTGTGGGAAGAGGCCTTAAGCCTCGCCTTCGATCACTAGCCGTTCAAGATGGTATCGATCGACGACGCGACCTTAGCGATATCTGCCATCCCATCGACCCGAGATACTATGCCGCGTGCCTCATAGCCAGGAAGGATCGGCGCAGTCTTGGCGCGATACTCCTCCATCCGAGTCCGCACGGTCTCTTCATTGTCGTCTGGGCGCCGCTTGAACTCGGTCGAGCCACAGGTATCGCACACGCCGTCTTTCGATGGAGGATTGGCAGTGTCGTGATACAGCGCGCCGCAATTGGCGCAGGAAAAACGCCCGGTGATCCGCTCGACCAGAGCGTCGACATCAACCTCAAGCTCAATTACATGATCAAGCGTTCGACCATGCTTGGCGAGGATTCCATCGAGTTGTTCAGCCTGAGCAGCAGTCCGTGGATAGCCATCGAAGATCGCACCGGTTTCAGCGTCCATATCCGCAAGATTGTCGTCAATCAGTTGCGATACGATCTCATCAGAGACCAGCTCTCCAGCGTCCATCACGGCCTTGGCTTTGAGGCCAACCGGTGTCTGCGCCTTCACCGCTGCGCGAAGCATGTCACCGGTCGACAATTGCTTCATGCTGTGACGCTCGACCAGACCAGCGCTTTGTGTCCCCTTACCTGCCCCAGGAGGACCCAGTAGAATAATATTCATGCGGCGATCTCTCCCCAGAGCTGCCTAAGTGAGAATGTTCGATGTGGAGGGACTGCCTGCCCTATCGCATCCGGCCCTTCAATTTAGCCTTTTTGATTAGATCGCCATACTGGTGCGCAAGCAAGTGCGATTGTATCTGGCTGATCGTATCGACCGTCACGTTGACGACGATCAACAGGCTGGTTCCCCCCAGGAACAAGGGCAGACCGGTCTGACGGATGACATATTCTGGCAGCACACAGACGAAAGCGAGATAGATCGCTCCGACGACAGTGATCCGGGTCAGAACATATTCGAGATAATCAGACGTCCGCTTACCCGGGCGAATACCCGGGATAAAGCCGCCGTTCTTCTTCAGGTTCTCAGCTGTCTCCTCAGGATTGAAAACAACCGCGGTGTAGAAGAAGCAGAAGAAGATGATGCCGACCGCATAAAGCGTCAGATAGATCCACTGACCGGGCTGGAGGTAAAACAGCAGGGTCTGCGTGAAGTCACCGGTTGCGCTGGTCGGATCCGTAGGCGCACCGGCAAACTGCGTGATGGTCAGCGGCAGCAAGAGCAGCGAGCTCGCGAAGATCGGCGGAATCACGCCGGCGGTGTTGAGCTTGAGCGGCAGGTGCGACCGGTCGGCCTGCATCATGCCGCGCTGAGTGGCGCGCTTCGGATATTGGATGAGCAAGCGCCGCTGAGCGCGTTCCACAAACGAGATCAGCAAGATCAGTGCGACAACCATGAAGCAGAAGCCGATGATCAGACCGGGCGCGATCGAACCGGTGCGGCCACCTTCAAACAAATTGGAGACGAAGGTCGGGAATTGGGCGACGATCCCGGCCATAATGATCAGGGAAACGCCGTTGCCGATCCCGCGAGACGTGATTTGTTCGCCCAGCCACAGAAGGAACATCGTCCCGCCGACGAGGCTGATCACCGCGCCGATCCGGAACATGTAACCAGGCTCCACCACCGCTTGTATACCTTGCTGCGCTCCAAAGCTCTCGAGCCCGACAGCTAAGAAGTACCCCTGGATCGTACACAGGAAGACTGTGCCATAGCGGGTGTATTGGTTGAGCTTCTGCCGGCCAGTCGCACCCTCTTTCTTGAGGGCGGCCAGAGTTGGGTGCAGCGCTGCAGCCATCTGCACGACGATCGACGCTGTAATGTAGGGCATCACACCAAGCGCGATGAGGCTCATCCGCTCTAGGCTGCCGCCCGAGAATGTGTTGAACAGATCAAGGATCCCGCCGCGGGTCTGATCATACAGCGTTTCGAGGATCAGTGGATTGACCCCCGGGAGCGGCACGAAGCTCAAAAAGCGGAACACAACCAATGCACCGATCGTGAACCAGATACGCTGGCGCAGTTCGGTGGCTTTTGAGAAATTTGCGAGGCTCATATTGCTCGCAATGCTGTCGGCGCGTGATGCCATTGTCTTCGTTCGATCCTAATTGTGCGCCGGCCCGTCTCCGGCTCGAACACGGTAGATAGGGAGCGGGAAGCCCAATGTCGAACCCCCGCACCCCAACTTTATTGGATCAGTCTGCCTTTTCGGCAGTTTTCTCCGCCTTTGGCGCGGTCACTTCGACGCTGCCACCGGCTTTTTCGACCGCTGCAATGGCGCCCTTGGTGGCGCCAGTGACGACGAACTTGACCTTCGCCTTGAGCTCACCCTTGCCGAGCAGACGGACACCGTCCTTACCGCCACGAACGAGGCCAACCTCGCGCAGAGCTTCTTCGGTGACGTCCTTCTTGCCGTCGAGCTTCTTGGCGTCGATGAACTTCTGCACCATGCCGATGTTCACTTCAGCATAGTCCTTGCCGAATGGGTTATTGAAGCCACGCTTCGGCAGGCGCATGTGAAGCGGCATCTGACCGCCTTCAAAGCCCTTGATAGCTACACCGGAACGGCTCTTCTGACCCTTTTGGCCACGAGCTGCGGTCTTGCCCTTGCCCGAACCGATGCCACGGCCCTTGCGGATGCGACCCTTACGGGCGCCATCATTGTCACGGATATCATTAAGTTTCATGTGTGCACTCGCTTTCGCTTTTCTTCGCGCTGAAAGAGTGAGGCCCCGCATCGCGGAGCCTCAATTCGGTTTAGTCGACCACTTCAACTAGATGCGGGATCTTGGCGATCGCGCCGCGAACTTCAGGAGTGTCCTTACGCTCGACGGTTTTGTGCATCTTGTTGAGCCCCAGACCGATCAGGATCTGACGCTGGCTGTCGGGACGACGGATCGGCGAACCGATCTGTTTGATCTTGATGGTAGCCATGGATGATTACTCCACCAGAGCTGCGGCGTCGGCAGCAGCCTCAGCCTCGTTAGCGCCACCACGGCCCAGAAGGTCGGCAACCTTCTTACCGCGACGCTGAGCAACCGACTTCGGCGAAGTCTGGTTCGTCAGCGCGTCGAACGTGGCGCGGATCATGTTGTACGGGTTAGACGTACCGACCGACTTGGTCACAACGTCAGCTACGCCCAGGCTCTCGAACACAGCACGCATCGGACCACCAGCGATAATGCCGGTACCCGGAGGCGCCGTACGAACGGTAACCTTCCCCGCGCCAAAACGACCATTGCCGTCATGGTGCAGAGTCCGGCCTTCCTTGAGCGGAACGCGGATCATTTTCTTGCGAGCAGCAGCGGTTGCCTTGGTGATCGCCTCAGGCACTTCGCGCGCCTTGCCGTGACCAAAGCCTACCCGGCCCTGGCCATCGCCAACAACCACGAGCGCAGCGAAGCCAAAGCGCTTACCACCCTTAACCGTCTTCGAAACGCGGTTGATGTGGACCAGCTTCTCGATGATGCCATCATCTTCTTCTTCGCGCTTGTTGCGATCGCGACCACGGCCACGACCACGGCCACCGCCTTCACGGTTGCCACCACGACCACGACCACGGCCTTCACGCTGTTGCGGTTGCTCTGCCTCGGCAGGAGCCGCTTCCGCAGGCGCAGCCTCAGCCGGCGCAGCTTCTGCTGCAGGAGCTTCAGTCGCAGGCGCTTCAGTCGCCGGTGCTTCCGTTTCCGGAGTTTCGGTGTTTTTCTCGTCAGCCATCATCAGAACTCCAGCCCGCCTTCGCGAGCGGCATCGGCCAGCGCCTTGACGCGGCCATGAAACAGGAACCCGCCGCGATCAAACACGACAGTGGTTACGCCAGCCTTCTTGGCAGCGGCCGCAATATCCTTGCCAACCTTGACGGCGGCATCGACATTTGCGCCTGAGGACTTGGCTCCCAGCGTTGAGGCAGCTGCAACCGTGCGACCTTCGACATCGTCGATGATCTGCGCATAGATGTGCTTGCCGGTGCGGTGCACGGACAGACGCGGCTTGTCACCAGCACGCGAACGGAGCGCGGTACGCACCCGGCGGCGGCGGCGTTCGAATAGAGAAAGCTTTGCCATCTTACTTCTTCTTCCCTTCCTTGCGGAAGACGTACTCGCCGCGGTACTTGATGCCCTTGCCCTTGTAAGGCTCAGGCTTGCGCCAGCGGCGGATTTCAGCAGCAAACTGGCCAACGGCCTGTTTGTCGATGCCGGAAATCTCAACAGTGGTCTGATCCGGGGTCTTCACTTCGAGGCCTTCCGGCACATCGAGATCGACGTCGTGGCTGAAGCCAAGCTCAAGCTTGAGCGTCTTGCCCTGCGCCTTGGCACGATAGCCAACACCTGAGATCTCGAGCGTCTTCGAGAAACCCTCAGTGACGCCCTCAACCAGGTTCGAGACCAGCGTTCGCTGCATGCCCCAATAAGAGCGCGCCTGCTTGCTGTCATTCGCCGGGTTGACCGAAATCTGACCGTCTTCGACCTTATAGTCGATCAAGTCTGACAGGCCCATCGAAAGGGTGCCCTTGGGACCCTTCACGCTGAGCGTGCCTTGTTCGATATTGGCAGTGACCCCTGCTGGGATCGCCACCGGCTTTTTGCCAATGCGGCTCATTAGAATACCTCCGCCAGCACTTCGCCGCCGACCTTCTCAGCGCGCGCTTCGTTGTCCGAAAGCACACCGCGAGGGGTCGAGACGATGGTGATGCCAAGGCCATTGCGTACAGTCGGAAGTTCTTGCGAACCCGAGTAAACGCGGCGACCCGGCTTGGAGACGCGAGCGACATGCTTGATCGCAGGTTCGCCCTCGAAATACTTCAGTTCAATCCGCAAAGCTTTGTGCTTGCCGGTCTCATCTTCGCTGTAGCCACGAATGTAGCCTTCGCGCTGAAGCACTTCGAGCACGTTCGCACGCAGTTTCGACGCAGGTGACAGGACAGAATCCTTCTTCGCCTGTTGGCCGTTGCGGATACGGGTGAGCATATCACCCAGGGGATCGGTCATTGCCATAATCTAGATCCTTACCAGCTCGACTTGGTCACGCCCGGGATCAGGCCTTTGTTGGCCAGATCACGCAGTTCGATACGGTTGAGACCAAACTTGCGGTAATAGCCGCGTGGGCGGCCGGTGGTGGCGCAGCGGTTGCGCACGCGGGTCGGGTTTCCGTTACGCGGAATCTCGGCCATCTTCAGGCGCGCAATAAGACGCTCGCTTTCATCAAGCGATTTGTCATCAGCGATAGCCTTCAGCTTTTCATACTTCGCTGCATACTTCTTCACGAGCTTCTTACGACGCTCGTTCTTGTTGATGGAACTCAGTTTCGCCATTGGACTTAAGCTCTCTTCCTTGCCGGCCTCAGGCCGCTTCTTTCTCTGCTGACGCGGCTTCGCCCTGGAATGGGAAGCCAAACAGACGCAGCAATTCGCGCGCCTCTTCGTCGGTTTTCGCGGTGGTGGTGACGATGATGTCCATGCCACGCACTTTGTCGATCTTGTCGTAGCTGATCTCTGGGAACACGATCTGCTCCTTGAGACCCATCGCGTAATTTCCACGGCCATCGAACGACTTGGCGTTGAGGCCACGGAAGTCACGAATGCGAGGCATTGCGATGGTCACCAGACGATCCATGAATTCGAACATGCGGTCACGACGCAGGGTTACCTTGCAACCGATTGGCATGCCTTCGCGCAGCTTGAACTGAGCGATCGACTTCTTGGCTTTGGTGATGACCGGCTTCTGACCAGCGATCAGAGCCATCTCTTCAGCCGCGATCTGGACCTTCTTCTTGTCCTGGCTCGCTTCGCCCACACCCATGTTGAGCGTGACTTTCTCAAGCTTCGGAACTTGAAAACGGTTGGTGTAACCGAACTTCTCGGTCATCGCCTTGACGATTTCGTCTTCGTACTTGGCTTTCAGACGGGGGGCATAATCAGCCATCGATGGTCTCCCCAGACTTCACAGCAACGCGAACCTTCTTGCCGTCCTTCTCTTCGAAACGGACGCGGGTCGGCTTGCCATCCTTCGGATCAGCCACTGCAACCTTCGAGATGTCCATCGGAGCCGGGAACCGGTCGATGCCACCCTGCGGGTTGACTTGGCTTGGCTTGCGGTGACGTGCGGCAACATTGATGCCTTCGACAATGACCTTGCCGTCTTTCGGCAGGACCTGCTGGACAGTGCCGGTGCGACCCTTGTCCTTGCCTGACAGCACAACGACGCTGTCACCCTTCTTGATCTTAGCAGACGCCATCACAGCACCTCCGGAGCAAGCGAGATGATCTTCATGAACCCACGACCGCGCAGTTCGCGGACCACTGGGCCAAAGATACGGGTGCCGATCGGCTCCTCGCTCTTATTCACAAGCACCGCGGCGTTGCTGTCGAAGCGGATCACGCTGCCATCGGGGCGGCGAACGTCCTTCTTCGTGCGCACGATGACAGCGCGATGGACATCGCCCTTCTTCACCTTTGCGCGCGGCTGGGCCTCTTTGACAGAGACCACGATCACGTCGCCAACGGAAGCGAAACGACGCTTAGAGCCACCCAGCACTTTGATGCACTGGACGCGCTTAGCGCCGCTGTTGTCCGCGACGTCGAGATTGGATTGCATCTGGATCATTGATCCGGTTCCTTCTCTTGGCTTGCCAAGTCACCCGATGCTGACCGGGGCCTGGCAGTTCCCATTAAACTTGGACGTCTACTTACTCAGTTACCCGCTGCCTCGACTTCGAGATCAGCTTCGACCGCTTGCGTTCCGCCTGCGGTGACCCGGTCCTTGACAGCCCAGGTCTTGGTCTTGGAGATCGGCTTGGTCTCCTCGATCCGCACAACGTCACCCACGGTGTATTCATTGGCTTCGTCGTGAGCGTGATACTTCTTCGAGCGACGGATGATCTTCCCGTACAGCGGGTGCTTCACCTTGCGCTCGACCTTCACGGTCACGGTTTTGTCGGTCTTGTCGGAGGTGACAGTTCCGATCAGGATACGTTTCGGCATTGTCTACTCCTTACGCCTTTGCTGCCGCAGAACGCTCATTCTGGAGCGTCTTGATCTGAGCGATCGTGCGACGGACGCGGCGGATTTCCGACGCGTTTTCGAGCTGGTTGGTGGCCGCTTGGAAGCGCAGGTTGAACTGAGCCTTCTTGAGCTCGTTCAATTCCACCGCCAGCTGGTCATCGGTCTTGGTGCGAAGATCTGCGATATCACCCATCTTCAACCTCCCAGGTGCGAGGTGTCGCCCAGACGAGCAACGACCTTGGTCTTAATCGGCAGCTTCATGGCTGCGCGTTCGAATGCGGATGCGGCGAGCGGACCCGGGACACCGTCGAGTTCGAACAGGATGCGGCCCGGCTTGACCCGAGCAGCCCAGTATTCGACCGAACCCTTGCCCTTACCCTGACGAACTTCGGCCGGCTTCTTCGACACCGGCACGTCCGGGAAGACGCGGATCCAGAGACGGCCCTGACGCTTGATGTGACGCGTGATCGCACGGCGAGCCGCTTCGATCTGGCGCGCGGTAATCCGCTCAGGTTCCATCGCCTTGAGCCCGTAGGAGCCGAAGTTCAGCGACGTGCCACCTTTGGCATTGCCGTGAATCTTGCCCTTGAAGGCCTTGCGGTATTTGGTTTTCTTCGGTTGCAGCATTGTCTCTACCTATCTCAGCGGTCCGCGCCTCAGCGTGCCGGACGCACCCCCGAAGTTTGGGCTTCCATCATCAAGCGATCTTGAGCGGTCGGATCGTGCGCCATGATGTCGCCTTTGAAGATCCAGACCTTGATGCCGATGATGCCATATGCGGTCAGCGCTTCGGCTTCGGCATAGTCGACATTGGCGCGCAGGGTGTGCAGCGGCACACGGCCTTCACGATACCATTCGACGCGGGCGATCTCAGCGCCGCCAAGACGGCCGCCGCAAGTGATCTTGATGCCCTCTGCGCCGAGACGCAGAGCCGATTGCACGGCGCGCTTCATAGCACGACGGAAAGCGACACGACGGATCAACTGATCCGCAACGCCTTGCGCGACGAGCTTGGCGTCGATTTCCGGCTTGCGGATCTCAACGATGTTCAGCTTCACTTCGCTCTCGGTCATGGTCGACAGCTTGGCGCGCAGCTTTTCGATGTCTGCGCCCTTCTTGCCGATGATCACGCCCGGACGAGCCGCGTAAATCGACACCCGGCACAGCTTGGCCGGACGCTCGATCACCACCTTCGAAATCGCTGCCTGGGGCAGGTTCTCGACGATGTACTTACGGATCTCGATGTCTTCCTTGAGCAGACCGGCATAGTCACGCCCTTCAGCGTACCAGCGGCTGTCCCAGGTGCGGTTGATCTGCAGGCGCAGACCGATCGGATTGCTCTTCTGACCCATCTTACGCTTCCTCGTCTTCGCGAACCACGATCCGCAGCTTGCTGAACGGCTTCAGAATGCGGGTCGATTTACCACGGCCACGGGTGTGGAACCGCTTCATGGTGATCGACTTGCCAACCGAAGCCTCTGCAACGACAAGCGCGTCGACATCGAGGTTGTGATTGTTTTCCGCGTTGGCGATCGCCGAAGCGAGCACCTTGCTGGCGTCTTTCGCCATCGCCTTCTTGGAGAAGGAGAGGATGTTCATGGCCTCTTCAGCCTTCTTGCCGCGGATCAGCGCCGCAACGAGGTTCAGCTTTTGAGCCGAGCCGCGAATTTGCGTGCCGACTGCCAGCGCCTCATTGTCCGCTACGCGGCGGGGTGCCTTTGCCTTGCTCATTAGCGCTTGCCCTTCTTGTCGGCCGCGTGACCCGGGAAGTTGCGCGTCGGAGCGAACTCACCAAGCTTGTGGCCAACCATTTCCTCGGAAACCGAGACGGGGATGAATTTCTGCCCGTTGTAGACGTTGAACGTAAGTCCAACGAACTGCGGCAGGATCGTGGAGCGACGCGACCAAGTTTTGATCGGCTTGCTGCCACCGGCTTCCTGTGCGTCTTCGGCCTTCTTGAGAAGGCTGAGCTCGACGAACGGACCTTTCCAGACGGAACGTGCCATCGTGTCTTACCTCTTCTTCTTCGCGTGGCGCGAACGGATGATCATCTTGTCCGTCTGCTTGTTCTTACGAGTGCGAGCACCCTTAGTCGGCTTGCCCCATGGGGTAACCGGGTGACGGCCACCACTGGTGCGGCCTTCACCACCACCGTGTGGGTGATCGACCGGGTTCTTCGCAACACCACGGGTGAGAGGCTTGCGGCCCTTCCAACGGGTGCGACCGGCCTTACCGAAGTTCTGGTTCTGGTTGTCCGGGTTCGAAACCGCTCCAACCGTGCCCATGCAATCGGCCCGCAGGTAACGCTGCTCGCCCGAGTTGAGACGCGCGATGACCATGCCACGGTCACGACCGACCAACTGGACATAAGCGCCTGCCGAACGAGCGATCTGACCGCCCTTGCCCGGCTTCATCTCAACATTGTGGCAGATCGTGCCAACCGGCATCTGACCCAGCAGCATTGCGTTGCCTGGCTTGGTGTCGGTCTTTTCGTCAGCCAGCACCGTGTCGCCAACAGCAAGCCGCTGTGGGCACAGGATGTAGGCCTGCTCACCATCTTCATACTTCAGCAGCGCGATGAACGCCGTACGATTGGGATCGTATTCGATCCGCTCGACGGTCGCTGGGACGCCCCATTTGCGACGCTTGAAGTCAATGAAGCGGTACTTCTGCTTGTGACCGCCGCCCATGCCACGCGAAGTGACATGACCTTTGTTGTTCCGGCCGCCGGTCTTACGCTTGCCTTCCGTGAGCGACTTGACCGGTTTGCCCTTCCAGAGCGCGGTCTTGTCGACGAGGATAAGGCCGCGGCGTGCGGGGCTCGTCGGTTTGTAGTTCTTGAGTGCCATGATCCGCCTCAGATACCGCTGGTGATGTCGATCATCTCGCCTTCAGCGAGGGTAACGACAGCCTTTTTGAAATCCGAACGCTTGTAGGGCTTGCCCCGCCAGCGCTTCGTCTTGCCTTTGGTGACAATGGTGTTCACCGAAACGACCTTCTTTTCATAGATCGCTTCAACCGCTTCTTTGATCTGCGGCTTGGTTGCATCATTAGCCACCTTGAAAACCACCGCATTGTTCTCAGAAGCCAGAGTCGACTTCTCAGTGATGTGCGGGGCCAGGATCACGTCATAGTGACGCGCTGCGACTTCCGTTTTCTTAGCCATTGAAGCGCGCCTCCAGCTTTTCGACAGCGTCCTTGGTCAGGACCAGCGTGTCGTGGTTTAGGATGTCGTAGACATTGGCACCCATTGCCGGGAGCACGTTGACACCCGGCAGGTTGCCTGCAGCCTTCTGGAAACCGGCATCGACGCTCTCACCGTCGATCACAAGGACCTTGCCAGCGAAGCCAGCCTTGTCGAAGTGACCTTTAAGAACCTTGGTCTTAGCGTCCTTCAGCGCGAGGCTGTCGACCACGACCAGGCCGTCCTTAGCTTTGGTTGAAAGCGCCATCTTGAGACCAAGTGCGCGCAGCTTCTTGTTGAGCGACTGGTTGAAGTCACGCTTGCGAGCACCGTGAGCCTTACCACCGCCGATAAAGATCGGAGCGCCGCGGTCACCGTGACGAGCGCCACCTGAACCCTTTTGACGACCGAACTTCTTGCCTGTGCGAGCAACGTCAGACCGTTCACGGGTCGGACGTGCCGTGGCGCGACGGTTTTCCAGCTGCCAGGTCACAACCCGGTGCAGGATGTCGGCACGCGGCTCAACACCGAAGACGTCATCGTTCAACTCGATGTCGCCCGACGCCTTGCCGTCGATTTTCTGGACCTTCACCTTCATGGCTTAGCCCTCCTTGTTTTCGTCATTGCCGGCTTCTGGGGCAGGAGCGTCGGCTGCAGGAGCCTCTGCTTCTGGCGCAGGAGTTTCGGCAGCTGCTTCGGTTGCTACTGCTTCTTCAGCCGGAGCTGCGTCTTCAACATCGTTCTGCGGAGCGGCGGTCTCGACCACAGCGCCTGGGAACGGGAGATCTTCGGGAAGCGGGAGCTTCACAGCGTCGCGGACCAGCAACCAACCGTTCTTCGAACCCGGAACCGAGCCCTTGATGAACAGCAGGCCGCGATCAGCGTCGGTGCGGACCACTTCGAGGTTTTGCTGCGTGCGCTGACGGTCACCCATGTGACCAGCCATCTTCTTACCCTTGAACACGCGGCCCGGATCCTGACGGTTACCGGTTGAACCGTGTGAACGGTGAGAGATGGAAACACCGTGGGTGGCGCGCAAACCGCCGAAGCCCCAACGCTTCATGGCGCCGGCAAAGCCCTTACCCTGGGTGTGGCCGGTGATGTCGACCTTTTGACCAGCCAGGAAGTGATCCGCGCTGATCTTGGCGCCAACCGGAACGAGACCGTCTTCGCTCTCTACCCGGAATTCAGCAACCTGCTTCTTCAGCGCCACTTCCGCTTTCGCGAAGTGCTCGCGCTGCGGCTTGGCCACGTTCTTTTGTTTCGCTTCGCCTGCACCCAGTTGGACAGCGAAATAGCCGTCACGATCTGCGGTGCGGTGTGAGACAACCTGGCAATCCTCAAGAGCAAGAACGGTCACAGGAACGTGACGTCCATCCTCCTGAAACAGGCGGGTCATCCCGACTTTCTTTGCGATCACGCCAGTGCGCATCGTCAAAACTCCTACACAGAGGCACAAGGGGACCATCCCCATGTGCGTGACGGGCAACTGCAAGGCGACCGCCCGACAGAAACCCCCAGCCCAAAATGTGATGCATCGCCCCGTCCGGGCTGAATGCTCGCACAGCCAATGGCCGATTGAGCGAGACGGGGGACGCAGACCCGAGCATGCTCGGCGGTATCCCTATGTCTTGCCGCACTTTCGTGCAGCGGGGCCTTAGGTGCCCCGAAACTCTCGGCTCGTTTTCCGTCCTAGCCGAAGGACCCGATCAATGGCTTAGGCCAGCTTGATCTCAACGTTCACGCCTGCTGCCAGGTCGAGCTTCATCAGAGCGTCGACGGTCTGAGCGTTCGGCTGCACGATATCGAGCAGCCTCTTGTAGGTGCGCACCTCGAACTGCTCACGCGACTTCTTGTCGATGTGCGGGCCGCGGTTCACGGTGAACTTCTCGATACGCGTTGGCATGGGAATGGGGCCACGAATAAGAGCACCCGTACGACGCGCGGTGTCTGCGATCTCGCCAGTTGCCTGGTCGAGTACACGGTGGTCGAACGCCTTAAGGCGAATACGGATATTCTGTGCTTCCATTACCTAATACCAATGCGAAAGAGCCAAAGAAGCTTCCCAATCTCTCGGGTCACCCCTCAAAAACAAAAGGCCTGCCCGCTTCAGTATCCCTCTGCGGGCGGCCTCACCAATTAGTTGCAACGGAAACGAATCCCCGCTGAAGTTGGCGCGCGTATATCGAGACATCGGGATTCTGGCAACCCTGAAACTGAGATCAATCTTCGGTGCCGACATAGAGCCCAATTTTTGGTCACTAACGGACGGCCTCCCTCACAAAGCTAGGGCCCGACTTACTCTCGTAATCCGGGCCCTGCCTAGTAGTTATGATCACATAATCATAAAAGTAGTCCTCATGATTATTGAAACGATTTTTGCGTCAATCGTCTACATAATCGGACCGCCTCATAGTGAGCGTGAGGTAAAACGTGCTTATTCAACAGACTCTTTGACGATGGCCCCCCTCCATCAGGTGGGAGATCCGGTCCATCATCGGAGTTGGACGCATGCAAAAGGGCCAGATGGGCAATACGCGCCCCGTAAAGCGTCCCAGCTGCACCGAGTACCGCCCCCGCAGCCGCGAGCGAGTTAAGGGCAAAATCAAGACTGAACGCATCAAACATCTTTACTCAAGATCGCAACGATCGCGAAAAAATCAAGGGCCCGGCACTCGCCAGAGTACCGGGCCCCGAATTTCAGGCGCTCCCGAAGGAGCAGCGGCTTACTTGGTGATCTTCGAAACCACGCCCGAGCCGACGGTGCGACCGCCTTCACGGATAGCGAAACGCAGACCTTCGTCCATAGCGATCGGTGCGATCAGCTTGACGTTGATGGTCACGTTGTCGCCCGGCATGACCATTTCAGTGCCTTCAGGAAGGATCACTTCACCGGTCACGTCGGTGGTGCGGAAGTAGAACTGCGGACGATAGTTCGCAAAGAATGGCGTGTGACGGCCACCTTCGTCCTTCGAAAGGACGTAGACTTCTGCGCTGAACTCGGTGTGCGGCGTTACCGAACCCGGCTTGGCCAGAACCTGACCACGCTCAACTTCTTCACGGCCAACGCCACGGATCAGAGCACCGATGTTGTCGCCTGCTTCGCCCGAGTCGAGCAGCTTGCGGAACATTTCAACGCCGGTAACGGTCGTCTTGGTGGTGTCCTTGATGCCGACGATTTCAACTTCGTCGCCAACGTTGACGATGCCGGTTTCAACACGGCCGGTAACAACCGTACCACGACCCGAGATCGAGAACACGTCTTCGATCGGCATCAGGAAGTCCTGATCAACCGGACGGTCGGGCTGCGGGATGTGCTCATCAACAGCGGCCATCAGTTCACGGATCGAGTTTTCGCCAATTTCCGCATCGCGACCTTCGAGAGCGGCCAGAGCCGAACCCTTGATGATCGGAATGTTGTCGCCGTCGAAGTCGTAAGAGCTCAGCAGTTCGCGAACTTCGAGCTCAACCAGCTCGAGGATTTCTTCGTCGTCGACCTGGTCAACCTTGTTCATGTAGACGACCAGAGCCGGAACGCCGACCTGACGAGCCAGCAGGATGTGCTCACGGGTCTGCGGCATTGGGCCGTCAGCAGCGTTCACAACCAGGATAGCACCGTCCATCTGTGCCGCGCCGGTGATCATGTTCTTAACATAGTCAGCGTGGCCCGGGCAGTCGACGTGCGCGTAGTGGCGGTTGTCGGTTTCATACTCGACGTGAGCGGTCGAGATGGTGATACCACGCTCGCGCTCTTCAGGAGCCTTGTCGATGTCAGCGAAATCGACCGATGCGCCCATAACCTTGGTGATAGCAGCCGTCAGCGTCGTCTTACCGTGGTCAACGTGACCAATGGTGCCGATGTTGCAGTGCGGCTTATTCCGCTCAAATTTTTCCTTCGCCATTTCTCGTATTACCTTCTGTCTGAATTGATTGCTTCGCGGGAGAAAAGGCGGTGCCCGCTGAATCAGGCGCCGCCCCTAGACGTATCGCTCGCCTTAAGCAAGCTTCTCCTTGACCTTCTGAGCCTCGCTCGACGGAACTTCGTCATAGTGGCTGAACTGCATCGTGTACTGGGCGCGGCCCTGAGTGAACGAACGCAGCTCATTGACGTAGCCGAACATGTTGGCAAGCGGGACGAACGCTTCAACCGCTTGAGCATTACCGCGGCTGTCAGTGCCTTGGATCTGCCCGCGACGGCTGTTGAGATCGCCAATCACGTCGCCGAGATAATCTTCCGGCGTCACCACTTCAACCTTCATCACCGGCTCCAGCAGACGGATGCCAGCTTTGTCAGCGACTTCGCGCATCGCGCCGCGACCGGTGATCTCAAACGCAACCGTGCTTGAGTCGACGTCGTGGTACTTTCCGTCGATCAGACGGATCGTGAAGTCGATGATCGGGAAGCCGATCAAGTAGCCGCTTTCAGCTTGCTCGCGCATGCCCTTTTCGACCGACGGGATGTATTCGCGCGGAATGTTACCGCCCTTGATCTCGTCTTCGAAGATGATGCCCTGGCCGCGCTCACCCGGAGTGACGACAACCTTGGCTTCACCGAACTGACCCGAACCACCCGACTGCTTTTTATGCGTGTAGGTGATTTCGACTTCTCGACCGAGCGCCTCACGGTAAGCCACCTGCGGTGCACCAACGTTCGCTTCAACCTTGAACTCGCGCTTCATACGGTCAACGAGGATGTCGAGGTGAAGTTCACCCATACCCTTGATGATCGTCTGACCGCTTTCGTGGTCAGTCGAAACGCGGAAACTCGGATCCTCAGCCGCAAGACGATTGAGCGCTACGCCCATCTTCTCTTGGTCAGCTTTGGTCTTCGGCTCCACAGACAGTTCGATAACCGGATCAGGGAATTCCATCCGCTCAAGGATGATAGGATCGCTCGGCGCGCAAAGAGTGTCACCGGTGGTGGTCTCTTTGAGGCCCGCAATTGCGACGATGTCGCCTGCGAATGCTTCGTCGATATCTTCGCGGTTGTTCGAGTGCATCAGCAGCATCCGACCGATCTTTTCCTTCTTGTCCTTGACCGAGTTCAGAACCGAACCCTTGGCCAGCTTGCCCGAATAGATCCGGGTGAAGGTAAGCGATCCGACGAATGGGTCGTTCATGATCTTGAACGCCAGCGCCGAGAACGGCTCGTCATCCGAAGATGGACGCTCGTCCTCTTCCTCGGTGTCAGGCTTGATGCCCTTAATCGCAGGAACGTCGAGCGGTGACGGCATGTAGTCGACCACGGCGTCAAGCAGCGGCTGAACACCCTTGTTCTTAAACGCCGAACCGCACAGCACTGGAACGAATGCGCGCTCCATCGTGCCCTTGCGGATCAGACGCTTGAGCGTTGCTGCATCAGGCTCTTCGCCTTCGAGATAGGCTTCCATCACGTCGTCATCTTGCTCGACGGCGGTTTCAACCAGCTTCTCGCGATATTCAGCAGCCTTGTCAGCAAGGTCAGCCGGGATCTCGACGAATTCGTACTTCGCGCCGAGGTCTTCTGCCTGCCACACGATGCCGCGCATGTTCACGAGGTCGACGACACCCTGGAGGTCGCTCTCTGCCCCAATCGGGAGATAGAGCACCAGTGGGGTCGCGCCGAGACGATCGATGATCGACTGCACGCAATAATAGAAGTCGGCACCGGTACGGTCCAATTTATTGATGAAGCACATCCGCGGAACACCGTATTTGTCGGCCTGGCGCCATACGGTTTCGGACTGCGGCTCAACCCCGGCAACGCCGTCAAACACGGCGACCGCGCCATCGAGCACGCGCAGCGAACGCTCAACTTCAATCGTGAAGTCAACGTGGCCCGGCGTATCGATGATATTGATACGGTGCTTTTCCTGACCTTCGCGCAGAGCTTCAGGCGAAGACATCGGATCCATCGTCGGATCTTCTGCGGTCCAGAACGTGGTCGTCGCAGCCGACGTAATCGTGATGCCGCGCTCCTGCTCCTGCTCCATCCAGTCCATCGTCGCAGCGCCATCGTGCACTTCGCCGATCTTGTAGGACTTGCCGGTGTAGTAGAGAATACGCTCGGTAGTCGTGGTCTTGCCGGCATCGATGTGAGCCATGATGCCGATATTGCGATAGCGCTCCAGCGGATATTCGCGGGCCATGAGCCAATTCCTTAGTGTGTGTGAGGGCCAGCCTTCGGTCGGCTTGCGGCCCCCATATAGTTACGTTTGTGACAAGGGGAAGACGAAGCTCCCCGCCTGTCCACAAACTGGGGGTATTCTTACCAGCGGTAATGCGAGAACGCGCGGTTGGCGTCAGCCATGCGGTGCGTGTCTTCGCGCTTCTTGACGGCGTTGCCGCGGTTGTTCGCCGCATCCATCAGCTCGCCCGAGAGACGCGCAGCCATGGTGGTCTCAGGGCGACCACGCGCAGCCGAGATCATCCAGCGGATCGCCAGCGCCTGAGCGCGCTCAGGACGAACCTCAACCGGCACCTGATAGGTCGCACCGCCAACCCGGCGCGAGCGAACCTCAACCTGCGGCTTCACATTGTTGAGCGCATCGTGGAACAGCGCCACCGGATCGCTCTTGGCTTTGGCTTCGACGGTGTCGAGCGCGCCATAAACGATCTTCTCGGCAACAGCCTTCTTTCCGTCGAGCATCATGTTGTTCATGAACTTCGACAGCACCAAATCACCGAACTTGGGATCTGGCAGGATAACCCGCTTTTCGGGCCTACGACGACGTGACATCTTTGTTTAGCTCCTTTGGAGTGCGCCCCGATATCCATCGGGGCTTTGCTGTTCCGGCCCGTCTCCCCCTCCCAACCACCCGATAACCTATCGGGGACCATATCGGGTGGTTGGGAGGGGGAGATGGGCTGGCACAGAGGTCGACACGGATGTGGCGACCGCACGCACTAAAAACTCTCACCTCCCCACCGGCACTGCGCCGGTGACGAGCACTAACCCATTACTTAGGCCGCTTCGCTCCGTACTTGGAACGGCTCTGCTTGCGGTCCTTGACCCCTTGCGTGTCGAGCACGCCGCGCAGGACGTGGTAACGCACACCCGGAAGGTCGCGCACACGGCCGCCGCGGATCAGCACAACACTGTGCTCCTGGAGGTTGTGGCCTTCGCCCGGGATATAGGAGATCACTTCGCGCTGGTTGGTGAGGCGCACCTTGGCAACCTTACGCAGAGCGGAGTTCGGCTTCTTCGGCGTCGTGGTGTAGACGCGCGTGCAGACGCCGCGCTTCTGCGGGTTCTGCTCCATCGCAGGGACCTTTGACTTGGCCTTCTGCGGGGTGCGGCCCTTGCGGACCAGCTGGTTAATCGTTGGCATAAATGACCTTCACTTGCTTGGCGGGTCTCAGCTCAAGGTGAAGGGATCAAAATCGCACAAGGTAGAGGCCGTTCGTCCTGAGCCTGTCGAAGGGCGAACCCCCAAGGCCTGGACCGGCAAACTTGTGCGAGGCTGAAACGCTCCACCCGGGGCCGTTAGCGCCGGATTACTTTGCCGATCACGCTGCCCTCACCGTCATCCCGAAGTTGCTTCAGGAAACCGTCATCCTGAACTTGTTTCAGGATAACTCGAGCGAAGACTGACTGACCGCCAATGTTCAGTTCTCTTTTTGCGGTCTGGAGAAGCCCAAAGGCTCGTCCATTCCGCGAACGCCGCGCCCGTTAGCGGGGATTGGATGGGGGGTCAAGCTGTCTCTCGCTCGAGCTCTGCCAATTGTTCTGCATACAAACGACGATAGAAACATAGCCAGAGGACCAGCATCAATGCTGCTGCAATCGCGATGGACGGATAAAGCGCGCCCAATCCCAACCAAGGTGCGAGAGCATTCCACAGCGACAAAACACCAAAGCCAAAGAGGATCGTAGCCTCGAAATACTTCCCGCCAACCAGATAGGTAGCCAGCCGTCTTGTGTCATCAAATCGCGCCCGATTGAGCGCACGCGCTGCAATCAACGCCAGCTGTGCAACCACAGCGACAACGGCTCCAGCTATGAAGAACGACACGAACACTTCGAACGGTGTCCATCCCCCACTCTCGGCCTGAGCGGCTTTGGCGGGACCAGACCAAAGCGCATCCATTGAAACCGCCATGATCATGATGACCTGGTTTTTTGTTCCAGCCTCAACATCGCCAAAAATCCGGTCAGTAAGCCAGGAGAGAGCGATGACAGGTTCGCTATCGATCCACTCACAGATGGCCTCGTAAATGAACAAGGCAATGAGCGTGAACGCGATGAGCCCGAGGGCGAGCCGCCAGCCCTCAAACTCTGAACCAAGATACCACCAGCTGTAATAGCCAATTGCGGGCAAAAGGATGTGCGTTAGCGCGACTGGCAGCGTCCAATTCTTGAACCCCATTGTCCCGTCTCTGAAGCGAGCGACCGTGGCGATTGCAACGTCGATCGCAATACCGAGGCCCATGAGGATTGAGGGCAGGAGAAAGGTGTCAAAAGACATTGATTTTAGCCTAGCAAGCTGATCACCAGATACACCTGCCACACAAGGCTGACCACCCCAATGCTTGAAAGAAAGTCAGAAAACCTTGCAGGACTGTTGGAAAACTGCTGCCGGTTTTTGGCAACCAAGATCAGACTGGTGTTCCGGAAAGATCGATAGGAGACCAGTAGACCGGAGCCTATCACAAAAACAAACAGCAAGAATACACACACCAGGGAGGGTTCCACCTCGGAGAAGAAGCCTTCGGCATGGTACCCAAAATTCAACTGCAAAAACAGAAGAATGAAAAGCACCCCCAGCAAAAGTCCACCAAAGAAGCGCCTCCTCCACTTTCGATCATCCAAACTCAACTCGGTGTAGTAACGCTTATCAAAATGGGCTTCGATATCTGGCCCTGCAAGAGGCGAGAAAAGTATAAAGAGTACGCAAACCCCAACAAGAAATGAAAACAGATTAGCAAAGAGCATCAAAGGCTCGCGGTCCTCAACAGCATGAGCTCCCGCAAAAAGCGCCATAAATGCCAAGGCGAAGAAAATAACGAAAGGAACATGCGCATATGCGGACAGAGTATTTCTCAAAATTTCCCAGAAGGTAGCGTTGCTTACGCCGTCGCCTCCCGCACCATTATTCACCTCAGCAACACCGGTCTCGCCAGAGCCAGACCCACCGCTTTGCAGTTCGCTTTCCTTCTGCGTCTTCTCCGGGGCAACTAACATGGGGGGTGTCTCAAACGCGGCCCCAGCAATGACCTTATCTTTGATCCGCCCCCAACCCTGTGCAGAAACAAGACAAATCCAAAGGGTGAATGCCAATGCGATCTCTAAGGGGAATTGGAAGCCTAAAAATGGTGGCGCCTCTTCAGGTGCCGCCATCAGATGAAAAAGCGCTTCGGACAATACGAAGAGGATGAGCAGGGGTTCAGCCAATCGCAGAGCGTAGAGTCTAAAGTTATGATAACCTTCAAACTTTCTGTCACAGAATGAGTTGAATCTTCGCCACTCCCATCCAAACGCGGAAAATTCTGAGCTGGCAATATCAGCGGTAGACGCCTTGATCGCGAACCAGCGTGCAATCCGAAAAACAACCAGGCCAGTTAGGATCGTGAAAAAACCAATGTTCATGCACCAAAGCAAGTCTGCGTAGGTGAAGCACAACAGCAGCTCTTCTGTGCGGGCTTCTACCAACCATCCCCCAAAAAAATCGACATGGAACCCTTGATAACCACTGTCAAAAGTTCCTTCGAAATACACTCGAATGACAGCACTAATCGCAAGCATGTCGACGGCGACAGCGAGAGCTAGGGCTATGTCCAAAAGACGATCACCTCGGAACCGGTTACTAGTCTTAATGGCCCGATAAATCGCTCTCACATCCCACCGCTGCTTGCTCAGGGGATTAGCCGGATCCTTGATTTTCTCGCTATGGTCTTCGACGATCTTGTCGCTGTATGTTGTCCAAACGACAATCACGATGACCACACCAATTAACAACACGATCGAATCCGCAAATGTCTCCGCAGCAAAACTGACTTCAATCCTGATGTTCAATAGCTTCGCGACGAACTCAGTAAGCCCTTTCGCTACACCTCCCAATAATTTCATAACTAAGTCAAATAGCCATGCAAAAATGGAAATGCCGATCATGTAGATTAGGAAGAGAGATGCATGGGTAATTGCATGAATTCTGGCCTGCTCGCTGGGGTCCTTCCTGGACTGTTTCGTTTTCTCATCTATCGCAAAATCTCGATGCTGAGAAAGTATCAAGCCAGCAACATCGATTGAGACTAATGTTGCAATCAATATAGTAAAAATAATCGCTTCGATTACACCAGATTGAACAAATCCTAACAATAGTTCCATGCCAGATCCCCGCAAAGAATTTTCATCCCCAAATTTGGTTTATAGATGTTTTTTTACTTTTACCAATTGAGGAGAATTCATCAGAATTTTGACTGAGCCTTTAAGCTTAGCCTCTCTCAAACTCTCGCCACAGCAAGGTGCAACCTGCTGATCCAATCCATGATGCTCCATCTCGTCCCGATGCGAGGTCTCACCATGGATCGCCGCGGCTCCTGCGGAGCCTCGCGATGACGAAGAACGGAGTGCCTCCAGAGCATTCTCCGTCATCCCGGTCTCCGCCGGCCTCGGCATCCGAGATCAGGCTGCAGCCTCAGTGAGATTCTGGTAAAGAATGAGATTTGGTCACACCGGTCCAGGGAAGAACGGACCCTCCGGAAACTTCCTAGCTCGCGCACATTTCGCTCCGAGAACTTTGAAGTGGTTTAGCGTGCCGACTTCGGGATCATTGTAGATCTCTTCATAAGCTTCGGAATCTACGAAGATCATGAAAGAATCTTCTGCTTCCTTGAAATCCTTGATGTTCTCTTCAACCACTTCGATCACTTTGCCCGGATCATTCAGTGCCACCAAATACGGATCATCTTTCTCGAAACCGAAGATTGTTAGATTGAATTCTGAAGGTTCAAGATCACGGGCTGTAACGCTTACCTTTAAGTCGAAGCCGAAAACCAACTCGACTCCTAAGTTGACATTGCCATCGGAGAGTTCGAGCGGGACGTCCATTTTTTGTCTCGACAAACCTCTCCATACAAGAAGGTCGTGGATCGGGATCGCGAGCTTTGGATTGAGCGCAGGGATCTTGTAGGTCACTCTCGTTTTCTTGGTGTTGCTCTCTTGATAGCTGACCCGTCCGACTTGAATCACGCTCTGGTCGCCTTCTACCTTAATCGGCAAGTCAGCGGGCATTATCATCTCAGAGCATTCGATGCTCACTGCAATATCATTGACCGTCTTCGGACCGACGCAAGCAATAGCAACGACCAACTCCGTTATCACAACGTCTTTGTCAGTTGGCGCTCGGTCGAAGACATAAGTGATCAGTTTGGCATCTTCATCCAGAACTGTAACAGACACCTCACTCTTCTGGTTCTGTTGATCGGTAACAATCGCGCTCCTGCGTGCATAGTAGATCCCCCAAAGACCCAAAACCACCGTCGCAACTAGGGCTGCTATTTCCACCGTTTAACCTCTCCAAGGCAGTAGTATTTGGCGTTTTACTAACGGGCTATTTCCTTGAAGGCTAGGATCCAAGTCTGCTCGACACTGCCAGAGTTGTAAACGACTGATGTTGACCCGGACCTAGAAACAACTGTGCGATTGGATCCGAGTGTTCATTTTCCTACTCGTCCGATTTCTGCAATCTGGGCTGGGCTATGTCGAAAAAGCCCAGTCAGCCCCCGCAAAAGCCCCTCCACCAGCCCCGGGACAAGCCCGAGCCTGCCCCCCCTCCGAGTCATTCTCTTGACCCTCAAACGCCGGGCGGCGGGCATCCGCCCGCCTTGGCTTCCTCCGCGCAAAGCGCTCCGGGCGGCCCTGCAGGTGAGCTTCGCTCGTCTGCGTCTTCGACTTCGACTCCGGCCTTGCGGTCGTCTGACGACGACCGAACCAGCGCTGACAGCGAGCGGGCTTCGCAGGATCGCGTCACTCGGTCTCCCCTCCCGCCTGCGGGAGGGGCCGGGGGTGGGCTAGGCCACAGTGCTGGAAAAGACCCACCCCTAACCCCTCCCGCAAGCGGGAGGGGGACGGACACCACCAATCGTCGCGCTACCCCCCGCCAAGCCACATCCGCCGTTGCTCACGCCGCCGAGCCCCCGGCCCCGGACGATCCGCTGCTCCAATTCGCCCCGGTTCCGCACAAGCAGGTGCGGCGCAACTCCATCACCCCCGAGCTCCAGCGCAAGTTCATCGCCCATCTCGCCGCAACCGGCATAGTTTCCGAAGCCGCGCGGCACATCGGCAAGTCGATGGAGGCGATCTGAATCTAGTTTGGCTTCAAGCGCCAGCGCTCACATCCGTTCGCTTGGCTACCGCGCCATTCGGCGCGACGGCCGGTCGGCCTTGCGGCTCGCTGGTCGCTCGCCGAAACAGCACCCGCTCGCACCGGTCTTTTTGTTTGCTTAGAACAGTGTTCCATGTGTTCCATCCAGTTGGATTCCTGTCCTCAAGTAGCGAAGCGGTAGGACGAAAAAACGCCATAACGACGCGCTGACCATGTTCTTCCTGCGCGCGCGGCGGCTCGAACGCTATGCCCCGCACGCCTACCTCCCCGGACAGCCTGCCTATGAGCGGCTCAAGGCGGATCTGCACAAGCAATGGAAGGCCGAGGAATTTGCGAAGCGCCAGAATTCGGACGGGCGCAAAAACCTGATCGATTTCGTGATGGGGCTCAAGGCGCAATGGCGGAGGGATTGGGAGGCCGAATGGACCGAGAAGGCGCGGATCGAGGCGCTGCAGACGGGCCGGAAATGGGAGAAGCCTCAGTACATGAAGGATGATGAGGGGCGGTATGAGTGGCGCGGGGTGGACAACGAAGATGTCGGGGAGGAGCTGGCGAGGATCGATGCGGAGGATGCGCGGCGTGAAGCAGAGGAATGAAACCCCGCCTTCCCACACGCCGTTGCATCCAATATATCCCGCCGACCAACGCACTAAGAGGCCCGCACAATGATTGCCTATTCCACGCTCGGGACCAATGACATGGATCGCTCGATCGCCTTTTACGACGCGGTGTTTGGCGCGATTGATGGCGAGCGGCTCAGCACTTCGCCGACCTGGACGGTCTATGGCCGCGAGGGCGAGCGGCCCAAGGTCGCGCTCACCCCGCCCTACAACAAGCAGGCCGCGCAGCCCGGCAATGGCCCGATGCTGGCGTTTGAGACCGATGCGCATGCCAAGGTCGACGCGTTTCACGCCGCGGCGCTGGCGCATGGCGGATCGGATGAAGGGCTGCCCGGGGTTCGCGAGGAGACGCATTACGTCGCCTATGCGCGCGATCCCGAGGGCAACAAGCTTTGTGTGTTTGCTGCTGTTTGATTCAGCTTCAGGCGCCAGCGCTCACATCCGTTCGCTCGGCTATCCTTCGGGGGCCCGACCCCTAGCGGGGTCACCCCTCCGGTCGGGCGGTCGCCCTTGCGCTCGCCTTCGGCTCGCGATTGGTGCCACTAACTGGCTAGGTCGCGGAGCTCGGCGCGCAGCGCCGCAAGGCCAAGTGGCCGCCCGCAGCGGCGCAGACTTGTCCGCTAGCCGCGAGGACATCGCAGCACGGATGTGCTGTAGAAAACAAAAACGCTGTGCTCCGCGACCAAGCCGCTAGCTGTCGCTGAGCATAAAGCCGTCAGTGGTAATGCCCATGTCAGCGTGCACATCCGCAACTGTGTCATGGAGTTCAGTCAGCTCTGGTTTGACCCAATTCTTTTGTCCGCTGTGCGCCGTAACGTCCGATTTTCCAGCGATATTCTGCAGCATTGTCGTCTCCCCCGACTGTGTTGTCAGATCATGGGGCATACATGACTGCCGCGAAGAGCGCCAATCATCGACCGGAGCACATCGGCCCTTATCCCCAAATCCGTCGTCGGGCGCAGTACACACTCCACCCCTTAACAACTCCTTACAAAGCCTCGCATTTTGTCTTAGGCCAGCATTAACCACAATCCGATCGCGCCGTTCTACAGCTCCGATAGCTATGACTGGGGCTTTGCGTCTTTTTGTTCCGGCCAGCAGCGTGCTCGAGCAGCGCGAGCAATTGGTCGAGATCTATAAGAACCTGCGTTCGCAGGTCCCCTTGTTGCATTCTGCATCCCTGGTCAACTTGATCGGTCTCCACGTTGCCACCTCCGGGCAGGAATTGACGCTGTTCCACCCGATCACCGCCCTTACCGCGTTCCTGATCTGGCGCTTGCTCGACTGGATGTTCTTCCAGAAGGAGCTTCAGGAAGAAGATGAAATCCGCAAGGAACTGCTCAAAACCTTCATCTTCACCTCGATCCTGTGTGTCGGCTTTTCGATCTGGGCGCAGGTGCTGTTCACCGCCTATCCCGACAAGACCATGATCATCCTGCTGTACAGCGTGCTGGGCGCGCTGGGTGTAGCCTATGGTCTCAGCAGTTTCCCCTATGCGGCGATCCTGCCGCTGGTGGTGCTCGGCCTGCCGGTTTCGCTGCGGGTGATGTTTGTCGAAAGCCCCTACACGATGAATGTCGGGGTTAGCGTCTTGCTGGTCTTACTCCTGATGATCCGCTTGCTGCACTCGCAGGGGCGGACCTTGGAACGGCTGGTCGACAGTCGACTGTCGGTCGCGAAGGAGCACAACCGCGCGATCTCGGCCGAGGTCGCGGCGCTCAAGCGGGCTGATTTTGACGTGCTGACTGGCCTCGCCAATCGCGGCAAATTGCTGCGCGAGATCCGCGCGCATATCGCGCCGGGTAAAGGTCCGGGTGAAGGCAGCGTGCTGGCCTTTATCGATCTCGACGGGTTCAAGACCGCCAATGATGCCTTTGGTCACGCGGCGGGAGACGCGATCCTCGAAACCATCGCCAAACGCCTCAGAAGCGAGTTCAGCGGCAAGGGTGTTGTGGCGCGGGTCGGCGGGGATGAGTTTGCGATCTTCTGGGCCGACGGGCTGCCGGGAGAGGAGATGGCGCGGACCGGTGAGCGGATCTGCGAATTGGCAAGTGAGCCGATCGCCTGGAACGAAAAGTCGCTCTCGGTCGGCGTGTCATGCGGGCTGACCGAAGCCGGGCCTCATACTGGCTCCGAAGGCGAATTCCTGCGGCAGGCCGATTCCGCGCTGTACCGGGTCAAAACCTCAGGCCGTGGTGCCTGGCGTCTGTATGACGAGCCGCTGTTCAAGGAAGACCAGCGCAAGGCGACGCTCGAACGGCTTTTGATCGACACCAAGGTGCATGAAGAGCTGACCGTAGTGTTCCAGCCGATTGTCTCGGTTAAGGGCGAGGAAACGCTCTATCTCGAAGCGTTGGCGCGCTGGCAGCATGACACTTTTGGCGAGGTGTCGCCGTCGGAATTCATCCAGCTGGCAGAGCGCTTGGGATCGATCGGTCAGCTCAACGATGCGCTGCTGTGCAAGGCGATTGCTCAAGCCAAACAATGGCCGGGTGATATCACGCTGTCGTTCAATCTCAGCGCGCTGCAGATCAATCATTCTGGCGCGGCACAGCATCTGCTCGACCTGCTTGAGCGGGAGGATTTTCCTCCTGGCCGGATCATGTTCGAAGTGACCGAGACCGCGTTTATGGGCGACCTGTCTGCGGCCAAGGTCGAACTGAAGAGCCTGAGGGAGGCCGGATGCTCGATCGCGCTGGATGACTTTGGTTCAGGCCACGCCTCGGTCTCCTATCTGACCGATCTTGTGGTCGATGTGGTGAAGCTCGACGGGTCGCTCCTGGCTCATATCCACGAATGCGCACGGTCGCGGCAGATCCTGCTTGGCCTGGTCAATCTGTGCCATGCGGCGGGGGCAAAATGCGTCGCCGAGCATGTCGAGACTGAGGAGCAATTGGTGCTGCTCAAGGCGATGGGATGCGACTTTGCACAAGGGTTCCATCTGGGTCGACCCTCAGGCGCAAGCGACCTACTCACCCAAGGCGTTGACGCCTCAAGTGGTGCAACTGCTAGCAAGAGCTGACGCCACAATGGTTGAACCTGCTTCGGCCGCAAACGCTCTACCGTAGACTGGACTTGGGAAGCCTTGGATTGAAGCCACCATAGTAGGGGCTAATACTTATACTCACTGGACAATTTATTTTCCTATTATTGTTAGTGAAACAGCATAGGCCTCGACATAGTCGATCAAAAATACCTATAAATTCCTGCGAATCATAGAGATACTGACGATTGGCAGCCGTCATTATTTACGGGTAGCAATCGGGATCGTGCCGCGTGAGTTCAGAGTTAGATGATATGGCAGAGACACAGGCTGCCATTACCGCCGAAGTCAAAAACATACTCGAAGATGTTCTGTTCATTCGCGCGCCGATCCAAACACGATTGTTGAAATACCTGCACGAGCAGACCAGCAACGGCGGGCCGCCGCCCACGCAAAGCGATGTTGCAATCAAGGGTCTAGGGCGAAATCCTGACTTTGATAACGACAGTGATAGCTATGCCCGCGTGCAGGTGTCGCGGTTGCGGCACAATTTGGACAATTACTACGCTCGGTATCGCCCGGTGGCGGAGCATCGAATTGTCATCAAGCCGGGTACCTATTTGCTGGCGCTCCAATCCGAAACGCCAAAAGAGAATGGTGGAGCTTTCTCGGAGATTTCCCGGCCGAGAGAAGCCAGAGACAACCGGGCAAGCGGCGAAAGATACGATCCTTCAATTCAACCAAGTGTCTTGAACTCGGGCCCACTCAACTTCGCTTTTGGTTTCGTCGCGGCGATCGTGCTCATTCTTCTGGTTTTGCTCGCCGCGCAGTTTGCAATTCCGGTCGCCACCGCATGATCGGCCAGATTGGCTAGAGCCAACCGCCTTCGCGCCTTCAGATAATTTGATTGCGCATGGCTTTGGCCCCGGCACGACTTGTCTGAATCTGTTCGCCATTGCTCATATGCAGCAACATGCGGCCATCGCCGGCAGCCTCTACACGCTCGACTTGCTGAAGGTTGACGATCCGGGAGCGGTGGATGCGGAGAAATTGCGCCGCATCCAATGAAGCCTCAAACTTTGCCAAAGTGGTGCGGACCAGATGTTGGCCTTCCATAGTTGTGACTTCGGCATAGTCGTCCGCGCCCGCGATGCTGATGATGTCAGAAACATCGATCGGTTGGATATCCTCCCCGCGCCTGATGAAATAGCGTTTGAGACTGGGTTCCTGCTCCTCCCACTCCGCCGAACCCGTTCCAGCATATTCCGGCAAGTCTGCAGAGTTGAGGCCTTGATCGGGCAACACTGGGCGATTTCTTGCATAAGTCACGGCCGCAATCAGCGCGTAAACCGTCAGGCCTTGCAGCAACTGCCAGGCCAGCGCCGGCTCTGGGAAGAAAGCCTGAACTGTGAATTCGACAAGCGACCCCCCGCTTCGAATCCCCACCAGGATCAGCAGCATCCAGTGCCATAGGAAGGTAAACAGCACCGCCAAGACCGCATGGCCAATCACAAGTTTGGTCAGACTTGCGTTGATCAGGTGCCGCCGGATCAGCGGTCGGACCGCTGCCGTCAGAACGATCAGCGGCGCCAGGTTGATCAGGGACGAGACGACTATCGACTGCGTACTCGATTGTTCGCGAACTGCAGCGAAGACGATCAGATAGGCTAGAAAGACCATTCCAATCGCAAGCGCATCAAACGTTCGATCACTGAGGCGCTGCGCTGTGACGGGGGGCTCTGACATTTCCATTTCGGTGCTTATGGGCATTCCGACCCGAGTCGACAATCGCCACTGCGCGTCAGCCAGCCGGAACATTGGGGTAAGCCTGTGGCTTGGCGCTGGCGCTGTGGTGGTTCACCTAATGACACTGCAGTTCGCCGATTTTTCGCCTGTCGTCTGAGCGCTTCGCTAACAACATTCGCAGCTGGGAGGCGGGCGTTGCAGGAGCATACGTCTTATGAATTTCTCTTTACGTTCCATGAGCTTCGCATTCGCGGGCTCGCTTTGCCTGACCAGCCCCGCGCTCGGGCAGCAATTCGAATTGGACAGTGGCCCCGTTGTAGCGGTCAACCAACCGATTGAAATCAAGCTCACTGATCTTCCCGCGGACGCAGATGTCGAAATCAGAGCGCAACAGGTCCTCAAAAATTACTATCAGCGGGGGGCCCCCACGCTTCGCTACCAGTCTGCCGCGCGCTTTGCTGCCGATGAGAATGGCAGCATCGACCTTGCGACCAGCCCCGCCTTGGAAGGATCCTACACAGGCATCGATCCAAGCGGTCTGTTTTGGTCAATGCAGCCGAGCGACTCCGAGCCTGTCCGGGCTGACAACACGGTGGTGTTGGAGGCACTGATTGATGGAAACGTGATCGCCACGACGAGCTTTGAACGTCTTCAAGAACCAGCCGATTTTGCTGTCGAGGAGGTCCCCCAGCTGCCGGGTTCATACTTCGCCCGAAATCCGGAGCCAGGTGATCACCCGGTCATCATTCTGATCGATGGCGCCGACAATCTCGCTACGGGACGCGAGGTGGTGATGCCGAGCTTGGTTGCAGAAGGATATTCCGTACTCCTGTTTGCGACCTATGATTTGGTGTTCGGAGGGGCTGAGCCAGCGGAACCAGACCTCCCGGCCCGCTATGTTGATATCCCGATCGACCGGCTGCAACAGGCGCGCGATTGGCTTGCGACCCAGGATGGGGTGGATGAAAGCCGTATCGGTCTCTACGGTTTCTCGCGTAACGGCGCTTACGTGCTTTTGGCCGCAACACGGTTTCCCTGGGTAAAGGCGGTGGCGGGCATTGCCCCTTCCGATGTCGTTTGGGAAGGTTGGGGAGATCGGGTCAAGCTTGGAACGACCTCGTCCTATTCCTGGAATGGTAAGCCGTTCGCCTATGTCCCCTACAGCGACAACTATTTCCGCGAGACCGCCAAATTCGCGCGCGGCGAACGGGGGCGTCTGCGCACACCCATGGATGAAGGCCGATGGGCCAATCCGGAGCGGGTGGCACAGGCCCGCATCCCGATTGAGAAATACGCTGGGGCGCTGTTCCTTGCAGGCGGTGAACAGGACGACATGTGGTCAGCCGGGCATATGGTCCAGAACATCGCCGAACGCCGGGCCGAGAACGGCCTGAAGACAGATTTCCTCGTGCTACCCGATGCCGGTCACAACATCATAAATGACGGCTGGACGCCGACAATGCTGTTCGAAGCGGGAGAAGCCCGCGCAATCGAGGCGGAGGGACAGCGTTTGACCTGGCAGGGTACTCTCACCTTCTTCCGCAACGCTTTGCAGCCGGCGCTCGCAAAAGGGCAAGCGCATGACTGACGCTTCCGCGCTTAGCCGTCGTGCCTTCGTTGCGGCGGCAGCGACCGCTTCAGCCGCGTCCTTGCTGCCGTTCGATCCACTGTCCGCAAAGGCGGTCCAAACGATGGGGGCGGCAAGGACAGGCTACCCGCCCTTGCTCGATCACCTTGTTTGGCTGGCCGAGGATCTGGATGCGGCCTGCGCGCAGTTCGAGAGGATGAGCGACGTCAAACCGGAATATGGAGGGAAGCATCCGGGTGGAACGCACAATGCTATCGTCGGTCTCGGCCCGCAGGTCTATCTCGAGATTGTCGCGCCGCAAGCTGGAGCTGATGACCGGCATCCTTGGGTTGCGGCAGCCCGGCGCCGCCCGGAACCGCACCTCTATTCCTATTGCATGCGCAGCGCAGTCTCCTTGGCCGATCTTGCTAGTCGGGCACAGCAGGCTGGTTACAGGACAATTGGCCCCTCAGCCGGTAGCAGAAATCTTCCCACCGGTGATCTACTGGAGTGGGAGCTTTTGATCCCGCTGGTCTCGGGCACAGGCGGAGCCATGCCGTTCCACATCGATTGGTCGGACAGTCCGCATCCCGCGGTCCAGTCGCCCAGCGCGGCGCGTTTGACGGGCTTTGCCGCGCAACATCCCGACCCGGATAGTATCCGCGCGGCGATGGAGCTTTTCGCTCCAGGGGTCGAGCTGGATCAGAGCGAGGGTGGCGTTACGCTCACAGCCGAACTCGACACGCCAAAGGGGAAAGTTGTGCTGAAAGGCTAATCTGATGGCTTGCCAAAGCTCTTGCTTGCAGCGGCGCGATGGGCTTCAAACGCCGCTATGTCTGGCTATCCTCCCCTGCTCGATCATCTTGTCTGGCTCGCCGCAAATCTGGATGAGGCTTGCGCGCAGTTCGAAGCCATGAGCGGAGTGGCTGCGCAACATGGTGGCAAGCATCCGATTGGGACCCACAATGCCTTGGTCGGGCTCGGCCCCCAGGTCTATCTGGAGATCGTGGCGCCACAACCTGGGGTAACCGAGGGACATCCATGGGTCACAGCTGCCCGCAATCGCCCAGAGCCGCATCTTCTCGCTTATTGCATGCGCAGCGCTCAGCAGCTTCCCGATCTCGCCAAACAGGTCACAACAATGGGTCTAAGCGACGCCGCCCCATTTCCCTTAAGCCGAGCCCAACCGAATGGGAAATTGCTCGAATGGGAGCTGTACATGCCTTCGATCCCCGGAGCGGGCGCCGCTGTGCCTTTCCTCATCGATTGGGCAAAGACGCCGCATCCTTCGATCAGCGCTTCAAGTGCCGCTACTTTGATGAGCTTTGCGGTCGAGCACCCGGATCCGGACAGCATTGCACCTGCAATGAGCCTGTTGGCGCCGGGAGTTCGGGTGACACGGGGCTCAGATGACATCAGACTGAGAGCGGAGATCGGCACGCCCAAGGGTGTGGTAATGCTGGAGGGCTAACCAAATTCATTGCCACGCATCAGCTTCGTCATTGCGAGCTGAGCTAAAGCGAGGCGGGGCAATCCATGGTGCAACGGCTCTCCTAGACGCGAGGCCTGACCAGAGTTGCTCGCAGAGGCGTCTTTTGATGGCCTCAAACGCCGGCGTTCGGTTGTCCTCGCTTCGCTCGTTCAGCTGCGCTTCCCGCTCACTTGGCTTTCCTCACTCCCTTCGGTCGTTGCGGACGGCCTTGCAGGTGTGCTTTGCACGTCTGCGTCTTCGACTTCGACTCCGCCCTTGCACTCGCCTTCGGCTCGCGAAGGGTGCCAGCCACTGGCTTGGTCGCGGAGAACGGTCGCGCCAGCGACCGCAAGGCCAAGTGGCAGCCCGCAGCGGCGCGGACTTGTCCGCTAGCCGCGAGGATATCGCGCACCCGGATGGGTGTCCGCACAACAAATACTCAACGCCCCCTTCACCCGCGATCATCGGACGCCAATAATCCATACCAATAGACATCCCGCACGCCTTCATGGGTTGTTTCATGCGCACGGAAATGGGCTTCGCGAGAGAAACCGAGCCGTTCAGCAAGCCGCTCCGAAGCGTGGTTCTCGACGTCGACCACAGCGATCAGCTTGCGCTGTCCTTCATCGAACAGATCGTCGATCAATGCGGCCATGCATTCGCGCGCTACGCCTTGCCCCTGACGATCAGCACAGACGATGTAGCCAATCTCTTCAACGCCCTTTTCATGCGCAGGCATTGCGACAAAGCGTCCAGCAACTTGGCCATCGGAGTCTTCCGCAATCCAAGTGCGTCCATTCCAATCAGGCGCGGCAAGCCAGTCCCACAGCTCTTGTTCGGAACCAAAGGCCGCTCGCGACAGATAGAGGCATTGTTCGCGATCAGACAGTGTGGGTAGCAGCGCCACGGCATCCGAACGCTGCAGCGGACGGAGGACGAAGCGTTCGGTCTTAAGGGTGCGAACTTCACGCATCCACAAGATGCGCGACCAGCGCCTTCACCTTCTTCTGCCGCCATTGCGGCAAGGGTGCGACCAACCAATAGGCCCGCTTGCTCTCAACCGGCTCATCAAGCGCGACCAGCGTCCCCTGCTCCAGCGCCTCCTCAACCAGGGCCAGCGGCAGAACGGTGCGGCCCATCCCGGCCAGCGCAGAACTCATCGCTTGCCCAGCACTGCTTGTGATCACGCACGGGCTGACATCGTCCGGCAACGAGGCCTCGGGCCAGTCGATCCAGGCATCGCGTGCCTCTGGCGCTGCCACGCTGACCTTGAGCGCCGGCGCGAGTTGCACCCCCTCGAGCTCTCCCGGACCGGCGATGAACCGGACCGCCAGGTCGAGGTTGGCTTCAGTGAAGTCAGAGCCTTCGTCGGGCGCCAAAATATACTGAATCCCCGACGTCTCGGCTTGGAACGCGGCCATGCGCGGTGCCAGCCATTGCGCGAAGAATTCACGCGGTGCTGCGATCGTGTAGCGGTCTGAGCTTTGCCCAGCCTGCATCGACTGTACGCTGTCTTCAAACCGCAGGAACCCTTCGCGCAGGGAGTCCAGCCCGGCCTCACCTTCTGGCGTGAGCTCCAAGCCCTTGCTGGTGCGCCGGAACAGCACCACGCCGAGGTGATCCTCTAAGGCACGGATCTGTTGTCCTACCGCAGCAGGCGTAACCGCCAGCTCATCGGCAGCGCGCGTGAACGAAAGGTGGCGAGCGGCCGCGTCGTAGACACGCAGCGCATTGAGAGGGAGGTGCGTCCGCTTCATGGACAGCGACTTAGGCCTCGTAAGTCAGACCTGCAAGACTGGAACACGATCGGAAAATGCGACAAGCAGTCGCGGCCATTCCTCGCGGGAAAGGACGTTGGGCTTAGTTGTCTGCTTCGGCCGGAGCTGCCAGCGGGAAGAACGGAATACGCACTTCCACGGGTGAGCCGTCTGACCGCAGGAAGGTGTAAAACCCTTCCATCGAACCATGCGGCGTCGTCAGCGGACAGCCGGAGACGTAGTCATGGCTCTCGCCAGGGCCTAGCAAGGGCTGTTCACCCACAACGCCTTCGCCATCGACATGGTTGACCATACCGCGCGCATCGGTGATCCGCCAATGGCGGGTGCGCAGCTTGAGCGGCTCATGCGAGCCGTTTTCGATCCGGATGTGATAAACCCAGAACCATTTGCCAGCATCGGGGTGCGATTGCTCCGGCAGGAAGTTGACAGCGACCCGGACAGTAACGCCCTCAGTCGTGGCGGCGTGTTGGAACAGCTCTTTCATACGATTCTCAAGGTAACGATTCTTAACCCACTCACAAGAGGGTCAACGCGTGTAATCCACCCGGTATCCTAAAAAGCGTGAATTAATCTTGCGCAAACTGCAATCAAGGCGTCACATGGTTGCAGAAATGTGTCGTTCTCGAACCGCTGTCGGCGTTGTTCACCCCTTGAGCAGTTCTTCCTCGATTTGCTCGAGGCGCTCTTTGCCGAAGAACATTTCCTCACCAACATAGACCGTCGGAATGCCGAACGTGCCGCGCTCAACGGCGTTGGACGTGTTGTCGACCAGGCCTTGCTTGACCGCATCTGTCTGAGCCCGCGCGAACAAATCCTGTGCATCGAGCCCACCTTTTGCCAAGGCTGCTCCAATCGCTTGCGGATCAGTAAGGTCGATCCCCTCTTCCCAGATCGCCGGCATCATCGCTTCGATGAATTGCACCGCGCGGCCATCCTGGTCGGCGGCGAAGAGCATCCGCTGGAGCGTGATCGAATTGAACGGAAATTGCGGGTGGATCTTGTATTTGGTCAGCCCATGCTTTTCGATGAAGCGCCGCATTTCCAGCATCGCGTATTCGTTCTTCCCCTTCACGTCAGCATCGCGCATGAACGGCGGAGCATTGCCTGTCAGCTTGTGCATGCCGCCAAGAAAAACGGGGAAGATATCCAGTCCGGCACCGGTGCGCGTAATGACGTCCCGCAGGGGACCCCAGATCATATAGGCGTTGGGGCTGACAAAATCGAAAATCAGTTCGGCGCGACGAGCCATGCGGGTTCTCCTCCCAGTTCAGGCCTGACGTGGTTGCACGATGCAACCAGATTCGCAAGCGAGACCAGCATAATCGCCCCAAGAATGTGGTGAATTCGCCGTTACCCTCGTTTGCTGCACCTTTGTTCACACGCACAGGGGAAAGTGTAATCCTCTTCGGTGTCCAACAGGGAAGTGGCCCTGTCCCAATTGTCGTTCCAACCCGATCCTTCGGGATCGCAGGGGGTCGAGATCAGAAATGGTCTCGGCCCTTTGTTTGTCGGCCTCAAACCCCAGCAGCCGCCAAAGCCTGATCCAGGTCCTCAATCAAATCGAGCGGGTCTTCCAATCCGACATTGATCCGCAGCAGGCCTTCGGTCACGCCCATCGCCGCGCGGCCCTCCTCGCCCATATTGGCGTGGGTGGTGCTGGCCGGATGACACATCAGCGAACGGGAATCGCCGATATTGTTGGAAATGTCGATCAGGCTGAGCGCATCGAGCAGCTGGAACGCGCGCTCCCGCGTGCCGACGTCAAACGCAAAGATCGGCCCGGTCGCATCCATCTGCGCCTTGGCCAGCTCATACCGCGGGTGACTGGACAGACCCGGGTGCAGCATATGCCCCCCGATCCCGACGATCCGCGGCTCTAGGAACTCCCCGAGCTGCACGGCATTCGCGCTCTGGCGATGGGCTCGGAGCTCCAGGGTCTCTAGCCCCTTGTGCACGACCCAGGCATTGAAGGGCGAGATGTTCGGCCCGGTGTTGCGCTGGAACGGCAGCAGCGTTTCGTTGATCCATTCTTCACTGCCGCATATCGCGCCAGCCAAGACCCGGCCCTGCCCGTCCATCAGTTTGGTCGCGCTGTAAGCGATCACATCAGCGCCGAACTCGTGCGGACGCTGCAGCGCGGCGGTGGCAAAGGCATTGTCGACGACAGTGGTAATGCCATGCGCTTTGGCCAGATCGCAGACGAACTGCAGATCAACAATGTCGAGCGTTGGATTGGCTGGGGTCTCGAAGAAGAAGACCTTGGTGTTGGCCTTGATCGCCGCTTCCCATTGCGCATTGTCGGCGCTGTCGATGACCGTGGTCTCAATCCCGAAGCGTGGCAGCAGATTGTCGACCAACCAACGACACGACCCGAAGGCAGCGCGCGCGGCGACGCAATGATCGCCAACCGACAGCTGACACAATAGGGCGGCGGTCATCGCTGCCATGCCCGAAGCCTGGGCGCGACACGCCTCGGCCCCTTCAAGCAGCGCGATCCGTTCTTCCAGCATCGCCACTGTCGGGTTCTGCAGCCGCGAATAGGTCATACCGTCCGCATCGCCGGCGAAGCGATCGGCGACAGTCTGCGCATCGTCATAGGTATAGCCCGAGGTGAGGAACAAAGCCTCGCTCGTTTCACCATGCTCAGAGCGCCACGTACCGCCGCGCACTGCCCGAGTAGCGGGGCGCCATTTGCGCGTCGTGACGCGGTCCATTCCAGTGGTCTTTTTCATACTCTGGGCGGCTTAGTCGCTGCTCGCATTCGCGGCAAGAAGCTTGGCGCTGGCTTACAGCCCGCTGGCGTTCAGACCGTCACGTGCAACCCGAGAATGTCCGACGACGCTCAGCATTTGAGAGCCTTCGATCAGCGTCAGCAAATAGCGCGCTCCGCCCTTGGGATCGGGATCATTGACCGGCATTTCACCCTCGAGCCAGTCTAAAAGACGCGACATAACCTCTTGTGCAGCCTCACGATATCCTGGAATCTCGCGCGCAGCACCAGCAACTATCTCCCACCATAGCGTCATGAAGGGTTGCATGCTCGGTTTGCGGGTTTCGGTAAGGATCCTAGCCAGGACTGCCTTGCGATTGGCGGCGCGGCGTTCTCCCATCGCGCTGGCGAGCGCCGTGGCATATTGGTCAGCGATATAGGCCAGCAGGTCTGCCAAGAGCTGACGCTTGTTGCCAAAATGATAGATCAGCATCCGATCGCTGGTGTCGGCTGCTTTGGCGAGTGGGCGCAGGCTGGCTTCCTGCAGTCCGTGCTCGAGCACATGCGCCGCCAAGAGCGGCAACAGAGTCTCGCGCGACATTCGCGGCTTGGGCAGTGGCTTGGCTTTGCGTTGCGGCATTGGGGGCTTGTAGCATTCGCTACAAAGAGCTACAAGCCCCTGTAGCGAGTGCTACATATTGAGGAGATTCGGTCATGTCACCCTATGAGATTTTGTTCATCGCTGGCCTAGCAATTGTGCTCCCCATCGCTGTCTGGATCATCACAAAGGCAGAAGTGACAGGCAGCCCTCTCATCGCTGCGGCTTTGGCTGGCGCCTTCGCTGGCTACACCGGCGTGACCATCGCCGCTGAGGGTGTGATGCAGGTGATCATCAATCACACTAACAATCTGTGGGGCGTGCAAGTGTGGTGGGATCTGCTCATTTCGGTAGCGCTGTGCTTGTTCTTGGTGGCTCCGCGGGCGCGCGAAGTGGGAATGAACCTGCCGCTGTGGACGCTGTTCGTGGTGTCGACCGCCAGCATTGGATTGCTGGCGATGCTGGCCCGCCTGTTCTGGCTTGAACAACAGACCAAATCAGTGAGCTAACACAACAAGGCTTGTCCCAACCCCAGCGCTTGCCTAAGCGCTGGCCGCGATGAGTGATGCCCCTCCCCAGCCACAGGACCCGATTGTTCCTGCGCTGCTGATCTGCGCAATCTTCGGTCTGGCGGCTTGGGTCCGGATCGGTATCCCTACCACACCCTATTTCGATGAGGTCCATTACGTTCCAGCGGCGCGCGCGCTGCTCGAAGGGGGGGCCTATCTCAACCGCGAGCACCCGATGCTGGGCAAACAGCTGATCGCACTTGGCATGTGGGTCTTCGGCGACAATGCGCTTGGCTGGCGCGCGCTGCCCTTGTTGGCCGGCCCTATCGCGCTGTTCGCCAGCATGCGCGCACTGTGGCACGCCAGCCTCGATCGGTTCGCCACCCTCGCCTTTGGCCTCTTGGTCGCAACCGGCTTCCACCTGTTCGTGCACACGCGGATCGCCATGCTCGACATCTTCATGGCATGCTTCCTTGCACTGGCGGCCTGGTTCCTTGCAGCTGCGATCCGCGAGCCCGAAACGGGGCGCTGGCGATTGGCGCTGGCGGGAATTGCGCTTGGCCTTGCCCTGGCATCGAAATGGAATGCAGTAGCGCTGGCTATGATCCCGGGCCTCGCGTTCTTCTTTGCACGGTTGTCGGCGGGGCGGCAGCGGTTGCTCACCAGCACACGCGGTATTCCCGTTCCAGGCGTTTCGCTGCTTGAAGCCTTTGTCTGGCTCGGGATAACCCCGTTGCTGGTCTACGCCCTCACCTACTGGCCGGGGTACGGTCTGACGAATTCTCCCTTGGCCGAGAAGGGCCTGTTCGGGCTGCATCAAGAGATGATCGCCATGCAGGCCTCGGTCATCACCCCGCATCCCTACCAAAGCACTTGGTCGCAATGGCTGCTCAACACCCGCGGCATTTGGTATCTCTATGAATTCACCGACAATGCGCAGCGCGGGATCTTGCTGATCGGCAACCCGCTGACCATGCTGCTGGGCCTGCCAGCATTGCTGTGGTGCGCGGTGACCGGTGCCATCCGTCAGGACTGGGCCAAAGCGGGCGTGGTGATCGGCTTTCTCGCCAGCCTGGGTCTGTGGTTGATCGCCAACAAGCCGGTGCAATTCTATTACCATTATTTCATGCCGAGCCTCTTCCTGCTCGGCGCGTTGAGCCTGGCTCTGAGCGACTTGCGGCGCAGCGCCCGTTTTGGCTGGATCAGCTATGCCGTGTTGATCGGTAGCGTTGCGATGTTCGGACTGTTCTACAAAATCCTGTCCGCTGCCCCGCTCGATACACCGGCGAGCTTCGCCGATTGGACATGGATCGACGGGTGGAGATAGTTGTATTTTTTTGGTGATCCTCCGGGGGCCCGGCCCCTTCGGGGCCACCCCTCCGGGCGCGCGGTCGCGCTTGCGACGCCTGCGGCGTCGAATCCCATTCGCCAAAGGCTTGGTCGCGGAGCACGGCGCGAAGCGCCGCAAGGCCAAGTGGCCGCCCGCAGGGCCGAAAGGCCCGAGGAAATCGCACGCCGGATGGCGTGCGGAACCAAACAACTAATACCGCCCCCAAACGAACCGGCTCGACAGGGCGAAATTCCAGACCGATCCAATCAGGATCCCGCACAGCGCCGCTAGCGCCCAAAACACGCCTTCGCTTTCGAGCAGAGTCGCCACAGCGACATTGGCGAAGCCTCCCACCGCGCAGGTGAGGCAGAACCCCGCCCAGCCTCGGAGGACCTCGCCCACGCCTTTGAGGCGCTTGTCGCGATAGGTCAGCCAGTTGTTGAGCCAGAAGTTGAAGCTCATCGCGCTCAGCACTGCCAGCGCCTGAGCCACTGTAAACGCCTCTTCGAATAGGAACAGCAGGCTCGCCAGCACTGCCATATGGACAATCACGCCCAGCGCACCGACGGTGCCAAACAATGCAAATCGCGTGGGGACCAATCGTCCCATGGTTTTGTCATAGAGCCCGGCGAGGAAGTCGAACAGGATTGCTCGGTCCAATTTGCTCTCCCCTTCACGGCGAGCCGCAAAATTGAGCGGGAATTCCTTGACCCGCATCGGGCTTGTGGCGGTCGCCAAGAGATCAAGCAGAATCTTGAAGCCGATCCCCGAGAGACGCGGGACCAAGTCTCGCGCAGTCGCGGTCGGCAGCATGAAATAGCCGCTCATCGGATCGCTGAGTTCGACTCCGGTCAATTGGCGAGCCATCGCATTGGCCATTCCGGAAAGCCGCTCGCGCTCGGGCTCAGCCCAGTCTTCGGTGCTCGCCCCCGGAGCAAAGCGCGAGGCGACACAAATGTCGGCTTCGCCTGCTTTCAAAGCCTCAAGCATTCTGGTCAGCAGCGCCGGATCGTGCTGGTGATCGGCATCCATCACCGCGACATAGGGCGCCGCCGTCGCACAGAACCCTTCGATGGCCGCGCTGGCCAAGCCGCGACGACCGATCCGCTGGATTACCCGCACGCGGGGCTCGCTCAACGCCAGTGTGCGGGCCTCATCAGCGGTTCCATCAGAAGAATTGTCGTCGACAATCAGCGCTTCCCAGCGGGTTGCGCCGAGCGCCGCTGCAATTCTCTCAACCAAGGGCGCCAAATTGCCCCGCTCATTGAGCGTGGGCAGGATGATAGCCAGTTCCAATGCGCCGGCCATGGCCATGCCCTCTTGCTTTAGAGCCGCTCGCGGACCGCGGCCCCGATCGCTTCGCAACCGTGCTCGCCGCCCAGATCGCCGCCACGAATGCCGTCTCCGAGAGCGCGCTCCACCGCGAGCTCCACCCGCGCAGCTTCCTCATGCTTGCCGAAGGAATGGCGCAGCATCATCGCAACCGAAAGGATCGTCGCCATCGGATTGGCTTTGCCCTGCCCGGCGATATCGGGCGCGCTGCCATGGATCGGCTCGTAAAGCCCGAAGATGCCGTGGCTGGTCTGCCGTTCTCCCAGCGATGCGCTGGGCAGCAAGCCGATCGACCCGACCGCGGCGCTGGCGAGGTCGGACAGAATGTCGCCGAACAGATTGCCGGTCAGAATGACCCCGAACTGGCCCGGATTGCTGATGATCTGCATCGCAGCATTGTCGACATACATGTGATCGAGATCGATATCGGGATGCGATCCGGCAACATCGATCACGGTCTTGCGCCAGACTTGGCTGGTCTCAAGCACATTGGCCTTGTCGACGCTCATGACAGTGCCATCGGATGCCCGAGCGGCGCGGAACGCGACCTGCGCGATCCGCCGTACCTCGCCTTCGGAATAGGACATCCGGTCCCACCCTTCGAGCTCGCCCGTCTCGAGCCGCCGCGTGCTCTTATCGCCGAAATAGACGTCGCCGGTGAGCTCGCGCACGATCAACATGTCGAGCTGGCGCGCGATATCCGGTTGCAGCGGGGAGAGATGCTCCAGACCCTCAAACACTTTGGCGGGGCGCAGATTGGCGAACAGGCTCAATTCCTTGCGCAGTCCAAGGATCGCTTGTTCGGGCCGCAAGACGCGCTCCAGATGGTCACAATCGGGATCACCCACCGCACCAAACAGCACCGCATCACATTCGCGCGCCATCTCCAGCGTTTCCGCCGGAAGTGGCATGCCATGCCGCTTATAGGCCGCGCCGCCAACATCGCCTTCGAACAGGGTCAGACCGGGCAGATCGAGCGCTTCAAGCACTTTGACCGCTTCGCCGGTGACCTCAGGACCAATGCCATCTCCGGGCAGGACTGCAATTTTCATAGCGTCACACTCACTTCACCATCCGGGCAAGCCTCTCGCCCAACAGATTGCGCGCGGCCATAACATCGCCAAACCGGTCGGCAAGCAAGTATCGCGTCAAAGGCTGTTTGAGACTGTGGAAGGAATCGAGCTGCGCTTCGAGTGCATCGCCACTCACCGGTGGTGATCCGCCGTAACCCAGCTCGCGCAGAAGCATCGCCTCATAGGTGGTCAATCCCGGCAGCCAGCCCCTTGCGGAAGGGGCGTGGCAAATCGCGGTGAGCAGAGCTTCGAGCGCCTGATACAGCGCGGGATAGGGATTGCGTTCCGGCAGCGCACTGGCAGTCAGCGCGCAGACCCAGGCAATCGCGGCTGCCGGCAGAGGCTCGGTCAGCCACGGACCGCGGCTTTCGATCAGCTCGAGCCGGGCAAACGGCAATTGGCTGTCGGACTTGGCGCGCAGCTCGGCCGCGACACGATTGCCGGGTATCATGACCGGGCGGAGCTGGCGCCCACGCCCGCCCGCTACATAGCCCGCAACCAGGCCATATTCCTCGGTCAAAAGCCGTGCGATGACGGCGGTTTCCCCATGCGGCCGGGCCGCGATCAGGATCGCGGGGGCCGAAAGGTTCATTCGCCGGCTTCGGTCAGTCCCAATTGTTCCTCAATGAACTCCGCCTGCTTGCGATAGTAGAACAATTGGTTGGAGAGTTTGCGCCAGCCATGCCCTTCGTCAGGGATTCGCACGAACGGCGCCTCGACCCCGTTCTCGCGCAGGGTCTTCACCATCACTTCGGTCTCATAGATGTCAATCCGGGGGTCCATCACACCATGCGAATAGAGCACCGGCACTTTGATCTGATCGGCTTTACGGATCGGCGAATTGACTTGATAGAACTCACGCCATTTGGGCTCGGTGATATCGCCATACTCAATCCGGTCCGAGGCTTTGAGCGAAGGTGATGCGATCTCTAACGCCGTGACCCAGTCCGCCACTCCGAACAGCGAAATGCCGGCGGCGAAGCTGTCAGGATATTCAGCCAGAACGGCATTGACCATGTAGCCGCCGTACGAGCCACCCATCACGGCGGCACGATCAGGATCGATCAGGCCCTCGTCTCCCAGCGCTTGCTTGAGGTCGACCAGATCACGCACAGAATCGAGTCGCTTTTCACGATCATCGAGCATCGCGTAGGTCCGGCCAAACCCGGTCGAGCCGCGAACATTGGATTCAAACACTGCTACGCCACGAGCAACGTGATACTGTGCAATCGCATCAAAGGTTGCGGCAGATTGTGCGGTTGGACCACCATGGACCGAGAACAGCACCGGAGGCGCTTCTCCGCCCGTGCCCGCACCCTCTGGCAGATACAGCAGGCCTTGTAGCATCACCCCATCGCTGGCTGGATAACGCACCACTTGCGGCCGCACGAGCCGGTCAGGATCGAGCCCTGCCAAATTGCTCGCAAATACTTTCTCAGCCGTGCCAGCGACGGGATCGACCATCCAGATTTCACCTGGTGTCTGCCAGCCATTGATCCGCACCATCAGCTTGGAAACATCGCCTTCACAATCGAGCGCATAACGACCTTCGGGCAGCTCAGGCACCGTGCGTTTGGTGCCATCGTTGGAATTGCGAATGTCGAGCTCATCAAACCCGTCACGATTGTGCGTGAAGGCCACGATATCGCCGTCGGTGCCGCACAATTCGATATTCTCGATATCGGCCTCAGGCTCAAACAATTGCCGGATCTGTTTGGTGCCGATGTCGTAGAGCGAAAGCGCGCCATATTCCTGCCCGCGATTGGTCGAGAACAGAAAGCCGCTCGAATCCGGCATCCATTCAAAACCTCCGAGAGCGTGGCTCGCGCGATCTTCAACCGGCGGAGCGGAAATCGTAGTCATTTCCTTCGTCGCGAGATCAAGCAGGTAAAGATTATCGGCGTCTTCCCCAACGATCGAAGTCACCAGTGCGTGTTTTCCGTCAGGTGAAATCGATCGCGCAGCCAGGCCAAGCTCGCTTTCGACGATCAATTCGCTCTCGCCATCCAAAGTCCCGCGATAGATGTCAAAGACGCCCGCACCGCGCGCGGTCGAGGCGTAAACAAAGCTGCCGTCGCTGGCGAAGTCGCCAAAGATGCGGAAATCACCGCGCGCGGCGGGAAGCACTGCGGTTTCGGTCTTGCCATCGGGCGTCAACGCAAAATAGCCCGGTTGTTCATTGCCATCACGGTCAGCCGAGAAGAACAGGCTCGATCCATCTGGTGTCCACACCGGAGCGAACACACCGGTCCGAAAGGTGATCTGTTTGGGCTGTCCACCGCTGGCAGGCATCACCCAAAGCTCAGGCTGGCCGCTAACGTCCCAGGAGAATGCGATTGTTTCACCATCAGGCGAGAGGTTGGCTGCTCCCGCCCCTGTCGCCAGCAAATACCTCGCAATGTCCGGCGGATAATCGCCGGCACGTCCGATCTGCACCGGCGAGTTGTCGGGCTCCATCGCTTCGATCGAGAGATCCGCGCCCTTGGCGCCGCCAAAGGTCTCTTCGGCTTCCTCTGCCAATGCCAAATGCGGCAAGGTGAGCAAAACAGCAGCGGTCGTCAAAAGCGGAATGCGAAACATTTCGGGTCCCCGGCAAGAGTGAAGGTCTCTCGGGGAAACTACCGAAACACGCTTGGGTTGCAATCCTGTCTTAGAAACAGGCGCAGAAGACTAATTGCCAGCCAGTTTGGCTTCCAATTCGGCTATCCGGTCCTCGAGCGCTTCGTTCTGCTCACGGGCCTTTTGCGCCATCGCCTTGACCGTCTCAAACTCTTCGCGGGAGACGAAATCAATCCCTCCAAGCCGCTCCTTAAGCCGTTCACGCGCACTCTCACGCGCTTCACGGGACATGCCCGCAACGGTGCCTGCCGCGCTGTTGGCGAGCTTTACGATATCGGCGATGATCGGGTTTTCGCTTTGCATGGGTGTTATCTGGAGATCGTTGACGGCAAGGGCAACCCCTTACCTTAAATCGCAATCCTCTGAGTCTGCTCCGCAGGCGCCGCTCCCCCTTCGGGATTCTCAACCAGGAACTGATAATTGAGAACCGACGCAAAACTCAGCCAGATCAGATAGGGAATGAGCAGGTATGCGGCAACTGCCCGGACCCGCCAGAATGTGAAGATGACTGGCAGCAGCGTTACCACCGCGCCGATCAGCACGATCAAGCCCCCCATAATGTTCTGCGAGCCGAAAAAGACGGCGGTCCAAGCCAGATTGAATAGGAAATGAAACGCGAAGAGACCTAGCGCCAATCCGCGCCCGTAGGCACCCCAGGAACTCGCCACGATCGCGACCGAAAAGCCGATCATAATGTAGAGCACACTCCAGACGATGCCGAACAAGGCCGGCGGCGGGAAAATGTCGGGCTTGACGAGCGACGCAAACCAACGCGTATCCGGGCTGCCGAGCTGTCCCCCAAGGAAGCCGAGCAGAAAGATCAGCGGGACGAGAAAAAGCGACCACCTCAGCAGGCTGGCACGCAACTGTTCTTTTGACGCAAGAAAGTTCATCCACCCCCCTGTCGGCGGTTCAAAATCATGGTCGAAGCGATTCGGGTATTTGTCTTCCCGGCAATGGATACACAGACTGAGGCCCGGCGCAAATTTGCTTAACGGCCCAAAAACCATTTTGTCGCGTTGCGGCACAGCTGATTGACTGCAAGGTCAGCCTCTCTGAGCGCAAATCAGGAACTCAACATTGCCTTGCGGGCCGGTGATCGGACTTTCAACAATTCCATCAATCCGCCAGTCAGCTTGCTCAAGCCAGTCCCGCACTTCTTCGCAGACTCGCTGATGAAGGCCAGCGTCGCGGACCACTCCACCCTTGCCCACTTCCTCGCGGGCCACTTCGAACTGCGGCTTGATCAAAGCCACCAAACGGCATTGCGGAGCAGCCAGCTCCAATGGGCGTTCGAGCACTTTGGCGAGGCTGATGAAGCTCGCATCGCACACCACCCAATTGCACGGTCGATTGATCTGCTCGGGAGTCAGTATGCGCGCGCTGGTCTGTTCCAGCACCATAACCCGCTCATCCTGACGGATTTTCCAGGCCAGTTGATTGGTCCCGCTGTCGACGGCGAAGACGTGAGCAGCTCCCTTGCTGAGCAGTACGTCGGTGAAGCCACCGGTTGAGCTGCCGATATCCATAGCGACAGCATCGGTTGGATCGAGCTCGAAATGGTCGATCGCATGCGCCAGTTTGATGCCCCCACGGCTGACCCAGGGGTGATCACGGCCTCTAACTTCCAACGGCGCATCTCCCGGAATCTGCTGTCCGGGCTTGTCGATCTTGGTCTCGCCAGAAAAGACAGTGCCGGCCATCACCAGTGCCTGAGCCCGCGTCCGGCTCTCCACCAGCTCTCGCTCAACCAGCAATTGATCGACGCGCCGTTTCTTAGCTGCGGTATTTTTTGCGGATGGAGTGGATTTGGTCATGGAAAGTGCAGCCGATAGCGCGCATTGAGAAGCTATGAAAGCCATAGCCCTCCATACCACCGCCGCGATCACTCTGACCTTTGGCGTTGCCGCTTGCTCGTCGCAGCAGGAGGCCCCTGCTCCTACACCAGCGCCAGTTGAGGAAGCAGCGCCTGCCCCTGCTCCACCACCGCCAGCACCCGCGCCTACGCCCAGCCCTAGCCCGACCCCCACGTCAGCTCCGCAATTGGGCGCGCCGGAATTCGACAACTTCCTCGATGCGCCTCAGACAGGTGGAACGTGGTTCTACTCGGCGCGCGCCGGTCAGACCCGTGCGGTGTTCGGAGCCAATCCATCCGATGTCACCTTCATGATGGTGTGCAATCCGGCTGACAGCACGATCACGCTGATCAGAGCAGACAGCGCCGAGTTGCAACGCACAGCTCGAGTTCGGACGGAGACCCAGCGACGCACGCTCACCATGGCCACTCCGAGAGCGGGCAGCGGCATCATCACCGCGCAGCTCAATTCCCGTGACCCCTTGCTGGACGCCATGGCCATCACAAAGGGGCGGTTCGCGGTGGAGACGGCAGGCCTGGCAGCACTCTATTTGCCAGCCTGGGTCGAGGTCACCCGCGTGATCGAAGATTGTCGGTAAATATGAAAAGGGCTGAACCTCGCACGCCAAAGGGACGTGGGGAGGTTCAGCCCTTTCATGGTCAGCGGCCGGAAGTGCCGCTCACGAAGCCTCACTCGGCAAGGAAATTACCGAATATGCTCCGTAGGGATCTTCACCGACCTCGCTACTGAACCATGAGACATCGGATCACCTCCTTTCGCGCTATTTAGCCAAGACACCGCCGTATCACCGGGGGCCGAGTACTGCGTTCGCCGCTGAACTCTGTGTCCTTTTTGATTCATGTGATTCTTCAAGACAAGACTTGAAAAAAACTTTTCCCACGTCAGTATGGAGCGCCGTTGCCCAGAGGAATTGGGCCCCACGCCTGAGGTTCCCCTCGGGCGTTTTTTGTTGGCGCCGTCGAAGCAGGCTCCTGACCAGCCCAGACTGTGGAAATTAAGAAAAGAATCGCGGCGACTCTCCGACGCTTTTGATCGTCATCGCGAGGCTCCGGAAGTAAGGGCGGAGAGAGCGGATGGCTCGGATCAGCCAGACAGAATTCCGCTCACTCCGTTCTTGCCCAAATCGGCGCAGCTTATTACCGGCTTGAGACATGAAATTCGAACGCATCCCTCACCCCTCGCCCACCCCTGAGGCTGATCGTACAGCGGCCATTGCTGATCCCGGTTTCGGCACCGTGTTCACCGATCACATGGTGGTGATCGACTATGACGAAGACCTTGCTGGTTCTTCTGGGGGTGGCTGGCACAGCGCGCGGATAGGCCCGCGCGAGCCGATCGCGCTCGATCCGGCGGCCAGCGTGCTGCATTATGCACAGGAGATCTTCGAGGGAATGAAGGCCTATCGGCTGGCCGATGGCGAGCTGGCGCTGTTCCGACCGGAAGAGAACGCCCGCCGCTTCAACGCCAGCGCCCGCCGGATGGCCATGCCGGAAATTCCGGAAGAGCTGTTCATGGCTGCTGTCAAAGAGGCGGTGAAAGCCGATGCCGACTGGTTCCCTGAAATTGACGGCGGCTCGCTCTACATCCGACCCTTTATGTTCGCGAATGAAGCCTTCCTCGGCGTTCGCCCGGCCAAGAAATACATGTTCGTGGTGATTCTGGTCTCGTCAGGCAATTACTTCAAAGGCGGCATCAACCCGGTCAAGATCTGGGTCAGCCAGGACTATGTCCGCGCCGCGCCAGGCGGCACAGGGGCGGCCAAGACCGGCGGCAATTACGCTGCTTCACTGGTCCCACAGGCCGAAGCCATCGCCAAGGGTTGCGACCAGGTCGTGTTCCTCGATGCGGTCGAGAACAAATGGGTCGAGGAATTGGGCGGAATGAACCTGTTTTTCGTGCGCGAGGATGGCAGTGTCGTCACTCCCCCCCTGACCGGCACGATCCTGCCCGGCATCACCCGCGACAGCCTGATCGCGCTGCTGCGCGCAGAGGGTCTCGATGTGCGCGAGGAGCCCTATTCGATACAGCAATGGCAGGCCGAGGCCGAGAGCGGAAAGCTGCTCGAGACTATGGCTTGCGGCACCGCTGCGGTTGTGACCCCTGTTGGCACTGTCGCCTCGCCCGATGGCGAGTTCACGATTGGCGCCGGCGGCACCGGTCAGATGACCACCAAGATCCGCGAGAAGCTGGTCGGGATCCAGCGCGGCACGGTTGAAGACACGCATGGCTGGGTGACGCGGATCGGGTGATGGTCAGGCCACCTGGGCTTCAATCCCCGCTCTGGAAGCGCCCTCCGGTTGTAATTGTCGGGATTTTCCTTCTTGCTGCCGCGCTCATTTGGCCGGTTGTCGACTATGCTAGATCGATCGCAGAGCAACGTGACTATGGGCCAACGGTCATCGGCGAAATCACGCGCGCGGTTGGGTCCCCTGGGAGGCACTCGCCTACTCAGTCCAAATATTTTGATGTCGTGCTTTCGGATGGCACCGAACATCGCATTGTGATCTCAGATTTCAGGATGGTTGGCTGCAGAGTTGGCTTGAAAATCGAAGTCCGAGAATATCAGGGACGCTATGTGCTTGGTCCGAACGGCTGCAACATCAACGAGAATGCGGCGCCATAGACAATCTGCAGCCTCGGCGATGAAATTCGGGTTTTCGTCACTATATCAAAGAGGTGATAGGTGATCCTTCTAGCCCAGATGCGATGGAACGTTTCAAGTTCCACATCTGGCATTGGTGGATCGAGCACCCGATCATTCTTATCCTAATAATGTGCCTGGGCGTCTCTGGCATCCGCCATTACATTCGAGCCGAAGACCCGGAGTTTTGGGAGCGCGACACAGTCGAAGTCTCAGCGACAATTACCTCATTCAGTACAATGTCGAGCCGACGCGGCTGGATGACTGTGATGGGCGTACGCCTCGATGATGGCTCGCAGAACATGATCTCGGTCAAACGGCACAGCATTGCCAACTGCAAGGTCGGTGATAGGGTTCAACTGGAACGCAAGGGCAATCGCATGCGACCAACGAACCGCAATGTCTGCCCCGACTGAAAGAGCATGACTGCCAGAGCGACCAAAATAGTGCCTGCCCAATCCTCCCAACGCAATCAGGCGAGCGGCTATTGGGGCCGCGATTTGCTGCGGCGCGAGACAGGCTCGGGCGTGATCCAATTGCACGAAGCCAATGCGCCGCCCGAAGCGGTCAGTCCGCACGGACATTCGCATGCGCATATCGTCTTCGTCACGCGTGGGGCCTATGTCACCCCAGTCACCGGCGAGAATAGTTTTATCGATCGCCCCGTCGCCGTGCTCAATCCGCCGGGCGTCTGGCACCGTGATCACTTCGTCACCGGGCGCGGCGCCTTCATGACCGTCGATCTCAAATGCGCTGGGCTGGCAGAGGATTTCGTCAAGCATGCCGAAAGCGCGGCGGTGCTGCAATTCTGCAAGAGCTTGGCTGGCTCGCTGGAGGACAAAACAGAGCTTGAGCTGGAAGATGATCTTGCTTCCCTTGCGGCACTGTATCGCTTCGAACGACCGCAAGACTTTGCCGGAGTACCAAGCGGGATCGAGCGCGCGTTTGAGGCGATCCAGGACTCGCTCGAACCATGGGAGCTGACCATGGCCGAACTGGCGCGGATCGCGGGGGTTCACAAGAACCACCTTCCGCGCGCCTTCCGCAATCGTTTCGGGATCACGCCATCACAATTGGCCAGCGCGCGCCAGATCGAACTCTGCGCCTCGGCGATTGCGGCCAACCAAGAGCCGCTGGCAGACTGCGCTGCGCGCTTCGGTTTCTATGACCAGGCGCATATGACCACACGCTTCCGCAAGCACACAGGTCTTTCTCCCTCGCGCTGGCGCGCGAAAACGGGCGCCCAGGGTTAGAATTTTCCAAGACGCGGTTGCACACAGGCGCTAAGAGTGTTGCATGAATAATACACCCCGATTGGCAGCCCTGGTCTGCGCCGCCGCGCTTGCTTGGATCGCTCCCTCATCCATCGCCCAAGACACGACAGCCGAGCCGCCGGCTCCGGCCGCTGAAAACTGGCAAGCCTTCGATGGCCTGATCGAAGCAGGCGACTACGGGAGCATCACCAGCGTGGTGGTGAGCCTCAACGGAGAGATCGTTCACGAGCGATATTATGACGCGGAGCCCGAGGCGCTGCGCAACACCCGCTCTGTCACCAAGACCATCACCGGCATGCTGCTCGGCATGGCGATCGACGACGGGCATATCCAATCAAAGGATGAGCCCGTTCTGGAGTACATCGATCACACCCCGCTCAACCCCGATCCGCGCAAGGACGCAATGAGCCTGGAATCGCTGGTGACGATGAGCGGCCCGCTCGAATGCAATGACTTCACTCCCTATTCGCGCGGTAATGAGGAGCGGATGTATCTTATCGAGGACTGGGTCGGGTTCTTCCTCGACCTGCCGATCCGCGGATTCCCGGCTTGGACTCCTAAGCCAGCGGACAGCCCCTATGGCCGATCCTTCTCCTATTGCACTGCCGGCACCGTCACACTCGGCGCTGTGGTGGAAAATGCAACCGGAGAACAGCTTGAGGACTATGCCCAACGTCGACTGTTTGGTCCGCTCGGGATTGAAACGGTCGAGTGGCAGTTCAACCCACTCGGTCTCGCTATGGGCGGCGGCGGATTGGGCTTAACGAGCCGCAGCCTGGAAAAGATTGGTCGGGTCTATGCCCAAGGCGGATTGTTCGAAGGGAAGCGTCTTCTGTCAGCCAGTTGGGTCGAGCAATCGCTTTCGCCCAAGGCTGATGTGGCTGACCAAGAGGCGTTCGAATATGGCTATCTCTGGTGGCTGCGCGACTATCAGGCGCAAGGCCGAAGCTTTGCCGCGGCGCAAATGAGCGGCAATGGCGGAAACAAGGTCATCGTTGTTCCTGAACTCGGCTTGGTCACTGTCATCACCAAGACCGACTTCGGTCAGCGGGATGCGCATCGACTCTCTGAAAGCGCTTTCGAGACCCATATCCTGCCGCTCGCGCTTCAAACGATCGAATAGCGCGATCGCACACCAGCTCCGTTGCCCTTCGGCGGGCTTGGCGCTAATCGGCTGCGCCTATGACAATCCCGTCGAAACCCACTCCTGACGCGACATTCCTGGTCGCCGCCCTCTATCGGTTCACCCCGTTTGCGGATCACGCCGCTTTGCAAGCACCATTGCAGGCCGTGTGTGATGAAGCGGGCGTCAAGGGCACGCTCCTGCTGGCGCATGAAGGGATCAACGGGACCATCGCCGGAACGCCGGATGGCATCGCCCGAGCAGTGGAGCATATTCGCGCCCTGCCAGATTGCGCCGAGACCGATGTGAAGTTCTCCTGGGCTGAGGACATGCCGTTCCATCGGATGAAAGTCCGGCTCAAGAATGAAATCGTCACTATGGGTGAGCCCGGGGTTGATCCGCGTGCCAGCGTCGGGCGCTATGTTGATCCGCAGGACTGGAACGCGCTGATCAGCGATCCCAATGTTGTCGTTGTCGACACCCGGAACGATTACGAAGTCGCGGTTGGCAGTTTCGAAGGCGCGGTCGACCCCAAGACCAAGAGCTTCCGCGAATTCCCCGCTTGGTTTCGCGAGCATCGCGAGGATCTGCTTGAGGGTAAGAAAAAGGTCGCGATGTTCTGCACCGGCGGGATACGCTGCGAAAAATCGACCAGCTTCCTCCGCGGAGAAGGCGTGGATGAAGTCTACCACCTCAAGGGCGGCATTCTGAAATATCTTGAGACCGTGCCTGAAGAGCAAAGCCTGTGGCACGGCGACTGTTTCGTGTTTGATGAGCGGGTGACGGTCAAGCACGGACTCGAACAGGGTGATTACGCGCTCTGCCGAGCCTGCCGCCGGCCATTGGATGCCGACGACATGACGTCTGAACACTACGTCGAAGGGGTCAGCTGTCCCTATTGTATCGACGAGCGCGACGACGCCCAGCGCGCCCGCTACGCCGAACGGCAACGCCAACAGGAATTGGCAGCAGCCCGCGGAACCCACCACGTTGGCAGCGCGTTGCCTGACGAGACATGAGCCAGCTACCGATCCTCTATTCCTTCCGCCGTTGTCCTTATGCGATGCGCGCGCGCATGGCGCTCTGGGCTGCGGGCAAGCCGGTTGAGCTGCGCGAGGTCAAACTGGCGAACAAGCCGCCAGAGCTGGCCGAGGCTTCGCCGAAAGCGACCGTCCCGGTGCTGGTGCTCGATGACGGCAGCGTCATCGATGAGAGCATCGCGGTGATGCGCTGGGCGCTTGAAGCGAATGATCCCGGCGACTGGCTGGATGGTGACGATCCAGAGCTGGTCGCGCTCAATGATGGGCCGTTCAAGCATCACCTCGATCGCTACAAATATCCAACCCGATACACCGATGAGGAAGGCCATGGCACGATTGACCATCGCATCGAAGGCTTGGCAATATTGAAAGAACTCGACACGCGATTGGCTGACCAGGCTCAGCTCAAGGGCGATGCGGTGACCCTCGCTGATATCGCGCTGTTCCCTTTCATCCGTCAGTTCGCCAACACCGACCGCGCCTGGTTTGACGCACAGGATTTGCCGCATTTGCAGGCCTGGCTCGCGGGCCATCTCGAATCCGATTTGTTCAAAGCTGTGATGCCCAAATTCGTGCCCTGGAAGGCAGGCGATGAGCCGATCTCCTTCGGCCCAAACTAAGCTGGCGTTAACCATGTTTCGCTAATTAGCAGCCATGGAAGTGCTTGCCCCTTCTTTTGCGATCACGATCGACAATGCGCAGAGTGAGCTGCACTTTGTGGCGCTTGGGCGTTGGGATCGGGAACAGCTCAAGGCCTTCAACTGGGAGCTGCTTCGCAAGACGCGTGTGTTCACTTGTCACAAGCGGGGCTTTCGGGTGTTCGGCAACCTGCAAAAATTCGGCGTGCAGGACCGCGCAATCACCGAGCTGATGCGACATTCGCTTGAGGGTTCGTTTTCGCTTGGCGTCGAGCGCATGGCGGTGGTCTGCGCATCGGATTTGGTCAGCATGCAGCTCAAGCAGGCAAGTGTTTCGGTGTATCTGAAGGCATTCGAGAATGAAGCTGAAGCCCTCACTTGGTTGCGCGCCTGACGCCATTGAGCATTCCGCTCACATAAGCTCTGCTTAACCTTCCTCTGCTACACAAGGCGTAATGGAAACGCTTGAAGCATCCCATTCGATCTCGGCCGACTCCCGCCATGCCGAGCTTCATTTCGCGATCGGTGGATTGTGGAATGAAGAAACCATGCGCGGCTTCCTGTTCGATCTGGGTGAAGCGGCGAAGCCTTTCATGCGCAGCCGTGAGCCGTTCTCCGCCATGGGCGATTTGCGCGATTTCGTACCGCAGAATCAGGAAACAGCGGCCGCCATTCGCGAGAGCTTGCTCGCCGGTCAATCGAACGGAATGCAGCGGTTCGCAGTGGTGACTTCGTCTGCGCTGCTCAAACTGCAATACAAGCGGATCACGCAAGGGCTTGAAGTCGAGTTCTTCGATGAGCCTCGCGATGCCCTGGCCTGGCTAAGGCACCACTAAGGTTACCTCGGACAAGCCGCGAGCTGTTCGCGCAGAGCATCAATCAACCACGAAGTCGCCGGACCCGGACGCGTATCGCGTCGCCACAGCGCGCTGAGCGGATATTGATCTCCCGGCTTCTCAGGCAGATCCAGTTCCACCAGTCGCCCCAGCGCAATATCCTCCGCTACCATGTGGCGGGGCATATTCCCCCAGCCCAGCCCTTCCTTCAGCAGAGCATGCTTCGCTCCCAGATCGCCTAGCCTCCAGGTTAGCGGGCTGAGGACGGAGAACTCCTGTCCTTCCGTCAATTTGGATCGGTCGGACAAGACCAGCTGCAAATGTTTGCGGCTTTCGCCCGGCGCAGCGTCGCCACTGGCCAGCGGATGGTCGGGTGCGGCAACCGGCACCAGCTCGATCTCGCCGATAACCTGGCGCTCAAGGTCGGGATGGTCGCCAATCACTGGTCCGCCGAGCGCGAGGTCCGCCTCTTGTTCGATCAGACAGGCCGCCACGGCGCCCAATCCTTCAACATTGAGTTTGAGCGATACGGTCGGAAACATCTGCCGAAACCGGCCGAGAACCTGCGCGGTGACGTCGCTCGGGACCATGACATCGAGTACCAATCCGACCGAGCTCTCGAGCCCGGCATGCAGGCTCTGTGTCTTGGCCAGCAGCGTGTCGACCTGATCCGCGACCCCGCGCGCCTCCGCCAAGAGCCCCTCTCCCGCTTCAGTCAGAACCGGCTTGCGTGAGCCTTCTCGCTCGAACAGCGTCACTGCCAGCTGCAGCTCTAATTGAGCAATGCCATAGGAGATTGCGGACACAGCACGCCCCATCTTGCGTGCGGCTCCGCCAAAGCTGCCTTCCTCCGCCACGGCGAGGAAGATGCGAAGTTGATCGAGACTGGGTTCGCCGAGTTTCATAACATCCATATGTTCGAATATTCCGAACATTTTGGCAAGTTTTATCGCACTTATACAATCAACCGAACAGGCCTATTTCCTCCTCAACAGAGCGGTCCAATCCACGGAAAGCTCACAGGAGAAACGCCATGATTGAACTTCGTCCCTTTGATAGCCTCGGTAAGGCCAATCACGGTTGGCTAGATGCGCGCCATCACTTTTCCTTCGCTGGATACCATGATCCTTCGCGGGTGAACTGGGGTTCGCTGCGGGTCTGGAACGATGATCGGATCGCACCGCAATCCGGCTTCCCGACACACCCCCACCAGGACATGGAGATCATCACCTATGTTCGCAAAGGGGCGATCACCCACCGCGACAGCATGGGCAATGTCGGCCGAACGGAGGCCGGCGATGTTCAGGTGATGAGCGCCGGAACGGGTGTCCAGCATTCGGAATACAATCTCGAAGACGAGGATACACAGATCTTCCAAATCTGGATCATTCCGAGCGAGCGCGGCGGTGAACCCAGCTGGGGCGCCCAGCCTTTCCCGAAAGGCGATCGCGCTGGCAAGTTCGTCACCCTCGCCAGCGGATCCGCCAACGACAATGACGCTCTGCCCATCCGGACCGATGCCAAAGTGCTCGGCGCCACGATCAAGGCGGGTGAAAGCGTCACTTATGATCTGAGCGATCCCTCGCGACACCTCTACCTGGTGCCAGCCACCGGCCTGATCCAGATCGGTGATGTCGAAGCCCGCGAACGTGACGGTGTTGCCATCACCCAGCAGGACTCGATCACGATCACTGCCATCGAAGACAGCGAGATCGTCATGGTCGACGCCGCCTAACCCCTTGAGCCAGCCGTTCCTCCCGCGGCTGGCTCACTCTTTTTCACCCATCAGAATTCCAGCTTTCCACTCAAGGAGTACCCCCGAAATGTCCAATATCCTCCACATCTCCGCCAGCATCCAAGGCGATGCTTCTGTCAGCCGCCAACTCGGAACCAAGCTTGTCGCCGGGCTTGCAGGTCAATCTGGTGCCAGCGTCACCGAACGCGATTTGTCGGCCAATGATCTGCCCTTTGTCAGCGCTGATCGCTTCGCTGCAAATCTCGCCCCGGCCGATGAGCGCACGCCCGAACAGGCTGAGCTTGCCGCGATCGCAGATACGCTGATTGCTGAATTGCAAGCCGCCGATACGATCGTGATCAGCTCTCCGGTCTACAATTTCGGCGTGCCCGCCAGTGTCAAAGCCTGGGCCGATTTGGTCGCTCGCGCCGGCACCACGTTCAAATACACCGAGAACGGCCCGGTGGGTCTGCTCGAAGGCAAAAAGGCCTACATCACTGCAGCCTCTGGCGGCACGCCATTGGGCAGCGACTTCGACTTCATGACCCCATGGCTCAAATTCTTCCTTGGCTTCCTGGGAATCTCCGATGTCACCGTGATCGGCGCCGACGGAATCATGGGTCAGGACGGCGAGGCAAAGATCGCCGCTGCCACTGCCGAGATAGAGCGGCTCGCCGCGTAATCTCAATTCATCAGGAGACATCCCATGACTACCCAATCGATTGAAAATACCGCCCCAACATCAGGTCAAAACGCGGTTGACGCTCATGCCAGCCTAACGCTGATCGCACGGTTGCTGCTCGCTGCCATCTTCGTGCTCAGCGGCTTCGCCAAGATCGGCGCTGCCGAAGGTACAATCGGCTACATCGCTAGCGTCGGCCTGCCCTTTGCAGATGTGATCTACTACGGCGTCATCGCGCTTGAGATTGTCGGCGGCCTCGCCCTGATTGTCGGCTTCAAGACTCGTCCCGTGGCAAGCGCCTTAGCCGCTTTCAGCATCGCCGCGGCCGTGTTCTTCCACGCTGACTTTGCCGACCAGAACCAGTTCATCCACTTCATGAAGAACCTGGCTCTGGCTGGAGGTCTGCTGCAGGTCGCCGCCTTTGGCCCCGGTCGGTATTCGATCGACCGCAAGTAAGGCCCAGCGCTCCCTTCAATCAGGCGGTCCCGGGTTGCTGTTTGGGCGACCCGGGATCAGCGTGTCTACAGCGGAGGATCCCGAGGCGAGCGCCCCTCATGCCCCTCACGCAACATCTTGTTTTCCAAAGTCGGGTTCATCAGCGCACGAACGAGGTCTCCAAGGTAATCCCCTTGGCCGCTCCAGCCTTTTCGCGCGGCTTCGGTCGGCTTCTTTAGATCGACGTCGATCGGAAGATGAAACAGAATTGGAACCTCATCTTTAGGAATACCAACTTCCTTGGACAGTTCCGCCATATGCTCACCAATTAGGTCGATTCCTTGACCCGCGGTCTGCCCCCATTCGGATTCAAGTTCCTTATCCCAGTGCTGCATCGCATCGCGAATGCCGCGATGCCAGGCTTCAACACCCACCATCATGCCGTCAATATGTCTCGAAATCTCAGCAGTTATCGCGGGATTGAGGAGAACGAGACGAAAAGAGGTTTCCTGCTCCACCCTGATAATCATGGCTTCGACATAAGCGACAAAATCCTCGCGCCGCTCCTTCGATGTTACCTTTGGCGCAAGCCTTAGCTCACGCTCCATATTCTCAAAATGCGACCAGATGATCCAAGGAAATTTCTGGCGAAGCGGCTGCCACTTCTTGAATTCGCGCCAGCGCAGATAGGCTGGGATACCGATCACAAGCACAGTGATCTCGATAATGAAGACGAAGAAGCTGAGGCCCCATTCGCCCTCCAACGTAGTCAAAGCGCTCCATAAGCGTTGGAGGATCGAAAATCCTTCCATACCCCCCTCCCTTTTCGCTCGATAATCCTACCTTACAGCCTGTGGCGATCCCGGATCGTCGAACACCATGGCCGCCTCGGCTTGCCGGGCGTAGAATTCGGGCCGACGCGGATACTTCACGAAAAGCAGCAGAGTAAGCGCAGTGAGCATCCCAGTACCGACTACAATGAAGATCGATTGCAGGCCGCCCATCGAATCTGTCTGGCCAAGCATGAAGGCGCCGAATGAGATGCCGAAATTGCTCACCGCCATATAGATCGTAAACTGAGTCGCCGCGACCTTCGGATCGCACAGCCGCATGGAAATGGGCAGGATCGAAACTGTCAGCAGAATATCCAGCGAGATCCACGCATAAACGAACGCCGTGAATAGCGCCGGATCGCTCCAATAGGGTTGAGCGAAGTACATCGTCGTTGTCATAGTCAGTTGGCATATCAGCCAGAAAATGCCGATCTTCTTGGCTCCGAAGCGGTCCCCCAGCCATCCGCCGAGCGTCATACCAAGAGCTCCCGCAATCAGGCCACCGGTCGCGGTCAGGGCTGAAATCTGAGTGACATCCCAGCCAACATAGTTCGCGCCAATCAGAGGGGTTGCTCCCGTAAAGCCGCCATAGAGAATACCTCGACCAAAAATCACCGGCAGCCACAGCAGGCTAATGATTTTGGTCAGCGAGCCAAAGGTCGATTTGATCAGCGGCCACCAAGCTTCAAGCTGAAGGTCGAGATTGCGCTGATGCGATTCCCCCTGTGACCACGGCAAGGTCCGCTCACCCAGACGTTCGCGCACCGCTCCGACATAGACACACAGAAGGAAAAGCAGACCAGCCACGACCAGGAAGGCCGCCGGTGCACCATAGGCGCTGATAACAGCTCCGCAGATCGCAGTCGCGGCGGCGATGCCAATCGATTGACCACCAAACATCATCCCAGATCCACGCGCGCGCTCATCCTCGGTCATGATATCGACCGCCAGACCATCGACGGCGACGTCCTGGAACGTCGTCGCCATGTTCACGACAAAGCCAATGCCTCCCAGGATTGCGACGTCGGTGACAGATGGATTGATCAATGCCGCGACGAGCAGGCTGCCGATCATCACGCTCTGCGCGCCGAGGATCCAGACCCGACGCCGTCCCATTGGCAGGAAGGTGTAACGATCCATGATGAAGCCGTTCACAAGCTTCAATGACCATGGCAGCGCGGTCAGCGCAGCGACCGATCCGACGTCTGCCGCTGGAGCACCATTGACGGCCATCCAGGCAGGGATCGCGAACCAGAATAATCCGATCGGCATGCCCTGTCCGACATAGAGGATGAATAATGTGAAGAACCGCAGCGGTCGGCTGCGTTCAAGCACGAGTGAGCCGCTGGGCGCAGCTGTGGCCATATTTGTCTTCCCCGGTCAGCAGCCGACTATTGCCTGGCTTGGTTATCCTGCGAACCAGACTGCATTGCTGATGAATAGCCACTGACTCTGCAAGCAAATTCGCCCAAGCTGTGATTGACGCTGTGGATGAAACGGTGCCTGATTCCTCAGTTCGGCAATCCATCTTTGAGCTCCGCCAACCAAACATCGGCCACTGCATCGCTGGGTGCGCGCCAGTCGCCGCGCGGGCTAAGCGCCCCGCCCGAACTGACTTTGGGCCCATTAGGCAGTGCGCTGCGCTTGAACTGGCTGAAGCCAAAGAAGCGCTTAAGGAATTTCTCGAGCCAATCCGCGATTACCTCCAGCTCATACTGGTTTTTGCGATCTTCCGGGAAACCTGCAGGCCACAATCCGGCCTGCGTATCGCGCCAGGCGTGGTGGGCGAGAAACGCGACCTTGCTCGGCAATTGTCCATAGCGGATGATGTGGTGAAGGAAGAAGTCATTGAGCTCGTAGGGGCCGATCTTCTCCTCGGTGCTCTGGATCGTTCCATCCTCGCCAGCCGGAACCAGTTCAGGCGAAATCTCGGTGTCGAGCACCGCCCCCAACACTTGGCTGCATACTTCGCTGAACTGCTCGGTCTGAATCGTCCAGCGGATCAGATATTGGATCAGCGTTTTGGGCACGCCCGCATTGACACCGTAATGGCTCATGTGATCGCCGACACCATAGGTGCACCAGCCGAGCGCCAGTTCGGACAGATCTCCGGTGCCGACCACAAACCCGCTGTGCTGACCTGCCAGCCGGAACAGATAGTCGGTCCGGAGGCCAGCTTGGACATTCTCAAAGGTCACATCATAGACTGGCTCTCCGTCCGAAAACGGGTGTTTCATGTCTTCGAGCATGCGCCGAGCGGCGGGCTTGATGTCGATCTCCTCCGCCTGGATCTCCATCGCCTCCATTAGCTTCCAGGCATTGGATTTGGTGTGATCGGAGGTGGCGAAGCCCGGCATGGTGTAGCCGCGAATGGTAGTGCGCGGCAGGCCGATCCGGTCGCACGCCTTGGCCGCCACAATCAGCGCATGGGTCGAATCCAATCCGCCTGAGATACCGATGATCAACGATTTGGCGTGGGTCGCCTGGATCCGTCGCATCAGCGCATCGACTTGGATATTGAAGGCCTCGTAGCAATCCTCATCCAGCGTCAGTTGATTGTTGGGCACGAAGGGGAAGCGTCGGATCGGACGGACCAGACCAATATCACCTTCGCTAAAGGCGTGATCAAACACCACTCTACGGAAACTGTCTTCGGGCCGGCCATGCGCCTCAGCCGCATCGGCAAAGGTCTGGTTGCGCATCCGCTCCGCCGAAATCCGCTGCGTGTCCACATCGACGACGCACAACTCAGGCTTGAGATCGAACCGCTCACTCTCGGTCAGAAGATCGCCCAGCTCATAGACCACACCTTGTCCATCCCAAGCGAGATCGGTTGTGCTCTCGCCATGACCGCTGGCTGAATAGACGTAAGCGCAGATCGAGCGCGCCGAAGAGCTGCGGCAATGCAGATGCCGGTCGTCAGCGCGACCAATGGTGATCGGCGAGGCTGAAAGGTTGCACAGGATCTGCGCGCCAGCCAGCGCCGCCAGAGTCCCGGGCGGATTGGGCGCCCAGAAATCCTCGCAGATCTCGACCCCGAAGGTGAAACCCGACAGATTGCTCGCCGCAAAGACCAGGTCGGTCCCAAATGGCACTTCCTCGCCATTCACCGCGATCCACAGGTCCTGGCAGTTGCGACCATGCGCAAAATAGCGCTTCTCGTAGAATTCGCGATAATTCGGCAGATAGCTCTTGGGGATCACGCCCAGCATTTCGCCACCAGCGATTACAACCGCACAGTTATAGATCTTGTCCCCACGCCGGAGTGGAGCGCCGACCACCAGAACCGGATTGAGCTTAGCGCTCGCCTCGACCAGCCTCGCCAAACCCTGCTCTACCGCTTCCAAAATGGCGCGCTGCAAGTGCAAATCATCGATCGCGTAGGAGGACAATGCCAACTCCGGATACACCACCAGATCGACATGCTGGGCATGCGCTTTCTCGGCCTCGGCAATCACGCCGTCAGTGTTGAAGGCCACATCGGCCGGACGAGAGCACGGGGTGGCTGTCGCGACACGAACAAAGCCATGGCTGTGCATGTCGTAAAACGGGTGAGTCTGTTCACTCATCAAAGGTGCCTTTTTCGCAGGAGTAACAGGCGGATCAGATATAGGATCTTGCGGAGCATCTTCTAGCCAGTCGCCGGGTTCGCAAATGCCAAGCTCGGCGAGGCGCTTTTGCACTTTGGGGCGGGCGACCTTGCCCTTCGCCTCCCAGCCATAGACTGTCCGGCTGGGCCATGGGTCGCCCCCGGGAACGCAAAATCGCGCGCCAAATTCCTCCGCTGAAAGCGGGGGATCATGCGCCTCTCTCCAGAGGCGAATCTTGTGTCCGGCCAAGTGCATACCAGGTGAAGTATCCCAAAAGGATACCTTGGGCAAGATTCAGTTTCCGCGACTAAAGCAAAACCCGCGCAGATCACACACAGGCTGGACTTGCGCTCGTAACCGCAATGCCCCACTTGCCGAACCAGACGGAGACAACCGCACAACAGGAGCCGCAAATCATGGCCGACCCAACCTACACTCCACCTGAAGTCTGGACTTACGACGCCGAGAATGGCGGACGCTTTGCCAGCATCAATCGCCCAACCGCTGGCGCTCGTGAAGAGAAAGACCTGCCGGTTGGAGACAATCCGTTCCAACTTTATTCGCTCGCCACACCCAATGGCGTGAAGGTCACCATCCTGCTCGAGGAATTGCTCGAGCTCGGTCACACTGGCGCAGAATACGACGCCTACACAGTCAACATTGGCGACGGCCAGCAATTCACCAGCGGCTTTGTCGCAGCCAACCCCAACTCCAAGATCCCGGCCCTGGTCGACCGCAGCGGCGACACGCCGTTCCGCGTGTTCGAAAGCGGCGCGATCCTGGTCCATCTTGCCGAGAAATTCGGTGAGTTCCTGCCAAAAGATCCGGCCGCTCGCGCGGAAGTGCTAAGCTGGGTGTTCTGGCAAGTCGGAACTGGCCCCTTCATAGGCGGCGGCTTCGGCCACTTCTATGCCTACGCGCCAGAGAAGTACGAATACCCGATCAACCGCTATGCGATGGAAACCAAGCGGATCTTTGACGTGGCGGACAAGCGCCTTGGCGAGACCCGCTTCCTCGCTGGCGACGACTACACCATCGCTGACATGGCCAATTTCCCGTGGCTCGCGCCATTCGTAGCCGGTCAGATCTACAATGAAGCGAAGACCTTCCTGTCGATCGACGAGTATAAGAACGTCGGCCGTTGGGCCCGAGAAATCGCTGCCCGTCCAGGTGTTCAGCGCGGAAGAATCGTCAACAAGGCCTGGGGCGATGAAGATTCGCAGCTGCTCGAACGGCATTCTTCCGCCGACTTCGAAGGCAAGAAGCTGGACTACACGTTTTAAGGCGCGTCCACGCGAGACTGACGAACGTAATTGGGCTGGAACCTCACAAGGTTTCAGCCCTTTACCATTGCAGGGAAGGAATTGTGTTTGTCGGCTGATCCGCACGAGCAAATTAGACTGCGCGAGAAGCTCGGCTATGGCTTGGGGGACCTCCCCTCAGGCCTGTATCTCAATTTCTTCGGCGCCTATCTGCTCTATTTCTTTGTCGACCTTGGCGGTGTCGCTCCGGCAGCGATGGCGCTGATGTTGCTGCTGTCGCGGTTTTTCGACGCGGTAACCGATCCGCTGATGGGCGCGATCGCTGACCGCACACGGACGCGCTGGGGGCGCTATCGTCCCTATTTGCTGTTCGGGGCAGTCCCCTTCGGTGCGACAGGGTTTGCAATCTTCGCCGCTCCCGACATGTCGACCGGTTGGCTGCTGGTCTGGGCTTACATCGCCTATGGCCTAGCGATGTTGGCTTTCACTGCGGTCAATGTTCCCTATTCGGGCCTGTTGGGCGTCATCTCACCTTCCGCCGCTCAACGCGCGAGCGTGACGGCCTTCCGGATGTTCTTTTCGGGGGCATCTGGGCTTTTGGTAGGTGTGTTGAGCTCAACAATGGTCCGCGAGCTTGGCACAGGCGACGAAGCGCGCGGTATCATGCTGACAATGGGCGTGATCGCCGCGGTTTCGGTGATCTGCTACTTCACAACCTTTGCGACCACAAAAGAACGGGTGCCTCCCGCACCGTCAAATGCAGCGATCAAACGCGATTTATGGACTCTGGTGCGGACGCCCGCCTGGATCGTTGTTGCGAGCGCAGCCGTGATGGGCGTTCTTGCGATTGCTAGCCGCGCCTCAAGCGCAAAGTTCTGGTTTAAATATGTCGCCGGCGATGACGGCATGCCGGTGTTCCTCATCCTCAATCGCTTTGACCTTTTCCTCACTGCACTGGCACTCGGGCAAGTTAGCGGCGTGATCATCGGTTTCCTTCTTCAGCGAAAGTTCGAAAAATCACATTTGCTGATCGCCGGGGGCACGCTCAAGCTGATCGGCATTGGGCTTTTCTACATTGCGCCGCTCGACGCCGTCTGGCCTCAAACCGCTGCGCAATATCTCGTAGGGATCGGCTTTGGCATGCTGATGGTGTTAGCGTTTTCAATGTTCACCGATATTGCCGAATATATCGATTGGAAAAACGGCCAACAGATGACTGGCCTCGTCGTTTCGGCATCGATATTCGCGGTCAAGATTGGCATGGGCCTTGGAGGAGCTTTGCCCGGCTTTGTGCTGGAGGCAACAGGCTTCGTCGCCAATGAAGAGCTTTCAGCCGAAGCCATAAACGGGATCAACTTCGCCTTTGCCGTCCTGCCAGTCCTGATCCTTCTGCCGGCAGGCATAGCCATGCTGTTCTACCGGATCGATCGGGCGACCATAGCGCAGATTGAACAGGATTTGGCGCAAAGACGAGAATCTCCCGCGTGACCCCTTCACAATGCCAGAACACGCGCTATACAGCGCGCCTTCCCGGATGTGGGTTGAACGGGGTCCCGCTCTTCACATTTGGAAAGTCAGCGCTATACAGCGCTGCTCCTGCTGGGGTGTAGCCAAGCGGTAAGGCACCGGTTTTTGGTACCGGCATGCGCAGGTTCGAATCCTGCCACCCCAGCCAGCACCACCCTTTAAAGTCCTGCTTAGTTTGGTTTCTTTGGCACGCATTCGCCAACGCCCCCACACTTCTTACCCCAGTACCATTCGAGAATGCCTTCAGGGTCACCTGTTTTAATCCATCCAAGACAGCGATTTTGTAGGTCATGCCTAGGGCATTATCGCTCACGTGACGGCGCTATTCGAATACGTAAACACTAAACTCGCCCGCACCTTGAAAGGTGGGAATGTCGGGGCCATAAACTTGCCCTTCACTGCGCCCTCGTTCGGGCATGAATGCAAGTAGCGAAGCATTCATGCGGATAAGCTTTTGGAGGCAACTATTCAAAAATTAGTTCACCTCTTGATTTGAGACTCAATGCCAAAGAATCAATGTTTCTCTTCTTCCCAACTTCGTTTTGTTCGGGCATCATTTGCCGTTTGGGATTTGGGCTGCTTTGAACAAATGGCGGAGGCACTTTGAAAGAGATTGAGTATGGCACTTCGCTTAGCCGACCTCTTGTCGTTGGCTTTAAGCGTGCAACGGGGTGGTTATGGGCGATTGCGGTCTCGGGTGTATTAGGCCCTTTAGTTTTCAAAATTCTGGACGACGCCGGATTCTTCGGAGACCCCGAGGCTAGATCAAGCATTGTCCGATCGGCCCAAGGTATTGTGAGCGAGCCACTCTATGCGGTTGCAATCGCCTTCGCCTTCGGTGCAGCGCTTGTAGGGCAAATCATGCTGCTCGCCATCGACCGCGATAGATTCCGATCTTCTCAATTGAGGAACCCTCTTAAAGATGGGGATGAGCTGCTCGAAAAGCTTAACCTCAAAGACTTTGGCACCCTTCCTGAATTCAAGGGGCCAGCGACAGACCATTTCGACCGCAACAAGGACTTCGATAGCCTTGAGCATGAGGCATTCGCGTCGTTTGCGTATCAGTTGGCCCGAAACTCAGAAGTGCCACGAACTATAGTCATAACGAGTAGTAAGGCTTCCGAAGGGAAAACAACATGCGCCCTTGGAATAGCGCAGGCTCTTGCCGCTCTCGGGTACAAAACCGCTCTAATTGATGCCGACCTTCGTAAGCGCTCTTTGACCACTCGTTTAGCAGGCGCATACTGCCCGTCTAACTCAAAAGCACCCGTGCCGAGCATAGATACCCTTAGACCTGATCAAGCCGCCACCAGCGAGAATTGCGCCCATGTGCTGGATGAGAGACTCTGGTTTTTGCCCGCTACCGGTGAAGTTGGTAAGTCTGCGATCCGCTTAATGAACGTTGTGCGAAAAAGAACGATTCCTAGAGTCGCTTCCTGGTGTGATATCGTCGTGATAGACTCGCCACCACTTCTTGGTTTGGCCGACGCGAACATTTTGTCTGATGTGGCTTCAGATATTGTCTTCGTAATCAAAGCCAATCGTTTACCCCTATATCAAATCGCGAATAGGCTTGCGCTCTTCGGCGAGCATGATGCTAGGCTTCATTGCTTGGTAAATAGCGTCCCGGATCCCGCAAGGAGCTTTGCCGATAGAATTTTGAATTTGCCAATTCTTAGATCGATCCTAAAATATTCTCGTTCATCATCTCTTGAAAACTACGGTTACGGTTACGGTTACGGTTACGGTTACGGTTACGGGTATGGATACTCGAACAACACAAGAATTAATGATGGCCAACAAGTAACCCAAGCCGATTTAAACACAGCTGAGCCAGTGCCTGATCCGCCATCGAAAGCAGACAAGCAAAGCTAGCTCCGTATATTGTCACGTAATCCCTGCCACCCCAGCCATTTCCTACAGAGTGGAACATGTCAGGATCCAAGGTCTCGCGCGCGCCGGATAATGGCGAGGCAGAGCGGCCTACCAGGTAAAAATGGCTGCCACATCCGCGCTTGCACGACCGTCCCCTGGGAACTTTGACAAAACCCGCAGCAGATCCGCTTGAAGCTCAGCCAAGAGCTTGCCCTGATCGACCAGCTTGGCCTTGCCTTCTGGGGTAGGACTCACTGCAGACTTGATCGTTAGCCCCCCGTTGGGTGAAGTCTCGGTCGAGAGCACCAAATCACACGCCAAAACGAGATCCGAACGGTCTTCAGCCGACCCATCCTTGACCCAGGCGATTGTCAGTTGTCGTATTTCTGTCATGACGTGGATAAGTCGCTGCTCACACGCCAGTGCGCCGTCGGAGCCCTTGCCACATTCGTTAATTTCGTTAGTTTCCAGGCCAGTGCAAGAAATGTTCTCTAACCCGGTTATTACGATCAAATTGGTATCATCGTGGTCGCGCGCAACAACATGAAAGGCGTCTTCTAACTGCGAACACAATTCCGGACCAAACGCATCATCAGCCTCGGACAGGTCGAGCTCGACGACGCAAATAGCGCCGTCTCGTCTCAAGGTTAGCCTGGCAGGATCCGCTGCTGACATGAAAAGGGAATGACCTTTTACCGTTCGCGACGAGAACGGGAATATCGTTATCGTTTGGTGACAACAACAACTTTTTGCACGTGAGAACAATATGCTGCCGAACAGCAAGTCGATTCAGAGGCCACAACAGGCCCGTTCAATCAAAACAGAGCAGGAATTGCTCGACGCGCTCGAAAAGCTACTGGTGCACAAATCTTTTGCCGATTTGACCGTTGCAGAGCTCGCCACAGAAGCTGGTTTGACGACAGGCGCGATCTACCGCAGGTTTGGAAACAAAGAAGGCGTATTGAGGGCGGCCTTCGAACGCTTCCAGGACCGTACGCGACTGGTTCATTGCACCGAACGGCCAGCAGATTTGTCCGACTATCAGATGATCAAGGGCTACCTTTCGCACTTGATGGACTTCACCTTCAGCAATGTTCACATCATGCGCGCGGCCAACAGTTTGAACGACATTGAATCGTTCGACCGGATGAACCGCGGTCGTTCTATGGGTGCCGAGTGGCTCGCCGAGAATATTCGCTCTTCTGCTCTTCCGCAGAAAACGCTGCTTCAGCGCTGTCGGTTTGTACTGCGGGTTGCGACCGCCACCTTCCGTGACACGTTTCTATCAGGGCGTGGTTCGGTCGTAATCCAGGACGACGACCGCATGGAGTATGAGGCCAAGCTCGACCGGCTGTGCGCCAACCTTGCGACCATGGCGGAGCGCTATCTTGAGCTGAGAGACGGCGCGCAGAAATAGACTGCGCTAGGTCGGCCCCTTATCGCTGAGTTGAGCGATAATCTTCGCCGCCAGTTCCTCGACGCCGTTGTTCTCGCCGGCCGTAAACCCAAAGCGTGTGATCACCAGGTCCTGTGACGGTATCACAAGCACAATCTGACCTTGATAGCCGCCCATGTAATAGGCGTCGGTAGGCAGGCTCGGAAACAGCCGCTCCTGCTCGGGATCGGTTGGATCCTGGTTGAGCCAGACCTGCGCGCCATAGAGATTGGCTTCGGCTGTCCCGGTCGGGGTGATCAGATATTCAACCCAGCCTTCGGGCAGGAGTCGCTCACCATTCCAAACCCCGTCCTGCAGACAGAACTGACCGAGCCGCGCCCAATCGCGGGCTGACGCATACATGTAGGACGAGCCGATAAAGGTCCCGTTGCGGTCGGTCTCGATCGTCGCGGTGCGGATGCCGAGCGGACGGAACAGTCGTTCCTGCGAGTAATCATAGGCGCCCTGCAAAGTGTCACCCAGACTGCGCCGAATGATCCCCGAGATGATATTGGTGGTGCCTGACGAATAGGACCAGATCGTATCGGGTGGACCGTCGAGCGGCATCGAGGCTGCGAAGCCGCCCGCGTCATTCTCGTTCGAGAGCATTTGGGTGACATCGGTCGCAGCGGAATAGGTTTCCTGAAATGCGAGGCCACTACTCATCCGCAGCAATTGATCGAGCGTGATCGCGGCGCGCGGATCATCCGTCTGCTCCTGCCATTGCGGCACAGCGGCGGGCGCTGCGATGTCGAGCACGCCATCCTTGACCAGCAGTCCGGCAGTCAGCGCGGTGACGCTCTTGGTCATCGACCAGCCGATCAAGGGAGTGTCGCTCGACACGCCCTCGGCGTATTTCTCGGCCACGATCTTGCCCTGGTGAGCAACCACAATCGCCTTGGCGTAGCGCGGCTGCTCGGGATCCTCCTCGGCGAAGGCCTCTTCCAGCAATGCGTCAAATTCTCCCGTTACATCAGGTGTGGCGCTGCCTGAGGGCCAGGCCTTTTCACCCGATATCGCCAAGGCTGGCAGCGCCGTGACCGGCATCTCCGCATCCTCTTCGCCCGAAGGCAGGAGCGTACAGCCAATCCCCGGCGTGAAGATCGCATGTCGCTCAAACAGGCCATAGAGCGAGGTCGAAACCCGCTGCTCCTCCTCATCGATGTCATAAGAAACCTGGCTCAACAGCTCAGAAGCGCCGCGCAGCGCCTGGTCCTGCACATCCTCGGGAGAAAAGCCGCTGAGGTAATAGCCCGAACAGAGGTTTTTCGCGGCATAGCCGGTGCCAGCCCGCGCAACCGAGCCATAGGCTATGTAGGCGTAAGCCGCACCCAGCAGCACCAGAGCAACAACACCGATCGCGATTTTCTTGAGCATGGAGCGGCCCCTCCCCGGCCTTAGTCATCATCCAAAGCCTTGGTTCCATGCTGGCTAGCATTATGCAACAGCAGAAGTCGCCCGTGACAATGCAAACACGCTTTGTTGAAACGTCAACGAGGAAGTGGCAGACTTAAAGGCACGATCTGGAATTGGCGCAAATAAACCGCATCCAAGAGAGAGCTGTGGTCAACTATTTTCTCAATCGGTGGCTTGTTACCCGTAACTTCGAAAAAGCAGAGGGCGGCTATGTTTACCGAAGGCGGCCGGATCTCCCCGGGATAAAACTGACGGACGATGAGCGGCATGAGGTCATGCGAGACTTTCGGAGTCGCTATTGGCGATCATCAGTCTTTGTCTTTTTTGCCTTCATCGGGGCAGCCATCCTAGTCGCGGCATTTTCGGTTGCATTCGATCTTAGTGATCTCTTCCTGCAGGTTTCGGCATACGCTTTGATGACAGTTCTCGTGGGCTACATATTATTGGAGCAACGGCAGTGGACACGTCTACCTGAGACCAGATTTGCAGATCGACCGCGCTTGCCTCCCGCTGAGGAGCCCGGAGGTTGGCTTACACGCTTCCACAGGCTTTCCCGGCAACGCTCTTGGCCCAAATACGCTCTGTTTCTCGTGATCTACTTACCGATAAGCTGGCTACTATTCCCAAGAACAGACAATGCTCACTGGGGTCATTGGTTCTTGTTTGGGAGCTTTGCACTAGGCTTAATTCTGATTGTCTACGGCATGGTCTACAAAGCACTCAACGACGGCGAGTAATCTCAAGCGGAAATGAACTCGGACGTGCGTCTCAGCTCCCCGCTGACGGCTTGCCTGAGGCTTGAATGCACTGGCCGGTCACCCATTCTGACGCTGGCGCGACCAAATAGAGCACCAGCGCCCCAATATCCTGCGGGGTTCCCAGCGCGTCCGACGATTTCGCGTCCGCCAACTTGTTGTTTTTCGAACATCTGCGTAGGCTCACCCCGGGTCGGTCGAGGGAAGGGAATTCATGAGAAAAGCATTATTCGCCGGTTTGATCGGTTTCGCTGCTGCGAGTGTAGGCGTCACAGCAATGGCTCAAAACACTGGATACGAGTTAGACATTGCCAAGCGCGCGTTGAGCAGTAAGCCGCGCACGCTCGAATGCTTTTCAACCTCCACCTCCACCACCGGCGTGCAAGTCCAACACACGGTCTTTCAATTGGCCAATTCGAACATCGTAGCTCTTCCAAACGGAAGGTCGATCGAAGGACAAAGCGTCTTGGTTTACGATAACCAGTCGGGCCCAACCGCAGTCAATCTGATCGTCGATGCCCAGTTGGGAACGCTGATTGCCGTCTCTGGCAGCCTGCCTCAGCCCAACACTTGCACTGTTGGTGCGAAGATGTGGTGACGGGCGCAAGCTCTCGGCCGGACAGATCAGCTCCCCGCTGAAGGCTTGCCTGAGGCCTGGATACACTGGCCAGTCACCCATTCCGACGCCGGCGCGACCAGGTAAAGCACCAGCGCACCGATATCCTGCGGGGTCCCCAGCCGCCCGGCAGGCAGCGCCAATTGCTCAAGCAGCGGACCGAAATCCTCATCCGACATATTGAGCGCTCTCTTGACCGTATCAGTCGGCACAAAGCCGGGCAGGATCGCATTGACCCGCGTCTTGGGGCCCAGCTCCATCGACAGCGTCCGGGTCAGCATCAACACACCAGACTTGGCTGCGCTGTAATGCGCGCTGCCCGGGAACGGCTCGACCCCGGCGAGCGAGGAGATGTTGACCATCGCGCTGCCCTCGCTGAAATGCGGGACTGCTGCCTGAACGCTGTAGAAAACCGAAGAGAGGTTGACCGCGAGCGTCTTGTCCCACTCGGCTTGATCGAGCTCTGCCAGAGGCGCGGAGACCAGCGAGCCGCCAGCGTTGTTGACCCAGATATCGAGCCGGCCGAATTCGTCCATCGCACGCTGCGCCAGCGCCTGCATATCCTCGAATTTGGAGACATCAGTTGCCTGATAGACCGCACGGCCACCCGAATTGCTGGCGTTGATCAGTTCAGCGGTGTGTTCGATCTGATCGGTCGAGCGCGCGGCGCAAACCACATTGGCCCCCGCCTCGGCCAGGATAGTGGCAATCCCCTCGCCAATTCCGCGCCCGGCTCCGGTCACAACAGCGGTCTTACCGCTCAGGTCAAACAATTGGCTCATGCGCTCTCTCCTCACAGATTTTGCGAGAGAGGTGACGGATCGCAGCCACGCGGTCCACTAACCCATTTGGGGACTAGCGCAGTTCGAGCGGCGCTTGCGGATTGTTGGGAACCAGGATCATCACCCCATTCTCGACCCGCCAAGAGGCGAGCCGCGACAGCAAGTTCATGCCGACCACATTGGTCTCGCCCATGGTCGGGGCGATGACCACATCGAGCCCGCGCGAGACGACATTGCCGAAGCGCAACTCATCTATGCTCGACAGCTGCGCAGAGACCGGCCCATTGGCGGTGCCGATCTGGATCGGGAGGCCACCTCTCCGTGGCTCAAGTCCAGCCCGATCGGCCAGTCCCTGTGAAACGGCGGTCAGGGTCGCACCGGTGTCGACCAGGAAATTGGCGGGCACTCCGTTGAGTTCAGCACGCAGCCAGTAATGTCCATCTTGCGCCAAAGGAATGCGGGTCTCTCCGCCTTCAACCACTTGCTCGGGCAGGCCCAATTGCGGCACGGCGACTTCAATCCGGGGATCAAACCGGGACAGCTGCAGCACCACAACGACCAGAATGCCGACCAGCACCAGTGTGCTGCCCCGCCGGATGAATGTGCCGAAGGCGACCTTTCGTCGAACCAGGATTGAACCGACAAACCCCGCAATCACCGCTGCCAATGCGAGGATCAGCAATTCCGAGCGCGGCACCGCGGTGAAGGCACCTGAGATATTGGCAAAGAGATTCTCAAAGCTCACAAGAGAGAATGTAGGCGCTTGGCGCTGCCATTTCCATGAATAGCTGAGCGATCAATTCACTCCGCGCTGTCGAGCACCAATCCCGCCAGTGCATGGCCCGAGAGAAACGCGCCTTCCACTCGAGGGGAATGCAGATAGTCTCCCGCCAGACCGATGCGCGCGTCGGCATCATACCGAGCCGGATCACCCGGCACGGCTTCCGCCATGGCGTAGAGCCAGCGATGGGCGACCAGATGCAGTGGGGTTTGGGGCTCGACGCCCGTCTGAGCAAAGAAGTCTGCGAGCAGTGCCTCGGCCGCCTCTTCTTTGGGCAGACCAATGATCGCGCGAGAGCGATTTGGGCTCGCGTGCAATACCCAGCATTCATTCCCGCTACGCCTAGGCTTGGCCGAATTGCGAGCCGCCCACGAGATTGGCGCGTCGGGGTCACGCAGCGTGTCAGGCGCAATCGGCAGTGGCTCGGCAAACGCCGCCATGACCGCCCAGCAGGGTGCAGACTGCACCGAACCGGCCACGGCTGCGAATTTCGGCATGGGCTCCCCGAGCAAGTCCTTGGCCTGCTCAGCCGGAATAGCCACCAGGACCGTACCCGCCGTTGCGGCAATGCCTTCGCCGTGAAGCTCCCATCGCTCACCAATACGCTTAAGGCTCTCGACCCTCACGCCCCATTTCACATCGAGCGGCTCAGCCATGGCGCGGATCGGACCGTTCATGCCCGGCACACCGACCCAGGCATCAGGTCCGGCAGCCTGCCACGGGGCGACCACGCCCTGCTCGTGCCAATCTGCAATGGCCGATTGAAATGCCGGATCACGCGCTGTGAAGTATTGCGCACCATGGTCGAACGAAACCGTTTCTCCAAGGATCTCCGCCCGTCGCGCTGCCATTCGACCTCCGGGCCCGCGGCCCTTGTCGAACAGCACTGGCTTGAGCCCTGCCTCTGCCAGACGCGTGGCGCAGGCCAGACCGGCCATGCCGGCCCCGATGATCGCAATGTCGTGATGTGTCGTCATAACTGCTCGCTGAACGCCTGAAGCAGCGAGAGGTTTCTGAGGTTACGGTGCGCTGCGCGGCGGCTTGGCTTCAGCCAGCATCAGCGAGAACCGCTCTTGGCTGTCGAGCCAGCGCGCCTGCGGTTCCCAGCCGCCTGCTAGCAGCAGCATATTCGATGTGCGGCGGTTGAATTTATGGCTGTTCTCGGTGTGGATCGTCTCGCCCGGCTGCATCGCGAAATTCTGGCCAGCGACCTCGAATGTGCAGGCCTCACGCGCCACCAGATGCATCTCGATCCGCGCATAATCGTCGTTCCAACGCGCCTCATGTGCCAGCGCATCAACCGGAATACCCCCGCCCAGCTCGCGATTGATCCGCCGCAGCAGATTGCGATTAAACTCGGCTGTCACGCCCGCTGCATCGTCATAGGCGGCGACCAGCACGTCCTCATCCTTGATCAGGTCCATCCCAATCAGGAGCTTGGCCCCTTCGCCCAGCGTCTCGCGCATCTCGCGCAGCAGATCGACCGCCGTGCGCGCGACCATATTGCCGATGGTCGACCCCGGGAAAAAACCCAGCTTGGGCAGCTCTGCGACCGCCCCTGGCAATTCAACCCGACGCATGAAGTCAGCCTCAACCGGGTAGACCGGCAGGCCGGGAAATTTGGCTGAGAGATCCTCCGCCGCCGCGCGCAGGAAGTCTCCTGAAATGTCGAGCGGCACATAGGCCGACGGGGCAATCGCGGATAGCAGCAGCGGTGTCTTGACCGAGCTGCCAGAGCCAAATTCGACCACGGCGCGCCCCTCGCCGATCATCGCGGCAAATTCATTACCGCGGGCGGTAAGGATCTCGGTCTCCGAACGGGTTGGATAATATTCGGGCAGTTGCGTGATGTCTTCAAACAGCTGCGACCCTGCATCGTCATAGAGCCAACGCGCTGGGATCGCCTTTTGCTCTTGCGCCAGTCCTGCCAGCACATCCGCGCGAAACGCCGTGTCGACACCGTCAGCGTCCAGATCGACCAGAGCCAGACCTTTTTCGGCACTCATTCAGAGATCCTTTGCAAGCCGCAGCCCGGTGAATTGCCAGCGCTGATGGGGGTAAAAGAAATTGCGATAGGACGCGCGCGAATGACCGCGCACCGTGGCACAGCTCGCGCCCTTGAGGACGAATTGGCCGCTCATAAACTTGCCATTGTACTCGCCGACTGCGCCTTCGGCAGGCTGGAACCGCGGGTAAGGCAGATAGGCTGAGCGGGTGAATTGCCAGCAATCGCCAAACAGGCCCTCGCCGCCGACCGGCAGTGGCGCCGCAGCGTGGTCGAGCTGGTTGCCCGCTGCGGGATCATGCGCCGGCGGCTCGCCTTCAGCATCCTGACCGCGGGCGATCGCTTCCCATTCAAATTCGGTTGGAAGCCGCACGCCAGCCCAGCTCGCAAAGGCATCGGCTTCGAAATAGGAAATGTGCGTAACCGGAGCCTCTGGATCACGCTTCTGCCAGCCCTGGTGGGTGAAGTGTTCATCGCCCCGCCAATAGAGCGGCGCGGCAATCGAATTCTCGCGGACCCAAGCCCAGCCGTCGGACAGCCACAGCGAGGCGGTTTGATAGCCGCCATCGGCGATGAATTCGTTCCATTCACGATTGGTGACGAGCCGCTTTGACAAAGCGAAGGGTTCGAGCAGAACGCGATGGACCGGCCCCTCATTGTCGAAGGCAAAACCTGCACCGTCATGCCCAATCCGAGCGATCCCACCGGGATGCTCAAACCAGCCTTCTGCCTGACTGTGCGCGGCCGCGCTGCCGTCTTCCCACATCGCTGGTCCGAGCGGGTTCTGAAACAGCGCGTGTTTGATATCGGTCAGCAGCAGTTCGATATGCTGCTGCTCATGCGCGATGCCGAGCGCAATGAGATCGGCATGCTGCGGATCCTCGATCAGCGCCTGCATGTGGTGATCGACATGCCCCCGCCAGTCGAGCACCTGCTGTAAGGTCGGACGCGACAGCATCCCGCGCGAAAACCGCGCAATCCGCTCTCCCTCAGCTTCGTAATAGGAATTGAACAGGAACGGCCAGTCCGCATCGAATAGAACATAGCCCGGCGCATGCTCGCGCAGCAGAAAGGTCTCCCAGAACCAGGTGGTGTGCGCCAGATGCCATTTGGCTGGCGAAGCGTCTTCCATCGATTGAATCGTCGCGTCAGCATCGGACAGCGGCGCAACCAATGCTTCGCTCAGCGCCCTGGTCCGAGCGAAAGTCTCGCTCAGATCGTCACCTGTGTTCGCCAAGGGTCGCGGCGATGGCTTGGGCACTGGCGCCTCCTTTTGCCAAGCGGCATGGGATCACCAGCGCCATGCCCGAAAGCGATGACGATTGAAAGACTTGGTCTGCGACACAGTGCCGCAAGGCGGACTGGTTCGAGCCGGTCAGGCCGCGTGGGCAGCGCGGTCCTGGACTTCGTTGTTGAGCATTTCGGCGAGCAAGAATGCCAGCTCGAGCGATTGCTCAGCGTTGAGGCGCGGATCGCAATGGGTGTGATAGCGATCGCCCAGACGCTCGTCAGTGATCGCCACCGCACCGCCAACGCATTCGGTGACGTCCTGACCGGTCATCTCGATATGGATGCCACCCGGGTGCGTGCCTTCTGCGCGATGGACCGCGAAGAAGCCCTTCACCTCTGTAAGGATGCGATCGAAAGGGCGCGTCTTGAAGCCACTGTCTGACTTGATGACATTGCCGTGCATCGGATCACAGCTCCACACGACCGGATGGCCTTCGCGTTTCACTGCACGCACCAGCTTCGGGAGCCCGTCCTCAACTTTGTCATGACCATAGCGGCTGATCAGCGTGATCCGCCCAGGCTCACGCGCCGGGTTCAGATCATCAAGCAACGTCAGCAGCGCATCTGGCTCAAGGCTTGGGCCACATTTCATGCCGAGCGGATTTCCGATGCCGCGTGCGAATTCAATATGCGCGCTACCTGGGAAGCGGGTACGATCACCGATCCACAGCATGTGCGCGCTGGTCGCGTACCAATCGCCCGTTAGCGAGTCTTGCCGCGTCAGCGCTTGCTCATAGGGCAGCAGCAGCCCTTCGTGGCTGGTGTAGAAGCTGGTGCCCTGCAATTGCGGCACCGTCGCCGGATCAACCCCGCAGGCCTCCATAAAATCGAGCGCTTCACCAATCCGATCCGCGGTCTCGGCGAATTTGGCGGTCCATGGGGTGTTGCCCATGAAGTCGAGCGTCCACTGATGGACCTGACGCAGATTGGCGTAGCCGCCGCCAGCAAAGGCGCGCAGCAAGTTGAGTGTCGCCGCCGCTTGCGAATAGGCTTTGACCATCCGCCCCGGATCATTGCGGCGCTGAACCGGATCAAAGTCGATCCCGTTGATGTTGTCGCCGAAATAGCTCGGCAGCGTGACATCGCCCTTGGTCTCGGTCGCGGACGAGCGTGGTTTGGCAAACTGCCCTGCCATGCGGCCGACCTTCACCACCGGTTGCTTGCTGGCGAAGGTCATCACAACCGCCATCTGAAGCAGCACACGGAAAGTGTCGCGAATGTTATTGGGATGGAACTCGGCGAAGCTCTCCGCACAATCCCCGCCCTGCAGCAGGAACGCCTCGCCATTGGCGACCTGTGCCAGGTCGGCTTTCAGAGCGCGCGCTTCGCCGGCGAAGACCAACGGCGGATAGGCGGCCAAGGTCGCCTCCGCATCAGCCAGCTCGGCTGGATCTTCATATTGCGGCAAGTGCCGCGCTTCGTGAGCCTTCCAGCTCTCGGGGTTCCATTTCTGCGCCACGTTCTAACTCATTCTCTTCTAACTACTGCTCTACGCCCGATTCCCATCGGCACGAGCAGGCCGGGCCGGTTACAAGCAGAGGCTTACAATTGTAAAGTCGCAATGCGCTTTGCGACAACTTTATTTCTTAGCCACTCAGATCGCTCAAGGCGATCCTGGCCGTTCAGCCTATCGACCCACGAACTCCGCTTCGGGTTGAGCGGAAGGCTGCGGAAGTACGATTGGTTCGGCCTCATAGCTAGGCAGCGAAGCGAACGTTTGTCCCTCAGGCAGAATCGCAAGTCGCCATCCTGGCTCCTGTCCAAAATAGAACTGCGCCAATTGCTGCATCTTGGCTGGAGTGGTCTGCGAAAAATCTTGCGGCAGAGTCCGGATCGACGAGACAATGCGGGGATCGCGCGTGGCGCCTTCCAGTTGATACAACCAGAAAAGATTGCCGGTCGAGGCTCGGCGAACCAATTGCAGCAACGGTTCGGTCACGCGCTCCAATTCTTCTAGAGTCGGTGGGATCAGGGTCAATTCCTTGGCGATCCGCTCCGCCTCCGCGAAGAACACCGGAACATCCTTGGGTTGCAGCTGAGCCAGCGCCCTGATCGTCCCTCCCGTCGGTAGATCAGTCGGCCATTGCGAAACCACCTGAGGCGCATAACTCGCGCCCGCCTTTTCACGCATGGCTTCAAGCAGCCGATTGTTGAACAGCTGGGTTAAAATCTCGAGCTGGCGAGAGTCTCTAATGCCCTCGATCCCACCGCCACTGGGCCAGACAATCGCTGCTGCAGCTTGATCGGCGTCTCCGCGATGAGACCGCACAACCGCTTCGGACCGATCGTCCGGGAACGCCAGCGTTCTCGTTGCCATCTCCAACGGGATAGGATCACGCAGAGGGAGCGCGCCAAATGTTCGATTGAGCGATTCAACTGCGCTGTCTCTGTCAAACTCGCCAAAGACAATCACCTCGATCGGCCCCTGCTGTAACAAGGGCTCCCAGACTTCGCGAAACCCATCCGGAGTGACGTCGGCCAGCATCTCCGGACTCGGTGTCGCAAATCGAGCGTCTCGATCCCTCATCAGATATTCCAGGTCCCGGGTGAGCACACCGCTCGGGCTTGCAGCAAAGCTTGCATAAGTCAGCTCCGCTGCCGCTCGCGCACGAATGATCGGATCGGGGTCCCACCGCGGCATGCCAAGCTTGGCTGCAAACAGATACAATTGGTCGGCCAGATCAGCCGAGCGGGTTTGCGCGTTGAAGGTGAAGACAGCATCTTCGATCGCAAATTCAAAACCGAGCTTGCGACCGGTTGCGAGAATATCGATCTCTTCCTGGCCCAGATCGGCCAGGCCAGCACTGACCAAGGCCATCTCGCCGATGGTTGCATAAGGCGCTGTTGTCTCGTCAAACGCGCGATAGCCCGCCCCAAACCGGGCCTTGACCGCAACGCGCCCTGGTTCAGCATCGTTAGGCCACAACAAAGCGCGGACACCATTTGCAAAGTTGATCTGCTCGATGTCGCCGGCTGCGGATTGAAACAGTCCAATCGTTCCGCGCTGGGCGATTGCGCCTGGCGGGCCGATCTGAGGGAGGTCATCAAACGAAATGTCGAGCGCGGCCATCCGCGCGCCCTCATCTGCGGCCACTTGCTCTGATAAGGCCGCACGGAATGTTTGCGAATCTGCCTCGCCGGTCGCAGGCGTGACATAGATCCCGCGAACCACGGCACCTTCGAACAGCTGCTTCGTGCGGACAAACACCTCTTCCGGCGTGAATCTGGGGCTCATGCCCTGAAACACCTCGAGCACGGTTTCCGGAGAGGCAACCGTCTCACGAATGTCGACCGCATTGACCAGAGTGTCAGCGATCTCAGTCGTTGAGATCACGCTGCTTTGCTCAACCCGGTTGACAAAGACCGTCTCAAACTCGGCAACTTCGCGATAGACCTCATCCTCAGTCGGCGGGCTGGCAAGCGCGTCGGCAATGACCCCGCGAACGTCTTCAAGCGCCGCTTCCCAATCCGAGGTCAATGGAGCGAAACTCACAAAGGTGGCATCGGTCGAGCGCGAGACATCCTCTTGCAAGACCTGCGCGTAGAGAAAACTCCCTCCAACCCTCGCCCGGGATTCCAATCGCCGATTGATGATCGCCTGAGCAATCGCGTCGAGCAGCAGGCCTTCGTTATAGACGATCGTGTCTTCGACCGGACGCCATGGGCGCAACACGGCAAATGTCATCGTGCGAGGCAGATCGGGTTCGACCAAAACACCGATTTCGCCAACTGGCCATGCGCTGTCTTCTGGGACGTCGTCAGGCGCTATAGGATCGCCAAAGTCTGGGGCCTGGGCGGACTGTCCCGTGCCTTCCCAATCGCCAAACCATTGTTCGACCAGTCCTGCGAGCACATTCCGATCAGCGTCTCCGACGACCACTATGACGGTCCGCTCTGGCCGATACCAAAGGCGGTGAAATTCACTCATGGCTGTGCCGGTCGCACCGGTGATGGTCTCGACCGTTCCAATCGGCGATCGGATCGCGAGCCGCTGGCCGGCAAATAGGGTCTCTCGGGTAAAGTCGCTTACCCTCTCGCTGGTGCCGCCCCGCTCTCGCTTTTCGGCCAACACAATCGGGATTTCGGTATCGACGTTTTCCTGGCTCAACACCGGCTCGCGGATCATGCCCGAAAGCAGTTTGAAGCTCTCGTAGAGCTTGGCGCGGTCCGCATTTGGAAGGTCGAGTTTATAGGCAGTGTGCGTTGGGCTGGTCTCGGCATTGGTATCGCTGCCAAAGGTCGCCCCCAACCTTTGCCAGGTCTCAATCGCTTTGGATTGGCCGAGATACTTGCTCTCGCGGAACAGCAAATGTTCCAGCAAGTGGGCAAACCCTTGCTCGCTCTCGCGCTCATGCAGCGAGCCCACGTCAACGCGGACACGAATCGAAACCTGCCCTGGTGGCACGCCGGCTTCGCGCACTGCGTAGCGCAAACCGTTGTCCATCTCGCCGAACAACCACTCCTGGTCGATCGGAACGTCGCTGCCGCGATAGAGCCACGGAGTCTCATCTGTTTGGAGGAACTGCGGCTGCGGAATCTGTGGGGTGTCTGGCGCAGGCGCGGGCGGAACAGTCAGCACCTCAGGAGGCTGCGTATCCGCCTGGGCTTGGACTGCGACTGAGGAAACTGCTGACGCAGCAATGAGACTAAGGGCACCAATACCCCGGAAGAAGGCGTTCATAGACTACTCTATAAGCAGCGAAGTGCTGAAGGGATAGTGAATGCGTTGAAAGCGACAATTGCTTGCTGAGAAGGCTTCGGCTCCCTAAATCAACGCCATGTTTATTGAGACCGAAACCACCCCGAACCCGTCCAGCCTCAAATTCCTGCCGGGCCGCACCGTGATGTCGTCTGGCACACGGGAGTTTGCCAGCCCAGAGGCCGCTGAGGCGAGCCCCTTGGCGCAAGCGATTTTCGATACGGGCGAAGTGGTCAACGTGTTCTACGGATGGAACTTCGTGACGGTGACGGCCGCACCGGGCTCGGACTGGGGCATGCTGAAGGCGCTAGTCGTTTCGATCCTGCTCGACCATTTCGTGTCAGAGGCACCGTTGTTTGTAGGTGGCTCGGCTGACGGAATCGAAGTGCCACCTGAAGGCACCGAGATGATCGTCGAAGAAAGCGCCGACGATGCAGAAACGATCGCGGCCATCAACGAATTGCTGGAGACGCGCGTGCGCCCAGCGGTTGCCGGCGATGGAGGTGATATTGCCTATCGCGGGTTTAGCAACGGAATTGTCTATCTGACGTTGCAAGGCGCTTGTGCTGGATGTCCGTCAAGCACCGCAACTCTCAAGCAAGGGATCGAGAGCTTACTCAAGCATTATGTGCCCGAAGTGCTGGAAGTGCGCGCGGCCTGACCTATTCCCGATTGAGGATCCCTTATGACCAAGCAATTCCACGACACGACGCTGTCAGCCGACGCGCTCGACCAGATTTTCAATGAAGCGCGGACCTACAATGATTGGCTCGATAAGCCGGTGAGCGACGAGCAATTGCGGGCAATTTGGGACCTAACCAAGATGGCGCCGACTTCCGCTAACATGCAGCCGGCGCGGATTGTCTGGGTAAAGTCTACAGAGCAGAAAGCGAAATTGGCCGGATGCGCGATGGAAGGCAACCAGGCCAAGATCCTAGCCGCTCCGGTTACGGCAATCATTGGTTATGATATTGATTTCCATGAAGAGCTGCCTTGGCTGTTCCCGCATACCGATGCGAAAAGCTGGTTCGAAGGTGATGAGGCTGGACGTGAGGAAGGCGCCTTCCGCAATTCGTCATTGCAAGGCGCCTACTTGATGCTCGCCGCGCGTGCTCTTGGGCTCGACTGCGGACCGATGTCGGGGTTTGATCCAGCCGCTGTAAACGCTACATTTTTTGGCGATGAGCCGCGTCATAGGGCCAACTTCATCTGTTCAATCGGATACGGCGACCCAGAAAGCATCTTTGATCGCAGCCCTCGGCCAGACTTCGAAAAGTTCAACTCAATCGTCTGACCAAGCTTGCGATCCCGCGTTTGCTCAGGCAACGGGCCTTGAATGCGGACACTGGCCATAGAAACCGCAACCGAAGCGTGCTCCGTCGCTCTGTTCGAAGACAGCGCGCTGCTGGCGTACGACCATCGTGTTCTGGGCCGAGGCCATGCTGAACACTTGGTGCCGATGATTGCCGCGCTTCCCAATAAGGGAAAAGCCAATCGGATCTTGGTCTCGCTCGGTCCTGGCAGCTTCACCGGTGTGCGAATTGGCGTGGCGACCGCCCGGGTCTTGGGCTTTGCCTGGGAAGCAGATGTGCTCGGATACCCGACACTGGCGCTGATTGCTGCTCAGGCTCGAGGTGACAACCAGGTTCCGATTACGGTTTGCATGAATGGCGGTCATGGCGAGTTTTTCGTGCAGAACTACTCATCCGAAGAAGCCGAGGGCCCTGCCCAATCGCTGCTTCCTGCTGCAGCGACACAATCGAGCCGCCACAACCTGATCGCTGGCAACCGGGCCACAGAATTGGCCGATCTGCTCGACCGCACAGTTGAAGTGATCGAACTGCTGCCTGACGCGAGAGACACACACCGACTTCCGCAAGCGGCTTTCACTACCGATCTCGCTCCAATCTATGGTCGCGGGCCGGACGCCGTGCCGCAGTCGCAAGCCGTGATGCCAAATGGGTTGACGCCATGACGCCAGGCGACACTTTGCTCGACGACATCATGCATGTGATGGAAGCCGCGTTTGACCCGGCCTATGGCGAGGCGTGGAACCGCCGACAGGTTGCCGACGCTCTGGCCATGCCGACCACCCATGCTCTCGTAGTCGACTCAGCGGGAGAACTAATTCCGCAGACTTCGCAACGTGACTCTGGCGGCGAAGCCGCTGGCTTTGTTCTCACGCGCGCTGCCGCAGGGGACGAAGAACTGCTGCTGATCGGCGTCGCTCCGCAACACCGCCGTAACGGCTTGGGCGAGCGATTGATCGAGCACCTCATTGCGCATTCAACCGCCCGCAAAGTCGAGCGAATCTTCCTCGAAATGAGAAGAGGTAATCCGGCGATCCACCTTTACGAAAAGCTTGGCTTTCGGCCGATAGGTGAGCGTCACAATTACTATCGTCTCGCGAATGGAAGCAGAGTCGATGCGATTACTTTCAGCCGCGCTGTCTAAAACAATCCAACGTAATTTCGTTACATCTCCAAGCAGAGATATTGAAATCATACCCTGCTTGGTTCATGGGCGAGTTATCGGAAAAATCCGAATAAAAATATCGAGGAACTCATGGAAGATTTGCAAATCGAAATGAAGGAGACGCTCATCACGTTGACTAGTGATATTGTTGCTGCTCATGTCAGCAACAATGATGTCGCAGTCGATGATGTTCCATCTCTTATTACCAATGTATTCAGCGCGCTTTCTGTCCTTGGAGAGGAAGCTGATCCGGTAGAAGAACGTCCTGAGCCCGCCGTCTCGGTTCGCGCTTCAGTCAAGCCGGACTACATCGTCTGCTTGGAAGACGGCAAAAAGCTGAAGATGCTGAAACGCTACCTGCGCACCAATTACGATATGACGCCTGAGGAATATCGGGAGCGTTGGAACCTGCCAGCCGACTATCCGATGGTTGCGCCCAACTACGCTGCTAAGCGTCGTGAGCTGGCCAAGAAGATCGGCCTTGGTCGCAAGCCAGGCGCCCGCGGACCGCGGCGCAAGAAGGCGGCATAATCAGCGATCACTCTGATTGATTGCATCAACTTGAGCAAAGCGCCCGGTCTCGATAAGGAGAACGGGCGTTTTCTCAATTGAGGTAATATTTGTGTCGAAAATCGATCTCGAACAATTGTGTGCTGAAAAGGGTCTGCGGATCACTGAGCAGCGCCGGGTCATTGCCCGGGTGTTGTCCGACAGTGACGATCACCCTGATGTGGAACTGCTCCACCAACGCGCATCGGCCATCGATTCAAAAATCTCGATTGCCACAGTTTACCGCACGGTTCGGCTGTTCGAGGAAGCGGGCATTCTTGATCGCCACGATTTCGGGGATGGTCGCTCGCGCTACGAGCCCGTGCCCGAAGCGCACCACGATCACCTAATCGATGTCGAGACGGGCAAGGTCGTCGAATTTGTCGATCCCGAAGTCGAAGCTCTCCAACGTCAGATCGCGGAAAAACTCGGCTATCGCTTGGTGGATCACCGGATGGAACTCTACGGAGTTCGCCTCTCCCGTGACGACTGATATCAACCCACCAGCTCGGCCGCTTTCTCGCCGAGAAGCCAAAGCCTGGGAAAAACGTGTTGCGGCGGCACGCGGCGAAACCACTCCGATCTCAGTTCTGGGCTGGTGCCGGATCTTCTGGCGGACACTGGGACTGATCGCGCTTCTGCTGATCTTTGTGCCGCTGCACTTTCTGTATCGGATCTTCGCTTACGGCTCGCCCTTCCCGATGCTGTTTCTGCGCTATGCCGGCCGCGTATCGGGCGCAAAGGTCGAAGTCGTTGGCACTCATCTTAAGCGCGACGTGTTCTACGTCGCCAATCACGTGTCCTGGATCGATATCCTCACCTTGGCGGGGGCGAGCGGCACTGCCTTTGTTGCCAAGGCCGAGTTGGAACAATCGCCGGTTGTTGGCTGGTTGGCCTCACTCAACCGCACGGTGTTCGTGAAGCGCGAGCATCGCATGGGCGTGGCTGCTCAGATCAATTTGCTCAAGGAAGCCTTGGCTGACAATTGGTCAGTGACGATCTTCCCTGAGGGAACCACCACTGACGGCCAGTCCCTGCTGCCTTTCAAAACCAGCATGTTGAGCGTGCTCGAGCCGCCGCCCCCAGGCGTTTTGGTCCAGCCGGTGCTGCTGGAATATGGCGAAGTCGCTGAGTGGATCGGTTGGATTGGCGAAGAAGGCGGTTTGAACAATGCCAAGCGCGTGCTGTCTCGCAGAGGCTCGTTCAAAGTGCGATTGCATTATCTTGAGCCGTTCAGTCCAGAGGATTTCCGCGGCCGCAAAGCGATTGGCCAGGAAGCGCGCCGTCGGATCGAAGAAACTCTGTTAGAGACGCTGGGCAAACCACTGCGCGACTTCGCCCATGACGTACCGCCGGTACGCTATGAAGCTCCCGAAGAGCGCGAGGCGAAGGAACGCGCCAGCTAGCTGCTAGAGCCCTGCCCGCACCAGCCAATCGTGGAACAGCCGAACGGGGCGAGATTCCAAGGACGTTGGCTTGCACACAAACCAATAGGAATATGGGCTTTCAACCTCGAGACCGAACAGATCGGTCAATCGATTGTCCTGCGCCCGCCGCAAATGATCGTCGTGCATGATCGCAATGCCCAAACCTTGCGCGGCGGCTTCCAGCATCAGCTGGCCTGAATCGTAATGATCAATCGCTGCCGGTTCGAGATCCTCCAGATTGAGCGCCTGTTTCCAAGCCTCGAAGCTGGCCGGCAACTCGTTATGGATCAGATAGGTCTGCTTCTCGAGAGTCTCGCGCTGAGCTTTCGGTCCCACGCTGGCTGCGACGTCCTTGCTGCAAATCGCATGGACCAGATTGTGGTCCAGCCGAACCGCGTGCAGGCCAGTAGAAGGCCCACGTGAAAGGATGATCGCCGCGTCGAGCGTATCGCCAACCCGATCTTCCAGATGTGGTCCTGTATCAATGTCGATATGCAGCAATGGATGGCGCTTGCGCAGCTCACCCAAGCGCGGGAACAACCGCTGACTGCCGAACAGCGGGAGCACGCCCAAGCGCAGCCGCAGCAGGGAAACATTGTCGGACTGGCTTTCCACCGCCCGCGCCAGCGATTCCAGATGCGGATTGACCGCCTCGTAGAAGGCCTGGCCCTCGTCGGTCAGTTGCATGCTTTGCCGGGCCCGCGTGAACAGCTTCTTCCCGACGAAGTCTTCCAGATTGGTGATCCGGCGTGACAATGCCGACGGGCTCAACCCGATCTCCTCCGCAGCAGCGCGAGCGGATCCAAGACGCACTGTGCGCATGAAAGCTTCGAGAGCACGCAAAGGTGGTAGGCGGCGAGACGGCATTATTGGCTCCTTGTTTGAGAGAGCTACGCTTGTCGCGCCAAAAGGATGCAAAAAATCGAAGAAAAAAGTGAGTTCTTGCGACTAACTTGCAATTTCCACACTTTCGGGAGCGTGCAGCCTGAGCCTTGTCACGTGAGTCTCATCGCCCGCTGTCACTTCAATCCGCCACCCGCTGGGATGTTCCACGATTGTGCCGACGGGCGGCACTTGTTCAGCCAGAACGAATGTCAGGCCGCCCAATGTGTCGACCGATTCCTCGACTTCGGCCAGGTGCGGGTCGACCATTTCTGCAACGTCATCAAGCTCAGCCCGAGCGTCGCAATCCCACATCCCCTCACCAATAGGAACGATCAGCGCTTCCGGGGTCTCGTCGTGTTCGTCTTCGATCTCTCCGACGATCTCTTCGACCAGGTCCTCAATCGTGATGATCCCGTCGGTACCCGAGAATTCGTCGAGAACGATCGCAAGATGCACCCGACGTGCGCGCATATCCGCTAGGACGTCCAGCGCACCGCGCACCTGCGGGACATAGAGCGGCTGACGCATCAGCGTGGTCCAGTCCCGCGGGGGAGATTTTCCATTCACGAGATAGGGAAACACGTCCTTGATGTGGATCATCCCGACCACATCATCGAGCGTCTCGCGATAGACCGGGAGGCGCGAATGGCCATGCTCACTGAAAGCGCTGACCAGCTCTTCCCAGCTCAATGACGCATCGACTGCGATGATTTCGCTGCGCGGAACCGCGACGTCATCGGCGTCATGCTCACTAAAGTGTAGCAGATTGCGCAGCATCTGCCGCTCAATTGGCAGCAGATCACCATTGCCATTGCCGTTTTCGTGATCATCGTCGTCGTCGTTCTCGTCTTCATGCTCGTCAATCGCTTCTTCAAGCTGCGCGCGCAAAGATCGGTCGCCGTCACCGACTCGGATTAGTTTTTTGAGTGCGAGCCAAAGCCCGCTGCTACTCTCCGCATCTCCTGCGGGACTTTGAGAATCGGGCATGGCCCTGCTTGATTACTCCTTCAAACCACGATCACCATATGGGTCAGCCACGCCCATTTTTGCAAGAGCTGCAATTTCGAGCGCCTCCATTGCCTCGGCCTCGGCGTCAGACTGGACGTGGTCATAACCCGCCAAATGAAGGAAGCCGTGAATCATCAGATGCGCCGCATGGTGCTCCAGCGGCACGCCTTTCTCTTCAGCCTCGCGCACGCAGGTTTCATATGCCAGCGCCAAATCGCCCAGCATCACTGGCGGGCCGTCGCTTTCGAGCGCCAGCAACTCATCGCGCGACAGCATCGGGAAGCTCAGCACATTGGTCGGCTTATCGCGCTGCCGCCATTCGCGGTTGAGCGCATGCACCTCGGCGTCCGAAGTCAGCAGCAGGCTGGTCGAAAGCCGTGGATTGGTCAGCTCGGGCGCGACTTCACCTGTCACTGCAGACGCGCGCTGCGCCAGTGCCTCCCATTCGCCCTCCGGCCAATCCTCGATGTCGATATCTAGCGATTCAACCAAGGAGTGGGGTTCCTGATCGTGGCGTTGCAATTCCACGTGTCGCTGCTCTCGAAATGCAAGACCAGCGTGTTCAGCTCGAACCCTCGGCTCAGCTTCCAATGGCGGGTTGTCCGGCTGGCCGGACCGAGCGAAGAGATCTCCTCTTCGAATTTACCGTGGCGTTTGGCAAACAGATCGTTCCAACCCGCACAGTCAACACCCACCGGCTCAATCTCAATGAACTCCAATTCGCTTTGAGGGTCGAAGTAAAAATAGACCTGATAGTCCTGTCCGTCGTCCGACCATTTCCCGCCAAGGGTCGAGGCGCTGGGACGCATCCGCTTGCGCTTGACCTCTTCAAGGCGATAGACCTCGACGTCAGAATTGGCCGTCTCAACCTCGGCCTCGCTCATCCGCCAATCGAAGCCCTCCCAATCGGCATGGGCGGGCGTGGCCAATGCCAGCACAAGCACTGCGCCAAAAGCATGTTTCACTCTGCGGGGCCCTCATAGGCCTCGACAATCCGTCCCACGATCGGGTGACGGACCACATCAGCGGCAGAGAAGCGGATAGTGCCAAAGCCCTCCACATCTTCGAGCTTGTCGACGGCATCAGCCAGCCCGCTCATTCGATCACCGCCGGGGATATCGACCTGCCGCGGATCTCCGCAGATCACCATCCGACTGTTCTGGCCGAAGCGGGTGAGGAACATCTTCATCTGTTCACGCGTGGTGTTCTGCGCTTCGTCGAGGATCACAAAGGCGTCGGCCAAAGTCCGCCCGCGCATGAAGGCGATCGGAGCGATCTCAATCTCACCGCTTTCAATCCGCCGTTCGACCTGCTCAGGCGGCATGCAATCATACAGCGCGTCGTAGAGCGGGCGGAGATAGGGATCGACTTTGTCCTTCATATCGCCTGGCAAGAAGCCCAGCTTCTCACCCGCTTCAACCGCGGGGCGTGAGAGGATCAGCCGCTGAACGCTGCCAGTGATTAACTGGCTGACCGCCTGCGCCACAGCAAGATAGGTTTTACCCGTGCCGGCCGGACCCAGGGCAAAGATGATGTCGTCGCGCGCCAGACTGCGCATATAGGTCACCTGGGTCGCAGAGCGCGGCACGATTGTCTTGCGCCGCGTGCGGATCATGATCGGCGGCGCTTCCTTTTCGCCATTGATGATGCCTTCGAGCGTCGGCTCATTCGACATGGCGATCAGCGACTCAATCGCACCGGCGTCCAGGTCCTGCCCCTGAGCCAAGCGATCATACATCGTGTTGAGCGTGTCACGCGCGCGGGCAACGCTATCCTCCGGCCCTTCGATCATCAACTTGTCGCCGCGAGCGTGGATCATCACGCTCAGGCGGTTCTCTACCTGGACAAGATTGGCATCAAATTCGCCGAACAGGGCACCGAGCAAGGACTGGTTCTCAAAGCTCAGCTCGATTTGCGCGCGGCGCGCTTCAGTCGGTCGGATACTGCCTGGCACCACCGCCGGATCGATCGCACTTACTGGTCTACGGCCCATAAATCCCTTTGTGTTGCAGACGGAACTCGACCCGTCTTACGAGTCGAAAAGGTAAGCCTTGATGCGCGCAACGCAAGTTCATAGGGGCCACACGGCGGTGGAAAGTCATATCACCGAAACAAACTTAGCCACTGGCTCGTCATTCCCGCGGAGAGATCTTGGAAGCTTCTCAAAAGTGCCGTCATTCTGAATTCATTTCAGAATAACAATCAGCACGCGACAAAGGAGTTATCCTGAAACAAGTTCAGGATGACGAAAAGATATGAATTCCGCTTAGGCTGAAACGCTCTCGCGCAGCGCGCCTTTGATCGAATTGGGCCCGGCGTCGACCAGCTCGACTTCGACCAGATCACCGATTTCGGCCTGCCCTTCGAACCAGACCGATTGCAGCCACGGCGACTTGCCGAGCCATTGGCCCTCATGCTTGCCCTTGCGCTCGACCAGCACAGAGCACGTCTTGCCGACGCTCGCCTGATTGAACGCCAGCTGATCGCGATTAAGCCGTGCTTGCAGCCGCTGCAGGCGATCGTCCATCACTTCCTTGGCGATCTGGTTGTCCATCGTCGCGGCCGGGGTTCCGGGGCGCGGTGAATATTTGAAGCTGAAGGCCTGCGAATAGCGCACCTGGTCGACGATTTTGAGCGTGTCTTCGAACTCTTGCTCGGTCTCGCCCGGGAAGCCGACGATGAAATCGCCTGACAAAGCGATATCCGGGCGCACTTCGCGGAAACGCTCCAGCAGCTTGAGATAACCTTCCGCCGTGTGCGCGCGGTTCATCGCTTTGAGCACGCGGTCATTGCCCGACTGCACCGGCAGGTGGAGATAGGGCATCAGCTTGTCGACTTCGCCATGCGCCGCGATCAGCGCCTCATCCATGTCATTGGGATGCGAGGTGGTGTAGCGGATCCGCTCCAAGCCATCGACCTTGGCGAGCCGGTGGATCAGCTCCCCCAGACCGGCATGGCGGCCCTTGTCATCCTCGCCGCTCCACGCGTTGACGTTCTGGCCCAGCAGGGTGATTTCACGCGCGCCGGTATCAACCAGCTTGTAAGCTTCCTCGACCAGATCGCTGTAAGGGCGCGAGATTTCGGCCCCGCGCGTGTAAGGCACCACGCAATAGGTGCAGAATTTGTCGCACCCTTCCTGCACCGTCAGGAAGGCTGTCGGAGAACGGCGTTTGCGAGCTGGCAATGCGCCGAACTTGGCGATTGCGGGCATGTCGGTGTCGGTCGAACGTTCGCCCTGCACCGCCTTGTCGAGCATGTCGGGCAGGCGGTGATAGGCCTGGGGTCCGACCACCATGGAGACCGCCGGCGCGCGCGCCATAATTTCTTCACCCTCGGCCTGGGCGACGCAGCCGGCCACCGCGATCATCGGAGCCTTCTTCTGGGTCTTGCCCTTGGTCAGGCGACCGATGTCCGAGTAGATTTTCTCAGCCGCCTTCTCGCGGATGTGGCAGGTGTTGAGCACCACCAGATCAGCGTCCTCGCCCTCCGGCGCAGGCGTGATGCCCTGCTCGGCCAGCAGTTCGCCCATACGCTCGCCATCATAGACGTTCATCTGACAGCCGAAGCTTTTGACCCGATAGGTCTTGGGAGGTGCAGTTGGTTTCATGATTGCGCGGCGTTTAGCGGGATGTTGAGGAAGGATCAATTCCGATCAGTGCAGCGATAAAGTGTCGCAAGCTCGGTCTCGGAGAGCTTCCGATCCGAGCGGACCGTGACCATCGTGCCTGTCGTGGCATTACTGCTAAACGCGATCTGGAACTGATCGCCCAGCTTGTAGGTATCGCTTTCAATTGGCCCCCTCAGGCCACTAAACTTTGAAACGGCCTTGAAGTCGCGCGAATTCTCCAAGCACTCGACTATGGCGGCCGGCTTCCTTTCGGTGACTTCCTGCCAAGCGACTGGCGGCCGCGCTTCGCTGCAAGACACTAGACAGGCACCCGCCAGAAGACTCAGGCGAGCGCCCCAATGGAAATTTGGCTCAGTCTTAAGTTTCATGGCTAGGGCGTACTAAGTCAGCCAAGCTTATTCGTCACCCCGGACTTGATCCGGGGTCCAGCTGGCGCCCTTGGCACTTCAATAAGAGCTGGACCCCCGGCTCGGTGGCCGGGGCGACGAGTCTTCTAACAAGCCCAACTCCACAGTCGCATTCTTGATTGCAGGATTTTGGGGAAGGATCAATCTTGGGATCTAGGGGCCGACATGTCCGAACACGCCCCAGATCTCGGTGATCGTGCCTTCCTTCTCACGCCAGCGCACTGACCATAGCGTGTGCGCTGGAAAGCCACCATTGCGGTAGGTCATCGCGTGGTGATCATTGGGTAGTCTAACTTGGTCAACCTTCGGCGGGGCAGAAGCTTCTTCGAAGCTCTGGTCGCGCAAGGTGCCCACCATCGTCTCTACTTGGGAGCCGACAGGGAAAGCCTGCTGCACTCGGGCGTCAAACGCCTTCCGCCCATTGATTGCGTCCTGCGGAAGGCCCCGGCCGAGCTCTGGGATTTTCGGTTTGCCGAGGCGGCGTGGCAAAGTAACCAGCGCCGCCGCGGCAAGCCAAAGAGTGTCGAGAACTTGCTTAACCAACCGTCGCTTTCACGATCTTGCTCGGGCTTGCCGGTGGCTCACCGACGGCCAGACCGTCGATCAGCTCCATTCCGCTCTCGACCTGGCCCCAGACGGTGTATTGACCGTCGAGGAATTCCGCATCGTCAAAGCAGATGAAGAACTGGCTGTTAGCGCTGTCAGGCACCTGGGTGCGCGCCATCGAGCAAGTGCCGCGGGTGTGCGGCTCGGAATTGAACTCGGCCTTGAGGTCAGGCTTGTCGCTGCCGCCCATGCCGGTGCCGGTCGGATCGCCGCCCTGCGCCATGAAACCCGGGATCACGCGGTGGAACACCACGCCGTCGTAAAAACCTTCGCTCGCCAACTCGGTGATCCGCTCAACATGGCCGGGGGCCAGGTCAGGACGCAGCTTGATAACAACGTCGCCGGATTCGAGGGTGAAAGTGAGCTTGTCGGCCATGTAAGTGTCTCCTGATTGTTGGCGGCTGATATAGAGAGTTGTGCGTCGGTGTCACCCCGCAGCTTGCTTTTCAAACCCGCCCCCCTAGACCGAGAGCTATGGTCGATCCGACGCGCCCTGAAGAGGACCTGATGCTCGCGGATCCGCAGGCGGCGGAGGACACCCCTCGCCCCGATGACCGGATCGATGATGAGCGGCACGACGAGGAAAACCGGCTCAAGCCTGAATATGTCGCGAGCGTGCGCGAAGCGTTCGAGCGCCAGGACAAGGCGATGTGCCACGAGCTGGTTGAGCCGCTCCACCCGGCTGACATTGCCGACTTGCTCGAATTGTTCGACCGCGATGAGCGGACCGAGTTTGCCGCTTCGCTGACTGATCTGATGACCAGCGAGGTGGTCGCCGAGCTCAACGATCACGTCCGCGAGGACATGATGGAAGCGCTTGAACCCGAAGCGGTCGCGACCATCGCCGAACAGCTTGAGACCGATGACGCGGTCCAGCTGCTCGAAGATCTCGACGAAGAAGACCAGATCGCGATCATCGCCGAGCTTGAGCCCGAGACCCAGGCGGCGGTCGAGAACGCGCTGTCCTATCCGGAGGAGACCGCCGGGCGCTTGATGAACCGCCATGTGATGGCGGTGCCCGAGCATCTTACGATCGGCGATCTGATCGACTATCTGCGCGAGGAAGGCGATCTCGAGCATGATTTCTGGGAAGTCTTCGTGGTCGACCAGCGGCACCATCCGGTCGGCACCTGCGCGCTCAATTGGATCCTCACCACGCCGCGCTCGGTCAAGCTGACCGATGTGATGAAGCGCGATCAGACACTGATCCCGGTGACGACCGATCAGGAAGAGGTCGCGCTGATGTTCCAGAAATACGCGCTGATCTCTGCTGCGGTGGTGGACGAGAGCGGCCGCTTGGTTGGTCAGATGACGGTCGATGACGTGGTCCACATCATCTCCGAAGAAGCCGGCGAAGACGCGCTGCTGATGTCGGGTGCCGGCGATGGCGACATCAACGAACCGATCCGCGAGGCTTATACCAGCCGGGTGCGGTGGCTGATCGCCAATCTCGGCACAGCGGTGGTCGCCTCTGCTGTGATCGCTTTCTTCGGCGCGGCGATCGAGCAATTGGTCGCGCTCGCGGTGCTGATGCCGATTGTCGCGAGCATTGGCGGGAATGCCGGGACTCAGACCATGGCAGTGGCGGTGCGCGCAATTGCGACCAATCAGCTGACCCGGGCCAACACCTGGAAGATTGTCTGGCGGGAAATGCGCGTGGCGCTGCTCAATGGCGTGACCATCGCGGTGTTGATCGGCCTCGCGGGCTGGCTGCTGTTTTCGCCGATGATGGGCGTGGTGATTGCGCTGGCGATGGTGATCAACATCGTTGTCTCGGGCCTTGCTGGCGTGCTGGTACCGGTGATCTTCGAGCGGCTCGACACCGACCCGGCGGTCGCGTCCTCGGTCTTTGTCACCATGATCACCGATTCGATGGGCTTCCTGGCCTTCTTAGGTTTGGCAGTGGCGATGGGGTTGACCGGCTGATAGCTCCGCTCCCGGAAGACGTTTCTGGGAGAGTAGAATGTCCAACGAGAACGGACGGGTTTCAGGTAAAATCGTATTGCTGACCGGCGGGGCCATGGGCCTCGGGAAGGCGGCGAGCAAAGCACTGCTGGCCGAAGGCGCCACGGTGGTGATCACCGACATCGACGAAGCCGCCGGCGCAGCGACCGCTGCCGAGCTGGGCGACAAGTGTCACTTCAAGGCGCAGGATGTGACTGATTGGGAGGGGTGGCAAAAGCTCATCTCCGATATTGAGGCCGAGTTCGGTCGGCTCGACGTGCTGGTCAACAACGCCGCGATCACCGTGTTTGGGTCGATCGCCGACCTCAGCCCAGAGGATTTCAAGCGCTGCTACACGGTCGACGTCGACTCCATCTTCATGGGATGCAAGGCAGCGATCCCGCTGATCGCCAAGAGCGGTGGCGGTTCGATCGTCAACTTCTCCAGCGCCGCCGGCAACAAGCCAAGCCCCGACCTTGCCGCATACAACAGTGCGAAGGCCGCGGTTGCAATGCTCACCAAGTCGATCGCATTGTGGTGCGCGCGTGAGCAGAACAATGTCCGGGTCAATTCGGTCCAGCCGGGCACGATCCTGACACCCAATGTCGAGAGCGTGATCGCCGGCACACCCGACCCAGCCGCGACCGCCGAAGCCTTCTCGATCGCCCAACCGATCGGACGGATGGGAGAGCCCGACGATATCGCGCATCTGGTGGTCTATCTCGCCAGCGATGAGAGCAAATTCGCGACCGGCGCGCCCTTCATCGTGGATGGCGGCTTGAGCATGGCTTGAATCGCACGGCTGCGCTGCCACATTGAGCGCATGCCGCTTCACATGACCAAAATCGCGTTCGGCGCGAAGAGCTGGGCTGATCTCGCGGGTTGGTATGAGAACCGCCGCGAGATCAAGCTGACCACGCGCTATCTGCCCAAGCGCCATGAGGAAATGGTTGGCGGCTCGCTCTATTGGATACTCAACCACGCGCTGGTCGCGCGCTCCCCGATCAAGGCATTCTCAAAGACCGATGACGGGCGTTGGAATATTGAATTGGAGCCGGTGCTGATCCGCACGCATCCTGCGCCCAAGCGCGCGCACCAGGGCTGGCGCTATCTCACCGAGGATAAGGCTCCGCGCGACCTACAGGAAGGTGAGGATATTGGCGATATCCTGCCAGGCCGCTTGGCGGCCAAGCTGGAAAAGCTTGCGCTGATCTGAGGCGTTCTAGGACTGATTAGACCCGGCGCAAATTGCGAGCGGTGTCAGGCGCGGGAGTGTACTTCCCGGTGATCTTCATCTGGATCGCATTGGGATCGATGATCCGATCAAAGGCTACTTCGAGCATCCCGCTGGCAGCCCACATTACAGTTGCTGGAACCGCGCCCAGATTGCGAAGGCCGATCTCAACCTTGCCGCCCGGAAAAGGCGATGTCGAGGTGGAGGCTTTCATGCCTGTGGCCGAAATCTCGCGAATCGTGATCGGAATGGCTTCGTCATGACCCTGGAAACGCATCAGCGCCCGCAGGAACACAGCCTTACGGGCCGATGTCTCTGCTCGGTCTTGAGTGGCTTTCGGATGCGCCTTGGCGAGATTGTGTAATGTTCCCATAGACCAAGGTGGTAACCGTTCTTGGTTAACACTCGGTAACCATACGAGTTAAAATGCGACGATCGCGGTCGTTCAGCGCTGACGCAATTGTTCGAATACCAGCCGAACGTCGTGCTTTGCGTCCTCTTCGACCGGCAGCGCATAGTCCGAATAGCTGTTGCTCAGTTCTTCCATTCGTTCGGAGATCCGCACCGTGTTGTAGCCGTGGCTGACAACAAACCGCCGGCGCGCAAAGATCTGCGGAAGGATGATGTCGACATATTGCTCCACATCCATCCCGAACTTCATGAATTGCTCTGGGCCCAGAGGCGTGAACACCCATCCTGGAATGATCAGACCGGCATGGACATGCTCGGGCAGGTCCTCGCGCAGGCTTTCAGTCATCCCGAGTACTGCGTGTTTGGCCGCAATGTAGGCCGCGGTCTGCGGCACGGCGCAAAAAAAGCTGTTCTCACTGCCGGTGTTGTAAAGCGCGCTCGGGGTCGATTGCTCGATGAGACGCGGAGCGAAGGCCTTCACCCCGTTCCAGACGCCCCAGAAATTGACATCGAAATGCGCCCGCGCCTGGTCCGGATCGACTTCCCACATTTTGCCACGAACGCCGCCCTGTCCGGCATTATTGAGCACCAGATCAACGCTTTCAAATTGCTCAAACGCCGCTTCAGCCAGAGCCTCAACCTGCGCCAAGTCAGAAACATCGCAGGCCTGCGTGATCAGCCCGTCGATCCGGCTCGCCCGCTCGAGGCTTTCCATTGGCAGATCCGCGACCATGACTCGCACGCCCTGGCTGGCTAGGCGCTTTGCCACAGCAAGCCCGATCCCGCTCGCTCCCCCGGTGATAACTGCACTGCGCGGCGCGAATTCGGTCATGGCGTACTCCCTTCGAGCAATGTGACGAGACTATCCCTTGGGCGGACGCGGGATCAGCACCGGCGTGTTCGCGCGATAGGCCTGATAGTCGGGATCATCGCCCCAGCGCTTCTTGGCCTGGCCGTCCTGCAGATTGACCCCACTAATTTTGGTCAGCAGCAGCGTGACAAAGATCGGGGAGATTACCACCAGCCAAGCGAGTCCGGACAGCACCGGAATGGCCATGATCAGGATTCCGGTCCAAAGCGTGATCTCGCCAAAGTAATTGGGATGCCGGGACCAGCGCCACAGGCCGACATTGATGAACTTGCCGAGATTGGCGGGGTCCGCCTTGAACGCCTTCTTCTGATTGTCGGCGACGGTCTCCCAAGTGATCCCGAGCACCCAGACGGCCGCGCCGATCCAGAAGAACAGGCCGATCGGCTCACGCTGCGACGCGGTTATCGCCACGAGCGCGGCGGATGCGGTCAGCGTCACCCACAAGGCTTGCAGGGTCCAAGCTACCAAGAAGCGTGGCGGGTTGATCTTGATCTTCTCAAACCGGGAGTCTGCCCCGCCCGCCGCGTGAATGCGAATGTAGAGGAACGAGCCGAGCCGGATGCACCAGATCGCAATCATCGCTGCAATCACCAGGCTGCGGGTATCAAGCGAACCATAGGCGGCATTGGCAGCCCACAGCGCGAAGGCTGTCACGGTCAGATAGGTTACCGCGCCGATCGAATCATAGAAGCGATCAGTCTTGGCGATCGCTGACGGAATAAACGCTAACCAGTTCACCGCCAGAGCGATCACGACGCACAGGAAATAGGCGGAATATCCGCCGACTTTGACACTGTCCCAGCCGGCAAAATAGCCGAAGACCAAGGCGATGATTGTGACGACCAGAACAACGATAATGCTTTTCATACTGTTCTATACGCTGGCGCCAATCAGGCGGACGCAGCTTCCCTTATTGTGGCGCGGGCCCTGCCACCCGCTCCCTCCGCCCTTCCACCCGGATGATATCCCGGTAGGCTCCGGGTGGAAGGGCGGAGGGAGCGGGTGGCTCGGGTCATTGTTCGCGACTTTTTAACGCGACACGGCGCAGCGCGTTGACATAGGTCTCCGGCGCTTGCGCCCCCGGGATCATGAATTTGCCATTCACGATCATCGCCGGAACGCCGGTGATATTGAGATCCCACGCTTGCCGCTCCTCGGCGATCACGCGAGCCTCCAGTTCATCATCCTCCAGCGCTGACTTGGCCGCCTCGCGATGCAGGCCAACGCCGGCCGCCGTGTCGAGCAGAACCTCACGGTCAGAGACATTCTTGCGCTGATTGAAATGCGCTTTGAACAGAGCGAGTTTGAGCTCGGTTTGAACCTTGGGCCCGGCCTGTTCGAGCGCCCAGCCGAGCAATTTGTGCGCCGCCCTTGTGTTCCACATCATCGCCGGTGGCGGATCGCTCTCGTCGCCCTCGTAAGAAAGATTGACCCCCGCCCCGTCAGCGATTTCCTTCATCTGACCGCGAACCTTGGCGCCTTCTTCAGCGCTGCGGCGATATTTGCGTTGGAGATGCGCTTCCTGATGCTCGCCCGTTTCAGACATTGTGGGATTGAGTTCAAACGGACGCCAGCGGATCTCGGCTTCGATCTCTCCATCCAATTCATTCAGCGCCTTGGTCAGCTGGCCATAGCCGATCGCACACCACGGACACATGACGTCCGAATAGATGTCGATTGTTATGTGGTCGGGTGCGGTTTCACTCATTTGTCCATCCACCATGTAATCAGATGATGCGCGATTGCGAACTTCTGCGGGAAGATCAGCGTGTCAGTCCCATCAGTACCAGCCTGCCGCGCCTCCTCCAACTCGGCGCGGGTGAACCACCGCGCATCATCAAGCTCGGTGGTGTCGATCGTCAGCTCTGGATCATCCGCAACCGACGTGCAGCCAATCATCAGCTGGCTGGGAAATGGCCATGGCTGGCTCGAAAGATACTCGACATTTCGGACCCGCACTCCGGCTTCTTCCCAGATCTCGCGCGCGACCGCCTCCTCAATCGTTTCGCCGGGCTCTACGAAACCTGCCAATGCCGAATACATCCGCGGCGGGAAGCGCGGTTGACGGCCGAGCAGCAAGCGATCCTCATGCTCAACCAGCATTATCGTCACCGGATCGGTGCGCGGGAAGTGATCCGCGCCGCAATTGGGGCATGATCGTTGCCAACCACCCTTGGCGATGTGCGTTTCAGACCCGCATTTCGCGCAGAATCTGTGACGCGCATGCCAGTCGACCAGACTGCGAGCCCCGCCATAGATCGCCAGATCTTCCGGTTGGAGCAATTGCATCGCCTGCCAGGCGCGCGGCATGGCATAGGCCGGACCGCCCGCGCCTTCTTGCGGCACCGCTGCGAAGCACGCTTTGTCATCGAGCAGACCCAGGAAGACCAGCTCAGCCTCCTGCGGGACATCCGCCAAGGTTCCCCAGATCAGCCGACCCATGTCGTCAATCTCGGGCAACAGCCCATCGAGCTTGAGCACTTTGGCGCGCCAATCCATCCGCGCCGCTAGCGCGTCCTTGTCGACTCTGATCTGATCCGCACGATCAATCGGCGAACCGGCAAATGCTATCGGAGGCGCCACTGCGATTACGCGCCGGCCTTGGCAGACAAATCAGCTTCAAGCGCGGCGAGAAACTCCTCGCGCATCGGATAGGCCGTGGTCGGCATATACTGGGTGTACAATTGGGTTCGCATGTTGAGCTTGAAATCAACCGCAGCCACTGTCCCGGCTGCACCGCCCCAACCGAAGCTGGAACCGACAGAGCGACCGCCCGCTCCGTGGCCTTCGCCCTCGATCCATGATCCGGTCAGGTCGACCGTGTCGGGCAACAGGTTTGAAGTGCCAACCCGCACAGCAGGCTCACTCATGACCCTTGTGCCGTCGATTGTGCCGTAACCAAGCAGCATTCGCAGGAAGCGATCATAGTCCTTGGGCGAGCTGACCAGACCGCCACCACCGGCAGGCACTGCTGGTTCGTCCAAATAGATCGAGTTCGCGCCCGGATCGATCGGCAGCGGCATGCCGTTGAGAATGCCGTAATTGTCGGTTAGGCGCCCTTTTTCACTGTCTGGCACGGTGAAATAGGTGCTGCTCATGCCGCAGGGATCGAAAATGCGGCTTTGCAGGAAGTCCTCGAACTTCTGTCCGCTGGCGACTTCTACAACCCGCCCAAGCAAATCAATACTCGCGGAATAGATCCATTTGTCACCCGGATGCGCCATCAAGGGCAGGGTCGCTAGCCGATCAGCCCAGACTTCGAGCCCGGGTGCTGGCGTAACTGTTGGGATCCCGGGGATCGGGAAGCGGCTGACGCGGCCACCGACGATGCCATTTTCATTGAGCGCGTCGAGCAGCGGCCCCTTGCTGGTAATGCCATAGCCGATGCCAGCGGTATGGGTCAGCAAATGGCGGATCGTGATCGCGCGCTTGGCTGGCACCACGTCGTCGAGCGGCCCCTCTGGATCGACCAGCACCTGCATATTGGCATAGGCTGGCAAGACGTCACCGAGCGGTTGATCCAGCCCAAGCTTGCCTTCGGAAATCAGGATCATAATCGCCATGCCGGTAACAGGCTTGCTCATCGAATAGATCCGATAAAGCGAGTTTTCATCAACCTCGACCGTGCTGTCGAAGCCGAGCGTTCCTCCGCCAATGGTGTGAGCGTGATCCTCTTGACCGGTGCCAAGCGTCACGAAGAGATTGGAGACTTTCTTGCCGCCAACATAATCTTGGTAGAGCTTCTGGATGTTGGGATAGGATTCGCCAACATCATGCGCGGCCATCAACGACCGTCCCATCGGCAATGTCGCCAGCACCCCTGCCCCAGCGAGATAGGCTCCGCCACGGAACAGCGAACGGCGGGATAGGTCTGCGGGTTCGAAAGTGCGATATGCCATTAGGGGTCTCTCCAGGATTCGGTCTTTTGCTCTGTTTGGGGCAGCGGAGTTAAGTGGTCAATTGAGACTTGAAATTTGCAGGTGTCATACTCATATAAGACACATGCTGAATTTACTTTCTATTCTCTTCGGGCTTGTCTCGCTCGTCATCGTCATTCCGTCGCAGATTCCGCTGCTCGGCTGGGGAAACTGGCTTGCTCTGCCGTTGATAGCAGTGGGCGTGGTTTTGGGAGCGCTTTCTTCGAGCAATGGCGGGCGGAATTTCTGCCTGATCGTCTTGCTGATCGCCGGCGTGCGCCTGACCATCGGCGGCGGGTTTATTTAATCCGCTGCCAGCGCGAGGCGCGCAGCCTTAGCGTAGAGCGTGGGTAGACCGGCTTGATCGATCTCGTCCAACCGCCACCAATGTCCTTCGCCCTCGGGTTCAACGCCGACAATTCGCTCGACCGACAGAGTAAGATGCGCATGCGTAAAGGTATGGCGCACACTGCCTAGGCTTTTGCGAGTGCCTTCGACGGGGGTCTTTCCGCTTCCGTCAGCCTGCGCACTCCAGCCATCGTCCGGCAGCGCTCGCATCCCGCCGAGCATTCCGGTTCCAGGCCGCGTGACGAGCCACACTTCGCGTCCCGCTGCCCCTCCTCGCTCGATCCAGAACGCTGTCCCCACCCTCTCGGGCTTGGCCTTTTTGGGCGGCTTGACCGGCAGACGCTCGGGATCCTTGGTGCGTGCTTGGCAGGTGCTCGCTACGGGGCACAATAGGCATTTCGGCGCCCTGCTCGTGCAGACACTCGAACCCAGATCCATCATCGCCTGAGCGAAGTCTCCCGCGCGGTCCTGCGGCGTGATCGCATCGGCTTGCTTGCGGATAGGCTTGCGCGCTGCTGGAAGCGGTTCTTCGATCGCGAACAATCGCGCTATGACGCGCTCGACATTGGCATCGACCACCACTGCGCGCTGCCCAAAAGCGATCGCTGCGATAGCCGCTGCGGTGTAAGCGCCCAGACCTGGCAGTTTCAAAAGTTCAGCCTCGGTCGTTGGGAAGCCCCCAAGTTCAGACACTTGGCGCGCGCACTTCACCAGATTCCGAGCCCGCGAATAATACCCTAGCCCGGCCCATGCGGCCATCACCTCGTCATCGCTGGCGGAGGCGAGATCAGAAACGCTCGGCCATCTCTGCGTAAACCTGGCGAAATAGGGTTTGACCGCCGCGACCGTGGTTTGCTGCAGCATCACCTCAGACAACCACACACGATAGGGGAAGTTCGGGTCGTCCGGACGCGGTTCGCCCGGCGGCACTCGCCAAGGAAGCGCCCTCGCCTGCCGGTCATACCAGTGGAGCAGCTGTTCAGAGATGCTAGAAGTCACGCCGGTGCTATGGCATGGCTGACTGAGCCATGGGAAGAGACACAACCAAAGGCGGGAAGAAATCCCCACAGCGATCGAGTGGTCGCCGATACGAACGGCCGCGCGGCAGAGGTCCGCGCGCGATCGGAGAATTGATGCCCGAGATTGGGCGGACCGCATTCCGCCGGTTCGGTTTCGTCCAGAGTTCGGTCGTCACTCGCTGGCCGGAGATCGTCGGCCCGCATCACGCAAAGGTCTGCAGCCCTGAAGCAATCCGGTTTCCGCCGGGTGAGAAGGCCGAGGGGATCTTGCAATTGGTGGTCGTGCCCGCCCATGCCCCGCTAATCCAGCAGGTTATTCCCGAGATTATCGAGCGGGTTAATCGGTTTTTCGGCTATCAGGCCGTGGCCAAAATCAAGCTTCGGCAAGGCGCGGTTAAGCCTACCCATGCTCAAGAGCCAGCCAAGCCGCCGCCTTCGCTCAAGCCGATTCCGATGGAACTGGGCGATAGTCTGCGAGATATTGGTGATCCGGAACTTCGCACAGTGCTTGAAAGCCTGGCGCGGAGTTTCGATCAGGATGACGAACAGGGACCCGACAAAAAGTGAAGAAACTGACGATTGGAGCTTTGCTGTCTGCAGCAATGCTATCTGTGTCTTCGGCCAGCGCTCAATTGCCGCAAGAGCGGCCAAGCTCGTGGCACAATGAGGTCGAGATATCCGATCGGGGTCATATTTGGGGCAACCCACAAGCCGATACCGAGCTGATCGAGTTCATCAGCTACAGCTGCAGCGTTTGCGCCAGCTTCGCCAAAGAAGGCGATCCCGCACTCGAATACGCGTTCGTTTCACCTGGACATGTTGCGGTCGAAATCCGCTCGGTGATCCGCAACGCATTGGACCTCACCGTGTCAATGTTGGTCGCGTGCGGCGGACCGGAGAAGTTCAAAGGCAACCATTCGATGTTTCTCCGGGCGCAATCGGATTGGCTCGCGGTGGCGCTCAATGCTCCGCAGACCCAGAGAGATATCTGGAACCGCGGAGATCGGGCAGCGCGCGTCAACATGGCGGCCGCGCTTGATCTCGATGACATGATGGTGAATCGCCGAGGATACACCGCGACAGAAGTCAGCACCTGCCTGGCCGATCAGCAAATGGCGACCCGCTTGCTCGAGAATGATGCTGCCGATCGCGAGGAATTTGCATTTCCCGGCACCCCAAGCTTCGCAATGGACGGCACATTATTGGCCGGTGTTCACGACTGGACCGGGCTTTACCCGATTCTCGGCAACACCGTACGGGGGCGCCTTGCACCGCCTGAACAGGGCTTCACCAACCAATAAAATTCCCATTGCAGTGCAGGAAGTGTCGATCCATCACCACATTTGTGCACAGTCATCCACCCGATACGCTTTTCACCCCTAAAGCCTTCAGCTATTTTTGAAGGCTCGAACAAAGGATCTTTCCGCATGACATTGTCACGCAAGTTTCTAACCCTGGCCTTCGCTGCTCCGGTCGCTTTGACACTCGCTGCTTGTAATGGCGGAGAAGAGGATGCGGCGGGATTGACCGGCGAACCGATTGCAGCCGTGCCTGCTCCGGACGGTCAAACATGGGGCGATGTCGTTACCGTCACCGAAGAAGGCGGCTTCAAAGTCGGCAACCCTGATGCACCGCTCAAACTGGTTGAGTTCGCTTCACACACCTGCGGAGCCTGTGCAAATTTCTCAGTCAGCGCCGGCGAAGCGCTCAAGGGCGATTATGTCGACAGCGGCGTGGTCAGCTTTGAACTGCGTAACTTGGTGCGCGATCCGATCGATCTTGCGATTGCGACCCTGGTTCGCTGTGGCCAGCCTGAAAACATGCAGCCCTTGGCCGATCAGGCCTGGGCGTCGTTCAACGATGTTATGAATAATGCACAGCAAGGGCTCGCTTCAGTCCCGAACCTTGGCGAAATGGAGATTTCCGAGCGTTTCGTGACTATTGGCGAAGCTGGCGGATTGATTGAATTCTTCTCCGCGCGCGGTCTGAGTGCCGATCAAGCTCGTAGCTGCCTTGCTGATACGGCGACGGTCGAAGGCATCGCCAGTGCTTCACAAGCGCAGGCAGAGGAAATGGGCGTCAACGCAACGCCGACCTTCTTCCTCAACGGCGCGCGCCTTGATGGCAACCAATGGCCGCAAATCGAGCCCGCGCTTCAGCGCGCCGGCGCACGCTAAGACGGTCTAGGGGGGACAGACTAAGCCTATGCAGATCAGTCGGCTCAAGCTCAGCGGTTTCAAGAGCTTTGTCGAGCCGGCTGAATTGCGTATTGAGCCTGGCCTGACCGGAGTTGTCGGGCCCAATGGCTGCGGCAAGTCTAACCTGCTCGAAGCAATCCGCTGGGTCATGGGTGAGAATTCGCCCAAGAGCATGCGCTCTGGCGGGATGGAAGATGTCATCTTTGCCGGCACTTCCACTCGTCCTGAGCGCGCCTTTGCCGAAGTGGTGCTCCACGCCAGCGATGATGATAACGAAGAATTGGTCGTCACCCGACGGATCGAGCGCGGCGCAGGCAGCGCCTATCGTGTGAATGGCCGCGATGTCCGGGCCAAAGATGTTGCGCTGACCTTCGCTGATGCGGCAACCGGTGCCCATTCTCCGGCGCTCGTCAGCCAGGGGAAGATCGCCCAGGTCATCGCCGCAAAGCCGACTGAACGGCGTCAAATGCTCGAAGAGGCCGCTGGCATTGCGGGCCTGCATGTCCGGCGCAAAGATGCCGAGAGCAAGCTCCGCCAGACCGAAGCCAATCTTGCGCGACTTGAGGATCTGATGGCCGGTCTCGATTCTCAAATGGCGTCCTTGCGGCGGCAGGCCAAACAGGCCGAACGCTACAAGGCTCTGACCAGCAAGATTCAACTGGCTGAAGCGCGACTGCTCTATGCGAGATGGCGCGACGCTGCTGAGGCGGCCAAAGAGGCACGCGAAGCCGCTCAAGGCGCCGATGCACGCGTTGAAGCGGCCAAGCGCGCGACAGACGAAGCCCAGAAAGCTCAGGCAGAGGCTGCTGCAAAACTCGCTGAAGCCCGCGATGAGCTGGCTGACCGCCGCGATGATGCTAGCGCCCACGGCCACCGGATGGCCGCGCTGTCCGAAAAGCTCGAAGCCGCTGAGCAGAGGCTTGCTGACCTCGAACGGCAAAAGCAACGCCTTGAAGAGGACCGCGGCGCGGCTGATCGGCTGACCAGTGACGCGGCTGAAGCGCTGGCGCGGCTTGAAAGAGAGCTCGCGGGAAGCACAAGCAAGCTCGCCGATGATGAAGCAGCCCGTCCCGCGATTGCGGCTCGCTCGGAGGATGCGGAAAGGGCGAATCGCGCCGCTGAACTGGCCTTGGCCAAAGCGACCGCCGACCATGCCGGGGTTGAAGCCGAATGGCGCATTGCCGAGGCTGCGATTGAACAGGCTCAGAACCGTCTTACCCGGCTGTCGAATGAACAAGAGCGTCTGGCTCAGCAGGCGGAGCAATTGTCCGGCGGCGCAGATCCCGAACTCGCCGTCATCGCAGCCCGTGAGGAAGTTGAAACTGCTGAGGCGGCCACGGCTGACCTCAAGCAAAAGCTCGAAGCAGGCCAGGCACGCAAAGGCGAATTGCAGGCTGAGCGCGACGACACCTCGGCAAAACTCGCTGCGGCCAAGGCAGAGCTTTCAGGGATTGAGCGGGAATACAACGCCTTGGTTCGCGACCGCGATGCGCAGGCCAAGCGCCAGCAGGGCCGCGCCGGACTGCCTGCCGCTTTGGAAAAGGTCTCTGTCACGCGTGGGTATGAGCGGGCGATGGCGGCGGTTCTGGGACGGGATTCAAAATCACCGCTGGGCGCCCCGGCGGATGATGCTGATGGCCGATACTGGACCGGTAGCGACGCACCTGGATCCGTTTCCGAGAGCCTGCTCAATTTCGTGCAGGATTGCCCGGATGAACTGCGTGCACGGCTAGCGCTGGTGCATTGCCTCGATGAGGACGACGGGCGCGCCCTCGCGCCCGGCGAGTGGCTGGTAACCAAAGGCGGTCATTTGCGCCGCTGGGACGGGTTTGTCGCTCGTGGCGAAGGCTCCGCCGAGGCAGCGAAGCTTGAGGCGGCCAACCGGCTGAGCGAACTCGAAACCATTGTCCCGGAATTGCGGGCCCGTGTTACCGAGGCTGAAGCGGCTCAGCGTGTCGTCGCGGAAGAACTGACTCGGCTCCAGACCGATCTGGTCGCGCAAGAGCGTGGGGTCGCTCAAGCGTCAGAACGCGAACGCGCAGCGCTGCGCTCGCTCGACCAGGCAGAGGCAGCCAAAGAGCGCCTTGCAACACGCCTTCAAGAGCTCGCGGTCGCCCGGGAAGAGCATGCCGATCAGCTGAAGGCTGCGGAAGCAGAGCTGACCACAGCACAGCAGGCGCGCAATGAACTGCCCTCACCTGACGCTGGACGCGGTGCTCTGGAAGCGGCGCAGGCCAAGCACGAGACCGCGCGGGTCGCGGTTCAAGCGACGCTCGCCGAGCTGGCCGCTCATGACCAGGCTTTGGCTGTGACGCGCGAACGCCACGCAGCGCAGCAGGCTGACTATGCCAGCTGGCAAGCCCGATCGGGTGAAGCCACCCAGCGAGTGGCCGAGGCTGCCAGGCGGTTGGAAGAAATCGAAGAAGAGCGTGCGGTCATTGCTGCCAAACCAGCGGCGCTGATTGCGGAGATCGAGCAAGGCGACACCCTGCGGGCCCGGTTGGGCGAAGAATTGGCGGCGGCAGAAAAAGTGGTCGCGGAATGTCAGGCGGTCTGTTCCGGGGCCGACAAGGCGCTGGCTGACGCGGGTGAAGCCCTTACGGTTGCGCGCGAAGGACGCGCCACGCTGGCAGCGCGTGCCGAAAACCAGGAAGCCCGCCGTGGCGAAATGGCTCGCATTTCTGGTGAGCGGTTCCAGTGCCCTCCTCCGCTTCTGCTCGAACGGTTCGAATTCGCCGACGAAGATGTCCGCAACTCAACCGAAGAGAGCGAAGAGATGGATCGCCTCACGGCCAGCCGTGAGCGAATTGGTCCGGTCAATTTGGTCGCCGCCGAAGAGCTTGCGCGGATTGAAGAAGAGCACGGCCATAACGCCAGCGAGCAGGCTGAGTTGACCGAGGCCGTGAACCGGCTGCGCGGGTCGATCGGTAATCTCAATCGCGAAGGCCGGGAACGCTTGAAAGCCGCTTTCGAAGAAGTCGACGGGCATTTCCAGACGCTGTTCACCCGGCTGTTCCAAGGTGGGCAGGCGCATTTGGCGCTGATCGACAGCGACGACCCGCTTGAGGCTGGCCTTGAGATTTACGCTCAGCCGCCGGGCAAGCGCTTGCAATCGCTCTCCTTGCTGTCAGGCGGCGAACAAGCTTTGACGGCGACGGCGCTGATTTTCGCCCTGTTCCTGACCAATCCCGCGCCGATCTGCGTGCTCGACGAGGTCGATGCGCCGCTCGACGACGCCAATGTGGAGCGGTTCTGTGATTTGCTCGACTCAATGGTGCGAACGACCAGCACGCGCTATCTGATCGTCACGCACAATGCCGTGACGATGAGCCGCATGCATCGCCTGTTCGGTGTGACAATGGCTGAAAAGGGTGTCTCGCGACTGGTCAGCGTGGACCTTGGAGAAGCGGAACTGATGGCCGCGGAGTAATGGCCGGGCAGGACATCTACGACCCGGATTATGTCCGCGATGTGTTTGATCGTTGTTCGGACAAATACATTGCCTTCAGTACGGTCTGCTCAATGGGGTTTACTGAGATTTGGCGGCGCCAATGCGCCGAAATGCTGACAGACCTTCCAGACGGCGCACGCGGGTACGATCTAATGGCCGGTACTGGCGAAGTTTGGCCGCATCTGCTCAAGCATCACCCCGGCATCGGTGCGATCACGGCAGTCGATATCTCACCCGGCATGCACCATCGCGCATTGAAGCGGCTCCATGCCATGCGCGCGCACAAGATCGATTTTGTCGAGGACAATGTTCTCGCGAGCGAATTGCCTCCCGAAAGCGCGGACTTTGTCATCTCCACTTTTGGCCTGAAGACATTCAACCCGCAACAGCATGCACGGTTGGCTGAGGTCACGGCAAAGGTCCTCCGGCCTGGCGGTCGTTTCGCTTTTATCGAAGCGTCTGACCCCAAGGGCTGGATACTACGGCCTTTGTACATGCTTCACCTCAAAGGGGTGTTACCTTTGGTCGAGAAGACCTTGTTGCGCGGGGCCCAAGATTTCTCAATGATCGGGACCTATTCAACCAAATTTGGTGATGCTTCGGGATTCGCAAAAAGCCTAGAAGCCTCCGGCCTCGATACGGATTTTCGGAAGTTCTTTTTTGGCTGTGCTACCGGCGTTTGTGGGCTCAAGCCAAGCTAAGCGCCAACCAACACTAGACCTCAAGCGCGGCGGCCAGACGGCTGCGAATTGACTTAAGGCGCTCGACAGCGGCCTTCACTTTCTCAACGTCTTCGCTTGCTGGCCGTGCGATCCGAAGGCCACTTTCATCTGTAGCGGCCCGGCGGTCGTTGGTCCGTCGATCGTTTTCGCGACGATCAAATTGTGAGGCTCCGCGGGATCTCAGAACCGCTTGTGCGCCCTTGATCGTATAGCCTTCCTCATTGATCAGGCGATTGATCCGTTCGAGCAAGACCACATCTTCTGGACGGTAGTAACGACGCCCGCCGCTGCGCTTGAGGGGATTGAGCATTGTGAACTGCTGTTCCCAATACCGCAGCACGTGCGGCTTGATCCCGATCCCTTCGCTGACTTCGCCAATCGTGCGAAGCGCGCCGCCGTCTTTGCCGTCTTCGAATTCCGTCATGCGTTAGTCGCCTTTGGCAATACGCTCCTTAAGGATCTGACTTGCCCGGAACGTCATGACGCGACGTGGGGTGATCGGAACTTCTATACCTGTCTTCGGGTTTCGCCCAATGCGCTCGTTCTTATCGCGCAGAACAAAACTGCCGAAGCCTGAAATCTTGACGTTTTCGCCATCCGCAAGAGCATCACACATCTTGTCTAAAATAGCTTCAACCAGATCGAGTGATTCCGCTCGGCTGAACCCCATCTTGCGATTGATTGATTCTGCCAAGTCGGCGCGAGTCAAAGTGCCCACTGAACGCATTTGCGCATCCTCCCTCGTCGATGCGACCCCATCTTTTTAAAGTGTACAGTTTTTGCGCAATTTTCGCAACTTGGCCGTGTTTCAGGCCGAGGTTTGTGCACATCGGAGGTGTAAGGAGCCTAGACCCGAAGGAGGCTGGCCCCCCAGGTGAAGCCGCCACCCATGGCTTCCAACATCACCAGATCGCCTGGTTTAATCCGTCCGTCCTTGCGCGCCGTATCGAACGCCAGCGGAACCGATGCGGCAGAAGTGTTGGCGTGCTTGTTGACAGTAACCACGACTTTGTCGGCTGGGATTCCCAGTTTCTTGGCGGTCGCATCCAGAATACGGGCATTGGCCTGATGCGGCACGACCCAATCGATCTGATTGACGGAAACGCCGGTGTCTTCAAGCACTTCACCGAGGACATTGGCCAGGTTAACCACCGCGTGACGAAAGACTTCGCGGCCCTTCATGCGCAGGTGTCCGACCGTCTGAGTGGTCGAGGGACCGCCATCGACATAGAGCAAATCATGCTGTGCCCCATCGGCATGCAGGCGAGTGGCCAAAATCCCCTGTCCGGCTTCGGCTTCGGGATCGTGCTCGAGCACCATCGCGCCAGCGCCATCGCCGAACAGCACGCACGTGGTGCGGTCTTCCCAATCCAGGATCCGGCTGAAGGTCTCAGCGCCGATCACCAAGGCGCGCTTGCCCATTCCGGTGCTCAACAGCGAATCAGCCGTTGCGATCGCATAGAGAAAGCCCGAGCAAACAGCGGCGACATCAAACGCAACGCAGCCATTACAGCCCAGCGCATGCTGAACCTTGGTCGCCGTTGCGGGAAATGTGTTGTCTGGAGTGGCGGTCGCCAAGACGATCAGGTCGATGTCGGCGGCCTCCATACCGGCATCAGCGAGCGCCGCTTTGGCAGCTTCTGTCGCCAGAGTGGCCGTGGTTTCATCTGGCCCAGCTATATGCCGTTGCCGAATGCCGGTCCGTTCGACTATCCATTCGTCGCTGGTGTCGATCTGAGCCGCCAGCTCATCATTGCTGACAATCCGGGCTGGCAAAGCCGAGCCGGTTCCACGCAGGACGTTAGCGCTCACTCGGCAGCCTCATTTGCGGCCGATCCGCTGCCGCCGTTATCGCGCAAGGCATCCTCGCCCAGGTCGCCGCCCAACTCCGCCAAATCCTCAGCGATGCGCTCAGTCAGCTTGTTCTTGAGCAGGCTGGCAGTCACCGCGACAGCATTGGCCACACCATTGGCAGTGGCGCTGCCATGGCTCTTCACCACCACGCCATTGAGGCCGAGGAAGACCGCGCCATTGTGATTGTTGGGATCGAGGTGGTGCCGCAGCAATTCCGTTGCCGGGCGCGACACCAGAAAGCCGAACTTGGACCGCAAGGAGCTTGTGAACGCCTGTCGCAAGAGGTCAGTCACAAACCGCGCCGCGCCTTCGACCGCCTTGAGTGCAATGTTGCCTGAGAAGCCGTCGGTCAAAATGACATCGGTCTCGCCTCGGTTGATCTTGTCGGATTCGACATAGCCATCGAATTGCAGCGCCAACCCGGTCGCAGCCTGCAAACTGGCGGCGGCATCACGCAGTGCCTCAGTGCCCTTGATCTCTTCGGTGCCGATGTTGAGCAGTCGAACGCGCGGCTTCTCAAAGCCGTTGACGATCCGTGAATAGGCAGCGCCCATAATGGCAAATTGCACAAGGTTGCGCGCATTGGCTTCGGTGTTGGCGCCCAGATCAAGCATCACAACATCGTGCTCTTTGAGCGTTGGCATCACCGCGGCGAGCGCCGGACGGCCAATGCCGGGCATGGTGCGCAAGGCAATCTTGCTCATCGCCATCAATGCGCCTGTATTGCCCGCGCTTACGGCCGCGCCAGCTGAACCCTCTTTGACTGCATTGACGGCCAGTCCCATCGATGTGGTCTTGGCACGACGGATCGCCCTGCTCGGCAGTTCATCACCTGCCACGACATCCTCACAATGGAGGATCTCGGACGCTTCGCGCATGTTCGGATGGGTTTCGAGCGCTTGCTCGATCCGCGGCTGATCGCCGACCAGAAGGAACTTGAACTCTTCGTGACGGCGACGAGCCAGTGCTGCGCCCTCGACCATCACGCGCACGCCTTCATCACCGCCCATCGCATCAATCGCGATACGCGGTAAGCTCATGCCCTCTTCTCCGACTGCGTCGCTTGGCCCTTACAGGCCGACTGCGACTACCTCACGCCCATTGTAATAACCGCAATGCGGGCACAGATTGTGCGGACGCTTCAACTCGCCGCAGTTCGAGCATTCGTGAAATGCTTCGGCCTTAAGCGAATCATGCGAGCGACGAATGCCGCGGCGGTGGGGCGATACTTTTCTCTTAGGGACAGCCATGGCGGCACCTGTTCCTCAAAATTTGCGCGCTAAAACTAGCGGTTAATGTCTAATTGGGGCCGCTCTAGGGCAAGGTCAACGTCCACACAAGCTTTGCCTTGTGTTGTCGGCCCTGCCGGTCAATGCGGGAAGCCGCGCGCTATAGCGGAAAATTCGCGCGTTGCAAGCTCCGCGCAGCGCGCTAAGCATCGCAGGTACGTTTTGGGAGGAACAACAATCATGATTCTACCGGTCACACTGACCGCAGCTGCTGCGGCTGCGATCCTCAACATCTGGCTGATGATCCGGATCGGACGGATCCGCGCATCGGAAAGCATTTCGGTTGGCGATGAAGACAATGAACCGCTGATCCGCCGTATGCGCGCCCAAGCCAACTTCGTTGAGAGCACGCCGTTTGTGCTGATTCTGATCGCCGTGATCGAGATCGCCGGGAAAGGCGATCCGTGGCTCGCCTATGTCGCTGGTCTCTACATCATCGCGCGTGTTGCTCACGCCTTCGGCATGGACGGCGGCACGCTCTCAAAAGGGCGCATGATCGGGACGATCATCTCAATGCTGACACTGATTGGCCTGGCGGTCGTCGCTGTACTGGTCAGCGTCGGTGTGATGTAGCGACTGGTTCGAGCTGCTCAACCGGATTGCGTCGGCGCGCGATCCGGCTGCGGCCCAGCTCAGATCTGTTCAGATCAGCCGAGCGCCATATCGCTCACGAAAGCGTTGGTCTTGCGTTCCTGACCAAAGGTGCTGGTCGGACCGTGGCCGGGGATGAACATCACATCCTCACCCAGCGGCCAGAGCTTTTGAGTGATCGCGTTGATCAGATCCTGGTGATTGCCCATCGGGAAATCGGTCCGGCCAATCGAGCCTTGGAACAGCACGTCGCCGACAATCGCGAAGCGGCTCGGCTCATGGAAAAACACCACGTGGCCCGGAGTGTGGCCAGGGCAATGGATCACGTCCAAGGTAAGCTCACCCACGTTGACTTGGTCGCCATCATTGAGCCAGCGATCGGGCTCAAACACTTCGCCATTGATGCCGTAACGCGCGCCATCTTCGCCGAGACGGTCGATCCAGAAGCGATCGCCTTCATGCGGCCCTTCGATCGGCAGCCCCAATTCCTTCGCCAGGATTCCGGTCTGGCCGCAATGGTCGATATGCCCATGCGTCACCAGCAGCTTCTCGAGCGTGACGCCGGATTGCGCCACGGCAGCCTTGAGCTTGTCGAGATCGCCACCCGGATCGATCAGCGCGCCCTTCATGGTTTTGGTGCACCAGATCAGCGAGCAATTTTGCTGCAGCGGGGTGACAGGCAGGATCGCTGCCTTCATCGGCGGGGTCGGTTTGTCGGACATGTGCAAGAAATGGCCGCGCGCCTCTGCTAATGCAAGACCAGTTTGTGATTTGGGGGATGATCAAAAATGAGCATGAAAGACACCGCTCTCGCCTTCTTCGATGCCTGTGAGACTGGCAAAGGCTGGGCCGAATGCGCGCAATATTGCACCGCAGACGCCGGCTTTACCGCGCAGGCGGACTCGCTGGCCGAAGTCACCGCTCTGGAAACCTATTGCGGCTGGATGGCTGGCAATTACGGCCCCCTGCCCGATGCGGGTTATCACATGCTGTCGTTTGGGGTGGATGAGGAACGCGGCAATGTCTGCGCCGCGGCGACATTCAAGGCGACCCACACTGGCGAAGGCGGTCCGGTGCCACCCACCGGCCATTCGACCGCATCGCATTATTGCTACGTGATCGAGTTTTCCGGCGGCAAGGTCTCCCATGTCACCAAGATCTGGAACGATGGCTATGCCTTCCGGGAGCTTGGCTGGGGCTGAGCCCCCCTCAGCCCAAGCCCATCCTGATCTCGCGCGTCAGCCCGATCCGCTCGCGGAAGGCCTGATCATGGCTGACGCACAGGATCGCACCGTCATATTCATTGAGCGCCTGCTCCAGCAGCTCGGTTGCCGGAATATCGAGATGGTTGGTCGGCTCATCCAGGATCAGCAATTGCGGCGGGCTCGGGCGTGAGAACAGGCAGGCCAGCGCCAGTCTGACCGCCTCTCCGCCAGACAGGGTCGATACAACCCGTTGTGCCCAGACATTGCGGAACCCGAAGGCAGCCAGCGCCGTGTAGGCCTGGTTTTCATCGAACGAGGGATTGTGGCGTCGGATCGCGGTCAGCGCGGTTTCGTCGTCTTTGAGAAGCGACAGATGCTGGTCGAGCACTGCAATGGCGCCTGGTTCAACCTGCACGCTGCCACTGGCCGGCTCCACCTGCCGCGTGAGCAACCGGATCAGGCTGGTCTTGCCGCTGCCATTGGGGCCGGTCAGTGCAATCCGCTCGGGACCCATGATCGACAGATCAAGCGGGCCGAACAGGCTTCGATCACCGAGCCTCAAACCAATCCCCTGAGCCGAGAGCACCACACGGCCTGGCCGCAGACCCACCTTGGGCAGCTCGATCCGTACCGGCATCAATTGCTCCACTTGGGCGCGCTTGGCTTGCAGTTCTGACTGCGCTTCCTCGACCTGCCCCTCACCGACACTCACTGAGCGAGCGGAAGTCTTGGCTGCGCGCTGCTTGGCGACATTGATCTCGAGCCGAGAATCGCCCCGGCGGGCCGCAGCGTGTTTGCCTTGCTTGCTGCGCTGGGCCTGACGCTCGCTGCGCTCCTGCTGCTGGCGCTCGGCCTGCTTCAGACCCCGTTCTGCCGCCTCCAAATCGGTTTCCGCCCGAGCGCGCTCAGCGTCACGCTGGGTGACAAACGCGCTCCACCCACCGCCAACACTCAGCACTCCGGCCGGCGACAATTCGATGATGCGATCAACCCGCTCGAGCAGCCAGCGATCATGGCTGGCGACCAGGGCAGGCCCATTCCAACCAGCGAGCAGTTCCGCAACCTGCTGACGCCCTTGGCGGTCGAGATCGTTGGTGGGTTCATCGAGCAGAAGGATGTCGGGTTCACTCAGCACGGTATGCGCCAGTCTCAGCCGAGTTCGCTCACCCCCGCTCAAGCTGTCGACGCTACGCTCCAGTTCGAGTCCAGCCAGTCCAAATCTCTCCAGGGACCGCTCGAGCCGCTCGTGCAGCGACCAATCAACCTGGTCAAAATCACGGTCCTCCGCCTCACCCGCTTCGATCCGGGCATGCATGGCAAGCTGTTCGGTCAGGTCCAGCGCCTCGGCCAGGCTCGCCTGCGTTGAAGGCGACAATTGCGGCATCATACCGACTTTGCCGTTGCGGGTAACCGATCCAGTCGCTGGCTGGCGCAGACCGGCGACAACCTCAAGCAGGGTCGTCTTGCCAGAGCCATTGCGGCCGACAAGACCAACAATCTCGTCGGAGATCGAGGTCGAAAGACTGGAGAACAGGATCGCGCCGTTCGCGCTGGCGCAGGAGCAATTGTCGATCGAGATATGAAACACGGGCACACCCAAGCAATGGTCGCAGGAAAACGATTGGTTTGCTTAGATGTTCATCAAGGGCCCTTTCCGGTTACTCATTCCAGATAGCCTGAGATCAGGACAGGCTCAAGTCGCAGCCTCGTCATCCTCGCCGCGCAATATCTGAAGGCGATTGGCTGGAGCATCAAGGCTTAGAAAGTCAGGGATTGTGCGATCGGTCCGGCGCGGGCGACGAAGAAACTCGACTGGCCATTCGGTTAGCCGATCTTCCTTCTTGTGTTCGTAGATTCCTGGCTCAGGCTCATTGATATGTTCCCGCTGCAATACCAGTGCGAGGGGATCCTCCGTTCCAGCGTTGTTCTGAGAAAAGTCCAACGCCGACGGATAATCTGCAAAGGCATAGTAGTAATCGCTTCCATCCTCCTCGTCGGGTGCGCCCCGTTCAGGGTGACACCAGACGCGATACTCGAGGACCTCGTCCCAGACCAAGCCTCCTCCAGCTTTGGTGAGCGCGGGATATTGTCCAATCATGTCCGGATCGATCGCGACAGGGTAATCCGCGCCAGATTTAAAATCGCCCATAAGACCGTCCTTTAAATTGGTGAGTAACGCGATCAGCCTTTTCAACCAAGCTATTATAATCGCCCACCTTTCCAGACCACCCGTCCGATAATCTCAAGCTCTTCCGCTGGCACTTCGACCGGAGGATAGGCGGCATTCTCGGACAGCAGGGTGAACCGCCCCGCCCCGGAACTCGCGACGCGCTTGACCAACAGGCTGTCATCTAACCGCACGACATGCACGCCATCGCGAAAGGCACGTGGTGATCGGTCGACCAGGATCTCATCACCATCGTTGAGCAGTGGCTCCATCGAATCCCCCGTGACTGTGATCGCCGAGAGCGTTGCGCGCTCCAGCCCCTGCTCGACCAACCAGCGGCGCGAGAAACGGAAAGTGTCGAAGGGCGCTTCCTCTCCCGCCATCGCACCCTGCCCCGCCGATGCGCCCAGATCAATCCGTTCGACTGTGACCCAGTCACCCAAAGGTCGACCCCTGCCAGTTGACCCGATTGTCCCGCCTAGCTCGCTCTCCGACACGGCGAAGAATTGCGCCAGCTTGCGACGATCATCCTCCGCCAGACGCCGGGGTGAGCCCTTGCGGATGAATTGTTGGAGGTAGGAGGGATTGCGGCCGATCAGCTCGGACAGACCAGCAAGGCTGACCCCCCGCTCGTGCGAGAGATTTAGCAATCGCTGCCGCACATGATCCAAGCCGCGCTCCATGATTTCATCCTATACGTAGGATTTTTCCTAGACAAGTAGGAATTCGCTTGGAACATTTTAAGAACATTTGGTGATTCGCACCAATATTCCTGATGGTTTTCAGAGAGGAACGCCGCAATGCTGATCCGCCACGTCGAAAGATTTTTACGTCGCCACGACATGCCCGCCACCAAGTTCGGACGCCTCGCCGCGCATGATCCGCGGTTCGTGCTCGACCTCCGCATGGGGCGAATACCGCGCCCGGCGACCGAGGCGCGCACCATGCGGTGGATGGATGAATTCGAACGCACAATTGCACAGCCACTCGAAACCAAGGGGTTTGCCCATGCTGTATGAGGTGATTGAAACCAAGTCTCTCGACGACGCTAAGTCCGGACGCCGCTATCGCCCGCGCCGCACTCTCGGAGATCGGGTCCGCGAGGCTGTTCTCGAACTGGCGCAAGCGAAGGCGAGCCTGCTCGCGCATGAGGAAGTCACCTGGTCCTCAATCACCTTCACCGGCACGCGGCATGAGGTGATGCTCGATTTTGACGGGGCCGATGCGGTCGAGGCGGGTCAGATCTTCATCGCCGACCTGCCCGAGCATGAATTCACCATCCCGGGCCAATTGGTCGCCGACGCTAGTGTTATCGCGACCGATCACAGCTTCCTGCCAGAGCCGCGTCTGGTGGTGACGGCGGTGCTGCTGTTGCTGGAGGAGAGCTAATCCTCCCCGCCTGATCGTCATCCCGGACTTGATCCGGGATCCAGCGGACTTCGCGGCCTCTCCCAAAAGCTGGGCCCCGGCTCGTGGGCCGGGGCGACGCAGAAACCTCAGTTCCTCCGAACCACCAGATTCCGGATCTCGGTCATATCCTCCATCGCGAACTTGATCCCCTCGCGGCCGAGACCGGAATCTTTCACCCCGCCATAGGGCATGTTGTCGACCCGATAGCTCGGCACATCATTGATCACGATACCGCCGACATCGAGCGTGTCCCAGCTGTCGAACATCTTGAACAGATCGCGGGTGAAGATCCCGGCCTGGAGACCGAATTTGGAATTGTTCACCTCGGCCAATGCCTCATCGAAACTGCTGAACTTCTGTAGGATCGCGAGCGGGCCAAACGCCTCTTCATTGAGCGCCTTGGCATCGCCTGGAACGCCCTCCAGCAAGGTCGCTTCGAGCATATTGCCTTTCAGCCCGCCGCCGGTGAGCAGAGTCGCTCCGCCCGCGACCGCCTCATCGATCCAGCCCTTGAGCCGGGTGGCTTCTCCGACCGAAATCATCGGTCCTATGAAAGTCGCGCGGTCCTTGGGATCACCCGCGATCAGCGTCTGTGTTTTGTCAACAAGCATTTGCTTGAAGCGGTCGTAGACGTCCTCATGAATGATGATCCGTTGCACGCCGATGCAGGACTGACCCGATTGATAGAAGGCGCCAAATATCACTCGCTCAAGCGCGTCATCGAGATCGGCATCGTGATCGATGATCACCGCGGCATTGCCGCCCAGTTCGAGCACGACGGCTTTTTTGCCGGCCTTGGCCTTGAGGTCCCACCCAACGCCAGGCGAACCGGTGAAGGACAGCAGCTTCAAGCGATCGTCGACGGTGAACAGGTCAGCGCCATCGCGGCTGGCAGGAAGGATCGAGAAGGCGCCCTCTGGCAGTACATCGCATTCAGCCAGCACTTCGCCCATGATCAGCGCACCCAGCGGTGTTTTGGAAGCGGGCTTCATCACGAAGGGACACCCGACCGCGATAGCCGGAGCGATCTTGTGCGCGGCCAGATTGAGCGGGAAGTTGAACGGCGAGATAAAGCTGCACGGCCCGATCGGAACGCGCTTCCACATCGCCGAATAGCCGCGTGCGCGCTCGGAGATATCGAGCGGCATGACTTCGCCATAATTGCGCACCGCCTCTTCGCCCGCGATCCGGAACGTGTCGATCAGCCGGGTGACCTCGCCCTCACTGTCCTTGATCGGCTTGCCCGCTTCGACGCACAGCGCATAGGCCAACTCGTCGAACCGTTCCTTGAATCGAGCGACGCAATGCATCAGCACGTCTTGCTTCTCGAAGCTGGCGAGCCTGGCCATCGGCTCGGCCGCGCGAACCGCACCTGCGATCGCCTCCTCGATCACATCAGGTGTTGCCAGGGCAGTCCGGAAAGCGACTTCCCCGGTGTATTTGTCGGTCACCTCAAGATCTGTGTTGGGCTGCGCCGGTCTGTTGTTAAGGTAAAGCGGATAGATGTCTTTGAGCGTTGGCATGAGTCTGTCCTCCCGGTCCGGTCGCGATCAGAGTTTCGCGCTCAATTCCTTGATGTCGTGGTTCAGGATCTGATCGTTCTCGGAATAGTCGACCGGACAATCGATCAGATGAACACCGGGCGTATCGCGCGTATGCGCCAGTACATCGGTCAGATGCTCGCTGCTTGTGACGCGATGGCCATGCGCGCCATAGCTTTCGGCATATTTGACGAAATCGGGATTGCCATAGGTGAGGCCCCAATCCTTGAAGCCCATATTGGCCTGCTTCCAGCGGATCATGCCATAGGCGTCATCGCGCAGGATCAGCACAGTCAGGTTAAGCCCCAGCCGAACGGCGGTCTCCATCTCCTGGCTGTTCATCATGAACCCGCCGTCGCCGCAGATCGCCATCACCTTGCGATCGGGATAGAGCATCGCGCTCATCATTGCCGACGGCAGGCCCGCGCCCATGGTCGCAAGCGCGTTGTCGAGCAGCACGGTGTTGGGCAAATAGGCGGTGTAGTTGCGGGCGAACCAGATCTTGTAGACTCCATTGTCGAGGCAGATGATGCCGTCTTCGGGCATGGCATGACGGATCTGACGGACCAGATGCGGCGGGAAGATCGGGAAGCGCGTGTCCGCTTCCAGCGGCTCGGAATGCGCGACCCCGGCCTCGCGATAGGCCAGAATCTTCGCAAAATCCCATTTGCCTTGCGGGACGATGTCTTCCTTGATCTGCCAAATCGCATTGGCGATGTCCCCGATCACTTCGATCTGCGGGAAGTAAACCGGATCAACCTCAGCAGTGTTGTTCGAAATGTGAATCACCGTCGGCGGACTGTCCGACCCGATCTCTCCCTCTTCATCATTGTGCATGAAGAAGGGGGGCTTTTCGATCACATCGTGGCCGATATTGACGATGCAATCGGCATCCTCGAGCGCGCGGTGGCAAAAATCGCCTGCCGAGAGTGCCGCACAGCCCAGGAACAGTGGATGGCGCTCGTCAAGCACGCCCTTGCCCATCTGCGTGGTGACGAAGGGAATGCCGGTCTTTTCGATCAGCTGGTTGAGCATGCGGCCGGTCAGCGTGCGATTGGCCCCTGCCCCGATCACCAGCACCGGCGATTTGGCTTTTTCCAGCGCTTCTACGGCAATCCTGACAGCCTTGGGCTCTGCCGATGGACGCCGTGCGACCGAGCGCGCGATTGGCCGGGCATCGGTCGGTTCTTCAGCGATGTCCTCAGGAAGCTCCAAATGTGCCGCACCGGGTTTCTCTTCTTCAGCCAGTCGGAAGGCCTCGCGCACACGGCTGGGAATGTTGTCGCCGGCGTGCAGTTGATAGGCGTATTTGGTGATCGGCCCCATCATGTCGACCACGTCGAGGATTTGGAAGCGTCCCTGCTTGGACTTCTTGATCGGCTTTTGCCCGGTAATGGCAAGGGTCGGCATGCCGCCGAGCTGCGAATAGGCGATCGCGGTGACCATATTGGTTGCGCCGGGCCCCAGGGTGGCGAGGAAGACGCCGGTCTTGCCCGTGTGACGGCCATAGGTCGCCGCCATGAAACCCGCGCCCTGTTCGTGGCGTGTCAGGATCAGCTTGATCTGCTTGGAATTGGACAGGCTTTCGAGGAAATCCAAATTCTCCTCGCCTGGTACGCCAAAGACATATTCTACGCCTTCGGCTTCAAGGCATTCGACAAACAGGTCGGAGGCTTTTTTGGTTGCGCTCATGGAATTTCCCCTCGTCTTGGCCAGCGCTGGCGCGCGGTGCCGTGGTCTCTGAAGCCTGTTCGCTCAGAGTCGGACCTGCGTTACATACACCGAATGACGGCATTGCGAAGGTTTTCGCATGCCGCAGCGATTGCGAGCTTCTGTGGCTCGTCTCGCGCTCTAATAGCCGCGCTTGGGATCAAAGATCGGAGCGACCGGTTCACCCCGGCGATATTTCGCTAGATTGTCGAGGAAACGCTCGGCACTGCGATAGAACATCTTGTCCTGCGCCCTGCCCGAGAGATGCATCGAGATATGCGCATTGTCGAGCGTCCACAGCACATGGTCTTCAGGCAAGGGTTCAGGCGTGGTCACGTCAAGAAACGCGCCACCGATTTTGCGCCCCTGCAGAGCCTCGACCAGTGCCGGCTGATCAATCACGGCGCCGCGCGCAATGTTCACGATGACCGCGTCATTCTTCATCGCCGCAAGCTCTTCAGAGCCGATCATCGCATCGGTTTCAGGCGTGGCTGGAACCGCCAGGATGACCCAGTCAAACTCACCCAATTGATCGCGCCATTGATCGGGCGTGAGCACGCCTTCTCCGCCAGAGCGCCGCACAACGGTGACATCGACATCGAACGCTTCGAGCCGCGGTTTGATCAGCTTGCCAATTGCGCCATAGCCGAGCAGCAGCGCTTTCGATCCGGACAGCTCACGCTTGCCGGGACTATCGGTCAGCCATTCCTTGCGATCCTGCGCGCGAACCACATCGCGATATCCCTTGGCGATGTTGAGCATCCCCATCACGACATATTCGGCGATAGTGATCGCGTTGATCCCGGCACCATTGGTCACGGTAATCCCGCGCTCGATCAGAACATCCATCGGCAGAAAATCGAGCCCGGCATAGATCGAGTTGAGCCATTTGAGGCTTGTCGCCGCTTGCAAAGTCGCCGCCATCGCCTGCTGGTCGTTCATGTCGAACCAGCCGATCTCGGCATCGGGAACGGCTTCCATCGCCTCCTCGTGAGTGAGAAACCACCGGACGTCGAGATCATCGGGCAGCTGCGGTTCGAGCAGCGGACGGATCAGGCCTGAGATAGCTACTTTGGTCATGCCCAACCCGTTACGCGCGAAACGCCAGCCATGCCACCCCTGCCAGGACGGGCAGTCCTGCCAAATCCACCAGCGCAATCGTCTTGAACTGCTCCGGCGATCCGGCCTGCCAATACAGCAGCAAGAACGAGACCATACTGATGGCGACAACTAGAACCGCCAAGCGCCGGCCTTCCGGAACAAACGCCGCAAACACACACGCTACAAACACGGCCAGAAACAACGCGGCACGATGCTGCATCAACACAAACAATGGATTGTCAGGCCCTATCCCGTAGAGACTGGTCAGAGTAGCAGGGCGAAACAGGGCGAAGGCCGGCATGGCATGGATCGCGGCGAGCAGGAGCCAGAGAATAGGTTGCAACATGCAACCCTTATAGCAACCAACCCGAGTGTATCAAGTCACCCGAGCTTCCACTCCCAGCCCAAGGGATCACCATCCATCACTTCGACGCCCTTGGACATCAACTCATCACGCAATGCATCAGAGGTCGCAAAATCCTTTGCAGCCCTAGCTTCCTTACGGCGGGCCAGAGTCTCTTCGATCTCGTCCTCGGTGATCTCGGCAGCATCCGGACGCAGGCGCAGGTCTCCACGCCTTAGCCCAAACAGGTTCAGGCCAAGCACAGCGTCCATCCGCTCAACCACGGCGCGCTTGATCGCAGCGTCAACTTTCTTCACAGCCAATGCATCTTCGAGCACCGTGAGAGCGATCGGCGTGTTGAGATCATCGGCCATCGCTGCTTCGAACTTTGCCAGTGCAGGCGCAAACTTGGGGTGGTCGGTCGAAGCTCCCGCTGGCGCATCCCTGAGCCGGTCGACTTGCATCACGATCCGCTTAAGCCGCGTGAGCGCCGCCTCAAGTCCGTCCCAACTGAATTCCAGCTCGCTGCGATAATGCGCCTGCAAGCACATCATCCGGTAAGCCAGCGGGTGGTAGCCCTTTGAGGTCAGCAACGGCAACCGCAGGAACTCTCCGGACGATTTCGACATCTTGCCCGAGCGTTCGACCAGGAAGTTGTTGTGCATCCAGATATTGGCGCCGGAATTGGTCGGGTTGTCGAGGCCTCCCCCGCAGCAAGCTTGATCGGCGCAACCAAACGCCTGGTTCTGGGCGATCTCATTGGGATGATGGATCTCGCGGTGGTCGATCCCGCCGGTGTGAATGTCGAACGGGAAACCAAGCAACTTCTGGCCCATCACCGAGCATTCCAGATGCCAGCCAGGCGCGCCCTTACCCCAGGGACTGTCCCATTCCATCTGGCGCTTCTCGCCCGACGGTGTCTTGCGCCACAAAGCGAAGTCCGCAGCGTTGCGCTTGCCCTCGACGGCGCCGATCCGGCTTTCGCCATCCTCGTCCGTCACCGCGCGAGCTAGCCGCCCATAGTCTTCCACAGTCGACACATCGAAGTAGAGGCCGGTGTCGATCTCGTAGACGTGCTTGTCCGGCATCGACTGTACGAACTCGATCATCTCTTGAATGTAATCCGTCGCCACCGACCATTCCGCTGGCTGGCGGATATTGAGAGCGTCGACATCGGCCCAATAGGCCTCAGTGTAATAGCGCGCGATGTCCCAGATCGACTGCTTTTGCTCAGCAGCCATCTTCTCCATCTTGTCCTCGCCCTCGTCAGCATCGTCAGTGAGGTGCCCAACATCAGTGATGTTAATCACATGGGTCAGCTTGAGACCCTTGTGGCTCAGAGTCCGGCCCAGAATGTCCGCGAAGACATAGGCGCGCATATTGCCGATATGCGGGTAATTGTAGACCGTCGGACCACAGGAATAGACGCGCGCCTCGCCGGGATGGACGGGCTGGAAATCTTCCAGTTGGCGCGTCAACGAATTGAACAGGCGCAAATCATGATATGTTGTATCATCGGTCATAGCAATTGGCGCTTTGCCACGCTTTCACGCGAGGTCAATGACTGAGGGTATATCCTTGCCCCTATTCCCATCCAAGGAACTTGACCGTGCTGTCGATCGGCTCCCGCTCGCGCTCGAAATTGTTGAGCGGTGCGTCGGGATCGCGATAGCCAATCGCCATGCCGCAGAACAGCATGTAGCGATCGTGGTCGATGCCGATGTGGTCGCGAATGATGTTGGCATAGAGCGCCATATATTCCTGGAAACAGCTATCGAGCCCTTCTTCACGCAACAGCAGGGCCACGGTCTGCAACCACATGCCCGTGTCGGACCATTGCGGCTCCTTCATCAGCCGCGGGAAATAGGTGAACATAACCGCTGGCGCATCGAAGCTGGTCGCATTGCGCATCATCGCTTTCATCCGGCCTTCGCCATCGTCGCGCGCGATCCCCATCGATCCGAACATGCCTTTGGAGACCATGTTGAGGCGCTGCTTGTAAGCATCCTCCTGACCCGGAGCGGTCCAGTCATATTCGGCTTCCTGGGGAGGGGTCGTGGTGATCTTGGCTTGCAGGTCCTTGAGCGATTGCCCAGTCACAACCGCGGCTTCCCACGGCTGGTAGTTGCAGCCCGAGGCCGCCCAACGCGCCTTGTCGAGCACACGGCGGATGGTCTCCAGCTCAACCGGCTTGTCGAGAAATTCGCGCACCGAACGGCGGCTGGTGACGGCTTCTGATACGTTCATTACGAATCCTTCGATTGCACAGCTTGAAGAAATGCCAGGGCAAGCGCCCAAATCATACAAATGCCTACGACAGCAAGACCAAAAGCTATCAACGGCAAGACAAAACTTGCTTCGCCGTTGACCGCGGCCTCGCCAGATTGGAGCAGTTCCAATCGGCCAAACACGCTACGCCAGCCAAACCCGAGATAGAAACACCAAGCTCCGGCCAGCAGTCCTGCGGCGCTCCTTGGCCGGACGCGAAGCGACAGGATCGCGGCAAAGAGCATCAGCGCATTGCCGATATAATCGACCACCAAGGCTTGAAGCGGCTGCCCCCAAACCAAATGGTACCAGCTCTCTAGAACAAAGTGAGTGGTCGTCGCGAACAGCGAGAACCAAGCCAAGGGCGTTTCCGACTTATGTCGAATTGTCACCTTCGCCTTGGCCCCTTCTCGTCCTCAAACAATTCGGCGAGCTGTTCCATGATCGTCCCACCGAGCTGTTCAACGTCCATGATGGTCACCGCGCGGCGATAATAGCGCGTGACATCGTGCCCGATCCCGATCGCCACCAGCTGCACCGGAGAGGCCTTTTCGATCCACTCGATCACATGCCGCAAATGCGCTTCGAGATAGCCCGCGCTGTTGACGCTCAGCGTGCTGTCATCGACCGGAGCACCGTCGGAAATCACCATCATGATCCGGCGCTCTTCGGGCCGCGCGATCAGCCGCGAATGCGCCCACATCAGCGCCTCGCCATCAATATTTTCCTTAAGCAGACCTTCGCGCATCATCAGTCCGAGATTGCGGCGCGCCCGGCGCCACGGCTCATCGGCCTGCTTGTAAATGATGTGGCGGAGATCGTTGAGCCGCCCGGGATTCTGGGGCTTGCCATCGGCCAGCCACGCCTCACGCGCTTGCCCGCCCTTCCAGGCGCGGGTGGTGAAGCCGAGGATCTCGGTCTTGACCCCGCAGCGCTCAAGCGTGCGCGCGAGGATGTCAGCGCTGATCGCAGCGATGCTGATCGGACGACCACGCATCGAGCCGGAATTGTCGATCAGCAAAGTGACGACGGTGTCGCGGAATTCGATGTCGCGCTCGACCTTGTAGGACAGCGCCGTGCCGGGCGAGACCACCACACGCGACAGCCGCGCCGCGTCGAGAATGCCCTCTTCCTGGTCGAAATCCCAACTGCGGTTCTGCTGCGCCATCAACCGGCGCTGCAGCCTGTTGGCGAGCCGGGTTACAACCCCCTGCAGGCCAGTCAGCTGGCTGTCGAGATAGGCCCGCAGCCGATCAAGCTCTTCGGCATCGCACAGTTCGGGCGCTTCGATCTCTTCGTCGTATTTTTCGGTGTAAGCGCGATAGTCGAGATGGTCGGGGATCTCGGTCTGCGGCCGGTTCGGACGCAGCGGCGCGTTCGAAGCATCGCCATCCTCTCCAGCCTCGGCCTCCTGCATGTCTTCCTCAGCCGCCATTTCGCTGTCGGAATCGGCTTCGCCCTCGCCTTCCGCCATTTCGCCCGCCATCTCGCTGGCTTGCGGATCGGCATCGCCTTCCTGTTGCTCGTCCGTGCCGTCCTGATCGTCGGCGCCCTCTTCATCCTCGCCATCATCATTGTCACCGTCATCAGACGCGTCTTGTGAGTGCGTGAGCTCAAGATCGCGCAGCATGTCGAGCGCGCGTTGCTGAAACGCTTGCTGGTCGTCGAGCGAATCTGCCAACTCGTCAAACGCATCGCCAACCGCGTCGCGGATGAAGCCGCGCACCATATCAACCCCGGCCTGCGCCCGCTCGGGCACAGCCTCACCCGTCAGCTCTTCGCGCACCATCAGCGACAGAGCGGTTTGCAGAGGCACCTCGCTTTCGTTTTGCGCCTTGGCAATTGGATCGGTCGCCAGACGCAAGTCAGTCGCGGCGTCCAAGTTGGACTTGATCCCGTCAAAGGCGTTTGCGCCTAGGGCCTCGTAGCGGGCTTGCTCAAGTGCGTCATAGCAGGCGCGCGCAATTGGCTCTGGCGGCGCAGAGCGTGCGTGCAGCCCTTCATTGTGGTGGCGCAGCTTGAGTGAAAAGGAATCGGCAACCCCGCGCGCCTCGGTGACCTGATCCTTGGGCAGGTCTCGTCCAGGCAGCGGAATGCGAAAACGATTGCCCGCAGCACCGGGCACATCCGCGCTCCAAGCGACTTCCACTTCGGCATCGCGCGCAATCGCTCGCGAAGCCCCGGTCAACGCTTGTTTGAAACGATCGAGGGGAGATTCTTCAGCCATTCACGTTGCAGATAGGGACTTAAACCCCAACCGGCTACCCGATAGTTTGACCAGTCTTTTCCCAGTCCTTGAGGAAGCCTTCGATGCCCTTGTCGGTCAGCACATGATTGAACAGGCTGTGGATCACTTTGGGTGGTGCCGTCATCACGTCAGCGCCGATCTTGGCGCTTTCGAGCACGTGGGTGACATGGCGGACGCTGGCGACGAGAATCTCGGTCTCGAACAGGTAATTGTCGTAGATCAGGCGAATATCTTCGATCAGATCCATCCCATCGAAGCCATTGTCGTCATGGCGGCCAACGAAGGGTGAGATAAAGGTCGCGCCGGCCTTCGCTGCGAGCAGCGCCTGGTTGGCCGAAAAGCAGAGCGTGACATTGACCATGGTGCCGTCGCTGGTCAGCGCCTTGCAGGTCTTCAAACCGTCGACCGTCAGCGGAACCTTGATGCAGACATTGTCCGCAATCTTACGCAGAACCTCCGCCTCTTTCATCATCGTCTCGTGATCGAGCGCCACCACTTCAGCCGACACCGGGCCATCGACGATGCCGCAGATCTCCTTGGTCACTTCCATGAAATCGCGACCCGATTTTGCGATCAGTGAGGGGTTTGTTGTGACCCCGTCCAACAGACCGGTTGCGGCCAATTCCTTGATGTCATCAATCTCTGCAGTGTCGACAAAGAATTTCATGGTTTCGGGCTCTCCTCAGGCTCTCGAATCGTGGGGAGTTGATTGGCACAGCACGCTGGGAGAAACCAGTGCCAAGCCGCGCCTCCATGTGGAGAGATTTTGGGGAACTTGGCGCCCTCCAGACGGTTATGTCTCCTTTAGGGAAAAGTGAGCTAATGATTACCATTCGCAACATTTGCTTGGGCGGCGCCGCGTTGGGCCTTGCGATACCCGCTCCCGCCTATGCGGACGAAGACTTTGAGTTCTGGCTCAACCCTTCGGTTGGCACCGAGCTCGATGACAACACCGCAGTCGAAGTTGAAGGCGCCTTGCGGTTTCGATCGTCAGCGGCCGGACGCGATGATACCTATTTCGTGCGCGGCTGGATCAAGCAGAAGATCGCTCCGGGCTTCACACTCTCGGGCGGCGCTGAACGCCGTCATAACAGCAATGGCAGCGACGAGAGTCGCTTCCTGCAGCAACTGACAACCTCGCACGGCGTGGTCAAAACGCGGGTGCGCCTGGAACAGCGCTTTGTTGACAATCGTGGCGGCCGGATGGGCCTGCGCCTGCGGCCTCGTGTGGGCTTGGAAACGGCAATCACTGAGGATGAGCGGCTAACCTTCGGCGCAGACGCCGAGCTGTTCTGGACCCTTCGCGGCACCAGTGTTGGAGGCGACACCGGCTTGACCGGGCTGCGGACTCAGGTGGGTTTTGGCTATGAGCTTAGCGACAATCTCGATCTCAGCCTGGTCTATCTCCGGCAGCAGGATTTTGAGGACAATGCCCGCGACACTGTGGGTCATGCTCCGCTGCTTACTGTTGATTTCTCGTTCTGATCGAGACTTAAGCCGACGATTGCCGTGGTTTGTGGGCTTGCCCGCAGCGCCCTCACGATCCCATATAGCGGGCGATGCAACGCGTCCGCCTCCTGATCCTCAACGCTGCGCTTGGCCCGCTCGATTACAAGCTGGCCGAGGGCATGGTGGTCGAGCCTGGCAGCGTTGTTGTGGCGCCGCTTGGCCCACGGACCGTGACTGGGATCGTTTGGGACGAGGGCCGCCTGCCAGGTACTGACTTCGACCCGAGCAAATTGCGCGCGCTGCGCGAAGTTGTTTCCGTACCGCCGCTTTCGCAAGCCTTGCGGCGCCTGATCGAGTGGACCGCTGATTATTACTGCGCGCCGCTTGCCAGTGTCGCGCGAATGGTCTTGTCCAGCGGCGGAGCTCTGGGCGGCCCGACCACCATGACCGAATACCGCCTCAGCGGCGGGGTGCCTGAACGGATGACCCCACAACGCGCGCTGGCTATCGAATCGCTTGACGGCGAGCAAGCGACGATCCGCGAGCTCGCTGGAATTGCCGGCGTCTCGGAAGGGGTCCTGCGGGGCCTGGTCAATCAAGGCGTGATCGAGCCGGTCAGCGTGGCGATTGACCGGCCCTATCCCGAGGCCAATCCCGACTTTGATCAGCCGGCACTATCTGCCGATCAACTCGACGTCGCCAAGCGTCTGGTCAAAGCGGTCGAAGCGCAGGATTTTGCACCGTTCCTGCTTGATGGCGTCACCGGATCGGGCAAGACCGAAGTCTATTTCGAACCGATTGCCGAGGCTGTCCGGTTGGGCAAGCAGGTTCTGGTTCTGCTGCCCGAAATCGCCCTCACCGAGAACTTCCTTAGCCGTTTCGCTGAGCGGTTCGGCACGCCGCCCGTGCTGTGGCATTCCTCGCTCAAATCAACCGAGCGCCGCCGGGCGTGGCGCGCCATCGCTGACGGGTCAGCACAGGTGATCGTCGGGGCACGCTCCGCGCTGTTTCTGCCCTATGCCAAATTGGGTCTGATTGTGGTCGATGAGGCGCATGAGATCAGCTTCAAACAGGATGACGGGGTGCGCTACAACGCCCGCGATGTCTCGGTCATGCGAGCGCGCTTCGAACAGATCCCGGTGGTGCTGGCCAGCGCCACGCCCGCGCTGGAAAGCCTGCATATGGCCTCGACCGGGACCTATGAACGGCTCGAACTGCCAAGCCGGTTTGGCGGAGCTGTGTTGCCTCGAATCGAGCTTATCAATCTGACCGAAGAAAAGCCGGGTGCCGGCCGCTGGCTCGCGCCGCGCTTGGTCGACGCCTTGGAAGACCGCCTTGCCAAGGGCGAACAGAGCTTGCTGTTCCTCAATCGCCGTGGCTTTGCTCCGCTAACTTTGTGCCGCAATTGCGGCCACCGGTTTAAATGCCCCAATTGCAGCGCCTGGCTTGTCGAACACCGTCTGTCATCGCGATTGGCGTGCCATCACTGTGGCTTCGAAGGCCCCGTTCCTGAGCAATGTCCGGAATGCGGCGAGAATGATTGCCTTGTTGCCTGCGGACCTGGCGTTGAACGGATTGCAGACGAAGTCGCGACTCTGCTGCCTGATGCTAGGGTTGCCATCGCGACATCGGACACTTTGGGGTCGCCCGAACGCGCCGCCCAATTCATCGCCGAGGCCGAGAGCGGTGCGATTGACGTGATCGTCGGCACACAATTGGTGACCAAGGGCTTCCACTTTCCCGAGCTGACCCTGGTCGGTGTGGTCGACGCGGATCTCGGCCTGGAGGGCGGCGACTTGCGAGCCGCTGAGCGGACCTATCAGCAAGTCGCCCAGGTCGCCGGTCGCGCTGGGCGCGGGGCCAAAGCCGGCGAAGTGTTCCTGCAGACCCGCCACCCGGACGCGCCGGTGATTGCGGCGCTGGAAGCGGGCGATCGGGATGCCTTCTACGAGGCAGAGACCGAAGCCCGGCGCGATGCAGGCGCTCCACCATTCGGTCGTTGGGCCGCGATCATCCTGTCCTCGGAGGATGAAAAGGAAGTACGCGAAGCTTCAATCCGGCTCGGCGACAAGCGACCGGAAGCCGACGATCTCTACATTCTCGGCCCCGCTCCCGCGCCAATGTCGCTGCTGCGCGGTCGTTATCGCTATCGCTTTCTGGTCAATGCGCGGCGCTCAGCCAATCTCCAGCAAGTTATCACCCGCTGGCTCGACAGTCATGAATTCGCACCTGGCATTCGAGTTGGTGTTGATATCGATCCCTACAGCTTCGTCTGAGGCACCGATCGCAGGTTCACGCATTGTTGAGCCATGTCTTTGTCACCCATTCTAATTCCTATCCTTGGTGATCAGCTAAGCCCTTCGCTTTCCAGTCTTCGCGAACAGGATAAAGAGAACTGCATTGTCCTGATGATGGAGGTCTGGGACGAGGCCACCTACGTCAAACATCACAAGCAAAAGATCGCGCTGGTCTTCTCCGCCATGCGCCACTTCGCGGAGGAGCTTCGCGCAGAAGGCTGGACAGTCGACTACGTTGAGCTGACCGATCCAGACAATGCAGGCAGCTTCACCGGCGAAGTAGCGCGCGCGATCGAGCGTCATACGCCGAGCACAATCCGCATAACCGAGGCGAGCGAATGGCGGGTGCAACAGGCGATTGAGCACTGGGAAGACAAGTTTCCCTGCCAAGTCTCGATCTTGCCCGATGACCGTTTCATCTGCTCGCATGCCGAATTCAACGACTGGGCCCAGGGTCGCAAGCAACTCACGATGGAGCTGTTCTATCGCGAGATGCGCAAAAAGACCGGCCTGCTGATGGATGAAGATGGCAAGCCCGACGGCGGCAAATGGAACTATGACGCGGAGAACCGCGAACAGCTTGATGGCGCTCTGTTCATTCCGCCCCGCCCCAAGTTTGAACCCGATGCGATCACGCGCTCCGTGCTCGAGCTAGTAGAGGAAGAATTCGGCGACCACTTTGGGCGGCTTGAACCCTTCGAATGGCCCGTCACGCGCGCTGACGCGGAGCGCGCGGCAGACGCCTTCTTCGCCGAGCGGATCGAGAATTTCGGCCCTTATCAGGATGCTATGGTATTCGGCGAAGACGATCTCTACCATTCGATGCTGTCCACCAGCATCAATTGTGGATTGCTAGACCCGCTCGCGCTGTGTCGGCGCGCCGAGCAAGCCTATCGCGATGGCAAGGCTCCACTCAATTCGGTTGAGGGCTTCATTCGCCAAATCATCGGCTGGCGCGAGTACATTCGTGGCTTCTATTGGCACTTCATGCCGGGGCTGGAAGAGCAGAACCAGCTTGAGGCCAACCGTCCCTTGCCCGAGTTCTTCTGGACCGGTGAGACCGACCTGCGGTGCCTGTCCGACTGCATTCGCTCAACCCATGAGAATGCGCATGCTCACCATATCCAGCGGCTGATGGTTTTGGGCAATTTCTGCCTCTTGGCGGGGATCGATCCCCGCGCCGTGCAGGACTGGTATCTGGCGGTGTATGCGGACGCCTACGACTGGGTCGAGATGCCCAATGTGGTGGGCATGATCCTCTATGCCGAGGGCGGGAAGCTCGCCACCAAGCCCTATGCCGCCTCGGGCAATTACATCAACAAGATGTCTGACTATTGCCGCGACTGCCGCTACAAGGTCAGCCAAAAGACCGGCAAAGACGCTTGCCCTTTCAATCCGCTCTATTGGCATTTTATGGACCGCCACCGCGAACGCCTGTCTTCGAACCATCGGATCGGGCGGATCTACGCAACCTGGGACCGGATGGGTGATGTGAAAAAGCGCGAATACCTCGAGAGTGCAGAGAAATTCCTCGACTCTCTTATCCCCGCCAGCAAGGGTTGGGCTCGCTAAAGGGGAATCACTGAATGAGCGCAACGGCACCGATCGGATCAGCAGAACGGATCGGTGAGCTTGACGTGCTGCGCGGCTTTGCGCTGCTCGGCGTCTTCATTGTGCATTTCGTTGGTGCCTCATTCTACATGCTGTCGGTCGATCCAGCCTGGCAGGAAGCCGTACGGGCTCAGCCGCTGGATCGCACTGTCATGATCCTCAGCGACTTTTTCTTTCTGGACAAAGCCAACACGCTGTTCGCCACTCTATTCGGCATGGGGTTCTGGGTGATGATGGAGCGATTGAAAGCTCGAGGCGCCCCATTCCAAGCGATCTATTTGCGGCGCCTTCTGATCCTGCTCGGGATCGGTCTGATCAATGTCTTCTTCATTTTTCCCGGAGACGTGCTCCATCTCTATGCGTCACTCGGGCTGCTGCTCTTGCTGCTTCAATCCACCCCCAAGAGCTTCAAACTTGGCGTTGGACTTGGTCTGGCGATTGGCGGCTACTTGCTTGGAGACATACTCGCGCCGAATTCCGCAGCAGGTGGCGAGTACTTTGAGACCGTCCAGGCTGCTGCTTTCGAACAGGGCGAGTATTGGAATTGGGTCATCTCAACCGGACAAGCCTTCTTTGTGCGGGAGTTTGTCTTCGGCGTCATCTTTGGCTGGGGTCTCTACCTGTTTGGGCGGTTTCTGATCGGTGCGTGGATCATGCAGCAAGGGTGGATGGGGCGTCTCTCCGAGCTGCTGCCCAACATCCGCAAGCTGGCTTGGCTTGTCTTGCCGCTCGGTCTCGGTCTCGAAGCTGTGAGTGTCCTCATTTACGAAGAGGTGCTGGCAGTGCCGGAAGTTATCGGCGAATGGCTTCATCTCATAGCTGTGCCGCTACTGGCCCTGGGCTATGCCCTGAGCCTGATCCTTCTGTTCCACTCGCGATGGAAGTCGATCGCTCTGCTTTTCGCGCCAGTCGGACGGATGGCACTGACCGCTTACGTGCTTCATGGTGCAATCTTCACCGCGATCTATATGCCGTTTGGGTTCGGGATGCGCGGCATCATGGGACCTGCGGTTTCGCTTTCCTTCGTGCTCGCACTCTATGCCGTAATGACCGCGCTCTGCCATTGGTGGCTGACGCATTATCGCTATGGTCCGCTCGAATTTCTGTGGCGCTGGGCGACCTATGGCGAGCGCCCCAAATTTGCGCTCGCGCCAGCCTAACTAGCTGGCTAAGGCACGCCAACCAATCAAGGAGCTTACCTCATGTTGACTGTCCATCACCTGCGCATTTCTCAATCCGAGCGGATCGTCTGGCTGTGCGAGGAATTGGGCCTCGATTATGAACTCAAGCTCTACAATCGCGATCCGGAGACACGGCTTGCGCCGCCCGAGCTGAAGGCGTTGCATCCAATGGAGATTGCCCCACTGATCGAGGACGGTGATATTATGCTCGGCGAAAGCGGGGCGATCGTCGAATACATCGTCGGCAAGTATGCGCCAGAGACCGATCTGGTGCCGGGTCCGGACCACGCGGACTTCGCCGACCACCTCTATTGGTTCCATTTCGCCAATGCGACTTTCATGACCAATGGCATGATGCAGATCGCGATCAACGCTGTGCAGGCGGAGATGCCGCCACCGCTGATGAAGCGGGTTACCAATGCCTGGGAACAGATTGAACGGCGCCTCGGCGAAGCTGACTATTTTGGCGGCTCAGGGCTGACCACGGCAGACATCATGATGGTGTTCCAGTTGACTACTAGCCGCGCCTTCAACGGCATGACCATTGACCACCTGCCCAATCTCAAGGCCTATCTTCAACGGATCGGAGCACGCGAAGCCTATCAGCGCGCGATGGCCAAGGCGGAGCCCGGCTTTCCTCCCAAGCTGGATTGACCTGCGGGAGATGAACGAGGATGGAGAGTTCGATGAGGTCATCGCTCAGAACTATGATGATGAGCATCGAGATGCAGGCGACCTCGATCAAACGGTTCGCTTCTTAGCCAACTTGGCTGGCAATGGCGCCGCGCTTGAGTTTGCGATTGGAACGGGACGCGTCGCGCTCCCGCTGTCGCAGGCAGGCATCAATGTTCATGGGATCGAGCTTTCGCGGGCCATGGTCGACCAACTCAGCCAGAAACCCAACAGCACCGCAATTCCCGTGACGATCGGCGACATGACAACGACTTGGGTCGAAGGCGATTTCAGCCTGGTCTTTCTGGTCTTCAATACGATCTTCAACCTAACCTCACAGGAAGATCAGGTTCAGTGCTTTGCGAATGCTGCTGCCCATCTTCGCCCGGATGGGCATTTCGTGATCGAAGCCTCCATCCCTCCATTACAGCGGCTGCCGTTTGGCGAGACCATCCTGCCTTACGATGCGAGCGAGCATCACCGCGGGCATGACGAAATCGATGTCGCAACCCAACTCTTCTCGTCGCATCATGAATGGGAGCGGGGAGAGCAAACCATCCATCGGTCAATTCCATTTCGGTATGCTTGGCCAGCTGAAATGGATCTGATGGCTCAACTGTCTGGGCTGGAGCTGGTCGAGCGATGGGGCGATTGGGAGCGAGCCCCGTTCACAAAGCACTCAACGCGCCATGTCTCAGTCTGGCGGAAGCCCTGAGGAACGCGCCAACACCTCAGACATTGACGGCGACGGTGGTACCCGATACCCGCCGCGCTCGTTCAGAATGTTGAGACCCTATGCAGTCCACCACAAATCTTGATCGCGTCGCTGTTCTGGGCAGCATCGCTTGCATAATTCACTGCTTGGCTCTGCCAATCTTGGCGGTCTTGTCGCCGTTTATTGCCGCAGCAGCCGAAGCCGAATGGGTGCATTGGGCGTTTGCGATATTGGCAGTCCTGGCTTCCGCAGGGGTTGTCACATTCGCGCCTTCTGCCCGCGCGGTCGGCTTTCTGGTTCCGGCCGTTCTGGGGATCGCGTTTGTTGTCGTGGGCCTCTTCGTCGAACACTGGGGAATCGACGAAGCGATCCCCACAGTGATCGGCGGCAGCCTGTTGGCCTATGCGCATATCCGCAGACTGATTGGCTAAAGCGTCTGAATCAGCAGGACCGAGGGAATGGCTCGGTCAAATCCTGCCTTTGCATAGGCTCTGCGCGCGGGAGCGTGACTGTCGTCACCCCCCGTCCCGACCATAATGGCCTTGATGCCTCGTTGACGCATTGCCTCTGAAGCGGCGCGATAGAGCGCAGTGCCAACACCTTGATTTGCAAAGCTGGGATCGACGGCATTGAGGCCGATTTCGCCGACCTCACTCGCAGCATCGCAGGTAAATCCGCAGAAGCCAATTGGCTTACCCTCGGCTTCGGCCACAAGGACTGTATGACGCGAATTCGCCTCGCACATCGACACAAGATGGGCCTCCTGGCCCTCTTCCGAATTGCTTGGAGAATAGACAAAGGGTGCAGCCTTTTCGCCTGCAAGTGTTCGGAAAGACCGAAACACCGGCGCGAACGCCGCGGCGCGAATGGTTTGGAGGGCCGACAAGTCGCCCTCCGCATAAGAACGGATCGAATAGTCAAGTTTTTGCATGAGATTCTCTGGGAATGGCCAAGTGCGCGAGGGCCGCGCTCCTGGCTGAAATGCTGGTCGGTCTGGCGATTAGACAATCACCAAACGCAAGGTCTTGAGTGCATCAGCACGAAGGACTTAAACCAACATTCCAAACTCCCGATTGCTCAGCGTCAGCCTAGACCGCCAGACCAAAAGATCAATCGTATCCTTCGCGCTTGAGCAACTCCGCCTTGATTTCCGTCCCATAAGCATAGCCGCCAAGCGAGCCATCAGCCTGGATTACCCGGTGGCAGGGAATCAGCACCGCAATATTGTTCGCCCCATTGGCCCCGCCAACCGCACGGCTGGCGCTGGGTTTGCCGAGCGCCGAGGCCAATTCGCCATAGGACCGTGTTTCGCCCGCTGGTATCTGGCGGAGCTGATCCCACACGCGTTGCTGAAAGGCGGTCCCCTTCACATCGAGCGGGATATGGGAATTGTCCTGGTCAGGCCGTTCGACAGCCTGCGTCACTTGCGCAAACAACTCTTCAAACTCCCCGCTTCCCGAGACAAGCTCCGCTTTGGGAAACCGCGCGCGCAGTTCGTCCTCACCCTCGTCAAAGGATAGGCAGCACACGCCATTCTCCGTGGCAGCAACCAGCATTCTGCCGAGACTGGTTGGGATCACGCTCCAATAGATCACCCGTCCCTCGCCCCCTTTGCTCCAATCGCTCGCACTCATTCCCAATCTGCCTTTCAAATCATCATAGAACCGGCTCGGCGCCTCATAGCCCGCGTCGTAGATCGCATCTGTGACCTTGTCGGATCCGCTGAGCGCATCCTTGGCTCGCTCTTCCCGCAAGGCGCGCGCATAGGCGCTGGGCGACAACCCGGTTGCGCGTTTGAAAACCCGCTGGAAGTGCGTGGCCGAATAACCTGTGAGCTGAGCCAGCTCTTCCAGAGTGGGGCGTCCGGAGCTGGTCTTGATCTCGTCAATCGCCGCACGAACCGCCGCTTCGTCGCGACTGACATCGTCGGGTTTACATCGCTTGCAAGCGCGCAATCCCGCAGCCTTGGCCTCTTCAACCGAAGCGAAGAACCGCACATTCTCGCGCAGGGGATGGCGTGCAGCACAAGAAGGTCGGCAATAGATTCCAGTAGACAAAACTCCGGTCACAAATTGGCCGTCAAAGGCGCGATCGCGTCGTTTGACAGCATCCCATGCTGAAGAATCGGAAATCATCGCATGCGCTCCTCTTTAATCATTTGCAGACAATGCCGCAGTTTGTGAGCAGCTTCATCCCAAAGCTTGCGATCAAAGCGATTGGCAGTCAAACAGCGGATCATGGTGCGTTACATTTTAGTCTTTCTGGCTTTGCTCGGTCTTACTCCCGCTCCGGCGCTCGCCGATCCGGCTGACATCGATGCGGCCGCGCGCGGCGTCGTGCGGGTCGTGCTGATCGGAACCGATGGAGAAGAAGTCTTCCCAGTCAGCCATGGCAGCGGCTTTGCGGTGACTGGGGATACCGTGGTAACCAATGCGCATGTCATTCGCGAGGCTTTGCAGGATGACAGTCTGCGCATCGGCATCGTACCCAGTGAGGGCGACGCCGGCGCCTATGGTCGTCCGCTTGCGGTCTCACCCCGCAACGATCTCGCGTTGATCCGCATAACAGAAGGCAATTTGCGGCTCCCTCCCCTAACCTTTGCAGGCGGTGTCTCAGGCACGATGGGGGAGGTCTCTGCGGTCGGCTATCCGATGAATGTTGATGTCGCCCAAGGGCTCGACCTCAACGACATCTTCAGCGCTCAACCACCGGTCAAGAGCCGCGGCTTCCTCTCTGGAGAGCGTCCCAGTCGCCAATTTGACACGCTCCTGCACACGGCGCCGATCGCGCGAGGCAATTCAGGCGGCCCACTGCTCGATGGCTGCGGCCGTGTCCTGGGAGTCAATTCCTTTGGGGCAGATTCGGATGGCTCTGACGCTGAATTCTATTTTGCCGTGTCTCTCAGAGAATTGCTGCCGTTCTTGCGGGAGAATGAGCTGGAACCGCGCACCAATGCCCTTCCTTGCCGTTCGATCGAGGAATTGAACGCGGCGGAGCGAGCTCGGTTCGAGCAAGAACGCGCCGCTGCCCGGGAACTGCTCGAAGCGCGCGAGGCCGAACAGGCTCAAAGACGCCAGGTCGCGCAGTTGCAAGCGCAAATGGCCGTTATGGAAGAGCGTGAAAATGCCATGGCCCTGGCGATGATCGGGCTGCTGGTCACACTCGGCGCGGGCTATTTTGCCGCTCAGGCGCGTCGCGATCAGGCCAGTCAGCAACGCGCTCTGGTCGCTGGCGGGATTGCTGGAGCAGCTCTGATCGGCACCATATTCGTCTGGATCACTCGGCCAGGTTTTCAAGAGATCGAAGAACGCGTCGCGGCCGCGATGGACGAAACCACCGAAACAGATCCCGCCCAACAAACCTCGCTCGCCAGCGAAGGGACCTTCCTCTGCACATTCGTCCCCGAACGCAGTCGCGTCATGGGTTCGCGGACTGATGATGTCGAGTTCGATTGGTCAGCCGATGGCTGCGTCAACGGGCGGACCCAATATGGCATGTCCGGAGGGGAATGGTCGCGAGTGTTTGTGCCCGACGATGAGGCCGCCGTCTCGGTCAACTTCTACGATCCTGACACCCGCATTTTCCGCACGGACCGCTTTCTGCTTCGGCAGTCTGCGATGGAGGGCGCGCGAACAGCTCGCTCCGAATATTCTCCACCATCGTGCGGGGTTACCGGCGCTGCGCAGCAAATGGCCGAGCAGCAATCCGGCGTGCGAGCGATCCTACCCGAGCGCCCGAATGAGCGCTTGGTCTACACCTGCGAAGTGCGGCCTGGCGGAAGCATTGGAGGCGACGACTAGAGGATGGAGCAAGCTTTAGTTCTTGCCTCGATCGTGCTGGGGGTCGCCATTGCGTTTGAGCTCGAACACCTAAGCCGCATCCTGCGCGCAAAGAATGTGAAATGGCATTGGGCGCAGCCGATGTTCGCGCTGTTTGTCCTGCTTTCGATTATCGCGTTTTGGTGGGGCGCCACCGAATGGGCCACCCGAGCCGAAGCGGCGGGTGAACAATTGTCGCTGGGACGCTTTCTGCCGATAATGTGGAACCTGGTGCTTCTGGCATTGCTGGCCGCGGTCTCGTTCCCGGATTCCGTGCCTGACGAAGGGATAGACCTCGCCGAATACTATCAGGACAACCGCAAATATCAGTGGTCGCTAATGGCGCTTTACTTCTGGTCGGTCTACCTTGGCTACGCCGTCAATGTGATTCAGACATCGACCAGTGTTGGGCAAGCTCTCGGCATGCTTGTCGGAGACACATTCTTCTCGCTCGTGATGACCGGAATGATCTTCGCGCGCAAGTGGTGGCAGATCGGCATTGGATTTGCCGTCTTGTCGCTGATCCCATTGTTCTGGGTGACGAGGACGCTGGGTTGACCCAGCGCCCCGGTCGACTGCTCAAGCGGCGAGCGCTTCCCCGCTCAGAGTGATGCGGTGCATCTCACGCCGGTGCCCTTGGTAATCGTTCATGGCATTGTGCCAGGTTGTCCGATTGTCCCAAATCGCCACCGTGCCCGGCCGCCATTGCAGACGGCACTGGTTGTCGTCGGTCAGCGCAGCCTCGGTCAGCTTGAGCAGCAGCGGCAGGCTTTCTTCACGGGTCTGCCCGACGAAATTGATCGTGAACGCGCTGTTTACATAGAGCAGCTTGCGGCCTGTATGCGGGTGGCGGATCACCACCGGATGCACGGCGCCGGTCTGGAGATCCTGTCCGCGCAGATCCTTTCCCATATCGGTCTGAGCATAGATACCGTCGGACTTGTAAACATGATCGGCGGTGTGGAACGCCTCCAGATCCTCAATCTCCCGCTTGAGATCGTCGGGCAGCGCGTCATAGGCAGCGCCCATATGCGCCCACATGGTGTCCCCGCCGCTCGGCGGAAGCTCGCGCGCCACCAGGACCGAGCCCATCGCCGGGATCTGGTCATAGGAGTGGTCGGTGTGCCACGCGCCGCCAATATTGGTCTGCTGGTCCGGCTCCTTCTTGACGATCGAGATCTCGTCGTAATCGTCCTGCAGCGGGAAGTAATTGTTGATGTCGATCCCGCCCCAGCGCTTGCCGAACTTGATGTGGTCCTCCGGGGAGAACTCCTGGTCGCGAAACACCGCGACGCCGTGTTCATAGATGGTCTGCTTGATCTCTTGCATCTCAGCGTCGCTGCATGTCGCAAGCGAGACGTCCGAGACTTCCACCCCGCATTTGGGGGCCATTGGTGTCAGTTGCATCTTCTCTCTCCCTTGGGCCATTGCCTGCCCTTGGAAGGCAGCTTGGCTCGGAATTATTGATTCCGCAAGAGATGCAAGTCGACTTTCGATTGCATGAAAATCAACTCAATTGATCCTAACGCAAAGGATGTCCCGCAAAACGCCACGGACTCATCTTGCATTGCCCCTACCCCGATGCTAGGCGCGCGCCAGATTTGCAGGAGGGCCTTTCCGGGGCCTCCATTTGGCCAAATCGATATGTAGAATTTTCCGGATCCAGAAGGACCTAGAAGCGCGTGGATATTTCCGCCGGTATTCAGGCTAGCCTAGCAGGGCGTTACGCCTCGGCCCTCTTCGAACTCGCTGCCGAAAATGGCACCGTGACTGCTGTCGAATCCGATCTCGAAGGGCTGGCAGCAGCGCTAAGCGATTCGGACCATCTGCGCGAAGTCACGACAAACCCTCAGCTTTCTCGCGCCGCTCAAGGCCAAGCGATTGAAGGCGTGGCCAAGCATCTCGGCCTGTCAGAACTGACCACCAACTTCCTCGGCGTCCTTGCTGGCAACCGCCGGTTGTCATCGCTTGGAGATATGATCCGGGCGTTTCAGCTGATCGCTGCTGCTCAACGCGGCGAAGTCACCGCTGAAGTGGCCAGCGCCCATCCGCTTTCGGACGAGCAGCTCGAATCGCTCCGTCAAAAGCTGACCGCGCGCGAAGGCCGCACCGTCAAACTTTCTTCCGAAGTCGACCCAGACCTGCTGGGCGGCCTCGTCGTCACTATCGGATCGCAGCGCATTGATGGCTCGATCCGCACCCGCCTTAACTCACTTGCTCAAGCCATGAAGGCTCCCGCGCAGTAACGCGCGGCAAATAAAGGTACGCTCCAATGGAAATCCGCGCCGCAGAAATCTCGAAGGTCATCAAAGACCAGATCGCCAATTTCGGCACAGAAGCCGAAGTCAGCGAAGTCGGTTCCGTTCTCTCGGTGGGTGACGGTATTGCCCGTATCCACGGCCTCGACCAAGTCCAGGCTGGTGAGATGGTCGAATTCGCCAATGGCGTTCAAGGCATGGCCCTCAACCTCGAAGCCGACAACGTTGGTGTCGTGATCTTCGGCTCTGACGCCGAGATCAAAGAAGGTGACAGCGTCAAGCGGACCCAGACGATTGTGGACGTTCCGGTTGGTAAGGGTCTGCTCGGCCGCGTTGTTGACGCTCTTGGCAATCCGATCGACGGCAAAGGCCCGATCGAAGCAACCGAGCGTCGTCGTGTTGAAGTCAAAGCCCCGGGCATCATCCCGCGGGAATCGGTCAGCGAGCCGGTACAGTCGGGCCTCAAGGCTATCGACGCGCTCGTTCCGGTTGGCCGTGGCCAGCGCGAACTGATCATTGGTGACCGTCAGACCGGTAAGACCGCTGTCGCGATCGACACCTTCATCAACCAGAAGACTGTCAACGAAAGTGACGACGAGAAGAAGAAGCTTTACTGCGTCTATGTCGCTGTCGGCCAGAAGCGCTCGACCGTTGCCCAGATCGTGAAGCAGCTCGAAGAAAACGGCGCCATGGAATACTCCATCGTCATCGCCGCTACCGCTTCAGAGCCTGCCCCGCTGCAGTACCTCGCACCTTACACCGGCTGCGCGATGGGTGAATTCTTCCGCGACAATGGCATGCACGCCGTGATCGTATACGATGACCTTTCGAAGCAGGCTGTGGCCTATCGTCAGATGTCGCTGCTGCTGCGTCGTCCTCCGGGCCGTGAAGCCTATCCTGGCGACGTTTTCTATCTTCACAGCCGCCTGCTTGAGCGCGCTGCGAAGATGAATGAAGAGAACGGCCACGGTTCGCTGACCGCGCTGCCGATCATCGAAACCCAGGCCGGTGACGTTTCGGCCTACATCCCGACCAATGTGATCTCGATCACCGACGGTCAGATCTTCCTTGAAACCGACCTGTTCTATCAGGGTATCCGTCCGGCGATTAACGTCGGTCTGTCGGTTTCGCGTGTGGGCGGTGCCGCTCAGACCAAGGCTATGAAGAAGGTTTCGGGCTCGATGAAGCTCGATCTCGCACAATATCGTGAGATGGCGGCTTTCGCTCAGTTCGGTTCGGACCTCGACGCCGCAACCCAGAAACTGCTCAACCGCGGTGCGCGCCTGACCGAACTGCTCAAGCAGGCTCAGTTCTCGCCAATGCCGTTTGAAGAGCAGACCGTTTCGATCTTCGCCGGTACCAATGGCTATATCGACGATGTCGCGGTTGATCGTGTTGGCGAATATGAAGAGCAAATGCTTGCCTTCTTCCGGGCTGAGCACGCTGATGTTCTGAAGACCATCCGCGACACCGGAAAGTTCGACGACGTCAAGGACACAACGGTCGCCGCGCTCGACGCTTTCGCCAAGCAGTTCGCATAAGGGGTTAGCGGCAGATGCCCTCACTCAAGGAACTCAAGGATCGGATCGGGTCGGTTAAATCGACCCAGAAGATCACCAAGGCCAAGCAGATGGTCGCCGCGGCGAAGCTTCGCCGTGCGCAGGCTGCTGCCGAAGCCGGTCGGCCCTATGCCGAACGGCTTGGTACAGTCATGGCCTCGCTCGCTGGCAAGGTTTCAGGCGATAGCGCTCCAAAACTGCTCGCAGGGACCGGTTCTGACCAACGCAACCTTCTGGTTGTGGTCAACACCGACAAGGGCCTGTGCGGCGGTCTCAACTCAAACCTGGTCAAGGCCGCCAAGGCCAAGGCTGAGGAACTGATCGCCGCAGGCAAGACGGTGGAATTCTACCTCGTCGGCAAAAAGGGCCGTGCACCCCTGAAGCGTGATTATGACAAGGCTATCACCGGCGGTTTCGACACCACCGTGGCAAAGACGCCTGGTTTTGAAGAAGCTGATGCAATCGCTGCGGAACTGATCGAGCTGTTCGAAGCCGGCAAGTTTGACGTTGCGCATCTGGTCTTCCCGACCTTCAAATCGGCGCTGGCGCAGGATCCGACGATCAATCAGCTGATCCCGGTCCCCTCGCCCGAAGCGAGCGAAGACAGCGGCGCTGTGGTCGAATACGAGCCCGGCGAAGAGGAGATCCTCGAAGAGCTGCTGCCTCGCTATGTGAAGACCCAGCTGTTCGGCGCTTTGCTTGAGCGCGAGGCGTCGGAGCAAGGTGCTTCGATGACCGCCATGGACAACGCAACGCGTAACGCTGGCGATCTGATCAACAAGTTGACGATCCAATACAACCGCAGCCGTCAGGCCGCGATTACCACCGAACTCATTGAAATCATTGCTGGTGCGGAAGCACTGTAGCAACAACCAAGAAATGGGCGCGGAAGCGCTCTAAACGAAGGCTAAGGAACCGAAAATGGCCACCGCACCAGTCCTCAACCAGACCACCAACGGCACGATTGCCCAGGTCATCGGCGCTGTCGTCGACGTGCAGTTCGAAGGCGAACTGCCCGCCATTCTGACCGCGCTTGAAACCAAGAACGACGGCAAGACGCTCGTCCTCGAAGTTGCCCAGCACCTTGGTGAAAACACCGTTCGCACCATCGCTATGGACGCAACCGAAGGTCTCGTACGCGGGAACGAGGTGATCAACACCGGTGCGCAGATCTCTGTGCCGGTCGGTCCAAAGACGCTCGGCCGGATCATGAACGTCGTTGGCGAAGCGATTGATGAGCGTGGCCCGGTTGGCGCGGACATGACCGCTCCGATCCACGCCGAAGCCCCTGAGTTTATCGATCAGTCGACCGAAGCCGACATTCTTGTCACCGGGATCAAGGTGATCGACCTGCTCGCCCCTTACGCCAAGGGCGGTAAGATCGGCCTGTTCGGCGGCGCAGGCGTCGGCAAGACCGTTCTCATTCAAGAGCTGATCAACAATATCGCGAAGGGTCACGGCGGCGTGTCGGTCTTCGCTGGTGTTGGTGAGCGGACTCGTGAAGGTAACGATCTCTACCACGAATTCCTCGACGCTGGTGTTATCGCCAAGGACGCCGATGGCAATGCTGTCAGCGAAGGATCGAAAGTGGCGCTTGTGTTCGGCCAGATGAACGAACCTCCAGGCGCGCGTGCTCGTGTGGCTCTGTCGGGTCTGACCATGGCAGAATACTTCCGCGACCAGGAAGGCCAGGACGTGCTGTTCTTCGTCGACAACATCTTCCGCTTCACCCAGGCTGGTTCGGAAGTGTCGGCTCTGCTCGGCCGTATTCCTTCGGCTGTGGGCTATCAGCCGACCCTGTCGACCGACATGGGTAACCTGCAAGAGCGTATTACCTCGACCACCAAGGGTTCGATCACATCGGTCCAGGCAATCTACGTTCCTGCCGATGACTTGACCGACCCTGCCCCGGCAACCTCGTTCGCTCACTTGGACGCGACCACCACTTTGTCGCGCGCCATCTCGGAGCTCGGCATTTACCCGGCGGTTGACCCGCTCGACTCAACCTCACGCGTGCTTGAGCCGCGGGTTGTTGGTCAAGAGCACTACGACACCGCTCGCCGCGTTCAGGAAACGCTGCAGAAGTACAAGTCGCTGCAGGACATCATCGCCATTCTCGGCATGGACGAACTGTCGGAAGAAGATAAGCTGACCGTTGCGCGCGCTCGCAAGATTCAGCGCTTCCTGTCGCAGCCGTTCCACGTGGCTGAGGTCTTCACCAACATCCCCGGCCTGTTCGTGCAGCTCGAAGATACGATCAAATCGTTCAAGGCGGTTGTTGACGGCGAATACGACCACCTGCCCGAAGCAGCCTTCTACATGGTTGGCGGCATCGAAATGGCGATCGAAAAGGCAGCCAAGCTGGCTGAGGAAGCCTAATCGCAATGACTGGCACACTCGACCTGGCGGACTGCGTCAACGCGCTCTGCCCATGGTCGGGGAAGCCAGTCGCTGCGGACAGCCTGACGCTCTATCGCGGCAAGGTTGTCGGCTTTTGCAACCCGGGTTGCACAGAGAAATTTGAGAAGGCCGCCAAGGCTTTCGACGAAGCAATTGACGGAAACTGACTGATGGCACTCCACTTCGAACTCGTAACGCCAGCCAAGCTGGTCCGTTCGGAAGACGTCTACATGGTTGTCGTTCCTGGCACCGAGGGTGAATTCGGTGTGCTCGAAGGCCATGCGCCATTTATGAGCACGATCCGCGACGGTGCCGTGCAAGTCTTTGCCAGCGCTGGCGCAGCGCCCGAGACGATCGAAGTCAAAGGCGGCTTTGCTGAGGTTGGCGAAAACGGCCTGACCGTGCTCGCGGAGCATGTCGAGGCCTGAGCTTCCGACAGTCTGACAGTTTGAAAGGGCGGCCGATTGGTCGCCTTTTTTATTCGGTCACCTCAAACTTGATCAGCACGGTCCTTTGACTTCTGCGCTGATTGTCATCTGAGATTACGTAAAGAAACGTCCGACCGTTTCTCTGCTCAACTGCCAATCCTTCGAAATTGTCGAGCAGTTTCTGTGTGGCGCAACCATTCCACGCGATGACGGTCTGTTGCGAAATCTCGCTCCGGTCGCCGTCTAGGCCAGATACCTTGACAATGCCGGCACCGGTGAAAGACCGCGACCCATTCGGGCGTGACTCACATGCAGCCAAACCCCCGAATTGCGGGCTCTTGCCGCCGTAGTTGAAACTGCGAAAGAGAACATAGAGATTGCCTTCTGTATCGAAGTCAGCGTCCGTTGGCCGACCGAAGCAATCGTCATATTCGCCCGAATTCGCATCGCATCGGACACTCTGCATCCCGTCTGGGGTGTCGATGCCAATACTCACGATTTCTCGTCCATTCAGTACGGTGCAATTGTCGTTTGCATTGGTGTTGATCCGCTCTGCGCAAATGACACTCAGGCCGAGCTCCTTGCTGTAAGCGTATGCTTCGATGCCGCTATTATCCGCCCCCACAAACGCCTTCGCCTGTTGATTCATTGCAAGAATAGTATCCTTTTCTGGGCTTTCTTCTCCCAAGGAGACAAAGGACGTGTCGTAAGGGAAGAAGCACGCCGTCTCACCGCTGCAGACTTCTTCAAAAGCAATGGTCCACCCGCCTGAACCGTTGCGCGAAATCGCTTCAGCGGATTTCTTCTCGAGTTCGGCTATGTGCGACACCTCTGCCCTGAGAGCCCCGTGTTGCCCTTCCTGATTGACATCAATTCGGTAAACATTCGATCGTGTCCGGATGGTATCAGCGTTGTCGTCTGCCACTGCGATCAGGTGGTCGCCGTTCCATGTGAGAGATGAGAGCTCAACAAAGTCACCCTTCTCATCATTTTGTTTGAGTATGACCGCACCCCGATATGCAGTCTTGGCCTTTGGAGTAAAAAGGACTCCAGGCTCCGTAATCGACGTGGCTGTTACCAAAGAGGGCGAGTCTTCCTGAGCCCTCAAGGCAGACGTATCGAAGAAGAATACAAGAAACGATATAGCCGCGATATTTGAAAACACGAACAACTTAATCTGATTAAACATATCTCGCCCCCGAAAATCGAATGATACATCTGGTCAGAACGAAATCAATATCACAGGCCAAGCATCAACTTTTTAGGGTTTCGCGACTCAACACTCTAGGTTGATGCATCTGGCCGGACAATTGCCAAATTGATCGAGCGGCGACGAGGTTCTGCATCCCTCAATCGCGCTATCCTACTCAAATTCGGATCTAACCCGTTCAAATACTGAGACTGGATCGTCTTCAATCAAGAAGCTGCCGGCGTTCGCGATAAGCGCCGGCTCGGCAAGTCCAAATCGCGCGGCCGACAATTGCGCAAACTCGGGCGAGGTGTTGGCATCCTCGCTGCCGACCAGCATCTGGAACTGCGAGCCAAGGCCCTTGAGTAGACCGCCCCACTGGGCAGACCAATTCAACATTGTGTCGACGGGGCCGAGTTTGCTTCTGGGCAATACGTAATTTGCTGCCTTACGGAAGTTCCGCACCACGTCAGGCCGGGTCACCGTCTGAGTTTCTCGAGGGCAATTGTCATAATAATCTTCGACGAAACGGTAGAAGTCGCCGGTGCCCATGCTTGCCAGCATCGCCCGTAGATACACGCGCGCAAAAGCGGGAGCGACACGTGAGATGCGAAAGTGCGTGCGTTGGCGCGGCTGGAGAAAGCGGTAATCGTCGGCCTCGACGATCGGCATAAAGGGACCGGCCGCAATAGCCTTGTGCAGCCGGCTAGACTGACGCTGAGCGAAAGCAGCGAGGAACGGAGTTCCCGCTTGCGTGCCCAAAGCGACGCACCGAACGATCGAAAGGTGATCGAGAAAGCTGCTGAGCCTTTCGGCGAACCACTCAGGCGAACTCGCGCCAGGTTTGTCGCCGGTCGTGTCGCCATGGAAGGGCCGCCATGGCGCGATAATCCTAAGGCCCGCATTCCGTGCCGCTTGGTTTACCTTGCCAGACAAGAGCGGGCCTTCGAGCGCATGGAAGTAAAGCACCGGCAGCCCCTTGGGGTCGCCGTATTCTTCCCACGCAATCGCTTGCCCCGGCTTTTCGGAGTAGAGATTGCCGCAGCTGTGCTCGAAGTCTTCGTTCCCCTCCGCGGGTGGGTTCAGCGAGTGAATGAAACCCGCATACAGCAACAGGAGCTGCTCTTTCGAATTGATAGCCAGTTTTCGTTGGAGGGCCTTGAGTTGGTTTCTTGCAGTGCCAACACTTCGACCTCTTGAGTCAGCAAACTCCCTGATTGACCCGCCTCGCACCAAGTCTCGGGTGAGTGCGACCTCGGTATCGGTCAGGCCAAACGCTCCCTGGAACGCCTCTGCGCTGCGTTCGTCCCACCGCAAGCGAACCGCCTGCAGGACGATGATATCGGCTCCACCCAAGGGTGCGCGATAGGCCGAGAACCACCGGCCACTTTCATCAGCGGCGTTGGTAAAGAGTCGAAGAAACAGCCGATCATTGGAGGCTGCAGCTTCCCGAAGACGCGCCTGATCAGCTGTCTGCGTTGCGGGGTCAAACAACCACTCAGGCGCAAACTCGCCCGCTTCAATCCCACCTTCTGCGAACACCCGCTGGTTGATCGCGATGATCCGAAACTGGTTGTCGAGCGCAAGGTCGCATTCGAGGTTGTTCTCCAGATGCGTGCGCATCGACGAGAAGTCAGCGTCTCCCAAAGGGTAGACCTTGTCGATAATCGCTTCGGCGTTGGCAAAGTGCATGTCGGCCAGATCACCAATTCCGCCGAGCGCTTCGTCAACCTCGATAAGTTCGCCCAGAAGAGTGACGAACTGCTGCGGTTCTGCGATTGCTGCATAGGCTTTGGCAACAACGTCCTCGAGGCTGCTTTCACTTTGGTCAGCAGCGTGGGATGAACTGCCATTCTCGCTCGATGCCATAGTTCGTTTGGTGTCCATCTAAAGGAAGGCGCCATTGATCGCGATGCAACGTCTACGCCCGCAGCCCCCGAACGAATACCAGCTGTTCGCCAGTAATCGCGCGGGGACTTTCGGTCGTGCATCCACTAGCGACAGGCTCACTTAACGCAATAGCGGCCCGAAGCCTTGAGCCCAGATGGGCAAGAGCCATCGCGGACTTCAGCGTAGTCATCGGCATCACCCACACAGTACTTACTCGAAGCGCGGAAGCCGGTCGGGCACGATCCGAGCTTGGGCAAGGCGACCTTGCTGCTGGATACGCAGTTCGAACCGCTCTGTTTGAAGCCGGTTGGGCAAGAGCCATTCTTGGGAACCTCGCCAGAGCTGGCTTGAGCATAGGCGGATGTTGCGAGGGTGGGCGCGATTGACATGCAAATAGCGCCAATAAGAGCTGTTGGTTTCTTTATCATGATTCAGTTCTCTAGAGAGGTTGGAAGTATGGATTGCGGCGACCGAAGCACTCTGACGGGTCGCAAATCAGAATTGCCCCGATCGCCGCCTGCCACACCCTGCCGAACGAGCAGCCGAGTGTCGCAAAAGCTAAGCGCGCGTTCCTAGCCGGCAGGACCGCGACGATAGGTGAGAGCGAATGCGCTTTTTCCAGTGCTTTCATTGTAGAACTGACAATAGAAGTCAGTGCCGCTGCGATCGGTATGAAGCGCTTCAAAATTGATCGTGGCCATGGCGCGTCCACGCCCGTCCAGATGGGCTTTGTAGGCGCCCGAGCGCGATGAATTGCTGCCCGATGCGGTCGGCTTGTAGCCAAGCGAATGCCCTGTGTGCAGCATGACATCCTTGCCCTTGTAATTGTCAATTCGTGGGCCGTTTGTCCGGTCGAGTTGCTCAGATCCGTCATAGGAGACGCATTGCATGGCATAGCTGGACTTGTTGTACTTCGATTTGTCGAACTCGAGATAGAGCACATCACCAACCGCAAGCCCGCCAAAGAAGCATCCGTTGGTTGGTGCGACCGGCTGACGATCGATCAGACCCGAACGTGACTCGGTGCTGATACCCTTGGAGAATGTGTAATCGCCGGCGCGCGAAACGAAGGCATTGCCGACACCCAGTCGCTCGCAGCTCAACTGGCCCGAAAATTTGGCTGGCACTGCTGCGGCACCGCCAACATGACCGGGTGCCTTTGCCGTGCATGGAGAGTTGGAGTTTGATCCGCGATTGGCGTTGCAGCTAGAGCCTCCACGCTTTTGCTTTTTGCCGGTTGCGGCGCCAACCACCGACTCAACGGCATCGGCGGCATCGTTCGCGTCATCTGTGGTCTCCTTGACCTTCTTGACAGCGTCGCGAAGTCCTCGGAACTGTCCGGCATCAGCTGGAATTGCCGAAGCGAGCAGGCCAAGTGAAAGCGTGGAGCCAACAAGCGTAAGAGTAAGAGTCTTCATTGTGTACGATCCTATCTTTGCGCTCAGGATCGCTTGTGCTGCCCCGAGTGCGTTGAAACTGATCGTCCAACTATTTGCATCCAGCACCGTGCAGAATGTCCCACATGGTACAAAACAGAAAAAACGTCCAAGCAACGATACCGGTCCTTGAGGCGAAGAGGGCTCATTCGACTCTGGTTTCGCAACCACACCTTCTGGTATCGAGGCGAAGCACAGGATGCATCGGGGTACACGACAGTATTACTGTGGATCGCGAAAACAGTCTCACGTTCCTGGTGGAGCATGTTGAGGCCTCCCGCTTCTGAAAGTCTAAGAGTAAGAAAGGGGTGGCCTGTCGGTCGCCCTTCTGGGTGCTCTGATCAAAAGCGAAGATCGTCACCCAATCGGACTGAAAGGACACAAAACCCCTAGCGCGCAAGGCCCCCAAGTGGACAGGCACATGTCTCGCTCACCTAGATCATTGCCAACCACTAAGCCCGGATTTTGGCTCCGCCAATTCAGCATCCTCAAGGAGTGGCTCGGAGAATGAAAAGACTAGCTGCCATCCGAAACGCGTCCTGCGCCGTTCGGCCATGGTCCACCTATCTGCTCGCTCCGATCTATGACTTAGAGGCACGGCGCGAGCAGACTCTGCGCTTTCCTTCTCTTGTACAGGTTAATGGTTCAGAGAATGAGGTCTCATATTGCACCTATGCCAAGGGATGCCTCATGGTTCTTTTACGAACAAGTCTGCGTGAGACTCAATGACCCATTGAGCCCCAGATAGAGTCAAATGCCCATAGTCGAACTTCATTGGCCCACCATCCGGTGCAAAAAGGACGCATTCGCCTGAGGGGCATTCCGTTGCGATAAGATCCAAGTATTCCACCTCCGCCTCTTGCGCTGCTGAGCGCATAAGGCCGTTCACGCGGTCCCGCCCTGGGGTCTGTAACCTGTCAAAATCAAGGTCTTCACCATTGAACTGGCTCCGCGCCAGTAAGACCGGGAATTCCCCTTCATACTCCACCGTTGGACCAATAAGGACGATTTTGTCGGCAAACTGCTGCAAATGTTCCAAAGTGGCGGTGACGTAAGGCGCTTCTTCTTCGCGCCAACGCCCTCCCATCACAATCACATCGACTTGGTTGTTGGGAAGAAACTCCTCAAAAACCCATGAGCGCATCTGAAGGCACCGATCCCGCCCGTCTGTTTCCAGAATCGGCCGACAGCCAGACGCGGTGGCCTGCATGACGTTTATATCGGGGAAGACTTGATCGAGCGCACCCCAAAACTGTGCGGCGTGGCTGTCCCCGATCACCAACATATTCAACTCAGATGTGCTTGGCACTGCACAGGTCTGCGGTTCAAAAGCTTCGAACCCGCCATCGCCCTGTCCAATTTGACACACACCATCACGAAACTGCTTCAGGCGATCAGGACCGTCGGTGTAATCGACGAACGACGCAATGCGTACCACCTCGTCAGGCAGAGACCTGAGACCGCCATGGCCGTTGGCGCCAAGGAGACCAAGTCCGGCAAAACCGGCAAGGGCCATTCCACCCGCCGTTACGACTTTCGAAGCCGGCACTGCGCGCGCTTTGGCCGTACGGAACGGTTTTTCAATCACGTGCAGTGATACAACTGCCAGAGCGAAGGAGACGCTCCCCAAGAGCACCATCTCCAGTGCAGAGAGACTCTCGCCGGAATAGGCCTTCCAGAAAACGATGACGGGCCAATGCCATAAGTACAAACTGTAACTCGTGCGACCGACGTACACCATCGGAGCCCAAGACAGGACCCGACCGATCCAACCTTGATGCCCCCACCAAAGCAATAGCGCGGTTCCCAAAACCGGAGGCGCCGCGTTCCATCCGGGAAACAGGGACTCGCTACTCAGAAAGAACATAGGCAGTATGACCAATACTGCACCGATCAGGGCAATTAGGCCCGAGCCTTGTCGAAGCTCGCGCCCCTGCGCCCAAATCGCCAAGCCAGCACCGATCCCCAATTCCCAGGCACGTGTCGGAAGCAGGTAGAAGGCAGTAGGTTGATGGCGGAACGTCATCACGATGCACAGAGCAAAGGAGATTATGGAAAGAACCATAATCACGGAGAGCATTCGCTTGGGGAAAGATCGATAAAGGAACCAGAGCAAGATCGGGAAAAAGATGTAGAACTGCTCTTCGACCGCAAGTGACCACATATGAAGCAGAGGTTTGGTTTCTGCCGGTGCTGCGAAATAGCCCGAATCACCCCAAAAGAAAAAATTCGCCCCAAACACCGCTGCCGCGGCGATGGATTTACCAGTTTCAGCCTGCTCGGAAGGAAAAAACAGAAACCCTGACAAGACAAATGTGGCCAGAAGTACGGCACTCAGCGCCGGTAAGATCCGAAGGATGCGTCGCTGGTAAAATCGGAATATGGAGTACCGTTCTTTATCCATATCATCGAGCAGGATACTTGTGATCAGGTACCCACTCACCACGAAAAAGACGTCGACCCCGATAAAGCCGCCGGTGATGTAGGGGCTGCCCAAATGGTAAAGTACAACGGGAAGGACGGCTATCGTTCGTAACCCGTCGATATGAGGCCGGTATTGCAAAACGCTATCCCTTTAGAGTCCGAATTAAACTTGCCATTGGTCTGAACTCGCCCCTCCGTTGAGGAGGAGCAGTGAACGTTCAAACGGCGAGCTTTGCGCCCCATAGGGGACATACCAAGCCCAGTCACCTAGTCTTCGAGAAGTTATCGCTGACGGGAAATGCCGCTCCGAAAAAAGAGGAAGAACGCCCGAGCCTACGGCGGGAGATGATCACTTATTGGCAAAGGGTAGACGATGAAAGACTAAATTGGCGGGAGGAACCCACAACACCCTGACTGACTGTCACTATCCGGGCCTCCATCACATCCAGTAAAGGGTGAGCATCGTCCAGAAAGCACATCCAATTCCACTCCCAATGGAATTGCCATAGCGGAGCGACACTCAGCACTTGGGTCCTTCAATTCTCGCCCAACATTTCCTACTCAACCCCGCGCCATCATAAGCACGCCATGACCCACGCGCTCGCCTCCCACCGCCAGGGCCTCGCACGATCAATAGCCCCGCCTGCGATCGATGGGATCTTATCAAAACAACCCTGTTCCATGCGTTCCAACCGTGCCTCAACTGCGGCGAAGCGAGCCTGCGAGGTGGCATTAGGAATCACCCTTCACAAGCGCGGCGCGGATTGCCATTACTCGTTCGCAACTCCATTTCCCCCCTTCCCCCCTACCCTCGGAGAGGACTTTTGAAACTTGTATCCACCCTCGCACTGGCGGCTGCCATTGGTCTGTCCGCAACCCCGGCCCTTGCAGACAGTCAGGACAATGAAATGACCGAACAGACCGCAGTTGACGATGGCGTTCCCGGCCCTGAGCAGGATCCCTATATTTGGCTCGAAGAAGCGCGCAGCGATGAAGCTTTGGCCTGGGTCGAAGCCGAGAATGAGCGCACGCTCGCCGTGTTCGAAGCCGACCCACGGTTCGACAAGCTCAAGCAGGATGCGCTTGCGATATTCGATAGTGAAGATCGCATTCCCTATGTCTCGTTCCGGCCCGATGGCCTCTACAATTTCTGGCAAGACAAAGAGAACCCCAAAGGGCTGCTTCGCCGCACTTCGCTGGAAAGCTATCAGAGCGATGAACCCGAATGGGAGATCTTACTGGATGTCGATGCTCTGGCCGCGGCAGAAGGCAAGGAATGGGTCTATCAGGGTTCGACCTGCCTGCCCCCTGCGCGCAACAAATGCATGATCGCGCTGTCCGATGGTGGCAAGGATGCGACCGTGCTGCGCGAATTCGACACCGCAACCGGCGAGTTTATTGAAGGCGGCTTTGAGCTTCCCGAAAGCCAGGGCAACATTCAGTGGATCGATGAGGACACGCTGCTGGTCACCCGCAATTTCAGCGAAGAGCTGATGACCGAAAGCGAATACCCTTACACCTCGAGGATCTGGACGCGCGGCACCAGCATTGACGATGCTGAGGAAATTTTCCGCGGCGACAAGTCCGACGTCTGGTCGGGCGCAAGCCTGCTGCGCGACAACACCGGTACTGTCCACGCCATGACCGCGTTCAAAGCGATCAGCTTCCACGAGTCAGAGTACTTTGTTCGCAATCCAGAGACTAAGGAATGGATCAAGCTTGAGATCCCGCTTAAGGCATCGCCTTACGGCATAGTTGATGGCCACCTGCTCTATTCGACCGATGTCGATTGGGAGGTCGACGGTCAGACCTTCCCGGCGGACAGCCTGATCGCGGTTGATCTCGAAGAATGGAAAGCCAATCCCAACGGGGCGAAAAAGACGCTGGTCTGGGCACCGGGTGAGCGGCAGACCAAGCGCGGCGGTGCGATCACCGGCAACGCGCTGTTCGTGACCCTGCTCGACAATGTCGTTGGCAAGATCCTGCAATTCAATTTCGTCGATGGTGTTTGGACCAGCGAGCAAGTCGCGCTGCCCGACAACGCCACTCTGGGCATTCAAACCAGCTCTGACGAGACCGACCAGATCATGTTCACGGTCACTGATTTTCTCAATCCGACGACACTCTACTATTCGGATGGCATGGGCGATCCTCAGGTAATCAAGACCAGCCCGAGCTATTTCGACAAGACCGGGCTCGAAGTCGACCAGCACGAAGCAACCAGCGCCGACGGGACCAAGATCCCCTATTTCATTGTCAAACCAGAAGGTATGGAGCTCGACGGCAGCACTGCCACGCTGATGACCGGATATGGCGGGTTCCAGGTCCCACGTCTGCCCGGCTATCTCAGCACCACCGGCAAGCTGTGGCTCGAGAATGGTGGGGCCTATGTGCTCGCAAATCTGCGCGGCGGCGGCGAGTTCGGCCCGAACTGGCACCAGACAGCCATTCGCGAGAACAAGCAGCGCACCTGGGACGATTTCATTGCCGTGGGTGAGGATCTGGTCGCGAAGGGCTTCACGAAGCCCGAGCATCTCGGGATTGTCGGTGGCTCGCAAGGCGGTCTGTTGGTGGGCACTGCTTTCACTCAGCGGCCCGAACTGTTCGGCGGCGCGATCGTCCAGATCCCGCTGTTCGACATGCTGCGCTATCACCTGATCGGTCGCGGCGCATCGTGGATCGGCGAATATGGCGATCCGCGTATTCCTGAGCAGCGCGCTTGGATCGAAGGCTATTCGCCCTATCAGAAGATCGTCGAAGGGGTGGATTACCCGACGCCGTTCCTTTGGGCCTCAACCGCCGATGACCGGACTCACCCAGCGCATGCTCGCAAGGGTGCCGCTCGGCTCAAGGAATTGGGGCAACCCTATTACTACTTTGAGGATATGACCGGCGGCCATTCGGGCGGGGTCGACAACGAGCAGCGCGCGAAGATCCAAGCGCTGCAATTTGTCTATTTGATGCAACGGCTGATGGATGAAGGCGAAGCCAGCGAGGGCGAGTGATCGCTTGAGCATTGAAATGTCGAAAGGGCGGCCTGAGTGGGTCGCCCTTATCTCCCCTGCGGCGCGTCCTCACACTTCAGCTCACCGCAAGGGATACTCACCTTGGGTGGAAAACGCGCAATTAAGGATCGCCCGCAACCCGCTTTTAAGGGTGTGGGGCCAGAGTAAAGACTTCTCGGGGGCAACAGGAGAAGACACTTGGCATACCCCCGCGACATATCCGTATCTGAAGCCATCAAAAGCGCAGGACTTCCTTCGTCCCACCGCGTGCATTGGTCCAAGGCCCGCAAAGCCACCGTGGTGAAAGCGGTCCAGGATGAGGTGATCAGCTTTGCCGAAGCGCGTGAGCGCTATCTGCTCAGCCGCAGCGAATTCGAGCAATGGAAACGCGAAGTTGGCCCGCTTGGCCAAGGTCGGCGCAGACTCGAGGAAGTCTGAGCCCCCGTTTTGTCGGTTTGTCACCGCCGCGTCGGCGCGTGAAAGTCTGGGGGCTTGTTGGCGATCCAGCGCAGGAACTTGGCAATCGCCGGATGCTCGCGCAGGACGTCGCGGTCATTTCCGATCCGGGACAGCTCGGCATTGGTAAAATTGGCGTGGATCGTCTTGTGGCAGATTGGATGGACCGGGACCGTCTCCCGTCCCTTCTTCGACTTGGGCACGGTGTGGTGCCATTGGATCAGCGTCTCGAACGGGCGTCCGCAAAGCCAGCAGTTCAGGTTCTCCTCGCTCAACCAGGAAATTCCGTCAGCGACAAAGTGTTGCCATCGGGATCGCGAAACCAGCAGACCTTGGCTCCATCAGGCGCGGTCCAGATATCGCGCTCATCCTGTTCGAACGGCGGAAAATCGAGGAAGCTCACGCCGCGCTCAGCCAAACGGTCGTGCTCGGCCGCAATGTCCACAACCTGCCAACCAATGGCAGTGAAAGGATAAGGATCAAGGCTCGCGACCTTCTGCACCCGCAGCATGGTTCCCGCGGCATCAAATCCCAGTGCGAATGGCGAGTCCTCAAGAAGAGCAAAGCCAAGCACATCGCGGTAGAATTCCAGCGCGGCTTTGTGATTGGCGCTGGCGACAAATTGCATGGCCTTCATGCTGCTACCCCTTTTTCTTGGCTGCCTCTTTCTTCTTGCTCATCGTATCGTGGAAGCGGTCAGCCCAACCGGGCTTGATCAATTGCTCGGCGCGGACCATCCGCAACTCTCCCGCATCAACATCACGCGAGACAGTGCTGCCCGCCGCGACAATCGCATCAGCACCGATCTTGACCGGTGCAACCAGCGCGCTGTTGGAGCCGATGAAGGCACGCTCGCCAATGACCGTCTGATATTTGAAATAGCCATCGTAATTGCAGGTGATCGTACCCGCGCCGATGTTCGCATTCGCCCCGACTGTCGCATCTCCGATATAGGTCAGATGGCTGGCTTTGGCGCCAGGCCCCAAGGTTGCTTTCTTCATCTCTACGAAATTGCCGACGAAGCTGCCCTCTTCCATCACTGCGCCAGGACGCAGTCGTGCGAACGGGCCCGCCGCCGCGCCTCTCGCCAAAGTGGCGCCTTCGAGGTGGCTGTAAGCCTTGATGTGAACACCATCGGCGATGGTCACGCCGGGACCGAACACGACGTGTGGATCGATCGTCACATCGCGGCCAACCTGCGTGTCCCAACTGAAGAATACGGTGTCGGGAGCCTTCAGCGTCGCCCCGTCAGCCATGGCCTGTTCGCGACGCAGCGCCTGCCAGCGCTGCTCGGCCGCCGCCAGCTCTGACCGGGAATTGATCCCTGCGACTTCGTCCGGATCCTCGGTGCGAACGACAGCGCAGGTCCGGCCATCGGCGATGGCGATGTTGACGATATCGGGCAGGTAATATTCGCTCTGCGCATTGTCGTTGCTGACCCGCGCGAGCAGCGCAAACATGTCCGACGCCTTGGCCGCCATCAGCCCAGAATTGCACAATCGACACTCACGCTCCGCGACGTCAGCATCTTTGAACTCGACCATCTTGGAAATGTGGTCGTCATAATCGGTGATGACGCGGCCGTATTGGAGCGGATCTTCTGGCTCGAAGCCAAGGACCACAACTGCCGGAGCGTCACTGGCATTGAGCCGATCGAGCATCGCTCGCATGGTCTCTGCCCGAACAAACGGCACGTCGCCATAGAGCACCAAGACATCGCCATCGAAGCTGTCAAGCACGACCTCGGCTTGTTGAACCGCGTGGCCGGTGCCCAATTGCGGTTCCTGGAGGCAGGTCTCGGCCCGCCCTTCTACCGCAGCCTCAATCTGATCCCTGCCAGACCCCACCACCACAACCTGCTTGCTCGGCCCCAGCGCGTCGATCGACGCCATCAGGTGATCGAGCATGGGGCGGCCCGCGATCGGATGCAGCACTTTGTGCAGATCGCTCTTCATGCGGGTCCCTTTGCCCGCTGCAAGCACGATGGAGGCGAATTCAGTCATTTGCGTTCCAGTCTTTGACGACTTTAATCGTTACAGCCTGTGCCAGCAAATGCTTGCGGTTTGAAGTCTCTTCCGCCACGCGCATGTGTATGGCTGACATTCCTTTTGACGCGGTCGGATTCGACCTCGACGGCACCCTCCTCGACACCTTCCAGGATCTCGGAGCCGCGGTAAACCACGCGCTTAAGCTGGGCGGCTTCAAGCCAGTTCCCGTTGATAGCTCGAAGGACCTGATTGGCGGCGGTGCGAAGATCATGCTGGCGCAGGCGGTGGAGAAGCAAGGCGGCATGCCCGAGGATGATTTTCACGCACTCTATAAGCAGATGCTGCGCTATTACTCCGAACATAACGCCGACTTTACCCAGCCCTATCCTCACGCGCGCGAAGTGGTTGCCGAGCTGGTGGACAATGGTGTGAAGGTGGTGGTGGTGACCAACAAGTTCGAAGAATTTGCCCGCTCAGTCCTGACCCAGCTCGACTTCATCGATCCGTTTGTCACTGTGATTGGAGGCGACACCATGGGTAAAGGCAAAGCCAAGCCGGCGCCCGATCCGATCTGGGAAGCGCAAAAACGCTGTGGCGGCGGCTCGATCGCCTTTGTTGGCGACTCGACTTACGACGTAAATGCAGCCCAGGCCGCCAATGTCCCAGTGGTCGCGGCGGCCTACGGATATTGCGACAAACCCCCTGCTGAACTGGGCGCCGATGCCGTGATCGATTCGCTCGATGGCCTGATTCCCGCCTTGAAAAGGCTTTAGACAGCAGATTACCGCTACGGCACGGCGGAATCGCCATTGCGCCTGTTGCAAGAGGGCGCGAAAACTGCCACCGAGCGCCTCACATAAGTTTACGCGCGCGTAAACCGCGCCAATCCACTCGCAGGAGACAATCCCCATGAGCATCGACTTCAAGGATAAAGTAGCAATCGTGACCGGCGCAGGCGGCGGTCTGGGCAAGGCCTATGCACTCGAACTGGCCAAGCGCGGCGCCAAGGTTGTCGTCAACGACCTCGGCGGTTCGCGTGACGGGACCGGCACATCGGACGCAGCCGCTGAAGTGGTTGCGGAGATTGAGGCCGCTGGCGGCGAAGCCATGGCCAATGGCGGTTCGGTCACCGAGTTCGAGCAAATGGAAAAGATGGTTGCCGACGCCAAGCAAAAGTGGGGCGGTGTCCACGTTCTGATCAACAATGCTGGCGTGTTGCGCGACAAGACCTTCGCCAAGATGAGCCCGGAAGACTTTGAGTTCGTCCTCAAGGTTCACCTGACTGGCTCCGCTTTCGTTACCAAGGCTTGCTGGGAGACCTTCCGCGAGCAGAGCTACGGCCGGATCCTGATGACCGCCAGCTCAACCGGCCTGTTCGGCAACTTCGGTCAAGCAAACTATGGTGCGGCCAAGCTTGGCCTCGCTGGACTGACCAAGACGCTGCAGCTCGAAGGCGCCAAGTACAACATCCGCGTCAACTCGCTGTCGCCAGTGGCTGGCACCCGGATGACCGAAGACCTGTTCCCTGAAGAAGCGTTCAAGCTGTTCGCTCCGGAGAACGTGGTTCCAGCGGCACTCTACCTCGTAAGCGAAGACGCACCGACCAACGCCATCGTCGGCGCTGGCGCCGGTGGCTTCCACTCATCATGGGTCGTCATGAACGACGCTGTCTGGCTGCAGGACGGTGAGCGCACCGTCGAAGGCTTTGCCGCGCGTTGGGACGACATCAACTCGTTCACCAATCTGATTGCACCGCAATCGGGCAGTGAACAGTCGGGTGCCATCCTCAAGGCCATGCAGAAGGTTACCGGGACCGGTCCGAGCAGCGCTCGCGGCTAAAACTCGGCCTTCAGGCCAAGCGAATTCCAAAGGAGCGGGTAGCGGGAAACTGCTGCCCGCTTTTTTTTCGTTGGATACCAAAGACAAAACTCGCCATTTCAGCGTTTGATCTTGAAGGGGAGCTGATTGGCTGCAACATTGTTCAGGCGACCGTTCACTTAAGCAACGGAACTATGCCTGATGAGCAGCTTATCATCATCCAGCCAGACAACACTGGCGCGACTGACGACAATCTCCAAGATAACAATAGCCCTAGTTGGCGCAGCGAACTGCATTATGGCAATCGCTGTTCCCGTGTACCTTAGCGGACCAACGATACTGGATGAATTGATTGGCGGTCTCAGCCTATTGGAATGGCTCGTAAGTGGCAGTTTCATCGCACTGGTAGTCAGCGCGATCACAATTTCGTTCTGGCTTTATCGAGCACACTCGAACATGCGTGAAGCCGGTGTTACTGGACTGCGCTTTACTCCTGGTTGGTCGGTCGGTTGGTACTTTATTCCCTTGGCAAATTTTGTGATGCCATTCCTTGCGATGAAAGAGCTCTGGCAAGGGAGCCATGGACAAGCAATCGACGAATCCACGTCGGCACCGAGCATTCTATGGTTTTGGTGGCTTGCGTGGCTCGCTGCGTCGATAACAAGCTTTGGTGACGAATTCACTTTGCTCGATAGCGTCGGTTTTGCCGCCACGGCACTATCGGCGGGTGCCCTGTTTCAGATCTTGGGGCAGATCGAAGCGCACCAACCAAACATGAGCGTCGACGCAGTCTTCGAGTGACCGTGGGCCTTCGCCCCGACTCTAGTCCTCGACCAGCTTGACCAGACGCCGTTCGACCGGCGCAAGGACATTGGCCAAGTCGTGACCGCGCTTGAGCACTTGGCCGTGCTCTCCGATCAGCGTCCACATGCCCTGCTTGTTGCGCAAGGCTGGTCGCTTCTCAATGGCAGCCTGGGGCCGCTCAGCCGCACGGCGAAAGGCCGAGAAAACAGCTGCATGGCGGTCAAAGTCCATCGCATAGTCGCGCCACTCACCAGCGGCGACCATCCGCCCGTAAAGATCGAGGATACGCTGCAGCTCGTCACGCTCGAACCCGATCTGATTGGGCACGCGTCCAGGAAATGCGACGACGGAGCCGCCGCTGAAGCCTGAGCTCATCCTTCGTCAGTTCCTGTCTTTTGCGCTTGCATCGGTTCGCCCAGAGGGAGCTCTTGTTCGCGCTGCGGAGCCGGTCCTTCGCGCATATCGCGGATCTCTGCCCGCAACGCAGCGATCTCGCCTTCAAGCTTTTCGATGCAGTCCACTCGGTTGCCTTCGGCATCCTCACACGGAGTGCCATAAGGTATGAACTCGCGGAGCCATTCCTCGGCAGGAACCAGTGTGGAGCGCGCTTTGACACCTACCATGGTCGCTCCGGCGACCACATCATCAGTAACCACGGCATTCGCACCGACCCGCGCGCGCTCTCCAACGGTAATCGGACCGATAATCTGCGCGCCTGATCCGATGATCACATTGTCTTCGAGCGTTGGATGACGTTTTCCACCTTTGCCATTGGTCGGGTTGGTCCCGCCAAGTGTTACGCACTGGTAGATCGTGACATTATCGCCAATCTGCGCAGTCTCGCCAATCACCGTGAAACCGTGATCGATGAAAAAGTTGCGACCGATTTGCGCGCCCGGATGGATATCAATCGCCGTCAAAAACCGCGAAAAGTGGTTCACAAACCGGGCAAGGAAATAGAGCTTCGCCTCAAACAGCCAATGCGCAACCCGGTGGAAACCCAAGGCCCAAACCCCTGGATAGAGCATTATCTCCCAACGCGAACGCGGAGCCGGATCTCGATCCCGGATGGAATCCAGATAGGTTTTGAGCCGTTCGAACATGCTTCCAATCTCCCACCAATTGCCAGCAAATGCAAATGGGCTTCAAATTAAGCGCTGTTGCTCAGGGCCTTGCGTGGCTTCCAGAGCAGCTCTCCAGACAGACATGGTGGCCGGCGCCTGTCGTTCAAGGCTGATCCGATCAATCTGCTTCACCAATTGCTCGAGCCCGGCAAAGCTGCGGGGTGCTCTTGGCACAAGATAGTCGGTTGCGCCGGCCGCCAGAGTGAGGCCTGATTGCTCCGCAAAGGCATGCAGCAATTGCTCTGCCATGGCGTCGTCTGGCTCGCCCATTTCCAACTGCAGCGACCCTCCCAACCGCGATTGGAGATCGGGCAGTTCGATGGCCCACGGCTGGGCGTTGGCGATCAACAACAATGGCGTGCCCGATTCCTGTGCCGCGTTCCAGCGATGAAACAAATCGGTCTCATCTGTGCTGTCGGCATCATCAATCACATCGACGCCTTGCTCGCTCGCCCAACGTCCCAGCAGGGATTTGCCCGATCGCGCTGGTCCGGTCAGGACTGCAGAATGAAACGGCCAGGAGGCCACATCGCGCAGTGCCTCGATCACATGCGCGTTGGCATTGCCGACGACGATCCGCGCCGAATTGTCGGAGCTTCTGAGTTGGAGCGGGAGAGCAATCTGCTGGGACATGGTGCGTCACCAGATCAGCGGCTGATGGCGAGCGCGTTCGATCCTTGTTGGACCGCGAATCCCCGCGCTCGCAACTGCGCTGCCAATTGATCGAGCGTCCCACCATAACTGACGCTCATCACTGAGGTGCCACCCATCGCAGTGCTGGTAACTGCCAGGCCGCGCACGCCCGGAACACCGCGCACATTGTTCAATGTGGTGTCAAAGGCGGCCGCATCAGGGGTCGCAAATTGCACGACATAGGCCCTCACAACCACCGCAGTGGGCTGCGCTGTGGGGAGCTCCTGCACGACCGGCGTAGATACGACATTCGGTTGCGCTGCCGCCTCCGCCTCAGCGATATCTCGCGCTTGAATGGCCCGGCCAATCTCAATCAGACGCGCTATCGCCGGATCTGCCTCGCCCGAGCCGGTTTCGCGCAAGGTCGGATCAGGCCGCAGTTTGCCTTCGACCAATGCCTGAACAAAAATTCCATCCATCCGCCGAACCGCTTGCTCCAGCATGCTGGTCAATTGGCGAGGATTATCGACCGAGAGCTCAAACTGATCGAGAAAGATGCTGTCCGGTCCATAGCGCGCGGTAAAGGTCCCGGTGATCGGACCGCCTGGGTATTGGTGATCGAGCTTGGCAACCGGAACAAGTACATCAGCGGCGTTGAACTGATCGAGCACCGTGCGCCACCAAGCACGGCTGCGGCGCCCAGTTTGACCGAAGGTTAAGAGCAATGAGTCTCCACCAGCCCCTGTCGGGCGAACATAGTCGATCCGACTGGTCCCTGGGTTGAATTCCGCCCACGCCCGTTGCCAAGGATTGCGGACTTCAAACACCGTGAATGCTCCGCCCTGCGCGGTCACCGGCACCAGCAACATGGGTGCTGAACTGCGCCCCTGCGCAGCTCCACCGAGAAAGCGCCCTGCCCGTTGGCGGTCAAACACCACGCCAAGTGTTGCAATGTAGCGCCTGGGGCCAAGCTGCTCGCGCTCAATCACGATCGCAGACACAAGCGAGCTCAGCTGAGAGTCTGAGATTTGAGGCCCACCCGCCTTGTTCCACGCCAAGCGCTGCGCGCGCTGCCAGGCTTCTTGCCGGGCTTCCTCCGCCGAATCCGCGCGAACATCCACTTCGATGCCCGACACTTCGATGTCGCTGCTGGAGGCCGTCGGCGTGATTCCCCGGTCCCCGCCCACCTGGGCAACCAGTGCCGCAACCGCAAGCAGCAGCGCAAGCGCAGCCACGCCGAACGCCAGAGCCTTGGGTAAGCTCTGCTTGAATGCCTCGTTTAACGGGCGGAAATGAGGAAGACTTGCTGCCATCGGGGAAAATCCTGCGCCTTTTGCCCAAAGGCGAGTGGAATTCCAAGCGCGAATGGCTAAACCCCCGTTCATGACTTCGGGGAAAAACCATAACTCGGGCTACACCTATGCTGAGGCCGGCGTGTCGATTGCAGAGGGCAACGCGCTGGTGAAGGCGATCGGCCCGCTTGCAAAGGCAACGGCTCGACCAGGCGCGACCAGCGAATTGGGAGGCTTTGGAGGATTTTTTGACCCCAAGGCTGCAGGCTATTCTGATCCGTTGCTGGTCGCCGCGAATGATGGCGTCGGTACCAAACTCAAACTGGCAATCGACCATGATCGGCATGACACGGTTGGGATCGACCTCGTCGCCATGTGCGTCAACGATTTGATCGTGCAAGGAGCAGAGCCGCTGTTCTTTCTCGACTACTTTGCGACCGGAAAGCTTGAGAATGGTATTGCCGAGCGCGTCGTTGCTGGCATTGCGGAAGGCTGCAAACAGGCTGGCTGCGCTCTGATCGGCGGCGAAACGGCTGAAATGCCTGGAATGTATGCCACCGGAGACTACGATCTCGCGGGCTTCTGCGTGGGTGCTGTCGAGCGCGGCGAGCAGCTTACGGGCGAGAAGGTCGCCCCTGGGCATGTTCTGCTGGGCCTGACCAGTTCCGGCGTGCACTCGAATGGCTATTCGCTGGTTCGCAGGCTGGCCGCCGATTTTGGCTGGAAACTCGATCGCCCCGCTCTGTTCGATCCAGAGCGGCTGCTGATTGATGCGCTGATTGAACCGACCCGAATCTATGTAGCCAGCCTGTTGCCGCTCATCCGATCGGGCTTGATTGATGGGCTCGCGCATATCACCGGCGGTGGCTTGCTCGAGAATATCCCGCGGATCCTGCCCGAAGGCGCTCATGCAAAAGTTGACGCTGACAGCTGGGAACAGCCGCGCCTGATGGCCTTCTTGCAGGGGCAAGGAAATATCGAGCCCGAGGAGATGGCACGAACATTTAACTGCGGCATCGGGATGATCCTGGCGGTCGCGCCTGAAAAGGTCGAGGAGGTGACAACTCAGCTTGAAGCGGCGGGCGAATCAGTTCTGACGGTTGGCGCGATCGAGCAAGGCGAGCGCGGCTGCACCGTTTCCGGCTCCTCCGGGACATGGTCTGGGCGCGGCAACTGGGAGGCCACCCACCTTGGCTGACCGAGCAAAGGTAGCCATCTTCATTTCCGGCGGCGGAACCAATATGGCCGCCCTGCTCTACGCCAGTCGCTTGGTGAATTCTCCCTATGACGTCGTACTTGTGGCCAGCAACAAGGCTGACGCAGCGGGTCTGTCACTGGCCGAGCTAGAGGGCGTGCCGACCTTTAGCCACTCGCATGTGGGATGCTCGCGCGAAGAACAGGATGCGGCAATGGAACGCGCGGTGCTTGATGCCGGGGCCGAGTATATCGTGCTCGCTGGATATATGCGAATTCTCTCTGAGGGATTCGTTGTGCGCTGGGCGGGTCGGATCATCAACATCCACCCCTCGCTACTCCCGAAGTACAAGGGGCTCGATACGCACAGGCGCGCGATTGAGGCCGGGGACAGCCATGGCGGTGCAAGCGTGCATCTTGTCACCGCAGAACTCGACGCGGGCGAGGTTTTGGCTCAAGCGAAGATTGCGATTGCCCAAGATGATACCCCGGAAACGCTGGCAGAAAGGGTCAAGCTGGCGGAGCATCAGCTCTACCCCAGAGCCGTGGCCGACTACGTCTCGCGCGGGAATGACCCGATCTATCTACTGGACCGGGTGCGCGAACTGGCCTTGGCCTTGCCCGAGACCCACGAGCGCGAAAGCCATGGATCACCGGGGTTTCGCGTCGGCTCCGAAAAGTCCGGCAAATTCTTCGCCCATTTCAGCGACCAGCATCATGGCAGCGAGAACATCGCCGTATTGGTCAAGACCGGCAGTATGGACGAGCTGCTCGACCTGGTCGAGGCGCAGCCGGAGGTCTATTTCAAACCGGCCTATTATGGCGCCAGTGGGTGGATTGGTATTATTCTCAATCGTCCCGGAGTTGATTGGGACCACGTCAGTGAGTGGCTCGAACGCAGCTGGCGAGCGATTGCACCGGGCCGTTTGACAAAATTGCTCGATGCGGCAGATATGTTTTGATGGCCAGCCGCGCCCACCCCCCTCGCCCGCATCCGCTTACTCGCGTGGGGCTGATTGATCGATCAAACGCCGGCTTGCGCCGCGCCTGGGACAAAGGATGGCTGCCGGAACCGACCTTGAACCCGGGCGACCTGTGGGATTCTGCTCGCAAATCTCTTGGCGACCAGGCTGACAAGTTTGAACGCGCTGGCCGCACCGAGGCAGAGATCAGCGATTTTCGCGACCGGCTCATCAGATTGACCAAGAGCGCCAATGAAGAGGCTGATCTCAACCCGGTTGGCCGAGCCATGGCTCATGGACAGCTGGTTCGCATGCTGCGCCACCGGTTGCGGTTCGGCAAATTATGGAGCGAGCGGCCCGAATTGCTGGAGACCGAGCTCGCAGCACCGATCATCGTGATTGGCCACATGCGTTCCGGCACGACCCGGATCCATCGACTTCTCGCCGCCGACCCTGCTCACTCCTCGACCCGTTTTTGCGACAGCTGGCATCCGGTTCCAAGCTGGCCCGACATGCGTACCTTCTGGGGCGGCCTAAGCCTGGCGATTGCGCGAAAGATCAATCCCTGGATCGATGCGATCCACCCGATGGCTTCCGGGCGCGTCGAAGAAGAATTGGGCTGGCTCGCTGGCACGCTCAACCATGCCACTTACGAAACCCAATGGCGGATCCCGTCCTACACCGCGTTCAGTGAGAGTGCCGATTCCTCCGCCGTCTATAGCGAGTTTGCGAGAATCCTGCGGACCGACGCCGCTCATCGCGGCAACGCGGCCAAGCCGAGAGTTCTCAAAGTCCCGCAGTTCTCAGAGGATCTGCCGAGCCTCCTCACGCAGTTCCCCAACGCGCGTCTGGTGGTCGCCAGCCGCGAGGACGAGGCAGTCGTACGCAGCACAGTCTCGCTCGTCGCCAACCAGATGACGATCCAGAGCGACAGCGCCGATCTTGATTGGATTGAGGCAGAATGGCGCCGCAAGCTGGCTTTGCGCAGCGACCGCATGAGGACTACCATTGCGCAATGGCAGGGTCCGATCGCTCATTTGCATTTTGATGCTTTGGGCAATGATTGGGAAAGCGAGATCGAACGCACTTATGCGGCGCTGGAAATTCCCCTCACCGTTACAGCTCGGGAATGCATGCGCAAGGAAATGGCTGGGACGGATTCAAGCCACCATCACGTCCATGCCGATCAGATGGCAGGCTTTGCGCGCGAACCTGCCGAGTGAGGTAAGCACTCAAAAGAAAAGGGCCGCCTCATTGGACGGCCCTTTTGCTATTCTGAGCTGTCAATCTTAGCCAACAATCTCGTCAGCGCCGAAGAAGAAGTCGATTTCGATCTTCGCGTTCTCATCGCTGTCCGAGCCGTGAACGGTGTTTTCACCGATCGAAAGAGCGTATTCCTTGCGGATGGTGCCTTCATCGGCTTCGGCCGGATTTGTCGCGCCCATCACGGTGCGATTGCGAACAACCGCGTCTTCGCCTTCGAGCACTTGCACGACAACTGGTTCGCTCATCATGAACTCAACCAGCTCACCAAAGAACGGACGCTCTTTGTGGACAGCGTAAAAGCCTTCTGCCTGTTCGCGCGACATGTGAATGCGCTTTGAAGCAACCACACGCAGGCCGGCTTCTTCCAGCTTCTGAGTGACAGCACCGGTCAGATTGCGGCGCGTTGCATCGGGCTTGATGATCGAAAAGGTGCGGGTAACCGCCATTGTTCTATTCCTTGAAGTGTTGCGCGAAAGGGGCGCAGAGAGGTTTGAAAAGGAGATTTCCTTGAATTCCGGCGCGCCGATAGCCTTGAGCAGCCAATAGAGCAACCCCTGGGGTTTTCGCGCCGGTCAGCCCACTCAGCCGCCGAGCTTGTCGCCAACCATCAACTGGCCATTGGAACCCTCTTCATTGGCGGAAACGTTGATGGTGAAGACTTCACCATCGCTGCCCTCGCCGCCGAGCATTCCGCCATCATTGATGGTTAGGTCGACCTTGATCTCGATGCCGGCAGTCTCGGCCTGCTCACGATAGAATGCGATCACTTCGTCTGGTGAGCCAGAGGTCTCAAAGATGACCATCGAACCCTCTCCACCATTGTGGTCAACCACGGCGTTGTTGGTCACAATGGCTCCGGGATAGACCGAGAACCCAAGCGGCAGATTAACCGGAACGTCGCTGCCAGACCGAAGCGTGGTTGTGCCCTCGTCTGAGGTGATCGTCATATTGGTCTCACCGCTATCCGGATCGACCGAATAGCTGCCCGTTTCACCCTCGTCATTGGTGAACTCTCCCGAGCGCTCCGAGCTGCAGGCCGAGAGACCCAGAGCCGCTATCATCGAAAGCGCGATCGCCAATTTGCCTAGGCTGCTTTTCGTCTTTGCCATCCGCGCTTTCCCTCTTGCACTTCGTTGTACCCGAACCGAGTCAGGCCACTTTAACCCATTTGCCGTCGTCCTGCCGAAAAAATGCGCGCTCCAGATTGGCCTGACCGTCAAGCGATTTCCATGTGGTGCGTGCCGCTTGCAAGGTCGCATCGTCGAACAGCAAGAATGCCCGATCAAACCCCTCTGTTGCCCGATAATCCCCGTCTGCAAAGATGACATGCGAGGCGTCGTTCAGCGCTTCTGTCTGTGCAGCAAGCAAAATTGGCTGCTTCTCAGCGCCAGCACCGCTTGCCTCTCCGTTCGCGAGGAAGGATTCGGGACCCGCGCTCCAAAGCGCACGCGAAATCCGTTCGCGCTGTTCTTCATCTTCGCTTACGACCAGCAATCGCTCGCCGCCGTCGAGCACACGTTGCGCAATCAAGGCGACCACCTTCTCAACCGGATCACGCGATAGCTGCCAGAAATCGACTTTCATGAGGCTGCCTTCTTGGACCGCTTGCACCGCTCAGAGCAATAGCGGACATTGTCCCAATCCCGCTCCCACTTCTTGCGCCAAGTGAAGGAGAGCCCACAAGCAGCACAGGTCTTGGTCGGCAGGTCGGACTTGCGCCTCATCTTGGGCATGAGGCCGCGGTCCTAATCTTCTAGCGTGTCCGCAACAAACTGGCTGATCAGGCGCGCGCCATAACCGGTTGCGCCTTTGTCCCAGGTCTGGCCGGGCTTATCCGCCCACACCATGCCTGCGATATCACAGTGCGCCCACGGCGTGTCATCCTTGATGAAGCGATGTAGGAATTGTGCGGCTGTGATCGATCCCGCCGGGCGCGGACCGACGTTCTTAATATCAGCGATCGGAGAATCGATCAGCTTGTCATAGGCCGGGCCAATCGGCATCCGCCACAGCTTGTCTCCGGTCGTGGCTCCCGCAGAGAGCAATTGGCTCGCGAGCGCATCGTCATTCGAGAACAGCCCACCGTGATCATGGCCGAGTGCAATGATCATAGCTCCGGTCAAAGTGGCAAAATCAACGATTTGCGCTGGCTTATACTGTTCTTGCGCCCAATGCAGGGCATCACACAAAACCAGACGACCTTCGGCATCGGTGTTGATTACTTCGATGGTTTGTCCACTCATCGACGTTACCACATCGCCCGGCCGCTGTGCCTTACCGTCTGGCATGTTCTCGACCAGGCCAACCACGCCGATGACATTGGCCTTGGCCTTGCGCGAGACCAGCGCGAGCATGCCGCCAGCGACTGCGCCGGCGCCGCCCATATCCCATTTCATATCTTCCATACCGCCGGCTGGCTTAAGCGAGATGCCACCTGTGTCGAAGGTGACGCCCTTGCCGACAAACACCGTTGGTGCAACGCCCTCAGCTCCGCCATTCCAGCGTATGGCTAGGATACGCGACTCACGCTCCGAACCCAGTCCGACACCCAGCAAGGCGCCCATGCCGAGTTCTTCCATCTCGGCCTCATCCAGCACGGTCAGTTCTGCGCCTGTGCCCGCGAATGCTTCTTGGCAAAGCGCGACGAAACTCTCGGGATAGACCACGTTGGCAGGCTCTGCGACCAGCACACGGGTGAACTCAACGCCCTTGGCAATTGCAGAGGCCACTTCCCAAGCTGCGTCTGTCCCAGCGGGAGAACCAACCACATAGACCTTTTCCAAGCTGACACGCTTAGACTGCGCCAATGTCGTCCTGTACTTGTCATGACGCCAGCCACGCAGGCGGAGAGCCATCAGCACCGCCGCGGCTTCCTCACCCGACAGATCCGCATGACCAAGATCAACCACCATCTCAGTCTCACCCGAGGTCAGATACTTGGAGGTCAGCGCAGCACCGGCCTTCTCGACATTGGTCCGACGGCCCTCATCAGCGGCTTCGCCGGCTCCCGCGATCGCGAGCCGCCGCAGCGCGCCCTGCTCCATTGAAAAGCCCTCGAAAACCTGCCCCGCCGCGCCAGTGAAGCGCGAAGCATGGGCTCCATCGACAAATGCGGCGTCGAGATCTGACAATGCAGCTCCCTGATTCACAACACGGGCAACGAGCCGAACTTGAGCAGGAGGACTATCGACGAATTGGATTTGCATGGGCGCTCCAAAAAAAAGGGTCTCGGGCAAACGCTTTAACCAACGCACGAAACGCTTGAACGGGGCCAAGGCGCCAGTGGTTTTATCACCCGGAGGAATGGCGATTGCGATTAGGCGCGACCGGTGCGATAGGCAAGCCATGACGGGAAGATCACTTGTCGCCGCATCGGCAACAACACTTCACAGACTTAGGGGCTCGACCAGCCGGCTCGCACTAGGCGCGCTGGTGGCCTTGCCTTTCGCATTGGCCATGCCCGTTCACGCCCAGAGTACCGACGAGGCGACGGAGGCCGAAGCGCCGCAAGTTGAAGGCGAGCCAGACACACTGGCACCGATCGCCCAAAACTTTGGCGAAATCATCGACTTCGAAGCCGACGAGCTGTCCTATGACAGTGAAGCCGATACGATCATTGCTCAAGGTGACGTCATATTGCGCAGCGCGGATCGATCCGTCCGCGCCAACCAAGTGGTCTGGAATCGGCCTGCAGGGACGATTGTGGCGACGGGCAATGTTCGGTTTGTAGACGAACGCGGCAACCAGCTTTTCACTGAGAGCGTCTCTCTGACAGATCAGTTTGAAGCCGGAGCAATGGACGAATTGCTCCTTGCGCTTCGAGCAGGCGGGCGACTCGCGGCTCGCTCCGCCGAACGCGGTGACGATGGCACAGTCCTTCTGAACGACGCGGCTTACACGGCCTGCGCAGTTGCTGATCCTGAAGGATGTGCGAAGAACCCAAGCTGGCGGATTACTGCGGATCGGGTCACATTTGATCCAGAGGCAAGCAGGATCCGCTTTAGAGGCGCAATGCTTGAGCTGTTCGGCGCTCGGCTTATTCCCTTACCTGGTCTGTCTCTTCGCGCCGACGGCGCAGGTGAATCCGGTTTCCTTGTTCCCGACGTTCGGGTGTCCGCTAACAATGGCACGGAGCTGAGCGGACGGTATTTCTGGCGGCTCGATTCGAATCGAGATCTGACTCTGGGCGGTTATGTCTACACCGCGGTCGCGCCGATGGTTTCCGCCGAATGGCGTCACCTGACAGAGGCCGGCGCCTATCAGCTCGAAGGCTATGTCACCCACAGCAGCACGGTCAATCTGGCAGGGGCTCCCGTCTCTGCCGAGAAGCTGCGCGGCTATTTCGGCGCCAATGGCCGCTTCCAGTTTTCACCTGAATGGAGTGTGACATCCTCCATTCGCGTGGCGAGTGACCGGACCTTTCTGCGTCGTTATGATTTGAGCCGCGACGACCGTCTTCGTTCGACATTCAATTTTGAGCGGATCGATGAGGATTCCTATCTGACGATCGCCGGGTGGGCGACTCAGACATTGCGGATCAACGACGATCAGGGCCAAGTACCCTTGGCCCTGCCCGTGATCGACTACCGACAACGGATCAAGGATCCAGTCCTCGGAGGCAAGATTGAGCTTCAAGCGAACACTCTAAGTCTGCTTCGCAATGACGGTCAGGATACCCAACGCGCCTTTGCAGGAGCAAAATGGGATTTGCGCGGCTTGACCGACTGGGGCCAAGTGGTGACTTTGACCGGGCTCGTTCGAGGAGATGTCTACCATACGGACAATACCTTTGCGACCAACACCGCGATTTACCGAGGGAATGAAGGCTGGACCGCCAGGGGCATTGCAACTGCAGCTGTCGACGTTGAATGGCCATTCGTTGGTGAAGCGTTTGGTGGAACTCAGGTTTTCAAACCCAGGTTGCAATTGGTAGCCAGTCCCCAGCTCGAGAATTTGGCGGTTCCCAACGAGGACGCACGCGCCATCGATCTTGAGGATTCCAACCTGTTCGCGCTTAACCGCTTTCCCGGTTATGACCGGGTCGAAGATGGCGTCAGACTGACCTGGGGGCTCGATTATGAGCTGCAGTTCCCAGGATGGCGGATCAAAACCAATATAGGGCAGTCATTCAGGGTCCAGAATGCGCGTGACATCGTGCCTGACGGGACCGGCTTTTCCGAGAGAGTCTCTGATTTCGTTGGCCGAACCGAGGTAAGATACCGCGACTTCCTGAAGCTCACGCACCGATTTCGCTTGGACAAAGACAATCTGGCCGTGCGGCGGAATGAGATCGACGCGACAATCGGCAGTCAACGGACCTATCTCGAGCTGGGCTATCTGCGGCTGGATCGTAATATTCAAACCGTCGAAGATTTGCGCGACCGTGAAGAGCTTCGCGCAGCGGCACGGATTGCCTTTGATGAGAACTGGTCGCTATTCGGCTCAGGGGTGTTCAACCTCACCGACGCAGATGAAGATCCGGTGTTCACCCCAGATGGTTTCGAACCGATCCGCACCCGGCTTGGCGTTGCTTATCAGGATGATTGCATCGAGTTCGGCCTGACTTGGCGGCGAGATTACATCACTGCCGGGGACGCTGAGCGCGGTAACACGTTCCAGGTCTTCTTCTCGCTTACCAATCTCGGTTTCCGCTAAGCGCTTACTCAATGATGGAAAGCTCATTGGAACCGCGTTGGCAGTTCGCACAAAACCGGCTATCCGCCCTCTCAACAGGACCTATGGACGGTTTGATGAAGGGCAAGCTCAGCGTTGGTTAAGCCTCTGCGTTACAAATATGCGAATTGTGCGGCGATCAGACCTCGCCAACAATTCCGCAGATATCGGGATCAGAATCGTGACTAAGCAACTTTGGACTAAATCTCTGGCCGCACTGGTCGCCGTCAGTTTTGCAAGCGCCCCTCTGGCGATTAGCGCTCAGCAAGCTGCCAGTCCGCCGGGGCCGGCTCCGGTCACCAACGCCTTTGGCATACCCGACGATGTGACCATCTTCGCGAACGACAATCCCAATGTGCGGACCGCGACTGCCATCGTGAATGATTTCGTGATCACTGGCACTGATATTGATCAGCGACTCGCGCTGGTTTTGGCATCGGCGCAAAACGAAGTATCGGAAGAAGAGCGAGTTCGTTTGCGGCAACAGATCCTTCGCAATCTGATTGATGAAACACTGCAAATCCAAGAGGCTGATAGCCTGGAGTTGACGGTGGCCGATGAGCAGGTCGAGCAACGCTACAATTCGCTGGCCTCCCAGAACTTCGCTGACCAGCCCGAACGAATGGATTCCTATCTGGAAGGCGTCGGATCATCGCCCGCAGCACTCAAGCGCCAGATCAGAGGCGAGCTGTCGTGGCAGAATGCCTTGCGTCGCAATGTGATCCCCTTCGTCAATGTGTCCGAAGAAGAAGTGAACGAGGTGCTCGAGCGCCTTGAAGCCTCACGCGGCACCGAAGAGTATCGACTTGGCGAGATCTACCTGTCGGCCAGTACGGAGAACCGCGCTGCCGTCTCGCAAAACGCCCAGCGGATCGTCGAGCAGATTCAGCAAGGTGCGAACTTCCAAGCCTATGCACGGCAATTCTCCGAAGCGACCACCGCTGCGGTTGGCGGCGATACCGGCTTCCTGCGGCTCGGCACTCTGCCGCAAGCCATGGCTGACGCAGCGCGTCAGATGCAACCCGGGCAATTGGTCGGGCCAATCGAGATCCCAGGTGGCTTCACGATTATGCTGCTAATCGACAAGCGGCAGGTTCTGACAGCCGATCCTCGTGACGCCGTGCTCAGTCTCAAGCAGATCGCTATCACATTCGAGCCAGGCACAAGCGAAGAAGCCGCCGGAGCCCGTGTCGAAGAATTTGGTCAGTTTGTATCTGGACTGCGTGGTTGCGCCGATGCTGACAACGCGCGTACAGCGATTGGTGCAAACGTGGTGACCAATGACCAGATCACCGCAAGAACGCTTCCCGAGGCCCTGCAGAGCCTCATTCTTGGCCTCCAGATTGGCCAGACAACGCCTCCTTTTGGATCGATCGAAGAGGGTGTTCGCGTGCTCATGCTGTGCGGCAGAGATGATCCGCAAGACGTGTCCGGCCCGACCTTCGATTCTGTCATGGATCAGATCGAAAACGACCGGATCCAGAAGCGCGCCCAGCGCTATCTGCGTGACCTGCGCAACGACGCTTACATCGAGTACAATTGACCCAGAGCGCCCTTCCCCTTGCGGTTTCGCTGGGCGATCCAGCCGGAATCGGGCCTGAGATTATCGTCGAGAGCTGGGCGCGGATGAAATCTGACGCGGGCTCTGGAGACCCGCCCAATTGGTTCGTCGTCGGAGGGCCTGAGGTTTTGAGGGCGGCTGCCGAAGCGCGCGGGATTGATTGTCCGATCGTCCCGTTTGCGGAAATGTCGGAAATCGAATTCGCCAAGCATGTCGGCCTTCCGGTCTTTGCCGGAATGGACACGCTCTACGCCCCAGGCCAACCCGATGCCTCGGGAGCCTCGGTTGCGCTGTCGTCGCTGCAATGGGCGACCAAGTTCGCTCTGAGCGGACTTGCCTCAGGGGTTGTTACCGCCCCCGTATCCAAAGCCCAACTTGCCCAAATCGGGTTTGACTATCCGGGACAGACAGAATTCCTCGCGGATGCCTGCGGGCGCCCCTACCGCGATGCTGTGATGATGCTTGCGGGCCCAAGCCTGCGCACCGTGCCAATCACCGTGCATGTGGCGTTGAGCGAGGTGCCCGCGATGCTCACACCAGACCTGATCGCCCATAAGGCACGGATTGTTGCGGCATGGCTGGTGCGCGATTTCGGAATCTCCCATCCCAGGATCGCGATCTGTGGCCTCAACCCGCATGCGGGCGAAGATGGCCAATTCGGAGACGAAGAAGCACGGATCATCAGTCCAGCGATCGACAGCCTCAAAGACGATGGAATTGCGGTGAGCGGTCCTCACCCTGCCGACGCGCTGTTCACCGCTCGAGCCCGCGAAAATTACGACGTGGCGCTGTGCATGTACCATGACCAGGCACTGATTCCGCTTAAGGCGCTCGAGTTCGATGAAGGCGTCAATGTCACGCTCGGCCTGCCGATCGTCCGCACATCGCCCGATCATGGCACGGCATTCGATATTGCCGGCCAAGGCCTTGCCGATCCCAGTGCGATGATCGCGGCACTCGCAATGGCACAGCAATGCGCGCGCAATCGCGCCGCCTATTCGGATGGCGCCTGACCTACCTCCTCTGCGCGAGGTTATCGCCAAGCACGGTCTGAGCGCCTCGAAGGCGCTCGGCCAGAACTTTCTGCTGGATGAGCAATTGCTCGATCGAATTGCCGCTATCCCAGGTGACCTTGAGGGGCAATCGGTGTTGGAGATTGGGCCAGGCCCAGGCGGATTGACCCGCGCGCTCTTGCGAGCCGGGGCCAAAGTGACTGCGGTAGAGATGGATCGGCGCTGCCTTCCTGCTTTGGCGGAGCTGAGTGAGGCCTTTCCCGGTCAACTCACAGTCATCGAGGGCGATGCTATGAAGCTCGACCATGATGAGCTTATGAAGGGTGAGCCCTTTGCCGTGCTTTCGAACCTGCCTTACAATGTTGGCACTGCCCTGTTCGTGAGATGGCTCGGCGGAGAGAGCTGGCCGCCGCAATGGACCTCGTTGACCCTGATGTTCCAGCAAGAGGTCGCGCAAAGGATCGTAGCACAGCCGGACACCAGCGCGTTTGGTCGCCTCGCCGTCCTGGCGCAATGGCGCAACACCGCTAGGCTGGCGCTAAAGGTTCACCGCAGCGCATTCACCCCTCCGCCCAAGGTGATGAGCGCGATTGTGCATGTCACGCCAGCCTCGGCAGCAGAGGGCGTTTCTGCGAAGGCACTGGAGCGATTGACCGAAGCAGCGTTTGGCCAACGCCGCAAAATGCTGCGTCAGAGCCTTAAGGGGGTGCCAGGAGCGCTCGCGGCCATGGAACAGGCCGGGATAGAGCCGACCCGGCGTGCGGAGACGCTCAAAGTCGGGGAATTCATCGATCTGGCGCGAAGGATTTCCTGAGCCTATCCGTTGTCGATACAATTAACTGCAAGCGAGGGTCGTGCATTGAAGAAGTCGGTTCTGCTCTCGGCCTTGGCGCTAGGCCTGACCTCATGTGGCGGTGATCAGGCTGCTGCTCCAGTCTCTGTTTCCCCAACTCCATCTCCCTCGCCGAGTCCATCGCCCAGCCCATCACCCTCTCCGAGCCCCACGCCGTCTCCGAGCCCTACGCCGACCTCGACTCAAATCGTGCAGCAGGACATTCTCTATTCCACCGCCTCGACCCAGGGTGGAACAATCGACCTGTTCCTGGATATCTACCAGCCTTCGGCTACTTGCACCGCCAACCGCCCGAGCATTGTCTTCGTGCACGGGGGTGGCTTTGTCACAGGCAACAAGGCCGGCAACAATGTTACTCAGATGGCCGCGGCAGCCAACGCACGCGATATCACCTTCGTGTCGATCCAATACCGGCTCGAAGGTGATCAGCCGGTTTTGACAGCACCATTCGCGGCAGTGCGCGATGATCTGGTTGCCTTCAGCGGCGGCGTGTCCGGTTCCTTGGCGACCGCTATCGGTGCCGCCTTCGAAGACACGGTCTCCGCCCTCAACTTCCTCGAGAGCAATGACGACACCTATTGTATCGACACCAACAGCTTGGCCTATTGGGGCTCCTCAGCCGGCGCCTTCACGGTGCTGCAGGTCGCCTATGGGCTCAACCAATTCGGGATTGCTCGTCCCGAGCCGCAAGTGGTCGTCGACTATTGGGGCAATCTGCTGCGAGACAGCGATCTTGAGCTTGGCGAGGCGCCCTTCTTTGTTTTGCACGGAACCGCCGATCCCACGGTCGCCTACCAGGACGCGCTTGACCTCACCGCTCAGGCCGATGTCGTTGGCGTCGACTACGCGCTCTATTCGGTGACCAACGCGGGTCATGGCTTCGGCGCAACCGGCACATTCACCAATGAAGTTGACGGTGAGACCCTGCTCGAACGCACGATAAGCTTCGTAGACGCTCATCTGAACGGCGGAACACCGATTTATGGCCGGTTTGACGTAGCCAATTAGAAACCATCTAAGCGGCTCCATGGCGGAGGCTTTTCTCAAGGCTTAAGCCGAGCGAAACCAGCTTCTCCCAAACAGTTAAGATTCCGGAAGATTTCATTAACCGGGTCGATCTACCTTTCTGCTCAACCGTGCTGAGAAAGGCACTTTTGGAGCACTGACTATGTCGAAAACGAGCATGGCGCTGCTAGCCATCGCGGCAGCGTTGGTAACATTGGCGACCTATCTGGAATTGCCCTTTGCCGCAGGGGGCAGCGGCGTGCTGCTGCTGGTGGCGCTGGGCTATGCCTATGTTGTAGCCAAGCGCGACGTCACCCTGCTGTCCTATGCGATGAAAGAGCGCGAATACGAAGGCTATTCCGATATGAACTTCGGCCAGCGCGAGCCCGCCGAGTAGGCTCGTCCCGTCTTGCCCTGAGCTGGGCCGTGATCGGATTGTCTTAACGATCTTGCGGTATTGAATGAGCCGATAAGAGCGTAGAGGGGGACCTGCCATGTTTGGACTGTTCAAATCGCAAATGGCGCCAGAAGGGCCGATCGAGTTCGAAAATGTCATCGAAATCGAGGCATCGGCCGAGGACGTCTATCGCCTGATCGACTTTGCTGACCGCGCCAATGCGCATCGCGCTCGCGGTGACACGGTGATGGATCTGGGCGGAGGGATGCGGTTTGAATTGTGCCTGGCCGACTTGCCCGATGTAAACTTCTGCTTCGCAGTGTCGGAGGCTGAGCCTGCCAAGCGCTATGCCTATGAGGCTTCGATGCAGCCGCGTGTGGGCAAACTCGAATACAGCCAGGAAAGCTATGAAATAGAGCCGCTTGGTGAGCATTCCTGCAAAGTCACGCAAACCACGGTTGCCAAGTTTGTCGATGGCCTGAAGCTCAAGACTTTTGCCAGCGAAGCAACCATGATGGCCGCTGCTGCCGGTGAAGCACAGCACAAGCTTAAGCTGCAGGCCGAACAGGGCGTTGAAGCGGTCCGGGAATACGAAGAGAGCCGCTGGGGCTAAGCCTATCTACCCAGCCTTCTTCACCTGACGCCATTCGTGCAGCAGCGGCTCGGTATAGCCTGACGGCTGCACCACGCCTTTGAAGATCAGGTCCTTCGCCGCCTTGAAGGCCGGCGCCTCTTCATTGCCGATCAGCGGCTCATACAGCGGGTCGCCGGCGTTCTGCGCGTCGACTTTGGCCGCCATGCGGGTGAGCGAATCCATCACCTGCGCTTCGCTGACAACACCGTGGAGCAGCCAGTTCGCCAGATGCTGCGAGGAGATCCGCAGAGTGGCGCGGTCCTCCATCAGTCCGACATCATTGATGTCGGGCACCTTGGAACAGCCCACTCCTTGGTCGACCCAGCGGACAACATAGCCGAGCAGGCCCTGGCAATTGTTGTCGAGCTCATCGCGCAGCTCATCCTCGGACCAATTGGTGCCTTCGGCGAGCGGAATGCTCAGCAGCAGGTCGAGCGAGGGAATGTCGCCGAGCTCTTGCTGGATCTCGAACACATTCTCCTGATGGTAATGCAGCGCGTGCAGGGTCGCGGCGGTGGGCGATGGGACCCAAGCGGTGTTGGCGCCGGCGTGCAGATGGCCGATTTTCTCGACCATCATCTGCCCCATAAGATCGGGCGCGGCCCACATGCCCTTGCCGATCTGCGCCTTGCCCGAGAGGCCATGCTTGAGGCCAATCCCGACATTGCGCGCTTCATAGGCCTTGAGCCAGTCGGAGCCTTTCATCGCGCCTTTGCGGATCATCGGACCCGCGCGCATCGACGTGTGGATTTCATCCCCGGTGCGATCGAGGAAGCCGGTGTTGATGAACACGATCCGGTCGCGGACGGCGTGGATACAGGAGGCGAGATTGGCGCTGGTGCGGCGTTCTTCGTCCATCACGCCGACTTTGATCGTGTGACGCGCGATGCCGAGCAGGTCCTCGACAGCATTAAACAGATCATTGGTGAAAGCGCATTCCTCGGACCCGTGCATCTTGGGCTTCACGATATAGATCGATCCGGCCTTGGAGTTTCCATATTTGGCGTGACCTTCGACGTCCAAGCTGCTGATTGCGCTGGTGAACACCGCATCCATAATGCCTTCGGGAATCTCGCCACCGTCCGCCAGCCGGATCGCCGGATTGGTCATCAGATGGCCAACATTGCGCACGAACAGCAGGCTGCGGCCCGAGAGACTCTGCGCATTGCCATCGCGGTCGGTGTAGGCCTTATCGGCATTGAGCGCGCGGGTCAGCGTGCGCCCGCCCTTGTCGAAGCTCTCCTGCAGATCCCCGCGGATCACACCTAGCCAATTGGTGTAGGCGAGCAGCTTGTCTTCGGCATCGACCGCCGCGACCGAATCCTCGCAATCGGCAATCGTGGTCAGCGCGGCTTCGATATTGATGTCGGCGATCCCGGCCTTGTCATCCGCGCCCACAGGCGTTTTGCGGTCGAACACGACTTCGATGTGCAGGCCGTTGTTCTTGAACAGCAAGCCCTTTTCGGTCTTGCCGACATATTGGCTTTCATCCTGCAGCTTGCCGTCGTTCTCGTCAGCCAGGTCGGCCCAGCTCTGATCAACCAGCGGCAGCGCCTGATCCAGGAACTCACGACCACGCGCGATCACCGCATCGCCGCGGACCTTGTCATAGCCACCGGGCTGCGCGGGCGCGGCGTCAAGCGCGTCAGTGCCATAGAAGGCGTCGTAGAGGCTGCCCCAGCGTGCATTAGCCGCGTTTAGCAGGAAACGGGCGTTGAGGATCGGAACCACCAACTGCGGTCCGGCCATGGTTGCGATCTCAGGGTCGACATTCTGCGTGCCGATGGTGAAATCGCCCGGCTCTTCGACGAGATACCCAATCTCGCGCAGGAACGCTTGGTACTCGGCTTGATCAATCGGCTGACCAGCGCGCTCGCTGTGCCAGGCATCGATCGTCTCTTGCAGGTCTTCACGCTTGGCCAGCAGCGCAGCGTTGCGCGGGGCAAAGGTGCCGACCAGATTTGCAAAGCCTTGCCAGAACGCAGCTGCGTCACGGCCAGTCGGCGCCAGCACTTCGGATTCGAGGAAGGATGCCAGCCGCTCATCAATTTGCAGGCCAGCGCGATCGATCATGGTGCTCATTTTGTCCTCATGACTCCGTTGAGAGGGGTCCTGGGGAGAAGGACGGGCGCGATATGGCCAAGTTGCAGGCCAATTGCAACGGGTTGGAGGATGCGATTTCGCTCGCTAGAGGCATTAGATGATGAAACTGGATTTTCTTCCCCGATCGCACCTTGTTGCGGGAGAGCACATTTGACCTTTCGGATGCGGGCCTCGCGCCCTTCTGACCTTGAACCGCTGTATGAAATGGCCAAGCTGACCGGCGGCGGATTCACCAATCTGCCGGCCGATCGTGATGCCTTGGGAGAAAAGCTCGCGACGTCGGCTGAGGCTTTTGCCAATACCGGGGACGAGCTTACGCACGAGACATTCGTGCTGGTACTCGAGAACACCCAGACCGGTGCGATCCGCGGGACTTGTCAGCTGATGACTCAGGTCGGGCAACGCTGGCCGTTCTATTCCTATCGGCTCAACACGCTGACCCAATACAGCCAGGAGCTTGACCGCACGGTTCGGGCGGAATTGCTCAGCCTGGTGACAGACCTCGAAGGGGCGAGCGAAGTCGGGGGTCTGTTTCTGCATCCCAATGAACGCGCAGGCGGTTTGGGTCTGCTGCTGGCACGCAGCCGTTATCTGTTCGTCGCTATGCACCGGACGCGCTTTGCCGATCGGATCCTGGCTGAATTGCGCGGGATCATCGATGAACGGGGCGGATCCCCTTTCTGGGACGGGGTCGCCGGGCGCTTCTTTGGCATGAACTTCCAGGAAGCGGACTATTTCAACGCGATCAATGGCAACCAATTCATCGCTGACCTGATGCCCAAGCACCCGGTCTATGTCGCCATGCTCGATCGCGAGGCCGAGAAAGTTATAGGCCTGCCCCACCCGACGGGCCGCGCGGCGATGCGAATGCTCGAGAAAGAGGGCTTTGCCTATGAGGGCTATGTCGACATTTTCGACGGGGGCCCGACCATGATTGCCAAGACTGACCAAGTCGTCAGTGTCGCCGAAAGCCAGCAATCGGTCATTTCGGACGTAAATGTCGAAGCCGGCGACAAAGCGATCATTGCAACCGGCCGCCTGGCTGATTTCCGCGCCTGCTATGGCGCGAGAAAGCTCGATGAGGACGGCATGATCGCGATCGATTCCAACGCGGCCGACACGATCGACGTCTCGACCGGGGATAGCGTCTGGAGTGTGGCCCGATAGACCGACCTCGTCATCGCGAGGAGCGCAGCGGCGCGGCGATCCATGGCCCGCCCGCTTGCTGCAAAGTTCAATTATGGATTGCCGCGCGACCTTTCGGTCGCTCGCAATGACGAAGTGGATGGATTGATGAGCGTGCTAGAGATCAACTTCGACGGGATTGTCGGCCCCAGTCACAATTACGCGGGACTCAGCCTCGGCAATATCGCCAGCGCCAGCCATGGCGGCGATATCTCTTATCCCCGCGCAGCGGCCCTACAGGGCGTCGCCAAGATGCGCGGCAATCTCGATCGCCTTGGCGTGCAGGGGTTTTTCCTGCCCCTCCCCCGTCCCAATCATGCTCTGGTCAAGCGTCTGGCCGTGGATGACGACAGCCCACGTCAATTGCTTGCCGCCAGCTGGTCAGCCTCGAGCATGTGGACCGCCAATGCGGCGACCGTCAGCCCAGCGCCTGACACGAAGGATGGCAAATGCCACCTGACCCCGGCCAATCTGGTCACCATGCTGCACCGATCACAGGAATGGCGGGACACCAAGCGCCAGCTTGAGATCGCCTTTGGCAATCGCAATCATTTCGCAATCCATGATGCGGTCCCCCCCAGCTTTGGTGACGAGGGCGCGGCCAATCACATGCGGCTGTGCGAAGGGCACGGTAGCGAGGGCGTCGAAGTGTTCGTCTATGGCCGTCCCGGAGGAAAGTTTCCTGCGCGCCAGCACGAGCAGGCCAGTCGCGCGGTAGCTCGGCTACACGGACTCGATCCCGACAAATGCGTATTCATCGAGCAAAACCCCGCTGCAATCGAAGCAGGCGCTTTCCATAATGACGTGGTCTCGGTCGCGAATGAGCACGTGCTGTTCACCCATTCCGAAGCCTTCGCCGATCAGCAGGGCGCCTATGACGCGATCCGCACCGCCTTCCCGGCGCTGGAGGTGGTCGAAGTGCCCGCCAGTGAGGTCAGCATTGAAGAAGCGATCCGGACCTATCTGTTCAACGCGCAATTGCTGACCCTGCCGGATCAGAGCATGGTGCTGATCGTGCCTGAGGAATGCAGTGAGAGCGCCAGCGTGTGGAGCTATTGCGAGCGGATGATGGCGAGCAATGGGCCAATCCGCGAAGTGATCCCTGTGGATGTCCGCCAAAGCATGGCCAATGGCGGCGGTCCCGCGTGCCTGAGGCTGCGTGTCGCGTGCGACCCAGCGACGGTCGATCCGCGCTTTCTGCTGGATGAGGCCAAAGCTGATCTGTTGGAGCAGGTCATCGCGCAGAACTGGCCCGAGCAGATCGATCCGGCTGATTTAGGCTCTAACAGCCTTACTGAAACGGTTATCGCCGCACGCCAGGCACTGCTCACCGCGCTCGATCTCACACAATTAGGTTAACGCGTTTGCACCATCTTGTCGGGTCGGTTTACACTCCGTGGCCTGTTAACCATCGAACCCCGCAACATACCGTTCTTGGCATGGGGTTTGCTGGGGAAAAGTGTTAACACTGGAGAGAGCATGCTGCGCAGATTTGGCCGGCTATTTGTGATCAAGAATAGGTTTGAAGCCTATGTGATCATCTATGCTCTGGCTCTAGGGGCAACCTCGCGCGGTGCAGCCTATCTTACGCAATATCCGGGCTTCTGGGGGCAAGCGCTGTTTGTCGCCGCTAGCGCGGCGGTGTTTTTGGCGGGTGCAAAGATCCTCGACGCGCTGTCGATGGAGAAAGAGCTCAAGGAGCTGCGCGAACAGGTCGCCGCGCACGAAAGCGAACTCAAAGCGGCAATCGGCACTACGCCAAAGTGACTGAGGTCAGCGCTGCTAAGGCACGGCGCGATCTCGTCATCACCAGCATTGTAGTGTTTGTCGTGTGCCTGCCGTTCAGCGCGCTGCGCACTAACGGAGAGGACGCGAATGCGTTCATGCTACTCCTGCTGGGCCCGTTCGGCTTCTTTGCTCATCCGGCCAATCTTTCGTGGCTGGCCAACCCCCTTTTAGTATTCTCCTGGGGATTCCGACTCGATCGATACGATCAGCGGGCCCTCGGCTCTACGGTTTTGGCCCTTGTTCTTGCGCTCATTCCTCTTTTCTCAGACGAGATCGTGACAAATGAAGGCGGCGTCCCGACCCAGCTTGAGTCACTGATGATAGGCTATTGGATCTGGCTCGGAGCGATAGCAATTGCCATCGCTGCTCGACTGCCTTCTGCCAGTGCACCAGAACTTGGAGACGATCCTAATCGCTGAATGAGCTGGCGGATTGTTTGTGATTCTAGGACTTCAGCATGCCGCCATCGACAGGGATCTCCAATCCCGTCAGATAGGACGCGCGCGGGCTCGCCAGAAAGGCAGCCACCGCGCCAAATTCGCGTGGGTCACCGAAACGCCCGGCCGGAATGCCCTCAATCGCCTTGGCGACCATCGCCTCATTGGGAATGCCAAACCGCTCAGCGGTCTTCTCATGCAATGAGCGGAGCCGATCGGTGTCGATCTGCCCCGGCATCAGCATATTGACCGTCACGCCATCAGCCGCGACTTCCTTCGCCAGCGTCTTCATCCAGCCATGCACTGCCGCGCGGATCGTGTTGGACAAGGCTAGTCCCGGAATCGGTTCGCGGACTCCAGCAGACGTCACCGTCAGGATGCGGCCAAAGCCTGCTTCGCGCATGCCAGGCAGAAGCGCGCGGGTGACTTCGGTCAGCGTGAACAGCATCGGTTGAGCGGATTCCGCAATTGCCGCCGCGCCGGTATCCTGCGCTGCAGAGGGAGGCGGACCACCCGAATTGTTGACCAAGATATCGACTTCGCCGAGTTGCTCCTTAGCCGCAGCAAGGATTGTCGCGGCTGCGTCAGGCGCTGACAGATCGACCGCCACCATCGGATAGCCATTTCCTTCGTGGGGATTGCGCGCCACGCCGAGAACCTGCGCGCCTTCGGCCATCAATTCCTGCGCGATCGCCGCGCCCAATCCGCGGCTCGCGCCAAGCACCAGCGCCCGTTTGCCAGAGAGTTCCAGATCCATCGCACAGCTCCTATTTGCTCAGTCCGCTCCTCTTTACGGGGAGCGGGGCAGAGATCGACTGTGTGTTTTGGCGGTGGTCAGCGCTTGGAAGCGCTAGATCGAGTAATCCTTGAGCCATTCATAGGCCACGGGAAAGATCGTCGCGTCCTTCGTCTCAAGCGAGCGATAGCTGCCATCCTTATAGGCTTTGCCAGCCTCGTAGATCAGCGGAAATGCCTCGTTGGGATTCGCGCTTTCCTTGGCAGCGGCGAAGCTCTTACCGATCGCACCGACAATCGCCGTATATCCCTCGGCTGCGACATAGGCGTTGAAAGTCTGCCCGATCGATTCCAGAACAACCTCTTTGGGCGCCGATTGATCGAACCAGCTCTCGACCGGAAGATTGCCAGCCGATTGCAGCGGATCCTCCGCTCCAGTGGGAACCGCTTTACGGAGAGGAAGGCTGGCCTCAATCTCGGTCAGCTTGTCTCGTTGCTGAAAATCGCTCCAATCGCTCGATGAGACACGCTCGAACTTGAGCACATGGTCGCGATAGGCGCGCACCTTTTGCAGCAGATCATGCGCCTGCGCCGCGTCCGATTTCGCGAGATGCTCAGCGGCGGTCATCCGGAGATGGGCGAGATTGGTATGGAAGATGCGATGCCGGCCCCTGCGCTCGAAATTCTGTGACATCGGGCAAACCGCTTCGTACCGCTCGAGCACCGCAAGCGCATCGACCGCTGAAGCCGGCTCGTCACGCCCCCACGCCCTGAGAGCAAAGCTGTCGGTGGTGACATATTCCGGGCATTGGGCCGGTGCTGCTCGCGATACATAGGGGGCTGTGGCTCCAAACTTGGTGTGGAATATCAATGCCCATTTGACCAAGGACTCACGCGTCTCATTGGCCTGCTCAAGCGGAAAATCACGCATCCGGCCAGCTATGAGGCTGTCGATATCGCGGAAGGCATAGCTGCCCAGCCGCTCAGACAAGGGCATCGCCCAGAGCCGCTCGTTATAGCTGAACGCCTTGAGCCAGATCTGGGTCAGCTCATTCAGCTGCACGCCCTGCTGTTTGGATCGGTCGTTGAGCACAGCCTGCCACGCGAGCGAGGCGAAGTGCTGGGCAAAATTGTTGGTCGGACAGGCATCAGCCGCAGCGGTGGTCTGCTCCAGCGCCTCCTGGAAGGTGACCGATCCGTTGGCGAACTGGAACGACAGACGATCGACCAGCTCTGACGTCGGATCGCCGCAATCCAGGGCGGCCTCCTGCTGCGCAATGGCGGGCACGGACGCCAGACCGGTCACAATTGCGGCAAACGCGCATAGAATTCTGGATCGCATCAGTCCCTCACATCAACCCGCGGTCGAGATCGCGGACTAACGCCAGAGCAGCCTTGGGGCTTGGACAAATCCGACATTACGCCTGAGCCGCGCACCCCGGTCACCCCAACGGGCTCGTCCACCGGTGAAAGGGTGAGGGTTTCTGTTGCTAGCTACCCCCAAAGTTCTTTCAAAATCGGGGCGGAGGACCGCTCAGCGAAGCCGAATTGGCTCGCCCACCCTCAAAGGAAAGTGGGGCGGTTCTGTTGCTAGGCCCGCCCACATACAACATAAATCCGAGGGAGGACCGGTGCCCGATCACCTTGGCATGGCGCTTATCCGCTGGAGGAAGGGTGAGGGTTTCTGTTGCTAGCTACCCTCGGAGCCCCGGAATCCGCTTCTGTTGCCCGGTGGGTCCAACCGCGCTTTAACTTTGTAAATTCAGGCCGTTAGGCCATAGAATTACGCAGCTACTGCGAGTGCTTCATTATCATTGGCACTTATCAAGTTTGAGCCTTTAACGGGTTACTCAGCCCGGGCAAAAACACCGCTTTTCAACACACGTCGATCCTAGTTCGGCCCCGTCAGAAACCCCAGAAATTTCCTGAAATCCGAGGGTTATGGTGGAGCCGCCGGGTACTGCCCCCGGGTCCGTTGTGCCTATTGCACGCCGCAATTTATCGCCATAGTCGGCCGAAACCGACCCGGCCTATATAGCGATTAAGCGATTAATGGGAAGTGAGTGGATTGGGATCGAACCACCAAGCAGGGTCAAACTCAGTCGTGTGGTCATAATGTGAGGCAGGCAGGGTATCTTTGCCATGCGCGCAATTCGCCAAGTAGGTCGAGGCGCGCTGCTTTACAAATTCTTCTGGCAATCCAACGGCACACTATCTACGCTACCGAAAATTTTGGAAAAACGGGGAAGCGGTGATGGAAGGCAAGAAGACAGTTTGGACCAAGCCAACAATCGAGGATTTGGACGCTGACACTACAGACATCGAGTCTGGGGCGGGTATGGCTGCTGACGGACCGATGTTTTCTAATCCGGACAGCTAACCGCGCAAGCACGAACTTTTTGCGCGTAAATTGGCAAACTGCAACACCGTCTGCAAATGCGGACTGGTTGCTCTTGCCAACTCGGACCCAGTTAAGTGTCTAAGCTCAAGAATTTGCCGCTGGCCTAATTTTTCGGCTTCAACTTAGACGAACTGAATTTTCGGCCGAACAGCGTGGAATGCGCGTCGGACCAGTCCTCAGCCTTCACCCTCCAAGACCAATCACCGTTGGGAGGTCTGACGATACTCACATCCATCGCGTCTCCCGCTTTCATGGGACGCGGAGGGTCGATTGGCAAATAAGCGCTGGACCAGTGCATCAACGGCAGCGATTTGGGTGATCCTGAGAGCCAATTCTCTCCCAGCCGCATATCAAACCAGCCAGCAATGCCGTGGCAAATGCCGTCTTCCGACAGGGCGAATGAGACGCTCTCATTGCAGGATGCTTCCTTCGCCGAATTGAAGTCCAGTGACTTGAGCATCTGCGGCTCCGCCAGGAATTCTATCTTGTCGCCTGCCATCTGACGCCGACGCCAATGGATGTTGTTCGAGGCGTGATGGCGAACCACCGCTAGATCAACTCCAAAGAGCGGTTCCGACCAGCACCCGACCCGATCGTAATGCAAATCGGGAGCACAAATCGGCGCAACCATCATGCGACCGTAGTCTGGCAACATTACTCCATCATGCACCAAACACTTGTCGCGCGCAAAAAACAGCGACCCAAGTAAGTCTTCCTGGAGAAGAAAATTGCCGGTCATAACAGATGTGATGACATCGGCCTTTTCCGCAATGCGGGCGTTCTCAATCTTGTCCGGGATCACTTCGACCCGATCACCCAACCCATTTGCGTCGACCAGTTTTCGCGAAAGCTGCGCAATGGCCGCCGGCTCCACCAGATAGGTTTTGCGAGCGCCAAGTTTCGCCGCCATCAGACCCAGCAGGCCAACACCAGAGCCAAGGTCGAGCACCACGCTTTCAGGGGTGATGACATTCCTCAGCGCATCATAAAATGCCTGATTCTTGCGGTCATCGAACACCATGCCGTAGTGAGGTTTTAATCGGTGGTAAGGCATTCGAGCGTTCTAGCCAGTCCGCCAGCAACAACCAAGTTGTCGTTTCGGCTTGAGCTTGCGATCGCGCTCATGCTCAAGCGCTGCGTTCATCCAGCAATCCTGCTCATCAAAGTCCATCATAATCGCCAGTTGGCTAACAGCTTGGCATGCCCGATCCCCTGCTCAAGGCAGCAAACGAGGGAATGCGAAGGGTACCCATGGAGATTCTGGCAGCGGTTGCCCATGCGGGCAGCGAGGAATTTGCGCTCGAGACCATTACAATCGCGGAGCCGAACCCTGACGAGATCCTGGTCGAGATCGCCGGGGTCGGTATTTGCCACACCGATCTCTGGATGCGCGATATGGCCTCTGTGTTCTTCAAGAACCCGGCGGTGCTTGGCCATGAGGGTGCCGGGATTGTTCGGGCCATTGGCAAAGACGTTACCAAGGTCAAACCGGGCGACAGGGTCGCGGTGACGTTCCGGTCCTGTGGCACGTGCGGTAATTGCGAAAGCGGGCCAGCTTCCTATTGCGAGAACTTCCAGGCACTCAACATGGCGGGGCAACGGACCGATGGCAGCCATTCCCTCAGCGGAGAGCATGGTGACCTCGCCAGCAACTTCTTCGGCCAGTCATCCTTTGCGACCCATTGTCTGACCTATGAGCGCAATGTCGTCAAAGTGCCCGACGCCATACCGCTGGAATTGGCTGGCCCTTTGGGCTGCGGGATTCAGACCGGGGCAGGCGCGATGCTGAATTCGCTCGATGTCCAGCCGGGATCAAGTGTCATGATCTGCGGCGGCGGGCCCGTCGGGCAAAGCGCGATCATGGCCGCCAAGATCAGAGGCTGCAGCAAAGTCATTCTGGTCGAACCGCAACAAGCGCGGCGCGAATTCGCCCTCAGCCACGGGGCGACCCATGCGATCGATCCAGCCGCAGGCGATGTGAAGCAAGCCGTCCGAAAGATCGTACCCGAAGGGCTGGAGTTTGCGTTTGATACCACCGGAATCGCAAGCGTGATCGAGGATGCGGCAGCTTGCCTCAAGATTCACGGTGCGCTTGGACTGGTCGGATTGTCGCATGTCGACGCAAACCTGCCCGTGAAGATCAATCGCCTCGCAGGGTCAGGGGTTCGATTGATTGGTATCGTTGAAGGGGACAGCGAACCGGACGAATTCATGCCCGAACTGATGGGGCTTCACCTCGAAGGCAAGTTGCCCTTCGACGATATGATCACGACTTACCCGTTTCGGGATATCAACCGGGCGATCGCCGAACAGCACGCTGGCGAATGCATCAAGGCTGTGCTGATCCCGGAGAAATCCTGAATGATCCGGATCGTCAGCCCCCCACCCCAATCACTAGCCCGCTGAGGAGACAACACAATTTCGATCGATAGCAATCTGCCCATGCTGGAAGGCATCAAAGTGCTCGACATGACGAGCGTGGTATTCGGCCCCTATGCGACCCAGGTGCTCGCAGACTTGGGTGCCGAGGTCGTGAAGGTCGAAGCGAATATCGGAGACCAGCTGCGCTATTCGGGAAAGCCGGCCAAATCGCGTGCGATGGCTCCGTCATTCCTGGCGCTCAATCGCGGCAAGAAGTCGGCCCTGCTTGACCTCAAGCAGGAAGAGGACGCCGAGGTGATGCGCGGGCTTGTCGCAGAGGCTGACGTCTTCATTCACAATGTTCGGGGCCGGGCGATCGCAAAGCTCGGGTTTGATTACGAGGCGGTCAAACAGATCAATGAGCAGATCATCTATGTGCATTGCGTGGGGTTCGGTTCCGATGGCCCCTATGCGGGGCTGCAGGCCTATGACGATCTGATCCAGGGCGCGACCGGCGCGACCAGCCTCGCTTCGCGGGTCGACGGCGATCCGCGGCCGCGGTTCATGCCCTCGCTGATCGCTGACAAGGTCGCAGGCCTTCATGCGGCCTATGCCACCCTCGCCGCGATCACGCACAAGCTGCGCACCGGGCGCGGGCAGCATGTCGAAGTTCCGATGTTCGAGGCCTTCGCCAGCTTCATGCTGAAGGAGCACATGGCGGGCAAGACATTCGAACCCCCGGTCGGCTCGCTCCTGTATGACCGGCAAGTCGATCCTGATAGACAGCCGTTCCCGACCGCCGATGGCTATATCACGATCGTCCCTTATACCGATGATTCCTGGATCACCCTGTATGAGCTTTTGGGCATGCCAGAACTGCTCGAGGATGAGCGCTTCAACTCGCCGCGCAATCGCATGATCAACATGCATTACATGTATCAGGGCGTGGCCAGGAAGACTCCCGAGAAGACCACAGAAGAGTGGATCACACTCCTTCGCGCGGCCCGCATACCCTGCATGCCAGCACGCGATATCGATGATATTCTGGGTGATCCTCACCTGCAGGAATCAGGGTTCTTTCAGCGACGCGAGCACCCGAGCGAAGGGCCGATCCACGAGATGCGCGAGGCCAGCCAGTTTTCCGATTGGGATGGAGCGCTGCGTTCGCCCGCCCCCCTGCCCGGCGAGCACACAGAGGAAATCAAGCAGAGCGTGAAGCGAAGCGGATCGTAAGTCCCTCCGCTCCGCCTTTGCGACCGTTCTTCAGGAGAGAGCAATGACACGCCCCAAGGACATTCCCATTATCGACCTTATGCTTGAACTGCCCGCGGGCGAAGCTGGCATGGGAATGGCGCAGGCCAAGAAGCTGATGAAAGACGATTCCTCAAAGGAGTTCTCACACCATCCGGCACAATACCTTTTCAAAGACTCGCCTGAGCGGATGCAGAAGGAGTTCGATCCCGAGGCGATCGTCGCAATGATGGACGAATACGGTGTCCAATGCGCCATGATCGGCGTGCATCCGCGCTATCCCGATCAGGCGCTGGAGCTGTTTGAGCGCTTTCCGGGGCGCTTTATCGGAGAGGTGGGCGTCGATCCGAACAAGGGCATGAAGAGCGTCCGCGCGCTCGAAGCAACGGTCAAGCTTCACCCGGCCATTGTTGCCGCCAGTGGCGCCGCGTGCCTGCTCAATCCGCAAGTGCCGCTCGACGACAAGAAGTGGTACCCGATCTACGCCAAGTGCTGCGAGCTCGACATCCCGATCAATCTCCTGGTCGGCGTTCCCGGGCCGCGCGTGCCTTACAAATGCCAGCATCCTGGCCTGCTCGATGAAGTGGCGTGGTTCTTCCCCGAACTGCGCATTGTCATGCGCCATGGCGGCGATCCCTGGACCGACCTGTGCTGCAAGCTGATGCTCAAATGGCCCAATCTGTATTATTCAACCTCTGCCTGGGCCCCCAAACACTGGCCCAAGAATGTGATCGAATTCGCCAACAAGCGTGGGGCAAACAAGGTGCTGTTCGCCGGCTATTATCCGGGGCTATCCTATGAGAGGATCTTCACGGAGATGGACGATGTCCCATTCCGCGATGAGGTCTGGCCCAAGTTCCTGCACGAAAACGCCCGTGCGGTGTACAAGCTCGATGGCGATTATGCGGCTGGCCGGGCTTGAGTAGTTGTTTCAGCGTCCGGTTTTGATCATCTGTCCGGGTCAGGAAAGCTTTCGATGCTGGGAGTGAAAGCGGCCGTCAAACTGCATCAGTTATTCTGTCCCAAGTGAGGTTGAACTTTGCGAGATACTTTCGCAAACGATCAGCGTCATTGGTAGACTTCTTCATAGCTCGCGAGCGTGCAAAGAGTGAACGTCCTGCTTCTGAAAGGCTGCGTGATTTGCGACAGGTCTCTATGACGAAATCGAGCTGTATCCGATCGAATGGATCGATCTGATTGAGCGCCTCGTCATCCAATATTCGAGACAGGTCGACCGATTTGTGCCCCTGGCGTGTTTCTCCTGCCCAAAGGGACTTCAGTCTGGTCAACTCAGCATTGACTGATTCGCTATCAATTCTTCCGCTTGGGCTAAGTGTGGCCATGCGAGTCACGCTTGCGGCCAAATCACGGAAGTTGCCGGCCCAGATAGCATCGGGCCCTTCCGCAAATTTGACATAGGCCGCACGCGCCTCGGCATTGAAAGTGACCCTATCGCCCTCGCGTTCGGCGTAGCGCTCCAACTCGTAATCGAGGTTGGGAGCAATGTCTTCGCGGCGCTCGGCGAGGCCGGGCAATGCAAAGGTCCAAAGATTGAGACGCGCGAAAAGGTCGTCACGGAAGCGACCTTCTGCCACTTCTGCGACCAGATCACGGTTTGTCCCAGCTATGAGCTGAAAGTCGCTGGTCGCTTCGCGATCTGCGCCAACCGGCAAGAAACGTCCTTCCTCGATAGCCCGCAGGATCATGGCCTGCTCGTCGAGGCCCAATTCACCAATTTCATCGAGGAACAACAGGCCACTATCTGCGCCTTTGAGCAAGCCCGCACGCTCGCTTGCCGCGCCGGTAAATGCGCCCTTTTTGTGCCCGAACAGAGCTGACATGGCGCTGTCGCCTTTAAGTGTGGCGCAGTTTACCTCGACAAACGCGCCCTTCACTTGGTGGCGCAGCTTCTTCAACTCGTAGATCTTTCGTGCGAGTTGGCTCTTGCCCGCTCCGGTCGGGCCCATCAACAGGATCGGTGCCCGGCTACGCATGGCGACCTGTTCTATCTCGTCGATCATCCGGTTGAACGCGACATTGCGGGTGTCAATCCCGCTTTTGAGGAAGCTGGCGCTTTCGGCTGAGGTTTCCGCAAAGCGTGTCGCGATGGAGTCGTAGCGCGAGAGATCAAGATCGATGGCTGCCCAAGTTCCAATTGGCTGGGGCGCGCCGCGCCGTGGCTGCGTCTGGAGCAACTTGCCCGGCAGGAACCGAGCTTCAGTCAGCAAGAATAGGCAGATCTGAACTACGTGCGTGCCAGTGGTAATGTGGATCAGGTAGTCATTGTTCTCGGGGTCGAAGGGATAGCTTCGGGCGAAGTCGAGAAGTTTGGTATAGACTTCTTCAAAGTCCCATGGATCGTCAAACCCCAGCACACGCTCATCGACTTCGGTCTCGGGCGATACGTCCTCAATATCCCCTATGACTTTATCGGCCAGACGCTGATGGGATTTTCCATGGAGCAACACAAAACGATCAACGCGAAGGTCTTCCTGCATGCAGATGCTGACCGTTGGCCGCCACCTATTCCAGCGTTCCGGGCCCCATTTGGCAGCGTCTAGGGTCGACCCAAGGAATCCGATGACGGTGAGTGGCTTCATCCCACGGGTTTATACAAATAGATAACCAAATATACAACAAGATCGCCTTAGTTGATTTTCCCTTCCCTTGGGCGCGAACTAAGATCCGTATAAAAGTGTGTGATATTAGATAGTTGGATCGAATACCGGCGTTTCGCACCAAGTTTGGCACGCCCCCTGCAGAACCATTGGCGTCGGGTTAGTCGAACATCCGACACATCAGCCGGGAAACGGGCGGTCGGAATGGGCCGACCGCCCAAGACCCGAAGAAAGAAATTTGTGGAGTTGGACTATGGCCAATAAGAACCTGTTTTCCAGCGCTCTCGCGAAGTTCGCGCCGCGCGCTGAAGTGATCAATGAAGCTGGCGCGATTGCCTATGCCTATGGCCCAGAAGCCAAGCTGGCACAGCTCGCCGCGACTGGTACGCTGTCCGTTGGCTTCTATGCAGGAGCACAGACGCAGCTTGGAGACGTGCTGGATGCCGCATCGAAGGTTGACCCTGAATGGGTTGCCAAATGTGCGATCTATGCTCGTCAGTCGGGTGCGATGAAGGATATGCCAGCTCTGCTGACGGCAGTGCTGACCACGGCCGATCCGGACCTCTCGGTCACGGTTTTCGATCGGGTGATCGATAACGGACGTATGCTGCGCAATTTCGTGCAGATCATGCGCTCGGGCCAGACTGGCCGTACTTCGCTCGGCTCGCGCCCCAAGCGGCTGGTCCGCGAGTGGCTTGAGCAGGCTTCGTACAAGCAGCTTATGCACGCTGCGACCGGAAACGACCCAAGCCTGGCGGACATCGTCAAGATGGTCCACCCGGCTCCGCAGGACGCACAGCGTCGCGCATTCTATGGCTGGCTGATTGGCAAGCCCTATGATGTCGAGGCCCTGCCTGCGGATATCGCCGCGTTCGAAGCGTGGAAGAAGGACAAATCGCGTCCGCTGCCTGAGGTACCGTTCGAATGGCTAACGTCATTTGAGTTGACCGCAAAGCAGTGGGGCGTGCTCGCTGGCCGGATGGGTTGGCAGGCGCTGCGTATGAACCTCAATACGCTCGCTCGCAACGGCGCGTTTCGCGTGAAAGGCGTCACCAAGACGGTTGCAGACCGTCTGGCCGATCGCGATGCAATGGCCCGGGTAAAGCCGGCACCATACCAATTGATGACCGCATTGACGCAAGTCGGTGAGGGTGTCCCGCGGGAGGTGCAAGCTGCGCTCGAAACCGCCCTCGAAGCTTCGGTTGCGAAGGTGCCAAAGTTGAAAGGCAATGTGGTTGTCTGTCCCGACGTATCGGGTTCGATGCATTCTCCGGCAACGGGGGATCGTAAGGGCGCGACTTCGGTCGTGCGGTGCATCGATGTGGCGGCGCTGGTCGCTGCAGCCGTGCTTCGAACCAATCGGACGGCGCGTGTGTTCCCGTTTGCGGAGCGCGTGCTTGATGTGAAGCTGGATCCTTACGCTCGGCTTTCGGCGAATGCGGAAAAGCTGGCCGGGATCTGGGGTGGCGGGACCAATGTCTCCGCGCCGTTGGCCAAGCTCAATCGCGAGCGTGCAGCGGTCGATGTGATTGTGATCGTTTCGGACAACCAGTCTTGGATCGACAACAATTACTACGGACCGACGCAGGTGATGAAGGAGTGGAAGACGCTGAAAGCCCGAAATCCGGGCGCGAAGCTGATCTGCATCGACATCCAGCCTTACGGCACGACCCAGGCCAAAGACCGCAAGGACATCATGAACGTCGGTGGCTTCACCGATGCGGTGTTCGGCGCAATGGCTCGGTTTGCCAAGGCAGGCACGAAAGATTGGGTCGAGATCATCGACGAGATTGAACTGTAACACGCGCTCAGCCTGCTTCGCAGCAGCGCAGAAAGGAAATGAAATAAGGTCACGGCGAATGCCGGTCAGGACTACATTCAGGATACGAGTGTCGGGGGTTCGAATCCCTCTCATCGGGCAGCCGATGGTAGCTCAGCTGGTTAGAGCATCGTCCCTTCGGGGGTTGTCTTGTCCAAATGTCGTCGCCGTGACCTTTGATCAAACACACGAGAAACCGATTTAGATAATCCACGGCGAATGCCGCTTAGGACTACATGGACTTCAACTCCCCAGGTCGCGGGTTCGAATCCCGCCACGCCCACCAGATGCGGGCGTGTAGCTCAGCTGGATAGAGCAGGTAACGTCTTTCGCAACACACTGGTCGCCGTGGACTTTAATTCTCTTGGGGCCGGGCCCACCCTCTCCCTCCACCCTTCCACCCGGATGATCACGCCGGGTTACGATCCGGGTGGAAGGGTGGAGGGAGAGGGTGGCCGGGCCAAGGCTAACAAACACCGCTGGCGGATGCCGGCGGGACTACATGGGTAAGAGCGCCTGCTTTGGCAGGAGGACGGTGGTTCGAACCCACCCCCGGGGAACCGGAGTAGCTCAGCAAAGAACGTCTCGCCAATCCTCGCCGCCGGCACCCGAACTCACCTCTCGGCGAATGCGGAAGGGACTACATTGGAAAAGGCCTTGAGCCGAGCGGGTTCGAATCCGCGCCCGGATTGAACAATTCGGAGTTGTCTCTCCACTTCTTGTCGCCGAGACCTAACAACCAAGGAGGTCGTCATGACCGAGACAAAATACGAATACACGCATGTGGAAGGCGGCGCTCCGATCAAGTCCTGGACGCGCGGTGTTCCGGTTGATGAAAAGGCCAAGAAGCAGATGGCGCTCGCTGCGAAGATGCCGTTCATCTTCAAGCATGTGGCCGCTATGCCCGACGTTCATGTCGGAATCGGTGCGACTGTTGGATCGGTGATTCCGACCAAGGGCGCTGTGATCCCGGCGGCTGTGGGCGTGGACATCGGATGCGGCATGATGGCTGCGCGGACCTCGCTGATGGCGAGCGATCTGCCAGACAATCTCGCCGGAATCCGGTCGGCTTTCGAAGCCGCTGTGCCGCATGGTCGGTCTTCGGGCCGGCGGCGGGGTGGTCCATCGCGGGACAAAGGCGCCTGGGGTGAGCCACCGAAGAGCGTGGTCGATGCTTGGGCTACCCTTGCATCGCGGTTCGGCAAGATTGCTGCAAAGTATCCGCGGCTGAGCAACGTGAACCACGTCGTTCATCTCGGCACACTCGGAACAGGGAACCATTTCCTTGAGCTCTGCCTCGATACCGAACAGCGGGTGTGGGTTATGCTGCACTCGGGTTCGCGGGGGGTTGGCAACGCCATTGGCCGGTTCTTCATCGAACTGGCGAAGAAGGACATGCGGACTTGGCATATCAACCTGCCTGACGAGGATCTCGCTTACTTCCCGGAAGGGACCGAGCATTTCGATGATTATGTCGAAGCGGTCGAATGGGCGCAGGACTTTGCTGCGCTCAACCGGCGGGTGATGATGACCCATGCGCTCGATGCGCTGCGGACACAGATCACCAAGCCGTTCGATGCCGAATGCGAAGCGGTGAACTGCCATCACAACTATGTGACGCGGGAGCATCACTTTGGTGAAAACGTGCTGGTGACCCGGAAGGGCGCAGTGCGGGCAGCGAAAGGCACGCTTGGTATCATCCCGGGCTCGATGGGAGCGAAGAGCTTCATCGTACGCGGGCTGGGCAATGCAGAGAGCTTTGACAGCTGCTCGCATGGTGCAGGCCGGGTCATGAGCCGGACCGAGGCCAAGAAGCTGGTGTCGCTCGATGAGCACATCGCTGACACGGCCGGGGTCGAATGCCGGAAGGACGAAGGCGTGCTTGACGAAACGCCTAAGGCCTACAAGCCGATCGAAAAGGTCATGGCGGCTCAGTCTGACCTTGTCGAGATCGTCCACACGCTTAAGCAAGTGGTGTGCGTAAAGGGTTAGCCCCCTTTGCGGGCACCGCCTGCCCCAATCCATTAGAGAAGACCAATGATCACTATCGACGGCTCCGAAGGAGAAGGCGGGGGGCAGGTGCTGCGGTACTCCGCTGCCCTCTCGCTTCTCACCGGGGAGCCTTTCACTATTGAGAACATTCGCGGTGGGCGGGCCAAGCCAGGCATGATGCGACAGCACGTGACTGCGCTCGAAGCCGCATCGGCGATCGGGAATGCCGAGGTCAGCGGATTGGCGGTGGGTTCGGACCGGATTGCATTCCGGCCCGGCTCAGTCACGCCAGGTGAGTATCACTTTGCAGTGGGAACGGCCGGCAGCACCGGACTGGTACTGCAGACGATTCTGGTGCCGTTGATGCTGGCCGATGCGCCCTCGCGCGTGGTGATCGAAGGTGGCACCCATGCTGCCTCAGCCCCTCCGTTTGAGTTCATTGCGGAGACCTTGCTTCCGGTCATCCAGAAGATGGGCCCGCAGATCTCAGCAAAGCTTGAGCGGCACGGCTTCTTTCCGCGCGGAGGAGGCCGGATCGTTGTCGATTTCGATCCCGCCCCACTGCGACCCATCGAGTGCCTTGATCGTGGAGAGCTGATCTCGACCAAGGCAGAAGCCGTAGTCGCAGGCATTCAGTTCGACATTGCCGAGCGTGAGCTCATGGCAATGCGCAAGGTGCTGGCTGATTGGAACGAAGAATCCTTCAAGCCGCGTCAATTGCCGGCTGATGAAGGCCCGGGCAATGCCTTGCTCATCACTGCCGAATTCGATCACGTGACCGAAGTTATGTCTGGGTTTGGAAAGATGGGAGTCCCTGCCGAGAAGATTGGCAAGACCACTGCAAAGCGAATGGCTGGCTATCTAAGCGGTGAGGCCTTTGCGGGCCCATATCTGCAAGATCAGTTGCTGTTGCCCTTTGCGCTCGCGCGATCAGGTGCGTTTACGACTGTGAAGATCAGCCAGCACACCCGCACTGCCATAGATCTAATTGAGCGATTCACAGGCACGTCCTTCCGGATCTCCGAAGGCGCTGAGAAGGCTCATTTGATCGAGGTGAAGCGGTAACGTCTGCAAACGGAGCGCGGTCAAAAAGCTGAATGGGGATGATGAAGCTAGAAACGGCTTCTGGACCGCTCACCTTGACGCTCAGTCTGACCTCGACCGAACCAAATCGAACGCAAACTGCCGGATGTCGCGTTCGCCTGCCTGATCGAGTGCAACACCTGCGATGGTGAGATCAAGTGACGGGACGTGCAAGGCGAGCACACCCCAATAACCGCCATGCATATAGGCTTGATGCCCGCCAATTTCCTCCGTGAACAGGCCGTAGCGATAGGGGCTACCCTCGGGGTGCGAGGGGGCATCCTTCATGAGTTGCAGAGTCTCTTTCGATACGAAGACATGGTCACCAAACAGAGCATCGAAGTACTTTGCCGTATCAACAACATTGCCGATCAAGCCGCCCCCACCGAAGGCATCGATGCTCCCATTGACGCCATGGATGTCGAGCCCCTCAATCCACTGATGAGCGCGTTCAGCGCCAGGCTCCTCGCCTCTGATCGTTTCCCATCGCAGGTCCGACAATCCCAGGCTTTCGAACCGGTTCAGTTCGCGGACCGCGTCTGGCAGGGCCTCGCCCGTCACGGTCTCGATAATCTCACCAAGCAGGATATAGCCGGTGTCGGAGTAATGATATCGTGCGCCCGGCTCTCCGCGAGGGTCGGTCAGCTCCACCATCAGAGCCACTTGTTCTGCTCTTGTCCATTCGCGTTGGAGGTCAGCGAATGCTGCGGCTAATCCAGCAGGCGTTCCGAAATGGTCGTCCAGCCCTCCGGAATGGGTCAGCAGATGCCCAATCGTGATTGAGCTGAGATCGTAACCGTCGCCTTCCAGTAACTCGCGATTTCTTGAGGAGATAAGTTGTGCAATCGGAGTGTTCAGATCAATCCGGCCCTGTTCCTGCAGCCGAAGCACTGCCGCAGCGACAAAGGTCTTGGTGACGGATGCCAGCCGGAACGGAGTTTGCGCTGTCATCGCTGTCTGGTCGGGTGAGGCCACGCCTGTCGCCGCAGTTTCCAACCGTCCATCTTCAATAATGGCGAAGGCAAAGCCCGGTACGCCGGGCCGCGAAGCCTGCAAGTTATCGAGGCCTGACTGCAGATCGGCCCGCTCCACTGGTTGGTCGGCTTGCAGGTCAGTCCCGTACGATGGCGCACACGCAGCAAGGCAAGCCAATACCAGTAGTGTCCCTAGGTTCCGAAGCATGAGTACCCTCCACCCAACAGATCACGGAATCGCACGATTCAGACATGCCCTCCAAGGCGATTATAGCGTTAGCTCGGCGCCATAAAAGAAGCCCTTCAGCTAGTGAACGACCGGCCCGTCCGCCTCAGGTAGCAGGATTTGAGCCAATGCAGCCAGCAAGTCCGATCCGGCCATAAGGTGGCTCGCACAGCCGGGGTCGCTGACGCCCCGCTCGGATAAGCTAAAGCGAGCCGCGCCTCTGTGTTTGTGCCGCCCCGGCTAAGCGGATAACATCCGCACTCCCCAACTCTCGAGGCAATGCGTATGTTCAGGCTCTTGGCGACCATTCTAGCGACATGCTTCTGCGCAACAGTGGCACCGGCTGAGACCTATCGGCCGGTGTTTCAACCGGATGAGATGAACGACCGACCTGCAGGGGCTGCCAACGAAGTGGCCGTGTTGGGCACGCCGCATCTTGGGGGCCTGCCAGACACATTTCAGCCTGAGATGGTGGAACCAATCGTGGAGCGCCTGTCCGCTTGGACACCGTCTCTCATCGCGGTGGAGACCATGTCGGGGCTGCGCTGCGTGGCGATGAAGCAGATGCCATCGCGGTTCGAAAGTCAGCTCTCAAACTATTGCTACGAAACCGGAGCCGCAGAGCTCGCCGCGGGGCTCAACGTCTATCAGGCGACGGCCTTAATCGAGGAGCGCCTCCAGAAATCCGATACTCAATCGACTGCGGCGGATCGCCGCTACAATGCTCTGCTGTTCCTGGCCGCGGGAGAACCGGGGTCAGCTCTGGTGCAATGGCTTTATCTGTCCGAGGACGAACGGATCGCGGCGGACGGCCTGACCGAAGAGCTCGTTCTTGAACTCGAAAACCAGCGCAACAAGACGAACGAAGTGAACCTGATCGCGGCACCTATTGCCGTCCGATCAGGCCTCCAGCGTCTTTGGAGCGTGGAAGCGCAAGATTACTACGCGGGCGAAGGCGATGACGAGGCCTATGTCGAAGCCATAATGGCGGCGTGGGACAATCCGGCTGCTGCAGAAAGAGCCAAGAAAGAAGGGGCTCTCAGCGCAGCACTGGGAGAACCCGGGGCTTTGATGGCCTTGTACCAAGCGTTCAACGATCCGGAATTCGCGACCTTGATCTATGCATCCGATTGGGGCCCGGCGCTTACAGAACCGTCGGACGGGCAGCATGGTCGTAAGTACGTGGCGTATTGGGAAACCCGCAATCTGCGGATGGTTGCCAATATGCGCGAAGTGCTCGGTCGCTCTCCCGGTTCAAGGATGCTGTCGATCGTCGGCGTGTCCCACAAAGCCTATTACGAGGCTTATCTTGAGCAAATGCGGGATGTGGAATTGGTCGATGTCCGGCCGCTGCTTGAGCACTGAGAGTGCTCGCAGTGTGTGAGCAGATTTGTCAATAGCACTTCAAAAACCGAGGCTGAGGAGGAAAGTCTCTCTCGCGAAAGCCTTCTCGGTCACATTGACTTGAACGCATTACCCATGATCCGCGCAACATAATTGGTCGGCAACGCGCGGGCCAACCAAGAAAGCCTTCTAAAGGTGAAATTGGGCAAGATGATTGGCTTGCCCGCCATCAGGCCTGCATAAGCGATCTGAGCCACCATCTTGGGGTCATGCGCTTTGATCTGTTCGACAATCTCATCTGAACTTTGCTCAGATTCTCCCGCAGATTGCTCTCCCGCGGCGACGAAGAAATTGGTGTTCGTGGCATAAGGCTCCATGCAGGAGACGGTCACACCGTAAGGCTCCAACTCATGAGCCAGGGCGACCGAGAGCGAGTTCACAAATGCCTTGGAGGCGCCGTACAGCGCTCCATGAGGAACCGGCGCAATTCCAAGCGTCGATCCGATGTTGAGAATTCTGCCTGCGCCACGCGCCTTCATCGCAGCCCCGAACACGCGTGCAAGCTCAGAAACGGCAATAATGTTCAACCGCATCATATTGTGTTGCGGCTCCAAATCCTGATCAACGTGCTCGCCAAACATCGCAAACCCGGCATTGTTGACTAGTATGTCGATGTCATGGCCATTGGCCTGGCATTGGTCGAACACGGCTTGTGCCGCCCCGGGCAATGACAGATCAGCCTGGTAAAGATGCACCCCCTCATCCGAAGACCGACCGAGCTCCTCACGGAGTTGATCGAGTTCCTCCTGAACGAGGCTGAAGACGACGATATCGTAGCCATCATTGGCAAATAGCCGCACCAGCTCCTTGCCAATCCCACTTCCACCTCCGGTAATAAGAACTGTCTGCTTATCAGTCATTGCAATTGCTTGCCTTCGATTGGTTTGGGGCGCAGCGATCAGCCCAGCGTGATCTGATCGACGCGGTCTTTCCACGCGCTGAGCCGCTGATACTTGGGAAGGCTGGCGGCCGGCTCCTGCGCTCTGATCAGGACGTGGAGCATCGAAGCAACCGACAAGTCAGCTGATGAGATTGCATCACCCAGCAAAAACGCATTGCCCTCCAGCATCTCCTCCAGCGCCTCAAAATGTCGTTCAATCTCAACAGCAAGATCTTCAGCGCTCTTGCGAGCCAAGCCTTGTGTATTGCCAATTTTGCGCATCGCCGGTGGTATGATCTTTCTCATCAATGCGGCTGCCAGACCGGTCTCATAGCGGGCGAGATCATCTACAAAAAGCGCAGTATTATGCGGCTTTACGCGGATAGCGATGTCATAGAAATACAGGCTCTCATCAGCCCAATCTTCAAGAATATGAGCGAGTGCGCGAGCCTTTGGATCTTGCGGCAACAACCGAGGGTCCGGGACCTGACTATCCAGAAAGCGCAAGATGTCGGTGCTGTCGATAATCAGCTCATCGTTCCAACGCAGGGCCGGAAACTTGCCGGTCGGACTGATTGTCTTGAACTTGGATACTTTGCTCGGGATCACTTCGACGATCGAATATTCGATCGACTTTAGGCGCAACGCTCGTCGCACCTTGTCGGCGAAGGGCGAGATTTCGAATTGATAGAGGACGACATCGGTCATTGCGCGATCTCTAGGATCACGGCCTGGAAAAGATAACTACCCCTATTGATGACAGGCTTCGTCTTCGCTTGTGGACCGAATGGAGCGCATACGACACGCTTCTTGTTCGTCGCTTGGCTTCATCCAGCTGCGATCATGATGGAACGGGTCGTATGTGGGAGGTTACAATCCCTTTTTGGGGAGCGACTGTATTCCAGCCACCGACCAGCCATAACTGATCCGAGGGACACTCGCTTAGCAGGCCCTTCGATAGGCCAGGATCTTACCCTCCCCGACCCTGTTCACATTGATCTCTATCGTATTGCCGACCTCGCGGTAGAGAATACCGGCCCTGACATCGCGGCCTTTGACGAGAGCCTGGATATTGCTGTCATAGAAGACATCATGCTCGGTTGTTAACCGAACCCAGGTTTTCAAAGAGGCGGAGTCTACGATCTCAGAGTAGAGCTCTCCATTGCCCTGATAGATCTGCCGGCCTTTGATATCGAGGATCTTTTCGCTGCCGTCGAAATAGCAACCCTCAACCAAGCCCACCACGTAATCGGCGTCTTCAGGATCGTAGGGTCCGCACGCGGCAAAGCCAAAGCACACAACACCCAGCAAGGCGGTCAGAAAGCCTCTGCCCCGCCCGCCGTGTGTTGATAGGCCAATCACTTCTTGAGCGCGTCTCTGATCTCGGTCAACAGCTCGATCTCGCTTGGGCCTTCTGGCTCTGCCGGTGCCTCTTCTTCCTCTTCCTTCTTTTCGAACTGCTCCATCACTTTCATGGTGTAGCGGACCAGCAGGAAGATGATGAAGGCGAGGATCAGGAAGTTGATCACCGCCGAAATGAACGCGCCCCAGGCCAAGACGTTGGCACCCGCTTCGCGAGCAGCTTCGAGCGACATGCCGGCTTCGACCAGCTCATCGCCCGACAGGATCATGTATTTGTCGGAGAAATCGACATCACCAAAGATCGCGCCGACCACCGGCATGATCACCTCATCGGTCAGCGATTTGACGATGGTCGCAAAGGCGCCGCCAATGATGACCGCGACAGCCAATTGCATGACGTTGCCCTTGGCGATGAATTCCTTGAAATCTGATAGCATTCGTGTCGTCCCCGTGATCCCTTGAAACACTGTAATTTACAGCGAAAAATTCCAATGCCAAGCGGCGGAATGCCCCTGTGGACTTCTTGAAATCCAACAGAGGTGTGCCATATAGGCAATACAGGACATTTCACCTGCGATGCCGCGCATCTGCAGGTCATCATCGGAAGGGGATACACATGAATTTCCGCACAATCGGCCGCGCATTTGTCGTTGGCGCCGTTTCACTGACGCTGGCTGCTTGCGGGATCAACTCGGTCCCCGCTGCCGAAGAAACCGCCAAGGCCAAATGGGCCGATGTCGAAGCGCAATTCCAGCGCCGCGCCAATCTGATCCCCAACCTCGCTGAAGTCGCTCAGGGCGCTGCGGAGAATGAGCGCGCAATCCTTACCGAGGTAACTGAAGCACGTGCCCGCGCAACCAGCGTCCAGGTTTCTGCCGATGATCTTGGCGATGCGGCCAAGATGGAAGAGTTTGCTGCGGCCCAGGGCCAGATCGGCCAGGGCATCGGTCGCCTGCTCGCCAGCTTTGAAGCCTATCCGACGATCCAGTCGAACCAGAACTTCCTCGCGCTGCAGAGCCAGCTCGAAGGCACCGAGAACCGCATTGCCGTGGCGCTGCGCGACTACAATGAGGCGGTTCGCCAGTACAACACCACGATCCGGACCTTCCCGGATACGATTGGTGCCAACATCATCCATGGTGCCGAGCCACTCGCGCCCTATTCGGCTGTGACCGAAGGCGCCGAAGAAGCCCCTCAGCTTGACCTGACGTCGAACTAAGCGCGGTGCTGCGCCCGGTTCTTGCCACGGCTTCGGCTGCGCTCCTGTGTGGGTGTGCAGCTGACGCCAATGATGCGGTCGAACCGGCGCTCGAACTGACCGGAAGGGTCGTCGATGCGGCGGACATCTTCGGAGCTCCGTTCGAATCTGAAATGACCGAACGACTTGCTGCGCTCGAGTCAGAAACGGGTGTGCAGCTGGTGGTCGTCAGCACGCCCAGCCTCCAGGAACAGGACGTAGCGGTCTACACGCTAGAGCTTGCCAATGCCTGGGGTGTTGGCAGCGCCGAAAAGAATGACGGACTGGTTTTGCTCGTTGCTCCCAATGAGCAACGGGTCCGCATTGAGGTTGGCCAAGGATTGGTAGCCTCTGTTCGAGATGAAGAGGCCGAGCAAATACTCGATGAGCACGTTTTACCGGAGTTCTCGCGAGGTAATTATGAGACCGGGGTCTCCGAAGGAGTCGAAGAATTGATAAGCGAAGTCACCCCTGTTCCGACAAAGGAAGCGGCATGAATCGCTTGATGCCCCTGTTTGCTGCGCTGCTTGCGCTGCTGGCCACGCCACTGGCGGCGCAGGAATTTCCTGCGCTGACCGGGCGGGTGGTCGATGCTGCCAATATCATCCCGGATGCCACAGAGGCCGAGCTCAACGCCAAGCTCGAAGCGCTGGAGACACAGTCGCAGCGCCAGCTGGTCGTCGCAACCGTGCCCGACCTGCAAGGCTACGATATCTCCGACTATGGCTACCGTCTGGGCCGTGAGTGGGGAATTGGCGATGCCGAGCGCAATGATGGCGCGCTACTGCTGGTCGCACCCAACGAGAGGCGCGTGCGGATCGAAGTCGGCTATGGCCTCGAAGGCTATCTGACCGACGCTCTGTCCTCGATCATCATCAACAACGATATTGTTCCGCGTTTCCGCGACGGCGACATGCCGGGCGGGATCGTAGCCGGGACCGATGCGATCATCGCGCAGCTGGTCTTGCCGGAGGACGAAGCCGCCAGGATTGCCTCCGAAGCCAGCCAGTCACGCGAGAGCGACGGCGGCTTTCCGTTTGGCGTGCTGATCTGGTTCGGCTTCATATTATTCTTCTTCATACTGCCAATGATGGGCCGACGGCGCCGCCGTTATCGCAAGCGCAAGAAAGGCCCGTGGGGCAAGCGCGACGACGATGACGATTGGGATGACGACGACGGCTGGGGCCGCACCGCGCGCGACATCATCCTGTGGGAAGTCGGCAGCGCGATTGTCCGCGGCGCCATGTCTGGCGGAGGCGGTGGCAGCAGCTGGGGCGGAGGCGGAGGCTTCGGCGGCGGTTTCTCTGGCGGCGGCGGCTCATTTGGAGGCGGTGGCGCCTCAGGGGGGTGGTAGACCATGGCCTATCTCACACCAGAACAGCACAAGATCGTTACCGATGCCGTTGGTGAGGCAGAGCTCACAACCTCTGGCGAGATCGTCACGGTCTTGGCCGACCGCTCTGACGGCTACAGCGACATTATCCAACTGTGGTGCGCTGCTTTGTCTTTCACCATGATGAGCGTGTTTGCGCTGTTCCCCCTCCCCTTCATGAACCTGTGGGATGGCCTGGTCAGCGGATGGGGTCACGAATGGACCACCGGCGAACTTGCCAGCATGACAATCGCGCTCGGGCTGATCACCTTCGTAGCTTCGTGGTTGGTGTTCCAGTGGGAGCCGCTCAGATTTGCGCTGATCCCGGCGCCGATCAAAACCATGCGGGTGCATGCCCAAGCGATCAAACATTTCAAGGTCGGCGCAGAAAGCCGCACCACCGGCCGGACCGGAATCATGATCTACCTCTCGATGTGCGAACACCGGGCTGAAATCGTCGCCGACCAACCAATTGCCGAGAAGGTCGAGCCAGAGGTCTGGGGCGAAGCGATGGTAGATATGCTGGTCGAGATCAAACGCGGCAACATTGCCGAAGGGATGGCGGTTGGCGTGCGCGATGTCGGCTTTGTGCTGAGCCAGCACTTCCCGCGTTCGGATGATGACGAAAACGAGCTTCCCGACCGCTTGATCGAGGTCTAAGCCCCCTCCCCATGGATGATTCTGATTTCGTCCGCGATTCTGACGCGGACAAGCCTGAAGAAGTGCGCTGGGAGGGACGGTTCATCACCGCCAAGACCCGCGGCCGCTGGGAATATGTCGGGCGCGCGCGGGGCATCAGAGCGGCAGCGATCATCGCGATCGACAGTGATCCCGACGGGACCCGCCATGTCATTCTGGTCAGCCAGTATCGCGTGCCCCTGGGCCGCTTCAGTCTTGAGATCCCTGCTGGCTTGATTGGCGATGAGGCCGGCAAGGAAGGCGAGCAAGCCGAAAGCGCCGCCCTGCGTGAGCTTGAGGAAGAGACCGGCTATCGCGCCGAACGGATGGAGAATCTGGGCGAGTATTATTCCTCGCCCGGCATGGTCTCTGAATGCTTCACACTGCTGCGCGCCCACGGGCTGACCAAGGTATCTGAAGGTGGCGGCCTCGCGGGCGAGAACATCTCGGTTCACCGGGTCGCGCTCGACAGATTGAGCGAATTCGTCGCGGAATGGCGTGCCCTGGGGCATGCTGTCGACGTGCGGATCGCAATGCTATTAACTGCAGGATTTATTGGAGAGGATTGAGAACATGGCTGGACGGGTAGAAGGCAAGCTGGCGCTTGTAACAGGCGGAGCGCAAGGCCTTGGACGGGCGCATTGCATTCGCCTGGCGCAGGAAGGCGCACGGGTGCTCGCAACCGATATCAATGGCGCAGGCGCTGCTGAGACGGCCGAGATCGTCAATGCCGAAATGGGTGCCGGAACAGCCTTTAGCATCGCCCATGACGTGACCGATCCGGCGCAATGGGAAGCAGCGGTCGATGCTGCGCGCGAAAACCTCGGCGGGCTGAATGTGCTGGTCAACAACGCTGGTATCGGCGTGCCCGGCAATATCGAGGACTGCAAGTTCGAGGACTGGCAGCGCTGCTTTGCAATCAATGTCGATTCCATCTTTCACGGCTGCCAAAAGGCCCTGCCGCTGATGCGCGAACATGCCCCTGGTTCGATCGTCAATATCAGCTCGATCGCCGGCCTGATCGCGAGCGACACCATGCCCGCATACAACGCTTCGAAAGCGTCGGTCTGGATGCTGTCCAAATCGATCGCGCTGCATTGTGCCAAGAAGAACATGCAAATCCGCTGCAATTCGGTTCACCCGACCTTTGTCGACACGCCAATCCTCGACGGCACCGCTCAAGCGCACCAGCTCGACAAGAATGTGCTGATGGAAAAGCTCGCACGGCAGATCCCGCTCAAATTTGTCGGTGAACCCAATGATATCGCCAACGCTGTGCTCTATCTCGCCAGCGATGAGAGCCGCTTCATGACCGGTGCCGAGCTCAAGCTCGATGGCGGCATTTCGGCAATGTAGCGCGCAAATGACGAAGGCCCGGGATGCCTGTGCAGCCCGAGCCTTCGATTATCGCTTTCGTGCGAAGCGCTTGATCAGACCTCCAGGTCCTTCTCGATGTTGCGCAGCTTGTGGCGCGCCATCGCGAGATTGGCCTTTGCCTTGCTCAGCGCGAGATACATGAAAAGGCCCTTGCCGCTGGCGGTCGTGTTGGGGCGGATCAGGTGGATCTGATCATCAAGCGTGATCAGCATATCCTCGATCTCTCCCTTGATCCCCAGCTCTTGCATCACATCGTGCTTCGCTTTGAGAACATTGGTGTTGCCGGCTGCGGCGACCTCGAGATCGAGGCCTTTGGTCCCGCCAGCTGTGGCGAGCGCCATGCCCGAATCCATATCAACCAAAGCGACGGCAAGCGCGCCTTCGATCTCCATACATGCTTCAATTTTACCTTCGTAACTCATCACAATTCTCCTTAGTTCTTCTGAAGTTATGCGCGCAGCCATAGCCACGACACTTTCGGTCTCTTCAGGAATTGCGGCAGTTGCGATGGCTTCCCCTCCACCTTCCGCCGTGTGGCAATCTGACAGCGGCACAACGCCGCCATCAGATATCGGCGCATGCAGGAGCTCAAAGCTTATGAACCCCAACATGGCGTCGATTGTGTAACCATCGGAAGCGCACGGAACGCCGATGGCGCTGTAGGCGATGGTGTTGTCTTCATTGTCGGTGAACTCCGCCTCAAACCCAATCGGCGCACGATTGGCGATCGGCTCGAGATAATGGGCGGTAAGGCGGGAAATCAGCGAGCGAGGATCAACCTGCTCCAAGGGTATCGGCAATGCCCCGGGCCGACCCGGCAAGCCCTGACCGACTTCAGACAGAAGCGGACCGTCGCTTCCTTCATTGTTGATATCAATGATGATCGCGAGATCAGCGAAATTGCAATCAGGATGCTGCAGCACAGCCTCAGCCGCAGGCAAGGCTTCGCCGTCAATCTGGTCGAGCCATAGGGCATAGGCCTGTTCGACCATAGTCTGGTCAACATCGGTCACAGACACTGCAACCTGCGCCCCTCTCGTGGCAGTTCTTGTAGTCATTTCTGGATGCGACCCCAGTTGTTGTGAGACCGTCTTTCCACACAATGCCTAAAACACTCTTAAGCCCGTCTCTTCACCAGGATCCGTTATCTTACTTGGGGTATTGGACGGTCCGGGAAATCTCCAAGGGACGCAAAAAGAGGGGCCATTGGCCCCTCCCGGTTTGATCAGATTGTGCTGTCTTGCTGGGCGCAGCGATCCGAAAAACCGGGAACCGCTTTTTCTTTTGCTGCGCTCAATCAGCGATCAGAGCGATCGCGAGGTAGATCAATCCAGCCGTTCCGAGGCTCACAAAAGCGCCGATTACGAAGGCCAGGCGGACGACCAGTGGATCGACATTGGACCAGTTGGCGATGCCTGCGCAGACGCCAGCCAATTTGGCGTTGTGCTTGTCGAGTGCGAAGCCAGCGCGAGGTGGCCTGCCGTTGGGGGTCTTGGTTACGTTGCTCATGCCATGGTCACCAAAGCTGGAGAAGCAGGAACAATCGCAGCGGCCATCAGGATGGCGGAGATTGCCAGAGCCGAAGCGGCGGCGAAGACGCGGCTGCCAAGGTCAGTGGTTGCGAACATTGTATTCTATCCTTTCAAAAGTGGTTTGAGGTTAAACAGCTTAGGCGAACAGGCCAGGGCTGCCGGGGACGATAATTGTGGAGAAGACGACTGCCGAGATAGCTACCGAGAAGGCGGCTGCGAACAGGCGGTTTCCAGTGTCACTGTTAAACATGGTGGGGGTTTCCTTGTTTAGTGGGTTGCAGGGGATGGGGTGAATTAGGCGAACAGAGCCGGGCTGGCAGGAACGATCGTAGCGGCAAAAACGGCTGACGAGAGAACCAGAGCGAAAGCAGCGGCGAATACGCGGTTGGCATTTTCAGAGATCGACATAGTGTGTTTCCTTCATTTGTTTGTTTTTGCAGGACCATCCTGCGTTACACCCCAAACACTGCATGAGGTGTGCCAAACTTGGAAAATGGCGGAATTCTGCGGGTTTCGGGAAAGTGCATTCTGAACGATCCGTTCATCAATCCGAAAGGTTGGGACATTTTACCAACTCTTGGGATTGATCTTTTTGGTGGCGGCAGAAGGACTGGCTGCTAACGCTGTCGCGACCATGGCGCTGGACAGAATTTCCCTCGAAAACTTCCGCAATCATCGCGCCAGCGAGCTGACTGGCACGGCCCACTTCAATCTGCTGGTTGGGGAGAATGGGGCAGGGAAAACTAATATCCTTGAGGCCCTGTCCCTGCTCAGCCCCGGGCGCGGTATGCGCCGGGCTGCGCTGGTCGATCTGCCTCATCGCGAGGAGAACGCCCCATCCCCATCAGGCTTTGCGATTGGGGCAAGTCTAATTGAACAGGGGCAGTCGAGCGCGCGACTGGGGACCTATTGCGAGGCAGAACGGCCGGGCCGGCGTCTGGTCCGCATAAATGGCGCTGAAGCCAGCGCATCCTCCCTGGGGGAGTGGCTGGCCATGTCCTGGCTAACTCCGGCCATGGATGGCTTGTTCACCGACAGCGCGGGCGCACGTCGACGATTTGTCGATCGTATGGCGCTGGCGATCGAACCTGGCCACGCGCGCTCGGTATCGCGCCTCGAAGCCGCTCTGCGCGAACGCAACCGCCTGTTGGAGACACGGTCAGACGCGCGTTGGCTCGACGCCATCGAAGCGCAGATCGCAGACCACGGTTCAGACGTGGCTGCCAACCGCCGGCGGCTGATTACCCACCTCAGCGAAGAACTCTCCGCCCTCCCCGACCAACCCTTTGCCAAGCCCATCCTGACTTACAAAGCCGGGGGACCGAGTATCGCAGAAGAGCTGTTCGCAGAAATGGCTCGCAATCGTTCGCGCGATCAAGCCGCCGGTAGAGCTCTAATTGGCCCGCATCGCGATGAGCTGGAGGTTGTCATGGCCGGCAGCGGCCTCCCCGCTGCGAGCTGCTCGACCGGCGAGCAGAAGGCGATGTTGATTGCGATCACCCTGGCGCATGCAATCCTGGCCGCCGAAGGACGCCCTAGCCTCTTGCTGCTTGACGAGGTCGCGGCGCATCTCGACCCCGTCAGGCGCAGCGAGCTGTTCAAACGGTTGGAAGCGGGTCGCGCTCAGATCTGGATGACCGGAACCGAGCTTTCACCGTTCGAAGAGATAGCCGATCGCGCCGCTATCTGGCGGGTGTCTGACGGAACTCTCGAGAAGCTCTAGACTATTCCTCAGCTTCGGGCAGCGCAGCAATCACCTGATCAAGTGTCGCCTCGACCAAAGCTTCAAGTCCCTCAACCGTCGGATGGATCCGATCATCCTGGAACAGGGTCGGATCCTCATAGATGCTCTCCAGCCAGAACGGGATCAGCGTGGCGCCGTAATCTTGCGCCAGCTCCCCATAGAGCCCGTCAAACTCGGCCTGATACTCAGGTCCAAGATTGGGCGGCGCGCGCATTCCCATCATCAGCACCGGTATCTCGCGGCTTTGCAGTTCATCGAGCATGCTCTCGAAATTCGCGCGCGTCTGATCAGGCGTGATCTGGCGCAGCATGTCATTGCCGCCCAGCTCAAGGATAAACAGGTCCGGCTTCTGCTCTTGCGCGTCGAGAATGAAGGCTAGCCGTTGTGCGCCAGCCGCGCTGGTATCGCCCGAGACGGCCGCATTGGCCATCACCACATTGATCCCTTGAGCCCGCATCGCCGCTTCGAGTTTGGTCGGATAGCTGTTCTCAAGCCCGACTCCATAGCCTGCAAACAGGCTATCTCCGAAAGCGACGATATTGCGTTCGGGCCCCATTACGGGAACCAGCGCCTCTACTGCGAGGTTAGAGGAGAGTTCCGTCTCCTCGGGAGCGTCAACCGGAGCTTCGCCGCCGCAAGCGGCAAGCGCCAGCGCGGCCAAAGGGACCATGAATTTCGACAAAGCGCTGATGCGCATCTGCAAGCCTTCTCTTTGGGTATCTTGTTTGAAACCCACCTCTATTCTATCTGGACCTTGTGACAAAGCCCCCTATCGCGATTTCCGCCCGGAACCTCACCCTGACACTCGGCTCTCAAGATGCGCCGGTCGATATCCTGCGCGGTGTCGACCTCGACATCCATGACGGAGAGATTGTCGCCCTGCTTGGCCCTTCTGGCTCCGGCAAAAGCTCGCTTATGGCGGTGCTTTCCGGGCTTGAGCGCGCCACCGGTGGCGAATTGAGTGTCGCTGGCCAAGACTTTGCCAATCTCGATGAGGACGGGCTGGCGCAGGCCCGGCGCGGACGGATCGGGATCGTGCTCCAGGCCTTCCACCTGTTGCCGACCATGACCGCGGCCGAAAACGTAGCAACGCCGATGGAACTCGACGGCAGCGAGAATGCTCGTCCGCGGGCCGAAGCCGAACTCACCTCAGTCGGACTGGGCCATCGTCTAGATCATTATCCAACTCAGCTTTCGGGCGGCGAACAACAGCGAGTTGCGATCGCCCGCGCGATTGCCCCGCGCCCCAATCTGATTTTCGCCGACGAACCGACCGGCAATCTTGACGCAGCGACTGGCGAAGAGATCGTCGAATTGCTGTTCGCACGCCGCGCCGAAACCGGTGCCACGCTGCTGATCATCACCCATGACCGCAAGCTCGCTGAGAAATGCGACCGTGTGCTAACCATGGCGGATGGCAATATCGCTTCGGACACCGCTTCGGCCTCTGTAGCCGCATGAGCGACGCCGCCAGCCTTTCGTGGAGCGCCGCATGGCGCATCGCTCGACGCGACCTCAATGCACGCTTTCGAGGATTGCGCCTGCTGCTGGTCTGCATCTTCCTCGGCACCGGGGCGTTGGCCGCGATTGGCTCGCTGACCGCGGCGATCGAGCGCGAGCTCGAAGCCAATGGACAGGTCCTCCTCGGTGGCGACCTCGAAGTCGAAGTCTGGCAGCGCGATCTCAACAACGAAGAGAAAGCCGCGCTCAGCGAATATGGCGAGATCTCGGGCGGCACACGTTTGCAGGCTATGGCCTCAACCGATGATGGGGCAGCTCCGGTTGAATTGAAGGCCGTTGCATCCAATTGGCCGCTCTATGGTACCCTGACCTTAGCGGACGGCTCCGAAACCGGCGCGCCGAGCGGCAATGACGCTTGGCTGGCGCAGGGTGCAATGGATCGTCTCGGCATCGCGGTGGGCGACACCTTCACGATCGGCACCACCACCCTGACCGCAGCCGGCATTATCGACAATGAGCCGGACCGTTTGTCTGAAGGCTTCCAACTTGGACCAACGGTCATCGTGGCAGAGCCAATCCCGGGACAGGCTGGGTTGATTCAGCCGGGCTCGCTCTATGAGAGCAAATACCGCGTGGCCTTCGATGAGACTCTGGACCCAGAAGTGGTCGAGGAGGAACTCAACGAACGCTTCCCCAATGCCGGGTTCGATTTCCGCAACAGCGAACGCGCCTCGCCCGGCGCTGACCGCTTCGTGCGGCAGATGAGCGACTTTCTGACACTGGTCGGCCTGGCGGCTTTGGTGATTGCCGGGATCGGCATCGCCGGTGGCGTTTCTTCTTACCTTGAAGCCCGCCGTGGCAGCATCGCCACGCTCAAGGTCCTTGGTGCATCATCACAGGATATTGTCCGGATCTACGCGCTGCAGATTGGGGCCGCTGCCATTATCGGAAGCCTCGCTGGTCTGATTGTCGGAGTGGCGGTGACGCCTTTCCTGGCTTTGGCTCTGGACGGGCTGCTGCCAGTGGAAGGGGGCATCGTTATAGAACCAGCACCGCTGGTGCTCGCCGCCGCCTATGGCTTGCTGGTGGCCTTCGCCTTTGCCGCAACGCCGCTGCTGAGAGCGCGGACCTTCCCGGCGATGGCGCTGATGCGGTCCACCATCGCGCCCCTAGCCCGTGACAAGGCTGCATTATTCTGGACCGGGCTCGGCATCACCGCGATCTGCGCACTCGCGATCTTCACCACGGCTGAGCCGCTGCTGTCGGCTGGTTTTCTGACCGGCGCTGCCGGCGCGCTGGGCGTGCTGGCACTGATCGGCGTAGGCATTCAGCGCCTGGCACGCAGCGTTCCGCGGCCTTCGAACCCGGTTCTGCGCAGCGCTCTTGCCAATCTCCATCGTCCGGGCGCGCCCACGGGTGCGCTGGTGACTGCCCTTGGCTTTGGCTTGGCGTCCTTTGTTTTGCTGGCTGCGATCCAGACCGCGCTCGATGGCAATATCACCCGCAGTGTCCCGCAAGAGGCGCCGGATTACTTCGTGCTCGATGTCCCGGTCGATCAGGAAGAGACCTTCTCCACCCTGATTACCGATCGTTTCCCGGAATCGACCATTCGAAGCACTCCAACCCTTCGAGGCGCAGTTCTGGCCTACGGCCCGCGCGACGACATGCAGATCGTAGCCGAGCTCGAAGAGATCCCCGAAGGTGCCTGGATGCTGCGCGGCGAACGTGGGATCACCTATTCCGACAGCCTGCCGATGGGCAATCGCCTGGTCGAAGGCGAATGGTGGGAAGGCGCGGACGCCGAGGTCCCGCAAGTCTCGATCGATGCGCAGTTCGCAGAAGCGGTTGGCTTGGAGATTGGCGACTATCTGACCATCGGCATTCTGGGGATCGAGCGCGATGCCATGATCACCAGCGTGCGTGAGATCGACTGGGAGAGCATGGGCTTTAACTTCACCATGGTGTTCTCGCGCAGCGCGATTGCCGATGCGCCGCACAATCTTGCCGCGACGGTCGATCTGCCTGACGATGGCAATGTCGAGGCCAGAGGCGAATTGCTGCGCGCTCTGGTCAATGAATTTCCCTCCAGCTCGGTGATCGAGACCGGAGAGGTCTTGTCCGAGGCGCGCACAATCCTCGAGCAAGTCGGCCTTGCTACCCTCGCCGCAGCCTCGGTAGCGGTTCTTGCCGGTCTCGCCGTGCTGATGGGCGCGATTGCCGCTGCCCGGGCTGCCCGCATGTATGACACTGTGGTCTTGCGGGTGCTTGGCGCAAGCCGCCGTCAGGTCCTGTTGATGCAGCTTGCCGAATACGGCCTCATCGCCAGCCTGTTGGCGGTGGTCGCCTTGGCGCTCGGATCAAGCTTGGCTTGGGTCGTGATCACGCAATTGTTTGAGTTCGATTGGCTGCCCGACTGGAGCCAGGTGCTGGCGGTGCTCGGCTTGGGACTGTTCCTGGTGCTCGGTTTTGCTCTGGGTGGATCCTTGCCACTGCTGCGTGCCAAACCCGCCCAGGCCCTGCGCGAGCTTTAGGCACTGCCGCTACCAGAGGTATCGATCGATTGCGCTGTTTCTTGGGCTAGGCCCATAGCGATTGTCGCCCTTGGTGCCCGGACGCATCATGATCACACCAAATGTCGGCACGGCCAATAATCCTGCGATCGGAATAAGACTGCAAAGCATGGCCACAGGGTAGTACCAACCCGTCATATCGCAGTCGTGCAGCCTCCGCACGGTCAGGGCTATGCCTGGGATGATCACAAACATGTCGTAAGTGGTGAATGCGACAACCAAGGTGAAGATCGCAGGGTCATGCAGCAGCTGCGAACACAGGCCCATGAATTCGTCATCGGATAGTCCCTCGTCAAGCAATGCCGACAAGAGATCCGCCGGTGTGAACGCGAAAAACAGCAGGACGACAAAGCTGGTCACGACGAAATTCAGTGCGACGAACAACCAGTACTCTAGGCGGCGCGAACGGCCGCCAAAGTCGAAACATCGTTGAAACGGAGAAAACAGCAATTCCAAGAACGACACTCCACTCAAAGTGAATGGTCGCTCCGATGGTTTCTAATTCAGCCGACTTAACAAACCAGAAAGCTGCACACAGAGTGCTCGCACATTGATGCAGGTTCTAGCAAAGGCCGGAAGGGCGGGCTGACCCGAAGCCTATTCAAACACGCTGGCGTCACCGCGGCCCTTGGGGTCGGAGCCAAATCGGTTGGGCCCCGGGGTACCCGGCAGCAGCATCATGACCAGGAAAGCGAGCCACACGAGCGTCCCAATCAAAGGGATGATGCTCAGGACAAGGACGCCGAGATACCACCATCCGGACATGTCGCGATCGTGGAAGCGCCTCACCGTCACTGAGATCGAGGGAATGATCGCTACCAGGAAGTAGATGCCGTAGATGATCGTTAGCGCGGTCGAGAACAGGCTATCCCCAACCTGGCTGGTGAAACCGGCTGATGCGCTGAAACTGTCGCTGTCTGAAAAGACCTCTGACGAGCTCGTCGACGGGGCCACCGCGACCGCCAATCCCACCAAGATTATCGCGACAAGCACGTTGAGCAGGGCGAACATCCAGAATTCCATCCGCCGCGAGCGGCCTTGGAAGTCAAAGTAGCGTTTGAATGGCAGCAATACCCATTGCATTATTGACACCTGCAGCCCCGATCTTCTGTGCTTATAGCGGCCCGCAGCCTATTCAAACACCGTCGTATCAACGCCAGCTTGTCCAGGCTTGGCCTTGAGAACCAGGGTACTACAAATGATGTCGTGAAGGCCCTGCTTCCGATCGGTAAACGCAACCATGATGTAGCCAATCATAAGGACCATTCCCGATAGAAACTTCGCGAAGTGGCGTCCCAAAGCCCGCAGGAACGTGATCCGCCCTCCGTTTTCATTGGTTACAGTCAATCCAAGTGCCATCTTGCCGACCGTGGCCTGCTTTGACGAGCTTTCCATGAGAGAAAAGTAAAGAACACCTGCAATGAGTGTCGCAAAATAAGCGATAGAACCCAGCGTCGTCTCGAAAACTCCTAACCCATCGCCATCAAGGCCGTAAGCGGTCGAGAGGTTCAGCCCAAAAAGCAGATAGATGGCACTTTGGACCACACCTAGAACGATGAAATCGATAGTATAGGCTAGAACGCGGATCCAAAAACCAGCGTAGTTCATCGAGACCTCCCTGTGTTGCTTTGCCAAAGCATCACAATCCGACAAGAAATACAATCCGATTCCAAGAGTTTGCAGCAATTGGGCAAAGAAAAGGGGGCCCGCAGGCCCCCTCCCCTTTTGCGATTTGTTCTCAAGATCAGAACTTGAAGCGAACCACGCCGCCATAGGTGCGCGGCTGGTTCGGATAGCCCGAAACAGTACCGGCCTGCGCCACGCCGTCGAAGATGGTCAGGATGTACTCATCGTCGAGCAGGTTACGCGCCCAGGCGCCGACTTCGATACCGTTATCGAGCGCCAGCGTCATCGACGCGTTGACCAGGTTCACTTCACGCATGAAGTTGTTCGGCCCGAAGGTCGGAAGGCCGTTGTTGATCGGCGTGTTGCTTTCGTGGTTGTAATCCACGCGGGTGATCAGGCGGTTGCCCGAAGCGCCGAACTCATGCGTGTAAGTCGCAGAGGTTGCGATCGCAAACTCAGGAATGCCAGCCGGACGAACGCCGGTGAGATCACCCAGGACCGAACCTGGGAAATCGTCAAACAGCGGATCGAGGTAAGTCGCTGCAAAGGTCAGCACCAGTCCGTCCGCCGGGTTGATGGTCGTATCAAGCTCAAAACCCGTCACCGATTGCTGACCAGCGTTGCGCAGCGCGAAGCCGGTGCCGGTGAAGGCAAAGCTCTGGAAGCCGGTGATGGTCTGGTCGAACAGCGCAAGGTTAATGCTCACGCCTTCCCATGCCGCCTTGATACCAATCTCGTAAACTTCTGCTTCTTCCGGACCGGCAAAGCGCGAACCCGAAACCAGGTTTGGCACCGCAAGTCCGGCATTGATGATCGGCGAGTCAGGTGCTGCGAAAGTCGATCCTCCAGGCCCTGCCAGGAAGTCGGTGTTCGAAGGACGCGAGTCACGCGACAGGTTGACCGAGCTTGCCTTGAAGCCGGTCGCGTAGCTGCCGTAGACATTCACCTCAGGCGAAATCTCGACTGCCACACGCAGCAGATAGGTCAGCTTGTCGTCATTGGTTTCGCCTGGCTCAACCGCGTTCGGAATGGTCAGGAACGGCGGCTGGAACTGGAATGCCGAGAGGCCAAGCAGCGGATTGACCGCCGGATTGGTCGCAGCAGCCAACAGTGCCGCTTGGTTCGCCGCTGGCAGCGCTTGGAACTGGTCGCGTGTCGTCACCCCGCCCATGGTCGCCCCGGTGATGAAGGCATCAACGAAGTTGACCTGCGCCAGCGGATCGAAGCTGTTCTGGCTGAGCGCAAAGCTCTTTGAGTCATCGGTGTAGTTGAAGCCACCAGTGAAGACGAGGCCGTCAACCGGTTCGAAGTCCAAGGTACCGAAGATCGACCATGCCTGGTTGTCCATCGAGAAATCTTCGCTGGTCAGCAGCGGCGTGTTGAAGATGCTTTCCTGCGGGAACCCGAATGTCTGCTCTAGGCCGTTAAACAGAGTTGGCTGGCCAGTAAGCACATCAACCGGGTTGGCTCCCGCGAGGATCTCGAAGAAGTTCCGGATCTGGCTGCCGTTCTGAATCGCACTCAACTGCTGAATGCTTTCGTCGAAGTAGAAACCACCAAGCAGGAAGTTGAACGGCCCGTCAAAGTCGGACGCGATCCGGATTTCCTGAGTGAATGTCTGCACTGATTGATCGCGCGTTTCCGTCGCGATGTCAGCGCTGGTGTAATCGATATCCGACAGGAAGAAGTTCTCGAGTTCACGATAAGACGTGATCGAGGTCACCGAAATCGGACCAGTTTCCCAATCGACCTGGATCGAACCGCCATAATTGTCGACTTCGTTGGTCGGAACAAAGTTGAGGAACGAATTGCGGTCAAAGAATGTATCGGGTCCGCCGATCTGACCGCCGACAGCAGCGATGCCAGCTGCGGTCGGGCCAACGACCAGAGTGCCAACCTGACAGCAAACTTCGTCGATCCGCGAGTAGTCCGCGATTGCGCGGATACGGATGTCGGGGGTCGGCTCGATCAGAAGCTGGCCGCGGGCTGACCAGCGGTTACGGTTGTTCTGCTCTTCGTCGAGGTTGAGGATCGTCGAATAGCCATCACGACGGTTGTAAGATCCGTCGAGCGAGAAGGCGATGTTGTCGCTGAGCGGGCCAGTGACATCGCCCTTGATAACCAAAGCGTTGAAGTTGCCGTAGCTGGCTTCAACCGCTCCACCGAACTCAAACTGCGGCTCACGCGTAACAACCGAGATCACACCCGCTGATGCGTTCTTACCGAACAGGGTTGATTGTGGCCCGTTGAGAACCTCGATCCGCTGAACGTTTGGAAGGTCAGACAGCGCTGCGGCAGAACGCGAACGGAACACGCCGTCGATGAAGACGCCGACCGAAGGCTCGATTCCGAAGTTGTTATCGCCGTTACCGAAACCACGGATAATGAAGGTCGAAGCCGAAGACGTCTGCAGCTGGCTCACCCGCAGCGACGGGGTGACCGTCTGCAGGTCGAGCACGTCGCGGATCTGCGCGTTCTCGAGGGTTTCACCCGAAGTCACAGAAACCGAAATCGGGGTCTCTTGCAGCGTTTGCTCGCGCTTGGTCGCGGTAACGATGATCGTCGGCGTGTCGTCAAAATCATCAGCTGACAGCACATTGACCGGAACCGGCGCCTCTTGCGCTGCCGCCATGGCAGGCGCGCAAAGGGCTGCGAAACCAGCACCAGAAAGCAGGGTGAATCGGGTTTGACCGGCAAAGCCGGTTGAAATCGAACGCATGGGAACTCCTCTCCTCAGTCCATTCGGCTCTTCGTGCATCCCCAAAATGCGATCCCGTTAGAGCCGATTGCCATTTGTGATAGGGCAGAGTGCCTTCGTCGACAAGTTTCAAACCGCGCTATTCCGCCGCGGAATCGCGCTTGTTGCACAGCTGACACACTGGAACTTTGCTGCAATGCAATAGATTTCCACCGTCTGACAGCTTGCCGTAGCGTTCGCTGTGCGCTAGGCGCGCGCCCAATGCTGCATCGCAGCACGGGCAAGGAACTGCACCAAGCCCGATTTGTTACCTTTAGACGCCCATACCGGCCCTATCCGAAAGCCCGAATCCTATGTCTCGCCCCCTTCGCAATGTCGCGATCATCGCGCACGTCGACCACGGCAAAACGACGCTGGTTGACCAACTCTTCCGCCAATCGGGCACCTTCCGCGACAACCAAAGGGTTGAAGAGCGCGCGATGGATTCCGGCGATCTCGAAAAAGAGCGTGGCATCACGATCCTGGCCAAATGCACCAGCGTCGAATGGGATCATGAGGGCGAGACCACAAGGATCAACATTGTCGACACACCAGGCCACGCAGACTTCGGTGCTGAGGTTGAGCGGATCCTGAGCATGGTCGACGGCGTCATCCTGCTGGTCGACAGCGCTGAGGGCGCGATGCCGCAGACCAAATTCGTCACCGGCAAGGCGCTTGCGCTTGGTCTGCGTCCGATCGTTGTCGTCAACAAGATCGACCGCCCCGACGGTCGCCCTCAGGAAGTGCTCGACGAAGTGTTCGACCTGTTTGCGAGCCTCGATGCGAGCGACGAGCAGCTCGACTTCCCGTCGCTGTTCGCCAGCGGCCGCGACGGCTATGCCAGCGAAGATGAAAGCGCGCGTGATGGTTCGCTCGGCCCGCTGTTCGATCTGATCGTCAACCACGTCCCGGCGCCCAATCTCGACGAGAGCGGCCAATTCAGCTTCCTCGCGACTTTGCTCGACCGCGACAACTTCATGGGCCGTGTTCTGACCGGCCGGGTTCAGTCTGGCACGCTCAACGTTAATGATCCGATCCACGCGCTCGATATGGATGGCAATGTCGTTGAAACAGGCCGCGCGACCAAGCTGCTGAGCTTCCGCGGGCTCGAGCGGGTACCGGTCGAGACGGCCAGCGCCGGCGACATCATCGCCCTCGCCGGCCTCGAAAAGGCAACCGTGGCCAACACCATCGCCGATCCGGCGGTGAGCGAGCCAATCGCCGCGCAGCCGATCGATCCGCCGACCCTGGCCATGCGTTTCTCGGTCAATGACAGCCCACTCGCCGGACGCGAGGGCGACAAGGTCACCAGCCGTATGATCCGCGATCGCCTGCTGCGCGAAGCCGAGACCAATGTTGCGATCCGCATCACCGAAGCCGACGACAAGGACAGCTTTGAAGTCGCAGGACGCGGTGAATTGCAGCTCGGCGTGCTGATCGAGACCATGCGGCGGGAAGGCTTTGAGCTCGGCATCAGCCGTCCCAAAGTGCTGTTCCGCGAAGAGGATGGCCAGCGGATGGAGCCGTACGAGACCGTGGTGATCGACGTCGATGACGAACACTCTGGCACCGTGGTTGAGAAGATGCAGCGCCGCAAAGCCGACCTCACCGAAATGCGCCCCTCGGGCCAAGGCAAGACCCGCATCACCTTCTCCGCCCCGTCGCGCGGGTTGATCGGCTATCACGGTGAATTCCTGTCCGACACCCGCGGCACCGGGATCATGAACCGCTTGTTCGAGAAGTATGGCCCCTACAAGGGCCCGATCGAAGGCCGGATCAATGGCGTGCTGATCTCCAATTCGGACGGTGAAAGCGTGGCCTATGCGCTCAACGCGCTGGAAGAGCGCGGTGAGCTGTTCATTGCCCCGCAGATGAAAGTCTATGAAGGCATGGTGATCGGCGAGAATGCCAAGCCCGACGATCTCGAAGTCAATCCGCTCAAGTCAAAACAGCTCACCAACATCCGCTCTTCGGGCAAGGATGACGCGATCCGTCTGACCCCGCCGCGCCGGATGAGCCTGGAACAGGCGATCGCCTACATCGACGATGATGAGATGGTCGAGGTGACACCGCAAAGCATTCGCCTGCGCAAGACCTTGCTGTGCCCGCACGAGCGCAAGAAAGCAAAGCGCAAAGCGGCGGCTTGATCTCTCAGATCAGTCTGATAGCTTTGGGTTTCTTCAAAGAAGAGGGCGCAGAATGACCGAAAAGAGACTACCCAAAAAAGCCTGGACGACCCCGGAACTGGAATCGCTGGATACCGGAGCTGATGCAATTCGAGCTGGAACCATGGGTATGCTCCCAGACGGGACCGGCGGCGAAACCGGCACAAGCTAGTTGACCATCTGACTTCGCGGGCACATTCACAGCGTGCGATGCGGCCCAAGCTTCCCGATCCGATCAGGTTGAACCTGCAGACCCGGCTGACAATGCTTCAGTCGGTTCGCTCACCCACGGCCGAACATCTCTGGCAGCAAATCGACGCCTTGCGATTGCTCGATCGGTTTGACGAAGCGCTGGACCTGTTGGAAGCGATTCCCGACGCAACCGCTGATCCCGGCCAGCGACTGGTTCATGCAGAGTTGCTCTTGGGCCTTGATGACCCGGCCAGGACTGACCAAGCGGCGCAAATCCTGGCCAATATGCTTCGCAACGAGCTCCCTACGGCTCTCCGCGTGAGAGCCCTGACCAAGCTTTCGAATATCCGGCGCGACGCGCGCGACTTAGATGCCGCCCGCGTGCTCTTGCTCGAAGCGCTTGAGCTTGACCCCACCAACGCCGCGGCGGTCCGCAAATACGCGGTGGTCGAAGCCGATACAGGTCGCATGCACGAGCTCTTGGCAAAATGCAGGGTCATGATCGCGGCTGGAGATTGCTCGCCTCGGCTGACAGCAACCTATGTCACCGCATTAGCGGCCGCAGGCGATGTTGAGGAAGCTCGCAAGGTCCGCGGGGCCGAGGATCTGCTCTGGAGCGGGCAGTTGCCCTGCCCCGAAGGCCATGGTGATATCTCTACATTCAACGCCGCACTATTGGACGAGCTGCAGGCACACCCTTCCCTACGCTACGAAAACAGCCGCCGTGCGAGCGTCGACAGCTGGCGTGTCGACGAACTCTACATGGCCAACTCCAGAGTGGTGAAGGCGCTGCTCGAAACGATTGCCGGGTGTGTGGAACATTACATTCAAGACGTGGTCGACGCGCCCGGCCGAGCGTCGGACACGCTGTTCGACGCGGTCCGCCCCGAAGCCGCTCAGTTCGACTCTTGGGCTGTGCTGACCAATGCCGACGGTTACGAAGACTGGCACATCCACGGCTCGGGCTGGATCAGCGGGGTCTATTACGTGGCAGTGCCAGATGGTCTGCCGCGCCAAAACAGCAAGGGCGGAATGGATCGGGCCGGCGCGATCGCATTCGGTTGGGCCGAGCGCTTGCTTGGCGAAGGCACAAGCGCGGAATTGGGCGAACAGCTGTTCCATCCCGAAGAAGGCCAGCTGATCCTGTTCCCGTCGCACCTCCACCATCGCACCTGGCCGCATGGCCTGGACGATCAGCGCATTGCCGTTTCATTTGACGTTGTGCCGGTGTGATCGCCCAGATTTTTGCTGAGCTTTACAATGAGCTCCCGGGCCGCTGTATTGGTGGCAATTTTCCATCCGAGCCTGGTTCGTGTTGAACGACGGAGAGGGCCGGAGGTATAGACCTGAACCAGAATGGGGGAGTACAGAGAATGGCAGTCAATCACAGCAAGGGTAAGCGTCACAAAACTTGGTCAAAGCCCAGCTTGGTCGATATTGACCGGGATGTTGAGGAGATCGAGTCTGCATTTAATACGCTAACAGATGCCGCTGACGGTCCGGACAGCTAGCGAGCAATCAATCCAGCGACGGGTCAGCGCCATTCGAAACGCGCTCTGCGAGGGCGGCCCTGACTACGGCCTTGTGCCGAGGACCAGGGCCTCCTTGTCCTTCATCGCTCGCACCATGAAATCCATCACCGCGCGCACCCGCGGCGTGTGGCGCAGATCGGGGTGCGTCAGGACCCAAAAGTCCTGTTGGCGGATCGGCGGCTCGTCGGTGAGCCGCACCAGATCGGGCTCAGGATCCGCCATGAAACATGCGCCGCGCGCGAGGCCCAAGCCTTTCACCAAGGCATGATGCCGAGTCACGATATCATCGCTCAGCAAGGCAACCGGTGCGTCTGGATAGGGTGAGCTTTCCAACCAGTCTGGCCACATCCCGGCAGAGGTGGGTGCGATCCACCGCAACGCCTCGCGCGGCGTCGAAGCGAGATAATCGCGATTGCCGTAATAGGTAATGCAGGTCGGAAACAGCCGCCGCCCCACCAGATGTTCAGGCGGCGCTTGTTGACCGCGCACCACCACATCGGCTTCGAGCCGGTCCAGGTCGACAAAGCGGATGCTGGTGTTGATGTGCAATTCGATTTGAGGATAGGTCTCGGCGAGCTCGAACAGGTCGTCGAGCAGAAGGTATTGCGCCACGGGTTCGGGCAAGGACAGCGTCACCACGCCGGACAGATCTTGCTCGACCGCGCGCTGATACCGCGCCCCGGCCTGCGTCAGACTCTCCATCCGCCCCGCGACATCGATCAAAGCCTCCCCCAGCCGCGTGGGCTGATACCCGCTGGGATGCTTCTCAAACAGCCGCCCGCGCATTGCCTCGATCGCCGCCAACCTGCGCGAGACAGTGGTGTGCGTCATCCCGAGATCACTCGCCGCGCTGCGAAGCGTGCCCTTGCGCGCAAGGGCAAGGATCAGCCGATAGTCGTCCCAATCGCTCATTGGCACGTTTTTGCACCATCGGAGGCGAAAATCTAGCCGGTACAACCGGCAAAAACCGATCCATTGTGCGTCAGTCAACCACAGCCAGATGGAATCAACTATGGCCTACCCCCTTAAGAAGCTACCTTTCCTTGCCGCCGCTTTTGCCAGTGCTGCGGCTCCAATCGCACTTGCCCTCCCCCTCGCTGGCGCACACGCGCAGGCATCTGGGCAGGAGGCGCCGTCGGGCTGGACACTCGACCTCAAGCAGGGAGAAGTCCTGCAGTTGGTGGTGCCCGAGGAGCGCCCCGAGGGGAAAGAGGCACGCCAAACATACTACCAGAACGCCTTCCCGATCGCCGAGCGGCTTGGCTACGCCAATGAAGGCCTGCTGAGCGTTCGGCAAAAAGTGCGCGGGGACTATGATCCCAGCGTCTTTGTATTCTTCTCCTGGCCCAATGCCGAAGCGGCACAAGGCTACCGCAGCAACCCGCGCTTTGCCGAGTTCAAAGCTCTGCGCAAAGAAGCCTGGCACGAAATGAATATCTACGACGCCGAGATCCGCGAAGATCTGCGCATCACCTTTGACCCGGCCAAACACTACACCGCGCTGATCGCTTGGCTCGACGATGAAACACGCACCGATTACACGCGCTATCTTGATGGGATCGAGCCCGCCGTGAAGCGCTCCGGCGGCCGCTTCATCTACAAGATGTTTGACCCCACCATGCAAGCGCTCAGGGGATCGCAGGATGGCCCCGGCCAAATCACCTTTGTCGAATGGGAAACCGAAGACGGCTTTGCCAAGGTCCAGCAATCCGAAGAATACGCTGAGCACCAGCGCTATTTTGGCTCGAGCGTCGAACGCTTCGAGTTCTACTGGCTGAAAGCGGGGTAGCGGGAGGACAAGACGGGCGTGACGTTGCTGAACTTCACTCGTCACCCCGGACCTGATCCGGGGTCGAGAGCCAAAATGCGACGGAGACTAAACCACGCGCTCGCGAATTCGCTTGGCTCCAGTCCGGCTTGCATCGACCGTGTCACCATTGAGCAAATGCAGATGCAATCGCCCTCCACCCGCTGGCTCCAACCGTTCAATCTGATCGATGTTCACGATCGTGGAGCGGTGAACCCTGAGGAAGTTTGGCCCCAGCTTCTCTTCAAGTTCGGTTAGCGATGTACGCAACAGGTGCGTTCCTACGCGCGTAACAACTTCGGCATAGTCTCGGGCTCCACCAATCCGCACAATGCGATCGGTTCGAAGCGGCACAAATTCATCGCCATCGCGCACGAAGATGCGCTGCTCATCGATCTGGTCCGTCTTGCCAGAGGTCTGATCGGACTCGCTGGCTGGCTGGCGATCTGTGTCTGCTGAAGCTATGGGTGACCGGCTCTTCTCGAATTCCGCGAGAATAGCGACGACCCCATAGAAGCTGGCGCATTGAACCGCTTGCCATATGGCGGCTGGCCCTCGAAACGGCGCGCGCCCAAAGATGTTCATGGCTTCCCCCGTCCGCAGGCCCAAGAGCGCCATCAAGATCAGGAACAGCGCAATCGAGAGAGCTGCGCCTCCAACCAGATGGAGTATGGCCTGGACCCTAGTTCCGGCCGGATGCACCACTCTCAGGACGTAAAGGCGTACCACGGCGCCAAATATGAGCAGCGGAATCAGGCTGGAGGCGAGCGTCGGGAGCCAAAACCCCAAATCACCGCCGAGGCTGCTCGCCAAAACACCGCCATAGACGCAGAGACAGGCGACAAAGGCCAAGAGGTACAGGCACCAGATCGGAATGCCGAGGGGATTGCTTGCGGCTGTCATTACCCAATGGGTGCATCACTCCCCAATGAATGACAAGACGCCCGCCAGACCGGAACCACTCTGACCACCTAACTCATGGCCAAATACAGCTTATCTAGCCCCGAGACTGCGCAACTCGTCGTGCATCTGTGCGCGTTCGCAGCGCTTAACTGCGCGCCTGCAGAATACTGGCGAATAGCGGCCAGGACCTTGGCAGAAACGAACCGATGGACACTTCTGTCGTGCTATTTTCGAGCGCGACGGCAACCGGGAGCAGGCCGTGAGTAAGATCGATCTTCCGCAATCGCTGCTAGTCGCTCTGACGCTTGGAGCCGCCTCCAGCGCCTGTGCATCCCCTGCTATGGAAGCCAACCAATTCGATCCAGTGTCGGCAATGGCCGAGGGAGTGTCCGAGCCCGCTTGCGAGCCAAGCATTGCACCCAATCCTCTTGGCCTTCCCACGGCCTGCTTCCCCGATGAAGCCCGCGCCGAAATGACCGGTAAGGTGCTCGTCGAAACACCGCCACTTCACGAGCTGTTCCTGATCCTAACATCGCTCACGCAAGACGGACGCGCTTCAGACACGCGGCTGGTCCGACAGGCCTCCCCATACGCGGAGCGAGTCCGGCAGCACTTCGGGAACTCCGCATCGCACGAAGCTGTTGCCGCAGTCCAAGCCCTTCTGAGCGCCGGCATTCCCAACCACATCGCCGCCAAAGTCGACGCTTCCGCCTATGTCATTGACCAGGATGGGGCGTTTGCAAAGCGGCCAGAATACACCTGGATCCGAGGCTCAGAAGATCATCTTGAGCCGGTGCTGGCGTTGCTTCAGGACTTTGCCGATGACACCCAATTTGCCTCATTCTTCCGGTCAGAGGCCTCCCAATCGCTCTACGCGCGGCAGCAGAGTTTCTTCCGGGACGAAGCGCAGGTCGATCAATTGCTTGCCTGGTTGAACAGGCAATATCCGGACACGCAGCCCTTCGAAAGTGTGCGGCTGATCGTGTCGCCCCTCGCGTTCGGGTACCAGCATCAAGACGGAGTCGCCGATGGAGATTTCCGGCAGCTGATTGCACACATCAACTTTCCCGAAATGCCCGAAACCGCTGATGGCTTATCTGCGTCTGCCCTTGCGTTCAGTCGCACCGCAATCCTCTTCACCGAACTCAATCATGGATTCATCGAACCCCGCGCGAGCGACGTTCTCGAGCGGATCGAGCTGGTCTTTGACGGCGGACAGCGCTTTGTCGATCTCGACAAAGTGTCGTCGGCCTATCGCAGTAGCAAGCGCGTGTTCCTGGAATACCTCAACTGGGCGCTCATCAGCGTCTATGCGTGCGAACACTTCAGCGAGGATGACTGCACAGCGATCGCGTCGCGTGTCGCTCGCACGATGGTGGACGAGCGCGGCTTTAGCGAATTTGAAGCGTTTCAGGACTGGCTGATCAGCGAGCGGTCACGAGGCGCTGGATCAAAGTTGCAAGAGCTAACGCCGGTAACGATAGATTGGTTTGAGCAGCGCGGGCAGCTGTGACGCGTTTGCGCCGGGCTTACGTCACCGCGAGGAGCGAGGGTCTGCTGCTGGCAGACCTGATCCGGGGTCCAAAGCAGCGCGCCGCAGCAAACCTCGCATTTTCCTACACCCCCTCGCCCTGATACCGCTCCTCACCTCAATCGCTCTTTGAACTGTGAATCACCCCACCCTAGAACCTCGCTGGCCTCAGCGGGGTTTTGTCGTTCTGGGCGCGCAGAATGGAGATTTGCAGCTCTCCTAAAGCGCTATGTACTTGATCAACTTGCGTCAGGCGCACCAACACGCCTCAGCGCCTGCAAAAAACTTCTTTCGCGCGCTGTAACTTCTGACCCCTCGCCCACGAACTCCTCAGCAAGCACCGGCAATTCCGCCGGCCCTCTGCTTTGGAGTTTCTCATAATGCTACGACTGTTTGCTCTCATCTCGATCATTGGAGCCGTGCTGGTCGGCGCGATGCAATTCACCGCCAGCGCGGAAACCAAAGGCTGGAGCCAATATGACGCCAGCGAGTTCATGATGGCCCAAGCCAAGGGCAAGACGATCGTCGTCGACGTCTACGCCGATTGGTGCCCGACCTGCCGCGCGCAGGCTCCGATCCTCGAACAGCTCCGCGTCGAGAAGCAGAGCGACGACGTGCATTTCGTGAAGGTAAATTTCGACGATGAGAAAGCCTTCCTGCGCGCCCACAAGATCCCACGGCAATCGACCATTCTGGTGTTCCAGGGCAAGAAAGAGGTCGCCCGTTCGATCGCTCAGACCAATCGCGCGGCGTTGCGACAAGTGGTGTTGAACGCGCTCTAAGCGGCGCGCTCACTCCCTCCCCCCTCTCGCTAGAAAGCCAAGACCATGCTCGGCAGCACTGTCCTCTCGTTCGTCGCGGGTCTCGTGACGATCCTCAACCCCTGCGTGCTGCCGCTGGTCCCAATCCTGGTCGCATCGGCGCTGGGCAAGAGCCGATTTGGCCCGCTTGCCCTCGCCGGAGGGTTGGTCACAAGTTTCACCCTGTTCGGCTTTACCGTGATCGCGTTCGGTTATTCGATCGGGATCAATGAACAAGCGGTGCGACTGTTTGCCGGCGCTCTGCTCGCGGTCGCCGGGTTTGTCTTGCTGGTCCCGCAAGCGCAGGCCGCGCTCAGTGCCGCTGCCGCCCCGGTAGCAAACTTTGGCAATCAGCGCTTGGCCAAGGTCAGCGGTGATGGATGGCATGGGCAATACGCCATCGGTCTTTTGCTGGGCGTGGTTTGGGCACCGTGTGTCGGCCCCACGCTCGGTGTTGCGATTGCAGCTGCCAGCCAGGGTCAGGATTTGCTGGCGAGCTTCTTTATCTTCCTGGTCTTCGGGCTGGGTGTCGCGACCTCCATTCTGGCTTTTGCCTATGGGTCCCGCAAAGCTTTGGGAGAGCGGCGTCAAACGCTGCAAGTGCTAGCCAAATACGGCAAGCCGCTGTTCGGCGCGGCCTTGCTGGTGGTTGGTCTGATGGTGGTCACCGGGTTTGACAAGGTGATTGAGATCGCGTTGCTCGACGCGCTGCCACAGAGCGTTGTCGAGTTCACCACGCGCTTTTAGATTTGGCGTTTCTCCCACTCGAAACTACGGTGCTGAGCTGTGGGATCGGACAAGGAAAGTGATTGGGAGGCAATCGATGAGTGATGCAAGCACGCCCCGAGTGACCGGCTTGGGCGGAGTCTTCTACGTGGCAAAAGACCCCGAAGCGACCCGCGCGTGGTATCGCGAGAAGCTCGGCATTGATGGCGAATACGGCCCTCAGCTGGCATGGTCGGAAGAGCCGAAGAGCAATCCTTACTCGCTGATCAGCCACTTCAGCGACGGCGAATATCTCAAGCCGGGTAAGACCGAATTCATGATTAACTTGCGGGTCAATGACCTCGATGGATTTGTCAAAGTGCTCGAATCACGCGATGTCGAAGTGCTGGATACGGCTGACGAAGGCTATGGAAAATTCGCATGGATCCTCGATCCCAACGGTGTAAAAATTGAGCTTTGGGAACAAGTTGCTGAGGAATTGCCCTAGCAATCGCCCCTAACTGACAGGGCGAAAATTCATGGTTACTTCGCGTTAAGGCTGATCTTTCCAGCAGCTTTAACCAGGTCCGCGCCAAGATACTGGACATGGACCGCAAGAACACATTTCGCCTGATTCCGTTGATGACAGCGGCCGCAGCTCTTTCGGCTTGCGGTGGCATCATCCCGGCAGCCAGCCCGCCAAGCAGCACTGCAAGCTCTGCTAATTCAAGCGGCAGCGGTGGCTACCGCCAGGCGGTCTATTCCTCGCCCGCCGCGAGGATCAGCTCCGCCCCGCGCGAAACGATGACCCACTCGAGCGATCGGACCTGCCATGCGAAGCTTACGCAGACTGGCGCGCGTTTTGCTCCGGTACCTGACAGCTATTCGGCGCCAGGTTGCAACAAGGTCGGAACGGTCCGCCTGTCGGCCCTATCAGGTGACCGCGGCGAGTTCGGCATCACCAATCTGGGCGCAGTTAAGTGCGAGACCGCAACCGCGTTCAGCAATTGGGCACGGTTCGGTGTTGATCGGGCCGCCCGACAGATTCTCGGCAGTCCGCTGCAGAAGATCGAAACCATGGGCAGCTATGCCTGCCGCAATATTGCCGGCAGCACCCGCCGCTCAGCCCACTCCCAGGGTGCGGCAATCGATGTTTCTGGCTTCGTCCTGGAAGACGGTCGGAGAATTGTCCTGACCGAAGATTGGAATGGCGGCACCGCTGCGGAGCGTGAGTTCCTGCGTGTGGTTCACAAGAGCGCGTGCAAACGCTTCGGGACTGTTCTCGGCCCCGAGTATAACGCAGCACACCGCGATCACTTCCACTTCGAAACGTCTGATCAGAATTTCTGCCGCTAACACCCAGCCGCGGTCAGCTCGCGATCTGCTGATCGAGATTGGCCTCCAGCCTTAGCCGAACCGCTTCAGCTGCGTGGCGTGCGCCCAGCTTCGTCATCATATTTGCGCGATGGATCTCAACCGTCCGTGGGCTGATATCGAGCTGACGCGCAATCACCTTGTTGCTGCTTCCTTCCGTCAGCCAGTCGAGGACTTCGCGCTCGCGATTGGATAACGACGCTATTCTGTTGCGCGCTTCGATCATCTTGCGGCGGGCGGCCTCAAAGCTCTCAGCTTCGCTTGTCACCACCTCTAGGCTGGTTTCCAGCTGCTCGCTGTCAATCGGCAGTCCCAGAAAATCGAGCGCACCGGATTTGACAGCCGCAACAATTTGGCATGGTTCGGGATTCTCCCTAATCGCAATCAAGGGGAGCCAGATCCCGAGCCGATTTAGCCGCTCGAAGACCTCAACTATGCCGCCTTCTGCGATATCATCATTGGCAACGATCAGACCGGATCGCGGCGGATGCATGGCCAGTTCGGATAGACTTCCATAGACTTCACAATGGTGCCCCAGTGCAAAGCCAACGCGCGAGAGATCAGCGCGGTTGCGGCTGGATTGATCAATAAAGTGAAGAGTCGTTTTCGCTGCCATCGGCACCAATTATGCGCGGCGATCTGGTCAAATTCATCGCCGAGTGAGGCCGATCTGGAGTGATAAACGATTTACCACTCAAATATGTGAGAATAACTGCGGGAGACAATACATCCAGAATGAACTCTTCTGCACAAACCAAGGTGCGATACTACTAAAAGGCAGCGTGGTTAGTCTTCATCAAAAGTGTAGTCGGGCAATGAATCAAATGCTGACTTGAGTGCATCGCCCCAACTCGAAGAGATTGAGCTGTAATAGGGGTCACCATTGTCAAATCGATGTTGATGGCTCACCGCAAATTTGTCGCGTTCGATCACCATCAAGTCCAGCGGCAGGCCAACAGATAGGTTCGCTTTCAGCGTTGAATCGAACGAAACCATGAGCAGTTTCACGGCGTTTTCGAACGACATGTCGCGATCATAGCCGCGGATCAGGATTGGTCGCCCATACTTTGTCTCGCCGATTTGAAAGAAGGGTGTGTCCCAGCTCGCCTCGATAAAGTTGCCTTCTGGGTAGATCATAAACAGTCGCGGCTCCATGCCGGCGATCTGACCAGCAACTATGATAGAGGCAGTGAAACGCCCCTTGCCGCGATCTCCATTGGCCAGCTGCCGTTCCTCGATCGTGGCGCGCAGCAGTTTACCAATCTCTGTGGCAACGTTGAACATCGTCGGGCCTTTGATCAGCGCATTATCCCGCTCATCGGGAGCCTTCGTCCGCTCCTCCAACTGGCTGATCACCGCTTGGGTCGTCGCTAGATTCCCGGCTGTCATCACCGCGATCATTCGCTCTCCCGGCACCTGCCAATGGAACATTTTTTGAAACGTCGAGATATTGTCGACGCCCGAATTGGTGCGGGTATCGCTCATCAGGACAAGGCCCTTGTCCAGCACCATTCCCACACAATAGGTCATCGAAATCTCCGCTCAGCAGGCGCACGCCGCTAGCTTGTTTTGCGTTGCCTCTCAAGCGTCGGGTATTGGAAAGGATCGCCAGCCACCTGCTCCCTCCACCGAGGATTTACCTGGCCTAACGGCTACGAAGCAGCCGCAAGGGCGGAGTCGAAGTCGGAGACGCAGACGTGCGAAGCACACCTGCAAGGCCGCCCGCAGCGACGCGATCTTTGATCGCATGAGCGAGGAGATCGCACGTCGGATGACGTGCGGAGCACTTACTGCTGCTGGCTGTCCTGTTGCTGCTCGACCGCCACATCGACAGTCAGCAATTGCTCGGTTGATCCGAAGCTTATTCCCGTGACTGGAGCGGCATCGCGGTAATCGCGGCCCGTGGCGACCCGCACGTAGCGCGGATCGGGGCTGATCCCGTTGGAGATATCGAAGCCAACCCAGCCTAGGCCATCAATATGCGCCTCGGCCCAGGCATGGGTTGCCTCTTGCTCGATCCGGTCGTTCATCATCAGATAGCCACTGACATAGCGCGCGGGAATGTCCGCCGCCCGGGCCGCCCCAAGAAAGATATGAGCATGGTCTTGGCAAACGCCGTGACCGGCTTCCACAGCTTGCTCTGCAGTGGTGGTTACGTCGGTTTGTCCGGTCTCATAGGCGACTTGCTCTTGAATCGCCGCCGACAAAACATGCAGGTACTCAAGCTTACTCTCCGGCGAATGCGGCAGTTCCCGGATTAAAGCCCGCATCTTAGGGCCCGGCTTGGTCAGTTTTGTCTGACCCAGGAAACTCCACAAAGGAAGGTGCCCGGAATGCTGGCCGATTACGCCCGCATTGTCTTCCGTTTTGACCGTCCCCTTGCACGTAATGGTGACGTCGGTTGATCCTGCTTCGACCGCCACCAGGGTCACTGTGTTGAAGTGCTGGTCATCATATTCGAGCTCGGGATGCGCGTTCTCATACTCCATATCCCAATCCAGGATTTGTTGCCCCTGGGTCTCTTTCGGGGTCAAGCGCAGCCGCTGGAGTGCATGGACAACAGGCTCAGCAAAACTGTAGCGGGTCGTGTGGCGGATCGAGAGCTTCATGCGAGGAACCTGTAGTCTTCCGCTATAGCCTCTGCGATTGCGGAGTTGCGCGCCATGAAGTCGACCAGAAATTCGTGCAGGCCACGGTCGAAAATCTCATCCACAGTCAGGTTGTTGAGGCGGGCATCCGCTTCTTGCATCAAGGCGTTGCAATGCCCTTCACTGCCGTGCATTCGCGCCAGCTCTGACAGATTTTCGTGCAGCGCGCTGCGGCAAAAGGCCAAGCTCCGCGGGAAGCGATCGTCCAGAACGAGGAATTCGACAATCCCGCGCGCTTCGATCTGACCGGCGTTAAGCCAGCTATAGGCGGCAGCTCCTGCCACCGAGCGTAGCACCTGTTCCCACTGGCCTGTGTCGAGGCTCGAGCCAACATGGCTGAGCGAGGGGAGTAGAAGGAAGTACTTCATGTCGAGGATGCGCGCGGTACTTTCGGCGCGTTCGACATAGGTCCCTGCTCTTGCAAAATGGTAGCCTTCGTTACGCAGCATGGTGCTATGAAAAGCGCCATGCACAAGTGCCGCAGACTGACGGATCGTGCCGACAACGTCACCAACCGCGCCTTGAGAGACCGGTCGTGAGAGTTTGTGATCGAGCTCCATCCAACTGGTGTTGACCGCTTCCCAAACCTCGCTTGAAATATTGGTGCGAGCCATCCGGGCGTTTGTTCGCGCCGCTTCGAGCATGGCGCGAACGTTAGCTGGATTGGATCTATCGCGAAGGATAAAATTCCAGGCCTGATGCCCGGCATAGCCCTCGTTATTGGCTTCGTAGATCGATTGCTGGCCCGAAGTCGCGATAACCGATCGCCATTCATTCTCCGACGTAGCGAGATCGCGGGTCAACGCCATCCGCAGGCCAGCTTCGAGCAGCCGCGCAGTGTTCTCAGCTCGCTCCAGATAGCGGAACATCCAGAAGATGCCGTTGGCGGTCCGGCCTAGCATAAGACACCGTCCGCCATCAGTCCTTGAGCACCCAAGTGTCTTTAGTCCCGCCGCCCTGGCTCGAGTTCACCACCAGCGAGCCCTTCTTGAGCGCAACCCGAGTAAGGCCGCCGGGCGTAATGTCGATCCCGTTGGGAGAGACCAGCACAAAGGGCCGCAAATCGACATGACGCGGGGCCAATCCTTTGCGGGTGAAGATTGGACAGGTCGACAGCGACAGGGTTGGTTGCGCGATGTAGTTCTCGGGATGCGCTTGCAGCTTCTTGCGGAACGTTGCGATCTCTCGCTTCGACGCCGTTGGTCCGATCAACATCCCATAGCCGCCCGAACCGTGGACTTCTTTGACGACCAGTTCCTCCAGATTGTCGAGCACATACCCCAAACTGTCATTGTCAGCACAGCGCCAAGTCTGAACATTGGGTAGAAGCGGCTTCTCACCGGTGTAGAATTCCACAATCTCCGGCATGAAGCTGTAGACGGCCTTGTCATCGGAAACACCGGTGCCAGGAGCATTTGCGATAGTGATTCCGCCAGCGCGATAGACATCCATAATGCCGGGAACACCCAAGACGCTGTCAGGCTCAAAAGTCAGCGGATCGAGATAGTCGTCGTCAACCCTGCGGTAGAGCACATCGATCGGCTTGTAGCCGAGCGTGGTCCGCATCTGGACCCGGCCATTGACCACGCGCAAATCGCTGCCTTCGACCAGCTCCGCGCCCATCTGGTCAGCGAGGAAAGCGTGCTCAAAATAGGCCGAATTGTAGATCCCAGGCGTAAGCACCGCGACGGTTGGCTTGCCTTCGGTTGCAGGGGGTGCACACGCAGCAAGACTACGAGCCAATCGCTGCGGATAGTTCGACACGCTTTCGACCGGGACCCTCGCGAACAGGTCGGGGAACATCGCCATCATGGTTTCGCGATTTTCGAGCATGTAGGAAACGCCCGAGGGTGTCCGCGCATTGTCTTCCAACACGAAGAACTCGTCCGGGCCGGTGCGGACCAGGTCGATACCTACGATATGGGTATAGATACCCCCCGGCGGCGTGAAGCCGACCATATGCGGCAACCAGGCATCGTTGTGGCGGAAGAGCCGCTCCGGCACCCGTCCAGCGCGGATGATCTCCTGCCGGTGGTAAAGGTCATAGAGAAAGCTGTTGAGCGCCCTCACCCGCTGTTCGATCCCGCGCGACAAACGGCGCCATTCGGCAGCGGTAATGATCCGCGGGACCATATCAAACGGGATCAAACGTTCTTCAGCTTGATCCTCACCGTAGACATTGAAGGTAATCCCGGTGCGGCGGAAGCTATCATCCGCCTCGCGGTCCTTGCGCCGCAGCCAATCGTTCTGTTGCTCTTCGAACCAACCGTTGTAACCCGAATAGGCAGCACGAGTGCCGCCATCGGCGTCATACATTTCGTCGAAATTGTCGGTCGGTCCGACCATCTAGCCCCGGTAAAGAGAAATGTTCGCAACGAATTGTGCAATCGCAGCATAACCGGAACAGACCAAAAGGAAAGACTCAGTTGCGCTCGAGTTCTTCAAGCACCGCGAGGATCGATTCTGCGTCGTAAGTAAAGCCGATATGCGTGCACCTCAACGCTATCGCACGGTCACGTTCGCCCGGCAGACCGCAGGCACTGCGCGGCGCTATCACTCCGTCGCGAGGGCTCCACAAAGCCACCGTCTCAACCGGCGGCTTGGACTTCACATCACCTTCGATCGGCGGCTTGTCGACCGGCATGCCAGTCACGAATTGATAAGCCCGCCAGGCGTTGTTGGCATACGGCTTGTACGAGAAGGGAGAGCCCATCGTGATCACTTTGGCCACCTTGTCAGGGTGGCGCTTCGCCAATTCCCGCGCGAACAACCCGCCAAGGCTCCACCCCAACAGCACTGGCTTGGTCTTGTAGCGTCGACTGATGTGAAGCAGTCGCTTCTCAAGAAAGTCGAGATTCTCAGGGGTCGGCCCCAAGTTAAGGCCCAGCCCCCAGCGTTTGGTTTTGTGCCCCGCCCGCTCAATCTGGCGTGCCATGTAGCGCATCCGCGCGGGGTGCGAGAAGAACCCGGGCAGAACCATCACAATCTTGGGGTCGGCGCTTTGGGGAACATCGATCTTGCGAAAGCGCGTACGGGGCAGCTCTTTGAAGACCTCGAGCTCACCGACAAGCTTTGCGACCGAAGGTCTGCCGCTCTCGTCGTCGGGACGGGTCTCGCGAGCAAGCTCGATCCGCCGACCAAGCTCCGCCGCTATGGCGCCAGCGGTCGATGGCTGTCCGCTTTGCATAGGCATCAAGCCTTTCAGGTTCTGCCATGCGCCCATGACCTTGGTATCGACTCCGGTTCTTTGAAACGAAACTGTAACAATAAAACCGGCGACTGAATGACCAATTAAGTCCCTGCATCCGAAAATCGATGAAACGCAGGCCCTTGGCGGCGAAGCGCCGCTAACCGGCGCAATCGCCAATCCGCTCGCTTTGCACCCGCATAACCATCTTGGACTCGCCAAGGCCCGGGATATTGCCGGTCATGGTCATCTTGGTGTCTGAGCCGGTACGGCTTCCGGTCCCATCCATTACCATGCTCATCTCCCCACCTTGAGGGACAGAGCAGGTCATGGCGGCGTCAAAGTCCCCGCCGTCGAGATTAAACCGCTGAAATTCGCAATCGCCTTCCTGCGACTGCCGCAGCATCTCTTCAAAGCCATTTTCGACTTCGTCCTGGGTCAGGCAATATTCGGTCGAAGTGCCAGCCATTGTCGAGCGCATCATCGCAACAATCTCGGGCGGTGCTCCAGGCAAATCCACCTCTAACAGCTCGGTCGTTGAGCGGTATTGGCCGGCTTGAGGGCGAATGGAATTGTCAGCCATCTCGGCAACGGCTTCTTCTACGCTGATCGAACCATCACCATCGGCATCGGCACCACCGCTGTCGGAACAGCCTGCAACCAAAACTGCCATGGCAGCCAAACCCACAAAGCCTCTCATATCCCGTCTCCCTCGATCTCAAACGACTCTCAAAGCGCACACCATACGCTATCGACAGACGTTGCGGCAGACCCCTTCACATTCTCCATTTTGTCCCCCATATGTTCCGCCATGGCAGAGCTCATCATCAGACGCGGATTGGAAGAACCCGAGACCGGGGAAGAATTCACCCCGCATCGCCCTGAGCGGCCTGAAAAGAGCATGCCGGGCAAGCCGTTCAAGCTGGTCTCGGATTACGAGCCAGCAGGTGACCAGCCGACCGCGATAGCTGAATTGGTGGCTGGGGCAGAAGAGCATGAGAAGACCCAGACGCTGCTGGGCGTCACCGGCTCAGGCAAGACTTTCACCATGGCCAAGGTGATTGAGGAACTGCAGCGCCCTGCCCTGGTGCTCGCGCCGAACAAGATCCTCGCCGCGCAGCTCTATGGTGAGTTCAAGAGCTTCTTCCCTGAGAACGCGGTCGAGTATTTCGTGTCCTATTACGATTACTACCAGCCCGAAGCCTATGTCCCGCGCTCCGACACCTATATCGAGAAGGAAAGCTCGGTAAACGAAGCGATCGACCGGATGCGCCACTCGGCCACCCGTGCGCTGCTCGAGCGGGACGATGTGGTGATCGTCGCCTCGGTTTCCTGCCTCTACGGGATCGGCTCGGTCGAGACCTATTCGGCCATGGTGTTCGACATCAAGAAAGACGACGTGGTCGACCAGCGTGAGCTGATCCGCAAGCTGGTTGCCCTGCAGTACAAGCGCAATGACGCGGCCTTTGCGCGCGGCTGTTTCCGCGTCCGCGGCGACAATCTCGAGCTGTTCCCGAGCCATTACGAAGACATGGCCTGGCGGATCAGCTTCTTCGGCGATGAGATTGAAGATATTGCCGAATTCGACCCGCTGACCGGCAAGAAGGGCGCCAGCCTCGACAAGGTCCGGGTCTATGCCAATTCGCACTATGTCACGCCCGGTCCGACCATGAAGCAGGCGACGGAAGCGATCAAATTTGAGCTCTCGCACCGCCTGGAAGAGCTCGAAGCCGAAGGCAAATTGCTCGAGCATCAGCGGCTCGAACAGCGCACCAATTTCGATCTCGAGATGATCGCAGCGACCGGCTCCTGCGCGGGGATCGAGAATTACTCGCGCTTCCTCACCGGCCGTCTGCCGGGCGAGCCCCCGCCCACCCTGTTTGAATATCTACCCGAAAATGCGCTGTTGTTCGTCGATGAGAGCCATCAGACCGTGCCGCAGATCGGGGCGATGGCGCGCGGAGACCATCGCCGCAAGCTGACCCTGGCCGAATATGGCTTCCGTCTGCCCTCTTGCATCGACAACCGCCCGCTGCGCTTCAACGAATGGGATGCGATGCGGCCGCAGACATTCTGCGTCTCTGCCACGCCGGGCGGATGGGAGCTGGAGCAGACCGGCGGCGTCTTTGCCGAACAGGTGATCCGCCCCACCGGGCTGATCGATCCGCCGGTCGATATCCGCCCGGTTGAGGATCAGGTTCAGGATTGCATCCAGGAATGCCTCGCCACCGCCAAGAAAGGCTATCGAACGCTGGTCACCACGCTGACCAAGCGCATGGCCGAAGATCTCACCGAATTCATGCACGAAGCGGGCGTCAGGGTTCGCTACATGCACTCCGATGTCGAGACTCTCGAACGGATCGAGCTGATCCGCGACCTGCGGCTCGGGGTCTATGACGTGCTGGTCGGGATCAACCTGCTGCGCGAAGGGCTCGACATTCCCGAATGCGGGCTGGTTTGCATTCTCGACGCTGACAAGGAAGGCTTCCTGCGCTCAGAGACCTCGTTGATCCAGACGATCGGGCGCGCCGCGCGCAATGTCGATGGCCGGGTGATCCTCTATGCCGACCGGATCACCGGCAGCATGGAACGCGCCATGGCGGAAACCGAGCGGCGGCGCGAGAAGCAGCGTGAGTTCAATGAGGAACACGGGATCACGCCGCAAACGATCAAGCGCGAGATCGCCGATATCGTCGCCCACACCGCGTCGCAGGATGGGGTCACGGTCGAGACCGGCGATGACGAGGTCAACAATCTCGTCGGGCACAATCTGCGATCCTACATTGAGGATCTTGAGAAGCGCATGCGCGACGCGGCGGCCAATCTCGAGTTTGAGGAAGCCGGGCGGCTCCGCGATGAAATCCGCCGGCTTGAGAATGACGAGTTGGGCCTGCCCGATGAAGCGAAGAAGGCGCCGATGGTCGGCCGCTCGAACGAAGGTAAGCCGGGTACAAGGAAGACGCGCTTCGGCAAGACCCGCTACAAGCGGATGGGTGGGAAACCGTAAAGGCACCGCACTACAATCAAAGTAGAGCTTGCAGTATCCGCGCGACTGTCAAATAATTGCCCATGATGGATGCGGTTTATAGCTTATTTCAGTCTGGTTGGATCTGGGGGTTCCTTTCCGGATTTCTTGCCCTCTTGGCTCTTTACATTGCGCGCCGCCGATCCGCGATTGTCGGATGGCTGGAAGAGAAAGCCGGCAAATACGCTGAAAAGCACATGCCACCAAGCGATAAGGTCGCTTTCAAGAAGCGAATCAATCGCCGGGTGCAATGGCTACGACTGAAGGATTGGTGGGAGCACTTCAGATTTTGGCCGCATCTGCGCCAGCTTTTGCGTCCGGCCATGCTGCTGTTCGTTGGTCTGGGCCTGCCGCTCTTAATCTATTGGAACCTCGACTGGTTTTTTCCCGAACTGAAAGATTTCCTGCCAGGTGGAACGGATGGGGCGGGCGAGGAAAAGCTTAGTCTGCAAAACCAAATCGACTGGCGTGCAATTGCCCAGCCAGCGCTTGTTCTTATCGGCATACCCGCGGCCTTCATCCTGTGGGCGTTTCGCGACATCAACGCGAGCAAGGATCTTGAGAACAAGCGCAAGGATGTGAACCTCAAGGAGTTCCAAGAAATCCAGATGCGCGCGGCTGGGGCGATGGATGAGAAGTTTCCTGAAAGCGCGCGAGAAAGCCTGCAGGTCGCCGCCACACACCAGTTGGCGGGGTTCCTTAAAGGGGAGTATGGAGCCAGCTTTCGGCGACCCGCGTGGGAATTGCTTCGTGCGCGGCTGCTCGCAAGTTCGCAACGTATGGGATATCAATCGATTCCTGCACAGGTTGATGATTGGCGTACGGCTGATCCAGATAATCGCCTTTCTCCGAAAGAGTTGGGAGAGAAGATTAGGATCGCTGCCCGCTCGATCAAAATGGACAGCACTGGCAAGGCGCAGCGCGACGTGGTGCGCGACGAATGGCGCACCGTATTTGGCGGGCGATTGCCGCTGCAAGGCACTGTGTTTGACGGGATAAATCTGCCTTTTCATGCCTTGCTTGCTTGGCATGATTTCACGCGATGTTCCTTCATTGGCGCCGATCTTTGGCGCGTACATCTCGAAGGCGCCGATCTAACGTACGCGCATCTCGAAGGCGCCAATCTGATGTTTGCGCATCTTGAAGGCGCCGATCTTCGGTACACGCATCTCGAAGGCGCCAGTCTAGGGCAAGCGAATCTAAAAGGCGCCAGTCTGTGGGATGCGTATCTCGAGGGCTCCAATCTAACGTTTGCGCGTCTCGAGGGCGCCAGTCTGTGGGACGCGTATCTCGAGGGCGCCAGTCTGCGGTACGCGCACCTCGAAGGCGCCAATCTGTGGGACGCGCATCTCGAAGGCGCCAATCTGCAGGACGCGCATCTCGAAGGCGCGGATCTGTGGGACGTGCATCTCGATAACGATACTAAACTAGAAAATGCCGTGTTCGACGATGAGACGAAGTTTGCCCCTAATTGGGACACGCTCGACGACGAGCAAAAGTCCGAAGCCCGTGCGCCATGGATCGAGCGCGGCATGGTGCATATCGACTCTCTCAACACCGGGGAGAACGAAAGTGTGGATTCGCTTGAGGATAGGCTCGGAACCGCAGATCAGAATTAGACCCCGGATCAAGTCCGGGGTGACGTCGCTCAAATTCTAACAGCGTCAGAAATCCCACGGAAAACCGCAATTCCGGCCCTTGATGATGGCCAAGCGCCCTGCCACTCCTGCGCCGCATGGAGAGGCTTTGCATTTTATTGATCGTGCTGACGGTGGCCGCCTGCAAACCGCCGCCGACCGATGCCGATATGCGCCGCGATATGCCGAGTGTCGCGCCGACTTTCGCCTCCGCCCCGATTGAATCGCCACCGAGCGAAGGCGCGCTTTGGGCCGAAAGCAGCACGCCCGACCGGTTGATTTATGGCCAACCGGGGCAGCCAATCCAGCTTTCGCTGATGTGCGTAGGCACTGACCTCGAGATCATTCGCTATGCCCTCGCTGATGAAGGCGCTGGCGCTTTGATGGCGCTGGTCGGCAATGGCCATATTGGTCGGTTCGAAGTCGATGCCCGCGAGGTGCGCGGCCGGTTGGTCTGGCAGGGCACGCAGGAGGCCCCGTCCGATGTGTGGGATCCACTGACCGGCCCGCGCCAGCTGATCGCCACCGTCCCGGGCGGCGGAACGGTCACGCTCAATCCCAGCGCACTGCCAATGGAGCTGATCGCGAAATGCCGCGGCGCACCGCTCGAAGAAGAAGAGCTTGAGGCTATTGCGGCTGAGCTGAGTTCTGAGCCCGCTCGATAAGCATGTCGGGCGTCAGCACCTGCGGGAGCTGCTCGCTCTCTCCATCAGCCGAATACCACAGATAGAGCGGAACCCCAGCGGCGCCCTGCTCGGTCAGGAAAGTGGTGATCGCTTCATCGCGCTGGGTCCAATCGCCGACCATGGTGATCACCCCGGCCTGCTCGAACGCCTCGAGCACCGCTTCGCGCTCGATCGCCACACTCTCATTGACCTTGCAAGTGACACACCAATCGGCGGTGAACCACAGGAACACCGGCTGACCGCTGGCGCGCGCCTCAGCCAAATTCTCGGCACTGAACTGAAGCGGAGAGTGGATCGATTCCGCTGCAACATCAGTCGATTGTGCCTGATAGCTCGACGGCAATGCGAAGGCGCCAAAGATCAGGAATGGCGCAGCCACCAGGCCAAAGGCGGGCCAGGCCATCTTGCCCGCACGCTGCAACCGCCCGACCACCATCAGCGCTCCGATAACTCCAGCCAGCGTGACTAGGGCGAACAGCGCAAAGCCTTGCCCGCCGAGCCGTGAGACCAGCCAGATCAGCGCAAGCGCGGTGAGCCCCATCGGGATCGCCATCGCTCTGCGGAAGCGCTCCATCCAAGCGCCCGGCTTGGGCAGCAGCTTGCGCAAGGCCGGGACAAACCCGATCAACAGGAACGGCAGAGCAAGTCCCAGCCCGAGCAGAGCAAACAGCAGCAAGGCCATTGGGGCAGGAAGCAGCAGCGCCGCGCCCAAAGCCGCCGCCATGAATGGGCCGGTGCAGGGTGTCGCAGCGATCGCAGCAAGCAGACCGGTGGCGAAGGCGCTGGCGGGCTCTCCCCCGCGGGTGATGGCGATCGAAGGCAGCTCAAACACGCCCGCGAAATTGGCGGTTATTACAGCGGCCAGGAACAGCAGCGCGACGACCACGCCAGGCTCTTGTAGTTGGAACGCCCAGCCCACTTGCTCGCCCGCCGCGCGCAGTGCCAGCAGCAGCGCTCCAAGCGCGACACAGGCGAGAACCACGCCGGCGGTGTATGCCAGGCCTTCGCTGCGGGCCTGCGCTTCGCTTTCCCCTGCCCGCGCCAGGCTGATCGCCTTGAGGCTCAGGATCGGGAAAACGCAGGGCATGATGTTGAGGATCAACCCTCCGACCAAGGCGCCAAGCAGCAAAGTCCAGAGCGGCGGGGTCGGGATCGCGTTTGAGGACCCAGCAAAGGCGAGAGTCTCCCCGCCTTGAGGAACATCCCCAGCAATGGCTTCAAACCGCACACCATTGCCATCGCCGAAGGAAAGAATGCCTCTGACCTGCTCGGCCTCTCCCTCACCGTCCAAGCGCATCTCGGCAATCAGTGTATCGCCATCGCGCTGGAACACCCGGAAGCCGCTGTACTCAACCAGCTGAGTGTTCTCGATGAAGACATGCGGGTCGGTCAGCGCGACGCTTTCGGGGAGCGGGATCGCAATCCGCAGGATCTCACCTTCAACCGCATAGCGCGCCTCCGCATCGAGCTTGGGGGCCAGCTCTGCTCGCCACCGCGCAAAGTCGCCACCCGGCCGCGCCTGCAGAACCGCGTCCTGCGGGACGCAGATCAAATCGGTGCAGGCGAGGTATTCGGCGAAGCCGGTGATTGCGGGGAAGCCGTCAATCACGGCGCCCTCAGGCACGCTAATCGGGACCAGAACCGCAAACTCGCCCTTGTAGATGTGGTTCATCAACCCACTGATCAGCAGCCGCTCAGGCACCGGGTAGAGATGCTCGCCCACTGCCCAGCCATCCGGCAGGTCGAGCTGCACCTGCATGCCCAGTCCGGCATCGCCCGGATTGGACCAATAGCCGTGCCATTCCTCAGCGCTCGGCGTGAAATGCAGCGCGAGCATCCAGTTTTCGCCCGGTTGCGGCATGCCATCAGCGCGCAGCTCTACCGCGATATTCTCGCTGCCAAACCGCGCCTCGCTCGGCTGCGCCGCCAAGGGGCTCGCCATGATTGCGGCCAGCGCAATCGCCCATGCGAAGAACAGCATGCGGAGCGGAGGGAAGAATCTTGCGTCAGTCACTGCGAAACCTTTAGAGACCACCTAGGGTGGCTCGGTTGCATTCGCAATCGCCACGAGAAAGGTGACACGAGTGATGAGCGATACGCGCGACCTTCTGATCCTGGGCGGCGGCTTGGTTGGCATGACCCTGGCGCTGGCCGCGGCCAAGCAGGGCATCTCCTCGCATGTGGTTGATCGCGCTGATCCGGCTGAGCTCACCAAGGAAGGGTTTGACGACCGCGCGACTGCGATCTCGACCGCCAGCTGGCACCTGTTTCAGAACATCGGGATTGCCGGTTACCTCGAGCCTTTCGCCTGCCACATCGCCAGCATTGCGGTGACCGATCAGAACAAGCCGGGCCGGATCGACTTCCAGCCGGGCCCCGATGAAGGCACGCTCGGGCGGATGTTCCCCAACCTGCGGTTGCGCTTGGCTTTGTTCGAAGCCGCAGCCAAGGAGCCGCTGATCAATTGGCATTCGAAGGCCGAGATTGTCGAGCGTCAGCGCAGCGAGTTCGGCGTGGCAGCGGTGCTCAAGGATGGGACCAAGCTCAAAGGCAGTCTGATGATTGCGGCTGAAGGGCGCGGATCGCCCACGCGCGAAGAATCAGGACTGGTGATCGCCAAATGGGATTACCATCACCGTGCCGTCATCGCCGGGCTGACTCACTCAAAGCCACATGACAATGTCGCGTGGGAAATCTTCTACCCAGCCGGGCCGTTCGCTTTGCTCCCGCTCAATGACGATGAAGATGGCACCCACCGGTCCTCGCTGGTCTGGACCGTATCGGAAGAGGATGGCGCGGGTGTGATGAAGTTGTCGGATCGGGCCTTTCTGGCTGAGGTTGAAAAGCGGATGGGCGGCGTTCTTGGTGCCGTTACCAGCGTCGGCGTTCGCTCATCCTGGCCATTGGGCTTCCACCACACCGCCAAGATCACGGGTGAGCGGCTAGCATTGGTTGGCGACGCCGCTCACGGGATTCACCCGATCGCTGGTCAGGGTCTCAATTTGGGCCTGCGCGATTGCGCGGCCTTGGTAGAAGTGCTGGCGGATGGCCGCCGGATCGGCCTCGACCTCGGCGACCATCAATTGCTCACGCGCTATGAGAATTGGCGCGGGCTCGACAGCTTCATGGTTTCGCTGGCTACCGATGGGCTAACGCGTCTGTTCGGTGTTCCCGGCAAGGCAGCCTCTGCCGTGCGGCGCCTGGGCATGGGAGCGGTTCAGCGGACCGGACCGCTCAAGCACTGGTTTATGGATGAAGCCCGCGGCGTCTCTGGTGATCTGCCAGAATTGCTCCGCGCCTAAACCCTTCTAGGGGATTATTCTACCGGGCTGGGCTGCTCCACGACATTGCCCGCGCCATCGCGCAAACGCCGGGGTTCAAGCACTGCTGCTGTTTCGAGCCGCTCAAGCGCCTCCATGGCGTTGCGGAAGCGGGTCGCGTCGGCGATCCAATTTTCAGCCCGCCCCGCGCCAGGAAGGTTCTGAACCTCGGCAATAGCGGCATCAACGCGTCCGCTTTCGAGGAACAGGCGGGCACGTTCCAGCCTGCGCTGTGGCTGGGGCGAAGGCGTGCTCTCGCGCCGGATCACGAACATTTCGCCGATCTCGCGCCGGATGTCGTCCCAGGAGTTGATCTCGTCTTCTTCAGCCAATTGCGGTCCCAGGCCTTCGAGGCGAGCCAGCAATTGGTCGACGGTTATTGGCCTACGAGAAAACGCGATCACCGTTCGCACCGCATTGGGCCAGTTGTCGCCAAACCGCAGACGCAGCTGGTCTGCCAGGAATCCAAGCTCAGCGCCGCGCTCAATCGCCCTGCGGGTGGCAAACGCGATCAGCAAACCTTCGGCACGAGCCGCGTTTCCTGCCGCAGCCTGGGCTTGAAGGTCGAGCCGGGCCAAACGCTGTTCTGCGGCTGCCAGCCTTTGGTCTAGACCACCCTGCTGCTCAGCGACTTGTGCCACCGCTTCAGCCGCCTCTTCAACTGTCTCAACCGATTCTGGCTCAAGTACTTCGGCGAGCGGCGTCGGCGTGGGCACCACATCTTCTTCGCCGCTTGCAGTGGGTTCTGCAGAGGCCAGAGCAACGGGCTCTTCCGTATCCGCAGAGCCTTCGCCACCCATACCATACCAGACGGTGTATCCGACCAGGCCACCACCAGCGGCAAAGGCAAGAATGGCCGCCAGCCAAACGCCTCGTGTCGATCCGGTCTTTCGACGACTACCGTATTTCGATTCCATTCGTTTCCGTTCCGCGACCCTGCTTCACCGCCAGCGAAGCTGACAACGTCAGGTGAAATTTTCGTCTCTATAGCAAGATTGCTTTGACCATGGCCAGTAGTTCGGGATCGTTTGGTCGATCAGCTATGTGGATCGTCGACCAACCGTCACCAGCCGCGTCAGCAATTCTCGGCCCCAATGCAGCCACGGAAATATCACCGCGGTCAAACCCCAAGCGATCAATCTCGCGGGCAAAATGCTCGGCCGAGCCAGCGGAGTGCAAAAGTATCAGTGGCTTGTCGGCCACTCCTGCCAAATGGTCGCGCGTAAGAGGCAGCGTCGCGACCCGATAGACGACGCGCACGACCATGCTCATGCCTGCCGGCAAGTCGAGATCGATCCGCTCTTCACCTGCGAGGCGAAGAAATCGCCGTGGTGCCGAAATCGAGTCCAACAGGCCCTGGAGTCCGCCTTCTCCGATCGCCGCAACTTGAAACCCGGCCTGTTCGAGCGCCTCAGCGGTGGCCTTCCCGACCGCATAGGCTGGCAGGTCGGTCAGCGCTGACAATGGCGTGCCACCATGGCGGATAGCATTGGCGCTGCCGATCAGCAGCGCATCGACCTCGTCTAGCTTTGGCATTTTCCAGGCAATTGGCTCCACGCGCGAGAGTGGGATCCCGGTGATATCCAGTCCCAATTCGCGCCCTGCCGCAATGGTCGCCGACAGGCCCGGTTCAGGGCGTATGGCAACGATTGGTCGGGTCACGGCGTGAAGACGAAATGCGTGGCAATCTCTGGCTCGGCTCGCGCCAGCAGATCCTTGGCAAAGCTGGCGAGCGCTTCCGGATCATCATCCTTGAAGGTAATCTCAGAGTCGATCCGCGCCGCGCCATCAGGACTGAACAAAGCGGCTTTCATTGACAGCTCGCCACCGCTCCAATGGCACTCAGCGGCCACTGGACTGTGACAATTGCCACCGAGATGAGCAAGCAAACGCCGCTCCGCTTCAAGTTCATGGCGGGTTGTGGGGTCGTTGATCGCGCCAATCTGCGCAAAGCTCTCGGCCCGCTCGGGGCAAGCCTCGATCACAATCGCGCCTTGCGCCGCTGCCGGAATCCATTGCTCGGGATCGAGCGGGGCACCGAGATGCTCTTCGCCCAGTCTTTGCAAGCCCGCAGCAGCAAGGAAGGTCACATCTGCCTCCCCTGCCTCAAGCTTCCCGAGCCGGGTCGCGACATTGCCGCGAAACATCACCACTTTACAGTCCGGGCGAAGGTTGAGCAGCTGTGCAGCCCTACGCGGCGCGCTTGTGCCGACCACAGCACCCTGTGGAATATCCTCTATGCTTGGCGCTCCGACCAAAACGTCGCGACGATCCGCACGCGGCAGAACCGCAGCGAAGGCAAAGATGTCCGGTCGGAGTGTCTCAACATCTTTGGCTGAGTGAACCGAGGCATCGATCCGTCCTTCGGCGAGCCATTGGTCAAGCTCTTTGGTCCATAGGGCCTTCCCGCCGATTTCAGCCAGCGGACGGTCGAGAACCTTGTCACCGCTTGCTTTGACCGGAACCAATTCGACAGAGTCTTCGGGCCATCCATGCGCAGCACAAAGGCGAGTCCTTGTTTCCACTGCCTGCGCCATGGCTAGCGGCGAGTCCCGCGTTCCCAAACGCAGTTTGACGTCCATTTGCGGTTGCGGCGAAGCCGAACTTGTCGTGGTCATTGTCATAGCTAGCCTTGCCCTAGCTTGCACAGCGACTAAGGGGAAGCGGCATGGACACCCCGCATAGCATTGTTCTGGGTATTGAATCGAGCTGCGACGAAACCGCGGTCGCCTTGGTGCGCGCGGATCGCACGATCCTGGCTGAGAGGATTGCGTCGCAAGAAGCGGAGCATGCGCCCTATGGCGGCGTAGTGCCGGAAATTGCTGCGCGCGCCCATGCCGAACGTCTCGCTCCCATGCTCGAAGCGGTGATGGGTGATGCGGACATGACGCTGGATCAGGTCGACGCGATTGCGGCGACAGCCGGTCCCGGATTGATTGGTGGAGTGATGGTCGGCCTTGTCAGCGCCAAAGCCTTGGCCATGGCCAGCGAAACACCTTTGCTCGCGATCAACCATTTGGAGGGACACGCGCTGTCCCCGCGACTGGCCGACGCCGAACTGGGTTTCCCCTATCTCCTGCTGCTGGTTTCTGGCGGACATTGCCAGATCCTCAGCGTCGAAGGTGTTGGAGAGTACCGTCGGCTTGCCACGACAATTGATGACGCACTGGGAGAAGCTTTCGACAAGACCGCCAAATTGCTCGGATTGGGCTATCCTGGCGGGCCTGCGGTTGAAAAGCTCGCGCTCGAGGGAGACCCTTCTGCAGTCCCACTCCCACGTCCGATGAAAGGCTCCAAGGAACCGCATTTCAGTTTCGCCGGATTAAAGAGCGCTGTGCTGCGCGCGGTCGAAAGTGGGGAATATTCCGCCGCCGATATCGCCGCAAGCTTCCAGCAGGCTGCAATCGACTGCCTGATCGACCGTCTGGAGCACGCCGTGGCGCGGACCGGATCGCTGCCCTCGCTGGTGGTTGCGGGTGGGGTCGCCGCCAACAAAGCGATCCGAGCTGCGCTTGAGGACTTCGCCACAACGCAGACCATGCGCTTTTCGGCCCCTCCGCTTGCGCTCTGCACCGACAATGCTGCGATGATCGCTTGGGCTGGATGTGAGAGGCTGCCGCTGGGCGAGAACGCGCCGCTCGACTTCAAGGCGAAGCCGCGCTGGCCGCTCGATAGTGACGCAGAAGCGGTTCGCGGCGCCGGGGTGAAAGCATGAGCGACAAGCCAACAATCGGCGTGATCGGCGCAGGCGCCTGGGGCACAGCCCTCGCTCAAATGCTTGCTAGCGATGGTCGAGACGTGCTGATCTGGGCGTATGAAGCGGAGGTTGTGGAGGCGATCAATTCGCAGCATCGCAACCCGACCTATTTGCCTTCCGCTGATCTGTCTGATCGGATTGAGGCGACCCCTGATCTCGCGCCTCTCGCCGAGCTTGATACCGTGCTTGCGGTCACGCCGGCGCAAAATCTGACGGCGGTCCTCCAGCAATTGCCCAAAGCACCCCGCGACTTGGTGCTTTGTAGCAAGGGAATAGAAGCGGGCACAGGGCGCCTGATGAATGATGTCGCGCGCGCAGCCTCTCCCGACAGCGCGATTGCCGTCCTATCTGGTCCAACCTTTGCGCATGAAGTGGCTGCGGGACTGCCGACAGCGGTAACTTTGGCTTGCAGCGAAGGGCGCGACCAATGGGATCGTCTGGCAACAGCCATCGCCCGGCCTGCGTTCCGGCCCTATTTCAGCGACGATGTGACCGGCGCAGAGATCGGTGGGGCGATCAAGAATGTTCTCGCGATCGCCTGCGGCGTAGTCGATGGGCTGGAGCTTGGGCAGAATGCCAGGGCTGCGCTGATTGCGCGCGGCTATGCCGAGATGCTCCGGTTTGGGGAATCCTATGGCGCGAAAGCCGAGACGCTGGCCGGTCTGTGCGGTCTTGGCGATCTGGTGCTGACCTGCTCCTCAACTTCAAGCCGCAATTTCTCACTCGGCAAGGCGCTCGGCGAAGGACAAAGCGCCGAAGCACTGATGAGCGATCGAACGACAGTTGCTGAGGGGGCATTCACAGCTCCGGTGCTGCACGAGCTTGCCGAGAAGCGCGGAATCGCCATGCCGATCGTAACCGCGGTGAACGCGATTATCACCGGTCATTCCGCGCGCGAGGTGGTCGCGAAGCTCCTCGCCCGACCGCTTCGGGCCGAGCATCAGAGCGACGCATGAGCGAGCCGGCTACACCTCCTGCCCAGCAGCCCGCCGATGGCGACCACAGCAAGGACATGGCGACCTTGGCCAAGGGTGGCCGCACCAATACGATGGGTTTTGTTATCCGGCTGGTGGCGCGGATTCCGTTCCTGCTTATCGCGACAAGGCTTTACGGCGATGACGCCTTGGGCCGTTTCGCCTCCGCCTTTATTCTGATTGAGATCATTGGGTTGGTCTGTTCGCTCGGTGAGAAGCGGGGCCTTGCTCAGCGGCTGCGGGAAGGCGCGCATGACGACAAAAAGCTCGAGACCAATCTTGTCTACGACGGATTGCTTCTGGCCTTCTTGTTCTCCGCCTTGGCTGTGCTCCTACTTTATGCATTCCCTGCCGTGATGTTCCCAAATGGGATGAACAGCGAGCTCGACATGTGGATGCTCGCGGCGATCCCAGCCTACGCATTGACCGAGATACTCTTGGCTGCGCAGGCCTATCGCTATGACATTGCCACAACCGTCCGGGCACGGGCCGTGGTCGAGCCATGGACAATCAGCATCGCCGCGGGCGTGTTCTTCTACATTGCTGAGACCCGCGATGCCGGCTTGGCCTTGGCATTCATTCTATCGGTCTATGCTGGCCTGCTAACCGCGCTGTGGTCATTCCTGCGCACCTATGGTCTGCCGAAAGGCTGGCGTCCAAGCTTCCGCGCTATGGTCGCGCAATCGAGCCGGGCGTTCCCGATCGTGGGCGCTGATGCCGTCGAGCGCGGCACGCGCCTGCTCGACATCTTCATTCTTGGCTTCTTCGCCAGCGCGCCCGCTGTCGGCATCTATTACGTCGCGCAGCAGATCGCGACTTTGCCACAGAAGCTCAAATCGAGTTTTGAACCGATACTGAGCCCGGTCATCACCAAGAACCTCAAGACCGGCAAGCTTGAGGCGATTGCTGCACAAGTCCGCCAGGTAGGCTTCTGGATCATCGCGGTCCAATTGGGCATCGCTCTAATGCTCGCCATTCCCGGTGAAGCCGTGATGGGTCTGTGGGGGCCGGAATATGTCGCAGGAACTGCGACGCTCGTGTTGCTGCTGGCAGCCGAAGTTGTCGCGTCGATGGCTGTCGTGTCCGAGGGTGTGTTGGTTTACATCGCCCGCAAGCGCAATCTGGCCATCTCGGTCGGTATTCTGGCGCTGCAGGCAGCGCTCACCATTGGTTTCATCCAGCTGGTCAAGGCCTATGGCTTGGACGATGGGTTCCAGGCAGCAGGGGCTGCCGCCGCTCTGTTTATGGCCTTGGCGGCCTCGAGCTTGATCAAGGCTCTGGTTCTGAAGGCATTGCTCAAGGCGCCGGTGAGCAATTGGCGATGGGCGCTGGTTTGGGCTGCAGCCCCCGCCACAGTCGTGGGCTTTGCCTCAACCTTCCTGCCAGAATGGGCCGAGTTGATCATAGGCATCCCAGCCATCTTGATCACCTACGGTTGGGTGATCTGGCACAAAGGCTTTGGCCCGGAAGATCGCGTGCTATTCCGCCGCAATGTTGGCGGCGATCAAGTGACAGAGACCTCCACACCGTAAACTCAAACTCCGAGCGCAATTGAGGCAGCCCTAGCCCAAATGTGGCGAGAATAAGGCAGCATTCACCCAAGGTTCACTCCAGCAGTGGGAGTTCTGGCCGCAGAGTTGGTCGGAACACCCCGCTCCGTCTGACTCACCGCGGCCCGGATCACCCCTAAGTTCCGCGCTGCGGCTCTACCAATCTTGGGACTGGACGGATGGAGAGAGTGATGCAGAACACAATTACAAAACAACAGGCAGGATCTACGCGACGAGCATTCAAACTCGGACTGGCTACGCTCGGCACTGGCCTATTGCTCGCCGGTTGCGCGCAAACCGAAGAGCAAGCCTATTCAAGCGCCGATGCCAGCGCGGATGTCGCGCTTTATGAGGCCGCTCCAGCGCCGATGATCGCCCCGGCCTTCAGCGAGGCGGAATCAATCTATGTGCCGCCGGTTGTCGTCCCGACCGAGCCCGATCGCGAGCGCTATGACGGCGAAGAGGTCTCACCGGTCAAATGGGTCCAGGCTGAGCCAGTCTCGACCTTCTCGGTCGATGTCGACACTGGTGCCTATGCCAATGCGCGCCGGTTTCTCACACAAGGCATGATGCCCCCGCGCGACGCTGTGCGGACCGAGGAAATGATCAACTATTTCCGCTATGACTATGACCGGCCGAGCGACCGCTCACAGCCTTTCACGGTCTCGACCGACCTCGCCAAGACTCCGTGGAATGACGACACCTATCTGATGCGGATCGGTCTGCGCGGCTACGATCTGCCAAGCGAGGATCGGCCAGCGGCCAATCTGGTATTCCTGATGGATGTTTCGGGTTCGATGAACTCGCCTGATAAGCTTCCGCTGGTGAAGACTGCGCTGTCCGGCCTTGCGGCTGAACTGTCAGACAAGGACCGCGTGTCGATTGTTGTCTATGCCGGCGCCGCCGGCCTGGTGCTTGAGCCAACCAGCGATACGCGCACAATCCGCCGCGCTCTCGACAGTCTTGAAGCAGGCGGTTCGACCGCTGGCGGGGCTGGGCTGGAGCTTGCCTACAACATTGCCGAAGACAACTTCATCAAAGGCGGTGTGAACCGCGTGATCTTGGCCACCGATGGCGACTTCAATGTTGGCGTGTCCGACCGTGATGCTTTGGTCGAGATGATCGAGGACAAGCGCGACAGCGGGATTACCCTGACCACGCTCGGCTTCGGCACCGGAAACTACAACGAAGCCATGATGGAGCAGATCGCCAATCACGGTAATGGCAATTACGCCTATATCGACAGCGCCTTGGAGGCCAAGAAGGTGCTGGGCGAGGAAATGAGCTCCACCCTCTTCACCATCGCCAAGGATGTGAAGATCCAGGTCGAGTTTAATCCGCGCGCGATCAGCCAGTATCGTTTGGTCGGTTATGAAAACCGGATCCTTCGTGAAGAGGATTTCGACAATGATCGGGTCGATGCGGGTGACATTGGCGCGGGACACCAGGTCACCGCCATCTATGAGATTGTCCCCGCAGGCAGCGATGGCTGGATCGCACCGCGCCGCTATGCCGGTTCAAACCCCGCAACCAAGCACTGGGGTGAGATCGCGCATGTGAAGCTGCGCTACAAAATGCCCAATGGTGACACCTCCAAGCTGATCGACACCGTCTTGCACAGCCAGGACCTGCGCAACGCCGAGGCTCCCACAGGTGACTTCGCCTTCGCCACGGCAGTTGCGGCCTATGGTCAGCTCTTGCGTGGCGATACGCTGATGATGGACTTCGGACATGATGATGTCGAAAGCCTCGCAGGGAGTCAGAGCGATTATTGGCGGCAGGAATTCATCCGCCTCAATGAATTGGCAGGCAGCATGAAAGGCGGCTGATCAAGCCTGCAAGCTGCGCCCGAGGAAATGGCATCGGCTCCAAGGGTCGGTGCCATTTCTGTTTGTCTCTTGGGCTTTGCGCCATCGCGCTGCTAAGGGCTCTGCGCAAACAGCAAAAGAAAGCGCAAGATGTCCGAGTTTGTAGAGTTGTACTGGCCCTATCTGGCGGTGGCCGCCGTAGTCTTGATCGGTCTGATCTGGTTCCTGATGGCAGCCAATCGCAAGACCTCGGTGATTTCCGAAGACAAGAAAGACGTGCTCGACGAAGGCGCGGCTCCAGCAGCGCGCAACCAGGCATTGATCGACTCCCCGACCGCCGCCGAACCAGCCCCCGAGCCAGCTCCCGAGCCGGAGTCAGCTCCAGCGCCAGCTGCATCCACCGGCGACGATCTCACTACGATCAAAGGCCTTGGCCCAAAGCTCGCCACCACTCTCAACGAGCTCGGTGTTACCAGCTTCAGCCAGATCGCGACGTGGGACGATGCGGAGATCGATCGGATCGATTCGCAGTTGGGACGGTTCTCCGGCAGGATCCGCCGCGACAATTGGGTAGAGCAAGCCAAGCTGTTGTCTTCAGGTGACGAATCCGGCTTTGCGGCCAAGTTTGGTCAGAATACCTAAACTGTCAGGAACCATTTCTGTCATAAGTGTGTTACACTCCCAAAAGACAATCGGAGGGGACACATTATGAACCACGCTCGCATACTGGTGGCAGAGGACGAACCCATCGTTGCGTTCGATCTCTGCGACACCGTGGCTGAGGCTGGCTATGAGGTTGAGGGACCGCACCGCGACATCTCTTCAGCCATGCTGGCATTCCAGAAACAAAAGCCCGATCTGGCGATCCTCGATGTTCAATTGGGTGAGAGTGTGGTCTATCCGCTGGCGCAGAAGCTGGCGGATGAGAATGTCCCGATCATCTTTCATTCGGGCATGTTTTCGCGCGACGATGTGCAGGAGCGCTTTCCTGAAGCGACTACGCTGCTGAAGCCGTGCCCGCCGTCGAGCATTCTCGACACTGTGGCGACCACGCTCAACGTGCGTAAAGAGCCGAACGAGGCCAAATAAAGCCCATTCGGCTCGCGCGAGCCCTTCCCTACCCCTGACGCTTGGCCTATCCTCCGAGCCAAGCCACCAGTGGGAGAGGTTGAGTGAGCGAAGAGCTGTTTCCGGTTCCGGCGGAATGGGCCGCCAATGCCAAGATTGATAGCGCCAAGTACGACGAATTTTACGCGCGCTCGGTAAATGATCCTGAGGGGTTCTGGGCTGAGCAATCCCAACGGATCGATTGGATCGCGCCTTACGAAACGCTCAAGGACGTTAGCTATCACGCCGAGGATTTTCGGATCGGTTGGTTCCTTGGCGGCAAGCTCAATATCTGCGCCAATGCGCTCGATCGCCATCTGGAAACACGCGGCGATACGCCGGCTATCATCTGGGAGCCTGACAATCCCGAGACGCCCGGTCGCACCCTCACCTATCGTGAACTGCATGCCGAGGTTTGCAGATTCGCCAACGCGCTCAAAGCCAATGGGGTCAGCAAGGGCGATCGCGTCACGATCTATCTCCCGATGGTGCCCGAGGCAGCGATTGCCATGCTTGCCTGCGCCCGGATCGGAGCGATCCACTCCGTAGTCTTCGCTGGATTCTCCCCTGACGCCTTGGCGGGGCGGATCGAGGATTGCCAATCGAAGATCGTGATCACCGCCGACGAAGGCCTACGCGGCGGCAAGACGGTCCCGCTCAAAGCCAATGTCGATGCGGCCTTGGCCAAGGCGCCGGTCGATCGTGTGATCGTCTACCAGCACACCGGCGCTGATGTCTCGATCAACCCGGGCGTTGATGTCTGGTGGCATGAAGCCATGGCTGATGCTTCGAGCGAGTGCGAAGCCGAAGTGATGGATGCGGAAGATCCGCTGTTCATTCTCTACACCTCAGGCTCAACTGGCAAGCCCAAGGGCGTGATGCACACCACCGGTGGCTATGCCGTCTGGACCAGCATGACACATGAATATGTGTTCGATTACTCGCCGGGTCAGATCTATTGGTGCGCGGCTGATGTCGGCTGGGTCACAGGCCACTCCTATGTGGTCTATGGCCCGCTCATCAACGGTGCGACCCAGGTCATGTTCGAGGGCGTGCCCAACTATCCCGATCACTCGCGTTTCTGGCAGGTCATCGACAAGCACAAGGTCGAGATTTTCTACGCTGCGCCGACCGCTCTGCGCGCGCTGATGCGCGAAGGCGATGAGTGGGTCACCAAGACCGATCGCTCAACCCTGCGTCTGCTCGGATCGGTCGGCGAGCCGATCAACCCTGAGGCATGGGATTGGTACCACCGCGTGGTGGGCGAACGGCGCTGTCCGATTGTCGACACTTGGTGGCAGACCGAGACCGGCGCAGCAATGATCACGCCGATGCCCGGCGCGACCGCACTCAAACCCGGCAGCGCGAGCAAGCCGATGTTCGGAGTAAAACCCGCTCTCGTCGATCCGGAAAAGGGCACCATGCTCGAAGGCGCGACCTCTGGCGCTCTGATCATCACCGATTCCTGGCCTGGCCAGATGCGCACGGTCTATGGAGACCATCAGCGCTTCTTCGACACCTATTTCAGCCAATATCCGGGTTACTATTTCACCGGCGACGGCTGTCGCCGGGACGAAGATGGCTATCACTGGATAACAGGCCGGATCGACGATGTGATCAATGTCTCGGGCCACCGAATGGGAACAGCCGAGGTCGAAAGCGCGCTGGTCGAACATCCGCAAGTTGCCGAGGCAGCCGTGGTCGGCATGCCGCACGACGTCAAAGGTCAGGGCATTTACGCCTATGTCACAACCAATGTCGGAACCGAGGACAGCGAAGAGCTGCGCAAGGAGCTGGTGCAATGGGTCCGAAAGGAGATCGGCCCGATCGCCACGCCTGATGTGCTGCAATTCGCGCCAGGTTTGCCCAAGACCCGCTCGGGCAAGATCATGCGGAGGATCCTGCGCAAGATCGCCGAGAATGACATGTCGAACCTTGGCGACACCTCGACCCTGGCTGACCCGAGCGTGGTTGATGATCTGGTCGCCAATCGGCCGAGCGCTTGAGGAATAGGCCTACCCCCAGCCCCTCCCGCATGCGGGAGGGGAGCGAGACTTGCCAGTCTGCTGGCTAGTCGCAGCGGGGTGGGTTAATCACAAGGCTTGAACAGGAACCTGCCGCCTGCAATAGGCGAAAACTAGTTTCAGGAGTAACTAAGTGCACGCCCCACCCTCGCCCGAGAATGCCAATGCCGGGATCGTTCCGTTTAACTGGGAGGACCCGTTCGATCTCGAAAGTCAGCTGAGCGAAGATGAGCGGATGATCCGCGACAGCGCCAATGCTTTCGCGCAGGCGGAGCTGCAAACGCGCGTGATCGAAGCCTATCGCAACGAGACCAGCGCGCCGGAGCTGTTCCCGCTGATGGGCCAGGCCGGACTGCTCGGCGCCACCATCCCTGAGGAATATGGCGGGGTCGGTGCGAGCTATGTCTCTTACGGTCTGATCGCGCGCGAGATTGAGCGCGTCGACAGCGGCTATCGCTCGATGGCTTCGGTCCAGTCGAGCCTGGTGATGCACCCGATCTACACCTACGGCTCGGAAGAGCAGCGCCAGAAATATCTGCCTGGCCTCGCCTCAGGGGAGTTGATCGGCTGTTTCGGGCTGACCGAACCGGACGCGGGTTCGGACCCTGCGGGCATGAAGACCTACGCCAAGAAGCAAGGCGATGGTTATGTCATCTCGGGCTCCAAGACCTGGATCTCCAACTCGCCCTTTGCCGATGTGTTCGTAGTCTGGGCCAAGAGCGAAGAGCATGGCGGCGGCATCCGCGGCTTTGTCCTGGAAAAGGGCATGGAAGGGCTGTCGGCGCCCAAGATCGAAGGCAAGATCAGCCTGCGCGCTTCGACGACCGGCATGATCATGATGGATGAGGTCAAACTGCCTGCTGACGCGCTGCTGCCCAATGTCCAAGGTTTGAAGGGGCCGTTTGGCTGCCTCAACCGCGCGCGCTACGGGATCAGCTGGGGCGCAATGGGCGCTGCCGAATTCTGCATGCACGCCGCCCGGCAATATGGGCTGGATCGCAAGCAGTTCGGGCGCCCGCTGGCGGGCACGCAGCTCTATCAAAAGAAACTCGCAGACATGCTGACCGATATCGCGCTGGGACTGCAAGCCAGCCTGCGGGTTGGTCGCCTGATCGATGAAGGACGGTTTGCGCCGGACATGATCTCTGTCGTCAAGCGCAACAATGTCGGCAAGGCGCTCGATATCGCACGGCAGGCGCGCGACATGCATGGCGGCAACGGGATCAGCGAGGAATATCAAGTGATCCGGCATGCGGTGAACCTTGAGACTGTGAACACCTATGAAGGCACGCACGATGTCCACGCGCTGATCCTCGGCCGCGGAATTACGGGGATCGCGGCGTTTTGATGGCGGATGAATCGTCATTGCGAGGAGCGAATGCGACGAAGCAATCCATGGACCACTCGCTCGCGGAGGTCAGGACCATGGATCGCCGCGCTCCCTTCGGTCGCTCGCGATGACGAGCAAACACTTTTGTGGATGCTATCCTACAAGGTCGCAGCGCAGTAGAGGGGCAATATGATTTCATCTCCTGAAAGCGCTGACTTCGAGCTGCGGTCTATCTGGTTTGGGCGAGATTTTTCCGCCGCGTATGGGACCCAGAAAACAAACAACATAACCCTGTTCCATGTGTTCCATCCTGTAGGATTTGAAGGAGGGAAAGACCGGTGAAACTGTACGGATATTTCCGCTCATCAACCTCCTATCGCTTGCGGATTGCACTGGAACTCAAGGGACTCGCGTTCGAGAATATCCCGGTCAATCTGCTCAAGACCGAGCAGAAGGACGAAGCCTTCACATCGCGTAATCCGTTTGGATCTGTGCCGATGCTCGAAGCCAATGGTCGTGACCGCGCCCAGAGTATGGCGCTGCTCGAATGGCTAGACGAAGCCTACCCGCGAAAGCCGCTGCTGCCGTCGGATATCGAAGACCGCTACACCTGTCGCGAACTGACTTACGCCATCGCAACCGAGCTGCATGCGCCGCTCAATCTGCCCGTGCTCAAATTCCTCAAAAGCGAATACGGCAAATCGCAGGACGAAATCGACCAATGGTACCGCCACTGGCTGGCGCGCACGCTCGACCCGCTTGAACAACGCCTTGCCCAACTGGGCAGTGGCGACTTCCTGTTTGACGCGCCCGGCCTGTTCGAAGTGGTTCTGCTACCGCAGGTCTACAACGCGCGCCGCTTCCAATATGACTTTTCCGACAAGCCGCATATCACGCGGATCGAAGCGGCCTGCCTCGCAAGGCCAGCGTTCGAACGCGCCCACCCTGACAACCAGATTGATAGCCCAGAGAAAGGCTGAAGCCTCATGAAACTCGCATCGCTCAACGACGGAACCCGCGACGGCAAACTGGTCGTCGTGTCGAAGGATCTGACCCGCTATTGCGCGGCCGATAACATCGCGCCGACCTTGCAAGCCGCGCTGGATGATTGGGAGCAGATTGCCCCCAAACTCGAAGTGCTGGCGATGGATGTCGAGCACGAAGCGGTGCCTTGCGAGCGCTTTCATGAACGCGAAGCGCATTCACCGCTGCCGCGGGCCTATCAATGGGCCGATGGCTCGGCTTACATCAATCACGTCGAGCTGGTCCGCAAAGCACGCAATGCCGAGGTGCCGGACAGCTTTTATCACGACCCGCTGATGTATCAGGGCGGTTCGGACAGCTTCCTCCCGCCACGCGCGGATATCCCTCTCGGCGACACAGCCTGGGGTTGTGACATGGAGGGCGAGATCGCGGTGATCACCGACGATGTGCCGATGGGCGTGTCAGCGGATGACGCAGCCGGACACATCAAACTGGTGATGCTGGTCAATGACGTGAGCCTGCGCGGTCTGATCCCGGGTGAGCTGGCCAAGGGGTTTGGCTTCTTCCAGTCCAAACCTGCCAGCGCCTTCTCCCCCGTCGCTGTGACACCTGACGAATTGGGCGACGATTGGAAGGACAATCTCGTCCATCTGCCGCTGATGGTCGATTACAATGGTGAGGCGTTTGGCCGCGCCGAAGTCGGGGTCGATGCCACCTTCAACATGGCGCAATTGGTGGCGCATGCGGCCAAGACGCGCGAGCTTGGCGCGGGCTCGATTATTGGCTCAGGCACAATCTCGAACAAGGGATCGGACGGCGGTCCTGGCAAGCCGGTCAGCGAGGGTGGCCTTGGCTATTCCTGCATTGCCGAAATCCGCATGATCGAGACCATTCGCGACGGCCAGCCTTCGACCCGTTTCATGGCGCCGGGCGACACAGTGAAGGTCGAAATGCGCGACAAGGACAATCACTCGATCTTCGGAAGCATCGAACAGACGGTGGTGCAGGCTTAGATTCTCTCGCTTCCGAGCTGTCGACCCCAGAACTCAAGCAGTTTCGGGCTTTCGACCTGCTCTCCATGCTCCTTCCACGAGATCTCGCACAACAGACCCTCAACCGGCTGATAGCCACGCCGTTTCCAAAAGGACTGCAGATCTCTGGCTCTGGAGGGACGATTGGGATGCTGGGGATCACGTACCACCGACGCGAACAGACACCGCTCCGCCCCTTTCGATCTGGCATGCTGTTCGCGCAGGTCGAAAAACCGGTGACCAATTCCGTGGCCACGGTATGCTGGAAGCAGCACGCTCTCCCCGAAGTAGTACGTCTCGTCGGTCGCAATCCCGTGGCTTCTGACTGGTTCAAGCACTTCAGGGTCTTGCGCGAATATCGGCGATACGGTCGCCGCTCCGACAACCACGCCTTCATCCATTGCCACGATCAGCGCGGCATTTTCTGCATTGGCGAAGTCTGAAAGGTATCGCGCTTCGTATTCGAGATCGCCGTTGTAGAGATAGGGCCACTCGGCGAAGACTGTGATCCGTAAACGCGCGAGGTCATTGAGCAGAAATTCAATTTCTGCCGCTTGCAATGTGTCGATTGTGATTGTCATAGCGATCCGATCAATATCGGTCGCTGCCCCTGCTCTAGCGGCTCAGAACAGGAATGCTAGCCTTCGATCTTGGGTATCTCGGCGACTATCGGCTGATGTCCCCAAGCTTTGGCAAGGTGAAGGATCGCATCGCCGATCAGTGTGAGTGTCGCCGTGTTTCGCAGCGGATGGACCCCGACGGGCTCACTCCCGGTTAGCTCTGCATCGAGCACCAGTTGGATCGATCCCAGCTCGGCATTGATCATTGCCAGCGGGGTTACGGAGCCGGGCGTGACGCCAATCAGTCGCTCCATGTCTTCTGCTTTGCCGAAGCTGAGCCGTTTGCATCCTAACTTCTCAGGCACGCGCTTGAGATCGACCTTCGCTTCAGCCGGTACCGTTAGCAGAAAGAACTTTCCTACTGCGTCTTTGAGGAACAGGTTCTTCGTGTGCAGGCAGAGGATATCGGTTTTGATCGCGCGGCTTTCTTCGACCGTAAAGACCGCCGGATGCTCATACACTTTGTACGCAATTCCAGCGCTCTCAAGATCGCGGTAAAGCCGCTTCTCGCTGTCCAAGGTCAGACCTCGATCGGGACGAAGGCGGTCTCGGCATCCCCGGTGTTGGGCGTGCCGTCCGCATCCATAACCAGCAGCTTCACTTCACCCTTGCGCGCGCACGGGCGGTGTTCGACGCCCTTGGGAACGACGATCAGATCGCCGGCCGAGAGATGTTCGGTGCGATCGCGGAACTCCATGTCGAGCTCGCCTTCGATCACCAGAAACAGCTCGTCCGTGTCAGCGTGATGATGCCAGTGAAACTCACCTTCGACCTTGGCCAGCCGCACCTCATTGCCATTGTAACGCGCAGCCAATCGCGGTGCCCAGTGGTCGGAGAACAGGGCGAATTTGTCGGCGAGAGTGACCTTGCTGGGCATCACTCACTCTTTCGGTGCGAGATGTTCGTAGGCCACATCAGGGATATTCCCTGTTGTGACATCTCGGCCATTCTTGTCGGCGAAGACGATACCCTCGTAGATCATCAAACGGCACTCCTCCCTCGCACCAAGAGCGAGCAGGTCACACCGACTGCTCCAGAGCGAAAGCTCGTTGCGCATCGCCCGACCCGTGTAAGCATTGTCTGCTCGGTGCACTTCATTGGCTCTCTTCGAGAGCATCTGGAGAACGCTTTGCTGATCCGCTCCGCCCGATTGATAGATCTGCACCACGTCCGCAATGCTCTCTTGCGTTGCCTCCATCCACAGCTGGAGAACTGGGTCATCATAGGAGAACGACGAAATTTCGAGCAAGACAGCCATCGCCTCGGGAGATGCCTTGCGCGTGAAGTTCACCGGACTGCCATATTTTGGCGGGCTGATCACAAAGGGCTGGCCATTGATCAAGGCTTTCAGGACCAGAGCCTCTGCATCGTCGACCTGCGTATCGGCCAGGATCGCACGTTTGAAGATATCGGCGTCTTTGGAAGTGAGATCTCCTTGACCTCGCTTCATCAATACCTTCGAGCCGTTATAGACCTGGGTCTTGATTGCCGTAATCTCGACTTGGCCGGAATTATCCTCTGCCGTTGCGCCGCCGAATGGCAGCAATAATGCGGCGAATGTAAGCCAAGCTATCGCCTTGGTTCTTTTTACCATCATATCCCCTCCAGCGAACCTCAATACACCACGACCGCGCGAATGCTCTTGCCCTCGTGCATCAAGTCAAAGCCCTTGTTGATCTCTTCAAGGTCCAATCTGTGGGTGATCATCGGGTCAATCTCGATCTGACCATTCATGTAGAGATCAACGATCGGCGGAACATCGGTTCGGCCTTTCGCCCCGCCAAACGCAGTCCCGCGCCAGTTGCGTCCGGTGACCAGTTGAAACGGCCGAGTGGAAATCTCTTTGCCGGCTTCAGCCACACCGATGATGATCGAAGTGCCCCAGCCTTTGTGACAGCATTCGAGCGCGTTGCGCATCACTTCCACATTACCGGTGCAATCGAACGAGTAGTCCGCGCCGCCGTCGAGCATCTCGACCAGTAGAGCGACAATGTCTGGAACGTGCCTAGGGTTCACGAAATCGGTCATGCCAAAGCGTTTGCCCCAGCCTTCTTTCGCATCGTTGATATCGACCCCGACAATCCGGCTCGCGCCTGCCATTTTCGCGCCCTGAATGACATTGAGACCAATCCCGCCCAGCCCAAAGACGACGACATTGTCGCCGGGCTGGACCTTGGCCGTTTTTGTCACGGCTCCGATACCCGTCGTCACGCCACAACCGACATAACAGGTCGTATCGAAGGGCGCGTCTTTGCGGATCTTGGCCACAGCAATCTCCGGCAGAACAATGAAGTTCGAGAAGGTCGAACAGCCCATGTAGTGATAGATGGCCTGTCCCTTGTAGCTCATCCTAGAGGTGCCATCGGGCATCACGCCCTGCCCCTGGGTTTCGCGAATTGCCTGACACAGATTGGTCTTGCCCGAGAGGCAAAACTTACATTTGCCGCATTCGGGCGTGTAGAGCGGAATGACATGGTCATCGGGCGCAACCGATGTCACACCGGAGCCGACCTCTCGTACAATGCCGCAGCCTTCATGGCCGAGCACGCTCGGGAAGATCCCCTCGCTGTCGAGTCCATCCAGAGTGTAAGCATCAGTGTGGCAGATTCCGGTCGCCATGATCTCGACCAGGACTTCGCCCTCTTTCGGACCCTCGAGATCGAGTTCGACGATCTCCAACGGCTGCTTCGCTTCGAACGCAACTGCGGCGCGTGTCTTCATTGGAAACCTCCCTCTCCTGCGATCCGGGTGGGACCACAGTCAGAGGGTATCCGTCAAGTTCGCAAAGAGCCTTCGCTGCTATTCAGCGGGTTGAACCTCGGAGCTCGCCGGTTCGCGGCGTGTGTCAATCGCATCAACGAACCCGTGATTAACGTCGCGATGCTCGGCCTCGTCCGCACGCACGGCGATGATGACATCACGCAGACGAGCGTTGGCCGGAAGCTGCCAGTAGTCGATGGCGATTTGCGGAGCAGGCACATTCTCGTGCCGGCCAGCATCTACCTCGGCGAGGTATTGGGTGTAGCTGAACACCGCTTCCTCTTCGAAGTATCCCACCACGCGATGAGCGGTCCGCGGAGCGAAGAGGTAGAGGAAGAAATACATATTGTAGAAGATCAGCTGCACAGCCGCTACCAGGAAACGCTCGAAAGCATTGGGCTGAGCAATCTCGATGAACGTCATCAGGTGCATCCGCTCATTCTCGGCTTCTTCAAGCAGAGTGCGGATCCAGCCTTCATCGTCGCGCATCTTGCGCAAGGCCGTGAGGTGCTGCCACAGGCCGCCGACCATGCCCGGCACCGCGGCCACGGTCTCGAGAACCACTGCGCGGTGACCATAGCGTTTGGCGAAGAACTTGTCGGCGAAGAACCGCAGCAGCTTGACGAAGGCAAAGGCGATCTTGTCGCTGCGCGATTGCGGCGCGACGTGAACGTCAAGCTCAATGTCAGTGCGCACTTGGCGGACCACAGGCTGGCTATCAATATGCTTCATCATGCACCTTCAACAGACTGAAAGGACGGCGCTTTTTCAGCCGCCCTCTGCGGCCAATTTTGACCTCGATCAACTAACGCTCAGATGGGCATTTTGCTCCCAAATGTGGAGTGGATTCGGAGCAGCAAGTGTTCGGTTTTTTGCAAGTACGGCGGGTGATATTGCGCTTAGCTTGCGTGGAGCGGCGCATTGCTTGCGCGACAGAAAGTTACAAGAGAGGTCAATATCCTTGCAAAGCGCTTGGCAGTTTGGTCTGAAGGGTCCGAGAAGCAAAAGCAGCAGGAGCGCGCCATGACTACCTATCCCACAGTGAAGATGCTGATCGCTGGAGAGTGGGTGGCTGACGGCGGCGAAGGAAGCATGCCTGTCGTGAATCCCGCCACAGAGCAGCGTATTGGCAATTGTCCTAAGGCGTCGAAGGAGCAGCTTGATGCAGCGCTTGCTGCTGCTGGCGAAGCCTTCCCGACCTGGGCCAACACTCCTGCGATTGAGCGCTATCGTGTGCTTCGTCGTGCGGCAGAGCTTTTGCGTGAGCGTGCTCCGGATATCGCCCGGATCATTACTTTGGAAATGGGCAAGCCGCATGCGCAAGCCACGGCAGAAACGACTTCGGCTGGTGATTTGATCGACTTCCTTGGCGAAGAAGCCAAGCGCCAGGGCGGTCGTCTGGTACCGGTGCGCGGGCCACACCTACTCGAACAAAGGGTTACCCAAGAACCGATCGGACCCGCCATCCTGATGACGCCGTGGAACTTCCCGATCAACTTGCCTGCCAAGAAGCTCGCAGGTGCCTTGGCCGCCGGCTGCAGCTGTATCCTGAAGCCAGCAGAGACCACGCCCGCATCGGCGCAGATGCTGGTCGAATGCTTTGTCGATGCTGGCGTTCCGAGCGGGGTAATCAATCTCGTCTTTGGTGATCCAGCGATGATCTCGGAGCATCTCATCGCATCGCCAATCTCACGTAAGGTCAGCTTCACCGGATCAACCGCTGTCGGCAAGCATTTGGGAGCGCTCGCTGCGAAGGATCTTAAGCGCTTCACCGCTGAATTGGGCGGGCATGCCCCAGTGGTCATTGGCGAAAGCGCAGACTTCGAACGAACCCTTGCCGCCTGCGTCGGCACCAAGTTTCGCAACGCTGGCCAGGTCTGCGTTTCTCCCACCCGCTTTCTGGTTGCGCGCGGCATCTATGACCGCTTCGTCAGCGAGTTTGCGGCACGATCAAAGGATATCATAGTCGGCGATGCCAGCAGCGATGACAATGTCGCCATGGGCCCTCTGGCCCACCCCGGCCGCGTAGCCGCGATGCAAGACTTGGTTGGCTCGCTTGGCGGCGCGAATGGCGAAGTTGTGGCCGGGGGCTCTGCGATTGAAGGGGCAGGCTATTTCTTCCAGCCAACCGTGGTTGCGGGCCCATCAGCCCAAAGCCGCTTGATGACCGAGGAGCCGTTTGGGCCTGTCGCTGGCATCGTCGCTTATGACGACATCGAAGAGGCGGTGCAGATCGCCAACTCATTGCGCTATGGACTGGCTGCCTATGCCTTCACCAGCTCGTTGGATGAGAGCCACTATCTCGGACGAGCGCTGCGCGCCGGGATGGTTGCGATCAACCACTTCGCGGTCGGTTCACCCGAGACACCGTTTGGTGGCACCGGCGATAGCGGCTTCGGTTCGGAGAGTGGCGTGGAAGGCTATCTCAGCTACACCGAGACCAAGCTGGTTACGGTCGCAAAATCGAGCTGAAACGAAAAGCGGGCCAGGTCCCCCAACCTGGCCCGCCAAGCTCCCCCAGGAGCTCTAGTCGAAATTCTCTAGTCTGAAATGGTCATCCAGCGCGACAGCACACGCTGCCACGAGCTCTGCTGAGTCATCGGGCGAATACGACCATATCGAGCGCGGCGGCTAATCTCGTCCGTGTAAAAAACCGTCCGCCCCATGGCGTCCGGCCCGCTCGAAACAATCGTCGGCTTTTCCATTTTGTCTGTCCCCGTTTTGGGCTTTTTGCCCGAATCGCACCCTGTTAGTTTTACGAGGCTAACACCGAAGCTGTGGAAAACTGAGTCAAAAATTGACCCGCGGGCAAAGAATCTTTTCCTTAGGTCAAGTGCTGGTGACAGATTCATCCCCGGAATCCCCTCACATGTGACAGATTCGTTCAAGTGTGGCGCGTGCGAGCTGAGCGCCCCCCTCGGAAGCTCCGCAGCTCACTCCATTTCTTCGCTGCACACTTCGAACGAAGGCAGAGACCCAACCGTTAGCCTGAATGAGCCAATGGTTAAGATCGAGTGATCTGGCAAAGCAACAGGCTCTTCGGATAACCTGTTATATATCAGTATTTTAGACCATATTCTGTGATTGGGCCTAACCGCCCGATAGGCAAAATGTCATACAAATGTCAGCCTGCGGTTATGCGCCGAAACTGAAAACTCCGTAGCCCGCCCGCCAGAAATGGGCGTCCTAGAGTCATGTCCGACGCCCTCAACACCCCGTTGAGCAAAGGCGAGACATCGATGAAAACCTCCACTCTTCGCAGCGCATTCCTTCTCACCGCAGCCAGCGCCTCGGTCGCAGCGGCGAGCCTGTTTCTCCCGACAACACCGGCACTCGCCGATGATTGTATGCTCGACACAAACGACAACAACAACGGCGACGGTCGAAACGGAGCAAACAGCGAAGGGGACGGCGATCGACTGGCTTGCGGCAACGATGCCTCCGCCTCGGGCGACTATTCGGTCGCGCTTGGTTCATTCACTCAAGCAGGTCTGCGCAGCAGCGCGATTGGCTACGACGCTGAAGCCAATGCCAATGACGCCGTGGCTTTGGGTTACCAGGCGCGTGCCAATTATGAGGATGCTGTTGCCATTGGAAGTGGCGCTGAAGCTCAATGGAGTAATGCAACGGCGATTGGCGACAATGCGAAGGCTGCCACAATTGGAGTTGCGGTAGGTGCTGACACGATCGCGGCGGGAGCCTCAGTCGCTGTTGGCCAGATCGCACGGACTTACGGGCAATTCAGCACGGCACTTGGGTGGGCTTCCACCGTTTTTGCGGAAGAGGCCCTTGCCGTGGGCGCCTTTGCTTATGCCGATGCGAAATACAGCATTGCGATTGGTCGTTCGGCGGAAGTCAACGTGAACGGAGCGTGGGTTGGAGATTACGATGAGACTCCCTCACAGAAATCGATTGCGATCGGGTATGAAGCTTACATCACGGGCTCTGAATCCGCTGTGGGAATCGGTGATGCTTCGGATATCCGTGGCAGTGATTACGCGGCAGCCTTGGGTTCCAATGCAACCGTCTCCAGTGGCGCCACTTATGCCCTCGCACTGGGTGCGTATTCGGTGGCTGACACAGCCACCACAGTGTCTTTTGGGCATGCCCCCGAGAGCACTGACAATGCCGACACACCCCATGACGAGACGCAGGGCCTTACGCGTCGCCTGACCTATGTGGCAGATGGGATCGACGACCACGATGCGGTCACAGTTGGTCAGATCAACTATCTTGATGTTGACTCCGATGGCACGCCTGCCGCCGCCCATGGGCAATACAGTATTGCTTTGGGGCAGAACGCCATTGCCTATGACGAAGGCGGCATTGCAATTGGGCGTAACAGCAAGGATTATTCCTTTGGTGGGGGTATCGCTCTGGGTCATAGAGCAAAGGCCGGCATAGAGGGGGAAGAAAGATACTACCCGATCGCTATCGGCTTTCTTTCAGAAGCCCAGGCGCACTATTCGATCGCGATTGGAGTGGACGCGACGGCCAGCTCGCTTAGCTCTGTCGCGATAGGGTACGGCGCGGTTGCTGATCAGTTTGCGACGGTCTCGGTCGGTGATGGTAATAGCGCTACGAATACACCTGATACTCGTCGGATCGTGAATGTCACCAACGGCATTGACGATCAAGACGCAGTGACAGTCTCGCAGCTCAACTCCACGACCGAGGCTCTCACCTATCTGGCGGTGGACGACAGCGAGGACCGAGGCGCAGCGTCGGCCGGAACCGACAGCGTGGCTTTGGGAGACGGCGCCTCGGCTGGCTCCGAGAGCTCGCTGGCGATTGGCAACGGAGCCTTCACCAACAATGACAACGGAGGAACCGCTTTCGGCATCGCCATAGGCACCGATGCGAAATCCAAAGCTGGTGGCGCGGTGGCGCTGGGCGCAGAAAGCGAGGCCTATCAGATTGGCAGCCTCGCCCTAGGTGACTATGCCCGTTCAAATGGTGTGAAGGCGGTAGCCGCAGGACAGCTATCCTATGCCAATGCCACCAATGCAATCGCGATTGGGGCCGAAGCTCAAATCGGCTCAGGTTCGGACAATTCGATTGGCCTCGGCTTTGATGCGACGGTCTCTAGCAGTTCAACAAACGCTCTCGCGCTGGGCTATGAAACCAGAGTGTCTGCCAGCAATGCAGTCGCGATTGGCGCTGAATCCGTTGCAAATGAAGAATATACTGTTTCCTTCGGTCGGGAGGAGACATCTGATGGCGCTGGTGACGGCATCACGCGCCGGCTGGTTAACATTTCCGACGGGATCGACGACAGCGACGCGGTGACGGTTAAGCAGCTCAACGCTGTGAGCACGTCGGGCACGACCTATATGGCGACGAGCTTTGACGGTAACGCTGCTTCGGCGACGGGAACGAATGCCTTTGCTGTTGGCGCAGGCGCCTTGGCACAGGGCACGGGTTCGATTGCGATTGGCGGTGATGCTCCCGGCGATGACCCAGATGACAATGGCGCGCAGGCGCTTGGGAACTACTCTTTCGCTTTGGGCGCCAATGCAAAAGCGGCGTCGGTTATCTCGTTTGCGATCGGAGCCGGTGCGACCGCTGAAGGCGTTGCCGCGCTCGCAATTGGAACCAGCTCTGAAGCGCTTGGCGGAGGGGCTGTTGCACTTGGCAATCTGAGCGCCGCGTCAGGCAATGCTTCGACGGCCATTGGCGCGCAATCCGATGCCGATTCAGCCTATTCAATTGCGGTTGGATACCAAGCCAAGACAGGCGCGCAATATGCCTCAGCATTTGGTCCGCTGGCTGATGCCTCATTCGCCAATTCAATGGCTATCGGCTATCAGGCAGCCACCACGCGCGCCAACCAGATCGTGATTGGCACCTCATCGCTTACGCTGACAATCCCAGGGCTTCCGACCGACGCGTCTAACAACGCGCAAGGCAGCAATACGCTCTACATGGTGACCGTCGATTCAGAGGGTAACTTGGGCTTTGCTGACATGCCCGCCACCACCAGCGCTGCTGCTCCCGCTCAAGCGGCCACCGCAGCTCCGGCAGCCGCACCGCTCGCCTCAAACGCCAGCGCGCCAGCGAGCTCGGCAACACAGCAGAGTGCCGCATCGCCATCGACCTCTTCGCTGGCCTATGATGCGACCAGCACAGATGGCGGGCCAACCTCTTCTGCTGCATCAGGCGAGCGGATCGCAAGCGCCGAAAACACCAGCAGCTCGCGAGCAATCACGGACAGCGAGGACCGCAATCTGCCCGAGCAAATGGAGCTCGCTGAGGCTGGTGGCAATACCAGCGAGACGGCTGAGCAGGAGACCGGCCAACTCGCCCAGAGTGATCCTGATCAGAACGTGCCCGAGCCACCCTCTTCCCCCGACACCAGCGCTGGCACCCGCACCGCTTCGACCTCGGCAACCGGTGCACCGGCGATCAGCGAGGTGACAAGTTCGGACTTCGTCGCTCTGTCGTCCGAAGTCAGTGCACTCGACGGACGGGTGACATCGCTCGAAAACCGCGTGACCAATCTCGAAGGTCAGCTCGAATTGCTCGGTGACGAGATTGCTAGCTCAACCGCGGTTGCGGTGGCGATGGGCGGCACTACCTTCCTGCCTGACATGGACTTCAGCCTCAGCGCCAATTTCGGGACCTATGATGGAGCCCATGCCGGATCGATCACGATGGGGGCCTTGTTGACCGACAATCTCGCGGTGAACGCCGGCTTTGCGACAGGCTTCAACAAGAATGGCAAGACCGCAGGCCGGGTCGGGGTAACAATCGGCTTCTGATTGGATCGCTGCGTAGGAGTTTTCGAGAGCGGGGCCTCCCTGCCCAAGGCCCCCTCTCGGAATCTCGCAAGCGTTAGTCCGAATTAGCTTATGGTTAAGATTCAGTGACTTGGCTGATGTTCAATGAACTCACATAAAACATTATAAATCAGTGTCTTAAACCATAAATTGCGATCATTACTAATCGCCCGATAGGCAAAATGTCATACAAATGTCAGCCTGCGGTTATGCGCCAATGCTGAAAACCCCTTAGCCCGCCCGCCAGAAATGGGCGTCCCAAAGCCATGTCCGACGCCCTCAGTATCCAGTTGGGACTCACAGTTGAGCAAAGGCGAGACATCGATGAAAACCTCCACTCTTCGCAGCGCATTACTCCTCACCGCAGCCAGCGCCTCTGTTGCTGCAGCGAGCCTGTTTTTTCCGACCACGCCGGCGCAAGCAGCTGATTGTCAGGTTCAAAACGCCTCGGGATCCACCGGTCGCAATGGGGCGCGCAGTGGCGAAAACGATGAATCACTTGCGTGCGGCACCGACGCAGATGCATCGGGCGGCAATTCGGTAGCAGTTGGCACAGATTCGGAGTCATCGGGCTCAAACTCCACTGCAGTAGGGCACAACGCCATTGCATCGGGGACCGGTGCGACTGCCTTGGGTAAGAGCGCGCTTGCTCAGAGCAACCGGACGGTAGCGATCGGTCACCTCAGCAAAGCGACCTCGCAATACGGTATCGCTATCGGCTACTCCGCTAAGTCGACTGGGGATGGCGGCGTGGCCATTGGCGATTCAGCTAAGAGTGCGGAAAATTCGGTCGCGGTCGGCCTGGTCGCAGGAGCGCTCGACCGAGATGACGATGGGATATACGACCATTCGAATTACGTTGCGGTCGGCGCACAAGCCACCATCTACGCCGATCATGGGATCTCGGTTGGGCGAGCGACAATTGTCAGGACCGGAGCCGATCGTGGCATTGCGATAGGAAGCAACGCCATTGTTAACTACAATGCCGAATACGCTATCGCCTTGGGTGCGGATAGCTTTGTTGGGTCCGATAGAGCCTACGCCGTGGCGCTAGGCGCGGCTTCCTTTGCGGATGAAGCTTACTCGGTTTCGCTGGGACATGCCCCAGAAAGCGCGGACGATCCCGACACCCCCTATGACGAGACACAGGGGCTAACGCGGAAGCTGACCTATGTTGCTGATGGGACCGAGAGAGACCATGCCGCCACGGTTGGCCAGATGACTACGGCCATCAACACCGCGATCGGCTCGATTAGCGATCTGACCGATTATTTTGCTGTGGACTACACTGCCGGCTATGCTGCGGCGAGCGCGACCGGGGCCGACAGTGTTGCTGTTGGAGCCGGGTCGGAGGCGGTCGATGATTTGACCGTCTCGCTTGGGTTTGCTCCCCAGAGCACTGACGATCCCAACACACCCTTTGACGAGACGCAGGGCCTGACGCGCCGGATTGTGAATGTAACGGATGGCACTGCGCGCAGTGATGCAGCCACCTTTGGACAGCTCAGCGATGCGACCGATATGCTTGGCTACGTCGTGATCGATGATACCGTCAGCAATGCCGCTGCCTCGGCCGGTGACGGTAGCATAGCTATCGGACCGTCTGCCGTGGCGGAGGGCGAGGAATCCGTTGTGATTGGGGACACCGCGAAAGCCTACTCAGATACCACCAGAGTTGATGATGCGGTGGTGATCGGGAACCGTGCCGCAGCCAGCTTCGACCGGACCGTATCGATCGGAACCCAAGCCCAAGCGTATGGCCTGTCGTCTACTGCGGTTGGCGACTATGCTAGAGCACTCGAGACCGGCGCCGTTGCCTTGGGTCATGACAGCCAGGTTCAGGCGGGTGCGACCAATTCAGTTGCGATAGGCCATGGGTCGATCGCCTCTCAGCCTGACACTTTCTCAGTCGGGCGCGGCAGCTCGTCCTCGGAATGGTCTGAAACCCGCCGGATCGTGAACGTCACCGATGGCACCCTTAACGCGAACTCAAGCGATGCGGTTACGGGAGCGCAGCTGTTCGCCACCAACAACCGAATTGCGGCGAACGAAGCCGAGCTCGCCTATTTCGACACCACCTACACCGGCACTGGAGCATCGGCGCTCGGCACGCACGCCATGGCGCTTGGGCAACTGGCTACGGTCGGCTCTGAGACGACTGGTGTGGGATCGAACTATTCGATCGCGATCGGGCATTCCGCCAGCGTTGGCGGCGGCGGTGCCAACAATATTGCGATCGGCAGGTCGGCAAGCGTCGGCGAGAACAATTGGCAAGCGGTGTCTCTGGGGCATAACGCCGCGTCAGGCGCCAACCAGGCGGTAGCCCTGGGCGCGGCGTCGCAGGCAACAGCTTTTGAGTCAGTGGCACTCGGCTCCTACTCGATCGCTGACGAGATGAGCACAGTGTCTTTTGGCGCTGACGGAACGCAAGACACCAACGGCGACGGGACTATCGACGATGACGATCTTATCCTGCGCCGCTTGGTCAATGTGGCCGATGGTGAGGATGACAGCGATGCGGTGACAGTGTCGCAGCTCAACTCCTTGGTGGGCAGCTCAACCGCGCAGCTTGACTACTTTGTGGCAAATGACACCTCGAGTTTTGGCGTGGCCAGCGTAACCGGTGCGGACAGTGTCGCAATTGGCGCTGGATCGATTGCGGACGGAGAATTGACAGTCTCTGTCGGTCGGGGCGAGACGTCTGACGGCGCTGGCGACGGTATTACTCGCCGGCTCGTGAATGTGGCCGATGGGATCAACGACAGCGACGCGGTGACTGTATCGCAACTCAACGCAGCGACCTCGACGATCTATCTCGCTGTCGACGCCAGTAGCGTGACTGGTTCGGCGTCGGCTGCAAGGAACAGCTTGGCTTTGGGCGCCAATGCTTCGGCTGAATCGGGATACTCGCTCGCAATTGGCAACGGATCCTTGACCAATGACGACAATGGAGGGGAGGGTTACGGCGTTGCCGTTGGCTTTTTTGCGAAATCCAAGGGTGGCGGTGCGGTGGCGGTGGGCCCGGAGAGTGAAGCCAATGGGGTCAGCAGCGTTGCCGTCGGCGACTTAGCGCGCTCAAGTGCTGAGCACGCGGTCTCTGTCGGGCAGGAATCCTATGCCAATGCAACCAATGCAATGGCGATTGGGGCAGAAGCTTACATCGGCTCAGGATCAGACAATTCGATCGGTCTAGGCTTTGATGCGACTGTCTCTGGCAGTTCGACAAACGCTCTCGCGCTCGGCTATAAAACAATAGTTTCGGCCAGCAATGCGGTCGCGATTGGTGCTGAATCCGTCGCCGACGAGGAACTCACCGTTTCCTTCGGCAGGAATGAGAGTGAGGACGGCGCTGACAACGCGATCAAGCGGCGCTTGATCCATCTTGCGGATGGTGAGGATGACAGCGACGCTGTGACCGTGTCGCAGCTCAACGCTGTGAGCACATCGGGCACGACCTATATGGCGACCAGCTTTGACGGCAACGCAGCTTCGGCAACGGGAACCAATGCATTTGCTGTTGGCGCAGGCGCCTTGGCGCAAGGCACCGGCTCTATCGCAATTGGCGGTGATGCTCCCGGCGATGATCCGGATGACAATGGCGCGCAGGCGCTCGGAAACTACTCTTTCGCTTTGGGGGCCAATGCGAAAGCGGCGTCGGTTATCTCGTTTGCGATCGGAGCTGGCGCAAATGCTGAAGGCGTTGCTTCGCTCGCGATTGGAACCAGCTCTGGAGCGCTTGGCGGAGGGGCGGTGGCGCTCGGCAATCTCAGCAGCGCATCAGGCGATGCCTCAACTGCCATTGGCGCGCAGTCGGGTGCGGGTTCAGCCTATTCGATTGCGGTCGGATACCAAGCCTCGACAGGCGCTCAATATGCGGCAGCGATTGGGCCCTTGGCAGACGCCTCACACCTCAACTCAATGGCGATCGGCTATCAAGCCGCCACCTCGCGGGCCAACCAGATCGTGATTGGCACCTCGTCGCTTACGCTTACGATCCCGGGCCTGCCGACCGACGCCTCGAACAATGCGCAAGGCAGCTCGTTGTACATGGTCACGGTGGATGCTGACGGGAACCTTGGGTTTGCGGCCATGCCCGGCACTACCAACGCTGTTGCTTCCGCTCCTGTGGCTGCCTCCACTCCAGCGGCGGCGCCGCTCGCGTCGAACGCCAGCGCGCCGGCAAGCTCAGCAGCTCCGCAAAGTGCGACGTCAGCAACGGCTCCTGCCTCAACCACGACCTCATCGCTGGCCTATGACGCGACCAGCACGGACGGTGGGCCAACCTCTTCTGCGCAGTCAGGCGAGCGGATCGCCAGCGCAGAAGACATGAGTTCTCGGGCAATCACGGACAGCGAGGATCGTAATTTGCCCGAGCAGATGGAGCTCGCTGAGGCTGGTGGCAATGCGAGCGAAACGGCTGAGCAGGAGACGGGCCAACTCGCCCAGAGCGATCCCGATCAGAACGTGCCCGAGCCACCCTCCACCCCCGACACCAGCGCGGGCACTCGCACCGCCTCAACTTCGGCAACCGGCAGTTCAGAGCTGGTCGCAGCGGTCACCGAGGAGCAGTTCAACACCCTCGCAGGCAGCGTCTCATCGCTCGACAATCGCGTAACTTCACTGGAAAGCAGGGTCCAATCGCTCGAGTTCCGGTTGGAAGATGTCGATCGCCGCGCCCGTGGCGGGATCGCCGCAGCGGCAGCGCTCGGCAGCGCCATCGCCATCCCGGACAAGAGCTTCGTAATCACCGGCAATGTCGCAACTTACCGTGGTGAAACCGGATATGCGATGTCTGTGATTGGCCGGGCGAGTGAGAGCCTGGCCTTCAGCGCAGGCATTGCCGGAAACACCGGCGAAGATGAGGTCATCGCCCAAGCAGGCTTCGCGTTAGGCTTCTAGGCCATCAGCGGGAGGAAGCCGGCGGGTGAGGCCCTTAAGCTTCGCCCGCCGGGTTCTTTTTCAGTCGATCCAGCTTACTTGCCGAGATGCGAGCTCAATTCGAGCATGGTCAGCGGTTCGGTGCGCATAGTGATCGGATCGCGCAGCGCTTCTTCCCCAGTCGCCTCCATCGCATCGGACTTCCAGACATAGGTTGCGGTTACAACCGGTTCCTTGGCGGTGTCTTCAGCATTGTGGGTTTCGATGATCGAGTGCGACTGGCCAAAGGCCTCCCAGCTGACCGAATGTTCGGTGAAGCGCGGCCGGGTGTAGCGCGTGTAGTCGATCACACCTTCGCATTCTGAGGCTTTGCAGGACGTGCGTGCCGTCCCGCCCTCGCCCGACCACACAGCGGTGATGGTGGGGTCATCCTGGCCAGGCTCCGTGTCCTTATCAGGGGTTACACAGATCGACACATCAAGGCCAAAATCATCCTCGACCGAGCCCGAAAACAGAGTTTTGTCTCCTGCGTCGCACAGCGAGCGCAGATCGGGCTTGGCCGCTTGCTGTTCCGCCGCCTCTTCCTCCGGGGCCGGAGCCGCGGTCAGGAACATTGCCGGTGGGGCGGAAGGTTGGGCCGAAGGTGGGTCCGACGGCTGGGTCTCCTGAGCGGTTGCGGCGCATCCGGCCAAGCCCATTGCCGCCATTGCGCCCGCCAGTTTCAGCGAATTGAAGGACATGCTGTTCATCTGAATTCTCCTATCTGTTGCAGGCACATTAGGCTGAGCAGGCGCGCGCGAATATGGGGCGGATCCCCCATCGCAAGTCGCTGCTGGTCAATCGCCGCGCGGCACCCATAGAGCAAAGCTGGTCCCCTTCCCCGGCTCGGTGCGAATGTCGAGACTATGGCCAGGAGACTGCGCAAACTCCTCCACCAGAGCCAGACCAAGCCCATGCCCCTCGCTGTCCTCGCCCTTGGCATAGGCCGCTCTCAGCTCTGCCAATTGATCCGCTTCCATCCCGATCCCATTGTCGACCACCCGGATAATGACGTGGCTGTTGCGGGTGTGCGTCCCGAGAAGGATCTTGCTGGCCTGGCCATGCTTGAGTGCGTTGGAGAGCAGATTGCTGACCGCGCGCATCAGCGCCACGGGATCAGCGCGGACGGAAATATCAGCGGCGCGGACTCGAAGGTCGACCCCTTGCTTCTCGGCCTCTCCGCCAAACATCGCCGCGCAATTGTCGAGCACGACCGAGATCGGAAAGCTCTCGACGCCTTCGTCCGGCTTCTCACCCGCCAGAGGGCTGTCCTCGGGCGCGCTGTCGCTCAACCCGGTGCTGGTGACTGCCTCAAGATAGTCCAAAGCACTGGCCAGCTTGCCCGCAGCCGCTTCATCCTGTTGCGACAAGCGTTGCAAATCCTGTCGCAGCGACAAAAGAGGCTGCTGAAGGTCATGCGATGTCGAGGCCAGCCGCGAGCGCATGCTTTCTGCGCGTTGGCGCGCGGCATCATACCGTTCCCGACTTTGCTGCAATTGTTCGGCCAGCTGGAGCTTCTCCTGGGTGGCGACCACCTCGGCCGCGAGCGAGCGATTGAGGTCACGCTGGACCGCGAGCATCCGCACCACAATCGCGACGAAGAAGGCCAAGGCTTCGAACAACAGGGTCGCGTGGAAATAGTCGAGCGCCACGGTCATCGGGAAGCGCCCCGGGACCAGCAGCACTGCGGCCATGACGACCACGGTGAACAGGATGGCTAGCGAACCCGCCATGAACGGCACCGCGCCCAGGACCCGCGCTCGCCAGGCAAAGCCAGCGGTCACGAAATAGCAAAGCGCAGCGACAGGGACCAAGCCGAAGGTCAGCCAACGCAGCGCGTCCGCCTGCCACAGCACAAAGCTCGCCAACAGCAGGACCAGCAAAGCCCCCTGCACCGCCAGGACGATCCGGCTAAATTGCGGCACGTGCGTCTTCAGATCCGCAAACAGGCGCGCAAATTGCAACACCGCAATCATCATGCCGTTGAGCAGGATCAGATTGGCTGGCTCATACGCCCACATCGCATCAGGCCAGACGAAGCGATGGAGATAGCCTTCATTATTGGCGACAAACAGCGCGCTGAGCCCGGCATAGCCGACGAAGGCCAGCGCGAGTTTCCACCCGACCAGCCGCCCCATCGCGATCGCCGCGATGACCAAAGCCAGGATCGCGCCATTGATCGTCCAGTTGAAGCGCGCTTCCTGCATATGCGCCGTCCGCATCCGCTCGGGCGTGACAATCGTCAGCGGCATCCATGAGCCTGTGGTCGAGCGCATCCCTACCAGCAGTTCGGCGGTCTCTCCGGCGGCAAGCGGCAGTGGTGCAACCAGATATTGGCTCACCACGGGGCGATCTTCAAAAGAAGTCGAACTGTCGACCGCCAGCAGTGATTGCGTGACGGCCTCACCATCCACCTTGGCGACCAGCAGCTCCTCGACAAACGGGCGCTGAATATCGACCAGCCAATCACCACCCTGCTCTGAGCTGTTCGCGACCTGCAGCAGCAGCCAGACCGCGCCCTCCTGGTCGCCGAAGTCGATCCACGGCGAGGTCACAGGCTGAAACTCGGATCGCTGGCTCAGGGCCACGGAAGGATCCAGCCCGGCCTCATCGGAGATCCAATACCGCATCTTGTCGAAGGCTTGCGCGTGATTGTTCCCGACCGGAGCCTCGATCGGCTCGAGCACCTGCGCGTGGAGCGCCGTGCTAAGGACCAGGGCCGACAGGGCGGCCAGCATACGTAGAATGAGTGTCACCATGCCCTTGCCAATATCCGCAGGCTGAAAAGCAAGGTATGGGGTCGATCCCCCATCCTCGGTCGGAGTGCAGGTCTGGGTGCTGGTCACAATTGCGAATGTTCGTCGAGCAGGCCTTCGCGCAAGGCATGCACCAGCAGCGCCGAGACCGAGTTCACCCCAAGCTTCGCCATCAGGCTGGCACGGTGCTTCTCGACGGTCTTGGGGCTGATGAACAGCTTCTCGCCAATCGCGACATTTTGGTGACCGGCAGCAATCAGCGCGAGGACTTCGCGCTCTCTTGCGGTCAATTCCTCTCGGTCAGGTTCAGCTGCGATTTTGTCAGAGACCTCTTGCGCGACAAACTTTCCGCCGGCGAGGATCTCGGTAAAGCCGCGCTGCATCTCTTCTGGTTCAGCGCTTTTGAGAAACAGACCATCGACCCCGGCGGCAAGCCAGTCGGCCAACATGCCGGTCGCGGTGAAACCGGTGACCACCGCGACCTTGGTGTCAGGTGACCAGCGCCGAACCTCCCCATAGACTTGCACTCCGCGCGCCAAGGGCATGGCGGCATCAAGCAAGAGCAGATCGGGCTTATGCTGTTTGACCAGTGCGATGGTTTCGAGGCCGTTGGCGGCCTCGGCGACGACCTCCACCGTCCCAACAGCGGCGAGGATTTCCGCGAGCGAACGCCGCACAATCGCATGATCATCCGCGATAATGGCCCGGTATTCGCTCATTCGCTGCTCCGCCCTCCCCTAAGCGCCTCATGTTCTAATGGGGTATCCAACCCATACAAGAGCTTAAGAGAACAGGGCAAACCCTACTCACAGGCCGGGCAATCCAGTCCGGCGCGATGATCAAGGGGAAATGCAATGAACATCTCAAGCAAGTTGATCGCCGCTGGATTGATGGCCGGAACTCTGGCCATGGCTCCGGCACCGATCGAAGCCAAGAATGGCAAGTCGACCGCGGGCAGCGCCTCGTACACGGCCAAAGCGCAAGGCACCAAATACAAGACCGCGACGACCAATCGCAAAGCGACCAATCAGCCGCGGATCAAGAACAGCCAGCTGTCTAACACGACAATCTCACGCGGGATGCAGGTTCAGTTCCGCCAGACGGGCGCTCAGAAGCGCGAGGCGGCTTTGACCAAACGGATGCAGAATATGAAAGGCGGCGGCAGCCCGGTGGTTGCCTCGCGGCCGGGATTGCTGAGCCGGATCGGCAGCTTCTTCGCGCGGCTCAATCCGATGAACCTGTTCCGTTCGAGCTCAACCGCCACCAGGGAACGGACGGCCAGCGTTGAGCTGCCCAAACTGACCCGCGACGCCAATGGCAAGCTGGTGGATTACAAGGAATGGGCGAAGAAACTCCCCGCGAGCTGAGGTTACGCAGAACCAAAATCAGGGGCTGGAGCATTGCGCTCCGGCCCCTTTTTCTTGCAGGTCGTCCGTCTACTCGGCGAACACGATCGTGCGATCGGTAAAGTCGCTCAGCAGTTTGAGCTCGGACAGGTCGGGGTGCGGGGTCTCACCGATCAGCGAGCGGCGTGAATAGCGCGCCAGGACCGATGGCTCGACCGCGACATTCCAGATTCTCAAGCCCCCTATGCGGCCTTCGAAACCATCTTCACCGCCAGCGGCCGAGCCGATGAACAGCCCATTGCTGGGGAAGGCTTCGAAAGTGAGCGGCAGATCAGCGATCGGCTGATGATTGATCTGGACCGAGAGACTGTCGCCATAATCGACCAGCGCGACATGGTGCATGCGGCCATCTCTGAAGTCGAACGGCACCGCTTCGAGCGTATCCCCTGCCGCGACGATCAAGCCGTCACCCTCAGCGGTGAGACCCGCGAGATAGCTGATCCCCTCGGGCCCGACGTTGGAGAGCACCACCGGATCGAATTCGGGCACTGTCTCCCAGACGGGCTGGACCCAGAATTCGATGGTGGATTGTTCGGTCGGGGCGAGGCGCACATCGGGATCGAACGCGAGGGTCTCGCTTCCATCGAGCGCGAGCACGTCGATCGCATAGGTGCCTTCGCCCTGTGCGGTCTCGCTGGTTGCGCCGCCGCCGCAGCCTGACAGACTGAGGCTAGCGGCGCTGACGAGCATGAGAGCGCGGATGATCTTGGCTGAATGCGCCATGGTCAATCTCCCTTGGGCTGCCGGTGGGGCTCAGGCGCGGATCCATTCACTGCCATCGCATTTGCCCGACAGCGGCAGGCGCTGAACCTGGGCTTCGATGAAGAACTCATAGACCTTGGAGTCATCGCGCTTGAACCCGACCCTGACCTGCTCAGTCCCGCACACCGGCATAGTCGCGTCGAGCCGGATCGCTTCTGACGAGCGATTGGAAAGCAGCACATCGTCAGTGTTCGCGTCATTGTCCTTGAGGTTGGCCCGGAATCTCAGGCTGACTTTGTCGAGACTGTCCGGATGCTGGTTGATCACTTGCGAGCGCGCCCGATCGGGCAAGTTCGCCCAGTCCTTGGTCCGCTTCTCGCAGTCGAGCTTGAAGCGCTTGCCGGCTTTGTCCTGCCAGCCGGCGACGTCAGAGGTGTCGCTGCCGCCGGGGAAACGCGCCTGGAGGAAGATATCGCCATAGATATCGAGCCGCTTCTCCTTGCGGGTCCGCGTGCAGGCAATCCGCGTCGGGGTGACCCGGAATTTGCGGTTCATCTGGGCGCGTTTGGCGCTCAACTGGGCGGCGGACTCGGTCAGATAGGCGTCGATCGCCTGGCGCAGCTCCTCACGGACCTCGGTGTAGATCGCAGGCTCGCCCGGGAAGTTGAGCGGGTTGAGCAGCTCGTGCAGCGGCCGCAGATCGGCCAGGATCGGCGCGGGAGTGCCCGTGGCATGGCCTTCCTTGCTGAAGCTGCCGGTGCCTCCGACGGTTCTCCAGTCTTCGTACGAAGCCTGCGAGAGAAAGGTCTCGCTCTCGCTTTGGTCGATCGCGACGCCGCCGCTCATTTCGACATTGACGCCCTTGATCGCCGCCTTGGCATTGGCGTCGACCGATTGCGATTTGGCCTGCCAATTGCTGACGGTCTCTTCGCTGAATTCGGTGACGGCGAGGCCGGCTGAGCCATAGGCGATGGCATAGGGATAATGCGTGCCGAACCGCTCGATCAATTCCTCGTAACGGCCATGGCGATAGGCGTCGTTGACCGCGATCACGAACTCGGTTGAGAGCCGCGCGAAAGGCTCGTCGAGGATCATGGTGAAGACCTTCTGCCGGGTTAGGCCATGCATGATCGAATTGGCCTGGCCGCTCGACATGCCGCTGGCCTCGCTCTGGGCATAGCTGACCCCGACCGCATTGGCCGGCTGACCGCTGAGCGGATTGATCGCCCCGCCAACCTTTCCTCCAGCATTCCACGAGACCGTCCGCTGGAAGTCGCGCTGCGACCGCATCAACCGTGAGGTGACCAAGGTCCCCGCGATCGTCTCGGGCATCAGCTTGTGGCCGATCGGAACGGTGCGCTGTTCGGTGATCGCATATTGGCTCGGATCAGCCTCGGCAAAGATGTCCCCCTTGGCGTTGTTCTCGCCCAGCTCCCACATATCCTGCGTGACAATGTCATAGCCTTTGCGGGTGGCGCGCAGGTTCTGCATGTTGAAGCCGATCATGAAGGGATTGACCGAGCTGAGGTCTGTCGCTTCTGACACTTTGGGTTGCGGCCGGTAGAAGTTCTTGCCCGCGATCCGGATCCGGATCGTGCCCGGTACCGGCATATCGACCTCGATCAGCCCGGCCGGATCGCCCGGCTCGCTGCCTTCGGCCTGATAGAGTTTGACCGTCCCAACATTGGTGAAGACATCGGCCAGCAGCGCTTCGTCTTGCGCCTGCGCGACGATCGCCTCGCCCGAGCCGCGCCCGTCACGGATAGTCAGCGTCTGACCGTCCTCCGACGCATCGATCAGCATAGCAGCGGGCATCAGATAGGTCGTGTGCATCAGATCCGGATCGCCCAGCCGATTGTCGAAATCCGTAAAGGCAGTCGGCGTCACGCTCTTGTCGAGCGCGAGCGGAAGATCCTCGACCCAGACCCCGTCGAGCCGCAGCCGGCAATCGCCTTGCTCAACCAGCTCAGCGATGTTCGCATCCGCCGGGATCGCATCAGCTGCGATAACGCGCGAGCGGGTCACATTCTCCGCCAGAGCGATGTAGTCTGCATCGCGCGAGCCTGTGCTCGCATCGCGCAGTCCGCAATCGGTCGCACGCGCTTCCTCAGCCAGCTGATCGTCAACCGCCAGAACCGGCGCATCCGAACCCAGCGGCGCGTCCGCGAGATATTGGTCGGTCGCATAGATTGCGGCCCCGGTGATAGCGGTGGCTCCCAGAGCCAGTGCGATACGCGTCTTCATCATGTCCCACTCCAATAGGAAACTCGTTTCGATGATGTTGAAATAGCCTCAGACCACCGCAACGAGCCATGGGGTGGATCCCCCATCCATTCAGCGTCACACTATCGACGATGGGGTATTCGCCCCATGTTGGAGCGCAAGGAAACGGGGCAAAAGTGTCGGCATCAGACAAATTCACAGACAAACGCTCGAACAGGAGAATTGCCATGAAAGCCAGACAACTGATGATCGGAGCCGCAACCCTTGCCATGGCCTGCATGGCTCAGACCGCACACGCCCGCGTCGCCTATATCTGCCCCACGCTCAACCAGAGCACCGGCGAGTTGGAGGTGCAGGTCAAGAGTGGCTGCATCAGCTCTTCACTGAGCCTGATCGAGCAGACCCTCGCGCTTGAGGTCGATCAGAACTACGCTGTCATCAATCTCACAGGAGAAATGAAATATGGCGGCGGCGGCATGATCGTGACGGCCGACTGCATGGGCGGGCAGACAGTCACGCTGAGCGCGCAGGAGATCGAGGCGCGCGATTACACCCTGCTGTTCAACGGCCGGCGGGTCGACAATGTCGATTTCACCGATCCTTCGCGGAAGGATGAATGTCTCAATGCTGGAGGCCAGACTCGCATCGAGAATGGAACGATCAACCGCAGTGTCATCAAGGGCTATAACGACAATCCGATCGAAGGATGGCGCGATTGGCGTGGCTCAAGCGTGTTCGATCTGCTCAGCCCAATCCTTGATGGCCATCCCGAGAGCATGGAGGGTCGAGCCTCAACCACGATCAAGATGAGCAAGGAGAGCTGGCGCCGCGAGTTCAGCACCAGGCCCCAAACCTACGACAGGTCGCCCTTCATCGCGGTTCGCATCACCCAGCGCGGCTATCTCGATGACTCGGTCTCGGGCGGGCGGATCTTCGCCGAGGTCCGGATGGACGAGAACGGCCAATGGAAGCTCGACGGGCTGTGGGGCCAGTACAAATGCGCGCGTGGATCGAAAGCCGGGCAATGGACCGGCGGGCGCTGTATCTAAGCGGCTTCAGGCGCGGTCGGTGCGGATCACACCGGCCGCGCGCACATCTGCCAATGTCGGATAGCCATTGACCGCCATCAGCAAATCCGCCTCCGCCAAGATCGATCGCAGCACCCAGGCCGCACCCTCGGCCCCGCCGATCGCCAGACCGTAAGTGTAAGGCCGACCTACCCCAACCGCAGCTGCGCCCATGGCCAAGGCCTTGATCGCATCCGTGCCTGAGCGGACCCCGCTGTCGAACAAGACCGGCAGATCGCCTGAGGCTTTGACAACATCGCCGAGCAGATCGATCGTCGCAATCCCGCCGTTGGCTTGGCGCCCACCATGGTTGGAGCAATAGATTCCGTCGGCCCCGCTATCGACCGCGCGCTTGGCGTCATCGGGATGGCAGATGCCTTTGAGCACGATCGGAAGGTCGGTCACGGATTTGAACCATTCCATATCATCCCAGGTCAGCACCTGGCCGAAGGTCGCCGCCCAGGTCAGGATTGCCGCCTTGGGGTTCTGTTCTGGCGGCTCTGCCAGCAGCGAACGGAACACCGGATCGGTGAAATAGTTCTGCAGCACCTTGCCGCGCAGCTGCGGGAAGTTCGATGCATTGAGATCGCGCGGCCGCCAGCCGGTCACCCACGTGTCGAGCGTCACCACGATGGCCTTGTAGCCGGCCTTTTCGGCGCGTTTGATCAGGCTCTCGGCCAGTTCTCGATTGCGCGGGGTATAGAGCTGGAAGAAGGCAGGCGTATCACCGCATGCGTCGGAGACATCCTCCATCGGATCGTTCGCCAGGGTTGAAGCGCAAAACGGAACGCCGGTCGCTGCGGAAGCGCGCGCCGCCGCCATATCGCCATGGCGATCCTGGCTCGCTTCGCCATTGAGGCCGATCGGAGCCATGAACAGCGGAGTTGGAAGCTTCAGGCCAAACAGGTTAACCGAAAGGTCGCGCTCGGAACAATCGACCATCATCCGCGGGATCATCCCCCAATGATGGAAGGCGCTGGAATTCGTATCCTGCGTGTGCTCGTCGCCGCAGCCGCCAGCGACGTAATTGGTGAGCATCGGGCCCAAAGCTTCATGCGCGCGCTTTTCCAGCGTGGCGAAATCGACCGGGAAGTCAGGGAGTATCCCGTTGAGACCTGCGTTGTAGATCTCATTCTGCATCGCGCCGAAGTAACTCATGCTATTCTCTCTCCCTTGGTATGGGACAGAGCTTTGCGCGATGCCCGGCGTGGGGCAAGTGGAATCTGTGGTTTAGCTGACCAGTTTTTGCAGCCGAGGCCGCACTCTCAAGAAAATCAGATAGAGCCGCTCAAGCACGGACAGCACCGCTCGATTGCGGGCAATCAGGCCAAGCGGACGAAGGCCGGGGATGGCTCGCCACATCGCGGCAAAGGCAGCAGCCCCGCTCAAGACCTTTCCATCCTCTTCGGCATGGAACCGCGCGAGCAATTCCGTCTGGTCGATCGGACAGGACGGATCGGCATCATCCGAGACATCAACAAAGTCGATGTTCTGCCTGCGATCAAGTCGCCGCATCAGCGCGATCTCGCGCTGGCATAGCGGACACGCGCCATCGAACCACACTTTGACTTGAGCCATGCCCAAAAAGTGTGGTCCGATCAGCGAATGTCAATCCTTACCAGAGGACGATGTAGAGCAGGATCAGGATACCGATCGTCATCGCGGCCAAAGTATTGAACAATGTACTGGTCGCGAAGGCGATATCGCTCAGCTTGACCGTGCGCTCTTCCTCCGGCGGTGCAGTGAAGCGCGAGACAACCATGGCCACCACCAGCGAGAGCATGAACACGCCCCAGATCCGGATGATGAACGGCACCTCTGGCGCTGCGAACTTCAGGATGATGTTGACCGCCAGCGATCCCAGCAGCGCGGTCAAGGCGCCGGCTGCGTTGGCCTTCTTGTCAAAGAAGCCCAGCAGGAAGACCACTACGATCCCCGGCGCGATAAAGCCGGTGTATTCCTGAACCGTCTGGAAGCCACTTTCAAACCCGCCAATAAACGGACGAGCCAGCAGCAGTGCGATGATCATGGCAGAGAAGGCTGCCAGACGACCGACCGTCACATAGTGCTGTTCCGGCCTGTCCGGGCGAGCGCTGCGATAGAGGTCCATGGTGAAGATGGTCGAGATCGAGTTCATCATCGATGCCAGCGACGAAACGACCGCTGCGATCAGCGCCGCAAACACCAGGCCGCGCAGGCCAGCAGGCGCAAAGCCCATCAACTCCCCGTAAGTCCGGTCTGATTTCTCAGCCAAGGCAGCGCCATCGAGCACGCCTTGCTGCGCCAGGATCACAGCCGCGATCCCCGGAACAACAACGATGAACGGGACGAGGATTTTGAGGAAGGCGGCAAAGGCCAGGCCCTTTTGTGCCTCACCTAGGTTCTCCGCGCCCAATGCACGCTGAATGATGTACTGGTTGAAGCCCCAATAGCTGAAGTGCAGCACCCACAGACCGCCCAACAGGGTCCAGATACCCGGAAGGTCGGAATAGGCAGGGTGCTCAGGCTCGAGGATCATCTCGAAGTGCCCTGGCATCTCCTGCAGGAGGTAGCCGAAGCCAGCAACCGCACCATCAGCGGGTAGCGCATCCAATGCAAACCATGTGATCGCCAGGCCGCCAATGATCAGGATCACCACCTGAATGATATCGGTCAGGGCCACCGCCTTGAGTCCGCCATAGAGCGAATACAGCGCAGCAAACGCGGCAAGCGCCATCATGGACTGCATGATGCCCCAGCCGGTCAGGGTCTGGACCGCCAGGCCACCAAGCCAGAGGACTGTGGTCAGGTTGACCGCCGTGTAGAGCGCCACCCAAAACACACTCATGAGGTTCTTGACCCCGTCGCCATACCGTTGCTGCAGGAACTGCGGCATGGTGTAGATGCGGCGCTTGAGGAAGATCGGCAGGAAGTATTTGGCGACCACCAAAAGAACGATCGCGGCCTGCCACTCATAGGCGGCGATCGCGACGCCCACGGCGAAGCCTTGGCCCGATTGTCCGATGATCTGTTCCGCCGAAATATTCGACGCGATCAGCGAGGCTCCAATCGCCCACCATGGCAGCGCGCGGCCGGCCAGGAAGTAGTCCTCGGTGTTCTTATCATGGCCCGCTGGCTCGCGGCTGACCGCCAAGGCGATCCCCAGCAAGGCAATCGCATAGCCGATGATAATGACGATATCGATCGTCTCTAGCGTCATCGAATTACTCCCCTCTCGTGGCGCGCTTATTCTGTGCGCCTAGTATTAGTGGGCCGCGTCGATCCCAAAAACGCGGCCCGGCTCGCTGCTATGTTAGAGCGAGCATTCTGTCCCTTCGGGCAGGTCTTCTCGTGTCACAGTGGCGATCCGAATGGTCAGATCCTGCTGCGGGGTTATCGCAACGGCGGTTCCTCCGCCAGGCGCGCAGGCACCGGTTATCACCATCTCGCGCCAGCCTTTGCCCGCGGCGACCGACAGCGCCTGCGTGATATCAACGCTCGAACGCGCGCCTCCAGCGCCTGTGCCAAGCGACAAGCTCACCGGAGCAAGCGGACGCTCATCCAGGCTGTAGGTGATGCGGAAAGCTGCGTTGCTGTCCATTTGCCCCGCGAGGGACAGTGTCGAACCGCCGGCGATCGTGATCTCACGCGCATCTTCCTGAGCGTTGCGGTCGTAACCGCGGGCGACCACGCCATTGGCTTCGCCGCGCAATTGATCGAGCTTGGCTGAAGCGCCATTGGCAATCGCCAGGGCCAGCACGCCGCCGCCCAGACGGCCGGATGAGAAGTAGTCGGACGAGTCGACATCTTCCAGCGGGCCACATGCCTCACTCAGCGTGGGCGTGGCTGAAACATCGTCGAATGAGCGACCATAGCCGACCTGGAACAGCGCGCCCTCTGCGCCGTTGACCGGCGCGCCTTCGCAGGCAGCGGGCCAACTGAAAGACAGCTTGCCGCTTGGCTGAACCTTTCCGGTCAGAATATCGCCAACGCCAGCGCCTTCGCTGCCGGGTAGCCAGGACGCTACGAAAGCGTCGGCCGCGTTCATCTCACGGTTCATCCACATCGGACGTCCCGAGAGGAACACAGCCACGGTTGGAATGCCCTGCTCCTTGAAACTCTTGAGCAGCTTCAGCCCCGCCTCATCGCGGAACACCAGATCGGGCTGGTCACCAGCGAATTCGGCATAGGGACGCTCTCCGAACACCACCACGGCGACATCGGGCGCGCTGTCAAAGCTGCCGTCGGGCGAGAGCGTCGCGCTGCCGCCGCCAGCCTCAACGCCTTCTCGAATACCGTCCCAGATTGTCGAAGCCTTCGGGAACAGCTCTTCGGTGCTCTCGGTCATGCCTTGCCATTCGAGCGTCCAACCGCCTGAGGCGATGCCGACATTGTCCGCCGCCGTTCCAGCGACCAGGACATTGGCGCCAGCGGCAAGCGGCAGGACCCCAGAGTTCTTGAGGATCACCTGGGACTTGGCGACCGCTTCACGCGCGAGAGCCCGGTGCTCCGGCGATGCGAGCAGATCGTATTGACCAGCGACACCGCGCTCTGAGGGACGCTTGGCATTCTCGCCGAGCAGTCCAGCGCGATACTTCACCTTGAGCACACGGGTGACGGCCTCATCGACCCGCGCCATCGGGATCGTGCCATCCTTCACCTGCGCGATGAGCGAATCCATCAGCGCCTTCCAGTCGTCGGGCACCATGTAGATATCGAGCCCGGCCATCAGCGATTGCGGGCAATCAGTGACGGTGCAGCCTTTGATCTGGCCGTGGCCGTTCCAGTCGCCGACAACCAGGCCGTCAAAGCCCATTTCGCCGCGCAGCACGTCGGTCAGCAGTGCCTTGTTGCCGTGCATCTTGCGGCCATTGATCGAGTTGAAGCTCGCCATGATGGTTTCGACGCCCGCTTCAATCGCGGCCGGATAGGGACGCCCATGCATATCGAGCAGCGCGTCGATATCACCATTAACGTCGCCTTGGTCGACCCCGCGTTCGGTGCCGCCGTCGCCGAAGAAGTGCTTGGCGGTGGCGATAACGCGGCGATCGCCTAGGTAATCAGCGCTTCCGGGTTTGCCTTGCTGGCCTTCAACCAGCGCTGCGCCCATCTTGGCGACGAGATCAGGGTCTTCCGAATAGCTTTCGTAGGTCCTGCCCCAGCGATCATCGCGCGCGACCGCAACGGTCGGGGAGAAGTTCCAGTCGATCCCGGTGACTTCGATCTCGGTTGCGGTGGCGAGCCCAATCCGGCGGACCAGGTCGGTATCGCCGGTCGCGCCCAGCGCGATATTGTGCGGGAACAGCGTGGCTCCGACGATATTGGAGTGGCCATGAACTGCATCGGTCCCCCACATCACCGGGATAGCCGGTTCGCCATTGGGCAGCGGCTTGATCGAGGCCTCGTACATCTCGTCAGCGAGACGGAGCCATTCCGAAGCCGGAGCGAACTCATCACCATAGGGTCCGCCATTGCCGCCATTGAGATAGCTGCCGAAGCGATAGCGCTCCATATCCTCGGCCGTGAACGAATTGATCTGCGGCTGGATCAGCTGCGCAATCTTGCGTTCGAGCGACATGCGTGAAACGAGATCGGCAACGACCGCCGCTTCGCCGCTCGGTTGAGCGCTTGCTTCAGCCTCGCCCCTTTCGTCAACGTCTGTGGCAGCTTTGCCGCTGTTGACGCTGCCAGCACTCGCAGTCGCAGATTGAGGTGTTGTGGTCGTGCTTGCCACTGGAGCCGCGCCGTCAGTGGCGCTGGCAGTCTCAGATTGAAGCGGTGTGGTCGTGCTTGCCACTGGAGCCGCGCCGTCGGTGGCGCACCCAGCCAAAGTCCCTGCCAATAGAATTGTGGTAGCGAACAGCTTCGCACGAATATGCATCGCGTCTTATCCCTCCCCAGACAAAAAACGCAGTAATGAGAACGTTCCCATTTTCATTGGTGACATGTCAGTATGTGTTTAGTCAAGCACTCTTCGCGGCCGAGGCACACTTGCCAGCAATGCTCCCGCAACGAGCGAGAGCACAGCGAATAGAACGAATAGGGCAGAGAACCCAAATTGCGGGACCAGCGACAAAGTCAGCCACGGCATCACCAATGATGGCAGCGTGTTGGTAAGGTTGAATATGCCGAGATCCCTCCCCCGATGTTGTGGCTTGGGCAGGACCCGCAAGGTTTGCCCTGTATGCAGCGAGAGAAAGATCGTGGCAGCTATGCCAAACACGACATACCCTCCGATTGCGAACGTAATCTCGTCAGCCATAACCATGATAATCAGTCCGAACGACGTTAGGACCGCGCAAACTGCAAGCGGCGCTATCGGCCGAGCATTCCGGTCAGACCACCGACCAAGCCACAGCGCCAATGGCACAGATGCAAGAAGAATGATTGTGAAGATGTTGGCTACAGTGTTTTCATGGAAGTCGCTCACCAAGGTCCGCAACCAGAACAATTGGAACGCAAAAAGGCCCGCCTCTGAGATCTGAACGAGGAAGCGAGCACACCACATCTTTGCAACTGTTGCGCGGTCATGCAGGTTGCCATCATCCGCATTTGTCCTATCAAGCACCGGAGTCATCAACTCTGGCCGCTCCCTGCCACGCCCAAAGAGAATGACTGGCAAAACCATCACAGCGACAAGGGTCGCAACCACAGCCAGCCTCACTTGCGGATCGCTAAATGCATCAAGAGTGACAATCGAACCCGCAAGCGCTCCGGTTGCAGGGGCGAAGGCCAATAGCCCTCCCAAAAGTCCCTTTTGCCGATCCGGCACACAGTCCCCTGCCCAAGCGAAGAGCGGACCCAGCATCATGTTGAGTCCGATCTGCCAGACCATCACAAGGATAAGCAATTGCGACAGATTCTCCGAAAAACCGATCGCCACGAGTGCTGCCCCAGATGCGAGCATGCCAGCGAGGATCCATGGTACTCGACTTCCAGATCGATCGCTCAACATGCCGAATGCAATATTGGTTACGCTCGCAATAATTGCCCCAAAGAAGGTAACCTCAGCCAAGGCCCCCACATCCTCGGAACCCATCATCGTCGTGATCTTAAGCGGTAGAAGAACCGTCAGGAACGGAATGTAAGCGATTGAACCGCCAGCTGTGGCAGCGGCAAGCAACAGCAAGAACCATAGTGGCTGTGCACTATCTCGATCGTTCGCCGCGTTCACGAGCTCTTTGGCGCCACATCGACAGACGCGCGTTCTACCAGCTTCGCTCTAACATTGACGGGCTGGCAAGGCGGAGGATTTCGCCGAAACTCGATCAGCATCTCTGTCGCGATCGAAACCGTCTCAGCAATTGGCTGGTCGACCGCCGCCAAGGGCGGTTGGCTAAATCGAACAATGGGCGTGTTGTCGAACGAGATCAGTGAAAGGTCCTTTGGAACATCCAAGTCTTTGGAACGCGCGACCTCCAAAGTAGCCAGAGTCATTTGATCGCTGCTCCCGATGATCGCGGTCGGGCGATCGGGCAGATCCAAGAGCTTTCGAGCCGCTTCAAGTCCCGAGTCCCGACCGAAGTCACCGCGTTCACAGAGACCCTCGCGCGACAGCCCGTGCTTATCCATCGCTCTGGCCCAGCCATCGATCCGCCATCCACTTAGGCTGTATTCTTCTGGCCCAGCAATAAAACCGATGCGAGTATGACCCAGCTCAATCAAGCGGTCGGTTGCAAGTTCAGCGACCCCTTCATCGTCCATCGTCAATCGGATGCCCGGACCTTCCTCAAGCGAACCAATTCTTGCGAAGGGAATGCCTTTATCCGCCAAGAGCGAGGTAATCTGACCATTCTCCGAGTGAGGCGGCGTAAGAATGACCCCATCCGGCTGCAGCGCTGCAATTGTCGCACCAAGCTCGCGCTCGACATGATCGCTATGGGTATCGACCAGCTCGACCATCATTCGATAGCCGTTTTCCGAGCAAGTTAGCATGCCTCCCAAAAGCATCTGGTCGACCCAATCCGTGCCTTGACGATTGCGCCAATCCGCCAACGTGCGTTCACGATCGTTGATTGCCAGAATGATATAGGATTTCGACCCACTCATCCGCTGCGCAGCGATCGACGGCACATATCCTAGCCGATCGATGGATGACTGCACGCGTTCGCGCATTTGCGGACGCACATTATTTTCTGAGTTGATCACGCGACTGACTGTCTGGAGTGAAACCCCAGCGTCCTCCGCGACATCGCGTATGGTCACCGCCATTCGGCGCTTTGCCATGATCCCTTTGATCCCCGCCGGCCTACTGACGGTAGGCCAATCCCTTTTTATCCGATCCTGGCGACAGTGATATACTGTCACCTAGCCGACTACAAACCTTGTTCGACAAATTTTCTCATCGAAAGCTGGTCACCACGATCACCTGACAATCCGTGGTGAACAAACTTTAGGTGCAGCAAATACAAGGAGGGGGGCCTTCGCACCCTCAGCAAAGGCCCCCCTCATCTCTCGTCCGCTTAATTCCCCCTAAAAATCGAAGCGAGCGAGGAAGGTAAAGCGACGGTCGTTGCGGAACGCAGAACGCGTGACCCGCGTGCCGTCAAAGTCGACAACCTGAGATGTCTCGGTGATCTCATCGAGCAGGTTCACACCCTGCACACCAATCTTCAGGAATTCAGTGACATCATAGAAGATCGAGGCATCGAGCTGACCCGTGCTTTCCTGCCAAATCGGCGAGAACGGGAAGATGTCATCGCGCGGTGTAATCAGGAATTCAGAACGCCAGTTATAGGCTGCACGCGCTGAGAAAGGTCCCTGCTCATAGAAGATCGTCGCGTTGAACGAATGCTCTGAGATACCAGCCAGTGGTTGGTCAGCCACGAAAGCACCGCCCCCGAGTGAGCCAGTGGTTGTCGTAACTGAGGACTGCCCGACCTGAGCGAGGTTCGGGTTGGAGAAATCGCTACCATCGACATAGGTGTAGGTCAGCTGGCTGCCGAAGCCGCTCAGCAGGCCAGGCAGGAAGTCATAGGTCTGCTGATAGGCCAATTCAAAGCCCTTAAGCTGACCGTCCTGCGCGTTTGACGGGCCCTGCACATTAACAACGTACTCAGTCCCCTGCGTGCTAAACCCAACTTCGGTAAAGCCGTTGTCGATGAAGCCATCGACGTCCTTCAAGAACACTGACGCGGTCAATGAGCCGACATCATCGAAGTACCATTCGGCCGACAGATCATAGTTCCAGACCGACACCGGCAAGAGGTTCCGGTTACCAGCGGTAAGGCCAAGGAATGGACCGCTACCGAGCGCGCTGGCACCTGCAACCTCCAAGGCACCGGTGTTATCAAAGATGCCACCGCCAGAGCGGAACAATTGCATATCTGGACGCGAGATATTGCGCGAGGCAGCGACACGGAACAACAGTCCATCGCCAACATCAAGTTTCGCATTGAAGCTTGGCAGCCAATGCTCAAACTTGATCTCTCGGTCGTCTACCAGCGCTTCACCGGTGTGTGCGGCCGCGAAATCTGCCAAGCGGGAGGCAAAGGCGGGGTCACAGAAACCACGGCCTGGGCCCGATTGCGTCTGACAATTGTTCTCGACTTCTGAAACCTGAACAACTCCGTCGCCGTTACCGCCTACGCTCGGGTCGTCAAAACGGCCTGGATCAGGGAAAGTGATGTTGCCAACACTGGTTACAGTGGTCTCGACATAGCGAACACCGAAGTTGCCTTCGACATTCCAGCCATTGCTGAAGTCATGGCCAAAGTCGATCCGGGCGTAAGCTGCCTTGGTGGTTTCGGTTACGAACGATGTTTCTCCTGGGCAGAACGGATCGCACGGCACACCATCGCGAACGCGACCATTCACGCCGAGATTGAAACGCTCGGGCGATACCGAGAAGTTCGTGATCTGGTCCCACTCACCGTCGGTGACGCCATTCAGGTAATCCTGAAGGAAGTCATCGCCGCCATAGAACCAAGCGCCACCGCCCGGAATAGGAACTGGAACACCGCCACGCTGGAAGTTGTTTCCAAACGGCGAGCGGAAGTTCGAGAAACCTGGGAAGTCATCGACATAGGCACCACCAGAAGCGCCATCAAAGGCGTTGGTTACCGCGCCCGGCCCTGGGCCATTGTCACCAGCAAATGTGCCGTCAGGGTTGGTTCCCAGAGCATTGTTAAAGAAGCGACCTGGGGTGAAGCCCGGGTTGCCCCAAGCGTAAGAGATTGTGCCCGGGACGTTCGCATTGAATGGCTGACAGCCCGTACCCTCACCCCATGGCGCACAGCCCGCTCGACCAGCCCAAGGTGCCGACAGGTTACCCCAGGTGCTGAAGTTGGTGTTGCGGGTCGTCCGCTCACGATCCGACCAACGCGCACCGAAGCGAGCAGCCTTGAAGAAACCATCATCGCTGATGTCGTACTCAAAGTCGATGCGAGCAGTATCGAGATCACCGTCGTTGAGCTCACGGCTATCAAGACCGAACCAGTAGTAGGTGTAGAAGCCGCTTGAGAAATAGTCGGCCGGAGCCGTGCTCGGATTCAGGTACGTGCTGGTCCCGCTAGGAGGCAGGAACTGCACATTTGGAACATTGCCAGTCAGATCGATCGCAATGTCCGCCCAAGTTGACATGGCACCAAAGACCGAGTCACGCGACAGGTCAGAGCTGATCCGCTGGGCTTCAAAATTCATCCGGAACCGGTCAGTGATGTTCCACTGAACGTCGAACGAATAGTCTTCAGTAACCGCGTTCGTGTCACGCAAGAAGCGCAGCGAGTCGACCGGAATACCGCCGTAAGGACTGATCTCGACATTACGCGGCCCACCGATGATGGGCTGGGTCAATACGCCGGTTTGGAACATGCCATTGCTGTCGAATGTCCAAGTGCTGCCCGGAGCCTGGATCGGGAACGAGGTCCCGTCGTCGATCCGGCCAAGTAGAGCATATTCTTCGGTGAAGAAACTCGTCTCAGCACGCAGCCATTCAAACGTAGCCAGGAAGTCACCGCCTGGGGACTCGTACTGCATCACTGCAGACCAGGCGTTCCGATCACGGTCGAGATCCGTAGTGCGGACACCCGCAACCTGCGGCGTCAATACAGAACCGGCCGGCGGGAAATTCGATGCGTCAAAGCTAGGATCTCCGACGAAACCGCCCGAACCAACGGAAAGAGCACGGATACAGCCAGCATCGAGCGATGGCGCACGATAGCAAGGGTCGGTAACTTGAGACGCATCGGTGCGGCTCTTCAGCTCCGATTGGCTGTAGGCCAGTTGGAAACCAAGCTGCGAACCACCGGGGCTTTCATAAGTTGTCGACCCGAGGACTGAGAAACCTGGCGACCATTCTTCGCGAAGGTCACCATAGTTGCCTTCGATCGTACCCGCCAATCGAGTTCCAGGATTGTCGAGAGGCTTGCGTGTCACAAGGTTGACGGTGCCAGAAGGGCCGCCTTCGACCATGTCAGCAGTGACGTTCTTGAAGACTTCAACGCGGCCAAGAAGCTCAGGCGAAACGTCGTTGAAGCTCAAGACGCGGCCACCGGTGGCTGAGAAGATGTCGCGACCGTTCAGTTCCGAACGCGCGAATGGAAGGCCGCGGATAATGACACCTGTGCCCTCGACCGAGAAACGGTCAGGGTCGGTCGTCTTCTCAAAGCGACCGATGGTGATGCCTGGAATACGCTGGAGTGTCTCCGCGACCGAGCGGTCAGGCAGCGCGCCGATGTCTTCGGCGGTCACGGCATCAACGAATGTATCCGAATCGCGCTTGATGTTCTGCGCATTTTCCAGCGAGGCACGGAAGCCATCGACGAAGATCGTGAACTCATCGTCCGCAGACGCGCTTTCTTCAACGGCCTCCCCTTCGGCGACACCTTGAGCGATTGCTGGAGTCGCAAGCATCGCCGACATCGCAAGACCAGATGCTGTGCTGAGCGCAAAAACGCGCCGCGCAGGCGCAATACGATTGCTGTTCATGTGGACTATTTTACCTCCCCAAGCCCATAGATAGCTTCCCTGGCTATCTTGTGCCCACAGCACATAACGCATAATGTGAGCGTTCACAAGTGGTGTAATCTTGCTGTAATGTGCATTACTCAGGCATAGGTATGCGCAACAGGTTTGGGATAGAGAGGACCCCATGGGGATCAATCGGATTGTAATCGTCGGCGGAGGCACCGCCGGATGGATGGCTGGTGCGGCACTTTCGCGGCTCAAGAATGGCAACGAAGTCGACATTACTTTGGTGGAATCAGAGGCAATCGGGACTGTCGGTGTTGGCGAGGCGACGATTCCGCCCTTCGTAGGCTTCAACCAATTGCTCCAGATTGACGAGCGCGAATTGCTGGCTGAGGTCCAAGGCACCTTCAAACTGGGCATTCAGTTTGAGAACTGGGGCCAGAAAGGCGATAGCTACATCCACCCGTTCGGAGCCTATGGCTACAATATGGGGGGTATTGCCTTCCATCAGGTGTGGCATCGCTTCAAGCAATCGGGGGATAATCGACCGATCCAAGTCTACAACCTTGAGACCATGGCGGCCTATTTCGGGAAGTTCGCCCGCACAGAGGATTACGCCCGAGACGATCTCCCACCAGTCAATTACGCCTACCATCTCGACGCCGGAAAATACGCTCAGTTCCTGCGCAAGTACGCTGAGCGCAACGGCGTTGTTCGACAGGAAGGTCGCGTCAACGACGTCGCGCTCGATGCTGAGAGCGGCTACGTCAGCTCGATCCAGCTCGAGTCCGGACAAGTCATTGAGGGGGACCTTTTCATCGATTGTTCGGGCTTCCGCGGCCTGCTGATCGAGCAGGCGCTCGAAACAGGCTATGAAGAATGGACCCATTGGCTGCCCTGCAATCGCGCCGTGGCTTTGCCGTGCGGTCGTGACGACGGCTCTCCGCCCCCACCCTTTACTCGTGCAATCGCTCATTCTGCCGGCTGGCAATGGCAGGTCCCGCTGCAGCACCGTAATGGCAATGGTCACGTTTATTGCAGCGAGTTCATGAGTGACGATGAAGCGCATGACATCCTGGTGAATAACATTGCCGGCAAGCCGCAAGCCGATCCCAACTTCCTGCGCTTTGTGACCGGAAGGCGGAAAAAATTCTGGAACAAGAATGTGGTCGCGCTTGGCCTGTCCGCTGGGTTCATGGAGCCGCTCGAATCGACTTCGATCCATCTGATCAACACCGGCGTCGACAAATTGCTAGCGCTGCTCTCGCTCGACGGGATCACTCAGCCACAGCAGGACACATTCAACCGCATTACCGAGAAGGAATATACGCGTATCCGCGACTTCCTGATTCTGCACTACAACGCGACCAATCGAGACGATTCCGATTTCTGGAACCATGTCCGCACGATGGACGTGCCTGACACGCTCAAGCAGAAGGTCGAGATCTTCAAAGCCAATGGCCAGATCTTCCGTGAAGAGGATGAGCTGTTCACCGAATCGAGTTGGACGGCAGTGATGATGGGTCAGGGCATCCAGATGGATAACCATCACGCGATGGCAGACACATTCGATCTGGCGAAAACCAAACAAGAGCTCGACGAGATGGAGAAGTCGATCCGCTGGCTGGTCCAGAACATGCCGGGCCACGATCAATATCTCGCGCAATATTGCCCCGCTAAAGCGGCATAAGCCAAAAGACCTCAGTTCGGAGCGAGCTCCGGACTTGAGGCTCGCGGTCTGCGATGTTAACGTTCTCACAAACTGTCGGGAGAGGACAAATGATCGCAACTCTGCGCGCCATTGGCGCGGTCTGTATTCTTGCTTCAGCAACCTGCCTGGCGCCTCAGGCGATGGCGCAGTCAGAAACGGATCTCGCCGCCCTTGACGCCCAGCTGCCGGGTGAGCTGGTAAACGATCCTTCGCGGATGGACTGGGAAGGCTATGGCTCTGATTTGAGCGAGACTGCGATTGTCGATGAGACGATCCCGGGTGGCGGGGTCGCCCGCCGCTATCAGGTGCGACGAGCCAGCGAGTTCATTTACACCGCTGGCCTCAAAATACCTCTGACCGAGAGCGTCGATCGCGGCGATACGATCACTATTGGCTTCTATGCCCGAACAATCGAGGCTGCCACCTCGGATGGTCGGGGAGTCCTGCGGGTCCGCTTCCAACAGGATCTTGAGCCTTATCCCGGCTTTGGTGAAGAGACGGTCACGATCGGCTCGGACTGGGAATGGTATGAGGTTTCGGCCGACGTTGAGCAAAAGCTTCGCCGTAAGGATGGCATCGTCACACTGCAATTTGGCCGGACCCGACAAATCATCGAGATTGGACAAGCAATTGTCGTCAGCGGCGCCGCAAAGATCGCCGATCAAGGTCCCGTGACCGTAGCCGCTGCGCGGATCGAAATACCCGAGCTTGAGATGCCGGATTCGCTTGAAGGCTTGGGCACCCTGCTTAATGAGCCCGGTCAGGCGAGGTGGAAATTCGGTGGTTCGGTCGGCACCTTCGTCAATCGCGATGAGCCTGAAATCTGGATGATGAAGGCTACCCGCTTCTCGGTCAGCCAAGATGGCACCAATCTGACCGATCTGGCAGCAACGATCCCGTTGCGACAACCGATCGCAGAGGGTGATGAGCTGCTGGTGGCGATCGCCGCCAAGACCATCAGTTCGGGCGCTGCGGATGGCAAAGGCGTGGCCGCATCGCGCATCCAAGGCACCTTCCCTCCATTTGAGTCCTTTGCCTCCAACCGCTTCAAGATCGGGTCGAATTGGCAGCTGATCCGCATTAAAACCAAGGCGCCTCGCGCTTATTCTGCAGGCGGGTCAGAGCTGGAGTTGTATTTCGCCGGAAGCCAGCAGGAGATCGACCTCGGGCCGGTCTACGTGATCAAGCTGGACAAATGATCCAAGAGGTTCAGCCGAACATCACCTGGGTGTGAAACTCACCGTTTTCGCCAAACCGGTCCACGTGATTGGGCAAGGACTGCACGAATGCGCGGTCAAAGTGGTCGCCGACCTTCACTTGCGGGAGGTCCGGTGACGCCGCGCTGATTTTGCAGCTAGCGCCAGATCGCTCGAGGTCTTCCAGCAGCTCATCGTAGTCAGCGTGCCAGACCGGAAAGTGCAGCTTGTACTTTGGTTCGGCAAAGGCCTCTTCGCGCCAGGCGCGGATGTATTCGAGGTGCAGGTCGCCGAAGCATAGGCGCATATCGGCAGGGAGCAGTTCGAGCGCAGGCACCACGTGATCGACATATTCGCGGCCCGGATGCAGCGGCACGCCGATCAGTGGCGCACCAAGGTGGAGCGCTTGATCGCGAACCACGTCGATCGCGAAGTCCTGATGCGCGATTATCCTGCTGACCGCGTCAAAGGTCGTTATGAGGACAATCGGGTTCTCGCTTTCACGTTGCAGGGCGCGATAGGCAAGAAAGCTGTCCTTGCCGCCGCTCCAGAATAGCGCTGAGACTGGCTTGCCCTGCGTAGGTCGTGCTTCGGTCAGCCAAGCGGCCTGCTGGATCTTCGCGCTGCGCTGGGCCAGCGCGACCGCCTCATGATCGAACGGGCAATGCCGGCACCCTGCCCCGCAGCACCGATCGCGCTCCAGCAGACCGAGTCGGGTGAAGACCAGGTAGCCGCTATCGGGATCGACATAATTCGTCTCCCCGCGCGCGCAGGCCTCTTCATGCAGCTGGAAATAGGAGGGTTCGGTCATCGGGAATCCAGTGGAGGTGTTCAATTCAATACATTGAAAATCAGCCGAAATCCAAGCCCGACCGTCACCAGCACGACTATCCCACCGGCGCAATTTGCCAGCCAGCGGTTGGTATTGCTTTTGAGGAGGTTGGATTGGTTCATGGCGTAGAGCAGAAATCCAGCGACTATGGGCAACAGCAGTCCATTGGCGAATTGCGCTGCCAGGATCACTTCGATTGGCCGCACGCCAGCAAGCGAGAGCCCCACCCCAACCAGCAACACACTGAGAGCTACAAGACGAAAGGCTCGGCCGGTTTGGTCCCGCTGCCAGCCCAGAACCTCTGTGACTGCGTACCCGGTTGCCAAGGGCGCGGTGATCGCGCTGGTCAGACCGGCGGCAAACAGGCCAAGACCCAGCATCATTTTGGCGAAGGGGCCGAACAGAGGCTCGAGCTGCCCTGCCATGTCAGCGGCGTTGGTTACGGCAAGGCCGGCAGAGAACAGGCTGGCCGCAGCCGTCGCCACGATCAGGATCGCAATAATCCCTCCAATCCCGATCGAGATCGCTGTGTCAGCCCTCACTTCCGGTAAATCCGCCGGATCCGACCATTTTCGCCGCACTGCTGATGCATGGAGAAAGAGATTGTACGGCACGATCGTCGTACCGATCAATGCGAGCACCGTCAGCAAGGAGCCCTCTGGAATGCTAGGTCGGAACAGCCCCGCTGCCATTGCACCTAGGTCAGGTCCCACGAACACGAAAGTGGCGAGGAACGAGAGGACCATCATCGCGACCAACACCATCAGAGCGCGCTCGATCAGAGGGTAGCTGCCGGTCAGCAGGATGGCTCCAGCCAATAGCGCGATCATCGCTATGGCGATCTCGAAGACCCAGTCACCCGCGCCCACAATCGCCTCGATCCCAAGCGCCGCGCCTGAGAGATTACCCGCCTCATAGGCGGCATTGCCGAGATACAATGCCACGCCCACCAGGAGGATCAGCGGCCACCGCAGCACGCTTTCGCTGAGCAGCATCGCAAGATTTTCGCCAAGCCCGCGTCCCGTGACCAGGCCCAATCGCGCCGACATTTCCTGCAGGATCACGGTCGCCAAAGTCGCAAACACTAGGACCCAGATCAGCGCATAGCCAAAATTTGCGCCCGCCAGCGTCGACGTTGTGACGGTCCCAGGGCCGACAAAAGCCGCAGTGACCAGCACACCTGGTCCGATCTTGCTACCCGCCGTGCTCATTGCTGGGACGTTCCTCTCTTGCCCTGGAGCTTGTCCACTGGACCAACGCCGCCGCCGGTTGGGGTCCGTATAGCAATCTTATCGCCAGCCATCATCTGCGCGTGACCACAACCTCCAATATCCTCAACCGAGCCATCAGCTCGCTCGACACTGTTCCTGCCAACCCGACCAGCAGCACCGCCATCGCACCCTAGCGGCGCAACCCGGCGATGCTCCGACAGCACGGACAGATCCATCTCTTCATGGAACACGATCTCGCGCGTCACCCCATCCCCTGCGTTCCAACGCCCCTTTCCGCCCGATCCACGATCGATCCGAAAGGCCGCCAGTGTAACGGGGAAGCGCTGCTCGAGAATCTCGGGATCGGTCATCCGAGTGTTGGTCATATGGGTGTGGACCGCCGAGGCTCCGTCAAAACCTGGTCCCGCTGGCGCGCCTGAGCAGATTGTCTCGTAATACTGATAGCGTGCGTTGCCGAAGGTGAGATTGTTCATCGTCCCCTGGCTCGAACCCAACCGGCCCAGCGCCGCAAACAGAGCATCGGTCACCGCTTGGCTGGTCTCTACATTGCCGGCCACCACCGCCGCAGGAAAGGCCGGGTTGAGCATCGATCTTTCGGGGAGAATCAATTCCACTGGCTTCATACATCCTGCGTTGAGCGGGATATCATCATCGATCAGGCACCGCAGGACATAGAGAACCGCAGCCCGCGTTACGGCAGCGGGCGCGTTGAATGCGCTGTCCAACTGCGCGGAGGTTCCGGTGAAATCAACGGTCACAGCGCGATTGGAACGATCAACGGTAATGGCGACAGCGATCATCGCCCCACTGTCCAACTCCAGCGTGCAACTGCCCTCTTGGAGATCCGCCACAACCCTGCGGACGGCGGTTTCAGCATTGTCCTGGATATGCCCCATATAGGATTGGACAACATCAAGACCGTAAGCATGCGTCAGCGCCAACAGCTCTTTCGCGCCTGCAGCGTTAGCAGCGACCTGTGCCATCAGATCGGCCACATTCTGCGGTATGTTGCGAGCGGGATGAGGACCGGCACCCAGCGCTTGTTCGATCATCGAGGTCTGAAACACACCGCGATCAACCAATTTGAGGTTATCAAGCAGGATGCCTTCATCGTGGATCGTGCGCCCAAACGGAGACATTGAACCTGGCGATATCCCGCCCACATCTTCGTGGTGCGCGCGCGACGCGACATAGAACAGGATGCTGTTGCCTGCCTCATCAAACACGGGCGAGACGACCGTAATGTCGGGTAGATGCGAACCGCCGCTGTGCGGATTGTTCTGCACGAAAGCATCGCCTGGATTGATCTCCTGCCCACTCGCGATGATTGTTTTGACGCTCGCATCCATCGAGCCGAGGTGGACTGGCACGTGCGGCGCATTTGCTACCAAATTGCCCTCTGCATCAAAGATCGCGCAGGAAAAATCGAGCCGCTCTTTTACGTTCACCGATTGCGATGTGTTACGAAGGATGATGCCCATCTGTTCAGCAATCGACATGTAGCGATTGTTGAATATCTCCAGCTGCACCGGGTCGACCGATTTGTCAGCATTTGCCTCGATCGCGCTGTCTCCGCCATTGTCTGACAGGATCAAATTGCCCAGACGGTCCAACTCGCCCGACCAGCGCGGCTCAATGATCACCGTACCGGTTGGTTCGATCACCATCGCCGGACCGACCAATTGCTGTCCCCGCCCAAGCGACTGCAGCTCGAACACCAGGGCATCACACCACTCTCCGCCCGCGTAGATCTTGGTCTTTGCGACCGGCTCCGCTGGCACACTGCGGTCTTCAAGATTCTGGGGCTTTGGTGAATGCTCCATCGAGTGGGCCTCAACAATTAGAGTGTCGAGAACGACCCGCTTCTCCGGCGCGTTGAAGCCAAACTGGCGTTGGTGTGCTTCAGCAAACTCACCCTGCATCTGCTCGATATCCGAAAATCCAACCGACAAAGTCGTGTCGGTTGCCTGATAGCGCAGCAAGGCTTTAACCGAGACCGATATCGAACCTTCGACGACCCCCTGCTCGATCAACTCCAGCCGAGCCTGGCGCTCCAGTTCAGCAATTGTTGCTTGCAATTGAGGGAGCAGATCCGCATCCAATACTTGTCCCAACATCTGCTGGCGTTCAGCTTGGATAGACGCCATCCCCATCCCGTAGGCGGAGAGGACCCCAGCCATCGGATGCAACAGGATTTTCCGAATCCCGAGCTTCTCGGCGACCAGGCAGGCATGCTGTCCACCAGCCCCACCGAAGCAATTCAGGACATAGTCCTTGGGATCATATCCGCGTGAAAGCGAGATCTTCTTGATCGCTTGAGCCATATGCTCGACTGCCACGTCAAGGAAACCCTCAGCCACCTGCTCGGCTGAGCGACCGTCAGCGACCTCTTGCGCGATATCGGCGAAGCCTGATCGCGCCGCCGCCACATCCAAGGCTTGATCCTGGTTCGGACCGAAGATTTTGGGAAAGAATTCCGGGTTCAACTTGCCTAGCACGACATTGATGTCGGTCACCGTGAGCGGCCCATTGCGACGATAACAGGCCGGACCGGGATCAGCGCCAGCGGATTCGGGGCCGACCCGGAAACGCTCACCGTCATAGTGCAGGATCGATCCACCGCCTGCCGCAACCGTGTGGATATGGAGCATAGGCACTCGCATCCGGACTCCGGCCACCTCGGTCTCATAGACCTTTTCGAACTCGCCCGAATAATGTGAGACGTCGGTCGACGTCCCACCCATGTCGAACCCGATAACCTTGGCGAACCCAGCATCGATGGCGGTGGCAACGCAGCCGACTATTCCCCCCGCTGGGCCAGAAAGAATGGCATCGCGTCCACGGAAACGATCGGATGCGGTCAGTCCCCCAGAGGATTGCATGAACAACAATTGCTGAGGCCTCTGGCCGTCCTCAAATGCGCCCTCAACCTGTTCGACATAACGCCGCAAAATTGGGGTCAAATAGGCATCAACCACTGTTGTCTCAGAGCGTGAGACAATCTTGGAGAGCGGACTGACATTGTGGCTTGCCGAGATCTGCTCAAACCCGATCGACCGCGCGAGATCGACCAATGCCAGTTCGTGCTGAGGGAAAAGATAGCCATGCATCAGCGCAATGGCGATCGCACGGAACCCTTCAGAATAGGCCTGCTCAAGCGCCGTCCGCGCGGCCAATAGATCGAGCGGAACACTCACCGAGCCATCGGAGAGCACACGCTCCTCAATCTCAAGCGCCTTGCTGTAGAGAGGGTGCGGCTTCTGAATGTTCAACGCAAACGTGTTGGGCCGCGCCTGATAACCAATCTCGATCACGTCACCAAAGCCCTTGGTCGTGACAAACAGGGTTGGCTCGCCCTTGCGCTCAAGCAGGGCATTGGTGGCCACTGTTGTGCCCATCTTGATCGCGGAGATTGCCCTCGCCGAAAGCGGCTCGCTGTGCTTCAATCCTAGAAACTGGCGGATCCCAAAAATCGCAGCATCATCATAGGCCTCAGGATTGTGCGACAGATGTTTGGCAGACCGCATTTCGCCCGACGGCGTCTGCGCGACAATATCAGTAAAGGTCCCGCCGCGATCGATCCAGAACTGCCATTGTGCAGCGTCTTGGGAATGGGAGGCCGGAGCTGACAATTCAAAATTCCGTTTGCTGGATCGAGTTTCGCTAGCGCATCTAGTCAGTTCATTCTCTTCGCGATAGTGTCTGGCAAGTCAGTTATGGCGAAGGGGCAGGATGGAGAACGGCGGCAGCAGTGCTGAAGCAAGGCCTGGGGAGGAGGCGACTTCGACCAAGGGCAAGATCTTCTTCAGCTACACCAGACAGGAATTGGAGCCCGCTCGCCAGGTGATGGGCCTGCTAGAGCGGGCAGGCTATGACGTCTGGTGGGACGGATTGCTGACCGGTGGAGACACTTTCTTGCCGACCACTGAGGCCGCGCTCGAAGGGGCCGACTGTGTTGTGGTGCTGTGGTCAGAAACAGCCGTCAATTCGCATTGGGTTCGCGATGAGGCGCAGCGCGGCAGGGAACGCGGCTGCCTGGTCCCGCTTTCGCTTGATGGAACCATGTCGCCCTTGGGCTTTCGACAGGTTCAGTTGGTCGATATTCAGGACTGGGACGGCAAATACGACAGCCAGGTCGCTCAGCGCATCCTGGCAGCGGTTGCCTCGCAGATGGACCAGTCTGCTCCTAATCCGATTACCGTTCCGACTGAACAAGCACCGGGTGTGTCGAGGCGCGGCCTGATCATGAGCGGGGCAGCGATCGCCGGTCTGACGGCCGTGGGCCTTTGGCAATTCATGCCTTCGGGGTCAGTTGATGGAGAGAGTGTTTCGATGGCCGTTCTGCCTTTCTCCAATCTCACCGGAGATGATGAGAAGAGCTGGTTTTCCAATGGCCTATCAAACGAACTTCGCGCAGCTCTGATGCGAAATCCAAGACTGCTGGTCTCCGCGCCAACCTCCTCAACTCTGCGCGAAGGAGAGGATGATTTCGCAGTCGCACGCGCCCTCGGTGTTGGCAATGTCTTGCGCGGGAGTGTGCAGCTCGTCGCAGAGACGGTCAGGATCTCGGCCGAGCTCGTGCAAGTCAGCGATGGATTGGTTCGATGGGCCGAGAGCTTCGATCGCGAATTCGCCAATGTCTTTGAGGTTCAGACCGAGATTGCTGAAGCGGTTGCGCTTTCCTTGGTGGCGGAGATCGCGAGCGAAGGCGAGGCCCAGCAAAGCGTTGCCGAACAGGCGGAGGTCGGTGGCACCAGCAATATCACCGCTTACGAGGCCTATCTGCGGGGATGGTCCTTCTATGATCTCTCCTCCGGGATCGAGAGCGATCAGGCTGCCTTGGCACAGTTTGACGCGGCTATCGCGGCAGATCCACAATATGCAGCGGCTCACGCCATGCGCTCCACTATGCTTGCCGCCGCTGCAAATTATGCAAGCGGCGCGGACGAGGTCAATCGGCTCTATGATCGGTCCATAGAGGCTGCCGAGCAGGCGATCGCAATCGAACCACGCTTGGCGCGCGGTCATCTGGCGCTGGGCTTCGCACTCAACAATGGCAAGCTTGATCGACAAGCCGCTTACCCACACTATCAAAGCGCCCAACAGCTCTCGCCTGGAGACCCCGACACCCAGCGGTCCGTTGCGATCTTTTACGCTTATGGTGATCAACAAGCTCTGGCCACGCAAATGATCGACCGGGTGCTCGAGCTCGATCCGCTTAACGCGCGTGCCTTCCGAACAGCCGGCTATATTGCCCTGTTCGCACGCGACTACACTGCGCTGATCTCACGCATGCAGAGCGCCTTGGAACTCAACCCCAACTTAGCGAGTGCTCATTTCGCGATCGGCAATGCGCAATATATGCGCCAGGACTACACTGGAGCTTTGGCATCGTTCGAGGCTGAGCCGGTACAGATTTTCGGGCTCACCGGCGCGGCGATTTGCCATGACAAGCTCAACAACAGAGCTGCAGCGAGCGCAGCACTGTCCGATATGGTGTCTCAGTCTGGAGATGCTGGTTTTTATCAGCAGGCCCAAGTCCATGCACAATGGGGCAATACAGACACCGCGCTGGAGCTCTTGGACAGAGCACTCGCAAAGTCCGATCCAGGCTTATTGTTTGCGCCTAATGATCCCCTGCTCGACCCCTTGCGCGGCGAACCGGGACTTACACGATTGCTTTCTCGCCTATCGTCATGATAGCCTCTTCAGTTCCTAAAACTGAAGTTGGGGGATTTTTTGAATGAGGAAGACAGTTTTCAGTCTCGTTGGCGGATCAGCCGCATTGGCTCTCGCAGCATGTGCGCCAGCCGAAACTGACGAGCCGATGGAAGCCGAAGTAACCGAAGAAGCGGACGCATCTATGGCCGAAGAGGCCGCGGACGGTGAAATGGCCGCAGAAGGTGAAATGGCTGGTGAAGAAGAAGGCGCCGGCGATGGCACCGGAGACGGCACCAACAACCCGATCGGCCCCGGAGCCGCTGAAGAATAAGACCAACTTTGGTCCTAAGGACTAATGATCGGGGGCTTGCCTAAGGCGAGCCCCTTTTCATTGCGGATCAAGGATTGGACGCCATAATCCTATTCAACCAAATGCTGACTTTGCCGACTCGGGTGAACGCGCTTGCGCTGCCAGTCGTGCCACATTTCCGTCCCCAGCTAACAACACCGAGCAAAGTGGGTTTGCGACCGGGATCGGAATAAGTGATCAGCGGTCCTCCGCTATCCCCCCAACAGGATTGCGCACCATCGCGTCCGGCTGCGCACAGCGCTGAATCCCGATACCGCCCGCGGAATTTGGTGGTCCTGGTGCAGTCATCGCGCGATTGCAGCTGCAGCTTTACGCCTTGCAGATAATCGGTCGAGGAACTGTCGGATACCCCGGTCCAACCCCAGCCATAGGAGTAGACATTTGCGCCAGCCGCGATGCTGCGATTGTCGACCGACAAGGGATCAAGTCGGATCGTGGAGATGCGATTGCTCGGTCCATCTTTCCTGCCTCTGTTAGGATCATACTTCACCAAAGCGATGTCGTAAGCGTAGGTCCGGCGCACATAGAAGGGATGGATAAAGACCTGCTCGATCGGATAGCTGATCCCTTCGTCCTTGCGTGGATTGTAAACCCCTAGGCGGACCCGATAGCCTTTTCCGACGATCGACTGATTCTGATCGCGCAGGCAATGCGCGGCGGTGAGAATCCACCCGCGACGGATGACCGAGCCCCCACAAAGCACCCGCTGAGCACGGCCGACACTCTGCCCAGCGACCACTGGTGGCCGCCAGAGAAGCGCTTGCCACGGCGCCTGCCCCGGTCTGAGCCGGTAGCTGTTAAGAGCCAGCTCCCCAAGCCTGCAAACCTGATCGCGATAGATCTTGCCGCGAAACTCCACTTCGCTCGACACACATGATCGCGCCATGAGCTCACGCTCTTCTTCAGACAGGAAATCGCTTGTGGGTGTTCCGTCCTCGTCGCGCTCAATCGGCGGCTCAAACCGACTGTCCGCCTCCGCCAGTGATCCTTCCGGCGCGATAAAGGCTGTCTTATCAAGCTCGACACAGGCCAATTCGTGTTCAGCATTGCATTGCGCGACCAGCAATTCGACTGCCCGGAGCTTGTCCTCGGCGATGGTCTCACCGCGATAGAGTTCCATCCCAAAATCAGTGCAGGCTTCGACATCACCGAACTCGCAACCAGCGTAGAGAAATTCGACTCCCCTCTGGAAGCGGGGGCTCCGGGGCTCATAGGAACCGCTCATCAGCGCCTCGGCTGCATCATGGCAGAATTCCAATGCGCCGTTCTCGCAAGCGTAGCTGAGGAAATGCTGCTCCCATTCGACATTGCTGATCGGGCTGGACATTGCGCCATAGGCCCGGCCAAGGTGCCCGCAGGCCGTCGCATCACCATAGTCGCACGAGACCAGATAGGTGTCTTCGGCGCGGATTGACTGAGCCACCGAGCAATAGATTTCATTGAGCGAGCAGGCCCGATCGTAGTAAGCCAATGCGCGCGACAGATCAGGCGCAAGGCCCTCTCCGGCGAAGGAGCGCTGCCCCATATCCACACAGCTCTGCGCATCTTCGTATGCACAAGCAAAGTGAGCGAAACGAGGCCCGAGACCCTGACCGTAGTAGCCGCTGCCTGCCGCCACCGTTAAGCCCTGTGTACAAGCTTCAAGACTATCCTTCTCACAGTAGGACATCAGCAGTTCGAGCGCTTTATGGCGATCTGGCGCGCTTCGATCAGACCGCAACAGCATATCAGAGTAGGCAAGACAGGCTTGTTCGTCCCCGGATTCGCAGGTCCAGGCCATCAGGCCTTCCGCAAAGACGGGATCCATTGCAATGCGCTCGTCTTGAGCCAGCATGCGCGCTTGCCCGCGACAACCGGAAAGCGATCCCATTGCACAAGCTTGTTCGTAGACCTGCAGCGCATCGCTTGCGGACGCCGAATCCAATCCGCCTTCATAGAGCTGCGCCAACGCAGTGCAGCCTTCCACCAGACCTTCAGAACAAGCTTGGAAGTACAGTTCGGCAGCGACGGGGCGGCTCTGCTCAACTCCACTACCAAGCTCATACGCTTTCCCGAGCGCAAGACAGCCAGTCATCTGATTTTCGTCGCAGGCGGTTTTGTGAGCAGCGGCAAGGCGCACTTCGTATGCAATCTGCTCGTCCGATTTTGTCCTACTGGCCAGCTCGGTCGAATACTTGTTGTATGACCGATGAAACACCGGTTCGGGCTCTCCGATCACGGTAGTATCCGGGGTCTGCTCCGACGCTTGAACAGGCAAGGCCACGACGAGGCCCAATCCGCTAAGCCCTAACGCCAATCGATGGATAAACTTCATCGGTGGTCTGCCCCCTTGCACCTCACAAACTGCCCCACCAATCCCCTCTCGGTCAAGCAGTGCCGCTTGTGCGGAACCAAGCTTGTGTGTCAAAGAATACAAAGCACTTTGGCCAGCGGGCCTGCCTGATCGGTCGCTCTAAGGCCACGGGGAAGAGAGAAAGGCAAAGCCAATGGGCTCAGCGCCCGCGGATCGATCGCACTTTCCTGTCTGGCAGCCACATTTCGCAGTGGGGATCACCGGGCATCGCGAGGCCAACCCGGCTCTCAGCGCAAATCGCGACGAGGTAGTCGACGCACTGGGAACGATCTTCGATTCCATTGCGCAGCTGACCAAACGACATAACACCGACCTGTCCGAAATCCGCTTGTACAATCTCTTGGCCGAAGGGGTCGACCATATCGCGTCGGAAGCCGCATTGGCTCGCAACTGGTCGCTAATCGCTCCGCTACCGTTCGGACGGCAGCTCAACCTCGCGATAAACGCGCGGCCTGACACCATTGAGGACGCGCGTGCTATCCTGAATGGAGCCAAAGCCTCGGATCCGGAGGTCGCTGCAAGAGCAGCGAAGATCGAGGCCCTCGCTGATCGGGCTCGGCTTTTTGAGTTGGCGGATCGCGACCTTGAGCTTCAAGGCATGTTTGAGGATATGCTCGAGCATCCCGACGACAGGGAACGCAGCCAGAGATTTGACGCCCATTGTTCCGACAAGGTCGCGGCGGCCGGGCGCGTGATGATCGAGCGGGTCGATCTGCTCGTCGCGGTTTGGGATGGAAAAGACACTCACCATCGCGGCGGCACTGGCCATACGATGATGGCTGCTCTGGAACTGGGAGCTCCAGTTCTTTTGGTCGACCCTGCAAACCCAAGCCACTGGTCGATCATCTCTCGACCTGAGGAGCTTGGGGTATCTCAGAAATCGCCATCGCCACGGTTGGAGTCGATCATTTCAGGTGTCTTCTCCCTAAAATCAGACGCGCTCCTCCCGCTGGATGCTGGCAAGGTCGAGAGGACCAAAGGATCGGCCAGCGGATTTTATCGCTGGATCGAAGATCTCTTCGGCGGTTCCGAGGCAATCCCAATCAACCCAATCGCTTCCTCACAAGCTGGTGGTGCCGAAAGCGCCAGCATCATAGCAGCGTTTGAGTCAGCGGACCGGATATCGACCCGCCTGTCGGAAGCCTACCGCAGCGGCATGTGCATCAACTTTGTTCTGGCGGCCTTCGCTGTGATCATCGGTGTGCTTTACCTGCCGCTGGGCCTGAGCGAGGCAAAGTGGGTCTTCGCTGGTATCGAACTTGTCCTGCTCGGAGCCATTCTGGCCGTGACAATCATTGGCAGGCGGCGGCGATGGCATCAGGAATGGTTCGAAACCCGTCGGGTCGCTGAATATCTCCGCCATGCACCGTCGCTGGTTGCGCTCGGAGTTTCACGGCCCATCGGACGCTGGCCACGCGGCACAAGGCGCGAATGGCCTGAACAATTCGTTCGCCATTGCTTGCGCAATATGGGCCTGCCCCGGGCTCGAATTGATCAAGCCTATTTGCGGAAGATCATGGCAGAGATGGTCGCTCCGCATGTGGCAGGGCAACGCGACTATCACCGCGCCAAAGCCCGCAAATTGTCCGAAGTTCACCACGGCCTAGATCGAGCTGCCCAGGCCTGCTTCTTTATCGGTGTACTATCGGTAGCGGCATACCTTGGGCTTAAGCTCTCGAGTGTGATTGGTCTTGTGCCGACGGCCTGGCCCGATAGCTCATCGATGGTGTTCACCTTCTTAGGTGTCGCGTTCCCGACCTTGGGTGCCAACCTGGCTGGCATCCGCTTCTTCGGTGACTTTGAGCGATTTGCGGCCATCTCTCGGATTGCGTCCGAACGCCTCGATGACATGGCGAACCGACTTGATCTGCTCCTCGCAAACTCTGCTGTAACGCTTTCCTACCGCGAGGTGACAGATCTGGTACGAGATATGGACGAGGCCGTGGTCGAAGAGATCGCGAGCTGGCAGGCTGTGTTCGGGGCCAAACACCTCGAGTTACCGGCATAGGTCTTACTCCCAGGAGCCTCCAAGGGCCAGGTTGAGCGCGATCCATTGCTCGATCCGCGCGCGACGGATCGACACCAGGTTCCGCTCCGCAGCAAACAGCCGCTGCTGAATGTTGAGCACGTCAATCAGAGCAATCTCACCCTCGGAATACTGGAGTTGAGCCAAAATGTAGGAAGTCGATGATTGCTCGGCCGCTTCCTCCAGAATGGCTTCACGGGTGGCTAGGACCTGCACTTGATCAAGATTCTCTTCGACCTCGCCCAAAGCCGCCAGAGCCGTGCTGGCATAGGCCGCGATTGCAGCCCTGCGATTGGCATCAGCCTCGTCCACTTGAGCTCCACGAAGCCCGCCATCGAAGATCGGTTGAAGGACATTGCCGACGATCGACCAGAACAGATTGCCTCCGTTTAGAACGTCGAACAGATCGGTTGAGGACCCTCCTCCACTTGCAGTCAAGGAGACCACCGGAAGTTGAGCCGCCTTGGTCTGATCCAACGCGGCGAAGGCTGCCGCAACCCGGCGCTCCGCAGCGATCACGTCTGGGCGTCGTTCCAACAGCTGTGCGGGCAATCCGGCTGGCGGAGCTGCCGGCGTCTCGGGCAGCTCGTCGACCAGTTCAACTCGATTGGCGGGGTACCGTCCCAACAGCACCTCAAGCGCGCGGCGTGCACTGCGACCCGCAGCCTGCGCTTGCGCTAGACTATCACGCGCCGTGCCCAGATCAGACGCAGCTGTCGCGGTGTCCTGGCGGGAAGCGAACCCCTCACGATATCGCACTCGGACAATACGATCGATCTCGGCCAACGCCGCTACAGTGCGTTGAGCGACGCCGATTTGCTCGCGCGCTTCAACTCCCGCGAAGTAAGCTGAGGCGACCCCTTGAGCGAGCGCATATTGTGCAAACCGGAAATCGGCCTCCACCGCTTGCGCACTGGCATAAGCGGCATTGCGCCCTGCTCTGACCCTGCCCCACAGATCCAACTCCCACTGCGCCTGCGCACTGAGCGAGTAGAGCGGCTGGTCGAGCGACAAGGGCTGAGGGCTGTCGGTTCGATCGACATTGAACACTCCACTGACCTGCGGGAGCAGTGGAGCGCGAGCCTGCCTGACCAAGGCCCGCGAGGCCTCGAGATTGGCCGACGCCGCTCGAATATCCGGATTGTTGCGCTGAGCTTCTTGCACCAAAGCGGTCAGGGTCGGGTCGCCGATCGCTACGATCCAACCGATTTGCACCTCGCCCGGATCCACGCCATCGACAAGCCATCGCTCGGGCAATTCGGGCAAACTTGCTGCCACCGCCTCCGACACATCGGCATCGCTGCTCAGGCTCATGCAGCCACTCAGTGAGAGGCTTGCTGCGACCACGAACAAGGGAGCAAGCTTCCTCATGCCGCGACCTCCGCGCCCGATTTTTGCGCAGTCTCGTCCTCACCAATCCCAAACACCGCAGCATAGACCACCGGGACCAACACCAGAGTCAGCAGAGTGGCGAAGCTAAGCCCAAACACCAGCACGACCGCCATCGATTGGAAAAAGGCGTCAAAGAACAGCGGAATGACCCCCAGCACGGTGGTGCCAGAGCCGAGCAGGACCGGGCGGACGCGGCTCGCAGCGCTATCGATCAAAGCATCAAACCGAGGCTTGCCCTCGGCAATCTCGAGATCGATCTGGTCGACCAGGACAATGGCATTCTTGATCAGCAATCCGGCCAGAGAGAGCACCCCGAGGATTGCCATAAACTCGAACGGGACGCCCATGACGATCAGGCCAAACACCACGCCGACCAGAGACAGCGGCACAACTGACCATATCACCAAGGGTTGGCGAAGCGCGTTGAACAGGAAGATCACGACCAAGATCATGGCGCCAAATCCGAATGGTATCGCGCTAGCAAGCTGGCCATTGGCTTCCGAGGAGCTTCCCGATTCACCGTCCCAAGTCAGGTTGTAGCCCGGAGGCCGTGGGATTGCCTCAACCAGCGGCTCGACGCGCGATTGGAGGTCCCCAGCTACAACACCAGGCGCAGGATCAGCCTGCGCTTTTATTGACCAGACATTATCCGTTCGACGCAATCGGCTGTCACGCCACTCGGTTTTGATGCCATCTGTCACCTGCGCGATCGGCACAGCGGCTCCGGTCGGCCCAATAACCTGAATAGAATCGATGCCCGAAATGTTGAGCCGTTCAACTTCAGGTGCCCGCGACATGATGGGGATCAGGTCATCGTTCTCGCGATAGACACCGACCTGCTGACCCGAAAAATTGCGAGCAAGCGCGGCGCCCACATCTGAGCGGCTAACCCCAGCTCGCCGTCCCTTCACTTCCGAATAGGTCGGTTCGATTGATGGAACGGGCTGACGCCAATTGTCCTTGATCGCGATCGCGCCTCCGTCTTCGCGATAGACTTGCTGAGCCTCGGCGGCAAGTTGCCGCAGAACTTTGGGATCCGGACCCGTAAAGGTCGCCTCGACCTTAGAGCCGCCTCCTGGACCAAGCACGAAACGCCAGACCTTGCCCTGCGCTTGGGGGAAGTTCGCATCGATATAGTTTTGCACCTGCGGAATGAGGTCGTCCAACCGCCGATAATCGTCCAGCTTCACCAGCATCTGCCCATAGGCCGAATTGCTGCTCTCAAACTGATAAACCAACATGTAACGAAGCGTTCCTCGCCCGACGAGCGTGTGAACGTGCTCGACCCCTTCAAGCGTTTCTATGTGGTCCTCCAGCTCACGCATCTCGGCGTCCGTGACGGTGATATCGGTCCCTTCTGGGAGCCAGAAATCCACAACCATCTGCGGCGTGGTGGAGGCCGGGAAAAAGCCTGGTGTGACAAAGGTAAAACCGAATACGGACCCGGCAAACAGCAGAACCGCCCCGCCAATGGCGAGCGGCTTGCGGCCAATAAGGAATGCCACAAAGCTCTTGAAGCGATCCATCAACCCGCCGTGTTCCTTTTCTTCCATCGGGGTGCCGCCGGAGCCCTCGTGGCATTGATCTTCGACCGATTTGAACAGGAAGGAGCAGAGGAAGGGTGTGATCGTGATTGCGAAAACCCAGCTGTAGAGCAGCGAGATCAGGATCACCCAGAACAGATCACCGGTGAATTCTGCCGTATCACCAGGGGCTAGACCGATCGGGGCGAAGGCCAAGATACCAACTAGTGTGCCGCCCAAAAGCGGCCATATCGAGCGTTTCACGATATCGCTCGCAATATCGACGATCCGACGTCCGCGCTGGCAACCAACCAGGATTCCATCGGTCACCACGATGGCATTGTCGACAAGCATGCCAAGCGCGATGATCAAGGCACCGAGTGATATCCGATGCATTGGAATATTAGCGAAGTACATTGTGCCGAGCGTCGCTGCGATTGTCAGCAACAAGCCAATGCCAATAACAAGGCCGGATTTGACACCCATGAAAATCACCAGCGCGATAATCACGATCGCAAGCGCGATGATCACGTTGACCACAAAGTCAGAAACGGATTTCTCAACGATTTTGCCCTGGTGGTAAAACTCGTGCAGCACCATCCCGGCGGGACGTTGGCTCTCGATTTCTGCAAGCTTGGCTGTGATATCCTCGCCAACCTTAACCACGTTGGAGCCGGACACTGCGGCAATCCCTAGCACAAGCGCGGGCTCACCATCGTAGTAGGCTAGGAACTCGGGTGGATCGCGATACCCGCGGGAGACTGTTGCGATATCGCGCAATTGTACGATTCGCCCTTCCCCCGACGAAACCAATAGATTTGAAATCGCCTCGACGGAATCGATGTCACCACTGGGGCTTATGACCAAGCGTTGACCGTCAATGTTGACTGTCCCGCCGCCTACGACCGTATTCTGAGTCGAAAGCTGCTGGAATATCGCGTTGACCGTCGCGCCCAAGGCCGCCGCGTTTTGGCGAGAGATTTCAACGTAAATGACTTCGTCTTGCTCGCCAGCAATGTTGACCTTGCCGACCCCAGAGACGGACAGCAGATCCTGGCGCAGTACCTTCGCGTAGCGACGAAGCTCAGCCATGGAAAACCCGTCTCCGGTCAAGACGTAATAAATCCCAAAAACATCACCAAACTCGTCGAAGACCTGACTCTGACCGGCGCCCGGAGGCAAGTCAGCGGCTGCGTCTGCGACCTTGTTGCGAAGCTTGGTCCAGATCAATTGCAAGTCTGCCTTGGACGGGGATGCTTCGTATTTGATCTCGACCGAAATCTCCGAAAACCCGGCGGAGGAAACAGACCGGATTTCCTTGACTTCGGCCATCTCTTGCAGCGCTTCTTCAAGCGGGGCTGAGACTTCTCTCGCGACTTCCTCCGGACTTCCGCCCGGATATGGGGTGAAAATCTGAGCCTGGCGGATGGTAAACTCTGGATCCTCAAACCGCGGCATATTGGAATAGGCGAACCAGCCCGCGAACAGGGAAAGGATAATGACCAGCCACATGACCAGCCGGTTCTTGATACTGTAGGCGGCGATATCCACGCGCGGCGGCCTATCCTATTCTTGCCAGGGGCGCACTCGGTCACCCTCTTGCAAGTAGGCTCCGCCGGCCGCCACGATGGTCTCTCCAACCGTTAAGCCATCAGTGACGGTCAGCGTCTCACCAACCCCTTCCGCAACGCGGACAGGGCGCTTTTCCAGAATTCGCTCGCGCCCCTTCACAGTCCAGACATAGCGCGTATCACCATCAGTCAGCAGTGCAGACAGCGGAACTGAAACACCCTCTGGTCCTTCGCCTGGCTCGAGCAGATCAGTCACAAAGTACATCGTTGCCGTCATACCTGTCAGCACAAGCAGGTCGGCCGGAGGCGTAAACGAGAAGTGACCTTCGAAAGTCTGAGTGGATGCATCTGCGACACCGGTCGCTTCCCGAAAAGTAGCAGGAAACCGGCGTCCGGGAGCTGCGTCGAGCTCCACCTCAGTGTTGTAATACCGAATCCGATTGGAATTCAGAACGAAACTGGCTGGTGCATTGACGATCGCTTCGACCGCTTGGCTTTGCAGGACCAAGACCGGTTGCTGCGGCGCCACATTCTGGAACTGTTCGACATTGCTCCGACCGACATAGCCATCGAATGGCGCGCGCAGCACTGTGTCGGAAAGGTTTTTTCGCGCGGTATCGAGTGTCGCTTTTGCCACTTGCCTCTGCGCATCACGGCTCTCGACAACGCTTTGTGAAATGGCGTCTTCTTCGATCAGACGCAGAGCGCGCTCATACTCGCTATTGGCGTTGTTGTACTGTGCTTCGGCCTGCTCAACCGCGGCTTGGAAGCTTGTCGCATCGAGGCGAGCGAGCACCTGACCTCGCCCGATGGGCGCTCCATCGATCGCGTTCCACTCGACTATCTGCCCGCCGACTTGAAACGCCAAATCAGTCGAACGTATCGATCGGACAACGGCCGGGAAACTGTTGGCCTGTTCGGTTGATGCCCCCGCTATAGTCAAAAGCTTAGCTGGGCGCGGCGCCTCTTGCACGGGGTCGACATCGTTGGCCCCGCACCCGGCTAAAAACATCAACACCGCTGAAACGGGTAACGCCTTGAGACGCCATAAGTTTGAAGTCCGCATAGTATCCCCGCTTTGATGGAGGCCATGCATGCTCTGGGCAGCTTTACCGAGGCTAGCGATAAAGCGCTGATTCGCAACCTTCTAAGTTTCCGAGACTAAGTAGAAGGTCGTACATCCACTCTCCGAGTTGGGGAGCGCATGAGCCGCAAAGCCAGATTGGTCGAGAATGCTAGACTCTGACCGAGAGTGATCCCAGCAAGCGGTTCACCGCACTTGGAACGAGGCCAATTCGGCCAGGGAATATCAGATCTGCTGCACCTGATGGATGGAAGTCTCTCGGCGGCAAATCAAGCCGCTGAACCTCCGAGGCCAACAAGGTGTTTCGATAGTGTTCGACCAAGTTGACTGTTGGCTCATTCGAGCAATGCTCTCCCAATATTGCCATCCAGCGATCCGGCAAAGCGCCGGGAAAAACCTCTGAGGCTAGAAAGACGGCTGACACGATGGCATCAGTGCATCCAAACTGGCTTGCGAGCCGCATCGTATTCTGGATCTGACTATCGGCCATTCTTCTGGTGAGCAGAGACAAGTCCGCAAGCCACTTTAGCCGCTGCCAGAGACTCATTGATCCATGCAAAATCAGGTACAAACAATAGCTTGGCTCGGTGATTTGCGGGGTTTCGGACCAGCCAACGGCGCGAGAAAACTGTTCGGTGAACCCTCTCGGCTCGAAACGAAATAGGCGTCGGTGCAACTCGAGAGATATTGAGCCCGTCGGGTCAACGAACTTTATGTCTTTGAAGATTCTGGCACTCGCCGACTTTCTTGCGGCTGCCCCCCACTTGCCGCCGCTCAAATTCCGCGAGCAATGAATGAAACCGAACTCGTCGAGCGCGTCGACGGCGGCACGAAACTGTGATTGCTCGACCAGAACATCGATATCCTTGGCAACTCTGACGGGCTGTTCGCCATAGAGTTGTTTCGAAAGGCCGCGTCCCTTTATGAAGCTGGCAGCGATTCCGCGGGCTTGAAAAAGGTCCTCAAGGATGCGCAAGACCGCTTGCTGGCGCAGGTCTGAGAGTGCGTTCTTTTTTGCACTGGCTTCGAGCAAAGACTGAGCGGAAGCATCGACCCGTATGTCGGATGAACGGTGAATGGCCAAGTGAAGCAACGGACCAACTCGATGTCGGTGAATCGCGTACTTAGCTAGCTCAAGGCTGACAAAGGGCGGTTGCCTCACCTCATCGAGCGACAAGGCTGGCCGCAGGGCTTGCGCAAGCTCATGAAAAAGATCTTGATCTTTGGCGCTCATACAAGCGTTCTTAAAGTCCCAACCACTTGGCGCAAACCAGATGCGATGACGAATGTCTGTCCTGTCGGTCGGGGCAAAACCCCAAATCGGCGGCTACGACAGAGAGCCAATCGCCTCCCCCAGCCGCACCACGTCGCCATACTTGGCGTTCATGTCAAACAGATTGGCGCGATGGGGGTCTTCATGGCGATCACCAACAGCCTCTTCGACGACCAACGGAATGAAACCATTCTGGCACGCATCGACACAGGTGGCGCGAATGCAGCCACTGGTGGTTAGCCCCGTGATCAGTAAGCTATCATGGCCGTTTGCAGTGAGCGTAGATGCCAGCGAAGTCCCGAAAAAGGCGCTCGCATATTGCTTGGAGATCACCAACTCACTTTCCGCAGGATCCAAGCCAGGCGCCCATTCGCCAAACTTGTGCCCTTTCGCAAATCCCGCCAATGGCGCGACCTTTTGCGCGAACCGGCCACCATCTTTTAGCGACGGGTGGTAGACCACATTGGTGTAAATGATTGTGATGCCCGCTTTCCGGGCTGCATCGCGGAGCTCGATCGCCGCCGCTAGCGTTTGGCTGAAGTCAGCATAGAGCGGGCTAGCAGGGTCAAAATAGGCCTGCACAAAGTCGATAAGGATTAGGGCCGGCCGCTGGCCGAACCCTATCCTGTTGTCATAGACGCCTGCGTAATTGTCTTGTGCGTCGGTAGTCATGCGACCCTAATGGGCTCAATCGATCAGAAATCAAAGCCAAGTTCGACGCCAAAGCGCTGCAAACCACCCGGCGACAAGAACGATCCTCCGAATTCAATCGCAGGGATGACTTCGTTGAGATAGCTCTCATTGGTGAGGTTCTCAGCAAAGGCTACGATTGAAACTTGGCCAACCTCTACCCCGACACGGACATCGAGAATGCCAAACTCATCACGCTGCGTGATAGAATAATCGGCATCGCCAACCACCGCAGGCAGCATCAGGGCTGACCCCGGCAGCAATCCGCTAAACAGGGTCGGCGAGGTGTTGTTCTGAACAGTGTGGAACCACGTGGGGCCAGTGATCCGATAGTCGGCACGTGCGATGAAATTGACAGTGTCAGTTACCGGTAGGTCAAGCTGCGTACCGACATTGACAGTGTAGTCGGCGGTGTAAGGCGATTCATTGCCAACGGTGTTGGGGCGAGAAGAGTTTGCCTTGATCTCGCTTTCGGTGACGTTTGCAGAGCCAAATATGTCCCAACCCGGTAGGATTTCCGCGGTCAAATTGAGTTCTGCACCATAGACCTCAACTTGGTCGATGTTCGACACGACGCGCAGCAGACCAAAGGCGCCGACGAAGAATTCGAAGAACTGCATGTCGTCAATGTCGGTGTAATAGCCAGCCAGATCGAAGGTGACTGCGCCATCCAGCAGTTCGCCTTTCACACCAAGCTCGAACGCCGAGGATTTCTCCTTGCGGAAGAGGTCATTGATCAGAACATTGGTCCCAATGAACTGGTTGAAGGCCTGGTCAACAATCGCTGCAGAACCTTGGTTGTTGAAGCCACCCGATTTGAAGCCGATGCCCCAGTTGGCATAGAGGTTTACATCGTCACCAACCTCGTAGCGCAGAGACACTTTGGGCTGGAACTGACGGAAAGTCTCTTGTTGATCGGCGATGGGTCCGAAGGCTTGGCCCGGGTTGATCGGACCGCCGGTGAAGGGGTCAGTCGCGGTCGGGACCAGATTGGTCACGTTCCGGTCCTCAATATCGTAACGACCAGCCAATCCGATAGACAGGCGATCTGTGGCCTCCCAATCGATCGAAGCGAACAACGCATAGACGTCGGTCGAGAAGTCATCGTTGTAGAGTTGTGTTGTCGGGTTGGCTGATCCTGCTGGATTGAACAACTCGCGTGAAACGCCGTTGCCCAGATCGGCACCAAGGCTCACACCAACCTCGCGATCAATGTGGAGGTAATATGCTCCAACCTGCCAATCGAGCGGGCCATCACCGTTGGAAGCCAAGCGCACTTCAGCGCTGAAGTCACTTTGCTGACGGATCTGCAGCTGCGTACCGTCACAGGTTGTCGGGCTGTATGGGCCGAACGTCGAACCGGTGGCCGGATCAAAGATGAACGGAACCGGGGTCTGACCGATGAAAGTCGGTGGGTTCGTCGGGAAGCCCGTCAACGCCGCCGTGGTCGCAAAACACGAGTTTGACGCGGCCACTGAGTCCGGGGTCGCACCAGGGAAGGTAAAGCGCGCAAAGTCGGCCGATGTCCCGTCAGCGGTCAGCAACTGATCAACGTCACTGTAAAGCGCCCAAGCGGTCAGTGTCATTGTTTCGAACTGGTGTTCGATCTTAGCAGAGACCTCAAACGTTTCCTGCTCATTGATCGGATCAATATTCGAGTAGAAGTCAAACGGGTGGTCGTTCACATCTTCAAAGAAGGTTGGATCGACCGCGGCGAAATTGGGCAGATGGAAGGACGCGTTAAAATTGATCGATGCGCCCGTCACTTCGGCATAACGTGCCTTGATATCGACCTCCGTATCGGGGCCAAGATCAGCAACAAAGCGTCCATCGATCGACCAACTCTCCTGATCGTCAACCGAGTTTGTTCCGAGGAAACGATTGAAATAGAACCCATCGGTCGAAAAATAGCTACCAGACAAAACCAAGCCAGCGCCCTCACCGACCGGTGTCGCAATATAGCCATTGGCCGAATAGGTGTTGTCCTCCGCCGCAGAAACCAGAATGCCCCCTTCGACGACATCCGATGGCTTAAGCGTCTGGATCACGATCGCGCCGGCGGCCGCGTTCCGACCGTAGAGCGCGCCTTGCGGACCCTTGAGAATTTCAACCTGTCGCAGCGTGCCTTGGCGCTGGTTAAGCTGCGCCGTGTTGGTCTTGAGAATTCCATCGACCACCAAAGCGACCGAGCTTTCGGCATCGCGGGCACCGTTGATACCGCGAATGTTGATCTGGGTGTCGCCAGCTTCGGCGGTCCCGGTCACAATCGTGACACCGGGCGTCAGTTGAACGAAATCATCGGCGCTTTCGATGCCGGCAGATTTCAGAGTGTCCGCTGTGAAGACGGTGATCGCAGTCGGAACTTCAGCAAGCGTTTCCGACTGTCGACGCGCGGTCACAATGATCGCATTGCCTTGATCCTCGCTAGCACTGTCGCCGCCGTTTTCCTGAGCGACAGCCGGATTGGCCAGAGCCATTCCACCAAGAGCGGCACCACAGGCGAGGCTGGCTTTAAACATCTTCATTTGCTGGTTCTCCCTGAACCGAATGTATCGGAACCAGCGTGCCTATCAGGCCAACGGTTCCCCCAAGGTGGCCGATCAACGCGAACGGCACCGCAACTGTGTCCCCTGGTCGACCTTTTGTTACCACCGCCCCCTCGGCGGAGATCCGGACGGCTCAACAGAGCTCCGGAGCGCAACAAAAAGAATGGTCGCCACCATCCGAGCGCCCCATATTGTATACAATTTGCCCTCGTCAAGAAAAATTGCTAGCCCAAAGACCTGTCGGAATTGCCAAGGGACAAAAATGTGACACGAGCTTCCGACAATGCTTACGACAAGATCCGAAGCTATCTTCTTGAGGGCAACCTCGAACCCGGTCAGCAGCTCACTGAGGAACGCCTGACCAAAATTACCGGGGTCAGCCGAACACCTGTGCGTGAGGCAGTCAGGCGACTTGAACGCGAGCTTCTGCTCGTCCGAAATGAGTCCAACAGGATTTTTGTCGCCGATTGGTCACGTGACGAAGTCGACGAGATGTTCACTCTGCGACAGATGCTTGAGGGCCACGCGGCTGAGCGCGCTGCCAGTCGATTGACCGGCGATCAGATCGAAGAGCTCGCGGCGATCAATCAGAAGCTCCATCAGGCGGTCGAGCAGAGCCCGCCTGACGTTGAGAGCTTTCTCGATGCCAACAGAGTTTTCCATGAGCTCATCACCGAGGCCGCCCACTCACCCCGATTGGCGGAGGTGCTGGCGATGCTGGTCGAACAGCCGGTCGTGTTGAGGACTGCGCGAACCTATTCGGTCGAAGATCTGGTGCAATCGGCTCGCGATCATGATGAACTGATCGCGTCCTTCAGGGCCCGTGACCCGAGCTGGGCGCGAGCAGTAATGGGCAGCCATTTGCGGCGCGCCTTCCATGCATTTTCACAGGCTGTCGAAGACGATCGTGCTCACAGCACCACCCGCGCTGGCAATGATCCCTGAAGCGTTTCGCTGCCTAAATAATCCCACGTTGCTCGAGGTCGGCCATGGTTGAGCTGTCCATCCCGAGCAGCTCTCCATAGACCAGCTCATTGTGCTCGCCGAGCTTCGGTCCTACCCAGTCGACATTGCCTGGCGTGGCCGAGAGTTTGGGCGCAACATTCTGCATTTTGAAGTTGTCATGTTTAGGGTGTTGGCGCTCAACAATCGCTTCACGAGCCTCAAAATGCGGATCGGCCAGCATCTCTGGAGCGCGATAGATATTGCCCGCAGGGACGGCAAACTCTTCACATTTTTCAAGAACTTCAATACTTGTGAACTGCTTGGTCCACTCGCCGATCATGTCGTCGAGCTCGGTCTGCCGCTCGCCACGCGCAACATGGCTGTTGTAGCGCGGATCGTCGCCCAGTTCGGGCACCCCCATCATCGCAGCCATGCGCTTCCAGACGCTGTCCTGGTTGCCCGCAACGAGTACGCTGCCATCTTTTGTGGGATAGACATTCGAGGGTGCGATCTTAGGGAGAATTGAACCGGTACGCTCACGGATGTGCCCGGTTACAGTGTATTCCGGAACCGTTGACTCCATCATTGCCAGCACCGCTTCGTAAATCGCGGAATCGACCACTTGGCCTTGCCCGGTCTTGTGTCGATGATTGAGCGCCATCAAAGCCCCGAGGCAAGCATATGTCGCTGCAAGCGAGTCACCGATCGACAGGCCAGCCCGGCTTGGCGGACGGTCCGGTTCGCCAGCGACATAGCGCATGCCGCCCATTGCCTCTCCGATCCCACCATAGCCAGCACGGCTTGAGTAGGGCCCGCTTTGACCATAACCAGACACGCGGATCATGATCAGCGCCTTGTTGATCGCGGAGAGCTCTTCCCAGCCGAGGTTCCAGCGCTCGAGCGTGCCGGGGCGGAAATTCTCCAGCAGGAAATCGGCCTTCTCAACCAGTTGACGGACGATAGCCTGACCTTCCTTCTCGCGCAGATTGAGCGTGATAGACTTCTTGTTGCGAGCCACCACCGAGAACCACAAGGGGATTCCCTGCCCCCAATTGCGCATGGCGTCGCCGACCTTAGGCGGCTCGATCTTGATCACCTCGGCGCCGTGATCAGCCATCAATTGGCCACAGAACGGTCCAGCGATCAGCTGTCCCATTTCGATAAGCCGCAATCCGTCGAGTGCACCCTGCGCCATTTCATGCCTTTCACTATGCCGATTCGGTTCGCGGCACGCACAAGCACTTACGGGGAACAGAACGCCATGAACGGGGTTCTATCAGCACAATGCGGGCCGCAACGGGGACCGCGCCTATAAACGCAAGATTTGCTTTTGTATACAATTTGCGTATCAGGCTCCTCACCCCATCCCGGACCAAAGCGATTCCCATGACACCCATTTTTGCAAATCCCGCGATTGAACTGGTCGAAGTCGGCCCGCGCGATGGACTGCAGAATGAACCCGAAATTGTGTCGACCGACACCAAGCTCGCGATGGTTGGCAGGATGCTGGATTACGGGGCGCGGCGACTTGAGGTGGCCAGCTTTGTCCATCCCAAGCGCGTACCGCAGATGGCCGATGCTGAGGCAGTGATTGCAGGTCTGCCGAACCGGAAAGACACGACATTCATTGGTTTGACGCTGAACAAGCGTGGGATCATGCGCGCGCTCGCGACCCGTGACGGTGGCGCGCGGGGAATAGATCAGGCTGGTTGCGTACTTGTCGCAAGCGATACGTTTGGTCAGAAGAACCAAGGGCAGACAATTGCCGAAGGAATCGCTGAAAACCGCGACATGTTGCGGTTCGCAAAGGCTGAAGGCCTGTCGGCCCAAGTCACTATCTCGGCGGCGTTCGGATGTCCGTTTGAGGGCGAAGTGACGGCTGAAACGGTCCTCGCAATTGCTGAGGAAATGGCGGCCGAAGCGCCAGTGGAGATCGCCTTGGCCGACACGATCGGTGTCGGAGTGCCCTCGCAAGTTGAAGATCTCTTTGCACGATTAGGTGAGCTGCTTGGCGGCAAGATCCCGATGCGCTGCCACCTCCACAACACCCGTGGCACCGGCATTGCCAATGCCTGGGCCGCTTATCAGGCCGGCGTGCGGGTGTTCGATGCCTCGCTGGGCGGGCTTGGCGGTTGTCCCTTTGCCCCTAAGGCGACGGGAAACATAGCCACCGAAGAGCTCATTTACCTGATGCACAATTCCGGCGTTGAGACCGGCATCGATCTGGATGCCGCGATCGCCGCCAACCATTGGTTCGCTGGCTCCCTGGGCCGCGAACTGCCCTCTTTGGTCGCTCGCGCGGCCTAAACCTTCTTACCCAATTGGGGAGAGCACATGACGTATAGGCTGGGTGTCGATGTAGGCGGCACATTCACCGATCTGCTGTTGTTCGACGAGGACACTGGCAATTTCTGGCGGCACAAGACGCCTTCGACCCCGCACGACAGCTCCGAAGGGATCCTCAACGGTGTGAAAGCGATCACTGCCGAAGCGGGAGTCTCTGCCGGCGATATTGCGTACTTCCTTCATGGTACGACCGTTGCGACCAATGCAGTGCTAGAGGGCAAAGGCGCGAAGGTCGGGCTGATCACCACCGAAGGGTATCGCGACATAATGCAGATCGCGCGGAGCTTTGTCCCGGGCGGTCTGGCAGCATGGATTGTTTGGCCCAAACCGCAGCCACTCGCCGCACTTGAGAACACGATCGACGTACCGGGCCGCATGGGTGCCAATGGCGAAGAGGTCCGTCCTCTGGACGAGGATGCAGTCCGGGCAGCCTTGCAGAAGCTCAACGCCAGTGGCGTCGAGGCGCTGACGGTCAGCCTGATCAACGCCTACGTCAACGGAGCCCATGAGGCGCGGATTGGCGAGATCGCGGCAGAGGAACTCCCCGGCATCCCAGTTTCGCTGAGTCATGAAGTGCTGCCTGAGATGCAGGAGTATGAGCGCACGCTTTCGACAGTCGCCAATGCGGCGGTGCGCCCGGTGGTAGGCAATTATGTCTCGAACCTGCGTGACAAGCTCGAAGCGGAAGAACTCAAGGGTCGGCTCTCGCTCCTGCGTTCGGATGGCGGCTTGATGAGCTCGCAGAAGGCTGAAGAGCAACCGGTCAACATCCTAATGTCAGGCCCTGCCGGTGGGGTTACCGGCGCGCTGTGGGTGGCCAAAAACGCTGGCCTCAAAAACATTCTGACACTCGATGTCGGTGGGACATCAACCGATGTTGCGCTGATCGAAGGGCTTGAGCCACGGCGTCAGCGGACCACCGAGGTCGGTCACCTCTCGGTCCGCGCTTCGGCGCTCGACGTGAAAACCGTCGGCGCAGGCGGTGGCTCGATCGCGCATGTGCCCGAACTGACCGGTGCCTTGCGGGTCGGCCCCGAGAGCGCGGGCGCGGTGCCTGGTCCGGTCGCCTATGGCAAAGGCGGTGAAGTTCCGACCGTGACTGATGCCAATGTTGTTCTGGGATACCTTCCCGAGGATCTGCTCGGTGGTTCGTTCCAACTCGACCGCGAGGGCGCTAAAGCAGCGGTCCAGACCGTCGCCGATGCGCTCGGGGTCAGCTTGATGGAGGCTGCTCGCGGGATCATCGATATCGTCAATGAGAACATGTTCGGCGCACTGCGGATGATCTCGGTCCAGCAAGGCTACGACCCTCGCGAGTTCGCGGTCATGGGCTTTGGCGGAGCCGGTCCGCTCCACGTCAATGCCGTCGCAAAACTAATGGGGTCATGGCCAGCTGTTTCCCCGGTGTCGCCCGGGGTTCTTTGCGCGCTCGGCGATGCCACAACCCGGATGCGAACGGAGACGGCGCGGAGCTTCTCCAGGCTCGCCAAGGACACTTCGGTCGACGACCTCGTTGAAGTCTTGCGTGAAATGGCCACGCAGACCCGCGAAGAATTGCTCGCCGATGGCGTCGCCGAGGACCAGATCACGGCTGAGTTCGAAGTCGATATCCGCTATGCCGGTCAAGCCTTTGAAGTTCCTCTGACAATCGACGAAGCAATCCTCGAAGCCGATGGGATCGAGGGCATTCTGGCACGGTTTGATGATGAGCACCGTCGCCTGTTCACCTTCAACATGGATACGCCGCATGAGATTGTGAATTTGCGCGCCGTGGCGCTGGGACAGGCTCCCGCTCTCCCGGCCGCTGAGCTTGCAAAGGGCAATGGCGATCCTTCCGCTGCCAAGATCCGCGACCACACCTTGTGGATGGATGGACGCGAGCAGGCAGCCGTGATCTATGACCGCTCGAAACTGTTACAGGGCGACATCATCCCCGGCCCGGCGATCATCACCGAGATGGACTCCACCACATTGGTCGAAAGCGGCTGTGTCGCAACTGTCGATGCCGCCGGCAATATTCTCATCAACCCGGAAAGCGAGGGCTGATCCGATGCCAGCACAGATCATTGAAACGAACCCAAAGCCGTTTGAACCGATCGATATCGATCCGGTCACGCTCGATATTATCGAGAATGCTTTGCGCAACGCACGGATCGAAATGGATGCGACACTTGTCCGCACCGCCATGTCGCCAGGCATTCGTGAGCAAGGGGACGCATTCCCTCTAATCGCCGATCCGTCGGGTAAGATGATCGTCGGCCAGTTCGGCAGCTTCATCGACGGCTTCCTCAAAGGATATGATGCTACGCTTGAGGATGGGGACATGATTTTCCTGTCCGATCCCTATTCCTGCGAAGGAGCGATCAGCCATTCAAACGATTGGCTGGTCCTGCTGCCCGTATTCAAGGATGGCCGACTGATCGCTTACACCGCGATGTTCGGACACCAATCGGACATCGGCGGTAGCGTGCCGGGATCAATGCCAATTGGCGCCAGCTCGATCTTCGAAGAAGGCGTGCGGATTCCGCCGGTCAAGATCTGGAAAAAAGGCGAGTACAATGACGACCTGATGAAGCTCGTCATGCACCAAACCCGCAAGCCCGATTGGTGCCAGGCCGATTTGAACGCGCTGATCGCGAGCTGCCGTGTCGCTGCCCGCCGTGTCGTCGAAATGGCGGAACGCTTTGGCGACGATGTCTATATTTCAGCGACACAGGAGCTGCTGGCGCGAAATCACCGCGCGATGAAGGCGCTGATCGCCATGGCTGTGGCGGAAGAGCCGGTCAGCTTCTCCGACTATATCTGTGACGATGGCAAGGGCTTCGGCCCCTACAAAATCCAGTGCACCATGCGTCGCGATGGCGACAAGGTCATCCTGGATTTCGAAGGCACTGACCCGCAGTCCGCTGCCTCGATCAACTTTTATCTCAATGAGAACATGTTCAAAATGTTCTTCGGGATTTACATGATCATGGTTTTCGATCCGCAGATCCTGTTCAATGACGGGTTCTACGATTTGATCGAAGTTCGCATCCCCGAAGGCTCGCTACTCAAGCCGAAATTCCCGGCGGCCCTGTCTGGTCGGACCCACGCTTTGGGTCGGATCTTCGATATTCTTGGCGGCCTGCTTGGACAAAAGACTCCGGAGTTCCTCAACGCTGCAGGGTTCAGCTCCTCCCCTCACCTGTTCTATTCAGGCTGGGACAACCGCTCGGGCAAAGAAGGCGAATGGTTCCAACTGTTCCAGATCGGCTTTGGCGGCATCCCCGGACGTCCGCTCGGGGACGGCCCAGACGGTCACTCGCTGTGGCCGGGCTTCACCAATGTCCCGAACGAATTTCTCGAACGCTACTTCCCGATGCGTATCGAGCGCTACTCAACCGAGCCCGACAGCGGCGGCCCTGGCCTGCACCGTGGCGGCAATGGCATCCACATGACCTATCGCTTCCTGGCTGATGGCGAGATCGCGATCCATGATGACCGTTGGTTCGTTCCTCCCTGGGGCGTGAACGGCGGTCATCCTGGCGCACGCGCGACCAAATTGCTCGAACGAGCGGATGGCACGCGTGAAGTGGTTGGTAACAAGATTGAGGATGTCTCGGTCAAGGAAGGCGATCTGTTGCACTTCATCACTTGGGGCGGCGGCGGATGGGGCGATCCGCTTGAGCGCGATCCCGAGTTGGTTGGGCTGGAAATCCGCCAAGGCCTCGTCACCGCAGAAGGCGCGCGCGACTATGGCGTGGTGGCGGACGCTGACGGCGCGGTCGATGCGGCGGCAACCGAAGAGCTGCGTAACACGATGAAGGCCTCACGCGGCGAGCTCTCGCTGTTTGACTACGGCCCCAGCCTCGACGACCTGCGCGAAGCCTGTGTCAAAGAGACCGGCCTCGCCGCTCCGCGTCAACCGGAATGGCAGCACTAACGCTGTTGACCTATTGGGTCTTGCAGCAGACTTTCCGAGCCCTCTCAGAGGGCTCGGACCAGGCCGCAGGACCTGCGTGGGCTTGGATCGGAATCAGCCGATCAGCGTTCGGAGGACTATCGCAGGACCTCAGCCACCGGCAGATGGTCATAGCCTAGTTCGTCGGCGACAGCTTGATAGCAAACCGAACCGGCATGGACGTTTAGGCCCTCAGCCAGATGCGGGTCCCTTCGCATGGCTTCCTGCCAACCCAGCTTTGCGATCCGCAGAGCATGCGGCAGGGTGACGTTGTTGAGGGCGTAGGTGCTGGTCCTCGCAACTGCGCCTGGCATGTTGGCGACACAATAATGGACGATGTCGTCGACCACGTAGGTCGGCTCAGCATGGGTGGTCGACTTTGACGTCTCAAAACATCCGCCCTGATCGATTGCGACATCGACCAGGACCGCTCCAGCGTTCATGTCCTTGAGCATCGCGCGCGTCACAAGCTTGGGAGCAGCCGCACCTGGGATGAGCACGGCTCCAATGACGAGGTCCGCTTCAGACACCGCCTCATGAAGGTTGGAAAGGTTTGAAAAGCGCGTCTTCGCTCGGCTTTCGAAATGAATGCCGACACGCTCAAGCACCTCTGGGTTGCGGTCGAGGATCGTCACATCCGCTCCCAATCCAGCAGCCATCTGAGCGGCATTGAAGCCCACAACGCCTCCGCCAATGACAGTCACCTTGCCCGGCAGCACGCCAGGAACACCGCCTAGAAGAACCCCGCGTCCGCCATGAGCCTTCTCCAACGCCGTCGCGCCAGCCTGAACGCTCATCCGACCTGCAACCTGGCTCATCGGCTTGAGCAGCGGCAGCGAGCCCTCATTGCCCGTCACCGTTTCATAGGCGATTGCGGTCACGCCCGACTTCACCAGATCGGCGGTCTGCTCGGGATCCGGTGCGAGATGCAGATAGGTATAGAGAACCTGGCCCTCGCGCAGCTTGGCGCGCTCGACAGCTTGTGGTTCCTTGACCTTCACGACCATTTCACACTCGCCGAAAATCGGATCCGGCCCGGCTACGATCTGAGCACCAGCCGCGATGTAACTTTCATCGGACGCACCGATGCCCAGGCCGGCTCCAGTCTCGATCCAGACCTCATGGCCGTTGGTAACCAGCTCCCGCGCACTCTCTGGCGTCAGGCCAACGCGATATTCGTGGTTCTTGATTTCCTTAGGGCAGCCGACACGCATGACTTTCTCCTCTCAAATGCCACGCGACAATATCACGGTTAGGACGAGAAAGATTCTCTTTTAGAGTACATTTTCGCTATATAGTGGGATAAAATAGACGCGGTTAGAGAATTTAGGGGATATTATGCCGAACCCAGATGACCGACTTCTCCGTGAGCTTCAAAAAGATTCGGGGCGATCCATCGCTGAACTGGCTGAAGCCGTTGGCATGTCCAGCTCGGCAGTGCATCGCAGAATGCGCAGTCTCGAAGCGACTGGCGCAATTCGGGGCTACGCAGCGCGGCTAGATCCGCGAGCGCTCGGCCTGAATATGCAGGTGTTTGTCGAAATCAGCCTGTCCAATCAAAGCCAGGACGCAATGGAACGGTTCGAGGAGGCCGCCCAACGGTTCGATGAGATCCTGTCTTGCCACCTGCTTTCAGGTGATGGCGACTATATGCTCCGGATCGCCGCCAAGGACCTCGACCATTTTGACCGCATCCACCGCAATGCTCTCGCCAAGCTCCCCGGCGTCGCCTCAATGAAGAGCAGTTTCTCGATCCGCGAGGTCAAATCATGGTCCGGGTATCCGGTCTTGACCGATTAGCTTTTGATCTCGGCCTGGCTAGGTGACCGCCGCCCGCTCGCGATACTCTGGCTGGTCCCACTCCCTCTCCATGCAGATGATCCGAAGGCGCTCGACGGCTTCGGCGATGTCGGCGTAGCTGAGATAGAGCGGGGTCAGGCCAAATCGCATCACGTTTGGGGCGCGGAAGTCGCCAATGACGTCACGAGCCTTGAGCGCCTGCATAATCTCGTAGGCTTGCGGGTGGGCGAAGGCGACCTGGCTCCCCCGCTCTGCGCTTGATGTTGGGCAGATAAACTCGAAACCGAACTCACCGCAGCGCTGCTCCACCAGTTCAACGAACAGCTCTGAAAGCCCGATCGACTTCTTACGGATTTCACCCATATCGGCCTCAAGCATCAGATCGATGCCCTCTTCCAGCGCGCTCATCCCCAGAACTGGTGGAGTGCCACATTGGAAACGATCAATGCCGGTGGCTGGCTCAAACTGTCCGTCGAAATCAAATGGGCGTGCATGCCCAAACCACCCGGACAGGACCGGTTGCGCATGATGATGCCTTTTGGCGGCAAACAGATACGCCGGCGCGCCCGGCCCTCCGTTGAGGAACTTATAACCGCAACCGACCGCAAAATCGGCCTTAGCCGCGTTGAGATCGACTTCGATCGCGCCCGCAGAGTGACTGAGATCCCAAACCACAAGTGCGCCTTTTTCATGCGCTTTCGCCGTGACCTCGGCCATGTCGCGGACCTGAGCGGTCTTGTAGTGAACCTGAGTCAGCAACAGCACGGCGACGTTCTCGTCGAGCGCATCGAGCACCGCGTCCGGCTCGACTTCGCGACATTCAAGCGAGCCGCGGCTGAAGCGGGCGAGGCCCTGCATCATGTAATTGTCGGTCGGGAAATTGCTCGTCTCGGTCAGGAGAACATGGCGCCCTTCCTGAAGCGAGAGCGCCGCGGTCAGCGCCTTGAAGATATTGATCGAGGTGCTTTCTCCAGCAATCACTTCGCCTGGCTCAGCTCCAAGAAGGCGCCCGATTTTGTTGCCAATTCTACGCGGGGAGTTGACCCAATCCGCGCCGAGCCAGCTGGTGATCAGGCCCTCAGCCCATTCCTCGGTCACCGTGCGATTCATCCGCTCAACGGTCCGCTTAGGAAGCATGCCCAGCGAATTGCCATCGAGATAGATCAGCCCGTCGCGGATGTGGAACTCATCGCGAAAACGGCGCAATGGATCTTCGGCATCAAGCATCGCAATTCTATCGAGTGGAGCGTTCATCCTGCGATCTCCCTCAGAACAGCGCGAACCGGACTGGCGTCGGCGCCTTCAATCGCAAGCGGGAGCGCGATCAGCTCGTAGGCACCTGGGACAACATCATCGAGCACAAGGCCCTCTAGGATCCGCATGTCTCCCGCCAGTACCTCGTGGTGGGCATCCATCGTCTTCGAATTCTGCGGATCCAGCGAGGGCGTGTCCACTCCGATCAAGACTACTTCGGCATCGCGCAGACGTGCAACCACCTCCGGCGCGATGGCCTTGAAGTTCTCATCCCAAGTGTCGTGCGGGAAGCTTTCATAGGTGCGAAAAAGAACCCGCGCCGCTCCTTCGATTGCCCCCCAATCGCAATCGGCCAGTTCCACACGCTCGCTGGCATGACGAACATCGACCACCACGCAGGGCCCGACATAGGCATCGAGCGAAGAACCAGCGCTGTCGACGCCCTGGTTCGAATAATGCAGCGGGGCATCGGCATGTGTCCCGGCGTGGAGCGGCGTGCTCAGTTCCCCAATATTGACCGGACAATCAGGACCGAGCTCGGCATTGCGCTTGACCACCAGGTCGGGCTCACCGGGCCATAGCGGCGTCTTGGCGCTGAGACGCTGAGAGATATCCCAGAGCTTAGTGGCCATAGGGACAGCCCTCGCCCTCTTCGGCATAATTGCCGCCTTCCTTGGGCGCATTCATCCGAGTGCGCATCGCCCAGAGTTCGGGGAAGAACCGCAGGTCGAGCGCCTTGACCAGATAGCTCACACCCGAAGAACCGCCCGTGCCGGGCTTGTGCCCGATCACACGGCTGACGGTCTTCATGTGTTTGAAGCGCCATTCCTGGAAGTAATATTCGATAGCTGTGACCTTCTCCGCCAGGCTGTAGAGATCCCAATGCTCATCAACCTTGGTGTAGATCTCAAGCCAGGCGTCCTCGATAGCATCGTGCGGCTCATAGGCTTGCGTAAAGTCCCGCTCGAGCCGATCCGAAGGGATTTCAAATCCGCGTCGCGCCAGCAGCCGCAGCATCTCATCATAGAGCGAAGGCGCTTGCAAAGCCGCCTCCAGACGCTCTCGATTGGTGTCATCATCATTGTGGATCAACACCAGATCGGCCCGTTTGAGGCCCAGGCAAAATTCGAGCTCGCGATATTGATGCGACTGGAACCCCGAAGCCTTGCGCAGGAAACCGCGGAAGGTCAGGAAATCGTGCGGGCTTAGCGTCGCCAGGACCTCCCAGGAATGGATCATGTGACGGAGCACTGTCGCCATCCGATCGAGCGTCTTCTCGGCCTTGCCCAATTGGTCCGCCTTGATCTGCTCCATCGCCACGCCGGCTTCGTGCAGCATGAGTTTGATCCACAGCTCCATCGTCTGGTGCATGATGATGAACAGCATCTCATCGGGCTTGTCCGATACCGGAACCTGGCTGCCGAGCAGCTGATCTGTCTGGAGATGCCGAGCATAGCTCAGCCCGCGGTCCCATTGGATGGTCTCACCGTCGATCTCGGCCTCAAAGGTCTCGACACCGTCCTCAATTGTCTTCTTGATGGTCACGCCAAGCTCTCCTGGATCACCGTTCACGACGCCGCGATAGCATAGGGCTGATCGCTCGGCGAAGCTTCGCCGATCGGGATGAGCGGCAGGTCACGCACCTCATCATAAACGTGCTTGAGGCTGGTGGTTTCCATCTCCTCGAGCAGCGATTCAAAGCTCTCAATCACAAAATAGGTCGGTTGGAAGGTGTCGAACGGCCATTCCGTCCGCATGAGACGCGGCAATTCGAACCGAAGGCGCCGTGGCTGATCTGAGGTCACAGCGTGAATGGCTTCGGCATGGCTCGACATAAGTCCGGCACCATAGGCACGAACACCGGTGCCTTCGCGGATAAGGCCGAACTCAACTGTGTGGAGATACAGCCGGCCGAGCCATTCGGACATCCCCATCTTCTCAGCGCGAATGCCAGCGCGGCCATAGGCGGTCATGAACTCACCGAAGGTCGGGTCAATGAACATTGGCATATGGCCGTAGACGTCATGGAACATGTCGGGCTCGTCGCTGTATTCGAAGGAGGGCCCGCTACGAAGGAAGTTGGCGACGGGGAAACGCCGCTCCGCGAGCATTTTGAAGAACGGCTCGTTCGGGATCACGCCGGGCACGGCAACCACTTCCCAGCCGGTCAAGTCGCGCAAACGCTCGTTCCAGAGCTCGAACCGCGGCACGCCTTGCTGGTCGAGCTGAAGCGCGCGAACGCCCTCAAGGAATGTGTCAGAGGCAAGGCCGTCAAGCGCGTTGGTCTGCTTGGCAGCAAACTCACGCCAACGGGCGTGATCGGTGTCGGAGAATTGCTCCCAGTCCTGGGGCATGCTCCAATCCTCTGCAACTCCTTCAGGCGGAGTGTCAAACACATGTTTTGAATCCAAGGCTGTAACCCTTTCAAGCCGCCGACTCTTGCCGCCATAGCGCATTCGCGCTCAACCGTTGTTTCGTTTTCTGTGAAGGAGGGGAAAGATTAGAACAAATGCCGCCTCGGGAGCGTATGAACAAGCTAGTGCCCTGCGATTGCCAATCTCTCGCGAGGCCTGCCTGGGGTTTCATAATCGGAGGCAGAGGTGGCGGAGAGACAGGGATTCGAACCCTGGGTACTCGCGAGAGCACAACGGTTTTCGAGACCGCCCCGTTCGACCACTCCGGCATCTCTCCGCGGAAACTGGGTGCTACAGCACGCGGCTTTAGCGCCCCAGAAGGTCTTTGCGAGCGCGCCCGTTAGCGCAGCCCCAAGCTCTTGCCAAGGTCCGATTGCCACCCAAACACCCCATTTTCTGGGGAGCGAATGCACTGTTTGCTTGTTTTGCGCCTGCGAAGGCCCATACTTGTCGTATGGAAAACGCTCAGTTTTTTTCGAATCAGGCGGGCCGCACGATTGAGGCGCCCCGTCAGCTCCGCTCTCGCTTCGGTATTGGTGACGTGGTTCGCCACCGTCTGTTCGACTTCCGCGGAGTGATTTTTGATATCGACCCTGTCTTCGCCAATAGCGAGGAATGGTACGATGCGATCCCTGAAGAAATCCGTCCGCACCGCGATCAACCGTTCTACCATCTGCTCGCCGAGAACGAGGACTCGAGCTACGTCGCCTACGTCAGCCAGCAAAACCTGGTCGCCGACAGCGACGGCGGTCCAGTGGATCATCCGACAGTCCCGCAATTGTTCGAAGATTTTAAAGATGGTCGCTATCGCATGCGCCGTTCCCTGACGCATTGATTCTATTTGTTGTCCTAGCCACCCGCTCCCTCCGCCCTTCCACCCGGACAATATCCCGGTAGGCTCCGGGTGGAAGGGCGGAGGGAGCGGGTGGTCTAGAATGAGCAAGAACGGCTCTAACTCTTTAACTTCCAACCCGATTTCAGGGTCAGGTAAACGCCAATTGCAAACACGGCGTTTAGCAATCCAATCCCGACCGCGGCCCATACAACGGCAGTGCTGGATCCGATATCGCTTTGCCCAAGGAAGCCATATCGGAAACCTGAGATAACATAGAAGAATGGATTCAAACGGCTGACCGCCTGAAACGCGGGAGCGAGGTTGTCGATCACATAGAAGGTGCCTGACAGCAGCGAGAGCGGCGCGATCACAAAGTTGGTTATCGCGGCGTTGTGGTCAAACTTCTCAGCCCAGATCGATGTGGCCAGTCCCAATAGGGCCAGCATCACTGAGCCCATCAGTCCGAACCAGATGACCGCCCAGACATGCGCCATCGAAAGGCTGACACCCGGCCACAGCATCATCGCGAGCGAGACGGTCACGCCAACCGCGATTGCCCTGGTAACGGCAGCAGCGACAATACCGACCATCAATTCGCCTTCAGAAAGCGGCGGCATCAACAGATCGATGATCGTGCCCTGTATTTTGCCCGAGAGCAGCGAGAAGGAGGAATTGGCGAAGGCGTTCTGCATCATCCCCATGACGATCAGGCCGGGCGCGACAAAGCTCGCAAAGGGCACGCCCAGAACCTCTCGCCCTTCCCGCCCAAGTGCGACCGTGAAGATGATCAGAAACAGCAGTGTTGTGACCGCGGGTGCCCAGATTGTCTGGGTCTGCACCTTGAGAAAACGGCGAACCTCCTTAATATAGAGGCTCCAAAGGCCAATGCGGTTGACCCCGGTGATGATCGGAGTCCCCTGCGGAGGAAATTCGGGATTGTCGGTGTTCGCATCTGGCGAATGGGTTTGAGCTTGATCAGCCATGCGACCAGCGGTTAGGGGCAAGCGCCTCAACTGGCAAGCGGGGCCACATCCGGCCGAAGCAAAGATTAGATTTGAGCGCGTTGTCGAAATACGCAGCGCGCCGAGAAATGGAGTTTCAATGAGCTGGACGGACGAGCGGATCGCTACGCTCAAAAAGATGTGGGAAGGCGGTTCCACCGCCAGCCAGATTGCTGAAGAGCTTGGCGGAGTCAGCCGCAATGCCGTGATCGGCAAGGCGCACCGGCTTGGCCTCAAGTCCCGCCCGTCTCCGGTCAAAGCCAACGAAAAGAAGAAAGCTGCGGCGAAGAAAGCTCCAGCCAAAGCAGCAGCGCCCAAGAAGGCACCAGCCAAAGCTGCTGCGAAGGCTCCGGCAAAGCCCGCGCCCAAGCAAGCTGTAGCCAGTCAGCCCTCTGCCCCAAGCAGCAGCGGCGCGACACCATCGCAACCTATTCCGAACCCGACCCCCGATCTGCCCAAGATCGTCTCAGTCGGTCCAGGTGGCTTCCTGCGGCAGGGGCCTGGCGATCAACAAGCTCCGATTCCCCCTGCGCCCCCACGGCGATTGGTTCCGGCCAAGCCGAGCCCGGAGATTGCCGACAAGACCAGCCTGCTTGATCTTTCTGAGAAAGTCTGCCGCTGGCCAATGGGTCACCCGGGTGAGCCAGACTTCCACTTCTGTGGTGAGCCGGTAAACCCCGGCTTCCCCTATTGCGTCGAACATTGCGGCCGAGCCTATCAGGCGCAGCTGCCGCGCGGCGCGCGCCGTCCCCCTCCCCCGCTGCCATTCGGCGGGCCACGGGTTCGCTAAGCCATTTCCAGGGCCCGGTTCCGCAAGGTGCCGGGCCTTTCTGATTGGGAGAAGACCAATGTCATTGTCACTTTACGAAGCCTTCGTACCGGGCTGCCAACGCACGCTGACCGGGATGATGGGTCTGATCGACAAGGCCGAGGCGCATTGCGCCGAGAGCGGGCTCGAACACTCTGAACTGATAGATGCGCGCCTCGCGGACGGCATGTGGAACCTACCCTGGCATGTCCGCGCCTGCTGGGTTCACTCAGCCTACACTCTTGGCTTGCTGCCAAGCGGAGAGTTCACGCCTGACTTCACCGATGTCCCTGCGGACTTCGTCGCGATGCGTGCGATGGTCGAAGATGCCCAGGCCAAGCTTGCTGGCGTCAATCCGGACGACGTTGAGGCGCTTTCCGACCAGACCATTGGGTTTGTCTTGGGTGGCGAGCGGCTGATGGAGATGACCGGGCAGAACTTCCTGCTCGGCTTCAACCAGCCCAACTTCTATTTCCATGCCACCACCTTCTACGGCATCCTGCGGATGAAGGGCCTTGCGCTGGGCAAGCGCGACTTCATGGGTCCGCCGCCAGTTTTGGGAACCTAATATGCCGAACGTCAGACAAGGTTGCATTGGCCTCGCTATCGCGCTTCTGACTGCTTACCCTGCTGCTGCCGAGATTCCCGATCCTGTGCGAGCGATGATCGACGCTGCAATTGCGACAGGAGACAAGGCTAAAGTCAAAACGGTGATTGATCTGGCCAAGATCACCAATCCCGACGACAAGGTTGAGCTCAATGCGATTCTGAAGGATTTCCAGAACCAGCATGCAGCTGAGTTGGCTGAGGCCGAAGCCGAGAGACTTCAGGAGATTCGTCAGGCCGGCCTGTTCGAGAACTGGACTGGAAAGGGCGAATTGGGTGGGTTCAGAACGACTGGGAACTCTTCCAATACCGGCGTGACGCTGGGTCTGAAGCTGACCCGAGAAGGGATCAACTGGCGTCACAAACTGACTGCGCGAGCAGACTACAAGGAAAACAACGGCGTCGCGACCCGCGAGCAGTTCCTGTTTGCATACGAGCCCAATGTAGATGTTTCTGATCGCCTGTTTGCCTATGCGCTGGCCCAATATGAACGCGATCGTTTCCAAGGATTTTCAGGCCGCTATGCGTTTTCTGGCGGCATTGGATACAGGATAATCGATCAAAAGGACATTCAGCTCTCTGCAAAAGCAGGTCCGGCCTACCGTATCACGCAATTTACCAACGGTGAGTCCGAGAGCAGCATCGCCGGCCTCGCAGGTCTCGATTTTGATTGGAGTATCACCGATCGACTAAAGCTGACGCATGATGCCAACGCTGTTGCAGAAACCGGCGGAGCAGCCACCATTATCGTCGATGGGAACAACACTAGCATCAATCTCGCTACCGGACTGAATGCCAAAATCAGCAATCGAGTGAGCGCCCGTGTGTCCTACACAGTCGAATATGACAGCAATCCACCCCCTAGTGCGGTGCAGACCGACACCCTGAGCCGTGTGACTTTGATCTACGATTTCTGACCACGGTCACTCATCCAGAATCGCAAGCTGGTTCGCCAGAACTTGCGCAAAGAAAAGGCCGCTCGGATCGCTCCGGGCGGCCTTTATCTTTTGGCTATGAAAGCGTTTAGTCTTTCAGGAAGTCAGGCATTGCTGCTGGGCCATCACTGCCGCCCTTATCGCCACCACGATCGCCGCCGCCATCACGACGGGGACCACGACCCCGGCCACCACGACGGTCACCGCGACCACCCTTCTTATCACCACGCGGTTCGCGCGGCGGACGGGTGTCTTCCAGCTCTTCGCCGGTTTCCTGGTCAACCACGCGCATCGACAGGCGGACCTTGCCGCGGTTGTCGATCTCGAGGACCTTGACCTTAACCTCATCGCCTTCGCTGACGACGTCGGTGACTTTCTCGACCCGCTCGTTCTTCATCTCGGAGACGTGAACGAGACCGTCCTTGCCACCCATGAAGTTCACGAACGCACCAAAATCGACGATGTTGACGACCTTGCCGTTGTAGATCTTGCCAACTTCGGCTTCTTCGACGATGCCTTCGATCCACTTCTTCGCGGCCTCGATTTCGTCGAGGTTGGAAGACGAGATCTTGATCGTGCCTTCGTCGTCGATGTCGACCTTTGCGCCGGTTTCAGCAACGATCTCGCGGATCACCTTGCCGCCCGTACCGATAACGTCACGGATCTTCGACTTGTCGATCTGCATGGTCTCGATGCGCGGAGCGTGCTTGCTGACTTCGGTGCGAGCACCGGTCAGGGCCTTCGCCATTTCACCGAGGATATGGGCACGGCCAGCTTTCGCCTGTTCCAGCGCCTTGGCCATGATCTCCTTGGTGATACCAGCAACCTTGATGTCCATCTGAAGGCTGGTGATGCCCTCTTCCGAACCGGCCACTTTGAAGTCCATGTCGCCAAGGTGATCTTCGTCACCTAGGATGTCGGACAGGACCGCGAAGTCTTCACCTTCAAGGATCAGACCCATCGCAATACCCGACACCGGACGCTTGAGTGGAACACCGGCGTCCATCATCGACAGCGCGCCGCCGCAGACGGTCGCCATCGAAGACGAACCGTTGGACTCGGTGATGTCGGACAGAACACGGATCGTGTAAGGGAATTCCTCCACGTCCGGCATCACAGGATGCAGCGCGCGATAGGCGAGCTTGCCGTGGCCAATCTCACGCCGACCGGTGAAGCCGAAACGGCCCACTTCGCCAACCGAATAGGGCGGGAAGTTATAGTGCAGCATGAAGTTGTTGTACGACAGGCCTTCGAGGCCATCGATCATCTGCTCAGCATCCTTGGTGCCGAGTGTGGTGGTGCAAATCGCCTGCGTTTCACCGCGGGTGAACAGCGCCGAACCGTGGGTCCGCGGCAACAGGCCAACCATGGCTTCGATCGGACGAACCTGATCGAGCTTACGACCGTCGATGCGGGTGCCGTCCTTGATGATCGAACCGCGAACGATGTCGCTTTCGAGCTTCTTCACCAGCTTGAGCGTGCCGAGATACTCAGCCGGATCGCTCTCAGCCAGATCGGCAAAGGCCTCACGCGCCTTTTCACGGGCCGCGTTCACAGCGTCTTGACGCTCTGACTTGTTGGTCAGCTTGTAAGCGGCTTCGAGATCAGCACCGATAGCGTCGCGAAGGCGAGCCATCTTTTCGGTCTTGTCTTCAACCGGATCCAGTTCCCATGGGGCCTTGGCAGCCTGCTCAGCCAGATCGATGATGGCACCGATAACCTTGCGGCTTTCGTCATGCGCGAACATCACGGCGCCGAGCATTTCTTCCTCGGACAGTTCCTTGGCTTCGGATTCAACCATCATCACAGCGTCTTGCGTAGCTGCGACCACCAGGTCGAGACGACCGTCTTCGCCCAGTGCGTCAGAGACGCTCGGGTTGAGGACATATTCGCCGTCATTGGTGAAGCCGACGCGGGCCGCGCCGATCGGACCCATGAACGGGACGCCCGAAATGGTCAGAGCGGCCGAAGCGGCGATCATGGCAACGATGTCCGGCTCGGTTTCACCGTCATAAGACAGCACCTGAGCAATCACGTTGATTTCGTTGTAGAACCCTTCCGGGAACAGCGGACGGCACGGACGGTCGATCAGACGCGAAGTCAGCGTCTCTTTCTCGGTCGCGCGGCCTTCGCGCTTGAAGAAGCCACCCGGGATCCGGCCAGCTGCAGAGAATTTTTCTTGATAGTGAACAGTCAGCGGGAAGAAGTCTTGGCCTTCCTTGACCGATTTGGCGGCGGTGACTGCGCACAGCACCACGGTTTCGCCATAAGTGGCCAGAACTGCACCGTCAGCCTGACGGGCAATACGACCGGTTTCCAGAGTGAGGGTTTTTCCGCCCCACTCCAGCGATACGGTTTTCGTGTCGAACATTGATTTTCCTTCTGAACCCGCGTGCCACATTGCATCGCGGGGCCTATATTGTCTGGTCGCATCGCGGTCGCAGAAACCGGTTTCCACTTTCTGCTGCGATACTTCCAGTTCCGGGTAAGCCGTCCCGGTCCGGTGTGGGGCGTGGTTTGCAAAGCCCCAAGGATGAGCCGCCGAATTGCAGCTCTTACCCCTATTTACATGGAGAGCGGGCCGCCGTGAATCGGCTCCCGTGTTTCCTCCCCAGATGTGAGAAAGGCGACCCTCGCTGAGTCGCCCATCCCAAAACTCTTATTTCCGCAGACCCAGCTTCTGGATCAGGGCGTTGTAACGCTCGACGTCTTTCTTCTTGAGATAGGCGAGCAGGTTGCGACGCTTGTTGACCATCATCAGAAGGCCGCGGCGCGAGTGATTGTCTTTGTGGTGATCCTTGAAGTGTTCAGTCAGGTTGCGGATACGCTCGGTGAGGATCGCAACTTGCACTTCCGGGCTGCCCGTATCGCCATTGGCTTGGGCATTGTCCTTGATGATCTCTTGTTTCTTTTCGGCAGTAACCGACATGTTTTTTCTCACTTACTCAGCGACATCGGGTAGGTTGAAACCCCTGACGACCTTCGCCGTCCCATCCGCCACTTCCACCAGTGCGATCGGGACAGCGTCCAGCATCGCACAATAGAGCCCGGATGATTGGGGCAGCCCAGACACGACCCGGCCCTGGCGGACCGCCTGCGCGTCTGTCTGGTCGAGGTTTAGGGCCGGGATGTCGTCCAGCCCTGCCTCTAACGGCAGGAGGTGGTCATTAAGTGGCGCGCCTCTACCGATTTCGTTGAGAATGTCCAGCGAAATCGCTTGATCTTCGGTGAAAGGCCCCGCCTTGGTCCGGCGTAGATAGGTAACATGACCAAAGGTTCCAAGGGCTCGTGCGATATCGCGGGCGAGCGAGCGGATGTAAGTACCCTTTGAAACATGGGCTGTGAGGGTCACAGATCTCAATTCATCGTCACCCTGAACTTGTTTCAGGGTCCATCCCCTGCGCTCAGCATTAAGGTCTAGATTGGCGATGGATGCTGAAACAAGTTCAGCATGACGGGTGGTGAGCGAATGGATAGTCACAGCTCGCTTCTTCAGCTCAACTTTCTCTCCGGCTCTCGCGAGGTCGTAAGCACGTCGCCCATCGACCTTGAGCGCCGAATAGGCCGGGGGAACCTGCTCGATCGGACCAGTGAATTGCGCGAGGACGGCCTCCACTTCGGAAAGCGATGGAAGCAGGTCTGACCTTTCGACCACCTCCCCTTCGCTATCCAGCGTATCGGTCTCTTCGCCGAATTGGATCGTAAAGTCATAGATCTTGCTGGCGTCGAGCATCCTTCCGGCAAGCTTGGTTGTCTCACCCAGCGCGATCGGCAGCACGCCTTCAGCGAGCGGATCAAGGGTCCCGCCGTGACCGACCTTGGGCTTGGCATAGCCCGCTTCGCGCAACACGCGCTTGACCGCACCAACCGCCTGGGTCGAGCCCAGCTCACGCGGTTTGTCGAGGATCAGCCAGCCATGGGGCGCAGGTTTCTTTGTCTCAGTCACAATTGGCCCCTAGCCAAATTGCGCGGAAGACGCCAAGCGCTGAGGTGTGAGCGAAACATTTGACCTCTTGATCATTGGCGGCGGGATCAACGGCGCTGGCATTGCACGAGACGCTGCGGGACGCGGGCTCAAGGTCTGCCTGGTCGAGAAGGACGACCTGGCCAATCACACGTCCAGCGCATCTACCAAGCTGGTCCATGGCGGGCTGCGTTATCTCGAACACTATGAATTTCGGCTGGTTCGCGAGAGCTTGATTGAACGCGAGCGCCTGCTCTCGATCGCGCCACACATCATCTGGCCTTTACGGTTTGTCTTGCCGCATGACCAAGGTCTGCGGCCCAAATGGCTGCTGCGGCTCGGTCTGTTTCTGTATGATCATCTCGGTGGCCGCAAACTCTTGCCACCGACGCGCGATGTCGACCTGCGCAAGCCGCCGCATGGCGACATTCTTGAACAACGCCTCGTTAAGGGCTTCGAATATTCCGATTGCTGGGTCGAGGATTCACGACTGGTTGCGCTCAATTGTGTCGACGCCAAAGAGCGCGGCGCGGACATCCGCACCCGGACCGAATGCGTGGGTCTGGAGCGTGCGGGTGATAGCTGGACTGCGACTTTGCGAAGCGAGAGTGGCGAAGCGCAGATCTCAGCAAAGCAGGTCGTCAACGCCGCGGGGCCGTGGGTCGACACAGTGCTGGGGCGTGCCTTGCCACAAGAGCAGCACCACAACCTTCGCCTGGTCAAAGGCAGCCATTTAATCTTCCCCAAGCTTTTCGAAGGGGATCACTGTTATATCTTCCAGAACAAGGATGAGCGGATCATCTTCGCCATTCCCTACGAGCATGATTTCACGTTGGTTGGCACGACAGATCAGGGCTTCAAAGGCGATCCGGCCGGTATCGACATCTCTGAGGAAGAGGCGCGCTACATTTGCGATGCGGCGAACGAATATCTCAAGACCGACATCGCACCTGAACAGGCGGTGTCGAGCTATGCCGGCGTCCGACCGCTGTATGATGACCGCGCAGCCAGCAATTCGACTGTGACCCGCGATTATCAGTTCGAACTGGACAGGGGGGAGGACAATGCCGCTCCGCCGATCCTCTCAATCTTTGGCGGCAAGATCACGACCTATCGCAAGCTCGCCGAACATGCGTTGCAAGAGCTCGGTGTGGCTGGGCAATCCTGGACCGCAGACCAACCCTTGCCCGGTGGCGATATCGATCCCCTATCTTTCGACCGCTTTGTCGCTGAGCAAGACGCCAAACGCGACTGGCTACCCGCGCCGATGATCAAGCGATTGGCCCGAGCCTATGGTACGCGAATGGATCTGATCCTTGAGGACGCGCAAGGGACCAATGATCTGGGTCAGCATATTGGCGGGGATCTCTTCGCGGCCGAACTGGACTATCTGGTCGAACACGAATTCGCCCGCACCGCAGAGGATGTGCTTTGGCGTCGCTCCAAGCTGGCGTTGCATCTAAGCGAAGACGAGCAAGCCAAGCTGGTGAGCTGGTTCGCCGAACGCTAACCGCCCACGGTCCACTCTTCTTTGAGCAGGCCAAACACAGCCGTATCCCGACGATAGCCGGTCCAGGTCACCATGTTCTGGCGCATCGTGCCTTCGAGCTTGGCTCCGAGCTTCTCGACCGCAGCCATTGAGCGCCCATTGCGGGTGTCGACCCGAAATTCGACCTTCACAAAGCCGCTCGCAAAGGCGTGATCGATCATCAGCGCCTTCATGGTCCGATTGAACTGTCCCCCGCGCACTGAGGGAGAAATATAAGTCCCGCCAATCTCGACCACGCCAAAGGGTGTGGGGCGGATATAGTTGGTCAGCCCAATCACTCGGCCCGTGCCGCTCTCAAGCACCGCAAAATTCACCCAATCCGGAGATGTGCGGAACATGTCGATCGCCGCATCGAACCCCTCGCCTCCGAGATCGACCGGATAGATCTGCCAGACCTCCTGATCTTCAGCACACACAGCTCGCAGCGGCTCGATATGATGGTCTTCGAGCGGCACCAGCCGCACCGGGTTCTGTTCCAGCGTCGTGAGAAGATCAGTCACGCAAAGCCTCGTTGAAATGTTTGCGGCACAAAGCGACATAGCGATCGTTGCCGCCTATCTCGGTCTGGGCGCCCTCCTTGACAGCCTTGCCGCTCTCATCGACGCGCAGGTTCATCGTCGCCTTGCCCCCGCACCAGCAAACCGCCTTGAGTTCGACAAGCGCGTCAGCAATCCCGAGCAGTGTGGCCGAGCCCGGGAACAGCTCGCCCTGGAAGTCGGTTCTGAGGCCATAGCACAGCACCGGGATCCCGTGCTCGTCTGCCAGTCGCGACAGCTGCCAGACCTGCTCCTTGGTCAGAAATTGCGCTTCGTCGACCATCACGCAGGACTTCTCCTCGTCAGCATGCTCTTCTAGCACAAACGCCTCTATGTCGGTCTCCCCGGTGAAGCGATGGGCGTCGCTCGCCAAGCCGATCCGGCTGCTGATCGCTCCAAACCCGGGACGGTCATCGATGGCGGCCGTCCATAATGAGACTTTCATCCCCTGCTCGCCATAGTTGAATGCAGCTTGGAGCAGGTTAGAGCTCTTCCCTGCGTTCATACTGGCATAATAGAAATAGAGCTTGGCCATGGCTCGAGCCTAGGGAGGAATCGCGCGCACCACCAGAGAGCGCTTTCCGACATGAACAATTGTGTTTCGAATAAGCCTCATTCAGAGGGCAGACAGGCTGGCATGGCAATGCTAGCCAGACGCAAACGCAATTTGCTTAGGGACTGATATTCATGGCTAGCGCGGCGCCCACCCCAGAGGCTCAACAAGGCATGGGGGGAATTCTTGGATGGATTGAACGGAGCGGCAACAAGCTGCCTGATCCGGTCTTCCTGTTCTTCTGGCTGATCGCAATCCTGGTTCTGATCTCTGTCGTTGCTGCCCTGTCTGGCATGTCCGCAGCCCACCCGACAGATATTGATCCAGACACAGGTGCAGCGCGGATTATCACCGCGACCAGCCTGTTGAGCGCAGAGAACATCCAGCGATTGTGGGTCGAGATGCCCAAGACTTTCACGCACTTCCACCCGCTCGGATATGTTCTGGTGGTGATGCTGGGCGCTGGCGTAGCCGAACGTGCCGGCCTGTTTGGCACAGCGATGCGCGCTGGCGTTCGAGACGCGCCGAAGTTCCTGCTGACTCCGATCGTCGTGTTCGTAGGAATGATGGGCAATCTGGCGGCCGACGCGGCCTATGTCGTGTTGATCCCGCTTGCTGGGATTATCTTCCACGCCGCCGGGCGCCATCCGGTAGCCGGCATCGCCGCGGCCTTCGCCGGAGTCTCGGGAGGCTTCTCGGCCAACCTCCTGCCGGGTCAGCTCGACGCGCTGTTGTTCGGCGTGACCCAGGAAGCGGTGGAGACCGTCTTCACCGACTATCCAGTGATCAGCATCGCTGGAAACTGGTACTTCATCGCCGCGATGACCTTCGTTTTCTTGCCGGTGATCTGGTATGTCACTGACAAGATCATTGAGCCCCGCTTGGGCGCTTGGAATGCCGACAATGCGGGCCGTCCGGCGGACGATGAGCCAGCGGACCGCGATCTCACCGATGAGGAGCGCAAGGGCCTGCGCTACGCCGGTCTGGCTATCCTGTTCGTGATCGGCCTGTGGCTGTTCTTTACGCTTGGCCCGGGCACTCCGCTGATCAATGAGGATGCGTCACCCGAAGCACAGCTCAATCCGTTCTACCAAAGCCTGGTGGCCGGCTTCTTCCTGCTGTTCCTGCTCGCAGGTTGGGCTTACGGCAAAGGCGCCGGGACAATTGGCGATCACCGCGACCTGGTGAAGATGATGTCGGGTGCGATGGAAGACCTCGCTTACTATTTGGTCCTCGCTTTCGCTGCCGCGCATTTCGTGGCCATGTTCGGTTGGTCAAACCTCGGTCTGATCCTCGCCGTCCAAGGCGCTGATTTCCTAGGCTCGACTGGATTGCCGGCTTGGGCCCTGCTCTCGGCAATCATCCTGATTGCGGGTATTCTCAACCTGTTCGTCGGCTCAGCGAGCGCGAAATGGGCGCTGATCAGCCCCGTTATCGTGCCGATGCTGATGCTGCTCGGGATTTCGCCAGAGATGGCCACCGCAGCCTATCGTGTTGGTGATGGCTCGACCAATATCATCACCCCGCTGATGGTCTATTTCCCGCTGATCCTGATCTTCTGCCAGCGCTGGGATAAGGACTTCGGCCTGGGCAGTCTGGCAGCGATCATGCTGCCCTTCTCGATCGGTCTGATGGTCTCTGGCCTTGCCCTGACGATCGGCTGGGTTGTGCTCGATGTACCGCTGGGACCTGACGCAGGCGTATTCATCGAGATACCAACGGCATCAGCGACAGGGAACTGATCTAGGAATTGCTTGTCTTGTCATCAGGGGCACAATTTCAGGGGCATAAGGAGAGAGATTGTATGCGTACACTCCAAGCGCCCATAAAGTTGATGCTGGTGCTGTTTGCGCCGCTGCTGCTGATCGCCAACAGCGCCGCTCCGCTGAGCTTCATTCTGGATGCCAGCGCCAGCAGCGTCTCGGCAAAGGTCCCGTTCTTCGGGATCTCGAGCAAATCGGCTCAGTTTCCCAAGATGGAAGGCGAAGTCACCATCGTCCCCGGCCAGCCTCAGGGCGCGGTGGTTGATGTGACCTTCGACGCGACCGAACTACAGGCTCCCGACGAGGTGACGCTCCAGCGACTGCGCGGTGAGAAGTTCTTCTGGGTCGAGAAGTATCCGACGATCCGATTTGTCGGCAGCGAGCTTACGATGAAGAGCCCGACCACCGGCACCGTCAAAGGCCAGTTGACCGCCCGCGGCGTCACCAATGCTGAAGAGCTGGAAGTCTCGTTCGACACGCCTCCCGAACAGGCGGCACCCGGCCAAGCGGTCAATCTGACAGGCAACATGACGATCAATCGCCGCGATTATGGCATGCGGTCGTACCAGCTGATCGTTGGCAACAAGGTCAAGATCAGCCTGCGTGCGCGGATGCTTCCGAGTTAGTTTCAGCGAATACGAGGTTGACAAATTGGCCAAGTGACAAGCAGTCGCCCGGATAATTTCTATTTATTTACAGATTCTTATTGAATTTCTCCAGCTTGACACTTTTCCAACTTTGCACACTGCCCCGTCCGACAATTTCAAAGAGCCAAGCATGTGTGGCACGTTTTCCGGTCAGTAGGAAAGCGTCAGAAATCCAAAAGACCTCTCGTCATTGCGAGCGGCAGCGAAGCAATCCATGGTGAGGCCATGCGGCTCGGTGTTAAGTCCAGTCCATGGATCGCCGCGTCGCCTCCGACAGAGGTTCCTCAATTGCGATGACGACTAATCCTCGTCCTCTGGATCCAGATCGCGCGCGACCTTGGGATCGCGCAACAAAGCTTCGATCCGATCCGCCTCGTCAAAACTCTCGTCCGGACGGAACTTGAGCTTGGGGGCGAATTTGAGCCCGAGCCGTTTGGCGACTTCGCGTTGGAGATAGGCGGTGTTCTGCCGAAGTGCTTTGACCACTTCATCCTCTTGCGCGCCGAGCAGCGGCTTTACATAGGCGGTGGCGTTGCGCAGATCAGGCGTCATCCGGACTTCGGTTACCGCGATATTGGAAGCGCTGACCACCTCGTCATGGACATCCTGCCGCGCGAGCAATTCGGACAGAATATGCCGCACACGCTCGCCCACTTTGAGCACGCGCACCGTTTGCTGTTCCGGGGTGTATTGCTGACGGGCCATATATCAGGTCATCTTTGAGAGAATGTTCTTGAGCGAGTTCATGTTGCGAGCTGTCCCCTTACACCCAAGTCGCCGTTCGAGAAACTTGCTTGAGAGGTCGGACACGCCGACCCCGTGGACATAGTCGAGAAACAACACGCGATCGCCCAAGGCGAGACGCTCGCTGCCCCTGGTCTTATGCTCGGCCAGCAGCGCATCGAAACGCTCTTGATCGGGCTGCGCGCTGAGAAAGATCGAATGCACCATCTTGTCCGAACCATGCTCGGGCCCAGTCCCGTGAAAGGGATTGGCATCGACCGCGGCCTGAACCTCTTGCTGGGAGCGGACCATGGCGCAGGAGGTGAAGCCGAAGCTGTCCGCAATCACTTGCTCGAGCGCGGGCTCGATCTCTTGAGGATCACGGTCGTCGGTCAGGATCACATTGCCGCTCGCCGCCACGGTCACTAAGTCAGTAAATCCGGCCCGTGCGAGCGCTTCCTTTAGCGCGACCATCTTCACCCGATTGCCGCCAATATTGATGCTGCCGAGCAGCGCGAGCATGCGTTGAGGCTGGCCCGCCATCATCCCATTCCGGTCTCGGTTGGAGACGGCCGCGGGGTCGGCAACGCGGTCGAGGTGGCGCGGGCGTGCAGCTTGCCTTCGGGGCTCAGCAATTCGCCTTCAAGGAAGATCACCTTGCGCCCCGATTTGACCACTCTTCCCTTGCCAATCAGCGGACCTTCCGGGATCAGTCGGATCAATGACATCGACAATTCGAGATTGAGCGGCGCCATCTCTCCGCCTGTCGCGGCGACATAGGCATAGCCCATCACATCATCGAGATAGCCCGCAACCAGCCCACCTTGGACGCCGCCGCGCCAAGTGGTCATTTCCTTCTTGACCGTGAAGTGCATGGTCGCGGTCTGGGTCTCCTCGTCAAAAGAGACGAACTCCGAACCCAGCAGCGCAGTGTGCGGAGAGTCGCCCGCATCCTTGGGGTAGTATTGCTCAGTCATTCAGAAGATTCCCAATCCCCTCTCGCTTGCGGGAGGGGCAGCGAGACTTGCGAGCTTGTTCGCTAGTCGCAGCGGGGTGGGCCTGAAGGCCCATCACCCACCCCCAACCCCTCCCGCACGCGGGAGGGGCGTAGATCACCCAACCTCCAACGTCCGTTCGCGCTCCTCGACTTCGAAGACTTCGAGATTGTCGCCCGGTTGGATATCGTTGGTGTCTTCCAGCACGACGCCGCATTCGAGGCCCGAACGAACCTCGTCGACATCGTCCTTGAAGCGCCGCAGCGAGGCAATCGTGGTCGACGAAACAATTACATCCTCGCGGGTGAGACGCGCATGGAGGCCTTTGCGGATAACCCCGTCGAGCACCAGCAGACCAGCCGCCTTGTCCTTCTTGCCGGACTTGAAAACTTCCTTGACCTCAGCACGACCGACCACGGTCTCGATCCGCTCCGGACCAAGCTCGCCAGCCATCTCTTTCGCGACTTCCTCGGTCAGATGATAGATCACATCGTAATACATCATCCGCACGTCATCGCGCTTGACCAGGTCACGCGCCTTGGCGTTCGGGCGAACATTGAAGCCGATGATTGGCGCGTTGGATGCCGCAGCCAGAGTGACGTCGCTCTCGGTGATGGCACCAACGCCAGCGTGCAGCACGCGGACCTTGATCTCGTCATTCGAGATATTGTGGAGCGCGGTAACGATCGCCTCGACCGAACCCTGGACATCGGCTTTGACCAGAACCGGCCATTCGATCACATTCGACGCGAGATTGTTGAACATCGTGTCGAAACTGGTCGGGGCAAGTGCGGTGCGCTTCTCTGTCGCCTTTTCCTGACGGTATTGGGCGACTTCACGAGCGCGCTGTTCGTTCTCGACGACGGTCAGAAGATCGCCCGCCGACGGAACACCGCCGAGGCCGAGAACCTCGACCGGCATCGAAGGACCAGCTTCCTTGATCTGTTTGCCCTGGTCATTGACGATCGCACGCACACGGCCGCTTTCAGTGCCGACCACAAAAGTATCGCCGCGCTTGAGCGTGCCGCGATTGACCAGCACGGTTGCAACCGGGCCGCGGCCCTTGTCGAGCTGAGCCTCAATCACAGTCGCATCAGCGTCGCGGTCAGGACGTGCCTTGAGTTCTAGCAGTTCGGCCTGCAGGCCAATCGCCTCGACCAGTTCTTCCAGACCCTGCTTCTTGGTCGCAGAGACTTCGACGTCCTGTACCTCACCCGAGAGCTTTTCGACGATCACTTCGTGTTCAAGCAGGCGGTTGCGGACGTTGTCAGCATTGGCTTCTGGCTTGTCGATCTTGTTGATCGCAACAATCATCGGGACACCGGCCGCCTTGGTGTGATTGATCGCTTCGATCGTCTGCGGCATGATTCCATCATCGGCCGCGACAACCAGCACGACAATATCGGTCACATTCGCACCGCGTGCGCGCATTTCCGAGAATGCAGCGTGGCCCGGCGTATCCAAGAATGTGATCTTCTTCTTGTCCTTGGTGGTGATCTGATAGCTGCCGATGTGCTGGGTGATGCCGCCGGCTTCGCCCTTTGTGACATCGGTGCCGCGCAGGGCATCGAGCAGCGAGGTCTTGCCGTGATCGACATGGCCCATGATCGTCACAACTGGCGGACGCTCTTTCAGCGTCTCTTCCGGATCGACGTCCTCTTCGGTCTGAAGATCGACGTCCGATTCCGAGACCTTCTGGATCGTATGGCCAAATTGTTCGACCAACAGTTCGGCTGTGTCTTGGTCGATGGTCTGGTTGACCGTGACCATCATGTCGAGATTGAACAGCTCTTTGACGAGGTCTGCTCCCTTCTCGCCCATACGCTTGGCCAATTCGCCAACCGTGATCGCTTCGGGCACAACCACTTCGCGAGTTTGCTTTTCGCGCGGCTTGGTCGGACCACCCTGCGCGCGACGTTCTTTCTCACGCGCACGCTTGAGCGCGGCGAGCGACCGAGCGCGACGGCCCTCGTCCTCGTTGAGCGCCTTGGAAACGGTCAGCTTGCCAGAGCGGCGCTTGTCGCCTCCACCGCCGCCGGTGCGTTCGGGCGCACGCTTGTCCTCGCGACCCTTCTTCTTTTCGGGGCGCTTGGGCTCTGGTCGAGCAACCGGGGTGAATTTGCGTGGCGATGCGCCGGGCGCTGGTGAACTTTTGGCTTCTGCCGGCTCGGCCTGCGCCTGCTCCGCTTCTGCTTGAGCGGCGGCTTCAGCCTCAGCGGCAGCCTTGGCCTCTTCGGCCTTGCGCTTTTCGGCTTCTTCTTCAGCCTTGCGGTTCTCTTCGGCGCGCTTTTTCTCTTCTTCTGCGGCCTGCTTGGCCTTTACGTCTTCGCGCTTGCGGGCTTCTTCCGCCAGCTTCAGACGCTCTTCCTCAGCTTCGCGCTGGAGACGAGCAACCCGCTCCTGCGCGGTCTCGCCAGCAGGGGCCTTGGGCGCAGCTTTCTTGGCCGCAGGTTTGGGTGCGGGCTCCTTGGCTTCGGGCGCGGGTTCTGGCGCCGGAGCGGGTTCAGGTGCTGGCGTTTCGCCCGGCTTCAAGAGCTTGCGGCGGCGCTTCACCTCGACCGCGACCTTATTGGTGCGGCCGTGGCTGAAGGTCTGCTTGACCTCGCCAGCATCGACCGCCCTCTTCAGGCCCAGCGGTTTACGGGTGCGTTTGTTTTCGTCGTCGCTCATTATAGCTCGTCTAATCCTTCAAATCTTCAATCAGTTGTTCATTCGCAGGCAAAGCACCCGGTCGCGGTGCAGCCTCATCATCACAATTCGCGTTCTTGGTCCCACGAAAGGACCCAAGGCGCTGCACAGCCCGTGCGATGCGTTCGGCGGCTTGGGCATCGTTTTGCGACCCGATTACCCCCAAATGGACAACATTGTCGCGGCCCAATGCCACAGACAAAGCCGCCCGGTCCAGTGGTAAGACCATTCCGCGCTCACCGCTGCCCTCAATCTCGCGCCCGACGCGCCAGGCCTGGTCCAGTTTCTTGCGCCCATCTTCGCTGCTGTCACTGGCATGCAGCAGCATCGCCAAGCGGCCATTGCGCGCTTCATCGCCGATCCGGCCAGAGCCCAACACGACATTGCCTGCGCGCAGTTCGAGACCAAGCCGGTTGAGCAGCAGGCGGATCAAGCCTTGCTCGATCTGATCCGGCAAATCCTCAGCGATCTGCATCGGCGCGCCTTTGAATGCCCGCGCCAGAGCCTTTTTGAGATGGCCATCAGCAATCGCTGCTTCAAGAGCCGCTCCATCGGGCTTGATCCAGGCCCCTCGGCCCGGGGCCTTGGCGGCTGGATCAGGCAAGACCAATCCATCGGGAGAGATCGCCAGTCGGATCAGCTCATCCCGTGTGCCATGATCTCCCGAGAGGACACAGCGCCGTTCGCTCCCCGAAACCCGGGGTGCATCGGCTTCAACGATGTCGGACGCTACGCGCTCATTGGGTGGAGTCCGCATCAGCGGCCTCCTGGTCTGCAGCTGCTTCCGTTGCCGGAGCAGCATCATCTTCATCCTCAAACCAGTGCGCGCGAGCCGCCATGATGATCTCGTTGCCTTGCTCTTCGCTCAGACCATATTCGCCCAGCACACCGCCTTTGTCTTCCTGGCGTTGCGTGCGGCGCATCGGCGGACCGTCCTGGTTGCCACGACGGCGCGGAGCTTCGCGCTTCTTGGCGATCAGCTCATCAGTTGCGAGGTCGGCCAAATCATCAAGCGTCTTGATTCCGGCTTTGCCAAGCGTCACCAGCATAGCCTCGCTGAGATGCGGCATGGTGGCGAGGTCGTCCTCAACCCCAAGCTCACGACGAGCGGTGCGATGACCTTCTTCCTGGCGTTCGATCGCTTCGACGGCACGGCTTTGAAGCTCTTCAGCCAGCTCTTCGTCGAAGCCTTCGATCGCGGCCAGTTCAGCCATGTCGACATAGGCGACCTCTTCGAGCATCGCGAAGCCTTCAGCGACCAGCAGCTGCGACAAGGTTTCGTCGACGTCGAGCTCTTCTTCGAACATCTTCGACCGTTCAGCGAACTCCTTCGAGCGCTTCTCGGAGGCTTCCTCTTCGGTCATGATATCGATCTGATGACCGGTCAGTTGGCTCGCCAAACGAACATTCTGACCGCGGCGGCCAATTGCCAGCGAAAGCTGATCATCTGGAACCACCACTTCGATCCGGCCATCTTCTTCGTCAAGAACAACCCGGGCAACTGTTGCCGGCTGAAGCGCGTTGACCACAAAAGTCGCGGTGTCTTCGCTCCAGGGAATGATATCGATCTTCTCGCCTTGCAGTTCCTGCACGACCGCTTGAACCCGGCTACCCTTCATGCCGACGCAGGCGCCGACTGGATCGATCGAGCTGTCGTGGCTGATTACGCCGATCTTGGCGCGACTGCCAGGATCGCGAGCAGCAGCCTTGATCTCGATAATGCCGTCGTAGATTTCCGGGACTTCCTGCGCGAACAGCTTGCGCATGAAGTCAGGCGCGGCACGGCTCAGGAAAATCTGTTGACCACGATTGTTGCGCTCAACCTTGGTGATCAGCGCGCGGACGCGCTCACCCACGCGGGCAGCTTCACGCGGAATCTGCTGGTCGCGGCGGATCACGCCTTCGGCGCGGCCCAGGTTGACGATCACATGGCCAAACTCGACCGATTTGATCACGCCGGTAATGATCTCGCCAGCGCGGTCCTTAAACTCTTCATACTGACGCTCACGCTCAGCATCGCGAACCTTCTGGAAGATCACTTGCTTGGCGCTTTGCGCGTCAATCCGTCCGAGATCGACCGGCGGCAGCGGGTCAACAATGAAGTCACCCAGGGCAGCACCGTCTTGCAGCTTTTGCGCAGCCTTGAGGTCTACCTGCTTGAAATAGTCCTCAACCTCTTCAACCACTTCGACGACCCGCCAAAGCGTAAGGTCACCGGTCTGCGGATCAAGCTTGGCGCGAATATCGTTCTCGGCACCGTAACGGTTACGGGCGCTCTTCTGGATCGCTTCTTCCATGGCTTCGATGACGATCCCTTTGTCGATCATCTTTTCCGAAGCAACCGCGTTGGCGATCGCGAGGAGTTCTGCCTTATTGGCGGAAATGGCACTGGCCATCAGTCGTCTGCCTTCTCTTCTTCCGAAACTTCTACGAGTTCGTCGACACCGCTGGTGTCGATCGGTTGTGTTGCAGCAATCAGCGCGTCCGTCAGAACGAGCTTTGCCGTGTGAATCTGTTTGAGCGGCAGCGCGGCCGCCCCGGTCTTGGCATCGGTGATTAACACCGCCTCACCATCAAGGCCATCGAGCACACCCTTGAACACGCGAGAGCCCTTAGCGTCACCATCCCAGCCCTTGGCCATCACGATCCGTGCTTCGTGTCCAGCCCAATTGGTGAAGTCACTTGGTCTGGTAAGGGGACGATCAATACCGGGCGAGGAAACCTCAAGGTGATAAGCGCCTTCGACCAGCACTTCCCCAGCCTCTTCTAGCTGATCGATCTTTTCCGAAACCGCGCGGCTAAGCTGGGCGCACTGTTCGATGATTAGCTGTCCGGTCGCTGGATCCTCAGCCATGATCTGTAGCGCTTGCCCGCCGTCACCCGCCTCAGAGGGCATCATTTTGACGCGCACGAGGTCGAACCCCAAAGACTTGGCTTCGGGTTCAATCACGTCAACAAGGCGCGCCATATCGGCCATGGTTTCTCCAGTTTACCCCACAAATGAGACAAACACTTTGCTGTCCGGCCCCGAAGCGCCAGCATCAAGCTTTGTATCGACAATGTCGGGATGACGCCCAACTAAGCCCATGAGGCCGTCATGACAAGAGCCCAGACTGTTGGAGAGCCAAGAAAGTTTGGATTACAAGCTAGATCGTCCGCTCGTCTTCGTCTTCGCCGTTGACCCATTTGCGCGCGGTTTCGATCAATTGTCGACGTTCCCGCTCTTCGAAATTCTCGTAGTATTGGCGAATATCGAGGACTTCGGCGTCTGAGATTTCCTCATCGAACTCAAGCCCATTCAAGCTGAATTCGCTCCGGGTGACCACCGCGAAGGCTTCGAGCGAACCGCAATGCAAAAAGCCGCTTTCGCCTTCTCGGATTGCATCCAAGATTGCGATTTGGGCACCGCTTCGCGAGATGTTGAGCAAGATGCACTGGTGCGTGCGCTCTACCGCCACGAACCGTGCGGGAAGGCTCAGGCGAAGACGCGGCGCGCTTCTTCGTCCAACCCGGTTGTTGGCCGCGGCAGCGGAAGGATCGTGGCTGCGCCGGTCGCTTTTGCCGAGCGCTTCGAGGAAGCTTGCCAGCTGCTCTTCCTCCGACACTTCTTCCTCGACCGGCTCGGCCCAGTAGGTCAAGGAATCGCGCAGATTCGCCGCATCATCGCCGATAAAGGGATCCCGCTCGGTCATGCCGCGCCTACATCCAATTTGTCTGAAGCGTCGAATGAGGGCGTTTTGCGTGACACGCGAGCGCTAGATAGACGGGCAGTAGCCAAAGGCTTGCCGACCTCCCCGACATCTCTTGAGCTAGTCACCTGCAAACTTCGCATTCTATCAATCCGCTTACTGCCGAAGCGCAACCCGAAAGCCAGATCGGTAGACAAGAAGGGTTATTTTTTCGTTATTGCGGCGATGAGACCCCAGCTTTTCTGCGGCACTGGGGACAATTCAGCGGCGGCTATTTTTCATCATGCTCATCCAACAGGCTGTGCTTCTTGATGGCATGGCGCAATTGGTCATAACTCAGGCCCAACGCCTTGGCCGTTTGGCGCTGATTCCAGCGATGTTTACCCAACGCATGTTCGACTATGGCGCGCTCATGAGCATCAACCGCCGAACGCAAATCATCGATCCGATCAAATTCCACAGACGCTGGCGCTTTTGTGGCCGTGGCGTTTTCTTCAGCTTCTGCTGGCCCACTCGCTGGACCGGATCTGTGTGCCAAAGCGATCGGTTTCCAAGGGCTTTCGAACGGATCAAACTGCACGTGAGCGATCGGCGTTTCGGGGTCATCCCAGCGATAGACCCCTCGCTCGACAACATTGCGGAGCTCACGAACATTGCCTGGCCAGGCGTAGTCTTCCATCTGAGCATAAATGTGCGGAGCAAAACCCGGCCATGCATGCCAATCAAGCTCTGCCGCCATCCTGCGACCGAAATACTCCGCGAGCACACGAATATCACCTTCCCGAACCCGCAGAGGGGGGAGAGTGATCACTTCGAAGCTCAATCGATCGAGCAAGTCCGCACGAAATTCGCCACGATCCGCTAGCGCCGGCAGATCGTCATTGGTTGCTGCGACGATCCGTACATCGACTCTGACAGGCCGCGATGATCCAATGCGCGTAACTTCACCATATTCTACAGCCCGCAGCAGGCGCTCTTGTGCGCCCATCGACAGTGTGCCCAGTTCATCGAGAAATAGTGTCCCTTTGTCGGCTTCTTCAAACCGACCCACCCGCGCTTTGGTAGCCCCTGTAAAAGCCCCGGCTTCGTGACCGAACAATTCGGCCTCGATCAAGGTTTCCGGCAAGGCCGCGCAATTCATCGTTACCAATGGTTCGTCCCAACGGGTCGACAGACGGTGGAGACGTTCGGCGATCAATTCCTTGCCGGTTCCGCGCTCGCCAATCACGAGCACGGGCCTGCTCATTGGCGCGGCGCGAGAGGCTCGCTCGACCGCATCTAGGAAGGCCCCGGATTGGCCGATGAACTGATTTTCGCGCTCCATGGCCAAACTATAGTGAAATTTCCCAATGGTTGGCAATAGAAACCATTATCCCAGCGGGGATATCGCTCAGAAAGGGCGGATTTCCGACAGTTTCCCAGTTTGGCACGGCCTTTGCTGATACTGGGGCAACAACAGATTGAACCCAGTTTTCGAAGGATCACCACCATGTACGACCGCAGCTTCTTCCAGAGCAAAGTAGGCCAAGCAGCGATCGCCAGCATCTCCGCAATGGTCACATTCGTCGCTTTGTCGACGCAGATGACCGCGGCGCCAGAGCTGATCGCAGCCATCCCAGCAACTGAGCTGGTTGCCTCGATCGCATGACCGATCGGTCGAAACATAGTCCCCTTGGGCCGGAGCGTTCAGTCCCCCCCGCGAGTCCCCCCGCTGACGCATCAGAGAAACTGAGCGTCGAAGCTCCGGCCCGCCCCACTTCCACTGGGAAGGCAAGCAAGCTATCGAGGCTTGACGCTGAGATTGAGCGCTTGCGCCGCAGCCCAACGCCAACCCAGTCGCCCGCGCCCGAGCCGGAGCGTGATAACAATATTATCGGAGGAGTAGCCTTTATGGGCATTTTCAGCCGCACTCGTGACATCATTGCCGCGAACTTTAATGACATGCTCGACCAGGCCGATGATCCGTCCAAGATGATCCGCATGATCATCCTAGAGATGGAAGAGACTCTGGTCGAGGTTCGAGCAAGCGCGGCACGCACGATTGCGGACCAAAAGGAAATGCATCGCCATGTAGTGAAGCTTGATCGTTTGCAGGCCGATTGGTCGGAAAAGGCGCAGCTTGCCCTGTCGAAGGATCGCGAAGATCTGGCTCGGGCCGCACTGGTTGAGCGCAAGAAGGCCGCGGACATGGCAGATCAGCTCAAGGCTGAGATTGCGGTGCTTGATGACGCGTTGCGTGCCTATGAGGATGACATTCAGAAATTGCAGCATCGCTTGCGCGAAGCCCGTAGCCGCCAGACTGCTATCGCAGCACGGCTTGAAAGCGCCGAGAACCGGGTCAAGCTTCGTACGCTTATGAGCACCGAGCGGACCGATGAAGCGCTCGCACGCTTCGACCAACTCGAACGCCGGGTCGATTATGCCGAGGGTCGCGCTGAAGCGCTCTCGATTGCCGACCAGTCAGGCAAACCGTCACTTTCGGATGAGATCGCCGCGCTCGAAGGGGCCGACGCGATCGACGACGAACTCGCAGAAATGAAGAAGGCGCTTGGCAAAGATAGCGCCGATAAAGGGGAATAAACCGTGGGAAGTGAGATATTTGTTGTCCCAGCGATATTCATCGGCCTGCCGTGGATCATCTTGCACTATGTGACCAAGTGGAAAACCGCTGCAACGATTACCAATGACGATGAAGTGCTGCTCGAGGAACTCTACAACCTCGCCAAGCGCCTAGACGAACGGATGGACACGGTTGAGCGCTTGGTCGCATCCGACAACCCAGAATTTGCTCCGCGCCGCCTGATGCACGACCAGGATGTCGACAACCAGCAATTGCGCGAGCTTGAGAACCTGATTGCCGAGAAGAAAGGAGCCGGAAAATGAACACTCGCCGCACGACGCTTTACCGCGACAAGTATAACGCGAAGCTGATGGGTGTGTGTTCGGGCATCGCCGACTACACCGGGATCAATGTCTTCTGGGTGCGCCTGCTCGCCTTCATGTCGATCTTTGTTTTCACCCCTCTCGCCATTCCTGCCTATTTCGTTGCAGGCATGCTTCTGAACAAGCGTCCTGCCCACCTCTACAAGGATCAGGAAGAGCAGAAGTATTGGCAGAGCGTCCGGCAGAGCCCAAAGCGCACCGCCCGTGAGATCCGCTCACGCTTTCGGGACATCGACCGTCGCCTGGCTGACGTGGAAACCTATTACGTGACCAGCAATCCGCGCCTCTCATCCGAGATTGAGCGGCTTCGGTAAGCCAATCCGAAAAAGGGGCAGAGACCATGGAAACCGGAATCATGCTGGGTCTGATGGCCGCCGGGATCGGAGTTCCAATGGCAGCCTGGGGCATGTGGGACAGCTGGCTGAGGCATCGATCAAAAGAGATTGAGGCTTCGAGCAACCAAAAGGTCCAACAGCTCACGCACGAGAAAGCTGAGATGCAATCGCGGATGGAGGTGATGGAAGATCGTCTCGCGGTTCTGGAGACCATCGCCACCGACCCGGCACGACGGACGGCCGAAGAGATAGAGAAACTGCGCTGATCATAGGCGCAAACCAACAGGGACCATCATGGGTGAACTCATACCAATCGTAGCGATCATGTTCGGATGCACCATTCCGATGGTGGCGATCTGGGCTAAGCACAAACAAAAGATCGCCGAGATCGAGATTGCCACGACCGCAGAGCATACCGCTGAAAAGGCGGCGCAATATGCCAGCCAGGTGCAAGCACTGGAAGATAGGGTCCAAGTACTCGAGCGGATCGTCACCGATCGTGGCTACGACGTGGCGACCCAAATTGAAGCGCTTCGCGACACTCGCGAAGTTGAACAAGCAGACAGTGGCGTCCCGCTCGAGATGCCGAACAAGGAGCGTGCATAATGAACTGGGGCAGTCCCGAATTTGTCATTGCAATCGTCGCGATCTCGACCGTTGGCTGGCTCGTCAACACCTCGATCCGGGCCAAATACGGGTATCCGCTCGAAGACGAATTCGGCGGCAAGACCCAGCCGAAGGACACGGGTGAGAACAAACGGCTCAAAGCAGAGAACCGTGAGCTCAACGACAAACTCGACGCCATGCAGGATCGAATGATTGTGCTTGAAAAGATCGTCACCGACCGCGGCTATTCGCTCGCTGACGAGATCGAGGCTCTACGAGACAAGCCCGCCGGCACAGATTCTGACAGCGGCGTTCCCCTCAACCTCAAGGCGAAAGAGAAGAACTGATGGGTGATCTGCTAGAAGTCTTGCTGTTCGTTGTGCCAGCCGCGGTCATAATCGGCACGCCGACCTACATCCTCAGGCGCAAGTTCAACGCTCTTCGCGAGGAGTTGGCGGAAGAGCGCGGCCAGAACCGGACAGCCCAAATTGCGACTGAGAAATCAGCTCTCGAAGAACGTGTCAGGGTCCTCGAACGGATCGTCACCTCACGTGGCTACACCATTGCCGAAGAAATCGAGGCCCTGCGCGAACCCCCTGGCATTCCCCTCGACCTCAATCTCGACAAAAAGGAACAAGCATGAGCCCCGACGCTGCAGCAGTTATTATTCCGCATCTCCCGTGGATCATTGGTGGCGGGCTCGCCATCGGAGCTGCTGGCGTGTTTGGGTGGATCCACACCACCAAGCTGCGGATCCAGCATGGCTATCCACTCGATGGGGCCTGGGGCCAGGCGCTCAAGCCATCGACCGACAACGAGGCCAAGCAACGCGTTGCGCTGCTGACTCAGGAGAACGCCGAACTCCGCGCTGAGCTCGGCTCGGTCAAGGATCGGCTCGCCAATGTCGAGCGGATCGTGACTGATAGCGGCTATCAACTCGGTTCAGAAATCGATGCGCTGCGAGAGCGCGCGCTGGAACACCGCACTGACGAAGGGAACGCCTGATGGACGAAGATCTGATGCTCATTTTTTCCTTCGTCACAGTGGCGCTGGTTGTCCTTGGGCTGACGCTCAACGGGATCGTCGGCAAGATTGTTCGATACAAAAAGGAAATGCGAAAGCTGGAACTGAAACAGTCCGGCAGCGCCCCCTCGTCCGAAATGTCTGATCGCACCGACATGATCGAAGCGCGGCTCCAGGTGCTGGAGCGGATCGCTACCGATCGGAAAGACGATCTGTCAGCTCAGATCGAGCAGCTGCGCGATCTCGACCGGTTGGAGGATCGCACACAATGAGTGGTTGGGCCGTCGTCGTTATTGTTGCGATCGTCGTCTGGGGCGTCGTTGAGATGTCAAAGGCGCGCGCCGGGATCATCACCGATGAAGACGGCAATGAGAGCTTTGCTCCGCGCGACGATATCGATGCGCTCAAGGAAGCCCAGCGCGAACGCGATGAGCTGCGCGAGCGGGTCCAGGTGCTCGAACGGATCGTTACTGACGCCAACACACCCGATGCCCGCAAAACCAAACTGCTGGCCGAAGAAATCGAAAATCTGCGACTGCCCAACGGCAATCGCTCAGACACACCCGAGAAGGAAAAAAGCGAATGATTAGCCCCACTGTCATTATCGCGGCGACCTGCCTGTTGGGCCTGTGCGTGGTTGCAATGGCGCTTCTTCAAGCCTGGCATGGCTGGCTTGAGCTCAAACGGCGCGAGTTGGATCAGACCACTGACGAGATCGAGCGGCAGCCGAGCGTCGGTGCCGCCCGGATCGAGATGGCTGATCTCAAGGAGCGTATCAAAAAGCTCGAAGCGATCGCCAGCGGAGTGGAACTCTAATTGTACTGAGCCCCTGCCGCCAAAGTCAGCAACAGGCGGCAAGACTTCGGATGGACATTGTGACGCTTGTCCCTAAATAGCGCCGCATGCGAAGTCTTGAAGATATCCTTGAAGAATATGAATTCCTCGAAGGCGACGAACGCTATCGCCTTTTGATTGAGTTGGGTCGTGAGCTTGAGGACATGCCCGATGCACTCAAAACCGATGCAACACTTGTTCGCGGGTGCTCAGCCTCGGTTTGGGTCTATCCCACGGAAGCTGGAGACTCACTCCACTTCCTGGCCGACAGCAATGCAGCGATCACCAAAGGCATTGTTTCACTGGTCATCTCAGCCGTGCAGGACAAGCCCGCCGCGGACGTGGCGGCGATGGATGTGACCGCCGCGCTCGAGCCGTTCGATCTGAAAAATCAGCTTAGCTCTAATCGCACGCAGGGCGTCCCCAACATGATCGCCCTGGTGAAGGAGCACGCCGTGCGGATAGCAACGGCATAGATGAAGCGGCGACTTTACCTCGTCGCCGGCATTGTTTCCACTGCGCTGGGTGCGGCGGGCGCCATTCTCCCACTCTTGCCGACCGTCCCGTTTCTTCTGCTCGCTGCGTTCTGCTTCGCGCGAAGCAATAAGACGTGGGAGCAAAAGATTCTTGATCACCCGAGTTGGGGGCCGATGATCGAGGATTGGCGGTCGCGACGCGCTATACCGCGACGATCCAAAGTCGCGGCAATTGCGACCATCGCCGCGGGCATCCCCTTTACTTGGTTTACGCTCGGCTATCCCTGGGTCTGGATCTCTGTCGCGGTGCTATTCACGCTAGGCGTTTGGATAGCGACCCGAAATGAGTGAGCCGACGGTCTCACTGCAGGAGATCACAGCTCAACTTCAGTCGTTTCGCGAACCGGCTCTTCTAACTGGAGGAGGGATTGACGGACCATCTCAAAAGTCCCGCTCCATTCTTGCATGGTCCATGATCCCGTGATCACATCGCCTTCAGCACTCAATTGCCCGACATAATCAACCGGTGAATCATACCCTTCGCCTCGCTGGTCATAAATCTTAGTGAAATCGACCGTTCGGCCGGCGCGATGACCGGCTAGAACGGCTTGCTCAGACATATCGTCATGGATGCTCGGTTCTACGGTCGTTCCTGACAGCAACCCTGCGTGATCCGAGATTTGAGCGAGGAATGGTGTAGTGGGCAACGCATTGTCGGGATAACTGAACACCCCATCCCACGTTCCGCTGAGGTTAAGAGGGTCAGACGGCATTTGCAGCGCCCAACTTGGTCTACGCTAAGCGCCGACGCTATCGCGGACCACCGCCACGCCCTCTTCGCGCTGTCGCTTCAACTCGGCTTTGAGCTTGGCGGGGTCACCGGCGAAGAGGAAGCCAAAGCTGACCCCACCCTCCTTGCCGATCGTCGCATGGTGCAGCTTGTGTGCCTGGACCAGGCGTTTGGCATAGCCCTTCTTGGGGACCCATTTGAAATAGCGCTGGTGCACCAGTCCATCATGGATCAGCGTGTAGATGATGCCATAGCCAAGGATGCCCAAGCCAATCCAATTAGCGGGGATCCAGGCGTTGTCACCCATCACGACCCAGCTGCCGAGCGCAAACATCGACATGCTCATGATCGCCCCTACGACCCCGAACAGATCGTTCTTCTCGAACACCTTGTCATGGGGCTCATGATGATCACGGTGCCACGCCCAGCCGAAGCCATGCATAATGTATTTATGGCTCGACCAAGCGACCACTTCCATCGCCAGAATGGTCGCAATGATGATCAGAATGGGGATCAGTATATCGAGCATGCCCGCGATATAGTTCATTCAGCGTCAGGAAAAAAGAACTCGCGCAAATGTTCGCCAATCCGCGCCGGACGCAAGGTCTCGGCATCGATGCAGCACCAGCTTGATTTCACTTCGGCCAGTGTCTCTTCGCCGCGCTGGATCACGGTGTGATAGAACGCACGCGCGCCATTGTATCGCTCCAACACGGTCTGCGCGATGACATCATCATCGAGGAACGCTGGCTTGCGATAGGTGATCTCATGCTTGAGCGCGACCCATGCCTTCGACGCGACATCCTCATCCGGGGCAATCTTATTCCAATGCGCCAACACGGCATCCTGGACCCAATTGAGGTACCGCGCATTGTTGACGTGGCCCATGAAGTCGATGTCTTCCGGGGCAACCGTGATTGGAAATGCAAAGGGTTTGGCAGGTGGCGTTGCTGACATGAATGTAAGTTAGCCACAAATAGCTTTCATTTCCATGACGAATTTCGATCTTGTTCCCAACATGCTTGCAAGGTCGGAACTTTCCCAGCTAATCGGCGCGCAAGGATAATGAAAATGGCTAGCAAACCCCGCACTCTCTACGAAAAGATCTGGGACTCGCATGTGGTCGAGACCCGCGACGATGGTACATCGTTGATCTATATTGATCGGCATCTGGTTCACGAGGTGACCAGCCCGCAAGCGTTTGAGGCGCTGCGCTTGGCTGGTCGTCCGGTTCGCCGACCCGAGCTCACATTGGCAGTGCCCGATCACAACCTTCCGACCACGGCCCGCCGCGATGCCACGGGCGGCAAGATCGCGATTGAGGATCCGCAGAGCGCGGCGCAATTGGCGGCGCTTGAGAAGAACGCTCCTGACTTTGGGATTCGTTACATTGGCGACGCCGATGCCGAGCAGGGGATCGTCCATGTGGTTGGCCCCGAGCAGGGATTTTCGCTGCCCGGCACCACAATTGTCTGTGGCGACTCGCATACCGCCAGCCACGGCGGCCTTGGCGCGCTAGCCTTCGGAATTGGCACCAGTGAGGTCGAGCATGTGCTTGCCACTCAGACCCTGCTGCTCCAGAAATCGAAGTCAATGGAGATCCGGGTCGATGGAGAGCTTGGCCCCGGCGTGACCGCGAAAGATCTGATCCTGCATATCATCGGGGTGATCGGCGCTGCAGGCGGCACCGGGCACGTGATCGAATATCGCGGCAAGGTGTTCGAGAACATGAGCGTCGAGCAGCGGCTGACGGTCTGCAATATGAGCATTGAGGGCGGAGCCCGTGCGGGTCTTATAGCCCCGGACGACACTGTGTTCGCATACCTCAAGGGACGCCCGATGGCTCCCAAGGGCCAAGCCTGGGACGAAGCGGTCGCCTATTGGCGGACTCTGGTGAGCGATCCTGGCGCTGAGTTCGACACCTCGGTCACGATCAATGCTGCCGATGTTGCCCCCACCGTAACTTGGGGCACAAGCCCTGAAGACGTTGTCCCGATCGGCGGAAGCGTGCCCGCGCCGGAGAGCTTTGACGATGAATCCAAGCAGGCTGCTGCTGCAAAGAGCCTGGAATATATGGGCCTAGCCCCCGGCACGGCGATGACAGACATTCCGATCGAAAATATCTTTATCGGAAGCTGCACCAACAGCCGGATCGAAGATCTGCGGGCCGCAGCTGAAATTCTCAAAGGCCACACCAAGGCGGCCAATGTGCGCTGGGCGATCGTCGTTCCCGGCTCGGGTTTGGTGAAGCGTCAGGCCGAAGACGAGGGTTTGGACAAGGTCTTTCTTGAGGCCGGCTTCGAATGGCGTGAGCCGGGCTGTTCGGCCTGCTTGGGTATGAACCCCGACAAGGTCCCAGCAGGCGAACGTTGCGCTTCGACCTCCAACCGCAACTTCGTCGGACGCCAAGGCCCGGGGGCCCGCACCCACCTGCTTTCACCTGCCATGGCTGCTGCAGCGGCGGTCAAAGGGCGCTTGGCGGATGTCCGCGAGCTGAGTTGAGTGAGCCCATCGAACGGGCCTTGTCAGCGCCACAATCGCAACCCATGAGAAAAGAATGACAAAAAAGAACAAAAACCGCGCCGCAATGGCAGCAGGCGCCATCGGTTCCGCGGCGATCGCCGCGGCGCTGCTCTATGCCGGCCGCCGCAAGAAGAAGAGCGAGCAGGAGAAGGCCAGCAATATTCCGCCGTCAGGCGAACAGCCTGAGACCGACTAGGGGAGAGCAGCAATGGATCCGCTCACGCGCATTTCCGGGCGCGCCATTCCGTTTGGCGCCAAGAATGTCGACACTGACATCATCATTCCCGCTAAATGGCTGAAGACCATAGCTCGCGAAGGGCTGGGTCAGGGCGCCTTCGAGACAATCCGCGACAACCCGGATAATGTCTTTGACAGTCCAGAGTATGCAGGATCGCCGATCCTGATCGCAGGCGACAATTTTGGCTGCGGCTCAAGCCGCGAACACGCCGCCTGGGCAATCTTGGATCTGGGCATTCGCGCGGTGATTGCGCCAAGCTATTCAGACATCTTCTCGGGCAACGCAGTAAAGAACGGGATACTTCCCGTCGTGTTGCCGCAGGCCGCTATCGATCGCCTGATGGAAGTCGCCAAGGACGGACACCCGATCGATGTCGATCTCGACACGCAAACCGTCACAACACCCTTTCAAGATCGCTTCGCATTCGAGATTGATCCCTTCCGCAAGCATTGCTTGCTCAACGGGCTCGACGAAGTCGCTTTGACACTCGAACGTCAACAAGCGATCGGAGAATTTGAGAACAAGCGCAGCAGCACACAAAGCTGGCTGTCCCAGGGAACGGAGATCAATGCATGAGAGCACTACGCACACACGAAGTCGGCGGGCCCGAGAGTCTGACGCTCGACGAGGTAGAGGTCCCTACCCCAGGCAAGGGTGAAGTGCTGGTCGACGTGAAGGCCTGTGCAATTAACTATCCTGACACGCTGATGATCCGCGATCTCTATCAGTTCAAGCCAGAGCGTCCCTATTCGCCCGGTGGTGAACTGGCAGGTGTGATTGAGGCTGTCGGCGAAGGTGTCGAGGGCTATTCGGTCGGCGACAAAGTCATGGCCGGGATCGGCAATGGCGGGCTCGCCGAAAAAGTGATTGTTCCGGCTGGGCGGATGTTCCCGATTCCAGACGGCGTCGCCTTCGACAAGGCGGCTTCATTGCTGATGACTTACGGCACGACGATCCATGGCTTGAAGGATCGCGGCCATATCAAGGAAGGCGATAACGTCTTGATCCTTGGCGCCGCTGGAGGCGTGGGCCTCTCCGCTGTCGAGCTGGCTAAGGCATTCGGTGCCCGCGTGATCGCCGCAGTCTCGAGTGAAGAAAAGGGCGAAGTCGCTCGCAAGGCCGGCGCTGATGAGGTGGTGATCTACCCCAAGGAAGAGATGGACAAGGCCGCTTCCAAGGAGCTGGCGAACAAATTCAAAGAAGCCTGCGGTCCAGTAGGTGCCAACATTGTCTACGACATTGTCGGTGGCCAATATTCTGAGCCGGCGCTGCGCTCGATCGCTTGGGAGGGCCGCTTCCTAGTGGTCGGCTTCCCGGCTGGGATCGCAAAGATGCCGCTCAATCTAACCTTGTTGAAGAGCTGTGACATTTGCGGTGTGTTCTGGGGTGCCTTCACCGCGCGCGAGCCGGTGAAGTTCCGCGCCCAGGTCGAAGAGCTGTTTGCAATGATGCGCGATGGCAAAATCGATCCGCTCGTGTCGGAAACCTTCCCGCTCGAACGCGGCCACGAAGCGATCGCCAAGCTTGAGAACCGCCAGGCGGTGGGCAAGCTCGTCGTTACGATGGACTAGGACACCCTGAGCTGAGCTACTTCGAAAATTTGGCGGGTAGGAGCTTGTCGGAGCGGCCTTCCCCGCCTATTTCCAGCAGGAACCCTGCGGGAGGAATAGAATGACCGATTTTAAGGATCGTGAGCGCGCCGAAGAGGCGAAATTTGCGCTCGACGAGGAGACTGCGTTCAAGATCGCGGCACGCCGCAATCGCCTGCTCGGCGAATGGGCGGCTGATCTGATGAAGCTGACTCAGGAAGAGACCGACGCTTACAAGAAGGCTGTCGTCCAAGCCGATTTCGAAGAGGCTGGCGATGAAGATGTGATCCGCAAACTGCTGGGTGACCTGACTGGCGCCGGCACCGACGTCACTGAAGCCGACATTCGCACAAAGCTCGACGAAATGGCGGTTGAAGCCAAGCGTCAGCTGATGAGCGAAAGCTAAGGCTGCACCCCGTGCCAATGCCAGCCGAAGACATTGAGCTTTGATCGTAGCTGCCTTGCCGGGAGCGGTGGTGGAGATGCGTGATCTGGCTGGCGACAATGATCATTGGGCCGCGACCATCACAGCTCCGCAATTTGCCGGAAAAACCCGGGTTGCGCAGCACAAGATGGTCTACGCGGCCCTAGGGGACCGGATGGGCGGTGAACTGCATGCCTTGCAAGTCACCACTGTGGTTCCCAAGTAATCCGCAACAATTACGTTTCCCAGTTTGAAGGCAAACCGATCATGTCGGACATCAATTCCCGTCTTTCCACCCTTGTCAGCGACAACGATGTTGTGCTGTTCATGAAGGGCACACCGCTGTTTCCACAATGCGGCTTTTCCAGTCGCGCTGTTGCGATCCTCGATCATTGCGGGATTGCCTATGAAAGCGTCGACGTCCTGCAGGACATGGAAGTCCGCCAAGGCATCAAGGAATTCTCTGATTGGCCGACCATCCCTCAGCTTTACATCAAGGGTGAGTTTGTCGGCGGCAGCGACATTATGATGGAAATGTTCGAGGCTGGCGAATTGCAGCAGATGCTTGACGAACAGGGCGTCGCCAAAGCGTCGTGATCTCATAATCCGATTACGCGGCACCCAAAGGAAAAGCCGCTTCGCGGACCAGGCGAAGCGGCTTTCTTGTTTCGGGGAGGTAAGACCAAGAGACCAGGAGATCTCACCTCTTTATCGAAGACCACACGGGGTGCTCCATACTATGCATTGCTCGTGCCAAATGCCACGCACAATGATTTTACAATGACTTAGATAGTTAACGCGTCAATTACTTTCGCGTGGCTGTAAAGAAACCCGACACAAAAGATCGCTCGCGACGATATTGGCTGTTGGCAAGCCTGCTCGGTACAGCCATCACTGGCGGCAATGACAGATTCTCAAGTATTGAACCCAGACGGGATTCCGGCCGCCACGATCGTTATTTTCCGCAATGCGCCCGAGGGTGGGCCTCCGGAAATCCTGATGACAGTCCGGTCGCGCAATATGGCTTTCGCTGGCGGCATGGCAGTCTTCCCCGGCGGACGGGTCGATGACGCCGACTTTGAGCTGGCTCGTTCGCTTGACCTAGGTCTCCCGGAAGATGAAGCCGCGCATCAGATTGCGGCTGTGCGAGAGACGCTGGAAGAAACCGGGCTGGCGCTGGGCCTGACCGGCGAGATTACCGGCGAACGAGCTCAGGCAGCACGCGAACTTCTTGATCAAAAGGGCGCGCTCGCTCCGGTTCTCGAAGCGTTTAACTGGAGCCTCGACCTCGACAAGATCGTGCCCTTTGCCCGCTGGTTCCCGAAGAATGAGCGGATCCCGCGGGTTTACGACACGCGCTTCTATCTGGTGAACCTTGGAACGGGTCATGTCGACGTCTCGGCCGACAATTCCGAGACGACCAGGCTATTTTGGACCACGGCCCAAGGCGCGATCGACATGGCGGCACAGGACGAGATCAAACTGATCTTCCCAACCCGCAGGAACCTCGAACGCTTGGCGCTGTTCGCCAGCTTTGACGAAGCCCGCGCTCAGGCGGAGGCTATTCCGGTCAAAACCATTGTCCCGCAGGTCGAAGAGAATGACGGCAAGCCGATGCTGACCATCATGGCCGATGCCGGCTATCCGATCACGGGTGAATTGCTCGAGACTGTCGCGCGGGGCTGAGCCCAGGACGCATCGCCCTAATTATTGTAGCCCGGTGGATCATCGAACCGAACCGACGTCATTCCGGCGCGGCGGGTCGACCAGAAATACTCGCCGTCAGCATTGCAGACATAATAGCCCCACGGGGAATCATCGGTCTGGTTCGATTCCCACTCACCAGGCTCAACGTCGTAGGCCACCCAGCACGTCCAACGCCCGGTCGTGCGCTTCAGGCACAGCCGCATGTCCACGGCAAAACTATTCATATTTTTGCCGCGAACAGCCATGCTTCCATTCTTGGAGCAATGCTGATCCCAGACCGTGTCGATCTTGGCCGTGGCGTTTACTGTGGCTGGTAGAGCCAACAGCGCAACGAGCACCGCGAGTTGTCGCATATCCTGTCCCCCTGTCGATCCCATCTGACAAAGAGCATGCAGCTTGTACAGCCGGTTAGGAATCAACAGGGAAAACTCAGATCAGGCGCGTTGTTCACTCAACGCAGCGCGTAATAGCTCCTGCGGTTCTCACGGAAGCTGACTACCCTGAAGCCACGCTCCGCCATTTCCTTGCGGTAATCATACTTCGCATCGGCGATTTCGCGGCGGTACTCTTCGCGCGCATCGATCCGGTCTTCCATATCGGTCGCCCTGCGCAGATCGCTTTCCAATTCACGCTTCGCTTCGCTGATGTCAGTCTTGTAATCGACCCACCACTTGTTGCTGTCGTTGTTAGGCGCGATCGGCGCGCGGTCACGGTCGACATAGATGTGGACGTCATCGGCCAAGGCGGGCGCAGACAGTCCAACAGCGGCGGTAGCGAGGGCCAGGAAAATGGTGCGTGTCATTTGACGAATCTCCTTCGGGGGGCTGACTCGACTACACTTGTCATTGCAACATTAACCTCAGCCGACTCATAGTGAGGGACGCGGCCCCTCAATCCCCGAAGCGTTTCGCCAACGCGATGAACCGAAGATGGTAATGGTAGCGATTAGACGACCGTCGAACCCAAACGGGTTCGCAAGGGCGACCGCCCGCCCGCAGACGCTCCGTAGCGAAGCGAAGGAGACAGCGACGAGGAGAAAGAGAATACTGGCGCGCCCTGCAGGATTGTGCTGCGCACGTCTCCGCGGCTGCGCCGCTCCGACCCCGAACCTTTAAGGTTCGAACCCGCAATCCCCGCTAGCCCCCAGCCCCCATACGGGGGACATGGGTCTGGCGCGCCCTGCAGGATTCGAACCTGCGGCCTCAGGATTAGAAGTCCCGTGCTCTATCCAGCTGAGCTAAGGGCGCGTGCGGCTCGCAATAACGAGCTTTGCTCAGCAATCAAATGACGTTAGGCGCACTAGGCATGGAAAAAGTCGATCCCGCCGCCGCATTCGACGAAGATCCCAATGACGGGATCGTCGCTACCAGCCAGGCCCCCATCACTTTTCGCTATTACGATTTTGTCATGGCGGCGTTCGTGGCGATCTTGCTGCTGTCGAATATCATCGGCGCGGCCAAGTTGACCTTTGTCGACGTCCCGTTTTGGCCGGATGGCTGGTGGCCCGCCCCGGACGGAATCTTCATCTACGGCGCGGGTATTCTGTTCTTCCCGCTTGGCTATGTCATCGGCGATATTCTGACCGAGATCTATGGCTTTGCGCGGGCCCGGCGCGTGATCTGGACCGGCTTCGCGGCGATGATTTTTCTGGCGTTCATGAGCTATGTCGTGGTCAGCCTGCCCGCGTTTGACGGATGGGCCTGCGCCGCCAGCGGGTTCGACGGCGATGGTCCGCTGGTTTCGACCACCAATCCCGACGGGCCAACCGGTTCGATCTGCCAAACGACCTATGAGTCGGTGTTCGGCAGCACCTGGCGGATCGTGCTGGCTTCGATTCTGGCTTTCTGGGCGGGCGAGTTCGTCAATTCCTTTGTCATGGCCAAGATGAAAGTCTGGACTAAAGGTAAGGCGCTGTGGACCCGAACGATCGGCTCGACCGTTGTCGGCCAGGGCGTGGACAGCCTGATATTCTACCCAATTGCGTTCTACGGCATCTGGACCACTGAAGCTGTCGTCACCGTTATGATCACCAATTGGCTGCTCAAGGTCGCCTGGGAGGCCTTGCTAACCCCGGTTACCTATCTGGTTGTCGGAAAGCTCAAAAAGGCTGAGGGTGTCGATCTGTATGACATGGACACCGATTTCTCACCCTTTGGCAGCGAGAAGAAGGCAAGCGAAGGATAGCTAGTCCTGCTGAGATAGGCTCTCGCCTTCCGGGACAACTTCGACGTCCCAGTTGAGGTCGAGATGGCCCGCAAGCAGCTTCATATCCTTCTCGGTCGGGACACCGATCAGGTCGGCGTGGCTCGCGGCCATCCGCAACACCAGTCGGCCTTCGCTTCGGACCAACCGGCTCATTTCGAGTGAACGACGCGAGCGCGCGCCGATCCTGCGCGCGAGCCGCACCGACAAGCCCCAGACGACCGCTTCGTGCAAGGCATCTTCACCCGCCAAATCATTCAGCATGCCTGGCAGGTCGAGATGGTTGCCGTTGGCGGCAATCGCTGCCGCAATCATCGCCCTGCCCTTGTCATCGAGCGCGATCCAGCGCTTGTGCAAAGCCCAGTCAATCGCCTGCGGATGGCGAATGTTGGGTTCGATCTGCATGGACGCGAGCGCCAACATTGTTGAAGCGAGCCGCAGCCGTTCAGACCCGTGCTCACCCGCGGGAGCCGCGTCCACCGTCCACCCGGCCATCCGTGTTGCCAACGTTGGCGGCGCGCCGCGTTGCGCTGCGAAAACCGCGATTCCCGCAAGCAAAGGGTCCTGCGCCTTCGCATGCGGCTCCAGCCGATCGTACAGCAGCCCTTCCCTCAACCCCCAGGATGAGAAGACCAGCGCTGTTGGCTCAAGCTTTGCCAGCAAGGCTTGCAAAAGGACGGCAGCCTTGGGAAGCTTTTCGGCACGCATCGAGGAAATACGATCTTTTGCCTTGAGGTCAGACACCTCTTGCCCGGCCAACTCCTCGGTAAGCCTCCATGCCTGGTCCGGATCCAGCTCAAACCCATGCGGATCGGACAACGGGTGCGACTGCGCCTGCATTGCGTAAACCGCCAAGGCACGCCAGGTTCCGCCGACCAGATAGAGCGGGCTATCGATTGGCTTGCCCCAATCACCTTTTTTGAGCACCCGTTCGAGGTTCTTGCGCGACTCTCCCAGATCTTCCGTAAGATGCTCTGGCAGTCTGAGAGTACCCAAGGAAAGGCTTGCCGCATCCTTCGCCACACCATCTTTCAGCCGCACCAGTTCAAGGCTGCCGCCGCCAAGGTCTCCAACCACACCTTCAGCGCCGGGGAAGGCTCCTAGCACCCCGCTGGCGCTCAGCCGCCCTTCTTCCAATCCAGAGATAACCTGTGGCTGGAGACCGAGCGCTTCGACTTGCGAGACGAATTGCGATCCGTTGCTCGCGTCACGCACTGCCGCCGTCGCCACCGTGCAGATATCGGCAACACCCAAGTCCTCGAGGAGCAGGACAAACCGCCTCAACCCTCGCATGGCGAGATCGATCGCCTCGTCAGCCAAGCGGCCCGTGTCCGCGATCTCTCGCCCAAGTCGAGCCGTAACCTTCTCGTTCAACAGGACGGTCGGAGCCCGCATGCTGCCGCCGTAAACGACCACGCGCACTGTGTTCGACCCTATGTCGATTATCGCGCGCTCTGCCTTGTTTCCTGAAAATGCCCCCTCGCGGTCTGCCTTCCTCGCCCTCAAACTCATCCAGCACGCCCTTTTCGCAAGGACAGTTTAGGAACGGCGCCGGCCTCCAACGAGCCGCCACGACCAGACAATGATGGGTTGGTCATGAAGTAACGGTGGCAATTGAAAGCTTTGCCATCTGTCTCAACCCGGTCGTAGGTCCCATCGGCGCTGAGCCACCAGCTCTGCTCGGTATCAAGCATATTGGCGAGCAGAACTTGCTGCAGGACCTGGTCATGCACTGTGCGGTTCTTGATCGGGATCAAGGATTCAACTCTGCGATCGAGATTGCGCCCCATCAGATCGGCTGAGGATATGTAGACCGCTGCATTGGTGCTCGGCATGGCATGGCCATTGGCAAAGGCGTAGATCCGGCTGTGTTCGAGGAAACGTCCGATAATCGACTTCACCCTAATGTTCTCGCTTAGTCCCGGAATACCCGGCTTGAGGCAGCAAATCCCGCGACAAACCAGCTCTACATTTACACCGGCGGCACTGGCGGCATAGAACCGGTCTATCATCCCCTGGTCTGTGATCTGGTTGCATTTCATCCAAATCGCCGCGGGCTTGCCCTTCTGCGCGTTGGCAATTTCGATATCGATCCGGCGATAGATCTCCTCGCGAAGGTCAAGCGGGGCGATCGAAATCATCTCCAACTCTTTGGGTTCAACATAACCGGTAACGAAATTGAACATCTTGGCGGCGTCGCGACCAAGCTTCGGATCAGCGGTAAAGAAGCTCAGATCGGTGTAAATCTTGGCGGTAATGGGGTGATAATTGCCGGTCCCGAAGTGACAATAGGTCCGAAAGCCATCCTCTTCACGGCGCACGACCATGGCGACCTTGGCGTGGGTCTTCCAGTCGACAAAACCATAGATCACTTGCACGCCAGCGCGCTCAAGCTTGTTTGCCCACATTAGGTTTTGTTCTTCATCAAACCTCGCCTTGAGCTCAACCACAGCCGTGACTGATTTCCCGGCTTCGGCGGCGGCTATCAAGGCGTTGATCACCGCGGACTGTGAGCCCGCACGATAAAGTGTCTGCTTAATCGCAACCACATCCGGATCGGCCGCAGCCTGCCGGATAAAGTCGACCACCACTTCGAAGCTTTCGTAAGGGTGGTGGATGATGATGTCGTTCTCTCGAATAGCGGAGAAGGCATCCCCGTCATGCTCGCGGATCCGTTCGGGATAGCGCGGCGAGTAGGAGTCAAACTTAAGGTCGGGCCGATCTTCATCGACGATCTCTGACAGACCATCGATCCCGATCATTCCATCGGTCTTGATCACCGCTGCCTCATGCACGCCCAGCTGCTCAAGCAGTATCGCTTCAGCCTGCGGATCGAAGTCTTCCTCAATCTCAAGCTGGATCACTTGACCACGACGCCGGCGCTGGATCGCGCTGCGGAAGTAGCGGACCAAATCCTCGGCCTCTTCCTCAACTTCAATGTCGCTGTCGCGCAGTACCCGAAACAGACCGTCGCCTACAATCGTGAAGCCCGGAAATAGCTTGTCAGCAAAGCGATGGATCAGGCTCGCGATCGATATGTAGATCGCCTCGTCCCCCGGCACGCGCACGAAACGAGGAAGCGCGCTGGGGATCAGGATCATCTCGATGATCTGTTCCTGATCGGCATCACGGGTCAACGTGAAAAGAAGCCCCATCCCCTCATTCGCGACGAAGGGAAACGGGTGAGCGGGATCCAGCGCCTGCGGGGTTATAACAGGCAGGATTTCCTCGATGAAATAGGTCTCAAGCCAGTCCAGCGCGGCAGGTTTGACCTTGTGTTCATCAGCGATCGAAATGTCAGCCTCACCCAACAAATCGTGCAATTCGCGCCAGATATCTTGTTGCCAGAGCGATAGCATCTCTAGCTTTTCGCGGATCGCGGCCAATTGTTGGGAAGGCGTGCGACCATCGATGGCAGGCCGGTCAATTCCGCGTTGAACCTGCCCCACCAGACCGGCGACGCGGATCATCATGAATTCGTCGAGATTGCTGCCCGAGATCGAGAGAAAGCGCAGCCGCTCCAGCAGAGGATATTTCTCATTCGAAGCCTCAGCCAACACCCGTTCGTTGAAGGACAGCCAGGACAATTCCCGATTGAAATAGGGCGCGCGCTCGTGCGCTGCCGTAGCCGTCAAGGCGCCAGCATTCTCAGCGTTTTCAATCGAGCGAGTCGCCATCAAAACCTCACATCAGTGCGCCGCTGTTAGCTCAGCCGAGTTAACTTTGCGCTTGCATTGATTCCGCTCAATTTGCGGAAGCCATCCCAAGCGCAATGTGACGACGCGAACGCGGTGTAAATCACGCGCACAGGCTTGTCACACCAATGTCAGAATTTTCTGACTTGAAGCGAATCTGATGGCTCAGACGAGCGTGCGGCTGTCGGCGATCTGGGTAATGCCGCGCTTGCCATTGGCATCGCGTCCCAGCTGGACAATCACATCAATCACGCTCGCGGCATAGGCAATCGTATCAGACCGCGTGAGGCCGATCCCGGTTTGCATAACCATCAGTGACAATTGCTCGAGTGCCCCCCGCAGCGAGTTGGCGTGAATCGTTGAGAAACTGCCCGGGTGACCAGTGTTGATCGCTCGCAGGAAAGAGACGCTCTCTGCCCCGCGCAATTCACCCAGGACAATCCTATCGGGACGAAGCCGCAACGCCGCTTGGAGCAACTCGTTGGGCGTCACCTTCGCTTCGCCCAACTCACCCTTGACCGCGACCAGTCCCACCGAATTCTCACCCGGGAACTTCAATTCCGGAGTATCTTCGACCAGCACCACACGTTCCTGCTGGGGGATTTCGCCCAACATCGCATTGAGAAACGTCGTCTTACCGGTGCTTGTGCCGCCCGAAATCAGGATCGTTCTCCGCTGTCGAATGGCTTCGCGAAGATAGGCAATGGGTTGGTTTTGCGGATCAGGCATTTCAGCCCGCGTTTCCCCGACCAGAGGGCCGGAATCATAAGCGTCAAGCGGAAGATCCAACCGACGATGGCGCCTTATTGCCATCACCCAATGCTTGCGAGAGGCCGGCGGGCCGCAAAATTGGATACGCGCACCATCGGGCAGAGTGGCGCCCAATAAAGGATGTTCACGGTTGATCCCTTGGTGACTGACCCGGGCAACCTGCTCCGCCAGCCGTTGGACCAAGCGATCGTCAATATCGGGTGTCTCAATCTTCTTGATGCCCGGATCAGAGGCGTCTTCTACCCATACTTCGCCCGGCTGGTTGACCATGATCTCGGTGACGGTGTCACGATCGAGCCAACGCTTGAATGGCGCCAAATAGGCATCGAGGTAAACGCTCCGCTCACCGGTTATCCCGGCTGAGGCACCGCCGTTATCCTTGGGCAATTCGTGAATGTCTGCGCTCATGATCGCAACCTTGGCTCAGCTCACTCGCTGACCTGGCTAAAGTCCAGATCACGCGCGGTGAAGACCCGGATCGGTTCTCCCATGCGGACGCGAATGGTCGGGCCGACTTGGCCGTCTTGTTGCGCCGCTATGCTCGCCGCGCTCTGTCCGGCACCGCCCAGCACGATCGAAGCACCGCCCGACGCAATCGCGCCCAAGCCGCCTATGACCGAAAGCAACATGGCTGACCCAAAGCGCTTGAAGAAGTGATTGTCGACATCCCCGGCGAGGCCGGTGGTCCCGTCAAAACCTACCGCTGGCGAAGCGATGTTGACTGACGCCCCATCGGGCCGGATCAGGCGTGTCCAGATAACATAAGCGCGCTTTTGCCCGTTCTGAACGCCGGATTGGTACTGACCGATCAGACGGGACGAGCGCGGGACAAGCACCTGTTTCCCATCGAAACTGCGAACATCCTGACTGACAACCGCCCGGACATAGCCGGGCACGTCCGTGTTGATCGCTGTTTCAAGGATTGCGGGGATCAGAGTGCCTTGCGTAACCGTAGTCGTCGGATTGACCATAGCGGTCGCGCGAGCAGGAGCCCCGCCCACCCCGCCGATGGCTGCCGCAAAATCACCAGCTGAACCCAAAGCGCCGCTGTTGGTGGTGTTTGCCGCTGTGGTGGCTGCTGCAGCCTCACCCAAAGCATCAGCGCGATTGGCTGCGCTGCTGGCATCGAACACCATAGCCGGGCTGCCATAAGGGTTAGTCGCGGGCGCTTGATTGGGCGCATTGGCGAGAATGGGGGCCGGTGCCGGATCAGGCCGTCGCGGTGCAGCTGGAATTGGTGCAACTGGCTCAACAATCGCCGGCGCAATCGCGGGAGCGGCCGCCTGCTGCGGCACGGACGCATTGGGGTTGCCCACGCCTTCTTGCGGAGCTGTACGCGCCGCGTTCATGCTCCAAAGCGTCACGGCACCAAGGCCAAAGACAATCGCGACGCCAGCTGCGAGGCCAAGACCGTCACCTTTGGCTTTGCGCTCTGAAACCGCCGGAAAACCATTGCGGCTTGCCAGATCGATCACCTCCGCAGATTCGCTCTCGCGCGGATCGCCGTCATTTGCGGTCGAAGCATCGCCCTTCTTGGGCGGCAGTCGCATAGCCAAACGCATCACATCGTCTCCGTCGTTGAGGGCATCTCAATCAATTCGGCATACCCGCTTGAGGCACATTCATGGCACTGGCGCGCCGCGGACTGGGGCGTTCCGGTCCGATGTTGGTCAAGGTCGCGGTATCGCGGCCCGACCGCAGCACTATCTCGCGCGGTACGCCCTCAACCACCACCGTGTCCCCACGGACAGTGAAATTCACAGGTCCCTCCTCACCATCGACATTGGTGATCAGGATAGCCGGGATCGGCGTGCCTTCGGGCCAGGTCAGGAACGTTGCATCGCCGTCATCGTAGGCCCGCGCGGGAAACAGTCCGGAATTGCCTGAGGTCTCCCAAGCAAAATTGAGATTTGCCGGGTCCGATACGGACAGAGGATCATTCGCTGCTTGGAGTTCTTCTGCACTAGCTTGCTCACGTTCCGCCTGAGCCGCCAGAGCCAGGCGCGCCTCTTCCTCTTGCGCTTCCAACTCAGGATAACGGAACTGCAGCACATACAGCGGCGCATTGTCAGGTGAGGCAACGAGATCGAACAGATAAGTCCGTCGGTTCGTGACAACCGTTAGGTTTGTGGCCGCCCTCGGCGCGAGAGGCTTAACAAACAGCAGACTGGCGCGCTTGTTCGGCGTCACTTGCCATTTAGAACTGTCGCCGATCGCTACGTTCTCGATCGCTTCGTCATCAGCGAACTTGATCGTCGCTTGAACATTCACCTTGCCATTGAGGGTCACGACCTGAGCTTCGTCGTAGACCACGGTGACCAGGCGCGCATCGTCCGCATTGGCTGGTGCCGTCAAAGCGAGCGCGAGAGCAAGAGCGACCTGGGGCAGCCGAAGTTTATCGGCGGAAATCATTTCGTGTTCTCCGATTTGGGGGAGTTCTTGTTGGCGCCCGCGGAGCGGAAGCGACTACCGATCCCACGAGTGCGCGACGACGCCGACGTGAGCGGTGCAACCTGACCGTCCCCTGCCGACGTTGCAAAGACGCGAGTTTCGCGCGAGGCCGCTCGGTCACTGGCAGTGCCCGGATCATTGGCAGCGCTGACAGTCTGGACCGCCGCTACTTCCAGCCTGCGCTGATCTGTCGCACCGACGGGGGTCGTCTGCGCTGCTCTCTGATCGGGAACGCGAACATCCACTGCCGGTGGTTGCCGCGCCATATCGCTACCCTTGGTTTCTACCGGTGAAGCAGCCAATCCAAAGACCTGCCAGCCGCCAACCATGCTCGAGGCAACCTTGAGCACCATGAACATCAGCGCAACGTGAACAGCGCCGACCAGGAAGAATGCCATCGCAGCCTGCTGATCGATCTCACCAGGAACCGCCACAAGCGCCGCAAGGATCGGTACTGCGAGTTCCAGCATGATGGAGCCGCCAACTACGGCGAAAAGAGGCGCCAGACCGAGCATCACCAACCCTTTGAGCCAACCAACAAACAGACCGCGCGTCCCATTAAACAGCGCCAAGACGACGAAGATCGGACCAATCGCGAGTAGCAGAGCCAAGCCGATGCGTGCGGTTACCAGCAGGCCGACCGTCCCGAGCAGCAGCAGCATCGCCCCCAGCCACATCATTCCAGGCGGAGAGAATGCATTGATGTCGACTTTGCCCGTGCTGGCCTCTTGCACCGCCAGGAAAACGATATCGAGCTTCACCGCGAAAGTTGCTGTGGCGGAACCGTCGGTACCGGTCAGCACCCCTGCGAGATAGTCAGGTGCTTCGACGAAGAGGTTGTAGAATACGGCCGAAAAGGCAGCAAAGCTCGTCGCAAACGATAGCACCAACCCTAGCGTCAGCATTTTGGGGACCAGCGCCCTTATGGACAGATTGGAGCGTCCCAGCATCAGACTGATGCCAAAGAACGCGACATAGAAGATCAGCAGCATGGTCAAGACCAAGGCCAGCTCGCCATCGGTACCAAAGATCCGACCGAAAGCCTGCTCGCTCACTTGCGATGCAATGCAGTCGACAGCGGTCAGTGCCGCCGCGACGCCTGTACCCATGTCTTGGGCTGCAAGATCGCAAGTCGTTGCCATTACTCAGCCGCCTGCCACATCTCGTCACTCTCGCCGCTGCCGCCATCTGGCCAGGTCCGACCGGTCAGAGCGGGATACCAATCTGCAGGCTTGTCGCCCACAGCTTCGCGCAGGAGATCCAAACGACGCACTGCGCTTTCGCGGCCAGATAGAATGGTCAGAACCTCTGGAGCCCCAGAGAGGTCGAGCCGAACCACAACACTTGCATCGGGCTGACGCACCAGGAAGCACCGCGAATGGGCCGGCAGCGACCGGATAAGCGCCAGCTCGTGATCGGTCAGACCGAAGCCGTCGCAATAGTCTTCGGGACGGGCCCGCGAATTGGGCATGAACACCATTGTGGCGGTCTGCTCAACCAAGGCGGTTGAAATCCGGCTTTCGAGAGCATCGCGAGCGCTTTGTGTCGCGAAGCCAACCAAAGCATTGCGCTTCCGCAAGGTCTTGAGCCAATCGCGGATACGCGCGGCAAACACCTCGTCATCCAGCGCCTTCCAGCCCTCATCGATCAGGATCATCGTAGGCTTGCCATCAAGCCGCTCATCGATGCGATGGAAAAGGTACATCATCGTCGGCGTCCGCAACCGGGGATTTTCGAGCAGAGCCGTCATGTCGAAGCCAAGCACGCGCTGTTCGAGATCGAGCAGGTCGCGCTCGTTGTCGAACAGCCAGGCATGCTCGCCGCCGTCACCACTGGCGCTTCCAATCCAGGCCGACAGACGATCAGCCAGATCGCCGGGTTCAGGCCGTTTGGCTCCCGCCAGCAATTCCTTGAAGTGCCGCAAGCGGCGCAATGTGGCATCGTTGGCGTAGGCTGCATCCACCGCTGCGCTGATTGTCGCCAACTCTTCTGGTCCACTTGCTTCCAACAGCACGCCAAGCCAATCGCGCAGGAACGCCTTGTTCTCAGGCGTGTCCGGCAGCGCCAGCGGATTGAAACCTGTGGGTTGGCCTGCGCTGATTCGGTCGTATTGCCCGCCAATCCCACGGATGAACAGCTCGGCGCCGCGATCCTTGTCGAACAGGATCGTGCGGGGGCTGAACTTTTGCGCTTGCGCGGCAAGGAAGTTCATCACCACGGTTTTGCCCGAACCCGACGGGCCAATCACCGAGAAGTTGCCGAGGTCGCCGTGGTGAAAATTGAAAAAGAATGGCGTCGCGCTGGTCGTTTCAAGCAGTGTGACTGCATCGCCCCAATGGTTGCCGCCGGCCGAGCCCAGGGCAAAGCCATGGAAGCTGCCAAAGCTCGCCATATTCGCTGAAGAGATCATTGCGCGGCGGACAATGTAGTCCTCATTGCCAGGGAATTGCGCCCAGAACGCCGGTTCCAAATTGGTGTCTTCCCGGACCGCGATGGCGCCGGTGTCTGCCAAAGCTGCAGAACAAGCGGCGGTAGCGTCATCAAGTCGATCGAGTGCACGCTCGCGCACCAAGACCGTCAAATGGTGATCTCCGAAGCCAACCCCGCCATTGCCCAACGCATCACGCGCAGCCATCATATCGGCCCGCTCGGCTGCAGCCTCTTCGTCGACGGACCGTGATCGCCGCAACGCAAGCTCAATTCTTTCGCGCGCCGTGGTCCGCTCATTGGGAGCGTAGCTTTCGGTGACGATCATCTCATAGGGAAGCCGCAGCAGCCCATCGAGCAAACCAGGGGATGTTGCCTCGGGATAGTCTTTCAATCCGAGGATCGCTGAAAAGTCAGGATCGCCGGAACCGCGTTGCTCCATCGCGTCCAAACCAAAGCTCGCACGGCGATAGGGCAGCATGTGCCCGATATCTGTATCGGCATTCGGTCGACGAACCGGACGCATCTCGCCGTTATACAAGGCGCTTAACAGCTCTAGCATCTCAGAATGAGTTCCACCGTCAGGCGCCTCATAGTCAGACAACACTGTGGCCCCATAGGCTGACAAAGAAGCCACCAAGCCTGTCGCTGCAGCCTTGAGACTGCGGACATCTTTGGGATCGGCCTCAGGCTCTTCCTGGCCGCGCCGTTGGAAGAACTTTCCAACACGCTCAACCAAGCCGGCTTTTCCACGCGCCGGGCGACGAATAAGCGTTACGAATTGGTCGTTGATGAAAAGCGAACCACCCGCCAGCCGCTCCTTCCAGCGCGTATCAATGTGGCGAGAAAGTGGGTCAGAGAATTCGGCGTCCAACTCCACTTCGACCCGCCGGCGGATGACGTGGTGATAAAGGACAAAACGCGCGTCGAGGGTCGATCGCAGCATCACTTCACGTGTCGCTGCATGGGCGTTGAGTGCGTCGGAGTCCTCGGTCTCGAATAGCAGACCAGGGACCTGGATCGCGGTCATCACCGAACCATCGCGCAGCAAGACTGTGCTCTCGTCGACCAGCCGCTCATAAGGCAGCCGCTCACCGGCGAGCGCTTCCTTGGCGCTCCAAGCAGCAGGGCCGATCCATTTTACCATCTGCGGGCCTCCTTACCGGGCCTTACGCGGCGTAGCTGTTACAGCCCCACCGCTTGTAATTCGGGACACGCGGACACTTCGAGACATTGGTGATCCACAGGTCAAAAATGCGTGGTTCGCGCAGAGACGCGAAATAGCCAATGAAGTGCACAACTACCGGCACAATCAAAAAGGCAAAGAACATCACCCCATTGAGGATCAAAAGGTCCTTGAGGATCAAAAAGGCAATCGTGCTGACCATCATGTTGATGATGAAGTAATTCATCGTCACGCCCCAGAACATCTGTGGGCGGGTGAGTGCTCTGTGCACCGGATGACGAACCAGATCGCTCATCTACACACCTATGCTGCTGCGGCCTGGATGCCCGCGACAATGGTCGAGGCACCGAAAAGGATGAACACTCCGATGATTACCGTCGCACCAAACCGCCAATTCATGCGTCCGGTCAGCATCATGAAACCGATTGCCGCAACCGCCATAACCGCAATAGCAGTGGCAACGTTGCCCAGGAGGGTGCCTTGCAGCCATGCCAGCGCAGCGACAATTGGGCCGGACCCTTGCGGGTCGGTTGTCTGAGCATGCGCAACAGCTGGCGAAAGCGCGATCGCAAGGACCGCAAACAGACGTGCCTTGGCCAGCAACATCGAACGGGAAATCAAAGACATTCAGTTACCTACTCTTTCGGGCATCAAACTATAACGTAACAGCCGACCAAATCATTCGTCGGGCCTGGAATGGTTGGCGAGACGACCCATGATCGCGGCGACATAGCCTTGGGTCTCTCGGATGTTGGGAATGCCGCCGGCTCGCTCCACGCGGCCCGGTCCGGCATTGTAAGCAGCAAGCGCCTTCTCAAGGTCGCCATCGAAGCGATCCAGTTGCTCGCGCAGATAGCGGGCGCCGCCCTCAAGGTTCTCAAACGGGTCCGATGAATCGACACCGAGATCGCGTGCGGTACCCGGCATCAATTGTGCGAGGCCACGCGCACCCGCATGAGACACGGCGTCTTCACGCCAACGACTTTCTTGCCAGACAACCGCCTCTATCAACGAGGGGCTAAGGTCGAAGCGCGCTGCAAGCTCCTGCACCTTCTCAGCATAGCGCAGAGGAACCCCCGCTGCGTGCATCGCTGTGTTCGCAACGATACGGTCGGGGACTATGATTGAATTCAGATCGGTAGCCGCAGCGCCCTGATCTCCAGTCTGAAGAGCTTCTTCGGCTGCAGGACCAGCGATCCAGCGAGCACCGTCCGAGCCGATCTCCATAACATCGGCACGCGCGGCAGCAGCGGTCAAGAAAAGACCGGCAACCAGACAGCATTTTCCCGCACGCGCGAGAATCATAGAAACCCTCCAATCGAGCCCCAATGCTCACCCTAGATGACAAGCGGGTGACATTGCATCCCTTCCCTATATCAGATTGGCTCTATGATAGCGACGGAGCGACAGAATAAGACCCGCATCGCGAAGAACCGGCACACGAAAAAAGGCCGGGGCTCGCGCCTCGGCCTTCAGTGGCTCCTCTCCCGTAAGCTACGGGATCGGCTCTGTTATTGCCGCAAAGTTACGCGGCTCGTTGTCGAGGCTGGTGTGAATTCGCCATTGTCGAGCATCCGAAGAGCTTTGCGAGCAAGCCGAACAGAATTGGTCGAACTGCCATCCGCTGTCTCGAGCTCAATCGGCTCAGGACTTGTCAACGCGGCTTGGAACAGGCTGCGTGCGGCATCTTCATCGCCCTTACGAGCATAGGCGATGCCAAGATTGATCAGCTGACCTGGATCTTTTGAAGTGTGCGCCTCGAGCTCAGCGATGGCTTCCGCGTCGCGCCCAGCGGCCAAGGCCGATGCACTGAGATCGCGATCTTGGAACGCGATCGTCGAATCTGTCGGTGCCGCTCCCATAGAGCCAGCGACCGCGAGAGCGGCGGCGGTTATTGTTGTCGTTAGCATGTTGCTCTCCCACTTGATTGGCTGAAAAAATGCCAAATCAGGTTGCTGGGTGCAATGAAATTGTAACATTGTAAGAAAATTGTCATTAAGAATCACTAATATACTGTTTTATAGGCATAATTATTTTGAGAAAATTTGCGATCCTCCACCTCAGCTGGAGGATCGTCTTGTCATATTTGTCATGTTCTGGACTTGTTTCGACATCTGAAACACCGCCGTAATTCTGCAAGAATTTTGTCACAACGCAATCATAGCCCGGCCCTCGCGCACTTCTTTCGCGCTCCATCGATTCTCGGTTTTTTTGAGGGGACCGCTTGCTGTGAAAAACATCCAACGCTCACTCGTCCTAGGCGCCAGCCTTTTAGCGCTCGCAGGTTGCGGCGCTGACGAGATCGTCTCGCCTGGCACTTCGGGTGACATCAATGTAACGATCAACAATCCGGCCCCAACGCCGACGCCTACCGCAACGCCCACAGGTACCTTGGTGACGCCGGCTGCGGACTGCCCAGCGATCGCTTCGACCGGCGGCCTGACAGACTCCGGAACGATCACCGGCCCGACCGGCACCTATCGCGTTTGCACATTGCCTGCTGTCATTGACACCAATGACGCTCTGCCCTTCATCGCTGGTACTCTTTACGCCCTCGGCGGCCGCGTTGACGTCGGTACCGACCAAGGATTCGGCAGCACTGGCACGTCAGTGACTTTGCGGATCGATCCGGGCGTGATCCTCTACGGCTCAACCGGCCGCTCTTTCATGGTGGTGAACCGTGGGAACGAGCTCGACTCTATCGGCACCGCCACTCGTCCGGTTGTTTGGACCAGCCGTGACAACGTGCTCGGCATCAGCACCGACAACTCGACCGGCCAATGGGGCGGCGTCGTTCTACTCGGTCGCGCACCGGTCTCGGATTGCTCGACCGGCGGTTTCAACACCACTGCGGCGCCGAACACCAATGCACAGTGTGAGCAGCAGCTCGAAGGCACGAACACCGCGACTGTCTTTGGCGGCGCTGACGACGGCGACAGCTCGGGCACCTTCACCTACAACCAAATCCGGTTCTCTGGCTTCAGCCTGGCACCGGGTAACGAGCTTCAGTCGCTGACCACTGGCGGCGTCGGCTCAGGCACGACCTTCAGCCACTTCATGTCATTCAACAGCTCGGATGACGGTATGGAGTTCTTCGGCGGTTCGGTGAACATGCAATATGTCGCCGGTATCGGTGCAGACGATGACACGTTCGACGTGGACACTGGCGCACAGGCAAACCTGCAATATGTAGTTGGCGCACAGCGGACCGCTGGTGGCGACAACTTGATCGAGCTCGACTCACCAGACGGCGACTTCTCGACCGATGCAATCCCGCAAACGGTCTTCCAGGTTGCAAACTTCACCTTCCTCGAGCGTTCAACTGACAATGATCAGGCTGTTCGCGCTCGCGGTGGTGCCAAGCTGGTTCTCGCTAACGGCGTGATCGACACCGATGACGAACGTTGCGTGCGCATCGACGAGCAAGTCACCTTCGACGCAACACCGGTTTTCCAAAGCATTGTTGGCGATTGCACGGTTGGTGACGAAGTTCGCGGCGTGAACAATGACGATGCATCCGACGCACTGGTCGCTGCATTGTTCGATGCCAACTCGGACCTCGCCTTTACGATCTCGCTCACCGGTTTCGTGAACGGTACTAACGAAGACGGCGTGACCGCCGCTGACCCGAATGCTCTGTCGAGCTTCTTCGACACGACCGCATTCATCGGCGCAGCCACCGGCGACGGTACCGCCTTTGAGGGTTGGACCTGCAACTCGTCGACTCTCGACTTTGGAAGCGTGAACGGCGACTGCACCTCGCTGCCAGTCTTCTAAGAGCGCCTTTCGACTTAAGGGGGAGGCGCCGCGTTTGAGTGGCGCCTCCCTTATCCATCTTTAAGGGCCAAAAGTGCTCTCGAGTTCAAAGACCTATTCATGAGGGGGTCTAGCATTATGTCGACCGGCAAGCGCCTCGCAGGGCTGCTGTTGCTCACCACATCGCTCTCGTTTCCGTCCTACGCCTTTGCGCAGGAAACTGGCACGCCGCCCGAGGAAGAGACCGACGAGCTTCTTGACGACGTTGATGGCGTCGATGACCAAGACGAATTTGACGAACCGGATATCTCAGTCCCTGGCGGTAGCAGCATCATTGTTACCGGACGGCGGAACCGCAATCCTGAGCGGTCATCGACGCAGGTACTCAGTGTGCTCTCGTCTGAAGACATTGCACGGACCGGTGAAGGCGACATTGCCGGCGCGCTGGGGCGCGTAACTGGCTTGGCCCTGGTTGGCGACGGCCGCGTGTTTGTTCGTGGTCTCGGCGATCGTTACTCGCTGGCCATGCTCAACGGCCTCCCTCTGCCGAGCCCGGAACCGCTCAGCCGGGTTGTTCCGCTGGATATTTTCCCGACCAATGTGATCGCCTCTTCGCTGGTCCAGAAGACCTACTCAGCCAATTATCCGGGTGAATTCGGTGGTGGCGTGATCAACCTCACCACCACTGCGGTACCCGTAGAAGACTTCCTGAAGTTGAGCTTCAGCACCAGCGGCGACACCGAAACCACGTTCGAAAATGGCCTGACCTATTTCGGCTCCGATTGGGACAAATTCGGTTTCGACAACGGCAACCGGGACATTCCATCCAACCTCGCGGCGTTCATCGCCAGTGGCCAGCGGATTGAAGACACATCAATCGCTACCCAAGAAGGCATCGCGGCTCAGATTTTCCCGACAAACCTCGTGACCCTGCAGCGCAACAACAACCTGCCTGCCAACTTCTCGGGCTCAATCACTGGCGGCACTTCGATCGAACTGAGCGATGAGAATTTCCTCGGGATTATCGCGACAGCATCTATCAAGAACAGCTGGCGCAACCGTTCGGTCCGCAGCCAGTTTGCGACACCTGATCTCACCGACATCCGCGAGGACTTTACGACCTTCATCACCGACAACAATGTCCTGGTGAATGGCTTGCTGTCTTTCGGTCTTGATCTTGGTCCGCATACACTGCGTTGGACCAATCTCTACATTCGCGACACGCTTAAGACGGCTCGTCTGGCGCAAGGTACAAATCTTGACCTGGGTGATACCGGTTTCGACTTTGCCAACCAGCAGACTGCGTGGTTCGAACGTCAATTGATTGACACGCAATTCGTCGGCGAGTTCGATTTTGATCGCTTGGATGTGGATGTGCGGGCTGGCTATGCTCGGACAGATCGCGAAGCGCCGTTCAATGCCAACATCAGCTACACCCGCACAAACAACACCAGCAACCCGTTTGGTGACCAGTTTGTCGCCTATTACAACCGGCAATCAGACACCGGTCTGACCACGGTTGCTTTTGACGACCTCCAGGAAGAACTGATCTTCGCTGGGATCGACATCGGCTACGAGCTTGCGGATTCCTTCGAAACGACAATCGGCTATGCCTATAGCGACACCGATCGCCGCTCTTCGAGCCGTGAGTTCAGCCCGTTGATCACGGAAGACTCGCTGACCGTTGATCCGGTTTCGGGTCTGACACCGGTCCAGCTTGGCCTTACCGAAGCGCTTATCCCCGCGCTTGGTCTGCGTCGCCCGGGTGACATCATCAACGGGGCTACGCTGGCCGGCTTCAACGTCACGCTTGACGAAACCAGTCCGTTCCCTGTGTTCGACGCTGCGCTCGAGATTCACGCATTCTACGGTCTGATGCGGTGGCTTGCCACGGATACGCTGACCCTCGAAGCCGGTGTCCGCTACGAAGACGCTTCGCAAACCGTGGCTCTGGATCAGTCGATCTTCGCGAACCCGATCCCGGGTTCAACATCGACCAACCTGTTCAATGACTACTTCCTGCCGGGCACCACGATCACTTGGGAACCAACCGACGACCTGCAATTGCGTCTGTCTGCTTCCAAGACGATCGCACGCCCGCAGTTCCGTGAATTGGTTGAGCAAACCTATTTCGATCCGGAATCAAACCGCGAGTTTCGTGGTAACCCATTCCTGACCGATAGTGAGCTGATCAACCTCGAAGCTCGGGCTGAATATTATTTCGGTGGGCCCGACCGGATCAGCCTCGCTGGTTTCTACAAGGAAATCGACAACCCGATCGAAGCATTCGTGTTCACTGTCGGTGGTGGTGAGCTGCTCACAAGCTTTGCCAATGCCCCGTCAGCTGAACTCTACGGTGCCGAACTCGATTTCGTGTACGGCATTGATCTCTACAATTGGGGTGGAAGCTTCTGGGAAACCAAGCAGCTTCTGTTCATTGCGAACTATACCTATACGCAATCGTCGATTTCGGTCGGTGCAAATGATATCACCTTCATTCCCCCGAACGGAGCGACCGCTGCAACGCAATTGTTCAACGATGGCGACCGGCTTGTCGGTCAGTCGGACCACTTGGCCAATATCTCGATTGGCATCGAAGATACCGAGAAGGTTCAGCAGTTCACCGTGTTGTTCAGCTACGCCAGTGAGCGTGTCACCACTCGCGGCTTCCAGCGTCCAGACATTGTCGAAGACCCTGGCTTGACGGTCGACCTTGTTGCTAGGTCTGAGGTCGGCATTTTCGGACAGCCGTTCGAGCTCCAATTCGAAGCGCGCAACATCTTTGGCCGCGACAACTTTGAGTTCCAAGAGAACACCAACAACCGGATCGAGATCAACACTTTCGAAGTGGGGACCAGCTTCTCCTTCGGCATCTCGACCGAGTTCTGATCTGCTCCGCCCCTTGAAGGGATGCGCAGCTGAATGTGAGGAGGTCGCTCAGGAATGGGCGGCCTTTTCTTTTGTGGTCAGGATCGGTGCGCGGAGCGGCCTAATTCCGAAGGATTGAGATCGCTTCAGTGTTTCCCCGCGCTAGGGCAGGTCGAACACATAGCCTAGCGACCGCACAGTCCGCAGCGGATTGCCGCCACCGGCCGCCTTGATGGCACGCCGCAGCCGTCCAACCCAAACATCAACCGTGCGCTCATCAATCGGCGGCTCGCGCTTGCCAAGGCCGTTGATCAGATCATCGCGGCTCAGCACCTGGTTGGGGTTTTCAGCAAAGTAGCGCAGCAATCGAAACTCATTGGGCCGCAAGATGATCGGTTCACCCTTCCATCGGGCCTGGAGCGCAGCCAGATCAATCATCAGATCTCCCAGCTCCATGCGCTGTGTGGCATAGCGATCCTGCTGCCGCGTCTGCAGCGCCAGCACCCGGTCGAGCACCACCGTCCGATCGAGCGGTCCAACCACATAGTCATCCGCCCCAGCGCGCAGAGCTCTGCGTCGATCTTCGGCGTCGTCCTGTTCGAGCACCATCGTGATATGCGCTTCGCTGGTGCGCGGATCAGCCCGCAAGCGGCGGCACATTTCCAGCCCAGCCAGATCATCCATGACCCAGTCTATGAACGCCCACATCGGACCTTCGACAAGGCGTTTGGGGCCGTCCGCTCCGATCCGGTCGAATGTGAATCGGTTTTGATCGTGGACGAAGTCCTCGAGCCCGTCTCCCAACTCATTGGTCAGGAAGATATTGATGACGTCCATGACCGCTCCGTCGCCGCACGCACTCGGACTGGCGCAGACTTGTGACGCGGGTATGACGGGTTTTTGACCAGCTAGGTCTGGTTGTCACAAATCGAAAAATAATCCGATCTAGCGCACCGAGACCTTGTCCATGCCCGGCAATGGCATACCCATCGCGGTTGGGAATTTCGGCCGGTAGGGCGCTTCCAGTTTGGCGATTTCTTCGGCGCTGAGCTCCAGATCGACCGCAGCCACTGCCGCTTCGATATGATGGGTCTTGGTCGCGCCGATGATCGGCCCCGTCATTGCCGGCCGCGTGAAGTGCCAAGCGAGCGCGACACTCGCCATAGACGCTCCCCTCGCCTCAGCCACTTCCTGCAAAGCGGAGATCACCGCGTTGTCGGCTTCGTCCTCAGGATAGATCGCTTTACCAAAGCCGTCGGTCTTGCTGCGTACGGTCTCCTCACCCAATGGCCGCGCCAGCCGCCCCCGAGCCAAGGGACTCCAAGGAATCACCCCTACCCCTTCGGCCTCGCACAAGGGCAGCATCTCGCGCTCTTCCTCGCGGTAAAGCAGATTGAGCTGGTTCTGCATCGATATGAAGCGGGTCCAGCCATTGGCCCGCGCCACCTCCTGGGCTTTGGCGAATTGCCAGGCGAACATCGAAGACGCGCCGATATAGCGTGCTTTGCCCGCCTTCACGATATCGTGCAGCGCCTCCATCGTCTCCTCAATCGGTGTGAGGTCGTCCCAGCGGTGGATCTGGAACAGGTCGATGTAATCCATGTCGAGCCGCTTGAGGCTGTCGTCGACCGCCTGCATCAGGCTTTTGCGTGACAGCCCGCCGGTGTTGGGGGCTTGGCGCCATGGGATGAAGGCCTTGGTCGCCACCACAATCTCATCGCGACAGGCCAATTCCTTGAGTAGCTTGCCGGTAATCTCTTCCGAAGTTCCGCCGGAATAGCCATTAGCCGTGTCGAAGAAGTTGATCCCGGCTTCGAGCGCCTGACGAAAAAACGGACGACTCTCGTCCTCGCCCAGCAGCCAATCGCCGTGCCACCCCTTGGTGGTGTCGCCATAGGTCATGCAGCCAAGGCAGAGCCGAGACACTGACAGGCCTGAATTGCCCAATCGCGTGAATTTCATATCTATGCTGTCCTCTCTCCGTCACTGTGTGACAGTGATATGTGGAACACCGACAGGCGCAATCGAAAACTGTGACTTTCGCGAAATGACGCGGAGAAGCTTCTGCTCATCGTCAATCCACCCTCCGCAATCGGGAGGTTTCCCCTGCGCCAATACCGCCCACGCTTGCACGCCTTGGCGTCCACGTTAAGTCTTTGCGTTCAACCATTTCAGGACTTGCCCCAATGAAACGCGTTCTTTTGATCGGCCTGGGAATTGTGGTCGCGCTTGGCTTGCTAGTCGGTGGGGCTCTTGGCGCCATGATTTGGCGCTTCACGCCCGATATTCCTGATGTGGAATATTCCACTCCGGCCAATCCAACCGAGGCCCGGCTGCAAGACCTCGACTATCTGCGAAAGTACCCGCAAGCCGATTTGAGCATGTCGGAAGAGCAGCTCGAGGCCTTTTATGCCCTGATCGACGACCTTGAGGCCCGCGCGGATTCGATGACTGACGCCGAGTTTGTGATGGGCGTCTCCGCAGCGGGTGCAATGCCAGAAAATGGCCATTCAGGCGTCAGCACAACGGGCACAATGAATCGCCTGAACAGCCTGCCAGTGCGGTTTGCCTGGTTTGGCGACGGCCTGCACATTGTCCGCGCACATGCCGAATACGCGGAGCTGATCGGCGCACGGGTTGCCGCTTATGAAGGAATATCGCCTGACGCGATTGTCGAGCAGATGGATCCCTATTTCGGCGGGAATGACGCCTTTCTGAGACACAATTCAGCGCAATTCTTCGCCGCGCCAGCCTCTCTTCATGCAGCGGAGGTGATTGATCAACCCGACAGAGTAACCCTTGAGTTGACGGGCCTGGACGGAGAGAGCTCTACCCAAGAGCTTACAGTCGAGGCCACTCCGACCCAGTTCTTTCACCCAGCCGGATACACCATTGCCAAGGTCCACGAGAACGAGACCGAAAGCGGCCATGATTGGCGCTTCCTCGATCCGGAGATGACAGAGGCGACCTGGTTTGGACGCGATCCTGATACAGTGCTGTGGACCGATCAGCTGGATCATGGCGGCGCTTACTGGCGCATGCGCAATGTCTTCGGCGATGATCAGACCTCAGTGCCGGATTGGCTGGAGGAGCAGGCAGAGCTCTTGCGAGAGAACCCAACTGACTATCTGGTGCTCGACCTGAGAGCGAACCTCGGCGGTGACTATACCCAAGCGATGTCGGTCGCGAGCGAGCTTGGCGAACTGATCAAGCCCGATGGTCGGGTCTATGTTCTGACCGACGAAGCGACCTTCTCAGCCGGGATCGTGACAGCCTATTATGCGCTACACGGCGCCGGTGAGCGGGCGGTGCTGGTCGGTGAGCCGATGGGCGATGGCCTGCAGTTCTGGGCCGAGGGCGGCGGGAAATCCATGGTCCTGCCCAATTCCGAGATCCGCCTGTTCGCTTCGACTGGCTATCACGATTGGGAAAATGGCTGCAGCGATTGGTCGCGCTGTTTCTGGATCAACATCCTGTTCGATGTGGCGGTGGGTGACGCCGATATCGACCTGCCCGCCCCGCTGCTGTTCTCAGACTATGTCCGCGGCGTGGACAGCGGGATTGAGGCGATTCTCGCCGCCGAGGCAGCAAGGCAGGGCCGAAACTCGAACTGAGTTCTGCTGTGGGCAATCAACTCAGCGTCAACCCGCCGTCGACCACCAAGGTCTGCCCGGTCATATAGGCCGATAAGGGCGAGGCTAGGAACAGCGCAGCGCCCGCCATATCCTCCGGCGTGCCCATTCGCCGCAACGGGATCGAACGCAAGGATGCTTCGAGCCGCTCGGGATGCTCCGTGGTCACCGCAGTGATCTTGGTCGGCACAAGGCCCGGGGCGATGCCGTTGACCCGAATGCCGTCGCGCGCCCAGGCCTCGCCAAGCGATTTGACTAGGCTCGCCGCGCCCGCTTTCGAAGCGGCATAGGCCGGGGTGCCGAGCGTCGACTTAAACGCTGCGACCGAGCTCACCACGATCATCGAGCCGCCGCGTTCGGCCAAATCGTCATGAAAGGCCCGCGCGCTGTCCATCACCGAGTTGAGATTGACGTCGACCACATCGTCCCAGCCTTCGCGCTGGAATTCCTGGCGCTTGTAGCGGACGATACCCTGACTCTGCACCAGCACATCCACACCACCCAATTCCGCAGCCAGCGCATCGACCGCTGAGCGGTCTGCAACATTGAGCTGGCGATAGGTCAGACCGGTGAAGTCGCTGTCTTCGGCCTCGAGATAATCGCCTTCATCGGGCCGCGTACCGGTGACGATGACATGGGCTCCATTGCGGGCAAAGCCATGCGCTATCCCATTGCCGATCCCGCTGGACCCGCCGATGACGAGTACGGTCTTGCCCGAGAAATCGAGTGGATTGGTCATTGGTTCTCATCTCCCTGTTTGGCGACAGAAGAGCTTCCAGAGAGGTTTGTAAAGCGGTGCTTTCGGTTAAGCGTCCGATATCCGGTGAGCCAGTCGGACTTTATGGTCGCCCCGGGCCTTAGGCGTCAGCCTGCTTCTGTATGAGGTCGAACAGAAATCGGACATTTGCAACTCGGATGAACTGGGGCGTCGGATCAAAAGTAGGCTGCCAGATCCCGAAGTTGTTCGTCCCACCAAACAATCCGGGCGCCGCGCCAAACCGGATCGTCCCGCTCCCATCTGAACGCTCATCAAGCTCCAGTGCCGGGAGACGCTTGATATCCAACGACTTGACCTTTGCTGCCGCAGCACCCCTCGCGATTAGGATGCGTTTGTCCGTCACAAAGTAAGTCATGCCCTTGCGAAGATACATGTCGATTAGGAAACGTCCAAACGTGGCATAGAGACCAACAACCAAGAATGGCAGGCCAAAAAGTTGGAACGACAAGTCTGCGCCGGAATCCCAGACGCTAACATTCCAATAAATTGCGAAGCCAGTCCACAAGAGGCTGAATGGGATAAGGAACAATTCAATTGGCCTTAACACGATCCCAGTGTGGGGCTTTCCTTCCCAAACAATCCGTTCTCCGGAAAGCAGCTGAGGCCTCGCAGCACCTTGAATTGAATCAATCATTCCATTCCACCGAAGAGTCGACAATGCGGAACCATAGGTCATCGATATACCGGAAGGAACGACCTAGCGTGTAGCGATAGCTGAACGTCAAGAATCGCCCGACCGCATCGACACCAACCAGCCCCCACCAGAGCCTTAGATCGAACGACTGATCACTTCCTTCATGATCTCGCTGGTGCCGCCAAAGATCCGCGTGACGCGCGCATCGCGCCACAGCCGGGCGATCGCATATTCGTTCATATAACCGGCCCCACCATGCAGCTGCAGCGCGACATCCACCGCTTTCCATTGCAGTTCGGTGTGCCAAAGCTTGGCTGCGCTTGCCTCATCCGTGGTCAGCTCACCCTTGAAGTGGCGCAGCAAGGCCCAATCCAGATGCGCCCAGCCAACCTGCAGCTCAGCCTTGAGATCAGCCAAAGTGAATTTGGTGTTCTGAAATTCGAACACGGTCTGACCGAAAGCCTTGCGCTCCTTGGTGAACTTGACCGCTTCGTCAAACGCGCGCTGAGCAGCCGACTGGCCGGCAACAGCAATGCCGAGCCGCTCCTGCGGGAGCTCCTCCATCAGATGGATGAAGCCGCGGTTCTCGCCGCCCAGAATATTGGTCTTGGGTACACGCACATCGGTAAAGAAAAGCTCTGAAGTATCAGCGGAATGCTGGCCAATCTTGTCGAGGTTTCTACCCCGCTCGAACCCCGGCGTATCGGCATCTACCAGGATCAGGGAGGTGCCCTTTGCGCCGGCGGCCGGATCGGTCTTGGCGACGACAATCACCACATCAGCGTTTTGGCCATTGGTGATGTAGGTCTTGGAGCCGTTGATCACCAAGTGATTGCCATCCTCAACCGCGGTCGTGCGGATCCCCTGCAAGTCACTGCCCGCGCCGGGCTCGGTCATGGCGATCGCGGTGATGATATCGCCTGAGATCATGCCAGGGAGATATTTCTCCTTCTGCTCATCCGATCCCAGCCGCTCGAAGTAGTTCGCGGTGATGTCATTCTGCAGCGTAAAGCCAGCCGACGAGCCGAGGTAGGACATTTCCTCGCCGACGATCGCGCAATAGCCGAAGTCGAGTCCGAGCCCACCATTCTCTTCCTTGATCGTCGGACAAAGCAGGCCAGCCTCGCCCAAAGCCTTCCAGGTCTCACGCGGGACAATGCCATTGGCTTCATGCTCATCGAGATGCGGTTCTAGGTGCTGCGCGAAGACCTTGCGAACGGTGTCGCGAAACATCTCGTGATCTTCGTTATAGGCGAAGCGATTGGCGGTGCTGAGCATGGAACTGTCTCTCCGGAAAATGAGTCTTCGAATTTGCGCCCTACCAAGCGGGACTTGGCACTTTTGTAAACCCGCTCTGACCCTAGCGATATTGCGAAATTCGCACCTCGACACGGGACCGCTTGTAAATTCTGGTGCGGGGCTACACATGGCTAGGGCATGGCCGATTCCCCGTCACCCGAGTACCATTATGGTTCAGACCCACGCAGTCTGCGCGACGCCCTTGGCACGTTTGCGACCGGGGTGACGATAGTCACCACGCTGAGCGATAGCGGCGAACCGGTCGGCCTTACCGCGAACAGCTTTACCTCGGTGAGCCTGGAGCCTCCCCTGCTGCTGGTTTGCCCGGCCCGCTCGGCGACCACGACTTTGGCGCTTGAAGGCTGTAAGCATTTCGCGGTCAATGTCCTGCAAAAAGGGCAGGAAGAGGTTTCCGCGCTGTTCGCGACCAAAGGAACCGATCGCTTTGCAGAGATCGAGTTTGAGACTTGGGAGAATGACGTCCCGATCCTGCGCGATGCTTTGGCGAGCTTCGAATGCCGCACCCATGCCGTCCACGAAGGTGGCGATCACCTGATCTTGGTGGGCGAGATCATTCGCGCGCGCTACGCCACGCATGGCGAGCCGCTGCTCTACTTCCGCAGCGACTATCGCGAGCTCAAAGCTGAATAATGCGGCTTGGCCCGCAAGTTTAGCCGACAATTGTCAGCCTACAAAGGCGCGCTCAATCACGAATTGACCGGGCTTGTTGTTGGCGCCTTCTTCAAAACCGCGCTTTTCCAAATCAGCCGCGTGGTCCTTGATCATCGCCATGCTCCCGCACAGCATCACGCGATCTTCATCAGGGACGAAGCGCTGTGGGCCCTTGCTCTGTTCGAACAGACGACCATCGTCGATCAGGGTTTGAATACGGCCCTGGGTGCGGAAGCTTTCACGGGTGACGGTTGGGACATAGATGAACCGCTCACGGTCTTCGTCCTCAAGCAGCGGATCGCCTTCGAGCTTGCTCTCAAGCAGCTCTCGGTAAGCAAGGTCGGCGACATGACGGACCGAGTGCACAACGATCACTTCATCGAACATCGAATAGACTTCGGGGTCGCGCGCCAGGCTCATAAACGGCGCAAGGCCGGTGCCGGTCGACAGCATGAACAGCCGCTTGCCTGGCAGCAGCGCGTCGGTCACCAAAGTGCCAGTCGGCTTCTTGCCGAGGTAGATCGGATCGCCGACCTGAATGTGTTGGAGACGCGACGTCAACGGGCCGTCCTGGACCTTGATCGAGAGGAACTCCAATTCCTCGTCATAGCTTGGGCTGGCCACCGAGTAGGCGCGCAGCAAGGGCTTGCCGTTGTCGCCGGGCAGGCCGATCATCACGAATTCGCCCGAGCGGAAGCGGAAGCTGGCAGGGCGCGTCATCTTCAGGGTGAACAATTCGTCATTCCAGTGGTGGACATGCGTAATCGTCTCAACAGAGAGCGCTGCGCTCTCCTGGAACTGGTCGCGATCGATGACAGGCTGATTCAAAACGGGCCTCTAACTTCTATGGTCACGCTTGGGCGGAAAAGCCCAATGCTCGTCAATTCGCGGCGCAAATGGACGTTTCGAGCGCCCGCTTCAAGGTAGTTTAGTGATAAGGGCTGAAAGGCTGCCTTGTTCGAGATCAAATGGCTCGATCAAACGGCAGCCTTCCAATTCCTGGCCTAGTTCCAACCTGCGCGGTCGAAAATGCGCACCGCTTCGGTCTGGTTTCGTCCGATTTCCGCTGCATTGAGCGTGTCCGGCGTGAACTCACCCAACTGCTCAACCGCAGATGCCGCCTCGACCGACGACACCGCAGGGTATTCGTTATTGCCATTGGCGAAGTATTGCTGGGCCTGCTCTTCCGTGAGATACTCGAGGAAGCGGATCGCGTTCTCCCGATTGGGCGCATTCACGGTCACCCCGGCGCCGCTTATGTTGATATGCGTGCCGTTGCTGCCCTGATTGGGGAAGATCACACCAACCGCATCGAGCACATCGGCTTCCATCCGCGGTAGGTAATAGGTGTTGACGATCGATAGGCGACATTCGCCCGATGCAACCGCTTCGATATTGGCTGTGTCATTGCCCTGCGGCGGACGAGCAAAATTGGCTACAACACCGCTCGCCCAAGCTTCCGCAGCCTCAGCGCCATCATTCGCGACAATGCTGGAAAGCAGCGAAATGTTGTAGATGTTCGAGCTGGAGCGAACGCAGATATCGCCCTGCCAGGTGGGATCAGCCAGATCGGCATAGCTCTCAAGCCCCTCGGGCGCGCCCGCCGCCTTGTTATAGATGATCACCCGAGCGCGGGTCGACAGACCAAACCACAGCCCATCGGGATGGCGCAGGTAATCAGGCAGTCTCTCGCTGAGAACCTCAGACTCGACAGGCGCGAGCACGCCAGCTTCTTCGGCACGCCACAAACGACCAGCGTCGACAGTTATTAGCAAGTCGGCGGGAGAGAATTCGCCCTCGTTTGTGATCCGCTCGATCAGCGCGTCCGCGCCCGCCTCGATGCGATTGACCTTGATGCCGGTGGCCTTGGTGAAATCCTCATACAGCGCCAAATCGGTGTCGTAGTGCCGCGAGGAATAGAGATTGACCTCGCCAGTGATCTCCACGCCCTCAAGACCATCCTCGGTCTCACCGGCGCAGGCAGCGAGAGCCAAGGCAGACCCAGCAGCGAGCCAGCGAACATCAAACGTCAATTTCATAGATCATCCTTTGTTGATTTATTGCGAATGATTATCATTACTAATAATGTGAATGCAAGCCCTCATTCTTTGCTGAAGGCCAGCAGGCTCGCAGCCTGCGGTGTCACCAGGTAGCTAGAACCCAAGTGGAGATCCGAGACTTTATGATCATCAATCATGATCTCGGCCCCTTTGGCATTCGCAAACACCAATTGGCGAGTTGCACCCAAGTGGCGCACATCGCGCAGCGTGAGGGCGGTTGTTTCTTCACTTGCGGGCGGAGCCACATCGAAGCACTCCGGTCGAAGCAGAAGTTCACATTCGCCTTCTGCAGGGACGGATCCCGAAATCGCGGACGTCCGCCACCGGCCAAAACCCGTCGTCAAAAGGTCTCCAGTACGCTCGGCCGGAATGATCTGCGCGCCGTGAAAGATCGAACCGACCCGCGCGCTGGCTGGCTGATCGTAGAGCTCTTGCGGCGTCCCGGTTTGCACAATCCGACCCGCTTCCATCACAGCGATCCGATCACCGATGTCGAGCGCCTCTTCCGGATCGTGGGTGACCATCAGAACGGTCGCGCCACGGCCGCGCAGAATCGCCCTACACTCGCGCCGCAAAGTCCGGCGCAGCACCACATCAACGCTGGCAAAGGGTTCGTCCATCAACAGCACATCGGGCTCTGCCGCCATCGCCCGCGCCAAAGCCGCGCGCTGCTGTTGCCCACCAGAAAGCTGATGCGGATAGCGCTCACCCATCCCGGCCAGGCCGACTTGCTCAAGCCACGCCTCGACCGCAACTTCATCCGAACCAGACAGGCCAAAGCCGACATTCTGCGCCACGGTCATATGAGGAAACAGCGCTCCGTCCTGAAACATCAGGCCGACCGGGCGCTTCTCAGGCGGTGGATTGAACGAAGCCTCCGCCAGCATTTCCCCGCCCACATGGATGGTACCCTGCTGCACTGCCAACAAGCCCGCCGCCAAATTGAGCAGTGTGGACTTGCCACAACCAGACGAACCGAGCAGACACGTGATCTCACCCGCCGGAGCGCTCAGACTGACGTCTTCCAGCGCCGGGCTGCCACCGTACGAATGGGCAATATGACGAAATTCGAGGCTCAAGTCTGTCTTCCGGCCAAAGAATTGGGACGCGTGTCGTGAGCCGCCTTAGTCAGATTGCACCATCCGGCGCAACAGCGCCCACACAGAAACGCGCTGGTTCGCTTATATCTGGCTGGGATGGCTGGACTGTGGCTGCTTGGGCAATTGCGGCTCTTGCAGCTTTGCCGATCCTTGCGATCCTGGCCTCGCTGTTCGACACGAGTGAAGGCGCATTGGGGCACCTCGCGGACACCGTACTTCCGCAATATATCCTCAACACCGGCGGGTTGATGCTGCTCAGCGGATTTCTGGCGATCCTGATCGGTGTTGCGACTGGATGGCTGATCGCAGCGACAGAATTCCCGGGGCGCAGAATCTTTGCCTGGATGCTGGTACTCCCGCTGGCAGTACCCGCTTACATCTCCGCCTATATCTACGCCGATTTGCTCGATTTTAGCGGGCCGGTTCAATCGGGCTTGCGCGCAGTGACAGGTTGGAATGTCGGCGACTATTTCTTCCCCCAGATCCGCTCACTCCCTGGCGCGGCTTTGATCTTTGCGATCACGCTCTATCCCTATGTCTACCTCCTCGCCCGCGCTGCCTTTGCCAAGCAAAGTGTTTCGCAGTTTCGCGCGGCGCGAACCCTCGGCGCCTCTCCCAGCCAAGCCTTCTGGCGGATCGCCCTGCCAGGCGCACGGCCCGCCATCGCCGGCGGCGTTGCCCTGGTTCTGATGGAGGTTCTGGCCGACTTCGGTGTTGCCGAATATTTCGCGATCCCGACCTTCAGCACCGGCATCTTCCGCAGCTGGTTAGCGATGGGCGACAAGCAGGCCGCACTGCAACTCGCAGCCGTCATGCTGGTCTTTGTCATCGCGCTAGTCGCGCTTGAGGCGAGCGGGCGAAAAGGCCGCCAAGACAGCGCAGATGGCCACGCAGACGGAGCGGCGCTGGTAGAGCTTTCGTCCAGTGGGAGGGCCTTGGCGGTCTTGGCTTGCGCGGTGCCTGTCCTGTTGGGTTTTGCCATTCCCGCGCTTCATCTGACTGGCCTGAGCTTCGAAATCGGCGACCAGCTGCTCGCGGCGACCCTTTGGTCCTACGCCAGCGACAGCCTGTGGTTGGGGCTCGTCACCGCAGGTCTGACTGTGGTCCTGGCGCTGATCCTGACCTTCGCGCAGCGTCGGTCAGACAGTCTGATCACCAAAGCTGCCATACGCCTCTCAACACTGGGCTATGCCCTGCCCGGAGCCTTGCTCGCGATTGGCTTGCTCGCCCCGCTCGGCGTGCTCGACGTCACTCTTACCCGGTTTTCACGCGACACCTTTGGACTCAACCACGGCCTGCTGCTGACCGGAACCAGCGCGATACTAATCTATGCACTATCTGTGCGTTTCCTGACCGTCGCCTACAACTCGACCCAAGGCGGCATGGCGAAGATCCCGCCTTCGCTCGATGCGGCAGCGCGCAGCCTCGGCGCGACACCGTCGAGGGTCCTGCGACAAATCCATATTCCGCTGCTTAGCCCCAGCCTTGCGGCAGCCGCTGCGCTGGTCTTCATCGACACTCTGCGCGAGCTTCCGGCGACTTTGATCCTGCGTCCCTTCAACCTCGAGACGCTGGCTACCCGGGTCTATCGCCTGGCCAGCGACGAGAAGCTGGCCGAGGCCTCAACTGCTGCGCTGATGATCCTTGCCGCCGGCTTGATCCCGGTGTTGCTGCTTAATCGAGCCAGCAAGCGCTAGATCAAAACTGTCAGCCCAGCCTGTCATCAACACTTGTCCAACCGCCCGACCTCGTTCACAAGGGGTTGTGATGGCACGGTTTCCGTTCTCAGCGATCGTCGGGCAAGACGAGATGAAGCAGGCGCTTCTGATCGCGGCTGTCGATCCATCGATCGGCGGAGTCATGGTGTTCGGTGATCGCGGCACTGGCAAATCCACCGCTGCCCGCGCCCTCGCTAATCTGCTGCCACCCATATCCGCGATCAAAGACTGTCCCTATGGCTGCTCCAAAGAAGATCAGGCCCGCTACCCCGACGTCTGTGGCACGGGCCCGATCCGCAAGCGAGCAGTGCCATTCGTGGACCTGCCCCTAGGAGCGACCGAGGACCGGGTGGTGGGATCGCTCGATCTCGAAAAGGCGCTGCGCGAGGGCGAAAAGGCGTTTGAGCCGGGCCTGCTGGCCAAGGCACACCGCGGCTTCCTCTACATTGATGAGATCAATCTGCTCGAAGATCATCTGGTCGATCTGCTGCTCGACGTGGCTGCATCCGGCGAGAACGTGGTTGAACGCGAAGGGCTATCGGTTCGCCACCCAGCCAAATTCGTATTGATCGGCAGCGGCAACCCTGAAGAAGGCGAGCTGCGACCGCAATTGCTCGATCGGTTCGGCCTGTCGGTCGAAGTGCGGACACCTGATGAGATCGAAGCGCGCGTGGAGATCATGCGGCTCGTCGGCGCATTCGAACGCGATCCAGAGGGCTTCGTCGAAGAATGGAGCGATGAGGACAACACAATCCTCAAGCAGGTCGAACGCGGCAAGAACCGCTTGGCCAAGCTCGAACCGGGCGAGGACTTACTGACTGACGCTGCTCAATTGTGCCGCGAGGTCGGCGCAGATGGGCTGCGCGGTGAACTCACTCTGATGCGGGCAGCGCGCGCACAGGCAGCGCTGGCTGGCGCAAAGGCTGTTCGCAGGGAGCATCTGATTGCCGTAGCGCCCTCGGCGCTTAGGCACCGCCTGCGCCGCGATGTGCTCGATGAGACTGGCTCAACCGCTCGGATTTCGCGCGCGCTCGACGAATTGTTCGCATAATGGACACGCCGCAGCCGCACGATCCAGTGACGGATGCGGTTCTCGCAACACAGCTGTTCGCCCAATCGCCCTTTGCGCTGGGGGGCATAGTGTTACGTGGCTATGGGCCTGCGCGCGATGCCATCGTCGAGGCCCTCAGAGACGCCTTCCCCACCCGCAAACTGCCTTCGCATGTCGATGATGAGCGCTTGCTTGGCGGCGTTGATGTCGCGGCCAGCCTAGCGACAGGTCGTACCGTCACGCAGAAGGGCCTGCTGGCCGAGGCGCGCGGCGGCGTACTGATCATCCCGATGGCAGAGCGCATGTCTGACGCAATCGCCGGTCGGTTGGCGCAAGCGCTCGACAATGATCGCGATCTCGCGCTGGTCTTGCTCGATGACTCGGTGGAAGCGGACGACCTCCCGCCGGCTGCCTTGCTCGACCGCTGCGCCTTCCATTGCGATTTGACTCAGGCTCGATATCTGCCTGACATCCCTGCTCTCGACCGCCCGGAACCAGGACTTGAAGCCGTCGAGGCTCTGAGTAGCGAGGCGATGAAGGGGCTTGCGTCGACAGCCTCGGCATTGGGCGTTGCTTCGATCCGCCCGCTGGTGTTCGCCACTCAGGCGGCACTGGCTCATGCCGCGATTTCAGGCCACGCAGAAGTGGCGGACGAAGACCTTCTCACTTCCGCACGACTAGTGCTGGGCCCGCGCGCGACGCAGATGCCTGACCTGCCGGATGAGCAGGCTGAACCTCCGCCAGAGCCTGAACAGTCGCAAGAGCCACCGCAGGACAGTGACGGCGACAATCAATCCTCACCTCAAGATGCACCGTTGGAGGAGATGTTGGTGGAAGCGGCTACGGCGTCGATACCAGCTGACCTTTTGGCACAGCTTACCCAAGGCAAGGCCCCACGTAACTCGTCTGGTGCAGGATCGGGCAGGCGGCGCAAGTCTTCACTGCGAGGTAAACCGCTCGGTGCAAGACCCGGTATGCCGCGCGGCGGCGCACGACTGGCCTTGATCGATACATTGCGCGCGGCCGTGCCCTGGCAACCACTGCGGCGACGTAACTCCGGCTCAATTGGCGATAGCAAAATCATGATGCGTAAGGATGATCTGCGGATCCGTCGGTTCGAGGAGAAGTCTGCTCAGGTCACAATATTTGTGGTCGATGCGTCGGGCTCGGCAGCGGCAGCCAGACTTGCCGAAGCGAAAGGCGCGGTCGAACTGCTTCTGGCCCAGGCCTATGTCACCCGCAGCGAAGTCGCCTTGATCGCATTCCGGGGAGAAGCGGCCGAGCTCTTGTTGCCACCCACTCGCTCACTCACCCGCGCACGCCGAACCTTGTCCGAGTTGCCAGGCGGCGGTGGCACCCCCTTGGCCAGTGGCCTACACGCCGCCTGCGAATTGGCCGACGCAATCGCCGGCAGAGGCAAGACACCAAGCTTGGTGATCCTGACCGATGGACGCGGGAACATCGATGCCGAGGGCAATCCCGGTCGCAAACAGGCCGGAGAAGACGCGACCACCGCGGCGAAGGCGATCGCCGCACGCGGTATCGACGCGCTCTTGGTCGATATCTCGATCCGTCCAAGCCCCGAAGCACCAGCTCTTGCGCAAGCCATGCGCGCGCGCTTCCTGGCGCTTCCCCGGGCTGATGCGCGAATGCTGCACAAGGCGATCACCGCCAGCCAATCTACAACAGAGCCAGCATGAGCCGCTCACTCGACTGGAACAGCGACGGCCTAATCTGGCCGCATCGCGACACCAGCCAATTCGTCCGCTCGGGCGGCGCTCGATGGCATGTTCAGCGCATGGGCCAGAGCGACAAGGACGCACCTCATTTACTGCTGATCCATGGCACCGGCGGCTCAGTCCACTCCTGGCGCGATGTCATGCCCGTTCTTGCAGAAGACTTTGACGTGATCGCTCCTGACATTCCGCGCCATGGCTTTACATCGGGTCATCCACCTGAAGCCCTGTCTTTGCCGGCAATGGCGCGTGAAATCAGCCGATTGCTCGACACTCTTCATTTCAAACCTCGCGCTATCATCGGGCATTCCGCCGGCGCTGCATTGGCCCTTCAATTGGCTCTATCGTCGCAGTTTGACGGGCCGATCATCGGCCTGAACGCCGCGCTCAAACCGTTTCCCGGATTGGCAGCACAGCTGTTTCCAGCCTTCGCCAAGGTGCTGTTCGTCAATCCTCTGGCACCTCGCATTTTCGCGCGATCGCTCAAGCGACCGGGAGAGGCAGAGAAGTTCCTCAAACGCGCGACAGGCTCAACCATCGATCCTGCAGGCATGGCTTGCTACGCCAAGCTTTTCCAGAATGCAGGCCACGCAAAAGGCGCCTTAGCAATGATGGCAAACTGGGATCTGCCGCGCTTGAACGAGCGGATGAGCGCGGTCCACAACCGCGTCCTGCTGCTCCATTCTGATCGCGATCAGGCAATCCCGGTCTCTTCGGCCGAGCACGCCAGAGACTTGCTTCCCAATGCCGAACTTGAAGTCCTGCACGGCCTCGGCCATCTTGCGCATGAAGAAGCGCCCGATTTGCTCTGTGACCATATCCTGAGCTTTCTTGGCAACCAATTGTCGCGAAACTAGCGAAGGACATCCGATGGGGAACTATGGCTGGATCGAGATTGTCTTCTTCTACGGCGTCGCGCTGAGCCTGTGCATCTGGCAATATGTGAAGATGGATCGCGATCTCAAACGCACCAAGGCCGAGCGCGCCAAGCGCGAAGCGGAACAGTCAGACGGTGTGGCAGAAGACCAGTCCACCTGATTGAATTCAATCGCTTTCGCGCGGCATTCTGAACGGCAACATCAATTGCACTAGGCGCGATGCGAAGCGCCGCATATCCAGGCTTTCCTGAACCGCAGTGACTTGCTCACCATAGATGGTCGAGCGCAGCTCGGACCGTGAATAGAACGGTGTGTCTTCCCAACTTTTGATTACCTGTGAGACACGGTCATCCGACCGCGTCTGGCGACGGATGCCCCATCGGGTGTTCGGCAATTTGGCGACCGGAGGCAGCTCATCTTTATGCGGAATGCCTTGCGCATCGAAGTGGATCGCGCTGGCGAACCGGGAGCCGTCTTTGCGCTCTCCCTCGTAGCAGACCAATGCCCCTTCGCTGAGATGCGCGCGCGACCAATGCCAGACGTCAAAGCCATCTTCGAGCGGGTCTTCACCGCGATTGTGATCGAGATAGCCGGTACCGGTCCATGACAGGCCCGGTTCCTCCATCTCAACTTCGATCCGGGCACGCGGCGCGAGACAATGCCAAATGTGCCGATCTTCCGCGGTCAGCGCGAAACCGATTGGATTGAGCGCTTCAGGGATGACTCGGACCTTTCCCCGCACCGGTCGCCGGAAGGGATTGAGGACGCGTTTGTCCCGCTCAACAATATCGATCTCAAGCGCATCACCAGTCCAGCGCATTCCGCTGGGTCCGATCTGCAGATGCGCTTCGTCCCGATCAACGCAGGCTCGCGGACGTTCGGTCATCGCCCAACGCGATTTGGGCCCATAGAGCGCAATATTTAGCGAGGCGTGATCAATCGGGTCGTCCCGACCACTCGCTTTGTAATAGGGGGAAAAGACACTCCCCAGGAAAGCGATGATGGTCAGCCCGTGGCGCCCGTCTCCGCTGATCGCATCGACATACCACCAGGTGTAGCCACCGGGTGGAACTGGCGCGTCGAAGCGAGGTCCGACAACAGGGTCCGGGCCGCCAATTGTCCTGACAAGGCTGCCATTGGGACGCCGGCCCCCGGGTGTGTCCCGCCCCCGGTGCAATAGAGCCGCGGGATTCGCGTTCGCGGCCCTTGACGGAGAAAAGATGCCGCCCAGCCGTGCGACGCTCGTCCATAGAGAGCTCCGCCCGTCGCCGGGAACAACTGCTCCCAAGTCTCCGGTGTCGCCAGCGAGTGCGGCATCGGGTCCTCCAAGGTCAGACCGCAGCGTGACAGGCTTCCTCTCATGGCTCGGGTGCATTGCTCGATCTCCCCTTCGGTAAAGCTGTGCCTGTCGCCATCAGACGGCGCGTTGACGATGATCTGGATCCGCTCACGACGTTGCCCGGGCGGCAGTGCGCTGGTTTCCAGCGTGCCACCCCGATCCTGCGCGCAGATGTAAACAGTGGGATCGCTCGGCGATTTGCCAGATGCGATCTGGTCGAATTCACGCCGATAATCGGGTGAGAAAAACACATTGTGATGCTGAAGCGGGAAACCCGATGCTTCAGTATGGGCGAACCAAACCAAAGCCGAGAGTGACCTTTTATCGGGCTTGTAGGTCTTTACCGCGCTACTTGGCAGACCACCGAAACGACCAGTCGCTAGAGCTGCGGGGTCAGCATTGCAGATTACGGCGTCGCCAGCGATTTGATCGCCATTGGCCAGCCGGACTCCTTTCACACCGTTATCGTCGGAGACGACGTGGGAGACCGCCTCACCGAGGCGAAAGCGCACTCCCTTGCTTTCACAAACGGTCCGTAGCGCATTCGCCAGGGCATTGATGCCACCCTCAATCAGCCAGACCCCCTTGGCTTCGACATGGGCGATCAGCATCAAGGTTGCTGGAGCCAAAAACGGTGATGACCCAGAGTAGGTCGAATAGCGACCAAACAATTGCCGCAAGCGAGGGTCCGGAAAATACTCACCCAGCACTTTCCAGAGATTGTCGAACGGCCGCATCGCATTGAGTGTCGGCACCCGCCAGAACCCGATCCGCCACATTAACGGCAAAGGAGAACTGACGCGGTCTCCGCGAAGCATGGGCTTATCCAGCGTTTCGAAGATGCGTTTGGCATCGCGATGGAACCTGCGGAACCCAGCCACTGCATCAGAGCCAGCAAAGTCTCCTATGGCAGCTTCGCTGCGCTCTTGATCGGCGAATAGATCGAGTCGTTCGTCTTCATTCCACGCGTGTCTTGCGATGACATCGGACTTCTGGGTCGTGACATAATCCTCGAGTCGCGCGCCGCAGGCGGCAAAAATCGAATCGAACACATCGCGCATTGTGAAGACGGTTGGACCCGCTGCCACGGCGTGCCCGTCGACCTCGACAGTGCGCGCCTTGCCACCGACCCAATTCTCCTTTTCTACGACGGTGACGGCATGTCCTGCAGCAGCCAGCATGGCGGCGCTGGCCAAGCCGCCCATACCCGCTCCAATGACAATAACATGCCCGCTCAAAATCAGCCCTCTCGCCAAAGATGATTGACCTTTACATATCATCTGTCCAATCTTTTTGACATAATTTTAGAGATTGGGATCAATTCGTGGCAAAACCGGGCTGGCGAGAGCGCTATGTAAAAAGGCGCAATGCAGTGATTGGAAATCCGGCTTTTCAGCGTTGGGCCGCGCGCCTTCCCTTGATGAAGATCATGGCGCGCAAACGTGCTACGGCCATGATGGATCTGATTGTCGGTTTCTCCTATTCGCAAACCTTGCGAGCCGCAGATGAGAGCGGATTGATCGATGCGCTTGCGGATGGCCCATGCAGCTTGAACGAGATCGCGAGCACCACGCAGCTCCCCGAACACGCGGCGATGCGCTTGGTCAGAGCCGCAGCCGCGCTCGGCCTGGCGGAACAGGTGGCTGACGACCGATGGATGTTGGGAGAGCAAGGCGCCGCCCTGCACTCAAATGCCGGCGCTCGCGCCATGATCAAGCACCATCGCCTGCTCTACAAGGACCTCAACGATCCGCTCGACTTGCTCAGGCGCGAACGCAAGGATCCGACCGAGCTCTCACGCTTCTGGTCCTATGCCGGAGCACTCTACGACCACAGTGAACGTGGCGAAGACACCAATCCCTATTCCACTCTGATGGCCTCATCGCAGCACTTTGTGGCAGAGCAAGTGATCGACGCTTTCAACTTTAGCGGCACACAAAGCTTGCTTGATGTCGGCGGCGGCCACGGCGCTTTCGCAAAGGCCATTGGAGAAGCAAACCCCCACCTTCGCCTGGGCGTGTTCGATTTACCCGAGGTAGTTGAGGGAGCTCGCAAACATGGCCCCTCAAACGCCAGCTTCCATCCCGGCAACTTCTTTGAGGATCGAATCCCCGCGGGTTATGATCTGGTCTCCTTGGTCAGAATTCTTCACGATCACGACGATGAACCCGCTTTGACCCTGCTCAAGAAAATTCGGGCATCACTCAGTAAAGGCGGCCGCCTGATGATTGCTGAGCCGATGGCCGGGATGCGCGGGGCGGAAGCGATGGGCGATGCATTCTTCGGGTTCTATCTGTGGGCGATGGGCTCGGGCCGCCCGCGCACCCCCAATGAGATCAAGCAGATGCTGCAGCAAGCCGGATTTGATCGAACTCAATCTATCGCCACTCCGCAACCGGTCATCGCAGGCATAATCGTCGCCACGGCCTGACAAATGTGTCTGCTTTATTTGACACTCACTATTGTAAGGCCTAGCAAACAGTATGGAGTCGACTCTCTCAGGGGTGGGTGATTCCCAACCCGCATAAGGGGAACAGAGAGATGGATGCATTGGCGGTGATTCTCGAGGGGCCAGAGCGCTTAGCGCTTCGGCAGCTTGAGCTGCACGCACCGCAAGCATCCGATGTCGTCGTCGAAATTGCATTCAGCGGCATAAGCACAGGTACCGAGAAGCTTCTCTGGACCGGCGAAATGCCGCCCTTCCCTGGCATGGGATATCCGCTTGTGCCCGGCTATGAATCTGTCGGGCGCATTGTTGACGCTGGGCCAGAGGCTCACGCCCGGATCGGAGAATGGGTCTTCGTTCCAGGTGCCAATTGTTTCTCCGGAGCGCGCGGGCTGTTTGGCGGGACAGCCCAGCGCCTCGTCGTTCCTTCTGCAAGAGCTATCCCTGTTCCCGAGACACTCGGACAGTCGGGCGTCCTGCTCTCGCTTGCAGCAACTGCTTTGCATGCAATCCGTGGTGGAACGGCACCAGACCTCATTATAGGCCACGGCGTCCTGGGCCGCCTGCTGGCTCGCCTGACCATGGCGCAGGGCAAGCCAGCGCCAACCGTATGGGAGACCAATCCCACCCGCCATGATGGCGCTACCGGCTATTCAGTGATCAATCCCGACAATGACGGTCGGATCGACTACCAGTCGATCTACGATGCCAGCGGCGACGCCGCCATTATCGACGCGATCGCCCCGCATATGGCCAAGGGCGGAGAGATCACTCTGGCAGGGTTCTACGCGGACCGGGTCGGTTTTGCGTTCCCTCCAGCCTTTATGAAAGAGGCGCGGATCAGGATTGCGGCGGAGTTCACTCCCGAAGACCTGACTCTAACCAGCGATCTGATCGCGACAGAGCAACTCAACCTGGATGGATTGGTCAGCGATTCTGCACCGGCGGAGCGGGCCCAGACGGCATACCCCAGTGCCTTCACTGATCCTGATTGCCTCAAAATGGTTCTTGATTGGAGCGGCGTGCAATGACGATGCTGGAAACCCAAGTCGACGCACTGCGCGAAGAAGCCGCGCAAGAGCCTGACCCGGTTCACACGGGAGAGGCCAAGAGTGAGACGCAGGTAATCGCGATCTACGGCAAGGGTGGCTCCGGTAAGAGCTTCGCCCTCTCCAACCTCAGCTATATGATGGCGCAGCAAGGCAAGCGCGTTCTTCTGATCGGCTGCGATCCCAAGAGCGACACAACCAGTCTGCTGTTCGGCGGCAAATCTTGCCCGACGATTATCGAGACCTCCTCGAAGAAGAAGCTAGCCGGTGAAGAGGTCACAATCGAAGACGTCTGCTTCCAGCGCGACGGAGTGTTCGCGATGGAGCTCGGCGGCCCAGAAGTGGGCCGGGGCTGCGGTGGTCGCGGCATCATTCATGGATTTGAACTGCTCGAGAAGCTGGGCTTCCACGAGTGGGGGTTTGACTACGTCCTGTTGGATTTCCTCGGCGACGTTGTTTGTGGTGGGTTCGGCCTGCCGATCGCTCGCGACATGTGCCAGAAGGTCATCGTAGTCGGATCAAACGACCTACAATCGCTCTATGTCGCCAACAATGTCTGCCACGCGGTTGAATACTTCCGCAAGATGGGTGGCAATGTTGGCGTCGCCGGAATGATCGTCAACAAGGATGATGGAACCGGCGAAGCCCATGCCTTTGCTGATGCGGTTGGAATTCCTGTGCTGACGGCGATCCCCGCGGACGAAGACATTCGCCGCAAGAGCGCAAACTACCAGATCATCGGCAAGCCAGACGGCGAATGGGGTGGGTTGTTCGAACAGCTCGCGACCAATGTCGCCAACGCGCCGCCGCAGCAGCCGGCGCCGCTCGATCAAGACGGATTACTAGGATTGTTTAGCCCCGAGGACACCGGCGGCAACATCGAACTCGTACCGGCCACCCAGGCCGATATGCGAGGGGGGATCTTCGAAGAAAAGCCAAGCCTCGAGGTGATCTACGACGACATTTGATGACCGACCTCAATGCCTCGAACGCGGAACGCGCCCCAGACCGGATCGATCTTGATACGGCTGGGAATACTGCGTCCACTGATGCCGCCACCGGCGGTGGCTGCCATGGCGGCAAGGACCGCATGCTCGAGGCAGCGCGTGCTGCCGGCAAGAGTGAGATTCTCGACCAATACGCAGCCGATTATCCGGTTGATCCTGAAAGGGGCCCGCACGATCAGCCACAAAGCATGTGCCCCGCATTTGGCTCGCTCCGTGTTGGCCTGCGGATGAAGCGCACCGCGACGGTTCTGTCTGGCAGCGCCTGTTGTGTCTATGGCCTGACATTCACTTCGCATTTCTATGGCGCGCGTCGCACAGTGGGCTACGTACCATTCAGCTCTGAAACGCTCGTCACTGGCAAGCTGTTTGAAGACATCAAAGAGGCTGTCGAAGACCTCGCTGATCCCGAGCAATACGACGCAATCGTTGTCACCAATCTTTGTGTTCCAACCGCCAGCGGTGTCCCGCTGCGCTTGCTCAAGAAGCAGATCAACGGCGTGCGGATCATCGGGATCGATGTTCCCGGATTTGGCATTCCGACCCACGCTGAAGCCAAAGACGTGCTCGCCGGAGCGATGCTGCAATATGCCCGGGAAGAGGTAGAGCAAGGCCCCGTCGCCGCTCCGAAAGAGCGCTCAGACAAGCCAAGTGTGGCGTTGCTGGGCGAGATGTTCCCAGCCGATCCGGTGATGATTGGCCAAATGCTCGAACCTCTGGGCCTGGCTGCTGGTCCAGTTGTCCCTACCCGGGAGTGGCGCGAGCTCTATGGCGCGCTCGATTGTTCGCTGGTTGCGGCAATCCACCCGTTCTACACCGCGAGTGTGCGCGAATTCGAAGCCGCAGGTCGTCCTGTGATCGGCTCGGCCCCAGTCGGAGCAGATGGCACCGCCGCCTGGCTCGACAATGTCGGCGCGGCGCTGGGTATCGCGCAACACACGGTCGATGGCGTGAAAAATGGTATGGTGGGCGCGATCAAGGGCGCACTCTCCGCCGCTCCAATCAACGGTCGCGTGACGGTCTCTGGCTATGAAGGTTCAGAGCTTTTGGTCGCACGGCTGCTGATCGAAAGCGGCGCGGACGTGCCCTATGTCGGCAGCGCCTGCCCGCAAACCAAATGGTCTGACGCAGACCGCGAATGGCTTGAGGCCCGCGGGGTTATGGTCAATTTCCGCGCCAGCCTGGAAGACGATATCGCTGCGGTCGACGAGTTCCGTCCCGATCTGGCCGTGGGCACCACTCCGGTTGTCCAACACGCCAAGTCCAAAGCGATCCCGTCGCTCTATTTTACCAATCTGATCTCCGCGCGGCCGCTGATGGGTCCGGCAGGTGCCGGCAGCCTAGCTCAAGTGATCAACGCTGCGATGGCGAACAAGGATCGGTTCGACCGGATGCGAGATTTCTTTAAAGGCGTCGGGACCGAGCACGCTGCGGGTGTTTGGGAAGACACGCCAGTTGATCGGCCGAAATTCCGCAAGAAATACGCTGCGCTCAACGAAGCGGCCCGCAAGGCGGCCGAGGCGGTGGGCACATGACGCTGGTATTGGATCATGATCGCGCTGGCGGCTATTGGGGTGCCACTTACGTCTTTACGGCGGTCAAAGGCCTGCAGGTCATCATCGATGGCCCGGTCGGGTGTGAGAACCTGCCAGTGACATCGGTCCTGCATTACACCGACGCCCTCCCCCCACACGAGCTGCCTATTGTGGTGACAGGTTTGGGTGAAGAGGAGCTGGGGAAGACCGGCACCGAAGGAGCTATGAAGCGCGCGTGGGAAACGCTCGATCCCGAGCTTCCGGCGGTGGTTGTTACAGGCTCCATCGCCGAAATGATCGGCGGCGGGGTGACCCCCGAAGGGACCAATATCAAGCGCTTCCTGCCGCGTACGATCGATGAAGATCAATGGGAAAGCGCTGACCGCGCGCTGACTTGGCTGTGGACCGAGTTCGGACCCAAGAAAGCTCCCAAGCCACGCGAGCGCAAAGAGGGTGAGAAGCCCAAGGTCAATATCATCGGCCCGAGCTATGGCATGTTCAACATGCCGTCAGATCTGGCTGAGATCCGACGCCTGATCGAAGGGATCGGCGCGGAAGTCGGAGTGGTGTTCCCGCTCGGCTGCCATCTTGCGGACATCCGCCAGCTCGGCACAGCTGATGCGAATGTCTGCATGTATCGCGAATTCGGACGCAATCTGTGCGAAACGCTTGAACGGCCCTATTTCCAGGCGCCGATCGGGCTCAGCTCGACCACCAAATTCCTGCGCGCGCTGGGCGAAGAGCTTGGCCTTGATCCTGAGCCATTCATCGAGCGTGAGAAGCACACGACGATCAAACCGCTGTGGGATCTGTGGCGCTCGGTCACGCAAGACTTCTTCGGCACCGCCAATTTCGGGATCGTCGCCAATGCGACCTACTCGCGCGGGATCCGTCATTTCCTCGAAGACGACATGGGTCTGCCCTGTGCATTTAATTTCGCCCGCGAAGCCGGCGTGAAGCCCAAGAATGAGGATGTGCGCGCCGCGATCCACGCCAACCCTCCCTTGGTGGTGTTCGGCAGCTATAATGAGCGGATGTACATGGCCGAGTGCGGAGCCCGCGGGATGTTCATCCCGGCGAGCTTCCCAGGAGCTGCGATCCGCCGCCACACAGGCACGCCCTTTATGGGTTATTCGGGCGCCACCTACCTTGTCCAAGAGGTCTGCAACGCCTTGTTTGATGCGCTGTTCCATATCCTGCCGCTCGGCAGCGAAATGGACCGCGGCGAAGCAACACCTGTGAAGCCTCAGAGCGAATTGACTTGGGACAAAGACGCCAAGGAACAGCTCGATAGATTGGTTGAAGCGCAACCCGTCTTGATCAGAATTTCCGCTGCCAAACGCATGCGCGATGCCGCCGAACAGGCCGCTCGCAGCCGCGGCAGCACAATCGTGACTGCCGACTGCTTAGCCGACAGTCTCCTTGAAGGAGAGAGTGCATGAGACTTGCCGGCATCTTCATAAACCGTTTCGCCCCATTGCTGGGGCTCATCGAATCCACGTGGGGGATCACGCGCGGATACCGCCGAGGACAATTCCGTCCTCACTCCAAAATCAGTAATATGGAGAATTACTAATGACTGATGAGGAAGCAAAAGAAATCCACAAGAGCTTCACCGGTGTGATGACGCTCTATGTGGGTATCGCGCTCGTCGCTCATGCACTGATGTGGCTCTACGCCCCTTGGTTCTGAGCTGACCCCCAACGAAAGGAAACATCCTATGTACACCATCTGGAAACACTTTGATGTGCGTCGGGTACTGGTTGGGCTTCACGTAGTCCTGGCCGTCCTGGCATTCACCATCCACTTTATCCTGCTCAGCACGGACCGGTATAACTGGCTCGACGGTGTGCCTCCTGGCGCAACCGCTACGGCAGCAATCGAAAGCTCTGAAGCCCTAGGCTGACGAAGTTTTCACAGCGTGAGGAGGCGGGTTAACCGCCTGCCTCCCATAGCTTTTCGGTAATCGAACAACCTGCCTTACTGGCAGGGAGGGTGGACTTATGCTCCTTAGTTTTGAGCGCAAATACCGCGTGCGAGGCGGCACCTTGATCGGTGGCGACCTCTTCGATTTCTGGGTCGGGCCGTTCTATGTCGGCTTCTTTGGAGTGACTACGGCGATCGCAGCCCTTTTGGGAACTGCATTGATCTTCGCGTCGGCCGCCCAGGGTGACACATTAAACCCATGGCTCATTTCGATTGAGCCACCGGCAATCGAAGCCGGACTAAAATTCATGCCCTTGAATGAGGGCGGCTATTGGCAGGTTATCACGGCCTGTGCGCTGGTCGCGTTCAGTTCCTGGGCGCTTAGAGAAGTGGAAATCTGCCGAAAGCTGGGCATGGGCTACCATGTCCCGTTCGCTTTCAGCGTGGCTATCTTCGCCTATTTCACTCTGGTCGTCATTCGGCCGGTCTGGATGGGGGCTTGGGGCCATGGATTCCCGTACGGGATCTGGACGCACTTGGACTGGGTTTCCAACGTCGGATACCAGTTCGGCAACTTCCACTACAATCCACTGCATATGGTGGCGATCACGTTCTTCTTCACCAACTGCCTGGCACTCGCACTGCACGGTGGTCTGGTCTTGTCGGCGGTCAACCCCGGCAAAGATCAAGAGGTTCGTTCGCCCGAGTATGAAGACACCTACTTCCGTGACTTCATCGGATATTCGGTCGGCACGCTCGGTATTCACCGGGTTGGTCTGATCCTGGCGCTCAACGCCGGGTTCTGGAGCGCGGCCTGTATCTTCATCGCTGGACCACTTTACGTGGGCAGCTGGATCGAATGGTGGGACTGGTGGAAAGCCATCCCGATCTGGGCCTGAGGAGGAGCTGAATAATGGCAACTTACCAAAACATCTTCACTCAGATCCAGGTCAAGGCTGAGCCTGAAATGGGCGTTCCCCTGCCCGAAGGGGACGAGGAACGCATCAATCTCACCGGTTACAGCTATCTGATGGGCAAGATCGGTCAGGCTCAATTGGGCCCGATCTATCTTGGCTGGCTCGGGGTGATCTCGTTGGTCTTCGGTGGCCTTGCGATCATGATCATTGGTCTCAACATGGCGGCTGATGTGAACTGGAGCCCACAGGGTTTCATGCGCGAGTTCTTCTGGCTCTCGCTGAATCCTCCAGGACCGGAGTATGGCTTCAGCCCGTTCGTACCCTTGCGTGAGGGCGGCTGGTTTATCGTAACCGGCGCGTTCCTCACGATCTCGGTGCTGTGCTGGCTGGCGCGGACCTATTTCCGGGCGAAAGCTCTGGGCATGGGTCTACACATCTTCTGGGCTTTTGCTTCAGCGATCTGGCTGTTCCTGGTGCTCGGCTTCATCCGTCCGCTGCTCATGGGTAGCTGGGCCGAGGCGGTGCCCTACGGGATCTTCTCGCACTTGGATTGGACCAACAATTTCTCGCTGATTTACGGGAACCTGTTCTACAATCCGTTCCACGCCCTCTCGATTGTCTTCCTGTATGGCTCAGCTCTGTTGTTCGCCATGCACGGCGCGACGATCCTGGCTGTGGGCCGCTATGGCGGTGAGCGTGAGATCGAGCAGATCACGGACCGCGGCACTGCATCTGAGCGGGCTGCCCTGTTCTGGCGCTGGACCATGGGCTTCAACGCATCGATGGAGTCGATCCACCGCTGGGCCTGGTGGTTTGCAATCCTGACGACCCTCACGGGTGGCATCGGGATCCTGCTGACCGGTACCGTAGTCGACAATTGGTACTTGTGGGCGGCGGAGCATCACTATGCTCCTTCCTAAGCCGCTTGCCGGCGGGCTGGACTAGCCCCCTCCCGGCATAAGACCGGTCCGCCAAATACAGAGAAACCCGGCCCATTGGGTCGGGTTTTTTTGTTTGATGCCCTGGAATGGGTGCGGCTCGATTTCGATCGCTTAACTCAGCGCCTTTGGGAAAGATCGAACAGATGCAATGGGAGTGAGAGTGCCAGGGGGACCGCGATCCAGAGCCAATGCGCGTCGGTCATCGCTCCCCTAAGCCCAATGACGATCAGTGCGGCAGGTCCAAGCAGGCCGAGTAGCGAAGCCAAAGTCCATCCGCGCGACTTGAGCCAGGCCGCCTCGATCGCAAGGACAGCAAGTATGATGTCAGCCGCGTGCCCCTGATCGAATAGCCAAGCAATCATAAGTGACCGTCCAAGCGAGCCGTGCTCGCTTACCGAAAGATCAAGCCGGTGCTTTCAACCCAAGCAAATGCGCGCAGTCTTTGATGAAGATCTTCACGTGTGCCATCGGCTTAGCCCGAACGAGCTTCTTGTTCATATAAGCCTGCCAGGTCAGTTGCTGAACATCCTTGTCATCACACATGGTGACGAACCGCTCACGCCGTTTGTCGCTTGAATACCAGAAGTATTGCATCATCCCCAGGATCCAGAACACTCGACCATGTTCTTTCATGAAGCGCTTGCGCGCAAGCCGAAGGGTCTTTGCATCGCCAGTGGCCAAGAACTCCATTGAGGCCTCCGCCACAAAGCGACCACCGATCATGGCGTAGTAGATCCCTTCTCCTGAAGCCGGCGCCACAATGCCAGCTGCATCGCCAGCGACGATCACATCCTTGCCATTGTCCCACCGCTTGAGTGGCTTGAGCGGGATTGGCGCCCCTTCACGCCTGACCGTCTCGCATTTCGAAAGTCCCAGATCGCTGCGCATATTGGAAACTGCTCCACGCAGCGAGAAGCCCTTGTTAGCGCTGCCGACACCGATGCTCGCAGTCTCACCATGCGGAAAGACCCAGGCATAGAAATCCGGCGACAACCGTCCCTGGTAGAACACGTCGCAACGCGAGCCATCATAGGCATCACTATCATTGGCCGGAGCTCGAATAATCTCATGGTAAGCGAACACGCATTTGACGTTTTCGCCGCCCGGCAGGCTTTGCTTGGCAACGGCAGAACGGGCACCATCAGCCCCAATCACCAGCTTCGCGCGGAGCTTTTCAATTGGTCCACCACGCTCACGGCGATAACAGACCACCGCTGTGCCATTCTCATCGCGTTCGATCTTCTCGAAGGTCGCGGAGCGACGTTCGGCACCGGTCTTCTCGGCGCGTTCGCGCAGCCATTCGTCAAACTCTTCACGATCGACCATCCCGACATAGCCGATCTCTCCCACTGGCATATCCACCGCACGATTGGACGGGGCAATCATTCGCGCCGAGCGGGCTCTTGCAACCAACAGTTCTTGCGGGATCTCGAAGTCTTCCATCAGGCGCGGCGGCACGGCCCCTCCGCATGGCTTGATCCGTCCCCCGCGCTCCATCAGCAGGACCTTATGACCGGCCGACGCCAAATCTGTCGCGGCTGTAGCGCCGGCCGGTCCGCCGCCTATGACGACGGCATCATAAATCTCTTCGGTCATGCGAACACCTCCTGCTCCCGTGTTGCCTGATTTCCCCTGGGTCGCATGGCGTTGGTGGCTCGTAATGCCAGCCAAGCTGCGACAACGAACAATGCGCCTTCGATCGCAAAGACGAGCTGGAACGCTCGTCCCTCATCCCCGAGAACCAGGAGAGCGAGATCGCGCCCGCCGCCACCGACAAGGCCTCCCAGGCCGAAGGCAATGGCCTGGCTTGCGCCCCATACACCCATTCGGACACCTTCGCGGGTCTTCTCGCCCTCTCCGGCGAGGCCCATCATCGCGCCAATGGCGGCGACCGCGAAAACCCCGTTGCAGAACCCAAGCACCAATACGTTGATGAGCAGCGGCCAGCCTGGTCCGAAAACCGCGGCGATCGCGAGCCCCCCCAGACTGAACGCTGACCCAAGACAACCACCCACAATCCAGATGCGAAGATCGGTTGGCTTGCGGGCCTGAAAGGCGCTCCCTCCCACACCGGCGACAATCATGCCGACGAGGCCACCCAGATTGAGCATTCCGCCAAGCTGAGTCGATTCCCCGGGCGCCATGCCAAAAATAGTCCCCGCGAATGGCTCAAGGATCAGATCCTGCATATTGTAGGCCATCATCGAGACGAAAATGAAGATCGTGAAGCGGCGGGCGGCCCGCTCAGCAAAGATTTCTGCAATCGCGGCGCGAAAATCAGGAGCGTCTTCGCTTTTTGCAGTTTCCTCAAAAACGTGGTGCCCTGTTTCGAGCCGAAAGGTCGCGACGATAGTTATCGCAATGCAGGCCAAGGCAAGCCCAGAAGCGACCAGGATGAGCTGTTCTGGCGAATAGGGTTTGAGCAACTGGCCGACAGTGATGGCCGAAACGACGATCCCGGCAATCATCATGATCCAGGTCAAAGCAGCAGCCGCAGCGCGCCTTTGCGGGGCGACACTCGAGGCGAGCAACGCCAATGCTGACGTTCCGCTCGCGCCGACCCCGATACCGATTAGTGTGTACGCCAGCACCGCGAGAGCGAAGGCTGACCAGCCTGGCTCCGCCAGCATGAGCGTCGATTGGGTGGCAAGCAGTGCACCAGCGGCAAGCACAACAATGCCTCCGACAATCCAAGGAGTGCGTTTCTTGCCTTGATCGGATCCATGGCCCCACAAAGGTCGACCGAGCTGTACGGCATAGTGCCAAGCGATAAGGCCCGCTGGAAGAGCGGCTGCCAAAGAGAGCTCGACCACCATCAATCGATTCAGGACCGTGGTTGTGAGCATGACCAGTGCCCCGATCGAGGCCTGAACCATGCCTATTCTGGCGATCGCAAACCAGGAAAGCCCGAGTGATGATGCCGCCTTGCTCATTAGATGTATCCCCCCAGCCCTAAGGCCGCAGCGAGCATGCCCAGAACATAAAGGGTAACTCCGGTTGCGTTGTACCATGGAGCGTATTTGGCGGGGTTGGAAAGGAGCCGCGGCATCGCAGCTATTTGCAACAGCAAGACCAACGACACGACGGCTGCTGAGACCGTATACCCCCGACCAAACAAGAGTGCGATCACTGCCAGCTGAGGCAGAGCCATCACTAGGCAAGCAAGCCGTGCGGCATTCTGAACACCCAAGGTGACGGGCAGGGACCGCAAGCCAGTCTGGCAATCTCCCTCAACCGCCTTGAAGTCATTGAGCGTCATGATCCCATGCGCGCCCAGGCTATAGAGCACCAACACGATCAGAACCTCAGTTGATGGCAGCGCGCCCAACATGACCGTCGCTCCCGTAAACCAGCTCAAACCTTCATAGGTGAGACCAACGGTAGCCGGTCCCCACCATCCGCTTTGCTTCAACCGGAATGGCGGCGCGCTGTACGCCCAAGCGAGAGCCAGCCCGACCAATGCCGCAGCGAACACCCATGGTCCCAGCAACAAACCGACCAAGGCCGACAGTGCGGTTCCGATGAGTGCTATGTAAAGGCCCCACCGTCCGCCGACGCGGCCAGACGGGATCGGGCGGTCCGGCTCGTTGATCGCATCCACATGGCGATCGAACCAGTCGTTCACCGCCTGGCTGGTTCCACACACCAGCGGTCCTGCCAAAGCGACACCCGCCGCAACCATCAACCAATTGGGGTCCAGTCCGTTGGCGCTTCCCAACACTCCCGCAGACACAGCGCCACAGCCGAATGCCCACATCGGGGGAAACCAAGTTATTGGCTTGAGAAGCTGCAGGACATCGCGCGCCGCCGGAAAGGGCGTTGCCTGAGTCGAGATGGCCGAACGGTCCATAGTCGGAGGCTATGCTTGACAGCCCCCTGCGTCAAATCATTTTGACAGTATAGAGTGTCAACCTGTGGGATTGTCCCTTATTCGGACTCTCCAGGCAGGTTACCAAGCCCATATCGGTGCAGTTTCGAGTAGAGGCTCTGACGCGAAAGGCCGAGGATCTCGGCAGCGGAGGCTCGGTTGTCAGACGTGTAGGACAGGGCCGCCTCGATACACAGCCGCTCGATCAGATCTGTGCTTTCACGGACAATGTCCTTGAGAGACATTCTGCCAACGAGATCCGTCAATTGCTCAACGGAGCGGGGCATGTCTTGGGCACCCGGAGGCAGGTCCCGCAACCTTCTACCGATCGGCCTGATGACGAAGCCATAGAGCGCCGAGTCGCCGCTGCTAACCACTGCGGAAAGCTCGATTTGCTCGCTTTCTTCTTCGTTCGCGGATCGCAAGACAGTGCTGACATTTCGGGCAGAACCATGCTGGTCAATTTGCCCTTCGATCAATTCAAGATCGATGCCGGGACGCCCAACAAAATCCGACAGTGACCGGCCCCGCAATTGATCGAGGCTCGCCGCCTGGACGAGCCCAACAAACGCCTCGTTGGCGGTCACGATAGACATCCCCGCATCCGCCACAACGAATGCGTCTGGCATATGCTCGACCAATTCGTTGACGGGCGACTCTGTGACCCCGCCCTCTTCCTCGGATGGCTGCAATCGCAAGAGCAGGTATTGCTTGCGATCACGCGTAAATCCAGTCGCGGACAATCTCACGTCGCGAGCGCCCTTTGACAAGACCACCTCTGCTGGCGAAACACTCTCGGCTGCCAGCGCCGCGCCAATCAAGCCGAGCACGTCTTCGCGTGAGCCCTTCTCAAAGATATTGAGCAGCTTCTTGCCCGAAAGCCCGCCATCGCGCGTTCCGGTTAGCGCATGCACAGCAGAATTGGCTTCGCGAATTTTGTGACCAACCGCATCGACCACCAGCATTGCTTCACCGGTCTGGTCGAACAGCATGCGATAACGCGCTTCGGTCTGGCGCAGCTTGAGATAATCCCGCTCGAGCGATTGTTGGACTTGCAGCAATCGCTGCTGAACCTTAGCCGCCTCCCGAAGATCACGACCGATCGCGATACGGTGGTCGCTGTCGGAGACGGCAACCACAACATAGCGGATAGGAACATCACCATCGCGCGACATGTGATTGACTTGTCGCCAGTGCTGAACCTCGCCGCGACGAGCGGCGGCCAGCATCTCCATCACTTTGGGACGGCTTTCGGTGGTTACGGTGTCAATCCAATTGGTCCCCACCCATTTGTCGAAACCGGGGAAATCAGATGGGTCGACCGAACAGTCAAGCACGACACCAGAATCATCCAGAACCAGTGTGATATCGCCTGCAATCATCGCGAGTTTGATTGCGGCATCCTCGTCGAGAGCGCCAAACATGTCGGCAGTGTTGCTGAACGCTTTTCGTCCTTGGATACTATGTTTGCGCGTCAGCATTCTCGCCAGGGCCTACCGAAGGGAACCTGCAAGCTGCACCGCGTCGACCAAACTATCAGCAACCTCAAGCGCCTCGCGAGCATCGGCTGCAGTTCCGTCGGCCCCAACCTCGGCAACAATCTCTGGGTTCTGATTGACCATCTGGCCGCCGATCATAATGACCAAGTTAGGGTTGGCTGACACACTGCGTGTTGCATTTATTACATGAGTCAAAGCGGCGCTAGGGCAATCCCGGGTGATGGTCAATCCCAACACGTCGAACGACTTGGTTGAGACCAGATGAAGCAATTTGCGTCGCTCGCACTCCACCAGAGCCTGACTATCCCACCCGGCTCTACAAAAAATCTCATCCAGCATCACTGGGCCAAATGTGTGCTGATCCCCTGGCATCGGGGCAAACAGAACGCTGCGCTTCGCGCTGAGAGCTGTAAACACCGATGGCGTGCGGGAGGCAACTTCGCGCATCACCTCTTGCAGACGCCAAAGCCCCATTGTGACGTCAATGAAGTCGCATTCATCCTCTTCCCACATCCGCCCGAGCTTGCGAGCAGCCGGCGCGAGCAGATCAAGATAGATCGATTCCACCGGGACGCCGCGGTCAAGAAAGGCGTCGATCTCATCAAGAAGATCAGCTGCATCCTTGGTCAAGGGCAGCGCCGCAAACCTATTTGCATCAGTAGAATTGATGGAAAACGCCCCTGGTTGTGAGCCGGCGCCATTATCATCTGTATGCGCAATCAGCAATTGCGGAATGATTTGCTCTTCGATGATCGCATTGAGCGATTCCTCAGGAGAAACTGTCGGCTCAGACACATCTTCCGATTCACCAGACCGCTTAAGTCGCCCGAGTGGATCCTTGATCACTCTGCGAAAGGCAGCTGAGCCCGCTTCAAATACTGATGCCATGTCAGACCCTCCCCGGGCTGCCAGGCTCAACTGCCTGGAGGCTGCGCGAAATGCGTCACTACTGATGGTGCGTTCGTGTTTTCGACTCCGGATTTCTCACCAGTACAGGAATGGTACGCCTATTTTGCCGGTGTGGCAAACCCCGAAGTGTCAATTTAATTAGTCGTCTAGTTTGATTGACACTTAGTCATTGATGCGCCTAGGGTCTGGTATTGTTAGCGGAGGCAGATTCGGGGAATGACGCGGCAGGTTCACGCAGCTTCGGTCACCCGTAGTGCGGATGACGGAAGAAACAGGGGCGCGGCGCTTTACACGCCAGACGAGCGCCGCCGTCGTGACGAGTCGGTCTGGACTCTGGTTCAAGGCGTGCTCGCGCCGCTGCAGTTCGCGATCTTCTTGGTTAGCTTGGGCTTGGTAGTCCGCTACCTCACCAGCGGCGAAGGTGCCTTCGCTGCCGACGCCTCAATCGTCATCAAGACTCTCACGCTTTATACGATCATGATCACCGGCTCGATCTGGGAAAAGGTCGTGTTTGGAAAGTGGCTGTTTGCCCCTGCCTTCTTCTGGGAAGACGTCTTCTCGATGCTCGTCCTGGCCCTGCACACGCTCTACCTCGTGATGCTGTTCGGGGCGGTAGGCACTGTTGAGCAACGCATGCTCGTCGCGCTGGCTGCCTACGCTGCTTATGTCATCAATGCCGGTCAGTTCCTCTGGAAACTCCGGATGGCGCGCTTGCAAGGCTCGGCGAGCAGCGAGGTGGCCCCGGCATGAGCACCACCGCTCCTCTCGCCGGTTGCTCTCCGGAAGCTCGCGCCGCCGCCGATGCGCGCCCAATCCTGCGCGAACGCGGTCAACGCGAAGTGTTCTGCGGATTGACCGGGATCGTCTGGCTCCACCGCAAGATGCAGGATGCTTTTTTCCTGGTGGTCGGATCCCGAACCTGCGCCCACCTGCTGCAATCAGCCGCCGGCGTGATGATATTCGCCGAACCGCGTTTCGCCACCGCTATCATGGAAGAACGCGATCTGGCCGGCATGGTCGACTGCCAGGATGAACTCGACAGGGTTGTCGATCGGCTGCTGCAGCGGCGTCCAGATATCTCGACGCTGTTTCTTGTCGGATCCTGCCCGTCTGAGGTGATCAAGCTTGATCTTGCCAAGGCCGCCGAGCGTTTGGGCAGCAAGTACATGCCGCAGGTTCGGATATTGAATTATTCCGGCAGCGGAATTGAGACCACGTTCACTCAGGGTGAGGATGCCTGCTTAACCGCGCTGGTGCCGGAGATGCCAAGCGAGAAGAGCGATTCCGCCAAGCAGCTGCTAATCGTTGGTGCTCTGCCCGATATTGTCGAAGACCAATTCCTCCGTCTGTTCCGCGAATTGGGTATCAACAAGGTCGGTGTTCTGCCCGCACGCAACGCGCGTGACCTTCCGCACGTTGGCCCGAATACGCGCTTTCTGCTCGCGCAGCCTTTCTTGACCGAGACGGCGCGAGCACTCGAAGATCGGGGAGCAGAGCGGCTCGAAGCGCTGTTCCCCTTCGGTGCCGAAGGGACCACCGATTGGCTGAGAGCCGCCGCGCAGGCCTTCGGAATCGACGAAATGCACTTCAACCGGGTTATCGCGCCCGGTCGAGAACGCGCCAAACGTGCGATTGAGCATGCTCGCAGCGCCCTATCCGGCAAATCGATCAGCTTCCTGCCGGACTCACAGCTTGAAGTCCCACTCGCACGGTTCCTGCACCAGGAGCTCGGCATGCAGCCGATTGAGGTTGGCACACCCTATCTCAACCGCAGACAGCTCTCCGGTGAACTGGCGCTCCTTCCCGAAGCGACACGGCTTTCGGAAGGTCAACATGTCGACCAGCAGCTCGACCGTGTCCGCAACGACAAACCCGATCTGACCGTCTGTGGCCTGGGCCTTGCCAATCCGCTCGAGGCCGAGGGCTTTGCTACAAAATGGGCGATCGAGCTGGTCTTCTCGCCGATCCATGGCTTCGACCAGGCCGGTGATCTCGCCGAACTCTTTGCGCGTCCGCTGCGGCGACGCGACGTGTTGAGGGTTTGACGCGATGCAGCTTTCCGTCTGGACATATGAAGGACCGCCCCATGTAGGGGCCATGCGCGTCGCGACAGCGATGAAAGGCCTGCACTATCTGCTGCACGCTCCGCAGGGCGACACCTATGCCGATCTGCTGTTCACGATGATCGAGCGGCGCAACCACCGTCCACCGGTAACCTACACCACGTTTGAAGCGCGCGACCTCGGCAAGGACACTGCACAATTGTTCCAGGACGCCGCGCGCGATGCGGCTGAGCGGTTCCAGCCGCAGGCCATGATTGTTGGCGCCTCCTGCACCGCCGAGCTGATCCAGGACGATCCTGGTGGCCTCAGCGAAGCGATGGACCTGCCCTGCCCTGTTATTCCGCTCGAGCTGCCAAGCTATCAACGCAAAGAGAATTGGGGCGCCGCGGAGACTTTCTATCAGATTGTCCGCGGCTTGGCCGATCGTTCGATCACGCCTGCCCCCAAAGAAGGGCGCCGCCCGCTCGCCAATATTCTTGGTCCGACCGCGCTTGGCTTCCGCCACCGCGACGACCTGATCGAAGTTAGAAAGATCCTCGAAACACTCGGGATTGATGTGAACCTGGTGGCGCCGCTCGACGCGACTCCGATGGACATAACCAGGATCGGCGCGGCCGATTTCAACATCGTCCTCTATCCCGAAATTGCAGATGAAGCGGCACGCTGGCTTGAACGGGAGTTCAAACAGCCTGCCATTCGCCAGGTCCCGATCGGCGTTAGCGCTACGCGCGCGTTTATCGGTGACGTCGCCGAGCTGTCAGGTGTCGATCCCACGCCTGCGCTCGGCGACAATTCTTCCAGGCTACCTTGGTGGAGCCGCTCGGTCGATTCAACCTATCTGACCGGCAAGCGGGTTTTCATCTTTGGTGACGCCACCCACGCGGTTGCTGCCGCACGGATCGCTTCCGAGGAGCTTGGCTTCGAGGTTTGCGGTCTTGGCTGTTACAACCGCGAATTCGCCCGCGACATCCGCGCCGCCGCCAAAGAGTATGGCGTCGAGCCATTGATCACCGACGATCATCTTGCGGTCGAAGATGCGATCATCGCGGCCCAGCCTGAACTGGTGCTCGGGACTCAGATGGAACGGCACATCGCCAAGCGCCTCGGCATGCCCTGCGCAGTGATTTCTGCGCCGGTCCACGTGCAGGATTTCCCCGCGCGCCATTCTCCGCAGATGGGCTTCGAAGGCGCCAATGTGATCTTCGACACCTGGGTTCACCCATTGGTGATGGGTCTCGAAGAGCATCTGCTGACCATGTTCCGTGAGGATTTCGAGTTTTCTGATGAAGCCGGACCCTCGCATCACGCCGCGCACGCTCCACGCGCTGTGCCAGCCAATGACAGCGAGGTCGAACCCAGCGAAGTCACCCAAGTCGCCGACGATGGCTCGCTTTGGACTGCCGAGGCCGAGAAAGAGCTCAAGAAGATCCCATTCTTCGTGCGGGGTAAAGCTCGACGCAACACCGAGAAGTTCGCGGCGGCAGAAGGCCGCGCGCAGATTGATCTCGACACCTTATACGACGCCAAGGCGCATTATGCCCGGTAGTTCGCTCGCCCCTGTGCGCGTCGCGATAGTGACGCTGGACAATCACCTTAAAGGGGCGGTTGAACGCGCGGATGAGGAACTTTCCCGCGACAATATTCATCTGAGCCTCCACGCAGCCGCTGATTGGGACCGCGACAGCGCCAATCTCGACGCAACACGCGAGGCAATCGCCAAAGCCGACATCGTGATCGCGACCATGCTGTTTCTGGATGATCACGTCCGCGCGATCCTACCAGACCTAGAGGCGCGGCGCGAAGAATGTGATGCGATGCTCGGGCTGATGTCGGCGGGAGAAATCGTCAAGCTGACGCGCATGGGTGGATACCGGATGGATGCCCCGTCCAAAGGTCCGCTCGCGCTGCTGAAGAAACTGCGCGGCTCGAAGAAACAGGGCGCCAGCTCTGGCGCCGGCCAGATGAAGATGCTGCGCCGCCTGCCCAAGATCCTGCGGTTCATTCCAGGCACGGCGCAGGACGTTCGGGCCTATTTCCTGACGCTGCAATATTGGCTTTCGGGCTCAGATGAGAATGTCGTCGCAATGGTCCGGTCACTGATCGACCGTTACGCGTCTGGCGATCGTGGGGAACGACGCGGCGCAACCGCAGCCGAAGCGCCAATCGAGTATCCTGAGACCGGGGTTTATTATCCTGGCCACAAGCAACGCATGTCGGTCGGATTGCGGGTTCTACCGCGCAAGAAGGGGACCAACGGTACAGTCGGCCTGATACTGCTGCGGTCCTACCTGCTGGGTCACGACACCGGCCATTACGACGAAGCGATCAGGGCTTTCGAAGCTGCTGGACTCAAGGTGGTTCCGGTTTTCGCCAGCGGCCTTGATGCCCGCCCTGCGATCGAGAAGTTTTTTGTCGAACGAGGCAAGCCGACCGTTGATGCGATTGTCAATCTGACCGGCTTCTCGCTGGTGGGCGGCCCCGCTTACAACGACAATGAAGCGGCGCAGGAAGTGCTCGGCGATCTCGATCTGCCCTATCTCGCCGCCCACGCGATCGAGTTCCAATCAATCCCCGAATGGCGTCAGCGCGACCAAGGTCTGCTGCCACTCGAAGCGACCATGATGGTCGCTCTGCCAGAGCTCGATGGAGCAACCGCCCCGACAGTGTTTGGCGGACGCGCCGGTCCGGCGGGGGAGCCCTGCTCTGGATGCGAGCGCCATTGTGAGCGCGGCGGGACCGACAAGGTTCGCCCGATGCAAGGATGCCCGGAGCGGGCTGAAGCTCTTGCCGCGCGCACTGTGAAGCTGATCCAGCTGCGGCGTTCGGAAAGAGCCGAGCGCAAACTCGCGGTTGTCCTGTTCAACTTCCCCCCCAATGCCGGAGCAACCGGTACCGCGGCGTTTTTGTCGGTCTATGAGTCGCTGTTCGCCACGCTCAACCGCCTGGCGAGCGAGGGATACTCGGTTGATGTTCCTGAGGCCGTCGACGCGCTGCGCGATGCGCTGCTCAAGGGCAATTCTGAGCAATTCGGGACCGACGCAAATGTTGCGGCACGCATCCCGGCTGATGAGCACGTGCGCCGCGAACCTCACCTCGCTGAGATCGAAGCGCAGTGGGGCCCTGCCCCCGGTAAAGCGCAAAGCGATGGCGGGCACATCCAGATTTTCGGGGCGCATTTCGGCAATGTCTTCGTCGGGGTCCAGCCTACGTTCGGCTATGAAGGCGATCCGATGCGGTTGCTGTTCGAAGGCAATTTCGCTCCGACCCACGCCTTCAGCGCCTTCTATCGCTGGATCCGTGAGGATTTCGGTGCGCATTCAGTGCTGCATTTCGGGACCCATGGCGCGCTGGAATTCATGCCCGGCAAACAGGCTGGGATGACAGGCAAGTGCTGGCCCGAACGACTGATCGGCGATCTGCCGAACTATTATCTCTATGCCGCCAACAACCCTTCCGAAGGCATGCTCGCCAAACGTCGCTCTGCAGCGACCCTGGTCAGCTATATGACCCCGCCATTGGCGCAGGCTGGCCTCTACAAAGGCCTGGCCGATCTGAAATCCAGTGTCGAACGGTGGCGGCTGACCGACGAGGGTTCAGACGGCAAAGCGGAACGCGCGGATCTCGAGGAGCTGATCGCAGATCAATGCGATGCTTTGGATATTGAGATGGGTGAGATCGGCAGCCTCGCGGGGCGTCTGTATGAGCTTGAACAGACCCTGATCCCGCATGGCTTGCACGTGCTTGGGCACAACCCCCAAGGCGAGCAGCGCGAGGATATGCTCGATGCAATGCTCGACGCCGCTCAAGCAGCGGATATCGACGCCGAGCGCGAACAACTCGGCGAGAAGCTTGATGCTTCCGACGAACTGGGATCACTGATCCACGCGCTCGACGGCGCCTATGTCCGGCCCGCTCCCGGTGGCGATGTCGTTGCCAATCCTGACGTTCTGCCAACCGGACGCAACATCCACGGATTCGATCCATTCCGCATCCCCAGTGCCTATGCCTGCATCCAAGGCCATGATCAGGCTGAACGTCTAATCGCGCGCCATATCGAGAGTGGACAGACATTCCCCGAAAGCATCGCGATGGTGCTGTGGGGCACCGACAATATGAAGTCCGAAGGCGTCCAGGTTGCACAGGCGCTAACCCTTATGGGCGCTCGGCCCCGGCGTGATTCCTATGGACGCCTGTGCGGCGCTGAACTGATCCCGCTGGAAGAGCTGGGTCGCCCGCGGATTGATGTCGTGATGACCCTCTCCGGCATTTTCCGCGATCTACTTCCGCTTCAGACGCGGATGCTCGCCGAGGCGGCGCTGCTCGCAAGCCAAGCTGATGAGCCGCTCGACCAAAACTTCGTCCGCAAGCACAGTCTGGCGCAACAGGCTGAGCGAGATTGCGATATCGAGACCGCTGCGCTGCGGGTCTTCTCCAATGCTGAAGGCGCCTATGGCGCGAACGTCAATCAGATGATTGAAGGCGGTATCTGGGCCGATCCGGATGAATTGGCCAATGCCTTCGAGGTCAACAAGGGCTTTGCCTACGGCGTCAATGGGCCACCGAAGCAGCAGCGCGACTTGCTCCAAAGCGTGCTGAAGGACGTCGATCTCACCTATCAGAACCTTGAGAGTGTTGAGCTCGGTATCAATGACGTCGATCAATATGTCGATGGTCTGGGGGGCGTCAGTCGTTCAGTCGCCAAAGCCAAGGGCGAAGAGGCCCCCGTCTATATTGTCGATGCCACGCGCGGAAAGACCAAGGTCCGCACGCTTGGCGAGCAGATCGACCTTGAGGCGCGCACCCGCACGCTCAATCCCAAGTGGTTTGAGGGCATGCTCGAACATGGGTTTGAAGGTGTGCGCCAGATCGAGGGACACGTCACCAGCACGCTGGGCTGGTCCGCCACCACCGGCGAAGTGGCGCCATGGGTCTACCAGAAAATTTCCGAGACCTTCGTTCTCGATGAAGAAATGCGGCGTCGGCTGTCAGAGCTCAATCCGAAAAGCTCTGCCCGGGTCGCCAACCGCTTGCTCGAAGCTTGTGATCGCCAGCTGTGGGAACCCGATGAGGCCACGCTCGAAGCGCTGCGCAATGCGAGCGACGAATTGGAGGACCGCCTTGAAGGCGTGTTCCCGGCCGAATGAGAGAGGACTGACCGAGGATGAACCTACACACTCCAAAATCGAGCTTCGAGCGGACGCCGGACCGGATCGGTGACGGTGAAGGCTCACTTCAAGTCCAACTCGATCCGCGTGACGAGATCAAGGGCGCGAAAGTGTTCGCTGTCTATGGCAAGGGCGGGATTGGCAAATCGACCACCTCTTCCAACCTGTCGGCGGCGTTCTCCAAACTGGGGCATCGGGTGCTGCAGATTGGCTGCGACCCCAAGCATGACAGCACCTTCACGCTGACCAAGAAACTGATGCCGACCGTGATCGACGTGCTCGAAACGGTTGAGTTCCACTCCGAGGAACTGCGTCCCGAAGACTATATGTTCGAGGGCTACAACGGGGTGATGTGTGTCGAAGCAGGCGGCCCTCCTGCGGGCACAGGCTGTGGCGGCTATGTCGTCGGTCAGACGGTCAAGCTGCTCAAGCAGCACCATTTGCTGGAAGACACCGACGTCGTGATCTTCGATGTGTTGGGCGATGTTGTCTGCGGTGGCTTTGCCGCCCCGCTCCAACACGCAGAGCGTGCTCTCGTCGTCGCTGCGAACGACTTCGACAGCATCTTCGCCATGAACCGGATCGTCGCGGCGATCGGAGCCAAATCGAAGAATTATGATGTTCGCCTGGCCGGCGTGGTCGCCAACCGCTCTCGCGAGACCGATGAAATTGATCGGTTCTGTGACCAGATCGGAATGAAGCGCCTGGCGCACTTCCGCGACGTCGACGCGATCCGGCGTTCACGGCTCAAGAAATGCACCCTGTTTGAAATGGACGATTCCCCTGAGGTCACTGCTGCTCAGGACGAATATCTGCGCCTCGCCGCGATGCTGTGGGCCGGGGTCGACCCGCTCAAGGCCGCGCCGATGAAGGACCGCGACATCTTCGATTTCTTGGGGTTTGAATGATGGCTACTCGATCACCCACTCCGTACGACGCTCGTCGCGATCAGCTGGCGAACTATTTCGACAGCACCGCTCGCCAAGCATGGATCGATCTGACCTCTGATGTGAAGGTCAGCGGGATCCGCGCGACCGTTCGCGCAGGCCGGGACGAAATGCGGGAGACTTTGGTGTCCTGGCTTCCGGCTGACTTGCGGCGCACCCGGGTGCTCGACGCGGGCTGCGGGACTGGGGCGCTGAGCATTTCTGCCGCTTGCCGCGGCGCCGAGGTTACCGGAGTTGATGTTGCGGAAGGGCTGATCGAAGTCGCGCGCGAGCGCAAACCAAGCTTTATCGGCCACGGTCGGATCGATTGGCACGCCGGCGACATGCTCGATCCTGATCTGGGCGAATTCGCGCACATCGTCGCAATGGACTCTCTGATCCATTATCAGCCGCATGATCTGGTCGCCGCGCTCGAGGAATTGAGCCAGCGCTGCAGCCATTCGCTGCTGTTCACCTTCGCACCGCACACCAGGCTGCTGGGTGCCATGCATAAGTTTGGCAAAGTCTTCCCCAAGAGCGATCGCTCACCCGCAATTGTCCCAATCGCCGAGGATGAGCTTCGCCTTCGTCTCGCCAGCCTGAGCGATTGGACGATTGGCCGGACCAAGCGGGTTTCAAGCGGCTTCTACACTTCTCAAGCGATGGAGTTGCTGCGGCGCTAATGAGCGATCGGTCTCGCCTTGATTCCAGTTTCACCCAGCTGGTGATGGACTATCTCCCGTTCGCTGACGCGGCGAGCGAGGATTTGCCGTTGTCGCGCCTGCTGCGGTTGGCGCTGTTCCAGGTCAGCGTGGGCATGGCGACCGTATTGCTCACCGGCACGCTCAATCGAGTGATGATTGTCGAGCTCGGTGCACCGGCTTGGATCGTTGCCCTGCTCATTGCTGTTCCGCTGCTAGTCGCCCCGTTCAGGGCGCTGATTGGGCACCGCTCGGATACCTACAAATCCTATCTCGGATGGCGCCGAGTGCCGTTCATCTGGGGCGGCACCATGCTCCAATTCGGTGGCCTGGCTATCATGCCGTTCGCCTTACTGTTGTTGAGCCGTCCTGAGCTGTTCAGTCTTGGCGTGGTCGCTGCGGCAGGAGCGTTTCTGCTGACCGGCGCTGGATTGCACACCACGCAGACCGCTGGCTTGGCGCTGGCGACCGACCTCGCCCCCGAAGACAAGCGGCCACGCGCAGTGGCGCTGCTCTACGTGATGCTGTTGGTCGGCATGATGATCTCCGCCTTTGTCATTGGCGGCCTTCTGATCGACTACTCACCGACCCGCCTGGTTCAAGTGATCCAAGGCGCGGCGGTCTTCACCATGGTGCTCAATCTGATCGCCCTGTGGAAGCAGGAAGTGCAGAACAAGCTGGCCACTTCGCACGATCGTGAGACACCAGAATTCCGCGAGCTTTGGAGCGCCTTCGTTCGCGATGGTCGCAATGCCCGGCTGCTCACCGCAATCGGCATCGGGGCCGCAGCCTTCGCCATGCAAGATGCTTTGCTGGAACCATATGGCGGCGAAGTCTTGGGCCTCTCGGTAGGCGCGACAACCGCCCTTACCGGGGCTTGGGCTGCTGGCGCTCTGCTCGGTTTCATCTGGTCGGGACGAGCGCTGTCCCGCGGCGGCGATCCGCTGCGGTTGGCCGGTATCGGCCTCGTCATTGGAATAATGGCTTTCCTGATGGTCCTGTTTGCGTCGCCCTTTGCCTCCTCGGAGATGCTTTATATCGGGGCGCTTGGCATCGGAATGGGCCTGGGTCTGTTCTCGGTCGGGACCCTGATCGAAGCAATGGCACTTGCGAAGAGCGAAACCGCTGGCCTCGCTTTGGGTGCTTGGGGCGCCGTGCAAGCGAGTTGCGCCGGGATCGCGATCGCCCTGGGCGGAGCCCTGCGAGATCTGTTTTCAACGCTGGCGCAGAGTGGCGCCATGGATGGCGCAATAGTGGTGGCGCTGTCCGGACAGGCGACCGGATATACGATCGTCTATTGCCTTGAAATTTTACTGCTTTTGGCTGGTCTGATTGCGCTTGGACCTTTGGTTGGCCGCCACCGCAACACATCCGGAGACACGCCGGCCCAATTCGGCCTGCGCGAGTTCCCGACATGATGTGCCGAAGTGAATGGAATGAGAGGAGTATGCTATGAACCATACTTACATTGTGGGGACGTTTGACGTCGCCGAGTTGGCTTTCCTGCTCTTTTTCGTGTTCTTCGTCGGTCTGGTAATTTACCTGAACCGCGAGAGCCGTCGGGAAGGCTATCCGCTTGAAGATGATGTGACCGGCAAGGTCGCCGCTGGCAGCCCGCTGAGCGATGCTGGGCCAAAGACCTTCAAGCTTCCGCATGGCCGCGGGACGTATGTACCAGAAGAGGTTGCACGCGATCCGCTCGACATCCCGGCCAAGCAACAGCCAACTGGTACAGGAAATCCGTTCGTACCGACTGGCGATCCGATGAAGGATGGCGTTGGCCCAGGTGCCTATGCCCAGCGGCAGGACTATCCTGACCTGACCATGGACGGACGTCCGAGGATTGTTCCGATCGGCGACGCTCATGAGATCGAGATCGCGCCAAATGATCCAAACATCGTGGGCTGGCCCGTGATCGACGCGAACCAGGAAGTGGCTGGCAAGGTCAGCGACGTCTGGGTCGATCAGGCGGAGCACATCATCCGCTATCTCGAAGTCGAGACCAACAGCGGGAAGAAGGTACTCGCACCGATGCCTTTCGCTCTGGTTCGGACCAAGGGACTGTTGCATGGCCTGGGCTGGGAGAACCCTGAACAGGTTGAGATCGACGCAATCACCGCCGAACAATTCGATGGTGTGCCATCCGTTGCTACTGCGGGTCAGATCACCCGGCTCGAGGAAGAGAAAGTCTCAGCCTATTATGGCGGCGGCACTCTCTATGCCACTGACGACCGTCAGGAGCCGTACCTGTGAGCGCAGAGCGGGAAGCCGAGTTTCCTCCAGCGCAGGGTGACCTCATGGGCACGCCCGCGCCGGAGGAAAAGGTGTTGTGGCGAGGCCGCCCAGACCTTTGGGTTCTCGCTCGCACGGCGTTTCACACGCGATCGGCTGCGGTCTATCTTGGGGCCCTGGCGCTTATCAGTGTCGTGATCGGCAATTACGGAGCAGCTGCGTTCGTCGTGGCGTTCGGGTTGATAGCGCTGGCGATCCTGTTCTCGATGGCATGGCTCACGCGCAAGAACACGCTTTACATCGTCACTGATGTGCGCGTGATTATGCGCATCGGCATGGCCGTCGACAAGCGGATCAATTTGCCACTCAAACTGGTGGGAGCGGCTCACCTGGTCGATCGCGGCAAGGGCTTTGGCGACATCGCGCTCGAGCCGGTCGGATCACATGTGCTGAGCTATCTTTTGCTATGGCCGCACGTCCGCCCTTGGAACTTCGCCAAGCCCCAGCCGATGCTGCGGGCTATTCCCAAGGTGGAGATTGTTGCTGCCAAGCTGGCTCTCGCGACATCGCAGTATGAAGCGATTGAGCGTGGGGAAGCCGGCAAACTTGATCCTGATCAAAGTTCAGGCGCGCCAGAACTGGCAGGAGCAACTGCATGATTGTTGATCACAACGCCCACGATCATTTTCGCATCCATACAGTGCCGATTGCGGCTCTGTGTGGGGTCGTTGTGATCACTCTCGTGCTGGCCGCCTCGGTGAGCCTTGGCTTCTTCAGCCGGGTCGCCGTTCCAAGCGAGTTTCGAGCCCAAACTGGCATCGAGGCGACGGCGGAACGTCAAATCCAATTCTACGATGAACCCGATGGCACAATCCGGATCGAGGATACCACCACCGGCGAAGCCTTGGCCTACTATGGCTCTGGCGAAGGGGGCTTTGTTCGCACAACTGCTCGCAGTCTCGTGCACAGCCGCAAGCTCCACGGTATCGGGCAGGAGGTGCCATTCTCGCTAACCCTTTGGGACAATGGCGCCCTCACCCTGTCAGATCCGGCAACCTCGAAGACAGTCGAACTGGCCTCCTTTGGGAGAGACAATCGCGCGGTGTTTGCCGCCCTTATCGAAAAGGAAGCGCAATAATGGCAAGCCGCGCGATCACACGCCCTGAAGCAGATCTGGCGAGAGTCTTCGAAACGACCTGCACGATCACGGTCGAGCAGAGCTCTGAGCATTTCCATGCGCATGTTGAACTGCCCGAGCACATCGAAATGGACCCAGGCGACAAAGTCCGGGTCCATGGAGACCCTATCTCGATCCCGTTCGGCAGCAAGGAAGTGTTTCAGCGCACCGCCACTGTGACCCGCGCGGGCCCCATCAAGCGCGGCCTGACCCGACTGGCCGCCTATTTCGACTTGGCCGAATTGTACGAAGTCAGCTTCAACGCTGGGAGGATCAAATGAACGCATACAAACCGATGACCAGCGAAGAGGCGATGGACCTCGCGACGCAGGACACGATGCTGACCCCGCGTTTCTATACGACCGACTTTGACGCGCTCGACGCGATCGATGTGTCGCCGGTGCGCGAAGAATGGGATGCCTTGATCGAAGAGATGATCGGCGATCCGAACAAGAAGCACTTCAAACAGGATGACCGCTTCAAAGGTGTTATCGAGAATCTGGAGCCAGCGCTGCGCAAAGAGTTCATGGACTTCCTGGTCAGCTCCATGACCTCGGAATTCTCGGGCTGCGTGCTTTACGCAGAGATCGCCCGTCGGACCAAGAATCCAGACGTTAAGCAGCTTTTCAAACTGCTTGCCCGCGATGAGAGCCGTCATGCCGGTTTTATCAATGAAAGCCTGAAAGACGCTGGTGTCGGGGTTGATCTGGGCTTCCTCACGCGGACCAAGAAATACACCTATTTCAAGCCGAAGTTCATTTTCTACGCCGTCTATCTGTCTGAGAAGATCGGTTACGCGCGCTATATTGCGATCTATCGCCACCTGGCAGCCAATCCGGAAAACAAGTTCCACCCGATTTTCGATTGGTTCGAAGAATGGTGCAATGATGAGTTCCGCCATGGCGAAGCTTTCGCAATGCTGCTGAGGTCGGACCCCAAGCTGCTCGAAGGCATGAACAAACTATGGGTGCGGTTCTTCCTGCTGTCGGTTTACGCCACTATGTATGTCCGCGATCATGCCCGCCCCGAGTTCCACAAGGCACTTGGCGTCGATCCTACCGAATATGACTACAAGGTATTTTCGATCTGCAATCAGATCAGTCGCCAGGTCTTCCCGTTAGAGCTGGACATCGAAAGCGAGGCGTTCCGCACGCAGATGGAAAACCTGCGTAAGGCAGCCAACCGCATCGACGACGGCAAGGCGCGCGGCGGCGTGACAGGAATGCTCCAGCGAGTCGGCGGAATGGCCGGTGCCGGATGGGCTTTCGCCCGGATGTACTTCCAGCGTCCGCGTTCAAACGAGCTGCCTCAAACCATTCGGCTGCAGCCTGCGTGGTAAGTTGGAGCGGCCATATTGTCCCGTTCATCGTGACGGTGCTGGTCTGGTTCTTTGCGACCGGACTGATCGCGTGGGTCGATAATCGCGAGCATGCGACGTTTTCACGCAGCCTGATGATCGCGGGGGCCGGCGGATTGGTTGGCCTGGTCGCGATCCTGATATCGCTGTTCAGCACCTCTATTGGCGCCGTTTATCTTGCCTTTGTCGGGGCACTATTGACTTGGGCATGGCACGAAGTCGGTTTCCTGACTGGCGCCGCAGCCGGGCCGCGCAAGATACCAGCGGATGCGCATGCGACCGGGCTGGAACGCTTCACGCAAGCCAGCGCGACTGTGATCTATCACGAGATCGCCTTGGCCCTGACCGCCTTGCTGTTGATTTCGCTGAGCTGGAACGCCCCCAATCAAATCGGCGCGACCGTGTTTGTCCTCTTGCTGCTGATGCGGCTCATGGCCAAGCTCAATATGTTTGCAGGCGTCCCGAATTCTTCGGTTGAAATGCTCCCCCCGCATCTGAACTACCTCAAGAGCTATTTCGGCCCCAACCGCATGACCGCGATGTTGGGTCTAACTATCCTCGTGATTGTCGCTGTGGCGACTTGGTTCGGGTCACTGGCGCTCGCAGCGCCTCTGGGCAGTGCGGAGATGGTCGGTGCTACTCTGCTGTTTGCGCTGTGCTTGCTTGGGGCACTGGAACATCTGTTTTTGGCATTGCCGTTCAGGGACGGAATGCTGTGGGGCTGGGCCTTACCCAGCAAACGCAATCGAAGAATAAGAGCATAAGAGAAGAGGGAATTCTCATGGACTACAATGCCTATTTTGCCAGCGAGCTGGAAAGCGTGCGCGAAGAGGGGCGGTATCGGGTCTTCACCGATATCAAGCGGCACAAGGGAGCTTTCCCGCACGCCACGCGCTTCATAGGCGAAGAGACACAGCCGGTGACTGTCTGGTGCTCGAACGACTACCTTGGCATGGGTCAGCATCCTGCAGTGATCACGGCGATGCATGATACGCTGGAAGAATGCGGCGCAGGCGCCGGCGGAACCCGCAATATCTCGGGTACCAACCATCATCACGTTCTTCTTGAAGAAGAGCTCGCCGATCTGCACCACAAGGAAAGCGCGCTGCTGTTCACCAGCGGCTATGTTTCCAATTGGGCCGGGATCGGTACCCTAGCCGCGCGTATTCCCGACTGCGCGGTCTTCTCTGACGAACTCAATCACGCTTCGATGATCGAAGGCATTCGCTATTCCCAAGCGGAACGCCGGATCTGGAAACATAACGATCCGGAAGACCTTGACCGTCATCTGTCTGAATTTGCGCCCGATCGCCCCAAGCTGGTGGCGTTTGAGAGCGTCTATTCAATGGATGGCGACATTGCCCCGATCGCAGAGATCCTCGACGTTTGTGAAAAGCACGGGGCGCTCAGCTATATCGACGAAGTTCATGCTGTCGGCCTCTATGGGCCGCGCGGCGGCGGCATCGCTGAGCGCGAGGGTTTAATGGACCGGATTGATGTGATTGAAGGGACACTGGGCAAAGCCTTTGGCGTGATGGGCGGATATATCGCCGCCAGTCGCGACCTTTGCGACTTTGTCCGCTCTTTTGCCAGCGGGTTTATCTTCAGCACCGCCCTGCCCCCAGCAGTCGCAGCGGGTGCTCGGGCAAGCATTCAACACCTCAAGGTCAGCAACGCTGAGCGCGAAGCTCAACAGGAGCGCGTGGCCAAGGTCCGTCGCAAGCTCGACCTGCTGGGCATTCCGCACCTGCCCAACCCCAGCCACATCATTCCGGTGATGGTCGGCGATCCCAAGAAATGCAAAATGATCAGTGACTGGCTGATGGACAATCACGGGATCTACGTACAGCCGATCAACTATCCAACAGTACCACGGGGCACCGAGCGGCTCCGGATTACTCCTTCACCCGTCCATAGCGATGATGATATCGATAAGCTGATCAATTCGCTGAGCGACATCTGGTCACAATGTGAGCTAGCAAGGATGGCGACAGCGGCCTGACCATTCAAGCCGCTCAGGTCTTCGACCAAGGACGAACACAGAAAGGGCGGCGCTCCTTCGGGATTGCCGCCCTTTCTCTGTAAGACGCTCTCGAAAAAGGCCCAGTCTAACTGCCTTTATTTCAAGAGACCTTCTGCCTGAGCCTGAGCGAAGATCTCCTTGAACTCGGCGTCGGCGAGGCCGGGATGAGTCACATTTCTAGCGGCTTCGAGGTTATCAAGCTTACGCTCACCTTCGACGATGATCATGCCGATCATGCCCGCGCTGTAGTGAGGGATGCACTGGTATCCGTAGATACCCGGCTTAGGCAGGACATAGGACACCGGCTGGTTGATCTCCCCTTCCCAACCTTCAGCGCCTTCGGGAAGCATTGCCGGAATGGAGGAGGATTGGTGGGTGGGGTCCGCCGGAATGAAGGTTACGGTGTCCCCCACTTGCGCGGTCACTAGCCTTGGGCTGAAGACTTGCATCCCGGATTCGCTATCGGGATCGCGGGTGTACATGCGGATCTCAATGAAGGTGCCATTTGGCTCGACCTCCGGATCCTCGGGAGCAATCGGTCCCGTTTCCTCGACTGGGGATTCAGGCACGTTTGCCTCGTCCACCAGCGACCCGCACGCTGTCAGACTTACCAGGCCCAAAGTGGCCAATGCCCCCAAAAATACCTTACGTTTCATTGCTCTGTTTCTAGACCTCAAAATGCCGAACCTCCAGAGGCCTTTACGCATCATCGAAGAAACATCTGGACAGCACAAACAAGAACCGGGGCTCGCAATTAAGCGAACCCCGGACCTGAGACCGACCACCCGAAGGGCCGGTAATGACTTGAGGAATCAATCAGTCCCTCAGACAGTTCTGGGTTTACTGAGCAGCCAGATAGGCAACCAGATTTGCACGGTCCTGGTCGTCGGCAATGCCCGGGAATGCCATACGCGTCCCTGGGATCGCAGCCTGCGGATCCTTCAGGTACGTGAAGAGCTCTTCTTCAGACCATACAATGCCGCTGTTGCTGTTTGCGTCAGTGTAATTGAAACCCTCAACGGTTCCCGCCGTGCGGCCAACGATCTGATAGAGCGATGGGCCAACCCGGTTTACGCCTTCATCAAGCACGTGGCATGAACGGCACAGCGCAAACACGCGCTCACCCGCTGCAGCGTCACCCGTAAGGTCGCCAAACGAAGCTGCTTCGACCACAGCGTCTTCGACAGCCGGAGCTTCTGCAGCAGGAGCCTCAGCTGCAGGTGCAGCCTCTTCGGTTGCCGGAGCAGGTGCTGGCTCGTCGGCTTGGCTGCCGCAAGCGGCGAGCGTGACGAGGCTAGCGAGAGCGAGACCGCTCAAGAGTGTGTTGTTCTTCATAACTCTATGTCCTCTCTTAGAGTATGGTTTCTCCCGCGACGCGGCCCCCAATAGACCATAAAAACAACGCTGGATAGGCAATGAACCGCTCGGGCGGCTATGCGTTCCGAGTTTATTTGCTCAGTTAAGCCTTTGTAGCGTTTCTGCATCATCTACGTCGACGAGAAGATCTGCGTCGCAGTGTAAGGCCTCGCCGTCAGCAAGAAGCTCACGCGCTCCCTTGTCACCCGTCATTTGGCTGAGCTTGATGAAGTGCGCCTGACCAAAAATCGCAGGCGGCAACCGCCGTCTCCCGTCGGTCGAAACAACCACCTTGCTTGGCCCGAACCGAAGCGCACGGTCGATCAGCGCATGATAGTGTTGGCGCGGCACCAGCGGCATGTCTGCGAGACAGATCATCAAACCATCCACGTCCAAGCGCTGGGCATGCTCGGCTGCCAGCGCGACCGAGCTTCCCATGCCAGTTGAAGCTTGCTCGTTCACAATGACGGTCCAGCCAGAGCTCTGCCAGCCCGAGACACAGGGATGGTCAAAAGACGACGCTATGACCCAACGGTGCCTGACTGGAATACTCGCGAGCAAATCGCTGACGTGAAGGCCAAGCTTCTTCCCGCGAAGCTCAGCCGTTAACTTGTCGACTGCGCCGAAACGGCGCGATTGGCCCGCGGCGAGGATCGCGATGGCCAGATCAGCCACGGGTCTTGGCAAAGTCGGCCTGATGATAGGCCCGGGTGATCTCTGCGAGAGCGGACAATGCCAAGCTCTGCGGATCTCGAGAGGAATGGAACAGCCCGATTGGAGCGTGAATCTTAGCAAGCTGATCTTCGCTCACACCCCTTGCCACCAAGGCGTCGGTACGAAACGCATGGGCTTGTCGTCCCCCCATCGCTCCGAGATAGAAATGCGGCAGCTCAAGCGCGCGCTCCATCAGTTCGATTTCCCAATCATGATCGTGGAACAGGAAGACAATTGCGGTCCAAGGATCGCTCTGAAGAAGTTCCGTCTGGCTAGTGCGTTCGATCTTCTCAGCGGCCATCATCTGCTCGCTCAGTGACTCTACTAATCGATCGTCGGGTGTCAGCACACGGCTGCCAAAATGCATCGTGCGTGCCAGGGAGTTGAGCGCTTCCACGACAGCACCGTGGCCAATGATTTGGATCATGGCTGCGGGCCAATGACCGAAAATGCCCGTTTGTGTGTCCTTGTCGAATTGCGACGCGCGCCATTCTGGTATGTGCTGTGGCCCGTCGGGGCCAAGCGCAATGGAGAAAGGTGATCGGCCTCGGATGGTTCCCAGACACGCGGCGGCAAGGTCGCTGCCCTCAAGCGGTTGGAAGTGGACATCAAGCCCTCCTCCACAAGGCAACTTGATGTCGAGATAGGGCGAGCCAGTCCCAAAGCGAACAAGTCTGGTGCCGCCTTCTCGCAGCGCATCCAAGGCTTCGGACACCACCGCATTTTCGATACAGCCGCCAGATAGCGACCCTTCGAAAGAGCCATCCTCGGCCACACCCATGATGGTGCCAGGATTGCGCATGGACGAGCCCTCGACGCCGCACACCGTCACCAATACTGAGCGTTCGCCGCGGAGGCGACACTCATTCAGAAACAGCAATACACGACGAAGATCCAACGGCACCTCTAGTCAGGGTGTTACTCTGACAGGCTGCTCAAATAGGCGATGATTGCGGCTCGATTTTCATCATTGCTGACGGCACCGGCCACCATGCTGGTTCCCGCAACCTTGCCGGTCGGATTGGTCAGGAAAGCATCGAGCTCACCTTCAGTCCAGGTGATGCCTGAGCTGACCAGAGCCTCCGAATAGGCAAAGTCATCCAAGGCACCTGCTGCCCGTCCGACCACTCCATAGAGGTTTGGACCAGCCATTGAAGCCTCACCCGCGCCATCGACATGACATCCCGAGCACATTGCAAAGGCTCTTTGCCCTGTCGCAACAAGATCAACTGAGGCGTCTTCCACGCTGGCCGGAGCAGATTCGCCCGGCTCGCGCACAACCACTTGCTCAATCGGCGGTTCTTCGGCCGATCCACCACAGGCCACTAATGCCAAAGCGCCAAATCCGGCGGCGAGTAGGGCTCTTGCTCGCATTGTGTTCCCTCCCCTTACGCGCTTAGGCGAATTGCTTGGCGATCGGCAGTTCGCGAATGCGGGTACCGGTGGCAGCAAAGATGGCGTTGGTTAGCGCGGGCGCAGCGGGCGGAAGGCCTGGCTCTCCTGCGCCACCGACCGGAATGTCACCGCTGTTGATCAGCTCGACCGCGATCTTAGGCACTTCGTTCATGCGCAGCATCTTGTAATCGTGAAAGTTGCTTTGCTTGATAGCTCCATCGACCAGATCGAGCTCACCATACATCGCCGCTGTTAGGCCAAATACGATACCGCCTTCGATCTGATTGCGGAAACCGTCCGGATTCATGACGTATCCGGCATCGCACACGGCCCAGATATTGGTCATTTGCGGCTTGCCAGATGACATATCGACCTCGATCACTTCGGCGACAATCGTGCCAAAGCTCTCGACAATCGCGACACCCTTGGCTTTGCCGTCAGCACTTGGCTCGTTCCAGCCGCTGATCTCTGCCGCCTTCTGCAGGACAGCCGCATGCCTTGGCGCATTGCTCAGCATTGCCATGCGATATTCGAGCGGATCCTGACCAGCAGCGTGCGCGGCCTCATCGATCATGCTCTCGATGAACCAGCCTTGCTGCGAGTGGTCGACCGAGCGCCAAGCCTGGAATGGCAAATGCAGCTCGCTCTCCGCAACCCGGACATTGGTGTTGGGAATGTCGTACATCGCGGGGAGACAGGCTTCGGCCGGGTCGTGCCGCTGTGTGAAGACTGAGTCATAACTGACCAGTCTGCCCTCACCATCAAGGCCCACGGCAAAGCGATTGAGATCCGCGCACCGATACAGCGCCTTTTGCGTGTCTTCCTCGCGGCTCCAGATCATCTTGACCGGATAGCCGGTGGCCTTGGCCAGGCGAGCCGCCATGGCGACATATTCCGCACCAAGCCGACGTCCGAACGCTCCGCCGAGATAGGGATGGTGGATGATGACGCTCTCATCATCGAGACCAATAGTCCCCGCAACTGCGCTTCGCGCCATCAACGGCACCTGAGTGCTAGTCCAGATATCGCATTGTGGGCCATCATCAGTGCCGCGGTACCAAGCCGTGCAATTGAGTGGCTCCATCGGCGCATGCGCGAGGTAGGGAGCCTTGTACTCCGCCTCAAGCTTGGTCGCAGCATTGGCGAAAGCGCCTGCTGCATCACCCTTCGCGGCGACGCTCTCACCGCCGGTATCAAGCGCTGCCGCGAAGGCCGCGAACTGATCCTCGGTTGTTTTGATCGGGCTTTCTGACTCACTCCAATCCACTGTGATCGTGTTGAGCGCTTGTTGCGCCTGCCAATAGCTATCGGCAACCACCGCTACAAAATTGCCCATGTTGAGGATCTGCAGGACGCCCGGCATGGCTTCCGCCTGAGCGTATTCCATGCTGAGTGCCGTGGTCCCGGGAACGGGAGGGCGACGAACAGCGGCGTAGGACATAGCCTGTCCTTCGATCTCAGCATCGATGCCAAATTCTGCCGTGCCGTTGATTTTGGCCGGAATGTCAGTGCGCGCCTTGCTCTTGCCCATCAGGCGATATTGATCCGACGTCTTGAGCGTCGGTGTGTGATCCATCGGCTGCTCAGCTGCGGCGGCAGCGAATTGCGCGTAGGGCGCGCTGTTGCCCGAGGCTTCGTGGATCAGCATGCTGTCGCGTGTCACGACCTCACGCGCGGGCACGCCCCATTCATCGGCCGCTGCACCCACAAGCATCTTGCGCGCCGCCGCTCCCGCAATCCGCATGCCATGCTGGCCGGTGGTGCGGATCGAGGACGAGCCGCCCGTGATCATCGCATCAGCCAGACGGGCAACCTGAGTGAACAGGCCATTCCAAGTTGGCTCAAGCCAGTCGGCAGCGTTCATCGTGAAAGGCGCGACAAACATTCGCGCCGTGTCTGTGACGACATAATTGCCATCGGCCGGCGCCTGCATCACGCGGACTTTGTCCCAATCCGCGTCGAGTTCATCAGCCAGCATTTGACCCAGCACTGAGTGCGCGCCCTGCCCCATCTCGCAATGCGGCACGATCGCGGTAACAATATTGTCTGCGTCAATCTTGACCCAGCTGTTGATTAGCTCCTCACCTTCGCCACCTGCGACCAAGGGCGAAAGCCGCCCAACCGGGTTGCCGGGCCGGACGCCCACGCCGATGAGCAAAGCGCCGCCAGCCAGCACGCCCGCTCCGATCACCCCCCGGCGCGACCATTTGGCCAATGCGCTGCGTTCGGTCTTTTCGCCTGCTTCGCTCATAATCAGGCCTCCTCTTCGCGAGGTTGTTCGATGCCAGCCGCGACTTTGATCGCCTGACGGATGCGGGTGTAAGTCCCGCAGCGGCAGATATTGCCCGACATCGCTTCATCGATATCGGCATCGCTTGGGCTGGGATTGTCACGCAGCAACGCGGTAGCGGCCATAATCTGACCCGACTGGCAATAACCGCATTGCGGAACTTGCTCGCTGATCCAGGCTTGCTGAACCTTGCTCATCCCGCCATCTTCACCGGCGATACCTTCAATCGTGGTAATCTCGCGACCTTCCGCCTCCGAAAGCGGAGTTGAACAGCTGCGGATCGGCTGACCATCCAAATGCACGGTGCAAGCGCCACATGCGGCAATGCCACAGCCAAACTTGGTCCCATTCAGCCCGATCTTCTCACGGACGACCCACAAAATTGGCATAGCCGGGTCAGCGTCAACGCTCACCGGCTCGCCGTTCAAAACAAAATCTGTCATGTGTCTCTGCTCTGGCCTGCTCTCTCAGTTGCACATCGCAATCTATATTGTGCGCGTTGGGTTGCAAAGCGCGAACGACTCGCAAGCGCAATTTGATTACGGGCTGAAAGTGCATCAGTTCCGAGTTACACCGAGGTGGAGGCCACGATGGATCAAATAACCTTCGAAGACTTTCTCAAGCTCGACATTCGCTGCGGCACAGTGGTTGAGGCTGAGCCTTTCCCTGAGGCGCGCAAGCCAGCGATCAAGCTGAGGGTGAATTTTGGGGAGGAGCTCGGAATCAAAAAGAGCTCGGCTCAGATCACCGATCACTATTCGCCCGAAACACTGATTGGCCGCAAAGTTATGGCGGTGGTCAACTTTCCGCCGCGCCAGATCGGCCCCTTTATGTCGGAGATCCTGGTCCTGGGTTTTCCTGATGCAGAGGGGAAGATCGTGCTGACAACACCCGATGGTGATGTGCCCAATGGCGCGCGCCTGGCCTAAGCCCTGGTGCTAAGGGCCTCGCGCAGATCGCCCAGCCAAGGCTCGAAGGGCTTCCAAGCGCCCTGCCCTTTGCGGTTGATCGGCTGACGCACCTGTTCGCTCGAGGCCGTGCGAACCGCGCGATCGGTGTTGTAGAATTCGAGACAGGCCTGCTCGAACGGTAGCTCCAGATATTCCAGCATCCGGCGGGTCTGACCTTCGAGATCATCGAGCACGTCCTCGTGCTGAACTCTCAGAACCTTGCCGGGCAGCACTGTGTCCCAATGTTCCATCAAATCGACATAATCGGCATAATAGCGTCCGATCTCTGTCAGTCCGTAGGTGAACTCCTGCCCCTCAGCGAACAATTGCTTGAAGCCGGACCAGCAGCAATCGAGCGGATCACGCCGCGCGTCGATGATCTTGGCATTGGGCAGGATCAACTGGATCAGTCCGATATGCCGGAAGTTGTTGGGCATCTTGTCGATGAAGAACGGCGCACCTTGCCGGTGGATCGCCGTGCTCTCGATATAGTCTTGCCCGAACTTGGCCAATTGCTCCGCGGTTAGCTCCCACAGATTGGCCGGGTAGAGCGACTGGCCCGCTTTGCGCCCGCGCAGATGATGCGCCAATGCCAGGATGTTGGGGAGCTCCAGAGTGCCATCGATTTGTGAGTGGCTGGCCAGAATCTGTTCGAGCAGCGTCGAGCCCGCCCGCGGCAGGCCCAGGATGAAAATTGGATCCGGCGCGGCGTGCCCCATGCCTTGCTTCTGGTCGAAGAGCTCCGCGGTGCAGATATCCTTTTGACGGTTAAGCTCCTCGCTCATCCGGTCGGCATTGTAGCGGGTCTGCGCGCTTTTCAGGCGATTGCCTTCTTCATAGTGGGCAAAGCTGGTTTCGTAGTCGCCTCGCTCCTCAAGCGCTTTGCCCAAAGCAAAGGAGAGATGCACGCGGTCCATAAAGGACAGATCAGGCCGGGCGATCTGCTCCTGCATACGGGTTAGATCGGCATCCTCGAAGCGATAGGTCTTAAGATTGGCCAGAGCATAGTAGGCGTCGCCATGGTCAGGCTTGGCTGCGATCGCCGCGCGATAACTCGTCACAGCCTCATCCTGGGCACCGGTAGTCTTGAGTCCGTGCCCCTTGCTGGTCAGCGTGGCGTAGTCATTGGGGAGTTTCTCGAGAACGGCATCGAACAATTCGAATGCTTGCTCGTAATGCCCCATCTGGACGCTCTCAATCGCAAGCCGCGATTGGAATAACGGATTTTCCGGATCACGTTGAAGGAGCGCCTGTGCCTCTTCAAAGGCCCTTTCGAACTTCTGTTTGCGCCGCAGGCTATCAATAAAGTCGAGCCGCAATTGCAAGTTGTCCGGCTCCAGCATCACCGCTGTCTCAAGCAGGAACTCAGCGTCGTCGAGAATGCCCAGCTCGATCCCGATCTTGGCGAGCAGGCGCATCCCTTCGACATTGCGCTGGTTGCTGCGCAGGAAGTGCCGACAAATCTCTTCGGCGCGAGCCAGACGTCCTTCATGGAGGTGATTGGTGACTGCCAGCAATTCACGCGGGAGAGCACGCAGTCGATCATATTGCGCTTGCGCAGCGGCGGCCTCTTCTCGCCGCCCGAGCGCGCTCGCCAAGCGCGCTTGTTCGCGCCAGCTGGCCTCAAGCGCTGGGTTGAACCGCGTTGCCCGCGTGAAGGCGCTCAACGCCGCAGCACTGTCGCCCCGTGCCAGGGCCAGATGCCCTTCCTCCTGCCAAGCGCGGCCATATTCCGGCATCGCCCGATGCAATTGCTGAAGGTAGTCTGAAGCATCATCAAAACGCTTGAGATAGCGCGCGGCCACGGCCGCCATGTAGAGCGCTTCCCCGTCGCCGGGGTCTTCCGCCAAGAGCGCCTCAAGATCTGCGAAGCCGGCTTCGAACTCACCAGCCTGCAGCTTGGTTTGGACAGATTTGAGCGCCTCTTCGCGTGACATAATGCTCGCCATAACAGCAAAGCGGCGGGAGTGAACTATCTCACCCCCGCCGCTCTGATTGTTCGAGTTCGCTTACAGGCTGTAGGAGACCCGCATACCCACCGTGAGCGGACGATTGGTGATGATCCGCTCACGGTCGTTGCCGAATACGCCTGAAACCTCGGCGCGCTCGTCGGTCAGGTTCTCACCAAACACTTCGAACCGCCATTGATCAGCCACAACACCGACCGACAGATCGAACAGAGTGTAGCTGTCGAGCTCAATCTTGTTGATCTCGATAATGTCGGTGAACTTCGAAGCCGAGTAGGTCATTTGCGGTTGAACAAAGGCCTCCAGGCTGTCCGACAAATCCCACTCGTAACGAGCGCGAATGTTGCCCTGGAAGCCCGGCGCATAAGCCAGTTCTTCACCCGCGATCACATCGTTCGTCGGAATAAGAACGTTGGTGATCTCGGTATCGAGGATTGAGAAAGCACCGGCAATGGTCAGACCCGGGGTCGAATACGGTGCGATCACAAAGTCCGATTCAATCCCGTAGATCTCTGCATCCGCCGCGTTGGACGAGAAGAACAGGTTGGTGATCGAAGGATCGAAGATCTGCGTCTGCAGGTTCGAGATATCGACGAAGAAGGCACTACCATTGAAGCGGAACTGACCGTCAAACAGGTCAAGCTTCCAGCCCAATTCATAGTTCTTCACTTCATCGGTTTCGAGCTCAAACGGAACCACGAAGCCGTTCGGTCCCAAGGCGCCACCCGGACGGTTGAGGAAGCCTGGACGGAAGCCCTCCGAATAGGTCACGTAGAACAGCGTGTCCGGCGTCGGCGTAAGCGTCACAGTGCCCTTGATGATCGCACCATTGGTCGATGCGGTGTCAGGCGCCCGGACCGCGTTGAAGACCTGCTGGGCCTGTGTCGCGCTCAAGCCAGCGGCTTGGATATCCGCCAAAGTATCATTGATGTCGAAGGTTTGGCGCAAAGCAGCGTTGCATGAGCCAATGAAGGTGAATTGGCCGTCTCCGTCATAGAGATCGCTGATATTCGTACCGAATGCATTCGCGTCGGTCGCCGCGCCAGAGTTACAGAAAGACCCGTTCGCGCTGCCTTCAAAGTCGACCACGACGTCATAGTAACGCGCGCCGAAAGTGGCGGTCAGCAAATCAGGAACGATGTCGAAGCTGGCTTCGCCAAATACGCCCCATTGCTCATCGGTCCGGCGGATATCGTTGCGGAAGATCGTGTCTGCCGGGAACGGGCCTGGGTCTGAGAAGAAGCCAGAGGTTTGCGGGAAGTTAGGCGCAAACGGTCCGAATGGTTGCGCGATGACGTTGCCGGGATAGGCAAAGTCGACCCGTTCTTCGAGCGAGAGGTCCGAATAGAAACCACCGCCCTGGAAGCGAACGCGCCAATCGTCCGGCGTGCTGAAGCGGAGCTCCTGCGTGAAGACCTCAGTCTTGCTGAACGAATTGATGTAAAGGTTCGGCGCCTGGCAGACACCGCTTGGGTCGGCCGCACCGGGATAGGTGACCGAGCCATCGCAGATGTAGTACGGCAGGTACTGACCGGCGAAAAGGTAATCGGTGTAGTCAGCTCGCTGGGTGCTCTCACGATCCGTATAAGCGCCCGTGTAGACCACATCGAGCCAAGCAATCCGTCCTTCGACAGTCCAACTGGTGTTGGAGAAATTGTCTTCGAGACGATCGGCTTCGAACCGTTCGATCTGAAGATCGTCCAAGCCGCCAAGCTCTGGATCGGCAAAGAATACGCCGTCGCTTTCAAGGCTCTGGCGCTGATGCGAGACGGTCACGGTCCAGTCAGGCGTGACTTCCCACAAGCCGGTCACACGGAAGCCAGCATATTGGGTGTCGTTGAAGTTCTCTTCAGCCAGACCAGCGTTGTCGGCTTGAAGGAAAGTGACATTCGACAAGTCGGCTGTCGACTGGAAACCAGCGCGGACGGCTGAAACAGGAACGCCGTTTGCACGGACAAAGCCTTCGGGACGGAAGCGCGCGCTTTCAGTCAGATCGCGCGTGCCCGCAACGTTATCGATGTAGCCGCCTTGGTCATCAAGATAGGCGACACCGCGCAGCGCGAAGGTCTCAGTCACTGGAACGTTGATCATGCCTTCGGCTTGATAGCTGCTCTCACCACCTTTGGTGAAAGAGACGCCAGCGGAGAACTTGGCATCGAAGCCCGACAGATCCGGCTTGTTCGTGATCAGACGGACAACACCCGCCTGCGAACTCGCGCCGAACAGTGTGCCCTGCGGTCCCGACAGAACTTCGATCCGCTCAAGGTCAGCGGCGTAGACATCGAGATTACGGCCAGGCTGCGACAGCGGTTGATCGTTGAGGTAGAGCGCCACGTTCGGTGCCAAGCCGGCGACACCCGCCACCGTGATGTTGGGAGTGGTCGATGCCAAGCCACGAATATAGATCGTGCTCTGGCCTGGGCCGTTACCACCAGCTGTTACGCTGGGAAGCTGCTCAAGGTAATCTTCAAACGTGTCGATGTTGAGCTCTTCAAGCTGCTGCTCGCCGATCGCTGCGACCGAAATCGGAACGTCCTGCAGGTCTTCGGAACGCTTTTGCGCGGTAACGACAATCGTCGGCACACCTCCGGCACGTTGTTGCTCATCGCCACCTGGCGCATCTTGCGCCACGGCAGGTGAAGCCATGGCAACAGCCAGCGCGCTGACGGACGCGCCGCTTACAAATTTCGACATTGAAAACCCCTCTATTGCTTGGGCGGATCGCGATGCAGAATGCACCAGCGTGATCCAGTAAATGGCAACGCGCGCAAAAGCACTGCGCGCGGTTGCGGGCGAACTAACAAGCAAATGCAGCGCTGGCCACAGTACGGTCAGAAGTTTCCACGATCAGCCGACGTCTTGTTGCAAAATAACAACAAGACACTGATTTTAAGACAATATGAACTAAATCTCAAGTCGAGATCAAATTACTCAAGTTATGTCTGATCACTATTTGATTTGTATTTATAGAGTTGCCCTGCGGGCGAAACACTACCAAATTGCCTGAGGCCTATAATCTATTTTTAAATGGGGCAGTGAAATTCAGTTGCCAATGGATACTTTTCCGTCCCACTGCTCACAGGCCTCCGCTGTGGTCGGAACGCCATGTTTTTTTCGGCGCAGGTCAAAAATGACCGCCTTCATGATCGAGAACGCCATCAAGGCCACCACAAAAGAGAACGGCAAAGCCCCGATTATCATGGTGATCCGGATCGCTTCGATCCCACCCAGGATCAGCATCGAGCCGACCATGAATGCTAAGGCAGCGCCCCAGAACAGGATGTGGTAGCGCCGCTGCCCCTCATTATCGCCCGCACCGTTGATCGTGTTGATGATCAGAATAGCGCTGTCGGCCGACGTCACGAGATAGGTCATCAGCAAGATCACCACGAGGCCCGACACGAGGTTGGCCATGCCGCTGCTCAACAACACCTCCAGGGTGGCGAACAGTTGGTCTGAGATACCTGCATTGACGATTGCGCCTTGCGCCGCCCCGCTCAATTCCAGATCAATCGCAGTACCACCCGCCAGAGCCATCCAGACAAAGCACATCAGTGAAGGCACAAGAACCACACCCAAAATGTACTCGCGGATCGTTCGTCCCCGCGAAATCCGCGCAATGAACATCCCGACGAAGGGAGCAAATGCGATCCACCAGGCCCAGTAGAACACTTACCAATCCAGCTGCCATTGGACAAGCGCGGTGCTGATCGGATCGCCCAAATCTTCGAACAGGGACAATGTGTTGACCGGCAAAGTTCGCAGATAATCCCAGATGCCGACCCCAAGCAGCTCTAGACCGAGCAGGCCTGAGCCGACCACGGCGAACAGCGCTAACAACGCGAAAGACAGAACCATGTTCAGATTGGACAGCCATTTAATGCCACGCCCCACACCGGACAGCGCACTGATCGTCGACGCTCCAACCAGGACCAGCAGAGCAACAACAATGGCCATAGTGCTGGCTGACCCATCCTCAGCGAGCAGCCAGTCTCCCAACCCGACGCGATAGAGACCGGCGACAAATTGCTCGACCCCTAGTCCCATCGTCACCGAAACCCCGAGGATCGTCGCAACCACGGCGACAATGTCGACCACATGCCCGGCTGTTCCGGACAGCACCTTGCCGAACAACGGACACAGGGCCGAACGGATCGTTAGCGGTAAATTGCGGCGATAGGCGACATAGCCAATTGCCAGGCCAACCAGAGCGTAGGTACCCCAGGCTGCGAAGCCCCAGTGCAGGAAGGTGTAGATATAGGCCGGACGGACAGCCTCTTCGCTGAGGGGCTCAATTGTTCCTCGAATGATATCCGGATTGCTGGCGAAATGGGCCAATGGCTCGCCAGTCGAATAGGTCAGCATGCCGATCCCGATCCCAGCGCCGAACAGCATCGCAAACCAGGAGAACCGCCCAAATTCCGGTCCCTCGTCTGGTGCGCCAATCCGCAATCGCCCGGACTGCGGAACAATCGCTAGCACCAGACAGGCCAGCATCAGGAATGCCACGAGATAGACATACCATCCGCTGAAACTGGATATGATGGTCGAGTTAGCCGCTGACAGCGTATTGCTGGCGCTGACTGGGAAGAAGATCGCCCACATAATGATCACCGAGACAATGATCTTCGCCGGGATCGTGACCTCGCGGCTGAACCCGTCGTAAAATCCCTTGTCGTGGGTATCGATCGGCAGTTCGGTAATCGGTGGCGCAATCGGAGCTTCGGTAGTCTGCTTCATCAATATATTTGACTGTGCCGCGGGTCAGCGCGCCTCTTGCCCTCCAAGATCGGAAAAAATTGGCCTGTACCGGCCTGTTAAGACACCTGTCTTAGACGGCGGGGCCAAAGATGCAAACCGGACGAAAGCCAGTCGTGCCGGGCGCGGACACTAAGGCTGTGTCCACATCCGCAGCAAATTGGCGATCGATTTGTCGAGCGTTAGGCGCTCAGGGGCATCTACTGGTAATTTGCTTCGAAGCGCTGCTCTCAGATTCTCGAGATCAAACAGCAGCTCCCGTTGCGTCGGATCAGATATAAGGCTTTCGATCCAACCGACGCAAACAATCCGCGCACCCTTGGTGACGGGCCTAACCTCATGAATACTCGATGAGGGATAGAGGATCAGCTGGCCCGGCTCCCCTTTGATGGACTGGGTTCCGGACACTGAGTGGATCACCAATTCTCCGCCGTCATACTCAGAGGGAGGAGTCAGAAAGAGAGTGAATGAGATATCGGTTCGCATCCGTGACCCGCTCAAAACCATGAGCGCATTGTCGACATGCTTGCCGTAATGCCCGTTATCTTGGGTCTTGCTAATCAATAGGTTGGAGATGCGCCGAGGTCTGGCGGCGGCTTGAACCACTCCATTGTCTCGCACAAACGGCAAAAGCCGGTCTCGGAGCGCCTTACCTGCCGGAGTGTTCATTTTGGCTTGAAGGTTGTCTTTCACGGCCTGGGCCGTGCGGCCAGCGGTTTCGCGCCCGTCCCGCCATTCGAGATCAGCGATAAGATCGTAGATCGATTGCAGGTCTTCCTGCTGAGGTATGGCGCTTACAGACACTAACATGGTGCGACAGGGCTAGTTGCCCATTGCTATGAGTTCAAGCTTGGTAACCACTCGACCCAGCTTGGAAAGACTTGCAGGTGTGCGAGACCTGACTAAACGGGGCGCATGAACAGCACACCTTGGCACAGCCGCTTCGCACTCGTCCTCGCTCTCTTACTGCCGGTCTACTTCGCCATTGCCGCGCTCGGCACCAAGTTTGGGCTCTGGCCTTGGCAAGTCGGCCTGGGATCCTTGATCATTGGCGCGGGTCCCTTCTTGCTCGGCGTCGTAGCGCTCGTATCGCTGGTCTCGTTGATCTTGGTTTTGCGCAAAGCTCCTCGAACCGGGTGGCTGTTGTCCCTAGTCGGATTGGTTGTCCCAATCGGAATTTTTGTGATGCTGGCCGGTGTTGGAACCACTGCGGGTGAGAATCCGATCCATGATGTGGCAACCGACACAACCAATCCTCCGGTGTTTTCAGAAGCGACCATGGCGGCCCGCGGCGCGATCGAAGCCAATCCCGTGAGCGACTATGCCACGCCCTTGGGCGATATTGAGTGGTGGGCAGACAAAACCAGTGACGAGCTCAAAGCCAAGTCGCATGCGCAGATTGTCGGTGAGCTCTATCCCGATCTGGCCCCGCTCCCCATTGAATCAGCAGATCAAGCAGCGGCGATCGCAGCGATTCAAGCCGGCATGGCCGATATCGGGCTGACCGAAGTCACGACAGATCCTGCCGCCGGAACAGTCGAAGGCGTCGCCGAAACCTTCTGGTTCGGCTTCAAGGACGATGTGGTAGCCCGCGTGGGCGATGGCGTGATCGACTTCCGTTCGGTCAGCCGTGTCGGCGTGAGCGATCTTGGCGCGAATTCAGCACGCATCGCAGAGCTTCGTGCGGCGGTCGAAGCGCAGCTCGTTCAGTAATACCTCAGTCTTTGAACTGCACCATGGCCAGCGCGCTGCGCTGGAACACGGTCAACACGCAAAGAGCAGCGTAGCCGAAAGCGATCGGCACGAACCAAGTCGGGAACAGTGCCATCGCAATGAAGACTGCAATGGTCTCGGTGCCTTCAGCGAGGCCGGTCGAATAGAAGAAGCTCTTTTTGCCGTGCGCGCTGGTTTCTTCGCCGCGCTCGGCGGCGATCACTGCAAAAGCGAGAAAGCTCACTCCGGTCAAAACAAAGCTCGCGATCAACACCGCCGCCGCCAATGTGTTAGCCGGGTCAAGATAGCCAAAGCCAAGTGGGATTGAGACATAGAAGGCAAAATCGCCGACGATGTCGAAATAGCCACCCAAGGTGGTGGGGCCTTTGACCCGCGCGACCGCGCCGTCGAGGCCATCACACAGGCGATTGGCGATGATCAGTGCCAAGCCCCAATCAAACTCGCCGAACCCGATTGCGACCGCTCCTGCCAAACCAAACGCCAGGCCCGCGAAGGTCAGCATATTGGCGCTAATCCCGATCCCAGCCAGAGCCTGGCCGATCCGATTGAGCGGTGGATCAATTAGTGGCCGAAGCTTGGCATCAAGCATAGGCTCTACCCTGCCCCAAATGAGCCAAAAGTGATCAACCCGATCCACGCTCCGGTCATGGCGGTCGCGATGTTCCCGGCGATCCAGCTCTTCATGCCTAGGCCAGCCACTTCGGCCCTTCGCTCGGGGCAGAGAGTGCCAATGGTTGAGACCAGCAATCCGACGCTCGCCAGATTGGCGACCCCGCAAAGCGAGTAAGTGACAATCAACAGTGAGCGAGCGTCAAATGTCCCCTCGGGCAAGCCCGCAAGCTCCAGATAGGCGACATATTCATTGAGGATCGCCTTCGTCCCCATCAATCCGCCTGCCGCTTGCGCTTGATCCCACGGCACCCCGATCAACCACATCAGCGGCGAAAACAGCCAGCCAAACACGCGCTTGAGAGTGATCGGCTCATCTCCAACCAGCGGCAATAGCGCCAGGATCTGATCGGTCAGCGAGACCAAGGCGAAGACTACAATGATCACCGCGATCACTGCTAGGAATAGCTGCATCCCGTCCATCGTGCCTTTGATGATCGCATCAATGCTCGACTCATATCTGAGACCCGGCTCTTCATCCTCGTGCTGCTCGGTCCCAGCCTCGTTCTGTTTGGCAGGAACCATCAGCTTGGCGATCAGCAAAGCCGCAGGAAGCGAGACCAAGGAGGCCGAGATCATATGTCCTACTGCGTCAGGCACAGTCTGCGACAGAGTGGTGGCATAGAGGATCAAAATGGCGCCGCTGATCGTGGCCATGGCCAAGACCATGACCTGGAACAGCTCGGACCGGCTCATCGTCGAAAAATAGGCCCGCACAGCCAGCGGGCTTTCGACCACGCCAAGGAACATGTTGGCGCCGCCAGACAGGCCTACCACGCCGCTGACCTTGAGCGTCTTCTGGAGCAGGAACGACAGGCCATTAACGGCCCAGCGCAGCACGCCCCAGTGCCATAGCAAGGCCGCAAGCGCGGAAAAGACGATCACCAGAGGCAGGATCTGGAATGCGATGATCAGCGGAGGATCAACACCGTCCCTCAGCTCGAACGGCAGAGGGGCGCCGCCCAGATAGCCAAACATATAGGAAGAGCCGTCAAGCGTAGCTCGCTCAATTGCGGCGACCCCTTCATTGGCGAGTGTCACCACATCCCACACAAACGGGACGCGGACGATTAGGATTGCCAATACGGCTTGCAGCCCAAGGGCCCCAGCGATCCACTTCCAACCTGGACGACCGGCGCGATCCTCCGAGAGGCCCCACGCCAGCGCAACCAGCAGCGCGATGCCGATGACACCACGGAACTGGTCAAATACTTCCATCAAAGGATCCCCTTGGACAGCTGCGCTTCAGCCCCTTTTTGCCGATCAAGGCCGGCAAAGCCAGAGCCGTCTCAGCCGCGCCGCCAATCGTGGTACTTTTCAACGAAAGACAGCAGCTTCTCGGGCTTGTTGGCCTTCTTCCATTCGCCAGCCGCGAATTTGTTGGCTTCTGACATGGTCGGATAGGAATGGATCGTGCCGAGGATCTTGTTGAGGCCAAGCTTGTGCTTCATCGCCAGCACATATTCGGCGAGCAATTCACCAGCGTTCGATCCCACAATCGTAGCGCCGAGAATCTTATCTTTGCCCTCGGCGACGAGGACTTTGACGAAGCCGGTCGTCTCACTCTCTGCAATCGCCCGGTCCAACTCGGAAAGCTCGTAGCGCGCAACCTCGTAAGCGATGCCTTGATCTTTGGCTTCGGCCTCGTTCAGGCCAACCCGCGCAACCTCAGGATCAAGGAAGGTAACCGCTGGGATCACGCTGTAATCGGCTTTGAACTTCTTGAACTGACCGAACAGCGCATTGACGCTGGCGAACCACGCCTGATGGCTTGCCGTATGGGTAAACTGATAAGGTCCAGCCACGTCACCGCAAGCGAAGATATTGGGGAATTTGGTCGCGAGGAACTCGTCAGTCACGACAGTCTTGGCGGTGTCGATCCCCAAATCTTCAAGACCATACCCGGTCAGCCGCGCAGCCCGGCCTACTGCAACCAGCAGCGCGTCAAACTCTACTCGTTTCTCGGCCCCATCATGCTCGACGATGACAGCGCCCTGTTCCACCCGGACAGCGTTGTGAGAGGTCAGAACGGTAACGCCGGAACCTTCCAGCGCTTGCTTGGCCAGTTCGGAGACTTCGACGTCCTCCCGCCCCAGAACACGGTCTGAGCGCTCGATCTGGGTCACGTTTGATCCCAGCCGCGACAGCGCCTGGCTCAGCTCGCAGCCGATCGGTCCGCCGCCAAGAACAGCCACCCGCTTGGGCGCTTGGTCCATTTCGGCAAAAGCATCCCACATCGTATCGCTGGTGACGAAATCGACGTCGGCTAGGCCGGGAATCGGAGGCACAAACGGCTCGGCGCCTGCGGCAATAACGATTGAGCGCGTTGTCAGTCGCTGGGTTTCACCATCATGCCGCGCTATCTCCACAGTCCAGGGATCGATGATCTTGGCATAGCCCTCGACCACATCGACCCCAAGCCCAGTGTAGCGCTCTACCGAGTCATGCGGTTCGATCGTTTTGACAGCATCAAGCACGCGCGCCATGGTCTGCTTAAACGGCACTTCGGGTTCGCTCGCTTTGAGACCATATTTGTCGGCATTGCGGATCTGCGAAGCGACCTTGGCGCTCTTGATCAAGGCCTTGGAGGGAACGCAGCCAGTGTTGAGGCAATCACCGCCCATCTTGTTGGCCTCGACGAGGGTCACCTTGGCCTTCACTGTCGAAGCGATCAGCGAGGACACCAGTCCGGCGGAGCCTGCGCCAATCACCACCATATTGCGGTCGAACTTGCTCGGCTTTTTGAAACCAGCATAGACTTTGCGTCGCTGGATCGCCCCGATGATCCCCTTGGCGATCCATGGCGCGATACCAAGCAGCGCGAACGAAGCCAGCACCGCCGGTGAGGCAATGCCCGAAAGACTGTCGATCTGCGCGAGCTGCGTACCCGCGTTCACATAGACAATCGTACCGAGGAACATGCCGATCTGACTGACCCAGGCAAAGGTCCAGGTTCTGATCCGCGTTAGACCCATTACGAGGTTGATCACGAAGAATGGAAAGGCCGGGATCATCCGCAAAGTAAAGAGATAGAATGCACCGTCGCGTTCAAGCCCGGCGTTGATCGCTTTCAATCGGTCGCCGAACCGCGCTTCGATAGTATCCCGCAACACATAGCGCGACGCGAGGAAGGCCAGGGTGGCGCCGATGGTCGATGCGAAGGAGACCAGGATCGTCCCGACCACCACCCCGAACAGCGCGCCTGCCGCCAGTGTCATGATCGCCGCTCCGGGCAGCGAAGCTGCCGTCACTGCTACATAGATCAGGAAGAACGCCCCCAGCACCATCGCCGGATTGCGCTCATAAAACTCGCTGGCATCCGCCGCGACCTGCTTGATCCCGTCGAGCGTCAAATAGCTTCCGAGATCAAAGATAAAGTAGGCAGCAATCAGCGCGACCAGCGCCAGGACAATGACAATCTTCTTCATGAAATCCCCTTTTGCCCAGACATTCGCACCAACACTGCCTGTGGTTACACCGCCCGCGCCAGATCGGAGTAAGTCGCGATCCAGCGTTTGTCGATCCAGCGTTTCAATTTCTGCACCCAGCGCCCCTGAACCGCCAAGGGGCCATAGGTGCCGATGGCCGAGCCATTGCCGGTCGCAATCAGATAGAGGCTGGTGGGTCGCGGGCGATAGACCCGCTGTGGCTCACCACCGCTCAAGACTGCTCTGAGATTGGCCGCCAATACGGGTCCAGCATGGACGGCATGCACGCCCGAATGGGGCACCGTCCGATCTTGCCGCGCGGCGACGTCGCCGACGGCAAAGATGTCCGGGTGTGAGATCGATCGTTGAAACTGATCGACTGCTACAAAGCCCTGCGTATCGACTGCTAGCCCGCTCGTCCGAGGCCAATCCGGAGCTCCGCTTCCTACGGCGGCAATGATCAGTTCGACTGGCTCCATCTTCTCCCCAGCCACCAAGAGCTCTCCGTCGTCCAGCCGCGCATCTTCCTCCCGCAGCGCAATGCCTTGGCGTTCGAGCTCGTGTCGGACTAGCCGCCTTGCTCGGGATCCGAACCCTGGGAGCAAGCCCGCAGCACCTGCTATCAATCTCACTCTCGCTCCCCCGGCGTCCTCGCGGTTGGCAATGGCAAAGGCGAGCTCAACCCCGCCAGCGCCTCCCCCGATCACAGCGATTTGTCGCGGCTCGACCAGTTCTTTGCCAAGCCACTCGCCCAATCTCTCGACGAAACCGCTGATCGGGCGCACATCCAGCAGGTCCGGACCGCTCCCCAGCAGAGCTTGGGCATGCCCCACCCCGCCAGCGTTGATCGAGCACAGATCATATTGGATTTGCTCGCCACTTGCGGTTTCCAAGCTTCGCGCTTCCGGATCGAGCGCAACGACCGCATCGCAGACGAAGCGAACACCGGCGGCCTGGCAAAGCGGTTCGAGCTCGACCACGCCCTCGTCGCGCGAATATTCTCCGACGATCCAGCCAGGCACCATGCCGGAATAGCGCAGGTGTCGTGATGGAGAGACCAGCGTGATGCGGCCCGGGGATTGTGGAGGCGATAGAGGCTTGCGGATCTGTTCCGCCAGAACTGCGACATGGGCGTGTCCACCGCCAATCAGGACCAGTTCTGGCTCCGCATTTCTCATCGCGCGGATTGATCGCGGGACTTTGCTACGCTGTCAATTGGGGCTCATCGCTCGATGCTGTCCGATGGAAATCACAATTCGGCCAATTCAGCCTCACGCATGATCTGTTCGATCTTTTCATCAAAGCGCTCATCCCGCGCTGCCGTGGCAAGCTGTGCGCGCGCAATCTCGCGGTTCCCCAACGCCAAGTCGACCTGTGCCGACAAGATCAGCGCAGGGGTGTAGCCTTTGAGCGATCCCGCCAACCGCTGAAGCAAGGCTGAGCTCTCGCGATGCTCCCCTTTTTCAAACAGCAATCGCGCTTCCTGGAACTTCAGCAGCGGAAAGTCAGGATGCTGCGCCAAAGCTGGGACGAGGCTTTCCTCTGCTTTCTGCGTCTGTTTCAGATCGAGCTGCAGGCCGACCACATTGACCTTTGGCAGCGCTTCATCGGGATAGTCCTCCACCAATGCCTGATAGATTGGCAGGGCCCCCGCCAAATCTCCCTCACGAATGGTCAACTCACCCGAAAGCAATCTGGCGTCGTAATGTGTGGGATCGGCTTCGAGAGTATAGCCCACCGCTGCCTCGACCTTATCCCACTCGTCGATAGCCTTGAAATACTCGGCTGCGCGACCGTTGACTGCTGCTGAGTCTGGAAAGCGGTTCACCGCCTCGATCAAGTCTTCCTCGTTCTCAGCAAGCGTACCGGCCGCGAGATATGCCCACAGCAAAGTGGAATAGGTTTGATCGGTCCAATCTTCACGCTGCTCGACCTCGGCCAAGCGATCGATCGCCGCCTCAGGCTTGCCCTGAACAATTAGGCTTTGCGCCATCAGTTCCGTGCGGCGCAAGGGATCAAGGGCGGCGTCGGGAATCTGATTGAGATAGCGCTCTGCAACGTAGCCGTCCGACAGCTCAAGCAAGGTCTGTACGAGCAAGATCTTGGCCGCAGGATCGCTACCCTCCTGATCAACCACGCTGTGCAAAATCACTCGTGACTTGCCGAATTTATTCTCGGCAAAGGCCGCCTCGGCATCGGCCAGGGTCGCGTCGGATACGCCATTGCAACCGGCCAGTGCCAGGGCAAACGCAACAGATAGAGAAACTGACGTCTTCCGCATGCCAGAAGGCATAGCGCGATGGGATTGGAAAATGGTTTACGCAAAGAAATGGCCGGACCTGGAATTCAATCCGGGCCCGACCAAGGATCTGATTAATTCTGTTTCAGGACAGACTTAGGCGTCCTTCTTGTTACCTGACTTATCAAGCTTCTTGGCGAGCTTGCGACCACCGAGGACACCGGCTGCACCGAGGCCGAGGAACAGCAGGCCACTTGGCTCTGGAACCGGGGTTCCGCCTGAGCTCGACGAAGAGCTGCCGCCTGACGAACTTGAGCTGGTCGAGGAACCTGAGCTGCTCGATCCGCTGCTGCCGCCGGAAGTAGACGAGGTGCTCGAACCGCTGCTCGAGGATGAGCTGGACGAACCACCGGTCGAGGTTGAGCTGTAGCCGCCGCTGGTGCTGGTGCTGCTCGATCCCTTCTTGGAAGAGCCCTTCTTGGAACCCTTCTTTGAGCCCTTTTTGGTCTTTTTCGCCTTGTCGTCGTCGCCGTACTTATCGCCGTAATGGCTATCGCCGCCGCCTTTCTTGGATGAGCCCTTCTTGGAGCCCTTCTTCGACTTCTTGGCCTTGTCTCCATCGTCGTCGCCGTATTTGCCGCCGTACTTACCGCCGTCATTGTCGTCGTCGCCATAGTGGCTACCGCCACCGCCGCCCTTTTTGGACGAGCCTTTCTTGGAGCCCTTTTTCGAGTTCTTGGCTTTGTCGCCATCGTCGTCGCCGTAATGACCGCCGTACTTACCGCCATCATTGTCGTCGTCGCCATAGTGGCTGCCGCCACCGCCGCCCTTCTTGGACGAGCCTTTTTTAGAACCCTTTTTCGAGTTCTTGGCCTTGTCGCCATCATCGTCGCCGTAATGACCGCCGTATTTGCCGCCGTCATTGTCGTCGTCGCCATAGGCGGTGTTCCATACGCCATCGGGTTTGGACGGAGTGCTGTACTCTGCGACCGCCTTAGTAATATCGAGGGCCAAAAGCCCGTCGGCCTCGTCAAAAGAACCCAAGCTGCTGGTAGCCTGCTTCGGCAACTCAACAGCGCCAACCGGAGTGGTTGTACCGACAAAGCTGACTGCAACCGCCGCCTGCAAGAACGCGTTCTTAGACAGTTTCTGCGACTTCATATCACTTCCCCCGAAATGAGAAAACGGACTCGCTGGCAAAGAAAAGGTGGTTTTCATCACCAGCTAACTGGCTCACGTATTTCCCCTGAGGCCCGTTCGACTCAAGGCAGGTCTGACCGCTGTCTCGTGTTGGGACGCTGCTTCCTGATGAGGTTAATCAGCGATCCGCTTGGCGAATTTGAACAAATAGCGGTGCTTTTCTGGAATGTTCATTCGCTCGCTATCGCTCAGCCCCAAGGCTGCATGCGATTCAAACGCCATTGTGTCGGTGAACCACGGCATGGCGTAAGTATAGTAGAGCAGCGGACGACCATGCGTTGATGAGCATGGCATACCGCCGTGATAGGTGCGGTAATCGAGGACGAGAGCGCTTCCGGCAGGGGTGTAGACCACCTCGGATTCACCCTTCCAATTCTCATCCTTCGCGGTCTTGTGGGTGCCAGCCCAATATTGGGTCCCTCCGGACTCCTCATCGAGATCAATCAGCGGAACCAGAATCGTGGTCGCATAGAGCGGAACATTGGCATTCCCGGGATCGGTGTTGAACAGCAGCGGATGTTCACGGTGGATATGCTGCATTCGCGCGCCAGCGCTGGTTACGACGCCGCCAAAAGCATGCAAAACCGGCTTTTCACCCATCGCCTTGGTCATCAAGTTGATGAGCGCTGGATTTGCGTAAATCGCGGGGTCTTCGAACGCTCCGCGAATACGGATCGGCACGGTAAAGCGCTTGTCACCGACATTGTTTGGCTTGCCCAGACCGGAGGTTTGCCACGCTTTGACCTGTTGATCGAAGTCTCTGCGTAGATCCCGGACCAGGTCCTTGCTGACAATTTGGTCGATAAGTACGGCGCCTGCCTCATCAAGGATCTTTGCGGATTTTGAGATGACGTCAGGATCGCTGAAGCCCACTGTCAAATGCGGATAGGGTACATCGGTGCCTTCAGTGTCGGAATGCTCTGGCTCTTCGGGAGCAAATTTGTCGGCAATCAAGCGCTGGGTCGGCGCGAAGCTACCGTCCATGTCGAGCGATTGCATCGCCAACTCGCGGGCTTCGTCCATACGACCAAGCCGCACCATGACCAGCGCATGCACAAACAGGCGCTGAGCGGTTAACCCGAACTCTTCGCGCGACTGCTCAATCAATTTCAGCGCTTCTTCATAGAAGCCAAGTTTCATGCAGAGATGCGCCAGTCCACAGTCGAACGAGACCGGCGAACCATCGGGGAAGAAAGAGCGATAGGCCTCCATATACATCTCATAGAGCTGCACTTCATCGACCGCGTCTTCGCCTTGCTCGATTTGATGGAACAGGAATGGAAGGCACGCCTCCGCCACCGCTGGATCGTACTTTGAAAAGCGGACCCATGCTTCGACCTGCCGCATCGAGGCGTCAGTGACAGTTTCCTCGATCATCTCACTCAGTTCGTGGGCGTCGTAAGGATAGAAATCGCGAAGGTATGATTTTGCGGTCCTGTGGGTCTGCGTAAGATCGATCGCATCCCACTGTCCCTTGCCGGGCAGAATGAGCGCACCGCAGCTGAAATTGGTGTCGCGATGCCGTTGGAACTGACTGGCGCCACCGTGATGTTCGAACAGTTTATCGAAGATATGGAAGTTGGAGTAATGCGCGAAATAGCTGTCGAATATGAACGGGCTGCCCAAATCGAAATCATCAGGATGCGCATATCCCAGCCCTCCGCACAAGAGCATTAGCGGTGTGCTGCGATCCATGAAGCTCTCCAGGAAAGCAAAGCCGATCTCAGGCACGACAATGTGAAAATCATCGTCTTCATCGGCCTCAGAGACATAGTCCTGGATGATTGAATTGAGCAGCGAGTTGTCGCTTGGATCGCCTTGTAGCGGGGAGGACTCGAACTGTTCGGTGACGGATGTGAAAGAAGTCACCGGCTGATCCAGAAAGCCCACTTCTGACGAAATCAGCGACATTGAAACCTGCTCAAGCGCTTGGTTCTTGACCCGCAAAAGGTTGGAAGGGATCGAGTCAAACAGATAGTTGGCAATGATTATGGTTGGACGATCGGCAAACGCTGACGGAGGAAGATCACCGTCCGCGGTCCTAATGATCGGAGCCGGCTCAACTCTGAGCTGTGCAAACTCGAGCACGCCACTTTCTATGAGCGGCTGGAAACGTTGCTTAGCGGACCAATTGGCGATGTTCCTTTGGGCCGTATCAGTCAGCAGATAGGTGAACTGGGGACATTCATCGCCATCGATAAAATGGTAATTGAACAGCCGATTGAGAAACTGCCAGGCGAAACGTCCGCTGCCACCGCCCAACTCAATAACCACGGGAGGTTCGCTGTTCCCTTCCTCTTTAAGGTCGCGGAAGAACTCTGCCACAATCCCGGCATAGGTGTCAGCGGTATAGCAATTTGCAGTGCTTCCTTGCGGGACGATTTTCTGAGTCCAGGCTTCAGGTCCTTGGTCCTCATAGAAGCGCTGCAGAAGCTCCCACGCCATAGAGTCCTTGACCGGCGTAAACTGCTGAATCCGTCCCATCCGCGGCTGTCCCTAATTGCAAAATGCACTACGCTAACCCGGAATTCGGCAGCTTACCGGGCGAGCTTGGGACATAACTCTTCTAGGTAAACGAAGTCGTAACCAAGCGCGCTTCCACGTTGAGCATACGCAAAAGCAGTTTGGGCTCGACTACACTGGTAAGCCAGCAGAAGGCCTGGGCAAGACCTGGCTGAGAGCGGTTAGGAAGCATGCCGCAGCAAGGAGAGCCGCGGCCATGAGGTAACTGCTAAACTCTCCCGCTTTACGCAGACCAGGATTGGATCAGGATAACCATAATCAGAAGAGGAGACAGCAAGACTATCCCAGTGAAAATGGCAACAAAGACATGATTAGATATGAAAATCAGTACGTCGGTAAATCCATTTAGATCGTTCTTCTTCAAGTTTGCCTCCGCTTACGCGGTCGCTAAGTCGCTTGAGATGCCCCCCCCAATGTGGCTAGAACGTGCACTTGCCATCACCCCCTAACCTGATGTAACTGCTGGTTTCCCATCCGCGCTTGCTCCGAGGGCAGTCGAGGCAAAGCGATTGGGCCAGCAAGATATGTGATCTCAGAAGCACTCTCGTTTGGGTGCTTCTCGTCACGCGCCCCTTGTTTGGGCCCCCATGATAACGCCGGTCGATTAGATCGTTCAGGGGGCGGACGCCCAACGATGGCCAAGCCTACTGACAACATAAGATCGGTACCGGGAACCATCGCGCCCACTCCGAGGGCAGTCGAGTCAGACACGATGGTCCCGGCGCCAAGGACTAGCGACCGATCGCCCTTGGCAAGAGCGTAGATTGATTGGCCAAAGCCGAAAAATCCTTGCTCAAACGCATTCCATGAACTTCATTCCAAATACGCAGCTCCTGATTCAGCGAATTGAACCAACCGCCCGAATGGACAAACCCCTCCTAGCCATGTCTCGAGCCTAGCAAGCTTTAACGACAGGACTGCCTCGTCGGGGCTTTGGCATTCAACCCGCCAAACTTCTCTTTCATGAATCATAACCGCCGTAGGGGCCACCATCAGTCGGTGACCCAAAGGATGCTGCCACGTTCTCAATCCTCTGGTCCAAGACCAGAAGCTCCGGCTTCACCCACTGACCGAGCATCGGCGCTTGTTCTTGGTCGCTGTTCGCCCCTTTTCTCTCCGGACGAAACTCGGATTCTTTGTATGATCCAAAATCTGCAAACTTCCGCATGATTAGAATTCTCCTGCTATTCCTGCACGAACGCTGGTTGAGTTTCCGCCGGCGTAGGTGACCCCGGCACTGATCGCGAAGTCGCCTTCAAACCGGTGCATCAGACCCACGGAGACCCCGACTTCCCCGCGATAGGTCGCGACATTGCTGGCGTAGCTGGTCTTACCCGGCTCACTCGGGAAGTGAGGGTGCGCCTGTGCCGCGATGGCGGCGATTCCGCGCCGTGCGTCACGATCGATTGTCTCGGTTAGGTCGAACAGCGTCTCCACGTTGCTTTCCAGTGAACTCACCCTTCCTTCGAGTGATGAAACGCTGCCTGCGAGGGAATTGAACTGTTCCTCAGTGACCGCCGCGACCAAGGCCGAGTTGCCGGATGCCGAAGTTGAGGCGGTGCGAGTGCCCGCACTGGTGTCGGGGTTGGTGGGCGGCTCCGGAACGTTCTGATCGGGATCGCTCTGCGCGAGCTGACCACTCTCCTGTTCAGCCGTCTCGCTCGCATTGCCACCAGCATCCGCGAGCTCCATCTGCTCTGGCAGGTTGCGATCCTCGCTGTCTGTGATCGACCGGGAGCTGGTGTTCTCGGCGCTGGCGATCCGCTCGCCTGATTGCGCCGAGGATGTCGGCCCGCCGTCGGTGCTGGTCGCGTCATAGGCCAGCGATGAGGTCGTGGGTGTCGAGGACGAGGTTGGGGCCGCAGTGCTCTGCTGTGCTGCCGAACTGGCTGGCGCGCTCGCGTTAGAGGCGAAAGGCGCTGCTGCCGAGGACGCAGCGGTGGCAGTACTGGTGGTTCCGGGCATGGCCGCAAAGCCGAGGTTTCCATCAGCATCCACCGTAACCATGAAGAGTTCGCCAGACTGAGCATTGACCAGCGAGGCCTGGCTGAGTGAGGGCAGTGTTACCGACTGAGTGGTTGTCCCAATGACGATCTGGTTGGCCCGGGTGGTGGCTGCCTGATAGCCGATCGCCATTGAGTTGAGGTGTGAGGCGTTTGCCAAGGGCCCAATCGCTGCCGCGTATTGAGCGCCTGTCGCGGCCTGGTACCCGACCGCAATCGAATAGGCTGAATCCGCGTCGGACTGTGCGCCAATGGCAGTCGAGGCATCGCCTGACGCAGCGCTCAAATTTCCAAGTGCAACAGCGCCTCCGCCAAGCGCTTCAGAGCTGGTTCCAATCGCGAGCGAAGCAACGCCCTCAGCGGTCGCACCGGCTCCGATCGCAAACGAGATGAGTGACTTCGCCTGCGCATTGGCGCCCAAAGCGAATGAGTAATTCCCCAGCGCCTGCGCGCCATTCTCATCGGGATCATCGCCAGGCGCATCGCCGCCCAGGGCCATGGAACCGATCCCCTCCGCAAGGGCGCCGGCACCAATCGCGACCGAATTATCGCCGGCCGCCGAAGCAGCGTTGCCCTCAAAGCTGGTCGCGACATAGGTCAGGCCGGCAGCGTCCATGCTGTTAATCGCCCCGAGGTTTTCGCCTATCGCTATGCTTAAGTCGGTGAAACGTTGACCAAAGGCTCCAATGGCAGAGTATAGCGCCGCCAATTGTGAGCCGTTCACCGCATCAGTCGAATCCTCGTTGACTGCTCCGGTAGCGACGTTTGTCAGTTTGCGAGTGATTCCATCCGCAGCGCTACCAAAAGACACAGTGTAGGGATCCGTAGCGACTGACCCGGCTCCAATTGCCACTGCATGATTTGCGAACGCGCCAATGTAAGCGCCCGGCCCAAGGGCAATACTGTTGTTATTGTTCGGCCTTGACCCTGTCCAGACCGATGCGGGTCCGAAGGCGTCGCCAACATTTGAAACGGCAATGTAATCGAGATCACTGGTGGCCGTCTGGAGCTGCCCAACGGTCGCCACGTCGCTCGTGTTGATCCCGTCAGCCACATTGACCAGCCGGCGTGTAATGCCATCCTCTGCGCCTTCGCTTGAGGGAGCGCGCCCGAACGAGACAGTATCAGCATCCGAGGCCAAAGAGTTGAACCCAATTGCAATCGCCCCCTCCGCCTGGGTCTGAGCGCCTGCACCAAGAGCGATGGCATTGTCGCCATTCGCGGTGGCCACGCCCTCGCTCGAGTTGACATCAAGATAATCAAACCCAGCAGGGGTGACTTGCGGCGAGACTTCAGAAGAGCTGACGTTTGCGGCCGCGAGGACCGTGCTCTTGGCATTAGATGGCGTCGCCACTGATGCGGTTTGGGTGATCGGCGTAGTCTCGAAGCCAAGGTTCCCTTCCGCATCGACAGTGACATAGTAGAGAGCGCCTTCCTGCGCGTCGTTAGACGCGATCTGGCTGAGCCCCGGTAAGGTATAGGTGTAGCTGGCCGTCCCGAGCATGAACTGGTTGGCGCGTGTGGTGGCGGCCTCGAAGCCAATCGCCATTGAGTTGGCGAAGCCCGCACTCGCCAAGGGCCCGATCGCTGCCGCGTATTGAGCGCCTGTCTCGGCTTGGTAGCCAATCGCGACGGAAAAGGCCGAATCCGCACTGGACTGTGCGCCAATGGCTGTTGAGGCGTCGCCGGATGCGCCGCTCCTGTTCCCGAGCGCCACCGCGCCTCCGCCAAGCGCCGAAGTGCTGGTTCCAATCGCAAGCGAGGCAACGCCTTCAGCGTTTGCACCAGCGCCAATGGCAACCGAAATTAGCGACGCTGCTTTCGCATTGGCACCCAAGGCGAAGGAGTAATTGCCCAAGGCCTGCGCGCCATTGTCATCCGGGTCATCACCGGGAGCATCACCGCCAATTGCGATCGAGCCGGTGCCCTGTGCCAAGGCACCTTCGCCGACCGCAAAAGAACTCGTTCCCGTCGCCGATGCAGCATCGCCGTCAAAGCTCGTCGCCATATAGGTTGTGCCGGACGTGCTCACAGCGTTGAGCTGCGCCATTGTCACCGCGTCACTGTCGTCCTGACCGTCGGCCAGATGGACCAAGCGCCGTTTGACTGCGTCGTCAACCCCGGCAGACGTCTCGTCCCGACCGAAGGAAACGACGTAGTCTTCATCTTCCTGCACAAGCGAATTTTGGCCAATGGCGACAGAATTCTCCGCGAAGACTTTTGCCTTTGATCCCAACGCAATGGAGTACGGAGCTGAGACAGTTGCGTCCCATCCGACAGCAATCGCCTGCACGGAGTCTTCATTGATCTCCGCCCACTTTCCGATTGCGATCCCACTGTTAGCGCCCGCCCGAACAATCGCACTGGCGCCCAAAGAGATGCTATTTTGCGCATAGCCTTGAGCTTCCTGCCCCAGCGCGACAGAATCGTCCTCATGCGCCTTCGAATAGTCACCAACCGCCATAGAGCCGGTCCCGTAGGCCTGCGTGTCAGCCCCGAGAGCAATAGCCTGAGTTGCGTTTGTTTCAGCCTGATAACCGATCGCAATCGACATTTGGTTGTTGCCGCCGTCCGGATCTACCCATTGCGTTTGCGCGCCATTGCCAATCGCCACCGAAGTTGCCGCGCCCGCGGAGGCACCTGGACCGATTGCCGTGCTGTTGGCCCCGGTGGCAGCAGCCGGATCGCGAGCAGCTCCATTGGTGAAGGCAATGTATTGTGTCGCCTCCTGGACCTGTCCGAACGTCGCCGCGTCAGTCAGAGCCTCGCCATCAGCGAGATTGACCAGCCGCCGCGTAATTGCGGTCTGCGATTCATCAATGTCGACTGTATCCGGATCATCTTCGACCGCGAGCCGACCAAAGGAAACCGTATTGGCTTCATCTGCAATTGATTGGCGCCCAATCGCAACGGCACCCAATGCAAAGGCACCCGAAGCCTGGCCGATGGCTATCGAGCCATTTGCCGACCCGTTTTCGGGGTCCTCAGTTTTCGCATCAGCCCCAAGCGCTATTGAGTTGGCCGCATTCGCCTGCGTCCAACCTCCGAAAGCCGAGGCACCATCGGCCAATGCTTTCGCGTTATCACCTACTGCGGTCGCGTATCTCCCCGTCGCACGCGAGGTGGCGCCAATCGTGACGGTTCCGTAAGCATGAGCTTCGGCCTGGGTGCCGATCGCAACACTGTACGAATTGTCGCCGTAGTTTGCGCGCGGATCAACCTCTATCGTTTTCGCACCATTGCCGATCGCCACCGATCGCTTCGCACCTGCGGAGGCTCCCGGCCCCATGGCAGTGCTGTCCTCTCCGTTGGCAGTGGCCGAACCGAGTGGGTCCGTATCATTGTCCCTAAAGGCAATGTATTGCGTCGCTTCCTGGACTTGGCCGACAGTGGCCGCGTCAGTCAAAGCCTCGCCGTCGGCGACATTAACGATCCTACGCTCGCTACCGACCTGGCCGATGGAGAGCGTGTTCTCCTCATTGGCTAATGAGCCCGCGCCCAAAGCAATCGAATTTTCGGCACTCGCGACCGCGCCGTCACCGATGGCCGTGGAGTTTGACGCGCGGGCCTCTGCGCCATCGCCACATTCGAGACTATTCTCTGGCTCCGTCAGGGTGGTCGGGTCTTCACCGTCGCGGCAGGTGTCAACGTCTTGAGCCTGTGCGGTTCCCACTGGAACCAACGCCAGGCCAGTAGCCAAGGCAGCGCCTGCAGCGGTTACAAACAGGGAATTGCGGAGGGAGGTCTGTGCCCTCGATTTCATATTAGCCACCCTTACCCAAAATCCGGTTGATCCGTCGGAGCGTGCTGCGGCTTTCCGCATCACCCACCTGCTCCTCAATCGACCATTCGCCCGCCCCACGACCCAGAGGTGTTCCACCAACGGCCCAGCCATCGGGGCTGACCTCATTCATCTTTACGAAAATCTGATTGCGCATAGCTTCACCCTCCACCTCGACCGCAGCTTCGGTCACACGGTGGATGAGGTTGCGCTTCTGGCTTGGCGAATAGACGCCATGGATCAGATCAATCGTCACGATCAGCACCTCAAAAACTCTCCTCCCAAAGAGAGGGTGGAACGGACATCGGGGAAGACAGGTGATGCCCGTTCCTGGGACCGGCTTTTGGCGGGAGATTTCCAACGCTGCATGATCGCCAGCTGACAATTGCGTGACATTTTGCGGGTGCGAAATGTTAGATTGAAGTTATACTTCTCGTATAACTGGCTGAATTTAGGCGGTTTTGCGTAGCGCGGCTGGCTTGCAATGGTGTATCAGGGTTTGTGCAAGCGCCAGAGTCGGCTTGTCGGTGTCAGAGGATTTGCCTAGGCGAAGGTCCGCTTGGGTTCTGCAACCTTTGGGTCACCATTGGATCACCGATGGCCAGACTGGGAGTGCGGGGCCAGGCGCTCGGTCAGCCCATCTTGCCGCCTATAACGCGGCGAGATGGGGCGTTCTGCCAACTGGCGAGGCTCCACCTCTCCATGGCAAAGTGCCGTTGATCGATCCCGGCTGAAAGGCCAAAGGACGGGGACATGAAGTATCACTTTGCCGCGTTCGAATTTGACGCGGATGGTTACGAATTGCTGCGCAACGGCGAAGTGGTGGACGCCACTCCGCAAGTGCTGGCGATCCTCAAGTTCCTGTTGGTTAGCCGCAACCGCCTGGTCACCAAGGATGAATTGGTGGATGAGGTGTGGGATGGACGGGCGATCAGCGATGCCGCGATCACGGTGCGGGTGCGCGCGTTGCGCCAAGCCTTGGGCGACAGTGGCTCCGAACAGCGCTTAATCAGAACCGTGCGCGGGCATGGTTTTCGGTTTGTCGGTGATGTGAAGGTTGAACAAGGTTCGCTGCCGCGACCCGCTGACCCAGCGCCCAACCCCGCTCAGCAGACCGAGGCGCCGTCTGAGGCGCGCCCAAGAATTGCCGTGCTTCCGTTCGAATTGCTGCATGCGCCGAGTGAGTTCGATATTCTGGCACGGGCGCTTCCGGACGAGATTCTGACCTCGCTGTCCAAGCTGCATTCGCTCGGGGTGATCGCGCGGGGTTCGAGCTTCCAATACGAAGCCTATTCGGTCAGCCCGCGTGAACTGCGCCAAGCGCTTGGTGTCGATTACAGCCTGTCGGGGCAGTTGGAGCTGAGCCCGGATCACCTGCGGTTGGCGCTGGAACTGGCCGATACACAATCGGAAGCGGTGGTCTGGCGCGAGCAATATGACGCGCCGCTGTCAGATGTGCATGCGTTGCGCGAAGAGGTGGTCGCGATGATCGCCCAATGCGTCGAGGAGAGCATCACTCAGAATGAGCTGCGGCGTACACGGATGCTGGTCCCGAACCAGCTCAGCAGCTGGCATGCATTCCACCGCGGTATGGAGCGGCTGAAGCCGCCCTTCGTCAATCAGTTCCAGGAAGCAGGCGCTCTGTTCGACATGGCGATGGAGCGTGATCCGCTGTTTGCGCGCGCCCAAGCGGGCAAGGCGCTGGCTGAGTATGAGCGTTTCTTGACGGATCACGAGCTCGATCATGACACGCAGCGCAATCGCGTCTCGCATGAGGCCCTGCGCGCGCTGGAACTCGATCCCGTAGATCCCTTGAGCCACTACGCCTATTCTTGTGGCAGGCGGATCTTTGGCGATGCGCAAGAGAGCATTCTATCGCTGCAACGAGCAATCGATCTGAGTCCGAATTTTGCCAAAGCACTGGCCGATCTCAGCTATACTCAGGCGACCATTGGGGCGACCGAAAGCGCACGGCAGAATGTCGCGCAGGCGCTGGCATTGAGCCCGCTTGATCCCTCCCCAATCCGAGTGACATCAACCTACATGATGATTGGCATCATCGATGGAGACGTGGACCTTGCCCTGGATTGGGCGAGGAAAAGCGTCTCATCGCCCTCGCCGACTTTGGCATCGCTGGTGACCGCGCTGACGAGTTTTCACATGGCCGGAGACGAGCAGCAGGCACTGGCGACCGCCAAGCGGATTTCTTGTTCGATCCCTGAAGGCTCGCTAACACGGATCCAGGATGCCAATTATGAGCTGGATGAGCGGTTGCTGAGCGCGATCGCGGCGGCTCATAAGGCCTACGGACTAGATTAGTCGATGCGCTATACATTTGCGGATTGTGAATTCGACACCGAGCGACTTGAGCTGCGACGCGGCGGAGACTTGGTTGACGCCACGCCCCAAGTGCTTTCGATCTTGCAGCACTTTCTCGTCAGCCGCACGCGCCTGGTGACCAAGGATGAGCTGGTCGAGGCGGTTTGGAATGGCCGCGCCATCAGCGATGCAGCAATCACCGTCCGCATTCGGGCTTTGCGGCAGGCGATAGGCGATAGCGGCAGCGAGCAGGCGATGCTGCGGACAGTGCGCGGACGAGGGTTTCGGTTCGTCGCAAAGGTGGAAACGAGCAGCCATGCGATTGTGAAGCCTTCGCAGATCGCGGATCAAGTCCAGAAGACGATCCAGTTTCGGCAGCAACCCTCAATCGCCATTCTGCCCTCTCATTCGGTTGGTGCGGACGATGAGAACTCTTTTCTAGAGCGAGCATTACCCGATGAGATCCTCACGGCGCTTGCACGAATGCGGTCTCTGTTTGTCCTGGCGCGCGGATCTACCGCCAGATTCCGCTCCTTTCATGACAGCCCTGCAGTCATCCGGGATGTGCTGGACGTAGACTACGTCCTGTCGAGCGAGCTGGAGGTCCTGATCGGGCGGATCCACTTGACGTGTGAGTTATCGGATGCCCGTGACAGCTCTTGTGTCTGGCGCGACCGATTTCAGATCAAGCTTGATGAGATTCATGAGATGCGGGCGGAGATCGTCGCCAGAATCGCGCACACGGTTGAGCAAAACATCTCGCTGAACGAACTGAAACGGGCCCGAATTCAGCCACCCGCTTCGCTCTCTGCGTGGCAGAATGTGTTCCTCGGCATGTCAATGGCGGAGCGGATCGATAACGAAGGTTTGAAAGGCTCGGTCCAGCACTTCACCAGGGCGATCGAGCAAGACCCCCATTTTGCGAGGGCATATGCCGGGCTGGGGCTTGCGAGCCACGGGCTATATTATCGTGGCCAAGCCTATCAGTCGCCGGAGCTTCTGAGCGAGGGAATGGCTGCCGCCTCGCGAGGGTTTGAGATTGATCCGGATGATCCCCTGTGCGCCTTGATCCTGGCCCGGCATCATTTCGCCAGGCGCCAGGTCGATATTGCCACACCGCTGCTTAAGCGCGCCGTGCAATTGTCACCGTCCAATCATCTCGCGCAAACCGATATTGCCCGGGTGTTGGCGCAGACAGGCGATCCGGACGATGCGGAGCCGCATCTTGATGCCGCCGCTGCCCTTTTCCCCGAGGTCGCCTCCAATATCTACAATGTGGTGACGCGCGGACTGATCACTTTGTCGCGCCGCGATATCGATGCCTCCCTGGATGTGGCTCGCAGGATTGAAGCGCTCAGGGACAAAACCGTCTATTCGACGATGGTCCTTCTTACCACCTATCATCTCGCCGGTGAGGCCAAGCTGGCGCAAGAAACTGCAAGCCTGATAGCCGACAAGTTCGAAGGGATCAGAGGATACAAGCTGCTCAGCGTCAATTTGGGTTTTTCGGACAGCCTGTCAGAAGTGATTGAAGACGCGTATACGGCCCATCAATTGGCTTAAACGTGCTTGTATTATGATGGTTTTTTGAGGCCATGTTCGATGATCGAACGCGCGACAGACGCGATATCCGACTGGTCCTCGTCGCTCGACCACACCGCGTAGCGTAGGCCAAGGAATACGTTCATTCCCATCACCGCCCAAGCATGGGCTTCGTCGATATCATCGCGCAGCTCACCACTGGCAGCTCCCTCTTCGAGACGCTGACGAATCCGCTCGGCGGTTCCAACATAGTGGTCGCGATACGCGCGAGGATCGACAAATTCGGATTCATCGATGATGCGGTAGATTTCTTTATGTTCCTTGGCGAAGTCGAGAAAGCTCCGCAGCGCCACTTCTTCGATGTCAAACGCGGTGAAGGCTCCCCGCTCTTGCAAATCTCTGACGGCTGACCCGGCCGAGAGTTTTACCTGGGCGCTCATATCCTGAACCAAAGCTTGGAACAGCGCATCCTTACTTTCGAAGTAGGTGTAAAAGGTGCCCAGTGCGACCCCAGCCCTTCGGGTAATCGAACTGACCGAGGCCTCGTGAAATCCTTTCTCGCCAAACTCGATTGCCGACGCATCCAGGAGCTTGCGAAGGGTCTTCCGGCCACGCGCCGTGCGCGGTGACTTCGCATCGGCTGGTGAACTCGATGCGACCTTTGTCTGACTTCCACGCGGAACGTCCATGCAGCATTCCCTCCTGACCTAGGCGTAAGCCTTGGAAATGGTGCGCGCAAGACTAAAACTTGAAAGTTGGTTCAACTTTCAATATTGGTGATTCCCATAACGACCCTGGGAGAGAATTCGAGATGACCGATCAAATCCTTCGCAACCGTGCTGTTTGGCTGGCTGGCAGCGCCGGCCTAGCCCTGCTCGCGACACCAGCCACCGCACAGATCGCCGAGGGTCAGGCCAATGACTCAACCGCACAAACAGAAGAAAGCGGCGGTCTCATCGTCGTGACGGCTCGCCGCCGCGAAGAACGGCTGATCGACGTGCCGCTCTCAGTGACCGCCGTCACCGGCGATCAATTGGAGCAGCGCGGTGTGCAGGAGATCACGCAGGTCGCGCAGGAAGTTCCCAACATCACGCTGGAAGTCAGCCGTGGCACGAACACGACTCTTACCGCCTTCATTCGCGGCGTTGGCCAACAAGACCCTGTTGCAGGCTTCGAAGCTGGGGTCGGCCTCTATGTTGACGACGTTTATCTCAACCGTCCTCAGGCGGCGGTGCTCGATGTCTATGACGTGGAACGGATCGAAGTCCTGCGCGGGCCACAAGGCACTCTTTACGGACGCAACACGATTGGCGGAGCGATCAAATATGTGACGGCTGAACTCCCGGACGATCCGAGCTTGAAGATCCGCGGCACCTATGGCTCGTACGACCAAGCGGATCTTATCATCACCGGATCTGCTCCCCTGACCGACACACTCACCATTGGAGCCAGCGGTGCGCGCCTGTCGCGCGGAGGGTTTGGCGACAATCTCAACCTCGGAACGGAAAACTACAACAAAGACGTTTGGGCTGCCCGTGGCACGATTGAGTTCGACAATGGCCCCGTCTTTGTTCGCCTTTCGGGTGACTATGTCATCGACAACAGCGAGGCACGCCAGGGAACACGCTTGATCCCAGGCCTCTTCAGCGGCGCACCGGTGCTCGACGATGTCTTCGACACGCGGGCGGGCCTGAATGTCGTTGATCAGGAAGTCGAAGCCTATGGTGGCGCGCTCAATATCGCCATTGAGCTGTCAGACGAACTGACCCTCAAATCCATTACCGGCTATCGCGAAGACAAGTCGACCACGCCAATTGACTTTGACAGCCTGCCGTCGGGTGACCTTGACGTTCCGGCGATCTACGAGAACGACCAGTTCAGCCAAGAGCTTCAATTGCTTTACGAGGGCGATTGGATTTCGGGTGTTGTTGGATTTTATTACCTCGACGCCAACGCCTTCACTGCGTTTGACGTGTTACTCGAGAACACCGGTGCCTTGATCAGCCTGCCCGGGCTCAACGCGCAAACACTCGGTGACGTCGGAACCGAGACTTGGTCAGTCTTTGGCGACTTCACCTTTGACCTGTCGGATGAAATCAGCGTCTCAGTCGGTGGTCGCTACACCAATGACAAGCGCACCAGCCGAGTGCTGCGCACCACCTTCATTGGTGGCTTCTCTGACCTGTTTATTCCGAACAGCCCAGCGATCCCGATCGCGGTGACCTCAGACTTCCAAGGCAGTGAAACCTTCGAGGATTTCAATCCTCGTGCTTCGATCAGCTGGCAACCCAATTCGAACCACAACATCTACTTCACCTATTCGCAAGGCTTCAAGGGAGGCGGTTTTGACCCTCGCGGCCAAACCACCGCCGCCCCGGATCTGGACGGTGACGGCGACATCGATTTTGACGATCAGTTCGAGTTCTTGCGGTTCGCTCCCGAGACGGTCGATAGCTTCGAACTGGGCTGGAAGGCATCGCTGCTGGACAACCGCTTGAACATCAGCATTGCCGGCTTCCTGAGCCAGTACAACGATGTTCAAATCCCCGGCTCTGTCGGTCTCGACACGAACAATGATGGCATCAACGACAGCTTCATTGGCATCACCTCGAACGCTGCAAGCGCTGACGTCAACGGCTTCGAATTCGAGGGCAATGTGCTGGCGGGCGAGGACTTCGCAGGCATCGGCAGCCGCTTTAACGTCAACTGGTCCTTGGGCTATCTCGATGCGAGCTTTAACACCTTCATCGATGCTTTCGGCAATGATGTCGCTAGCCAAAGGGTATTCCAGAACACGCCAGAGTTTACGGCTCACATGGGATTCGTCCTCGGCCTCCCGGTTGCAGATGGCATCGTAGACTTCCTCGGCTCGGCTTCGCTGCGGTCCGACGCGAGCCAATTCGAGACGCCCAATGCGTTCCTTGACCAGGATGGTTTTGTCCTGCTCGACGCCAGCATTGTCTATACTGACGATTCTGATCGCTTCTCGATTGGCGTGCATGGCAAAAACCTGCTCGACAAAGAATATATCGTCGCAGGCTATAACTTCGTTGCTGGCGGCACTGGTGGAGCTCCGTTTGTGCCTACGCTTGGCCTCGAAGGAACACTGACCGGCTTTTACGGCGACCCACGGCGGTTCTTTGTGACCGGCGAAGTCCGTTTCTGATTGCGTCGTGACTGTGGCACATTCCAGGAGTTTCCTGGAGCGGTTTTATCCCAGCGCGGACAAGCACTTGACTCTGTTCGCGCGGGATTACCCCGCCCCTGACGACAACTCAGCCAAGACGCCGCTGCTGATGATGCACGGCCTCACACGCAACAGCGCAGACTTTGAGCCTCTTGTTTCGCTTCTCGACGAGAATCGCAGGATGATCGTGCCAGATCAAAGGGGGCGCGGCCGCTCACAATACGACCCAGAACCCTCTCGCTATCGTCCCGATATCTACGTTGAGGATATGTGGGCCCTGCTCGATAGGCTTGAAGTGGAAAATGTGATCTGCGTCGGGACTTCGATGGGCGGCCTGATGTCGATGGTGATGAGCGCCCAAAGGCCAGATCGAATTGCCGCTATTGTCTTAAACGATATCGGCCCGGCGGTGAGCGCGGCGGGCCTCGACCGGATCAGATCGTATGTTGGTGGCGGCAAACCGATGGCCGATTGGGACGAGGCCGCGGCCCGGTGCGAGGACATCAATGGTGACGCGTTGGATGGATTGGACGACAGCGGTTGGCTCGAATTCGCTCGTAGAACCTGCGAGGAAATAGATCGCGGCGGCATTCGCTTCGCCTATGACCCGGCCATCTCCGAAAGCGTCGGGGAAGAGGATCCCGCGACGATTCCGCCTGATCTCTGGGCCATGTGGCGGACGCTGAGAGAAACACCTCTGCTGGCAATACGCGGGGCAAAAAGTGATATCCTTACGTTGGAGACGCTCGCTGAAATGGAGCGGCTGCACCCTAAGGACTTTTCGAAAGTTGAGGTCGCAGGACGAGGCCATGCGCCCTTGCTCGACGAACCGGCAGCGGTGCAGGCGATCCGCTCATTCCTGACAGACCTAGCTTAGATGTGCGTTCCAAACCGGTCTGAGACAAAGGTCTCATGGCGTCTTGCGTCCTGACCGACTATCATCGCTGGCATGGCCAGCGAAATCGCCGAGATAGTCAGGTTCCTTGAGCTGACACCACCCTTCCAGTTTCTGGATGATCAAAAGCTCGCGTCGTTGTCGCGCCAGATCGAGGTGCGATACGCAAGAGCTGGCAGCGGAGTGATCGAAGCAGGCCAGTACAATGACTGGCTGTTCGTCGTTAGATCAGGCTCCGTTGAATTGCGCTTGGCCGGCGAGGAACTCACAGCCCGGCTCGGCGCAGGAGCGACATTTGCCTATCCGTCACTGCTGCGTGGCGGCGAAGTCCGCAATTCGACTTTCGCAATTGAGGACACGCTGCTTTACGCCGTGCCGGCAGATCAATTTCATGCGTTGCGCAAGGCCAGCCCCGCTTTCCGCGAGTTCTTCGCGGAGGACGAGTCTGCCCGCATCAAACACGCTCTGGCTAAGCGTCGAGAGAACAGCAGCTTCGCCCTGACCAGCCGCCCAGTCGGAGAATTGGTTGGCCGAAGCTCACCGGTGGCGTGTGAGGTGGGCGCCACTATTCGAGAAGCCGTGGCAATAATGCACGTACACAATGTCAGCACTTTGGCGATTTGTGATGATGGACAATTGCACGGGATCTTTACCGATAAGGATCTGCGCAGCAGGGTAGTCGCAGCCGACCTCTCCTTGGACGCTCCAATCAGCGACGCGATGACCGAGGGGCCCCGAACACTGACAACCAATGCCACAGTGGCAGAGGCGATGGCCCTGATGGCATCGGGGGGCTTCAGGCATATTCCCTTATTGGATCAAGCGGGGCAACTGGCCGGCATTCTCAGCGCCACTGACATTCTGTCCGCAATCGGCAACAATGCGATCGACACCGGAATGATGATCGCCAAAGCCCGCACTGAGCAGGAATTGGTCGAGGCCGCGCAGGGTGTTCCCGATGGTTTTGCCAAAATGGTAGCCTCGGGTGTCGACGCCAGCCATGTGATGCACTTCACCTCAGCTCTGGGCGAGGCGGTGCACCGCAAAGCCGCTGAACTGACCGAACAAGAGCTAGGTGCACCACCCTGCCGCTTTGCGTTCGTAGCCTTTGGCTCGCTTGCCCGCGAAGAGCAATTGGTCGGATCGGACCAAGACAATGGGCTCGTGATCGAAGACGGGCTCGACGCAGCAGGTGAAGCCTATTTTGAAGCCTTTGGGACCAGGGTTTCCGATATTCTGAATGCCTGCGGTTTCGTCTATTGCAAGGGCGGGATCATGGCGAAGAATGCCGACCAGCGCCGAACACTGAAGGGCTGGCGAGATCGCTATTCCGACTGGATCAGTCGGCCCGACGAAGACCGCATCCTTAGGGTCACAATCTTCTTCGATATGCGCCATATCTATGGAGATCCCACGCTCTCCAAAAGCTTGCACGATGACACTGTCGCTTTGTTCAAAGACAGCCCTCTGTTCGTCAGTTACCTCGCGAGGGATGCGCTGCGTAGCAAGGTTCCGCTCGGCATCTTTCGCAATCTGGTTTTGGAAAAGTCGGAAGATGGCCAAAAGGTCTTCAACGCGAAGCGCCAAGCGATCATGCCGATTGTCGACATTGCGCGCACCAATGCCTTGGCATCCGGGATTGGGGAGGTCGGCACATTGGAACGACTGCGCGGGCTGGCTGAGGCTGGCAAGATGAACATGGAAGACGCGCAAAGCCTCGAAGATGCATTGTTGTTGGTCAACGAAATGCGGATTGAACACCAAGCTCGGCAGATTGAACTGGGACAGGCTCCTGACAATCAAATCGCGCCCAGTGATCTATCACCGCTTGAACGAGACTATCTCAAGGACGCCTTCTCAGTCATTCGCGATGGGCTAGACTCGCTGCGGCGCAATTATGCCGGAGGCATCGCTTAGGATGCTAAAGCGTTGGCGGTTTGACGGGCGCCTCAAATCGCTTGCGGGGAGCGAGCACGCCGTCTTGCGCGACTACGCCAAAGCTGATTGGCCTCGATTGAGTCTTCCGGCCTCTGAGGGGAAGTATCTTGCCTTGGACTTTGAGCTGGATGGGCTGCGCAAGGACGCGCATCTTCTTCAAGCTGGCTGGTCGCCGTTTGAAGGCCACTCGATCCGCCTTGCCGATGCTCGCTCGGTGGATATTCGCAGCACTGCCGATCTCGATGCAGAAGCTGTGACAATCCATGGAATTGGCGAGCAACGGGCTGCGAAGGGCGAACCACTGGGAGCCGTGATCACTGAGCTGGTCCGCGCGCTTTCCGGTAGGATCCTGGTCGCACACGCCGCCGGAATTGAGCGCACCGCATTGCAACGCGCGACCCGAAAGCTGTTTGGTGTCCATCTCCCGATCCGATGCGTCTGCACCCTGACGCTCGAGCGGGCGCTGCATCCCAACCAGGTTGGCAGCGAACCATACCGTCTGGGGTCAAGTCGCACCCGATATGGCCTACCGGACTATCGCGCGCATGATGCACTGACCGATGCCTTGGCTGCAGCAGAATTGTTCCAGGCTCAGCTCACGCGTCTTCCAGAGGACGCTACACTCGGTCGCCTTATCCAAGGATGAGATTCAAGTGGACTAAGACTAAAGTCTCTCTCGTTCTGAATCTCGTCCCGACCTAGCCTGCAAGAGAAGCTCCGCAATTCTCAGTACGGAACTCATACAAAAGAAAGGGAGGGACATGGACGACACAGTTTCAACCGCAGATCCCGGCGAATTTGACGACACGACCGAGGATCACTTCGAATCCTCCGCTGATTCGCCTTCGGAAACTGCATCCGAGCAGACCAACAAAGCGGAGGGTGCCTATTGGCGAGAAAATCTGCGCCTGCTGGTCAGCCTGATGACGATTTGGTTTGTGAGCTCTTTCGGAGCAGGAATTCTGTTCCGCGACTTCCTCGATCAATTCAATCTGGGTGGCTACCCGCTCGGCTTTTGGTTCGCTCAGCAGGGCTCGATCTACATCTTCATCGCACTCATCTTCTTCTACGTTGTCCGTATGAAGCAGATCGAGCGCAAATACGATCTCGACGATTGAGGGGGCGGACATGGAAACGCAAACTCTGATCTATATCTTCGTCGCAGCAAGCTTCGCGCTCTATATTGGCATCGCCATCTGGAGCCGGGCTGGTTCGACCAAGGAATTCTATGTCGCAGGCGGCGGGGTGAACCCTGTCGTCAATGGTATGGCTACAGCCGCTGACTGGATGAGCGCGGCAAGCTTCCTCTCGATGGCCGGTCTGATTGCCTTTATGGGCTATGACGCCTCGGTCTATCTGATGGGTTGGACCGGCGGATATGTGATGCTGGCGCTGCTGTTGGCTCCCTATCTCCGCAAGTTTGGCCAATTCACCGTACCTGACTTCATCGGGACGCGGTACTATTCCAAAGCCGCTCGCGTGGTTGCGGTGATCTGCCTGATCTTCATCAGCTTCACCTACATTGCTGGGCAAATGCGCGGTGTGGGCATTGTCTTCTCGCAGTTCCTGCAAGTCGAAATCACCATGGGTGTGATCATCGGCATGGGCATTGTCTTCATCTACGCCGTCATGGGCGGAATGAAGGGCATCACCTATACGCAAGTGGCTCAGTATTGTGTGCTGATCTTTGCTTATCTGGTGCCGGCCTTCTTCATCAGCTTCATGCTGACCGACAACCCGATCCCACAATTGGGCTTGGGCTCGGAGCTCAATGATGGTTCTGGCATGTCAGTGCTACAGAAGCTCGACAATGTCTTGGTCGAACTCGGCTTCAACCAATACACGGCCGGCTCGAAGAGCACGATCGACATGTTCTGCATCACGATGGCGCTGATGGTCGGCACTGCCGGTCTGCCGCATGTCATCGTGCGCTTCTTCACCGTGCCCAAGGCATCAGACGCACGCAAGTCTGCGGGCTGGGCGCTGGTGTTCATCGCCTTGCTCTACACCACCGCTCCGGCAGTGGGTGCGTTCGGCATGTACAACCTGCTGAACAAGGTCGACGATGTTGCCTATTCGGAAGTCGAACCCTTCTTTACCAGTTGGGAGGATGCCGGGCTCTATGCATGGCAGGACAAGAATGGCGACGGAGTGATGCAATATCGCCCGGGCGCAGCCTTTGATGGCACGCCAGAGTTCACCGGTGAAACCGGGCCATCTGGCGAACGGGTTGTTGCCAACACGCCGAATGCGGACAGCGCGAACGAGGTCTATGTTGACCGTGACACGCTCGTGCTTGCCAATCCGGAGATTGCTAACTTGCCGGGCTGGGTCATCGCCCTGATGGCAGCTGGCGGCTTGGCGGCAGCGCTCTCTACCGCGGCAGGACTGCTGTTGGTGATCTCAAGCTCGGTCAGTCATGACCTGCTCAAGAGCACCTTCGCACCCAATATCTCTGCCAAGGGAGAGCTGTTGGCGGCACGGCTTGCGGCGACTGCTGCAATCCTGGTCGCAGGCTATCTCGGGATCTATCCGCCAGGATGGGTCGCGCAGGTGGTGGCGTTTGCCTTTGGATTGGCTGCAGCCAGCCTGTTCCCGGCGATCTTCATGGGCATCTTCTTCAAGGGCATGAACAAGGAAGGCGCCATCGCAGGAATGGTCTCAGGACTGGTCTTCACTTTCGGCTATATCTTCTACTTCAAGCTGGTGAACCCGGCAGCGAACGTAGCGGACAATTGGCTGTTCGGGATTTCGCCCGAGGGGATCGGTGTGATCGGTATGCTTATCAACTTTGGCGTTGCCATTGCCGTGGCGAGCATGACCGCGAGCACTCCAGCTGAGATCCGCAAGCTGGTCGACTCGATCCGCGTGCCACGCGGTGCGGGAGAAGCCCACGCGCACTAAGCGTCAATAAACCAGAGGCCCCAAGGGGGCTTAGCTTGGGGGCGGGTCATCAAGGTCCGCCCCTTTTGCTTGCACATTTGTGACATTTGACTAGCCTCTTCAGTGGGAGAGGGATGGGATCATGTTGTTTGCTGCGGCGATTGCCGCCGCTACACTCTATCTGGGTTTTCTGTTCTGGCTGGCCGCGCGCCGCGACCGGCAAGGGCCGGGCCGACTCGCTCGCCATAGCGGCGCAATCTACGGTCTTTCGCTGGCAGTCTATTGCACCAGCTGGACCTTCTTCGGTGGGGTCGGAACAGCCGCAACAGCGGGGCTCGATTTCCTGCCGATCTATCTCGGTCCGATCCTGGTCTTCACCTTGGGCTTCGGTCTGGTGCGCCGCATCCTGGGCCAAGCCAAGGCACAGCACGCGACCTCGATTGCTGACTTTCTGTCGGCTCGTTACGGCAAAAGCGCTAGCGTTGCAGCGCTGGTCACCGTGATCGCGACGCTCGGATCGCTGCCCTATATGGCGCTGCAATTGCAGTCGGTTGGGACTTCGCTCAACGCCCTCGATCCGACCTTGAGCCGCCAAGTGGCAGCGGATGAGCTAGTACTGTTGGTGGCCGGTTTGATGGCGCTGTTCGCGATCCTGTTCGGATCGGCCCGAGCGGATCGCCCAGGAGATAATGGCGGTCTCGTTCTGACCATTGCAGTTGAGGCCGTGGTCAAGCTGATTGCCTTGTTAGCCGTAGCAGCCCTCGCTTTGGCTCTTCTGCTCCAAGCCGATGCGCCCGTGCCGATCGAAACCGTTTTCACACCCCAGCAATTGGATGCCCGTTTTGCAGTGCTGACCCTCATTGCCGCTTGCGCGGCTCTGTGCCTGCCACGCCAATTTCACATGACCTTTGTGGAGGCACAGAGTGAGCGAGCAAGCCCTGCCATGCGGTGGGTGTTTCCAGGTTACCTTGTGCTGACCTCGCTGGTGATCGTCCCGATTGTTCTAGCCGGGCTCACTGCTCTTCCGTCCGGTACGAACCCGGACTCGATCGTGATGGCCTTGCCACTCGCCACGGAAAATGAAGCGCTCGCATTGTTGGTCTTCATCGGCGGGTTTTCGGCATCAGCGGGTATGATCGTGGTTGCCAGCGTCGCGCTGTCGACCATGATTACCAACGATCTCATCGCGCCGGTGGCTTTCCGAAGAGCGCTTAGCGGCGGCGATGATCGAGGGCAGATTGCCAACCGCCTGTTGCGTGTGCGCCAGGTAGTTATCGCTGGTCTGCTGTTCCTTGCCTATCTGTTCTATCTCGGCTTTGGGTCACTCACCAACCTTGCAGGTCTTGGCACCCTGGCGTTCGCAGCGGCCGCACAATTTGCGCCTGGCCTCGTGCTTGGGATGGCCACCCGCGCCGGCAACAAGGTTGGAATGTTGGCCGGACTCTCGGTTGGGTTCGTCCTGTGGCTGATCTTGCTGATCCTGCCAGCCGCTACGGGCGATGATCCGATTTTTGCTATTCACGGCGACACCTTGGTTTCAGGTGTTGTATTGAGTCTAGGGGCGAACTGCGCAGCTTATTGGCTGGGTTCCGCCTTGACTCAGCCCAGTCTGGTTGACGCGGCCCAAGCCGCCGCCTTCGTTGGCACTCCTACGCCCGGTGCAGCCCTCACCCGTGTCTCTCGACGCAAAGTCGCGGACGTCCGCTTGCTGCTGGCTCAATTTGTCGGTGAAGATCGCGCCCGAGCATCGCTTGCTGCCATGCCACAGCTCTATCGTGACGGCGAAATGGCTGACGGGGCTGTGTTGGAGATGGCGGAGCGAACCATCTCAGGAGTGATTGGCACCTCCTCTGCCAGGATGCTGATCAGCTCCTGGTCCGAGGGTGATGCCGTGTCGTTGCCTGATGTCGTCGCAATGTTCGACGAGACCAGCAAGAGATTGTCGTTCAGCAGCGAATTGCTCCAGATCGCTATCGAGAATATCGACCAAGGTGTTGCGGTGGTCGATGCTGAGATGAATCTGGTCGCTTGGAACAGCCGATACGAGGAGCTGTTCGAGCTGCCTGAGGAGCTTGTCGCTGTCGGTACACCAATAGCTGAGCTTATTCGATTCAATCTCTTGCGCAGCGATATGCCCGATGGCGATATCGAATTGCAGGTCAAGCGTCGTCTCGACTATATGCGCGCTGGCACGGAGCATCGGATGGAGCGTGAGCAGCATGATGGGCGCATCATGCGGATTGTTGGCTCACCAGCGCCGGGCGGCGGTTACGTTACCTCCTACACCGACATCACAGCAGACCGGCGTGCAGAACAAGCGCTTGAGGAGAAAGTTGCTGAGCGCACCGAACAATTGAGCGAGGCCAACACTGCACTTGAGCAAGCCACGCGTTCGAAGACCCGCTTCCTCGCGGCTGCGAGCCACGATCTGATCCAGCCGCTCAATGCCGCGAGGCTCTTCGCCTCCGCTTTGGGTGAAGAAGTCGCCGGGCGAGAGCAATTGGAGCGCCTGGTTAAGGATCTCGATGGGTCGATCACTTCAGCTGACCGGCTGATCCGCGCATTGCTCGACATTTCGAAGCTCGATGGCGGCGGTATCGAGCCCAAGATTGAAGCGGTGGCGATCGACAAAATCTTCGACGAGATTGTTCGAGAATTCTCTGTCCAAGCGGAGGCGAAAGGCCTGTCATTAAGCCGCGTCCATACCGGTGCCTGGGCGCGGACCGATCGGGCGCTGCTAGCGAGCGTACTCCGCAATCTGGTCAGCAATGCGATCCGCTATACCGAGACGGGCGGTGTTCTGCTCGGGGTACGGAGAGATGGCGATGATATTCGCATCAAGGTCTACGACACAGGCCGCGGAATCGCCCAAGAGGACGTCGAAAAGATCTTTGATGAGTTCCAGCGTGCTTCTTCAAAAGACCGCGAGGGACTGGGGCTGGGCCTGGCGATTGTTCGTCGCATCACACTATTGCTGGATATCCATGTTGAGACTGAAAGCGAGGTTGGGCGAGGGAGCAGTTTTGCTTTGCACATGCCAGTTCTCAAATGGGAAAGAACAGCAACACGCGGTGTGAGCGCCAGTGCTCCTAGCCGCATTGTCAGTGCCAGGGTTCTGGTAGTCGACAATGATCCTTCCGCATTGAGTGCGACCGCAGCCTTGCTCGAGAAGTGGGGCTTGGAAGTGGTCTGCGCGGGCTCCTGTAGCGAGGCTCTGTCAAACTGCCCTACCCCTCCTGATATTGTGATTATGGATTACCGGCTTGACGGTGACGAGCGCGGCGACACTGTCTTCCAATTGCTGTGTGAGCGTTGGAATGAACTGCCACCCGCGATCCTGCTGACCGCCGAAGATAGCGATGAAACCGCTTGGGCAGCCAACGCCATGGACGCCAATAGGCTGCTCAAGCCATCATCGCCCGCTGCACTGAGAGCTCTGCTGTCGGATTGCCTAGCGCGTCGCCGAGCTGAAGCCGTCGATCAGGAAGCCGGGTCAGCCGCCGGTTGATCGACATCCAATTTGGCCGCCAACAGAACCGCCTGCGTCCGATTATTCACGCCAAGTTTGCGGAAGATCGCTGTGATATGCGCTTTGACAGTCGCTTCACTGATATCCAGCTCATAGGCGATCTGCTTATTCAAAAGACCCTGCCGGATCGCTCCAAGAATACGCCGCTGAGCAGGCGTGAGACTTGCCATTTTGGCCAGATCGTCATCTTCGCCCACATCACTCTGAGGGAACCAGCTTTCGCCCTCCCGGACGGCTGATAGTGCCTTACGCATCTCGTCCAGCGCCGCCGACTTGGGAATAAAGGCTGCGGCTCCGAGCTGCGCAGCCGCCGCATAGACTCGCGGCTCCTCACTCGCTGAAACGATCGCTATCGGCAATGCCGGATAATCCTGCCGAAGATCCATCAACACCGAGAGGCCGTGTGAGTCTTCCATATGAAGGTCCAACAACAAGGCCTCGGCACCAACGCCCAATTCCTGGCGCGCAGCCCCTGCCGAATTGGCTTCCACCACTTCGGCTTCGGGCCAGACCTTGCTAACCGCATGGCTGAGCGCGGTGCGGAACAGCGGGTGATCGTCGGCGATGATAATGCGCTGGGTCATGACCTCAGCGATTTTGCCGACCTTCGATCAGCCGATCAACCAGTGAGGGGTCAGCCAGAGTGGAAGTATCCCCAAGTGAGCCATAATCGTTCTCAGCCACCTTGCGCAGGATCCGGCGCATGATCTTGCCGGAGCGGGTCTTGGGCAAGCCGTCGGTGAACTGAATATGGTCAGGCGATGCGATCGGGCCGATCTCTTTACGAACGTGAGTCCGCAGCTCCCTATAGAGCGCCTCAGAGCCCTCCTCGCCGGCGTTGAGGGTGACATAGCAATAGATGCCCTGCCCCTTGATATCGTGCGGATACCCCACGACAGCCGCCTCCGCGACGAGATCGTGCAATACCAGCGCGCTCTCAACTTCGGCCGTCCCCATCCGGTGGCCTGAGACATTGATCACATCGTCTACGCGGCCAGTGATCCAGTAATAGCCATCTTCGTCGCGGCGACAGCCATCGCCGGTGAAGTATTTGCCCTTGTAAGTGCTGAAATAGGTCTGCTCGAACCGCTCATGGTCGCCATAGACCGAGCGCGCTTGACCAGGCCAACTGGCGGTGATGCAGAGATTGCCTTCGATAGCGCCTTCGAGCACCCCGCCATCATTATCGACTAGCTCTGGCTTGATCCCAAAGAACGGCAATCCTGCGCTTCCGGGCTTCATGTCATGTGCAGCCGGAAGCGTTGTGATCATCACGCCGCCGGTTTCCGTCTGCCACCACGTGTCGACAATCGGACAACGCCCCTCACCGACAACGTCAAAGTACCAACGCCAGGCTTCCGGATTGATCGGTTCTCCGACCGAACCGAGCAGACGCAGCGAAGAACGATCACGGCTTGTCACGAAGTCATCGCCTTCGCGCATCAGCGCGCGGATCGCGGTGGGCGCGGTGTAGAGAATATTGACCTGGTGCTTGTCGACCACATCCCAGAAGCGGCCGTGGTCGGGATAGTTCGGAACGCCCTCGAAGACGACGCTGGTCGCGCCATTCATCAGCGGACCGTAAACGATATAGCTGTGCCCGGTGACCCAGCCGATATCGGCGGTGCACCAATAGACTTCGCCCGGTTGGTAATCGAACACATAGTTGAAAGTGGTTGCAGTCCACACGCCGTAGCCACCAGTCGTGTGAAGCACACCTTTCGGCTTACCGGTCGAACCCGAAGTGTAGAGGATGAACAGCGGATCTTCCGCCGCCATCACTTCGCAGGGGCAGTCCGCGTCCGACTTGAGATCGTGGAACCATTGGTCCCGGCCTTCGGTCATTTCGACTTCACCGCCGGTGTGCCGAACAACCAGCACACCGTCGACTTCAGCGCCATCCAGCTGCAGCGCAGCGTCGACATTGGCTTTGAGTGGCACAATTTTGCTGCCGCGCAGGCCCTGATCTGCGGTGATGACGTAGCGGCTCCCGCAATCCTCGATCCGACCGGCAAGCGCTTCAGGCGAGAAACCGCCGAAAACCACGGAGTGGATCGCACCAATCCGGGCACAAGCCAGCATTGCGGTAACGCCTTCAACCACCATCGGCATATAGAGAGTGACTCGATCTCCCTTGGTGACGCCCATCGCTTTCAGAGCATTAGCCATCTGCACCACCTCGCGATGGAGGTCGGCATAGCTCAGCTTGCGTCCCGGCGTCTGCGGATCGTCCGGTTCGAAAATCAGGGCCGTCTGATCGCCGCGTTCAGCCAAATGCCGGTCGACAGCGTTGAAGCACAGATTGAGCGCGCCATCGGCAAACCACTCTATATTGACCGGGTCATACGACCATTCTCCGCCCTTAGCGGGCGCGGTAAACCAATCCAATCTTTGTGCCTGCTCAAGCCAGAATTCATCAGGCTGCTCGACCGATTTGCGATAGAGCTCTTGATACTGCTCCGCTACGCAATGGGTGGCACGGTCGGCTTGTGGACGTTGAACGGCCTGGATCATGTCGAGTCTCCCTTTTCCGTTCTCAACACTACCGCGTTGCGCACCCATTCCGCTGTCAGACAAAGGTCTTACGACGTTCCGCTAACTGTTCAGTCTGAAAAGGATTGGCATTTTCCTCAGTCAAAATACTGATGGGAGGGAAATCGATGTCACAGAAACTCTTGCGTAGCGGCGCGCGTGCAGCTCTGCTTGCTGCGACGTGCCTGACAGCCAGTCCGGTGATCGCACAAGAAACCAGCGTTGAGGATAGGCTCGACCGGCTCGAGGCACTGGTAGAGGGTCTGATCAGTCGGCTCGACGCTCAATCGGGCATAATGGATCAGCAAACCGCAGAAGCCGCTGCTGCTACTGAAGCCGCTGAAGCCGCCATGGCTGAAACCAAAGCCCTCCAGGCTCGCCAGGCTGAATTGGCCGCACAGATCGCTGAACCCAAGAAGCAGGAAGACAAAGGCTTCCGGGTTGGAAACACCACAGTGTCATACGCCGGGTACGTCAAGCTCGATGCAATCACTCAGCGGACCAGCGGAGGCCAGGTTGGTACCGGCAGCATTGTTCGAGACTTCCTTATCCCGGGTGCCATTCCCGTCGGCGGGGCAGCCTCGGGTTGGGACACAGATTTCAGCGCTCGGCAATCGCGCTTCATTCTCAAGACCGCAACCGACGTTGGAGCGGAGCACAAGCTTAATTCTCAAATCGAACTCGACTTCATGGTCACGGGCGGAGGCGATGAGCGGATTTCGAACAGCTACACGCCTCGCCTGCGCCAAGCCTTCATAACCTATGACAATTGGCTGTTCGGTCAGGCATGGTCGACGTTCCAGAACGTTGGCGCTCTACCAGACAGTCTCGACTTTATTGGCACCACGCCAGGAACGGTGTTCGATCGTCAACCCATGATCCGTTATACGAACGGCGGGCTCATGCTGGCAGTCGAGCAACCGGAGACCACGGTGACCTCTCCCACCGGAGCGCGGGTGCTAGCGGGCGATGACACCATTCCGGATGTCGTGGCCCGCTACAATTTCGCTGGTGACTGGGGATCCTTCACGGCTGCCGGAATCGTTCGCAATTTGCGCATCACCGACAATGATTTTGGCACCGGAAGCGACAGCGCTCTGGGCTATGGCCTAAGCCTCTCCGGAAAAGTCAAAGTGGGCGCGAAAGATGACTTCCGGTTTATGGCGACTGCTGGCGACGGTCTCGGGCGCTACATCGGACTCAACATCGTCAACGATGCGGCGCTCGATGCGAATGGCGAACTTGATCCAATCTTCACCTATTCGGGTTTTGCCGCCTATCGCCATGTCTGGAGCGATACTGTCCGCTCCACCATCGCCGGATCCTATTTCAAGGCGGACAACCCAGTGGCACTCACCACCAATCAGGTGACCGACGAAAGCTGGAATGCTTTTGCCAACATCATCTGGGCTCCAGTCCCTCCATTGAGCATTGGCCTCGAATATATGTACGCTGAGCGGACGCTCGAGGATGGTCGCTCAGGCGATCTGCAGAAACTTCAGGTTTCCACCAAATATAGCTTCTGACACGCGATTGGTCGCAAAAGAAAGGCCCCGCCAGTTTCCGCTGGCGGGGCCTTTGCTGTGCCTGAGACTCAGCGATTAGAATCGGATGCCAAGGCCCGCGCTAACCACCCAGGGATCGAGCTTGTGCTCGGTCTCGATTGCCAGCGTATTGCCGGCGAACCACTGCGCAGTGGTATCCACGAAATAGCGTTTTGCATCGACGCTCAACGCTAAGCCGTTGTCATTGAGAGCGACATCAAAGCCAGCCTGCAATGCAAAGCCAAACTCGTCAGAGAGATTGGTCTCTGTCACGCCCAATGGGATAGTCGCGGCTCCCGGATCATCCTGGATCCATAGGAAATAGGTAGGTCCGGCCCCGACATAGGGTTTGATATCGCCTGCATCAAAGTGAAGCTTGGCGGTAACGGTTGCCGGAATGACCCGGGCATTCGAAACCAATTCTGCACCCGGCAGACCGGAAACAGCGTCGACATCGTGCTGCGTCACACAACAGATCGTTTCGATCGAGAAATTGTTGGAAACGAAATACTCGATTGCGATTGTCGGTATGTAATTGTCATTGGCTTCGGTCTGGGTGTTTGCAGGCAGACCAACCGTGTCAACATTGACCGCGGTAATCTCGCCATCCGGCAAAACGCCTGTCGCCAACAATTTGATCTGCACGTCCCCTGCCCGATCCTCTGCAACCGCGGGTGCCGCAAGGCATGCGAGGGCGGCGCCGGCAAGAATTAAACTCTTCTTCATTTTCCCATCCTGAAGACAACAGTGGCCGCCCATTGCGGCCCAGGGTTTTTGCTGTCTTGAGCGCGGAACTGTCCGAAAAAGAGTTTGCCTTCATTGATCCGGATCAAAGACCGGGGATTTGTTTTGCTTCAAATCGCGGCTCCATGACGGTTACCGCAAAACTCTCGCCCGAGCCCAGCTCAATGGCTTCTTTTCGGGGAGCGATCCTTTTGAATCGCGCGTCGCCACAGGTGGCAGACCGGCTCTGTGCCCTGGGTGAGCCGATGTCGCTCGCTAAGGGGGATGAGCTGCCATCAGACGCCGATGACGACCGGCTCGTCTTCGTCGCCGCAGGGTCTGCCAAGCTGACCGCACAGGCTGAGCCTGAGCAGACGCATATTCTGGCCTTTCACTTTCCCGGCGACTTCGTTTCTGTGCTGCGCCGCTGCGATGGGTACTTTCGGCTGATCGCACTGACTGACCTGGAATTGGTGGTTTTTCAGGCGAGTAAGTTCCTTGATCTGGCCCAAGAAGAACCAGCGGTGTTGCGCTCGGTTCTGGCTCGTTCGATCCAGGCCTTGCACCGCAGTCGTACCAAGATGATGCGCCTGGGACACAAGTCGGCGCGCCAGCGTATCGCTGATTTTCTGGTCTCAATGGCGGAACGGCTTTGCGGCTGCACTTGCGGTTCCTGCGAAATCAGCCTGCCGATGAGCCGCCGCGACATCGGTGACAGCCTTGGCCTCAAGATCGAAACCGTCAGCCGACAATTCACCGACCTACGCGACGAAGGTCTAATAGAAACGACCGGTCGCTCGCTGGTAAAGTTCAACGATCTTGAGGCGCTTGCGACCGAAGCCGGGCACGCCCTCTCAAGCGAAATTCAACCTCAAAATTGATCTGGATCAAATACGGCAGACGGACTGGTGGCTAGACCACCGGTAACGAAGGGGATCAACACCATGGAAGCTACTCTCGGCCGAATTGGCATTTGGACGCTGGTTCTACTGGCGGCCTTTGCCGCTTTCCTTGGCGCGCAGGACGCAGGCTTCGCCGTGCATATGGCGATTGTCGGCATTGTCGCGCTGATATTGATCATCGTGACTGCAAACAGCCACGATCCAATGTCCAAGGCGCAAAGCATCTTCAAGATGCCGCCCGGACCATCGCGCTATGACGATGATGTGATCCGCTGGGGCGTGATCGCGACCATGTTCTGGGGCGTAGCGGGTCTGCTGGCTGGCGTGTTTATCGCTCTGCAGATGGCCTATCCGGCGCTCAACATTGAGCCCTACCTTAATTTCGGCAGAGTCCGCCCGCTTCACACGTCAGCGGTGATCTTTGCCTTTGGTGGTAACGCGCTGCTCGCCACCAGCTTCTATGTGGTTCAGCGCACTTGCCGTGTTCCGTTAGCCTTCCCGGGCATGGCACGGTTTGTGTTCTGGGGATACCAGCTGTTCATCGTGCTGGCGGCCACGGGCTATCTGCTCGGGGTCACTCAGTCGAAGGAATACGCTGAGCCTGAATGGTATGTCGACTTGTGGTTGACGGTCGTCTGGCTGGCCTATCTCGCGGTCTTTGTCGGCACGCTGCTGCGCCGCCGCGAACCGCATATCTATGTCGCCAACTGGTTCTTCCTGGCCTTCATTATCACTGTGGCCATGCTGCATGTGGTCAACAATCTGTCGCTGCCGGTCAGCCTGCTCGGCTCGCGCAGCTACAGCGCCTTTGCCGGAGTTCAGGATGCGCTGACTCAATGGTGGTATGGCCACAACGCGGTCGGCTTCTTCCTGACCGCAGGCTTCCTGGCGATGATGTATTACTTCGTACCGAAGCAAGCCAATCGGCCGGTCTATTCCTATCGCCTTTCGATCATCCACTTCTGGTCGCTGATCTTCCTCTACATCTGGGCAGGTCCGCACCACCTTCACTACACCGCTCTGCCTGACTGGGCGCAAACGCTCGGCATGGTGTTCTCGGTGATGCTGTGGATGCCCAGCTGGGGCGGCATGATCAACGGCCTGATGACGCTCAACGGCGCGTGGGACAAAATCCGGACCGATCCGATCATCCGGATGATGGTGCTGGCACTAGCCTTCTACGGCATGAGCACGTTCGAAGGACCGATGCTGTCGATCAAGGCGGTCAACAGCCTGTCGCACTACACCGACTGGACGATCGGCCATGTCCACTCCGGCGCATTGGGCTGGAACGGCATGATCACCTTCGCCTGCGTCTACTTCTTGGTGCCGCGTCTGTGGCAGCGTGAACGGCTGTATTCGCTGCGGATGATCAACTGGCACTTCTGGCTCGCGACGCTTGGCATCGTTTTCTACGCCGCCAGCATGTGGGTTGCCGGGATCACCCAGGGCCTGATGTGGCGTGAATATGCCGATGGCTTCCTGGTCAACAGCTTCGTCGACACGGTCGAAGCGCTGCACCCGATGTATCTGATGCGGGCTGCTGGTGGCGCTCTCTACCTTACCGGCGCGCTGATCATGGTCTTCAACATCTGGATGACGATCGCAGGCAAACTGCGGGACGAAGCCCCGATGGGTGAGACTCACTACGACGAAGAGGCTGACCGTCCACTTCAACCTGAACCGGCCGAATAGGGATCTGAAACGATGAGCACGACAAAAGAACCGTTTTCCGGCCACAAGAAGCTGGAAAAGAATGTCACGCTGCTGGCAGCCGCCACTCTGGTGACGGTCGCGATCGGAGGGATCGTCGAGATCGCCCCACTGTTCTGGATCGACAACACGATCGAGGAAGTCGAGGGGATGCGGCCTTACACTCCGCTCGAACAGGCCGGACGCGACATCTACATTCGTGAAGGGTGCTACACCTGTCACAGCCAGATGATCCGCCCGTTCCGCGACGAAGTTGAGCGTTACGGCCATTACAGCCTCGCTGCCGAGAGCATGTATGACCACCCCTTCCAGTGGGGATCAAAGCGCACCGGTCCTGATCTTGCCAGGGTGGGTGGACGCTATTCTGACGAGTGGCACGTTCAACATCTGATCGATCCGCAAAGCGTGGTGCCAGAGAGCATCATGCCGAGCTACAGTTTCCTTGCTGAAACCAAGCTCAATGTGCCGGATGCGCAGGGCATGCTGAGCACGCTCAGCACGCTGGGTGTTCCGTACAGCGAGACCGATATCGAACAGGCTGAGACCGACCTGATGGCGCAAGCCGATCCGGATATCAGCGCGGGCGATCTCGAAGAGCGCTATCCGAAGGCGCAAGTGCGCGATTTCGACGGCGATCCTGATCGCGTTACCGAGATGGATGCGCTGGTCGCCTATCTGCAGATGCTGGGTACTCTGATCGATGTGAACAGCGCTGCCGCCCAAGCGGAACTCGCAGAGGAGCTCGGCCGATGAGCTTCTACGAGATCTTCCGGCACTTTGCCGACAGCTACGGACTTATCCTGATCTTTGGCCTCTATTTGCTGCTGTGCCTGTGGCACTTCCGCCCTGGCGCTGGGCAGCATGTCGACATGGCTAAGCACTCGATTTTCAAGGAAGACGATGATGGCGAATTCTGAAGAAAAGCGCATCGACACGCCCACCGGCACCGAGTTTGTCGGACACGAATGGGACGGGATCGAAGAACTCAATACGCCGCTTCCAAGGTGGTGGCTGTGGACCTTCTACGCCACGATCGCCTGGAGCCTGGTCTATGTCGTGCTTTACCCGGCCTGGCCGCTGGTAACGCAAGCGACCGAGGGCACGCTCGGATGGTCAAGCCGCGGGCAATTGGCTGAGGAAACCGCGTCAGCAGAGGCTGCGCGAGCCGATTTGATCGCACAGATCGAGGCTACTCCGGTCGAAGAGCTGCCCAACAACCCTGAGCTGATGCAGCAAGCCATTCTGGGCGGAGCAGCCGCTTTCAAAGTCAATTGCGTGCAATGCCACGGCGCCGGCGCAGCTGGCTATGAAGAGTATGGCTACCCCAACCTCAACGACAATGACTGGCTGTGGGGCGGCCAACTTGGCGAGATCGAATACACGCTGATCCACGGCATCCGCTGGGAGGGGTCGGACGACACCCGCTTCACTCTGATGCCAGGCTTTGACGGGATTTTCGACGATGGCCAGGTCGATGCGCTTGTAGGCCATGTGCTGTCATTGTCGGGCAATGGCCAATCCTCGGCGGTTGGTGCCGAACTCTACGACACCAATTGTGCCGCGTGCCACCAGCCCAGCGGAGCTGGTGACCACTTCCAGGGCGCTCCCGCACTCAATGACGCGATCTGGCTCTATGGCGGCGATGCGGATGATGTGCGCAAGCAGATCCTCGCACCGAGCCACGGTGTGATGCCGGGCTGGAAGGACCGCCTGGACGCTGCGACGATCAAGATGCTCGCCGCCTATGTCCACTCGCGCGGTGGTGGTGAAGCGGCCGAAGCTGAGGGAGAAGCGGAGGACATCGCTCCATCGCCCGAAGCAGAACAGGTCGCAATGCTGGACGGAGGCGATGAATAGTCCCTCCCCCACCCCCGCCGTATCGCAGGACCGTGACTGGGCTGGAGCTCTGAGCCCTGCCAAGGGCGGTTCGTCGACCAAATCGACGAAAGCCTCTGGCGGCGGCTCGGGCACACCTCCTCCATCGCATTCGGACCTCTATGAGAAGCGCAAATCGGTCCACAACCAGCGGATCGATGGCCCGTTCCGGCGCTTCAAATGGTTCGTCATGGTGGTCACACTGGCGATCTATTACGTGACCCCATGGATCCGCTGGGATCGCGGGCCCTTCGCGCCCGATCAGGCAGTGTTGGTCGATCTCGCGGGTCGCCGGTTCTACATGTTCGACATCGAGATCTGGCCGCACGAATTCTACTTCGTCGCGGGCATGCTGATCATGGCCGGGATCGGTCTGTTTCTGGTTACCAGCGCAGTTGGCAGAGCCTGGTGTGGCTATGCTTGCCCGCAGACTGTCTGGACCGATCTGTTCCAGCATGTTGACCGCTTCTTCGATGGGGACCGAAATGCCCGCTGGCGGCTCGACAAAGCCCCCTGGGGGCCATCCAAGATTGCTCGGCGCAGCGCCAAATGGAGCGTCTATCTGCTGATCAGCCTTGTTACCGGCGGCGCCTGGATCCTCTACTTCGCGGATGCGCCAACCCTGTTCGTAGATTTCTTCACCGGCGAAGCCTCGCCCGTCGCTTACTCGACGGTCGCAATCCTGACCTTCACCACTTTCTGGCTCGGCGGATTCATGCGCGAGCAGGTCTGCATCTACATGTGCCCCTGGCCCCGTATTCAGGCGGCGATGACCGACGAGAAGTCGCTGATGGTGACCTATAAGGATTGGCGCGGCGAGCAGCGCGGCAGCCTCAAGAAAGCCAAGAAGAACCCCGATGCTTACGGCGACTGCATCGACTGCATGCAATGCGTCAATGTCTGCCCGACCGGGATCGATATCCGCGAAGGTCAGCAAATCGGCTGCATCACCTGTGCGCTGTGCATCGATGCCTGCGACAAGGTGATGAAGGATATTGGCCGCCCACGCGGTTTGATCGACTATGCCACTTTGGAGCAGTGCGAGAAGGAAGCCGCTGGCGAACCACCGCAACCCGCCTGGAAAGCACTGCTGCGGCCACGCACCTTTGTCTATTTCGCGGTGTGGGCCTCAATTGGCCTCGCTCTGCTGTTCGCGCTGGGAACCCGGACGCACACCGATCTGACCGTATCGCCTGACCGCAATCCGCCCTTCATGCTGATGAAGGATGGGTCGGTCCGCAACGCCTACACTTTGCGGCTGCGCAATATGGAGGCACGCCCGCGCGATATGGAGATCGCGCTGGTCGGACTGCCGGGAGCTTTGATGTGGACTGACCGGATAGGGCTGGACGATGCAGCGCCCGCGCAGGTGGTTTCGGTCGATGCCGACGAAACGCGCACAGTGCGCGCCTATGTCATCGTGCCAAGCGGCGCAGCAGCGCAAGAATTCCAGTTCCAGCTGACCTCGCTCGATGAGCAAGGCGAGCAGGATATCGAAACAACCAGCTTCACCGCACCAGGAGGCAATTGATGTCCAAGCCAGCAGTCAAAGGCGAATTCACCGGCAAGCATATGGCGATGATCCTGATCGGCGGATTTGGGATCGTAGCCGCGGTCAATTTCTACATGGCCAGCCTTGCCACCGGCGGCTTCCACGGGATCGTGGTCGAGAATTCCTATGTCGCCAGCCAGAAATTCAATTCTTGGTTGGAAGAAGCGCGCAAGGATGACGCTCTGGGCTGGAGCGCCGATTTGTCTCGTGACAGCTCAGGCCATGTGATTGTGGCGACCGATGGAGTCCCTGAGGGTGCCATTGTGACTGCTGAACTTCGCCGCCCGATTGGGACCAAGGAATTCGCCAGCCTGACCTTCGCGCCAAACGAGAACGGCCAATTCCGTTCAAACGAAGCCATCGGTTTGGGCCGCTGGACTGCCCGGCTTTCAATCGAGGCGAGCGGGGAGCGTTGGGATAGCGAGAGCACAATCCGTTGAACGCCAGCACCGCCATTGATCTCCCGCAGGAGCTAAGTGATACGCGCTTTACCGTGCCAGGTATCCGCTGCGCGGGTTGCATCGCCAAGATTGAGCGCGAGCTTCCTGCGATTGAGGGGGTCGACAGTGCGCGGGTAAATTTTTCCGCCAAGAGGGTCGCTATCCGGCACAGCTCAACGCTGGATGAATATGATCTTGTGGAAGCACTGCGTCAGCTTGGATTCGAGGCGCAGGCCATCGCCGACAATCCGCTGGCGATTGATGACAGCGAAACCAAAAAACTCAATCGCGCGCTTGGCGTAGCTGGCTTTGGCATGATGAATATCATGTTGCTCTCTGTCAGCGTTTGGGCCGGTGCAGAAGGGCCAACCAAAGAGCTGTTTCACTGGCTCTCGTTGCTGATCGCGCTGCCGGTCATCGCTTACTCGGGTCGGCCGTTCTTCGCATCAGCGCTGATGGCCTTGCGCCATCGCCGCACCAATATGGATGTGCCGATCTCGATCGGTGTCATTCTAGCCACGGCGCTCAGCGTCTATGAAACCGTGACTGGTGGTGCGCATGCCTATTTCGAAAGCGCGGTCATGCTGCTGTTCTTTCTGCTGTGCGGGCGAGCGCTTGATGCGGCCATGCGCACGCGCACGCGCGCTGGTATTGGAGCGCTGCTTAGCCGCATGGGTAAGAGCGCGAGCGTTATTGCGACAGACGGCAGCACTCAGCGCATTTCCGCCGACCTGCTCGAGCCCGGCATGCTAGTGCTGGTCGCTGCGGGAGAGGCACTGGCCGCGGACGGCGAAGTCGAAGACGGTCGCAGCGCGATCGACAATTCCATGCTGACCGGCGAGAGCGCGGCTGAGCCAGTCGCTCGAGGGCAGATGGTTCATGCCGGCGCGATCAATCTAACGGCGCCTTTGCGGATCCGCCTGACCGCCGTCGCTGATGATACGGTCATCGCAGAGATCGCTCGCTTGATGGACGAAGCCGGACAATCGCGCAGCCGCTACGTCAGAATCGCTGACCGTGCCTCGCGTGCCTATGCCCCGATGGTGCACTCCCTTGCTGCGCTCGCCTTCATCGGATGGATGATCGCTGGGGCAGGCTGGCATCAGTCGCTGGTGATCGCCATCGCCGTTTTGATCATCACCTGCCCTTGCGCGATGGGATTGGCTGTTCCAACCGCCCAAGTGGTCGCCAGCGGCGCCCTGCTCAAACGCGGGCTTTTGATCAAAGATGGCAGCGCGCTGGAGCGGCTTGCCGAGACCGACATTGCTCTGTTCGACAAGACCGGGACGCTGACTCTGGGTCAGCCTCGTCCGGACATCTCCCAGCTAAACAAACAGCAGCGCTCGGTCGCGCTGGGTCTCGCCCAATCCAGCCGGCATCCGCTGAGCCGAGGCCTCGCGGCAGCATTGCAGGCTGCAGAGGTTGAACCCGCCGATGTGGAGGACATCCGCGAAATCTCCGGACAAGGCTTGGTCGGGCGCTGGAACGGTGAGCAGGTCGCTCTGGAGCGGCCACAAGAACAATCCAGCCAACTGGGTACCAGACTTCGGATTGGTTCATGGTCCTCGGACCTGACCTTTGCTGATCCGCTGCGGAGCGATACCGGCCCAACTCTCGCTAGGCTGGATGAGATTGGCATGCAAAGCCGGATCGTGTCAGGTGATCGCAGCGAAGCAGTCCAAAGCGCTGCTGATACGCTTGGTATTGCCGCGCATTCGGAGGTCACTCCTCAAGGCAAGCTGGAGCTGCTTGAGCAACTCAAACAGCAAGGCTCCCATCCACTAATGATCGGCGATGGTCTAAACGATGGTCCAGCCTTAGCCGCTGCGCATGCGTCGATTGCGCCAGGCACCGCAAGCGATGTGAGCCAGCAGGCCGCAGATGCCGTCTTTGTTGGTGACAGGCTTTTGCCAGTCGCTCTCGCTATCCGGGTCGCCCGCACGACCATGCGCATTGTTCGACAAAACTTTGCCTTTGCGATTGGCTACAATGTGCTGGCCATCCCCTTGGCGCTGTTTGGTTATGTCACGCCACTGATCGCCGCCATTGCCATGTCGCTCAGCTCAATTGTGGTGGTTGCCAACTCCTTGCGGCTTTCCGGAGCTGCCAAATGAATGGTCTAACCTTCTTGATCCCGATCGCGCTTGGCATGGGAGCCTTTGGCCTCCTGATGTTCTTATGGGCCATGCGCAATGGCCAGTACGATGACATGGACGGAGCGGCCAATCGCATTCTGATCGATGATGACGAGATGGAAGGCGACCAATGATGCGCTCCTCCCCCCTGCTCGCTTGCCTCGCTGCCGTAAACTTTGCGGCAAGTCCGCTGATCGCCGAAACCACCAGCACCGAAGACAAGGTCCTGATCTCCAAGCTGTGTGGAGGCGGAGAGATCCGCATTCCGATCGGGCAATCCGAGGAAGAACCCGAACCCCATTGCCCCGATGGCAAGGCCTGCCATGCTGGCGCATGCCGCAAGCAATTTGATCCCGGTCAAAGACTTAGCAACGACCCGGACTAGATCGGTCCGCATGTGGCCTTATCATCCAGATCTGCTCGAAACGCCGGTGCCTCGTTACACCAGTTATCCCACCGCCGCTGACTTTGAAGCGATTGAGCCGGACGATCTGCGCCGCTCTATCGAAAGCGCAAGCGGAGGTGTCTCGCTCTACCTGCACATCCCGTTCTGCGAAAAGATATGCTTCTACTGCGGTTGCAACACCGGAGCGTCTGGCAAACGGCACCGGCTGGAGGCCTATCTGGCTGCGCTTCACGCAGAAATCAGAACCGTTGCTGCTCTGCTGCCGTCGTCCGCGCGCGTCAAGCGGATCGCTTTTGGAGGCGGCAGCCCCAACGCGATTGAGACTGCCGAGTTCCTGGAGATCGTCGGTGCGATTCATCGCAATTTTCGTCTGAATAGCGCCGAATGGTCAATCGAGCTCGATCCTAGGACTATGAGCTACACCTGGGGCGATACCCTTGCAGAGGCTGGAATCACTCGCGCCAGCATGGGTGTCCAGACCTTTGCGCATCATTGCCAGGTTGCGATTGGTCGTGAGCAGAGCGACGCGCTGATCTGCCGCAGCATCGACTGGTTGCGTGGGGCAGGAGTGACCTCGCTCAATTTCGATCTGATGTACGGACTGCCCGAGCAATCACTCGAGGATTTGGCAGACAGCCTGCAATACACCAAACTGCTCGGGGCCGATCGCATTGCGCTGTTCGGCTATGCCCACGTACCGCACATTGTGAAACGCCAACGCGCAATCAATGCGACAAATCTTCCCGATAATCGAGCTCGCTTTGCGATGGCCGAGTTCGGTCATGAATATCTGACGCATGAGGGCTACAGGCAGATTGGTTTCGACCACTTTGCCTTGCCTTCAGATCCGCTGGCTGTCGCCGCCAGGACCGGAAAGCTCGGGCGTAATTTCCAGGGTTTCACCGACGACCCTTCGAACACAGTGATCGGCCTTGGCAGCTCCGCCATCAGCGTATTCCCCGAACTGCTTGCGCAAAACGAAAAGAACACCGGCAGATATCGTTCGCTAGCAAGCCAGGGGGAGCTAACCTCCAATCATGGCAAACAGCGATCGGCGGAAGACCAACTACGTGGCGAAGTTATCAAAGATTTGCTTTGCCGAGGCTCGGCTGAGCTCACGCCTTGCATGCTCCACCAAACCGGCGAACAATTGCGCCCCTTTATTGACCGAGAGTTGGCGATCCTGTCTGGCCTTGAATTGACAGTCCTACCTGCAGGTCTGCCCTATGCCCGAACAATCGCGGCACAATTTGATCCTTACCGTTCCGAACAAGCTCGCCAGTTCAGCTCGGCGATTTGAAGCCGTTCAATTCTTGCCCTTGGAAAAGTTAATGAAGCGCGCTGTAGAAAGCGCGCGGCCAATCCCCAACATAGCCAAGGCATAGTCTGGATGGTCCTCGGCTCCGAGGGGAGTTTTGTCCGGCCAAGTGTCAAAAACCTTGCGGATACGCTCAACATCGAACCGTTTCGACAAATCGGGATCATCCGCAATCCGGTCGATTTCCTGGCGATAGCGCGGCAAGTCGCGCGTCATCCGCAAATGCCAGTCCGCTGCTTGCCTCCCTCGCCGTGCCGTCAGTATCTCATTAGGAAGGCGGTCCTTCATCATTCGCTTGATGAGCCAGCGATCTTGCCCCCGATGCATATATTGCTCAGTCGGAATGGCCGCGCAGAACTCGCTCAATCGGCGGTAACCAAGCGGATCTCGGTTTTCGATTTTGAAAAGTGATTGAAAGGCCAACATGCTATGCGCGCCAAGCTCGCGCGTGCCGCCCATTGTCATCCGCGCAAACTGCTCGCGCGGGCTGCGGACAGTGTAGGCGTCGTCCCAACCCAGCTCTTTCATCCGTTGGTCCACTTGAATGTCCGCAGCGTAGTCTGGGTTTATCGCCGAAAAACCCCGCCATCCTTGTTTTGATCTGTTCCCGCGGAAAGACCCCCACCACTTGATCAGCGAGCTGGGCAACAAGGGACGGAGTGCAAGTCCCCAGTACGTGCGTAACAAGGGATACCTGGAAGGGTAGTTTGCCAGATGACCATGCAATTCGCGAAAGCGCCCCTGCTTGAGGAGAAACGGAAAGATTGCTCGGTTCGAAAAGGACAGTGTTCGATTGCCGCTCTGCCCTCCAATCATGACATTCCGACCACGTTCTCGTGCCCGGCGATTTATGTCGGTGCCCCAATAGTTGTTGTTCCATCCGAATGGGGGTGCTTCCGAAAGGCGAATGAGATCATCCAGCCCATCATCAATCGACATTCCCTCACTGTCTACATACTCGACGCGAAGCTCAGGATACATTTCCGCAAGAGCTCTAACAGGGCCCGACTCATCTCCGACTCTTCCGGGGCCGAAGGCACGTCCATCCCAGCCCGCCTCAGGCACATGGGTGAAGCCAAGAACCGGCGGTTGATGCGGAATTCTCGACTCTCTCATCGCTTCGATTGCAGCGACGACGACGGTTGGTGAGTCCAGACCGGAGCTTACGGTAAACGCGGGTGCAACATTGGCATGTGTCGCATCTTCGACGCATTTTGCGAGGAGCTCATTGGCTGCCTCCACGTAGTCGTCGTCCGTCGAGTATCGAACCTTGGGAGCCGCCAAAATATCGTAGAATTTTTCAACCCTTAGCTCGTCCCGGGTTACCTCGAGACAATGACCACTGCGCAGGGTCCGGATTCCCTTAAAGAAGCTTCGTTCGGCATCTTCATTATTCAAAACGAGCGCGTCAGCGATCCGATGATCGTCGAGCTCCTTGGGAATATCGTGCAAAGCAAACAGACCTATGGGCGCTGAGGCTATTGCCATGCGATCGGGACGCTCATGGAAGACCAACGGTGGCGCTGCGAACGGAGATCGTGCCGCGACCAAAGACTGAGCTTCCTGATCAATGACAAGGATTGAGAAATCGCCTTCAAGCCTCTTGAGCGCGTCCTTTCCCCACTTACGCCACGCCACCGCGGCCAAGGCACTATCCGCCATTTTTGCAGCTTCTTTGGTCTCGATTCCCAGAGAAGAAGCGAGTTCCCACCGAAAGTGGAGCCGACCATTAAAACAGAGCGCCCTGTCGCCAAAGGCTATAGGCTGCTGATCGTACCGATCTTCAGGCGTAAAGTCCTCAATATGGGTCCAGCACAAGGAAAAGTTGTTAAACCGTCGATTCTGGTGTCGCCGCGGCCCATGCACTCGCAAGACCGCCTCCATTCGGGAGATCTCCTCGGCCGAACTTGGCTGTCCATCACGGTGAAAAATTGCGCCAACTGCACCCATGACGCGGGCATAGACCAGTATTTTCTTTTCCGCACAATAAGAAGCTTGAGCAAGGCTTCAAACCGATCGGTAATGAATTGCTCTAGCCTGAGGACTCATCACCGCTTATGGGAACTTTTCCAAACGATCCTAAGACATAAGCCACGCCATGAACCAGCCTCCCTTCACAATCGCTGCAGATCTAGATTTGGGTAGCAGAGTGGCACCTTATTTTGCGTCGGACGCGGGTGCTGCAGACGTCACTATTTGCGAAGGTCCGATGCCTAACGGTCTTGATGAAGGGGTGGATCAAGGAACAACGTTCAAAATTGGCAAGGACTGGTTCACACTGGAAGTCCCGATGGGGGCTCGATACTTCGTCGAGGGCGGCAATCGTATAGTCTACGAACGAAATGGGGTCACGGATCGCGAAGTGGCTTTGTTTTTGCTTGGCTCAGCCTGGGGCGCATTGTGCTATCAGCGCGGGTTGTTGCCACTGCACGCCAGCGCGGTCGTGTCCAACGATCGCGTTGTTTCTTTTACCGGCCCTTCTGGCGCAGGAAAGTCGACCTTGGCTGCAGCGCTAGCAGATCGTGGGTTAGAGTTCTTTACCGACGACGTTCTGATCATCGACCCCTCGCAAATCGGGGAACACAGCACTGTCTGCTATGCTGGGCAAAAGGATATGAAACTATGGTCCGACGCTCTGAAGTTGGTTGAATCCGAAAAGGGTGGACCGGTCAGAGACATAGAGGGCTTTGGCAAGTACTTCGCAACTCCAAAGTCTACTGACCCTCAAATTAGTGGGATCCTCGATTCGATCGTCGTACTAAAGAATGAGAATGTGCGGACGGATAATGATCCGATCGAGTTCAAACGGATCCGCGGTGGTGAAGCTCTTATGCAGCTGCGCGGTTCCATTTATCGTCAGCGCTATGGGCTCGCCATAATGGGGCGGCCCACAATCTATTCGATTTTGGCAAAGCTTATTGCCACGCTTGAAATCCACCAATTTGATCGGCCCCGCGTCAAATCGCAATTCGATCAAAGCACCTCTGCGATGGAGACCTGGCTGCGCCAGCGAACCTCAGGACAATGACGGGTGATAACTCCGAGCAGAGCATCTGTTGGCTCGCGTCTTTTCCAAAGTCTGGAAACACTTGGACACGCATTCTTCTTTCGAATCTGCTGACACCAGATCGTGTCACTGAAACTGCCTTCACGGGCTTAACCGGCTCGATTTCGTCAAACCGTCCGGCGTTTGACAATATCACTGGACTCCCGTCTTCGGACATGAGCGATGATGAGATCGATTTGCTTCGTCCAGACTATTATCGAGAGCAAGCCAAGTACGCATCTGAGCCTCCATTTGTGAAGGTCCATGACGCCTATCATCTTAACGCTTCGGGTGAACCGATCTTTCCATCAGATTGCAGCAAAGGCGCGATCTATCTGGTCCGGCACCCGTTTGATGTTGTGGTGTCTTACGCCCACCATCAAGGGCATCAAGACTATGATCGCGTTGTCATGCAAATGAACGATCCAGCCCACAAAATGGCGGGCGGAAACGCTTCACAATTGAGGCAGCTTACCATGGGTTGGAGTGGCCATTTTTCGTCGTGGCACGATCAAACAGCAATCCCCGTACTGACAATCCGTTATGAGGACATGCTCGCCAACTCAGTGCAATGCTTGGCCCAAATGGCCGAGTTTATTGGACGAGACAGCGATTTCTCCATCGCCGACCTTGAGCGTGCTGCCGAGGCTTCCAGCTTTGAGCGACTTCGCCAGAAAGAAGGCGAGATTGGTTTTCGCGAGCGACCTGAGAAAGCCACTCGATTCTTTCGCTCGGGACGCTCAGGCGAAGGCAAGGAAATCCTCTCCAATGCTCAACAGGAAGCAATCGTCCTTGCGAACAAGGAGACCATGGACAGACTCGGATATGAGCCTTAGGCGCCTTCCCATGAAGATAACTCGCGACAGCAAAATCGAGCAGACTGATCAGTGCATCCTCGCTGAGGTTGACGAGGATCTTGTCTTGCTCAGTCTCACTGACGGAAAATTTTATTCGCTGAAGGAAACAGGGCGCAGGACCTGGGAATTGCTTGAACAGAATCCGGTGGTCAATGATCTGGTCAAGGCCCTCATGGCAGAGTTTGACGTCGATGATGCGACCTGCAGCGAAGACGTGATTGCGCTTTTGAACGAGCTCGCTGAGCGAGAGTTCGTCAGCGTCTCGAACTAGGCGCGAAGTTGGCCAGCACTGCCATCGCAGCCCTGGCCAAGTCGCAGATCAAAGCTCTTCTACGAGAGCGCGATGTGTCGCTTCATGTGATGGTCGACATTGCCGAACTCGGAATCGAAGATCGTCAATCGCTTGAAATAGTGCCCGATCGCATATTCGTCGGTCATGCCGTTGCCACCGTGGATCTGGATAGCCTCCTGACCGATATGGTGTGCGGCCTGACCAATCCGAACTTTCGCAGTTGATACCGCAAGCTTCCTCTCACGTTCTTCAGCGTCCAGCTTGAGCGTGGCAAAGTAGGTGAGCGAGACCGATTGCTCGTACTCGGTGTACATATCGACCATACGGTGCTGCAGCACCTGGAAAGAGCCGATCGGAACGCCAAACTGTTTGCGCTGTTTCGAGTATTCAAGAGTCATCGCATGCGCGACTTTCATCGCGCCGCAAGCTTCTGCACACTGAGCAGCGATAGCCTCATCGGTAACGCGCTCGATCAGAGGCAGAGCTGCCCCTTCCTCACCGATCAGGGCATCGGCCGGGATCCGAGCATTCTCGAAATAGACTTCCGATGCGCGGCGACCATCGACCGTGACGTAGTCGCGGGTTACGACCCCGCTAGCTGACTTGTCGACGATGAAGACCGAGATGCCTTCTGCGTCACGCCGATCGCCACCGGTACGAGCGGTCACAATCAAATGGCTCGCCCAAGGGGCTCCGATCACGACGGCCTTATGCCCATTCAGAACATAGTCGCTGCCGTCTTTCTTCGCGGTGGTCTGAAGATCCGCGAGATTGTAACGGCCGGTTGGTTCGGCGTAAGCGAAAGCGAACACCTGACTACCATCAACGATACCGCCGATATGCTCTTCCTTTTGAGCTGCAGTGCCGGCGTGCTTGAGAAAACCGCCCGCACAAACAACGGTCGGAACAAACGGCTCGACCACTAGGCCTTTGCCGAACTCCTCCATGACTACCATCGCGTCGATAGCGCCGCCGCCGAATCCACCATCGTCCTCGCTGAACGGCATGCCAAGTATGCCGAGCTCCGCCAATTGTCCCCAAATCTCTGGACGCCACCCGGCTTCACTCGCGACCACTTCGCGCCGTGCCTCCGCGCCATATTGTTCTCTCACAAGCCGCGACAATCCGTCGCGCACCATGTCTTGCTCTTCAGTGAAATTGAAGTCCACGATACCCCTCCGTGATCTCTAGCGGCCTTAAAGACCGAGGATCATCTTTGTGATGATGTTGCGCTGGATCTCGTTGGATCCGCCATAGATGGATGTCTTGCGCATGTTGAAATAGGTCGATGCGGCGTGCTGCGCGTAGTCTGGACCAATTGGATATTGGTTAGACCCAACATCTGCGATCGATCCGTACATTGGCGTGCCATAGCTGCCAACAGCCTCAAGTGTGAGCTCGGTCAGCCGCTGTTGAATCTCAGTGCCCTTGATCTTGAGGATCGAGCTTTCCGGACCCGGTCCCTTGCCAGCCTGTTCACCGGCGAGAGTGCGCAGTTCGGTGTATTCCAGCGCCGCGAGATCAATCTCAAGCTGGCTGACTTTGCGAGCGAAGTCGAAATCACTCATCAATGGCTCACCATCGATGGTTTCACTGCCGGCGATCTCCCGAAGTTTCTCAACGCCGCGTTTGGACCGCGCAACACCAGCAATGCCGCTGCGCTCGTGCGCGAGCAGGAACTTGGCGTAGGTCCAGCCCATATTCTCCTGACCCACGAGGTTTTCGACCGGTACACGAACATCGGTCAGCCAGGTTTCATTCACTTCGTAACCGCCGTCGATCAGCTTGATTGGCTTAACCTCGATCCCAGGCGTCTTCATGTCGACGAGAATGAAGCTGATGCCCTCTTGCGGCTTCGCTGCATCCGGATCAGTGCGGCACAGGAAGAAACCCCAGTCAGCGTATTGCGCCAGTGTGGTCCAAGTCTTCTGACCATTGATCACGTAGTGATCGCCATCGCGTACAGCCGTCGTTTTAAGTGAAGCCAAATCCGAACCAGCGCCTGGCTCAGAATAGCCTTGGCACCACCACACATCGCCGCTGCGAATACCGGGCAAGTGCTGTGCTTTCTGCTCCTCATTCCCGAAGGTGTAGATCACCGGACCAACCATCGATACGCCGAACGGCAAAGGCATCAGAGCATTGATCCGGGCGTTCTCTTCGGACCAGATGTAGCGCTGGGTCGGCGACCAGCCGGTGCCACCATACTCGGTTGGCCAAGCCGGTACGGACCAGCCTTTCTCGCCAAGCACTTTATGCCAGGCCACAAAATCCTCGCGCGCCAAGTCTTCGCGCAGCCCCGTATCGCCGAGGTGTTTCGGATAGTTCTCTTCGATGAAGCTGCGCACCTCTTCCCGAAATGCGACTTCGTCGGCGGTGAAGTCCAAATTCATCTGAATCTCTCCCAAAATCTCTCATTTTGCTAACTGTCAGCTGGCTCACGGCACAGCGCAGTTACGCTCAACACCCTCTTCTAGACGCACGATACTGTGGTTAGGCAAGCCTTTTTCGGGGCTTTTCGGCTGGGCGCTTCGGCCTCACGATCCGACTTCGACCCATCCTCGTAGAGGCTCATCTCAAGGGCAACTCAGAAAAAGTCACAATGCCGTAAAGGCAAATCGTCAGAGCATCAGATTGAAACTATGACGGGCGCGTGCTCTGCGTTCCAACCTTGGCGTTGCTACGAAGGCGTCCGCCATCAAGAAAAACGTTCGCGACGCCCCCAGCAGCGGCGCTTTTGAGCCGGACAGTTTGTGATTCGCGTCCAAGAGGTAGCTGCTTGCTCAAAACCCTGGGGCGAGACAAGGAACTCAACACGTCTCAAGCCAATTGCCATTGGGGGCGATCTGCGCCATTGTGCGCGCGGGGAAGCGTTCAGGTCGAAGCGCTCACCCATGTTTGCGATCCGAATTGAGAAAGATCGAGAGATAGAGGACTCTTGGGCCTCTTCGATCGTTGCGCGCGCGATCTTCCCCCACGTGGGATTTCGCGATCACCGCAGCACTCGCACAGCCAAAACGCTGCTGGTTGCCGCCAATCACTCCAGCGAAACGGAAGAACACAGCTTCGCCCAATGCAACGCAACCGGATCGATTGCTGCGGTTTGGGGAAGATTCTTTGATCGCGAAACGCTCTCAGCCAAGCTAAATTCGCACCTAGCTGTCGAGCCGGAACTCGCCTTGAGGGCGTGGCAAACCTGGAAAGAAGACTGCGCCCATCACCTTATCGGCGAATTCTCGCTGGCTATCTATGAGCCTCAAAGCCAGCGCCTGTTCGCCATGCGCGATGCTCTCGGCATCAAACCGCTCTACGCAGCCGATTGCGGATCGCATTATTTGATCGCGACCTCGATCCCGGCGATCCGAGCGTTGTCGGATCACGAGTTCGAACTTTGCGATGCCTGGTTGGCGAAATTCATAGCCGGTTTGAGCATGAGCAAGAGCCGAACCCCGTATTCCGGGATAATGAAGGTTCCGCCTGGTCATCTAATGCTGAGTTGTGATGGGCGCCTGTCCACCCGCAGCTACCACTCGCTCAACCCTTCTTCCCACCGCAGCTCGCGCCGTGACGAGACCAAAGTCGCGGCCTATCGCGATGTCTTGGAACGGACAATTGCTGACAGACTTGATGGCGCTGACTCTATCGGTGTCGAAATCAGCGGGGGGCTCGATTCATCAACCATCGCCAGCCTGATTCCGCGACTGGGTAGCGCCCCTCGCGATGCGATCCATGGTTTTGGCTTTGTCTTCAAAGAGAAAGAGCCGGCGACGATCTTGAATGTCAGTCGGTGCGCCGGCCTCTCTAACATTCACCTTTTCACACAAGGTGCTGATCCCGGAATGTGCCAGGCTAGGGGGATCGAGGTTCTGGGCCACCCTGCTGAGCACGGCAATTCGATCGCCCACCTCCCTTTCTACGAGCTGGGCAGAACCCTGGGTGTTCGAACATTGTTCTCCGGCTTTGGAGGCGATGAAGGAGTCACAAACTATGCGCCAAACCACCGACGAGATTTGATCCGAAGCCGCCAGTTCGCAGCGCTTTGGCGAGTCACCAGAGGCAATCCCCTCGTCAGGTCGCTTCGTATTGCAAAAACGTTCTACGAAGGCGGTCGGAGGCAATGCTACGCACCCCGTTTTCTGGCCGGCGCGCAAGCCCGTCTTACAGCGTCAATCCTAAAAGACGAGGTCGCGGAAGAAATCCAGCTGGAGCAAAGGCTCCTGGAGACTGCTCTGTGGGATGCTCCGTATGACACCGTGAACGATTTCGCGCTCGCGATGCTTGCCAAGCCATTTGTTTCCACGCGAACGGAAAGCTGCAGCCTCATCGCGGCAAGTTACGGCATCGAGTATTCCTGGCCGCTGCTTGATCCACGCTTGATCCAGTGCTGGCTGGACGCGCCGACAATCGAGAAGGTCAGCGAGCAAATGGGGAGGCTACTGCATCGCAGCGCAATCAAAGGGATCGTTCCCGATCAAGTCCGATTGCAACGGACGAAATCCATGGGGAGGTCGCTTCGAACCTCAGGGCAGCCGCGAATGCGCCAACAGACTTCAAAGATTGCAGCGAAGCTTAGAGATGGTTTGTCCCCACGTCTCGATGACCTGGTCGATCGCGTACGACTTGAACGGGCTATGGCATCGATTGACTCCGATAATGGCAACCAGGGAACATCGCAGGTTTGCTGGCGCACACTTTTCGATCTGGCTACGTTGGATCAATGGTTGTCAGGCACTCGGCTATGACCGACTTGGCCACCCCGGAAGGCTCGGCGCACCTTTATGCTGCTTGCGGATTAGTCGTGGGCAGCGAGGTTGAATTGCCAGGGCTCATACCACTGACTAGCGCTGCGGGATCCCCCGAGGTCCATATCACTTTGGGCACGGTTCCGATGGCCCTTGATCAGCAACTCGAAAGCCAAGGGCCCAATTGGGAGCTCGCCAAAACACAATTTCTATTGCGGGTACCCGGCGTGGCACGATTCCTGATTAAGCACGCCAAATCGATTGTGTTTGAGCCCGAGGGCCACCAAGCTCCGGAGGCGTTGACCGCCTTCCTGACGGGCAGTGTGATGGGCTTATTGCAGCATTTGCGCGGCCGTGTCGTTCTTCATGCGAGCGCGATACTTGTGGGCGGTAAGGCGGTGCTCTTCTGCGGGCCATCCGGTGCGGGCAAATCGACCATGGCGGCGGCTTTCGGCGAGCGGGGCTACACCATGCTGTCCGACGATTTGTGCTCGGTGGATTCCAGCGCCAAGGGCGCGCCAAAGGTCCACCCAGACGGCAGGAAGCACAAATTATGGGAGAGCGCGATTGAGAAGCTTGGCCTGGCTGACAGGCAAGGAGCAGAGGTTCGTCACCAAATACACAAATACTTCGTGGAGCCTACAAAAACACAGACCGCCGCCGCTCCGATCGCCGCTGTTTACGATCTGCAAGAAGCGCGCGGGCTGGATGCCGACGAGATCGAAAAGCCGACGCTCGCCGAGGCGGCGATGATCATCCGGCGCAACGCCTATCGTCCAAAGATTATGTGGCAACTCGGCCAGCAGGTCGATTACTTTGAAGCCACCGCGAAGATCGCATCTGAGCGAGGCATCTTTCTCCTGAAGCGCCCACTTGATTTTCATCGGATCAACGAGGTCGCCGACAGGCTGGAATCCCACTGGCAAACCATCGGATTGGGTACGGCGTGAAGCAAGGATACACTTGGCTCGCCTCCTATCCCAAATCGGGCAACACCTGGTTTCGGATAGTCGCTGCCAACCTCTCCGCACCAGGCGGTGAGCCATTCGACATCAATAACATTCCTGAGCGAGGCGGCATTGCCAGCGCCCGAGCGCCTTTCGACAACACTCTGCTTCTGGAGTCAGGGATTCTGACACATCAAGAGTGCGATAGAATGCGTCCCTTGCTTTATCGTGCTTTGGCGGAAGAGCAGGACGAGGATCTCGCAAGCTCCGATTCCGAGGCACGCCTCATCAAATGCCACGATGCGTGGACTCGCACAGATAGAGGCGAGCCGCTTTTGGGCGGTGCCAAGGCTGCCCAAAATGCGATCCTGATTGTTCGGGACCCGCGCGATGTCGCGGCTTCACTGGCCAATCACCTGGGTTCCAGTGTCGACAAAGCCATTGCATTCATGGGCTCCAAGGCCGAACCGTTCTGCGCCAATCTAAAGGGCCAACCCATCCAGCTTCGCCAGCAATTACTGGGGTGGTCAGGTCATGCCGAAAGTTGGCTTGGGCAAAGCGATATCCCCGTCCACCTCGTCCGCTATGAGGATATGAAGGCCGAGCCTGTCCGGGTCATCCATGATGCCCTGCTCTTTGCGCGAAAAGACCACTCGCTGGACGAGGTAGCCAAGGCGGTCGAGCTTTCCCGCTTTGAGAAGCTGCAAGCTCAGGAACTGAACGCGAGGTTTCGTGAAGCTCCGCGCGGCAGAATATTTTTTCGTCGAGGAGAATGTGGAGCCTGGCGTGATGAACTCACATCAGCGCAGGTCATTCAAATCGAACGCGATCATAGCCGGATGATGCAGAGGTTTGGCTATTCGATGTCGAAATCCAATGATTTACAGCACTTTGGAGAGTCGTGCTCATGAGTAGATATCAAAGAGCTGATGGCTGGTTCGATACCCAAGTGAACGACGAAGTCTTGATGATGCATAATGAGACTGGTCGGTTTGTCTCGCTGAATGATAGCGCGGGAGCAATTTGGGCAGCGCTGAAACGACCTCAAACCAACGAAGACCTAGTTTCGGTCTTGCTCGATCAATTTGACGTGACCGAGGTCACGGCTCGACTAGACGTCGTTGAATGCCTTGCAGAACTAGAAGAACAAGGCGTCGTGATTGCGGAGGAGGGTTAGCTGCTTGGCAAAGCCACTCCAGCAGTTTGGTAGCCGCCTTGCGACACTGTATCGGCTCGATCCCGAACTCAGGCCGCTTCTAATTGAGGCCGCGTGGCGCTTGCTGGCTCTCAAGGCGCTCTTCTCTCTCCTGCCGTTTGGCCAGCAGCGGCGTTTCTTTGGGCAGGCGATCAAACCTGATGAGGGGGAGGCATACAATCATGCCAATCCGCTCAACAAAGATGAACTCCGCCTCGCCCGTCAAATCGGTTGGGCAGTTTGGCGGGCTGAGCTCCACCTTCCCGTAAATGTCGCATGCCTGCCGATGGCATTGGTCGCTCGAAAGATGCTTCGCCAACACGGGATCGAGGGAATTATGACCTTTGGCGCCGAACAGGACGGGCCTGCGCACGAAGTCGGGACCCATGCCTGGCTGGTCGCCGGAGAGGCCAAGGTGTCAGGCTTCCCGCACGCGCGGCGCTGCTCACCCTTCGTTTCCTTTTTGTTGACGTGATGCCGCGCTTGAGGCGACTTCGGCGGTTCTGGAAAAGAGCAGTCGCAAAGCGTTTGGTCTCGGTCGACAAATCAGTGCTGGATCACTTGCTGTGTGAGATCTGGATTTGGCGCAATCTTGGGGGAGAGTTGCTAGGCACAGGCAGGTTTTGGGAGCTCCGATCGCACCTACTAAGGCACCGGTTGCTTCCTTTTGAGATGCGCCAGTTTCGAAATCATCTTGATCCAGTTATCGCTGATCGTGCTCAACTATTCCTGCAGCTCGATCTCAGGGCATTGCAGGCAAGTCACACAAACGCCGCCTTGGAGTCGAAGTCCGGCTTTTCCCAAGCCTGCGCCGAGCACAACCTGCCTCATATCCCGACGATCTTGCTGCCAGAAGACCGCAAGATTGAGGCATGGCAGGACCACTTGGCATTCGTAAAACCCGACTGTGCCAATCGCGCCCGAGGCTGCGCGGTCCTTTCTGCACTTGGCCCCACTGAGTATTCGGTCAAGTCCCAACGTGCTGAGGTCCGCGGTTCCTTGGCTGCGGTCTTGGGCGGTCACTGCCCTGGTGAGAGGCTGGTGATCCAACCCATGCTTAAGAATGCGCCTGCGATCGCAGCGCTGGTGGGCAGGATTCCACTGACAATCAGAGCCATCACCGGACGCACCGATCGAGGCTGGAAAATATTGTCAGCCCTTGCTGAAATTCCTCTGGACGAGGAGTTGCCGTTGGCCGCTAAATGGGCGATCGTGCCAATCTCGCTGACTGACGGAAAAATCTCTCCGTTCGAATTCCCCGAGCCAGCCGAGGTGCAGCGCCATCCCGTTACCGGTGCACGGATCGCTGGGAGCATACTCCCCAAATGGCGGTCAATCGTAGAGCTGGTTGAGCGCGCGCATCGTCTGATCGCGGCAGAGATGCCCACCGTGGGATGGGACGTCGCACTAACACCGGATGAACCAGTGTTGATCGAGGCCAATCGCGACTGGGCCGTTGCCCCTCATTCTGTCAACTCTAGCGGGTTCGACCTCACTGTTGCTTGCGGTTTCAAACAATTTGCGAAGCAATTTTGAACAAGAGCAGCGCGCAATACTTCGGGAAGAGATGTCCAGGACGCTTGTTTATCTCGCCCGAAAGTCGGATAACGGCCCGACACATAGAAGCAGTCTGGTCGCGCTAATCTTGGGGGAGAGAGCATGGCAGTATCCGATCACGTGGATTTCAACGGCTTCATGGAGGGCGTGAAGAAGCGCAATCCGGGCCAGCCGGAGTTTGTCCAAGCCGTCCAGGAAGTCGCACAGGACATTTTCGACTTCATCGCCGACAAGGAAGAGTATCACGAGGCGCAGATCCTGCGGCGGATCGCCGAACCTGATCGCGTGGTCAGCTTCCGCGTTTGCTGGGAAGATGACAACCACAACATCCGCGTTCAGCGCGGCTTCCGGGTCCAGAACAACAACGCCATCGGCCCTTACAAGGGAGGTATTCGGTTTCACCCAAGCGTGAACGAGAGCGTGTTGAAGTTCCTCGCGTTTGAGCAGACCTTCAAGAACTCGCTCACCGGTCTGCCGATGGGCGGCGGCAAAGGAGGTGCGAACTTCAACCCGCGCGGGAAATCCGACGCCGAAGTTATGCGCTTCTGCCAAAGCTTCATGACCGAGCTCTATCGCCATATCGGTCCGGACACTGACGTTCCGGCGGGCGATATCGGCGTGGGTGCGCGCGAAATCGGCTATATGTTCGGCCAATACAAGCGCATCACCAACCGTTGGGAAGGTGTGTTGACCGGCAAAGCGACCGAATATGGCGGCTCACAAATGCGGCCCGAGGCCACCGGCTATGGCGCAGTCTACTTCATGCAGAATATGCTCAAGCATGCCGGGCAGGATGTCGAAGGCAAGACGGCGATCATTTCCGGCTCCGGCAATGTCGCAACCCATGCCGCGGAGAAGGTGACGCAATTGGGAGGCAAAGTGCTGACCCTCTCAGACAGCAGCGGCTTCATCCACGACCCTGACGGAATCTCTCAGGAGAAGATCGACTGGGTTAAGGAGCTAAAGACTATCCGACGCGGCAGAATCTCGGAATATGCCGATGAATTCAGCGGCGCGAGCTTCCACGAAGGCCAACGGCCATGGGGTGTTGGCGGCGAGCTCGCCCTGCCCTGCGCCACTCAGAACGAGCTCAACGAGGATGAAGCCAAGCAATTGGTCGCCAACGGCGTCATTGCAGTCTCGGAAGGCGCCAACATGCCGACCACGCTCGAAGGCGTGCATGTCTTCCATGATGCGAAGATCATGTACGGGCCAGGCAAGGCAGCCAATGCTGGCGGTGTAGCCGTGTCGGGCCTCGAAATGAGCCAGAACTCAGAACGGATCGCCTGGAATCATGAGCGGCTTGGTGAGATGCTGACCGAGCTGATGGAAGGCATCCACGAGAAATGCGTCACTTATGGTGACCGGGGCGGTGGCTATGTCGACTATGTGAAGGGGGCCAATATCGCCGGCTTCAAGAAAGTCGCTGACGCCATGCTCGCGTTCGGCGTGGTTTAACGAGCTGACTTCCGGAAACAACGTAGGGGGTGCTTCCGCTGGAGGCACCCCTTTTTCGTTCTTTGAGGGCAGTCCGGTGCCAACAGCTAGAGGCCAAGCACCTCTTCGGCCGTCAACGCGCCTCGGCTGCGGAGCATGTTCTTAAGAAGAAGCATGACCAACTGCATGTCCGGGTCGTCAGCATCCCTCGTCTTCATAAGATGATCGATATAGTCGATGACCGTCTGCCCGGTCTTTTCGTGGATGATGTTGAAATCATGGCTGATCCGGGATCCATTGTCCGGACGAACTGAATTGAGATACTCGTAGTAGAACTGATCTATGGAATTGCTACTCACCATGCGGTGAAGGATCGGCTCTGGCTCATCATATTCAATATCAGGGTAGCGACAGACAAAGTGCTGGCTGTTTTCATTCCAGAAATCGGACAGCTTCTGTTTAAAATCCGGATCGTCAGGCGTGATGCCTGTCTGCACCTGCAAGAACATGTTCAACCCCTCGCCCGGACTATTTTTGACCGAGTGAAAGACCATCATCATGCTGCAAAGGTCATCACCTAGCTGACGCTTCTCAGGATCAACGGGCGTCTTAGGCATGGCCTCCAGCACCCTGGTGTTGACCGGTATGCCGTTCCATGTTGGCGCCTGCGCGTGAGCGCCTGATGGCGCGGCCAGCGCGAGGGCCATCAGCGCGGCCGAAAAAACGAGTGTCAAAGCTCTCATCACGCCTCCGAAAGCATCCCCGGTGTCGCCGTCATCCGATCACTCAATACCCAATTGCCGCGCCTGCGTGCGTAGCCCGGGCTCCGCTGATGGATTGGCCGCAATCGCGGCGTCCATCGCGGCACGCGCTTTGCCCGGCTCTCCCAGTGTCATGCGGCTGCGCATCAGCATAACCCAGCCATCGAGGTTGCTCGGATCACCGGCGAGACGCTGTTCCAATTGCTCGACCATGCCGACAGCCATCTGGCGTTGATCATCGGCAGACATCGAACCGGCAGCGGCGATCTGTTCCTGGGTCGGCCCGCGCACATCAGCCGCAGCCATGGCCTGCGCAGGCAGGCGCTCCTGGAGCACCGCAGCCAAGCGCTCCTCCACGGCGATATTATTGATCCGTCCGACTTGATCGATCGTGCGGGCGAGATCCTCTTCCCAGGGCGCACCAACCGGCGTGTCCTTGAGCAGATCAAGCCATGACTGGATCGCCCCTTCGTGGTCACCGTCGAGATCCTGTTTGACCGCCAGGAAATAGCGCGAGCGCGGATCGCTCGGCTCAATTGCATTTGCCTTCTGAAAGGCCTCTAGCGCCTCTGGCGGCATCGGATCGCGTGCGCTTGCCATAACCCGCGCCTCACCCAGCGCTGACCAAAGGACAGCCTGCGTATCATCAATCTCAACCGCCCGTTCGTAAGCGCTCACAGCGTCGTTGAACTCACCGCCCTGGAATTGCGCAAAGCCAAGCTCCTGCCACGCCAGCGCGTTGTCAGGGGACGCTTCAGCGCGCTCTTGCAATTGCTCCAGCGTCATCTGCACGCCCTCTGCCAGCGGCTCAGGCGCGGCGCCCGTTTGTGAGCCCATCACATTGTAGGCGATCGATGCGCCCGCCAGCAGCACGGCTATGCCAAGGATGATGAATGCGGATTTGGAGGTGCCGGCGCTCTCGGGCGCCGTGTCTTGCTGATCTGCCATGGCTGTGAACTAGCAGCCTCACCAATGGGGAGCAATCGACAGCGCTATACTCCGGGCTTGGTTTTTGGTAGTCAATTCAACAGTCCATCGGTTTGGGGGGAGATGGGGCTTGTCGGACGTTTATCGTGTGGCCATCGTGGGCTCTGGCCCAGCGGGTTTGAGCGCTGCCGCACGCGCTGCTTCACTCGGAATGAAGCACGTCCTGCTCGAGAAAACGGACCACCTGTCTGACACGATCTACAAATACCAGAAGGGCAAGCACGTCATGGCGACGCCCTCCAATCTGGTGCTGCGCAGCGATCTGGAATTCGACGCGGGCAAACGTGAGACGATCCTTGGAACTTGGGATCGTGAATCGGCCGAACAAAAGATCAATGTCCAGTACAATGCCGAAGTGGTCGGGATTGAAGGCGAACAAGGCAATTTCACGATCAAGCTCAAGAGCGGCGAGAGCATAATTGCGGCGGCCATCGTGTTGGCGATTGGCACGCAGGGTAACCCCAACAAGCTCCGCACCCCTGGCGCCGACATGCCGCATATCCAGTATCAGCTCGATGATCCGGGCGAGTATTTCGACGAGCACATCACGGTGGTCGGCTCTGGCGATGCGGGGATCGAGAATGCGCTCGGTCTTGCTGCTGACGATGCCCAACGCAATGTCGTCACTATCCTCAATCGCCGGGCAGACTTTGCACGGGCAAAGGCCGCCAACGTTGCATTGCTAGAAGAGGCCGAGCGGGACGGTCGGATCAGCGTCCGCCGCGAAACCAGTCCAGCCGAAGTGCGTGAGAGCGAGATGGTGCTGGAGACCCGCGATGGCCAGGAGACGATCCGCTGCGATCGGATCATCGCGCGGACCGGATCGCAACCGCCGCGAAAATTCGTCGAAGAAATCGGGATCGAGTTCACCAGCGAAGACCGCAGCGCCTTCCCCAAGCTCTCGCCAGCGTTTGAGACCACCAAGCCCGGCATTCATGTGATCGGCGCCCTCGCCGGCTATCCGCTGATTAAGCACTGCATGAACCAGGGCTATGACGTCATTGAGTTCCTCAATGGCAATTCGGAGCTCAAACCGGCTGACGAGCCTATTCTTGCGAAGAACTTTGCGGATCTGCCCGGCAATCGCAGCGTCGATGAATGGCTCACGGTGTTTGGCTCCAACGTTGAAATCCTCAATGATCTGTCGCCGCTGCAGCTGCGCGAGTTGATGCTCGATAGCGACGCGCAGGCCTTTGCTCCGGGTGAGGCGGTGTTCCAGCGGAATGAGCCAGGCTCTTCGATGTTTGCGATCGCCGAAGGATCAGTCGCGGTCGAAGTTAGCCCCGACGACCCCTCGATCACCGTGCCGATCGAGCAAGGTTCGATCTTTGGCGAAGTAGGGCTAATCTCAGGCCGTCGGCGCGGTGCAACCATAAGAGCGGCCGAGCCCTTGGTGGCAATCGAGCTGTCACGGACCGCCGCGCTCAAATTGCTCGCGACGTCACCAGGCGCGGCCAGAGTGGTCAACCGGATCTCGATCGAGCGGCAATTGCTGCAAATGTTCGGATCGGGCCTGACCAAGCAGGATGTCGCCTCACTGGTTGATAGCGCGGAGGTGATGGAAGTCCGCGCGGGCGAAACCATCATCGAGGAAGGCGCCGACGACAAAGATGTCTTCATTGTCCGACGCGGCTCGATGATCGTCGAAAAGGCAATTGGTGGCCGTCCCGTCTTCCTGTCGTACCTTCCTGCGGGCAGCTACTTCGGCGAGATGGCGATTGTCGATGGACAGCCCCGCTCGGCATCAATCAAGGCGTCGATTAAGTCCGAGGTCATCAGGCTTCCCGGCGAGGGATTCCTCGCTTTGCTCGACAAGAACCCCGAGTTGCGTCAGCGCGCGCTTGGCGACATGAAGAACCGGCGCGAGGTCAACGCCTTTGTCGAGAGCCGCAAGGACACCTTCGGCAGCGCCGTTGATATGTACTCGGAGACCGCGCAGTTCCTGGTCGATAACGGCATCGGGGAAGCAACCGATGTGCTGCTGATCGACGAGAAGCTCTGCATCGGCTGCGACAATTGCGAGAAGGCCTGCGCTGACAGCCATGAAGGCCTGTCGCGGCTCGATCGTGAGGCGGGCCGAACCTATGCTCATCTCCATGTCCCGACGTCATGCCGCCATTGCGAGCATCCGCACTGCATGGCCGATTGCCCGCCCAATGCAATCCAGCGCGGCCCTGATGGCGAGGTGTTCATCGATGAGACCTGCATTGGCTGCGGAAATTGCGTGCGCAATTGCCCCTATGACGTGATCCGGCTCGATGCGAAGCCGCCCAAAAAGCCTTCGTTGCTGCAATGGATGCTGCTTGGCTTGGGGCCGGGCCCCGGCGAGGCGCCCTACTCCTGGCGCAAGAAGGAAAGCGAGAAGCAGCAGACCGAGCAAGCGAAGCTCGCAATAAAATGCGATATGTGCGCCGGGATTGATGGCGGGCCCGCCTGTGTCCGTGCTTGCCCGACCGGAGCGGCAATCCGGGTGGCGCCAGAAAAATTCCTCTCGGTTGCTCGGTTGGAGGAAGCGGACTGATGGCCAGCACAGCCGACCAAGACCTTGCTTTCCACGAAGAACGGCGCAGCTCCGACCATGAGAGCTTTCTCGTCCACAAGGGGATGCGTTGGGCCAAGCTCGCGACGATGTTGTGTATCGCCGCGCTGGTTGGATATTTCCTGATCGATCAAGAGCCGCGCCCCAATGGTGGGAGCTGGTATGGCTACACCCTCGGGACAATCGGCTTGCTCCAGATCATCTGGCTCTCGCTGCTCGGGATCCGCAAGCGCAAGATGACCGAAGGCAAATGGAGCCTCAAGGCCTGGACCAGCGCGCATGTTTATCTCGGCCTTTCGGTTGTCGTGATTGGCACGCTTCACACCGGCTTCCAGCTCGGGTGGAATGTCCACACTTTGGCATGGGCGCTGATGCTGCTGGTCGTATTCTCGGGGATCTACGGAGTGGCGGTCTATGCCGTGCTGCCCAGCCAGCTCAGCTCCAACCGCAAGGAAATGACCCGTGCCGAGATGCTGGAGTCCCTTGCAGCAATTGATCGCCAGCTCGACCAGGCTGCCCAGCCACTCGATCGCACTCAAGCCGATCTGATCATTGCGGCATTGGAGCAGGATACTTTTGGCGGAGGAGCATGGGCACGCCTGACCGGGCGTTACCCGCGCTGCGCGACCAAGAAGGCGCTCGAAGGCTTTCCTGACGACTACACCACCATGGAGGACAATGTGGGACCAGAAGAGCGCGTCCGCTCTCTGCTCCGCCGGCGCGCTGCGCAATTGGGCCAAATCCGTCGCCACTTGCGGATCAAGGCACAGCTCGAAGTCTGGCTGTTCATCCATATCCCGGCAACAATCGCTTTGCTCGCCGCGCTGTTCGCGCATGTGGTGAGCGTGTTCTATTATTGGTGAGGCTGCAGACGCGATGGCATTCCTGATCCGCACCATTGATTACACCTCAGCCGGGCGAGAGATCGTGCGGGAGCGCCGTGTCGAAACGGCGGAGCTTGGAATTGGCCGCGCGACAGAGAATGAAATCCATCTGCCCGATCTGGCGGTCGAGCAGAATCACGTCCGGATTGTCAGCCAGCCAAGCGGCAGCCTTGCGATTGAAGCGGTCGGTACGCTTGGATTTGCGCTCGACGGCCGCATGGTAACTGACGGTGTGATCGATCCACGCGCGGGTGGCGAGATTGGGCTTGGTTCGTCAATCCTTGCCGTTGCCTCGGAAGATGACGGCACGATCGGGATCACCATTCGCAAGGCTGAGAGCGAGGAAGGCAAGGCCGACATCCTGCGCGGCTTCGCATTGGCCAGCGCCCTTCCGAGCAAACGCGCGATGTCATGGGTTTTCTCGCTGGCGATCGTCGCCGTGCTACTGGCTCTGCCGGTCTACTCACACCTAACCCGTGACCGGGTGGAGCCCGATGCCGACGAGCCTGGCCAGGTGGCATTCGATTCCGCCTGGAGCACTGGCAAGCTCAGCCTCGCGCACCATGGCTTGGAGGACAATTGCGAAGCCTGCCATGTCGATGCCTTCGTTTCGGTTCGCGACAGCACCTGCCTGACGTGCCACGAGGAGCTCGGCGATCATGCCGCTGCTCCGCGTCTGGCCGACGGTCGTGCCCCGCACAGCTTTGGCGATGCCTTGCAATGGCAGGTTGCCGAGATGTTCGGCAAGGAAGGCCCCGGTGCCTGCACCACCTGCCACACCGAGCATGAAGGCCCAACCCGTATGGAGCCCGCTAGCCAGGCATTCTGCGCTGACTGCCATGACACGCTCGACACCAGGCTGACCGACACAGCCCTGGGCAATGCCAGCGATTTCGGGCTCAAGCATCCGCAGTTCCAGCCGACCTTCTTTACCGCCCACAATCAACTCAAGCCGGTTCGGGTATCGCTCGATAACGATCCCAAGGAAATGAGCGGGCTAAAATTTCCGCACGACATTCACATGGATACGACCGGCGGGGTAGCGCGGATGGCGATACGGCTCGGCGTGCAGCAAGGCTATGGCGAAGCGCTGCAATGCAGTTCCTGCCACAGCGAAGATGCCAATCGGATCGGCTTCAAGCCGGTCGAGATGGAAAGCTCCTGTGAGAGCTGCCACAGCCTGGTGTTTGACCAAGTTGGCGGAATCTACCGTAGGCTTCCGCACGGCGACATCGAGCAAATGCGCGCCAATCTGCTGGCGATGGATCGCACACCGCGGCGGCCGATTGTTTCCGGTCGCAAGCGCCCGGGTCAGTTCGCGCGGGGCTCTCAATACTATGCAAATTTCGGCCGCCCTTTGCCTTCGCTGGTCGGAGTTGATCGCGCTCTGGCTCCAGGCGGGGTCTGCGGCGAATGCCACTTGCCAGGCACGACCAATGGCCGCGTCGACGTGGTCCCGGTCAATCTGCCCGATCGATTCATGATGCATGGCTATTTCGATCATGCCGCACATGATCAGGAAGAGTGCTCGACCTGTCATGCAGCAGAAACGTCAGAAAGCGCCACCGATCTGCTGCTGCCCGATCTCGCGATCTGCCGCGACTGTCACATGGGCGAGGAAGCCATTGAAGCCGAAGTTCCATCGAGCTGCGCTATGTGCCATTCCTATCATGTTCCGACTGGGCCCGCTCCGCTTGACCATCCGAGCGAGCGCCAGAACGTAGCGGCTCTGATGAAGAGACTGGGGGTTACCAAATGACCGACGCGCCCCAACCTGTCGTGATCGCGCAGATGACCGATATTCACATCGGGTTTGAGCCGACGGCCAAACCGGAAGAGCTCAACCGGGTGCGATTTCGACAAACGCTGGCGCGACTGCTTGAACAGCCCAATCCGATCGACTTTCTGGTGCTCACTGGAGACCTGACTGATCGTGGCGACCGCGAGAGCTACGAAAAGACCGTCGAGGAGCTGGAACAATGCCCGTTTCCGGTCCACCCTCTGGTCGGCAATCACGACAGCCGCGAGGAATTGCTCCACGTGTTCCCCGACTGCCCGACCGTTGATGGATTTATCCAATATGCTGTCGAGATCGACGGTTTACGGGTGCTGATGTTGGATACGTTTGAGCCCGGGCGTCATGGTGGTGCTTTCTGCGAAAAGCGGGCGGCTTGGCTGTCGGACCAGCTCAACCGGCACAAGGACACGCCTACGCTAATCTTCATGCATCACCCTCCGATCGTGTCTGGGATCGACTGGATGGATCCAGGCCCGGTCGAGGGCTGGATGACCCGTCTTGCAGAGGCGATGGCGGGTCATGACCAAATACAGGCCCTCCATTGTGGGCATTTGCACCGTCCAGTGACCGCGAGCTTTCATGGCATTCCGCTCGGCATCACGCCTTCAGTTGCGCCTCCGGTATCTTTGGACCTGCGCCTGATCTCGCCTGATACGCCGGACAGCCGCGCGCTGATCACTACCGAACCGCCGGTCTATGCCCTGCACCGCTGGGACGGGACCAGCCTGGTCACGCATTATGAGACTGTCAGCGATTGGAATGTGCTCGCCTGGTATGGCCCGCACTTGCAACCGATGATCCGCGAGCTGACCGGCGAGAAAGAGTAAGCGGCGCTAGCGGTTTGCCCGCAACAGCTCTCCACCACCAACCCAGGCATCGAGATCGGCTTCATCCGAAACGCGCCATGGCACGCCCGAGCGCGTCAAGAACAGTTTCTCCATCTCAGGCCGAGTGAACGGACGCGAGCCGAGCCGCCCAAACACAGCCATCTGACCGCCTGTCTCATCGACGGCGCGGTCGCGATCGAGGCCTTTGCTCAGTGCGATCGCTGGCGACGGTGTCTTCGCCCAGGCGATCAGCTCAGGCACCGGTTTGGGGCTGAAGCCATAGAAATTGCGCTGGCTGTCCGGACTGGTCAGCTGCAGCACTTTCATCCCGTTGCGGCCGTCTGCGACATAGGCGAACAGAGAGGCATTGGTAGACGCCACAATTACATCTTCAGCATCGTTAAGCTGGCCGCCGAAGGTCTCTTTGACCACCAGCTTGGGCTTCAGCGGTTGCTTGATGTCGACAATCACCAATCCGTCCTGCTTGGCCGCGATATAGGCGAAGGTCCGCGCCAAATAGATCCGCCGCGCATCGGCTAGCGCGATGGTTCCAGCTGGACGCGCCACTGGATTGCGCAGATTGGTGACGTCGAACAGTTTCACGCCGTCGGCATCGCTGACCCACAGATAGCGGAACTGGATCGCGCTGGCGCGCGCGTCAATCAGTTCTCGCACCGCAGCAATCTGAGGCTGTGATGGATCAGCCAAATCGACCACCACCAGGCCGCGCTTGGCAGTGATGTAGGCGACCTCGCCGGCGAGATGGACATGCTGGGCACCGTCAAGAATCCCATCAGGGTTCCACGCCTTGGAGCCGTCAGCGAAACGCATCCGTTTGAGCTTGTTGTTGCGGAATTCGCCGTCAGCCATGGTGTTCACATCGACTAATACCAGCCCTTCGACCGCATCGCTGATCACCGCGTAATTGTAGATCGGCAGGAACGGCTGCTCCTGGTTCATCTCGCGCATTTCTGGCGTGTTGCGAAGCGGGTTGATCGGCTGATTGGTCGCCAGCGCCATGCAGGTCGCATTCTCGGTCTTTACATGCGTGTCATGACCCAGCGACGAGAATGGCGCGGTGATGATCCGCTCCGAGAAGCCCTTATTGGCGATCGAAGCAACGTCATAGACACGGAAGCCGCCCTTGCCTTCGGCGACGAACATATACTCGCCGCGCAGCTGCAGACAGCCAACCCGATCCTTGGTGCCTTCATGGACATTGGCGAACTCTTCAAACGGCTTGGTCTCGCCGCTAAAATTGGCGTCGAAGGTCTTGCCGCGAACCCAATTGCGCAATTCGCGGTCATTGTCCTCGACGTGCATCCGCCAGTAATCGGGATAGGCGTATTTGTGCAGATAGGAGCCAAGCACGGCCTGTGGCTCATCGAACTCAGTTACACGAATGGCAGAGAAGCCACCCTCAAGTCCGGTCCAGGCATTAAGCCCGACGAAATTGACGTAATTGGTGCCGAGCAGGAGCAGCTGCGCCATGATCGCATTGTTGTCCTCATTGACCGAGAGATGGCAATCCGAACAGGTCTTGGTCTCCGTCTTGCGGACAGTGTGCGGGAAATGCGGCGCAAAGGCCTGACTTGAAAAGCCTATCGACGAGATCGGCGGCTGCTGCACATAGATCCGCTCGCGGTTGATATTGGTCGAAGTCAGCACCAGCGCGCTCGATGAACGGACCGGCGCGGTCTGATTACCCTTGGTTGTCTGGTGCACACCGAGCTGGAACATCTGATCGCGCGCAACCTGCGGATTGTAGGTCGCAAAGTTTCGGGTGCTTTCGCCCTCGTAACGATGGACCTTGGTTTTCCAATTTGCCTCGATCGGAAGGTGGCAACCACCGCATGAGGTCGTCCAGGACAAGTGGCAGGTGAAACACGCCATCTCGGGATCCTGGTGTGCACGATCATCCTCGGCGACGCCAATACCAAACTCAAAATTGCCGGTCTCCGCGCCGTATTTGCTCATCAGTTTCGCGCGCGCAGCCTTGGCGTTGAAATGCGGATAGGTCGGATCGACGCTGTCCTTGACCAGACTAACTTCCCATTCGAGCTTGGGATCGACGATGGAGCGCTGGATCAGCGTACGCTTGCCGTAGTCGTTCTCAACCCACTCGAACCGGCGCTGACCGTCAGGGTTGCGCAGCAATGCGAGATCATTGCCCTTGGGCGGTGCAGCCGGTCCGCTAGTCCGCAAGGTCGGATAAGCGTCGGCGGTGCCGTGGCAATCCTTGCAGCCAATCTCGATCGCATTGGCGACTTCGCCATAGATCAAACCATTGCCATGGCTGTCCTGGGCGTAGTGGCAGTCGGCGCATTGCATGCCCTTCTCAGCATGGATGCTCATCAGATGGACGGTCTTGCCGGGGTTGACGCCGGGCTCGACGAACTTGCCCTCGCCTTCCTTACGCCATTTCTCGGGATCATCCGGATCGACGATATTGCCATCGGCATCGAGCAGGTTGCCATCGCGATCACGCTTGAGGATCGCGCGGAAATTCCAGCCATGGCCATGATAGTCCGCGAACTGGGTCTCTTTAAGCTTGGGATTGAGATCATAGACATTGCGCAGGAAATCGAGATCAGCCCATTTGCCCCGCGGCGCCGCTCCTTCCGGGTTGCGATCCAGAACTTTGCGAACCTCGGCCGCCGTCGGATAGGCCTGCTGTTCGGGCCACATGAACGGCGCATCGCTCTCATAATCCCACATCGTGTAGCCGAGGTAGGAGTTCAGGAAGATGTTGGGCTGGTGCATGTGACAATTCATGCATTGCGCGGTCGGTATTGCCCGCGTGAAGACATGCTGCAGCGGGTGGCCCTTCTCTTTCGGGAGGTCCTTGTCCGCATCATAATTGGCTTGTTTCAGCCCGCCGTGGCCGCCATCCTTTTTGCCATAACCCTCACCATGTTCGCGCTTATTCGCGATGGTGGGATCGACAGTGATCGTCTGCCCGTCGCGGCCATATTGAGCGTAGATCAGCGAGTGCCGCGGCTCGCGATCATTGGCGTAGATCACGTGGCAGCTGGCGCAGCCTGAGTGGCGATAGTCGCCCGGCTGATCATTGGTCCCCATGAACCAGGTGAACGGATCGTTGAGCCTTGTCTTGTGGATGTTGAGCGCCGGAATCGCGACCCGCAGGCCGGTCGCCGGGCCGCGGTTGGATTGCTTGAGGTCGGGCCGCCCCGGCTCCTCCAGTCGTTGGATCTGACCGGTCGGGTTGGGAATTGCGATCTCCGGGAATTGCGAGTTGATCGTCCGCCCACCACGCTCAAACACGCGGAATACATCGCCCGGCGGAATCACATGCCAAGTCGGCAGCGGATAGAGTTCGGCCAAGGCCCCACGCTCGCGCTGCTTTTCGGTCAGAGTACCGGGAGGATCGCCGGGAGTGGTGATCTTCGCCGCCTTGCCATCACGCGTATAGGCTTCGCCCAGGACATAGTTCTTATAGGGCAGGATGCCGTTGTTGTAGGACGCCCCGCCCCACAGCATTGCGCCCGAAGCCATGATCGAGCGCTCGGCCGCTTCGATCACCTGGATATGGCAGGCTCCGCAGGCCTCGCGCGCCACACGATAATCGCTCGGATTGACAAATTTCACGAACTCCGGCGCTTCCTTGTTGAGCAGTGCATAGCTCCGCTCCGGATTGGCTGAGGACGGAAAGTGCCAGCTGTCGGGGTATTTGGGCAGCACATGAGCCCGGTCGCGCGCTGCGACATAATCGGGATGATCATGCGGCAGCTCAGGATTGCCGCGCACGCTGGTATCGCCGCCATGGCAATCGGTGCAGCCGAGCCGAACTGCGGGTGTAACATGCATGGTCGGCGCATCGGTCTTGACGTGACAGGTCAGGCAACCATCCGACTTGGCGTCCATCTCGGCAATCGACTGGCGCGCGGGAGCCGGCGGTGCAATCACCCGGCTGTAATCGCGATCGACGGCTTTCTCCTTATCCGCCGCGAATGTCTGGGTCACCGCGACCGATCCGGCGAGGACAATGGCTGCCAGCAGCAGGATGAGTTGGCGTAGCATCGGCATCAGTAAGTCAGCACCACATTGCCAAGGATCGAAAGAAAATTGTTCGAGTCCCCGAGATTGTCGAACAAATCACGGAAGCCATCGCCCGCCACCAGAGTGGCAGCGGACAGACGGAAGACGATATTCTGAGTGGCTTTGGGGCGCCAAATCGCCGCCATGGATAGATCCCAGCCGATCTCCTTGGGGATCGAGCCCTCATTGCGCAACGTCTCTATCGTGGCGGTGTTCTCGTACCACAGGTGATTGGCATTGGCGGAAATGCGGAACTCTGGCGTCAGGTCAAAATCAGCTCCCGCTCCCAGCAAGATCAGCCCCGGATTGTTAAAGTTCGACTGGCCCTGCTCCTTTGAGCTGCGGAGCGAATTGAGCAGGCCATTGCGTCCATTGACCGAGATCGCACGCCCGCCGCCGGCAAAGGGGATTGTCTGGCGGATCCAGTAGGATGTGTCGGCTCCAGCAAACACAGGGTTTTCAAAGATCGCGTCAAACCCGGTTTCTTTATTGTCGAACGGATCATCATCGCCGCTGGCATAGGCGGCCGAGAGGCGAAAGCGGGTCCAGTCGCGGTCATAACTCAGCTCAACCGCGCCGAACTGCGCGTTGATCTCTGCCGGGCGGTCAGTGAAGATGCTGTTGCGGTCCTCGCCCAGCGCCCAATAGGCGCTCGCCGTAACATTGATCCGACCGATCCGGCCATCAGCATTGTAGCCGAGATAGACCACGTCGTAATCGCGACCGCGCAGATTGCCGAGCAGCGCTGGACGAACCGGGAAGCCATTGTCGTCGATCTCGATATCATTGGCTTCGCGATTGCGATTGTAGACCACGGTGAACTGGCTGGTCAGCGCCGGGATCAGGAAGTCCTGGCGATAGGCATTGGCGACGAACACAAAGTCATCGCGCGGGGTTTTGACGACCGAATTCAATCCGCTGTTGGTGTCCTTCTCCAGCCGCCAGAACGCCCCGAGATTGAACTGAAAGCGGTTGTTGTCGCGCGATCCGAACAGCCGCACACCCAATTGTTGATCATTGAACAGGAACCCGCGGAAGTCGGACTGGAACGGCTGGATACCGGCCCGGATCGAAATGAAATCGAACCGCTCATTATCGAATTGCGTGAAGTGGTAATCGACGAAGGCTTCCTGCACGCCAAGGAAGTGATCGAGCCGCTCGCTGTCTTCGGTTGGCTCAACAAACAACACGCGGCGCTCCGGAACATCGACGTAATTGACATTGTAAGCCAAGGTGACGCGATACTCGACCGAGGGCGGCTTGAACGCGGTGCTGCCTTTGATCAGCGCGGCGCCGACGATGAAAGTCTGCGACAATACGGTCGAGAGGTCATTGCCGAATACATCGAGCCGGTCAGGATCCTCAGTGGTCTGGATTCCAACCGGGATCGGGAAAGTGCGCGGCTCGATCACAGTGTCGCTCACCGCATTGGCGACAAAGAACCAATCCTTGCCGGTGATCGGTAACCACGGAACCTTGTCCGGATTGATCGGCCGGTCGCCCTTATAGGTGTTCTGATTGTAGGGATCCCACCAACGCTCGGTCACCAAGCCGAGCGATTGGATCAGCCGCCACCGGTCAGGGATCGGAAATTGATCTTGTGAGAATGCTTCTGGCGGGGGCGCGCGAACCGCGCCGGGATTGTCCTGTGTGACCGCATCGGGCAGCGGCCCGGTGTAGTCTGGGCGGCGGCGGCCATCGATCAGCTCCGGATCGACTGGCGGCGGCGCGGTCTCCCATTCGGGTTCCGAAGTCTCGCCCACCTGCTCAACGGTCTGCTCGATGCCCTGCTCGACCGCAGGCTCTTCCATCATGGGTTCGGGCGGGACGTCGGCCTGCATCATCGCGGCCAGGGGAAGGAGATAGACCGCCATCGCTACAACCCCTCACAGACGTTGTTTTCAGGCGTGTCGAGGAACGGCGCGAACGGGCAATTGATATAGCGCAGCCGGACCTGCTGCCCGCCAACCTGGACTACAATCCTGTCGGCGCGAATATCATTGGGAGCATTGCCCACGCCGCCGACCCGCAGCCCGGCATTGTGCAGGCCAAGGAAGCTGATCATATCATCCTGATCGATCCCGTCGCCAGACACGCCGATCCCGCCGACCAGCGTGTTGCCGCGATAGACAGGGACGGAGCCAGGGAAGATCTGAATTCCATTGTCGAGCCGCGTGCTGCCGGGCGTAATCTGCGGCAGCGCGGTGCAGCGGCGCGGCGTGTCATTGGCGTTTGAGCCTCCAACAAAGCCAATATGCTGCGCGACGTTGCCGATGATCAGAGCAGATTGCAGGCCGGTTGAGAACGGGTTGAACTCGCTGATCGGACGCGACAGTGGCCCGTGCGGTTGTCCAACTTCCCCATCAGGAAAGAAGGGGCGCGAGAGATTTCCGCCCGACCGATCAGCAAAAGCAAAGCCACCGGTCAGCGCGTTGGCATCGCCCAGAAAGGTTCGCACGGCCGAGACGAATTGCGGAATCTCACCCGGCGTCGCGAGCAGGTCTGCCGCTGCGAAAGAGCCTGAGAAGAAATTGGCCGTCCGCGCCTTTTGCAGGCTTACATCGATCCCGAAGATCGGAGCATCGGGGGAGCGGACAATGCCCAGAACTTCGCCTCTGGTGTCGACCAGCGAGATCGACACCTCGGCCCGGCTATCAAGCGGTTGGCGGATCTGAGCGCGGGCGCGGCTCATGATCGCAAACGCCTCCTCGAGGATCGCTTGTGCCTCAGCCGCGCTGATCGGTCCGGTAATGTCAGCCCCATCGGTGCCGGCGCGGACCGGGAAGCGGTTGGTCCCCGCCCCATCGCTCAGGACGAAAGCGTCCTGGTCCGCAAATTCGGCGGCAGTGGACGCGCGAATGCCCGAATTCTCGGTGCCATAGGCGGCCCCGGCCCGTAGCGCATTGCCTTGGTAATAACCGGTCACTGCCAGCAGATTGCCCGCCGTTCCAGCAAAGGTTGCTCCGCTGACATTGGTCAGCCCGCCATACAGCGCGTCGCTGAATCGCAGCGAAGTCCCGTCGACAAAGATCCGGTTGGCGCGAATACTCTCCGGCGCCTCAAACCCTATGGTCCCGGCCAGAGCAATCGCTTCGTCAACGTCATTATCGGTGTCGAGCACATCACTGTCGAAACCATATTCGCCATCAGCGATCACGCCGACACCGCCGACCACGACACCATTTTTGTAGAGTGGGAAGCCCCCGGGATCCGCTGCCAGGCCGAGTGGTGCGCGCTGCGGACCAATCATCCCGTCGGAGGCTCGCGCGACAAGGTCGGAACAGGGCAATTGGCTGAACTGGACGCCGAACAAGGGCCCGCTTTCCAGGCCGACTGTGGTGGGCGCCGGCGGGAAATGCTCCTGCACGATCATGCTCGCCGTCCGGCTTGAGAAGGCATTGCCGCCGCTCGAAAGATAGGCGCCGGTCAAGGCTTTGGAGATCGCCGCCAGGGTTGAAGGGACAGTGATCCCTTGTGCATCCCGCTGCGAGCCGTCGGGTGCCGTCGGGATCATTGCGCTGGGAGCGGCGCCGGGCATGCGGAAGACTGCCAGCACATTGCCAACCCGATCTACCACGGCGATTGTGGCCGCATCGCCGGTTGACTGCGCTTGAGCGGCAGCACGGGCGATGACATTGCCTACGTCAGTCATGGAAAGCGCCTCTTGCGGCGGCACCGAATAGAGCGCTCCTGCCGCGGGCGGCGGAGGTGGTGGAGGCGGTGGTGGGGCCACCCCCGTATTGCCTCCACCAGAGACTGCTCCATCGCCGCCACAAGCAGCCAGGATCAGAGCTGGAGCTGCGGCCAGTGCTGTCCACCCCCCATTATTGTTCATCTCAAGGCACCGATCGCATTGGCTGCGCCCTTGAGAGATGTGCGAAACTTTGCCGGCTGATAGCTGTTGGGCTCGCTCACGGCAGAATAGGCGCGGTTGATGTTCGCCCTTATCCCAGCGGCTGCGGCGATGGTGACGCGATTGTCCCGCACCAGAGCATTGAGCAGCGTGTCGACCGCCATGACGGCTTGAACCGAACCCGCGTAGTCAGTGAAGCGTTGCGAAGTCGCGCGATCCGCGATTTGTCCGATGACGATGAAGGCGTCCGCACCGCCGTAATTGCGCGCAGATAACGCATCGGAAAGAGCATCAGCACGCTGCGCCAAGTCTGCTGCAGCCCTGGCGGCCTGCTCTTGCCCGCGGCCCATCGCGCCATGAAAGTCACGACTGGCTTTGATGAATGCTTCGGCTTGAGCTGGGGCGAGAACCCCTGCAACGGCCGACAACATGATGATATTCTCATCATTGAAGGGCGGATTCCCAAAGGGGATGGGCCTACCGGGGTTCGCTTCAAAGGTCAGCTTGCGCTGCGAAGCATCGGTGATCGTCCGGTGGCAGCTGTGACAATCGTAGAAATAGAACTCGGGAAACATGCCGCGCATGCCGAACTTTGGCTGAGCGAACAGGCCGGTTGAACGTTTGACCGCCTCTGCCTGACCGACCGCCCACAGCCTGACGCTGTCCATATAGCCTTTGCGATCGACATAATCGGCGTCGACATCGTGGTGCTGCTGCAAGGCACTGAACAGATCGAGCTCGAAGGAAATGCGGGGATGCCCTGCCGCCATCATCGAGTGCGTGACAAACTGCCCTTTCTTGCTGGACCCATAATGGCAATCCAAGCATACGCCCGCGCGAACTTGCGGATCCTCCAACGGGATCAAGCCCGAGGCGACGTTAGAAGCGTGAGTGGCCGGGACGGCATAATGCTCGGCCAGCCAATTCTCAGCGGCTCCGTGGCAACTTTCACAACCCACGCCATCGGACAGCAAGAAGCGGAACCCGCGCTGAGTAGCAGGGGCATAAGTCGAATGGCACCCCAGGCACATTGGTGCCGATGTCGCGGGCCCAATCCCCAGGCTGGCTGCGATTTGCTGGCTGCGGCGATTGCCCAACACCGCATAGGCCCGACTGTGCGCTCCACTCGCAGAAGATGGCTCTTGCCAGGTCGCGATTTCATCCTGCCGGACGACGGCGCCATTGCCTTCCGCGCGGCCATGGCAGGTCGATCCCGCGCAGGTTGCAACGCCTTCGAACCGGGCATTGCCGCTAACTTGTGATGGCGGAAAGGCGAGCACCAGCATCGCGCAGGCCAATAGCCGCGCGAGCCCGCTCAAACTGGGCACCAATCGGTTCGTCATCCCCACCCCCGAATTTTGCCTGGTAAGGCTAGCATAGATTCTTGAGCCACAACAGTGGTGTTTGAGCCGCATCCCATTGAATTTGCTTTGGCCGAGCCAGCGCAATAGTCTGCTGTCGGGAAGCGGGGATTTAAACCGATGAAGGCTCTATTCGGAAGGCTCGCTGGGCTGGGCGTTAGTCTGCTTGGGCTGGCCGCCATGGCGCTTATCATTCTGATCCAGATTGCCGATCCTGCGCCTGTAGAACGGATCAGAATGCTGGTGTTCGACAGCTATCAGACGCTCGCCTCCCGCGAGAGCGCCACAGCGCCGCGAGTTGCAATCATCGACATTGACGAAGACTCGATCGCAGAGCTGGGCCAATGGCCGTGGCCGCGGTCTGATCTCGCAATCATGACGGAGCGGCTGGGACAGGCGGGCGCTGCCGCCGTGGTGTTCGACATTGTGTTCTCCGAGAATGATCGCACGTCGCCAGAGGAAGTGGCCGCTCGGCTGACCGCTTCGGGCCAAGGTGCGGGCATCGCCGGCGCGCTCGCCGGTTTGCCCAGCAATGACAGCCTGCTGGCTGAGAGTTTTACAAATGTCCCGGTCGTGACGGCGTTCTTCCTGGACCAGCAAGAGCGCGAACGGCCGGTCGAGCCGAAGGCCAATTTCACTATCAGCGGAACGCTGCCGGATCGGGAGGTGGCCAGTTATCGTGGGGCGCTGCAACCCCTTGCGGCACTCGAACAGGCTGCGAGCGGGAATGGCTTTGTCAGTCTGGAAAGCGATTCCGACGGTATCGTCCGGCGGGTTCCGTTGGTTGCGTTGTTTGGAGATACGCCAATCCCGAGCCTCTCCTTGGAAGCATTGCGGGTTAGTCAGGAACTCGGTTCGCCCAATCTGCTGACGAGCGATGGCAGCGGTGAAACACTCTCCAGCCCGGGGGCCGCGGTGGCGATCCGGATTGGCGCATTGGAAATCCCGGTCAACGATGCGGGTGAAATGTGGGTCCACTTCCCTCCGCCCAGCAGCGACGGTCTGATCCCCGCCTCTCCGATTATCACCGGCGCGCAGAGCGATCAGGATTTGGCGAGCAAGGTGGCGGGCAAGATTGTTCTGGTGGGAGGCAGCGCAACCGGCTTGCAGGATCTCGTTTCAACCCCGCTGAGTGAGCGCATCGCTGGTGTCACAGTTCATGCTGCGGCGCTCGAACAAATGCTTGCAGGCGAATTCCTGCAACGGCCGGACTGGGCCTTTGGTTTGGAATTGGTCTTGGTCCTAGCGCTTGGCATCGGCGCTTCGCTCTTGCTGCCGCGAATGGGGGCGTTGTTGGGCGCACTGCTCGCCTTTGGTACCATTTCCGCGGTTCTTGCCATGAGCTGGATCGGCTTCGTCCAGTTCAGATATCTGCTTGACCCGACCTATCCGGTGATCGTTATCGCGGTGATTTACTCGGTCCAGACGGTCGCGGTCTACTACCGTGAGGAGCAGCAGCGCAGCTATATCCGCTCGGCATTCGACCGTTACCTTTCGCCCGAAATGGTGCGCCAGATCGCGGCTGATCCTGGCAAGCTCGAGCTCGGCGGAGAAGAACGCGATATGAGCGTGATGATGTGCGACATTCGCGGGTTCTCGCGCATATCCGAACAGTATGAGCCGCGCGAAGTGATTGACTTTCTGATCGAGTTTCTGACCCCGATGAGCACGATCCTGCTCGACCATAAGGCGACGCTCGACAAGTACATTGGCGATGCCATTCTTGCGTTTTGGAACGCGCCGCTGGACGATCCCGACCACCACAAGAACGCAGCCCGCGCCGCGCTGGCGATGACCCGCAAGCTGACCGAGCTAAACGCCAGCATGCCGCTCAAGAAGAACCGGCCCTGGCCCGGCGAAGTGAAGATCGGGATCGGCCTCAATTCCGGCCTCTGCTGCGTCGGCAATATGGGATCACGCCAGCGGCTCAATTACTCGCTGATCGGCGACACGGTTAACGTTGCTGCACGGCTCGAAGGCCTGACCAAGCAATACGGCGTTCCGATCATGCTTGGAGAGTCCATGGCAGCGGAGCTCAGCGGTTTCGCCCTGCTCGAAGTGGACCGCGTCCGCGTTGTTGGCCGCGAAGGGGCTGAGACAATTTTCGCTCTGCTTGGAGAGGAGCAAATGGGTTCAAGCGAGGACTTCTCGGCATTGGCAACCGCCCATAAAAATGTCCTCGCAGCCTATCGCGCCCAGGACTGGGAAACCGCGCTCGCCGAGATCGCGACCGCCTATGGCCTCTACGAAGGAGCCGGAATTCCCGGCTTGCCTGACCTGCTTCAACAGCGCGCTCGCGCATTGCAGGCAAGTCCGCCTGGCCCCGATTGGGACGGGGTCTATCAAGCCACGCAAAAATAGGTTCGGCTAGTTTCGCTGTCCGGTTGGATCGGTCGAAGTGTTACCATTGGGATCGATCGTCGTCGCGCCGGGATCGTCACCCCCGTCGCCATCAAGCTCGGAAATCAAGACACCCAGTGCCACTGCTCCAAGAGCAGCCGGGATCAGCGTGTCTAAGAAGCTTCCGCTGTTGGCGCGGGCAACCTCGGGCGCGAGCTCATCCTGCATGCGCGACAGGCCTTTGTTCGATATCCGGAACGGACCGATCGGTGCGGCGCCCGCCCGTGGGATATAGGCCGCTAAGCCGGGCTGATCGAGCGTTACGGTCACCCCCGCCCCTTCGACATCGACCACTCCCGGCGTCAATCCGCCGAGCGTTTGAGCGCCAGGGCCGCGCAAGACAACAAAGGTCGCTTCGTTTTTGTTGCTATCGACCCTGCCGACAAACTCCTCTTTCTCGGCGATCTTTTCGGCGTTACGGCCAACCAACATATCGACCGCGGTCCCACGGATTCCGATCCTGCCGGCTGGCGTGTTCACCTCGCCGGAATTGTTGCCGTCATTGCGTCCGGAAAAAAACCGCAAGGCGCCTTTGATGAAGGTGATGATCGAAGAACGACCGTCGTTCGGATCGTAGACAAACCGATCGATCCTCAATTGAGTCCGTGCGCCAACGCCATAGGTTGAACGATCAAGCAGCAAGATTTGCAATTGCGATTTCTTGGCTGTGGTGATCACATCGCCCCAGGCAAACCGCTGTTTGCGAGCCACCGCATTGCCGTCGCCTGCCCCATTGGGCTGCATCGTAACCGTGCCGACCACGCTGGCCGCGTTCCCGACTTCGGTCCTTTGCTGTGCGGCAGCCGAGGTTGCAGCGATGGGCGACACTGCCATTGTGGCAACGGCCAAGATGCTTAGAAATTGCGATGCTGGACGGCGCTTCATGATGCCGCTCCTTGGGTGCAACTTGCCCTGGCCTGGTCGAGCACTTCCGCCCCGTAGTGCTTCTTTTTGAGTTTATCGATCGCGACAAGTCCGCCTTGTTGATCATCCACCCGGCACAGGAAGAGCGCGTGGATCAGTCGGGCTTCGCGGGATTTGGGGTTCTCGGCCAAGACGCGCTCCAAAGTTGCCAACGCTTCGAGATATTCCCCTCGGGTCGCTTGCTCTCGCGCCAAGGCAATGCCGGTCGTCTCATCAGCCGAAGCGTCCGACAATGCATCGAGCACTTCAAACGTGTCTGCTTGTGCGGGGCCAGCCACGATAGCCAAACCAAAGGCGGCCGCGCCTAGGCGCAGAAAAAATAATGCCATGAAACCCTCCAAGGCCAGGCTCATACCACACAGATGTGCGCTCACAAACTCGGGCCGATCTGCGGCCAGACGATGTCAGCTTAGGTGGGACCACCCAAACGATCCGCCAGAACCGCAACCTGAGCAGTGCAGCCCTTGGCTAGCAGAGCCTCTGCCAATTGGTCTGCCCGCTCATATTCCTCGGTTAGGGCAACGAAGGTGACGTTTGCCTCACTGCTCCCTTCAGGACCGCTGATAGCGTAACTTGCACCTTCTTCGATCTGCAGCCGGGCTGGATCGAGCGCAGCCACTACTTCGGTGTCATCAAAGGTGATATCGATACTGGTTTCTGACTGTGGCGGCAGGATCGAATAGGTCGCTAGGCCTTCACCATTGGGGCGCCACAGCCGAACGGAATCCAAGCTGAACAGACACATGGTTCCGGAGCGCGAGACGTCGACATACCACAAATTGGGCACAGCTGGCTGCGCACCCAACGCATCGCCCCTGATGGCCCCAGTCCGGACAGTTCGAGCTGCGCGCTTGCGTGTAAGAGTTGCAAACCTGGAACTGGTTACCCGGGCACGCTCTCCCACTTTGAAGGTTCCGGTCCCACGCATAACCCGCGTCCCCTGAGCGGTCAGGACCGTAATCACGTCACCCGCCTGCAGCGTAATGCTCGCATCGTCATCGAGCTTTGTGCCGACCGGATATTGGCTGGCGGATGGTCCGCTGGACTTCACCACCACGCCGGCCATGGCCGCGCCAGGCACCGCCAGAGCAGCTCCAGCCATAGCAAGGCCAATCAGACGGCTCTTCATCTTACCCGAGACCATAGGCTCCCCCTTCGTCCAATCTTCCGATCCTTTCCTGCAAATTGCGCAGCGCAAGATCATCCGGATGTCTATCAATCACTTCCTGAACCAATCCGGAAGCGAGCGGCGCATCTTTATGCGCCAGTTTTGCGGCCTGATCCAACTTGGCGCGATCCTCCTCTGGAAAATCAGGCGCCGGCTCAAAAATATCGACCGGCCTGGCGCGCCCGCGCAATTGCACTCTTCCCATGGCCCGCCACCATCCCAGATCCGATTGTTCGACGAATTCACGGCTAGCCATAACGCTGGATTGCAGTGGTTTGTTGGCAGCTTCCAGCCGGGCAGCCGTGTTCATGCTGTCGCCCAAAGCGGTGTACTGGATTCGGGTATCGCCACCGAAATTGCCGATCACCGCTTCGCCAAAATGCAGACCGACTCTGGTCTTCCCAATCTTGGGAAGGCTGGAATCCATCGCCGCCACCTCTTCGCGGAACTTCTCACCCGCTTGCCAGATCGCATATCCCGCTTGCGCCGCTCTGGTGGCGTCATCAGGACGAGCGATCGGCGCACCCCAAAACGCGACCACCGCGTCACCGACAAACTTGTCGATGATCCCGCCATGATCGAGCACCACCTGGCTGAGCATCTCAAGATAGCGGTTGAGCAGCTTCGCTACCATCTCTGGCTCAATCGCGTGGCTCATCTTGGTGAAGCCTTCGAGGTCGCTGAAAAGGACATAGATCTCGCGCTTTTCTCCCCCGAGCGAAAGCAACTCCGGTCGATCGATGATTTGCGAAGCGATGTCTCGTGGGATGTATTTACCGAGCGCGCTATGAGCGAAATTCCGCTGCGCTGCTCCCGCCGTTCGCGCAGCCGCGGTTACCGCTGTGAAGGCGATGATCCAACCGACCAGCCAGCCAACCGCCGGCAGTCCAAAGGTGTCCACGCCGCGCGCCTGCAGCAGGATGGGAATCCCGACGAATGCGGTCAGCAAGACAAGGAGCAATGGGACCAAGCGACGGCTCGGCCACTCCAGCAAGGCGGTCAAAATGGCTGAAGCGACCACCAATAGCGCAAGCAGCCAAAGCACCGGTGAGGAGATCGCCGGCAAGGCCTTGCGATCCAGCATCTGCGCGATCATCTCTGCATGGACTGAGAGCCCCGGCGGAGTGACCCCATCCACCGAAGTGAAAGTCGTGACCACGCGATCAAAATCGACCACGTCACCGCCAATCAGAACGTAGCGACCGGTGATTTGTTCGGCCAAAAAAGGCACTATCGCAGGGTCGGGGTCGGCAAATAGGTCTATCTGCAGTTTGAGGAATATGGGCGTGTCCTCGAACTGGGCGCGGCGATAGCTGAGCGCCCCTTCATAGGTCTCAAACGCACCCAAATCGGCGCCTGAGTCCGCCAACATCGCTCTACCGAGTAAAGGTGGCAAATCCGGTTCGATACTCGGCCAAACACGCGTCGCTCCAAAAGCATTGTCCAACCTGATGCTCGCGGGACGTGCATTACTGCCCTCCAGTTCGGCCAAAAAGCTCTCCAGAAACTGCTGCTGTTCGTAGACTATGTCCGTTTCGTTGGTGTCGATATTGGCATAGGCAACGGCCACCGGAGTCTCCATCGCCCGCAGTGTCTCGATTAGATCCAAATCTTCATCTTGCGGTTGATCGAACAGAATATCGATACCGATGGCTTTGGCGCCCATCGCATCAAGATTGCGCAACGCGGCGGCCAATAGCCCGCGATCCAGTGGCGATCGTTTGCGGGCATTGATCAGTGTCTGATCATCGAAAACGACGAGGGTGATGCGATCGTCCTGCTCGACCATATCAGCGCTGAGATGGCTGCGCATATCGAACAGCGCCCGCTCAGCGGTACTGGTCAATGGGGTGGGTTCTTCGCTGCCAGGAAGAGCCCAACTGAACCTTGCGATCAGCAGAGCAAGCACAACGATTAAGCAGGTCGCAACCAATTGAATCGTTCCGGCTTCACGCACATTGCGCCAGCCACGCTGGATCAGGTTCGCAGACGGCTTGGTCGTTGAAGGCTGTGATCCCATCGTGTCTGTCTCGCGCCCCTGCCCCTATTCCGAGATGCGAATTGCGCCGTCGCCAACCACCGCGAAGGCCGACCAATAATATGGGTGAGACGTCAGAGGATCGTCCATCAGCGCCAGTTGCGATTGGCGGAGTGCCTCCGCCGTTGCAGCCTGTTGCTCTTGGAACAAACCGGAAATCAGCCGTTCGGTGGCATCAAAATCATCGGGCACCGACCAATGGCTTGCGAGCACTGTGCGCCCCCCGGCTCCAACCAGAGCGCGAACCAGGCCGTCCAGCGCAAAGTCGCCACCAGAGGTCAGCCCAGCTTCGCGTGTGGCGCCGATTGTCGCGCCGCCCGCCGTGTCGCAGGCAGACAGAATGACGAGATCGGCATCGATTCTGAGCGCGAAAATTTCAGCAAAGCTTAGCATGCCGTCAGAACCGGCATCGCCAAATGAAGTCAGCAAAGCTGGTCGAGGCGGGCAGCCTGGTTTGGGCGCGGTGACCAGACCGTGGGTCGCGAAATGGAGAATTCGATACTCGCCCAAATCATCCCGCTCCATGATTGCCGTGTCGCTGAAGTCGGCCTGCGTGATGATTGCGGATGATTGGTCGGCGCCAAGCTGCTCTGCCGCCACAACCAACTCTCGTGGCGAGATGGGGCTAGACCAGATCCCTGGCGACCAATCGCAATTCTCCCCACCCATCGTCGCAGAGCGGGTTGAACTCCTTGTGAGCGGTGCATTGGTCACCGGAAGGTTTTGCCCCAAGCCAAGATAGGATTTGCTTGCCCGTGAAGGCCGCGAGGCACGGACGTCTCGAAACGCGGCGGGAGAGACCGATGTGCTAATCTGGGCTTCGCGTCCGAGCCAGGCGGTCCCTCTGAAATCATACTCATCCGCATCGGGCGATGCCGCCAGGCGCGCCTGATAATCGGCCACACTGCGATCATCCGTGACGAGCAAGTTGATCGGCAGTTTGAGTAGAGCGCCGTCCGGCTCAAACACAATGTGGTCCTGCCGGGTAAGCTGGTTTGCAATGGGTTCGAACAGCCGGACATACAATTCGCGCGCAGCGGCGATATCGAATGGAAAAGTGAGGATCTGGCCACCCTCAGCCAAAGCGATGCTGTCGCGCAATTGATCAACAATCGCCTCCAATTCCTGCGGTGAGGCGTCGACCTGATAGGCGGTGGCCGTGGCAGAAGTGGCGAAGATGACAAAGGCTTCGCGCTCGAGCGTAATCAGCTTGAGATAGGCCTCACCATCTTTCAGTATCGATTGGAACTCCGGCAAATCGACCTGTGTCTGGGTTACGGCTCGAAACCTGGGATACTCCGCCAGCTGTTGCAGGACTGTCGCTTGTTGCTCCTCCAAGGATGCCAATTGCTGCTGGCTTGCGGCCAAGGCGGGATCGGCTGGAGCATCCCCAGGCGACGACAAAGCTAGCTCGCGCACTTCAGCCCGGACCTGTTCGATCGCGCGCCCCAAGTTGATCGTCTTGCGAAACAGCAGCGCAGCTTCATCGCTTCCACCCGAAAGTTCTCTCGCAAGCACGGCCTGGGTCTGAGCCAGACCGGGTCGCACCAATAATTGGCTCGCGCTGAACATGTCCGCAGCGGCCCGCTCTGGCCGGTCGCCTTCTAGCAGCAAGGCAAAATAGGGCGCCAGCAGATTGCGCAAAGCTGGCGCAGATCGGCCATCCGCCACAGAGACGATATCGCGATAGAGGTCTAGCGCCCGCGTTTGTTGCCCATTCCTTGCGTAATAGCCCGCCAGTTGCGCCCGAGCGCTCTGGAACGCCGGCGTATCCGGGTAACGCTGTGCGAGCAATGCGATCGCTTCAAGATGGAGCAGCTCGGATTGGTCGAGGACGCCGTTAAGCTCCGACACCGAAGCCAGCTCACCTAGGACCTGCGCACGCAGCCAGATGATCGAGTTGACCCGTCCTTCTCGGACCGCAATCAAAAGATTGTTCGCTCGTTCCAACTCGATGGCTGCCAGGTCATTGTTTCCAAGCAATCGCAATGCCGAAGCCCGCAAATAGGCAGCTTGGCCATCGAGCAACTGCGCGCGTTCGAGCACGCTCAGGCTGTTGGCGAAATCTGAACCAGCGGCCCGTGTGGTTTCGGCAGCAAGCCGGTTGGCAAGCGCTTTGTCGATCTGCAGTTCTTGCGTCAGTAAATCCACTTGCCCGACCGCATCAACCGGGACATCGAGCCGTTCCAAGGCGAGACCCGGTTCGTCACGATTGAGCGCGTCAATCACCTGAAAATTCCTCTGCAACCGGGCAAGCACTGGGTTTGCTGTGCTTGCTTCCTGTGTCTGCAGGAACAGCCGATCAGCCTCAGTAAAGTTACCCAGATTGGATTGCAGCAGCGCCTCATTGAGCCGGGCCTCGGTACTCGCGTCGCCGGTCAGTGCTCCGGCAGAGGCGGCAAAGAATTCGGCAGCCTCGGCATATTGCCCGCTGTTGCTGCGGCGATAGGCTTCCACCAGCGCCTGATCCGCGGCAATGGCGTCGGCTTGCTGGCGCGCAAAGGCAATCGCATCGGTGGTTTGTGTCAGCGGAATATCGACCGAGCCAGGAACCTCGCGATCAGCGATAAGGGTTTCAATACCGAGGTTCAGGGCCTTTGAGTAGACCGGCAGACCGACGGCAGCATAGGTCCGATTTCCGCTCTCACTGACGAGCAATTGCCGCTGGATCACGCTCCCGTCCTCGCGGCAAATCAAGGAACGTTGTGCCAGTCCTGAGAGATCGTGGGTTTGGCTTTCACTTGGGCTGCAGACTGCGCCCGATGGCGCGAAATTCGCCTGTGCCTGGTCAGCAAGCTGCCCGCGCTTCACCCACAGAGTTCCGATGGGTGCTGCGGCATCGCGGCACAACACCGCATACTTGCGTTCGAACAGGCCAGCGCCTTCCTCTGGCGGTAGGATCTGAGCTTCGCACAGAGCGTTTGAGCCAATCGGAAATGTGTCGCGCAGACTGATCTGCGTTGCGTCCAAGGATTGAGCGCGAACATGGTCCTGTGGCATCAGTCCGACGCAGGACAACGCGATCGCGCATGCAACCAAGACCGGCTTACCAGAGAGGCTGATCATCTTAGTTACCTCCCGCTGCTGGGGCCGAGGTAAACTGGCTCGTCTCACCCCCGCTGGTCACAGGATCGTCAAGCTCCGGCTCCTCCGAAAGCAGTGGGGCCTCGACCAAGCCCGGGAAGTCGATCCCAAACTCCTCGTCGGATTGCGATTCAACCTGGGCAAGCGGCTCAGTGCTTGAAACAGACGCTGCGATCACAGTCGGATTTGTGACCGGCGGGACCGGAATCACTGTCGGATCTGGCGGTGGATTTGGGGTCGGTGTTACGGGGGTGGTCACAACCGGGCATGTCGCCGTGTTGATCACGCAGTCGTTGAACTCGGCAGCATCATCATAGGTGGTTTGAATTTGCCCCCCAGTGTTGAACTCAACTTCATTGAAGAAGTCCTCGCCGGTAATGAAATTACCTTGGGCGCCCTGCCTGCGGCCATAGGCAAAGACATCGAGCTGAGGGGCGCCAGTGGCCGTGCTCAGGATTGAGAGACCACTTGCCCCGACCAGGATTCCGCCCTGCTCTGTGGTCGTACCCGTGTTCCGGACCAACAGAGATTCACCGACGTCGATCGTTACGCCTCCGGCCTGAATATAGCCGAGCGGATCATCGCTGCCGGTTGCTGCCGTCGCCAATTGATCGTCGCGCCCCGCAAAGCCAACATCTCCCTGCAATTGGGTTATTGTCGCATCATCCGCGACCCAGATGTTGTTGGCATTGAGCGAGAGAGACCCGATCGGAGCACCATTGGCATCGAGCACCGCAATCCGGCCCGGTGTCACGACCTCCAGCCGATCGCCAGCTCGGAGCGTCAGCGTGTCCTGACCGCTCGCATTGGCGAAGGTCAAATCGCCTTCGACGCGAATGATCCCAGACAGCGGAGCCGCCAGGATCGAGAGGTTGGAGAGTGTCCCTGCACCTGAGCCGGTCGCCATCAGGTCACGGATCACAATATCCGGATCATTGGCCCCAGCGCCAGTCAGTTCAGGCGCGTTGATGAACAGATTGACGATGTCCAATCGGTCAAATTCTTCCTGGGTCAGCGTAAAGCCCGGTCCATCGCTGGTGCCACCCAAGACCATCAGATTATCGGTGTCGAGCGAGGTGATGTTCGCATCGATGGCGCTGACCCGCGCTCCGTTTTCGATCGTGATGTTGCGCGCAATCAGATTGAGCGCTGCAGCGCCAAACCCCGGTGTTCCGTCATCATCACCCTGAATTTCGAGCGAGTTTTGCGCGGTGACGCTGATCGACGTGGTCGAATTGTTGAAGGTTGGATCGCCGATAATCCCGCCATTGCCCGTGCGGATCGCCAGGACATTGGTCGAAGCGATTGTTCCGGTGAGCGAGATCAGCAGAGAGCCGCCATCCGCGATGATCGTGGAGGGCCCGAAGTTGTCGTTCACAACATCTCCGCCTGCCTCCGCTTCGAGATTGGCAACATTCACTTCGCCGCCGGTGATGTTGATCACGAACTGGCCAGCGCTGTTGGCAAGGTCTGCCGGATTGGCCCCACTTCCGGTGCCTGAAATATCCAGCAAGCCAATGTTGGCTTGCTCATTACCGGTGCCGCCAACGTTCAAGGTGGCGCCCCCTGCAAAGGCCGAGCCGCCCGCGGAGGTGAAGGCATCAGCAACAATCTGCATGGTGCTGGCGTCGATCAGCGAGTCACCTTGAATGTTGACACTTGCGGAACCAGCGGAGGCGTTTCCGCCAATGTCGTTCGCCGTGCTCGCGGTCGAATTGGCACGCGCTTCGACAACCAGCTCCGGTGCTGAGATACTCGAATTGAGCACTTGCAGGTTGGCGTTGCCGGCTGTGGAATCGCCGCGCGTGGTTGCAATACCGCCGGATGCGAGGCTTCGAACGTCAAAGGAGCCGATAACTGTCCCGGAATCTGTCACCGCGATCGCACTGTCGGTCAGACTGACTGTGGCCGTTCCGCCTTGCGCCGCGCCGCCAATATTGGTGCCATTCTGAGCGCGTCCGCCCGTCCCAGTGGCTTCGACGTCATTACGACCCGCTAGGCCGAGATTGGAACCAACTACTGTCAATGTAGCGGTACCGCCCACGCCTTCGCCCGCGGCGCCACCAACATCAAGGGCATCCCCACCACGGCCATTAGCGATCATGCGAATACTGCCGCCGGTGATGTCGGTTTGAGTTAGCGACATGGTAACACTGCCAGCGGTGCCGTCGCCACCTTGGACGTTCCCAGAAACGCCCGCCCCGGCGGACGACATCACGATTCCAAATCCACCATTGGCATTGGGAGTGATTGCAATCGTGGAATTGGTCGCAACGAAATCGGAATCATTGCCATTCCCATCACCACCAATCTGTCCGGCGCCGCCAGTCCCACTGCTGTTAATGACAAGCTGACCGGTCAAGTTGAGCGTGCTGTCTGCCATCGAAAAACGATTGGTTCCGCCAGTTCCATTGCCGCCATTGCCGATGCCGCTGCCATTGCGCGCGAAGCCTTGCGATTGGACGGATAGATCCTGAACAGTGAGCACAGCGCCATTGAGCAAGGATACGATTATGTCTCCGCCTGTAGCGTCCCCCCCAGTCGTATCGTCCGCCCCATTCGTCGCACTGCCACCACCGCCGTTTGTCGAGAGGCCGATTTGGCCGCTCGAGAAGGCTCCATCATCGAGGATCAAATTGATGGCGCCACCGGTTCCGTTACCAGCGATCACGCCATCGCCGCCGGCATTGCCCCCTTGGCCTTGTGCCTGAATTTGAATTACGCTTCGCGTGGTTGGATCCGCTCCAGGATCAGCCGGGAAGGCAATTGATCCCATGTTGGTCGCAGAAATGTTTACCGTCCCGCCGGTCCCATTGCCGGCGCTTCCACCTCCATTGGACTGACTACCAAATCCGTTTGCGCTGGCGATTGAACCGTTGTTTAAGATGCTGCTGACAGCATTTGGCACATTTCGCAGGATCGTTAGCATACTGCCTGCACCATCGCTGGTAATCGATGCGGTACCTCCAGTGCCGTTCCCGCCAGTACCATTGTTGGTAAGGCCGCCAATACCGCTCGCGTTGACCTGCAGCGAGCCAATTGTGAGCGTGCTTCCTGCCTGAACGGCCACGCTGGCCATACCCCCCAGAGCATCGCCAGCTGTGCCCCCAGTGTTGACGCCGGAGCCCAAGCCAATCGCGTCGACAATCGCATTACCCGAGATGGTAGCGTTGCCAATATCTGCAGTGGAAAAGCCCATCTGAGCCGTACCGCCAGTGGCGTTTCCGCCGTCACCACCCAATGAGCCGCCGGCAGAGCCACGCGCCAGAAGCTCAACATCCCCATTCACATTGGTCGTGCCGCCCGAGAAGTCCATGAAAGCGAGGCCGCCGGTCCCATCGCCGCCCCGGGCGACTCGTCCAGTGCCTCCAATTCCGAGCGCGTCGACCGAGAAGGAATCCACAATCAGGCTGCCGCCTTGTCCCGTCTGTGCACCGGCGCGGATTGCCCCAGTGCCATTGCCGCCTATTCCGCCTTGTCCGCCACTGCCTCGCGCCGTGAATTGTACAGCCGCTGCTGCAACGGTGCCATAGAGCGCGTTGAGAACCACCTGACCGGCTTGGCCAAATCCTCCGATTCCGCCACGGTCGAGCGTGTTCCCGTCCAAGCCGCCAGCGCCGCCTTGGGCACTCGCATCGGCGTCAATATCAGCGAAGGTTGCTGATCCATTGCCAACACCGCCGGTTCCACCCAGCAGCGTCAGGCCAATGCTGATATCGCCGCCCAGCGCATCGCCGCCATTGCCGCCGTCCTGACCGGTCAGCCCATCGCCGCCCAACCCACCGACGCCTCGCGCGCTCAAGCTTGACGCGCCACCGACACTGATCGTGCCATTGTCGCCATCAGCCCGAAGGTAGACGCCATTGTTGATGGTCGGGTCGGCCTGATTGGGTGCTGACGACAGCCCCCCTGTTCCAGTGCCTCCAGTGCCGGGGGCAATTGCTGCGCCATCACCCAATCCGCCGCGTCCGCCAATGCCATCTGCAATCAAGCTCGCATCAGTGGCTATCAAAATGGTCGCCGGGGCGCCTTGACCAGCCACGGCCTGGAAAATCGCGGTGCCGCCGAACCCATCTCCACCCATGCCACCAATGCTGAGATCGGCATCGCCGCCTGTGCCCGAGGAATCGGCTGAGGCAGAGCCTTGAATATCGATTATTCCCTGATCGGCCAAAGCGCCGGATATTCCGCCAACGCCAATGCCGCCTCCATTGCCGTCACCAGCTTGCGCGGTTGCGCTGGCAGAATAGTCGCTGAGGAAGGTAATGCTGCCGCCACCGGTAACGATTGCGCCGGCCACACCGCCAAGGGCATCCCCGCCGAGCCCAGTGCCACTATCGTTGTCCGCACCGATCGCATTGGCAGTCAGTGTGGCGACGTCACCGATCAGGATGCCACCGGGCCCTGTCACCGAGACCGAAGCATCTCCTGCATCTGCCGTGGCGGATTTCCCAACCTCGCTCGATGAGCCGGCGCTGGCATCGGCCGACATATCGAGCGTCCCTTCGACATTGATGAAGGAATTGCCATCTACCGCTACGATCGTGTTCCCGCCAAAGGCATTCGAGCCGGTCGATGGATTGATCAGATCACTGTCGGTTGCGATCGCGGCGGCTGAAGTCGTCAGGCTGCCATTCAGCGTGATATCGCCCCCTGCAGAGGCTTGGACGTCGGCTTGGCCTCCGCGAATATCGGCTCCCAATAGGATGCCCGTCTGAGTGGTCCCCAGAGCTTGAGCAGACACCGTTGTGTTGCCTGATATCCGAACTGTGCCGCCGGTCGCGCTAACGCTGGCTTCGCCGCCGGTTGCGGTCCCCGCTTGCAGCAGGCCAGTCTCGGCTCCAGCCAGCGCATCAGCAGTGACAAGCGCGCCACCGCCGATATCGATCTCCGCTCCGTTGAGCGCCTCGACAATAGCAAGGCCTCCCTCGGCATTGATCGAATTGGGATCGTTGAGGAGAGTCCCCAACACGCCGAAGGCACGCGAAGAAACCAGCGCATCGCCCGCGATCGTGAAGAGATGGCCGTTCTCCGCGACGATCTGCGCTTCCTCGCGCCCGACAACCAAGAGGTTGCCATCCACCGAGCTCGGCCCATTGAATGCTTCAACGCGGGCTATGCCATTGGTAATGGCCAAGAGACTGCTCGTGGCCGTGAAATTGTCGACAAAGATATCGGCGGGCTGATCGTTTCCCGCCGAAGCGCCGTCGAATGTAGCGTTGATCCCGTCAGAAATTGAGCCGCCATCTACGGTCCGACCGAACACATCGTGATTGGCAGCAAGGATGATCTCGCCATTGACCACGCCGGCGCTGACGGCGGGATCAAACCCCAGATTGCCGCTAAACAGCATATTGATTGGGTTCGTGTTGGCCCTAGCGACGGCATAAATCATGTGATTGTCGCCCGCGCCAGTGCTCGACGGTCCGCCAATATTGCCATTCAGGTTTATCGCGGTGTTCGCGGTGGTCCCAAGCGGCACTTGAATGTCAAACAGACCATTGGTGTAAGTCAGATTGACGATTTCACCCGCAACATAGGCATGCGAGCCATTGATCCGGGCGTTGCCCTGCATCTGAATTTCGGCAGCGGCTACGGCAAAGAAGGAATTCTCCGCGGTTGCATTGATCTGCGCCCCGGGTGCGATCGAGATCAGCGCGGTCGTTGCCGTATTGCCGATCAGATTGAGCGTCCCGCCCGCCGAGGCGAAATTGTTGAAGCTCGTCAGATCGGGATCGAGTGTGGTCAGCAGCAGGCTGCCGACATCGAACACGGCATTGCTGCCGACCATAATTCCGTTGGGCGAGTAGAAAGCGACCGTTCCCCCTGGGGTCAGCCCACCCGCAGCATCCTGCAAGCGAGACAGCACGGTGCCATTCATCACAACCACATTGTTGTTGGTTGACGGCAGGATCCGGTTGAGAGCAGCAAAACCACCCTGCGCCGGCGCATCCTGGAAGGTCGCGACATGGCTGTCAGGCAAAAAGTCGAAGGCGTTGCCAAACGGGTCCTCCAACGGAGTCCAATCGATCACAACTGTCGGCGAGGTAACTTCAATCGTTTCCAGGCCGTCAATGGCCCGGTCAAAGGTCGCTGATCCGGAAACAACTGTCGGATTCGCCCGAAATGCCTGGGCCTGCGCGCTGTTGGGTAGCGCAGCCAGACATGCTGCGAGTGCGATTGCGCCGCTCCCGAGAAGCAGCTTGGCACGAGAGTTCTGGACGAGCGTCATTTCAGTCTCCCCATGGGAACAGGCGGGCAGTCAGCGAGAACATCAGCCGGATGTCGCCGATCTCGGTCTGGAGGTTTGTCTGTGACAGCGGAATCGCGAGCATTACGTCGCTCTGCAGGCGCGATCCCCAGGCAGCGCGGACGCCGCCGCCGGCCGACCACAGATGGTCCGGATTGAGGGCCTGGAGGCTGGGATCCTTGTTCCAGACATAGGCTATGTCGGTGAAGACATAAGGCTGCAGCGCCACAGCATTCTTTTCCTTTGGCGCCAGTGATCCAAATCGCAGCTCAAACGCACTGGCCAAGCCATTGTCGCCCAGCACGGCACCGGGATCGTAGCCGCGGCCGATGGAGAAGCTTCCGGCTGCAAACTCCTCAAACGCAGGCAAAGGAGCGCTGGCCACCTGCGCGGAAGCCTCAAGTGAGAAAGTAAACATCGGTTCCGGTCGGTACTCAAAACCGGCATCAAACCGCCCGACAAACGGTGTCGGATCAGCCTCTACGCGGCTTGGCGGCGGTTCGCCCCCAAACAGGCAATTCAGGAGATTGCTTCGGCAATCCTGGCTGGCACCAAATACGTCGAGGCCCTGCCGAGCTTCAAGCGCGGCGTAGGCTCTGAAGCGCGGCTCGAACGGAGTAAAGCCGTTCAATCGGCGAATGCTGTCCTGGTCAGTCCACTCGCCGGAGAGCCGTGCGAACAGCATCCGTGTCCGATCGCGTGTGAGCCCAATCGCGTTGACCTCTACGTCCTGATCGATCAACTCGAAACCAATGTCGGCAAACACTGAGGTCCGGCGCGACCGGGTGATCGGGTAAGTCGCACGGATACTCGCCAAAACCGTTTCGGATTCGATGTCAAAGCCAGCCAATTGAGTCGCTGGATCGGTGATGTTGTAAGTGAACTGGCCTCCGATACGCAGGCCTTCACTGCCAATCCGGAAGTCATGGCCCAGCTGAAAAGTCTGCTGCTCGGCAAATTCGAGAGTGCTGAACAAAGCGACGGTAGTGCGGTCGCCCAAGCCGGTCAGGTCATACAGCTCGCCGCGCACCAAGCCGCCATATCGACCCAATGCCGTGGAACCGAAGTTCTGGACGTTGACGTCGAGGGATCCTTGGCGTTGCAGGACCGCGATCTCCCCTGCGAGATCACCGGGTTCACCGCCCACCGCTGGTCGAAGGGAAAGCCGCACATCCAGACCAGGAAGGTCGTCGGCCAGAAGCAAATATCGCTCAGCCTCGAAAGAGTTGAAGACCTCCTGCTCAGTCAGCTTTTCGAGATAGCTCGCCACCAAAGATTCCGATGGCCCGGCTTCGCCGCGCACCCGCAATGAAGCGAGACGCCCAAAGACGACGCGGAAATCAGGCGCGCCATCGGCGAGAGTCTGTTCGGGAATCTCGACGGTCGCCAAATAGCCCTGCGCGCGCAGGATCGTGTTGGCCTGAGCTCGAATATCACACAACACCGACAGCGGCAGCTCTCGATCGACGTAGCCTTGATAGGCTGCGTCGAGCGAGAGACCGGGGACCTTGTCGAGGCCAATGAACTCGGCGCCTGTCAGGGTCAGCCTTAGCTCTGAGTATTCCGGACGATCGAGCGCGCAGGGCGCGCGCTCCATGTCACCGTCAATTGTCAGGGTGAGCTGCGATGGTTCGGCAGCGCGCGAAGGCGGCAGGAGCTCGCCCCGCGTCGGCGGCGACGCGACAGTTTGGGCGGAAAGAGGCGCGGCTCCAAGTCCTAGGGTCGAGAAAACTGTAGCAAATAGACTTGCGCCGATGGTGCGAGCCAACAGCCCTAGACCAGACGCGCGCACGCGTTGGCCAAAGCTGAAAGATGATCCAGCGTTTCCCAAATTGTCCCCCCGCATCCTCTCAAGACACACAGTGTCTCTCGTAAAATGCGACCCATCGACCAGCCAGTCTTACCGCGTTCTAGGCCGCGATTGAGACAAGCGCATGTCAGGGACGGGGTACTAGGCTCGCTAAGCCTATGATTGCAAGGCTGGATGCGGCCAATCCGCAAGGCAATCCGTTGACTTGAGCGCATCAGGACCGCGCGGGGGCGAGCCAGCGCCCCACTTAGGCACTGGCTCATCCTGAAGCAGCTTCAAGCAAGCGCCAGCTTAAACGGTCATCGAAGTCCCTCGATAAATCCGCGAACGGTAGCGCGAGTCTTGCGCATCCGGCAGCGGTGCGCCGACCAGAAGAACCGCTCGCGTAAAACGCTTGAGCTCTTCCTGATGCTCTTCCTCATCACGCGGCTCTTCACCCCGAACCCGGCGGGTCAGGTTGATCTGGTTGACCGGCACATCGTGCACCATCCGTTCGTTCTCCACCGCCAGGGTAGCGGTAAACGCATGGAGCGAAGTCTTGATGAAGTTAGCCAGAGCAAAAGAGGCCGCATCATCGCTGCCATAAGGCACATCCGGCGTCACCAGAACGACCTGGCAACCATCGTACAGCGAAGCCTTGCGTGAGACTCGGAAGTGGCGAGTCAGGCCATCTTCGACCATCGCTGCGAAATCCTCGGCCGACAGCACGTCATCCTCGTCGAACAGATGGGTCGGCAGCGCGGCATTGGGCATGGAGATAACCGTGGTCGGGCGGCCCCATTGCGACAAAGCCTCATCCATGGCGTCTTCGATCGCATCGCCTGCGGTGATGATCTGAAGAGCATCAGCGGGAACGTCTTTGCCAAGCAATCCCTTGACCGCATTAGCGCTCGCTTTTCGATCAGCGATCAGCACAACCTTGCCGACTTCGCAATCGACGATCAGTTCTTCGATCGTTGCGGCGACATAGTCGGTCAGATGATCGCCAGCGATCCAGACCGTCTTGCCTTTCATCTGCTCGATCCGCTCACGCTTGGGCGAACCGAACATCTCCCGCTCGGTGTAGGAACGCTCAACCCTCAAACCGCCAGACGGCATGAAGGTCTCGCCACTCACCGCACGATCAGCGAGGAAGAACACAGTCGCCTGCGCCACTTCGGCTTCGGTCGGCATGGCGCCGAGATGCAGCTGCGAGGTCACGCCTTTGCCGACGGACTCCGCGAGTTTCTCAACCTTGGCAGCGGGAAGGAACGGCGCTTCTTCTGGCGGTGGCAGCTTGAGCCAGGTCTTCGCTCCGGGCTCGGAATGACTGGTCCATTCGTTGGAGCCGATCAGGAAGCCGCCCAGCCGCAGACGACCAAGCAGACGCTCTGCCATGCCTTCGGTGAGCAGATATTGATCCCAGGTGCAGATTCCATCGCCTTCCGCCGCGAATTCGAGCGCGAGCTTGCGGAGCTCGATCGGCGCTTCGTCGTCATGCGACAGAGTGCTGGTGCTGTTGCGTGACAGGCGGGTCAGGATCTTTGCGACTTCACCGCCATCGCGTAGCGACTTGACCACCGCTTCATAGACAGCGTTGAGGCGCTTGTTCTCCAGGATAAGCTTGGCACGGCGCAGGAACAGACCCGGCTTGCCTCCGGTGCCTGACAGACGGTCTCCATCGACCGGTCCCGGAGCAATCGCGTTGCATTGGACTTCCGGTCCTAGGAAGGGCGAGAAACTTTCCACCATGGCGCGCTGACCAGCCTTCGACAGGCCGTAGTCCGCACGGTTGGGGTAAGCCACCGCAAGCAGTTTCTCGCCACCGAAATAGGACGAGACGTTGAGGACATAGCCCGAGCCTTGCGCTTTCATCATCGGCACCACTTTCTGCATCAGGAAGTAGTTCGAGACGAGGTTGGCATCGAGCGTGAAGCGCCACGATGCAGGGTCCATATCGACCACCATGTCTTCGGCGCCAGCGACCCCGGCATTGTTGATCAGATAATCGATCCGGCCAAACTCATCGATCGTCGCGTCGACCGCTTTCTCAAGCGATTCAAAATTGCTGACATCAACGTCGGGCATGATCTTTACCCGTCGTTCGACCCCGGCAAAGCCGATATCCTGCAGCTCACCGACGATCCGGTCACGCGCGGCAACCAGCTCGCTCTCGCGGCGAGCGACCATCATCACGCGCGCACCAGCAAGCGCTAGCAGTCGAGCGACCTGGCCGCCGATCCCGGCAGAGCCGCCGGTGATGAAAGCAACCTTGCCGAGGTGCAAGCCTGTGATGTTCTCGGCAAAGCCGACCATGGCTTTGCGTGAGCCGGTCTCTTCACCAATGCTGGCTGGGAGACGCAGATCGATCTCTGCAATGCGCTGTTCACGGAACAGCACGCGGGTGGCGTGACCAGCGGCGAATTGCGTGTTCTCGGCCTCGCCATTGGTGTGACGGACGATCTGGTTGCTCCAGACGGCCATCTGGGTCTCACCATTTTCATGCTGGACCCGCGCTTCATCGCGCCAGATCCGGACCAGCTGCTTGACGCCAGCCGACAGCATATTGGCGAACGCGTTGCCTTCGAAATCGTCGGGGTTGGTCATGAACACGCAGCGCGGTGCTGACAGCAGCCCTTCGCGGCCCCGCCAATAGCGCGCCAGGCTCCGCGCAACCGCGATCGCACCGACGAGCTCGGTATCGATAAAGCGCTCAACCGTGACATCGCTCGCGAGCAGAAGCTTGCCTGCGAAAGTACCCTCGGGCTTGACCGGCATGATGATCGCACCAGTGACCGGACCGCCGGCATCGCCTTCGAAATCGACCAGCGCCTGCTCCATCGCGTCAGGCTCGGAACGGTTGAACCGCACCACGCTGAGCCCCTCATCAATGCCCAGCGCCTTTAGCCGAGCGCTGGCTTGCGCAACATCAGCTTGGCGCGACAGTCCCATGCGTACGCTGGCGCCCGAATTGATCAGGATCTTGGCGGTCTCGAGCGCGTCTTCCCATTTCTCGCCCGAAGCGATGAAGACCTTGAGGCCATTGCCATCGAGCGAGCGCATCGAAGGCCGCGCCATATAGGTTGAGGCCGCGTTGCGATCGACCCGCAGGCCATGGGTCACGTCAATCTCTTCGCCGCTGATTCCAGAGGACTCATCGCTTGCCAGGAACAGGCAGGTGTCTGCAATATCCTTGGGCATGGGAAGCGGCTTGCCATCGACCTTGCCATTGACGCTGCGCGCCAAGGCCATGCGGTCAGAGAAATAGTCCGCCGTGGTGTTCTCAGGCTGACCTTGAACCAGGTCCATCGCGGCGAAGACCGTGCGGATCCGATCGCTCTCAATGGGACCCGGGAAGATCGTGTTGACTCGAATGCCGCGCGGGCCAAGCTCATCCGACAATTGCCGCGACAGCGCGTTGAGCGCGGCCTTGGGCACGACATAGGCAGTGCGCCCATAATAGCGCGTGTGAGAGAAGATCGTGGAGATGTTCACCATCGCCGCGCCAACCGGCATCATTGGCGCAGCTATCCGCGCCAGGTTCCAGGTCACGCCAAGGATGTTGCGCATGGCATCGCCGACCGTCTCGGTCTCGCCGCAATCGCTCAGCTCTTCCTGAGTGAAAGGAACGTTGTGCAGAGGCTGCTTGGGCCCGGCTGATCCCGCATTGTTGATCAGGATATCGATCCGGCCATAGGTCGCCTTGACCTTGTTCAGCGCTTCACGGATCGAGTCAGGATTGCCGCCGTCGAGAATGGCGGTATCGACCCGCTCAGCTGGAACTCCGGTGGCTTCGATCAAAGCATCGCGCGCCGCCTCAATCCGCTCTGGCGTGCGACCGGTCATGATCACAAACGCACCCTCGCGGGCGAAGGCTTGGCAAATCTGCGTACCGAGATTGCCAGCCGCGCCGGTAATCACCGCAGTCTTGCCAGCCAGCCGGCCTTTCTTAAGCGGCATCGGCTTTTCTTGAACGCTGGTATCGCCTTGGCTCTTGCTCACGTGGTCTCTCCGTTGTTTTGGGGGTGTTGCTCGGCACTGGCTGCGGCCCAGTATTCGAGCAGTTCATCTTTGGTGCGCAGGCCCATCGCGGGCAGCGCATGATTGACGACATAGGTCGCGCCGGAATGGCGGTTTTCCCACATCGATTGGTGAGCTTCGGGAAGGCCATCCCACTCCACCATGGTCGGTTCGGTGACATCGAGCAGGCCGGCAGCGACCATCTCGTTCATCATTGTCACTTCATAGGCATTGCACAGGTGCGTGCCGTATATCTGCGCGCTCGGCATGTAGATCCGGCGTTGCCGGGTCCAGACTTGTGGGGCGTAGAAGGTGTAGCGATGCCCGGTCATGTCCTCGGCGTAGATCACGCGGCCACCGAATGGCTTCACCAGCGAGGTCGAGACCCCAAGGCTATCCTGACCGGCGCGCTCCACAACAAGGTCAGGAACGCCGCGCGGATTGCCGGGCGAACGCAGCAGTTTGCCAATTGCCGAACCGAACGGCTTGAGCGTATTCTGCTGGTAACTGCGGACGCCGAGTTTGAAGGCTTCGATATCCTGCTTGGCATCGGGCAGACGCGGCATCGTTTCGGGCCAGTCGAAATCGCTGTTGCGGCGCTTGAGACCTTCGAGACTGACGATCCCTTCGACCGAATCCTCCAGTCCCAGCGATTGCAGGAACTCACGCTGACCATCAGTGGTCGAAACAATCACGATGCGGGCTTTGAACAGCCGCGCCGCTTCGATCATCTCGAGGCCCTTCTCATCGGCCAGATCGCGCGAGTTGGGGCCGTAATAGAGCAGCACGGACTCGCCGCCACGCAAGCTGGCGCGGGCCATCATCTCCTCAGGTGAAGCTTCGCCCGATTTGCCCATGAAGCTGAAGTGGTAGCCGGACGATGCACCATAGAAGGCGAGAGTCCCGCCCTCGTCGAGCAGTTGGAAGCTGCGCGGGAAGGCCCGCTCACCGGCGTGGCTGACAACATAGTCCGCCAGCTTTCCGCCATTGAGCTCACGGTATTTGGCGAGCAGTTTTTCACCTTGCTGCTCCCATTCGCGGGCGGCGTCAGGATCATCAGGGACTGCTATGAAGCAGTCGGCCAGCTCGGGATCTTTGCGGTTGATCGCGCCGACAGCGCCTTGGCCGCGAACAAACTCGGCGCGATCTTCGCTCGACACAAGGCCAACCACAGCAAGGCCGGTGCGGACCGAGGATTTGAGCGCGTCGAGCCCGGTCCCGGTCGCCGACCCTTCGACGAACATGGTCTTGCCCGGCGTGATCTCAAGCGTCGTGAACAGGCAGCGTGCCACCGTTCCCAAGTTGAGCGTGTAAGCGCCAGCCTGTTCGAGCGTCAGATCAGACGGCGGCTTGTGCAGCTGCGGCCCTTGGACCGTCAGGAATTGAGCATGGCTGCCGGTCTTGGTTTCGTAGCCCTGGATCGAGAAGCCGGCATACATCGGGTCATCACCCGCCATTGGGGAGAGCAATTGGCTGGTCCCGGAATAGACCGCGACCATGTCGCCAACCTGGAGCCGGCCTTCTTCCTTGAGCTCGCTGCCCAGCGCTGCGATCAGCGCCAGCCCGCCCGAACCAGTGACCTGAACGTCCTCGTCATGCGCATCAAATGGCGACACCGGAATTCCGGTCAGAGCCCAGATGTCGTTAAAGTTCACTTCCGACGACAGCAGGTAGATCAAAGCTTCATTGGCGCGCGGCCTGGGCGTCTTAACCACGAGCTCGCGCTCATGGCTCGAAGGCGGCCCAAACCTTGGCGCTCCCGTGTCGGGATCGCGCGCGATGCCAAAGGCCAGCTGGTGCGCCGGGATTGGGGTTACGCCGGGATAGAACGGCGCGCCCATCGGCAGCAGCTCACCCGCTGCGATCATGCGCGCCTTGCGGCTCTCGTGCTCGGAATCAATCCAGACACCATCGCGGCGCACCGGCAGCGGCGGGCTCTGCTTGTCCATGAATTGCTGGATGCCGGTCTTGCCACCGTCAGGATCGATAATGGCTTCGGCGAAGCGCTGCGCTTCACGCTCGAGGCCAGCCGCCATGCCTTCGGTCCAGCCGGTGCGGATCGCATCAAGCGCCCGCTCACCGGCCTTGTCGCGACCAGCCCAAGCGAGCTGCTTGAGAATCCGCTGAAGGAAATCATCCTTGAGCACTTCTTCGAGGTCGATCGTAGCCGGAGTAGCCCAGGCCTCGGTCGCCTGATTGCGAGCGGCAAAGGCCTGACCCAACACGCTATCTTCCGGGGAAGCGACATATTCCCGAACCATAGCGTGGGCCTTGGACAGAGCATCTTGGGATCCATCTGCCAAGATATCGACTGCACCGATCGACAGTGCCTGTTCGGCGTCGATCGCGCGACCGCCCAAGATCAGGTCAAGCGCATCGCGCAGTCCGGTCTCGCCACGACGATCAGCCAGCAGACGCGGCAGTCTCTGGGTTCCACCGTAGCCGGGAAGGAGCCGCAGATTGATCTCGGGCTGACCAAAGCGCGCTTTGCTCTCGGCCACGCGGTAATGACACGCCAGCGCAAACTCCATGCCGCCACCGAGGGCAATACCCTGGATCGCCGCGATGCACGGCTTGCCCATGGTCTCGATCGTGCGGAAGGCGAGCTGCGCGTTGTCGGGAAGCGCCTTGGCCTCCTCGACGCTGTTCACTTCCTCGAGCATCTGGCGAATGTCAGCACCCGCCACGAAGCTGGCGGTGCCGGCGCCAGTGAAGACCACTGCCGCGACATCATCCTTGCGCGCCAAATGCTCAGCAATGATCACCAGCTCATCCAGAGCACGCTCGTTGAGTGCGTTCACCGGCGGGTTCTTGACCGTCACCGTTGCCACCCGCTGGGTCGCAGTGAGCGCATTGTACTGGATCGTGAAGAAGCGATAGCGCTCGAACAGGGCCTGATTGTCGGACAGGTTCTGGCGCCGCTGCCACGCTGTTACAGCGCGGGTCAGCTCGTCTAGGCTCTCAGGATTGCGCAGAGTTGAAGCATCGCCGACATCGCCGCCTTCGACCACGGCACGCACCATCCGGCGCATATATTTGCCGGAGCGGGTCTCTGGGAATTCGCTGAGCTCAATAAAGTCGGACGGGACCGCGACGGCGCCCTTCTCGGTTCGGACCAGATCGGTCAGCCGGCGGCGATCGTCCTGGGTAAGGCGGCGTCCCTCAACCGGGGTCACAAACGCGATCGGCGTCACGCCCTTCTGACTGTGCGGCGCGCCGATCACGATGACATTGCCCACCGGCGAATTGGGATCGAGCGATTTGTCGCGCAGTATTGCGCCCTCGATTTCCTCGGTTCCAATCCGGTGGCCTGAAACATTGATCACATCGTCTGAGCGGCCGTGGAGCGAGAATGAGCCATCGGGGTGGCGCATCGCGAAATCGCCCTGAGTGTAGGCCCAGGCCCCGCGCCAGCGCTTCCAATAGGTGTCGGCATAGCGATTTACATTGCCTTGCCATGCGGCAGCGATCCTGGCGGTGTTACCGGCACGTTCGACCACGAAATTACCGACATCACCCCAGACTGTCCGTGTCAGATAGGGATAAGGCAGCGCGATAACGATCTCGCCCTTCTCGCCCTCTTCGGCACGGCGCCAGGCGACACCGGCCTCGGTAGCATCACGTGAGTATTGAACCGGACCGTCGCTGCCGCCATTGGCATCTTCGACCCAGACATCGCCCATGATCCACGGCAGCGGATAGGTGTGGGCATCGGGTTTGAGCTCGAAATCATTGTCGCCGGCAAAGTGCGACCAGACGATCCCGCCATGCTCGGTTGCCCAGTAGGAATTGATGTAGCGCTCGGTAATGTGCTCCATCGCGAAGGCTTGGACCGCTGGAGAGACTGGCTCGGCACAGAAGGTCGCGACCTTGAGCGATGACAGATCGTAACGCTGAATGTCCTTGAGGTTTTCAGGGTTCTGCATCACCGATTTGAGGAAGGTGACACCGGCCTTGAACACATCGACCTTGTAACGCTCGATGATCGAAGCGAACCTGCCAGAGTGCGGGAACACTGGCGAACCTTCAGTGATCACGGTCGTGACCCTGGTCAGCAGCGAGGCGGCGATCTGATAGCTTTGACCGGTGATCCAGCCCGGATCGGCCACGACATACATCGTATCGCCCGGTTCAGCGCCGAACGCCGTTGCCATGGTCGCCGCAGTCCCACTGGCATAGCCGCCATGGACGTGGACGACACCCTTCGGTTTTCCGGTCGAACCCGAGGTGTAAATGATGAAATTGGGGTATTCGGCATCGACCGCCAGCACGGGCGAGCCAGCCCAAACGGCACGGACAAAGTCCTGGTCTGACAGGTCAAGAAGACTCTCTTCGTCGGCCAGATCAAAACCGGCCTTGCGCGCGGCCTCAAGGATTCTAAGCCCCGCCGCGTGGGTGAGATCATGGCTCCAGTGATCGCGATCCTCGTTCCACACCAGGTCCGGCTGGGCAGTGTGTTTGACCACAACCACAGCGTCGACCCGCGCAGGGGAATCCACCAGAGAGCTGGCAATCGCGATCCGCAATTGCGCCGATTGCTTGGCGCTCAGGCCTGCGGTTCCACCCTCGCCCGAGCCAATCAGCGTCAGCGCCTTGCCAACGCCCCGCATAACGTCGGACCGCTCGACCGTGACTTCGCCGTCGAGCACCTCTGCCACGGTGGCCTTGATCAGATCGATCTGACTCGCTTCGAGCGACAGCGCGCTTTCGCTAAGCGCCTTCTCCAGCAACTCCATCGCCACCGGGACCGCCACGAAATTGTCGAGCGCAGGATCAGTGTAGTTGGGCTTGAACGGCACCATCTGGGCGTTGCGATAGGACCCATCGGCGGTGACAACGATCTTGGCGCCAGCGTCCGCAATCCGGTCAGACAGGGTCTTGTCGCTGAACCCGCCGAACACGGGCGTGTAGACCACACCAATCCGCTTGGCTCCTTCGGTCCAATAGATCTGCTCGGCGATGCTGGGCATATTGAGCGCGATCCGATCGCCGGGCTTGCAGCCCAGTGCCTCGAGCGCGAGCGCGCATTTAGCGCTTTCCAACAGCAGTTTCTTGCGGCTGATGATTTCGCTATCGACCGGACCACCGCGGCCGCCATCGCTGGCCATATTCCAACGGTCACCTTCGAAAATCAGCGCAGCTTCATCGCCGTGTCCATCAAGAACGTGACGATCGCATTCATTGAAGGCTGTGCTGGTCAGTCCACCTTCGAACCAGCGCCAGTGCGGCGGCGTGTCGTCGTTAAAAGCGCGATCCCATGGCTCGAAGCACTCCGGGAGATCAAGCGCAATCGGCGCGCCGGTCTCAGAGTGCCAGCCCCGCCATTGGCCCAGATTCTGGTCGAAAAAGGCCCAAGCAGACTGCTCTGGCAGCAGCCAGCACAACTGACGTTTTGCGATTGCGCCGTGAAATGCGCCAGGGTCCTGACGACATTCCTCTCGCATGCGCACGAGCTCTTCGCGGCTTGAAACCTCCAAGCCGTGTGGCTGCGCGCGTTCTAGGGCTGTTGAAGCCAACGCTGCCTCCTGCAAATTATTGTGCGTAGGGGATGCACTTCTTGTAATTTTCATACACTACGCGTCTGATGAAGGATGGTTCCGAGCGACATCAAGAAACGCTCCAACTTTCATCCCGAACTCCTCGGCGCTCGCTACTGGCAAGCGTCGGTAACCTGTTCGATGAAACGGCAAACGGAGGGTTTCACAGGTGCAGATGATCAACAGAAGAAGCGCTCTCAGCGCAGGACTGTCTGCAGCGCTGGTCGGCTGCGCCAATCCTCAACATGCGCTCGCACCATCGCCCGCCTCCGAACAGAGGTTTGATCCCAGATCGCTCAAGCCGCTCGACCTCTCAATCGACAGGCTGACGCATCTTACCGTCTGCACCCGCCCGTTCCGCCCTGCTGGTCCTCGGCTCGAGGCTGACACAATCGATGATAGGCTGGTGGTCCATAATTACGGTCATGGCGGATCTGGATGGTCGCTTGCCTGGGGCTATGCCGAAGCGGTGCGTGCACTGATCCGGCCTACCAGCGCCAGATCTGTCTCCGTGCTTGGCGCTGGTGCGATCGGTCTGACAAGCGCCATTGCCCTCGCGGAGACCGGCGCCGAGGTGACGATCTTTGCGCGCGAATTGCCGATGGAAAGCCGTTCTGCCCGGGCTACGGGCGTTTGGTCTCCATCGAGCCGAATTGCCTTGAGCAACGCAGCGGGAGCTGACTTCCCCATGCGATGGGAGGCGCTGGCGCGCCAATCCTACGCTCGCCATCTGCAATATGTCGGACGTGCTGGCGATCCGGTCGAATTCACCCCGCGCTTCTACATCAGGACCATGGCGCCTGAACCGCCGCTCGCCTCTCGCCCGGACGGTTCAGACAGCTTCCTTCATCTCGATCGGAGAATCCGCGCGATCACGCCCCCCTGGAGCGAACAGAGCGATACTCCCTTCCCCGCGCCCAATGGCGTTAGGGGCGGCCTTGTGATGACCTTCAACATCGCCGAATACACCCGGCAATTGGTGCAAGACTTCCAGGCGATGGGCGGTCGGATCGTGCGGGCGGATATAGGCTCATTGAGCGAGCTGCCCGGAGACGCTGTCGTCAATTGCGCCGGGTACGACGCCAAGACCTTGGTCAACGACCAATCGTTGGTCCCAGTCCGCGGACAGATTGCATGGATGGCTGCGCAGACCGATCGCCTATACGGGATTATCCATCGCAATGTGATGGCCCTCTCGCGCCGCGACGGTCTGCTGATCCAGGAATCCGGAGGAAGCGACTATTTCGGCTTGGGCGATGACACCGAAACGCCAGACCGGGACGAATTTCTCTCGGCCCAAGCCAAGCTCGCTCCGATGTTCGACTGGGGCTAACGAAGCGAGGTCCTAGCGCGAGACTTCGCGCCACAGGCTCGGGGCATTGCTTTGCAAAAGACAAGTCCCGAGGAAGCCCGACCATTCGGTCTCCGTTCCAAAAGCATCCTGCCATTGCCACAGCCGCCGGGTGAACTCGCCCAGCTTGTATTCGCGGGTGAAACCGATCGCGCCGTGAGCCTGATGCGAAGCCGCAGAGACCCGCGCGGCGGCTTGTCCGCAACGCGATTTGGCGACCGCGATATCCTGCAGGGTCTCAAGATTGCATGATGGATCGGCCGCTAAGGCATCTCCCGCTAGGCCCACTGCGGCGGCCGATGCAGCGGCCTCGGAAGCAATATCGCTCAGATGGTGCTGGATCGCCTGAAACTTGGACAGCGGCCTCCCAAACTGCTCGCGCGTGGAGGTGTGCTCAAGCGTGATCTCAAGAATGCTCTGCGCCGCGCCAGACATGGCCGCGGCCCGCATCAGTGCGCCGAGCGCTTGCAAGGACTCAGGCGTGAGCCAGTCAGGCGCGCGCGCCTCTGACAAGCTCTCTGCCGCATCCAGCCCAATCACGCTCAAACCATCTTCCGCCCGCGCATTGGGCCGCACATCGGCTGATGTCAGCGAAATCAGCCGCAGCGTACCCTGATCCAATTGCAGCGCGGCATCCACCCTATCGGCATGTTCGAGCATCAGAGTGCCCGACCGATTGTCGATCAAACCGATCGCGCCCGCGAAAGGCTCAAGCCCAGCCGTCGAAAGCAGGCCATTGCCCAGCATCGTGTCGATCAATGGCAGAGGAAGCGCAAAGCGACCGGCGATCGCCGCGAGCGGGACGATATCGGCGATCGAACCGCCTAGTCCGCCAGCTTCTTCAGCCACCGCCAGCAGCGGAAACCCATTTTCTGCGAGGTCTTGCCACAGCGTAGCCGCCTCCGCTCCGTTCACCGGGTCCTTGCGAACGGCATCCATGGGCGCGTCTTGTAAAATGCGCGTCAGACCGTCGCTGATCGCCAGGATATCGTCGCGATCCATCACCGCACCCCCAATTGGCGCGCAATAATTCCGCGCAGAATCTCGGTTGTTCCCCCGCGCAAAGTGTTCGACGGCAAGCACAATTGCGATGACCACATCAGATCGTTGAAGCCTTCGGGAAGCTCGTCCATCGGAATTGTCGCGACCAGCGAGCGAAGTCGTGCAATCACCTCGGTTTCCAGCTGATTGCCCATACCTTTGACCATGGCTGCCTCGGTCGCTGGATCGCTGCCTTCCTCGAGCAGCTTGGAAATGCCAAGCGACATCCGACGTAGGACCCGCATCTCAGAGAGGACCCGGCCCAACTCGCCCGCGCCGTGGCTGTTTGAATGCCGCGCGATAACTGGCAGCGCCTCTTCGACCACTGCAAGCGAGGTCAGAAATCGCTCGGGACCCGAGCGCTCCAAGGTCAGCTCACGCATGCATTGCGCCCAGCCATTGCCCTCTTCACCCAACAAAGCATCCGCTGGCAATTCGACATCTTCGAACAGTGTTTCATTGAAATGTGTTTTGCCTCCCAGATCTTGGATGCCCGAGATGTCTATCCCGGGCAGTGAGAGGTCGACCAGAAATTGCGACAGGCCCGCTTGTCGGTTGCGTCCTTCGGCTGGTGAAGTCCGCGCCAAGACGATCATGTAGTGGCTGAAATGCGCCCCGGTTGACCAAATCTTGCGGCCGGTCAGCGTCCAGCCTTTGTCGGTGCGCTCGGCGCGCGTCTTGACCGCTGCGAGATCAGAGCCGGCCTGCGGTTCACTCATCCCGATGGCGGTGTAGCATTCCCCAGCAACGATCCGCGGGAGGATATCCTGTCGCTGCTGTTCTGTGCCAAAATTCAGGATCTGACTGCCAGTCTGGCGATCCGCCACCCAATGCGCCGCAACTGGTGCTCCCGCCGCAAGCAATTCTTCGGTGACGATGTAGCGATGAAGCTGAGGGCGCTCTTGGCCGCCATACTTCTTGGGCCAGGTCATCCCCAACCAGCCCTGCTTGCCCAGCTTCTTGCTGAACTCAGGATCGGGCGCCGACACCCAGCAATCGGCTGACGGCACAAACCCACCACTGGCCCGCTCCTCAGCCAGGAACGCCTTTACATCCGCGCGCAAGGCATTGGCGGCTTCGTCGAAGTGGACGGACGGGAAAGAGAACATCACAAAACCTCAGCGCAATTCTGTTGTTGGCCTTACTGCCGCATTGGGCTTCGCTCTTCTAAAGCGACTGCGGCGCAAGACTTCTGGCAAAACAATCAGGGCGCCTGTTCATCTTCCGCATATTCCCCACGCGGTTGGTCGATCAGTCCGGAGAAGAAGATCGCGTTCAGCAAAAGCTTCTCAGTCCCAGGATAAGTCCCGCGAAAGACTGGATTGTCGGCCATCAAGATCACTGCGCCGTCGTCCTTCCGCTCTGCCACTACCGAGGGAGTGCCTGCGATCTCTTCCTGCCGCTTTTCCGAGGCATAGCCGCTCAACAAAGGATCATCTTTGTATTCGACCGGAACGGCATAGGGATTGCCGTCGGGGCGAATGAGCGTGAAGCTGCGATTGCGATGAACTGGCAGGTCGCGGTCCGAATAGCCGAAGCCGAGCGGATGCGAGGTATCAAGATCGGCTGCAAAAATTGCCCCACCGATTACATGCTCTGCGTCACGCAGGTTCATCTCTGCGAAGTCGAGGCGCTCAGGCCCTTGCTCGCCTTCGCCCTCAGAATCGTCTTGTCCATTCTCCTCGGCTTCTTCGTCATCCTCGTCTCGACCCAGGATCGCGCCTTGCGCCCACAGCGCTGCGTCGCGAGTGGCGATCAAGGTACCGCCATCCTCAATCCAATCTTCAACTGCTCTGGTTTGCGATGAGCTCAGAGCAGCCCGACCGCCGACAAGGACCAAATGGCTGTATTCATCCCAATCGAGCCCAGAAAGCTCTTGCTTGTGAACCAAGGTAACCGGCATCCGATGGCGATAGTCGAGGGTCCACCAGACCTCGCCCACATCATAGCGCGACAGCCCGCCATCGTAAGCGAGTACAACACGGGGCTGTTCCAGCGCGCGAAAGATGTTGGTCGCCCCAAGATCCCTTCCGGTCACAGGCGTAAGACCTGATGTAGCAGCATAGACCGGCACCCCGTCCTCGGCAGCGATAGTCTCCATAATTGCGTGGATTTCGTCCGTTGTGGCATCTTGGCGAGCGAACGGAACGAAGATAGCCCCTCGCCCAAGCCGCACGTCGCCCGACGTGGTGGTGACCACGGTTTCCTCCATCGCCGCGCGCGCCATCAGGCCCTCAGCGAGGATCCGGTTCAAGGCTTTGGGCGCATAGCTGTGCGACCAGTCGAAGACATATCCGTAAGGCGCGCGATCAGGCGCTGGCGCTGGCTGGAATGTCCCTTCGGCACGGCCACTGGTAGCGACGCCGCGTCGCACTGCGGCATATTCCAGATCATAGGTCAGCGGCAGCGTCCAACCCGAAACGTCATAGAAGATGTTCTCCTCAAACTCGGTGAAGCGCTCGAAAATGCCGCGGATCATGCGATTGTTGGTTTGGGCGGTCGGGACGTAAAAGCTGGTTCCCGCGGGAAAGGTGCGGCCGTCGACGCTCAAATCTGATGACATTCGACTGACCTCAATGTCATGCATGTTGAGCAATCTGACAAAGCGCGCGGCACGTTCAGGATCGCCTTTGGCGGTAAACACCCAACCGGCTTGACCGCTGGCTTGTGCTTGCCGGGCGTTCTCAGCGAAGAAATCGCGCTGATAGGCGGTGATCTGCTGACGAAGATCAAGCGAACCTTGGATCGTTGTCAGCGCAGTTCGGAACTGGGTCCGGACATTGTCAGCGGTCTCTACCAGTCCCCGCTCGGTCTGAACCGCCCCACCGCGCGCTGCACCTGCTTCAAACAGAATGCCGAGTGAACCGTTGATCTGCGGGTAGGTAGAGCCCTTTCCTATGTAGAAGTTATCGAACCGCTCTTCGGTGGTGTAGAGCCGCGCTTCGCTATCGAGGAACGCCGCGTGGCGCTGGCCAATACCGAGAGTGAGTTCGCGTGCACGCTCGGGGATTAGCGGATTGCGCCGCAATTCCTCGCCGGGGTGGAAGTAGTATGGCGTTGCGGAGCCCATCTCATGATAGTCCGCTGAGACCATTGGCTTCCACTTGTGCCATTGGCGGATCCAGGCTTGGCTTTCAGGCTGCGTCAGCAGCAGCCATTGGCGGTTAAGATCGAACCAAAAGTGATTGGTGCGCGCCTCAACCCAAAGATCATGCGCAGCGTCATTGGGATCGGAGTTATCCCCATAAGACCAGAATTTCTCGACGTGATCGATCCGCCGCGCGTGACCATCGGGGTTGAACACCACGGTGAAGATCATCACCGCATTGTCGAGCTGAGCCTCCACCGCTTCGCCCTGGGCCGCTGCATAATGGTAAAGCAGCGGGATCGCGGCATCCATGCTCGAGGTCTCCGCGCCATGAACACCGAAGTTGATCCAAAGCACCATTGGCGCAGCATCAGCGGCAGCCCGACCCTCCGTGCGGGCGAGATGGGTCTGGCGGATACTCTCCAGATTGGCGTGGTTACCCGGACTGGTGACCACGAAAGTCAAGATGGGGCGACGCTCATGCGAATACCCAATCGTCTCAACACTGATCCGATCGGACCTTTCCGCAAGCCCTTTTAGGTAGGCTATCATATCGCTGAACCGCACCGGGCGTTCGCCAATCTCATAACCCACCTGATCTTCGAACGCTGGAACATCGCTGTCATAGGTAACGCCCGCGACTTGAAAATACTCGACCGGCTTGGCGACGACCGGCGCGGCAATCGCGGTCAGGGATAGAGCAAAGAAGGCGGCGATAGCGCGTTGCAGCATGGGGGCTCCTGGTGAAATTCGTTTCGCTACAATCTCTATAGAGAGAAAGCAGCGGCTTCCAACACCTGCCAAAGCTGGCAGGCAATGTCTCTGTCTAGCCAGCGACTTCAGCGGGCCCCATCACCTCAACAGCGACATGCCCGTTCGGTCCAGTCCTTACCGTCGCTTCCACTCCGAAAATGGCGCGAAGATTGGCTGAGGTCATGGTCTCTTTCGGAGGTCCATCCGCGACAATTGTTCCCTCGCTCATCCAAATCAATCGATCCGCATATCGTGCTGCCAGCGAAAGGTCGTGAACCACCGTCAACAAGGCGCGGCCCTGTTCCGCAGCCTGTCTAAAAATGTGCATGACATCGTGTTGAAATCGTGGGTCTAACGCTGAGACGGGCTCATCCGCGACCATCACAGGGGTCTCCGCCGCCAGCGTTCGAGCCAGATGGACCCGTGACAGCTCTCCACCGGACAGTGTGTCAGCCGCTCGATCTGCAAGATCCTCAAGGTCGCAAAGCGCGATCGCTCGATCGAGCGCTGCTGTATCTGTATCGCTGAGTCGACCCGGCGCCGCACCATAGGCAAACCTCCCCAGGGCAATAATATCGCGAACGGGCTGCGGCCAGACGACCGGACGCTGTTGTGGCAGATAGGCAATCTTTCGCGCTCGCTGTATCGCGGTCAGACCTGCAACGGCCTCGCCCTCGATCTCGGCCAAGCCCTCACTTGGCTCCAACAGGCCGATGGCCAGCCTCAGAAGCGTCGTCTTCCCTGCGCCATTTGGGCCGACAAGCATCGTCAGGGACCCCGGCTCCAAAGCAAAGCTGGCCTCATGAACCAGATGTCGTTGATCGACTGTGTAGCTGAGCCCAATTGCTTTCAGGACGGTCATGCCAGCCTCCGGCGCGAAGCGATCCAGATGAAGACGGGCGCCCCGATAAGGGCGGCGACAACGCCGAGCTTTAGCTCGCTATCGGTTGGTAGCAACCGCACCCCAATATCTGCCAGCACAAGCAACAGCGCCCCTAACAGAGCCGACGGTATCAGGAGACGCGAAGGGTCATAATAAACAAAGGGGCGAACCAGGTGCGGCGCGACGATGCCGACGAACCCGATCGCGCCTGCCAGTGCTACGGCCGCTCCGGTCGCAAACCCTGCGCCGACAATAACCGCTAGGCGCTGCCTTTTGAGATCAAGGCCAAGCCCTTCTGCCGTCTCTTCCCCCAACGACAAAGCGGATAGGCCCCGCCGCGCCCCGATCAACAACACCATGCCCAAAAGCAAGAAGGGAGCCGAGAAAGCGAGATCATCCATGCTGCGGTTGGCGACGCTGCCCAGGGTCCAATTCACCATATCCGACAGGCTGAACGGATTGGGCGCCAAATTCATCAACAGCGCCATCAAAGCTGCAGAAAAGCTGGAAAGACCAACTCCAATCAGGATCAAAGTCACAACCGACAGATTGCGAAGAGCCGCAGCAGCCACCAGCAGTGTTGCCAGCAAGGCCCCTGCGATGGCGGCTACGGGCAACACAAATGGCCCAGATGCTGCCAGGCCGAAATAGAGCACAAAGGTCGCGAACAGAGCAGCAGTAGCCGAGACACCGAGAATGCCCGGCTCAGCCAAGGGATTGCGCAGCAAGCCCTGCAATGCCGCACCACTCATTCCCAGCGCCGCACCGACAATTGCCGCCGCAAGGGTACGGGGAAACCGGATTTCCCACACCACCAGTTGGTCGCCAGCACTGGCATGGCCGACCAGAGCGGCCAGTATTCGGTCCAGAGGCAGCGGAACTGAGCCCAGCAGCAGGGAAAGCAGTGCAACCGCAATGAGCCCAATTGTGAGAGAGCCGTTTAGCCGCATCACGAGCCCTTGCTTCTTGCCTCAGCAAGCGCTTCGACCACTTCGAGTTGAAACCACCCCCCGCAAGATGTCCAAGCGCCCTGCAGCGGAACCACCGGCAAGTCGCGCATCTGCGCTTTCGCGATGGGATGACGCGACGCGCTCCAGTTATCGATGGGGTCAACCCCACTCCCAAAATCAGAAACGGCAACCAGATCCGGCTGCTCGTAAGCCAGCCGCTCAAGCGGCACAGGATTCCACCCGGGCCTATCCTGAAAATTCTCATAGCCTGCTGCTGTGATCAGTTCGTGGATCAAGGATCCCTCGCCGGCCGTAACGCCGCGCGGGGCCATGTAGAGCACGCTCAGCAATGGCCCCTCTGGCTGTGGGATCGCGTTCAAGCGTCGGTCCATCTCCTCGGCCTGCGCCAAAGCCTCCACTGGTTGGCCGAGCTCGCTGCCGAGCCTTACGACCTCCGCTCTCACGTCAGCCAGAGTCTGCGGGAAGCCCACTTGAATAACACGGATACCAGCGCGTTCAAGGAACCCCGTGATATTGGGTCCGCCGCCATAGGAACGAACCACAACATCCGGCTGCAGAGCCATTATATCCGCCGTCCGTGGTCGGACTTGGGGAAGCCCAGTCGCCTGCTCGCGAAGATAGGAATAGTCGCGATCGGCTTCAGGCGACAGCGCGAGAATATTCTCTCGGTTCGCAAACCTCAGGACATATTGGTCGGCACAATAATCGAGACTAACGATCCGGGTTGCCGCGTTGCTCTCGCGCGCATCAGGCGGGGAACACGCCGCAAGCAAGACAGACACAGCCGCCGCCCAGATCATCCGGAAAGTCATCAGCCTTGGCTCATTTGCCGGAAATCACTCTCCAGACACCGCTTGGGGCCGCACTCGCAGGATTCGGCTCGCAATCCCGGCCGCTCCCGTTTCAGGGTCCGGCTCTTCAGTGAGCAGGTAAAGCAGACCATCCGGTCCCGTGCGAACGTCTCTAAAGCGAACCCCGAGTTCACCGAATAGCTCCTGTTGCTGTCCAAGTGATCCGTCGGCATTCACCTCGACATGCCGGACATGCTGCAGCGCCAGGGCTGAGAGGAATAGATCTCCCTCCCAATCGGGGAAGGCCTCCCCCGAATATTGGGCAAACCCCGATGGCGCGATTGATGGGGTAAAATGGACCAGGGACTGTTCGGTGCCATCCAAAGCTTCGAACGGAGACACCCGGCCGCCTGAATAATCGAGCGCATAGGTCACGGTCGGCCAGCCGTAATTCGCTCCACGTTTGATCTCGTTGATCTCGTCCCCGCCAGCCGGGCCATGCTCATTTTCGAGCACTCGTCCGTCCTGAGCCAGGATAATCCCCTGCGGATTGCGGTGACCATAAGACCAGATCTCAGGCAAAGCCTCGTCCTGGCCAACAAAGGGGTTGTCGCCCGGGACTGAGCCATCATCGTTCAAGCGAACGATCTTGCCAAAGTGATTGTCGAGGGTTTGCGCTTCCTCCCGAAAGTGAAAGGCATCCCCGACCGGCATCATCAATGTGCCGTCCTGCAGGAAGATAAAGCGCGCGCCATAGTGGTTGCCTTGGACCCTGCTGGGCGAGGCAGCGAACAATTGCTCACCTTCGATGAGCTGAGGCCCTGTCGCTCCATCAATGTAGCGGAAACGCATGAGATAGAGCGTGTTTTCGCTGTCCTCTGCGGCACCAGCATAGGAGATGTAGACCTGAGAATTCTCGGCGAATTCAGGGTGTAGGACGACGTCAAACACGCCAGCCTGCATCCCATCTCCGAAATGCACTTTGGGAAAATCGCCATTGTCGTTGAAGTCGTGAACGGTCTGTTCTGAGCCATCTTCGCCGATCAGCAGAACGGCTCCAGTCCGTTCTGTCACAAGCATTGCGCCATCAGGTAGGAACGCAAGTGACCAAGGATGGTCGAGCCCTTCGGCCAAAGTCTCGATCTCATAAGTGACCGGTGCTGCATCCACCCGGCCAGCAAGCTGGCTGGTCTTGTCGCCAGTGTCCGAGGCGCCCTGGTTCGAACATGATGCTGTCAGCAATCCTGCCGCCATTGTCGCTAGAATGAGTGATGAAATCCGCATCGTAGGTCCTCTGATTGGTCGGCGCTGTTTCGCTTCCGGAGATCGCTAACAGCATTTGTCGATTGCATCCACTGGGCTTGCATTGGGCTTGATCGCGCGATCGAAGGGGCTAGTTTGGCGAGCCATTGGAGATTGAGCGATGAAGATTGTGCGTTGGATTGCCGCTTTGCCGGTTGCGGCTCTTGGGACCTATCTTCTGGCCGTGATCGTGAACGCGCAATTCGTGATGAACGCCCACAATGTGCCGATCAGTCTCGGCGATCGGCTCAATATGACGGCCTTCGATGTCTCGAACATGTGGCTCTATTTTGTGATCATCCTGATAGCGTTGCTTCTCGGCTTTTTGATTGCGGCCTTGATCAAGAAACTTCTGCCCAGCCTATCGCGCTTTGCCTATCCCGTGGCTGGCGCTGCCGCCATCGCGGCCACACTCGGAGCAATGTACATCGTGTTCCAGACCGTCCCGATTAGTGGCGCCAGATCAACCCTCGGCTTTCTCTCGCAAGTTATCGCTGGTGGCTTTGGCGGGTGGATCTTCGCGCGGGTTGCCGGCGCACAGGTTCAGTCAGCCAGCGCCTGAGCCGGCAGCTCAATCGCCCGTTTCGGTAGAGCTACTCGGTTCGACCGCAAGCGAGAAGTCATTGGCGATTCGACTTCTGACCAAGCGGTGCTGGCCCACCTGCGTTGGAACGCCTGATGAATTGCTTACCACGGCATTTACCTGTCTAAAGAAAGTCTGAACGTCTGACTCCGGATCAATCCGCGGTTTCGGAGCATAATCCACAAACCACTGTTTTTCAGAGATTTTAGTACTCAGACACCTACAAGCTCTGTCCCCAACATACGGGAAACAGCCGTGAAACGTGACAATCACCGTGGGAAACTGACCTCGGCCGTGTGCGATCCGTATAAAATCAAGGATGTCGAAAAAGCTTCCTACGGCACTGGCAGCACTGGTCATCTTTGGGCTGTCTACCCCAGCACAAAGCGGCGAGCATCCTTCCAAGCGGATCGCTCCAGTGAAGCAGGAAGTTCGATCGGCGGTCACGGTTCTCCCGGGCGTGCGGCTGAAATGGTCTTTGCCCACGTCCGGGGCAATCGTGGATTTGAACATCCTTGAACGCGCTGATGTCTCCCAATCGCGTGTCGTTTCGCGCGAGACTCGCCGAGTCACTTACTATGTCGACTTCAGCTAAATCCTTCTTCGGTGAGCATGTTGCAACGGCGCCAAAAGAGGAACGCCGCAAATCCTCCCGCCATCGCGCGGCCTTTCGGCGCTGCTGCGTCGTCAATGAAGGAGAATCAGCTTCCGGGCTGATGCGCAATTTTTCGACCAATGGCGCGCAGATCGAATCCGAGCTTCAAGTCTCGGTAGGCGATGAGATCAGCTATTTTTGGGAAGTCCGATCCTGCGAGCGAGCACGCGTAGTCTGGGTCAAAGACAATGCGTTCGGGCTCGAACATGTCTCCATTGCGTCTCCGCCCAAGCCATCTTCCCATCCTCGGCGGGATCCGCGGGTGGCTTGTGAGGCGCACGCTCTTTGCGTCTTCGCGGGACAGTCGATCCCTGTGACTGTCGAGAATCTCTCGGCGGAGGGGATCCGTGTTCGTGGCCTGCCTCCGCTCGATGCAAACAAAAGGGTGCAGATTGAACTCGGCGGACGCAAGCTACCGCCCGCGAAACTGCGCTGGCAAGATGGAGCTTCAACGGGGTTTTCTTTGTCGGCAAGAATTCCTGTAAAAGACATGGCAAGACTGCTCACGGACCGCCGTATCCAGCTTCTTTCCAACGCGAAGAAACAGGGTGAAGATGAGGCCTAAAACACAAGGCCTAAAACACAAGGCGAGACCGCCGTTATAGAGTTGCTGGTAATCAAGTTACCGTATTCGATTTTCTGATTATTGCCCCGACAGAGCAAGCAGATCGAACAGCATCAACCTCAAATTAACCATTCTCCTGTAGCCTCGCCTGCATGGACAAACTGTATGATCATAAGCTCTTAAGGCTAATTGTCGTCGCGACCGTTGTGATGCTGGGCATCTTTTCGGGAGCGTTGTTCCTTGTAGAGAACAATGTCTCTACGGCGATGCGCCGTTGGGTCTTCCTGTTGACGATCACGTCAGCGACGTTGCTGGTGATGGGCGTGCTGTATGGCAAGCTTCAGCGACTCTATGCTGCGAAAACCGAGAACGAGCTTAAGGCGCAGCAAGACGCCCGGATCGACAGTCTGACGGGAATCGGCAACCGCAAGTTCATCACTGAGAAGATCGAAGAGGCCTGCGCAAATGCAACGGCTGATCCTCAACATGCACTGCTGTTGATTGACCTTAACGGCTTCAAGCAGGTCAATGATACCTTGGGTCACCAGTATGGCGATGACTTGATCACCGCCGTGGCGCGCCGGTTGGACGGTTGGGTCCCCGAAGCCGAGGTAGGACGGCTGGGCGGAGATGAGTTCGCGATCCTCGTTCATGCGACCAGCGAAGACGAACTGGCCGAAATTTGCCAACATATGAGCACCGTGTTTGCCGAGCCATTCAAGCTGCCAGCGGGCAGCCGCAAATCTGGCGGCGGAGTTGGGGCGTGTCTGATCACCAATCGTTCAAGCTCTTCCGATTGTCTTTGGCACGCCGATCTGGCGTTGTATGATGCTAAGCAGTCCAAGCGTCCCTATCGAATCTTCGATGAGCAGATGAGCAAACTCGAAGATCGCACCAAGCGTCTAAGGGAAGACCTAGAGCAGAGCCTAAAGACCGGCGCTGGACTTTATGTTGAGTATCAGCCGATTGTCTCAATGACCGGGCGAGTCGAAGCGATGGAAGCGTTCCTGCGCTGGAAGCACCCTGACCTTGGTCTGATCAGACCTCTTGAGATCGTCGCAATTGCCGAGAAATCCCAACTCATCGGTGCCAGCGAGCGCTTTGTGGCGCGTCAGGTCATCGATGCAGCCAAGCTGCACACCAGCCTGCGCTTCTGCCTAAACGTCAGCGGCCTACAATTGCTCGATGACGCGTTCCCCAAATGGCTCGAAACCACAGCGCGCGCCAACGGCGTTCCCACGAGGCAGTTTGTCATCGAGGTTAGAGAAAGCGCGATGGCCGAGCGTCTGCCTCAGTTTGCCGCAGCATTCGCTTACCTTGGTCGAATGGGCTGTCGCATCGCGGTCGACAATTTCGAGCGCGGACACGCATCGATCGCAGAATTGGGCCGCAAGGGCGTTTCCATCGTAAAGATCGACCGGGTCGGTCTGATGGCAGCTCAGGAAGAGCGCAACATCTCGATCCTCCGCGCCTCCGTGCAATTGGCCAAGACGCTTAACATGACGGTCGTAGCCACGGGCGTTGATACAACGCATCTCGAAGCGATCGCGAACCAAGCTGGCTTCGACTGGATCCAGGGTTTCCACATGGGAGAGCCCGGCGAATTGCCTTCGCTGACTAGCCTTAAAGCTGCAGCCTAGTCGGCTTGGTCAGGAGGCGCGATCTCGCCTGAACGCGCGAGTACGCTCCGTTATTCTCAATTGGTTTCCTTAAGAATTGGCCGATTCTGACGTTCTAATTCTGGGAGAGTTGCAGCTCGTTCATAATTAATGAGGAGCTTCTCTCTAAGTGTAACCTATTCGACGAGAGAAAGACCGTGCTCGACTTCACAACTTCTGAAAGCGGATTGCATGCCATCCCAGGCACGCGCCTGTCTCAAGTGCCTTTCTGGCATAGCCGTCGTGCGCCCTACAAAACCGACTTTCGTCAAGCTTGGCACCACTTTTTCGAGTTCAGAAAAGACAAAGAGAACACGCGCGAGGTCTTCCGCTTCTTTGAGCATTTGCCTTGGACCAATGTGGCTGAGCGGGTGCGCTGGTTCCTAGGCACTGACAAGGGCAAACGGATCTTTCAAACCGAACCCTTCCTGCCGGATCTTCTCGACAACCATGAATTCCTTCGCACCAAGTACACGCGTGGCTCCCTGGCCTACGACTATTGCGACTATATGGAGCAAGAGCAGTTGTCAGCGCAGGGTCTTGTCGATGAGTTCGACGAGTTTCGCGGCCCCAATGGGCGGATCGATGACCAGATCGAATGGTACAATGACCGACTGCGTGACACCCACGATCTGCTGCACCTGCTGACGGGCATTGGACGCGACACCTTGGGTGAAGCAACTTTGGGCGCCTACGTTTATGATCAACGCCCCAGCACAGGGCACCTCGTGCTTGGCGTGGCCGGCTCGATGATGATCAAATCCAACATGAACACCCGCGCACCTGTCCTGAAAGCGATTTGGGATGCAAAGAGCGCCGGAAAAGGCTGCAAGCCAATCGCAGAAGAGCCGATCCGAGAGCTGCTTCGCCTGACCACTCAGGAGGCGCGCCAATACCTCAACATCAAGCCCGCTCGGGTTTATGAGGAGTGCATTCGCATCTGGCGCGAAGAAGAGACGGTTGACCCCAATCTGGTACTGGCCAAGGAAGCCTAGGCGGCTCGAGGCCGTATCAAGCTTTGTCGGCCCTTCCAGCAAACCACCGCGCTTGAAACGTTAGGAGTGGCGCGCGCCACTGTTCAAATCTTTACATGATTTCAGCAAGTAAACGTAATCGCTTAGAGCGAGTGCTTTGGCTCAACTATCTTATCGGAATAGGCGTTGCGCGCAGGTGCTTCCGTCTCGCCCAGCGCATCAACAATCGCCATAGTGGCTTGCTCATTCCATACGAAAGAATAGATCGACTCCGCCAACAGCTCGCGGTTTTTGTTTGCCAACGCTGGATCTGCAAAGGCGCGCTTTAGCAGATCCACTGTTTCTTCTATCGCACCCTGTGGCTCGGATATCATTGTTCGACGGGCCACAGTTTCTGCCAGGTCGCGGTCTCCCGCAGCAAGGGATCCGACGATCATATAGAGCCGAAGTAAAGGATCCGGATCCGGGTTGAACTCCGTAAGGGCACGCACGCGCTCTTCTATCGATCGATTGGCCTGTGCTCCGTAGGAACAGGCTACCGCGTTCGTTTCGACTGCGGCGATGAGGGCAGGATAAGACCCACCGCGCTCCAAGGCCCGCATGACATAGGACCGCGCGTCGTCGCAATTGCCGTCCGCCAGTTCGACCTTGGCGGCTACGAAATTGGCGAAGGCATTGAATTGGTCAGCATCGAGGGCGGCCTGCAGATCGTCCCAGCCCTTTCCTGTCTTTTGCACGACCTCACCAGCCGCGACGGTAGACTGGAAAGTCATAAAGGCGCGGCGGGCGAGCCAGAATGATTGGTACTCGCTGTTGGGATAGGTCGCGATGCAGCGATCAACCAGGCGGGCGGCTTCGTCGCCTTGAGACCGGCGTCCTTCGACCGCCAGAAAGCAGGCGTAGTCCGAGGAATCTGCCAAAGCAAAGTCTGACAATTCCGCTTCGGCGATGACCCCCGTCGGAGAGGTCATCGTGACCAAAGAGGATTCAATCTCATTGGAGAATGCCGAAGGCTGGTCGGGGCTGAAGGGGACTGAATTGGAATACAGAATATCCCCTTCCCTGTCCGCCATCGTCAAAAACAGAGTGGTCGTGCCATCGCGCTCGGAGCCAACATTGAAGTGCAGCGTGTAATCGGCGAGCTTGGTGTCTGAGCTCACAGGGAGCGGTTTGGAGACGAAGGAATTGCTAAGTTGGATCGTCGAGATCCAGCGCGCAGTTTCGATCGCCTCAGCGTTAAGGGGAGAATTGAGCGCGACATTGGACGTGTCGAAAACGACCGTCGTAGACGGCTTCTCAGGCGCTGCTGGCCGCTTTGATGGCTCTTCGCTGCCCAGCGCAAAAGGGATGGCGGCGAGACTCACCAGAGCGACAAGAGGCAAGCCCAGACGCTGCAAAAGGCGGCCGCGCTCGGGCTTTGGCTGAGGCGGCGGATCGTGTTCGCCCGCCTTCCTTCCATCGCTATCGAGCTCTAACGGCGGTTCGTGATGCTCCAGAGTGAGGCGATACTTCCCCGGCTCCAAAGCAATCTGAAAACCGTTCTCGGGAAGATTTCGGCTGTAATAGTTCTCAAGATTCCGGCGCAGTCTCGAGATCTGGACCCGGGGATAGCTGTCTCCGTCCACCAGGTAGTCCTCGGGCTTCCCAAGACCATCCACCGCAATCTCGTACTGCGTGATTGGCCCCATGCCTGAGATTGTCCTGTCGACCAGGAATTTGAGCAGCCTGCTTTGAATTGGCGCTCGTGCAAAGATAAGGTCCGCGAGGATCCGATCGGCTTCACGGCTTAGCTGCTCGTTGAACTTCACTGTAGGACATTGCGCTTGCGGCATCTTTCATGTCCTCCAGTGTTGCGCCTTGAGCCAGCGTGCATGGCTTACCCCCTTGGTAAGTGCCTCATTAAATACGGACCGCTCACCGCAGAATTAAGGTTTGGATGGCGTAAGCTACGGAATTGACAGCCCGTCTTGCGAAAGGTTTCTCAAGAAACCGGCGCCGGACAGCACTCGCAATCTGGATCGCCAGCAAACGCTCGCTGACCGGCTTTTGAGAGCCAATCAATGCAAGGTTGCTATGCAATGCTTCTCACCTTGTCATCACGACTATATGGATGTAGAGAAACCTTTCTTAGTAAACTTTCTCAAAAAAGGTGATATTTATCTCGCGTGATCTGACATGGACGTTTGGCGAGTTGGAAGCTGTGCTGGCCAGCGTGCACAACATTGACCCTGTAAAGCGGACAGCTTTCCAGTCGCGGCTCAAGAACTTTCACCGGCTGGGCTACCCCCAAGGCTTCACAGGAGTGAAAGGAAGGGCGGCACAATACTCATCCTTGCAGCTGATCGATATGGCCCTTGCCATGGAGATGACCCAGCTTGGGATTCCGCCGGAAAGATCGAGCGTGATGCTCTCGCAAAACCGCTGGCCGATCCTGATGGCGACAGAACTTGTTGCGCGTGAACTTCATGCGAACCCCAAGGCCTGGGACAAAGGATCAGGTCTATCGCAAGACGCGCTTTCGATGTTTTTGTACTTTGACCCGGCTGCCCTGCGACCGCTCATGTTGGAGGCGGAGACCGGTGACGATCGTGAAGCTGCGGAGCAGACGCCGTCACTGTTCTACATGGGCACCGGCACCGAGAGTGAGGGCATCGCTGGCTGGGCGACCAGCGGTTCAACCAGAATGTCGATCATCAATCTGACAGCGATGGCCGCAAGCGTCGCCGAGAGTCTGTTCGAGCAACACACTCAAAACAAAGCAAATAAGCGGCGTGAGTTCTTTCGATCGTTAGAGACTGAGGCAGCTCGAGGCCGCACAAGCCCGTAACTTGCGCGGCCAGAGAGCGGCTAGTCAGGCTTAACGCTCCAACAGAATCGATATCCGGCGGTTTCTTGGATCCGTAGGATCATTGCCGATCAACGGTTCGGTGTCAGCCACACCCTCGATCCGCCGGAAACGATTGCCTGCAATGCCCTTTCGGATCAGGCTTTGCCGTGTACTTTCCGCCCGGCCGGCAGAAAGCGACCAGTTGTTGACACCTGACGGATCACGAAATGCCAGGGAATCCGTATGCCCCCTAACCGTGATCTTGCCTCCTTCCGGACCGATCGCCTGTGCAATAAGCTGAAGCAGCTCACGGGCATCGGTCGTTAGAACCGTCGTCCCAAGCGAAAACATCGAGAAATTAGCATCGTCAACCAGGTCAATCCTGATACCGGTTGTGGTGTTGATCATCCGCACCTGGCGCATCAGCTTCTGGAGCGCCGGCTCCCCGTCGATCGCTTCAGTGACTCGCTCGCGGACGCGGTTCACAAAGGCCTGCCCCTCATTCGGGCCACCCGTCGTATCGCGAGGAATCGTGAGTGATTTGGTACCGGTTTGAGCCGCAGCATTCGGATAATTATCGGGATCCGTCAGGGAGGAACCGCCGAACATGCCGTCGGAGCCTGCGCTTTGTTGCTTTGTTTTGACCAGTGTCGGCGTAAAATAGTCAGCCAATCCCTTGCGCTGATCTTCTGTGGTTGCACCGAGCAGCCACAGCATCAAAAAGAACGCCATCATCGCGGTCACAAAGTCGGCATATGCGACTTTCCATGCGCCACCATGATGACCGCCTTCGACAACCGTCACCTTCTTGACGATGATGGGTGCTGGCGGTTCGTTCTTGCCGGCTGACTTGCTAGCCATCTCAGCGTCCTCTCAATGAGTCGAGCAGCTCATTCAAACCAGGGCGCACTTCGTGACCCAGGCCCGAGCGGGCGCTCTCGACAACCAATGGCTGAGGATGGCCATGCAGCGAGGCGATGATGACTTGCTTGACCGCGTGGAATATTTGCTCATCCTGTTCAAGCACTTGCTTGAGACGGCCAGCCAAGGGACCAACAACTCCGTAAGCCAGCAAAACGCCCAGGAAGGTCCCGACCAGTGCCGCGCCGATCATCTTACCTAGGACCTCAGGTGGCTCGTTGATCGAGCTCATCGTCTTAACGATACCCAGAACGGCCGCGACGATGCCGAGTGCCGGGAGCGAGTCAGCCAGGGTCTGCAAATTGTGCTGTGGCTCGTGCAATTCATGGAAATGAGTCTTCATGGCGTTGTCCATGACCTCTTCCACGGCGTGCGTTTCTAGCGTGCCTGAAGAGACTACGAGCAGCGTCATTGTATCGCAGATCAACGCGATCAGCGCCTCGTTCTCGAGCAAAGCAGGATATTCGCTGAATATGGTCGAGTTGGCGGGGTCTTCGATATGACTTTCCAGCGCAACCGGCCCTTCATTCTTGAACATGCGCATAAGGCTGGTGGTGAGAGCGATCGCGTCGATATGATCCTGCTTGTTGTGCTTCGGACCTTTGAAGATCTTGCCGACACCGCCGCCAAGTGCTTTGAGCGCGTGCATTGAGTTGCCGGCGATCGTCGCGCCAACGGCGGCACCGCCGATGATCAGCATCTCGAACGGCAAGGCCGCGAGGACCGGCCCCATAGCGCCGCCACTGAGCACAAACCCGCCAAAAACCATGACGAACAAAACAACAAGGCCGATGGCGGCATACATTGTAAAATTCCTTTAGTTGGGCGCGATCAGCGCAGAAGTGAAAACAGTGAAAGATTTGAAAGACGAACGAAGCTGGCCTGGCTGGCCTCGAGAATGGTGAGCGTTTCCTGCAATCGGCTCATGGTTAGCGCGAGATCGGCGCCGCCGACATCAGCGCGCTCCTGCGCCAATTGCTCTGCGCTGACCTCACGCCGTTCAGACATAAGATCGACCCAGTTGAGCCGTGAGCCCACGACCGATTGCGAAGTTGTGACCCGCTCAAGACCGATTTCGAGGTCGGCAAGCGCGGCGGAGCTAGCGTCAGCGGAGGCGGTACCACCCGCGGCAAGCACGGCGGCAAGATTTCCGAGCACCTCGAACAGATCCGTCTGGCCAGCGCTGGTGTTAAACTGGAAAACATCCGGACCGACAACACCGGGTACGACCGTCTGGCCCTCGCCGATGTCGACCGGCGCAAGTGTGGTCGTGCCGACGAACTGTACCGTGGTGCCGTCGTCGACATAAGCAGCGCCTATTGCCTGCCCTCCGAACAGGGACTGACCGGCGCTGTTTGTGGAATTGGCGAGCGAAACAAGGCTTCCGCGCAGCGTCTCAAACTCAACAGCAATGGCAGCCCTTTGATCGTCGGTGATGGTATCGTTGGCTGCGCGAACGGCCAACTCACGCGCCCGCGCCAACACGTCTGCAACAGACTCCAAGGCCTGATCGGTCAAGGCGAGATCGATCTCGGCGCGTTCTGAATTTCGCGCTGACGCCTCTGAAACCCGCTCGTTACGATCGAGCATCCGCAACCGTGCAGCCGCGACCGGATCATCCGAAGACCGTTCGAGGCGATCGCCCGTGCTGATCTGCTGCTGCAGAGATTCAGCCTGGGTGCGCAGACCTCCGATGTGATTGTTTGAGCGGTCAAAAAACCCGCCTGTGCTAAGATTTATCATCAGCGGATCCCCAACAGAGTATCAAAGATTTCGCTGGCGACCTGCATCGCGCGACCAGAGGCCTGGAAGGCTTGCTGGTAGCGAATGAGGTTGGCGGCTTCTTGATCGAGGTCGACGCCAGCCTGTTCCTGAAGTGCGGAGCGAGCCGATGTTGCGATCGTTTCGAGCGCGCTTTGCGTTATGTCTCGCCCGGCAACTTTGCTCGACACATCGAGCAGAAGATTGCTGACTTGCTGGGCCGGATCGAGTGAGGTCAGCGACTGACGCAGCGCCGCCAGGTTCGAGCTGTCCCGGCTCCCAGCACCGGCGCCTGCTGGCGCTGTGGCAATGGCTTCTCCACTGGAGATGGCTACGCTAATTGTTGCTGCGGTGGTCCCGCTGAAGATCGGCTGACCGGCAGAACCGTCGAGGGCCACGCCTGCGGCTTGCGCATTGTTGACCGTGTCAGCCAGGTTGGCAGCCATTGCATCAAGGCGCGAACGCACAGCGGCAACTTCGCTGAGTGCGAGCGCCGACCCGGCCAGACGGCCTGCGCCAGGATCAATCGCTGCACCGTCGACTGCGAAACTGGGAGTCCCGTCCGCAGCAAACGTTGCTGTGAACGTGCCAACATTGCCAGCTTGGACGAAGCTGCTACCTGGACTGGTGCCCAGCGAGACATTGACGCTGCCGGTGGCTTGAAACTGTGTCGTGATCGATGTGATGCTTGCCAGACCTTCCAAAAGTCGGTCGCGTTCATCAAGCAGTGCGGATTGGTCACCTGCCCGGCCGCCTGAGCGGATCAGCTTCAGATTGACGCGAGTCAGTTCCGCGCCAAGCGTGTTGACTTCGGACGTTAGAGCATCAGCTTCGACCTGAAGGCCTTGTGCGGTGGCGCTCAAGTTGGATGCAGCGATGTTGAAACTGCTTGCCAGCGCTTCGGACGCGGCAACAACGACGGCGCGACGCGCCGGATCAACCGCGTCGGCAGACAGCTGCTGAAGACCAGCCTCAAAGTCGACCATTGCGTCGAAAACACCTGAGTTCTCGATAGCATTCTCTATATCGCGCAAGCCCGAAAGTTCGACATTGGCCCGCTGCAAATCGCCAGCAGTCCGCCGCACCTCGGCCTGACGGAATGGGTCAGCGTTGCGAGTAATCCCCTCGACCCACGCACCAGAAAACGTAACCTTCCCTTCCTGACCGGGACCGCCCGCGAAGGCGACCTCTTCGCTGGTGATGGTGCGGCGTACATAGCCTTCGGTTGACGCGTTGGCGATGTTCTGCGCTGTCACATCAAGCGCTGAACGGGCTACGCGAGCGCCGCTGTATGCGATGGAGAGAAGGTCAGACGGCATCAGTCATCACCCTGCGGAAGAAACCGCGCGAGCTGGCTTTCAATGGCTTCGGCAAAACCGATCTGACCCGACTTCGCAGCCATGTCAGCGAATTGAGAATCGCGCATCTCGCGGAACGTATCGTCGCCCTGGCCGCCGAATAGCTCGTTGCCGCCAAAGTCGGTGCTTCGCGCGCTGGAGAGCATTTGCCGTAGCAGGATCGCTTCAAACTGCGCGGCAGCCTCACGCAAGTCCGTCCGGTCTTGCGCGGCGTCGCGTTCGAATGTCGGCGCGATACCGAGGAAGTTGGTCGACGACGGAATCATATGATCACCAACTCGGCGGTCAGTGAGCCAGCCTGCTTGAGGCCTTCCAGAATGGCGACCAGATCCGCCGGGCTTGCGCCCAGCATATTGAGCGCATCGACAACCTCAGCCAGCGACGCGCCCGGTCCGATACGAGACACGGCATTAAACTGCTGAGTAGCCGAAATCGTGCTGTCAGGTTCGAGTACAGTTTGTCCGTCGGTGAAAGGCTCGGGCTGAACCACGACCGGGTTCTCATCGACCCGCACGACCAGGCTGCCATGGCTGATTGCTGCCGGAGCCAGTCGCACCGCGCTCGAAATCACGATCGTTCCGGTGCGGCTGTTGATGACGACTTTCGCGGCCCGTTCAGCCGGCTGAATATCGAGCATTTCAATTCGCGCCATGATCTCTGCGCGCGTGTTAGCGCCCGGAGGAAGCATAAGGGCAAGCGTGACCGCGTCTTCGATCCGAGCCATGCCAGGATAGATCGAGTTGATCGCATCCCGAACCCGCGAAATGGTTAAAAAGTCTGCGTAAAACAGGTTCCAACGAAGCACTTCACTAAAGTCGAAATTGCTGGCAACGGCCTGCTCAACCGAAGCGCCATCGGCGATCCTACCAACAGTCGGTACGTTGACGGTCAGTTTCGATCCGTCTTTGCCCGACACGCCAAGCCCGCCGACGGCCAGATTTCCTTGCGCCATGGCATAGATCTGACCATCGGCCCCGTAGAGCGGGGTCATAATCAAGGCACCGCCGCGCAGCGACTTGGCCCGACCCATGGTCGAAACAGTTACATCGATGCGCTGCCCCGGCTTTGCAAAGGCGGGGAGCTCAGCGGTGATGATAACGGCAGCCGCGTTCTTGAGCGCCGGGTTGACGCCAGGTGGCAATTGCAGACCAAACCGGCCCGATACTCCGCGCATCGCCTCCGTCAGGTAAGCGAAATTGTCATCGCCAGTTCCGTCAAGGCCCACGACGATACCATAGCCGGTCAGTTGGTTAGAGCGGACCGATTGGAATTCGCCTAGGTCCCGGACCCGCTCAGCAGTGGCTGGCGTCGCCAATGTCGCGAATAAGGCGGCAAACAGAAGGGTGAAAAGTCTGATCATTGGGTGCACCCTCAGAACGGCGAGATCATGTTGAAGAAGCGCTGGAGCCAACCTTCGCGGCTCGCACGCTGCACTGAACCGGCTCCGGAGTACGAGATGTTCGCATCAGCCACTCGAATAGAGGGAACGCGGTTGTCCTGATCGATATCGGCCAGCCGAATGATGCCCGAAAGCTGGACCCATTCCTCGCCTTGACTCAATTGCATGACCTTTTCCCCGCGTATCAAAGCCGTTCCGTTCGGACGGACCTCAACGATGGTCACGGTCAAGTCAGCTCGGATTGAACTGGATTGCGATGCATCGCCCGACCCATTGAACGACGAGCCTCCAGAGGCATTAAGGTCGCTATCCTGGATGCCGACAAACTGCGGCAGCGATATGCCAACATTGCCGGTTCGATTGGTCGAACCGCTGGTGGATTTCGAGGTCTGGGTCCGCTCGACAAGAACAATGGTCACAACGTCGCCGACCTTGGCTGCGCGTGTTCCATAGTGAAGAGGCGCATATCCATGGCTCGCCTGATAGATCGCGCCGTCCTGATGACGCGCGGTCTGCACCGGCGGCGCTGGCGGAAGAGCCGCGGTAAAGCCAACCGGACGCGCAGAGCCACCACCGCCGCAAGCGGTTACGGCAAGCGCCAATGGAAGAGCATAGAGTGCAGTTTTCATTAGAGAAATCCTCAAAGAGTCTGATTGGCGTTACGAAGCATTTCGTCGACGGCGGAGACCATCTTCGAGCTGATCTCATAAGCGCGTTGCGCTTCGATCATCTCGACCAGTTCCTGGACGATGTTGACGTTGGATGATTCCAGCATGCCTTGGCGGACATTGCCGCGGCCATTTTCTGCTCCGGCGGCCAGCTCGGCGGCTCCGCTTGCAGCGGTTTCGACAAGGTAATTGTCACCAATCGCTTGCAAGCCAGATGGGTTGGTAAAGCGAGCGATCTGGATCTGTCCCACCTCGGCAGGCTCTGCTTGGTTCGGAAGCTGCGCCGAAACGGTGCCGTCTGGCGAGACCGAGATTGCCGTGGCGCCAGCTTCGACCGTGATCGGTGGCTGTACTGGATAGCCCTGCTGGGTGACCAGCTGACCTTCAGCCGACAGCGTGAAATTGCCAGCGCGAGTATAGCCCAGCTGCCCACCCGGCATTTCGACTTGGAAATAGCCATCACCATCAAGCGCCAAGTCAAATGCGTTGCCAGTGTTGCTCAGCGCACCTTGGGTCATGATCTGGCTGGTTGATTGGACAGCCACGCCAGTCCCGAGATTGAGGCCGGTAGCATAGGCCGTTTCGCCTGATGAACGTTGACCCGCCACGCGCGCATCCTGATAAGCAAGGGTCGCGAAATTGGCGCGATCGCGCTTGAATCCTGTGGTGCCGACGTTGGCGAGGTTGTTCGCAATAACGCGCATGCGCGCGTCCTGCGCCTCGAGCCCGGTGCTAGCGACTTGGAGTGCTGAAGTTGGCATTTGGGTGTCCTTTCCCTGAATTAGCCGAGGCGCATCAGCTGCGCGCCGCTTTCGTCGATTTCACGTGCAGTCGTGATGAGTTTGCTGCGCATGGCGAACAGGCGCTGCGCATCGATCATGTCGACCAGCACTTCGGTGGTTTTGACGTTCGACTGCTCGAGCGCGCCCACCTTGACTGTGGCTGCTTCATCGGTCGGGAGGATTCCTCCGCCCTCGACCCTAAACAGCCCATCAATGCCTTTGTTGACCGGCGAACCTTCCCAAGATGCCAGCTTGATCCGACCCACTTCCGCAGGGGGTTGGTCGGGCGTTGCCGGATCCGAGACCGTGATCAGGCCGTTCGGCGCGATATTGGGAACGCCGTTCGGCGGGATGGTGATCGGACCTGTGTCGCCTAGAACCGGGAGCCCATCGCCGTTGATAAGCAGCCCATTGCCAGAAATCGAAAGATCGCCTCGGCTGGTGTAGGCTTCGGTTCCATCCGTTGCCTGCACCGCCATGAGCGCTTTTGATTCCATCGCGATATCGAGCGCTCGCCCGGTTTCGACGATTTCGCCGCCTGCCATATTCGCGCCCCGGACACTGCCGGTCTGCATCGCGCGTGCCTCGTTGGGCAGGCCTTCGATGGTGACCGGACGTTGCTCGAACAATTCGGCACGAAAACCAAGCGTGTTGGCGTTCGCCATATTGTTCGCAATGACGCGCTGGTGATCCATCGACGCCTGCATGCCCGAAAGCGCGGTATAGATAAGGCGGTCCATAGCGATTAGCTCCGCAGGTTAATGACCGTCTGGGAGACCTGCGTGGCCGTATCGATCGCTTTGGCATTCGCCTGGAAGTTCCGCTGAGCGGTGATCAGACCGACCAGTTCCTCAGCGATATCCACGTTCGAACGCTCGAGAGCGCCAGAAAGCAATGAGCCATAAGCAGCCTGGCCTGGTGAGCCATAGGTTGCGGCACCGGAGAGGCCAGTGGCTTCCCAACGCGCATCGCCAACCTTCTTCAGACCGGTTGGAGCGACAAAGCTTGCCAGAGCGATCGAACCAACCGGCTCGACACTGCCGTCCGCATAGGTGGCTTCAACCAGCCCGGCTGCCGAGACAGTGGCACCCGCGAATGCGGCGCCAGCTGCGTTGGTGGCAGGAATCTGCGCGTCCTGAAGCGTGGTGCCAGTTACCTGACCGTTTGCGTCGACCGGGAAGACCTGGACGCGGTTGCCGTCAATGTCAGCGATATGGCCAGATTCGGTCAATGAAAACGAGCCTGCCCGGGTGTAGTTGGTCGATCCATCGATTGCGGAGCGGACGGTGAAGAACCCATCAGCGGTAATAGCCAAGTCCAACGATGAACCAGTCCGCTCGACCGGACCAATCGTAAAGTTCTGCGTGATCGATTTAACCGACGAACCGATCCCTTGGACAAGACGCGGGTTGGTCAGCGCAGTGCCGCCGACGATCTCTGAAAACTCGGTACGGCTCCGCTTGAAGCCATGGGTTTCAGAGTTCGAGATGTTGTGCGCGATCACATTGAGTGACGTCTGCGCGTTCTTCATGCCGTTGAGCGAGGTGTAAAAGGACATGAAATGTCTCCTATTCAGTGACTGAGGCGGATTCAGTGTTGGCGATCATCTGGTCGAGCTTTTCCGCAATTTGCCCGAGCATTTCGTTGGTTTCGGCAACGCCGGCGAGTGACGAGAACTGAGCCATCTGAGCCAGCATCTCGGTGTTATCGACGGGGTTGAAGGGGTCTTGCTGCTGCATTTGAACAGTCAGCAGGCGAAGGAAGTCGCCTTGGCCAAGCGAGTCCATCCCGCGCCCTGCAGTCGGGGCTTGGGACGTGCTAAACTGAGCGGCGACATTGGTGATTGTCGTCATTACTTCATCCTCATTGTTTCAAGCATCAGCTGCTTGGCAGTTGACATGGCTTCGACCATATTTCGGTATTGGCGAGAGGCTTCGAGCATCTCGACCATCTCGGCGCTTTCATCGACCGGTGCTTCCCACACAAAGCCGTTCTCATCGGCGAGTGGATGACCAGGATCATGGCGGCGAATGGGGGCAACATCTTCGCGGATGACACCGCCAACCCGAACGCTAGAAAGCCCGGAAGCCCGGTCCAGCTCTTGTTCGAAGACAGTGCGCATCGGCCGATAGGCTTCTTGTTCGCTGCCAGCGACAGAACCCGCATTGGCCAGGTTCGACGCTGCTGTGTTCATCCGCACCAACTGAGCGGACATGGCGCGATGGCCGATATCAAAGAATGAGTTTGGGGCCGTCATCTCTATTCACCCTTGAGCGCGCGTTTAACGTTTGAGACCCGACCATTGAGGAAGCTGAGAGTGGCCGTGTAAGCGACGGCGTTTTCTGCAAACGCTGCTTGTTCGGTCGACATCTCGACTGTGTTGCCGTCGAGGCTGGCCATTGTCGGGATGCGATATCGGATGGCGCTATCCGCGGCGTTCGAGGCATCAGAACCGCCCAGGCGCGCCTGCAAGGCTGCCGCGAAATCAACGTCGCGGGCTTTGTATCCAGGGGTTGCAGCATTGGCGATGTTCGAACCGAGCACGCCCATGCGCTGCGACCGGATTTCCAGCGCCGCTCCATGAATTCCAAAAAGACCGTTGCTCATTCGAGCCTCCACAGATGTGTACGGGCCCAATTGAGCAAAGAGCGTGCCAAATCCGTATTTGCCGGCAAAAGCCCTCAGAATCTCGGGAATACGGCAAGCGTTTGCCGGAATGCGGCAAAGTTCATCCGGTGGATAAATCTCTGACCCCTGAGGCCGTTCTTTCCCCGAAGGAGAAGCTCGATCATGCTCGACAACTGGTTCGACCCGACGGCAATCATGATTGTCTTGGCCGGTACGCTAGTGGCCACTTTCCTGCGGTGTGGCCTGCGAAACTGCAAGGTCGCCCTGTCTGCGATCCGCGGGCTGTTCGATGAGCCCTTCAGCGAGAGCAGGGCAAAGGCCAGCCTGTCTGTGCAGATCAGGGATATTGCCGACCAAGGCTTCGTCCGGGCTGAACCGCACCACTTTGGCGACAATGAGTTCGACAGCCTGTCCGATCTCATGATCACACAACGATCCATACAATCACTGCACAGCGAACACTTCAAGTTTAAGGAGGCGCGCCTGGCCAAAGCCCAGACCGCGATTGATGTGCTTGACCGCGCCGCCGAGTTGGCACCAGTGCTTGGGCTTGCCGGAACATTGATCGCGCTGGCTCATGCACAAGCTGTCATCATCGAGACAGGCGGAGTGGTCGAAGCGATCTCGATGGCCGTGATCACCACTCTATATGGCCTGATCGCAGCGAACTTCCTGTTCTCACCGATCAGTGCCGCTGTCTCACGGCGCTGGATGCGCGAGGAGCGTAAGCGCGATGAAGTCCTAGATTGGCTCGCCTACCGGATCGAGCAAGACTATGTCCGCGAAGGCGTTGTTTTGGACGAAAGAGCTGCAGCATGATCCTGCGCACGACGTCCAATTGGCAAACGCTTACGGCGGATCTCGCACTGATCCTGTTCCTGGTAGCGATGACCGCGGCCGGGAACGATCTTCCTGACGAAGAAGACGCCGCTGCGACACAAGCCGCAAATGAAAGCACCACCGACGCGCCATCAAGCGAATCCGCGCTTGCTGTGCACAGGCCGGTTGAAGGGGAGAGCATCCGCGATTGGCTCAACGCATCGGTCACTGACGAACGGCAGGTGGTCACCATTTCGATCCGCTATGTACCCGAGCGCCTAGCGCCAGCAATCGCTGAAGGCGAGCGACTGATGAACGAGGCGGAGGAAGTCGGTATCGCTGCCCGCCTGCTAGCCATGCCGGACACGAGCAATGAGACCGTGATAACCGTCGATTACCATCGCAACCCCGAGAATGGCACGATTGTTGCTGGCTAAGGTTCAAGAGCTCCGAGAAGAGGAGCAAACCAGATGAACCGGAGCGAACTACCATGCGCAACACGATTCTAGCATCACTGGCAGCGGCCTGTTTAGCGAGCCCTGCCCTTGCTGCTCAGCCAATGGATTTGTCCCTGATCGACCGCGCTGTTGCGGAATTCACGGGCGCTGAAATGGGCCAGCCGGGCGGTGCCAAATTCCCAGTTGATCGGCGGTTGCGTCTGGCTGATTGCCGCTCCCCCTTGGATCTGAAGTGGTTTGGCGGAAAACAGCGTTCAGTCCTAGTTTCCTGCCCTAGCGCCGGTTGGCGTATCTTCGTGGCGGTCGACGGACCTTCGGCTGGTGCTGGCCAGGTGGCCCAGGCGTCTAGCGCACCCATCATCAAACGCGGTGAAAGCGTGAGTATCCTTGTCCGCGGAAACGGCTTCACTTTGACCCGGCAGGGCTCGGCTGAAGAAGACGGTGCCCAAGGGGAATGGATCAAGGTCAGAGCCACGGGCGACAAGAAGAAAACGATCCGCGCGATCGTGCTTCGCCCGGGCCGCGTCGGCATCGAATTGCCGTAACCGGCAGAAAATATCACTGGGGAGTTAAACTCACCAAACCTGCGCCGTTCTATTGGCAAACAGTCTATGGAGCGCCGAAAATGCGTATCGTTGGATTACCAGAGTTTCAGAGCTCAGCGCTGCGTCCCAACGCAGCCGTCTCGCCTGCGGAGCCGGTCCTTCCTTCGCAGCGGGCTGCCGCCGAAGCACGTGAAGCCGAAGCACCCGTATCGGCATCTCGTGTTTCGGCGGGCGCGACCGCTCCCGTCGATAACTAGCGCGTGGCGGAGATCCGCAAAGCGCTTGAAACAGGCACGTATCCGTTGATCCCGGTCGAGATTGCTGACGCCATCATCGCCGCTGGGCTCTATGGAAAGGTCGGCGAATGACCACCCACAAGGAAACCCTAGCCACCCTGCAACAGATGCTCGCACTTTTGCAGGGTGAGCGGCAGGCTCTTGCCGCGCTTGACCTCGAACGTGTGGTTACGTGCACCAATGGCAAGATGGACCTTTGCACCAAACTCGAAGCGGTTGAACCCTCAACCCTCGACGAGGAATGCCTTGGCGTGCTGGATGCCGTTCGCCGCCTGAACGAGATCAACCGCCGCCTACGCAACCTGATCGCGACGAATGTTCAGAACCGTCTTGGCGCGCTGAGCGGCAATGATAAGCCGTATGCGGCACTGCCCCGGCAAAATTTCGTCAATTCACTCGCTTAAAGTGACCCGATGCGTCTAACTGGCGCATTTGGCACATCTCTTGCTGGAACACGGGAAACTAGTTTTTCCCGGAGGTTCCGTGCCTACAATCAACCCAGTGCAATCCGCAGAGGTGAAAGCCGCGATCTCGCGCGCTGCCGAGCGGACAGGAGTCGATTTCGACTACCTGCTGGCACAGGCGAAACTGGAATCCAATCTTGATCCCAATGCCAAGGCGCGGACTTCGAGCGCAACCGGACTCTATCAGTTCATTGAGTCCACCTGGCTGAAGACGCTCGACCAGCATGGCGATAAGCACGGGCTCGAATGGGCCGACGCGGCGATCAATCCCTATGGTCGCGTTACCGATGCCGCAACGCGCGATCGGTTGCTCTCACTTCGGAACGATGCTGACCTTTCTTCTATGATGGCTGCCGAACTGGCGCGCGACAACGCCGCCGGTCTACGCACGGCCTTGGGAAGAGAGCCCGAGCCGACCGAGCTCTACATGGCCCACTTCCTTGGGCTCGGCGGCGCCAAGAAATTCCTTGGCGCTCTCAAAAGCAATCCCGGTCAATCGGCTGTCGCATTGCTGCCAGAGGCCGCGCGAGCCAATCGCTCCATTTTCTATGCCGGATCGTCTCCGCGCTCCGTCAGTGAGGTCATGACCCTCATGCAAGGCAAGGTCGATGCGGCCTATCAGCACTCACCAGCGCCAGCCGCCACGAGGATCGCTGAAGCAAGGCCGGTCGAGAGCGTCGCCAAGGACAGAACTGCCTCAGCAGCACAGACAACCAGCGCGATGCCGAACTTTGCGCGGTCGATGCCGCGGTCATTCGGACAATTCATACCGCCCGACTTCGCTTCTGCACGAGACAGTCAGCCCTCCATGGCTGAAACCCTGCAGTCGACCTTCGGCAATGGTTCAACCCATCAAAGTAGCGCGAGCCAGCACATCGCCGCCGCCTACAGCAAATTTAAGGCCTTCGGACTGTGAGCGCACGGCAATTCCTCAATCCCGGGCTCGCCCTGCCCTTTGGTATACTGACCGTCATTCTGTTGATGGTCATGCCGATCCCGGCAACGCTGCTTGATGTCCTGTTCGTTCTGAACATCGCGCTGTCGGTTTCGATCCTGATGGCAGCCATGAACGCGCAAAAGCCGCTCGACTTCTCGTCCTTTCCGTCTGTTCTGCTCTTTGCAACCCTGATGCGCCTGGCGCTCAATGTCGCTTCGACCCGCATAGTCCTGCTCAATGGGCACAATGGCGGGGACGCTGCCGGCAAAGTGATCGAGGCGTTTGGGGCCTTCCTGATCGGCGGTAATTTCGCGGTCGGCATCTTCGTCTTCATGATCCTTATGATCATCAACTTAATGGTGGTCACCAAGGGTGCTGGCCGTGTCTCGGAAGTCTCGGCCCGGTTCACCTTGGATGCCCTACCCGGCAAGCAAATGGCCATCGACGCTGATCTGGCCGCAGGCTTGTTGACCTCTGAAGAAGCCAAGGCGCGCCGCCGCGAGATCTCGACCGAGGCCGATTTCTATGGATCGATGGATGGTGCCAGCAAGTTTGTGAAGGGCGATGCCGTTGCAGCGCTGCTGATCCTGCTGATCAACGTTATCGCCGGTCTGATCCTGGGCGTTTCGACCCATGATCTTTCCGCTGGCGACGCCGCTGCGCTTTATGTGACCCTGGCGGTCGGCGATGCACTCGTGGCATCGGTCCCGGCCTTGTTGCTTTCGATTGCCGCTGCGGTGATCGTAACGCGCGTCTCGGATTCTCGCGATCTGACCGGTCAGATCGGCGGCCAGCTGGCTGACCCAAAGATCTGGCTCCCGGTCGCATCCATACTGCTGGTCATCGGCGCTATTCCAGCCATGCCACAGTCGATCATTTTGCCGCTGTCGGCAGGCGCGTTCGCTCTGTGGTGGGGATTGAGGAAGCGGCAAGTCGCCGTCGCGGAGGCTCCCGAGCCAGTGGCCGAGCCCGACCCCGCACATATCTCTATCGACGAAGTGTCCGACCAAACGCTGGTCACAATCCAGCTCGGCTATGGCCTTGTCCATCTCACTGATGAAAAGCGCGGTGCGACTCTGGTCAACCGGTTGACTGGGCTACGCAAGCAGATGTGCCAGACCTTTGGCTTTATCGTTCCGCAATTCAGGATCGAGGACAGCTTCGAAATCGAAACCGATGCCTATCGGATCATGCTCGGCGGAGCGATCATCGGCAGCGGCAAAATCAAGCCACATCACCTGCTCGCCATCGACACCGGCGATGTGATGAATGTGCAGACCGTACCTGGGGAAGCGACGGTCGATCCGAGCTTCGGATGCCCAGCTCTTTGGATCGAGCCCGGCTCGCGCGATCTCGCTGTTTCCGAAGGCTATCTGGCGGTCGATCCGGAAAGCGTCATAGCAACGCAAATCCATCAATTGCTGGCGGCTCGCGCACAGGATCTGCTCGGCCCGGACCAGGTTCGCGACCTAATCGATCATCTCAAAGTGCGTCATGGCCAGCTGATCGAGTCAATCACGCCGCAGCCGCTTTCCCTCGCGGCGGTCACGCGCCTGCTCAAGTCGCTGCTCGCAGATGGCATTTCACTGCGGCATTCGCTGCGGGTCTTCTCCAGCGTGTCGCTCGCAGCGCAACAGACCACTGAGCATGAACACCTGATCGATTTGATCCGGGCCGATCTGGGGGCGATGATCGTCGCCGAAGCCTGCCCACCAGACGCCAAGCTACCCGTCATCACTCTGGCCGCAGGGCTTGAGGAAATGGTTGTAGGGGGTCTGCAAGACCCTGCCTCGGGCGAGATCGTCATCGAACCAGACCTCGCCCGATCGATCGGTGAACGAGTGGCTGATCTGGTCGCGCAACGCGATCCTGCGGCAACCCGCCCTGCCCTTATTGTTCAGCCACGCGCTCGGCGCGCTCTGACCGCACTGCTGCGGTTGCGAGCACCGCAATGCCTGGTGCTGTCCATCAATGAACTTCCCGCTGCCCAACCGATCGAAGTGATCGCAGTGGTGGGAGACGAAACACCCGAACAACCGGCTCAATTGAGCCATGAAACGGAGGCCTTCGCGGCATGAAGTACGACCAATCCACATTCAATGCGCGCCGCGCTTATGCGAGCGAGATCAATGATCGGATCGAAAGGTTCGAGCCGATGGTGCGCAAGCTGGCTTGGCATTTCCAAGGGAGTTGCGGGGCATCGATCGATGTCGACGATCTGCTCCAATCGGGAATGATCGCGCTCACGGAATGCGCCCAGCGGCACGACCGTCCGGGTGAAGACGGATTTGCAGCCTATGCCAAGATGCGGGTGCGCGGAGCGATGATTGATCTGTTGCGATCACAGTCACCGCACGCTCGAGGCGCCGCAGCCCAGCGCCGCCGGATCGATGCAACGGCCGACCAACTTCGAGCGGAATTGGGGCGCGACCCTTCATCCGAAGAAGTCGCCAAAGCTATGGGCATTTCGGTCCAGGACTATCACGACATGCGCGCCCAATTGGCCACGCGAGTTGTCGACCTTGAGGAATGCTATTCGGACTCTAACCCCGCATTTGAGACTGCGGAGCCCGATGCCGAAACACAGCTGCTTCAAGCCAGCGACCGAATGGAATTGGCCCAGGCCATCGCTGAATTGCCCGAGCGTTTGCAATTGATCGTGAAGCTGCACTTCGTTGAAGAACTCAACCTGACTGAGATCGCCGAAATCCTTGGGGTCAGTGTACCTCGCGTGCATCAGCTCAAGTCGTCAGCGCTGTCCAAGCTGCGCCTGGTGATTGCCGAGGCTTGATCTCGTGGACTCTAAGTCGAAGTGAGAAGCCGGTCCGCGCCCTCGCGGGGCCTTGCGCTCCTAATGGCGACTTCACCACATACGGCCTGCAAACGCAGGCCAGTATCCCAGTCGGATATCCCGCCCAGTGCATTAGTCAGTTGTTCTGAAGTCGCTTCTTAGGAAGCGCGAAATGCTGCCGCGATTTCCTGCATATCGCTGCGCAATTGCGCGATCTTCTCAATCTCGCACTCGCGGATCGAGTCCAACAGAAGGCTCTTCGCGGCGCCGTAGAATTGCAGCAGGCTTTCAGCCAATTCGGCCTCGCGATCAACGCCGAGTTCGAGCGCCGTCAAGGCGGTTACACAGCGAGTCAAAGCGCGACTGCGCGCAGCACGATCATTGCGGCTCTCGACAATCTGCAAGACGCCAAGATTCTCGATCAGGTCATCCATGCAGATGAGCACAAGATCATCTCGCCCGCTCGCCATGAGCCGAGCGTCGAAGTGGCTTTCCCGATAAGCCTCATGAGGTTTAGCTCGTGCCAGCATATCAATTGTTCTGAGCGTTCCAGGCGTCGATCTGTGCCTCTAGGAAGGACAGAGTCGACTGTGATGCCGCCACCTGGCTGTCCACCCGTGCAAAACGAGCGACCATATTGGCGCGGAACGTCTCTTGCTTAGTGGCTAGGTCCTCCAGATCGTCAGAGACTTCCTGCGCTTGAGTCTGGTAGCGCGAAATCGAGCCAGCCAGCGTACCAGGGTCGCTTGATAGGCTGTTTTCGCGGGAGATCCGCTCGACCGTCGAATAGATACCGTTGATGCCAGTTGTGAACATCGCCGCTACGCCCGAGGGATCGCGTGTCAAAACCTCATTGAGTGTCTCTGTATCAAGCGTGAAGTTGCCATTGCGCTCAATCGAAAGACCAATCTCTGCGAGAGTGCGTGGCGAGCCATCAGGCGCATTGGGCATGATCTCGAGCGAGCCGAGACCCGACAATTCGAAAGCCAGAGCGCGCGCACCAGAATCTCGAGCGAGATCCCCGTTCAACGCATCGGTTGCCGCGGACAGCTCAGCGACAATCTCGTTGAGAGCGCCAGTGATGTCTTGCATCACGCTCGTGATCGCACTGGTGGAGTTGTTAAAGCCGATCGTTGCCGGAGCACCGACATTGGTTCCGGTCAATTCCAGCGACAGGCCTGGTGCCACGCTGTCGATCGTGTTGGATGCGCTGGTCCGGGCGAGCCCATCGAGCAGGAACGCAGCATCGCTTGAAGTCTGGATAAGACGCGTTGGATCGCTACCCGGCTGCCAGTCCAGCGCGGAAAGGCCAGGGTTGGCGCCGTCTTCGGTGGCAGTGATGGTAAAACCGTTCTGCAATCCTTCTTCGCCCTTGATGACCAATTGGGCACCTGCTGAAGTCTCAGCAACATAAGCTAGGAGACCGGAGTTCTCGATATTGATGGCGGTGGCGACATCCGACAGCGTGTCGCCGGCGGCAACATCGATCGACAGAGCGGTGCTGCTTGTGTCTTCGGTAAAGCTTGCGTTGGAGGTCTCTCCAAACCGGATCGTTAGCGTCCCTGCCCCGACCGTGTCATCCGCGCTCGTATAAGCTGGGCTGGAGACAACCTGATTGCTGGCCAGGCTTGTAACCTCAAGCGAGTAGCTGCCTTGGCCGATCGATCCGGCTGGCGATGAGACATTGGCCACCGCTGAGTTTGAAATGTTTGGCGTCGGCGCAAGATCGCCCGTACGCAGCCGATCACCCAACGAAGACGCGAACAATGCCAGATTGCTGCGGATCGACCCTGCGGCGGAAATGCGCCGCTCAAGCGTTTCCGACTGTTCGGTCAAGCGCTGGTTCTGCGTAGCAAACTGCGCAACGGCAAGCTGTTCGGCCAGGCCTGTGAGACCCGCGCCGCCGGCACCGAGCGATGAGACAATCGAGGCAGTTGTGACTTCCATGGTTCTGATAACGGCCTTTCGTGCTAGGAATTAACCGCCAAACGGCCATCGACATCGAACCGCAGAGCCGCCGGTACATCGACATCAGGCAGCGGTGGCGTTTCCCCGCGCTTGAGCGAGAAGACGTAAGCGAGGACGGCTGCCACTGCGGCATAGAGATCCTCGCAAATGATCTGCCGCTCACGGGTGGTATAATAGACTGAACGTGCGAGCTGCGGGATCTCAAGCATCGGCAGCTCCAACTCGCGCGCCAATTCCTTCATTGCGACCGCTTTGTCCCCCCTACCCTTGGCCAAGACGATCGGTGCTGAAGCTTTTTCCGGATCATAGGTCATCGCGACTGCGAAATGCGTCGGGTTGGTAATGACGAACTGTGCCTCGCGCATCGCGCCCGAGACCGAGCCGGTCGCGATATCGCGTTGACGCTGTTTGCGAGCGGCGCGCATTTCAGGCGAGCCCTCGGTCTCTTTGGTCTCGTCGCGCATCTCCTGGTGGCTCATTTTGAGCCGAGATTGTTGTCGCTGCCATTGGATTGGCAAATCGACCAGAGCGATGATGACCAACCCAGCGCCGAGCGCGAATGCCAGCGAGATAACCGAGTCCCAGGCTGCGGTCAGTTGGTTGGCCAGATTCCCCCGTCCGAGACCGATCACTGTTTCCATGCTGGTCCACCACCAGATTGCCGCGATCGATCCCAAGAGTGCGACCTTGAGGATGCCCTTACCCATTTCGATCAAACCCTGCGGGCCGAACATGCGCTTGAGGCCTGACAGAGGATTGATCCGCTGTCCCTTGGCTTTGAGATTGTCGACCACCCAGCGGCCGCGTCCGAAGCTGAGCTGCGTGATCAAGGTTACGATGATCACCGGAACTGCCAGGGTCAGAATGGCTGGCACGCCCAGCAACAAACCCTGTAAGAAGAGGGTCTGGACTCCGAAGTCGCTCAAGTCAGCCGTGTCGAACTGGAAGGCTTCGCGCGCCAGATTGGACAAGTCCCCCAGGAGCCAAGGACCGGCGAACGCCAACCAAGCCCCGCCAAACAGCATGACTCCAGCTGTCCCAGCGTCTTTGGAGCGGAGAACGTCCCCTTTCTTGGCAGCGTCGGCAAGACGCTTCTCTGTCGGGGCAAAGGTCTTTTCGCCGGGAGTCTCGCTCATGGTATGATCACGCTTTCCGTCTTGGTCAGCGCATCGCCGACGAGCACGGTAAACTGATCAAAGATCAGCGGCGCGGAGATGATGAGCGCTGCGAGACCAGCCAGCACGCCTGCTGGAAGGCCCAAAGCGAAGAGGTTCAAGGATGGCGCTGAGCGGCTGAGGAAGCCCGTCAGGACCTGAACCAGGAACAGGATCAAGGTCACAGGAAGCGCAATTCTAACCGCCGTTTCAAGCATAAACCCGCCGAAACTGGCGATTGCTATAAACCGGTCAGCGGACAACCAAGCTTCGCCAGGAGGGAAGGTCCGATAGCTTTCCGTGACCAGTGCAAGCCAATGCAGGTGCGCGCCGGTGGCCAGAAAGATCAAGGTCAGCACGATCATGAAGTATTGGCCGAAGGAGGTGGTGGTCCCTCCCCCCATCGCATCCTGCGAAACCGCCATACTCATCCCCATCGCGCCAGAGATCACCTCGGCGGCAACGGTTGGAGCGGCAAAGGCAAGTTGCAGAACAAAGCCAAGCGCAAGGCCAATGATGATCTCACCGCCAACCGCCAGCATTCCCTCGAGGGTGAATATTGCCGGAGGGGAAACGATGTCTGGCATCCAGACCGAGATGAAGATCGCAAGCGCGCCGGTCATCGATACGCGGACAGGCATTGGTACCGAGCTCGCCCCGAAGAACGGTGCTGCGAGCATCGCGGCACCCACGCGCGTCATCAAGAACGCGACATGCCAGAAGTCCTGCTCAAGCGCGCCAAGGCCTAGCTCGATCCCGTTCATCGTGAGAAACCTAGGCGCCCATCCGCGCGATCTCAGCGAAGACGTCTTGTGCGAAATCTGCCAGCAAGGCAGTCATCGAGCCACCCAGGATGACCAGCACGACGGCTACAGCCGCTAGCTTGGGCACGAAGGTCAAGGTTTGCTCATTGACCGAAGTTGCGGCTTGGACGAGACCGATCACCAAGCCGATCGCAAGGCTCGCCAGCAAAATTGGGGCAGCCACCAGCGCTGCGGTCCACAGCATATGGTCGGCCATCGAAAGAAGAACTGCGCTTTCATCCATGATATCTACCCAAAGCTGGAGGCTAGAGAACCCATCAACAGCGCCCATCCGTCCACCAGGACGAACAGCAACAGCTTGAATGGTAACGAAACAAGCATGGGACTCATCATCATCATACCGAGGCTCATCAATACGCTTGAGACCACCAGATCGATCACCAGGAACGGCAAGAACAGCATGAAGCCAATCTGGAATGCGGTCTTGAGTTCACTCGTGACAAAGGCGGGCAGCAGGATAGAGAATGGGACGTCTTCCGGGCTTTCAAATTTGCCAGCCCCAGCGATGTCAGCGAACATTTCCAGATCATACTCGCGGGTTTGCTTGATCATGAAGCTGTGGAACTCGTCGCCGGCACGTTCAATCGCCACTTCGGCGCCGATCTCGCCCGCAGAATAGGGCGTAATCGCGTTCTCATTCACGCGCTCGAGGGTCGGCGCCATGATGAACATCGACAGAAACAGGGCGATGCCAATCAAGACCTGGTTGGGCGGTGATTGCTGAAGACCGAGAGCTTGTCTCAAGATCGCCAGAACAATGATGATCCGGGTGAAGCTTGTCATCATGAGCAGGAGTGCTGGCAGGATCGTCAGCAAGCTCATCACGAGCAAAAGCTGGAGCGAGAGGCTCAAGGGCTCTCCGCCGGAACCGGCCATTTCCCCGAAGGCACGGTCGAGTGCGCCGGATACCGCAGCGTCGCTGGTCTGCGCATAGGCAATCGCAGGGGTTGCCAAAGCCGTCAGAGCAACGACCCATTTTGTCAGTCGGGCAATCATGGGATTACGGTCTCCGTGGGCGTCCGTGCTGGCGCTTCGGCCAGCCGTGTAAGGCCATTGCGTGAGGTCGAGACGAGGATCTCTTTTCCGTGAAATTCAATCACAGCGAGACGCAGGGTTGGCGAAAGCATGGTGGTTTCGACCACTCGAACCGCTTTGTTACCACCAGCGGGTGCACCAACTTGACCTTGCAGCTTACGCGCCAGTTTGAGGCTGCCCCAGATCATCAGACCGATAAGCGGCAGCAAGATCAGGAGCTTGAGGATGTACCAGAGCATCAGCTGGCCTCACTTGCACCTGTCTCCGAAACCGTAATCGGTTCGGGACGACGATCGACAGCCGGCTCGCTGGGTGATCCACCGACAATCTCAAGAACACGGATCGCAAATCGATTGCCCTGGGCAACCACTTCGCCGCGGGCGATCAGCTTGCCATTAACGAACATGTCGAGCGGTTCATCAGCCAAACGGTCAAGCTCGATTACGCTGGCTTCTCCAAGGCTGAGTACGTCGCGCAAGCGCATGGATTTGCGACCCAGTTCAACGGTCAAGCGGACATCAATGTCCTGAATCAGGCCGAAGCCATCTAGTGGCGAAGTCATGCTTCCACTCCTTTTAAGAATGACTGAGAAATTTCGAGAGCGACACGGTCATCGACTTCGCCGATGCAGCCATGCGCGATTTTCATTTCGCCGGTTAGAACCGGCACTTTGCGATTGACCGCGACGGGGATCAGGGAACCGGTCTGAAGGCTCGACAAGCGCGCCACCGACATGGACATATCGACCAAGACAGCCCGCAACGGCAGTTCAACATCGGCAATGGCTGAACCATTCAGCCCGCGGTCCCCAATGGTCGGGCCTTTGGCGACCGGAGTGGCCGGCGCTCCAACCATCTCAGACACGGTCGCTTCATCCGCCGCAAAACGGATCTTCCACGGTTGGAAGCCCTGACCGGAGCTGACCGCGAAGGTTGCCGTCCAGACACGCTCGTCCGCGCCATAGGGTGCGACTTGTTCCAGTTCGTCGCCATTGGCGATCACGGTAATTCCAGGACGATCAATTCCGCGCCAAAGTGATTGCGCGATGCACTGCTCGAACTGCTGCGCGAAGCGCAGGGCCGAGGCTGGAAGGCTTGTGAGGCTATCGTCGATTTCGCCTGTGCCGCCGAGGAGCCGCTCAAATTGCGCGACCAGTTCACCGACACTGACCGAGGTCAGCACACCAGTCTCATCATCTCCCAAAGAGAAGAGGCTGTGCTGATGGGCCGACCCAACTTTCTCTTTCCACTCGCCAAAACCCGTCGAGCCGGTCTTAACAGCGTCAACGGTGAGTGTCTGATCATTGCAGAGCCGAGCCAAAGCAGCGCTCGCATGCTCAGCCAGCGAACGAGTCAAACGCTCAAATGCCACGTCGAAATCAGGCACGGAGGTGGTCCGGCTCATGAGCTCCTGGCAGTGAAGAGCCGCGCGCCCAGCAGGCTGAGGGGTGTCAGTCTGGATCATTGGACGATGAAGGACCGGAAATAGACGTTGTTGACGCCGCCAAAGCCTTCGCGCTCTTCAAGCACTTCGTTGAGGGCTTCAGTCAGCCGTGTTTGAAGACGTTGCTTTCCATCAGGGCTGGCTAGGTCCATCTGGCTGGTGGAGGCGAGCTCAACCAAGATACGCGAACGCAAGGCCGTCTCATGCTCGTCAAGCCACATGATGACCCGGCCATCATATTGGGTGGACGCGGCCAAGGAGACTTGGATCAGAGCTATCCCATCGGACAAATTGGAAGTGAAGCCTTCGGTAAAATCATAATAGGCCGTGCGATACTTGCCCCCGCCGACGCCATAAACGACCGGTTGCTTGTCCTTGGACTTGCTGTCGTCGCCATAGGGGTAAGGATCTTCCGCGCCCTTCATGACGAGCTTTGGATTGTTGTCCTCTTCGGGGGCCTCTTGAACGCCGAGCATTCCGCTGGCGATGGCTCCGTAAGTGCCTCCGCCGCCCACACCGAGCAGCAGAAGGCCGAAGATAGCAGGCTTGAGCATGCCACCTTTCTTTTGTTCAGTTTCCTGGGAAGATTTATCTTTCGACATTGTGGGTTCCTGCGTGAGTAAAAGTAAGTGGATTAGGCGTAGAGCGCGTCGTCAGAAGGGTGCTGCGCGGGGAACTGGTGGCGGCTTGCGGCGCGTTCTCCATGCGGATCGCGCTGCGCGGAATTCTGCGAACGGTTGTCGTCAGTGTTGCTCTGTCCCGATGCCGACCCGCTCGAGCCAAACGATCCACCCCGATCAGACATGGTCGGCGCCGGTTGGCTGTTTGACTGGCTCAGCTGCGCGCCCAATTCGCCATTGCGCGAGCTTCCACGATCCTGAGCGATTGCGGCGGCCAAGGCGCGTTGGACGTCACCGTCCTCGGAAGCGATTTCGACGTTCATCTTCCCGGATGCTTGCTGATCAAAAGTCAGCGTCAGGGCGCCGAACTCACGATGCGCGACTGCAACCGAAGCGGGTTTGGAAAGGTCGACTTGGCGAGCAGACATGATCTGTTCGACCACGCGCTCAACATCCGCGAATGTGTCAATCGAGGTTGGAGTGGCGGGCGCCGTTATCGGCCGCACGGGGTTTGATATCGCCTCGATTGGTGCCGCTATTGACTGCGGATTTGGCTTGGCCAACTCGGCGCTGGGCATTGTTCGAGAAGTCAAATTGGCCTTCTCAGCAGTTTTGGCCTCAGTGCTCACTGTTGGCTGGATCAACGGAGCAGTGTTGCTCCGACCAGGTTCTTTGCTCTTAGCCGAGACCGGCGAAGGGGCACTTTGCTTTTCTTCCGGGTTGGCAACCAGCGCTGTTCGCGGAGTTGGAGCTACACTTGCAAGTGGCTCTGGTCGCTCTGCGCGTGCCTGGCCCGCAACAGAGACGGCTGTCTTTGTGTGAGTCGAGTTTCTGTGATCGCTAATTGTTGAGGCATCGCCGGCTTTTTGTTCGGCGACTGGAGCCTGCGCGATCACTTCCGGGCGAGCCGTTGCGGTCGGGTTGGTGGGGGCCGGGCTATTCGGTCCGACCGACGGAGCATCAGTCCGGGTCAGAGCCTGCGTGGTTCCTTCGGGCCGAGGCGTCGTAGTCGGATTTGACGGGACTGACCCCTGCGCCTGGATCGCAAGTGTTGGCTTGCCGGTCGGCAGGCTGGTCGAACCATCCGTCTCGGATGTTGGTTCCGACCGAACGGAGCTTGCGACCGCTTGAAGCTCGACCCGAGCAATGCTGGACGTACTGCTTGAAGCCAGCGCTGTCTTTGATGACAGTTGTGGTGTTTCAACCGCCCTGCCTTCAGTTAGAGTTGGAAGAGTTGGGGCCACTCCAACCAGACGCACCGGCGGTAACGCGGAAACGCGAACGTGAAGCCCTTCACTGTTCGCAGCTCGTTTGGCATCTGATTGAGGTTTTGCGGCTTCAGCAATCGGAAGTGAGGCAATCGCTGGCCCACCGGTCAAAGCATTGCGCAGCTCAGGCTTCGCCTGGATGCTTACCTGGACACCCTCGCCCTTAGGCGCCGGATGGGCATCGTGTCGTGTGTTGCGAGCCGCGCGGTCGACGGTGTTCGGTTTGGGATCCGAGCCTGCTGTGGCTGTCTCCTGAGTGATGCTTGACGATAGAACCGCCGCGGCTGAAGCCTTTGGAACGCCTGAAGCGGGAATTGCTGCAGCGTCAACCGATCGATCAGCAAGGACCAAGGGTGATGCGATCGGTGACGCTGCAGCTGGGGCAAGCTTGGTGTTTGAAGCAGTTGATTGTTTGGGCGGCGCAATAGCGATGTCACCGGATGGGATCGGCGCGCTCTGCGCTACTTCTGGCGACACACCCGGAAACGGAATGACCTTGGCTGCATTGCCTTTGGCAAGCGGCTCAGAGCTGCCACTCGCAGCAGGTTCAGGGTCGCCTTCCGGCAAAACCGGCACACCATCCTGCAGGACCGGCAAGCCACCCGGCAAATCTTTGCCGGTCGGCAAATCCTGGGCGGTGCGACCATCGGCCTCCACCGCGCTGAACAGGGTGGATGTATCGTCCCGAGGCTCGATTTGCTCAAGCGCTTTCAACAGTTCCATAAAGCTGCCAACCCCAGGAAATCCGCCGTTTTTGGCTCCCTTGTCGGCGGTTAGGCCCGCGACAAGCGAGAGAGAGTCTGACGAATTGGAAGGGTTGAATGAAAGGGTCATGAGTGGTCCGTTTGTTGCTTGACCACATCACTTCAAGAAGCGTGCCAAACTTGGACTCTATCACTCTCTTTCGAGGCCGGCGACGATCGTACGAACGAGGTCGCGGGTGTTTTCCTGCGCCTTGCGCAAACGCCTATCAGACTGCGCGAATTGTTCTTGTTTCACTTGCGATTGCAATTGCGCTTCCTCGGCCTGCTTCTCGCTAAGCTCGCTGAGCTTCTGCAACTGGTCGCGCATGGCCTTGCCGCGACGCAAATCCGCGCCGACCATTTCGCCTTCGCGATCAGCATAATGGGCTGCGAGATTGCGGGTTCGCTCCGCCACGCCAGCGAGCCTGGAGCGCGTGGCCTCAGCCTCACCCGCCTCCATCGCTGACTGCATTCGGTCGACGGTTCTGACGCGCTGGATCAGCTGCGCCCGTTTGAGCTTACGCTGCCGCGGCGTCATGGCTTACGAGCTCTTTCAACTGCCCATAGGCTGTTCCAAGATCGATGCACTCATTTGTGCCTTGAGAAAGGAACGCACACATACTGGGATGAAGCGCGATCGCCTCATCCAACAGCGGATCAGCTCCCTGACGGTAGGCACCCATCATAACCAGATCCCGGTTCGCTTCGTAAGTCGCGGCGAGGGCACGAAACCGTCGTGCCGTTTCAGCATGATCGGGCTCGACAATATCGTTCATCACGCGGCTCAGTGAGGCGCCGACGTCGACCGCCGGATATTGACCTCGTTGAGCGATATCTCGCGACAATACGATATGCCCGTCCAATATGGCGCGGGCCGTATCGACCACTGGGTCATTCTGGTCGTCGCCGTCGGCCAACACCGTATAGATTCCAGTGATCGCTCCGCCAGATTTTTCCGAATTACCAGCCCGTTCGATCAACTTTGTAATCGTAGCGAGAGCGGAAGGCGGATAGCCCCGCGCGGCACCGGGCTCGCCGAGAAGATTACCGATCTCGCGAGCGGCATGGGCCACCCTGGTCAGACTGTCGAGGATCAACAAGACCCGTTTCCCTTGCGAACGAAAATGTTCTGCAATCGAAGTGGCCAGCATCGCCCCACGAAGCCGCAAATTGGCGGCATGATCAGCGGGAACGGCCACGATTGCCGTTTTGGATCTTCGTTCACCAGACATATGCCGCGCAACGAAATCAGATACTTCGCGAGCGCGCTCTCCGATCAAGCCAACGACGACAACGTCCGCTTGGGCTCCGTCCACAATCATATCCATTAGAACCGATTTGCCGACACCCGATCCAGCCATGATGCCAATCCGCTGTCCGATCCCCAGAGTGGTGAGCGCATTGAGCGAGCGAATTCCGCTGTCAAAGACTTGCGTAACACGCGACCGGTCAAGTGCGCCGACCCGATAGCCGCCTGCTGGCCAAGTTTCAGTCGCGAGGATCGGGCCTCCTCCATCGATAGGCTCGCCCGAGCCATCGACCGCGCGGCCAAGAAACTCGTCGCCAACCCGCAGCATTCCGGGCTGCCCCTCTGGGCGGACGACCGCGCCGGGGCGCAGGAGGACCGTATCGCCCAGCATCATCATCATGGTGTGACCGTTGCGGAAGCCGATGGCCTCCGCTCGGTGCTCCGTCGCTGCGCCTTGGGCGATGGTGCAGATCGAGCCGATTGGCACCGACAGACCAGAGACCTCTATCAGGCCTCCATCACATGCCACCACACGGCCGAAGCGGCGCGGCGCCAGATCCAGTGGAGCCGTCTCGACCGCCGCTAAAGTGCTGTCAATCAGTGCTCGCATGATGAGAACACTTCGGCGAGCGCACGGCGCCATTGCAAGGGCCCATCCTCAACACCGCCATCGGTCGTCTCAACCCTCAGCCCGCCGCGTTCGACATTGGCGTCAGGCACAAGCTCGAGATCGCTCGAAAGACTGTTCTGAACGAGCTCCAGATCATCTGGATGGATATGAATGATCCGCTCATCATGTTTGCGCTGGAGCATGGCAGCGGCGATTTCGACGCGTCTCGCAAGACCGTCGGCGTCGAGCGCCAATGGCAGGACAGCCTCTTCGCAAAGCGAGTGGACTGTGGCGAGTATACGTTCACGCAGGAGCCGCTCGCTTTCCTTGTCAAACTGCACGAAGGCCAGTTCGATAGCTGCGCGTTGAGCGCGCTCGTCAATTATTTGAGCTTCCAAATCTGCCCGGGCGGAGCGGTAGCCCTCCTCAAAGCCTAGCCGATACTCATCAGCCGGTGCCTCATCTGGCTCGGCTTCGATTATTGGTTCTTCGACCACTTGTTTGGTGTAGCGCGTATCGCGCTGGAAGTTTCCTGGCGTGCTGAACGCAGCATAGGCGACTTTAGACATAGTCATCCCCGCCTTCGCCCATGATCAATTCTCCCTGCGCGATAAGGCGCTTGGCGATGGCTATGACGTCCTTCTGAGCAGCGATCACATCGGTCTTTTTGATGCGGCCCAGGTTGTCGATGTCGTCTCGCAGGCCATCCGCTGCGCGTGATGACATGGCGCTATAGAATTGCGAACGCTGCTCCTCTTCCAGCCCTTTGAGAGCCAGAATAAGGGTGTCGTTCTCGATCTCCCTTAGGAGCACGCCCGTCTGAGCACGGTCGAGAACAAACAGATGCTCAAACTTGAACATCTCGTTCGAGAGATCTTTGGCCAATTGCTTATCGATCTTGTTGATCGTCGGCATAACGCGTTTTTCGATACTGCCGTGCGATTGATTGATGATCTCGGCCGCTTGCTCGACGCCACCCATCATGAGTGGACTGCTGCCATGCAGCTTCTCAATCTTGGCGTTGAGCGTTTGCTCGAGAATTTCGATAGCTTGCCGTGATACGGGACCCAACCGGGCAACCCGGTGCAGAACCGTCGTATGCAGGCTCTCAGGCAAGGCCGAAAGTGTCTCGGCTGCCACCTCAGTATCCAATTGAAGCAGCACGACCGCAATCGCCTGAGGATGCTCATCGGCCAGAAGATCGGCGATGATTTCCGGTTCAAGCCAGTGCAGCAAATCCAGGGCTGGGATATTCGTCTCTTGGCCCTCCGGAATGACCTGGCGGATCAGATTCTCCGCCTTGACCCCGCCTACTGCGCCATTGAGCAGATTGCGGACTCTCTCGACGCGGCCGTGTTCAGATATTCCGATATTCTCGGTCGCTCGCGAGAAACTGGCAATCGAGTCAGCGATAGCCCGCGGCTCAATCTCGCCGATCGCGCACATCGTTCCCGCGAGCCGACGAAGTTCTTCCGGTGTCAGGGACCCCAGGATCTTCGATGCGTCTTCTTCGGCCAGCAGCATGACCATAATCGCTGCCTTGTCAGTGCCGGCCAGCGCATTTTGAGTAGAGGTTATCATGCCGGAGCTCCTGATTGTGCATCCTCTGCGAGCAGTCTCCGCAGTGCCAGCACTGCATCATCCGGGTTTTCGCGAGCTATGCGCTGCGCCAGTTCGTTCTGTCCGTCGAGCGCCTGAGGCTCAATACTGACCTCTGGGACAGCAGCCGGTCCAGCTAGAGCAGGTGGGGCATCCGGATCGGCCTCCTCGTCAGTGTCCTCATCCGTCTTTGGCGGGGCCGGACGCAAGGCCTTGATTGCCGGGCGCACGGCCAGAAACAGGACAAGCAGTACTCCAAGAATGGCAACGCCGTTCCGAACCGCCATGCCAAACCAACTCGTCTCATAGAAAGGCACGGCCACGGCTTCGGTTTTCTCGAACGAGCGTTTGACAACAATCACTTGGTCGCCACGATCAGCGCGGGCTCCGACAGCGGCCGAAACAAGCTCCTTGACGCTTTCAAGGTCCGCGTCATCGGCTTCAGCCAGGCTCGCCTCGTCAATAGCGACGGCGACCGAGAGGTATCTCACAGTGCCAGGCGCTACGCTTGAGACCGAGACCTCGCGGCCCATCTCGTAAACGCGCGTTGCACTGCTCTCACCAATGCCAGTGGGACCTTGAGCGACCTGCGCATCCTGAGTGTCCTCCGGCGCTCCCTCTCTCGGCTCTGCATCCGCAGGCGGTGTGTTGGCTAAGACGCCTGGCACTCCGCCAACAGGTGCTGCAGCCGTCTGCGATTGCTGCGTGGTTTCCCGGCGAACCGTGCCATCTTTGTCATAACTTTCGCGGGCTGACGTCACCTCGTTCATATCGAGCTCGACTTGCACCTGCGCAGAGAAGGAATTGCGGCCAAACATCGGCGCCAGCAGTTGTTCAACCTGCGCATTCAGTTTGGCTTCCATTTGCGCCTGCATGTCAATCAGACCGGTGTTCGGGTCACGCTTTTGCGTCAGCAGTTTCCCATGCTGGTCGACAACTTTCACCGCTTCGATGCTCAAACCTGGAACCGAACCGGCTACCAAATTCGCGATCGCCATGACCTGGCCATCGCCGAGCTGGCGCCCGCGGGCCATTCGCACCATTATGGACGCCGAAGGCGCGACGTCCTCGCGGACGAACACCGATCGCTCTGCCTTTGCGATGTGAACGCGGACAGCCTCCACGCCATCAATTTCTGCGATCGTCATCATCAGCTCGCGCTCTTGCGCGGCGCGCAGACGGTCACCCTCCAAGGTTCTGCTCGCTCCCATCGGCAAGCTCTCGATCAGATCCATCCCACTGGACGGAGAAGCCAAAGAGCCATCCGACGCGACCAGCATTCTGGCGCGATAGACATCGTCCTCGCCGACCGTCAGAGTTCCTGTCCTATTATCAATTGTATAGTTGATCCCGGCCTGCTCTAGAGTGGCGACCACGCCGGCTTTCTCGGCGTCGCCAAGGGTTGAATAGAGCACCCGCTGCGGCGGCGGCGAAAGGGTCACCCAAGTCAGCGCCATCAGCCCAATGCCAACCATGCCGATAAACCAGGGCAGCACTTTCTTGATCGAAGGCTGAGCTGCAAATGCACGCAGCCGATCGCCAAAAGAGCCGGTGCCGTCGGTGATCGGTGACAGCATGCCAGGATTGGCCGTGACACCGTCGGTAGTGACCAAGTCAGTCATGGATTAGATCCCCATCCGCATGGTTTCTTGATAGGCCGCAAGCAGTTTGTTGCGCACCTGTAAGGTCGCTTCGAACGCCACACTCGACTCCTGGCGCGCCAACATCACTTTTGCGATATCGGTCTCTTCGCCGCGCTCATACGCCGCGGTAAGGCGACTGGATTCCGCTTGCACGGCTTTGACATTGTCGAGCGCGCTGCGAAGCGAGTCGCCGAAATTGGGTGCCGGGGTACCGGCTTCGGTCGGTTCCGCAGACTTCGGTTGATGAACCTCCTGCAGGACCTTGGACCGGTCGATGATCTGCTGGCGAAGGGCGATGATGTCCTGGATCGACCCGCCGCCGCCAATGCCTCCTACCGAGCTCATCGTGCTGCTCCCACTGCGATGCCGGCTTCACGGAAGGATGCCAAGCGATAGCGCAGGGTGCGCTCACTGATACCTAGAGCGCGCGCTGCGTTGGCTCGGTGGCCGCCGACAGCGTCGAGCGCTTCCATGATGGCGCGAGCCTCGGAGATCTGAACAATCTTGGAGAGCTTTGCCGGTCTTTCAGGTGCGGCTTCTGGCACTGGGCCAGGCTCAGCCTTCTTCTCGACGGGTCGCGCCGTCATATCGAACACTATATGTTCGACTTCAATCTGGGCCTTGCCTTGAGCCAAGAGCAGTGCCCGGCGGATAACATTTTCCAACTCGCGGACATTGCCTGGCCAAGCGTATTCATTGAGCGCGTCCAAAGCCGCATCGCTGATCCATGGCATCCGCTGATCCTTCGCTGCGTGGCGCAGGAGCATGGTGAAGGCCAAAGGCGCGATGTCAGCCCGACGCTCGCGCAGAGGCAGCATTTCGATGGGGAAGACGTTCAGGCGGTAGTAGAGGTCAGCGCGAAAGCGACCTTCTTGAACCTCGTGCGGCAGATCCCGGTTCGCGCAAGCGATGATGCGGACGTCAACCTTGACTGGGCTGGTTGCGCCAATCGGAACGACTTCGCCTTCCTGCAAGGCGCGGAGCAGCTTCGCCTGCAGCGACAGCGGCATTTCCGCGATCTCGTCGAGCAGCAGTGTCCCACCGTCGGCAGCGCGGAAGAAGCCTTCGCCAGCAGTGTTCGCACCGGTGAAGGAGCCCTTCACGTGACCGAAAAGCATAGCTTCAAGCATGGTTTCCGGGATGGCCGCACAGTTGACTGCAACGAACGGTTGATCCGCGCGAGCACTGCGGCGGTGGATGAAATTCGAAAGGACTTCCTTACCCGTTCCTGTGGGACCATTGATAAGGACAGGAATGTCGCTGTGAGCAATCCGATCAGCCAGGGCAACGATCGACAAGGAGGCTGGGTCAGCCGCAACCGGGCCCTTTCCCGCATATGTCATAGCCACCAAGGCTGCGATGCTGCTGTCGGCGATCGGGTCACTGTAGGTTAGTCGACCTCCGGCTCCCGCGATCTCGATTGACGGCGTGTCGCCGCGAGCAAGCGTAATAGTACGCGGGCCATGGTTTGAAGACGGATCGCTTTCGTCTGCCAGCGTTACTGACTGTTCAAGCGGAAGAGAGGTCGCAATCCCTTCCATCCGGGCCGCGATGGTCCCGTGCGAACGTGAAAAGCTTTCAGTCTTGTTAAGCGTATCCATTAGTGCCCCCGGATAACAAGTTTTACTGTCACCCAAGGAATTGGCACCCTGACGTCCAAAGTTTGGTTAATTTTAGAACTGGTAGAAACACCAGTATGGTTAACAGATCGAAAGGATCCGAAGACGCTCTGACTTAATCCCTCGCTCGTTTTGTCGGTCTGGTTTTCGACTGCCGCATTCAGACCATTGGCAGCCGTTTGTAGAGTAAAGGGAATAGAACCATGACTGCTATCAATACGAATGTAGCCGCAATTCGCGCAAGCAATGCAGCGACAGACGCCAGCAAGATGCTGGGCACCGCAATGGAGCGTCTTTCGACTGGCAAGCGCATCAACTCAGCAGCTGACGATGCTGCTGGCCTTGCCATCGCCAACAGCATGACCTCACAGATCCGTGGCATGAGCCAGGGTGTTCGCAACGCCAATGACGGCATTTCGCTGGCACAGACCGCTGAAGGCGCTCTGCAGGAAGTCAGCAACATGCTTCAGCGCATGCGCGAACTGAAAGTCCAGTACGAAAACGGCACCTACTCAAGCGACGACCAAGCCAACATCAACACCGAAATGGATGCGCTTGCCACTCAGGTCCTTTCGGTTCTGACTGACACCGAGTTCAACGGCACTGCCCTGTTCTCTGGCTCGGCTGGCACCGTAACCATCCAGGCTGGTGCGAACGCTTCTGACACGATCGATATCGATATTGGTGGCCTGTCTGGTGCTGGCGGTATCACCACAGTCACCAACAACCCGGACACCGCGACGCTGGCCAACTACGACACGGCAATCGCGCTCGTTTCGACCACGCGTGCTGGTCTTGGTGCGTCTCAGAACCAGTTGGAATCGGCTGTTAACAACCTCAACAGCAACATCGCCAACCTGTCGGACGCACGTTCGCGGATCGAAGACGCTGACTATGCAGCTGAATCCACCGCGCTCGCCAAGTCGCAGATCCTGAGCCAGGCTTCGACCGCTATGCTCGCTCAGGCTAACCAGAGCCAACAAAACGTTCTCTCGTTGCTCCGTTAATCCTTCCACCCCAAACGCAACGGGACAAAGCCCGCCGCTCGGTCAAGCGGCGGGCTTTTTCTTTGGGTTTTGACTTAATTATCCAAGAAACTTGCCGGTCTGTTGTTCGACTGCCGTATTTTTATTGATGGCAGCGATCGTAGACCAAAGGGAACTGAACCATGACTGCTATCAATACGAATGTAGCTGCCATTCGCGCAAGCAATGCAGCAACAGACGCCAGCAAAATGCTGGGCACCGCAATGGAGCGTCTTTCAACCGGTAAGCGCATCAACTCAGCAGCTGACGATGCTGCGGGTCTTGCCATCGCCAACAGCATGACCTCACAGATCCGTGGCATGAGCCAGGGCGTTCGCAACGCCAACGACGGCATTTCGCTGGCGCAGACCGCTGAAGGCGCTCTGCAGGAAGTCAGCAACATGTTCCAGCGTATGCGCGAGCTGAAGGTGCAGCACGACAACGGCACCTACTCGACCGATGACCAAGCCAACATCACCAGTGAGATGGATGCTCTGGCTGCACAGATCGGCTCAGTCCTTGCCAACACCGAGTTCAACGGCACGGCACTATTCACCGGTTCGTCGACCTCGAACATCACCATCCAGGCAGGTGCGAATGCTTCGGACACTGTCACCATCGCTGTCGGCGGGCTGTCAGCGAACACCGCTATTACCGCTATCACGGGCGCGCCGGAGTCATCGGCTCTGACCGCTTACGATACGGCTATCGGGCTGATCTCGACCACTCGCGCTGGCCTTGGTGCGTCTCAGAACCAGTTGGAATCGGCTGTTAACAACCTGAACAGCAACATCGCCAACCTGTCTGACGCACGTTCGCGGATCGAAGACGCTGACTATGCAGCTGAATCCACCGCGCTCGCCAAGTCACAAATCCTGAGCCAGGCTTCGACCGCCATGCTCGCTCAGGCTAACCAGAGCCAACAAAACGTTCTCTCGTTGCTCCGTTAATCCTTCCACCCCAAACGCAACGGGACAAAGCCCGCCGCTCGGTCAAGCGGCGGGCTTTTTCTTTGCCTTGTAAGCTTAATACTGGGCGGAACCTGCCGGTCTATTGTTTGACTGCCGCATTCAGACCGATGGCGGTGATCGTAGAATAGAAGGAATAGAACCATGACTGCTATCAACACGAATGTGGCTGCGATCCGCGCCAGCAATGCAGCAACAGACGCCAGCAAGATGCTGGGTACCGCAATGGAACGTCTGTCGACTGGCAAGCGCATCAACTCAGCCGGCGATGACGCTGCAGGCCTCGCCATTGCCAACAGCATGACCTCACAGATCCGTGGCATGAGCCAGGGTGTTCGCAACGCCAATGACGGCATTTCGCTGGCACAGACCGCAGAGGGCGCTCTGCAGGAAGTCAGCAATATGTTCCAGCGTATGCGCGAACTGAAAGTTCAGTATGAGAACGGCACATACTCGACTGACGACCAAGCCAACATCAACAGTGAGATGGACGCTCTGGCGGCTCAGATCGGCTCGGTCCTTGCCAACACTGAGTTCAATGGCACTGCGCTGTTCACTGGCGCCTCTGCTTCGAACATCACCATTCAGGCTGGTGCGAATGCTTCGGACACTGTGACGATCGCTGTCGGTGGTCTTTCGACCAACACCGCCATCACCAACGTGACTGGTACTCCAGACTCGGCGACTTTCGCTCAATACGACACCGCTATCGCCCTGGTTTCTACCACGCGTGCTGGTCTTGGTGCGTCTCAGAACCAGTTGGAATCGGCTGTTAACAACCTCAACAGCAACATCGCCAACCTGTCTGACGCACGCTCACGGATTGAAGACGCCGACTATGCAGCGGAATCCACCGCGCTCGCCAAGTCGCAGATCCTGAGCCAGGCTTCGACCGCCATGCTTGCGCAGGCGAACCAAAGCCAACAAAACGTTCTCTCGTTGCTCCGTTAATCCTTCCACCCCAAACGCAACGGGACAAAGCCCGCCGCTCGGTCAAGCGGCGGGCTTTTTCTTTGGCATGAAGCATAGAAGGCAACAGTCGCAAAAAACGCTGTCTATAGTCAGCACCACTGCTTCGAGGAATTGGAGACGCTTGGCAATTGGTTTGCCTAGATGAGCGTAACTCAACAGGGCTCGCTAGGCGGCAGCTTCCATTCCGAAGTCACCCTCGCTGGGTGCTTCGCCGGCTTCGATAACGACCCTGATAACGGAAGCGATGTTTCTCGCCCCAAGCTTTGACATCACATTAGCCCGATGGAACTCCACGGTGCGAAAACTGACGCCAAGAAACAGAGCCAGTTCCTTGCTTGAAAGTCCTGCAGCCACGCCCTTCGCGACCTGCAACTCGCGCGCGGAAAGCAGCTTAAGCTGCTGGCGCGCCTTGCTTTGTGCGATGCGCTGCCGCACTTGGCTGGTCGCGTCGCTCGAGAGCGCTTTGAGGGTCGCTTCGAGTTCCTGCTGGTTGCCTGGCCATTGAAGATAGCCGTTCAAGGGACCACTCAAACATTCAACAACACGAGCAAGTGTCGGGCCTTCGCTATAGGCAATTGTAAAGCAGAAGGTGCCACTTTCATCGAGCCTGACGCATTCCTCTACAACGCGACCATCTCGATCCGCAATGAAGACATAAGTCTCGGGATCGTCGATGCTGCCGATCTCATCCACACTGTCGAGCTGAACAGCGCGGCCATAAGGCTCCAAGGCTCGAGCTAACGAGTGCCTAACCTTATAGTCTTGATCTACAATAAAAAATTTCGCGGTAACCAATGTCCTGCCCCACGACATAAAATATCATTTCGTAGTAAAGATACCCAGTTCTATACTATTCAAAGATAGCCCCCTACCTCGATCTTGAAATTGTTATGGAGCCAAAGTGACAAAATCAAGTCCATAAAATGATTATTTCATTATCGTTTTTCTAAACATCCCTATGCTTCGAAGCATAAGTCAAATAGTGGGTTTCGCTTGTAAAAATGCGCCAGACTTTGTTTGACGTTGTCAAGATTTCTCATTCTTTGCTGCGGAGACCTATCAAAACTGACATAGGATAGCGCCGCTTTGAGCGCGGGGTTGGCGGCCACCGCGCAAATGACAGCCGCAAATTCTGTTAGTTTGATGGCTAAATTGGACAGCGCCTGCACCCCTCGCCAAATCCGCACTCCACGCTCTCATCCGGCAAGAGCTCTCGTCGACCTCGCCAATTCGCATGGTCATGGTTAATTTGCTGTCATGCGCGCCGTCCTTCTGTCGAAGGAGTGAGTATGTCACGTTTCGATTTTGTCGTCCTTGGCGCCGGGCCAGCAGGGCGCCGGGCTGCGATCCAAGCCGCAAAGCTCGGTAAGTCCGTCTTGGTGATTGACGACCGCAGCAAGGTCGGTGGTGTGTCCGTGCATACTGGGACCATCCCCTCCAAGACCATGCGCGAAACGGCCCTCAATCTCTCAGGCTGGCGAGAGCGAGCCTTCTATGGCCAGGGTTATCGCACTCGAGCGACCATTGAATCGGCAGATCTCAACCAGCGCATTGCCAAGACTTTTGACTATGAAGTGGCAGTGCTCGAACATCAGTTCGCTCGAAACGGTGTTCGAACTCTCAGCGGACGGGGACGATTCATCGCGCCAAACACCATCGCGGTAACACGCGAACTCGATGGCTCTAAGGTCGAAGAGCAAGTTGAAGCGGACAAGATCCTTATCTCGGTAGGCACGCGGCCGTTTCGTCCAACGCATATCCCGTTCAATTCGACCAATGTGTTGGATAGCGACAGCTTCATTCTTCAACCGCGGATGCCAAGAAGCCTCTGCGTTGTTGGAGCCGGTGTCATCGGACTCGAATACGCCACCATATTCAGCGCGCTTGATATCCCTGTCACACTGATCGAGCCGCGCGACCGCTTATTGGAGTTCATGGATGGCGAAATCGTCGACCATTTGATCCACTCATTGCGCGAGCGCGGCGTGACATTGCGCCTCGGCAGCTCGCTTTCGCACGTGCATTTCTCAGAGTCCGGAGACCCCATTTGCCAGCTTAGTGACGGCCGGCTGATCGAGTCCGAAATGGTCCTGTTTGCCGCTGGCCGAGAGGGCGCCACTGGTAGCCTCAATCTCGAAGCCGCGGGCCTAGAGGCCGATAAGCGCGGTCGTTTGGAAGTTGACCGGACCACCTATCAAACGTCCAATCCCAGCATCTATGCCGCTGGCGATGTTATCGGCTTCCCAAGCCTCGCGTCGACGTCGATGGAACAAGGGCGCGCGGTCGCGTGCCACGCCTTTGGCACGCCGATTGAAGCTGACGACCAGAAACCGCCCTACGGCGTCTATTCCGTCCCGGAGCTCTCTTCGGTGGGAATGACCGAGGAAGCGGCACGCGAAGCCGGCATTCCCTATGAGTGTGGCATCGCTCGTTTCCGCGAAACCTCTCGTGGGCACATCATGGGCCTTGAGTCCGGCATACTGAAGCTGATTTGCCACCGCGAAACACACAAACTGATCGGCGTTCATGTCATCGGAGAAGGCGCAAGCGAGTTGGTCCATATTGGCCAAGCCGTGCTCAATCTGGGCGGGACGATCGACTACTTTGTCGAGAACAGCTTCAACTACCCGACGCTCGCTGAGGGGTATAAAGTGGCTGCACTCGATTTGTGGAACCGCTTGACGGTTACACCACTCGCGGATCGGGGTGAGCAGGATATCAGCGCAGCGGCTTAAGGCTTGAAGCAGAGGCCAGATCGAGGGCGCACGTGGAAAAGTAGCATCACTACCGGGACCATGGACATAGCGGCGCAGGATCGTACTGCCGCCATTGTTGTATTCTGTGATCAGGTCGGCCCCGTCATAGCCTATCCGCACGATCGAACTGCCATCGGTCTTGTGCAGGCGGCCATAGGGATCATAGCTCAGCGTCACGCCGCCCGGCCCCTGGGTCAGGCGGTTGTAGACATCATAAGTGTAGCTGTGCGTGCCATCATTCGAGAGAATGCCGCTGGTGTCGTAGCTCAGCGTGGTGGTCCCGGCCTGGGTCAGCTGGTTGAGCCCGTTGACGCTGTAGGATCGGTCAACATTGTAATGGCCGGTCCAGGCGTACAAATCATTGCTGCGGGTCAGCTGTTTGATCTGACTGGCCGGGTTGTATTGGAAGGTGGTGGTGGTGTCATTGGCAGAGCCTGACAGGTTCTGTCCCAGGCTGGCCAAGCGCGAGGCCGCGTCATAGAGATATCTGGTGGTGCGCGATCATAGGCGGTGGTCACACACGACCAGTGAATCGGTCCGAACGGTGGTGCTGGATCACAATTGACACCCGGCTGGGGAGAGCTGGTTACCAATGCTGTGCTGTAGTGCCAGGTCAGTTTCTCACCATTTGGGCGGGTTACGGTGGCCAGTCTCGTCGCGCCGAAGTCGCTGGTATTGGCTGCCATGTTGCTGATCATTACGGAATCAGCCGGCGCCTCCAGAAATTCGTGCTCCGTTCCTGATCGGTCTATGTAGAGGAAATCGGTCCCCGTCCCGACGCGATAGAGCTGCTCTCCATCGTTGTTGTTCGGTTGATAATTTCCGTTGATGTCCTTCTCGAAGGCGATGCTGCGTCCGTCATAAAAGATCACCACCTTATCGGTGCCTTCAAGCAACACTCCATTGAAGTTGGAATAATTGAGATCGCCGGTCCAGGCCTCAGAGAAAGATAGATTCCCAATCCGCAGGGTCTTTGCCTGTTGCACTGCTTCTCCAGTCACAAGGTCGACGCCATTGGAATCGATGACCGGTCGCTCTTCGGTAAGCGTTGTAGGCTCTCCACCGCCTGTACCGTTACCACCGCCCGGTAACATCTGGGCCATTGCAGGAGCAGCAAGGCCAGTACAAAGCACTGTAGTTGCCGTAAGAAATGTCCTTGCGGTTGCCGAAGCGACACGAACGCGATTCTTGGCCCCAGAGTTCATGGGAACCTCCGTCTCGGACTTGGATGAAGAAAGGGGAAGTGAGAAAAGGGGCTAACTAGGCCGAGCCCGTCACCTTCACTCGTGTCCGACTGCCGGCCTTGTCGTACTCATACGCTGAATCGACGCCGCTGTTTATGGTCCCGGTCCGTTCAACCTTCACCAATCGGCCCTTGGCATCATAGGTATAGCCTTGTGTCTCTGATGCTGACGCCAGAGAAGGCAAACTTAAACCACACACGTATAACGCAGCTATAAATCTCTTAATCGTTCGCTTAACAGTCATTATTGATTGCTCATAATGATAATTCCGAACAATGTAATAAAATTATAGAAAAAATTGTCGAATCGGCCTCATCCATTTATTCAATATGAATTTTAAACGTTCATTTTGAGTCAAGTAGTAAAAACTGTCACAAAATTGAAATATTTTTCACAAACTTCTTCGATATCGATGCAATTTCCCGAAGGAATAATGTTATCATAATCTAAAAAATTTGCTAGAAACCGCCCTTTTGACGGCTCAGATCATCTATCTATTTAGATAGAATCTCATCGCTGATCTCCAAGCATTATTCGCGATCAAATGAACTGGAAAAACCCACAGTTTTTATAGTAACAGGCCATACCTGTAGTCAGTATCATATCGGTCTTGGAGATTCGTTTGTGAGCGTACCCCTGCGCCAAGACACACTGTTTCTAGCACTTACGCGGCCACAGATGTTCGCGGGTGTTACTTACACCTTTTTCATCATCAATGCTGTGATCGCAGTTGAGCTGTTTCTGATCTTCAGGGCGTGGTGGGTCTTGCTCATCGCGATCATGGTCCATGGCGTTGGAGTGCTGGCCTGTCTCCGCGAACCACGCATCTTTGACCTATGGATTACTAGGGTTCGGCAGTGCCCTCGGATCAAGAATTACACGATCTGGAAATGCAACTCTTACCGGCCCTGACCTCCGATCGACGAGCCGCTGAGCAAGAAGCACCGGCGGGTGCACACCTGCCCTATGCACGGCATCTGGATCAGGCGACAATCGAGACTCGCGATGGTCTTTTGATGCAGACCATTCAGATCGGTGGATTGCTGTTCGAGACAACGGATACCGAAGAGCTCAATTATCGGGCTGGCTTGCGCGATGCGATGTTGCGAACATTGGGCAGCTCGCGCTTTGCCATATATCACCACGTCATTCGAAGACGAGCGGAAGCTTCGCTAACCCGCGTTACAGCAGATGATTTCTCTGAACGGCTTGATCAAAACTGGCAAGACAAGCTGGCCAACAAACAGCTCTACGTGAATGATCTGTTCCTCACGATTGTGCGACGTCCGTTGCAGGGAAAGATAGGGATCGTTGATCGGCTGCGCAGCTGGTTCGCCCGCAACACCAGTCGGAACGCGCGGAAAATTGCTGCAGACAAGCATGCGCTTGACCGAGCTCGTGACGCGGTTATCGCAGCGCTGGGATCGTATGATGCGCGATTGCTAAGCATTTATGATACCGAACACGGCCCTCGTTCGGAGCCACTCGAGTTCCTCTCCTGCCTGTTCAATGCCGACATGCGGCCCGTCGCGCTGCCACACGGCGACCTTGGACATTTCATACCATCTCGCCGGATCAGTTTTGGACAGGATTCAATAGAGCTTGGGCCAACGGCCGAGTCAGGTCGTCAGTTCGTGGCGATGATTTCGATCAAGGATTATCCCGCAACAACATTTCCCGGCATGTTCGACGAACTCTATCGATTGCCGTTCGAGCTTCATGTTTCTCAGAGCTTTGCTTTGGTCGAGCGGGGCCAGGCGCTCGGGCAGATGAATTTGGCGCTGCGACGCATGCAATCAACCGAAGACGAGGCCCTTTCACTGCGTGATGAACTCGGCCATGCCAAGGATGAGGTGGCCGCCGGACGTGCCGGTTTCGGCGAGCATCATACTTCGATTGCTGTTCATGCGGCGAGCCTCACAGCGCTCGAAGATCATGTCGCAGAAGTCATCGCTCTCTTGGCTGACCTCGGAATTAACGGCGTGCGCGAGGACATTGCGCTAGAACCGACCTATTGGGCGCAGTTTCCGGGCAATTTTCGCTATATCGGGCGACGCGGACTGGTCTCGACAACCAATTTTGCAGGGCTCGCAAGCCTCCACAACTTCCCGGTTGGCTCAGCCAGACGCAATCATTGGGGGGATGCGGTTACTCTGTTTGAGACGACCGCGGCGGGGCCCTACTTTTTCAACTTCCATAGGCGCGATCTGGGCAATTTCACGGTTATCGGTCCATCAGGTTCGGGCAAGACTGTGCTGCTCAATTTCCTTCTCGCGCAAGCAAGACGTTTCAACCCGAAAACGGTCTTTTTCGACAAGGACCGCGGTGCTGAGTTGTTTGTCCGGGCGATCGGAGGACAATATGATCGGCTCAAACCGGGAATTCCATCAGGGCTCAATCCGCTCCAGCTAGAAGATACTCCGATCAACCGGCAGTTCCTGATCGATTGGATTGCGATTCTGGCTGCGAAAACCAGCACAGCAGAGCTCGATCAGATCCGCGACGCGATCGAGACGAGCTTCCAGCAGCCATTCGCGAGGCGACGGCTTCGCCATTTGGTCGAGCTGTTCCGCGGAAGCGCTAGACCGCACGCAGACGATCTCTTTTCCCGACTCAGGCCGTGGTGGGGCGATGGTGAGCGAGCGTGGCTGTTCGACAATGCCGAGGATTTGACGGACTTGTCTTCGCAGACTGTTGGCTTTGACATGACGGCGGTGCTGGACGATCCTGCTGTTCGCACACCTGCCATGTTCTACTTCTTCCATCGGGTCGAACAGCGCCTCGACGGATCACCGGCGATCATCGTGATTGATGAGGGCTGGAAGGCGCTCGACGACGAGGTCTTTGTTCGGCGGATCAAGGACTGGGAGAAGACGATCAGGAAGCGCAATGGTGTGGTTGGCTTCGCCACTCAAAGCGCCTCCGATGCATTGGAAAGCCAGATTGCCAGCGCAATCATCGAGCAAGCTGCAACCCAGATCTTTATGATCAACCCCAAGGCTCGGGCGGAAGACTACATCAACGGCTTTGGCCTCAGCCAACACGAGTTTGAGCTGATCAAAACACTGCCTGATACCTCGCACTGCTTTCTCATCAAGCATGGGCGGGAGAGTGTCGTCGCAAGGCTTGATCTGAGCGGTGAGAGTGAACTTCTCACGATCCTTTCGGGACGAGAGAGCACCGTTCGCCTGTTCGACGAGATCGTTAACACCACCGGCCCAGACCCGGCGAACTGGCTGCATCTGCTGCTGGAGAAGGCAGCGTGATGGCGTGCCCGGCGATCATCACCGGTGACCAATTTTTGAGCCGGGTGCTCGAGCACATTGATTGCCAGGCACAGGTCATCGGCAGCTATGGCTATCTCGCCCTGGCACAGCCGGGTTCGCTCGCCTCCATATCGGTCACAGGCCTGCTCACCCTGTTCATTGCGTTTTTCGGAATCCGCCTTTTGTTTGGACCTCATCCTGGCGCACGCGATGTGGTGATGGACGTTATCAAGGTGGGCATAGTGTTGACGCTGGTCTTTTCCTGGCCAGCCTTTCGCACCGTCGTCTACGATGTCACGCTCAAGGGCCCGGGCGAGATTGCCAGCGCAATGCAAGCAGGCGTTGGTCAAACCGCTGCTAGCCTCCCCTCCCGCTTGCAAAGCGCTGACAATCGGATTGCCGAACTCACCGCATTGGGCACCGGTCGCAACACAGGGCAATTGCTTGAAAGCGAAGGGAGCGGCGAAGGATTTGCTAGCACAGCATTGGAAGACGACTCTGCATTTGGGATAGCGCGGCTTCTCTACCTTGCCAGTGTGATCGGCTCGCTGGGATTGCTGAGAATAGGGGCAGGCATCTTGCTGTCGCTCGCGCCGATTGTGGCAGGGCTCTATCTCTTCACCCAGTCGCGCGGGATATTCGCAGGCTGGCTCAAGGCGCTAGTTTTCACCATTGGTGGCTCGATTGCTTCCAGCTTGGTGCTGTCGGTCCAATTGACCATGCTGGAGCCGTGGCTCGCAGACGCCACTAGAGTTCGATCGCTCGGCTATGCCACTCCCTCCGCACCGACCGAGCTTTTCGCACTCATGCTGGGCTTCCTGATCCTCCAGCTGGCGATGCTGTGGTTGCTTGCCAAAGTAGCGTTTCATAGGGGATGGCTGACACTGCCCAATCTCGCGAGCACGGTCCAAGCCAGCAGTGCGTCAGTCTTAGGATCGATGGCGACACAGCGAGTTATCGAATCACGAACCCTGCGTGCTGAACAGATCAGCAGTTCGGTTGAGAACACCATTCGCAGGGAGCAATATATCCGGGAGGGGCGAGTGACTTCGGGCGAGGCATCGAACGGCGCCAGCGGCACTTCTCGACCTGGTCGGTATGGGCCAGAGCCTCGTCTGGGAACTTCGAACAGGCGCTCAAGCCTTCGCAGTTCGCGCGCATCGCAAGTGAGGGATCGTTCATCATGAATGCCCCGCCAGATCCCGACCTGACAGACATCCCAATCGCCGAGAGTTGGGCGGTCAGCGTTACCGATGATCTCGAACGCTCCGCCCGTCGCGCCTGGGTCGTTGCGATCTGCGCTTCGGTCATCGCAGTGTTGCTCGCCATCGCTCTGATCCTGCTTATGCCGCTCAAGACAGTAGAACCCTACACTCTGCTGGTCGATCGCCAGACGGGCCATGTCGAGGCCTTGGCGCCGCTGGACACCCAGGTGGTCTCGCCAGATTCCGCACTCACTCGATCTATGCTTGTGCAATATGTGATCGCGCGGGAGAGTTTTAGCGCGGCCGGTCTGCAGGACGATTTCCGCAAGGTCTCACTCATGTCCGGCAATGCGGAGCGGCAGCGTTACCAGGCCCTGATGCGAGCAGAACACCCGGAAAGCCCGCTGAACTATCTCCCCCGCGGCGGGATCATTCGCACCGAGATCAAGAGCGTTACATCGCTTTCGGATAGCCGTGCGATGGTTCGCTTCGTTACCAGCCGCGGTGACCAACAGGGCTCGGCGCAATTGGCTCAGCATTGGGCTGCAGTGGTCGACTTCCAGTTCAGTAGCGCCCAAATGAGCGAAGCAGATCGCTATGTGAACCCGCTGGGATTTCAGGTCACGCGTTATCGCCGCGATCCTGAAACTCTGCCTGAAGAGGGTATAGTCAATGGTGTCCGACAGCCGCGAGCCGAGGGAACAGAATGATCCGCTGGCTAGCCACCATGCTTCCGATCACGGCTCTGCTCTGCGCTGCCCCTCTAGCCGCGCAAATCTATCCCACGCCCGGAGCAGAGACCCCGCGGGTCCAAACGGTGGTGTGGCAGCCCAATGAAGATGTGGTGCTTACGGCGCTACCGCAAAGCAACCTGACCGTCATGCTCGAGCCAGGCGAAACAATCCTGCGCGCCACATTGAGCGAAAGCCGCGATTGGGAGATCATTGTTTCGCCTGAGCTCGATAGTTTTTCAGTAAGCCCCTCGGCGGCCGCACGCAGCGCAACTCTTGCGGTGCAGACCGATTATCGTACCTATCAATTCCGGCTTGAAGTTGGAGAGGGTCTGCTGGCGGCCTATCTCGTTCGGTTTGATTTTGAAGCGCCCGAGATGTTGAGGACGGAACAGCGCGACCAACAGGTTTCGGTTCCGGTCGGGGGATTAGACTGGTCCTACCGGCTGCGCGGCGATCGATCGGTCCGTCCGATTTCTATTCGCGACAATGGTGAAAAGACGGTCATAGAGTACGCCGTCGGGCAAGCACTCCCCGCTGTCTTTGCGATTGGACCTTCGGGCGAAGAAGAGGTGGTGGATGGCTATATGCGCGACGGCAAATTCGTAATCGACCGAGTCCATCAAAGACTTGTTTTCCGGATCGATCGGGAAAAGGCGCGTGCTGAACGCAACAAGCGGCCGGACGAAGAGTCATGAGTGAGGCGCCATCCATAGAACCCAGAGACGTTCGCCCCATTGTCCCAACCAGCAGCACGGGAAATTGGGGACTGTATGTCTTCCTGGCCGCGCTCGCAGTGGGAGGGTTCTGGATATTCTCGACATTGAGCGCATCGCGTGAGGCAGCACAGGCACCCTCAGTTCTTGTACCAGCTGAGTCCAGCGAAGGCCGGATCAACTCGCCCCTACCGTTAGCGGTGCCGAACCGCTTCCTTGAACGCGAACCAGAACCGGCAGCCACAAGCGGACCGGAAACGCAGCCCGCGCCAACGTTGGCCCCACTTCCGCCGCCAGCTGCTTCATATGTTCCGCTAACTCCGGTTCCGCCGGTGCTGACGCCGCCAGCAGTTCAAGTGCAGCAGGTTCGGCCCGAGCCTCCCCGCGTGGTGTTCGAGGCCCCTTCGGTCAGCACTGCGGGCTCATCGGCAGATGAGGACCCGGGGGATCGCCAAAGGGTGACCGCCAGCCGCTTCAAAAACCCTTCGCTGACAATCCCCCAGGGCACCGTCATTCCCGCGGTGCTTGAGACGGCGCTCGATTCAACGAGGCCAGGCGGCGCTAGAGCGCTCATTCAACGCGATGTTTCGAGCTTTGATGGCACCCGAGTGCTGATCCCGCGTGGCAGCCGATTGTACGGTGAGTATGGTGCCGGGATCCAGCGGGGCCAGAACCGCGCGCTTGTTCAGTGGAGCCGCTTGCTGCGGCCAGACGGGGTAACCATAGCGCTTGATTCCCCATCATCTGATCCGCTGGGACGCGCTGGCATTAAGGGCAAAGTCGACAGCAAGTTTTTCCAGAGGTTCGGCGGTGCTTTGCTGCAATCCGTATTGGACATCGGGGTAGGCCTTGCGGCCAGTGAAGCAACCGATGGTGTAATTGTCGCGCTTCCAGGCAGCACCCAGAATGTGCAGATCACTGACCCAGAGGCGATCCAGCCTACAATCAAGGTGAAGCATGGCACCAGCGTCTCGGTGTTCGTCGCGCGCGACCTCGACTTCTCGACGGTCGACCGATGAGCGAGACCCCAAGCGAAACGCTCGAAACCGGATATTATCTCGACAGTTTTCTCGCGCCGCTTGCGCCGTTTCTCGAGCGCGCCGATGTTACCGACATCTGGATCAACCAGCCGGGCGAGGTTTGGGCTGAAAGCATAGGTGGCGGGATCGAACGCTTCGAAGAGCCTGCTCTCGCCCCCAAGCTGCTTGAACGGCTGGCCAAGCAGATTGCCGCCCGCAGCGCGCAAGGAATCAACCGAACCCAACCCCTGCTTGCCGCGACCTTACCCGATGGCTCGAGGGTTCAGATCGTCGCACCACCCGCTACTCGTAATGGCATATACAGCTTCGCAATCCGACGTCATGTTGCGGCCAATTTGAGTCTGACCGACTGGGAAGATGCCGATGCCTTTTGTGAGGCTGACGGCAGCGCCAGCGTGCTGGCGGGCGAGCGCCACTTTGAGCCGGTGACCGCGCCCGCCGCTGCCGAGGTGTTGCGAGCAGCGGTGCGCGCTCGCAAAAACTTGCTCGTTTCGGGAGGGACTTCGACCGGCAAGACGACCTTCCTTAACTCGTTGCTGGCCGAAGTGCCCGCGGATGAGCGTCTCATCCTGATAGAGGATACCGCGGAGTTGCATCTGTCACACGCCAATGCAGTAGGATTGATCGCGGCGCGCGGCCACTTGTCCGAGGCCGAAGTCAGTGCCGAGGATCTGCTGATCGCAGCGCTTCGCATGCGGCCCGATCGGATCATCCTTGGAGAGCTGCGTGGCGTCGAGGCATTCACTTTCCTGCGTGCGGTCAACACAGGCCACCCAGGCTCGATGACCACGATCCACGCCGATACGCCGCAACGCGCGATTGAGCAGCTCGCCCTGCTGGTATTGCAGGCTGGCTCCAAACTCTCACGCGACGATGTTCGACACTATGTGCGCGAGAGTGTCGATATCTTCGTCCAGCTCGAGCGACGCGCAGGCAAGCGCCGGGTCAGCCAAGTGCTGGTGGCGCAGTGATGCAGCCCGCCGTCACCATCCAGCCGAGCCTGTTTGAGCCAGTCGGAGCCTCGCCCCTCGCAGACTCACTGGACTGGATCCAGGACCTGCTGTTCGGGAACCTCGCAATTGGCATGTGTGTGTTGGCGGTGGCTTTTGTCGGGCTGTTGGCGCTGACCGGAAGGTTGCCCCTGCGCCATGTCGGTCGGGTTATCTTGGGCTGCTTCGTACTGCTTGGCGCACCGGTGATCACGGCAGGCCTGATGGCCGGGGTTCAGAATGAAACTGACGCACCGCCCGAAATTCCGGTACCGGAGCCCGCAGAGCGTCCAAGGCAAGATCTGCCCCCAGCAGGCTATGATCCCTATTCGCGCGCGTCGGTCCGCAATGACCGGTAGGCTTCTAAAACTCAATGCCCCTTGCTTCGTAGTTGGCTCTCAGCGTTGGCCGCGCTGCCGGATCCGGTGCCATACCCACCCATTCCCGCGTGGAATGGCCCTCACCATCACGCCGATCTAGGACTCGCCCGCCCCAATCCAGGAAATGCACTCCATTGACTGCCGAATAATTATTGAATAAATCGTCAATAGGGAGTTTATGGATGCGCTGGAAGCCGCTATTTCCGTTTGTATTTGCGCTTGCTGCATGCTCTGAGAGCGCGCAAATGGACGAATCGTCAATCGCAGATAGCGGCCAAGCACTTCATGCCGTGAGCTTGTATGAAGCGAATTGCGCGAGCTGTCACGATGCCGGACTCGCTGGCGCCCCAACCCGCGAAGCAATGGAGGCGCTCAGCCCCAGCGTTATCCTAGCCGCGCTGACGCAGGGCGTGATGAAGGAGCAAGGAGCGGCGCTCAGTCGGGTCGACCAAATCCTGCTATCCCAGCATCTTGGTGACGAGGCCGCCGGAGCCGATGTCGCAGTCCAATATTGTGAGGGAGAGCTGCAATTCTCCGGTGCGCCGCTTTGGAACCGTTGGGGAAATGACAAGCGCAACGACCGATTTCAAGATGCGGGTAGCGCCGGAATATCAGCCGACGACTTGCCAGACCTAGAACTGGCTTGGGCGTTCGGTTTTCCGGGCGCGCAGCGCGCTCGATCGCAACCGGCTGTGACACAGGAAGCAATCTTTACTGGCAGCCAATCCGGACGAGTCTATGCGCTCGACACCGAAACCGGCTGTGCTTGGTGGACATATGAAGCGGGTGTCGAGGTCCGTAACGCCCCACTGATCGCGACAGGCGAAGATGGCACGCCAACCGCGCTCTATTTCGGAGACTTCGACGCCAATGTGCACGCGGTTGATCCGCGAACGGGCGAGAAGCTCTGGACCAAATCGGTCAAGGATCACCCTGATGGTACGATAACGGGCAGCGTCGCTTTGCATGATGACATCCTCTACGTACCAATGTCATCGACCGAGATCGTTAGCGCCTATGTTGACGACTACGCCTGCTGCACTTTCCGTGGCGGGGTGACCGCGCTCAATGCGCAAAACGGGGAAACTCTGTGGCGCTGGTACTCGACCGACGAGCCTGAGAAAGTTGGACTAACGAATGTCGGGACGGATATCCTCGCGCCCAGTGGTGCCCCGGTCTGGTCAACGCCCACGATCGATACTGAGCGCGGCCTTCTGTACGTTGGAACCGGCGAGAATTACTCCTCGCCTGCCAATGACAAGAGCGATGCGATCATAGCTCTCGAGCTCACGACGGGCCGCGAACAATGGGTCTGGCAAGCGACCACAGGTGATGCCTGGAACGCGGCCTGCGGGCGCGAACCCAAGGCCAATTGCCCCGAGGAAGATGGTCCGGACTTTGACTTTGGCGCTCCGCCAATGCTGGTGACACTCGACACTGGCGAGGACCGCATTCTGGCCGGTCAAAAGTCGGGAGAGGTGTTTGGGCTCGACCCGGACGATAACGGTGCTTTGCTGTGGCGTAGCCGAGTCGGAATGGGTGGCTTCAACGGCGGCATTCACTGGGGCATGGCAAGCGACGGCGCGACGCTTTGGGTCGGGATCGCTGACACGCCCGGCAACAAGTTTGCGGAGGGCCCTCCTCGCCCCGGCGTCCACGCGCTTGATCCCAAAACCGGAGAAGCGCTGTGGTCACGGATTGAGCCCCCCACTTGCGATGAGATCAGCTACGCCTGCATGACCGCCCTCTCCGCGCCGCTGACCGCAACCGATGGCCTAATTTTTGCGGGCGCGCACAATGGAAGACTGCTGGCCTATGACAGCTCGGATGGGAGCGTGCTGTGGAAGCGGGAGACCAATCGCGCGTTCGAAACCATCAATGGGGTAGACGCCAAGGGTGGCTCGATTGATAGCGCGGGTGTCGTCGTCGCCGGCGGGATGGTGATCGTAAACTCCGGCTATGACAAATTCGGGGAGATCCCGGGCAATGTGTTGTTGGTCTATCGCCGGAAGGACGACGAGTGATGCGAAATTCCCTGGCCGCACTGGTGACCTGCTCAGCGCTTTTGGGCTGTACTCCAATAGATTTGGCTCGAGCCGAAGCGGAGACAGCCGCCGTCGCCCCAGCCTCGCCTGGGGCCATTCGCGGCGTCCACAATGTCGGCATCACGGTCTCTGATATCGACGCGACCATTGCCTTCTACAGTTCGGCTGTGACCTACGAAGTGGTCAGCCGCGAGCGGATCGACGCCGCAAGCATTCCCGAGGAGATCCTGTCCCAGCGTGAGGGCGAAATCGAGATAGCGCTGGTCAAGACACCTACTATCTTCCTTCGCTTGATCGATCTGGATCCTGAATCGGATGCCGCGCCGAGCACCCTTCCGGCCACCGGCCCAGGCTACACGCACATCTGTTTCCAATCCCCGGCTGAGGCTCCAAAATACGATGCATTCAAAGCGATCGGCCTGGACATGCTCTCGCGCGGCCCTGGCCCTGTCGATCTCGGCGGCTATGGCGTCACCTATGCCTATGGCTTCGATCGCGACGGGATCATGATCGAGATGGAACAAGTCGAAAGGCGCCTGATCGAAGCCAGTGGTTTCATGGGGCAAAAGCGGCTTGAGCATGAATCCTGGATCACCCATGTCGCCAATGTCACCGCGCAGAAAGCCGAGATGGTTGAGTTCTATCGCACCATTCTTGGCTATGGGCCGCAGCGCGAGATCCCGCCTACCAAGCGCAAGACGTTCGATGATGTGGTCGACATTGACGATATTGAGATTGCCGCCAGCTGGTTTGACCTTGGCAATATCCAGTTGGAGCTGTGGCACTATGTCTCGCCACCGACCGCACTCAACCGCGAACCGCGTTCGCTCGATCCGATCGGCTACAACAGCTTCACATTTGAAGTCACTGACCTTGCAGGCACACTCTCTCGGCTTGAAGCTTCCGGCATGAGTGTTGCGGCGGAGCCTTTCCGATTGGGCGATTGGACGATTGCCTATCTGCGCGACCCTGAGGGCAATTTGGTAGGCTTCCAGCAACGCAACACTGACCGAATGGATTTGTCGATCGAGGACAAGCGTTGGTTCGCGGAAACACGGCCTCCAGAACCCAAAGGTTCGTGATCGAGTTTAGCTCTGGTAGGGGACAAGAATGACGGAATTGGCCCAAAAGAAACGCACACGGCTTTCGCCCGAGCTTAGACGCGAGCTGATCCTCGATCACGCGGCTGAGATTGTCGCTCGCGAAGGCGTCGCCACCCTTTCCATGGATCGAATTGGGCGTGAGGCCGGGATCAGCAAATCTCTGGTCTACAACTACTTCACCAATCTGCAGGAAATGCTGGGCGTGCTGCTTGAGCGCGAGTTGCGGCGGTTAAGGCGAGCGCAGGCGGATGCCTTGGAGCAGGCAGAGACCTTCGAAGATCTGGTGCGCGGCGTGACCCATGAATATCTCCGATATATTGATCAGCGCGGATTGATCATTGAGCGCCTACAGTCTGAGCCGTCCTTGAGTGAGGGCCATGATCCGACAGACTATGGTCGCGACGCGTCTGTAGAATATCTGGCTGAGATCGCAGCAAGGCTGTTCGATTTGCCCTATGATATTGCTCGCGCAGCCACAGATATCAGCTTTGGATTGCCGGCTGCGGCGGGTGCCTATTTGCTGACGCGAAGGCTGCCTCTTGAGGAAATTGAGGACCTCACGGTCACGATGATCATTGGTACCTTCACTGCCATAAAGTCGGACAGCATGATTAGGCGTACGCCGATCAACGCGCCCAAACTCGGTCTCTAGGGTCTGAGTCTAGCCATCAGAAAAAGAAAGGGCGGATGGATTGCTCCACCCGCCCCCGATGATCCCGACTGAGGATGGGATCAAAACTTGAACTTCACAGAGCCACCATATGTGCGCGGGAAGTTGCGATAACCGTTGAGCGTTCCTGCTTGGGCAACCCCTGGGAAGATCGTCGTGTTGTAGACGTCATCTGTCAGGTTCCGCCCCCAGGCTGTGAGCGTCAAACCGTTGTTCAACTCTAGCGCGATCGAAGCGTTCAGCTGATTAACTTCGCGCTTGAACTGAGGAAGGCCCTCAGCGATCTGCGTGTTGCTTTCGTGCAGGAAATCGGTGTGGAAGATCAGCGTATGCCCACTCTCAAACTCGAGATTGTAGGTGCCGCCAACGGTCACGTTGAACTCAGGTATGCCGGCTGGACGTAGCCCTGTGAGGTCCGCCGGACCTGTACCCAAAGTGGCCGGATTGAACGCCGTTCCGCCAACGAAGCTGATGTACTCAGCATCGAGGTAGGTAAACGCAGCGGTGAAGGTCAGCTCAGGAATGGGTGAGATTGAGCTGTCGAATTCGATCCCCACTGTGTTCCACTCTTCAGCATTGCCAAGCACGAAGCCGGTGCCGGTGAAAACGTTGCCCTGGAAGCCTTCGAGCGTCTGGTCAAACAGTGCCAGGTTGAAGGCGAAGCCTTCCCACTGGCCTTTGATGCCCAATTCATAGAGGGTCGCCTCTTCGGGCTCCGCAAAGCGCGTTCCCACACTTAGGTTGGTCACTGCCAGACCTGCGTCGCGAATGGGCGAAGATGCGGGTGGCGGTGATTGGAACGGAGAACCTGGAATGAAGTCCGCCGGGAACGGCCGACTGTCGGTCGAAAGGTTGAAAGACGATGCCTTAAAGCCGGTCGCGTGAGTGAAATAGGTGCTGACGTTATCGCTCACATCCCACGACAGACGCGCGGTGTATGAGAAATTGTTGTCTTCGGTCTTTCCGTCCTCAACAGCGTTAGGGAAGTTGAGGTAGGGCGGAATGAACTGCAATCCACGCAAGGCAAGGAACGGGTTGAAGGCCGGATCCGCGGCCACAACCGCAGGCACCCCTGCCAGAACACCGGCCTGTACCAGATCAATACCAGAGAAGACGTCGGTGCTGACATTGTTCTGGATCACGCTCTTGCGGTCATTCGTGTAATTGCCGCCAAGCGAGAGCGTCAGGTCATCACTGATGTCAAAGTCGATTTGACCGAACACCGAGATCGCCGTGTTGTCATACAGGAAGTTAGTCATCCGACCCTGTCCTTGGCCGCCAAAGGTGCCAGCCGGAATGGTCGGAATAAGGAACCGCAGAGTGGGCTCAAGCGCGCTGTACGCACCGCCAGTCAACAGGTCTGCATAGCCCTTGAAGTCGGCACCATATTCAAGCGCGCCATTGGTTTCGATGTCTTCGCGGAAGAAGAACGCACCAGCCAAGAAATTGATCGGGCCGTCGAAATCCGAAGCGGCGCGGACTTCCCCGGTAAATGTCCGAAGATCGCCCCGCCCTTCGCTGCGTTGGACAATATCCGCCGAGGTGAAATCGATGTCCTGATCGGCAAACGAATTGACGCCACGATAGGACGTAATCGCGGTGATATCGATCGCATCAAGCGCCCAGTCCATCTGCAAGGAGACGCCCCAATTCTCAATCTCGTTCTCGGAGACGAAGTTGAGAGCATTGGTGGTTCCAAAGCGGTCATTCGAAATGATTTGCCCGCCCAGCGCGCGGATCGCATTGCCGGTTGGTCCATCGACAATGTTGACGACCGAGCAGCAATTCTCATCGATCTTGTCATAGTCGGCAATCATCCGGAAGCTCAGGTCAGAGCTCGGCTCGAACAACAATTGTCCACGCACACCCCAGCGATTGCGTTCATTGTTGTCTGTCCCAAGAACAACGTCTTCAACATAGCCATCGCGTTGGTTGAGATTGCCAGAGAGGCTGAATGCAACGGTCTCGCTGAGCGGACCAGTGACGTCAGCGCGGGCGACGACGGCATTGAAATTGCCGTAAGAGAGTTCAGCGGAACCGCCAAACTCAAACTGCGGGGCCTGCGTGACGATGCTGATGATGCCAGCCGATGCGTTTTTGCCGAACAGAGTTGATTGCGGCCCGCGAAGGACTTCAACCCGCTGAAGGTTCGGCAAGTCGCCAATCTGAGCAGCCGATCGCGAACGATAAACACCATCAATGAAAACACCGACCGAGGGCTCAATACCAGCGTTATTCGCACCGTTGCCGAAACCACGAATGATGAAGTTCGTGTTGGCCGAGGACTGCAACTGATTGACGCGCAGCGAAGGAACCAGTGTTTGAATGTCGAGCAGGTCACGAACCTGAGCATTCTCGATCGTCTCTGCTGTAGTCACGGAAACCGCGATAGGAGTTTCCTGCAAAGTCTGCTCGCGCTTGGACGCCGTCACGATGATGACGTTGTCCGGCACAACGGCTTCTGCTTCTTCGCCTTGTGCGAGTGCTACGCTCGGCACCGACATGGCCGCCATTGCTGTCGAACACAGCGCAGCCCAACGAATCGAACTTGGATAGATCCCCATATTCCCCTCACCTTTTGGTTGTTTTGGGAGTCCCTAACGCTTGTTGTACGCGTAGTCAATAAATGTTCCACAATACCATAAATGAACCTGTTCATATTAAAAAATGAGCTCCTTATTGACTATCTGTCTAGCAGCTCTCACTATCCGGCTCAGCTTAGAACGGTCGAATCGAGTGGTCTTCGGACCTGCGAGTCAGGCTCAATGGAGGGGCAATCTGTGTGGAGAAACATAAGTCTATTGGCCGCAGGGCTGCTGCTCAGTGGCTGCAACCTGTTAGCCAGCAATCCAGAACAGGAACTCGATGACGTCTTCGTCGGAGTGAATTACGTCGGCGTAGTTGTCGACGATCTGGACAGCGCATCCAGTCTCTACCAATCGGCGTTCGAGGTCAGCGTAATCGTGGACGAGCCGCTCGACCTCGCCGCTTGGCCCGCGGCGATTGTGCCCAATGGCGCTGTGGAAGCCCGGTCGGCTCTCATCCGCAGCAGCAATGCCCAATTGCGCCTCATGTCATTTGAGTCAGAGATGAGCGGTGATGCAGTGGGCGTGACTGGCCCCGGTATCGCTCATGTCTGTTTCCAAGCAGTGGATACCACCCAACCCTATGCGAAAGCGCTGGCGGCCGGAGCACAGCCAATTGGGGCGGAAGAGCTTGTCGCGCTCAGCAGCCGCAATCCGGTCAAATACGGGTACATCACCGATCCGCTCGGCACGATCACTGAGGTCGAAGAGGTCGACATTACGCAGCTCGACCTGCCCGAACCTCCCAAGAACACGCATCGCATGCGCCATGTGGCATTTGCTACGCCAGACCTCGACACGCTGACCAAATTCTACTCCTCGCTCCTTGGGGGACAGGAACCGCGCAGGATTGGCCATTGGATCCGGATCTCCGGCGACAATGTCGATAAGGTGTCAGGGCTGGAAGGCAGCGAGATTGAAATGGCGTGGTTCCAACTGCGCAATCTCGAGATTGAGATCGCACAATTTCACAGCCACCGCACTGAGCGTGCGAGCGCACCTCGCCCTTTCAATGCGCCGGGATACAACATCATCATGTTCGACGTGACGGATCTCGCCAAGGCAAGACAGCGGGTCACAGATGCGGGCGGCACCATTGTCGGCGAAAGTCCATCGCTGGATGGCGCGGTGACAATCTTTGCGCGCGATCCCGACGGAAATCTGATCGGCTTCCAGCAATTGCCGGAAAGCTCAATCTACTCAGCGAAGAACTTCGACGGAAATGGGACTTAGGGGGAAACATGTTTGATCTAACGGGCAAAGTCGCGCTGGTTACTGGCGGCAATGGTGGGCTTGGCCTCGCTTATGGTCGCGGTCTGGTGAAGGCGGGCGCGGCTGTCGCAATCTGGGGTCGCAATCCTGACAAGAATACAGCCGCACTAGACGAGCTGCGAGCGATGGGCGGCGATGTCGAAGCATTTGCCTGCGACGTCACTGATGAAGAGCAGGTCAAATCATCATTCGCAGCCACCTTGGATCGCTTTGGCAAGGTCGATGTCTGCTTCGCGAATGCGGGCGGCGGTGGCTTCCGCGGGGCCTCGCACAAGACCAGCCGCGCCGATTGGCTCGGGACTATCGACCTCAATCTGATGAGTGTTGTGCACACATTCTCAAGCGTGAGCGAGCACCTTCTTTCGCGCAAGGCGCCTGGGCGCTTGATCGTAACCTCTTCGGTAGCTTCGCTGGTCGGAACCGGCGGAGCGGCGGGCTATTCTACCACCAAGGCTGCAGTGGTCGGTCTGATCCAGGCGCTGGCGGTCGAGTTGGGGACGGCAGGCATTCGCGCCAACGCCATCCTGCCGGGGTTTATCGAAACCGAGATGTCGCTGGATACGAGTCAGGCGTTCCAGGACGCAGCCCGGCGGCGCTCTGCGATCGGCCGTATCGGCACGCTCGAAGACATGGAGGGCACGGCCGTCTTCCTGGCATCGGATGAAAGTGACTTCATGACCGGGCGTTGCATGATCCTGGATGGTGGTCACACAATCCATCCGATGTAGACTGGTTGCGACGGGAGAGGGTGATGCGCGCGATAGTCCATTGGGGCTTTGCACTGGTATTGGGGCTTGTTGGCCTGCTGCTTAGCCTGGGCGGTGGCTATCTGAGCTATTTGGGCGGCTCGCCGTACTACTTGCTGATTGGCCTCGCGACATTGCTGACCACGTGGTGGCTCATACGGCGGAGCTCCAAGGCCACTTATGCGTATGGCGCTGCTCTAGCAATGACAGTCGCTTGGTCGCTGTTCGAATCCGGATATGATTTCTTCGCTCTCCTCCCTAGGCTCGCGCTGTGGCTCGGCCTGGGGATCTACTTTCTCATGCCTTGGTACCGCGCGTCGCTCTCTAGCGCGCCGGAGGAAGCAAATCCTCCCCTTCCCAGTCGCTGGTGGATTGGCGCCCCGAGCTTCGCGGCCATCCTATTGCTAGCCAGTTCGACTCTTACCGGATACTTCCAAAACGGGACCGGCACTCAATCCGGTACCCAAGCCAATATCGGCACCGACTGGCGCCACTATGGCAATACGCCCGGTGGAACGCGTTTTGCCGCAATCGAGCAAATCAACACCGAGACAGTGAGCGGGCTCGAGGAAGTCTGGCGCTATCGCACCGGCCTAGAGGAAGACTTTAAGGCCACCCCGCTTGCGATCGGCGACACGCTTTACCTTTGCGGCGCAGGCAATGTGCTGATGGCGATCAATGCAGACACGGGTGAAGAACGCTGGCGCTATGATCCCCAGCTCCCGCGTGTCAGCAGCCATCAATACGCCATCACTTGTCGCGGCGTGACCTATCATGAGGCTGATGAAAGCTATGCCGGGGAATGCCCCGCGCGGATCGTCACAGCAACGGTCGCAGCCAGTCTGATCGCGGTCGACGCCAAGACCGGCGCTCTGTGCGAACAGTTTGGAGACGGCGGCACTGTCGATTTGCGCGAAGGAATCAGCGCTCATCAACCCGATGAGTATTATCACACCTCGCCACCGACACTGGCTGGTGACAATTTGGTCGTTGGCGGCCTCGTGCTCGACAGCCAGGATCTAGGACTGCCGTCAGGCGTGGTGCGCGCGTTTGACGCCATAACGGGTGAGCTCAGCTGGGCATGGGATGTCGGCAATCCGGATAAGCGCGGCGCTCCCGCTCCAGGGGAAAGCTACACTCCTGGCACTCCTAATGTCTGGTCAGTGATGAGCTATGATCCCGAGCTCGATCTGGTCTTCGCGCCAACCGGCAATGCCAATCCCGACTATTTCGGTGGGGTCCGCCGTCCGTTTGATGACGAGTTCTCCTCCGCTGTCGTAGCGATCGACGGCTCCACCGGCGAAACCCGCTGGACCTTCCAAACCGTGCACCATGACATTTGGGACTTTGACGTTCCCGCGCAGCCGGTTTCGGTCGATCTGACCAAGGACGGGGAGCGCGTCCCAGCGCTCGCGATCCCGACCAAGATGGGACAGATCTTCCTGCTCGATCGGCGCGATGGCTCTCCCGTCGCGCCGATCGAGGAACGGCCCGTTCCGCAGAGCCCTGAGCTGGGGGAATATCTCTCCCCAACCCAACCGTTCTCATCGCTGCCGAACTTCCATCCCCATCGGCATGAGAAGGATATGTGGGGCCTAACCCCGATCGATCAGCTGGTGTGCCGGATCGATTACCGACGGATGCGCTATGACGGCATGTACACGCCGCCAACCAAGGGCGGGAGCCTTGTCGCACCCGGCAATTTTGGCGGCTTCAATTGGGGAAGCGTTTCAGTCGATGCCGACAACGGTCTGCTGGTTGCGGCGCCCATGCTGCTGGCTCATCGGCTCCTATTGGTAACGCCCGAGCAGGTTGCCGACGCTGGCCCACAGGCAGCCTTGCTGCTCGGCGACAATCACCCAGCGGTCCAGATGGAGCCTGACCAACCTCCACCTCCTGGTGACCCGGAGGATCCCTTCAATCACGACCAGATCCTCTATTACGGTCTGCCGATGCCATTCATGTCGATCCTGGGCACCGGCATCCCGTGCTTTGAACCGCCTTGGTCTCAGCTGGCAGTCATCGATCTCAACACCAGCGAGTTGCTGTGGAGCCGCCCGGTCGGCGACATGAGCGATGCTGGCCCCTTCAACCTTCGCTCGGGGCTGCCAATCGATGTCGGCACTGCTGTTAGGGCGGGAACACTTACGACCCGCGGGGGGCTAACTTTCATCAGTTCGACGATGGATGCTACAGTCCGTGCTTATGACGTCAGGACAGGTGAGGAGAAATGGGAGCAAGCGCTTCCGGGCAATGGCCAAGCAACGCCGATGTCCTACGTCTCAGAACAATCCGGAAAGCAGTTCCTGATCGTCACCGTTCCCAATCCATCGTGGCGCTACCCGCGTGATCCGGTGACCAATGACTATATCGATTCACAATCGATCCGAGATGGCCGCGGGGGCTACGTCATCGCCTACGCATTACCGGAAAAGGAGTGAGACCCATGCGGCGCTTGCTCAAATTCGGAGCTATTCTGGCAGGCGGGCTGGTTGTTGCAGCAGTGGCGGCCCTGATCTGGGACCGGAGCGCCCCCCCTGGCTGCGTTGCCAATCAAGATCCCGCAGTCGCGCTCGCCAATGCTCAAGCCGATGACGGAGATGTCTATCGCGACTGGTGCCAAGAATTCGAAGGCAATAAGCTACATGTGGTCGAGGCTGGTGAGGGCGAGGTCGTGCTCTTGATCCATGGTTTCCCCTCGATCTGGTATTCAATGATCCACCCGATGGAGGCGCTGCGATCGGATTATCGGGTTGTAGCGATCGATGGTCTGGGGGCTGGCCTGTCTGACGCTCCCGCCGAAATTGAGGACTACAAGCTCGGCGCGATGGCCGATCATCTTGACGCGCTGATTGAAGAATTGGGGGTTGAGCGGGTCCATCTGGTCGGTCACGATTGGGGATCGGCCTTTGCCTGGGCCTATGCTCAAAGCCGCCCTCAGAAGCTCCTGAGCGTCACCGGGATGAGCGCCCCACCGCAGAATGTTGCGCTCGAAATGCTCAAGATCTCAGAGAAACAGCGAGCCATCTCAAGCTATGTCGAGAGGCTCAAATCGGCCTCGCCCCTGTTGATGGTCGCCAGCGGTGCTCGAGAGCTTATGGCTGCGGGTCCGGAGAACCACTTCAACGCCGGAAGAATGACCCGCGAGGAGGCAGACATGTTGCAAGCGGCCACTTCGGACATGCGGCGGATCAACCGGCAGATTCATTGGTATCGCGCCAATATGCCGCACCCCGACCAGATCACGGACCAAGATTACTGGCCCAGTCGGGATGCCAGTCTCGATGTCCCTGCCCTGCTGATCTGGGGCGAGGATGACACGGTGTTCGACCCGGCCTTTATCGACTTGATGATTGAGGCAGACGAAGACCTCGAAGTGGTTCGGCTACCGGGAATAGGTCACGCACCTCAGTTCGAAGCAACGGATGCAGTGAATGCTGCGCTTCGCCGTCACATCGAAAGCGCAACATCGGCAACCGCGACACCACAGTAGCGCGGTACCTGCAAAGCAACCGGTAGGGTCTGGCACTTCAGGTTTGCGGTGGAATACTCAGTCCACCGCCCTACTTGTCGCTGGCAGGAACACTCATTGTGGCGCGGAGAAGACTTTGGGATCGACACTCTCCCCGACAGCAACTTCCTTCCAAAACACAGTGTTACTCATAACGCCGTTGTAGAGGAGTGTGACCGAACGAGCTTGCACCCAACCGTTCTCGAGCTTCACAAAATCACCATAGAGCCGCTCGTGAAATCCACGCGGTGTGTCGAATGCGAGATAGGTGATGAAGCCGCTCTCGATGTCAAAACCAAACAAAGTCTCAGCGCCTTGCGGATCCGTGATACGCACCAGGGATGTGGCGCGGCCGCGAATGTCGCGCTGCGGCGCAAAGCCGAGCTCAAACCCGTCAGCCAATGCGCGCCGCACAATCCCAAACCCGAAATTGGTTGCCCAGTAGGCATCAGCTTGTGCCTTGGGCATTACTCCCCGTTCGGTCCAAGTCGTCTCGCCATCATACCCGACCTCAAAGATAAGCCTCTCGCCGTCCCTGGCGATGATCCGCACTTTGCCGGATGCTCCGTGCGCCGCGGTCCGATCGGGGTCCATCTGGCGCCACATTCGGTAATTGTCGGACGTACTGCGCACCAAACCTGTTTGTCCGTCAAAGAAGATCGCGCTTCCTGCCAATTGCAGCGTCCCTGGATTGAGCCAAAGTTCGCCGCCGTGTGCTTCAATTGCCCGCGCGACTGTGTCTCGAGGCGTAGGAATTGGCTCATCTGAAGCCGAGGCCGGGGTCAGGGTTAGAGCGAGAACTGTGAGCGCTAATAGGAAGGGACGGATCACGCTGGCACTCCTATTCAATTTGTCCGGACATCTTTCCAACCACCTGGTGCTGGCCTATGCAAGAGCAATGTTCAAGCTTGTCCCGCCATTGGCTCTCGCCGCGCTAATCACAGGCGCACCTGTTGCAGCTCAGGATCTCCTTCCGCCTGGCATCTGGACCAACACCGAGGATGTCTATTTCGCTGAGGAGGAAGGGCGCGAGAAGCACCACGATGTGATGATCGAGGTCGCTAACGATGGTCAATGGCGCATGATCGACGCATTTGGTGAGCCGCAGGCGGATTGGAGCACTGAGCCGATTGTTGGACTGTCGCGCCGTGGTGACGGATCAGGCTGGCAGATCAATGAAAGCGAGTTGCGGTTGGCAAGGCGGTTTTCGTGTTGGGTCTCTGCACGCAAATTTGCTGGCAAAGCGGACGGGAGCGCGGACTGGACTTTCTCCCGAGGCTTGAAGACTTTCGACCAAGGTGGCCGTGTATTTGTGCCTGGCAATGGCGAAGCGCCGGACGTCACGTTCCGCTTGCGGAATGTGACATGGGCTAAGGGCAGCCGAAACCGCCCATCATTTGTGCTCTATGTCCATAAGGACGATCCGGTCCGCGCGGTAAGCTATAGTTGGGCTTCGCCCGATGCCGACTTGGTCGGGATCAATTTGCGGTGGGTCCAGGGAAGCTGCGGGCTGGAGGCCGACGCCCCAATTGGTGAACAGAGCGCTCAAGGACTGGTGGCCGCCGGCGAAGCCTGGCGGCAATTGTACGAAGCTGGCAACTGGAGCGCTCTCCGTCAACTTTACACGGACGACGCGGTTCTGATGACCCAGGGTCAGCCGAAAATCGAAGGTGCCGACAATATCGTTACCTACCTCAAGCGGCTCAGCGAAATGGGCGCTTCGGCTCAATTCCAGTTCGCGCCCGAAGAGGCCGTGATTGAAAACGGGCTCGGGTTCGTTACCGCCAATTACAAAATGGACATCTCATTCCCAGGTCGTGATCCAGTGGCTGTCGCAGGCCGCTCGCTGCTGATCTACAAATGGCGCGATGACCAATGGAAATTGTGGCGCGATATGGACAACCTCGCGCCCGACGTAACGCCGGAGGGTTTCGAGTGACGCGCATTCCGCCACGCGACCCGGCAGAGGCACTCGGAGGCCCCGAAGCCGTCGAGTTCGCAGAACGGATGATGGGCTACATTCCCAATTCGGTCCTGACGATGGCACACTGGCCAGAGCTGCTCGATGCATTTCGCAACCTGGTCGGGGTGATTTACGGAGAAAGCACACTCGACAATGGCTTTAAGCGGTTGATCGGTCACGCAACGAGTCTAGCGGCTGGTTGTCGCTATTGTCAGGCCCACACCGGACATGGAGCCATCGAACAAGGTATCGATCAGGCTAAGATCGACGCCCTTTATGATTTTGAGAATTCAGTCGAATTTTCCGAATCTGAGCGGTCGGCAATCGCGCTGGCATTCGCGGCTGGCGCCCAGCCCAATGCCGCCACCGACGCGCATTTTGAGCGCCTTCGTCGACACTATTCGGAGGCCGAGCAGGTCGAGATCATGGCGGTGATTTCGATGTTCGGTTTTCTCAACCGCTGGAATGACACGCTGGCCACAAGCCTAGAGGACGCACCAAATGCCTTCGCAACCGCGGCACTTACGCCCAAAGGCTGGGACCGCGGCGCACACTAAGGCCGACTCGCTATTTCCAGGCGACGCCGCCAACCCAGTCGCCCGCCACTCCTAGAAAGTGGTCAACGTGGATCGACTGCCATACGCCTGCAGCGTAATAGGGATCGCTCTCAAAGATGGCGCGCGCCTCAGCCTCATCCTCGGCCTTGATCACCACCATCGAGCCTACCGTGTCATTGCCGGACTTGAGCGGGCCGGCGACCGCAAACTTCTCGATATTGGCTTCGATATGAGCCAGGTGATCGGCCAGTAGGCGTTCGCGCAAGCTCGCCCCGTGTTCGCCATCGCGACAATAGAATGCAAATAAGGTCATGATCCAACTTCTACGCATTCGACCAGCTCTCCGCCAGTGCCTATTGCGGTGGCCGCCCTGCGCCCCTCATAGAGCGCCCCTTCGCGCACCATTGGGGGCGAAATCCAGTCGACCCGGCAGGCATCAAGGTCTGCCACTGCGAGCGAAACCATGGCATTGCCGGGTGGCAGCATCCCTTCATGGCGCGCGCGGACCGTCGCACTCTCTGGATAGTCATCGACTTCGACAATCGGCATTCGACCGTGGCTGACCATCGTGATGGTGGTCTGCGTGTCTGGGTCTAGTCCGAAGGCATCGTTTATCATGCTGTAAGGCAAGGTGTAATCGGCGCCGCGAACAAGGCCGATCTTGTCGACATACCACGCGATACTCGCATTGCGATCAGCTGTCGCCAGCACCACGATGAAGATCTTGTCGACTGGTGAACCTGCGCGGGGAAGATCGGTGTCAGGCAAATCGCCCAAAACCTGGTTGAGATAAACCATCTCGCGCCCGGGCCCGAGTGCCTGCATCGGAATAAAGGCTGGCTCGATATTCTCCAGCACCTTCGGAGGACCAACAATTTCGAACAGGTCAGATGGCAGAGCATCGGGCCAATGCCAAACGTCTTCTACTGTCGTCTCGAACGCCGCCCAGCCATAGGTGGTTGTGGGCTTAAAGTCTGGATGATGGGGCTGCTCGACCAATCGGAACCAGCAAGGAGCACCGCTTCGCGGACGCAGGGCGGCATAGGGAGATCCTGCGTTGGCAGGGCACCCCCAACTCACCGCAAGGCCCTCGGACAAAGTCCCACGCTCGACCAAATCCAGCGTTAACACATCTCGATAGGCTGCGATCGCCTGATCAAGGTCAGGCACAGTCGACAACCCACCCATGATCGTACCGTGTGAGATATTCATTCGGCTTAGTCCTTTCCGAATTGCGGCTTGCGCTTTTCAACGAAGGCGGTGGTGCCTTCGAGAAAGTCCGCACCGGTGAACGCTTCAGCAAAGATCCGAAGAGTTTCTGCGTCATCTTCAGCCTGACCATCCAGCACCCGGCGGACGAACTTCTTGCTCTCGCGGATCGAATGCGGGCTTGCAGAGATCAGCTCCTCAATCATGGCGGAGGGCTCGTCGACCATCATCTCCACGAGCCCGATCCGGACCGCCTCATCTGCGCCCAAGAGACCGCCCGTAAAGAGGATCCGTTTTGCCTGCCCCGGTCCGACTAGGTCCGTCAGCAGTTTCACATCATGCAATGGGTAAACCAGACCCAGCTTGGCTGGGGTGATGCCGAACCGAGCAGCACTGGTCGCGAGCCGCAAATCGCAAGCGAGAGCAAGTCCGCAGCCTCCGCCAATGCAATCCCCTTCGACAAAGGCCACGGTTGGCAGGTTAAGCCGCGCTAGCTTGTACTGCACCCGGTTGATCGCCGCTTGGTTCGCTGCGCGCCAATCAGGATCATCCTTGTTCGCAAGCAATTCCTTGATGTCGGCACCGGCGCAGAAACCGCCGCCGGGCTCGGCAGAGCGAATGACTAGCGCGCGCAATCCGGAATCTGCCTCAGCCTCGTCCAGCAATCCAGGCATCGCCTCCCACATCGCCATGTTGAACGCATTGCGCTTGTCTAGCCGGTCAATCAGCAGATGGGCGACTTCGCCGTCTATCTCGAGCCTAAGTGTCATGCAGGGCTGCGCTCCATGAAGTGATCGGCAATCGCCTTGCGGGTGGTGACCCAAACGCCGTCATGCGCCCGGACGTGCTTGAAGAATTCTTCGAGCGCCCAAATCCGACCGGGGCGCCCGATGATACGGAGATGCAGGCCCAGGCTCATCATCTTCGGATTGCCCTCAACGCCTTCAGCGTAGACCTGGTCAAAATTGGCCTTGGCATAATCGAGCCATTGATGCGGCGTGAGCGCAGGATCGGTCCACATCTTCATGTCGTTGTTGTCGAGCTGATAGGGCACAATACACATTGGTTTCCCAGGCACGGTCTCGCGGTCCCAGAAGGGTACGTCCCCCGAGTAATCATCCATGTGATAACTGAATCCCTCTTCCGAGAGCAATCTGCGCGTGTTGTCCGTCAGCAGATAGCGCGACAGCCAGCCGTATGGACGAACGCCGCAGGTCTTTTCGATACTGTTGACGGCCTTCTGGATGAACTCGCGTTCCTGGTCTTCGTCCATCTTGAATTGGTGAACCCAGCGCCAACCGTGACTGACTGGCTCATGACCCAACTCTACGATCGCCTCGGCAATCTCCGGATGGTTTTCCAAGCTCAGTGCCGCGACGGTCCAACTGGCCATGATGTCATAGCGTTTGAGGAGCTTCACAATCCGAGGCGCGCCCGCCTTTATCCCATAGAGATAATTCGATTCATTCGAGTAGTTCCGCATCTTCGACTTTACGAAGACGCCCAACTCATCGACTGGCTCCATCCCGCGATCGCCACGCGCGATCGTCATTTCTGATCCTTCTTCGACATTGACGACGACGCTGAGTGCCATCTTGGCACCGTCGGGTAGATCCATGCGTTCTTCGTTCACTGCGTTTCCCTTTTTTTCGTGCGCTCAGACATCCGTCTGAGCTTTGCCTAGGCCACCCGCTCCCTCCACCCTTCCACCCGGATGATAACTCCGGAGTACGATCCGGGTGGAAGGGTGGAGGGAGCGGGCGGCCCGGGCCTGCGAGCGGTAGCGAGCCCGCAAACTAGTGCATTTCCTCCCCGCCGGACACGTTCAATGCCTCTCCCGTGACATAGAAAGCCTCGTCACTCGCCAGCCACAGGCATGCCGCGGCGGTGTCGCTGGGCAGACCGGGGCGGCCCATTGGATTCTTGGCACTCATATTCGCGAGGTAGGCTTCAACCGTGTCGAACCCGAGCAGCTTTGAGAAGTACTCATTCTGCTTGGCACCCAGCCCGGTGGTCACATGGTTTGGGCAAACCGCGTTGACAGTTATCCCATGCGCCCCGAGCTCAACCGCACTTGCCCGGGTTAATCCGACCATGCCGTGTTTGGATGATACATAGGCCGGCAGATGGGGAAATCCGGTCTTGGCCGCCTGGCTGGCGATGTTGATTATCCGGCCACCTTCACCCTGTTCAACCATCGCCCGCGCGGCCGCTTGCGTGCAATAGAAGGCCCCGGAGAGATTTACACTGAGGACTTGATCCCATTCGTCAGCGGTGTCGACTTCGAGCAGCGGCTTCATTTTGAATCCTATCCCCGCGTTGTTGACGAAGACGTCGACGCGGCCGAATTCATCCCTGGCCTGTCTCACCAAAGAGGCGCACTGCTCCGCATCAGAAACGTCGCAGGCAATCGTCGCAACTTTGGAACCGCGACTGCGGAGCTCCTCGGCCACGGCTTCGGCTTCGCCGTCGATCACAAGGTCCGAGACAACGCAATTCGCGCCCTCATCGGCAAACGCCTGCAAGATCCCCTGGCCAAGGCCCTTCTGCTTGCCCGATCCGGTAACGACGATGGTCTTTCCCGCGAATTTCGCCACGTCAAAGATCCTCTGTCAGGATGAACTGCGGTCCATCGGCATAGTCCTGGAACGGAGCGGCTTTGGCCTGAAACTCGGGGTCGGAAACGTCCGCAATAAAGGCGTCCATATCGGTGATGTCGAGCACCTCGAAATACTGATACGGCGGCGGCGTATCCGGATCACCAAACAGCCCAGTGGCCTTATGAACCGTAAAGCTATTGACCGATGGAAGGGCGCTCGCCGTCGGGACATCTTTGGTCTTTGCCCATTCTTCGTACTCGGCAACATCGGTACCGGGCTTGAGATTGAAAGGTACGATAATCCGCATGGTTCATTCTCCTTCTTTGGGCGCGCGATACGCGCACAATCTGTCATCAAGTTGGCGGGCGACGCGAAAAAGGCCCGCCTCTGCGCCTGCAGCGGCAACCAGTTGAACGCCGATCGGAAGGCCGTCTTCGGTCCAGCCGGCAGGTATACTGATCGATGGCAGGCCGGCGATATTTGCCAAGCAGGTGAAATCGGCTTGAGCGGCAGGCTCTGGATCAGTGTGGGGAAACGCTGTGTTCGGCACAGTCGGCATGATCAGAAAGCCGTGCTTCTTGACGATTGCTCGCACCTCAGAAAGCGTCTCGTTCAGGACATCCATATCCAGCGCCCGCTTCTTCACGTCACGTCCGGGGCCATAGGTCAGCAGATTTTGAAGGTGCGGTGACAAGCCTTCGACGCCCGCAAGTTCGGCGGCCATCTCGAACGATGTCTTGATGAAGCCGGCAAAGCGAATGCGTGAATTGCTCTCGCTGAGCGATACCTGCTTCGGTTCGGTCTCCAGTGCCGACAGAACCTTAGCAAACACGTCTGCCACTGCCGTCTCTGTTTCGACACCGTGATCGATCAGAGTGGCTCCATCGCCTGTCAGATCGCCTTCGCCAAACTCGCTCATCGCGCGCGCTGCGCGCTCAAGCATGTCGAGATCACGCGCCAGCGGTCCGATCGCATCGAGCGAGGGTTCCGCCGGGATCAGCCCCTCCTGGCTCACCGCATCGGTCGCGGGCTTGAAGCCATAGACCCCGCAATGCGAAGCCGGAATGCGAACCGAACCCATGGTATCGGTGCCAAGGGCCACATCGCACAGCCCCGCCGCAACCGCTGCGCCGCTTCCGCCAGAGGAGCCTCCGGGCGAATAACCAGCCCGGTGTGGGTTTTGTGTCGGTCCGAAGTGCGGATTGTCGGTCTTCGAACCGAGCGCAGCTTCTTCCATGTTGAGAATGCCGACAATCGCAGCGCCTTCGCTTCGCAAAGCCGCGACAACCGCCGCATCTTCTTCGGCCATGCGATCTTCCCAGCCACCGATCCCTGCGTGAAAAGGCATGCTTTTCACAGCGATATTGGCCTTCACACCCACGGTAAGCCCGGCAAGCGCTCCAGGACCGCCTTTAGCGGCGTCATCGCGGTACAAAAAGGCGTTGTAGGGATCGAGCATCTGCGCCTTACACCCCTCGCTTATCAATCAGTCGCAAGGGCTTTTGGCGGGTGTCGATCTCAGTCGCATTCGCAGTGCCGCCTGGCTCAACCAAGACGATATCGACTTCGACTCCCAATCCCTGTTTGAGCGTTTCGGACAGAGCAGCCTGATCGGTCCCGCCATGGCTTTCGAGCGTTACCGTCATGTGATCCTTTTGCGCCGCATCGCGACGCAGATGGCAGACATACTCGCCTGTCAAATCTGGACGGTTCTCGATGATCGCACCGATAGCATGCGGGAAGACGTTGATGCCGCGGAGTTTGACCATATTGTCACTGCGGCCTTTGAAGCCGGCGATGCGTTTGAACACGATCTCACCGCGACCATCGAGCTCATGCGTTATGTCATGCGTATTAAAGCGGATGCAGGGTGCGATGTCATCCTTGTAGAGGCAGGTAACCACCATATCGCCAGTCTCACCCTGACCAACCGGTGCGCCATTGTCGACGTCCAGCAACTCAAGATACTGCGCGTCTTCCCAAACGTACATACCATCGCGCTCGGGTCCCTCGCCTGCGATCGTCCCGGTGTCGCCAACCCCGTACCAATCATAGGCCTTGGCACCGTGCCAGGCTGCTTCAGTGCTGGCGCGATCCTCGGTTCCCAAATGGCCGATGATCATGCGAATATTGATCTTGTCGAATAGCTCTTCAGCCTCCGCAGTCGAGGCCAATTTGCGGACGTAATCGACAAAGCCGACGATGCAGGTCACGCCAAAATCCGCCATCAACCGGACTTGGTTGATACTCCGGGTCTCAATCCCGGTGCCGGCACTCAGAAAAACGCTGTTGGTGAAGTGCGTCACAGCCTCGCGGATATAGTGTCCGCCATTGATCATGCCGTGGCCATAGACTGAATGCACCACGTCATCGGGTTGCAGACCCATCCATCGATACATCCGACCAACCAGCAGATTGCCGACTTCGCGTCCTTTCGGACCGAACATGAGGGTCTGTGGCTTGCCCGTTGTGCCTGACGTGGTGTGGAAAATGGTCGGCGCGCGGTCTGCCGGAGTGCCCATACCGTGAAAGTCACCGTACGGAGGATATTCCGCGATCGACGCCATCAGGTCGCTTTTGTCGTAGACGGGCAGCTTGGTGATATCCTCCAATCCGCGGATGTCACCAGGCTCGATGCCCTGCGCTCTCCAGAGACGATCATAGAACGGCACTTGCCAGCCCCGCACCATGAGCCGCCTGAACTGAGCGTCTTGGATCGCAAAGAGTTCATCCCGGCTCATCCTAGAATAGCGCGATGTGAACGCATCACCGATCGGATAATCCTCGAGCAATTGTTGGTGATCCAGCGCCTCGAAATAGGTCGGATAGGTCATGGCTTGTCCGTTGCGTAAGAGAGAGGGTTGTCGAAAATCCGGGTGTCGGCTGCAGCGCCGGCAAGTCGCCGGCAAAGACCATACTTGGTGTCCGCTTGTTCCGGGCTCATTGGGTTGTCGATGCTGCCGAGATTTGACTTGATGGATCGCTCGATGCTCCGGCCATCAGCGGTAGAAACGACCAGCCGCTGGGGTGCCATCGCATTGCCATCGGAGTTGCCGTCGAGTTCGACCGAAACAGCGCCCGCGAGGTCGACCAATTCACTTGCATGCAGATCATCTCCATCGAACAATGCCGGATCAATCACGCCGTCGCGCAGCATCATCGGAGCGAGGATGGCAAGGCAGAGCCTGGCATAGGCTGACGTCATATCGTCGCTATACGGTCGACCGACCAAGCGCTGGATTAGCGGAGGTGCGAACAGCTCCACCTTTACGACGTCTTCCAATCGCAGACCTTCGCGATGCATTTGTTCGAGCGCACCAAGCGCGCCGTGGCTCGCTCGTCCCGAAGGGAATGGCTTGGTAGCAACTTCGCTGATCCGCCAGACGGTGCCAAGATCGGTTGTATAGCGCTCCAGATCGAGCGGCTCGATCAGTTTGGAGTAGCCGAATGGCCCTTCGAGAATATCGCGCGGTCCGTCCATACCCGCTTCGACCAGCGCCACAGCTGTGACCGCTGCGCGCGCGGCATTGCCGATTTGCAATGGCAGAGCGATCGACGCCTCGACATGCGCTTGCATGGTTCCAGCAGAAAACGAATAGGCCAATCCCATGATGTCAGGAAACTTGTCGGGCGCGACACCCTCCAGTCGAGCGCTGGCCAAGGCCGCACCTATCACTCCTGCGGTCGCCGGCCGGAAGAATGCCATCGGTCCTGTCGCCGCAATCCCGAGACCGCTGGCGATGTCGACTCCGATTGCGAGCGCCGCCAGAAATTCCTCGGGGTCGACATCTTGCAGTCTGTCCGACGTTGCCAGCAATGCTGCAGTTACGACGGAAAGCGCATGCACCACGGCTCCTTCGTGGACCGCGTCCCATTCGAGGCAATGGACCGCAAACCCGTTGAAGAAGGCGGCATCGGCAAATGATGCCGATCCACCATTGAGCAAACGGGCCTTTCCACCTTCTTGCGGCAAAGCCCCGAGAAGCTTCTGCGCCTCTACCGATCGTGCTCCCGCAGCGCCGCCCGCCAGCGTGTCTCCCAGCAACCGTACCGCATCATCGCGCGCCGCCTGAGGCAATGCATGTGTGGCAGCAGCAAAGCTGCAGATACGGTCGACCGCGCTCATGCTATCCATCTCTCGAGCAAGTCATCGATCGCTTCCGGATCGTCCCCTTCGAGCGCCAATGTGACAGCTCGATCTGAATCGCCGCCATCCAGACCGCCCCAGCGTCCCAAACTGTGCATTTTTGCGATGATGCGCGCTTCGTCGACGGGACGTTCCGGGTCGCCCAGCGTGTCGACCAGTTCGAAGCCGTTGACCCGAGCGCCGAAATGCGCCGGGTAGCGCGCTGTGATATCCGGGTCCTCAACAACCGTCACTTGAGCGCGCAATTCCGCCAGTTCCGCGATCGTATCCTCCGCAAAATCCTCGGCATCCGCTTCCCGGCCATCAGCGACGACCGCCACCGCATGCTGGAGCGAGAACTTGGCCTCAAGCTCGGTCTTTGGATCAGGGCGGTCGCAAAAGGTCAAAGCGTCGGCAAAGGTCTCAATCCGGAACGGAGCCTCGAGCTTGCCAGCCTTGCGTAGCTCCATTGCCGCATCGATTGCAGGATGCGCATGGCGGCATGCGGCAAACGGCTTGAAGCTTACCCTCTCAATCAGCCAACCAGCGCCATTCGAAGCCAGCGGACCAGGATCCTTGGTCATGGCCGCGAACAAGCCCTGAGGTCCCTCAAGCAGCGCGTGTGGCCCCGTTGCGCCATGGCGGACGTGCCGTGCAGCATCGCGGCCGGTCCTGACCGCATGGTAGATATGCCATTGCTTTGTCAGTACATTGTCGTGCCGCATGTGCCACAAACCGCCGGCAACCGACCCTGCATTACCAAGCGCATTCGCATACTCGGCCTCCGTAAATCCGAGTAACGAGCCAAAGGCTGCGCAGCCGCCGAACACGCCCATTGTCGCTGTCGGATGCCAGTGTGCATAGTGATGGGCGTCAAACGCCGCACCGATTCCGATCATCGCTTCATAGCCGCGAACAGCCGCATCAAGCCGGCTATCCATGTCCGCGCTAGAAAGGCTCATCGCTGCAGGCCAAACCACAGGACCTGGATGCAGCAGCGATTTCCGATGCACGTCGTCCATCTCGAGCACATTGCCAACATAAGTCGCGCGCTCCCAACCCTTTAGCGAAACAACGCCGCCGACGGCCGCCGCCTCACTACGCCGACCGCCCGCAACGCAAGCAAGCCAATCAAGTAAGTGGAGACGGGCACGAGCGCGCTCGCTTTTCTGGGGCGGACGCGCTAGGGTCCGAGCAAATTCGGTTAGCAGCGGCTCGCTCACGAGAATCCCTCGCGCAGGCTGGTAGGTCGATGGAGTGAGGATTGGCCACCAAGGCAAACAATAAGGCTTCGAAGGCGCGGGCGAGAACACCGCGTTACCTGCAGTTGGCGGGCATATTGCGCGACGCAATCCTTTCGGGTGAGTTTGCCAATGGCAAACCATTTCCGACCGAAACGGCTTTGTGCACCAAACATGACGTCAGTCGTTTCACCGTTCGCGAAGCGTTGCGGCGGCTCGAAGTCGAAGGCCTGATCGAAAGGCGCAGAGGATCCGGGACGACGGTTCAGCCTGCCGCGGCGCGCGGCGGCGCGCTGCACCAGCCGCTGTCGAATGTCGGTGAATTGCTGCAATATGCGCGTGGAAGTGAAGTCACCTACGCGCCCAACGGAAAGGGCCCATTGCCCGCCGAAATAGCGGAACAAATTGCGGTTAGCACCAAAGGTGAGTGGTCCCGCTTTAGAGGCGTGCGACATCATTCCGGGGAAGCGCTGCCACTGGCCGCGACTGATGCCTATTTCCATGAGTCGCTTCAGCCCGCAGTGGATCAGCTTGATCTCGGCGCGGGGACCCTGTTCAGTCAGATTGAGGCGCTTGCCGATGTTAAGGTGAGCAAGGTCACGCAAGACATTCAGGCCATGCCGGCCGATTCCGACTCCGCTTCCGCGCTCCAGATCGACGAAGGATCTCCAATGTTGCGCATCCTGCGTTGCTACTTCGATGCCAAAGGGCGCGTGTTCGAGATTTCGGTCAGCCATCACGCGGGAGACCGGTTCGCCTATTCGATGCATATCGACGTCGATGTCTAGCGAAGTGGCCATCTAACTGCGCGAGCCTTTCGCCGGAACTGGACCGGGCGTCCAGTCTTCTCCTCCGAAGCGGATGGCAGGCGCGATGTGACGCCCCCCGCTCTCAGTCTCGACGAGCAATCCGCGCTCCGCGACATGCGGCTCGTCAAAGGCTTCACGAAAATCAAGCACGGGCGAAAATGCCACATCCTTGTCTGAAAACCATTTGATCCATTCGTCGCGGGTCTTGGTCGCGAACGTCTCACGTAAGAATGCGATCAACCCGTCTTGCTCACCAGCCGGCGCCTCGGCCAGCGGGAGAAGATCGAGGCGATCAAGCGCGGTGAGAAGGTTGGTTGCGAACTTTATCTCTCGCCCTCCTAACGCCACATGCTTGTCATCACGGGTCTTATAGACTTGGTAGAACCCCGCTCCGCCCAAGGAACGTTGAGCTCGTGAGACCGGGCTAGGGCCGCCGGCGATTGCGCTGCCCGCGGTGTGCGCACACCACGGGAGCAAACTGTCGAACATCGCGCAATCGATATAGGCGCCCTCCCCTGTCCGATTGCGGCCTACCAGCGCCATTAGCACTGCGGACAGCGCAGTTAGACCGGCGGCCATATCGGCACTAGGAGCTCCGGGAACCACGGGTGTGCCATCGGGTCCGTCATTAACGGCAAGGAAACCGGCCAGTGCCTGCACCGCCATGTCATGCGCGGGGTGATGAGCCAAAGCGCCTTCCTGGCCAAAGGCTGAGATCGAACAATAAATGATGTCCGACTTGATCGAAGCAACGCTTTGATAGTCGAACCCGAGCCGCTGCATAACACCTGGTCGGAAGCCCTCGACGAAGACATCCGCACTCTCGATCAAAGCACGCAGCTCCGCTTTCCCCGCGTCGCTCTTGAGGTCGAGCACAACGCTCGATTTGCCGCGGTTGAGATTGGCGAACCAAACCGAATGTTGGTCGCCGTCGTACGTAGCAAATGGAGCTTGGTCGCGCGCGGGGTCGCCATGCGCAGGCTCGACCTTGATAACCTCAGCGCCTTGGTCCGCCATCATCACGGTCATCATCGGCCCGGGAAGAAATTGCGAGAGATCGACGACGCGGATGCCGGATAACTTGCCCATGCGTGTCACTCTCCCAAGGCTCGATCAGATCACGCCAGATTTGCGCAACTCGGCAATCGCAGCATCGTCGTAGCCAAGGTCTGTCAGGATTGCATCGCTGTCCTCTCCGAGCAGTGGCGCCGCCCGGTTAGGCAGGCGCTGACCATCGAACTTGAGCGGATTTGCGAGAATTTGGAGGTCCGGATTGTCCGGATGCGCCACGCTGGCTCGCATCCCGATGGTATCCAGCCAGGGATTATCGAGCGCATCGCTGAGCGTGTAGACCGGAGCGACCGGAACGTAGCCGGCGAGCAACTCCTGCCAATGCGCCATGGGCTGGCGTTGGAACTCGGCATCAAGGATTGCCGTTAGTTCATCCCTGTTCGCCAACCGGTCGGCATTGGCCGCAAACCGAGAGTCCTGCTTGAGATCCTCGCGCCCCATACGCGTGGTCAGAATGTCCCAGAACTTGGGCAGCTGACACATCACGAACATCCAACCGTCTTTGGCCTTGAACATCTGACTCGGCGTTGCAGTTGGGTGCGCACTGCGCGGAGTGCGCTCGGTTTCATCGGCGTGATTCATGTACCATAGCGCGGGGTAGCTGGTCTGGTGAACCGCGGCGGACAGCAAGTCGGTGTCGACATCGCGCCCTTTGCCGCTCCGCTGCGCATCGACCAAGGCGCCGAGCAATCCGATGCAGAAAATGGTGCCGGTGATGAAATCGACCATCGAAAGCCCCATGCGCTGAGGGTCTCCGCCCGGCTCACCGGTCACGGTGCAATAGCCTGCCTCAGCCTGCATGAGATAATCATAGCCAGGCCATTTGGCGCGGTCATTGTCGCGCCCATAGGCCGACAGATGCGCACAGACGATTGCCGGGTTCGTTTCCTTGAGCGCGCTGTAGTCGAGCCCGAGCCGAGCCGGGAGATCCCCCCGCATATTGTTTGCAACGACGTCGCAGCTCTCAACCAGCTTGTGCAGGATAGCTTGGCCTTCGTCGCTGTTTAGATCGAGCGTCAGCGACCGCTTATTGAGATTAAACGCGTTGAAGTAAGTGCTTTCGCCGGGTCGCAGGAAGTGCGGCCCCACCATCCGCGCGGTATCACCGCCGCCGCGCCTCTTGCCATCCTCACCGACCTTTCCGGGCGGCTCGATCTTGATCACCTCGGCGCCCATCTGCGCGAGGAACATAGTGCCGTAAGGGCCAGCGCCGTATTGTTCGGCACTGATGACACGAAAGCCTTTCAGAGGAAGATTGGTCACCTCGGCCGCGGCTTAGATCTGGTTCTCTTTGAGGTGCTGCTTGGCAATGATCATTCGTTGCATCTCATTGGTTCCTTCCCCGATGCACATCAGCATGCTGTCGCGATAATAGCGTTCGATGTCGTATTCCTTGGAATAGGAATAGCCACCATAAATGCGCATCGCCTCTTGGCTATTTTCCACCGCCGCTTCTGATGCGAAATATTTGGCGATGCCGGCCTCTTTGTCGCAGCGTTCGCCTTTATCATAGGCTTCGGAGGCATCGAGGGTCAGCAACCGCGCGGCGCGCGCACGCGTGACCATCTCTCCCAACTTCAGCTGAATGGCTTGGTGCTCAGCGATAGGCTTACCCATGGTTTCGCGTTGTTGCGCGTATTCGGTTGCAAGCCTCAAACTGCCTTCTGCGAGGCCAACGCCGCGAGCCGCCACATTGATGCGGCCCAGCTCGAGCCCTCCAGTAGCTTGGAAGAAACCTTGCCCTTCGACGCCACCAATCAGTTGATCTGCGGGAATGATGTAGTCTTCCATGATCAGTTCAGCGCTGTCGATCGACTTGTAGCCAAGCTTGTCGAACTTCTTACCCGTCGAAAGGCCATCGCGTTTGTCAGCGATAAACAGGCTCATCCCCTTGTACCGGGGGCTGGCCTCGGGATCGGTCTTCACCAACATCGCGAAACACTGACCGTTAAGCGCGTTCGAAATCCAAGTTTTGGTACCGTTGAGGACATAGTCCCCATTCTCGTTCTTCTTAGCGACGGTTCGGATCGCCTGGAGGTCAGTGCCCGCATTGGGCTCGGTCAGCGCCAAGCCACCACGGATCTCACCGCTCGCGAACTTTGGCAACCAGCGGTGCTTCTGCTCAGGAGTCCCAAACCGCTCGACCGCCGCAGCCATGATCAGGTGCGAATTGAAGATCCCGGTGATCGCCATCCAATAACTGGAGATGCGCATTACGATCTTGGCGTAGGTCGTCGCTGGCAGGCCGAGTCCGCCATATTGCTGTCCGATGGTCGCCCCAAACAGCCCCATTTCAGCCATTTGATCGACCAGCTTTTCTGGCCAAAGATCATTGTGATCGTGATGCTGGATGACCGGGATGACTTCGCGCTCGAGCCACCGATCTATCGCGTCAAGAAAGGCGCGCTCCTCGTCGGGGTCAATCGACCGAATCTGGTCTTCGATATTCGCTGCGGTTGCCATTATCTTTGTCCTTAACCGGGTATTTTATTCGTCGAGCCCACCAAAGCCGCGCCTCCAGACAAGCACTGTCCGCTTGTAGTGGCTCACGACTTCACCGTGCTGGTTCTTGGCGATGGTCTTAAAGGTCACAATGCCTTGTTCCGGGCGGCTCTTGCTCTCGCGTTTTTCAAGAACCTCGCTCTCACAATATAGAGTGTCACCAACGAACAGCGGCTTTGTCATCCGCACTTCGTCCCAACCGAGATTGGCGATCGCTTTCCCACTGGTGTCCGACACACTCATCCCAGTCATCAGCGCAATCGTGAACGGACTGACCACCAGCGGCTTGCCAAACTCAGTGTCTTTCGAAAGCTCATAATCAAAATGCGCGGGGTGGGTGTTCATGGTCAGCAGTGTGAACCAGACATTGTCCGCGTCGGTGATCGTTCGGCCTGGGCGATGCTCATAAACATGGCCCTCGACGAAATCCTCGAAGTAGCGCCCCTGCACTTCGCGGAACCGTCCGGGTGCAACTTCTATCACTCCGTCACGCATTCGAAACTCCTTCAGCGCGCGCCAGAACCGCGCGGTACTTTTTCACAAATGGGGCCTCGAGCATCTTGCCCTTAAACCGGATCGCACGCTCGCCTCCCGCCCTGTACGCCTCAAGCGCTTCCCGCGCTTCGGCAATTTCATCTTCAGACGGTGCAAAAGCCGCATTGGCGTGAGGCACCTGGCGCGGATGGATGACTGCCTTGCACAAGAAACCAAGAGTGGCCGCGCGGGCACATTCCTCAGCAAAGCCAGCCTCATCGTCGAGGTGGATATACGGCACGTCAATCGCCGCCTTGCCCGCCTCCGCGCAAGCCAGAACCATTGCATGGCGCGCGCCCAGAAGCGGGTCCCATGCCAACTCCACACCCAGCTCGCTCGAGAAATCCGCTCCGCCCAGCATCAATGCCGAAACCTTCGGATGCGATACAATTTCCAGCGCATGGCGCAGGCCACGCGGGGTCTCAACCAGTGGAATGAGATGCGGACAGCTATCACCCAGCGCGCCCGCGACCACATCAAGCTCTGCTGCGGTTTCGACCATCGGTACCATCAGCACTGACGGCAGGATCTCGCAGTCTCCCAACGCCGCCAAGTCGCGAACGCCCGCCAAAGTGGTGACAGCATTGATACGGATGCCCCACCCTGCAGGACTATGCGCAACATGAGCAAGCGCCGCTTCGCGGGCGCTCGGCTTGTCTTCAGCGGCGACGGCGTCTTCTAAATCAATGACAGTCAATCCCGCGCCCGCAGCCTTTGCCTTGGCAAAACGGTCGGGGCGCGATCCCGGAACAAACAGAAGGCTGGCAGCAGCAAACACAGGTTTGATATCTATCCTAATGGCGAGCCCGTTTCGGGCAATTTGTGGCTTCACAATTTGTCCGGACAAATCTAAAGTCAAGCAAGAAGTTCAAATTTGTCCGGACAAATTGTCCTTGGCTTTCGTTTTGGAGGGAACCCATGAAACTCAAGAATGCGCTTTTGGTTGCGGCTGGCTTCGTCGCTGGATCACTTGGTCTAACGTCCGCCGTCTCTGCGCAGACGCTTGACCCGTCGAATCCTGAGGATGCTGTCGAGATTTCAAAGCGTCTCCAATGCGGTGTGTCCGAAGATGAACCGGCTGTCTATCACTGGTCGGGAAACATCTACGGACGCAGCCCGGGAATCCGCGACAAATTGCTGTTCAAAGGCGAAGGCATGAACATTCGCCGCTGCGTGGAGGTTGAAGATCCTGAGCGGGGCAAGGGATGGCGGCTCATAAGCCGTGAGATTATGCTTATGCTCGATCCAGAGACTGGGGAAGTCGTGGATCAATGGGAGAATCCTTACACCGGTAAGACCGTGGATGTGATGCAAATCCACAATGATCCGGTGAATGGTCGACCTAACTTTCCAATTGGCCGAGATGGATCGCCCTTCACACTCTCGACCATGCGAGTCGAGGGCCCTTACGTGTTCATGCCCTTTGAGGTTCCGCTCTTCTACACGAACCCGCTGGCAGGAGACTATCAAGACTACGTAGGTGGCAAATACCACGCGATGGAGATCTTCGATTTTGCGGCTCTCAAAGATGAGCTGTTCGATGCCAGCAAGCCGACTGCCTATCCAATGATCAGTTGGGTCCGCATTTCTGGCTGGGCGCCGTGGATGGAAATGGGTGGCCGGCCCGGACAGATGGTGTTCAACGCTATGGGTCGGAAGCTGCCTGGCGGGTTCGAAGAACTGCCCGATGTCCTCAAAAATGAGATTCGTGAGAATTACCCGATCTACGAGCAGGCTCCTCCAAAGGACGACACGCGCCGCAATGAAACCACATGGACCAAGTTCAAACTGTTGACCGACCAGGCACGCGCTGCCGAGGGTGAGAGCGAAAAGCCGGCCGAAGGCCACTAAGCGCGCGTCCCCTTATGGCAACTCGGCGCCACTTTATCGCGGGCAGTTCAGCGGCCATTTTGGCCGCGGCTGCTCCACGATTGGCTTGGGGTCGAACTGAAGCCGATGTCGTAGTCATTGGGGCCGGACTGGCTGGGCTACACGCAGCCCAAATTTGCGAGACAGCCGGGCTGAACGTCACAGTTCTGGAGGCAGCGCATCGAGTCGGAGGAAGGCTTCACACCCTCGATGACCTCCCCGGCAGGCCCGAGGCTGGAGGGATACAGATCGGAGCGGGTTACCAACGGCTCCATAAGATCGCCGCGGACCTTGGTGTGCGCCTGTCCAGCGATGCTGGAGCTGGTGCTGGGCGAGTGCAATCTCCCGGCAATCTTTACTGGGTCAACCAAGCCAATGCCGTTGCAGCCGATTGGGCGGACAGCGCAAGCAACGCGCTATCGCCAACAGAGCGCAATATCGAACCTGCGTCGTTGTTGCGTTCCTTCGGTCGTGCCCTTCCCAATCTGTCTGATCCGACAGGTTGGCTCCAGGCACCGCGAGACACTGACATTTCGGTCGCGCAATCTCTGCGAAACGCGGGCGCCAGCGAAGAAGCGCTCCGGCTGATTGAAGCCAATTTCAACGGCAATTCGCTCGCCAGCATGTCACAGATCCATCTCGCCCGCAGCTTTGCCATCTTTCGCAGCCAGCCGGGCCCAGTTTCTACGGTTGTGGGCGGCTCTCAACGACTGCCTGAAGCGATGGCAGCCTCGCTCAAAACGGAAGTCCGACTGGGCACAAAAGTCCGCAATATTGAAGCGCTTCCCAGTGGCGTTAAGCTGACGATCGGAGAAGACGGAGAGATGCTCGCCGCGCGCCATGTGATCTGCACCATTCCGTTCTCAGCCATGGCGTCTTCAATGGTCCAAGCACCACTTGCACCGGCTCTCGCCTATTCAATGGCCCAATTGCCATACACTCGCGCAAGCTTTGCATTTCTTTCGGCTGATGAACCATTCTGGCGAAATGATCCTTATCCGGATACGCTTTGGACAGACGATCCGTTGATTGGGCGGGTTTTTGTGCTCTCTGACGGTAACGGCGAGCATCCCCCTATGTTGAAGCTCTGGACGACTGGGTCGGGCGCCGATCTACTCGATCGACTGCCACGAGATCTAGCCGCAGCGCAAATCATTGAGCGAATTGAGACCATGCGACCTTCTGCGAAAGGCAAACTCAGGCTCGAACAGTTGTTCAGCTGGCAGCGCATGGAGGAAGCCAGAGGCATCTATCACCATCTCGGCACTGGCATGGCAAGGAGCCACGCAATGGCTTGCCTCGATGAAGGGACAAATCTGCACTTCGCTGGCGAGCATCTGGCTATCGCCAACAGCGGCATGGAGGGCGCGCTGGAAAGTGGCGAGCGCGCTGCGCGCAACGTCCTCAAACTGGCCTAGCCACTTGCTACATAGAAAATGGGCGGGAGCCAAAGCCCCCGCCCAGTTCCTTCCTGCGTTTGTCTCGCTCGATTAAATTCCAGCGGAGACAACAATCCCAAATCTGCGGCCGGGTCTCAGACCTGCGATAAAGCTGCGTCGGAAACTCGCATCAGCATCGGCGTAGCGGATGATCTGCTGCACTGCATCCTCGTCGAACAAATTGTTGACGTAGAGTTGGATGCGGAACTGATCATTTTCGATACCCAAGCGCGCATCGACTTCTGTCGCGGAACCCGTCTCGGCGAGGTTATGGACCTGGGCAAAGCTGGACGACGTGTAAGTGACATTCGCGCCCATGAAGATATCCCAGTCGCCGTCGCCGATATCTAACGCTGATCGATAGTTCAGATCAGCGAAGATGCGATGTTTCGGAGCCCGCGGGATCACGTTCCCGGCAATCGAACCGAACAGGCTCTGGCAACCCGTGACATTTGGGAATTGGTCCCCAGTCGAGCAGTTAACAAGCCTGTCATCAGCCACGTCGTTGAGCACGCCCTGGTTCTCGTCGAACCCGCTGGTGAACTGCGAATCTGCCAGCGCGTAATTGCCTGTGAAGACCAGGCCCGGTGCCAGCTGGCCAATCAACTCGACTTCAATGCCGAAAACCTCGGCCTCACCGGCGTTGACCACCGCACTCACCTGGTTGGGCGGGTCCGAGATGTTCTGAGTGAGCTGGTATCCTTCGATATCGGTGTAGAATCCTGCGATATTGAACACCACATCGCCGTCGAGGAAGGTGTTCTTTAAGCCAAGCTCATACGAAGTGTTTTCTTCCTCGTCGAACGTTCCCGCGCCAGCGTTGAACGCGTTGACCCCATTGAATCCACCTGGTTTCTGTCCCTGCGCGAATATGGCGTAGAACAGATTGTCCGGGGTGAACTGCCAGTCGAATGTGACACGCGGCGAGAATTTGGTGAACTTCGCGCTGAACGAATTTCCGGCAGGGCGCGCATCGCCCTCATTGAAATCAAACAGCGTCTGACTGATCGTCTCTTCCGCATAGCGAGCTTCGACACCGAGGTTGACCTCTGGCGTGATATGCCAGTTCACCGCTCCGAAGATCGCCAAGTTTTCGATGTCGAGCAGACTCTCACTGCGATCATTCGGAGTTGAGGGACCAAACAGCGGGACGACCGAGCTGCAGATTGGATTGGCTGCACAGATGCCCTGTTCGGCTCCAAACGCTGCCCCAAAGCTCGCCCCAGCGCGCGCGGCTGCGTCAGCCGGCACATCCCGGATTGAGAAGCTGTCGTCGCTCTGGTCAAAGAAATAGCCGCCAAGGATAAAATCGAACGCATCGCTTTCATACTGCAAGCGCAGTTCTTGCGAGAAATCCTCGGTCTGACTGAGGTTGGCGAAAGAGAAATCCACAGTCGTCCCGACAAAACCATAGCCGAATGGAGGGACCGGGAAACCGGAGATCGGGAAGCGGGCGAAGACGGCGGTCTGGAAACTGTTAGGGCCGTAGTCCCCGTCAGTCAGAGTCGTCTGCTCGCGACTGTTGTAACCGGTCAGCGACACCAATTGGAGGTTGTCGGTTAAGTCATACTCCATCCGGAGTGAGCCGTTAAATGTATCGGCCTCAATACCAACGTCAGATACGTTAGCGAATTGCCGCGAGAAATCTGTGTTCAGCGTGCCCGGCTCGATCACGCCGCAGAAATAGCGACCACCCCCGCCATAGAGCGAACCATCGTCAAACAAACAATTGTTCTGATTGGTGCCCTGCGCGAAGATTGCTGGCTGGCCATCATCGGTGCGATTGTAATAGCCGCGAACGGTGGCTCTGAAGGGGCCGCCATTGTCGATCGCGAGAATGCCTGACGCTGACCAGGAGCTCTGCTGGCCGATTTTCTCACCATCGAACTGGTTGGTGAACTCACCACCAAAATCATAGAAGCGGCCGTTGAGACCAAGCGAAACACCTTCTCCGACTGGTCCGCGGATACCCGCCGTAATCTCATAGCGATCATGCTCAGCGATATCAGCCGTGACTCGGCCTTCCCACGAGTCTCCCGGAAGCTTCGAAATAATGTTGATTGCGCCTGAATAGGTGTTGCGTCCGTAAAGCGCGCTCTGCGGGCCCTTGACCACTTCAATGCGCTGGATCGTATCGACATCATAGTCGGCCAAGCTGCCAGTATAATAGATCCCGTCGATGAAGAAGGCGACGCCCGAATCACCAAGGATGTTCGCTTGACCACGGATAACCGGACGGTTGCCGTCACGACCGAAACTGTCATCGAAGATCAGACCCGGCGTGGTTTGCGCGATATCGGTAAGATTGTTGAGGTTGAGGTTTTCAATCGTTTCGGCGGTCGCGACTGCCACACTGGTCGGCACCGATTGTAAAGTCTCTTCGCGACGCCGTGCAGTCACCACGATTCCGACATTGCTGTCAGCAACGCTGGCTGTCTGCTCCTCAGCTTCTGTAGTGCCTTGTGCCAATACCCCAGTGGGCGTCAGCATGGTCGCGGCCAAAAGGCCAACACAGTAAACCCTCTTCATGTTTTCCCTCCATATGGCACCGGTTCCCTGTCAGTGCCGAATTTCCGTCCCTATCTGTAATTGAACCATCGGCTCAAAATTTGTCCAGACAAATTTTCAAATCCTCTGAAATGACAACGCAAATGTGTCCTCATCACATCGGTTTCACATTGCCAAGAAACGCCGTGATCATCAGCAGGATGTAAACCATCCAGACCCAGACTCGGGTCTTATCCATGGTCTTGCGCAAGGGAATCTCGGTCTCGTCGCTCGATCCTTGTTCCATCACCGCTGCCAGCTGCGCTCCAACAGGCTTAAAGGCCACATCGATCATGATCGCTGCGACAAAGATCAAGCCAAACATCAGAGCCTTCCATGCGAGCCAATCGGGCTCGAGCGGAGCGCCAGCGATCAGGCTTTGGGCGCCCAGCCAAAGGTAGAAGCCGCCGATAATCCACCGCAGCCAACCTTCGATCGCGCGGTCGCGAGCAGCCCGCGGGGTCATGTCGTGCAAGTGTGCGTCCCATACCAGCCAAAGCCAAAATAGGCCGATCGTCCAAGCGCCGATGAGAAGCCATAGCGGCACGTTCCACCAACCGCCTAGGTCAACCACGCTAAGCGAAAGCGGCACCATCAAGGCCCAGGCACTGCGCGGCACCATATCAATCTCGACCAATAGCTTGAGCAGCGCAATCCGCTGATCGAGCGTGTAGCTTTCGCGTCGGCGGAAATGCTGTCCGAGCACGAAAACGCCAACATCAGCGCCTAGCCACAGCACGAATAGCAAGAGATGCACATAAACGAGCGTGGGATAAGCGTATTGCGACAATTCCATGCGTCACCTCATTCGCAAAAGTGTTGCGCGCGCGCCACTCGGAGCGACACGATTGTTCAATTTGTCCGGACAAATTGCATTTCCTCGCTTGACAAGCAAGAGGTTGTCCGGACAAATTTGTGGTTAGGGACGGAGGGCCATGACCGTGCGCCGTTGCATGGTTTGCAACCAGGGAAGGAATTAATCCCATGAATTCGCGCAATACCACGCGGCTGGCGTTTGCCGGCATGACCTCAGCAATCGCTCTTGCAGCCATGCCAAACGCAGCTTTGGCTCAGGGCAACGAATCGGACGCTGCAGCAGACGAACAACGCGGCGTTGGCACTATCATCGTGACGGCACAGCGGCGCGAGGAGAGCGTTCAGGACGTTCCGATCGCGATCACGGCCTTCAATCAGGAGGAGCTTGAAACGCGTGGCATTGCGAACGCGCTGGAAGTCGCTGCCTTCGTTCCGAACTTGGTCGGCTTGAACAACACCGGCCTTGGCACGGCCAATGCCTATTATCTGCGCGGCATTGGTAACACCGAAAGTATCGCGACCTTCGATCCACCGATCGGAACCTATGTCGACGACATCTATCTCTCGCGTCAGAATGCCAACAACCTGTCGTTCTTCGACGTTGACCGGGTTGAGGTCCTTCGCGGTCCGCAAGGCACCCTGTTTGGTCGGAATACGACTGGCGGTGCGGTCAGCGTTTTCTTGGCCGACCCCGGTGACGAAGTCGCCGGCTACGCTGAAGTGGGTTACGGTTCTTATGATCGTTTTTTGGGCCGTGCCTCGATTGATATTCCTCTTGCCGATTCCCTCGCGATCAAGGTGTCTGGTTACTTTCAGGATGATCAAGGCTATGCGATCAACACCACAACGGGTGAGCGCACGAATGAGAATGATGGCTGGGGCGTCCGTCTCGGCATTCGGGGCGAGCTTTCAGACACGGTTCGGTGGAAAGGGTCATACATCCACACCTTCGCCGATTCAGGAAACCTGCTGAATTTCGACTGTGACCCGGCCAATCCAACCAATTGCGACGGTCGATTTGTCACAACCGGACTGACCCGAGATGGCAATTTCGTAAGCGGCGTTTTCGGCCCGCTACTCACTGGTGAGAAAGCCAATTTCGGACTCGGGAACGAAGCCACAATGGACTTCGTGTCGAGCAATCTGGAAATTGAGCTGTCGGACGATTGGACGGTCAATCTGATCACCGGTTTCGTTGATATCGGGCAAGATTTCGCGCTCGACTTCGCAGATGGTCGCGGACTGCCGAGCGTGGGGAACCCGGTACCGGCTGTGACCGGTTTCACCTTCGGCGGCTTCACGATTTCCAACCAGGGTGAGCACACTCAGTTCACCCAGGAAGTCAAATTCACCGGCTCAATCGCGGATGGCCTGGTCGATCTTGTTGGCGGCGTGTTCTATTTCTACGAGGACAACCGCACAGATTTCGGCGATATCTTCTCGCTCAATCTCGGCCCTGGCCCGTTTGCTCCGCCAGACGGTTTCCCGCTGTTGCTGGCGGATCGCGTGATCGAAAACACCGCGGAAGCATGGGCTGGCTATATCCAAGCCGATGTCAATTTGACCGATGCGCTGACGCTCACGGCTGGTATTCGCTACACCGACGAAACCAAGACGTTCGGGATCACCGACAACCGCGCCCGGATCGGAAACGGACTGTGCTCAGCGCCGAACCAATTCGGTCCTTCGACCTGCATTGACACGGCCAACCTGATTGCAACCAATGGTCTGGCTATTCCGACTGAACAGTCGGTCGATATCTGGACCCCGCGTTTCGCGCTCAACTACCAAGTGAATGACGACATCCTGTTGTTCGCATCGGCAACCCGGGGCTTCAAGTCCGGCGGTTGGAACGCCCGCGGTACGTCGCCATCCGAGCTCTTACCATTCGGGCCGGAAACGGCCTGGAGCTACGAGGCTGGCGCCAAGACGGAGCTTTTCGATCGTTTGGTGCGGTTGAACGTTACCGGGTTCTACCTTGACGTATCAGACCTCCAGACGCCGTCCGCGTTCATTCGTCCGAACGGCTCTCTGGCCTTCATCACCCGCAACTTTGCGGATTATGAAAACAAGGGTGTCGAGATTGAGATCACCACGGTTCCGGTCGATGGGCTAAGCATTTTTGCGGCAGTCGGCTATCAGGACGATAAATACAATATCGACGCAAACGCACCGGCGCTTGATGAGTTCGGCGTTCAATCGGTGGCTGCTCAGCAAGCGGACTGCCTCTCGCAGCTTGGCATGGGCCTTCTACCTAATGTCAACGCCCCGGCATGCGGGGTTGGAATCGTTGCTCCTGACGGTTCGATCGCCGAACCTGTCCGGACACCCGATTGGACTGTCGCGATTGGAGCAAGCTATGAAGCACCTATCGGCACTGACTTCTCGCTGACCCCTTCGGTCAATGCCAACTGGCGGAGCGAGAGCGAAGTCGGAACCAGCGAAGTGACGCTATTCACTGACCCCACTGCCGGGATCAACACGCTTGGTATTGGTAGTCCGGTCGTTCCTGCGTCGGGTTCGTTCAGCGAGGCGCGGTGGATCGTCAACGCATCGCTCACCTTGAGCAATGTCAACGGCTGGTCACTGATTGCGGAATGCAAGAACTGCTTCGATCAGGAAGCGGTCGAGTCTGCATTGGCAAACTTCAGCTACCTCAACCCGCCGCGCACTTGGACAGTTCGGGCGAAGCTCGACTTCTGATGCGACACCTTGTTGCGGCGGCAGCGGTCCTCTCCTCTGCCGCCGCCTCCCCCCTCTTGGCTAACGTGCGCACGGACTATGGCGTTGAACCTTGGTCCGAGGCCGTTGTTAGCGTCAGCGATCTCAACGCCAGCTCGCAATGGCTGATCGAGCATGGTGGGTGGAGGATTTCTTCTGAAGGCGAAGTGCATCGCTCCGAGCTCGACTATTGGGGGCTGCCCGAAACCATCAGCGCGTCATTCCGCAGGATTTGCGCAGCCAAGGCCAATACCGGCTGCATTCGCTACATTCGTTTTGACGGGGCCGAACAACAGCGCACGATCCGTCCAGCCGCGCGTCCCTGGGATACTGGTGGAATCTTCTCCATCATGCTGCGGACCGAAGACGCGCAAGCCGCATTTGACGCGGCGCTGGACTTGGGTTGGTGGGCCGAAAGCCAGCCCTATCGGTTCAGCTTCGGCGGGTCAGACCTTGTCAATGTCGTCATCCGTGGGCCGCATGGGGTCAACTACGCCCTGTACGAGCGTGAAGCGCCGCCATTCGAAGCATTTCCTGTGGGCCCTCTCAGCCAAGCCTTCAACACCATGCGAATGGTCAAGGACCAACCCGTCAGCCTTGCATTTTATCGCGACAAGCTCGGCTTTGAGGTGCTGTTTGATGCGCCTTTCACGGATCCGGAGCCCCGCTCGAACAATTTTTCCGTTCCCGCCAATCTAGCCACTTCACTGGTTAGACGAGCTGCGGTTGCCCAGCCAGTGCTCCCAGAAGAGACAGGTCGCATTGAAGTGATGCAATTCGAGGGTTTCGACGGACGCGATTTCTCAGCCAATGCTTCTCCGCCCAACCTCGGAATTCTCTCTGTGCGCTACCCGGTTGCGCGGCTGGGCGCATACCAGCAATTTCTTGCCAACAATCAGGTGCAACCGAGCCATTCGATTGCGACCGTGACCATCGACGGGATTGGCGAAACCAAAATTTTCGCGGTCCGCGATCCGGATGGTAATCTGACGGAGTTTTATGATGCGCCTTAGCGCCCTCCTCGCGCTATTGGGGTTGGTCGCAACACCCCTTGCGGCACAAGACGATCCCGAGTTCGATCGGAGATGGCAGAGCCTGCTTGCAGGCGGCTACGAACCTTTGACGATCCCGACCGAGTGGTACGATCCCGTCGCGCCGGTCAAAGGGGCTGAGACTCCGGTGACCGCGATGGCGCCCGAAACTGTTGGTGTCGCCCCGACTGCGCTCGCAGCAGCCGCCGGTTGGGCCAAGGGTCAGAATTCGACTGCTCTTCTGGTCGCTCGCGGCGGTGGGCTGGTGTTCGAACAATATTGGCAGGGCACCAAGCGAGACACGCGTTTCAACCCGCAAAGCATGTCCAAAACGGTACTGGCGATGTTGATTGGCATCGGAATCGGACGCGGCGAGATCGCATCAGTCGATGCCCCAATTGCCGACTATTTGCCCGAATGGGAGGGTCAGGAACGCGGCGCGATCACGATCCAGCAGATGCTATGGATGTCGTCGGGGCTTGAGCAAGGGGACGATGGGTATGGCTATGCCGTAACGCCTGACAACCCCATCGTCCGCCACAGCCTCGGAAGCGATTTCACCAAGCTTCTGTTTTCGCTTGAACCCGTTGCCGAACCAGGAACGGCGTTCGACTACAACAACCAGGTCAACCAGCTGCTCGGGGTGATAATCGAACGGAGCAGCGGGATGAAATACGCAGACGCCTTGTCCGAGCGGATCTGGAAGCCGCTTGGCTTGCGCGATGCGGCAATGCCGCTCGATCGCGCCGGCGGGATGGCGCATACCAGCTGCTGCATTCTGTCGCGCCCGATCGACTGGCTGCGCATCGGCAGCCTGTTTCTCAATGGCGGTCGCTACGATGGCCAGCAGGTTGTGCCCGAACAATGGCTGCGCGAGATGGTCAAGCCCTCCCCCGCTTATGGCGGCTATGGCTTCCAGGTCTGGGTGCATGATCAGCAAGTTGGCGGCGAACGCCCACCCGGCGTGCCTTTGGTGCCATGGCAGAGCGAGCGCTTCGCCAGCCCGCAAGTGATTGTGCTGCACGGCCATGGTGGCCAGCGCACCTATGTCATGCCAGACAAGGACCTGGTGATTGTCCGCGCCGCACGCGCTTGGCCGGATGCGTGGGACGACGCATTACTGCCGAATGTGATATGGCGTGGAACAAGCGAGACAGGAGATTCTGAGTGAGCCAAAGTGACGACACTCCCGCAAAGTCGGGCGGAGAGTTCTCCAAAGGCTGGACTGTTTTGCTGGCTGGTGTGCTGGGGGTCATGTGCGGCGCCTCGCCAATTCCTTACAACGTCATTGGCTTTACCGCCGAACCGCTACAGGCCGAATTCGGCTGGACCCAAACTCAGGTCCTGCTTCCAATTACCCTGTTTGGCGTGATCGCCAGCTTCCTCGCACCGGTTTTCGGTTGGATGGCGGACAGATATGGCGTGCGTCCGGTCGCCCTGTGGTCGTTGTTTGCCTTCGGTCTTGCGTTCGCCGCGATCTCGTTGACCCCGACCGAGAATTCGGCTCAAACTCTCTACATCTATTACGGCTTCTGGGTGGTCGTCGGGCTCGTCGGGATCGGCTCGACACCGGTGACTTGGAGCCGCGCGATCAATCTGTGGTTCTTCAAACATCGCGGGCTTGCGCTTGGTATCCTGTTGATGGGCACCAGTATCGCGGCGATGGTGGTGCCGCGCGTCGCTGTTGAAGTGATCAATGCCTATGGCTGGCGATCGATGTTTGCAGTGGTTGCGCTGTTTCCTGCGACGGCTTTGATCATCGCCTTCTTCCTGTTCCGCGAGCCCCGCCCGGACGAACGCCCCGCGGCAATCGAAAGCGACTCAGGAAAGCTAACTGGAGTTTCGCTGGGCTCGGCGCTTACCAATTACCGCTTCTGGCTGATCTGGCTCTCGATCGCATTGATCGCGACCGCCTTTGGTGGAGCGTTCATCAACATGCCAACCATGCTTCGGCTGCGCGGCGTCGATGCCACCACCGCGGCGACGGTAATGGGGATTCTCGGCATAGGGATCTTCGCGGGGCGGCTGATCACTGGCGCGCTGCTTGATCGGTTTTGGCAAGGTTTTGTCGCGTTTCCGCTTCTGTGCCTGCCAGCGATTTCCGCCTGGTTGCTACTAGGCGACTCGATGCCCTTCGCGCTCGCGGCCTTGGCTGGCTTCCTGCTTGGCTTTGCCGCTGGAGCCGAAAGCGACCTGATCGCTTACCTTGCAGGGCGCTATTTCGGGATGGCCAATTACGGCAAGATCTACGGTATGCTGTACATGCCGTTTGGCCTGTTTAGCGCCGCATCGCCGGTAATCTACGCCCAGGTCTATGACCGCACCGGCAGTTACGATCCAATCCTCGAAATCTCGATCTTCATGTTCATCGCAGGCGGCGCCTTGCTGTTGTTTCTGGGACGCTATCCTGAAGGCTTCCCTGAAGCTGAAGCCGCCATCGAATCCGAACCCATCACCCCTGAACCGGAGGCCAGCTGATGGCAACTCTCGTCAAAGACAATCCACTCGCCGCTTTGCAAGCCGCAGTAGCAAACAGCTCGCTGCTCACCGATGCTGCCTCGCTGGACTTGTTTAGCCACGACGTTCTGTCGAGCGGGACGGCACCGCTCGCCGTGTTCCGGCCCGCCAGCGTCGATGAGCTCGCCGCTGGGATTGGCGCAGCTACTACGGCAGGCCTTGCGATTGTGCCTCGCGGTGGCGGGATGAGTTACACCGGCGGCTATCTCTACGAGGGTGGCGATTTTGTCCTGATTGATACCAGCACGCTCGACGCGATCCTCGATATCAATGAGGAGGATATGACCGTTACCGTCGAGGCCGGTTGCAGTTGGGACAAGCTCCATCGGACCTTACAACCCTTGGGGCTGCGTGTGTTCTCTTGGGGCACACTCTCTGGCATCCGTGCAAGCGTCGGCGGAGGCATGAGCCAAAACGGTCTGTTCTGGGGCGCACGCAACGGCTCCGCGGTCGACAGCGCGATCAGCATGGATGTGGTGCTCGCCGACGGGACTGTAGTTTCAACCGGTTCAGAATTCTTCCGCCCGTTTGGTCCGGATCTTACCGGAATATTCGCTGCCGATTGCGGCGCGTTCGGCGTCAAGGCGAGGGTCACGCTCAAGCTTGTTCGCGAGGCCACCGCGTTCGCCTATGGCTCGTTCAGTTTCGACACGCACGACGCCTTGCTACGAGCAATGAGCGCCATCGCACGCGAAGAGCTGGCTGCTGAGAGTTTCGCCTTCGATCCCTTCCTGCAGTCGCAGAGGATGAAGCGCGATACGCTGATGAAGGACGCCAAGCAGCTCGGCAACATGCTCAAAGCGGAAGCCAAGACCGGCGGCGTTCTCAAAGCGATGAAGGAAGGCGCGAAAGTGGCCTTGGCCGGGCGCTCATTCCTTGATGGCGTGCCGTTCAGCCTGCACTGCACTGCTGAAGGTCGGCACCAGGGCGCAGTTGATGCCGATATGGTACGGATCGAGGCGATTGTTGCCGAGCATGGCGGCACAGTCGTCGAAAATTCCGTGCCTAAGATTCTCCGCGCAAACCCCTTTCCCCCGCCCAATTCAATGCTCGGCCCCAATGGCGAGCGTTGGGTGCCGGTCCACGGCTTTCTGCCTCACTCCAAGCTGGTTGAAGCGTGGGAGCGTTTGCAGGCACTTTGGGACACACACAGCGAGGCGATGGCGCGGCTCAAGGTTGAAACGGGCGCATTGATCGCCGCGACAGGTCGGTCATCATGTTTGATAGAGCCGGTCTTCTTCTGGCCCGGCGAGCACAATCCATTGCATCGCGAGGCCATTGAGCCCGATCATATGGCCAAGCTGACGGCACAGCCCGACAATCCCGAAGCCAACGCCTTGGTCATGCAGTTGCGCGAGCAAGTCATTGCGATTTTCCATGATATGGGCGCGATCCACTTGCAGATTGCACGCAGCTATCCGCTCAAGCAAAGCCACGATGCGCCAGCCTGGGATATGCTCAAGGCGCTCAAGGCACAGGTCGATCCGAACGGCCTTATGAATCCTGGCTCGCTCGCGCTGTAAATGTCGGTTGAGCTCGACCGCAGACGGGCCATGGCCGCTGGAATGTGTGCGGCGATAGCGGCGCACGCCCCGCTTGCCGCGAACGATGGAGAGAATGTGATTGATACCGCCAATTATTCAGCGATGGCGATCCAGCTGACGGCCCGCTCCCTTGAGCGTTTGCCCGATGAAGCGGCTGCGCGCGCCGCCATGCTCGAACACATTGCCGAGATCGAAGGACAGATCCGCACCAGTTCGATCTTTGTCGCGCAATATTCGGGCAAGCCGGTCAAGCTGGTCGTGCTGCCCGAATATCTTTTCACATCCTATCCTGGACGCATCACCATTCCGGACTTCGCAGCGCGCGTTGGCTGGGCTGCCGATGGCCCAGAGTACGAAGCGCTTGGCGCAGTGGCGCAGAGGCTCGGCATGTTCCTTGCGGGCAATGCCTACGAAACCGATGAAGCCTTCCCGGACTTCTATTTCCAGACCTGCTTTATCGTCGCTCCGTCCGGCGACGTCGTGCTGCGCTATCGCCGGTTGATCTCAATGTTTGCGCCGAGCCCGCACGATGTTTGGGAAGCTTATCTCGACAAATACGGGCTGGAAGGCGTGTTCCCGGTGGCGCGGACAGAGATCGGCAATCTGGCGTCGATTGCGTCGGAGGAGATCCTCTACCCGGAAATCGCGCGCGCGCTGGCGCTGCGCGGAGCTGAAGTGTTCTGCCATTCCTCGAGCGAAGTCGGCTCACCGATTGCGACCAATAAGGACATCGCAAAACAGGCACGCGCGTTCGAAAACCTTGCCTATGTCGTGTCCGCCAACACCGCTGGAATCTCGGGGACCGCCATGCCGCTCTCAAGCGCCGAGGGGAACAGCCAGATCGTCGACTGGAAAGGCCAGGTCGTTGCGCAATCGGGCGACGGCGAGACCTTTACGGCATTCTCGACGATCGACCTGGGCGCTGTGCGCGAAGCGCGGCGAACGCCCGCTATGACCAATTACCTTGCCCGCCAACGTCCGGCGCTGTTTGCACAGGCCTATGCCGCCGCAGCGGAACCATTCCGCGGCGCTGACGGAATGATGCAGGAAGGCACCGCGAGCATTCCTGATCGCGAGTATTTCCGGCGAGCACAAGCCGAGGTGATTGAGCGTCTCTCGAAAGCTGGAGTGATCTGATGGAGCACAGCCGATGAAACACCGCAATGTTCGGGGCAAAATCCGCTATTCCTCGATGAAGCCCGGAATGGAGGGGCAAGAGCGTGGCCGCGAATGGTTCAACTTCTCGCACCACGCCGACGGCTCGACGATCATGAGCGCGCAATGCGAGATCGAAGAGCCTGACCCGACGGTATTGCGCAATATCACTTGCCATATTGGCCCCGATCGGATGCCGCGAAACTTGCTCGTGCATTTGACGCTCGGAGACACCTTCCTCGGCTCAGGCTGGATGGCTTACGACGCTGATAAGGGCACCATCACCTGCGAGAGCACCGGGCCTGACATTGGCCGCAATTCGGAAACCCGCGACGCCGGTGAGTTCGACGCATTCGGAACCCACCCAGTGGTTGGCGATGGCTTCACCACCAGGCTGATGGACGTCAGCAAAGGCCCGCATCGCCGGAGGCTGCGGTTCTTCCTGCCATCACCCGATCACCGGGGTGCCTCCGCGCCACAGATCGCTTACCTCGAAATGACTATGGAGTATGTCGGCGAGGAAGAGAAAACGGTCGAAGCCGGTACCTTTGCTTGTCGCCATTACCGTTATGTCGATGAGAGCGACGAGGGAATGGGCGGCACGCGCCACCCAGATTTTGACATGTGGGTCACCGCCGATGACGACTCGGTGCTCGTCTATGGGTCAATCGACGGATACATGATGAACCGCTACGAGCTGGTCGAGCTCGATCGCTGATGCCAATTGAACGGGCGGCGATTGTCGGAGCCGGGCTTGGCGGACTGACCTGTGCAATTGCCTTGCGCAAGCGGGGTATTGCGGTCGATGTCTATGAGGCAGCCAATCGGATCGAAGAAACCGGCGCGGGGCTAACACTGGGACTCGGAGCACAGCACGTGTTCCGCGTACTCGGGGTGCAAACTGAGGTCGCGGCAAACGCCTGTCCCGCCGGCAACCTCCCCTTCCTGCACTATCGCAGCGGAGATGTTCTGCTGGGTGCGCATGACAAAGGCGATGGGAAAGGTGATGATGGAACCGCGAACCTGATCCGCCATATCTACCGTGCTGATCTGCAAAAGGTGCTGCTGGCTGAGCTCCAATCGCTCGGCGGGCGGACACATACGGGGTGTAGACTGACGGCATTCGAGCAATCCTCCGGTGAAGTCGTCGCCCAATTCGCGAATGGTCAAACCACCGCCGCTGAGGTCCTGATCGGCGCGGACGGCGTCCGATCCGTCGTCCGTCAGCAATTGATCCCCGATGATGCTCCACGCTTCACTGGCCATGTCGCGTATCGTTTTCTCGTTCCTATGGAGCGAGCAGCGCCGTTCATGGATCTCGGCCGAAGCGCGATCTTCATTGGACCGAAGCGAACCTTCAATCGCTACACCATGGCTCAAGGGACAATCGTCAACGGTGCGGCATTGGTTGAGACCGGTGAGGAAGTCCCTGAGGGCTGGTCAACTTCCGCCTCTCTTGAGGAGCTTAAGCAAGCCTTTGAAGGCTGGCATCCGGACGTCATGGGCCTGATCAGCGAAGCCGGTTCGATCATCAAATGGGGGCTCTACGACCGCGCGCCGCTGCCAAGCTGGTCCGAAGGGCGTGTCACCATGCTCGGCGACGCCGCCCATGCGATGCTGCCATTTCTTGGAATGGGCGCAGCGATGGCGGTCGAGGATGGCTATGTTCTCGCCCAACTTCTAGCCAGCGAGGCAAGCGTTGAAAGCGCACTCGCACGCTATGAGGTGATGCGGATCCCGCGCACCGCAGAGGTCCACCACGCCTCCAAAATCCAGGGCGAGATCACTCAGAGCATTGATCCCGACAATTTCGCGCTGGCTGGGGCGCCGGTGAACAATCGCGAGATGATGGAGTTCGACCCGACCATCGAGTTCGCAGCCTAGTCTGAAACGCGGATCATCACCTTGCCCATATGCGCACCGCTTTCAAGGTGGGCATAGGCCGACTTTGCGTCGTCAAACTCGAACACGCTGTCGACCAATGTGTTGACGCCTTTGTCCGCCAAAACGGCCAGCGCTTGCTCGACGTGGCCGACATGGCCGCTGGTGATGCCTTTGATCGTGATATTCTTGCCAAGGATCGCGCCTTGCCCGAAATCTCCGGCGTCTTGCGGCGATCCAGACAGAGCGCCGAGAGTTCCGATTCGGCCCTCCACCCCAGCGACTGCGATCGTCTGACTGAAATCACCAAACCCGATCGTATCGACCACCACGTCGGCGCCGCGCCCACCGGTCTGTTCGAGCAGCGCCGCGGACCAATCCGGCCGCTCTTTATAATTCACCACGTAGTCTGCTCCGAGCTCGCGCATCTTCTCCAGCTTCTCGTCGCTCGACGAGGTAATCGCAAATTCGGCCCCGAGCGCCTTGGCCAGCTGCAAGGCAAAGACTGAAACGCCGCCGGTCCCCTGCGCCAACACCAGCTTGCCGGGGGCTGCGCCGCCAAACGCGACCATGGCGTGCCACACCGTGCCAGCCACCACCGCGAGGGTTGCGGCGGTATCGTCGCTCAAGCCGTCTGGAACCTTCAATGTCGCCTTGGCAGGAAGCACAATCTTCTCGGCTAGCCAGCCATCCATGGTCACGCCAATATCGCGCCCAAAGATGTGAAATCCGAACCCGGTTTCCGGGTCCCAATCGACGAAGTTAGCAGCGATCACTCGGTCTCCGATGGCGAACCCATCAACGCCCTCACCAATCGCCTCGATCGTCCCAACGCCATCGGTCAGCGGGATCCGATCTTCGGGCAAATCCGTCCCATAATGGCCACGCAGGATCATCAAGTCACGATAGTTCAGCCCTGCGGCTATAACCTTCACCAGGACTTCACCCGGCCCGGCGACAGGTTCAGCGCGCTCAACCTGGCGCAGACTTGCGACACCCCCACGTGGCCCGATTTCCCAAGCTTTCATTGGTTCAAGCCTTCCGAATAGGAGCGAACACGCGGTCGATGAACTCTTTGACCTTGGCTTCGCGATCAACGCTGGTCCCGCTCTTGTCTTCTTCGAGCGCCAGCAAGCGCTCCTCCTGGACCCAGACCTCTTGAGCGAGGTTCATCACCACAGCGACAAACCGATCCATCCCGGGATCGGCAAAGAACCGCGGATTGCCCTGGTCGTCGTAAAGGCTGGGCGGGGCGTCTTCGGGGCGCAGCTTCTCGTCACTCACTGCTTGAACGCCCCATAACCGTACCACATCACGCCTTCAGCCAAGCGCCCTGTGGTTTCCTGCCCTACCCCTTCAGCGCGATCGCCGGTCGCAGCATCGGCAACCGCCTCTTCGCCGTAGATACCGATCGAAGGAACCACGAATTCAAAGAAGCTATCGTCGCCAAATCCGGCGCGGGCGCACAGCTCGCGCGGGACTTCGTCGCGGTAGCCTTTGTAGTAAGGCTCGTTGTTATAATAGCTGTCCCAGTCGAGGTAGAAACCGTCAAATGCGCCCATCTGCTCGTTTGGTGGCAGCTCCATATGGACGATCAGACCACCTGGTTTGAGCACGCGATAGGCTTCTTCAAACGCTTTCGCGCGCTGCTTCTTCGACAGCTCGTGCAAGAACATGCTCGACCATACGACGTCAAAACTCTCATCCTCATAAGCCAGATCGTCCGCACACATCTGGTGGAAATGCACTTCCTGTTCCTGCATCTTGGCGCGCGCGGAACCATAAGCGAGCGGGCCGGGAGCGGCGTCGATCGCGATGACTTCTGCCTCGGGATAAGCCTGCTTCCACGGCAGAGTGTTGTGGCCAATCGTGCACCCGGTATCGAGGATGCGCTGTGGCGCAAATTCGGGGAAACGCTGCTTGATATACTGGCTCATCGAGAGCCCGATATCGTCGAGGTTGGCCCCCATGAGCCCCATCGAGAAGACGGCCAGTCCGCGATCATAGACAGCCCCCGCTTCAAGGCTGTCCTCACCGCGCGTGTAACTGCCCGGCATCAAGTGCACGTCGATGGCGTGGACATTCTTGGGAACATCAAGCTCAGGGGTCAGCGTCAGTGAGCCTGGCGCAGCAGCCGCTTTGCCGGCCTCGTCTGCGAGCCGATCGGCTTCGCGCTCGACGCTATCCGCTACGCTTGCCCAGACCATCTTTTGTGCTTGCACGCGCATCGCAGAATAGATGTTGAAGGCCGGATCGCCCCGCAGCGCCTGATGCGCTTCTCGGCTGGTCTGAGGCTCGCGCCCGTTCTCTTTCTTGAAAGCGGGCGCGGCGCGGCGCTCATAGGCTGACCGCATGTCGCCGGCGAGATCGTTCAGGATCAAAGAGCGAATACCCGAAGTAAATCGTCCCCGAGCGATCTCATCGGGGGTCGCATCGGGCTTCATCGGATGCTGGAGTTCGACGGTCATTGGGTGTCTCCTTCGCCAGTGTTCTGCGCCTCAGGACCGACTACGGGGACGTCGACCTGCGGCACTTGGTGGTTTGAAAAGTCATCAGTGAAACGTGCGTCTGAGACACGGCCTACCATATCTTCTCGCAGCGGAGCCTCAGCATAAATGGTGACGGTGTAATCACCCGCGCTGGTCGGCTTGCGCCGAATGTCGATGATTTCGTCTTGGTATACGCGGCTGTTCCAAAAGGCGCGCGCGTTCTCAATGCATGGAAAACGCACAGTGAGATTGACATAGTTGGGCTCAACTTCGCCCTCGAATACTTCAAGCGGGCGGGGCACGTTGACGTAATAGCCGCCCAGTTTTTGATAGATTTCACTTCGCGCGATGGCCGCGGCATATTGCCCCATCCGCGCGCGGTCGAGCGTCTCACCCTCGATCACCATATAAACTGGACTGTCGCAGATCGACTGAGGCGGCGGTGGCGCTTCGACCGAACCTGCAGTCGCAGATGATTGAACAAGCAATGTTCCAAGCAAAAGGGACATCATGGGGCTTCGATCCTCCATTCGTCGCAAAGAGTGCGCTTCCACGGCTTGCCGTCTTTGAACCACTGCCAAGTCCGAGCGCGGCTTTGCCCATCAGGAGCGATGTTGATCATTTCAATATAATAGGCACCCGGTTCGTCGAGCCGGTCAAGTTTGAGCATTAAGGTGTCTTCATCGGTCTGCCAGCCGAAGCCGCTGAAGCGGTCGGTCCGCCAATGGATGTGATTGCCTTCCAGCTTTCCGCCGAATTCATAGGTCGCAGTCTGGCCATCTTCCCAGCTCAACCAATTGTGCTGAACATAGTGCCACTCGCCGCTGTCAGGGAATTCACAGTGGGTTTTGACCTTGTGCTGGTCGATCCGCACCCCTTCAGCATCGAAGTGGCGGTACCAGCCATCCCACCATCCATCGTGGAGCAGCATGGCTGGCATCACTGCCTCAAGCTCGGCGCGATTGCTCATCCAGCAGCATCCTCAGCATAGGCATGGATGGGCAGCGGTTGGCCGGTCTGCCGGATCATCGCCTGCTCGCGCAGAAAGCGCAGCATTCCCATGTCACCCATCCGGCTCGGACCAAGACCAGAGGCCTTGCGCGATTGGTTTGCAGCGTCACCAACCATGCTGGTGAGCGCCCCGTCTTGCAGGCTGATCGCCCCCGCATCTAGCCTCGCCCCAATCGGCATCGCCTCGTCGAGCGACCCCGCCAGCACCGCAGCCGACAGTCCGTACTCGGTATCATTGGCTTGAGCGATCGCCACGTCGAGATCGTCGAACACTGTCACCGGGATCACTGGCCCGAATGTCTCCTCGCGCATGACCGCCATTTCGGGCGTTACCCCGGCCAAGACCGTCGGTCTGAGGTACTTACCGCCATCCAGGGTCTCGACCTTCCCGCCAGCGAGAATCTCGGCACCATTCGCCACCGCATCATCGATATGCGCTTGGACTTTGTCGGCCTGACCCGGGAAAATGAACGGCCCGATATGGCCACTTGTCGGATCTGGGTGGGTGATCGCAACTGCCTTGGCGCCGTCCACCAGGGCCGCAAGGAACGGTTCTGCAATCGCGCGGTCGACAAATACCCGTTCGATTGACTGGCAGGCCTGCCCAGTAGCGACCACTGAAGCACGCAAGGCCACCCCCGCCGCCCACTCCGGATCGGCAGAACCGGTAATGATCATGGGGTCCTTGCCACCCAGCTCTAGGTTCGCCGGTATCAGCTGGCGCGCAGCCGCTTCGGCGACTTTGCGCCCAGTCGCGGTCGATCCCGTGAAGCACACATAGTCGACCTCTTCGATAAGGGCTTGCCCAACGTCTGGTCCCCCCATGACATAGGCCAGCGGCAATTCAGGGACTTGCGCCAAGACAGCCCGCATCGGCTCGACAAAGCGCGGCGTAACCTCGCTCGGCTTCACCAAGGCTGCAGACCCCGCCATCAAAGCCGGCACCGCATCGATATGACTCAGGATCACCGGAAAGTTCCAAGGGCAAATCGCGCCAAACAGCGGGAAAGCCGAATACTCGGTAACAATCTCGATACTCGGCGTCGCCGAAGGGGCCGGACCGCGATCAAGCCCGGCGAACAGTTCGGGACCACGGGCCGCCCACCGACGGATGTTTCCGACACAACCTTGGACTTCGATCCAAGAAACCGCGCCGCGACCTGTATCAACAGCAAGCGCCCCCGCGATTGCAGGCGCGGCCGCTTCAATAGCATCGGCAAAGCGGGTGAGCACAGCAGCGCGGCCTTCAGGATCCATGGCTTCCCACGCGGTTTGGCGTTCGCGCAAGGACGCGGCCTCAGCAGCGATCTCCGCGCGCGAAGTCACCGCAAATTCATAGTCCTCTTCGCCGGTGCGAGGGTTCCGGGCTTTCACTGTTGTTTCTCCCATTCGGCCACAATCTCGGCCCCTGTCGCAAACCACACAGCCTCGTTAGCCGTGAATTCGGCCAACAAATCTTCCAACGCACCAATCCGGTATGGGAGCCCCATGATGTAAGGCGTGAGCTGCATCGGCAGCATGCGCCCACCGCCCTTGGTGTAAGCACTGCCTTGGGCTTCGGCCGCCAACCACTCAAAGCTGTCGCGCATCATCTGAGCCCAGCCCTCAGCCGAATGCTGCTGCGTCGCGACGATCATGCGATCGGACAATTCGGTGTTGAGCGGCAAGTTCACAACGCCATTGTTGAAGCGGTAGGGTAGCTCATCATTGACCCAGTCGCAGGTGTATTTGAGACCGTGCTCAGCCAAGAGGTCCAGAGTATTGAAACTCTGCGAACGCGCGATTGAATGCCAACCTGTCGGCTTAACCCCGCAAGACGCTTCGATCCGCGAAAGGCTGTCGGCGATCAGCGTGCGTTCCTCTGCCTCGGACAGCTCGCTGGTGATCGTGCCATTCATATCGGTTGAATGCGCAATGATCTCATGCCCGTCTGCCAGCACTGCTTCTACCAATTCGGGGTAACGCTCAGCTATCGCAGCGTTGGTGGCAAAGCTGGCCTTTACGCCCGCCGCCTTGAAGGCATCCAGCATCCGCCACACTCCCACGCGGCTGCCGTAGTCTCGCACAGTGTAATGACGATAGTCCGGGTAAGGTGTGACCATATGACCGGGTGCCTTGAATGGGCCGCCCGGTGTGATTGGAAACCACTCGAGGCTGACGCACATCCAAATGGCGACCGAGCCTTTGGGCCAGGTGACTGGCGCACGCTCGTGCATATTGGACCAGGGATAAAGGTCGTGGTCATACCCCTCGCGGCGTTTGGGGTAGGTCGTGTATGCGTCGGGTAGGCTCATTGGGCGGAACTCCAATGCTCGACGATCTCTCCCGCGCGCGCTTTCCAGCAACGCGGATCGGCAGCAATATGCGCGAGCGCCTCCTCAAACGGCCCAATCCGATGCGGCTGACCAATCAAATAGGCGTGCAGCGGTATGCACATTACGGTGCCCGCGCCGGTCCGCTCCCCCTCGTCAGCAAGCCGATCGAACTGTTGGATCAGACTGTCGGCGTATTCGCGGCCTGACATGCCGTAGACGTTGAAGCCATAGTGGTCGTTGACCTCGAGACTGTAAGGGATCGAAGCAAGTGAGCCATTGGCCACTTTCACCGCCTGCACGGCATCATCGTGATAAAGGTCGCAAGTGTAAGTAAAATCATATTCGGCGAGCAGATCGAGTGTGCGCGGCGTGTGCGTGAGCGCGGGGGCGAGCCAGCCGCGGATGCGCTGGCCAGTGGCGCGCTGAACGGTCTCGATCGAGTCTTCGATGATCGCGCGTTCCTGCGCCTCGGACATGCCGTAGGAATAGCGCGTGTTGTAAATGCCGTGGCTGAAGAACTCCCAGCCACGCTCGGCGCCATCGGCAATCACTTCAGGATGGTGGTCGCACAGCGCGACGGAAAGGCTGACCGATCCGGGAAATCCGTGACGGCTCATCACGTCGGCCATTCGCCAATGGCTCACTCGGTTGGAATGGTCGCGATAGGAAAAGCCAACCACGTCCGGATGCGGCTTGGGCCAGGGTTTGCGGTGCGGGTTCGCGGGCGGATCGATCTCGTAATATTCGAGATTGGGCGCAACCCAGACCGCGCAGGTCTTGCCATCAGGCCATGCAAGCTTGGGACGGCCGCGATAGGGGTGGTAATCGTAGAGCCCGGGATCGGGGGCGCCTTCCCGCATTACCGTGCCTCCAACCAATCGATGACTGTCTGCACCGGCTCGACGTCGGCATACTTCAGCTGGAGATCGGTGAGATTGGCGAAATGATAGCTTTCATGCTTATCCGCGCAGCACTCGATCGGCACAATCGTGCGATAGCCATAGCTCAGCGCATCGACCGCGGTCGCGCGCACACAGCCAGAGGTAGAGCCGCCGGTCACGACGACTGTATCAACCCGGTGGAAAGTCAAATAGCTCGCCAGCGGGGTTTCGAAGAACACGCTCGGCATCCGCTTGGTGAATTGGAGATCGTCCGGCTCTATCTCAGCGCGCGGATCGAACTTATGCCGCTCCGAACCATATTTGATGTTCTGAAGCGAATCCTCAGTATCGGTCCGTGTGCCCCAGACCCCCGCATCGGCAGCATCCTCTTTGTAAGCCACCCGACTCCAAATGACTGGCATCCCTTTGGCCCGCGCAAGCGCACTGATCGTGTTGATGTATTCGATTTGCCGCGGATCGGTTTCGTAGGCGGTTTTGAACAAATCGGTCCGGGTGTAAGCCTGTTGCACATCCACATTCACGATCGCCAGCTTTTCGCCAAAGCCAAACTTCTTGCGCGCGGGATTAGCCATCACCTCTTCGAAAATCTGGCGCGCCGTCTTGCCATCTTCGACCATCTTGGTGCCGATCCAATCTGCCACGTGCATTCATCTCCGATTTGAGCTTTGACAAGCCACAATAAAGGCGCGTACAGGCTTGTCGAGAAAAATTTGTCCGGACAAATTCTTGAACCCGATCACTCGCCATATTCTCACTGTTCCTGGCCAAAACGGGCAGGCAAGCAGGAAGGTCCATTACCGCCGCTGCGGAAACGGACCTCCGCTGCTCATGGTCCATCAGAGCCCTCGCTCAAGCGCCGAATACGAGGCGCTGATGCAACAATGGGGCGAGCATTTCACCTGCATCGCTCCCGACACCCCGGGGTTCGGACAATCTGACCCACTCCCCGGCTCTCCCGAGATTGCCGAGTTCGCGGATGCCTTGTGTGAATTCGTCGATGCGCTCGGCGTTGGGCCCTGCGCCGCTTACGGCTTCCATTCTGGCGGGATCATCTTGGTCACCGCGCTCAAGCGTCAGCCCCATCGCTTCAAATGTCTTGCCGTCGGAGGCTATGCGATTTGGACCGATGAGGAGATGCGAATCTTCGGAGAACGCTACCTCCCCGAGTTTCATCCAAGTGGATACGGCGAACACCTAACTTGGCTCTGGAACCGCATGCTGGAGCAGAGCTGGGTGTTCCCGTGGTTCGACACGCGCGAAGAAGCTCGGCTCTCGGTCGCGCATGCCGATATCCCCCGTGTTGCTCAAGCTGTCTCCGAAATGCTCGATGCGGGCAACGCTTACCAAGCGGGCTATGGCGCCGTACTGCGGGCACCGCGCGACATACCACCGGCCAATTCTTCAGTGCCCCCGTGCGTGATCACGGCCTATGACGGCGATCCGCTGCAAGCGCATATCGGTCGCTTGGGAGAAATGCCCAAAGGATGGTCAGCCGAAAAGGTTGCGACCCCCGCCGATCACCAACAAGCCAGCCTCAAATTTTTGCTGGAACATGTCGATGGCGCGACTTGCCCTGCGCTGGCCGAAGACGACAACGAAGGATGGATCGTCATTGAGGATGGAATGATCCATTGGGCCGGGACCAAAGGTGGTGCGCTTATCCTGCACGGCCCCGGCGAAGAACTCGCTACGCCAAACTCAGGCCAGCTTGCCATTGACGTGCCCGGCCATGGGCAATCTTCCGATTTCCAGGATATGACAGCCGTGATTGAGCTAGCGGCGACAAAACTGTCGGCCTCTGAAATCATCTGGCCTAAAACCCCTGCGGGTGACCCGGAACGCCTCTACCCAGATATGACGCCCGATCGTTTTGGATCCTATCTGCAGCGTGCTTGGGCCGCGGCTCGCGCCGAAGTGTTCTTTGAACCCTGGTACGAAGCCGATGCTGCCCACGCCATTCCACTCGATGAGACCAAGCTCGATCCCCACGCCTTGCAAAGCCGTGCGCTTGCCAGGATCCGCTCGGGTGCAGCTGCGCGTCGATGGCACGACACCCTCCTTACCCTCAACGGAGCCAACGAATGACGACCTTTGCCGAATTCTCTGAAGCGATGCCATTGCTCGCACGCCACGAAGGAGTGTGGGACGGCACCTATTCCTATTTCAATGCTCAGAACGAGAAGATCGATGAGCACGCGAGCCGGTTACTGTGCCGGATGACAGGGGAGGATGCGGTCCCCTATCATCAGACCAATCACTACACTTGGCCCGACGGGAAAACCGAGGTCCGTGACTTCCCTGCCACCTATCGCGATGGCCGGATCTGGTGGGACAACGAGCTCATCCAAGGTTGGGCTGCCGAGGTGCCGCTCGATGAGTACAATCGCACGATGATGTTGTATTGGCAGCGCACCGGCGATCCATCACTCTACCTTTACGAGCAGATTCAGATCTCTGATGATGGCCAAAATCGCTGTCGCACCTGGCACTGGATTCGAAATGGTATGCTAGAAACCCGCACCGCCATTCAAGAGACCTTCGTGACCAGAGATTGGCGCGCGATTGACGCCGAAATGAAAGCCAACGCTTAACGCAGCCTGCCTATGCCTAGAACGCTGTTCGACAAGATTTGGGATACGCATGCGGTCGCAGAGACCGCCGGTGGTTCAACCCTGATTGCGATCGATCGCGTGTTCCTGCACGAGCGCACCGGTGCTGCTGCGCTCAACCGTATGGGCGAGATGGGACGCGAGGTCCTGGACTCCGCGCGCGTCTTTGCGGTGATGGATCACATCGTCGACACACGGATTGGGCGAGGCGATGGCACGCTGATGCCCGGAGGCGAAGGTTTCATCACCGACACCCGCGCGGCCTGCCTTGCGGCCGGCATCACCTTGTTTGACGTCAACGATCGCGACCAAGGCATTGTCCATGTGATTTCGGCCGAACAAGGCATTGTGCTGCCGGGAGTGACACTGGTCGCGCCAGACAGCCACACTTGCACCCAGGGTGCCTTTGGCGCGCTCGCCTGGGGGATTGGCAGTTCCGAGGCTGAACATGCCATGGTGACCGGTACGCTGCGGCTCGACAAGCCAAAGACCATGAGGGTCAGCTTTGAAGGACAGCTTCCCATTGGCGTAACAGCCAAGGACATGATCCTGACCTTGATTGCACAGCACGGCGCCGGTGGTGGAGCGGGCCATGTTGTCGAGTTCGCTGGTGAGGCTGTTCAAGCGCTCGACATGGAAGCGCGCATGACGCTGTGCAATATGGCAACCGAATTCAGTGCGATGACCGGAATGATCGCGCCGGATGCAATGACCTTTGATTACCTTGCAGGGCGGCCATACGTCCCAGAGAATTTCAACGATCCCTACTGGGCCAGCTTACACAGCGACGCCGACGCGCAATTCGATGCTGAGATTGTAATCGACGCCAGCACGATCCGCCCGATGGTAAGCTGGGGCACCAGTCCCGAGCACACTATTGCGGTCGATGCCTCAGTCCCAAAGGGGCCGCCGCGCGCGCATGAATACATTGGCTTGGACTCCGGAGCTCAGCTGGCCGGAACGCCAATCGATGCCGCGTTCATCGGCAGCTGCACCAATTCCCGCCTGTCTGATTTGCGCCGCGCGGCCAGAATCTTGGAGGGGCGCCAGATCGCCCCTTCGATCCAAAAGGCCCTGGTGGTACCGGGCTCGCTAGCGGTCAAACGCGCCGCCGAAGCAGAAGGGCTCGATGCGATATTCGAAGCTGCTGGCTTCGAATGGCGGATGAGCGGATGCTCGCTGTGCTTCTATGCGGGTGGCGAGGGTTTTCCAGCGGGTGCGCGCGTCATCTCAAGCACCAACCGCAATTTCGAAGGGCGGCAGGGCCCAGGCGTTCGCACCCATATCGCCTCGCCTGAAACGGTCGCCGCAAGCGCTATTGCTGGCGTGATCGCCGATCCCCGCGAGTTTCTGCGGGACACTGAGGCGGAGGCATGAGCGCTTTTCCTCAACCATTGACCAGCATGGCCGCGCCTTTGCTGCGCGACAATGTCGATACCGATACGATCATTCCCAGCCGCGAAATGCGCACCACTGGCAGAACCGGGCTGGCCGAAGGGTTGTTCGCCCCCTGGCGCTATGTCGATGCCGATGCGCGGACCGAGAACTCAGATTTCACTCTCAACCGGGCCGAGTTTCGCTCGGTCACGGTGCTGGCCGTTGGCGCCAATTTTGGCTGCGGGTCGAGCCGCGAACATGCTGTCTGGGCACTGGCGGAATATGGCATTCGCGCGATTATCGGAGAAAGCTTTGCGCCGATCTTCCATGGCAACTGCCTGCGCAATTTCATTCTGCCGATCACTCTGAACCGAGCGAGCGTCGAACAGTTGGCCGGTGAGCAGGTGACCGTGGATCTCGCCGCGCAAAAGGTCACGGCAGCGGGCCAGACGCACAATTTTGCGATCGATCCCGAGGCCAAGCAGATGCTGGCCGAAGGGCTGGACGCGATTGATCTGACGTTGACGCAGGCCGAAGCCGTCGACCTTTGGACTCAAGACGACCAGGCAAAGCGGCCCTGGGTCTATCTCGATGGTGCTGCGGCATGACTTTCCTACAGTCCCGTTTTTGCTCTACCAATCAGTCGAGGCGAGACGGTCGCTTGGTTGAAAAAAGTTGGACAAGTGTCAAGCAGCGAGAATCCAACAAAACATTTTTTTTCAAAAGCTTAAACCAATGGTCGTGGTTGACACATCGCCAATCTGTCAACCGCATTGCTGGAAACCCAAAAGGATGCCCGCATGACTGAAATCCTCGTTTCCGAAGTCGGCCCGCGCGATGGGCTGCAGTCGATCGACACGATCATGCCGCTTGAAGCCAAGAAGCGCTGGATAGCAGCCGAGGCTGCGGCGGGCGTCAAAGAGATTGAGGTTGGCAGCTTTGTCCCGCCCAGACTGCTCCCGCAGATGGCGGACACCGCGGAACTCGTGGAGTTTGCCAAGGGGATAGAAGGGCTGACGGTGGTCACGCTGGTCCCCAATGCGAAAGGCGCGAAGTTCGCCGTCGAAGCGGGCGTTGATGCGATGAGCATCCCCTTCTCGATGAGCGAAACCCACTCGATCAAGAACGTGCGCAAGGACCACCCCGCGATGCTCGAAGAGATCCGCGAAGCAGCGACCATTGCGCGCAGGGCCGGTGTGCATTTTGCGGTCGGGCTTTCGACCGCATTTGGCTGCACGATGGAAGGTGCGGTCAGCGAGGATCAGGTTGTTCGTCTTGCCGAGCAAGCGGTCGAGGCGGGCGCGATGGAATTCTCGCTTTCCGACACCACCGGCTATGCAGATCCGGCGCAGGTCAGACGGCTTACGCGCAAGGTCAAAGCGGCAGTTGGCCAAGACATGCTCACCACGCTCCATCTGCACAACACCCGCGGGCTCGGTCTCGCCAATGTCGTCGCCGGACTGGAGGAAGGAATCACCACGTTCGACTCTTCGCTTGGTGGATTGGGCGGGTGTCCTTTCGCACCAGGTGCCAGCGGCAATTTGGTAACCGAAGACCTGGTATTGATGCTCAATTCAATGGGCTATTCAACCGGGATTGATCTCGAGAAACTGCTCGAGGTGCGATCGATCCTCGCTGAAGCGCTGCCGGGGGAGCCGCTCTATGGCTTCACCCCCGATGCCGGGCCGATGCTCGACTACCATCAGAGGACCGCGGCATGAGCTCGCCCACCCCACTGGCTGGGATCAAAGTCGTCGAATTCACTCACATGGTGATGGGGCCAACTGTGGGGCACATTCTGGCGGGTCTCGGTGCCGAGATCGTCCGGGTTGAGCCGATCGGTGGAGACCGCACCCGCAGATTGCTCGGATCAGGCGCGGGCTATTTCCCGATGTACAATCGCGGCAAGCAATCGATCTGTCTCGATCTCAAATCCGACCAAGGGATTGCGATTGCCAAAGATCTGATCGCCAATGCTGATGTTCTGGTCGAGAACTTCCGTCCCGGAGCGCTCGACCGGCTGGGTCTGGATTATGAGAGCTGCGCAGCAGGAAATGAGAGGCTGATCTATTGCTCGGAAAAGGGCTTCTTGCCCGGCCCCTATGAACAGCGCACGGCGTTGGACGAAGTCGCTCAGATGATGGGCGGGCTCGCCTATATGACCGGGCAACCCGGCAAACCGACCCGGGCTGGTGCCAGCGTCATCGACGTGACCGGCGGCATGTTCGGGGTGATTGGCATTCTCGCAGCACTGGAAGAGCGGCATCGCACCGGCAAAGGACAGAAAGTCACCGCCAGCCTGTTTGAAACGACGATCTACCTCGTTGGCCAGCATATGGCGCAATATGCCGTAACCGGAACCCCGGCGGCCCCCATGCCTGCCCGCGTGTCAGCCTGGGCGGTCTATGATGTGTTCGAGACCAAGGATGAGCCCGTGTTCGTCGGCGTGGTCACCGATGCCTTGTGGGAGAAGTTCTGCAAGCTGTTCGGGCTTGAGCAGTTATGGGCTGACGAGACGATCCGCGAGAACAACGCTCGCGTACAGGCGCGCGATCGCATCATTCCAGAACTGCGCGCGCTGTTCGCGACGATGACCTCAGCCGAGATGATTGCAAAGCTGGATGGCTCAGGCCTGCCGTTTGCGCCGATCGGCAAACCGGAAGACATGTTTGACGACGCCCATTTGAACGAGGGCGGGTTGGAAGACGTCACGCTCGAAAACGGGACCGAGGTGCGCCTGCCGACCATTCCGCTCGATATGGGTGGCAAGAGGATCGGGGCACCGCAGAAACTACCGAAGCCAGGCGAAGATGCGCGAGCCGTTTTGGGTGGCTTAGGCTACGACTCAGACCAGATCGATGATTTGATCAATTCGGGCGCTGTGGGAGAGAGCGAATGATCTCAAATTTACGTACACTGGGCGCTATTGCAGCCCTGGGCCTGCTAGCCGGTTGTCAGGCGGCAGGTGAGAACGATGCGACGCAAGCATCCACTTCCGAGCCAAGCGCCGCGGGGGTGGACGCGCCTGAAGAGAAATTGCCGACGGATGTCCGCCGATCCACGATTATTGTCCGCGACATCGAGAATTCGCTGCAACTCTACCGCGATGTCATCGGGCTTGAGGTCAACTATGACACCACCGTCACGACCTCAGGCGTTGCTTTGCCGGCAGGCGAACCAGGGGCGACCGCCCGTCTGGTGTTACTCAACTCGAACGACCCTTGGGTTGGCTGGGTCGGGCTGATGGAGTGGCTTGATCCGGCAATTCCTGCGGACGATTATCCCAAGAGGATGGGCCCAGGAGACGTTGTCATGGTGCTCAACACCGATGATGTCGAGGGACGCTGCGAAGCCGCAAAGGCAGTCCCGGGAGTGACATTCACAGCAGAGCCCAGACTCCAAGTCTACCCAGGTCGCGATGGCGGGCCTGACATCCGTGTGATGGGATGCAACTTCTTCGATCCGGATGGCATCCTGATCGAGCTGAACCAGATCCTCGACTGAGAACTGATCGTCAGATCACGAAATCAAACGCCTCCGGGTGCTTGCTGCGGTTAGTGATCATGCGCCCGTGCAGTGTCTGAATCTGTGCGCTGCCTGTCTTGATAAACAAAAACGGAAATATGCCGTGCAGCATGCAAGCGAGCCCGGCCAGCACCATTCGAATGCCAAAGCTCAGCGCTTGCAAAAGGTGCTCGAAATAGGTCTCGCCGACCGATGCCGGATGCTCGCGGAACAGCTTCGATAGTGGTTTCAATTGCATGTTCATCCTCAATCTTATGTGCGAGCACTGTATCACCAAGCCTATTTGAAAATGTCCCAATTTTCACTCGAATATGCACTAATATTGGGATAGTGTCCTCTATATGAACAATGAGATAGCACTTGATTCTAAGGACTGGGCAATCCTGGCATTGCTACAAAAGGATGCATCGCTTTCGCTCCAGTTGATCGCCGAAAGCGTCGGCCTGTCGACCAATCCATGCTGGCGGCGCATTAAGCGGATGGAGGAAAGTGGAGTCATCGCCAAGCGGGTGGCCTTGCTCGACCCGGCAAAGGTTGGCGCAGCGACATGCGTTTTTGTGGCCATTCGCACACGCCGACACGATGCCGATTGGCTCGACGCGTTTCACGCCGCAATCGAAGGCATCGAAGAAATTATCGAATGCCACCGTATGGCTGGCGATGTAGACTATCTGCTCAAGCTCCGAGTGGCAGACATTAGCGACTACGATCGGATCTATCAGAGGCTGATCCGCCGCGTGCCCGACCTAGCGGATGTCACCGCCACCTTTTCGATGGAAGAGATGAAGGTCACCACGGCTCTGCCGAGGCCTGTGTGACGCCTCGGTCAGACGATCAAGAACACCGCCACCGCTAACGAAACGGCGAATGAGGCGAGAGTGGCTGCAAACACCGGTGCCAACGGTCGCCAGCCCGCCTCAAGCAACAGGCTAAGTCGAGCACGCAACGCCGTTGCCGTGACGGCCAAGAGCAACAAGAATTTCGAGAGCTCGAGACCCTGCTCAGCCACTGCAGACGGGATCGGAGCGACACTGTTGAGCACCACCAATCCCAAAAAACCGGTGATGAACCAGGGAAGCGCCAGAACAGCCACGATCCTCCGAGCGGCGGTTGGTTCATTGCTAGGCCGTCCGATCCAAAACGCCACCAAGGCAACGATTGGCGCGAGCAAGGCCACGCGGGCCAGTTTGATTACCGTCGCCTGCGATCCAGCAGCATCAGAGACTGCGTAGCCGCCCCCGATAGCTTGGCCGACGTCATGAATCGCGGAGCCGATCAGATAGCCCGCTTGGGAATCAGAAAGCTCCAGGAAAGCAGCAATAGCAGGGTAGACAGCGAGCGCAGTCGCGCTGGCCAAGGTCACTCCGACAATTGTGAGCGTGAAACGGGCCTGGTCGAGCCGGTCACGGCCGACAACAGCATACAGCGCCAAGGCGGCCGAGACCCCGCAAATCGCGGTCGCACCCCCGGCAAGGATACCGGCATAGCGGCTTTGACCGGCGACCCTTGCTCCCATCATCGCTGCACCGAAGGCGGCCACCATTATCGCCAGAAGGCCGACAAAGGCGAGCCACCCCAGATCGGCAATCTGCATCAGCGACACTTGCAGCCCGAGCAATACGATCCCGACCCGAAGAAAGTGCTTAGAGACAAAATCGAGACCGCTCGTGATCGAAGGCAATTCGGACAGGAAATGCAATGCCAATCCGAGCAGCAGGCCGGCGAGGATCGCGGGGAAGCCATATTGTCCAGCCAGCCAAAGCGCAGCCAGAGACACTATGAGACACGTACTGATACCAGGAAGCAGGGCCCTGACGGTTATCCGATCGGGTGTTCCGGATTGCTCAGCAAGATAATGCTCTCCGAACAGGTCTCCCACATACAGCGAGGGATCGGGGTCGCGCGACCTCATGCGGTAAGATCGGGACCGTCAATCAAAAGCACTTGCACATCAGCGAGACCGTCGCGCAGTGTCTTAACCTCGGCATATTCGCGGCTATTCCAAAATGCTTTTGCCGCTTCTCGGTCAGGCCATTTGGAGATGACCATGCTTGCTCCCTGACCGAAATCGCCCTCAAGGCATTCGGCGCCGGGCCCGCGAATAAGGTATTCTCCGCCAAACTTTTCGATCAGCTTGGCCGCCGCAGCACCATATCCTGCGATGAACTTTTCGCGATCGTGAATTGCAGCGGTCACAATCATATAGGCCGGCATTGGCGAACTCCGATCAAAACGGTTTCACAGCGCCAAGGAAGCAAACCGAAGCGATTGTGATCCAATAGATATAGGCCGAGATCCGAGCGAGCCCGATTTCCTTGGCCAGCGCCGCTTCCTGCTCTTCATTGGGTCCCATTGCAAGGATCCGGAAGCGCTCAGTCCAGCGCCGCATCACCAAGCGAAGGAACAGGCCTATACACAGAGCAAAGGCGTAGAGCGCGATCTTGGATGGATACCAATAATTGGCTTCGCCCGAGAGGATCGGCCCGCTTCCATAAAATGACAGGAACGAGACCGCCACCAGGGCGAGAATCAATGGGTATCTGAGCAGCTCTTCAGCGCGGGTGACTTTGATACCAATGTCGGTTTCGCGCTTGATAAACGCGGTCCAAGTCATCGCCAACCAGATCGCGAAGAACAGCCACATCCACCAGATACCCGCTCCCTCAAGGAGCGGGACAAATCCGTATAGCTTGCCCATGTGCAGTCCTAATGGCAGCAACAAGACGATCCCTGTTCGCGCCAGGATATCAATCCGGTAGGCAGTTTCCATATGACGCTTGCGCTCTTCCAGCGAAAGCGCCGGATTGGTGACGTGATAGCTGGTTTGAAAGACGCCCCACTCCCCTCCCAGCCAATACACCATAGCAAGGATGTGAACCCAGCGTAGGATGCTGAGCTCGTGCAGTGTAAGAAAATCCATGATCCCTCCCGTTGAAGCAGACCCAATCCCGAACAGGCCCGCTTCGATCCAAAACTATTCGCGAGACAATCGCTCAACGACCTCCATGATTGGTGGATCATCGGCTTCAAGCGCCTCGGCCTGTTGTTGAAAGCCGCGCATGATACGGGCGACGTAGGCGCGTGTTGCCAGTCCACGCTCTTCGCCTGCCGCCCTATCAGGCTCATAGCTCTCAATATCGTTGCGCTTGACCACGCCCTTCTCGTCGAGCAGCCGCTCGATCGTGTCTTGCCGCTCGCGCAAGGCCGACACTTCGGCAGCCAGAGCGAAGACCGTGGAATAAAGCCGGTCCAACGCCGGATCGTCGAAATATTCTGGGCGCTTGCCTTTGGCCCGTCGTCCCGACAGCGCGACCCAATCAAACGGCTCGTCGCTCATGCAGCGGCCTCCTGCGCCATTGGCTTCCAGGCGCCATAAGCATTCCAAATCGCTGCGCGACCGAAATCCTCTTCCCCTTCGTCGGGCGACGGCGGGAAAATCTCAGGGTCGACCACGGCACGAACTCCGGCGACAAACTGGCTGTCGAGCGGGAAGCCGGCCTTGGCCATCACCTGCTTGAGATCTTGGCCATGCATTGCGGACCAGAATGGCTCGTTGTTGTTGAAGGCATCCCAATCGCGCATGAATTGCTCGAACAGCGGCATTTGGTCGGAATATTGCGGCTGCTCAATGTGCAGGATTAGGCCTCCAGGGGTGAGGACGCGATTGGCTTCCGCAAGAATGCGCGGCATCGCCTGCGATGACAATTCGTGCAGGAACATGGTGGTCTGGACCCAGTCAAACGAACCATCGGCCCAGCGCGACAAGTCCTCGCCAGAGGCTTGGACAAATTTGATATTTTTCACGCCCATCGCAGCAGCGCGAGCCGCGCCGTAGCGAAGCGAGGCAGCCGCTGTATCGATCGCGATCACCTCTGCCTCAGGATAGGCCTGAGCAATCGGCACAGCATTGTGACCAACTGTACAGCCGATATCGAGAATGCGCTTCGGGCTCCAATCTGGCCGCTCTGCCTTGGCCCAGCCCACGACAGCTTGGCCACCGCCGTCGTTGAGCCCACCCAAGGCTCCTCCAGTGGTGGCGAACAGTCCGACATCATAATTCGCGCCAACAGTCACGTCGCCATCGCGCTCTTCGCTGTGGTAGCCGCCTGGCTGGCAGTGGATGTCGACAGCGGTTTGATAATGTGGCTGCTCGACAGAAGGGTCGAGCTCAAGCATGTCCGAATGCTCATTGAATTGCGCAGCCATCGCATCGAGCTCGTCCAGCTGCCGAAGCACAGTCTGCCGCCCGGTGTGTTGGCGCATTTCCATCGAATTGCGCTTGAGTGCTGACCAGATCCGGTGCCACTGGTCTCTATTCATCGCGTCACGGATTTCATAGCGATGCTCAGGGTCACGGCCATGCTCCGCGCGGAACTGCGGTAGGACCCGCTTTTCATAGGCCAGCTTGTTCCCACCGCCGATCGTCCCCGACAAATAGCGATTGAAATGAGTCAGGAAGTTGAAGCGTGCGGCTTCATCATGGTTGGTGCGGGGCATCATCGGGTGCCGGGTCAAGGCTGTGTAAGGGGGAGGAAGATCGGAGGCCATCGAGTCACCTTTAGAATTTGTCCGGACAAATTTGACGAAGCACGGACGACGTGTCAACGCCAGTGATAACAAACTACCACCTCAAGGCCATTGATCAGTGTCAAATTAGCACACAGCGGCCCCCTTTGAACCGGATTCGCCGTCTGGAGTTATTCGTAAGAAATGAGCGTTTCCATGCTCATGCTCGACGAGGACAGATTTGGTGTCACTGCTGTCGGTCTGCTGCGATTTCGTCTCGGTCCGGTAACGTTGATCGCCCGATTAGGCTACGTCACAACTCCGATATAGCTCTCGCCCATCAATGCTGTGACGACATCGCGAATAAAGGCCTTGCCGTTTGTCCCATGGGTCATGACGACAATCCCCTTGCGGCTCGTCACGTCGCCCAGCGCCAGCGCATGGTGCGATCGGCCATTCTTTCCCCAATGATAGAACGCGATCCCATCCTGTCTTTTCTCAAGGCCCCATCCCAGACCGCGAGGAAGGACACCATTCTGGACGCTCGGCCGCTCATATTGAGGCGTCAGCAACAGTTCGCGGGTCTGTTCCTCAACTTGCCAAGGATCGCGCGGGAGACCGGGCATCATCAAGCAAAGAAATCTCGCATAGTCTCCTGGGGTGCAGCGAAGGCTCGAAGCGCTGTCGATGATTGAGCGCCCGGCAACGGCCCAGTTCCAGTTGGGGGTATCCTTGAGCCTTGGGTGGGTGTGAGGCCGCATTTCCGAGACTGCCCGGGCGTGGTCCCAGGTCGTCCATTGATTAAGCGGCTTGTCCCACCGCTCACTCAATTCATCAAACCGCCAGCCAATTTCACGGATGTATTGCAGGTCTCGGACAACAACCTCCCCTTCCGGGCCGAGTACATGCGAGTAGACTTCACGGGCATCGCGGTCAGCCGACCAATGCATCTGCATATCGCCCAATCTGCCTGGCTCGAAAAGCCGATCGCGCATGAAAGCATCCAGCCCTTTGCCGGTCACTCTTTCCATCACCTTTTGCAACCAATGGTAGGCCTCACCAGAATAGCTGGTGTCCGTCCCAGGCTCATAAGCAGGATCAAGCGGCTTGATCCAATCTCCGTGATCGCGCCAGTTCGGCAGGCCAGACGTATGCTGCAATGCATCGCGAACGGTAATCTGATCGCTCCATGGATTGGCAGACAGATCGGCTGGGCGTACGAAATCAACCAGGCGATCTTCCAGGGAGATTTCGCCACGATCCACTGCCTGAAGGACCACGTAAGCAAACAGAGGCTTAGTAAGCGATGCGGCTTGGAACAGGCTATGCGGGGAGACCTTTGCTCCGGTTCGAACATTCGTCACGCCAAAGCCATCTTCCCATACAAGCCGCGCATTTTCGACGAACGCCAGCCCCGCCCCTGGCAGTCTGTGTTCGGCAATCTTGGCATCGACCAAATCTGCGATTTCCTGAGAAGGCTTCGGGGCAGCCATGCGCATCATTGGAGAGTGCGCGACTGCCTGGCCTTGGCTGAGTGCCAACCCGGCCGCAGCGACGCTCAGCTGCAAAACAGATCGACGGTTTGGAGAGAGCAAGTTTGGCATAGAATGTTCCGCCTTTGAGGGTTGGTGATGGCTGTTTCAGTCGGTCGATGCAGGGGGACCGGCTTTTGCCGTTGCTTCGACCTGCTCGAGCAGTGAGCTTAGAGCAGCGCGATCAAACACCCGGCCACCGGCAACAACTGTGTCGATCGATGTTGTGTTTGCGATTGCCTCGAGCGGATTCCGCTCAAGCAGCACGAAATCTGCCCGGTATCCCGCGGCAATTCGTCCCAGCCTTCCACTCATACCGAGATACTCTGCTGGCACGGTGGTCGCGCTTTGTAGGGCCTGCATCGGTGTCAGACCGGCCTCGACCAGCCGCTGCAATTCATCATGCGCAGAAAAGCCAGGGATGATCATTGTATCATTGGCGTCCGTCCCAAGCATGATCGGAACGCCCTGATCCATCGCTATCTTAGTGACTGCCAGCCCCGTCTCATAGAATTGAGCGAAGAGCGTTTTTGCTTCGTCCGATGCCGCCGCAGTCCGGTCAATATCCCGTTGCCAGTCGTCGCGTTGAAACGAACCGACAAAGCGAAGCTTGGGATCGTTTCGATAGGACTCTTCACTGGCGCGCGCATCAAACTCCCGTGTGCCATGCGTTGGAACGTAGTAGGTTCCCTTGGTCGAGAGCGAAGCCATCAAGCTCTCACAGCGTTGCTGATCAAAGGTCTCAACTGTTCCTCGCAGGCGATCGATCTCTTTCGGCCAGGTAGAACCCTCTTCACCGCGCAGCATGGCGTTCATGGCCCCGCGATATTGGACCGTGTAATTGGAACAGTCGGTCACCAGCTCTTTCGCGTGCTCGATGGTTCGAACCCCCGCATCCGAGGCCGCCTTTGCCCCAAGCAAAAGTGGGACATGGCCAGAGACCTCAATCCCGCGGCGATTGGCCTCGCTCATCAGGCCTTCGAATGCGCCAGGAAAGATCGCATGGTAGACCTTGATGAAGTCGACCCCACGATCCTCGAGATATCCAACAAGTTTAACCCCATCTTCGAGGCTTTGTGGAGTGTAGAGCGGGTCGTGATCCTTGGGCAGGCGCCCAGTTCGATCACTTTGTACAAACGAACTGGATAGCTTCAACAGGCGCGGCCCAACCCGCTCACCCCGGTCGATTTGCGCCGCGACGTCGCGCATTTGATCGATGCAGAGATAGATTTCGCCTCGGGGTTCCCAGCAATCAGCGGACATGTCGCGGACGCCGGTCACACCATTCGCAAGGAATAGCTTCAGGCTAGTGTCGAGCAACGCTTCGATGCTCGTATGGACATGCATGTCCATCAAACCGGGGATGAGATACTTGCCCGTTCCGTCTATCACTGTTTCCGCTTGTTCGGTCTGAACGTTGAAGCCGGCCACGAGGACGATGCTATCGTCGATGATCGCTACGCTCCTACTTTCGAGCACGCGCTCGGTCGCAGGATCAACGACGGTGACATTGGTGACCATAAGGTCATAGGTGTGATCATCAGCGGCCGTTGCCGTCGACGCCAGACACGCGCCGACCAAAAAGCCAAGCAACCCGCGAGATTGGACGCTCACAGCGAGGTCTCCGCGTCGTCTTTATTGGCCAGTAACGCAAGCGCCCGCTCGAGCGCCTCGTTCGCCGGCACTTCGAGGTCTGGTTTGACCCCTACCCCCTGCCAGTTTGACTGTGTGATCGGATTGATGCTCTTGGCGGTAACGGACCACAGCACGAAGTGTTTATGGATCGGCTTGTACTCAAAAGGATGGGCACCACCCCCCGAGGTCTCGCCAATTATTGTCGCTCTACCGAGAGCCTGAAGATTGTAGGCCAGCGCCTCGGCAGCAGAGAAGGTTCGCTTTGAGATAAGCACATAAACGGGCTTCTCGGGCCCAAATCGTCGCCCCGGCACCATCGGCTGCGTGAAACGCTGCGTTAGCGTATCGGAAGGTCGATCATATGTGCCAGTCAACGGCTGCCGCTGCTCATCGAACAAGTAGCTCGCAACCAGGTCTGCCATATCGCCAATGCCACCGCCGTTCTTGCGTAAATCGATGATCATGGCGCTGGTCGGCGCAAGGACGGTCATGGCCGAAGTGACAGAGGGTCCGCCCATCTCGATCGGGGCAAAAACACGCAGATCAAGGTAACCAACATTTCCCTCAAGATGTTCGATCCGATGCACGCCGTAATTGACTCCGGCGCCGTAATATTTCTCCATCTCCCGAGCCGAAAACGATTCATCAGCCTTCGCCCCCTCAAGATTGAGCGGCTTGGCAGAGAACTCGACATTCAAGTGACCATCACCCGTGAGGCGCTGAAGCTCGCTGCTCAACTTGGTCGCAAAGGTCTTGGGACCTTTTACGGCCTTGAAGTGACCAGCGTGAGCCAATTGCTCAAGAGCATCGGCAGCTGCCTGGCCAACCTCCGGATCGACATATTCTTTTCGAAGATGGTCTAGAACCGCAGAGACGACTGCAGTCTTGGAATCTTGCGAGACCACCACCGTCCTGTTTTTGTGTTCCTCAGGCACGTTTGCTTGGGCGGAATCAGGGGCAACCAGGACCGCTAGTAGCCCCGCCCCAATGGCCAGAATGCGCCGCATGGTTTCATCCTCGTCGGGTTGGTCTTTGTGGGATTTGATCCGCTCGGCGAATGAGCGGGATTCCAAATGTCGGATAGCCTCCGCCAGCAACGCACTGAGCGGATGCGAAAGTTCAGAATCGAGCTCATCGGCAGCGCGTTGGGTCGCATCCCATTGATCCTTGAGCCAAGGCAACAGGCGCGCGCCCTCCTTAGTCAGCGAGATCAGCCGAGCCCTGCGATCATCATCGACTGCGCTCTGGACAATTCCTTCGTCGATGATTCGAGAGATCGTCTGGCTCGCAGCCGAATGCGAGATATTCGACTGAGCAGCAATTTCCTTGATTGTGAGGCCATCGGCTTCAGCCAAAGCCTTGATAATTGGGGTGAAGCGCGGCGTGTAGAAAGGGTGCTCTTCGCGGTATATCGCTTCCAGATCACCATCCATCAGCTCAATTAAGCGACGCAGTTGCGTGCCAATTCCATTCGCTCGTAACTGTTCCATAAGCACTTATATATAAGGACTCATATATAAGTCAATTCAGACTGAGACCTCTCAATCGGACGCAAGAATTGGCGATCATATCGGCGGATGCATCGTGTCGTTTCGGCAATCTGGTAGGCTTGGTGACACGATGGGTCTTTGGCGCTCTCGCCACGGTAACGTTCGTAGTCCGCCAGGCTCGGGAAAGAGAACAGCGCAACGGCCAAGTCGTTCGCACTCTCGTGAGCGACAAAGTAACCGTGATGGAGACCGCCGAACTTCTCTACCAACGGCATCCAGGCCCTGGCATAGTTTTCAAAGTCTCGGACTTTCTCAGGATCAATCTCGTAGGCCAAGTAGCAAGTAATCATGGAATACGGTTCCCATTGCCAATGCCAAGCCAACCGGGATGGGAAAGGTCGATCAGCCAGTTTTCCCATTTGTCATCCTTCACCCCTCCAAGCCGGGTGTAGAATGACTTGGCCCGAACATTTTCCGTGAGCACCAGCCACTTGATGCGTCTGCAGCCCCTTCTCTTGGCCTCCTTGATCAACCGCCCCATCAGCGCCTCACCGACACCAAGCCCACGTGAGGACTCCGCGACAAATAGCTCCTTCAGGATCATGTCGGGGGCGAGATCATAGGTGTATGGGATGAGGTGGTAGACCGCCATTCCCAAGGCTGACCCATTGGCATCCATTGCCACCAACGCGGTAAACTGAGGGCACTCGCTTAGCCCGCGTTCAATCAGATCAGCCTCGGAGATGGCAAAGTCTTCACTATAGCGCTCGAATTCGGCTAGCCTGCGCATGAGGGCAAGCAATTGGCCGACATCCGACCGGCGAAACTCGCGCACCGTCCATTCCACGACAATTAGGCCTCGACAGTCAGTTGAAAGCCTTCATCAAGCCACCCGGTGACGCCACCAGCCATCACCTTTACCGGACGCCCAAGCTGGGCGAGCTTCAATGCTCCGCGCGTAGCGCCATTGCAGTGCGGCCCCGCGCAATAGGTCACGAACACGGTGTCATCATCCCATTGGCGCATCTTGGACGCGATGATCTTGCCATGAGGAAGATTCACCGCGCCGGGGACGTGCCCCTGGGCATACATTTGAGGGCTCCGCACATCGAGCAAGACGAAATCAGCTTCGGCTGACATGGCGTCATGGACATCCCAACAATCCGTTTCGTACTCAAATTGGGTGGCGAACCTCGCCTCGGCGGCTTCGCTGGGGGCGGCTTGAATCGCGGTCACTGCACTGGTCATGGGTGTTCTCCTTTCACCCATCTTTTCTCGGCAGCGGAGAGCGCTTGCAATTGGCGTGAATGACAATATTCGTATGTATTATGCCAAAACACTCCTCACCCCTGGTCGTAGCCCTAATTTACGATGGGCTGTGCATCTTCGAATACGGAATCGCGTATGAGATTTTCGGGCTGGAGCGCCCTGAGATGGGCAAGGATTGGTATCGCTTCGCGACGGCCTCATTTGAAAACGCCCCCCTCAGATCCCAGGGTGGATTTGAGATTCGCCCGCAGGGCGGGCCCGAGTTGATCGAACAGGCCGATATTGTGATCATCCCTGGTTGGAAGGGAGTCAATGCATCGGTGCCTGACGATCTGACGGAACTCTTGCGCAAAGCAGATGCCCGCGGGGCAACCCTCGCCTCTATCTGTTCAGGCGCATTCGTCCTGGCTGCCACGGGCCTGCTTGACGGCCAAACGGCAACCACCCACTGGCGCTATGCGGATGCCCTAAGAGCAAAGCACCCGACAGTGACCGTCGACGAGACCTCACTGTTCAGCCAGCACGGCAGTGTTTACACCTCCGCCGGCAGCGCAGCAGGGATCGACTTGATGATCGAGTTGGTACGGCGAGACTTCGGTGCCGAGGCGGCGAATTCTGTTGCACGCAGAATAGTCATGCCTGCGCATCGGAACGGCGGGCAAGCGCAATTTCTTGAGCGGCCGGTTGCGGCACAACAAGCAGGATCCGTTGCCCCGATCATGGACCGGATCCGGGCCAATCTTGGTCAGTCGTGGACTATCGCCACAATGGCTCAAGCCTCCAACATGAGCCGCAGGACCTTTGAGCGGAAGTTCGTCGAAGCGACTGGCTCTAGCCCCGGCGAGTGGCTGATTAGCGAGCGGATAGAGGCGACCAAGGACCTGCTGACCGATTCAAACCGCCCCATGGAAGATGTTGCGGCTGCAGTCGGCTTTGGAAGTGCGCATGTCCTACGCCAGCACTTCAAACATAGAGTTCAGCTGACGCCCACCCAGTATCGCCAGAGGTTTTCTCGGGTCGCGCCTCAATGCGCTTGAAATCTACCCACACATAGAATGAGGCGCCAGCACCGGGTCGACATTTGGCTTAAAGCCAACAGCTCATCGCTGAGCACCAGCATCGTAACGCCATATTGGATTGGCAAGAGGTGCATGGCGCGCCAACCGCGCAACGGTCACAACAATTCAACTGAGACAGCTTGCTTTTTCCCGGATTTGCGAGATAGGTAGCGCTACCATAAAGTGGTTGCGGCCGTAGAGTACGGCCCAAGGGAGACGGATATGCAAGAGGCTGCGAGCTCAGCCCCGAGGGGGAATTTTGCGCTCATCATCGCGATTGTCGCAGTGGCGACGCTAGGCGGATTTCTCTTTGGCTTCGACAGCGGCGTTATCAACGGCACAGTAGATGGCCTGCGGTTGGCGTTTGACTCCGATGATGTCGGCACGGGCTTTAACGTAGCATCCATGCTGCTCGGATGCGCGGGAGGTGCATTTCTTGCAGGAAGGCTATCCGATGTTCTCGGTAGAAAGGCTACGCTGCTGCTCGCCGCGCTGTTCTTTATCGTCAGCGCCTATGGTTCAGGTATTGCCGGATCATCGAGTGAGTTCGTGTTCTACCGGATTGTCGGCGGTCTCGCGGTGGGCGCAGCAAGCGTGCTCGCCCCCGCCTATATCAGCGAAGTAACCCCAGCGCATTTGCGCGGGCGAATGTCGAGCATTCAGCAGATCATGATCATAATCGGTCTGACTGCTGCTTTCCTCTCAAACTATCTGCTCGCGGAAACAGCTGGTGCTTCGACGAATGAATTCTGGCTTGGATTTGAAGCCTGGCGCTGGATGTTCTGGATCGAGCTGCTCCCTGCCACCGTCTTCCTGATCGCCCTCGCCTTCATTCCAGAAAGCCCGCGGTTCCTCGTGTCGAAGGGGCGAAATGACGCCGCTGAAAACGTCCTCGTTCGGCTATTTGGTAAGCCTTTTGCCGCGGACAAAGTCACGGAGATCGAGACCTCTATGGCTGAGGATCACCAGCCACGCCTCTCAGATCTGCTCGATAAGGCAAGCGGGAAGGTCCGAACCATCGTTTGGGTTGGAATCGGGCTTGCCGTGTTCCAGCAGCTCGTCGGCATCAATGTTGTGTTCTACTATGGCGCAGTGCTGTGGCAGGCGGTTGGCTTTAGCGAAAGCGATGCGTTGAAGATCAATATTCTGTCAGGCACGCTTTCGATCGGGTCCTGTCTGGTCGCGATTGGGCTGATAGATCGGATCGGGCGCAAGCCGTTGCTGATGATTGGCTCCATCGGGATGGCCCTGACATTGGGGTTGATGGCCATAGCTTTTATGAGCGGGACATTCGTCAATGGTACGCTCGAGCTCTCGGACCAAGCGGGCCTCACTGCTCTTATTGCGGCGAACGCCTATGTTGCATTGTTCAATTTCAGCTGGGGCCCTGTGATGTGGGTCATGCTGGGAGAGATGTTCCCCAACCAGATCCGCGGCTCGGGCTTGGCAGTGAGCGGATTTGCACAATGGATTGCCAATTTCGGGATCACCATGACCTTTCCGATCATGCTTGGAACGATCGGCCTTACCGGCGCCTACGGCTTCTACGCGCTGAGCGCGGCAATCTCCGTCATCTTCGTATGGATGCTGGTGCGCGAAACTAAGGGGATCGAATTGGAAGATATGCGGGGATGATGTTTGGTATGAGGGCAATGCACAGCTAATTCAAAGGTCATGAGAAACATCGAACCAATCCGTGTTGTGGTGCTTGGCGGAGGGACTGCCGGGTGGATGACAGCTGCTGGAATCGCCAAACTGCTGCCGCAAAGTGCACGGGTTACGCTCGTTGAGAGCGAGGACATTGGAATTGTCGGAGTGGGTGAAGCGACCCTTCCTCACATCCGCGCCTACGTCGAACGCCTCGGAATCAACGAAGCGGAGTTCATGAAAGCGACCCACGCGACCTACAAGTTAGGGATCGATTTTAGAGACTTCGGGAAGATTGGCGACAGCTACATCCATCCCTTTGGCAGTTTTGGCGAAGAGGTTGCTGGTGTGGGCTTTCACCATTGGTGGCTGGACCAGAGACAGCGCGGCACAGCCACGGAACTTGGCGACTATTCGTTCGCGGTCGCGGCCGCGAAAGCCAACCGGTTTGCGCCACCAGCTCAAGACATGTCGCTCGCCTCAACCTATGGCTACGCCTACCAATTCGATGCAACTCTGTTTGGTCCGTTCATGCGTGAGTTTGGGCTTAGCCACGGCGTCACCAGGATCGAAGGGCTGGTAACCTCGGTTGATCGCGATGCCGCAAGCGGAGATGTGACCGCGCTTCATTTGAAAGACGGGCAACGGATTGAGGGTGATCTATTTGTCGACTGCTCGGGCTTTCGCTCGCTCCTGTTGGGGCAAGAGCTTGAGGTCGATTGGGAGGACTGGTCGCATTGGCTTCCCTGTGACCGAGCCGCAGCAATGCCGTGCACGCATGAAACGTCCGACATCCGCCCCTACACTACGGCAACAGCCATGCCGGCCGGATGGCGCTGGCAGATCCCGCTCCAGCACCGGATGGGAAATGGCTACGTCTTTTCCAGTGCTTTTTGCGATGAGGATTTCGCCTGCGAAACGATCCGAAACGCTGCCGAAGGGGAGGCCCTGGCCGATCCGCGCATCCTACGTTTCAGACCGGGGCGGCGAACGAAATCATGGAGCCACAATGTCATAGGCGTGGGTCTTTCGAGCGGATTTCTGGAGCCGCTCGAATCCACGTCGATCTATCTCTCTCAAATGGCGATTACCTATCTGGTCGAGCTGTTTCCCGATGGCACTGCAATCGATCCCAGAGACCGCGATGAATTCAACCGCCTGGTCGATATGGAATATGATCGTGTCCGAGACTTTCTGATCCTGCACTACAACGCCACTACGCGCGACGATTCCGAATTCTGGAACCACGTGCGAACCATGCGATTGCCAGACAGCCTCGACGACAAGATGGAGCTTTGGCGACGGGCTGGCCGCGTGCAGAATTACTCCGACGGCCTATTTTACGACGCGAGCTGGATCGCTGTCTATGTCGGCCAGGGCATTCTGCCCGATGCTTACGATGCGCGCACTTCTATGGGGGACCCAGACCGCATCGGAGCTGCGTTTGATCGCCTAAAGCAGGCAATCGCTGGCGAAGTTGCGGCTATGCCCGGACATCTTGAGTATCTCCAGCGAAATGCCTCGCGGCTGGCCAACGCAGCGTGAGCAAGGCACGCGATCCTCTGAGTAAGATCGTCGTAGTCGGCGCCGGACAAGTCGGCGCAATCGCAGCGATTGCTCTCAAACGGGCTTTGCCAGCATCCGATGTCACGGTGCTGGGCGTTCCGATCGAGGACAGTGCCTTTGCTGACAATGCGTCAACTGCCCTACCCTTTACCAACAAGCTGCATGACCGACTTGGTATTTCTGAGCCGCAAATGATTGCGCAAGCCGGCGCCAGCCACCGGCTGATCATGCGCTATTTTGGCTGGGCTGAACCAGGTAGTCATGGCGCCATGTCCTATGGAGTTCCGTCCGACCCGGCCTCGCAGAGCGGCTTTGCGCAGGCATGGGGTGGCGGCTCACGGTCGGCCTCAAGCGCTCCGGCAATGCGTCCGGTTGCAGAAGCGCTCGCCGATGCCAATCGATTTGCCACGCCACCACAGGATCGGGAGAGCCCGCTTTCCGAGGTGGATTATGCGTTGCGCTGGAATGTTCCGGCGTACCGGCAGATGCTGATCTCAATCGCGCAGAAACTCGGCGTGTCGTATGTGGAAGGATCGGTCGGACCGATTGAGTTGGACAGTTTCGGGAATGTCGCGAGCCTCAGCGTCAATGGCGGCGGAAGTATCGCAGCTGACCTGTTTGTCGACTGTAGCGGACCCAATGCTGCGCTGCTCTCGCAAATGCAAGGTTACACGGTGTCGGATTGGCGTGATGACCTGCCAGGACATCGTTTGCATTGCGCGTCACCCGGCCAACCGATGCTTGCGCTTGAAGATCGGATCAGCCTTCTCGCTGAGGGCTGGTTGAGCGAGCATGCTGGCCGCGATGGACTGCAAATTGCGCTTTGCTGTCCAGAGCGCATAAGCGAAGAAGCCATCGTCGGCGCGCTTGGGGGCACACCCATAGGCTCGATCAATCTAGGCCGATCGCATTGCCGCGAACCGTGGATCGGCAACGTGGTCGCCCTGGGCGATGCAGCCGCTCGGTTTGAACCGCTGGCTGGGCTGCCACTCGATCTCGCGCATCGCCAACTTGCGCTTCTGCTGGAGATGTTGCCAGGCAAGGCGATAGAGCCGCTCGAGCGTGAAGAATTCAACCGGCGCGCTGCGCTGATGATGCAGGGCGCGCGGGACGCTGTTTCATTGCACTATTGCGCACCGCAAGCTCGCAACCAGTTTAACGTTGAGATTCCCCTACAGGTTGAGCGAGCGGTCGATCAGTTTACACGGCGCGGGCGTCTGCCGTTCCAGGAAGAAGCGCCATTCCAGTCGTTCGAGACGATGAGCCTAATGGCAGCGCTTGGGATAGTCCCTGGAATCGCACCGCAGTTCTCTGCAATGAGCGACCAAGAAACTTCCGCGTTGCAACGCAGCTCTGCAAACAAGGCCGCTCAAGCGGTGCAATTCGCACCACCCTATCAGCAATGGATGGGCCAAATGTTGGCTCAGCAGGCACGATAGCGAGGCTAGGCCGAGAGCCGCTCACTTGCAGCAATTGCGCTTCCGTTATGTGTCAAGAATTCGTCTTGTGTGGGCATCTGCGAGACCGCCTGAGCCACCACATCGCGAATATGAGTGAGCCGCCTCTTTGTCTCGGCATCATCCAGCAGGCCGGCAGCTGGATGATAGCCCCCGGCCACCAGTCCTTGTCCGACCATAACTGATAACCAGCTTGCCTCTGTGAAGAGTTCGTTGTGCTCCCTGATAACCCGACCAGAGCTCTCAAATAGGGCCAGTTTCTCAGCCAAGCTATCTGGCGGATCAAGCGCACGATAATACCGCCAAAATTCTGAATCTTCGCGTTCTGTCGCTATGTAGTGAAGGACCAGGAAATCGCGGATGTCGATGTAGTCCTGCTCGGACTCGCGATTGAATCGCGCGATTTCCCACTCGGTGAATTCGCACGTCGGCCAATAGGTCAGCAGCCGCGCAATCCCCGACTGAACGAGGTGAATGGCGGTAGACTCGAGCGGTTCCAAGAAGCCTCCCGCCAGCCCCAGCGCGACAACGTTCTTCTCCCACGCCCGGGCCCGATGGCCAGCCGTGAAGCGCAGGCGGTTAGGCTCCGCCAGAGGCGAACCGTCGAGATTGGCCAGCAGAATATCCTCGGCCGCGCCATCCTCCATATGCGCGCTGGAATAGACGTGCCCATTGCCAATCCGGTGCTGCAAGGGGATACGCCATTGCCAACCCGCCGGCCGCGCAGTTGATCGCGTCAGCGGCACGGCATCACCGCCAAGAGTGCACGGGATGGCCACGGCTCGATCGCACGGCAGCCATGCGCTCCAATCGTTGAACCCCACATCCAACGTTTGTCCCAGCAGGAGCGAACGAAAGCCCGAGCAATCGATAAACAGATCACCCGCGATCTGCTGCCCACTATCCAGCGTCACAGAGCTGACAAAGCCAGTCTCGCCATCCTGCTCGACCGTGACGATCTTCCCTTCGACCCGCGAGACGCCCTGTTGTTCGGCCTTCCCTCTCAAATAGCGTGCGTAGCGACCGGCATCGAACTGGAAGGCATATCCCAGTTTGGAGAGCGGCGAGTTGGGGTTGTTGCGATCCGGGCGAAGGAATTTGCCTGCTTTTCCCGCCATCGCCGCGATCGAATAGTGATCGAGCTTGGTTTGGTCATCCAATTCCAGCCCACGCAGCCAGAAGTGATGAAACTCAATCCCCATCATATCGATGCCATAGGTACCAAAGGGATGAACGTAGCTGTCCCCCTCACGCAGCCAATCAACGAACTCAATGCCCAGTTTGTAGGTCGCATGGGTTTCACGGACAAATTCGTTCTCGTCGAGCCCGAGCATCGCATTGAACGCCTGAATCTGCGGGATCGTCGCCTCGCCAACCCCGACAGTCCCGATCGCATCGCTTTCGATCAGAGTAAAAGAGAGGCCCGGCAATTCGCCCAGAACCCGGGAGAGCCCTGCAGCCGCCATCCAGCCTGCGGTTCCGCCGCCAACGATAACAACCCGCTTGATGGGTTGAGCGGTCATGCCGCGGCCCCCGCCCCGGCATTCCAAGCCCCCGCCTGCCGCAGAAACTCCTCTTGCGTCGGAAGCCGTTCTGCCGACTCGCGATAAGCATGTCGCATTTGCACCATGGCCTCTGCAACTTTTGCCGGGTCCAAAGTATCGGCAATCGGCTCGTGCCGTTCGGGCACAACGTTTTGACCCAGCATCACCGCTACCCAGCTTGGCGTTGTGAACAGCTCGGCATTCTCGCGAAAAACCCGCCCGCGGCTGCTCCACAGATCCATCCTGGAAGCCAGGCTGTCGGGCACGTCCATATCGCGAACATAACGCCAAAACTCGCTGTCGCCGCGTTGGGTCGCCTTGTAATGCAGGATCACAAAGTCGCGTACATCCTCATACGCCTCGCGCATGCCGCGATTGTATTCATCGCGCTCAATCGGATTGATCGGGTTGTCCGGAAACAGCGCAAACAGCCGGGCAATGCCGTTCTGGATGAGGTGAATGCTGGTCGACTCCAGCGGCTCGATAAAGCCCGAAGACAGCCCCAGCGAGACAACGTTGTGCGACCAAGCCTTCTTCCGCATGCCAGTAAGAAAGCGAAGCGTGCGGGGGTCTGCGGCCGGCTGACCCTCCAAATTATCCAGCAATATTCGGCGCGCCGACTCTTCTTCCATGTATGCGCTGCTGAAGACGTGCCCATTGCCTGTGCGATGTTGCAAAGGGATCCTCCACTGCCAACCGGCGCTATGGGCGGTCGCACGGGTGAAAGGCGCAGGGGTTGTCGCATTCAAGGTCGGGACCGCGATGGCCCGATCCATTGGCAACCACTTGCTCCAATCCTCATACCCGGTCTCAAGCGCGTCCTCGATCAACAATCCGCGAAAGCCAGAGCAATCGATGAACAAATCCCCTTTGATCGCGGTCCCGTCTTCCATTGTAACGCTGACCACATCGCCGGTTTCCCCGTGCCTTTGCACGCTCGCGATCTTACCTTCGCGGCGAATAGCTCCCTGCCTCTCGGCCCGGCGGCGAAGGAACGCCGCATAGAGCGATGCGTCGAAGTGAAACGCATAGTTGATCTGCGCGACCGGCGTCTTGGCGTGGGCCGAAGGTCGTCCGAACTTGCCCATGGCGGCGGCGACTGAACTCATCGAATATTCAGCGATTCTCCCGGCTGCCTGCGATCCGCTGCGCGCCAACTCGCGAAGATAGAGCTGATGAAAGGCGATACCGTGAAGGTCTTGCCCATACTCTCCGAAGGGATGGAAGTACCGGTCGCCCTGCTTGCCCCAGTTCACAAACTCGATACCGAGCTTAAAGGTGCCGCGCGTCTCGCGAAGAAACTCGTTCTCTTCAATCCCAAGCATGGCGTTGAAATTGCGAATCGGCGGAATTGTCGCCTCGCCAACGCCAACCGTCCCGATCGCATCCGATTCGATCAGGGTTATCGAGCGTTCGCCGTCGTCGAAGAAGCGAGTTAGTGCGGTTGCAGCCATCCATCCGGCGGTCCCTCCACCGACGATCACAACCCGCTTCACCCTGCTCGTGGTAACGCTATCCTGCCGCTGCGGCATCGCTCGAATCCCTCTAATGCATGCAAAAATGCAACGCAGAACAGCTAAACTCTTGAGGTTCTACTTGCAAACATCGAGTATGGCCGATACACAGCGAGGTTGAAGAGGGAAAGCGATCTACTTAATAATGGTAGCGCTAACATGGAGAGGGGGAGCCTGTGAAAAAGGCATTTGCGCTTAGCGGTAAAGCTGCTCGCACCAAAAATTTGTATCAGAATTTCTTGAGCACGAGCGCTTCGGCGATCGCTGTAGGTAGCTTGCTCGTGGCGCAGTCTGCTTACGCGCAAGAGACCGACGCCAGCGACACCTCCGAGGCTGAGGAACAGAGCGAGACGTCAAACGGCGACGAGATCGTTGTTCGCGGTATTCGGCAGTCGCTTGCAAACGCGCAGAACATCAAGCGTGACGCGGACACGGTTGTCGACGCAATCACCGCCGAGGATATCGGCGCGCTGCCTGATCGCTCGGTCACCGAAGCCCTGCAGCGTGTTCCTGGGGTTGCGATCAACCGCTTCGCCGGTTCAAACGACCCCGATCACTTCTCGGTTGAAGGTTCGGGTGTTGTTGTGCGCGGCCTCAACTTTGTTCGCTCAGAATTCAATGGCCGCACCGCCTTTGCTGCTGGTGTTGGCGGACAGGCGCTCAACTTCGCTGACGTCCCTGCAGAGCTCCTGGGTTCTGTGATTATCAGCAAGAACGCCACTGCAGACATGATCGAAGGCGGCCTGGCGGGCACCGTCAACCTCAACACTCGCAAGCCATTCGACAACGATGACCTCACAGTGGCGTTCAGCGCCGAAGCGAACTACGGCGACTTCCGCGAGGAATGGACCCCGACCGTCTCTGGCTTGTTCAGCAACACTTGGGACACCGATGCCGGGCGCTTCGGCTTTCTGGCCAGTGCGTCCTATTCACGCATCAAGAGCCGGGCCGACGGCCTCCAGATCACCAACTTTCAGACCCGCGATAACCAGCTTGCCGAGCAGGCCTTTGCAGGCGGCGCGCAAGTCTGCCGCAATCCCCTACCCCTGTCAGGCACGGATAATCTCTCGCTGCCCGCGGCCGGATCGCCCTGCGGGACTGCATTTGGAGCCGGGCCCGACGGTTTCGCCGATCCAGCCGATATTCGGTATGCGCCGATCGGCGGGCAGTTCCGGACGCAAGAATTCGATCGTGAACGGTTCGGCTTGGCGGTTTCGGCCCAGTGGGAATCGGTTGATGAGCGCACACTGCTGACCGCTGAGTTCATCCGTTCGAACAGCACCAACAAATGGGGCGAATACACGTTTGAAACGCAGCCGGACAATTCCGAATACAACACTTTCCCGATTGGCTGTGGCCAGAACACCAATGGCCCCGCCATTCGTGTGCCGGATGGAAATGGCGGCTTCGGTGACGGCGATGCCACCACCCGCGGCGAATGCGCGGTCGGCGGCTTCACTGACTACGTCTATGACAGCAACAATCTGTTCCAATCAGGCTACATTACGCGGCCGAGCGATGGCTGGCGCGGTACCGATGCAGCTGGTGGGTTCATCACCGCCGGCGGATTGGGGCAGAACCTGGTTCGGCGCCAGGTCGATGAAGAAACGACCAATCACGACTACAGCATGCACTTGCGGCATGAGCTGACAGATCGCCTGACGGTTGATCTGGATGTGCAATATGCAACATCGCGCAAGACCAATCTCGACGTCAGCCTGATCGGTTCGACCTTCGCTGACCAAGAGCTCGATCTGACCGGCGACCTGCCAACGGTCACGCCGCATGTTCCCAACTTCCTCTCTTACCCTTGGCGGGAGACAATCCGGAACTGGCAGCGCAAAGCAACGCTGAGTATTTCCTGGATCCGCGCTCCAACTTCTGGCGCGCAGCGATGGACCACATCGAAGACTCAGAAGGCGATCAGTTCGCATTCCAAGCGGACTTTGATTACGAATTTTCTGACGATTCATTCCTCCGCAAAGCCCAGTTTGGCGCCCGTTATGCTGGCACCGACCAGACGGTCCGCTACACGACCTACAACTGGGGCGTTCTAAGCGAGGTGTGGTCAGGCACGCCGGTCACATTTGACGAGTTCGGCCTCGATCAGACATCAGCTTACGGCTTCCCGGACTTTTTCCGTGGCGCCACGCCAGGACCGGCTGACGGCACGCTCTACTACAATGGCGACCTCACCGGCGACTATGAGGGCTTCAAAAGCTTCGCGTTGGGCGTGAACCAGGAATGGCAAAACCAAGGCGGCAGCTCGGGCTGGGTTCCGCTCGATCAACGCTCTGGTGTGCTAGCTGGAACGCCCTTCCTGCCCGGCGACGTGCAGCCGGTGAAGCAGGATGACTTTGCGGTTTACGGTCGTCTCGACTTTGGCAATCAGTATGAGCCCATCTTCGGCAATGTTCGCTTTGGCGGCAATATCGGCTTGCGCTACGTCAGCAGCACCGTCCGGACGTCCGGCTTCATCAGCTTGGGCGGACCGCAACAGCTTGGTGTTGTCGATGACTTCGCCACCCGCTGCGGCGGCACGGTGGTTGCAGCCAATGGGGATGTGATTACGCCCGGCGGCATCTGTAACCTTGGTGAATCAGGGTACAATAGCCTGCAGAGTCTTGCTGGCCAGCCACCGATCTTCGACCAACGCAAAGACAGCTACGATTTCCTCCTGCCCAGCCTGAATCTCAAGTTCGGTGTCGGCGATGATGTCGTATTGCGACTGGCCGGTTCGAGGGTGCTGACTCGCCCAGACAATGCGTTCATTCGCAACTTCCTCAATGTCGGGATTGATGTGAACAGCGGCGCCTTGTTTGCCCAGGCGGGCAACCCGGGCATCAGGCCGGCGACCGCTTGGCAGTTCGACGCCAGCGCCGAATGGTACTTCGCGACCGTCGGATCACTGACCGTCAATGCGTTCTACAAGGAAGTGTCTGACTTCTTCTTCCAGCGCGTGCGCACAGAAGACTTCACAATAGGAGGGCAAACGCTGCCAATCCTGGTGCGTGGACCCGATAACTTTGACGGCAAGGGCGAAATCAAGGGTGTAGAGATTGCGTATCAGCAGACCTACGACTTCCTGCCTGCTCCGTTCGATGGCTTGGGCGTGTCTGCGAACTACACCTACATCGACAGTTCGGGGCTCCCCGCGACTTTCCTCAACGGAGGCAACATCGCCAACAACACGGTGGAAAGTCCTTCGACGATCACGCCGGGCGATCTCCCGCTCGAACAATTGTCGAAGCACAATGTGAACGCCACGGTGTTCTACGAAAAGGGACCGATCTCATTGCGTGCAGCTTACAACTGGCGCTCGCGGTTCCTCCTCACGGCGTCCGATGCGATCTTCCCGTTCTTCTCGATCTTTAACGAGCCGACCGGACAGTTGGACGCATCGGTGTTCTTTAACGTGACGGACAACATCCGACTGGGTGTGCAGGGTGTGAACCTCCTCAACGAAGTCACGCGTACATCGCAGGCCTATACGGGTGATCCAGATGTGCTCGCACCGCGTTCGTTCTTCGTGAACGATCGGCGCTTCTCCTTCGTTTTGAGAGGCAGCTTCTAAGCCTCACACTATCGAACCTCCCGGGGTACCGACCCGGCCCTGATCGCCTCGTTTCCTTGAAACGGGGCGATCTTTTTTGTCGATCTCGAACGGAGAAATGACCCGGCTAGGCCAGCGCCTCAGGGGTTTTGAGGACGGATTATGGGATCAGCTTGGCGACAGGACCGATGCAATCGCATCGCGCATCGGCTTCTTCGCATACCCGCTGTCATAGGGTGAGCCGCGCACCTCAAGGCCATCGGCGCGAGCAGCAAAGCTGAAATACTGGAGCCAGTTGTAGGCATCCACCATTCCCCACGCCAGAATGTCATCGAGGTGGGCGTCGTAGTCGAGCATCAGCTCGAAATAGCGGCGTGTGTAGTCAGCGATCTTTGCGTCACGCTCCACAACGCCGGCCGGAAGAGCTTTGTCTTTGACATCGAACTCGGTGATCACAAGGCGGTAGCCCATGTTGGTGACTTCATCGAGAAAGCGTCGCCAACCCGCCTCATCATAGCGGCCGACCCCGGTTAAGGGATCGAGCTCGAACATCTCGATATGCGACTGAATGCCCAGGGCATCGCAGGGCACACCGCGCGTCTTCATCCCTTCGAGCAAGCGCAGCACATCGGTGCAATGGCCCGCGTGGCTTGGCTCCCAGCTCATGTAGTCGTTATAGACCAGCTGAGCGTCGGGTAAGGTTTGGCGCGCTGTGTGGAATGCGAGGTCGATCACCGCCTCTGGACTCCCCATCGCCCGGCTCAGGCTGGTCTCGATCGGGGCGCGGGCACTGTGGTCAATCGCTTCGTTGACGACGTCCCACGAGGTGATGACCCCCTCATAGCGCTTGGCTACCGTCTCAATATGCTCGGTCAGGATACGTTCGGCCTCACGCGCCGGTGAACTGCCGAAATTGTGGGTGTTGAGCCAATCCGGGAACCACTCGGGTCGGTGCCAGAGGAGCGTGTGTCCGCGCAATTCCATGCCGTTTTCGATTGCCCATCTTGAAATCGCATCGGCTGACGAAAAGTCATAGCTATCGGCGGACGGCCGGAGCGTCTGCCACTTCATCTCATTCTCGGCAACAATCACTCCGCATTCGGCTTTGAGGATCGCCGCATAGGCGGGGTTGGTAACTGACATGCCGCGGCCTTGAGTATTATGGGCAACCGCGCTGCCAAATCGCCGGCCAGATGCCCGCGCCAGAGCATCGAGCCCTCTTTGCTCCCGAGTGGGAGCAAGGCTCCGTTCCGGTTGCGGGACCAAGCCAGCCGAGCAGGCGCTCAAAGGCAGAGCTGACAGGCCAGCCAGGACTTCGCGACGATGGGTGGGCATGATGCCTGCGATCCTCCTAAGGGCCTATTCGACGACGGTGAGAGCGACGGGAGTGAGATCGCGCGAATTGGGTCCGACCATGATTGTGAACTCGCCGGGCTCCACCACGCGTTTCATTGCGCGGTTCCAGAATGCGAAAGCATCGGGACGGATAGAGATGTCCACCGTGACCGTCTCGCCAGCAGGGACGCTCACGCGCTCAAAGCCCACCAGCTCCTTCACCGGGCGAGTCACGGAACTCACCACATCGCGCAGATAGACCTGCACAACTTCGTCGCCTGAAATGTCGCTGGTGTTGGTTACCGGAACCCGCACGACAACGCCCTCGCCGGGACTGATCTCGGGCGAGGAGAGAACCGGCGCCCCAATCTCGAAGGCGCTGTAAGACAGACCGAACCCAAACGGGTAGAGCGGGCTCTTGTCGTCAAAGAGATAGCCACGCCGCGCGCTCAATTTGTGATTGTAGACATGCGGCAATTGCCCGGCGTTTCGTGCGACCGTCACCGGAAGCTTGCCGCCGGGATTGACCCTGCCGAACAGGGCATCGGCGATGGCATTGCCTTGCTGCTCCCCTGCGTACCATGTCTCGAGGATCGCATTGGAGTGCTCCGCTACGCTGAGGTAGCTCGGCGGACGGCCATTGATCAGGACGGACACAATTGGCTTGCCAAGCGCATGCAGCGCAGCGAACAGCTCGTTCTGCTCACCCACAAGATCAAGGCTGGTGCGATCACCCAGGTGATTGTCGGCCCAACCTTCCCGGCTGGTCTGCTCGGTGTCGCCGATGAACAGCAAGATAGTATCAGCGTCACGTGCCGCTTCGACGGCTTCAGCGATCATCCGACGGTTCTCTTCCGGATCGGCAAGCTCGACTTTGTCTTCCCACCAATCATCATCAAGCGTGATCTGCACACCTTGCGAATGAATGATAATCGCGCGGTCACCAACCAAGGCACGGATGCCTTCGAGCGGCGATACGGTTTTGCGAGGAATACCGTAGTAACCGCCCAACCGCGCCACGTCGGCATTGGGACCGATCACCGCGATAGTGGGCTTTTCTCCCTCGCCAGACAGCGTCAAAGGCAACACACCATCATTCTTGAGCAGGATAAGGGATTTCTCTGCAGCCGCTCGCGCAAGGGCCACGCCCTCAGGCCCGTTAGACGCCAATGCCGGCGCCGTGTCGTTAACGAACGGATTCTCAAACAATCCGGCGTTGAATTTCATCGTCAATATTCGCGCAACCGCGGTATCGATCTGTTCTACGCTTATGCGACCCTCGTTGAGGAGAGCCTCAAGATGCTTGAAGGCAGCGCCATCAGGAAAATCGATATCCACCCCAGCACCGAGTGCGAGGACTGCCGCGTCAGGGATGTCGGCCGCGATAGAATGACGCGACACCATTTCCTCAATGGCGAAATAGTCTGAGACGACAGCGCCATCAAAACTCCACTCACCGCGCAGAATATCGCCGAGCAACCAGACATTCGAATGGCTCGGCACTCCGTCAATCTCATTATAGCTGGCCATCACAGCGTCGATGGCGGTGCGCTCGATCACCTGCTGGAACGGCGGGAAGAACATCTCACGCAGATGACGCTCAGAGATCTGCGCAGGACCGATATTGGTCCCGCTCTCAGGCTGACCGTGCCCGGTCATATGCTTGAGCGTCGCCATGACCTGGCCTGGCTGCAGCTGACGATCGGTGCCAACACCCTGCAATCCTTCGACCGCAGCCACCCCCATTTCGGAAACAAGATAGGGGTCTTCGCCAAAGGTCTCCTCAATCCGCCCCCAACGCGGATCCCGCGCGACGTCCACAACAGGGGAGAGAACCTGGTGAACGCCGCGCGCCCTTACCTCGCTCGCGATGTAATCATTCACTTCGCGGACGAGATCGGGATCCCATGTGCTGGCAAGGCCAATTGATTGCGGAAAGCTGGTTGCGTCACGCGCCGCCAGACCATGCAAGGATTCCTCGTGTGCGAGGATCGGAATACCAAGGCGCGTCTCTTCGCGTGCCCAGGTCTGCAGCGCATTAACGTAGCGAATGCTCTCTTCGATCGAGCGCGGGGTGTTTTGCCGCGGCGAGCCGGGGCCCTTGAGATCGGAAGGTCGGGTGAAAAAGCCGAGGCCATTGGGATAGAGCGCGCTGGCTTTTTCAGGATCGAAGAAATTGTCGTCGTCCTGGATCGATGATTTCTGCGTCCAGATGCTGACCATCTGCGCGAGCTTCTCTTCGAGCGTCATGCGCGCCAGCAGGTCTGCAACGCGCTGATCAACAGGCAGGTTGGCGTCCCAGTAAGGCGCATCGGCCATGGGGCGCTCTGCGGTGACTTCCTGTGCCAATGAGTGAGGCGCTTGCGGCACTGCCAGCGCCAGGCCAGCCGCACTCAGTGCCAGCATCGTCCGCAAAACAGTCCCCATACCCAATCCCCTCTTTGTACTTGCTCATTGAGAAGCACTCTTTATGGTAGCGCTACCATTAGGGCTCACAATCGCTCTGTCAAGCGCGCTAAGGCACTGGTGAACGATGGAACGAGAACCGCGCTGCGGTTTCGACATATTGGTCAAATGCGTTGGCACTTGCCGCCTGCGGACATTGGAGGCTATGCGAGACGAATGAGTTCATCTGGTCCGACCTCAACTGCCAAAAGACGCGTTTCGCGTCGCAGCAATACGGCCCCAAAAATTGCGGACGTTGCGAAAGAGGCGGGCTGCTCACCGATGACAGTCAGCCGGGTGATCAACTCAGAGGGCAATGTGCGGGAAGAAACCCGCGTGCAGGTCCTCGCGGCGATCAAAAAGCTGAACTATTCGCCCAATCGCGCCGCTCAGTCGCTCGCCGGCGGTGATCAGCTGCGCATCGCCTTGCTGTTCGACAATCCATCGGCCTCTTATCTGAGCGAGTTTCTGATGGGGGCGCTTGAAGAAGCGAGCAAGATCGATGCACACTTAGAGGTGCAGTCCTGCGAGACACCTGCCGACGCCTTGGTGCTGATGCGGAAACTCTCCGAAGGCGGCATCAATGGGTTTATTTTGCCACCACCTCTGTGTGACGAACAAGCGGTGCTGGATCTCGCGAAGGAACTGGGAGCCAGCGCCATCGCGGTCGGCCCGGGCAAAGCCGAGGGTACCAATGGCGCAGTGATGATCGATGATTTCGAAGCCGCACTCGACATGACAAGGCACATCATTGGGCTTGGGCATTCGCGGATTGGCTTCATCATTGGCAATCCCGAACAGCTGACAAGCGGGCGCCGCTTGAACGGGTATTATGCAGCGATGAAAGAAGCAGGACTTGCGATCGAGGAGGATCTGGTCGTCCAAGGCCGCTTTACCTATCGCTCGGGCCTGAGTGCCGCAAAGAAACTTCTGTCGCTTCCGCAGAAGCCCACTGCAATTTTCGCGTCAAATGACGACATGGCAGCTGCGGTGGTAGCAGAAGCGCACAGGAACCATTTGGACGTGCCGACCGATATCACCGTTTGCGGATTTGACGACACGGCCATGGCCAGGACGATCTGGCCCGAACTGACGACGGTGCGCCAACCCATCCGCGAGATGACAGCCTGGGCGGTGTCGGCGATTGCCCGCATGTCGCGGTCAAAGAAGGCCGGAGACAGGCAGAGCTCAGAGGAAACGATACTGCCGTACAAGCTGATCAGACGGGATTCCGATGCCGCCCCAAGTCTCGCACTTCACCCGCATCGCGACGGCTGACAAAGATCGGGAGCGCCTCAGCGACGCAGCCTACTATCCCAATTTCACCGGCGCCTGGGCAAATCCAGCCACTGGTGATTCAAACGCAAACAGTCCGCCAGCAAGTGGATGCCGTTTCATATCCTCTGGTGTCATATCCTTGGTCGCACAGGTGACATAGGCAGTCTTCAGATCGGCCCCACCGAAAGCCATCTTGGTAATATCGCGCGCCGGTATCTTGACCGTTTCGACCAGTTCTCCGTCTGGCGAGAAACGCGCAACATGCTCGCCGTTATAGAGAGCGGTCCAGAGATGGTCCTCCGCATCAACCACAGGTCCGTCGGGGAATGCATCAGGAAAAATAGCACCGGTGTCGACAAACAGCTCTGGCTCACCAACGCCCTGCGCATCGAGCTTGGCCATCATGATTTTCTGAGCGGATGAATCGGTAAAATAGATCCGATCGCCTTGCGCGCTCACGGCTGGACCGTTTGTGATCCCAATGCCAGACGGACCTGCTGAACGGATCTTTCCGCGATCATATACGTAAAACCGGCCCGACTTGCCCTGCCCGCCGTCATCCATCGAGCCAAACCAAACCCGCCCCCAGGGATCACTACAAGCATCATTGAGCCGGTTGCTCGATGGTTCTCCCGGTATCGCCATCAAGAACTCAAACGACTGAGTTTGCGGCGTGAAGAGATGCAATCCGGTCTTCAAGCCGCACAGCATCCTACCCCCCTCTTCGGGGATGGCCCAGCCAATTTGCTCAGGCGCTTTGCTAGCCGCGTTGCTGCCACTCGCTGGCTCAAAATGCCACAGGAGCTGCCGGTTGATATCGACAAACCAGACCACTTCACGCGACGCATCCCACAACACACCTTCACCGAGTTTGGACTGGGGGTCGAGAACCCGCTGGACGTCCGCGCTCATGTTGAACGACCATCCGCGTCGGAACGCATCGATAAGGCGGAATTGCACATTGTCAGTTGGCCCAACGTCTGAGTGACTTCACAGGGCAATCGAGGATGCGCCTGCCAAGACAATCGCTTGCCCAATTTCGACAGTCTGATTCTGCGCGCCCAATTGAAGCGCGACGATTGCCTCTCGCCTTTTGATGTCGAGATCAGCCACCGCACTGACTTCGTAGAACTCCCAATTGCGGCCGATCGATATCGTCTGGTCACCAAAGCCGGGATAGGGCTCTGAATTCTGCTGAAACCGCACAGTGATGAGCGCCTTTCCATCGCTGGCTTCGCTATCGAGCGAGCGCGCCCAGAAGCCGACCACCAAGCGGCGGCCCTGTTCGACATTGGCAATCAGCGGCACATTGACAGCCGCTGACCAAGGATCGTCGGCTTTGCTGTTCTTCAGGCGCAGGGCAGCTCCGCCGCCGGGAATGGCATCGTCTGAGATTGAGGTGCTGTTCAAGTTGGGACCATAGCTATCCCACCCCAGAGATGTCGGATCGTTCAACAACCAACCAGCGAGCTGTTGTTCGAACGTCTCGAGACCATCGGGAAGACGCTGACCAGCCGGTTTGCGCCCTCGCCCTTGCGGTTCGGACACCGCGGCGGCCTCCACCGGATGCGAATAGGTGGGATCGTCCAGCCCGATGGCATCACGCATACCTTCGAGCCACTGACCGCTTGTTGAGTCGTAGAAAGGATAGGTGTTGGTGTAAGCCCACATGCACACGCCAATACCGGTCGGCGCGAACGCTTCGGTCACCGCGCGATGATACTCGACCCGCTCGGGCGTGCTGACGTGCAAATCATAGGCACCGGTCTCACCCATGAACGGAACTTTGCCGGTCCGCGCGATATAGTCGCGGATCTTCTGCACATCCTCTGTCAGCCTTGCCTGATCGGCTGCATCGCCAAACTTGCGTCCCGGTGGCGGCATGTTCGGTTGGGTCCAGCTTGCCCCCTGGTGGGTGAAATCAAACGGATCGTAATAATGGAAGGTTGGGTGAATGTTCGGATCATCAGGCAGTGGCAAAGTGGCCAGCGAATCAATTCCGCTCCAATTCTCGCCGCCATAGATCACCGGGCGCGTTGGGTTCGTTGCTCGAACCGCGGCGAGCGCAGGATCCAGTGTTTCGAGCAGATTGGAATGGTCAAACTTGTTGTGCGGCTCATTCTCAAGCTCGAACCACAGAGTGTCTTCGGGATAGTCCGCAAATTGCGTGGCGATCTGCTGCCAGACCCCTCCGTGCCAAGGCGCCACCTTCAGTGGGTCTTCATGGATGGGATCGAAGTGATGGCTGTTGAGGATCACATTCAGCTCTGCTTCGAGCGCCCAGTCAACCACTTCCACGACCCGCGCCATCCAGTCGGGATCGACTGTGTAGGGAGGCTCACTCAGTGATTTGTTGTGCCAGCGCACTGGAATCCGCACCGTGTCGAAACCGGCGGCCTTAATGCGCTCAAAATCTGCCTTAGAGATGTTCGCACCGCCCCACTCGCCTTCTTGCGGCGGTTCAAGCGAGTTGCCCATGTTGATGCAGGTACCAACCGGCAAAGCAGCAGGTTCGGATGGCGCACCATCATTCCCCAATGCAGCATTGGCCAAGGCCAGTGCTGCTACGGCGGAAACTGCGGTGAGTTTAAGGACGCTTTTCATGGGCTTTCCTTGTTCAATTGCTCGAAAGGACCTGGACGACGAAGCGACGGATTTGCTCATCCCGATCGGGTGATGCGGGACCGTTGACCCCTTTGGCGTGATCAGGAAGGTGCGCCGCAGCTTCGGGCGCGTATTCTCCGAAAACGAAATGATCGAACCACCCGCGCCACGCTTTGCGTTGGGCAATGGGTAAGTCGCGGATCGAGAGCATGGCATGGACCAGCGCCAGAAAGCCGCCTCCGCGCGCTGCATCGTTGTGCCAGTAATTTACCAGGATATTGATTGGCGCCTGGGCAGCGACATGATGCCACCACAGCGTCGGGATATAGATCGCGTCACCGGGTTCAAGATCGGCAAACTGGGCGGTCTCGAGCGCCTGCCTGAAGCGCGGGTATGTCTCAAAATCAGGATTGAGCGGATCGACCATACTGACCGGCTGCCCGGCCAAGGTAATGTTGAGCGGGCCGACATAGAGGTCTCTGGTCGCCTCGGGCGGGAATAGCGTGAACCGTCGCTTGCCAAGGGCGACAATGGCAATGTTGTCCGACAGGTCGAAATGCGTTGCCACTTGCGTTGCATTGCCGAGCCAGATCCGCGGCGTCGCCCGCATATCAGCGACTAGCGGTAGTGGGTTGTCTTGCGTAAAGCCCGGCAGGTGGCTTTCGAGCGCGGTTGCCCCTGCATAGATCCCGATCGGTTCTTCGCTATCGGCAATCTCGCGCAGATGCTGCGCAAGGCCTGTCAGCGGCAGTTTCTCCCGGCGAAAGTTGAAGCCTCGCATATCGGAGGAGTAGAAAAAGCGGCCCTTTTCCGACTGCGGTGCGAGCATGATGTCGGTCGCTTGTCCGGTGTCGAACTGCTCAATGTAGGCAAGAGCATCATTGGCGCTGGACTTGCCACGAGCGATAACCGGCCATGCGCTAGCGGCGCCGCGAATGACAACCGGCTTGTAGGCCGGCCGGATCTCACTCTCGAAAACATCCGGGTCGACCGGGGCAATTTCCTCGATAGGTGTCATCGGCTTAATCGCATGGCACCACGGTTTCAGCATCCATCCCTAGCCGGACTTCGCCGATCGCCAGGTCGGATGGTCCCTCAACGCTCAAGACAAATGGTTCGGTCAATGCCTTCATCTCAGCGCCCTTTTCACGCAGACATTTGAGCGGGATACCATAGCGGACAAACTCCTCCCCTTCAGTAAGAGCGATCGGTGCGAAGCCCCTGCTGGAAGGTCCAACAGCTCCAATCAGAGCGCTGTCAGGCGCATCCCACACCCTAATCGTCGCGAGCAGAAGAATGTCGGCGTTGGTTTCGCGATCGATGTCGAGCGCTTCAAAATTGCGCAGCGAGATCTGGGCTTCGCCGCTGCTGATCGTGAAACGACGCGCACCTTCCTGGACCACAAAGTTCTCTGCAGTCACCATGCCGCGGCCGCCAAGCGCCTCTGCCGGCGTAGTAGTGATGCGCGTTTGCCCTCCGACTGTGCCATCACCCAGCAGCAGCGACCAGCGTGCCGCCGGCGTCCCCGCGCTGAACCACACCCGGCTGTCGACTGCCGTCTCGGCACTATCGATCTCCGGGAGATCGGCCCATTCGGCGCGCCCGCTTGCATAGGTCAGGCCGTAGCCAAAATCGAACAGGGCACCGTCTGCTATGTCGGGGGTGCGCGGCCAGGCTGCAGGCAGCTTGCCGGCAAAGTCATGGCGAGCCTCGCCCATATCATCGCCGACGATCACATCTGCCACCCCGCCTCCTTCGCTCCCAGGCAGCCAAGCCACGACAAAAGCATCCGCCACATTGAGTGCCGGGTTTACGTAGAGCGGTCGTCCTGTGATCATGACCGCGACCACCGGAATTCCTCGCTCTTTGAGAGAGCGCATCGTAGCGAATGGTCCGGTCAGAGCGGCATCCAGCGCAAGAGTGGCACGATCGCCCTGGAACTCGGCGTAGGGCTTCTCGCCAAACACGACCACTGCCGCATCGGGGCGCACTTCAAAGCTGCCTTGTGGCGACAGTTCGACGCTCCCGCCTCCGGCTTCCACCGCCTGGCGCAGCCCGGCATAGAGTGAGGTCGCACCCGGAAAATGGCCATTGTCGATCCCGGTGCCTTGCCACGTAAGGGTCCAACCGCCCGACTGACGTGCGATGTCATCCGCGCCCTCGCCCGCAACGAGCAAGCGGCCACCCGGTTTGATCGGCAGGACGCCATTGTTTTTCAGGAGGACAAGCGATTTGCGAACCGCCTCACGGGCGATATCACGGTGCTCCAGTGAACCAAGCACCTCATAATCGCCTGACAGCATCCGCTCCGAGGGCGGGCCAGCGTCGAACAGTCCGAGGCGCAGCTTGACCCGCAAGATCTTGCCCACCGCTTCATCGACGCGTTCCATCGGAATGTCGCCCGATTGGACCCGAGCGAGGAGATCATCATAGATCGCCTTCCAGGTATCGGGCGCCATATACATATCGATGCCAGCCATCAGCGCCTTCGGGCAGCTCTCGTTGGTGCATCCCGCCACCTGGCCGTGCGCGTTCCAGTCTGAGACGACGAAACCGCCGAAGTCCATTTGCTCCTTCAAGACCCCGGTGACCAGCGAGTGATTGCCGGTCATTTTCTTGCCCTGCCAGGCCGAGAAGCTGACCATCACAGTGGAAACGCCTTCTGCAATCGCAGGGCCATAAGGCGCGCCATGGATGTCGCGCAATTCCTCTTCGCTGATCGATGAATCGCCCTGATCAACCCCATTGTCGGTTCCGCCATCGGCCAGGAAATGCTTGGTCGAGGCAATCACGTAAGGACCGGACAGCAGATCGTCATTGTCGGGTCCGCCCTGCAACCCACGAACCATCGCACCGACATAAGAGGCCACCAGACCAGGGTCAGATGAATAGCCTTCATAAGCTCTACCCCACCGAAAATCCTGCGGCACTGCAACGGTCGGCGCAAAAGTCCATTCTTGACCTGTGACACGGATCTCCTTGGCGGTTGCTCTGCCAATGCGTTCAATCAGTTCGGGGTCGCGCATGGCGCCAAGGCCAATGTTGTGTGGGAAGATGGTGGCCCCAATGATATTCGAGTGGCCATGAACAGCATCGGTGCCCCACACGATCGGGATACCAACACCGCCATCGCTCGTGTCGACGGAAGCAGCATAGAATTCGTCTGCCGCCCGCAACCAGTCGGCGGCTGGAGCGAGATCTTCACCATAGGGTCCGCTATTGCCGCCATTGAGTATCGAGCCGAGGTTATACTCGCGGACGTCCTCAGGCGTGACGCAGCACAAATCGGCCTGCACGAGTTGTCCGACCTTTTCGGCGAGAGTCATCCTCCCAAGGAGTTCTGCGATCGTCGCTTCATCATCGGCATGAACAGGAACGGGATAATCGTAGCGTGGCCAGATCTCCGGATTTGCGACACCAAGCTCGCTGACGTCCCGGCCCGAAACTGCGCCTTCGGCGAGCTGCTCCGTCTGCTCTTGCGGCTTTGCAGGCGCGGCCTGGGCGCCTTGCGGACCATAAGGAGCGCATCCGACAAGAGGGGCTGCGATTAGTGCAAACGAGACAACTGCAGATTTGACTCGGATTTTGGCGCGCTCAGTCATGTCCCCCCTCAATCCCGAAACACGGGATTTCGCTTCTCCGAGATTAATGGTAGCGCTACCAATCAGAAAGATCAACGGCGATGTGGGTCTGATGGTTTAGCGCTAGCAAGACGGTCAGCATCATCACCCACATTGCGGGAGGTTAGCCTGCGCAACCCGAACCTTTCTCATCAGTCGCCTTGGTCACCCACTCAAAAGCGTTTGAGAGCAGTTTGCGATTGTTCGGGTCTTCGTAGCTCTTATCGCCATGCCCGATCGCGGAGTAGAAGGCGCGCCCCTCTCCTATGCAACGCACCCAAACGATGGGATGATTGATCGCCCCTTCACCCATCCGCAGGTCCGACACCTCACCATAGGCATCATTGCGGGGCTGATAGGTGCTCTCATCCAGACCAAAAACAGCAATGGCTCCATGGTCTTGGGCGCGGGAATCGAAACTATACCATTCATCTTCATGGACCCAATCCGACGACACTCCGACGCTAATCGGATGGTCAGGAGCCAGTTTCTCAACGCGCGCTGTTTGAAACTGTGGCTCAGCTGGATGGCCGATGAAGCGCGGGCCTATAAGACTTTCCTGATACCAACGCCAATTGTCTCCCGATGCATCTCCCGCGCCATGGATCCCGATCCAGGCTCCGCCCTCCGCAAACCAGTCTTCAAACGCTGTCCTCTGTTCCGCTGACAGAACATCGCCGGTCACATTGTTGAAAACAATCACGTCGAATCGTGCCAGATCGGTGGAGTTAAAGACCGCTCCATTGGCGGTCGTAAAGATCCCGAAGTCCTTTTCGCGGGCAAGTTGAACAAAGAACAGATCCGCTCCGGCGATTCCTTCATTGTGCCGCCAACCCTTGGTTTTCGAAAACACCAGGACCGCAGGTTGTTGCATCCACTCGGTGATTTCGGGCGCCGTCTGATCATAAGACACAGTGCTTGTCCGGTCTGAGTTGCAGGCGGCTAGAGAGAAAACGACGAGTGAAAAAAACAACCTAGTAATCAATTGACTAGCTCCCCAAGCATCTAAGGAAAGTTCGACACAAGCGCTGTGTTCAAGCTGTGGTCTCGTCTCGCCCCCCCCCTGACTGGCTGCTCAGAGATCGGAGCAGAGTCCGTCACAACACGGTCACTGGACAAATGCCCAAATTGAGATAATGGTAGCGCTCCCATTGAGGGGGAGACTACGCTGGGCCTCGGATTTTGCAAGTGCAGGGTCAGAGGTTGGGCAAGCAGGTGAAAACGGCGCTAGGACGAACTCGCTGGCAATGCGATGATAGCGCTACCACTTGCAAATGGATGCAGAGGGGGAGTTTTTGGCGGGAGAGATGCCTCGGCCTGTTTGTCAGGCACAGCCAGATGGCGTGCTAGCGGTCGATGACATCGTCCGTGGCCGGGTATCGAGTCCGAGCAGCATAGCTGCGGCGGCTTCCGCTGGAAGCGCGGACCTAGAGCTGCGGATGGGCGACAGTCAGATAGTGCTCAGTCCGGCACGTGGCGGCGGCATCCTGAGCTTCTCCTGGCGAAACATCGAGATCTTCCGCCCTTACACGACCGGAGACAAGCCAATCGATCTGGCCAGCTTTCCGCTGGTCCCATTCTGCAATCGGATTGCAAATCGTAGATTGAGGATCAATGGAGAGGATCGGTTGCTACCGGCGCCTCCCAAAGGGATTGAAACGCCGCACGCGATTCACGGACTGGGCTGGACAAGCGCTTGGGCAGTAAAGGAGCTCAGCGCAGAGGCCGCGAAGCTCGCACTGCTTCATGATGGCATGCAATGGCCATGGTCGTTTGCAGCAGAACAAACGATTTCGCTCACCGACTCCGGCTATGTCCATCGTCTTGCCCTTACTAACACAGATGACACACCGATGCCCATTGGATTGGGGCTTCACCCGTATTTCCCGCGTGCTGGGGCAAAACTTAAAGTGGGTGCCAATGGCTTTTGGGAAAACGGCCCGGATCAATTGCCGACACGACATGTGACCACCGAAGGTGAGCCCGATTGGTTCGGCGGAGAAGCGTTTGACAACCTCTTCACCGGCAGTCGCAATCCGATCGAGATAGACTGGCCAAGACATCGGTTGAGGATTCACACATCTGCGAACCTTCCGTTCACCCATGTCTACACTCCGCCCGGAGCTGATTTCTTCTGCGTCGAACCGGTCAGCCATATTCCGGATGCCGTGAACAGCCCACATTCCGGTGCTGCGACTGGCCGTAGAATGCTCGCCTCCGGTGAGTGCATGGCGATCGAGTGTCGCTTTGAAGTCGAAGCAACTGACTGATGTGGCTCGGGATTGATCTTGGGACCTCGGGCGTCAAATGTGTGATCGCCAGCGATACGGGCGCTGTGCTAGCCGAAAGTACCGCCCCGCTCGATGTGCAACGCCCACAACCTCTGTGGTCAGAGCAAGATCCAGCCGTGTGGTGGGCGGCGACCAAGACTGCAATCCTCGGCCTGCCAGCTGACTTGCGCTCATCAATAGAGGGCATTGGACTCTCGGGGCAGATGCATGGAGCGGTCCTGCTCGATCAGGATGATAGGGTTTTGCGCCCGGCCATTCTTTGGAATGATGGACGCAGCGCGGCCCAGTGTTCAGAGCTCGATGATCTCGCGCGCAAGCATACGGGCAATCTGGCCATGGCCGGCTTCACCGCGCCCAAGCTCGCATGGGTAAGGCAGGAAGAGCCCGAGATCTTTGCCCGCACAAGGCAGGTCCTCCTGCCCAAGGACTATCTCCGGCTCTTGCTCACCGGTGAAAAAGTCAGCGAGATGTCGGACGCCTCAGGCACGCTCTGGCTCGATATGGAACAGCGTTGCTGGTCGACCGCAATGCTCGACGCAACCGGATTGAGCGAGAGCCACATGCCCAGGCTTGTGGAGGGATCCCAGATCTCGGCCGAGCTTAGCAAGACAATCGCAAGCGAGCTCGGCCTGCCGGTTGTCCCGGTGGCTGGAGGTGGCGGCGATCAAGCGGCGGGCGCAATCGGCGCGGGCGTTGTCAGACCGGGGCAAGCCTTCCTGAGCCTTGGGACGTCTGGTGTGATCTTTGCCGCCGGTGACGGATTCCAGCCTGCACCAGAGCACGCACTACACGCCTTCTGCCACGCGCTGCCCAATCGTTGGCATACGATGTCGGTTATGCTTTCGGCGGCGTCCTGCCTCGAATGGGTCGCCAGATTGACGGGCTTTGCGGATGTCTCCTCTGCGCTCGAAGCAGCAGAGCTGAGCGAGTTTCCAGAGGCCCAGCTCCCCATGTTTCTTCCCTATCTGACCGGCGAAAGAACACCTCACAACGACCCAAATGCCCAAGGCGTGTTCTTCGGCTTGACCAGCGAGATCGGCCCAGCGGAATTGGTCCGCTCCACGCTCGAAGGTGTCGGATTTGGTCTGCGCGACGGATTGGACGCGATGCCGCAAAAGCCTGCAGAGCTCTCCGTCATTGGCGGCGGTTCTCGATCGGAATACTGGGCGCAGATCCTGGCGGACTCGCTGGACCTTCCGCTCATTTACCGTGACGGGTCGCATATTGGTCCGGCCAATGGCGCGGCCCGCCTCGCGAGACTGGCCGTCACCAACGAGACAATCGACGATGTCTGTACGCAGCCGCCCGAGCTGGCCCGATATCTTCCGCAATCCACTGGCACTGATCGGCTGAAGCGTTTCCGCGCGCTCTACCCGATCCTGCAATCCAGTTTTGGAGAGAATTGAATGAGCTATTTTGCTGAGATCCCACCGATTGCATACGAAGGGACGCAGACCGACAATCCGCTAGCCTATCGCTATTACGAGGCTGACCGGCAGGTGCTCGGCAAATCCATGCGCGACCATCTGCGGTGGGCGGTGTGCTATTGGCACAGCTTTGCATGGCCTGGTCACGATATCTTTGGCGCAGGCACTTTTGACCGGCCTTGGAAGCCCGGCAATCCGGTCACGACGGAGCTGGCGCAGGTCAAACTTGATGCGGCGTTTGACTTCTTCTCGAAGCTGGGCGCGCCGTTCTATTGCTTTCATGATGTCGATGCGATGGCCGACCATGATGACATCGCGAGCTACACGCGAGAGCTCGAAGCCATTGTCGAAAAAATGGAAAGCAAGATCGCCGAAACAGGCGTCGATTTGCTTTGGGGTACGGCCAATCTGTTCAGCCACCCAAGATACGCTGCCGGCGCTTCAACCAATCCTGATCCGGATGTCTTCGCATGGGCGGCCCATCAAGTGCGCTCAATGCTTGAGGCCACGAATCGCCTCGGCGGGGCAAACTATGTGCTGTGGGGCGGACGCGAGGGATACGACACGCTTCTCAACACCAATATCGCGCAGGAAATGGATCAGCTGGGACGTTTCATGTCGATGGTGGTCGAGCACAAGCACAAGATTGGATTCAAGGGATCGATCTTGATCGAACCCAAGCCGCATGAGCCGACGAAACATCAATATGACCGCGACACCGCAACGGTTTACGGGTTCTTGAAACGCTACGGGCTCGAGAACGAAGTACAGGTCAATATCGAGGCCAACCATGCGACCTTGGCGGGCAACAGCTTCGAACACGAAGTCGCGACCGCCAATGCGCTCGGCATTATGGGATCGATCGATATCAATCGTGGCGATCCGCAAAATGGCTGGGATACCGATCAGTTCCCCAACAATGTCCCAGACTTGACGCCGGTCATGTACTTTCTGCTGCAAGGCGGAGGGTTCAAAACAGGCGGATTCAATTTTGACGCCAAGATCCGCCGGCAATCGGTCGATGCCGAGGATCTCTTTCACGCGCATATCGGTGGTGTGGATGTGCTCGCCCGCGCACTTTTGGCCGCTTCGGCGCTGATCGAAGATGGCGCTTTCGATCAATTTGTCGAGCAACGGTATGCGGGTTGGCAATCCGGGTTTGGCAAACAGGCGCTTGCGGGAGACATGACCTTGCAGGAGGTTTCCGACTACGCCGCCCAGCAAAACCTTCTCCCTCAACCGAAATCGGGTCGTCAGGAATATCTTGAGAACCTGATCAGCCAGTTCTCGTGAATTTCGATCATTCCATCAGGGAGGGTTTCCTATGACTGCACGGTTGCGAATGGGCATGGTTGGAGGTGGCCAGGGTGCGTTTATTGGCGCTGTGCATCGCATGGCTGCTGCGCTTGATGGCCAGTATGATCTCGTATGCGGCGCGTTCAGCCGCGACGAAGCCAACACGCTTGAAACCGGCAAGCAGCTCGGGCTCGATCCCCAGCACTGCTATCGCACTTACTCCGATCTGATCGCCGCGCAGTCCCCAAGCACAGCCGCAGGCGCGGGCTTGGATGTGTTGTCGATCGTGACGCCAAACTCGACGCATGTTCCGATCGCGCGGGAGGCTGCCGCGGCCGGCATCCATGTGATGTCGGACAAACCCGCTGGCATTTCGCTCGCGGAAGTGGAGGAACTCGCCCGTGATTTGGAGCGGCGCGATGCTTCGTATGGTCTGACCCACACCTATCTTGGCTATCCGATGGTCTGGCAGGCGCGCCATCTGGCATCGCAACCCAGCTTTGGAGCCATCCGCAAAATCATCGTTCAATATCGGCAAGGCTGGCTCGCCAGCGAGGCGGAAAAAGGCGAAAACAAGCAAGCCAGTTGGCGGGTGGACCCGGCGATATCGGGGCCAGCAGGCGCGCTGGGTGACATTGGCAGCCACGCGCACAGCCTGGCTGAGTTCATTGCGAATTCGCGGATGGACACACTCTCTGCCCGCTTGCGCAGTCATTTCGCGGACCGGCTGCTCGATGACGATAACGAGATCGCCTTCACCCTGGAAAATGGGGCAACCGGGGTGTTGATCTCGAGCCAGATCTGCACCGGCGAAGAGAACGGGCTGACGATCCAGGTCTATGGCGAGAATGGCGCCTTGGAATGGCGTCAGATGGAGCCCAATTCGCTGATCGAAAGACGCGGGGGCGAAGCCTTTCGTGTGCACCGCGCAGGGGTGGACAAGCCTCTTTGTGAGGACGCTCTGGCGCGATGCCGACTGCCCTCAGGGCATCCCGAAGGATACCTCGAAGCCTTCGCCAATCTCTACACATTCTTCGCGGCTTCGATCCGCTCGGGCGAGGCGCCAGCCAGCCACGGAGTGCCCGGAATAGCCGAAGCATTGCGCGGGATGGCCTTCCTCGAAGCCGCCATCGCCAGCAGCGATCAAGATGGTCGTTGGACCGACATCAAGGCGCCAGCTTCTGGCCCAGACAGAAAAGGACTGCTCGCATGAAAGAGATAAAGGGCCCGGCGATTTTTCTCGCGCAGTTCATGCGCGATGAGACACCGTACAATTCGCTCGATTCAATCTGTGAGTGGGTTTCGGGACTTGGCTACAAGGGCGTGCAGATCCCATCCAATGACATCCGTTGCATGGACTTGGATCTAGCCGCCGAAAGCCAGGATTATTGCGATGAGTTGGCCGACCGCTGCGCCGAGCGCGGGATTACCATCACGGAGCTGGCCACCCATTTGCAGGGGCAATTGGTCGCGGTGCATCCCGCCTATGACGAGCTGTTTGATGCCTTTGCGCCCGAAGCCGTCCACGGCAAGCCGCAGGCGAGGCAGGAATGGGCGGTCGACCAGATGAAGAAGGCTGCCATCGCCTCTCGCCGGTTGGGACTAAAGGCTGTCCCCAGTTTTCCTGGCGCGTTGATGTGGCACTTGGTCTATCCATGGCCGCAGCGCCCCGCCGGTCTGGTTGATGCGGGCTTCGCTGAACTGGCGAAACGCTGGCGCCCAATCCTCGATTGCTACGAGGAAAACGGCATTGATGTCGCATTTGAAATCCACCCCGGCGAAGATCTGCACGACGGCGCAAGCTTTGAAGCGTTTCTGGAAGCCGTCGATGATCACCCGCGGGCAAACATTCTCTACGACCCAAGCCATTTCGTGCTGCAACAGCTCGATTATCTCGGCTTCATCGACCGCTATCACGAGCGGATCAAAGCGTTTCACGTCAAGGACGCAGAGTTCCGCCCCGACGCGCGCACCGGGGTTTATGGCGGCTATCGCGATTGGCAGGATCGCGCCGGTCGGTTCCGGTCGCTCGGCGACGGGCAAGTCGATTTCCGGCAGATCTTCAGCAAGCTGACACAGTACAATTTTGACGGCTGGGCGGTGCTCGAATGGGAGTGCTGCTTCAAACATCCCGAGCAGGGCGCAGCGGAAGGCGCGCCGTTCATCGCCGATCATCTGATCCGACCAACACCATACGCATTTGACGATTTCGCCGGCGGAGCGGTCGATCAGGGACAAATCAACCGCACGCTCGGCCTCAAGGGCTGATTGCGGCGAAGGGGAGAGAAAACCATGGCAACCGCATCAATCAGCGGCCACGCAGCATCCGGAATCAACCGGGACCGATTGTTCTGGCTGAGCTGTATCTCATTGATCGTCACCGCAATGACCTTCGCCATCCGAGCGGGGGTCCTGACGCAGCTGTCGGAAGAATTCGCGCTCAGCGATACCCAGCTTGGCTGGGTCAACAGCATGGCGTTTCTGGGCTTTCCGCTGGCGATGGTGGTGTTCGGCTTCCTCTACAATAAGCTTGGCCCGCGGCTGATTATGATCCTGGCCTTTGCGGGCCACCTTCTTGGACTGGTTTTGACGATTCTGGCAGACGGCTTCCTGGGGCTGTTGATCTCCACCTTCTTCATCGGCTTCGCCAATGGTTCGGTCGAGGCAGCGTGCAACCCGCTGGTCGCAGACCTCTATAAGGAGGAAAAGACCAAGTGGCTGAACCGCTTTCACGTCTGGTTCCCGGGCGGCATCGTCATCGGCGCGGCGACCTCTTACGTCATGACCAACGCTGGCATCGGATGGCAGCCGCAAATCGCGGTGATGCTGATCCCGACGGCAATTTATGGCGTCATGGTATTCACCACCGACTTCCCGGATGTGCCCGAGAGCGAGCGGACGGTCGATCTCGATGCCAAAGGTGTGCTCTTGATGAGCGCGATCTTCGGCCTGCTCGTCCTGATCGGAACGCCCAATGATCTGGTAAGTGGTCTGCCCGGAACATTCGTCCTCCCGCTGATCCTCGCGCTAGGCCTCACGTTCATGCTGATGCTGTTTCGTGCGGGACGGGCGCGCGATGCGGCTCTCTTGATTGTGCTGATGGCTATCATGAGCGCGACATCGACATCAGAGCTCGGCACTCAGCAATGGGTTGACCGTATTCTCGGCGCGCAGCTCGGTGACCTGCCTGGGCAAGCCATGATCGTGCTCGGCATGGTGACCGGTATCATGGCGGTCGGTCGCTATTTCGCAGGGCCATTGATCCATGCCTTCAATCCCTTGGGGGTCCTGCTGATGAGCGCGATCATGACCACTCTGGGGCTGTTTCTGATGGCTTCGGCGAGTGGCGCCATGGTCTATGTATCGGCGATCATCTTTGCCGTCGGGGTTTGTTATTTCTGGCCAACAATGATCGGTGTGACAGCCCAATACGTGCCGCGATCCGGCGCTTTGGGTATGAGCCTGGTCGGTGCTGCCGGCATGTTCGCGCTGACAATCTGGAACCCCATCATCGGAGGCTGGATCGACAGCGCACGGGCCAGCGCAGAAGCAAGCGGGCTCGAAGGGTCAGCGGTCGAAGTCGCCGCAGGCCAAGCAGCGCTGTCGCAACTTGTCTTCTTCCCGGCCGTGCTGATCGCGGTGTTCGCGCTTCTCTTCATTGTTCGAAAGCAGATTGAGAATTCTGCGGAGTGCGCTTGATCATGGCAACACACACCCCTTCGCTAGACCGCCGTTCACTCCTGCGCGGAACCGTTACCGTTGCGGGCGCAGCGGTGACACTGCCGGTTCTGGGCTCCCTCGCTGGATGCAGCCCGACACCAGCCTCACTCGAGGGTTTTATGCCGGTTGTCCGTAATCTGGCTGATCGCATAATCCCGCAGACCGACACGCCCGGTGCGATTGCTGCAGGCGTGCCCGATTATGTGGCGGCAGTGTTTGCGGAGCATTTTACCGCTGATCAACGGTCTGATTTTGTCGGAGGCCTCGAGGCCATTGCCGGTTTTGCCAAGGCGGACGACCTCAATCTGGCCGACCCGCAAGACACAGATAGGCTGGATGCGGTGCTGACAAAGCTCGCCGAGGGTGAGGCTAAAGATGGCGCAACAGCAACCTGGAACCAGCTGAGAGATATGGTGATTTTCGGGTTCTACACCTCCGAGACCGCCACGCAGGAACTCTCATATGAAGAAATCCCCGGCCGTTACGTTGCCTGCCTCCCGCTTGAGGAAGTGGGCAACGCTTGGCTCGATCGCGGCGTCTGACCGGCAAACAAGCAATGCAGGACGCGAAGGAAATGCGAATGTCTGAAAGCGAAGACTTTGATGTAATTGTGGTCGGCTCTGGAATGTCAGGCGGCTACGCTGCGAAGGAATTCGCGGAGAAAGGCTTTAGGGTGCTGGTCGTTGAGCGCGGCAAGGACACGAAACCGGGCGAAGATTATCTCGGCGAGTTCAAAGAGCCGTGGGATATGCCGTTCCGTGATCGTGTCGATCCAAAGCTGGCGGAAAGCGACTATTCCAAGCAGAGCACGTGTTACGCCTTTCGCGAAAGCACCCGAAACTTCTTCATCAACGATCGCGAGAACCCCTATTCGGAAGCCGAAGGCGCACCATTTGCTTGGCTGCGTGGCGATCAGGTCGGCGGCAAATCGCTGATGTGGGCGCGCCAAAGCTATCGCTGGAGCGAGATGGATTTCAGCGCCAATAAGGCAGACGGGCACGGCAATGACTGGCCCATTCGTTATGCCGATGTTGCCCCTTGGTATGAGCGGGTCGAACGCTTTGTTGGCATTAGCGGCTCGGAAGAAGGCTTGCCACAACTGCCCGACAGTGTGTTCCAGCCTCCGATGGACATGACCTGCGTCGAAAAGGCAGCAAAGAAGGGGATCGAAGCGGCCTTTCCCGATCGCCGCTTTATGATCGGGCGCGCCGCGCATTTGACCGCGCCAACAGAAGAGCAGCTTTCGCTCGGCCGGGGCAGATGCCAGTTCCGAAACCAATGCGAACGGGGGTGCTCGTTTGGCGCCTATTACTCGAGCGTCTCAGGGGCGCTGCCTGCGGCTGAACGGACCGGCAATATGACGATGATGCCGGATAGTCTGGTTGAGCGCATTCTGTACGATCCGGTGGCCAAGCGTGCGACCGGTATTCGAGTGGTCGACCGCAAGACCAAGGCTCGCAAGGATCTGACCGCGAGGGTGATTTTTCTGTGCGCGTCGACCGTGGGTACGCTCCAGATCATGCTCAATTCGACGTCCGAAGCGTTCCCGAACGGTTTCGCCAATTCGAGTGGAGTGCTGGGCCATTACATTATGGACCACCATACACGTGTTGGCGCGATGGGACGGATGCCCGGGTTCGAGGAAGACTATTTCGCTGGTCGACGTCCGAACGGCATCTACGTCGCCCGATACACCAATCTCGACAATCGCACCGATGGCGAGTTCTTGCGCGGTTATGGGTATCAAGGCCAAAGCAGCCGACCGTCCTGGACAAGGGCGTTGGGTGGTCAGAAGTTTGGCTCTGAATTGAAGAACGATCTGCGCAAGCCCGGCGACTGGTATCTGCGACTTCAAGCCTTTGGAGAGCATCTGCCCAACGCCGATAATCGCGTAACTCTGCATCCGAGCAAGGTCGACTCCTATGGCATTCCGCAAGCTCACATGGATGTGCGCTGGGGAGAGAATGAGATGAAAATGCGCGTCGCGATGAAGCGCGATGCGGTCGCGATGCTGGAAGCGGCAGGCGCGGTTGATATCCAGCCGTTTGAGAGAGAGGCTGTTCCCGGCAATTGCATTCATGAAATGGGCGGAGCGCGAATGGGCAATGACCCTTCGGAATCGGTGCTCAACAAGTTCAACCAATGCCATGATGTACCGAATGTCTTCGCAACTGATGGTTCTGCCTTTGCCTCTGTCGCCTGCCAGAATCCGTCACTCACATTCATGGCGCTGACCGCTCGTGCAGCAGACTATGCCGCGCAACAATTGAAGGAAGGATCCTTGGTATGACCCAGATCAACGCGACACGCCGGCAGTTCCTGGAAGCAACCGGAATAGCAGGACTCGCAATGGTTGCTGGCTGTGCCGCGCCAGACGAGAGCGAGCCTGCGATCGCCAATCCTTACGATGGCATCCTGGGGGTTCAGCTCTACACCGTTCGAGATCTGTTCGAGCAGGATGCAAGGGCGACCCTGGAAGCAATTGCCCAGATCGGCTTCAAAGATGTCGAGACTGCGGGCCTTTTCGAACATAAGGCCGAAGACGTCCGGGCGACCTTGGACGATCTGGGATTGACCAGCCGCTCAGGTCATGTCCGTCTTCCCGCACTCCGAGACGGGTTGGAATCCGACATGGAGGCGGCCAAGATTCTGGGGCAAGACAGGCTCTATCTCGGCTGGATTCCCGAAGAGGAACGCACCCTCGACGGTTATCGCGCCTTGGCCGATTTGCTCAATGAGCGGGGCGCGACGGCGGCCGAACAGGGCATCAAACTTGGCTACCACAACCACGATTTTGAATTCTTCGATCAGGATGGGGAGACCGGATATGACATCCTCCTCGATCGAACGGATCCCACTCTGGTGGACATGGAGATTGACTTCTTCTGGGTGGCAGACGCCGGAGTTGATCCCCTAGCGCTGTTCGATAAAGCTGCTCGACGCTTCAGCGCGTGCCATTTGAAGGATCGCTCAGCGGCTGGAGACATGGTTGCGGTCGGTGATGGCCTCATCGATTTCCCAACGCTGCTGAAGCAACACGAAAAAGCTGGCATAACCCGGTTCTATGTCGAACATGACAATCCCGAAGATCCGCTCGCATCGATCGCCAAGAGCTTTGCTCATCTCACGGCTTGATGCCTTAGAGGGGCTCGCCATGACGCGCGCCCTTCCCAGACTGTCATGATCCCCACGCTGTTTGTCATCATGGGCCCCAGCGGTTGCGGTAAGTCAACAGTGGGGCGGGCCTTGGCAACGCGCGTGGGCATCCCCTTCATAGAGGGCGATGATCATCATCCGCCGTCCAATCGACAGAAAATGGAGCGTGGCGAGCCGCTGAGCGATGCTGATCGCGAGCTGTGGCTGGACAATATTCTTGGCGCAGTCACGGCGGTGCGTGGCGCAGCGGTGCTGGCCTGTTCGGCGCTGACGGAATATGTCCAACAAAGGCTCATCACTGAAAGTCGGCAGCGGGTGATCTTTTGCCTGCTTGAACTGGATCAAGCCAGCTTGGAACAGCGGGTGTCCGATCGCCCAGGCCACTTCATGCCAGCCAGCTTGGTCGCCTCTCAATTAGCCGCACTTAGCGCCCCGCCTGGTGCGCTATGCCTTGCAGGCGATCAACCGGTGCCGGATCTGGTCGAAGCAATTGTGAACGCCTCACGTTAGCGCCGCTAGGAGCAAGACCACCGCAAAGCCGGTCAGTCCAACCAGGCTGGAGGCCACCGTCCAGCTCTTGAGCGTTTCGGCTTCTGTGATCCCAAAGTAGCGCGAAACGAGCCAGAAGCCGCTATCATTGACGTGGCTGGCCATGCTCGCCCCCGCCGCAATCGCAATCACCATCAAAGCCAGATCCCATCCGGCGAGATTGGCCGCAGCCGCAATCGGAGCCGCAAACCCCGCCGCGGTCAGCATCGCTACTGTGGCAGAGCCTTGCGCGACCCTGACAATCAACGCGAGCAGGAACGCCGCGACCAAGGGAGCGATCCCGAAACCGAGCAGCCCTTCGGCCAGCATCTTGCCCGCTCCGGTGTCGACCAGAACCTGTTTGAACGCGCCTCCCGCACCGGTCACCAGCAAGATCACCGCAGCTGGCTCAAACGCGCGCGTCAGCGCATCGGACAGTCGCTCGCGACCGGCACCGTCAGATGGGCGCAGCAAAATGGCGGTCGCCCCGCAGGCCAGCAGGAGCGCGACAAATGGGTGACCGATCGTGGCCAGAATCTGCGCCGCGACTCCTTCTTCCCAGCCCATCGTTTTGGCAATTGCCGCCGCGACAATCAGGGTCAGCGGGATCACAATCGCGACCGCAGCTTTGCGTGCGAGCGCGGGATCGAAGCGCTCAATCTCCTCCGCGTCGCTGGCCACAAAGCCTGGCAGCCAGCCGCGACTGTCTGCGATGTGTGCGAAGACCGGACCGGCAATGAGCATTGAGGGTATTCCGGCGAGCAATCCCACCAGGATCACAAGGCCCAGATCGGCTGAGAGAATCTCCGCCACCGCAACCGGACCCGGCGTCGGCGGCACAAAGGCGTGCGCCGTGGCAAGACCTGCCAGCAGCGGCAGGCCGAAATAGAGCGAGTGCTTGCGTGCCTTTTGCGCCAGCGCCTTCACCAGCGAGAACAGCAAGATAAGCCCGACGTCAAAGAACACCGGTATCGCAACGATCAACCCGACCACGCCCATGGCCACGCTTGATGCGGTGGGCTTGCGGTCTCCGATGATACTGCGCGCCAATGCCGCTGCACCACCGCTCGCCTCCAGGTAGGTGCCGAGCAGAGTTCCCAGCCCAACGATCACCGCGATAAAGCCAAGAGTGCCCCCCATCCCCGCCGTGATGGAGTCAATCACGCTGGCCGGCGCCATGCCCGCCATCAGGCCAGTGGCAAGTGCGGCCACGAGCAAAGCGGCGAACGCGTTGACCCCCCTTACGAGGATCAGGAACAGCAAGCCCACCACTCCGATAAGCGTCGCAATCAACGGCTGGGCCTGTGTTAGCCATTCCATCTGTTGTCCCCCCCGCAGCCCGCTGTTTCTATTGGGCCTACATCAGGTCAGTGCACCGCGTTGGATGTCCAAGCAAGCACGAAGTGCGGTGGAGACAATCGGTTGCAAACTCGGCTCTGACCGAACCTTGAGACGCATCACATCGGGCTTTGCAGGCAGCCCGCGCTCACAAACCTCTCGAACGCGGTTAGGAATCAAAAGCGATTACCAGACTCTCATATCCGAGCCGTCTTAGAGCAACGCCAAACTGTTCGAATGCCGGTCGCTCTCCGATCAGATGTGGAGTCATCCCCCGCACGGAAAGCTCTTGCAGGAGGCAACGCAGCACGACCCGAGCGTGAGCGGCGCCAAGGCAGGCATGCTTTCCGCTGCCAAAACCCATATGTGGGTTCGGTTTGCGATCCAGCTGCAGGCTGGCGGGATCGTCAAATACGGCCTCATCGTAATTGGCGGAGGCCCAGCACAGACCGATCCGTCCATCCTCTTGCACCGGGACGCCCTGGACATCGCTGGCTTGCGGGCAAACCCTCCCGATGAAGCTCAATGGCGACAGGAAGCGGATAAATTCCTCGACCGCGCTGTTCACCAGCCGCGGATCGGCGGAAAGCTGGTCGAGCAGGTCGGGATCCTGGGCGCAGTGCGCAAGAATTTCCGCGATTGAATTGATCAGTGTGTCGCGCCCGCCAGCGAAGACGAGATTGGCGATCCCGAACAGCTCATCCTCGCTCAAAGGTCGCCCCTCAACCTCGGCCCGGACCAGAAAGGCGAAGAAATCCTCAGCATCGGGATCTGACTGAGCGCGCGCAAACTGCTCGGCGAGATAGTCATCGAGCTGCGCGCCCTTGGCGATCCCATCGCCCTCACGGAACAGTGAATTGCCCCATTCGATCCAGCGGTCGGCCTGATCGTCTTCCAACCCCAAGAGAATGGTGAGCGAACGCGACTGCAAAGGCAGCGCAAACTCGGTCATGACTTCGATCTCGCCCGCAGCAAGAGCCGCGTCGAGCATCGCGCCCACCAGCGCCTCAATCCTTGCCTGGTAGTCCGCTTTGGTCGGGCGCAGAAACCACGGCTCGATCATTTTGCGATAGGTCGTGTGCTGGGGCGGATCCAATTCGATCGGGATCTGGCGGTATTGGCGCATCCCCTCTTCGGACGGGATCGGCACCCGAAACGGCGCGTCAGAACTGTAGCGCTCCCAATCCTTCGCCACCGCGCGAACATCGCGGTGTCGCAGGATCAAGGGAATGCTGTCACCCTGACACTCATGCACAAACACCCCCTCACCTTCCCGCTCATCGCGGAAACCATCGCGCGGAGATTGAGGCAGACGCTCACTCAAACTCGTCGATCCATGCGCTGATATCAGTCTTGAACCGAGCAACCAGCGCCGGATTGGCAGCGCTGGCATCGCTCAGCTGCCCCGGATCATTGTCGAGATCATACAGCGCGGTCTCATCGCTCTGCGGCAACCACACGAAGTGCCAGCGCGCATCGCGGCGGTAATAACCTGACAGGGCCGCGCCCATGTGATCCTCGGTCGAAGTGTCAGGCTCACCGCGGAAATTGGTGCCCGCCCGGTGCTGGGTCAGCTTACCGATGAAGAAGTCACGCGCTTCGGGAAGCTCCTCACCCTCGATTGCATCGCGCAGTGAGTATCCCGGCAGACCCTCTGGCGCTTCCACCCCGATGTAATCGAGGATCGTCGGCATCACATCGATCGCGCTGGCGAGAGTCTCATCATCGCGCAGTGCGGTGATCTTGCCCTGCCAATAGAAGATGATCGGGGTGCGGAAACCAGTTTCGAAGAAGGAGCCCTTCCCGCGCGGTCCCCCATTGGCGAAGGTCACGTGATTATCGGCGTATTCGACGTCAGCGTCCTGCTCCCAGCCATTGTCATTGATGTAGACGATCAAGGTGTTGTCGAGCACGCGCTGCTCGCGCAGGCTGTCGAGCAGCTTCCCGACGCCCCAGTCGAACCAGGCGATATTGGCGTAATAGAGCTTGGCCGATTCCGACAGATCATCGCGGTCTTCGTAGAATTTGTAGAAACGGTCGGGCGCGTTGAGCGGCGTGTGCGGCAGCGCGGGGCCGTACCAGACGAAGAATGGCTGATCGGCGTGCTGTTCGATGAAGTCGGTGACCGGCTCCATCGTGGTCCGGCCGATCTCCATTCCCTGCCCGCCCATGAAGGTGAAGAACCATTTGTCGCCCAGGCCGGCGGTGTCTTCCCAGCTCCAGCTGCCGGTCATCCCATGGGTGAAGCCACCATGCTCATAGCTTTGCTCCCACCATTTGCCCGACTGATGCGAAGCATAGCCATGGTCTTGCAGGACCCGGGGCAAGGTCGCGAATTCTTCAATCGCGCTGGTTTCATATTGCCGGCGAAGGCTGTTGCGCTCAGCCTCGGTGTCGACCCCGTCGGGCAGAGCCTCACCCATCCGCCTGTCAGCGATCGCCAGCGCGCGCTGATCATATTGGATCGGATAGAAGCCGGTTATCAAAGACTGCAAAGTCGGGCGACAATGGTTTGAGGTCGAATGGCCGATCTCAAACACCGCCCCGCTGTTGCCGAGCACATCCATATTGGGGGTGATGACATTGTCGTCACCAAGAAAGCCGAGATAGGGCCAGCCCAGATCATCCGCGATGATCAGCACCACATTGGGCGGCCCGTCGGGGCGGCGCGGCTCGACCGTGCGATCGATTTCGCCGGCATAGGTCTCATCAAACACCCCGCCAAAATCATAGCCGGAGGTGTCCCCTTCCGAAGGCGCCTCGCTACAGCCAGACACCACAAGTGCCAGTCCGGCCAATCCTATCCAGGCTTTCATTGCTTTCCTCCCATGCCCGCAAAATTCGGACATTCTCCAACGCTCTCTCTTCCAAAATCATCGCGCAGCTTTAGGCTGCGCTGCCGAGGAGAGAGAGATCTATGATCAATCGTCGCACCAGTCTGGCGCTGGGCCTTGGCGGTTTCGCCGCCGCCAGCCTGCCACGCCCGCTGCTCGCCAGTGACACCAGCTCGGGTCATATGATCGAATATGAAGGCGTCAGAGCCTTTGGCCTGCCTGAACAGCGCCTCTCGATCTGGCTTCCGCCCGGCTATTACCAAAGCGGCAAGAGCTACCGCGTGGTCTATATGCACGATGCGCAGAATCTGTTCGATCCCGCGCTGTCGAACTTCAACAAGGTCTGGGCTGCTGATCGCGCCATGCTGAGCTATGCCGAAACAAACCAAACCGATCCCTGGATTGTGGTCGGCATCTGGTCGCCCGGCGTTGACCGCTATCGCCAATATCTCCCCCTGCCCGCCTATCAGCAAGCCAGCGACAGCCTGCGCGCCGACATGGACGAATATGCCCAAGGACCGGTGGTTTCCAATCACTACATCAATTGGCTGGCGCAGGATTTGAAACCCTGGGTTGATCGCTCCTTCCGGACATTGCGGGGCCGCGATGACACCGCGCTGATTGGTTCGAGCATGGGCGGGCTGATCAGCCTCTACGGCTTTCTCTACCACCCCAATGTGTTCGGGCGGGCGGGCTGCGTCAGCACCCACTGGCCCGCAATCGCGCCGCAAAAGGTCGATTCCACCGATCCCGAGCTGGTCTCGATCTGGTTGGGAATGCTCAAAGATCGCCTGGGTCAAAGCAATGGCCGCAGGCTGTGGTTCGACCACGGGACCGCGACGCTCGATGCCTATTACCCACCCTATCAGGCTGCGATCGACCAACACATGGAGACCACGGACTGGGCGCGCGGGAGCGAGTGGGAAAGCTGCCAATATCCCGGAGCCGAGCACGAAGAGAACGCCTGGGCGGCGCGGCTGCCCGAGATTTTCGACTGGGTCTTGGGCTGACCGCACCAAGATTAATCCTGCGGGATCAACCGCACCGCGATCCCACCTGAGGAGGCCAATGGCGCGTCGATAACATCGCTTGCGCTCACTTCGCGTTCCTCGATCACCAGCGAATAGGGATTGGTGTCCCAATGTGCGTCGTCGCCATCGCGATAGATCTGCGCCTTGTAGGTTTTGCCCTCACCAAGGAAGGAGAGCGGGATCGAGACCGTGCGCTCATCGGCATCGGTCACCGCTCCTACGAACCAGTCTTCTCCGTCGCGTTCCTTGCGAGCGATCGTGACATATTCACCGACCTCGCCATTGAGCGCGATCGTATCGTCCCAATCGGCCGCGACATCCTTGATGAATTGGAAGGCGTCCATCCGAGCTTCGTAATTCTCGGGCAGGTCGGCTGCCATCTGCAGCGGTGAGTAAAGCACCACATAGAGGGCGAGCTGCTTGGCCAGAGTTGTCTGCGGCCGGTTGGAAGGATCGCCGCGCGCCATATCCTCGCGCACCGGCGGCTTCTCGTTGGGCTTGAGATCGAAGATTCCCGGGGTGAAGTCCATCGGACCTGACAGCATCCGCGTGTAGGCCAGGATCGAAATATGCTCGGGCGGATTGGGCGGTGTGCCCCAGGCATTGAACTCCATCCCGCGCGCGCCTTCACGGGTCATCCAATTGGGATAGGTCCGGCGCAGACCAGTGTCCTTGACCGGCTCATGCGCATTGATGGAGATGCCGCGCTCGGCTGCCTCCTTCACCACTCTGAGGTGATGATCGACCATGAATTGGCTGTCGTGCCACTCATATTGCTTCACGCCGTTCTCATCATAACGGACGATGTCGCCCGCATCCGCGACATAGCCGGTTTTGACCTGGGTGATTCCGACCTGCTCATAGAGATCGAAGCCATCGCCCATCTGCGCCTCATAATTGGCGACATTGCCCGATGTTTCGTGGTGCCCGATCAGCCGTACGCCCTTTGACATCGCATAGGCGTTGAGCTCTGCCAGATCGAAGTCGGGGTAATGCTCGGTGAAGCTGAACAGCTCCCCATTGTTGAACCAGTCGCCATCCCAGCCGGTGTTCCAGCCTTCAACAAGAACACCCTTGAAACCATGCTCGGCGGCAAAGTCGATGTAGCGCCGCGTGTCTTCATTGTTGGCGCCGTGAATGCCGTCATTGCCCCAGGTGCGGTCGTTGATGTGCATCGCCCACCAGATGCCGACATATTTGCCGGGTTCCACCCAGGAGACATCGCCGAGCGTGTTAGGCTCATTCAGATTGAGGATGATGTCCGAATTGATTAGGCCCGCAGCATCGGGCGCGATCTGGATCGTCCGCCATGGTGATTTGAACGGCGCCTTGGTCAGAACCTTGACCCCATCCGACCGCTCGCGCAGCTGCGCTTCGAAGTCGCCCGGCCGCAGAGCGATCAGCGACATGCCCGAATAATCGACCAGTGCCGCCTCATGGATCGAGATGTGCAAGCCCGATGGCTGGCGGAAGGTCACCGGTGTGTGGGCGTCATCGACCACGCCAGCCACGCCGGTGCGATAGATATATTCATAACGGTTGAACTGGCGGCTCGGCGTCCACCACGCATCCGCCTGGTAGCCGATCTTGAACTGCGTCAGCTCATCAGTGATCCTGACATCACCTTGGAGTGCCTCCTGCTCCGCCAGCTCATAGCGAAACCCGATCCCGCTATCGAACACCCGGAACCTTACGACCATGCTGCGCTCAGGCCCCGATTGGGCAGAGAAGGTCACAGCCAATTCATTGTGATTGTCGCGCACGAAGCGGCGTTCACCCCATGGCTGTTCCCAGGTCTCGTCATGGCTGGCTTGTGTCGACGCGGTTATCGCCAGGTCGCGCTCAAACCCATGATGATCGAGAAACAACAGGCCAAGCTGCGCGGGCTCCATGGCCAGTTCGCCATTGTACGACACCGCATAGGTCGCCAACCCGCCATCATCTGAGACAGCAACCGAAATCGTTCCGTCAGGCGAAGCTACTTCCAAAGTTTCGGCATGGAGCGGTGCGATAGCGCTCAATGACAGAGCTAGTCCCGCCCCGATTCTTGACCAAAAACCCATCAATTTCCCTCCCAGATCAACGCGCCACCATGGGCTCGCTGACAGTTTCTGCAAATTCTTGCAAAATTTTCTCTCTAAGAAGGTCTATAACACAGAATTTGAGCTTTTCACCAAGGGAAATTTGTGCAAATTTTTGCATTGATGCTTGCCAAAGGCAGTATCTTGGGGAGGGAAATAATGCGTCTTTCACGGTTCGCCGGAGCCATTGCAGCCTGTGTGAGCTTGGTTGCGCTCTCATCATGCGGTGGGGGCGGGTCGAGCCCTGCGGCAACTTCGACCAGTGCTAGCGCCTCTCCCGCACCCAGCCCTGCCCCTGCAGTTGCCACGCTTCCCGCTGGCGCCAACACCAGCTTTGCCGATCGCACCGCCGCGATGGGCATTGCGCACAGTTTTGGCTTTTCGGCGGGTCTTAATGTGATGGTTGCCCAGTTCGCCGGGGGTGCAGCCTCGGGTGATATCGACAATGATGGCGATCTCGACGTGTTTGTCGCGCGCGGGGACAGCGGCCCCAACCTGCTCTACGTCAACCAAGGCGGCGCCGGGTTTCAAGAGCGCGCAGGGCCAGCCGGTCTGGCCTTCACCCTGGGCGGCTCCACCAACGGGCGGCATAGCGGACCAGCCTTTGCCGATCTCGACGGTGATGGTGATCTCGACCTGCTGCTGGGCGGGTTGGAAGGCGGGCCGACCAAGCTGTTCTCCAATGATGGCGCGGGAAATTTCACCGATGCCACAGCCGGCTCCGGCTTCGACAATGCCAGTACAGATCAGACCATCTCGATCGCGCTGGGCGATTACGATGGTGACGGCGACCTCGACGTCTTGATGGCGCATTGGGGAACGCCGAGAAATCCGACCGTTCCCGGAGAGACCGAGACCCTGTGGCGCAACGATAGCGCTGGCGGCGTGATTCAATTCACTCCGGCCAGCCAAGTTAGCGGGATTGCAGGCCTGTTAGCCTTCGATCTTCCGCAGGGCGTGCTTGGCCCGAACTTTGACTACACCTTTGCCCCCAGCTTCGCCGATATTGATGGCGACCGCGATCTCGACATCTTGATGGTGTCGGATTTCCGTGGATCGAGGATATTGCTGAACAATGGCAATGGTACGTTTTCAGGTGTGAACTACACCCCCGATGACGAGAACGGCATGGGCGCCGCAGTCGGTGACTTCGACAATGACGGAGACTTTGACTGGTTCGTTTCCTCGATCAACGGCAACCGCCTGTTCGAGAACACTGGCGGCGGTAACTTCTCTCGAAACTCGGCCTCTGGCGTAGAGCCCGGTGGTTGGGGCTGGGGCTCCTGCTTTGCCGATTTCAACGCCGATGGCTGGCTCGACATCTACCAGACCAATGGCTGGGAGGCGGGCAAGGACCCGACGGCCTCCAACTACGTCAATGATACGTCGCGCCTTTGGATGAGCTTGGGCGACAGGACCTTCACTGACGAAGCTCAAGCCTCAAGCATGCTCGACACCGACCAGGGTCGCGGGATTGTCTGTGACGATTTTGACAATGACGGCGATGTCGATGTCTTGCTGCTGACTGCAGAGCCCACCAATTCGGCTTATTACTGGGAGAACCAGCTGAGTGGAGGCAATACGGTCAAGGTGCGGTTGAGAGGTAAGGCGCCAAACACATTTGCTGTTGGAGCGATGATCCAACTGACGATCGCTGACTCCACTCAGACCCGGATGGTGTCGGTCAACAGCAATTTCACCTCGCACAATTCAACCGATCAGATCTTTGGTCTGGGCAGCCACAGCGAGGCAGGAGTGCGGGTCATCTGGCCCGACGGCAGCGAGACGATCCAGTCGAGTGTTGCCGCGGGCAGCGTGCTGGATATCGTCCAGCCTTAGGCACTCTCCCTCTATTCGGCAGGAACTTCCGCATAGACCCGGTAGCCCCATGGCGCGAGCTCCAACGGAGCATCGCCCGTGCCGCCAAATTGCGCCGATTCATCAGAGATCGCATTGCGATATTCCCCGACATGCCGGGCCAATTCGAAAGTGACTGCATGAGCGCGCGGCGACAGGTTGAACACGCCAAACACCCGTGCTCCTGCTTCGCCTCGAACGAAGCTCAGCACATCCTCGCTTGCGCTGTTGGGCACATCCACCATTGGTGCGCCGGACGCGCCGTTCCACAGCGCCTCGCGCTCGGTTTTGAGTGCTATCAGCTTGCGGAAGAACTCGTCATACTGGCCTTGCTTCCACTCGATCTCGTCCTTCTTGAAGAATTCGAGCTGCTTGTTCAGATCGGCTTCCTGACCATTGTAGATCAGCGGAATACCGGGCCCGACAAAGGAAAGCGCAATCGCCGCCTCATAGGCCGGGCCGTAGATCTCCGACGCCACGCCATCCCATGAGTTCTGGTCATGGTTGTCAGTATAGACCATGCGGTAGGCGCCTTTGGGCCAGGTCGTGCTTTGGCCGGCGTAATAGCCGCGCATCGCCCCTGCTCCGCTGCCGTCTGCGACCAGCTCCTGCATCGCTTCCTTCCAACCCCAGGCATATGTCGCGTCAAACGCGCGCGCGTGTAGATCGCGGGTTTCCCATTCGGCGAGCATGAAGACCGGCTTGATCGCATCAAGCTCTGCCCGGGCGGTCTCCCAGAAGTCGAGTGGGACATATCCCGCGACATCCGCGCGATACCCATCCACCCCGAACTCGCGCACCCAATAGGCCAGGCTGCCCGTCATATATTCGCGCAGGCCGGGCTGCGCATAATCGAAGTCGACCACGTCGGACCAATCGGTTCCTTCGGGCGGCATGAACTCGCCTTCTGGGGTCTTGAGATACCATTCGGGATTGCTCTGCGTGTACGGATTGTCCCAGGCCGAATGGTTGGCAACCCAGTCGAGAATGACCTTCAGGCCTAGCGCATGCGCGGCGTCGACAAAGGCGCGGAAGTCTTCCTCGCTGCCCAAATCCGGGTTCACCCCGCGGTAGTCGAGCACCGAATAGGGGCTGCCCATCTCGCCCTTGCGGTTGACCTCACCAATCGGATGGATCGGCATCAGCCAGACGATATCGACCCCCATCTCCGCCAGCCGGGGAAGATGTTCCTGCGCCGCAGCAAACGTGCCTGCCGGCGTAAACTGGCGCGTGTTGAGCTGATAGATCACTGCATCGCGCGACCATTCCGGATGCTCAATCTCAACATAGCTCTGCGGCTCATACGACGCCGCGGAGGGAGCGATCGCGTCACACCCAGCCAGTGCCAGGCTGGAGGCCGCCAGGAATGTTGCCGCGATCCGCATCACGCCGCTCCAGCAGCTTGGGCGGTCGGTTCCGCCGTCTGCCGGTCCGTGACAAATTGCGTCGCGATCGCCGCCAGAATGAATGACACCCCGGAGATCAACAGCGCGTAGATCGGTGCGCCATCGAAAAATGTCGTCAGCAGGAAGCCAAGCAAGGTCGCCGCTATGAGCTGCGGCACCACGATGAAGATGTTAAAGATGCCCATATAGATGCCCATCTTCTTGGCCGGGACTGAGCCTGCCAGGATCGCATAGGGCAAAGAGACGATTGAGGCCCAGGCGATCCCGACACCGACCATCGGGATCCACAACAGGGCCGGGTCGCTAATCACCAACATCGACACAAAACCGACTGCGCCTATCGCCAGGTTAGCGCTGTGCAAGCGGCGGCGATCCATTCGCGCGGCAATCCACACAAAGCCCAGTGCAGCAGCTGCGGCCACTCCGTTGCGGACCGATCCCAGCAAGCTCCACCAATCGGCCGCATCTTGATAGCCTTGTGTCGTCGGATCAGGCGCCATGTAGTGATATTCGGCAATCGCTGGCGTGCCATAAATCCACATCGAGAACATTGCGAACCAGCTGAAAAACTGAACCACCGCCAGCTGACGCATGGTCTTGGGCATGGCGAACAGATCGTTGACCACTTCCATAAAGCCGTTCTCGTCACGGCCGCTTGAGCGCATGATACCGGCGATCAGCTGGATCACACCGAACGCTGCGATCAGCCCCGCGAGAATGAACAGCTCCTGGCCAATCTCAAGTTCACCCAGGAAAGCAGGCCTTGGGTCCTGGCGGGCAAACCAGACAAACGCCGCGAACAGCAACCCGATGACAATCCAGATCAACCCGCCCGTCTGGAACTGTCCGGCGCTGCGACGCACCGTGTCAGCATCCACAGGCTCTGTGCCGAGCGCTTCGTGACGCGCGGCTTCAAACCCAGCAAGCTGCTCCGGGCTGTATTCCTTGGTGTTGAACACGGTCCAACAGACCGCAACAAACAGGGCAGCGCCGCCAATATAGAAGGCCCATTGTACGGTTTCAGGAATCTCGCCGGCCGGAGCAACATTGCTGAGGCCGATCCAGTTGGTCATGATCCATGGCAAAGCACCCGCGATGACAGCGCCAACTCCGATAAAGAAGCTCTGCATCGCATAGCCGCGGGTTCGTTGTCGGTCCGGCAAATTGTCGCCGACGAACGCCCGGAACGGTTCCATTGTAATATTGAGCGAGGCATCCATGATCCACAGCATGCCGGCCGCGACCCACAGCGTTGGTGAGTTGGGCATGATGAACAAGGCCAAGCTGGCCAAGATCGCGCCGACCAGGAAGTATGGCCGACGGCGCCCGAACCGCCCCCAGGTATTGTCCGAAAGATGCCCAATGATGGGCTGGACGATCAGTCCGGTCATGGGGGCTGCGATCCACAGGATTGCGAGCTCATTGACCTCTGCACCGAGCGTCTGGAAGATCCGGCTGACATTGCCGTTCTGCAAGTCGAAACCGATTTGGATCCCGAGGAATCCAAAGCTCATGTTCCAGATTTGCGCTGGTGTCATGGCAGGCTTGCGCCCGGAATTCTGTGCAACCGCACCTGTCATTTCGATCCCCTCTCCCTGAATACCCGCATTGTTTTGTCTACGCAGCTTGGTATTCTGAGCGCGCGCCCTAGCAGCGAAGCCTCTCGCCACCCTAGCACGCACCGCATCCCAGTGTGACGAGATTGCAAATTTTTGCAAGATTCTTAGGAAAATCTTTCACAAGCGGATGGAGAAGTCGTAGAGGATTGCTTCCATAGTCCTGATTTTATGTAGAAAATATCGCGATCATCGCAATTTCGAAGAATGCTACAAATGTTTGCAAAAACTCTCATCTGATGGCATTTAGCCGCTCGGAGGGGTAAATGATGAGACGAATCCAGCTGCTGGCAGTCGCAGCGGTGTGCGCCATGATGGGCACCGCTTGGGCAATGACCGAAACACCCGAGACGGGCGATAGCTTTCGGGATCGGCCACCCGAGGACGAAGTGGTCTACTTTGTTCTCCCGGATCGCTTTGAAAATGGTGACGCCAGCAATGACCTGGGCGGACTTGAGGGCGGCTATCTGGAGCATGGCTTCAACCCCGAGCACAAGGGCTTCTATCACGGTGGCGATCTCAAGGGCCTGACCGAACGGCTCGACTATATTGAAGGTATGGGCGTCACCGCGATCTGGTTCGCTCCGATCTTCAAGAACAAGCCGGTCCAGGGCCCGGAAGGTCAGGAAAGCTCAGGCTATCACGGCTATTGGGTGACGGATTTCACCAGTATAGATCCGCACTTTGGCTCGAATGACGAGTTCAAGGCCTTTGTCGACGCCGCGCATGAGCGCGGGATGAAGGTCTACATGGACATCATCACCAACCACACGGCCGATGTTATCCAATATGCAGACGGGGATTATTCCTATCGCAGCCTGGCTGGTTATCCCTATTCGCGCCGTCAGTCGCTGGACGGCGAAGCGATCAATGAGGGCTTCCTCGGCGATAGTGTGCAGACCGAAGAGAACTTTGCGAAACTGACCTCTCCTGATTTCGCTTACACGCCCTATGTGCCCGAGGCGGAAAAGGACGTGAAAGTCCCGGCTTGGCTGAACGACCCAATTTACTACCACAATCGTGGCAGCACGACCTTCACTGGCGAGAGCAGTCGTTATGGCGATTTCGCCGGGCTCGACGATCTCTACACCGAGCATCCTCGTGTGCTCCAAGGCATGATCGATATCTATGCCAGCTGGATCACCCGCTTTGGTATTGACGGTTTCCGGATCGACACTGCCAAGCATGTGAACCCGGAATTCTGGCAGAGTTTCGTCCCCGCCATGCTGGAAACCGCCGAGGCAGAAGGCATTCCGAATTTCCTGATCTTTGGAGAGGTCTATTCAGACAGCCCCAACAGTGGTTTCCTGGCGCAGTTCACGCGCCGCGATGGTTTTCCTGCTGTGCTCGACTTCGCTTTCCAATCTGCAATCCGCGAGGCGGTGGGAAAGAACGCAGCCCCTTCCGTCATCGTCGACATGTTCGATGGGGATGTGAATTACGAAGGCGGTGAAGAAGCAGCGCGCACCATGCCGACCTTCCTAGGAAATCACGACATGGGGCGGTTCTCGACCCTGGTGAAATCTGACAACCCAGGCATCTCGCAGAACGAACTGCTCGAGCGCGTGAAACTCGGCCATGCCATGCTGATGACCCTGCGAGGATCACCGGTGATCTATTACGGTTCTGAGCAGGGCTTTGTTGGCGATGGCAATGATCAGGACGCGCGAGAGAATATGTTCCCCAGCCAGACCGCAGTCTACAATGACAATCTGTTGATCGGGACGAATGCGACAACTGCAGATGAGAACTTCGACACCGGGCATCCGCTCTATAGTTTGATCGGCGATTTGGGTTCAATCAGGAAGCGGCACGCCGCGCTGCGCAGCGGCAAGCAAGTGGTTAGAACTTACAATGATACGGCGCCGGGGATTGTTAGTTTCTCCCGGTTCGATCCGATTAGTGGGACGGAGTATCTGTTGGCTTTCAACACCTCACCTGAGCCTTTCGCGGGCCACTCGGCGATCGGATATGAGGTTGCCGGCCTTGATGTCCTTCATGGAGAGTGTGAAGCGGCGATCAGCGCTCCTGGCAGCGCTTCATTGGAGATGGGTGCATTCGGTTGGTGCATCGCCAAAGCGACAACAGGTGACTCATGAGCGAAGCTTTGGCTTCTACAACGCAGCCGTCTACCGAAGCGGAGGCTGAGTGGTGGCGCGGAGCCGTCATCTACCAGATCTATCCCCGCAGCTTTCGCGATACCAATGGCGACGGCATTGGAGACCTGGCTGGTATCGTCGAAGGACTGGAATACATCGCTTCTCTCGGCGTGGACGGGATCTGGATTTCTCCCTTCTTCACGTCTCCGATGCGCGATTTTGGCTACGACGTAGCTGACTATTGCGGCATCGATCCAATCTTTGGCACCTTCGCCGACTTTGATCGCGTTGTCGCCAAGAGCCACAAGCTTGGCCTCAAGGTGATCATAGATCAGGTCTATTCCCACACCTCGGATGATCACGCCTGGTTCGTGGAGAGTCGACGTGACCGCACCAATCCAAAAGCCGATTGGTATGTCTGGGCAGATCCCAAACCCGACGGCTCGCCTCCATCCAACTGGCAATCAGTTTTCGGCGGTTCCGCTTGGCAATGGGACGGTGCCAGGCGACAGTATTATCTGCATAACTTCCTGACGAGCCAACCCGACCTAAACGTTCATAACCCGAGGGTCCAGGACGCCTTGCTGGAAGCTGGCCGGTTCTGGCTCGATCGAGGCGTTGATGGCTTCCGCTTGGACGCTCTCAATTTTTCAATGCATGATCCGAGGCTTCGCGATAACCCACCGTCGGGCCTTCCGATAGATCAGGTAACGCGTCCGTTCGACATGCAAGTGAAGCGCTTTAACCAGTCGCACCCTGACATCCCGGGATTCCTTGAGCGTATTCGGGCTGTGATGAACGAATATCCTGGACGCTTTACGGTGGCGGAGGTTGGCGGTCCCGAACCACTCGCTGAAATGAAGGCCTTTACTCAGGACGGGAAACGTCTCGACTCTGCTTACAATTTTGATTTCCTCTATGCTCCAAAGCTGACTGCGGAGCTTGTCAAAGCCTCGCTCCAAAACTGGGCGGGCTTACCCGGCGAGGGGTGGCCCTCCTGGGCGTTCTCCAATCACGACGCTCCGCGCTCGATAAGTCGCTGGAGTGGAGATCACGACCAAGACCAGATCGCGCGCCTAAGCCTCATGTTGCTGCTCGGCCTGCGCGGCAACCCCATCATTTATCAAGGCGAAGAGCTGGGGCTGCCGCAGGGGCACGTGGCCTTCGAGGATCTGCAGGACCCTGAGGCCATCACCAATTGGCCGCACACGCTGGGGCGGGACGGAGCAAGAACGCCGATACCTTGGGCAGCCAAGGAATCACAGGCCGGGTTCTCAAGTGCCAATCGCACCTGGATGAAGTTGGACAGTGCCCACGCAGTGCGCGCGGTCGACCAGCAAATAACCGATCCCGATTCCATCGTCAGCTATACGCGCAAGCTTTTAGCCGTCAGACGCAATCATCCTGCAATGGTTGATGGCGAAAGCGTGCTGCTTGACACTCCTGATGGAGTAGTCGCATTCCTACGGAAGCGGGGTGACGATACGGTTTTGTGCGCCTTTAATCTCTCCGATAGGGCTGTTTCGTGGACTCCACCGGCAGAGGCTGGTGCCTTGAGACTGCTAGCAAACGAGAGCGGCGCCACGCGAGATAGCAGTGTTCCGCAAACACTGGCTCCAAAGTCGGGCTATTGGGCCACATAAGGCCGCATAAGGAATGTGCACGTACAATGGATGACGTCGAAGCAAAGGCCAAAAGGAGCGCGCGATTGGAAGACATCGCGCAGGAGGCCGGCGTGTCGATTTCAACCGTTTCGAGAGCTTTGAACGACAGCCCTGCGGTCAAGCGACGTACCAAGCAGGAGATTTGGCGGATCGCGCGCGCGCACGACTATGATTTCCGCAGCACGATGCCCAATGGCCCGGTTGGCGCTGACGCGACGATTGCAGTCATTGTCCCTGCGCCTCAGGCGCGTGAAACTCGGGTCGCCGACCCATTCTTTTTGGAGTTGCTGGCTGGCATTGCTGAGGCCGCGCGCGAACGGAACGTCGACTTGGTGATCAGCCATGTCTTTCCGCGCTCGGCCGAAGACCTGGAATTCGCAATGACAACCAGTCGCGCGAAAGGAATGATTTTTATCGGGCAAAGTTCATTGCACGATGCCTTCAACGCGCTCTCCTCACGCGAAGACCAATTCGTCGTTTGGGGCGCGGAATTCGCTGATGCGCAATATTGCACGATCGGGTCTGACAATGTCGCTGGAGGCCGTCGCGCAACCTCTCATCTTCTGCGCCTAGGCCGCCAGCGAATCTTGTTCCTTGGTGACACGGAGGCCCCAGAGGCTGAACAGCGGTTTCGAGGTTACCGCCAAGCGCTTGAGGACGCGGGAGTCCCGCTTGACCAGGATCTCACTGTTTCGGCCCATTTTGACGTTCAGTCGGGTGAATCGGCGACGCGATCTGCAATTGATCGCGGGCTAAAGTTCGACGGAATTTTCGCTGCCAGTGACTTGATCGCAATCGGCGCAATTCGTGCATTGACGTTGAGCGGGCGGAAGGTGCCAGACGATGTGTCGGTCGTAGGCTATGACAACATTCCGGCAGCCCGCTTGGTGACGCCGCGCCTGACGACGATTGACCAGGACACCAATCTTGCGGGCCGTATGCTGGTATCAAAGCTGATCGATACCAAGGGCGGACAAGCGACCTCGGAACGGATGGAAACGAGCCTGCTGATCAGGGAAAGCTGCGGCGGTTGAATTGACAGGCCAGTATTCTCCACTTCGGAAGATCGTGATTGTCGGCGGCGGTAGCGCGGGCTGGATGACCGCTGCAGCCCTAGCTGATGCTGTTGGTTCAGCTTGCGAGATTGTTCTTATCGAGTCTGAGGCCATCGGCACGGTTGGGGTCGGTGAGGCAACAATCCCACCGATCCGGAATTTCAATCAGCGCCTGGGAATCAACGAGGCGACATTCGTCAAGGAGACTGCTGGGTCCTACAAGCTCGGCATCCAGTTCGTTGATTGGGCGCGCAAAGGCCACAGCTACTTCCATCCGTTTGGGCAGTACGGCGCTGAGTTCGATAAGGTCCCCTTTTATCACTACTGGATGCGTGAGAGCCTTGAGGGACGATTGGATGATCCAATCGATGAGTTCTCGATGTGCTGGGCCATGGCGAAGGCTGGCAAGTTCGCACATCCGGAAGCGGATCGGCGCAAGATCCAGTCGACCTTTGACTATGCCTATCACTTCGATGCTGGTCTCTACGCAGCCTATTTGAGGCGGTTTGCCGAGGCCCGCGGGGTCAAACGGGTCGAAGGCAAGGTGACCGATGTCAGCCAGGATGCCGAGAGCGGGTTTATCACGAGCGTGACGCTGGATTCCGGCGAACAGATTGCAGGTGAGTTCTTTGTCGACTGCTCCGGCTTTCGCGGGCTGCTGATCGAAGGGACGCTTGAGGCGGGATATGAGAATTGGCAGCACTGGTTGCCGTGTGATCGCGCCGTCGCTGTGCCCTGTGCCAAGCAGAGTGAGATCACGCCCTTTACAAGCTCGACCGCCAAGAGCGCAGGCTGGCAATGGCGTATTCCGCTGCAGCATCGGACCGGCAATGGTTATGTTCATTGCAGTGACTTCATAAGCGAAGATGAGGCGACGGCGACCTTGATGACCTCGCTTGACGGTGAGCCGGAAGCAGATCCTCGCATGCTGCGGTTTGTGACCGGTCGCCGCCGCAAGTTCTGGGACAAAAATTGTGTCGCAATTGGGCTCTCAGCGGGTTTCATGGAACCGCTCGAGTCAACCAGCCTGCACTTGATACAATACGGCATATTGCGCTTGATCGCGCTGTTGCCTGATACCGAAATGTCACCGCTTCTTGCTGAGGAATACAACCGTCAGACCCTGACGGAGTACGAGCGGATCCGCGACTTCCTAATCCTACATTACAAGGCAACCGAGCGTGATGACTCCGAGTTATGGCGCTATTGCTCGTCGATGACGATCCCTGACAGTCTGCAATACAAAATCGGCCATTTCCGGAATTACGGTCTCTTGGTCGCGGACGAGCGTGAGCTGTTTAACAACCCTAGCTGGATTGCAGTCTATCTTGGCCAAGGCATCGTTCCGCAAAGGGCACCGGCGATCGCAGAGATGCGTGGGGAAGTTCCCGTCGCTGACCGCATGCACGCGATCCGTTCCGCGATGAGCGAAGCGGTGGACTCGATGCCGACGCATTCGGATTTCCTTGCTCGGCACTGTGCTTCGCCCCACGCAGCCTAATCTCCTCATTTGACTAGCCGCACATAAGGAAAGGGCCCGCCGTTTCCGGCGAGCCCCCTTGGAGAGTTTGCGACCCTGACCTGTTAGAAGGCCTTCTTGACCGTGAAGTTGTAGGTCCGGCCATAGATCTCATGACGGCTCGGGAAGGTCCCGACTTGAGAGCCACCCGCGTCGAACAGATCGTTCTGCGTAACAAAGGGTTCGTCGGTCAGGTTGAAAACCTCGAACTGGAAGCCGAGCCCTTCGAGGAAGCCACCCGTACCTTCGAACGTATAGCCGATTTGCGCGTCGACGATCGTTTCGCTCTGCGCATCTGCACCGCTCAAGCTGCCGTCAAAGTTCTGGACCTCGGAAAGGAAGCCACTGCGGTGACGTGCGCTGACCTTGGCTTGGAAGCCATCACGCTCAAAGAAGATATCGCCTGACCAGATATTCTCCGAATAGCCTGGGATCGGCAGTGGGCTCATGTTCTGATCCTCAACTTCCGCATCAGCGTAAGTGTAGCTGAAGCTACCACCGAAGCCTTCCAGGCTCGGTGAAAGGTCGGCAAAGTCAATGCGCGCAGTAGCCTCGATGCCGGTGATTGACCCGTCGGCAAAGTTCACCGGACCGCTGAACGAGCCAGTGGCCAGTTCGGGAGCCGAAGTAAGGATCCCGCCGAAACCAGCGTTGTTGATTTGCTGTTCAAGATCGATCGTATCGTTGAAGTCGATGATCCAGTCGGACAGATCCTTGTGGAACACTGCGAGGATAACCGCCGTACCCGCCGAGAAGTACTTCTCGAACGAGATATCGAAGGCCACAGCCTCATACGGTTGCAACGCGGGGTTGCCACCACTGAGGTTGAAACAGACCACTGACGGTGGGTTGAATGCCAGGACCGTGTCTGGAATCTGATCCCCGTTGGTGTCCGTACAGCTGAGTGGATTGACTGTGATGTTCTGATTGGCCGCCATCTGATCGAGCCGCGCACGGGTGATCGTCTTGGCAGCAGCAAGCTTGATGAAGAAATCGTCTGCGACCTCAAAACTCAAGTTTGCACTGGGCAGGAAGTCATTGAAATTGGTCTCAACGGTGTTGAGCAGACCACCGCCAATCGTACCAGTCGAAGACTGCGTTGTATCAGCGTATTTCAAACCGATGTTGCCACGAAGCGGAACATTGCCCAACATCGCGTCAATATTGGCTTGGATGTAGAAGTTGTGGACTTTCTCATCCACCACCCACTCGGTGTCAAAGGTCGCTTTCTCGACGACATACGTGCCATCGGTCAGGAAGCTCGACGGATCATATGCCAGAATATTATTGTTGAGCGAACCAGTATCGGTCGATCCAACAATCGCGCTGGTTGGAACCATCAATGAGCCATTGGTGAAGGCCCCTGACGCTCGCAAAAAGCTCTCGTTCGAGTCGAAGTTCTTGGTCCGGTCGGTGTAGAGCCAACCAGCCTGGATACTGGACAGGAAGCCGCCATCAAATTCCCAAGTGGCTTCAGCACGAAGCTGATGAAGCTCATCTTCGATGATCGGCTGCTTGAGAAAGCCGACTTGCCCCCAGCCGCCCGGGTCAGTCAGCAATGCGTTGGCCGGATCGGTGTAATCGAGCAAGCCGTCAATGGTGTATTGACCATCCGCCGGGAACGTGAAGTTAAGCGTATCCTGCGCACCCGAACGGCCCGGACCGGTTCCGGCATAAGACTCATAGTCGATGTCGTTACGATTGAGCTGCGAAAAGCCATAATCGACAAGAATGTTGAGGTTGTCGTTGATCTGGAATCCAAGGTTGGCACCGATCGCAAAGATTTCGGCCTCGTTGCCCTCAGTGTCGGTCCGCAGAATCGGAACAACCGCCGAATAGGTGGCGCTATCAGCAAATGGGCCAGAGCCTGACGCGCCGTCAAACGAAGCACCACTCCACGAAGCAATCGGTGTTTCTGTGCCGCGGAAAATGCCCGAGTCCTGTGTATCGGTATAAAAGGCATCGATCGTGGCATTGAAAACATCGTTAGGCTCAAACTGAAGCGTACCAGCAACCGAAACGCGCTCAAATTCACGGCTTACAACACCCTGGCGAGGGTTATCCGATGGATAAATTAGGCCGCTCGCATCACGCGAAACCTGGTTCTGGTTGGTCTTGAGCTCGCGCGAAATGAAGTGCGTGGGGTTCGACTGAACCGTTGCACCGAGCGACCAGCCAACCGTGCCGTCGGCGTTCTGATCGATGTAGGAGGCAAAGAAACGGTAGCCATCATCCGCAAAGTCTGGGTTCAAACTTCCGCTGTCGTTGATCACGTAACGCGCGGACGCATTGATCGTCATGTCATTGAAATCAAGCGGCCGGATGGTCCGCAGATCAACCGCACCAGCGATACCCGTCGCAGCCAGACGCGCATCCGATGTCTTGTAGACAACACCTTGGCCGATAAGCTCTGATGGGAATTGGTCGAATTCGATGCCGCGGTTGTTACCCGCCGAGACGACCTCACGACCGTTGAGCAGCGCGAGTGAAAAGTCAGGACCAAGACCGCGGATCGAGATCTGTTGCGAACGGCCCCGCACACGCTGCGCAGTAACGCCAGGCAGACGCGCCAAAGAATCTGCGATCGAAAGATCAGGCAGTTCACCAATATCTTCGGCGGATATGACTTCGATGATGCTGCTGGATTCACGCTTTGCACCAAGCGAGCTTTCGATTGCTCCGCGGATGCCGGTAACGATGATCGCGTTGTCATCGCCTTCTGCATTCTCATTGTCTTGAGCCATGGCTGGCATGGCAGTGGCGGCAATCGCCAATCCGGTCGCAGCCCCACATAGCAAGCGGGCGTTCGCCGCGTAACGCTTAAGTCCCATTATTTCCCTCCCCCACGCATCACCCATTCGTGCGTGTTTGCAATAATTTTCATAGCGCAGATTGTTTGATCCGTAAATCACCAAATCACATCGAGGCGAGAACACCAGAATATCACCTCAAATAATTGAGTTTTCGCCATTATTTGTCATTTCAAGTGTGAGAAGGCATCAACTATCAACAGGATGTTGCGATACGGTCACAGTTTGTGGAGAGCATCGGAGGCGTAGCCGCGGCACGGTCAGCGCCTGACCAATTGTTGGACCATGAGAATCAGTTTTTCATGTTTATAATCATGATGATAGATTGCCGTTCTTGGCTTTACTCACGCCTTGCGATAGCTTGCCGCAGGTCTTCCCCTTGTTAAGCGCGATGGTCAAAAAATGCAGAAATGGTCGATATCTCTTAGCAAGGCCGAGTTGAGTACATTTTCGGATCAAAAACACGAATTTGTGCGCATTCCCGAGTTTCTGGAGGATCCAGAATTTGTGAGGAATGAGGCAGTTTTGCAAAAATTTGCAAAGATCACACCACAATACCCTGGGGTGCGTGCGCCGATCCCTGAGTCGGTGGCTCTGGATTGGTCGAGACGGATCAAGCCAATGCTGCGTGAGACATTTGAGACGGAAGATTCTGATTGGGAGATGCTGGCTTGGTTCTCTCTTGTCACGGCCGCACCTGCCGCGCTCCTGCCTATTCAGCGCCTCCCGCATGTGGACGGAACCGAGTCCAGGCTCATTGCGATGATGCTGTATCTGGATCACACGCCTCATGGCGGAACGGCATTCTTCAGGCACAAGGCAACCGGGTTTGAGTGCCTGACTCCAGATTCGTTTCCGGTTTACAAGGCTTCTCTCGAGAGTGAGGTCCGCAAAACCGGCCTTCCACAGGCTCGATACGTGACAGACGGAGAGCCCCATTTTGAACGAATTCACGCGAGCAGCGGAGACTTTAACGAAGCGATCTTCTATCGCGGCAACGTCTTTCACTCCGGGATAATTGACAACAATGTTGAACTTTCCCCTGATCCGATTTCCGGCCGCTTGACCATCAATGCGATGTTCATGCCTAAATGAGGCGCAATCGAGTTGTGAGAGATCTATGGATCGAGAATTGAGCGGTAAAGCGGTTCAAAAGCTGGTTATTGTCGGTGGTGGTACCGCCGGTTGGATTGCTGCTGCGTCATTCGCCCAGCTCTTAGGGAAAACCCTCGAAATCGAGCTCGTCGAATCCGACACGATCGGCACCGTCGGAGTGGGCGAAGCGACCATTCCGCAGATTATCCGGCTCAATGGCATCCTCGGCTTGGACGAGAGGGAATTTGTTCGAGAGACGCAGGGCACATTCAAGCTGGGCATTGAATTTGTGGACTGGGACAAGCTGGGCTCAAGCTATCTCCACACCTTTGGCGAAGCCGGGATGGCGTTCGCAAATGTCGGCTTCCATCATCATTGGTTGCGAGCCCAAAAGTCAGGCCACGATAAGGACCTGTGGCACTATTCGCTCCATCGTCTTGCGGCTGATCAGGGTAAATTTGCCAAGCTCGATCGGGTTGGCAACACCGGCTTAGCCGGACTGGCCTATGCCTACCATTTCGACGCCACGAGCTACGCCCACTATTTGCGAAAGTATGCTGAAGAGCGCGGCGTTGTGCGGAGCGAGGGCATTGTCCGTTCCGTCAGCCGCAACGCAGAGACCGGCGACATTGAAGCAATCACCTTGGAAAATGGAACAGAGATTGCCGGCCAATTCTTCATTGATTGCACAGGCTTCAGATCTCTCTTGCTGGGCCAAGAGCTGAGCGTTGGCTATCAGGACTGGTCCCAATGGTTGCCGTGCAATCGTGCACAAGCGGTTCCTAGCGAACGGCTCGAGACCCTAGTTCCTTATACCCGGGCGACAGCAAAGACCGCTGGTTGGCAATGGCGGATTCCCCTTCAGCATCGAACCGGCAATGGGCATGTCTATTGCAGCGATTTCATGTCTGACGAGGAGGCGGCTGAGATACTGCTGGCCGGGCTTGATACAAAGGCGCTCGCTGATCCGCGCCCGATCCGCTTTACAACCGGTCGCCGCGACCAGTTTTGGTCTCACAATTGTGTAGCGATTGGGTTGTCGTCTGGCTTCCTGGAACCCTTGGAATCGACCAGCATTCATCTGATCCAATCGCATGTCAGCAGGCTCATTCAGCTCTTCCCACGCTCTTCATCAGCCACAGCTGAGAGAGCAGAATACAATCGGCGCTGCATCGCTGAATTCGAACAAATCCGCGATTTTTTGATTCTTCACTATAAGCAAACGCGACGCGATGACTCGGAGTTTTGGCGATATTGTCAGGCCATGGAGATTCCTGAGACACTGCGAGATAAGCTAGACCTGTTCGCCTCCTCAGGACGCATCGGTCGCGATGCTGACGATCTCTTTCGCGAAGCGAGCTGGCTTCAAGTCATGCTTGGACAAGGCGTCACCCCGGCTGCCTATGACCCGATGGCTGACACCCTCAGCCAAGCCCAACTCGATGAATTCCTTGCCAGCCTGCGAAAAGTTATTGTCCGCGCCGTCGACCAATTGCCGACCCAGGAACAGTTCATTGCGCAACACTGTGCGTCTTAAAGCAAGACGAAATGCTCACTCGATGGAGCTTTCGTGAGGAATGCCAGTCTTAGAACCGACCAAGTGGCGGTGGAAGCTGTCTGGTGCGAACCCGTCTCCGGCTGCAGCAAATTGCGCCGGTTTCGTCTCCCCTAATCGGGTGGGCGCGCGGCTGGATTGGCGACGCGCCCATCTTCGACAGTCAAACGTTGTTCGACGAATTCTCCTGCAAGCACCTCAACGCGCATTTCTGCCTCTCCCGCTTTCACAGTGTAACAACCCGGCAAGAGCCCGGTGAAGAATGCGGCGCCATCGAAGGCAGTGCGCTCGCGCTGAACGGCGGGTCCACCAGAGCAGGCCGCGACAGCGAGAACCGTGTCTGCCAATGGCTTGCCATCCGACCCAACAAGGGTGACCGCAATCTCTCCACTCTCTACCAGCGGGAGGTCGAGCGCAATCTCATTTCCAGCGCGAGTGGTGACAAGAAACCCTGGCTGCAAAGGAACGAGGTAGGGATTGTCGACGTCACGCAATCTGGGTGACACGGCGATCTGGCGGTTGACTGGCAGATTCTCGAATAGCTGGAAATCCGTCTGATTGGTCGTCCGTCCTCGCGGGGCAACATCGAATGCCACCCCTGGAACGCTATCCTCTCCTGCATCGCGCGATCCGTTTGCGTTGGCGTCAAGGAAAGCAGAGGCCCTCAATGAGCCACGGTTACTAAGGGCACTTCGACCGAAACGCATGGAGCCGCTCATTGGATCGCGATCAAAGGCGAAGGCTAGAGTAAGGAAGCCGCGCCAATCTGAAGTGCTATCGTCATAGCGCAGATCTCCGCCCAGCCGAATGCCGTTCCAGTCGCGATTGACTGCTAGCCCCCATTGACCAGCACCTTCGCGCAAATCTCGTTCTGCTCGTAGCGAGAGAAACCAGTCGGAGGCACGGTAATTCACCTCGCCCGTCACGCGCCTAGCCTGGATCTTTGGGAGGAGCTCATAATCGATACCGGCGCGCAAACGAAACGGTCCAATTGGTCCTGCAACAAGCAGTGCTCCGTCGCCTCGTTCAACCGTATTGCCCAGGCCCCCAACACTGGAATTGCGACGATAGGCTAGCCGATTGGACCAGGATATGCCTGAGATCACCCCGTTGGCCCTTAGTCCCAATTGCTCATCCGTGCCCCCCGAGACGCGCTCGGAACGACTGGCGGTCAGGCCAAGACCAAGGCCGCCCAACCGACCGTTGATCAGAACTTGGCTGCGCGAGCGGATCTGAACATCTCCAAAGTCGTTTTCGTCGCTGCGAAACCCGCTCGAGTAGTGTTCATGGCTAGCGGTCAAATTGAAGGCGCCCAGAGCAAACCCCACCCTACCCCGGCCTGCGATCTCACCATTCTGCTGGATCAAGCCATCACCGCCCCATTGGATTCCCCCTGTGCGCAAGGCAAAGCCAGCTCCAAAATTGGCCGTCGCGAGGTCTTTCCCGTCCGGATTGCGCCAAGCGGCCAGCGCGTTAATCCCGAGCTTGCTCGACACACCGTAAGACGCGCGCGCTTCCAGATAAGTGGCTTTTCGTTCGCGCGATTCAGGCGACAGCATATCCTGGGACGGATCCGCAAAGATTGGATCGATTGCTTGCCCTTCGATCTGTGAATTGAGAGTCCCATCGAACACAGCCAGCCCTTCGCGCAAAGCGAGAAGATTGTATTGCAGCTGACCAGGCTGAACGAGCGAGGAAGCGATATCGACCACGCGCTCGATCCGGCGTTGCTCACCGGAAGGGCCATACAAATCAATGCGAAATCGATTGGTGCCAAAGAAAGTTGGCACCTCAAAGAAGCTGTAGCGCCCATCCGGACCCACTGTCTGAAAACCCAGCAGCTCATTGTCGCGGTAGAGTTCGGCTTGCCATCCCGCCGGTGCATCACCGATCAAATCGGTCGTATCGAAATCGCCGCCCTGTTCTAATGGTTCGCGTCCAATCCGAAAGCCAACTCCAAAAGCGTTGCGTTGCAAAAGCGGTGTCGGCGGAGCGGCAAGGTCTCCGGCTTCCAGCACGCTCGCCTTCAGCGGCCCGAGCAGCCGCGCAAGTGGATCCCGCCGTTCCAACGTCAAGCGTGCAGTGGTGAACCCTTGAGTATCAGCGGCAACAGACAACCTACCCGTTGCCTTGAGCAGTTCTCCTTCCGCGAGCAGCGATCCCTGAACCAGCGTGCTATCGCGGCTGCCCATAGAGGCGGAGAGATTGGCGGTGACATAGGGCCAGTCGAGCCAACGATAGTTCTGCGGAACAGCGGTAAAGCCGGTCGTATCGATATCCGCGACGCCAAGTGAAAACGCGTCTCTCGAGCCGCGTCTGGCGGCCTCTTCGGAGGCCAGAAGGTAGGGTGGGTCAAGAAATAGGATCTGGCGCGATGGGTCCCATTCCGGCCGCAGCAACAACCAATCCTGCAAAGCCTGGACTGCGATGTGCAGCTCCCCATCAATCAAAACCAAATGGCGAGGAGCCAGCCGTGAGGATGATCCTGCGATGGAAACCGTTTGCGCCGCCGGGTCAATCTCCAAACGTTGTGCCTCGCGCAGGAACCAACCGCTAATCTTCCCCGACGCATCAACAGCTACGGGAAAGTCGAGCAATTCCATTGCCAGACCAAAGGGGACGTAAAGCTCGTCCTCTGCGTCGACATATAGCAGCACATCGCGCGCCAAGACCTGCCTTTCCCGCAGGCGAATCTCGGCAATGCGGATGTCGAGCTCTGGCTCCTGCGCGATATCTTCCAGGGATCGCAGAATGGTTTGTGCCAAGCCTCCGGCTAAGTCAGCAGTCTGCGCGTGGGCAAACAAGGGCGTCGCCAAAGCGGCAATCGCGCACGCTATCAGCAGCGCGTCTCTGCGCCTCCGGCTATTCCGATACCGCATCGACCTGCACGCATTTCTAAGGCAGCTGGAATTGCGCTAGACGCTCGCCTGTTTTCTTAGCGCCGATCTGCTCTTCAAACACAACGCTCACCGGCTCTGCTCCATCGCGCAACGTCAGGCTGACGGTACGGGTTTTCGAGGGCGGAAGCACGGCGAGGCCGCGCAGAACGCCAACTTCTTCGCCGTTCGCATCAAGCGCGCGGAGCACGCCATAGTTACTGCGCAGGCCCGTTCGCTCGATCACCACCGTCATTGTCTGAGGATTGTCCGTCGATCGCGAGACGGACTGGATCGCCGCACCGCCTTCAGGTTGGCCGGAACGCAAGAGCACCGGAATGGTAATCTGAAAATCAAGGCCCACAGAAACAGAAACGGTGTTCTCGCTGTCTTCGCTTGCGCTCTGTTCCTGAGCAGCTTCGTCGACCTCCTCAACCAATGGGATTGACGAGAAACGCATATGGCTACGCCGTTCGCCCGCTGGCAGATTTCGCGGAGCCCGCGCAATCACGCGCACCGACTGCCGCTCTCCTGGTTGCAGAGTGACCTGTCGCGGCGAATATCGCAGATAGCGTGCTGCTGACCAATCCGCCTCTTCACCTTCACTCAGCTGGCGGTAATTGCCCGCTTCATCCAGGCCGAGTTCAACCAGTTCGATCCGGTACGTCACAGGCTTCCCGCCGGAATTGTATAATGTGACCGATTCTCCTCGCCCACCCGCATCCAAGGCAAGTCGCGTGGGCGAGATTGCCATTCCGCCAAACGGAGAAGCCGCATCGGCCGGCAGCGCATCAAACGGCAGAGGGCCATCATCAGCATTGTCCTGCGCCGTGGCGGAGATAGTCGTAGCCCCTAGGGAGAGAAGGCTCAGGGCAGCGGCCAAAGGAAGCAGTTGCAAATGACGCATGTTGTCCTCGAGCTTAAAAATTTATGCTGACAGTGGTGTTGGCGATGGGACCGGAATAGGGCGACGTTCTCCCTCCGGTCAGGCTCAGCTTTCCACCAACATACAGCCGCGTGCTGCCATTGGTGCAGGCAAATGTCCCCGTCCGATCGGAAAGCACGCTTTGCCTAAACCTGATGCCTGCCGCTCTGGCATTGGCGTCGGGGGTCATTGCCAGGCCGATGCTGATTTCATCAAAAGGGCCGCAATCCACATCGACCAAACCGGCAGTGGGGGAATCGAGAAAGACACACTCCGATGGAGCAGGCACTCCAACCCGGCCGCCGTCGACCACGCTTGTCTGGTTTGGATTTGAACTGACCGTTTGGATGCTACTCGCAATCCGCGTGCCCACAGAATATCGGCAACGGCGTCCGGAGCGCTGGGGCAAAACCACTCGTCCGAAGTCCGTCGCTCTTGTCGTTGTCAAAGTGATGATCGACTCGACCGAAACGACATCTGCGCGCGCTTCAACTGTGGCCTCTTGGCCGCTAACCAGCGCAGGTGTGCACAAGGCTGCGCCGGCTGTGAATAGCGGGATCATACGGGTCATCATGCGGTTCCTTTGAGAGGGCCAGAAATCAGTAGCTGGCGGTGAGAGTGATGGTGCCGACGGTAATGTCCGAGCCAGGGGTTGCGAGTTCGCTCAAGGTCAAACGGCCACCGACGACTACGTCAAAGGCACTGATCAGATCGCCAGCTGAAGCGCCCTCGGGGCAAGTGACAACCATGGTATCCGACGTGCCAAATACCAAAGCGCTGGCGCTCGTGCCCGACGCAAGTGCTGTCATTTGCACACCCGGATCCGGAGTCAGCACTGCGCCGCTCTCCGACAGCAGCGAGTTCACTGTAAGGCTCACATTGGTGGGAGTTCCCACAGTGCAAGTAAGGGCAAACTGAGCCGTCGAGAAGCTTCCACTATACCCGCAGCCAGACGGTGTCGGAGCAACAGTGCCCGCGATCGCACCACTGGGATCAATTTCTTCGCTGAAAATGAATGACGTTCGGCTTGTGGAGGATATCCCATAGACACACCGGTTGCCGGCAATCGCTCCGTTCGGGATGTTCACTGTGCCAAATTGTAGGTCACTTTCCGCTTCCACTGTCAGCGGTGGAGTTTCGATCTGGAGACTTGCCGCTGCCCGAGCGGTGGCGCTATCGGTGCTTTGCGCCATTGCTGCGCTGCTGGTTATGAGCGCGGCGACGGCGCACCCACTGGTGATCGACTTGGCGAATGTTTTGATGCTTATGGTCATTGGTTTTGTCCCTGAAGCGGAGGTTAGGCGCGGAGAGTTTCAGCGGTAGAAACCGGGCCCAAACTTGCGGCCACGCCTCTCCCTGTCTTGATCAATAAGAGGCCGTCACAGTGATGGTACCGACAGTAATGTCCGAGCCGGGGGTCGCGAGTTCGCTAAGGAGCAGATAACCGCCGACGACAACGTCAAAGGCCCCAAGTGCATCACCGGCAGACTCGCCCTCTGGGCAGGCCACCTCCATCGTTTCGGTCGAAGAGAAGACCAGCGCCCCAAAATTTGAGTCCTTTTCAACCGCCGTCATCTTCGTGCCGGGATTTGAAGTGAGCACCACACCGCTCCCTTCGAGCAGCCCATCCACCGACAAGCTCACATTGGTGGGCGTAGCCACAGTGCAGGTGATGGCAAATCTGGCCGGCGCGTGGCTGCCGGTCTTCGCGCAACCAGACGGCGTTGGCGAGACCGCACTGACGAACCCTCCTTGGGAATCCAGCTCGGCCACCGATACGAATGTGGTGCCGCTGGAAGAGGGGAGGATGTATTCACACTGGTTACCCGCAACTGCTCCGTTAGGGATGTTCACTGTCGCAAATTGCAGGTCACTGGTGGCTGCCACCGTTAGCGGTGGAGTTTCGATCTGGAAATCTGCCGTTGCCTGAGCGGTCGCGCTATCGGTGCTTTGCGCCATGGCTGCGCTGCTTGTTATCAGCGCGGCGACGGCGCACCCACTGGTGATCGATTTGGCGAGTGTTTTGACGGCTATGGTCATTGTCTGTGCCTCTGAAACGAAGGTTTGGCCCGGATAGGATCGCGGTGAAAACGGGCCCACCCTCGCAGGCCCGAGCTCTCGATCTTGATCAATAGGTGGCTGTCAGCGTAACCGTGCCAACGGTGATGTTGCTCCCTGGAGTTGCGGTGTCCTGGAGGGTCAATCGGCCACCAATCAGCACGTCGAAAACACCCGGAGTAGAACCAGAGGCTGATCCGTCAGGACAGGTGGCGACCATGGTGGCAGTGCTGGACGTCACAAACGCTGACCCCGTCGAATCCTGCTGAACCGCCGCCATTTCAGTGCTGATGCTGGACGAGAGCGTTGCACCGTTGCCAGACAGCGGCGACGTCAAGGCGTAGCTAAGGGTCGTTGGCGTGGCAGGGCTGCAGCTGATTGCGAACCGAGCGTTTCTGGCTTCGCCAGATGCTTCACAACTCGATGGGGTCGGGAAGGAGGAATCAACGGTCGCACCAGTGCTGTTGACCTCGGTAACGCTGATCGTGGCGGCGTTGTTGGCCCGCAAATCATAAGCGCATTGGTTTCCAGCAATAGAGCCGTTGGGAATATTGACGGTGCCAAGCTCCAAAGATTGGAAGCCATTTACTGAAAGCGGCGGCACCACTTGCTGCAGAGTCGCGTTAGCATCAACGGTCGCGTTGTCGCTCACCTGCGCCATGGCCGGCGTTCCCATCAGAGCGGCGAGCGAAATAGCGGTCGCGGCTGCCGTTCTTACTTTCGATTTCAACACAATCTTCTCCTTCAATTGTAAGCAACTTCCAGTCGGATCGACCCGACTGGGCCGGAAAATTCGTGGGGGGCATCTGAGTTCAAGCGGATCTCACCGCCGACTTTGACCTCGCTCAGGCCATCGCTATCGCAGGCGCGCATTTGATAGGCTGCTCCGGGCTCGGCGCCATCTATCGCCATCGGCTCATTGGGGGCGCTGAAGCTCGCTCCGGGGGGCGCCTCATCACTGAAGATGGCCTGAAATTGCACCAGCGAGTCGGCCGCACAGCTCAGCGAAAAATCCGCGGGCAGCGTATCACCCTCGATGAACTGGCAGAGTCCGCCACTGCTTAATCGGGTCGCATTGGGGCTTAGCGAATAGACGCAGCCGCCCGAGTTGGGGATGGCCAGCGTGCCAAACTCCAAGGGCTGGGCTCCGTTAAGCGTAAGCGGCTGTATAAAGCGGGCCACCGCATTCGATTCGATCTCGTCCTGCGCCATGATGGTGGATGTCCCGAGGATAGCCGCACAAGCGATCAGCTTGGTCGCGAGGCTTACTCCTTGGTGCATGTGAATGTCCCTCATGATCGCGACGCGCGGCATGCGCGTCCATCAGAGGGGTCAACGAGAATTGCCCACAAACCCGGACAAACTTTTTCAATTTTTGTTGAGCCTTAAGGCTAGAACGATACAATCGGGGCCATGGCAGGTGAAGAACAAGGCGATGGCTATGACAGTGTCGAGCGAGATGTTGCCGCGCGTTTGTTCACCCAGCACTATGACGATCTCGCCACGTTAGCTCGGTCCCGGCGGCGGCGCGCCAATGCGGCTGACACAATGATGACCGAGGACATTCTGCACGAGAGCTTCTTGCGACTTGGGCAGGATAGGATTTGGCATGATGACAACCATTTCCTCCGGGCTGCCTCGCTCGCCATTCGCCATGTCATTATCGACTATGCCCGCCGCAAACTGACCGCCAAGCGCAAGCACGAACGAAGCGGGAATGGCGATGATGTCGAACAGATCGCCGAATATGGTGAAAGCCCCGAGGAACTGGTCGCAATCGGCAATCTAATGCAGCAGCTCGAACAAGCCCGTCCTCGCTGGGCTCGGGTTGTGGATGCCAGATACTTTGCGGGTATGACTGAAGAAGAAACCGCCGAAATGCTTGGCTTGTCAGATCGAACCGTGCGCCGCGACTGGACCGACGCGCGTGCTTGGTTAGCGAAACAGCTCGCCGCTTAGTCGATCCCGAGCACCTGCTTGAGTCGGCCATATCGGTAGGTCAGCTCCAGGCTCTTCGCGACACGGTCCGGATCAATCGCGCGGAACCGCTCAATCGCGGCCTCGCGCTCCCCGTCTGCAAACAGCATGAAGCCCTGCGCTATCAACCCGCGTGCAGGCGGCTCACCGCCTTCGCTCTCCAGCGGGGTTAGGACAATATCGAGCAAGGGACGTACCTCATCGACCTGGCCGGCAAGTGCCCCCGCTTCAATCAGCGTTCCCGCAGTGGTGAGGTAATAGGACGAACCCGGAGGATATTGCTCAACCGCTAGGTCAAAGGCCTCCTGCGCCTTGGCATAGGTGGCCGCCGGATCGCCCTCGATCTCAAACACATAAGCCTCCCACAGACGGTGCAGGCTGCGATGGCGCAAATTCCCCCTTTCGGGGTTCATTACGTCCTCTTCACTCGGCCAATAGCGCTTGGCTAGCGCAACATCTTGTGTGTGCTGAAGGATGAAGCCGACCGCGTTGAGCGCCCTGGTATTGATTGAAGTCGGGTTGATGTTTTCGGCTTCGCGCGACAGTTCGACCGCGCGGATCGCGTATTCGACAGTCTTGTCGAAATCCTGCAAGCTGTTGCTCAACACCGCAAGCGAGTTGAAATGATAGGCCCGCGTTGATGCATCGACTTCGGGATTGAAAGCGTGGACTGACTGCGCCTCAATCGCGTGCTCTAAATCAGCCGGCTCCCTCGTACTCAGTGCGAGGTTGGTAGCGATCCCAGCATAGCCTTGTGTCTCAAACAGGAAAGGCTTCGACCCCATCCATTCCAGCACGTCTCGCGAGGCTTGCTCGCCAGCTTCCGGATCACCCAGCTCATTCAGATTACGGGCCTGTAGCAGCCTGGCGTTCTGCAGCGTGATCTCTGGTGTCTGCTCCTGCTCAATCAGGAAGTTCGCAAGCTCGCTTGACTGCGAATAGTCGCCGCGAATGTTTAGATATCGCGCAACGAAATAGATCTGCGCAGAGGCGCTTTCGGGGCTATCGGCGAATGTTGTCTCCGTCTCCCGCGCAACATCAATAAGGAACCGTCTGTAATCCGCCTCGTCGATCTCCTGATCGTCGATCAGATACTTCTGAGCCAATCGTTCGCCTGAGCTGCTGACTTGAGCGCCAAGGTTGGTTTCCGTGAGGAAGAACTCCGCCGCCTCCGCGCGAAGCTCTGCCTCAGCCCGTGCTTCGTCCGCTTCGACCGCAAAGGCCGTGATCCCAATCACGCCCGCGACAACGGCCGCGACAGTTGCCGCGCTCATGGCCGAAGCCAAGGCGTTGCGCTTGACCAGCTTTTTGAAACGCTCAAACGAGGAGATCGGACGAGCAGCGACCGGAAAACCTCCGAGGAAGTTCTCCAGATCATCGCTCAGCATGGCAGCTGAATTGTACCGCTCTGTCGGATCATCCGCTAATGCCTTGCTCAGGATCGCCGCAAGATCCGGGTCACCAAGAGCGGACCTATCGACGACAACGCCGCCCTCGCTTTGGCGCTCTGGAAGCGTTCCTGTCTCAAGCAGGTGAATCAGCATGGCGATTGCAAATGTGTCCGTAGCCGCGGTCACTGGCTTGGCATGCAGTTGCTCAGGTGCAGCATAGGCCAAAGTCAGTGGCCCTCTGCGGTGCTCCTCGTCCTTGTCATCGAGAAGGGACGCCACTCCAAAGTCGATTAGCCGCACTTCGCCATCGGCATTGATCAGGACATTATCGTGCTTGATATCGCGGTGGAGGATCAAGCGGCCATGAGCGTGTGCGACAGCCGAGCACAGTTGCAGGATCAGGCCCAGTCGCCCCGACTGACCCAATCCAGCCGAACTAACGTGGTCAGTGATAGGTGAACCATCGACGAATTCCATCGTCATGTAGGGCCGGCCAGCATCTGATGTTCCGCCGTCGACAATCCGGGCAACGCTTGGATGCTCGAGTTGCGCAAGCCGATTGCGCTCGGCTTCGAAGCGCTGCGCTAGGTCATCACCCTCAGCGCGGACCAGCTTAAGGGCAACCCGCTGCTCAAACAGGCCATCAGCACGGATGGCTTCATAGACCTCGCCCATGCCGCCAGCGCCTAACAGTTCTACGATCTGCCAGCTGTCGATCTGGTCGCCCGGCCTTAGCGAACTTTCTGGAACGGCATCTGCACCGGGCATGCGCGTCTGCATGAAGGATCGCGCAAGCTCTCCATTGGAACGGAGGCTGTTGATCTGCTCAAACAATGCAGGGTCGCTTGTTTTGAGCCGCCCCAGTTCCGAAAGAACGCCGTCTGAATCGAGCGTCTCAAAATGCCGCAAAGTCTGCGTGATGACTGCCCAATCCATTTGCCCCCCTTTTTGACTTAAGCCGGGGAAGGATAACCTCCTGAGCGAATTGCACAATACAATGTAGGGCCTTAACCAGCCCAGTCGAAAAAATGTTCAGACTGGATGACGGTGGAGTCAGTCAGAAGCGAACTGGTCTCCGTTCGGTAGAGTTTGTCCCCTTCCCGCCCACGTCTCAAGCCGTGAGGTTCTGCCTCTCGACCAGCGCAACCGCAGCCGCCGGATCGCGAAATTGCTAGAAAAGAAAAGACTGGCTGATCGAGTGCTCGTCCGAGCAAAAATTGCTCAGTCAACTCGGTAACTGGCGAGAACGATTTCCTTGATGTTCTCAATGGGCGGTGCATCAACAAGCCTGCCTTCAACCATCCATTGCCCCAGGTCCACGCCTTCCGTTTTCTGATCGCAAGAGATCGGAGTTATCGCCCCATCTACATCAAACCATAAGATCGCAGTCAGCTTTCCGTCGGCCATTTGGTTAGGAATCACCTTTACAGGAAGGTTGTCATTGTCCCCGGGCGGGTCAATGCAGATAGCTGTCAGAGACTTTGCACCAATACCTTTGGCAAAGCGTGGCCCGGTTTTTCCGTCTGTGTAGTCAATCACATCGTGGAACAGAGAGATCGCTTTCACGATGTTCAAGCGGCCTGACGAAAACGCCACTTCCTTCAGTGATGGATCGTAGTCAGTTGCAACGATCAGACGGTTTCGCACATCAAGTGGGGTCATACCACGCCCTACATGCGTAACCAGTGCTGCGGCAAAAGACGTTATGGCAGTCGCCGGCGATGTGCCATTCACGCGGACCGGGTTTTGTTCATGATCCCGTGAGGGAACAGCACAGCCTGGCGCCAAGAGTGCAACATAACTCTTCGATCGATTGGAGAATGACGCAGTCCCACCCCGATTATCGTGCGCACCCACGGTCAAAATGTTTGACGCTGATTGAACCATTTCCATGGACGCAGGATAGAGCCGCGGGAGATCAATGCTTTTTCCGTTGCCCTGCTCCGCATTTCCAGCAGCGACCACCATCAACGCTTGATCCTGACTTGATTCAATTGCCTTGCGGATTACCGATATATTCGCCTCTGCCACAAGGCTGAGGTTGATAACGCCAGCTTTGCGATCAGCGGCTAAATGTTCGATAGCAACTACAAGATCACTGGGCGAGGCAGCGCCATTACGGCTGGTTGCACTGGATTTTGAGAAGTTGACAATCCTGAGCAGGATTGGCGGCGTTCGCATGCCTTCTGTCCATTGTGGAAACAGCGTCGGGCCACCCAATGCGAGAGCCGCCATCTCAGTGCCATGGCTCCGATATTTCTGCGACCTGGGATAGAGGTCGCCGCCCCTGTCCATGTCGATGCCATAGACGTCATTATCGAAGCCGTTGCCGTCATCGTCGGGCTTGCGAGCTTCGTTGTATTCCTTGTCGTTTCGGTCAAAGAAACGGGCATCGAAATAATCATCGCCAACTTCATTCAAGCCGCTATCGACAATGCCCAATACAACCGGTGCAGCAGGCAAGCCCCCGGTAAATTTGCGACGGTCTCCAAGCTCCAATGCAAGGCGTCGCTTAAGTTCATTCACATTAGCCAGAGTAAAAGGATCGTCGTTCGCGCGGCATCCTTCGCTTTCCTCAGCTGATGCAGAGCTGAAACTGACCTTGTTTACAAACCGCAGTTCAGGCTGAGGTTCGCGCTGTTCCGGAGGTGCCTCATTACTTGTGTCCATCACATACTTGAGCGATCCGGCATCGGGCAACTCGTCGAATACCCATTTGAAGGTGGTTGTGGATGCGGCTGCGGATGCTGGAACGAACACGCGCTGCTGTGCTTCGAAGGGGACAATCAGTTCATCGCCCGGCTGGATCCCTTTTTCGAAGTCCTCAAAGCTCTCAAACTTGCTTTTGTTGTGTTCGTAGAAATCGGTGAGGGCCTCTCCTTGAGACAGACCATTTTCCCGTAGCAGGATCGTCCCGGGAATATCATTCTCTTGTACAATAACAGTCCGATCTTTGACCTCTTTCAGACAAAAGGGAACTGCTACGACTTCGTTATGGTCAAGCTGGCGCGGCTTTAGTTTCGTGAAATTCAGCCGGCGAAATTCCGACTTTAGAAAATCGTAAACCGCAGGCGTTTGCTCACCGCACACCTTTGCAAGGATGGATTCATAACCCTCCCCCTCACGCACTGATACGGTGTGCCACAAAGGCTTGCCGTATTTGGCCAGCGCGATCTTGAAATTGTCTGGCATGCGATAGGTCGAACGCAGGGCACATGCCTCAGACGTTTCACTGCAAGGCGCGGCAGTATCGTCGGCTGCCTTGGCCTGTCCGGCCAAATTGGGAGCAAACAGACCAGGAGGACCAACAAGAAGTGCGCTCACGAGCAGGGCGTGCCGCAGCCGACGAAAGCGTGCCACGTCTAGATCCCCAGGATCGTTCTGAGGGTTGGCGAGGCCCGCGTGGCCGCCGTCAACGTCACGCCCCGATTGGCACCACCATTGGCATGGCAACCGCCATGGGTGTGAATGCCAACAATCACTCCCTCCCCATCAAGGATGGGCGATCCAGACGCGCCACCGTGGGTATCGATATCGCCATAGAACAGGCGCGATCCAACTGTGGTGAGCGCCGTGCCCGCCTCGATCTTCTTTGGCTTGCCTTGAGGATGTTGAATAATCGCGAGACGCTCCTGATCCCTCACCGCGCGATTGCTCATCTTCCTGGGCTGATAGCCATAGGCAGATGGCATTTTGCCCGAACTATCTGCACCGATCTTTAGGATCGCCATATCAAGACCATCAAGCCGATATTCGGTCATCTGAGTGATCGGAAAACTGCGTCCGGGCCTGACACGTGCACTCGACCCTTCCTTCTGATAATTGAAATTTACTTTCATCAGGCGCGCCAATTGCTCAGGTTCGACAAAGTCCTTTCTGCCATTGTCGTCTTCGCTGAAGGGCGTGACCCAGCGGTCCACCCCGGTTTGGATGTCCAGACAATGGCCCGCGGTAAGGATTGTGTTGGCATCGATGAGAGAACCAGTGCACCAGCGCTCACCAGCGACATTGCCGGGATCCCGCCCTCTAACTGCCCTGCGAATCGAACGCGCATCAAGCCATTGAAGCTGAACAATTGGCTTCTCATAAGTGGCAACATATGCCTTGGTCACGCCAAGCGTGCCGTCATAGGCTTCCACATCCTGTTGTTCATTGGTTGTCCCGCAGACCGACGCGAAATCCACCTCCTTGTCAAATGACGGCAACGCGGGGCGATCATCGTGGGTCAATTGAGCGGCCAGCACAGCTTCTGGTGCGTTAGGCTGTGCGCCCGTGGAAACAGCGATCACTGATGCGATCGAGACGCCCGCCAAGGTTAGTGCAATGGTTCTTTTCATCTTCCTTCTCCTTTCGTGCGATTTCATGCGATCAATGTGCAGTTATCGGCATCAGTAAGCTCGGCGGCGAGACGACCGTCCGCATCCGGTCCTTTCAGGACTCCTGAATTGATCTCAGCCATCTTGCGCGCCTTGGTGCGGCACACGATCGACCCTGCTGTCTCAACCAAGCCAGTTTTGGGATCGATCAGACGATAAGTCGCAATCAGTCCGCCGCTGATCGTTTCGCCGCGCATCAGGCCCAGTGTTGTCCAAATATTGCTGCGCTTGATCAAAGTGCCGCCGGCCTTGATCGCCTTCACGCGCAGAACTTTGACATTGCTGTTGGCATAATCCGACAGCTTGATAGCGCTTTCCAAAAGGCTGGGGCCTTGCTTGTCACCCGGCGCTGTAATGGTTGTGAGCAGTCCCTTGACGGCGGCGAATGCGGATTTCACCGGATCTTGCTTCAAGCAATTGTCTCCTGAAAGCGCATCGAGTTCCCCTTGTAAGTCGCGCGCCCTTTTGAACGGCCCATCGCCATCAAGTGAAAAATCAAGCCATACGTTTTCTGACGGGATCGTATATTTTGTTGGGTCGGCGGTAGCGCCCGCAATGGCGTTGATCAGCATCTGATCATCCACTGACACCTCAATGCCTGAGATATTGGTGTCCGTCTTGATCGCCCCGACGATCGACTGACTAATGTTCTTGGCGCTTAGTGAAAGTCCCTTGATTTCGGCTTCTTGTGCTCGCCCAGCGCAAATCTTTTGAACTGCCGCCATGGTCCGCTCAGCCAGATCGAGGCGGGCGTTAACCTTTCCGATTGCCGTCAGGTCAAACTTCTCATCATGAGATAGCAGCACAATGTCATCGCCTGTGATTTGGCTATTGATCTTCGCGCCGGCAGATTTCAGCATGTAGGTTGAGAGAATGTAGGATTCCAACTGCCCGCCTTTATCGCCAACGGTGGTTTCGCCCTTGGCGGCTTCAAGACCAAGAAAAGCGAGCAGTGCGACGTCTTCATCGTCCGCGGCCGCAACAGGGGTGCTCCCAATGGCAAACGCCAAGGCTGCGGCAGTAGCGAACAGTGGACGCGTAGTAGATCTGATAAACATATTTCGTCTCCCGATTTTGAAAGTGAGTTAGAGAACACCTGCAAAGGCCAGTAATTTCTCAAGGCTATCGATAACCTCGCCGCCGATGGGCTCTTGCGAGGGGCTCCAGGGCGTGTCGGCGTTTGGTCCGCTAAAAAAGATGGACGCTGGGTCTTCAGCCAGAAGGCCAACCAGCGTTTGTGCGACAATGAAGCTTCCGAGCTTGCCCAGCTTCTTGCCGGCTGCGTCCTCTTGCAGCTCTGCTTCGAGGAGAATGTAAAGCCACAAGGGTGTTTCTTGCAGATAGCCCTCGGTTTCGAGTATCCCATCAGCCCAATCGCGCAGATCGTCTTCGCTTAGGGGAGCCATCGAAACCGGATTGCCCAAGGCGCCTAAAACCTGTTGTGCAGTGGGGACAGCAAGCACGTAAGAACGTCGCAGATTGCGCGCTGGCAGATGGCGCATAGCATCCCGGACAACAGGGTTCGGAGACGGAGTCTGCCCAGGGTTCAGCGCATCAAGACCCACCGCAATTTGCGGGTCTACGCCGCGTGCTGCGAGTGCAGGATCACTGCTAGACAGGAAGTTCCGCCAATCGATGACCCAAATGTCAATCAATCGGTCCAGCCCGATGTTTCCAAGTCCTTGGGAGCCGGTGAACATGAACAATTCTTCCAAGCTCGCTCGGGGGAAACTCTCGTTGTGCCGGTATTCGTGACGGATCATGGAATGGCCGAAACGAAAAGCGGCCACGCTAAATTCGAGCGGCATCACCCCCGCTCCACCAGAAAACTCGCGATAGAATTCGGCCCGATTTCCGGAAAGCGTATCACTCAAGATTTCCGCATCACAGATCGCGCCACAATATTCATGGAGAACCAGATGCTGATAGGTAAGCGTTGTTAAACGGCGGGCCTCAGCAAACTTTGCCTCGTCTGGCATTTCCGCGTCCAGCGTATCTACGATGGCGTTATGAAATCGCAGAAAAGCCAAATGAAGCTGTGCGATTATCAGGTTTTCGTCATTGCGATCATCGCCGATCAGGGCGAGCTTTGGATTGGAGTTTGCAAGTGGATGGCTTGGGTCGAGCTCAGGCAAATCGGCCATTCGAGGAATATCCAGTTTGCGATTTGCGCTCGTCACGCCGATCTTCATTTTTGGTCCATCGCGCAGGAGAGGCGCGGTCTGCGTTTCATCTCCATAAAGGCTATCGAGCCGAAGGCTGGCGATCCGCCCATTGCTAAGCGTGGATGTCACAGCATCGCGAGAATTACGCTTCAGCAGCTTGTCAGGGTTCGCCACAGAAAACTCTGGCAGCGCCTCCGGGTTGCTGTCCGTGTTGAGCGTGATGTCATGATCGATGAATTGACCAAAATAGGTAAGGATCGCCGGCAGCCCCGTCAGTCCAATCACTCCATCATCCGTCACCATCGCGGCGCCTACACGGCCCAATTTGTCGAATGCTTCGGGGTCAATGCTCAGCCCATCACCATCGAACATATAACCGAAAGCACGCATCTGCGTGCCTGATCCAAGTGATTCAGCGGTCTTAAGCGAAGCAGGCGTCTGCGCGCCGGTCTTACTTACCCAAGTGAATTCGCCATTGCTGTGAGGATCCTGATATGTCGCGCCTGAGCAAATGATATGGCCATGGCCGATTGATTTTCGCATCGCTGTCCTGCTCCTTGCGTTTGTTGCAGGAACAGAATGTCTCAGGGTGACGTCCGTAAGGTGTGAACGCCCCGTGAAAGAGCGAAACTAGTGCCTCAAAAGCCTGATTTACTTACAACTTTGCGAGCACGCCCGATAGCATATTGATCGCTTGCCCCCATGTTGAGGGCTTGGGAATCGGGAGCTTTCCGGTGGCGATCGCCTGCGTTGCAACGCCAAATCCTCCCCGGCCAAGAGGCGATGTGGGATCCGCGATAATGGCCTCTTCAAAGGTGTCTTTGGCTCTTTCCATATCACCCTTCAATAGCAGCGCCGCTCCCATGCCGCACAGAGTCAATGGTCGCGCGGTGCTTTCAGGGTTAACTAGAAGCGATCGCTGAAACCGGTGGCATGCACGATCGGGATCGTCACGCGCGAGATCAATCCATCCGCCCCAGAACAACGTAGGCTGATGATCTGGCAAAACGTGGAGTGAATGAGCAATGACTTGGTCGGCTAGGTCAAGATCGGCATCAAGTATAGTCAAGGTACCGGCACAATAGCCCAATGTCTCAACATTATCAGGGGCGCTGGTGCGTGCCCTTCTAACATACTCAATCGCCTGCGATCTTAGAGCATCCCGATCGGGAACAGCCTGATAGATCCACGCTAGACCTGAACAAAATGCGGCAAGGGAGTTCGACCAAGCGCAACCCGGATCGCTGTCAGCTAGATCTTGCGACATCTGAGTTGCCCGGACGACATCCTCTCTTTGCCACGACCGATAAAGCGAATTAGCCACCCAATACCGTTCGTAATTGGATTGCGGCGCACGTGTCAGACGGATGAACTTCGCCCGTTCATTGGCATCAATTGCAGTCCAAAGCCCATGCGCAATAGCCGCCGTTGTCCGATCATCAGGTGTTTCATCTTCTCGCAATTCGGCTTGGAATATCCGTGTCCAGATCTGTTCGCCCGTGGCGCCATTCACCAGCTTGACGATGATTTTGCAGCCGATCTGATCTGGCAGAATGGAACCCTCAACCAAGTAGGCCACCCCGATCTTTGCAGCGATCTGGGAAATGTCAGTCAGCTCCGCGCTCGCTTTGGCGGCGGCCCTGCTTGATCCGACGAGTACCTGGGGAAATCCGCTGAGCCTTGCGGTCAGAGTTTCGTACATCGCGATTCCCCACCATTGCGGGTAGTCGCTGGTCAGAACATCGAAGGGCAGCACAGCAAGCGATGGCTTGGGTGGAGACGAATCTGCCCGGGCAAACCCCGCATTCTGGGTGTCCAAGGGGTGATCTTGTACCCGGCTCACATCCGCCGGATCGACCGCCTGCGGCACCTGCGTAGCGGCTCGATCAGAGGTGGAAAGAGCAATCGCCTCCAGCCGCTCAGCGACCATTTGCCGACGCATCCTGAGCCAGTCCTCAAACTCTTCACTGCCGGAAACATCGATCCCTTCAAGGAAATCTTCGTCCTCCCCAGCAGACCGGGATGTTCCACTTCCCAACTCCAGTACGTCTACACTTATCCGATCAAGCGCCAACATCACGCTCGCATTGTCAGTGTTTAGCAACTCGCCCGCGCCTGCCCTCGCCAGCCGCGCGCGAAGGTTAGACAGTTCACGACGCAGATTGGCGTTCGATTCAGGGTAGTGTTCGCTGTCCCATAGGAACTCACGCAATTTGCTACGCGAACGAACCCCGCCCGGAGCAAGCGCGACCAGCGCCAAAAGCGCGCGACCTTTCTCACTTGAGATGGTAATTGTGTCTCCGTCTGGTGAAGACAAGTTGAAGGCTCCGATCAGTTGGAGCCGGTACACACCCATTTGCGCCCCCGGTTAACGCTTGTCTTGCTCTGTCAGTGCGATTTTCAGCTACACGGGTAAGTAAGGTCAAGTAATCTTTTCACGCTTCTTGGACGCTTCTTGAATTAGATCGTAGGTATCGGTTCACACGACAATTCCGGGGGTGAGAATGAAACTGGGTCAGATTTTCGCATGTGTCCTTTTTGCGATGGGCCTTGCCTCATGTGATCAATTCAAGAAATTGCCATCACGGCCGCTAGAGTTTTCTTGCGAGGGATTGGCCACACCGCCCCATGTGGAGGTCTCCGCGCTGAACAAAGCGCGCTTCTACAAGCAGCGACGCGAGTCCTATCTGTTCAGAAATTTGCGAAAATACGCCGATCCCCCTCGCCCGGATCGCAAACAGACGTCCGAAGAGCTTCTGGAAATCATTGCGAATGTGCGCGGAATGACAGCTAAAACGTTCGAGAACTCCATCCTCGAAGACAGCAGCAAGGAATTCAGCGAATTCTCAAGCGCATCAGATGAACCTGATAAAAAACTGCTGATCCTCTCCGGCGGCGGCCAATGGGGTGCATTTGGCGCGACTTTCCTGGCTGATCCTGTGAACCAACGCGACTGGGATTATGTCACTGGGATCAGCACAGGAGCGCTGCAGGCCCTATTCGTGGGTGCCGGCAATTACGAAGGCTTGGTCCGTGCATATACGGTTCGCGAAAAGAACGAGCTGGCGACAAAGCCATTCATCGGGCCATTGCGCTATGGCGGTATCTATAACACGCAGAAACTCAAAGCCCGGTTGATTGCGACCCTGCTGGATGATCTGGACGAAAATGGTGAGCCCAATGGCGGCGCAGGCCTGCTGGAACGGATCGCGATGCGCGATGAAGGCGCCCCTGCTAAGCGCCCGCACATCTATATCGGAGCGCTAGAAGCAAGCACTGGCCACTTTTTTGAGATCGACATCACTCAAATGGTGCAGGATCATTACCCCAGAACCGAGGAGGATTACGAAGAAAAGCGCGCCAAGCTGGCTGAATGCGTCGCGGGCTGGTCGTTAGGTTCCAGCGCAGTACCAGTGCAATTGCTACCGGTGAGGATCACAGAGAGTGTGGTCGGAGGCACCTCCACCAAGGTCTATATGGATGGCGGCGTGCGCAAGTCTGCATTCGTGGCACCAGCGATCTTTGCCGATGAGGCTGAATATGCATTGCTCACCGCGCTGCAGGAGGAAGACAGGCGCGCTTGCGCTGTTCTCGAAGCGCAGCCAGCAGACGATGACGCAACGCGAAAACAAAAGGATCAACTTCAAAAGGAAGCATTCGCCGCCGGGGTATGCCTTCCCGGAAGGGCTGAAAGTCAACCTCTCAAAGCACCCAAACCCGAAATCTATGTAGTGCGTAACGGGCCAACCTGGGTGCCGGAAGATGGGCACAAGCAGATCGTCGATAGAAAGCCGGGCGTTTATAACACAGCGATGCGGGCCTATGCGACGCTGGTGAATGAGAACGAGCTGAGCTCTCTCTCCACCATATTGCTCGAATACCCGCGCCGCCCGTTGCAATTTGTCAGCGCGGATTCGTTTAACTGGAATAGAGACGTGACCGAAGATTGTAGGAATCGAGATCGGGATACGAAAACCTATTTTGATCCGGCATTCATGGCTTGTCTGCGCGATTGGGGCCGTTTGCACTCTCAAAGACCTAGCGACACACTTCGACCATCAGGTTGGAGAGAAATCCGCAATGAACGCGTATGCCCAAAACCTGCCGACAATGCAGATGGGACGCCGGGCGACGAGTTTTGCCAAGAGGAAGCGGATCCGCAATTGCAGCGTACCCTTGCGCCGCTGGCCCAGAAAATCAGCAACATGACGAAGCCCGAAGCGCTGCGGCGGTGACGGTCAAAAAGGGGATCTCTGATGCCAAGTTCCAGTCTTGAAACGCAGGCCGCATGGTCGAACTATCACCTGACCTTGCCACTTAATCACGAGCCAGGCCAGCCACCCTCCATGAAGATCAAGAACCTATGGCGTCTGCACGCAGGCGATGTCGGGAATATGGATGCGCAAGAGGCCATGAGATCGAGCGCAATCACGTTGATGCGCCTTATGAAGGACATCGACAATCTGAGATGCGGCAGGACCGAACCATTTGCATCAGGCATGGTCGGGCGCGGCTGGAGTTTTTCTGAGCTCATCGGCACCGAGGAAGCGCAGGTGATCACTGAAGGGCTAAGCTGGGTAAAGGAACTTCCAGACAGCATGCGCACGCCCGAAGCGGTTGGCAAAAGACTGGTCGTTTGTGGAGGCGGAACGCGGCTGCGCGAGCTTGTGGCATGGGCAGAGCGGCGAAAGAACCCAGTGGATGGCGGGTCAGAACCTTGGTCGATCCCCACTAGCGGCACGCATCTTGGACCAACCATTGCCGGTGGCTTTGCAACCGCAAGTCACGGCTCACGATTAGGTGCCGGCGGATTGCAGAATTTGGTCCGCGCAATGCACATTGTCACCAGCCACAATGATCACATCATCATCCAGCGCGCACGACGCGGCACTCAGTCCCACCCTGATGGGTATCGTGCGGTGCCAGCTGCAGAACATTATCCCGTGTTCAAGGAGAGCGCCGTTGGGGATCTGAAAGCAGTGTTTAAGGCTCGAGCAGATGCCCATCCACCAATTTGCATGCCGATCGGAACTCAAGACTTGGAGGTTGAGTGCAGGTACCTCGAAAGTGACGAGGATTTCGAACACGCTCTGATCCATCTGGGATGTATGGGAATGGTCTCTTCGGTAGTGGTGGAAATGGTCGAGAAAGAGACGTTCTCGGTCATGCCATGGAAAAAGCACCTGACCGACGACATGCTGGCGATGATTGATCATGGTCAATGGCACGATCTGGCGCGTGAATTCAATGCGGGGGCCGATGCTCCTGAATTTTACGAACTGACCATCGATCCGTTTGATCATCGCGGCAAAGAAGCGGCGCACCTCTTCTATTTCAAGCGAAGTCAAAACAAGTCGCGCACAGCGGTCAATCTGGGCGAAGAGCGCCCCGTCGCAGCCAACGCGCTTGGAGTTGTGATCGATGCGCTGGACAAGGCTGAATTGAACAAGGATGCTTTTCAAGAATTGAAAGATAACGGAATTGAACTTGTCGAGTTTCCTGGCGCTGACCCGCTGGATCCGGGGATCAACTCTGCTCTGCGCACATTAATCAAGATCGATACCAGCTTGTATGACGCCTACCTTACGGTTGGCGGCTTTCGCGCACCTGATCCCGGCGGGAATGATTTTGGTCTGCCTCACACACAGGGCAGCTGGGGTCAGATCCACGTCGATGAAATTACCGGAGATGTACCCGGATCGCTGTACAATGCGTCATTCGCAATCGATCGAGCCAATTCATCCAAAGCGATCAAGGCGATCACCGATGCGGTAGCACACCTGCATGACAGCTTTGTTTTTACCCTTCGATTTATCTCGAACCCAGCCGGCACACTGGCCTTCACCCGTCACCCCGAAACCGCCATTATCGAGATTGATGGCCTTTCACCTTATATCTGTGCGCGCACAATCATTGATCTTCAAAAGGCGGATGAAGCGGATGGCCAGAATCGACTGACCGGGGAACTTCGGCTGGCGCTTAAGCTGCTTTCCAACACCTTGCCGCGTGGTGCGCTTGCAGTGAGGGGCGCATTGAAAGCGGCAAACATCGATTATTCAATGCACTGGGCGAAGCTGGGAGAGCTGGACCGGGAAAAGGTGGTTGGCGATTTTGGTCCGCAATCAGGCGGTCTTGATCAAATCGCCCAATGGCGTGCAACCCGTGAGAAAATCCTCGCCCCAGACGGCAATCCCTCACCCGCCATGGACTTCTTCAAAAACCCCGCCGCCATCAAATATGGGCTGGTTCCAGCATAGAGTAGCAGAGAAACGGATATGGGCTCAGGTTTGGTCCTGCCGACCAAACGGGGTCGCTATCGGTCGGCCAACCATTAGTTGGATCTCACATCACAATTCACGATTCTCGAGGATCTGCCATGCAGGAGGGACGGTACCGATACCCTCAACCCTAAGGCCCCTAAAGCAACCAAATTGGGTCTCAGTGTTAAGTCAGTCTCTTGTGCCGCAGGCACGGCCATAGATCGGAACTGTTGAGGTCAATAACTATATCCCCTCGTCTCCCGATAGGCATTTGCCTGCCATCGGATGCCGCAACTCCGTTTCCGATTGTTATCGTTTGAAACCACTTCTGAGGTACGCGATCAGACTCGGAATTCCGTAGAATTGCGGGGTTCCGAGGTTCGATCTCTCAGGTGTCGGGAATGTCGCAGACTGGGTGGCGGTGGCGTCAGTCTAGCGCGAACTGGTCTCCGCTGGACATACTTTGCTTTGCGCTCCCCACCGTCGGTCTCAATCGGGTTGTATGAGACCGACAACGCCCTTTCGGGAAAAGCATGATGGTCTAAAGCGAAATCATAGTTTCCACTCCTTCGTGTCGTGACTTGCCAGCGTCGCAATTTTGCGAGACAGGATGATGAACTGAAGATGGTCCGCGCGGACACGTCCTTATGCGTCTGACTGGAGGAACCCACCTATGACCAAGGCCTCGACCATTGAAGCGCGATCAGCGATGGCTGATGCGCAGAGCTATTCTGAATGGTCTGAAGCCGCGAAAAGCCACGATACCGCAAGCGGGACCGATCTCTGGAAGTCATCGGATGTAAGCAAATATTTTGACTACAGTTCTATCCGCCAAAGGTTGGAACGACTGTCGGAGTTGTGGAAGGCGCAGGACAATAAGGGGCTGCTCTACGCTCTTAATGAAGGCATTCATGGCAACATGGACGGAATGGGGCACGAGCGGCTTTACCAAAAGGCCAAATTCGGCACCAAGGATCTGATTCAGGACTATGTCGATGCAATCATAAACTCGCTCAATTACCTCGCCAGCGACAAGGTCGATGACATCAGCTTTGAAGAGAAGCTGGATTTTCTCCGGCGCGCACAACACTGCTATGGCCGTTCCGCGTTCTTGATGAGCGGGTCAGGAACCTTCCTGTTCTTCCACCTCGGTGTCGCAAGAGAGCTGTGGCAGCAAGGGGTGCTTCCGCGGATCATTTCGGGTTCGAGCGGAGGAGCTATCGTTGGCTCCATCATGTGCAGCCATACGAACGAACAGCTTGAAGAGCTGCTCAGGACTGAGACGATCTTACAAACAATGGGATCGACCGAAGACGGCCCCAAGCCCTGGAGCCTTTCCCCTTTGCCGGCGGAGCAAATCCATCTGCGCTTGAGCAACATCCTTCCTGATCTGACGTTTCAAGAGTGCTACGAGCTTACCGGACGGCATTTGAATATCTCCGTTGCACCCGCCGAACAGCATCAGACATCAAGGCTGCTGAACGCGATTGCGTCGCCCAATGTCTACATTCGCGAAGCTGTGTTTGCATCTTGCGCTGTGCCAGGAGTATATCCGCCCGTCACGCTCGCTGCCAAGGACCATCGCGGTAAGCGGGTTCCCTATCTACCGGATCGCAAATGGGTCGACGGCTCAGTCACTAACGACCTTCCCACAAAACGACTTGCTCGCCTTTATGGGGTCAATCATCACATTGTTAGTCAGGCGAATCCGCTCGTCTCACCCCTTGCTACTTTCGTCAGTGAGCGGCGAGGAATCGCGAGAGCCGTGCAAAGAGCAGCTGTCTCAACCACAAAGGCATGGATCAACGCGGCAGCGGCGTTCTGGCAGCGGCCACTGGCCATGCTTCCCCAGTTAAATGCCACAACAAGCATGGCATTGTCGGTTATCAACCAGGACTACAGTGGCGATATCAATATTATCCGCCCAAACTTGATGTGGAGCCCAGCCAAGATCCTTGGCGAGCTTCCTCCGAAGGATGTCGAGTTCCTGATTGACCTCGGTCAACGGACCGCTTGGCCGAAGATAGAAATGATCCGAACGCAGACAGCGATCAGCGAAACGCTCTGCTCAATCCTTCAAGACTATGAAACTGACCTCGCTGTGCACAATCACGGAAAATTCCCGCTTAAAAGCAGCATGGCATAGGTACCGTCGGTCGAGGCAGTCTGGAGCGAACCGATCTCTGCTGCGAGCCTATCTTTGCACCCTACCTGAACCGTCACCGCTCATCAGTTTCTCGACCTCTGGCACCGTCACACGGTTAAAGTCGCCCATGATCGTGTGCTTGAGCGCCGAAGCTGCCACCGCAAATTCGAGACTTTGCTGGCGATCCTCATAGGCATTGAGACCATAGATAAGTGCTGACGCGAAGCTATCGCCGCCGCCGACACGGTCCACAATGTCCGTAAGCTCATATTTGCGACTGAGCATAAAGCCATCATCGCGGGTGCGCAGACACGCTGACCAATTGTTGCGGTCTGCTGAGAGACTCTCGCGGAGGGTGATCGCGATTGTGTGCATCTCGGGATAGATGTCGAGCACCTTCTGTCCGAGCGCTTCGTATTTCGCGGTGTCGAGTTCGCCGCTTTCGACGTCGACATCAACGGTAATGTCGAGCGACTTCTGGCAGTCTTCCTCATTGGCAATGCCAACATCGACATACTTCACCAGTTCGCGCATCACTTCAGGGGCGGATTTGCCATATTTCCAAAGCTTGCCGCGGAAGTTGAAATCGCAGCTGACCGTCAGCCCCGCTTCTTTCGCAGCCTTGACGCAAGCCATCGAGAGATCTGCCGCCGATTGGCTCAGCGCCGGGGTAATGCCTGTAATATGGAGCCATTTGGCGCCTGCAAAGATCGTCGGCCAATCGAATTCGTCGGCGCTCGCATTGCAGATCGACGAGTTGGCGCGGTCATAAACGACCTTGGAAGGGCGCTGGTTCGAACCGGTCTCAAGGAAATAGATCCCAACTCGGTCGCCCGATCGGCTGACATGCGCAGTGTCGACCCCAAACTTGCGCAGCTCCATGATGGCATTGTCGCCAATGTCATTGTCGGGGAGCGCGCTGACAAAGCCGGCGCTTAGTCCATAGTTTGAGAGGGCAACCGCGACATTGGCTTCGCCGCCGCCGAAGGTGGCTTCAAATTCGGGCGACTGGAAGAAGCGTTGGTGACCCGGTGTCTTAAGCCGAAGCATGATTTCACCAAAGGAGAGGAATTCAGCCATGGGGAGAAGCCTTCACTAAATATCAGCGAGCTTGGCTGGCGATCGTCACCGCTTCGCTCGCAAGGGTTGTGATTTGGGAATAGTCGCCGCTTGCGGCAGCATCCTTGGGTGTAAGCCAGCTGCCGCCGCAAGCGAGCACGCTGGGGAGCGCGAGAAAATCAGCGAGGTTCGACGGCGATACCCCGCCAGTTGGCATAAAGCGCACGTCGCGAAAGACCGCACCCAACGCCTTGAGCATTGGCACGCCACCAGCAAGACTTGCAGGGAAGAATTTCACTGCACGCAGACCCAGAGCATAGGCGCGTTGCACCTCACCAGCCGTCATCGTTCCGGGGAAGAATGGAATGCCCTCATCGAGGCAATAGACCGCGATCTCATCGACCAAGCCGGGCGAAACGATGAACTGCGCGCCACTGGCACGGACTGACTTCGCTTGCTCAAGCGTGAGCACGGTCCCGGCACCAATGATCAGACCCTCTGTCTTATCGATAATCTGCTCCATTCCTTCTTGCGCACCGCTGCTTCGCATCACCACTTCGATGACGCTCAAGCCACCGAGGGCGAGAGCAACGGCGATGCTCACCGCTCGCGCAGGATCACCCTCGCCAATCAGCGGCACGATTGGAGCAGCTTTGAGCTGCGCTGAGAGATCATCAGACATCTTGCCCTCCGCTGCGCGTGCTACTTACGAGAAGGCCAAGCCGCCGTTGATGTCGATATTGGCGCCCGTGACGAAGGATGCTTCCTCGGAGGCCAAATAGGCGACCAGATCGGCTGTTTCTTCAGCCTTGCCTTGCCGCCGCAGCGGGGTTGAGTTCGCCACATTCTCGCGCGCAGCATCTGGCGTGAATTTGTCGTGGAAGGTGGTTGCGATCATTCCCGGACAGAGGGCGTTCACGCGAATACCTTTGGGGCCAAGTTCCTTGGCGAGACCGCGGGTCATCGTCATCACAGCGCCTTTAGAGGTCGCGTAAGCGATTGCGCCCCCGCCCCCACCATCGCGTCCTGCCAGTGAGGCCAGATTCACGATTGCACTGCCTTCACTCATGTGCGGCACGGCTGCCTTGCAAGCGAGGAAAGTAGAGGTCGCGTTGAGCTGCATCACGAAGTTGAAGAACTCTTCATCCATCTCTTCGAGCGTCTTGCGAGCCACCAATCCGCCTGCGTTGTTGACCAGGATATGGATCGCATCGCCAAACGCCTCACGGGTCGCAGCGATAAGCGCATCAACATCGGCGGGTTTGGTCACATCTGCCTTGACCTTGAGTCCTTTGCCCCCGGCAGCCTCAATCGCCGCCACGGTTGCGTCGGCATCCGCTTCATTGCTGTTGTAGTTCACAACAACGGAGGCGCCCTCACTCGCGAGTTTGACGCAGACAGCCCGACCAATGTCGCGGCTACCCCCAGTTACCACTGCCACTTTGCCTGCAAATTTCATTGTCGTTTCCCGTCTTTGATCTGCCCGTTTTGATCAGGCGGTTTTTGGTTTGAGAGGTTTGATGTCGGGACACAGAATGAGCACCGACAAAACGGTCATGATCGCGAGGCCAGCTCCGACGAGAAACGCCGGCTTGTAGCTGTTCACGGTGATAACCGGGATGAGGAAGTTGAGCAGAACCACCGCCAACTTGGCCGCGGTGCCCGCAAAGCCAGCCAGGGAACCGACCGACTTACCACTGTAGAAATCGCTCGGTAGCGTCTGGATATTGCCAACCGCGGTTTGGAAGCCGAACAGGATCACGGCCATGATCAGAACGGCGACAAGTGGCGTGCTCGCTTGGGTGGTCGCCAGAAGCGACAAAAGCATGATCACTCCGCCAAGACCGATAACGCTCTTGCGGGTGCGATTGACTGTCCAACCGGCCTTCAGGCGATTGCCAGCGAGCAATCCCCCGAACCAGGCTCCAAACATCGCACCAACGTATGGGATCCAGGCGTAGACCGCGATCTCTTCAACCCCGAAGCCATAAGTGTTGAGCAAGTAGATCGGAAGCCAACCGACAAACAGCCACCAGATCGGGTCGAGGAAGAAGCTCGCGAGGATCACGCCCCAGCTTTCCTTGCGGCTCAGAATTTCCTTTGTATCCGGGGCGTAGTCAGCAACCTCATTAGTCTCGACATTGCGTTGGCCCGTGAGGATGTACTCACGCTCTTCAGCGCTGATCCAAGGGTGCGCATCAGGGCCGCTTTTGTAGACGATCAGCCAGGGTATCAACCAAAGAAAGCCCAAGGCACCGATTGCCACGAAAGTCGCCTGCCAGCTCCCTAGAAATACGAACAGCAAACCGATGATCGGCGCCGAAACGATCCCACCAATTGCTGCTCCCGAATTGAAAATGCCCTGCGCCAGTGCGCGCTCATTGATCGGGAACCATTCGGCATTGGCCTTGGTCGCTCCAGGCCAGTTGCCAGCCTCGGAGACGCCCAGGATCGCACGGAAAATCGAGAAGGTCAGCAGCCCTTGCGCCACAGCGTGGAGCATGGTTGCAGCCGACCAGACCACAATCGAAAGCACGAACCCCAGCCTTGTGCCGATCCAATCGAATATCTTGCCGAAGATCGATTGGCCAAAGGCATAGGCGAAGGTGAAAACGTTGAGGATGATCGCATAATCATACTCGGTCAGCTCAAGCTCTTGCGAAATCTCGGGCCACAGAAAGCCAAGCGCGCCGCGGTCAATGTAATTGATCACCGTCGCAATCGCGACGAGGATAACGATCCAATAGCGGAGGTTGCCTTTGAACATAGTCAGCTCTCCAGCCCGAGAAAGTCTTCGCGCGCGGGGCTGAAGGTATCGATCAGGACTCCGGGCTCGAGGCACACGGCCCCGTGGTCGAGATGCGGCGCGATGTAGAAACAGTCGCCCGCATTGAGCACCCGGCGCTCGCCATCAATGAGGACTTCAAAACTACCGCTTTCGACATAGCTCGACTGGCTGTGCCGGTGCGAATGGACCTGACCGATCGCGCCTTGCTCAAACCAGACCCGAACGATCATGATCTCCGGCCCATAGCCAAGGATTTGGCGGCTGATGCCGTCACCCAAGTCTTCCTTGGGCGTTGCCTCTGCCATCACGAAGGCGGGGCTCGCCTGTTCGACCAAAGTGGCCATCCTAATTCTCCTCTCCGGTGAGCGCGACCACAGCAGCAAATCCGGACCAAGCGATACTCTCGCCGTCGAGCGTGATGTCATGTGACTGCTCTGGATCGGGATTGTGCGACACTGCGATCGCGTAACGCTGCCCGGTTTTGAGGGTCAGCGTAATGATGTCTGCGCCATCCACCTGCGCATGCGATAGGTCAGCGACACGGCTACGGCTGGCGACGGTCTGTTCCGCAGCGCCGTCATATTTGCCGTGAGCCTCAAGCAGGCTGGCGAAACTGGTTCCGCTTTCGCGCTGGGCGCGCAGCATGACGAGCGGCTCGCGTCGAAGATTGAAATTGGGGTCGTTCGCTCCGCTTTCGCCAAGTGCGATCGAAAGCGGGTCATCGCCGGCAAACCGGTAGGTATAGAACCGCCCATCCAGGATCCAGGTGAGCGCACCCTTGCCATCGGGAGCTTTGCCCTCGGCATCGACCCAAATGTGCTGGTAGCCATTCGCTTCGCCAAGGACAGGCCGCTCCGCAACCCGGCTTTCGACTTCGAAGTCGAACTCCATAATGTGTCCGCTGTAATGAAGCGGAAGGTCATAGAGATGCGGCGCGGCGCTCTCGGCATGAACCAGATCCACCACCAACGGGGCTTCGAGTTCGGGAATCTTTGGCATCAGTAGAATCCGCTCGATCACCACATCGTCGTACGCACCCTCGATCCGAGCGCTCGAGACCTGCAGCTCCGGATCTTCAGAGAAGTACAGTTGCTCAGGCGCTATGGCGCTCGCGACCTTGACCTTGCCATCGAAATGGCTGGTCTGGTCGACCACCAAGGTGTTGTGGGCGATCGTTGATTTGGCCCATGTGGTGTTCTCGGGAAGGTAACGACCGCCTTCTTTCGCCTCGATATTAAGGAAACGCGCCGCTCCATAATCGCGGACAATCTCATTGCCATTGTCATAGAGCTGCCAAGCCAGCTTATCGAAATGGCCGTGGCCCATGCCTTGCGAGCTGTTTTTTGCGACCAGCGCGGTATGGTTTGCCCCCTCGCCCTGGCGGAGGATAGCCACTGCGCCCTGCTGGCCATTGGGCCCATCGCTTAACAGCAAGGACTCGAACGCGAATGGCTCAGCCTTGCCAGCCGCAAGGTCGCCCGCCACCAGCCGACCATTCTCGGTCAGCACCGTGCGTCCCTGATAATCGGCAATCGACAGAAGCGTGGGATCTCGCGTCAGCCCATAAGCAATCGCTACCCCATCATAGAGTTCTGCAGTCTTGAGACTCTTGTCGCGGATCGCGTCGTTGAATGGGAAGAAGTAACCACCATAGCTCAGCTGGATAGTCGTCCTCAGCGCCCTGATCAGAATCCCGTCATGATGCTCAAAGATCTTTCGATCGGGGTCATTCCGCTCGATCGCATCGGCGAACACCAGGAAGGGAAGCAGCGCAAAGCGCTGATAGTAAGGCCCTTCGGTGTAATAGCCATCAGGTGAGAACAGCAGCTCCGACTGCCGCAGAAATCCTGCCTCGCCGGACTTGTCCGAACCGAGCAGAGCCCGTTCCACCATATCCTGGTCGCCCAGCAGATAGCCGGTCATGCCGACCCCTGCGGTGGCCCAGGTTGCATGGTTGTGAATTCGGTCAAATGTCCGTTGGGAGTCGACCGAAAGAAACTTCACCGCGCGACGAAAGACATTGTCGTCGATCCTCGCGCGGTCCGCAGCGGAGAGGGTGCTGCGAATATCAGCATAGCCTTGGACAGCATGCACCAGCCACATGGCATCATTGAGAACTTGCCAGAAGAGGCGACCGACATTCTGATTGGCCTTTGCAGGGTGATCGCCCAGTGTCGGATACAGGGCAGCGTAAGCCAGCAGCATATCGCGTGCATAGTCGGAATATTGGGTGTCACCTGTCGTGCGGTAGAGTTGCCCGGCCAGATAGATCGCGCGGTAGTTCTTCTTGTGCTGTTCGTGGGTGTAGCCGCCACCCGGGTCCTTCGGCACCGGAACGATCAGGCCCTGCTCCATCATTCCGTCCACAAAGGCTTTGGCTCGGTCGAGCTCGGCCGCAAACAGTGGCGGAAGCGTCGCTTCTTCTGCGCTGCTCGCAACGCTCTGGTCAGCGCGCTCTGACGCAGCCCAAACTGGCAATGGAAGCCAGGCGGCAGCCAGTGCCGTTGCAAAGAGCACCGGCCGGATCACTGACAACCCTCTTCGGGTTCGAACGTGTTTCCAGAAAGCTTGGCGCGGTGCGGACCATCAAAGTTGAGCTCTTCGAGCGTGAGAGCGGGCGTCTCCGCGAAAGCGTTGTCGCTGATTGTGGTGCGGGGCGTTCCAACAGTGTGAACCACACGGAACGGGGCCGATTCTGCGACCTGGTTGCGTGCCAAGGATGCAGTCTGAACGCCGTGGAGATTGATTGACGCTCCGTCCGTATTGGTCGCGGCCAATCCGACCTCGGCTAGCTGGTTGCCTTCAATTCTGACGAACGGACCAAAGGTGCTCTCATCACGGCCACCGCGATAGACGTCGGCAATCGGCCCACCGATCTCTGCGAATTGGCTGTCGAGTATGTCGAGATATTCGACATTGTATTGGCCAAAGTCTTCAGTCTCGGAGGCGGCCGAAACAATCGCTCCGGTTATGTTGCTGAACTGACTGTCCTTGATCAACACGCGGTCGGCCAGCGAACTCTTCCCGAGGGTCAAAACGTTGAAGGATTTGTTGACCTCCAGGTTTTGGACAGTGACCCCAACAAGTTCGACCTGCAGATTGGACTGAATCGGAAAGCTGGTGGTCTTGATCATGGAATTGCCGACCGAATCCGGCGCGAGAGTTCCGTCAATCGTGAGATATTGCAGCTGAAGGTTACCCCCCTCCTGCAGTTCAAAAAGGGTGGGTCGAGCGAACCTAATGGTGACAGGCTCGCCCTGCTGACCCTTGATCGTCAACGACTTGTCCAGAGCCAGCGTGCGGTCGACAGTGTAGGTTCCCGCTTCGAGCGCGATCACATCGCCCTCACTCGCCTCCGTGATAGCTTGCGCGAGCGAGCCCTCTTCGGTTGATATGTTGCGGACTGTTCCCGAAGCGCCGAAGATGCCGTCGTCTCCAGGCTTGGAGTACCAAGCCGGACCAACCTGTTCGAGCGTTACCGGAGCAAGGTCTCGCGGGGCGCCCAAGTCGCTGTACTCAGGAGACACAGGGTAGAGCAGGCCATTGTCTGCGCGGGCTAGCTCAATCGGCCCAACATCCAGATCTGGCAGCGCGCTGTGCAAGACGCCGGAAACAACCCGATTACCAGCGAATGCTATCCCCGAGATATCGGAGTCCACTTCGATGAAGGTGCCGTTCTCGGTCCCTCCTAGAAGATTGTCAGCGAACATGCTGTCGACCGGTGTTGCTGAGCGCTCTTCGTCGGCGCCTGCTCCGAAAGTCACTCGTGCGCTGTCGAGAACGGTGTTGTTGCGGATGTTGGCACTCTCGACCTGGACGTAGCGATTGACCGGCGAGTTCGGCACGCCGTTCATAACTGTCAGGGCGCCATAGAATCCGCTCCCCCGAAGCCCTTCGAGATAATTGTTCCGGACGGTCTGGTTGCGATTGATGACGCGGATGCCACCAGTGTAGTCCTTTCCTCCACCCAGGAAGACATTGCGCTCGACAATATTGTCATCGCCATGCCGCAACGTGAGCGTCCCTCGCGAACGCATGAACACATTGCCTCGGAAGATATTGCCGCCTGATTTGGACGAGATGATTTCGATCTCGCCATCGGTCCGGTCAAAGATGTTGTTCTCGACCAGCGTATTCGAATTGAACATCGAATATTTGCTGGTGCCGATCCTCAGCGTCTCCCCGCCGTTTGAACCCAGCACCGGCCTTGGACCGAAGTAGTTGTGATCGATCCGATGAGTGTTTTCGCGGCTCTCTTCGCTGTCGAGCCGAACGGCGAGCGTCACGCCCTTATTGGTCTTTCCGACAAGGTAATTGTGATCGAACCGATTGTTCTGCCCATAAAGGCCAACCCAGTAATCGCTCTCGTAACGATCGGGCTTGCTAAAGCCATCGATCACGACCTCGGTGACCCGGCTGTTGCGCGCCTGGTCTTGCTTGGTGCGGCGGAACGAAACAACTTCGCCTCTCGGACTGTAGCCATCCTTGAACACCAAGCCGGTAACCAGAATATGTTCGCCACCGATCCGCAGGCTGGATTGCCCGGTCAGGAATACCTTTCCAGCCTCTTCCGAAATGACAGTGATCGGCTTGCCCGGCTGCCCCTTGCCCGTGATGACCAATTCGAAGTCGCGCCACTCTCCGTTCGCGAGAATGATCACATCGCCAGCCTCAATTTGCTTGAGGGCGTGCGCGTACTCGTTCTGGTTGCGGACGAAATAGTGCTCTGCGAGCGCCGGCGCCGAAACGCCGCACACTGCAAGCACAACAAGGCACAGCCTCGCCAACATCCCCTCGATCCTCTCGTCCTTTTCTTATGGACTCGACTATACGAGGGGATTTGCCAGTGTCAATCAATCTGGCATGTCATTTTTGAATTTTTTGTCAGACCAATTTGGTTAGCCAATTTTGGCGGATGCGCCAAATCGCTCACGACTCTTGGTCACCTGCTCTTGCACTTCCTTGAGCGCCATGCGCTCAGTCGCATCAAGCATAGCCTCGATCAGGCGATGAAAATGCTCGCGCATGGCATTCCGGGCAGCGGCTGGATCACGGTCTTTGAGCGCCAGGAATATTGCCTCATGCTCGGCTGTTCTGGTGTCGGCATCATGCACGCAAACGGCTTCATATGTCGCCTTAACGTCCGGCAGCTCTTCCCGCATCCGCCAAAGCGATTTCACGGTATGCACCATCGCCGAATTGTTTGAGGCTTCCGCAATAGTGCGGTGGAACAATTCGTCCGCCTCATTGGCGGCTTCTTCATCTCCCGTTCGCATCTGCTCGATCAGGTCACCCAAGATACCGATGCCTTCATCGGTGATATTGTGTGCCGCCAAGGCAGCTGCCTCCGACTCAACCAACAGTCGGGCTTCGGTGACTTCAAACGCTGAAGCGCTCGGCAAGACTTCGAGGCTTTCGGGTTGGGTCTCGCTGACATAGACTCCTGACCCTGTTTTGATCTCCAATCGTCCAACAGCCTGCAGCGCGATTTCAGCTTCCCGGATCGTCACTCGGCTGACGCCCAATCGTTCGGCCAGTTCGCGTTCGCCCGGAAGCCTCGTTCCTGGCGGAAAGGCCCCGTCATCGATGAGCGCCGCGATTTGCTCAGCCACAGATTGGAAGAGTCGTTTGCCGTTCATAACTTACCCTTAGCCCAGAACTTGTCGTACCCCTTTGGTAGCACACTTGGCATAATTCGCTTGGGCCCAGTCGTCAAAGTGACGGACCGGTGTCGCTGCCCCACAACGGCACCGGCTCCAAATCGTCAGATCTTCACCCGCACGCCGGCAAAGAAACGCGGGCCGTAGACTTGAATGGCTCCGAAGTCGTCTGGCGCCCCACGGAAGTTGGTCCGCGGCTCATTGAAGAGGTTGATCCCTTCCAAGGTGATTTTGACATTGCTGCTTGGGCTATAGGAAACACGCGCTTCAAACACGCCCACATCATCAACATAGCGCACCCGACCTGGCGTCGAAACGAACTGCTGGAAGTAGTCGCTGCGGTGCTTGTAGACTCCCTGGAAATCAAAGTCCCCAATCTCATAATAGACCTGGGCCGACAGTACGTGCTCGGAGAAACCGAACAGGTTCGAGGGGACAATCAGGCCATTGCTTGTTGTCGTGCTGCCGTCAGGATTAACGGTGGTGATCGCGCCCAATGTATCGTCCTCGAACTCAAAGTCCGAATCCGCGTAATTGTAGCTTAGCTTGAAGCCCAGTCCATCAAGTGGCGCTGGCAGCCAGCTCAGCCGGTGGGCAGCCGTGACCTCAATCCCGTAGATTGTGCTTGTCTCTTCATTTGTGTCGATCGAAGTCACAAAAACGTCCTGGGAAACACCAGCGACTTGGAAAGTCTCGAAGAAGCCGATCGTCTCGAACCCACCGTTGAAGCTCTTGTAATAGGCATTGAACGCAAGAACCGTATCTCGATTTGGGTACCATTCCAGACCAGCATCAATGTTCCATGACAGCAGCGGCTCCGTGGCCGGGTTGCCTGTGGCATTCACGGCATTGAAGCCTCCTGCAACAGCATCGGCTACGGTCAGGAAGTCATCATTGTTAAGGCTGAATATTCGCCCATCGCCAAGCTCAGAAGGGTCTGGCCTTGAAAGCGCTCGATAGACCCCCAGGCGCGCCAGCAGGTCAGGTTGCAGATCCGCAACAAGGTTAAAGCTTGGCAGAAACTCGGTGTAAGAGGCAGTTGTGGTGCGAGGCACAAGCGTCGAATTGTCCTGCACCAGCTGGAAGTCACCGGTGGTAGGATCAACCACCACATCAAGCGCTGCAGTGAACCCCCTTGAGCGAACAGAGGTATTGACCACCCGGACACCAAAGTCCCCGCGGATTGGCGTACTGCCAAGATCCCCATCAAAGTTGGCCTGCACATAGCCAGCCCAAGTGCGTTCTTGGACATCCGTATTCTGGATTGAGTCAAAATCGCCCGTCGGGAAGATTGGAATTCCGTCCTCATCGAACGACAGACCTGACGGATCTTCTCGCTCGAGAACCTGGGCGATGCAAAGAGCGTCGAAGGTCGCGAAGGTGTTCGACGTACCAATCACATTGCCGCTGGCATCGACATTCGTGACCAGGGGATTTCCGCCTGAGACCGAGCTCAAGAAGCCCGTGCTGGGAAAGTTAGTCCGGCATTCGCTGTTCGCGAAGAACAACGCACCTGACCCATCGGTGTCGTTGTAAGTGTTTTGAAACCGGCTGGTACCGTTTTGCGCGCCAGGAACATCCTGATAGACCAGCTGCTGATACCTCGTTCCTGCGAGAAGGGTGGTGATGAAGCCGTCAGTCTCATACTCGAAATCGCCGCGAACGGCCCAGGTCTCGTTAAACCGGTCTTGCTCAAGATCAGCGCGCAGGCGCGGATCGTTTGCGAACAGGTCGTGATTGGTTACGTCGAAGTTCTGCGTCACGAAGTTCAGCGATTCCGAACCATTTTGAAGGATTTGCACCGCAGTCTCGATCCGATCGTTGGTCGAACTGCCATCGCTCTCAACTGCGTTCGGCCATACCGCTGCACCTGTGATGTCCTCATTGTCTTCCGTACGGAAGCGAATCTGCACCGCTTCCTCGACCCGCTGGGTTCGCGAGTAGGAAGCATCGAGCGAGATCTTTAGCCGATCATTGACCTGGGCATCCAGCGACAGGCCCCCGCCATAATACTCTTCGTCTCGCTCCAGATACTCACTGACCGCCTCGATCCGCTGCTCGCCTGTGAACTGGCGCAGAGCGCCACTGTCGGTGAACATAAGGTCAAAGCCCGGAATAGCATTGGCATCGCCGAGCCCGTCAATCCGACGCCCTTCAGCAAAGTTCAGATCGCTGCGCGATTCCTTGAACAAGCGCTTCGAATATTGAAAGTCGGCATTGATATCGATGTCCGGTGTCGGCTTGAACTGGATCGCGGCAAAAAGTGAGTCTCGTTCATCCTCGGTGATGTTGTGCCGAAATGAGTAACTGTTGCGAGCGATCACAAACGGGTCAGTGACCGAGCCGTCCCGCAGACCAGAAATCGTTGTGCTGCTGGTGTCACAATTGCCATCGTCAAACACGCCATCGCTGGTGGTGGTTGGATCAACCACGCAAGCGCGAATGGTGTTCGATACGTTGGCCTCTTGCTCCGGGTTAGTGGTGACATTGCGCTGATAGCCCAATGAAACACCGAACAGCCCACCGTCTCCGACCTCGAATTGGTCGACATAGCTCACAGTCCCGCGATAGCCGAACTTCTGAAACCGCTGATCAGAATCGATATCGAGATTATCGGGATTCACATTGAGCTTCAGATCCGCCTGAATCCGTTGCTTGCCGTATTCGATCGGCTTTACTGTTTCGAGCACGATCTGGCCGGCAACACCACCTTCGATGAAGCTGGCCGATTGGGTCTTGTAGATTCCAACCTTGTTAAACAGCTCCGACGGGAACTGACTGAAATTGACTGATCGATCCCCGCTGCCGTTCGTGGCAACCCTGCCGTTTATCACTGTTGAGCTCAGAAACGGACCAAGACCACGAATCGAGATCTCGGTGGCACCGCCTTGCTCACGGTGAGACCCTGCGCCTGTCAGCGTTTCGAGCGCTTCGCCGATTGATAGCGCCGGCAAATCTCCGATCTCTTCTGATGAAAGCGCGTCAAACACGAGGGTTGCGGTACGCTTTTCTTCGATCGAACTCGCAATCGTCTCGCGGATGCCCGTAACAATGATATCAGATCCGGCTTCGTCGGCGCTGGCCACGCCAGCGGGTTGGTCTTGCGCAGCCGCAGGAGACGCGGCGATCGCAGCTCCGGCCAAAAGTGCTGCGGTAACGGAAATGCGCGAACAGGTGCCAAGACTGGCTGCACGAAGTGCCATCAAACCCCTCCCTCAAAGGTATCTTTATGAGGCATGGGATAAAGGCCTAGACATTAAAGTCAACCATAATTGCGTACCTATTAGCATCTTTCTGTCATACCAATTGGTATAAATTGGCAAGGAATGCAGAATTTCAGTGCTTTAGATACGGCAAAACAGTGGTCTTCTAGTGTGTGACGGCTATCGGAGTCCTCTGTCTCCCACCAATGGTTGGGGAAAGCAGGGGCTATTTCGGGCCGTACGGCGGATATCAGGAACGCTGAGAAAAGGTGGCGGTGGAGGCAGTCAGCTGCGCAATGGCCTCTGAATTCCGAGCGCCCCCAAAAAACTCAATTGCCCTCGCCGAAGAGGGACTGCCGCTGCATCAGAATGGCAGAGCAAATCGCTCATTGGCTGTGTAGATCCGTAAAGAAACGCTGCCGTTGGATCGTCCACTGATTAGCCAACGAGCGAAGCCCTACCTCGCTCTGTGGCGACATCCATGATCTGGCTGACCGTCCGTCGACAATCAGGCAACGCAATTGGTCGATCGCCCAAATGGACTTTTTGGGCGTGAGAAACCTTTGAGCGAAGTCGACCCAGTCTGCCCAGCTAATGCTGCGCGTGATCTACCTACTCCCGTAATGCAGAGAGCATGCTGGGTGGCGGTGGAGGTAGTCTAACGCGAAATCGTCTCAATCACGACAGTGCGTTTCAATAGTGTTTTGCAACTAGATCAACACCGACTGAAGACGGAAACAGCGCGCGAAATTTCATAGCACCTCATTAAATGCAGACGTTTTCGATATGTATCCAGCTAGGGTGGCTCTGTAGAACGGGCTATTCCATTCTTCGTCCAGCCAAACTGGCCCAGTCTGCAATGTCGCTTGAACGGCTTTCAGCCACCCCAGATCCGTCAAATGTTGTTCGTTAACTTAGATTCGATACCGCTCCGCGTTCTTCTCCAAGAGCTTGACCAACAGTGCTGCCGTCTCTGGCATGGTCCAGTTACTGCGATAGCAAAGACCCACGACCATCGGAGGTACCAGTTCAGGAATCGATAGGACGCGGAACAGCTTTCTCTTCTCTACTTCCTCATCGTTGTCTGAAAAAAGCGCAGTCCAAAAGTCGGATCGCGCGACCAGACGCAAGATGAAATCATAGTCATCAACCTGAAGTTGGGGGCCATCGAACGGAATGTTCGCGTCTTGAGCAAGTCGGGTCATGCTGCGCCGGACTGAGGAAGGCGGTGTCTCACAAGCAATGGGATAGCTCAGCAGATCTTCGGCGGTTGGCTTTCCTTTCAAAACAGGGTGGTTGCGCCGCAGCACGATGCTCACGGGTATCTTGAATAGCGGTTCAAACTTGAGACTGTTCTGAAGCACGGGGTCCACCGAGTATTCGTCCTCGTACCCCAATCCCACCAATCCAAAATCCAAGTGTCCTTCGCGAATGGCATCGCACAGCACCGGCACTTCGCGGGTATCGATCTTCAGCTGGATTCCTGGATGTGCCGAGGAGAAGGCAATCAGGCTGCGGCGACAGAACACGCTTTGAATACAGGGTTTGATGCCGATCTTTAGCGACCCTTGCTCGCCCGCCTTATGTCTCCTCAGGGTTTCTTCCAGATCTCGGGAATGAAGCAGCAAATCGGCTCCCTGACTCGCAAATAGCTCGCCCATTTCAGTAAGCCTGACCCCGCGCGGCAAACGGTCAAACATTCGAAATCCAAGCCTCTCCTCAATAGCCTTGAGGCGCTTTGTCAGCGCGGGTTGAGTCAGGCCCAGATCCGAAGCAGCGAGATGGATGCTCCCAGCTTTCGCGATCTCGGAAACGATCCGAACATCATTGATCTCGATCAAATCGATATTCCCAGAAGTTATCAAAATATGAATTCATTGAATTTTACATTATACCTCTCTTGGCTTCAATGGCGACCGATCGAATTCAACTGGCCTCTGGAAGATGAGGCAGCCGCGATTGCCAAGGGAGAGGACTTTATGGGCCATATCGGTCCGAACGTGTCATTGGGCCGAATGGCCTTTCTTCACGAAAGCGCGCTCCTCTTTGGCGACATCGCAATCGGCGACGGATCGTCGATCTTTGCCTATGTCGTGATGCGAGCAGAAGTGCACGACATTGCGATTGGTCAGCGAACAAACATCCAAGAATTCGCCATGATCCAGACAGGTGACTTTACGCCCACGATCATCGGAGATGACTGCTCTATTGCCACCAAGGCTACGCTACGGGGATGCCGCATCGGCGACCGATGCCTGGTTGGCATTGGGGCGACCATAATGGACGGAGCGAGCATTGGCGCAAACTCAATAATCGCTGGCCATACGATGGTCGATAAAGGGGCCGAATTCCCCAAGAACGCGGTGATCGCTGGCGTACCTGCAAAGCAGATTGGGGAACGCGACAATTCTAAGATCACCTTGCTTAACGCAAAGATCTACGAGTTTGTCTCCTCAAACTACGCAGTTGGTCAGGAGCGATTGTCGGAGGGCCAATTGGCCCGGTTAGCCAGTTTCTAGATCGAGGAGCCCAATGATCCATAAGACCGACGCCCTTCACGATGCTGCCCTGGCGCAGATTACATCAACAGGGCAGCTGCTTGAATTGAAGGAGATTACTCGACCATGGGGAGAGCAACTGGCGTTCAAGAATGCGCCTGAAAACCTTGGGACGTATTTTGCGTTAATGCTCCAGCATGCCGACAAGACCTTTTTGGTCTATCGCGAAGAACGCTATTCCTTCGGAGAGGTTTGGGAACGTTCGAACACTCTGGCTGCAGCTTTGCAGACGGCTGGGATCCAAAAGGGCGATCGTGTAGTCATCGCCATGCGCAACTATCCAGAGTGGATCTTCGCCTTCATCGCAATTTCTATGATCGGTGGCGTTGTGGTCCCTCTCAACGCTTGGTGGCAAGGATCGGAACTCGCTCAAGCCATAGACAATGCGCGGCCCAAGCTCGCAATTGTTGACAAGGAACGGCATGAGCGACTGAAAGCCGCAGGGGCCTCAATTGAGCGGATTATCGTGCGCTCCCAGAGCTCTGTTGATCCCTGGCTGCGCTATGAAGAATTGGTCGGGGACACGCCATTAACGCCTCAGCCGGTTGATTTGGCTGCCGATGAGGACGCGACGATTTTCTATACATCGGGTTCGACCAGCCAACCCAAAGGGGCGGTTTCGACCCATCGTGCACTAACCAACACGATGCTCAATTATGCAGCATTTGGGCTGGCGCAGCAGGAGGTCGAGAAGACTGTTTCAGGCGATGAAATCACGCCGAGCCAGCCCGCGTCGCTGCTTTCAGTTCCGCTCTTCCATGTAACCGGTTGCCACAGCATCTTTATGATTTCGGTGCTGATCGGAAGGAAGGTCGTCCTGCTCGATAAATGGGATCCCGAACAGGCGCTTGCCTTGATCGAAAAGGAAAAGGTGACGACCTTTATGGGAGTGCCGACGATGAGCCGCGAGCTAACCGAGCACCCCAATCGCGGACAATATGATATCTCTTCACTCAAGGAGATCAACGCTGGAGGGGCAGCTCGCCCTGCTGACCACCTGCAACGTTTGTCCGACCGTTATCCCGAAATCAGGCCGGGCATGGCCTATGGCTTGACCGAGACCAATGGGACCGGAGCGATCAATTCACGCGATGGCTATCAAGCCCGGCCCGCTTCGACCGGGCGTGCCGCAGGGCCGCTCGCGGAGCTGGCCATTTTTGGTGAGAACGGAAAGCCGCTTGCCGATGGCGAAGTCGGAGAGATCGCAATCCGGGCAATTACTCTTTCACGAGGCTATTGGAACAGGCCCTCGGAAACGGCTGCGGCATACACACCCGAAGGCTGGTTTCTAACCGGCGATCTGGGTTTCTTGGAAGAGGGCTACCTCACCATCGTCGACCGCAAGAAGGATATGATTCTGCGCGGCGGTGAGAACGTAAGCTGTCAGGAAGTCGAAGCGGCGATGCTCGTGGATCCCTCAGTGCTTGAGGCCTGCGTGTTTGGTGTTCCGGAAGAGCGTTTGGGCGAAGCGGTCAAAGCGGTAGTTTATGTTGATCCCGTCGGCGCATTCGATCTGGATCGGCACCGAGCGATGCTCAAAGGTAGCCTAGCAGCCTTCAAACGCCCTACCTCAGTTTCGATCACCGATACGCCATTGCCACGCCTTGGTTCGGGCAAGGTCGACAAGCTAGCGGTCAAGGCGCAGTTCCATAGCGCGACTGGCAGCGAACCGTTGCACGATACAGCTGGGTAAGAGACGCTATGCGAAGCCTCTTGACCTTGCCTGCCATGCTGGTGCTGTGCGGTTGCATCGAGACACCCGACTATGACGAGCTTGTGCGTGAACCCACAGCCGAGGAAGTGACCGAAGCTCAGGCCTATCTTGATCGGTTCGACGTTCCACTGCCCGAAGGCTGGACGTTCGAAAGGTTCACAATGGAAGACGGCGCGACAATCCGCGTCGGGCGCGCGGTGCCGGAGAACCCAAAAGCCACTCTGCTGTTCGTGCCGAGCTACACGTCAAGCCAGGAACTCATTTCGGAGTTCATGAGCGACTGGCACGCGATGGGATTTGAAGTCACGGCGATGGACCTTCCCGGGCAAGGTGGGTCGATCCGCCGGACCGACGACCCCCAGAAAACCTATACGGGCAATTGGTCTTACTACGGGAAATCGGTGAGCGAGGTCACAAGCCACATCGACGCCACACGACAAAGCCGAGGACCTCTGATTGTAATCGGCGAAAGCATGGGTGGCCATTCGGTCATTCGCGCGGCTCACGACGGAGGGCTTAGCGAAGCAGATGGTCTCTTCCCGCTTGTGCCCGCCATCTTGCCGCACACGCACAATCGCCCACCCTTGTGGTTCATGCGCTGGGAGACCGGTCGTCAGGTGAGCGCCGGCAATGGAACTGAGTATGTCATGGGCGAAGGGCCTTGGTACCCGGGGGAGCGCGACAGCGAAGCGGACGATCTTTGCGGCCGCGAGGAGAGTCGGATGTTCAAGAATGAGGCTCTCTACCGGACGCGTCCTGAACTTCGGGTGGGAGGTGCAACCAATGAATATATCTACGGCCTGTTCACGTCGGCCGACGAAATGGTGGTGAGCGAGACGTTGGCCCAATTCGATCGACCCGTCACTTTGATCACTGCCGGCCATGAGATTTACGTGCAGAACGAGATTGCCCAAAAGATCTGCAACAATGTCATGACCACCTGTGAACTAGTCCATATCGAAGAGGCAACGCACTGTGTTCATGTCGATCCGGAACACGTTCACCAGCAGATCTACTCGGCTATGGACGCCCTCATAGCGCGCGCACAATCCGGTCAAAGCTCGAAACAATGAAGCAAGAAAGCGGGTCAGTGGACCTATGAAGAACATTGCAACAGCTGGCTTGCTGATAGTTCTCGTGATTGCGGGCGCTGCCAGTTTCATACTCACAACGCCGACAAGGAGCTTCGATGCAGAAGCGGCCCTTAGTCGCGGTGATCTCTACAATGTACGGATCATAAGAGACGCCTTTGGAGTGCCTCATATCTACGGCGAACGCGATGTGGATGCGGCCTTTGGCTTTGCCTATGCGCAAGCCGAAGACAACATCAAAAACATCGAACAGAGTTTCGTATTTGCCCGCGGCGAGATGGGCCTAGAGACCGGTCAGGAAGGCGCCAGAACGGACTATCTCATCGCCGCAATGCGCGTGCGCGAGACCTTTATCGACAAATACGAAACGGACCTTTCGCCCGAAGTGCGCGCCGTCCTTGATGCTTACGCTGACGGCATAAACTACTTCTGTGCTCAAGAAGCTGGCCGCTGCTCTCCCGGCTTCGCGCCGCTGTCAGGACGCGAGGTCGCCTCAGCGCCGAAAACCCGTGGGCCGTTCGTTTTCGGATTGAATGACGTACTAACCGAGCTTTTTGATGAGAATGCCGATTTTGAAAGCGAAGAGCTTGTTACCCGCGACACGGACCCTAGCGGATACGCGTCCTATGTTGGCGTGGACACGTCCATCATTGGCTCAAACGCCATTGCGGTAGGTCCTTCGAGGTCGAGTGACGGGTTCACGCGGCTCTTTTCCAATGCCCACCAGCCGTTTGTCGGGCCTACAGCGCTCTATGAAGCGCGCATCAAATCCAATGAAGGTTGGGACATCTACGGCGCCTTTGTATCGGGCTCGCCTTTCGCAATCTTCGGCGCAAACCCTCAGCTGGCTTGGACAATCACCGTCAGCAAGCCCGATCTGATCGATGTCTATCGATTGAAAGTCGACGATCCCGATACCCCCACAAAATATATGTTCGACGGTGCCTGGCGCGATCTGGAAATCTCGACCGCGAAACTGCGCCTCGGGCTCACTGGACCCTTCAGTCTTCCAGTCGAACGCACTGTCTACCACTCAGTGCATGGCCCGGTGCTCGAGACACCGCACGGCTGGTTCGCGATCACTTTCGCCGGATATGGCGACGTCGGATCGATCGAGCAACTTTACGAGATGAACCATGCGAAGACGCAGGAGCAGTGGCTAAGCGCGATGGAACGCCAGGGAGTGGCGGCCTTCAACATCGTCTACGCCGACAAGACTGGGAACATCGCCTACTACTACAACGCCAAAGCTCCCATCCGGTCCGATGAATGGGATTGGTCCAAGGTCGCGCCCGGCGATAGCAGTGAGTTCCTTTGGTCTGGCTCGCACCCGTTCAAGTCCGTGATGCCTTATTTGGAAAATCCCAAGTCTGGATTTGTGGTGTCCGCTAATCATGATCCATTTCACGTAACCGGTGCGAACGACAATCTAGACCCGAATGACTTTCCAGCTCATCTCGGTGTGATCAGCGAAACGAGCAATCGAGGCTTGAGGATCTTCCGGCTTTTTGACGCCGATCCGTCCGTCAGTCGTGATGAGCTGCTGGAATACAAGATGGACGCTCGTTACGCGCCGGACTCTTATTTGATGCAGCTACTGCGCGACGTCCAAACCAATCCAGCCATCGCGGGCGAACCAGAGTTCGCGGATGCGCTGAAGCTGCTAGCCGGATGGGACGGAAACACTGAGATTGCCTCACGTGAGGTCGCATTGGCGACCAGGATAGGCCATCTGCTGCTCGGCATTCAGTTGAACCCGACTAAATCCAAACCGAGCCTTACGGATCCGGGCGAGGCCGTCCGCCAGGCCATCGCGGAGCTTGAAGAAGGATTTGGGCGGATTGACCCAGCTTGGGGCGAGGTAAACCGGCTAAAGCGCGGTGACATTGACCTTCCACTACGAGGGGGGCCTGACGTCCTTCGCGCAATCTACGCGACTGACAACCCGAAGGACGGGCCAATCTCAGCGATTGCAGGCGACAGTCTGCAGTTTCTCATCGAATGGGATGCTGAAGGCGAGATGACGCTGCAAAGCATCTATCATTTCGGCGCGAACAAGATGGATCAATCGTCACCGCACTTCGCCGATCAGTCAGAGCTCTTCGCCAATGAGAGATTTCGCGATCCTCCCATGACTCTTGAGAGTGCGGTCGCCGAAGCGACCTCCGATTATAGTCCTCAGGGCCGCTAGATGTTTCGTGATCATGGCGAAAATTTGGCCGGATATCGCGACCACTCGGACAGGAGGTTTGAGAATTCGGCTGATTGCGCATTCAGATTTTTTGAGGGAGACGAAAATTGGCAACTGCATTCGATAGAACGAAGTTAGACACCGGTGCGCTTAACATCCGTCCGATTACGCCGGCCATTGGTGCCGAAATCCTTGGTATAGATTTGGCCGCGAATGACATCGCCGACCGGATTCCTGAGTTGCGCGCGGCATTGCTAAAGTATGGGGTGATCTTCTTCCGCGATCAGGACTTGACGCGGGAACAGCATATTGCCTTTGGGCGTGGGTTTGGCGATCTAGAAATTCACCCAGCTACACCCGAAGACCAGCCAAATCGAGAAGTCCTAGAAATCTCCCATGGCGCCAAGAGCCGTGGCCAGGAGAATTTCTGGCACTCGGATGTGACCTGGCGGGAATGCCCTTCCTTGGGTTCGATTCTGCTCGCACGAGAAGTTCCCGAATGTGGCGGCGATACGTGCTTTGCCAATATGCATCTGGCGTATGAGCGTCTAAGCGCAGAAATGAAGCGGTTCTGCAACGGTCTGACTGCCGTGCATGATATCAGCCGTGTCTTCGCCAAGCGCCTGGGCAAGACGCCCGACGATCTGCACGATAGATACCCGCCGGTTCGCCACCCGGTGATCCGCACTCATCCCGAAACGGGCGAGCGTGCTATCTATGTCAACGTCGCCTTTACCAGCCATATCGAGGGGCTCTCGAAGGAGGAGAGCAGCTGGTTGCTCAAGCATCTTTACAAGACTGCGATGGACGCAGAGATTCAATGCCGCTTCAAGTGGGAGGTTGGCTCAATTGCATTCTGGGACAACCGCATTTCCCAGCACCTTGCTGTTTCCGACTATTTCCCGGCACGACGCGTAATGGAACGCGTCACAATTGCGGGCGATAGACCCTATTTCGAAGCCTGAGATTAGCCTCCGACCGATGGTTTCGTTCAGGTCGATACCCTCGCCTGTGATCTTGGCAGGAGAATGACGGCTCGTGCCATAGGTCAACGAGAAACAGCTTCATTTTGGAGAGCAGTATTCAGGTATCGTCCCACCTCCTCTGCAGCACCACATCCCATTCAAAAGGATAGGCGCTCTTCAGTTGTCGCAATCTGAGAGTGGCATTAGCTTCGCCAAACATCACAATAACTCTAGATCTGAGGCTACCTACAATGCTGCCAGAAATGGTAACGGGTCGCTACAGCGGTACCGATTTTCCAACAACGATTGAAGCTCTGCATAAGGCTGGCCCGGAGTTTCTCACTCGTGCCCTTCAATCGGTCGGTACATTGCCCGCCGACGATCAGATTGTTGCCATCACCAGGGCGGAGGAATTCGTGGGTGGCGGAATGGGGCGCAAACTCCTGCTAGATGTCGAGTATGCGAAGGGCAAAGGTCTTGATCGCGATCTGTTCGTCAAGTTCCCGCTCGATTACGGCCACCCTCTGCGTGATTTTTTTACTCCACCCATGGATGCGGAGGTGCGCTTTTATCTCCAATCGATCCGCTCTCAATTGCCAATCAACGTTCCAACCGCCTACTTTGCCGACTATGATCCTGTCTCTCTAAGTGGGATCACAATTACAAAGCGGCTTGCATACGGTAAGGATGGCGTGGAGCCGTGCCTGGAGAAGTGCCAGGATCACACTCTGGCTGATCCGCTCGAATACTACATGGCTATGACGACTGCGATAGCAACGCTGGCTGGCGCACATCGCGCTGGTCGGTTAAGTGATGATGTTGAGACGCGATTTCCCAAACCACCTGCTGCTGATGGCCGAGAACGCTTCCTGTACTCCAAAGAGGACATGACGCAGAAAGTCGCAAAGATCAGACAGTTTGCGGCTGAAGCACCCCAGCTCTTGCCTGAGAGCTTCCTAGAAACCGCGTTCCTCGATCACTTCGAAGCCAGCGCAATGTTGATGTTGGATTACGATGAGCAACTGATCGATATCCTCAACACCGCTGAAGACTTCATCGCGTTAACCCATTGGAATGCTAATCTCGACAACGCTTGGTTCTGGCGTGATGAGAAAGGGCAACTGCAAGTTGGCCTGATTGATTGGGGGAATGCCGGGCAGATTAACCTGGCTCGGAGCTTTTGGGGAATGGCCTGCGCAGCGGAGCTGGATTTCCTCAACACGCATCGAACGACATTGATGCAGAACTTGGTCGAGCGATTTCATGAGGCAGGTGGTCCTGAAGTCTCTGTTGCGGATTTCGATGAAATGTATCGGCTAGCAATCGCAGTCGACGCGATGGCGTGGATGGCTGACGCGCCGAGCATAATTGAAGCGAACCTGCCCAATTTTTCTGAGATGACCGGCCGCGAGGATCCGCGGCTGCAGAGCTGTTTTCTGGCAATGGGCCAGTTACACATTATGACGGTGATGCTGAACGAAGTGAACTACGCCGACCTGCTCAACACTATTCCCAGAGCATTGGCCGCACCGGATCGTTTTAGGCAATAGCCGCCAACACCTTTGTGGGCAGAGCAATGCCGGAAGCTCAACCGCGCCTCTGTTCTTAATCTCAAGCTAAATAGGCAGGCTGAAATGCCTCGCAAAAAGGAGGTGCGATTTGAAAACAAAACAGGCGATCATCAGTCAGTCCGAGCGATTTGTTCGCGCCAATGGCCTATCTTCATTGAGTGTGGCGAAGATTGCTCAATCATTGGGGATCAGCGAGCACGGTTTTGCTGCGCACTTCTCCTCAAGAGCGGAACTGCTTTCCGACGTAGTCGACAATTATGTTTCGACAACAATCGCCGACATCAAACACATTTCGAAAACTCGCTCAGTGGCGTGCGATCGTTTGATCGAATTTTTGGGAATGGTTGAAAGAACCGCAGGTGATGAGGGAGTAATCTGTCTTCTCGCTTCGATGTGTGCCGAGCGGCTCAGTTTAGACCCTGCGGTCTTTGAGCGCGCCGAAGAGTTCTATGATTTTCACCTTCAGTGGCTGACTGAGACATTTGAATTGGGCTGGCACGATAGCTCGCTCGTTTTGGTCGACTCCCCCCACAAGGAGGCTTTGTTCGTGCTGACAGCGATTGACGGCGGACAGGTCATCGCCAAAGCGAGCGGAGACGTCGGCTATGTAAGAAACATCTGCGCATTGGTTCGCGAGCGATACCTATCTGGCAAAGCCCAGCAAGAGAGCTCGAAACCATCATAACTGGAATGGAAAGGTCAGACAGTAGGTAGTCGCATACGCAAATTGGCTTGCAATATGTGTGGCGCTAACTCCCAAAATGACCTCAAGCATGATCTGCAAAAGACTTAGTCAGCAGGTCCGCACATTCGAGAATCTTGTCTCTGGCCCATTGGACAAGAGGATCATTTGAAGCGCGGTTATGCCACGCCACGATCCATTCGATGTCAGGCAACGGCAACGGCGGCTTGTGATATTGGATTGGAAGTATCTTCGATGCCTTGAGCGCCATGGAAATTGGCACAATGGCGAGACAATCGCTCGACGCCACGATATCCGGCAGGCTCTGATTGCAGGTGGTGGAAATGCGCGTCGCTCTTCTTAGACCCAGTTCCCGGATGTGCTTGCGCTCGACGGTGTGCGGGTGATCCGGGTCTACTGTGTAGCTTGCATGCGGTCTCGCGAGATACTCTTCAAGCGTCAAACCTTGTGCGAACTCGGTGTCATCAGAATGAGCAATACAAACCAGTGGCTCTCGGGCAACCGGCAGTACTAAGATGTCATCTCGCAAGGAGTCTGCAATCGTGGATGAATTGATGAACTCGGTAGACGTTACCGCAATATCAACACTGCCAGATTTGAGGTCCTCAGCAAGGCTTTGTGACGCGAGCACAAACTGCACCGATAACTTGGGTGCTTCGTTGGCCAAAATGGTCGACATTGGCGCTGCCACCAGCCCAATCAAATTGTCGACGGTTGCGATCCGCACAGGTCCCCTTGTGTCTGTGGGATCGAACCTTTTACCTTCCACGGCCGCCTCAACCTGAGAGAGCGAAGCCTCGAGCAGTTCCAGGAGTTCTTCACCTCTTGGTGTCCGCTTCATCGTTTGGCCATCTCTAACGATAAGCTGATCATCAAAGTGACCTCGAAGGCTTTTGAGAACGTTGCTTACGGCAGGCTGAGACAGATTTAGCTCATCCGCAGCCTGGCTCACACTCTCTTGACGAAGCACTTCGCGAAGAATTGGGAGCTGATTCAAATTCAGCGAGCGCAGTTTGTTCGATGACATCATTCTAGGTTTGAACTCGACCGTTTCAATCGGACCGAGCAGCAGACTTCGCCCCAGACCGCCGCTACTTTGCTTCTTCGGCGACTTAGCATCTATTCGGTGATTTCACCACTACGCTTCGCGAACGAAGAGCCTCTTGGTTCAGTGAGTGCCGTTGCCCAGGGTTAGAATTTTCACCTCGACCATCAGATTCCCAAATTCACACTATTTGAACACATGATTTCCTTTGGAGCTCATAATGCTGCACTGCAGCAAAACTGATCTCTGATGCTCAATATGCCCCTCAGGCCAACGAAGGCTTGCTTGGCCCGACTGCTCAGAGATCCTCAAAACCAATCCCAAACCTGAGAAGCACTAGAGCAGATCATGTCATTGAATCCGATTCTTCCTGAAATGCAGCCAGATCCCGAGGGACAGCCGTCCGAATTGCCCGAGAAGCGAGGACTGACAGGAGATGCCCTGAAGCTGGCGATGATTTTGAATGCACGGAGCAACTCTGGTCTAGCGACCAGGATAAATGATCTGGCCGTTCTAATGGACAGCACGCAGCTTCATTCGCTTCGACTTCTCGGCAAACTGAGAGACGAGGGACTGATCGAGGTTCATTGGTCAGACCACGATGCCCTGGACTCGCCGATCATTCTCACCTCATCGGCCCAAAGGATCTTCGCGGAAGATCAAGAAACCACCGAGCTCTGAATCCGCCTTCCAGTCAAAAAGAATGATGCTGCGACACGGCACTTCATTGTCGGACCAGAACACCATGATGCAAGAGAACCAAAGGGCTCGGCCAATACAGGCACGTGCACAGAAGACAGAACAGCGGCTTCTCGATTCACTTGAACGCCTGCTGGTCGAAAGGCCCTTCACCGACCTTACCATGTCGGAGCTGGCCAACGAGGCCGATCTGACTACAGGCGCAATTTACAGGCGATTCACAGACAAAGAGGATGTGTTGCGCAGCGCATTGCGTCGCTTCATCGAACAAAACCGGATCGCGGCCGCGTTCCCCTCGCAGCTGGAAGTCTCTGACAAGGAACTCATACGATGGTACCTTGAACAACTGGAGGCCTTTGTCGCGAAAGGTGATTCCCTCCTGCAAGCAGCAGGGATCTTGCACGACATCGACCCAAGAGCGTTGTTACGAGAGCTCACAGGTGACCGGCTTGCTGCGAACATCCAGAGATCGGGTTTACCTAACATGGCCCTTAAGAGCAGGACCAATCTCATTTTGCAGCTTGCTTACGAGGCTTTCCGCTGCGGCCGCGCGCAGACTGGTAATGAGGGTCCAGGTTCGGATAGCGATGAGTCGCTGGACCAATCCAAGCGAGGGCAGTTGCCCGCGGACCTTACTGAGCTGGCGATGATCTTCCTCGACATCTCTGAAGAAAGATATGGCTGACCGTCCGTCGACAATCAGGCAACGCACTTGGTCGATTGCCCAAATGGACTTTTTGGGCGTGAGATACCTTTGAACGAGACCGTATCATGGAGACAATCAGGCTGAATTCTGGATGTCTGCCTGGAGTTGTTCGAGCAGCTTGCGCTGAAGGACCGGATTATCGATGGTTTTTGGCAATGCCCGCTCTTTGCCCTTGCTCACATAGATGCCAGTGCGACGCGACAGCTCACCTGGCTTAGCTGCTACCAGGATGACCAGAGCTTGGTCGTCTGGTTTGGAAAACAGCAAAGGAGCTAGCAAGCGAAGCACGAATGGCATCCCGTCCTTCCCAGACGTCATCGGTGTCAGCGTTGCGCCAGGATCGATCGCGCGGATAAAAATGCCTTCTGCCTGCAGCTCCTCAGACAAGGCGACGCTCATTGCTGTGACCGCGAGCTTTGAATGGGCATAGGCTCCCATTAATCCGCCAATCTCTGAGGGATCTTTGAGTTCGTCCAATTCCAACGCTGCGACCCTACGGATTGCGCTAGAGGACATGGTCACGACCATCGAGGGCGTTTCGTCTGAATTGCGGCGAAGCAACGGTCTGAGGCCCTGAATCAGGGCATAGTTGGAAAGCACATTGACTGCATAGTGCGCCTCATAACTCTGCTTGCTGTCCCTCCGCTGGTCAGTCAGTATGCCTGCAATGTTGAGCAATGCGTCGACTCTTTCGTACTTGCCAGCCAGCGTTTCGCAGCATCGCTCAATGGATCCAAGGTCCATCAGATCGATCTCGATGGGGTCAATCTGTATGTCGGGGAAGCGGGCAGTCAAAGCGGCCCTCTGTTCGATCGCCTTCGATCCTGCACGATTGGCCAAAACCAGGTTCCAGCCGAGGCTTGCCAGCAGGTTGGCGATGGCGGAGCCTATTCCTCCGGTCGAGCCTGTTAGGACTGCCACTCGAGAATTTGGCATGTCAGATCTCTCCTCATTCGTGCGTATGTTCTGCGCGCCGGGTGAGGAGTAGCCTGCGGTATACGGTGCAAACATGCTGAGAAAAGCGCATAGGCTGTGCGCTCAAGTTGCATATGGTTGACGGAAGCTGAAAACTGCGGCTTTACAGAGCCGTGTCGCGCGCAGGATGTGTCAAAAGACCGCGAACACCCCGATCGCAGGAATATCGAGATCCGGTCCGTCCTTTGTCTGCGTCCGCTGATAGAACGCGTTTACCCATATCGGCCCGGACACTTTGACGTATCCGCCAGCTGCAAAGCCAACCTGTTCAATTTCATTGACGTTGAAATTGTAGGTGGGCTCGGCCGAGAGATAGAGCACGAAGGGCGTTCCAGACAAATCGCTCTGGTATTTGACCCTAGCGCGCGGCCTTAGTCGCCAGCGATCATCAACGCCATTTATCGCCAATCGATAGTCAAGCGCTGCGCGGAAATCGAACACCCATGGCCCGTGCGTCTCTGCATAGGAAACATGAGTTCTTACTGTGTGCTCGTCGACTCCGCCAAACCGCCAAAGGCCGACATAGGTGAAGCCCAGTGTTACTTCCTCGCTCAAATCTCTGACGAAGTCGGCATTGAACAGGGAAACGTCGAACCGGGGATTATAGGCCCCAAAAACCTGGAACTTTGTGTTGTCATCAAGTGAGAAAACAGCCCCAGCATCGATTAGAGCCAAGGTCACAGCACCCTCTTCATCCTCATCCTCTTCCGCGACAAGATCCTCGTCGACACTGGGCACTTCGATCTCCTGTGCCTGCACGGAGTAAGGAAGAGCAGCAAAGGCCATTGAGAGGGCAATGTGACGCATGGTCATCTGGGTTCTCCAGCGTGAGTTAAGGTCATGTTATCTGTGGAGTTTACGAGCCTCTCGGAGGCGATCGTACGGTGCGTATCATTTTCATCCCTGAGCAGTCTCGAACTGTTCACCACAACGAAAATCGCGCCACCATTGTGCAATAATGCGCCGAAAAGAGGGTCTACGAGTCCGGCGGCGGCGATCGCCAACATCGCTATCGAGAAGCCCATTCCAACGATGACGTTTTCGAAGATAATCCGCCGAGTTCGATCAGCGATGTCGACGAGTAGTGGCAGCTTGCGAACATCCGCGGTCAAGAGCGCAACGTCAGCTCCACCAAGCGCGACTTCGCTGACATTTGCGCCTATCGCGACACCAACATCTGCTGCTGAAAGCGCGAGCGCATCGTTCACGCCGTCGCCAACCATCAAGACATTGCGACCTGCCTCTTGCTCGCTTCTGACAATCTTCAACTTGGTCTCTGGCAGTGCCTCGGCAATCACCTCGTCGATCCCGAGATCATGCGCGATCCGTAGGGCTACATCCGATTTGTCTCCGGACAGCAGAACAACCCGATTGAACCCGGCAAGGCGCATCTCGCTGATTGCTTGCCGCGCCTCCGGCCGAGCTTGGTCGAACAGGCCGATAGCTCCAAGAAAGCGCGAGCCGATTGCAACGGCGACATTTCCATTTTGACCGCGTGAAGGAAGGTCGACGCCCTCCTCCTCGAGCCATGACATGCGGCCAATTCTAACTTTGGCCCCGTCTAGAACCGCCTCAACGCCACATCCCGGAACCTCGCGTATCTCGCTTGCGTCGGGAACCGAAACTCCCCGAGCTACGGCTTCATTGATGATTGCACGGGAAGCCGGATGTCGCGAGCCATGCGCCGCGGCCGCGGCGGTCCTGAGCAGATCTTCCTCTGTTCCCGGAGCTTCGGTCAACAAGCCGTCAACCGATTGTTCCCCGTGAGTCACGGTGCCGGTCTTGTCGAGGACAAGCGTGTCAGTGCGCCCAATCTCTTCAAGAAACCCCGCATTCTTGATCAGAATCGAGTGCCGAGTGGCCCGAGACATCGCCGCGACCATTGCCGATGGAGCAGCGAGCACCAATGCGCATGGGCAGGCTACGATCAAGACCGTGATGAAACGCGAAAGGTCTTCAGAAAGAAACAGCGTTGCTGCAGCGACTACAAGAACGCTCGGCATGTACCAGGCTGCGAGCCGATCGAGCATTCGGACGATCGGAGTCTTGGCGTTTTCGACTTCTCGCAGAACGTCAACCACCCGGCCAAGTACGGTCGCATCTCCGCTCGCCGCGACTGTCACATGTAACATTCCGTCCAAATTGGTCGTTCCCGCAAAAACACGGTCACCGGGCTCCACATTTTCAGGCTTGGATTCTCCTGTCACTGACGCCTGGTCTATGCTGGCACGACCCAAGGTAATGTCGCCATCAACCGGAATAACCTCGCCCGGTCTCACGATCACTGTATCACCTGCCGCTAGCGAGGTCGGGGCGACAATGCGCTCCTCTTTCCCCGTCCAAAGCGTCGCCTTGTGTGAACACAATTCGCGCAACCTTTGGATAGATGCCTGTGCACCCAGCGCGCTGCGCTCCTCAAAAAGATGTCCAAGCTCCAGGAAAAGTGGAACCAAGGCGGCAGACAGATAATCGCCAGAGGCAATCGCCGCGAGAACCGCGATTGCAACAAGTTGCTCAGTCAGATTCTGAGCCGGAACGGAAAAAAAGCCCCGTGCTGCCTGGAACATGATCGGGATGCACACAACCAAGGCTGCGCTGCCCTGCAAGAGCTGGCCAATAACGGCTTGAGACGGCCAGAACTGCGAGATCGCCAGTCCGAGGACAAGCAATCCTGCTCCGGACATATTGGTTATCAAACGACGGGCAATCACCCGCTGCTCTTGATCGGAAAGTGGCACGGCATCCGCCTGTTCGACCAAACCTGATCTTGCGCCTGTTCTCTTAAGGTCAGACAAGACAGACTCTGGATCGCTCGTTCTCATGGCTAATCCGATCCGCCAACGGCGACCCCTTTGGGTTGCTGCGGGGGATCCGTTTCTCGGCTGTGTTGGGGGCGCTCTTCGAAGGTCGACGACCCAAAAGATAGCCGCATGCCATCATAGCGCGACCGCAATGGCTCGGGTACAAAAACAAGCGTCGGCTGGTTCGCGAACGAGCGCTCAAGCCCCTCACGATAGAGGCGTTCTTTAACGGTGGTTGGGCTCGCACGGAATGTGGTAAGCAGGTCTTCAAACGCCCTTGATTCAGCCTTGGCGACAGCAACCGTCCGGATTCCAAAGGCGCGGGCATCGGCAACCATCTCGTCTGCCTCCGCTTGCGCGTCAGGGATAATCCTGGCTGCATACTTCTCCGCCTCTCTTTCCGCGGTTTGGGCGGTGATGAACGCGCTCTGGACCGCTGCAAAATCGTCTGCCACCTCGCCGGGCGGGTCCATCGAGAGGAACTCGAGATTGATGATCTGTATGCCAGCGTCGATCTGGTTGAGCCTCGATTGAGCATCCCTGGTCGTATCTGAAACGAACTGCGAACGTCCCTGAGCAAGCAGTTGATCCAGTTCGATCGAAGCCGCATTCCGGACGACCGCCTCTGCGATGGCTGAGCGAAGCGATGCCTGAGTGTCGTTGTGCCCGAATGTAAACCCAACCGGGTCGACGATAGTGAAGCGCGCAAGAATGCTCAGCGACAAGAGGTTCCGATCGCCGGTGAGCAGCAGGTCGGTCTGACACAAGGCGCCATCGTCGCATTGAGCGTCCTTCGGCACGTGCAACTCGGTGATCTCGATTGTGCGAACTGCTCCGGTGTTTACGCGCCGAGTTTCATCGAAGGGCGGCGGAAGCGCAAACAACAACCCCGGGCCGTGGACCTGCTGTCCTTGTGTCTCACCAACAAGCGCGCCAAGCCGAACAATCATGCCTATCTCGTTGGAGCGGATGATCGAAACACCAGACAGAGCGTAGATGGCGACCAGGAATGCGACCAAATATCTGGGGTGCGCAAGTATGGGAGCGAAGAGACTTTTGGCCGGCGCGACAAATTTCTGGAGCTCGCTTTCGTCGCTCGACAGGCGTCTTGCCCTTGATCCGGGCTCACCGCTTCTGTCGGCTTGAGGCGGACCTTCAACGCCGGATCGATTGCGATCCGCTATAATCACTCGCCAGAGGCCGATTTGAGCAGGCTGAAAGGCTCAGCATCGGTACGAAGTGTGATGCTCGAATCTTCGCCCAGAATTCGCTCCAGGCTTTCGAGGGATCGCTGAAATCGGAAGAAGTCCGGTGCCTTGCGGTGTGCTGCCAGGTAGATTCGCGCAGCCTCTGCTTCAGCCTCGCCGCGAATTCGAGTTGCCTCGGCCTCAGCCTCAGCAAGGATCTGAGCCGCCTCCAAATCGGCTGCGTTGCGAATCCGTGATGCCTCTAGCTGCCCTTCAGCGCGAAAGCTTGCGGCAAATCGCCCACGCTCGGCGCGCATCTGGTCCAGCACAAAGGCGGTGTTTTGGGCGGGCAGAGATACTCGACGGAAACCCACAGTCAGCACCTCGATTCCATAGCGCTGGCGCGCCACATTGTTCACAGCACTGAGCGTGCTGCTCTCGATTTCCGATACTCTAAGGTTGGAGCTCTCCGTCGAAACAAGCGCAGAGAGATCGTATTTCCCAAATGTTGCGATGTTTGCGTTGGCCAGGAGATCCGAAAGCTTCTGATCAGCGCTTTGGGTGGTGCCGACCGACCGATAGAACAACAGCGGGTCGGACGGGCGCCAGGTCGCGCTCGTCATCAGGATGATGTTCTTTTTGTCGCGGGTAAGCAGTTCGATCTTGGGCGTCGTAAGGATGCGATTGCGAAGATCGACCTCACTTGCCAGATCGATCGGCCAGGGCGCCTTGAAATGCAGACCTGGGTTTTCGATTATGGCGATGGGATCCCCAAAGCGTGTAACGACTGCAGCGCGACCCTCTTTGACGATAAATGCGAGCGAAAAGCTGAAAATCGCCATCAGCGTCAAGATCGCGACCAGAAGCCGCAGAGTATGATTGCGGGCAAAATTGATTGCGTTTGATACCGCCTGCGCGACACGGGATTGGCCTATCGCTGGAACCATAGCGCACCTCCATCGCGTTCAATGCGATCATCAATAATGTGAACGGACCGATCTTCGAGATTGGCCTCAATCACCGCTGTTCGTTCACGAAATCGGTAGAGCGACGGTCCCCGCACATAGGCTGGCAGGAGCGCATTAAATGCCTCGGCATCACCCTCAGCTTTGGCAATTCTTGCCGCCGCACTTCCTTGGGCCGCAGCCAACAAGCCTTCAGCCTGGCTCTGCGCCCCGGCTATCGTTTCCGCCTCATAGGCTCGCGCCTTATGGACAAGCGTTTGACGCTCATGCTGAGCGCTTACAACCGCTTGATAGTCGGTCGCGACCGACACCGGAGGATGGATTCCATGGAAGGCCACGCCTACAATCGTAACGCCCAGCCGCAGTCGCTCAGCTCCCTTCGCCACTTCACTTTCGATGCGCCGAGCAAACTGTGAAACGTTTTCTGAGAGCACTCCGTCAAGCGACCGTGATACCGTGTTGTTGAACAGCGCTTGTTCAGCCAGAGCCTCCAAGGCAGCCTGCGGGTTTTGCGTTGAGTAGTGCCAAGCGACCGCGTCGGAAATCCGATAGTTCAATGTCGCATTCACTGTCACGAGATCGCGGCCGTCACCGAGCAAAAGGGTGTATTCCTCAGCAGCATGCTGCTTTGTCCAAAGGAGGGAGACGCCCTCCTTCTGCCCGGCAAAGCCCAGTGGCAGCGCCTCTATTCGAGTTGTTGGAAATCTATGGATGATGTCGATCGGCCACGGAGCCTTGAGATGCAGTCCCGGATCGAGCGCTTCAGACGAGACCGGACGGCCGAAGCGCTCCTGAACGCCGCGTTCAAAGGTGTCGATTGTAGCGAGCGAAGTGGATGCCCAACCAAGCAGCAAGAGACCGCACGCAATCGGTTGAATGGATCTGCCAATAACCTTGAACGACCAGGTGTCTCTAAGGCTGATCTCAAAGCGGGTTTCGAAGTAAACGATGGCACTGGCAACAGGATTGCGATCACTGAACAGCAACGGCACAAAGTGACCGTCGCGGAGCATATCTGGGAGGGTGCCTCTCTGCGCCAAAGCGCGAACGATCCACTCCATTGCCGGCAGTGCGGCAAACAGCATCAACAATTCCACAGCGAGGGAATCGTCTGCTAACATTCCAAGAGCTATGAGTGCTTGCACAACGCCGGCCAAAGCGATGATCCAGATCGTCACCCGGATCCACGGCACAAAGGGTTGAAGCTCAGCACCAGATTCCGGATCCGAAGCCCTCACAGTGTGTCGAACATTCGCGAACGTGAGGACGGCCAGTGCAAGCAGCGTCGCGTTTATCGCAAGACTGGCGAGCACCGGAATCTGAGCATCACTTGTCGGCGCCACATAGCCCAATGAGAGGCTCAGCGAAGCAAGCGTCCATGCTGCGACAAAGGAGCCGAAGAGCGCATCGACATCGCCAAGCTTTTTGCCGTTGGGGAAGTCGGAATTGCTGTCTGTTTGCCCACCGCGCTCGAGGTTTGCCTGCCAGACCAATGCCGCCAGAAGCAAGAGCCAGAGAGCCACAACAGAATTTGTATGCTGGTTCGAGAACCAGCCTAGAACCAGCAACGCGCAAGCTGTGGCTGTCAATCCGCCTGGAAGCGGCGTTCCGCCGAGCAGAGCGTGTTCTTGGTGACCCCTCCTTCTCATTGCAGGGCTCCGTCACAAGTGCCCTACTGGCTCAACGCTGGCTGCAGGGATGCGCTGCTATGGTGCGAGGCATTGATGTCGGTTCTGCCTTTGGGAAGCAGCGAGAACAGATTGATGTGCGGGGCAAAGCTCCAAACGATTATTGGCGGAAGCAGCGACAACAGCAGGTGGGTAATAAAGCTGTGCGTGATGAACCACTGGATCGTCGAGTGCGGGAACATCGCCTCAAAGACCAGGCCCCAGGCGCCAGCCACGAGCGCCCAAATGACGAAAACTATCTTTGTCGAGATTGAGACACCTTCGTCATAACGGACGAAAACATAGACGACCGCCCAGATGCCAATGATCGAGGTCACACCAAAAGCGACAAATGGAAACCACCACAAAGCTCCGCCTAGCCATTCGCTCCAATGATTGGCGAATGGTTGGTGGTTACCCTGAAACCATTGAACGGTTTCGATAAGATGGTCGGTGCCGCCGCCGGCCAAACCGATCCAACAGGCCACCAGAAGCCACACCGGAACATACTCCCGGCAGTACAAATAGACCGCATTGGCACACAGATAGTTGGAGATCACAAACCAAACGAGTGCGATTGGGACGATCGGACCGTCAGCAAGTTCGGTCTCCCCCCAATGATCGTAAAGAAGTTGCGCTGCAGCAGCCATCGCGGTGAGCCCGATAGTGAAAACTATAAGCAGCAGGAGGTTGCGCGAATAATGTGAGCTTGAGCCTGATATTCCATCTTGGTTTACTGTCGAAGTCATCATCAAACCCCTCAATTCGCTGATCGATTGACAGGTCGGGAGGCTAGTGATGCGAAGCCATTGGTGAAGTCGCTAGAAGCGCGCAGGGGGGTGCGCAGAATTGTGAGAGGCCAATGTGGTGATGCATTTTGGATCGCCCAAGACTTCAGACCATGGAACAGTGAAAGACAATTCAGCCAACTCGACCCCAACAGCCATCATTCTCGGACGCGATTGAATGTCCTGTCCACCGCCTTAGGATCTGCTGAAAGTGAAGGGCGGTACTCGAATCCGGTTTCTGCAAACTGTCGGATGTGTTGGACGAAAGCCTGGACCAGCCGCGTGCGGTGCAAATCAACATGCGTTACGATCCATAGCGGGACCGCAAATGGTGTCGATTGAGGCAATACCTCCTTGATGTCAGGCATCAACTCCATATCGACATGCGCCACCATACCTAGGCCCATCCCCATGTTGACGCTTTCCAGCATCGCAGTTGGGTCATTTGTAATGACTGATATGGTCTTCTCAGACACTCCAAACAGTTCAACAATGTCAAAGCTCTGATCCGGAAATTGCACAGCAACAAATCGGTGCTCATTTAGCTCTTCGCGCGCTGTCGGCGTGCCATGCCTGGCCAAGTAGTCTTTATGCCCGGCGAGACCGAGCGAGAAGTCGCGCAGCGGCAGGACCACATGGTCAGGATCGTCCGACTTTCTACCTGATCGGATAGCTATATCAGCTTCGCCCAATTCGAGTTTTGCGTTGCGGGATTCGGCATTGAGACGCAGCGTGACACCCGGGTGCTTCTCTTGAAAGGTCTTGAACGCTGGGGCAAACATGAAGAACACCCGGCCAATCGCCGAAATGCTCAAGACCCCTCTCAATCCATGCTTCTCAACATTGGTTTCTTCAACAAATGAGGCGATAAGATCGTCGGCGGTTTCGGCAACGCTCATCAGGGCCTCACCGTCCTTGGTCGGCGTGTAGCCGTTCTTGTGGCGCAGGAAGAGCTTTGTACCGAGATGATCCTCTAAAACGTCGATGTGCCGACTTACCGTCGCGCGATGGATCCCGAGCTCTTCCGAAGCAGCCCTGACCGTGCCGCAGCGCGCGACAACCATCGCAGTCCTCATCTCACTCCATAGATCCATGCCAAAAACCCTATCACCAATTCGTCGATCTGCAATTCGTTGAGCGATCAAGATTTCGCCATACATTCTTTGACAGGCATCGGTTGCTGACTTCTCGCGCAGAGGGATGATTGTTGCTCCGCATTCCCGTCCGAGTTTGGCTTTCCTAAAACATCCATTGCTCGTTCCTGGAACAATTGTGGGGGATGTCATATGTTTGGACTCAGGCCACCCAATCATCGGTATCAGGCAGTTCCATTTGCGCCGATCAAGCGAGAGCGTACGCAAACGGAATTCAAGGTGGATGGAGAAATTCCCCCTGAGCTTGATGGCCTCTACGTTCGCAACGGGCCCAATCCTGCTGGCAAGATAAGCGGACGGCAGCACTATTTCAGTGGCGACGGAATGGTCCACGGCATCCGCATCAAAGACGGCCATCCACTTTGGTATCGCAATCGCTTTGTCAGGGCTGGCAATGTTCCAAAGATCCTAGGTGAATCCGACCCCGGGGGACCAGTTTCCAGCCAGCTTGATGTGTCTCCCAACACAAACATTATCAAGATTGCTGATCGATTTTACGCCACAATCGAAGCGGGGCCGAGCATGGTCGAGCTCTCACCTGAGCTCGAGACTATAGCTCGAAGCAATCTTGATGGAACTTTGTCCGACGGTTTCACCGGCCATCACAAGATCGATCCAGATGATGGCGACATTCATGGTGTCGTATACAGCAATGAATTGGGGAAGGAGGCACTTTACCTCCGGATGAATGCGGATGGTGAGCTGCTTAACAGAGTGGAGGTACCGCTCGCCGGGACCACTCAGATCCATGACATGGCGATCACGCAAAACTTCGCGATCATTCTCGATCTCAATGTCACTTTCAGTCCCGCGATGCTGCTTCGCACGACACTTCCAATCCGATGGAATGGTAAGAAAACATGCCGCGTAGGAATATTGCCAAAAGATGGGTCAGCCGATGACATCCGCTGGTTCGAAGTTGAAAAATGCTATGTCTACCATCCCATGAACGCATTCGAGGCCGGCGGAAAGATCGAACTCGATGTAAGCAGATATCGTCGCGCGTCAGAGAAAGACTTCTATGGACCGCTGGGCGATACAGAGCCGCAAATCTGCCGCTGGACACTGGATCTTGAGAGCGAGAACGGCAAAGCATCCGAGCAGGTCTTGTTCGACGCTGCACTCGATTTTCCCAAAGTGAACCCCAAATTTGAAGGGCGGGAATACCGCTATGGATATGGAGTGGAAGCCTCGCTCAGCCCTTCCTTTGACGGTGCAGTAAAAATGGATCTCGAGCGTAGAACGCTGCAAAAACAGGACTTCAACGGCGGTATGGCCTCTGAGCTTACCTTCGTTCCAAGACCGAACAGTTCCTCCGAGGATGATGGCTGGCTCATGGGATATGTTTTTCAGCCTCAAAGGCGGCAATCGAGGTTTGTGATCCTCGACGCGCGCAACTTTGAGGCCGATCCTTTGGCGAGCGTTTGGATTGCAGACCAGCATATCCCGATCGGTACTCACGGGGGTTATTTCCCCGAGGCTTAGCAGGCTAAGCTTTGGTCTGACGCTTTGAGGTATCTTTGGCTTTGACATAAGTAACTGAAATACAATTATTTATCAAGTTCCGCCAAGTCCGAATACCCTACATCTTTACGGTCGCGGTCGGGAATTTTCCAATAACCATAGAATTTTAGCTGATCCTTCGCTTTCGGTTGACGAGATCCCGTAGTGCAAATTTTCAGGGCAGAGAAATTGGGGCGACATCCGCCAATCGGATCAGCCTATCCGTCTCTCTCGCGCACGGTATCGCTTCGCAGGCGCGCGCATTCTAGGCAGCAAGTAACGAACTTGGCTCATCCCGTAATGCGGAGAGCAGACTGGGTGGCGGTGCTGTCAGTCTAACGCGAACTCGTCTCCGCTAGACAAAGGGCGCGCAACCCTCGCCGCTCTTCAAGCCATGAGTGATTGCCACTCCGCCAGGGCTGCGGAGCGAGTGGCCTTGTAGGTTTGTCTATCGGTCAGGTGACGATCGGAGCTGAAGTGGTTGTGGACATTGGCGTGAACAGATGCAAACTTTTGAAGAGACTTCATTCGCCGAAAGCGCTGCATCACCCGTTCTCGTCGTCGGAAGGGTAGGTGTGAGTTCTCCACTCGATTGTTTGCCCAGCGGCCGATCTCCTGCCGGTCTTGGTTACCAAGCTCACTCATGGCCGCTCTGTAGGAAGCCAGGCCGTCAGTAGTGATCGTGTCGACAGGTCCGTGGTTCTTAAGCGCCTTCTTCATGAACTTGAGAGAGGCCTTCTTGTCGCGCTTCTTGGTGACGTAGCTTTCCAGCACTTCGCCTTCCTGGTCGACCGCTCGCCAAAGGTAGTGTGCCTCTCCATTGATCTTCACAAACATCTCATCGAGGTGCCAGTGCCATTGATTGAAACCGTGCATGCGGTTGATCCGCTGACGCTTGATGTCAGCCGCGAACAGAGGACCGAACCGGTTCCACCAGAACCGCACGGTTTCATGGCAGATGTCGATACCGCGCTCGAACAACAGGTCCTCGACATTTCGCAGGCTCAGCGGAAATCGCACGTACATCATCACCACAAGCCGAATGACCTCCGGTGAGGAGTTGAAGCTCTTGAACGGGCTGGCTGGTTTGGCTCTCGATTTGCGGCTCATAGAGCGCCGCTAGCAACGACCGCCCTCGCCTGCCATGTTAGTCTGACAATGCTCCCCAACAGGTGAGCTCGCCTGGCAACTCCAACTGGATCACTTACCGAAACACCATTTCGATAAGACCGAAATGGCAGCCAAAATCGAATTAGAGACTAGATCTACTCCATTTGACGACGATGACGTTTTGATCTGTTGCCAAGGCTGGCTTGAAACGGGGCAAGAGTACCTTCTTTGGAGTCTTGCCCATTTTGTAGGTATCGTTTCTGGGGGGAAAGACACTCGGGGAGGCACATATGGCGAGCAGGAATAGTGGAGACAGTCCTAGTGAGTCGCTTAGCTTGGATCTCGATAAGATCCTGCAGAGTGTTATGATAACAGAAATTAGCGATGTACGGAGTGCTGCTGAAGCCTTTGCAGAGTTTTCGTCGGCTCTAGGACTAAGGGTCGCTGTGTGTCCCAATCTGTCGTCAAGAAAGCCAATAATTGACGCGTCTGGCACAGTATTGAGCGCGAGCCTCTTTCACTGGGGCGATGTGGGGCGGAATTGGTGGCTAGATCCGGATTTGGCGAAGAACTCGCCATTGGCTCGCGCATGCCGGTATGAGAGCGAGACTTTCTGGGCCAATCGATTTGGGTTCCACACTCCGCATCCCAATCCATACTTGTCTGACATTCCCTTGGCTGACTTCGAAACGAATGCCCGTTGCAAGGCTGCGATCATTGCACCAGTACACCTTCCGTTCCGACAGATTGCAGTAGCTGGCTTTGTTAGCCTCGAACGAGACAGGGACGATCTGAGCTATGAGTATCGTACCTTTGGTCCTGCACTAGGTGAGGTCGCGCATCTATTTGTTTCGGGATATGTTCAAGCAATGCGCGAAATGCGAAGGATCCCGTCGGACTGCGATTTAACGAAGAGGGAAGTCGAGTGCCTCAGCTTGGCTGCAAAGGGAATGACCGACGGCCAAATCGCAAACGAGATTGAAGTAAGTCACTCAACCGTAAGGTTTCATCTCACCAAGTCTGCGGAGAAGCTTGACAGCGTTAGCCGGGCTCAGACGCTTTTTAAGGCGAGTCAGCTTGGGTATATTGCGGATGCGACATAGGTATCCGATTCAGATTAGTCGGATGCTCTTCGCTCGCTACGGCGTTGCCATGTCTCTTGTCCCGGACTTTGTCCTTAGGGTGATAGCGGCCCTTACAATGACAGCTGCTCCTTCAGCAATTTGTGGAAGTGGCGGATCTTGGTCTCGCCGTAATTGGCGAAGATCACTTCCTTCGACTTGATCGACTTCATCCCGCGCTGGACATGCGGCAGGTTGACCACATCCTGATTAAAGACCTTGGCGAGCATGCCAAGCTCGGGCGCATCGACATAATCATCGTCGAAATCGAGCCAGTGCACCGGCGCAGGGGCAGGGCGCGTTTCCCCCTTCGCGACCGGGAGCATGAACATGATCTCATGCACGCATTCCTCCGGATTATCGCCATGCGGGCGGAACCGATAGAAGATCGGATCAAAGCATCCCCACGGGCTGATGTTGGGGAACAGATTGTAATAGATCGTGTCGACGAATTCGGCGTCGCTGATCGTGTCGACCTCGTCACCCAAAGTCTCGCGCCACATTTCGCGCTGTTCATGCGCGGCGGCTTTGCGGCGATCGGGCACTGGTCCGCTGGTGGTCGTGTCGGGCTCATCCTCCCAGCCTTCACCCAACCGTCCGCCGACCCAGTCGCACAATTGCACATCGGCGTGGGTCAGCTCGCCTTCGAGATGGTGCGCGCGCTCATCAAAGATTCCGGTTCGACCATCGCGATGGGTGACTTGGACCCGGCCTTGCTCCAAGCGCTCATAAATCATGCCTGACAGGGCGTGGCGGACCTTGCTGTAGGTCCTGGCTCCATCAAGCGGCTCAGCGACATAGGCAGGATTGACGTGCGGGCTGAGCATCCCATTGGGTGAGATCGCGCGCGAGAGGTTGCCGAACACGTCGTATTTGCTGTTCGCATCGCCCATCACATCGAGCAGCGTCGGGTGGGTTGCGACGACGTGATAGGCCTCCATGAAGGCCTCCTGCGCGACCTTCCAATTGCAGCGCAGCTTCTTGGCGACATGCACTGCCTTGTAGCGCCGCTCAAAGGGGATCGGCTGGAAATGGCGATCAATATCGCCGAGGAAATCCTTGAAGGGCTCGGCATTGTCGTCGGGGTTGATGAAGACCCAGCCACCCCATCGGCCGACCTTGACCTCGGGCAGGCTGTAATTGTCCTTGTCGACTGTCGGGAAGTCCCATTGGCAGGGCACTTCCTTGAGTGTCCCATCGAGCGTCCAGCCCCAGCCGTGGAAGGGACAGCGAAAGCCCGCGAGATCCTTGGCGTCCTCGGTCAGCAGCGCGCGTCCGCGGTGAAGACAGGCGTTGGGGAAGGCCTTAATTTCATCCTCCGCCGTGCGGACGATCAGGAAGGACAGTTGCGCAATGTCATAGACATGGGTGTCGCCGACATTGGGAATGTCATCCTCATGGCAGGCCATCTGCCAGACCCGCTTCCACAGCCGCTCGACTTCGAGGTCGAAGAAATCCTGCGAGTAGTAGATGCTCGGATCGACGATCGTCGGCCCAGGCTCCATCGGACTGTCTTCGCGGAATCGCGGTGGGACCCCATGCGTGTCCATATCCAGCAATTCGTCGTAGCTTATGCCATTCGAGCGGTTGGTGCCCGTCAGTGTTTCGACCATTTTCCTAATCCCTTCTCAGCCCTTTCGATTGAGCCTGCTGCGCGGCCGCCTCATTCAATTGCGATCAAACTTGAGTGGCAACTGCTGCATCCCCCGCAGGATATGGCTCGCCGCGAACTGGAATGGATTGAGCGGGTCAGCAAAGCGCAGATTGGGGAGGCGCTTCAGCACAATTGGCAGCGCCGTTACCATCTCCAGCCGAGCGAGATGCATGCCGAGACAGGTGTGCACGCCGGCCCCAAACGCTATATGCTTGCTTGCATTGTCGCGCCTCACATCGAATTTGGCTGGATCGCTAAACTTGGCCGCGTCCCGGTTAGCTGATCCATATCGAAGCAGCATCGGCTCACCGGCCTTCAGCTCTACGCCCCCGAGCACGGTGTCCTCTTTCACAATGCGCCACATATTGTGCGAAGGCGACAAGTGGCGCACCGTTTCCTCCACCCAGTTGGCGACAGCGCTGTCATCACTAAGAATGTCGGCAAGCTGCTCAGGATTGGCGAGCAGCTGCGCTAAGGCGTAAGTAAGGGCGTGCGCAGTTGCTTCCTGTCCAGCGGTGAAGATTTGCTGGATGATCGAGTAGATCTCGGCATCCTCAAGCGGACGTTGACCTACTTCAACCTTCAACGAAGCAGCCATCAAATCGGACACTACATCGTCGCCAGGATTTGCTCGGCGCTCTTCCATTATTTTGAGAAAGTAGTTTTGCATCTCAATCTCGCTGCGAGCCAGGTCGACACGCTCAGATGGCTCGGCATTGCCATTGAGCCGCAAGATGGCGTTGCGAACCCAGCTCTGAAATTGTGGTATATCCTCGCGCGGTATGCCCAGCACATCCGCGATCACAATGCTGGGCAGCATTTCTGCGAACTGCGACTTGAACTCGACTTCACCATCAGAGGCAAAGCTGTTGATCAGATCATTCGTGACTTCAGCAACGTAAGGAGCCATTCGCATTATCCGCGTATGCGGGAGCGCATGCATTGCGATCCGTTTGTAGCGCGCATGCTCCGGCGGATCGGCAGTAAGCATAGTATCGCGACGCTCTAGACCTTCGGAGAGAATCGCCGCTTCTTCAGGACCAAGCTGCCCAGCTCCGCCTGAATTGAGGAGTGCGGAAAAGTCGCTCGAGAAAATCTTGGGCTTCTTGTTAACCTCCAGTACGAGCTCATAGGTAGATACTGAAATGATGCCCGTTTTGGGATCGCGAAAAACCGGCGCTTCGGCCCTCAAACGTTCGTAGTATGGATAGGGATCTTGGAGGTTCTCTGAGCTTGTGGCGTCAATCTTCTCTAGCGCTTTCATCTGGCATTCTCCAATCACAACCGACTTTTCAGCAGTCGATGACTGCACCTTTGCCGTTGGTCAGAGATTGAAGTTCATGGACGGTTGCCCTCATTGACTCAGATCAAATTAGGCCCTCTCAAAAGTGAGAGGCCGGTATTGGTTATGCCGCGCCGTTCTTTCACTTGCGGCCATGCCAATAGTATCCCTCTTGGATGATCCATCTGGATTGCGATATCTCGGCATGGGGCCTTACCCTCTCCGCATCGCTCGCGAACCAGGTGCGGTTAGTCTGACATGGCACCATACTGCGTCTCGTTAGTCTGACAGTGCCTTGACGCGTAACTGCTTGTGCAGATCTCTATATCGCACTTCAATTTGGGACTTCGTTTTACCTGTTGCGACGGGCATGAGAACACGGCAAGCGGCAAACTGTTGCATCGCTGTAAAGTCTGAGTCCGGCACCAACCCGTTAGTCCAGTAAAGACGCACGCTTGTGCTTTCAAAGAGCAACTGGGTCACCAAGAAGTCCAAGTCTACCCAATCGACCATATCCCCAGCCTCTGCAATCTCGTCCATCGCCCTGCGATAACTGACGTCGAATAGCCCTTTGAGCGAGAATCTTCCCGGGTCCGCCGAGAAAATCGGCTGCAGCGCTTTCGAGAGGCTAGACACTTCCAACACGGCTGCGCCGGAGTGCTCAATCGATTCCATTAGCCGCTTGAAGCCAGTCGAGCTTACAGAAGACGCGATCCGTTCGGATACGTCGGCAAGCCGTTCTTCGACAGCCATCGCCAACAGTTGGTCCTTACTCCCATAAAGATCGAAGAGCGTTTTGTACGCGACCCCGCTCCGTTGGGCGAGCTCTCGCATCGTCACCCCACGGTAGCTGCGTTCTGCAATTAGGTCTCTGGCTGTCGACATGATCGATTGTCGCCTGGCAATTTGCCCCCGGGTCAGTTGCTTGGTGATGGTGCGTCGCCTCCCGATTGCTCGTCCAGTCGCATCAATTCCATTTGTTACGACGGAAGGTTGTCACCTTAACACACAAAGCGATACCGATCCCAGTTGTGCAATTATTATATCATGATATACAACTTCAGAAAGCTGCAACGAAGCCGTCAGGCGCTGACGCAAATGGGTGGATATGACCGTGAAATTTTCGAGTAGAGGCAAGTTCGTCCTTTTGGGATTAGGTTTGATCGGAGCACTACCTTTTGTCGCCGCCGCTCACCCCCCTTCTTCGGCAGATCCGAATCCAGAGAGCGAAGCCATGGCAAAGCCGGTAACTGAATCTACGAAATCGATACTGGAGGCCGCCGGACGAAACCTCCCAATTGGTGATTTTAGCGACGGCTCTCTGATCACAGATCACACATCAGAAACCTTGATCGCGCCTCTGCCATGGGGCGAGGCCGCGAAGGCTTACGATGCGTCCGCTGAGCAAGAAGCAAGGCCCGAGAGGCTGCACCCCGTTCTTGTCCCTCCACTTCAATATCAAAAGAGCGTTGGAGGTTTGTTCCGGCTTTCAGAAGGGCTTTATCAAGTAAGGGACGGGCTGATTTACACAACGCTTGTCCGCGGCGATACTGGATGGATTCTTATCGATGTCGGCCTTACCGCAGAAGCAACATCTTCACTTTGGGAGTTCGCTAGAGAGAACCTTCCTGGCGGCGCCGATGTGCCTATTTCAGCCGTCATTTACTCCCACAGCCATATGGACCATTTCGGGGGAGTAAAAGGGTTCATATCTCAGGCTGAAGCAGACGCCAGGAAGATCGACATTATCGCTCCATATGGGTTTATGGACGAGCTGACGGCTGAGAACATTATTGCTGGCCCGGCCATGAGGCGCCGATCCGATTATTCTTTCGGGAGACTGCTTGAGGCAAAACCCGACGCATCAGAGCTTGCTTCCTGGTCATTGGCTCCTGGGACAATCTCTCTGATTGCGCCTACGATCGAGCTCCCGGAAGGTCCAGGTGAGATCACCGTTCGCGAGGTCGACGGCGTTACGATCTACTTCAAGGATATTAGCGGTGCTGAAGCACCTGCGTCGACATTGATGTATTTGCCCAAATACAAAATGATCTTCAACTCAGAGCTCATGTGGACCGGCCAGCATAACATTTATACGTTGCGCGGCGCGAAGGCGCGTGACGCCCTTCTATGGTCAAAACGGATCAACGAAGTTATTGCGGAATGGGGTGACGAGGTTGAAATCATGACGGGTCCACATGGCCCGACATTCGCCGGCAACGAGAAAATCCAAGAATTTATGCGCGCCCAACGCGACAATTACGGCTTCATTCACAATCAGACTATGAGGCTGGTAAACCAAGGGGTGAAAATCCAGGATATCGGGCAAGCCGTTGATGAAATCGTGCCTGAGAGCCTCAGTCAATTGTGGCACACCCAACAGTATCACGGCACGTACAGTCATAATGCACGGGCGGTATTCAATTTTTACCTCGGGTATTACGACGCCAACCCAGCGACCTTAAACCCGCTACCTACCAAGGATGAAGCGATAAATTATGTGGCGTACATGGGTGGCGCCGCGTCTGTGCTCGAAAGGGCTCGAGCCGACTTCGACAATGGAAACTACCGATTTGTCGCCACAGTCTTGGATAAGGTCGTGACAGCCGATCCGGACAATTGGGAAGCTCGATATCTGTTGGCAGATACTTTCGAGCAGCTCGCCTACCAGTCGGATGCACCGCAGTGGCGTAACTCTTACCTCTCAGGCAGCAAAGAGCTTCGCGCCGGAGAAATCCTGCGAGCCGATGACCCCCCTGGAGGCGCGACGAGAGATCTGATCAACGCCACGACCACTGAACAACTGTTTGACGCTCTCGCGGTCAGAATAGATGGCCCGTCTGCGAATGGAATGAACCTGAGCCTGAACGTCGTCGTCACCGACACCAACGAAACGTTTTATCTCGAACTCTCACACAGCAATCTCAGCTCGATCCAAGTGGCATCTACTAAGGATGCTAACGCCACGATTGTATTGAATAGGCCAAGTCTGATGATGTTGCTTGCCGGCATCAAGTCGCCAAGCCAATTGCAAGCCGAAGGCCTTGTCGATGTCGAAGGGGACGCGAGTGCGCTTGAGGCTTTGGTAGGGCTCCTTCGTCCAGCGAACCCTGGGTTTGAGATCGTCCCGATGCCGAAGGAGGCTGGTTAGCGTCGTCTAGTTCCGGGCCAACGCAGCAACTCAAACATCTGTACCGATCTCACGCCAAGAGATTAGCTTACGGCTCAATGAAAGAGGCAGCAGGCAGTTCGCCTCTCGATAAATCTCTACAAACATCTCTTCGAGGTACCAACGCCACAGCCGAAAGCCCCGCGCATAGTTTATGCCCCAGCGATTGGCGTCGATCATAGATCTTGGGTCGGAGCGATACCACCAGAAACCAACCCGTCATGCTGATGACTATCCCGCGTTCAAACAGTACTTGCTCGACACTCTGCGAGCTCGACAAAGACTAGTTATCCATCACGACCGTGAACCGAGTAATCTCCAGCGATGAATTGAAGTGCTTGAATTGGTTTGGCGTTTCAGCTCTATATTCGCGGCTCATAAGTGAAAGCTAGCGACGGTCGCGCTTGGCTAATGCGTTAGTCTGACAGCACTAGAGCGGCTCGGGACTATCCAAGGTGTGCAGCCCCGCGCTCGGCGGCCACAGCCATGATGTGGCGATTTCCGGTGTTCCAAAGAACGTTTAATGTCACACCGGTGATCAGCCATCTACCGCTCCGCTTCACCAGATTATCAACGTAATAGCCGCCGAGAGTGAAGGTCCGATCGCCATCATCATTCTTGAGGAAATGCACAGCCTGCATATACATGGTGCAGATCGCGCGATCGCCTTCGACGTCAACCATAGGATTGGTCATCGTATGCTGCGTAGCGTCGAGCCCAGTAAATAGCGGTTTGGCCCGTTCGATCCAGGCCTCTGCTGTCATCTTGGCTCTTGGAACTCCGCCGAACTGGGAAAAGTCCATCTCGATCTCGTCAGTGAAGATCGAACGATAGAGTTCCCAGTCACACGTATCGATCCCCAGTGCATATTCATATCGGCGCCGGGTGATCTGTTCGAAGTCGGCAAACTCCACAGTCATGAGCTCACATATCAATCATTGTGGGAAGGTAGCGGAGTTGGCGGAGAATCCACCGGCAGCAAGTCATCCGGATTACAATCGGCGTAGACCGGATAATCTGTATATCCTTCGGCGCCCTGCGTGTAGTACGTGTCGAGCTTGGTTTGCGACAGGCCCCAATCATTTTTGTACCGCTCGGCAAGGTCGGGATTTGAGATATAGTTCTGGCCGAAGGCGACCATATCTGCTGCCCCATCGCCGATCACTTGCTGCGCCAGCGACCGTGTAAATCCAGCAACAAAGGCGACGGGTCCGTCAAAGAGAGGACGCAGCGTGCCATAGACATCCCAATCCATGCCGTAATTGCCCAGTTCGAGAAACGCGATCCCGCGCTTTGATAGTTCCTTGACCGCGTAGGAATAGGTTTCCTGTGGGTTGTCATCGAACACGTCGTGGAACTGCCATCCGGGTGAGAATTTGACTGACACGAAGCCTGGGCTTGTTGCTGCAATCATCTCATCAACACAGGCGAGCAAGAACGCACAGCGTTTCTCGACGCTGCCTCCCCATTCGTCATTTCGTGTATTCGAATTGGGTGAGAGGAACTGCATTGGCAGATAGCCAGACGCCGAATGTATCTCTACCCCATCGAATCCGGCTTGCTTGGCAAGGATGGCAGAGCGCTTGAAGTGCTGAATTGTCTCCAAAACTTCGTCATGAGTCATGGCATGCGGCGTCTGATAGGGACGCTTAGCTCGAGGGCAATGAATTGTATAATGGCGCGCGGTCGGATCAGGCTGGACGGCTGATGGCCCCCAGGGCTGTCGGCCATCAAGCATCAACTCGTCCGAGAGCCGTCCGACATGCATAATTTGTCCAACGATGTGCCCCCCCTCTTCGTGGACCGCATCGGTGACCTTCCTCCAGCCTTCAACATGTTTATCGGCGCAGATACCGGGGCTGAACATATAGCCCCATCCACGTTCATCGGGGAAAATCCCTTCGCTAATGATCAGGCCTGACGAAGCACGCTGTCGATAGTATTCAACATTGAGTTCGCTTGGCGTGCCGTCAAGATAGGACCGTTGCCGGGTCATTGGCGCCATCGCCATCCGGTTTTTGATCGTAATGTCGCCAATCTGGAGCGGTGAGAATAAGTCAACTTGGGTGGACACGGTCACATTACCTTATTTCGAGCATGGGAAATCGGAGATCGAGGGCCGCCGGCTATTTTGTGAGTCTGGCGAACGCTTCGTAAGAATAGTCCGAATGGTCGCGTGCCCAATTGATTGGGCCAGCCTCAGGGTTGTTGGGCATAATCAGCGGGGGATCGAAAGCCATCATATCGAGCTCGATCGGCAGAACAGTTATCATGTCACCGATCGATGCGCGATGGCGGATCGCCCAAACGCCATCTATCTTCTCAAAGTTGTCAATGTAGCGCCCCGAACCGAGGATGTCGTACGTCTTGTCATGGCGAGGGATACGGAGTTGCACGTTCCAATAGCTCTCGCTGACCGCCTCATCACCGTTCAACTCGATAGTAATGTTACTAACCACATGACGGGTTGCTTCCATCGCCTCGTGCACTGGCCACAACCACTCAACGAAGCCTTCAGCCGTCCCTTTGAAAAGAGGCGCGTGATCATCGGTCCCACCCGGGTGCCAGCACGACAAGGTCAGTTCCCGATCCATCCGGTCCATGCCGCGGCAATAGCGCCAGATCACTTCGGTAATCGCCTGCTTGTCGATGAGGGCTTGTACCGCTTGTTCCATTATCTGTTTCTCCTCGGGAGCAGCGCACCGGCTGCCATATTGAGATCTTTTGGACGGTTCATTTGCCTGCTTCCGGATGGGTCATAAACGACCCAACCAAGCCTCCAACGACGGCAGCAGGATACACCAAGCATTGCTTCGGCTCAGTGATCAGAGCGTCTTCGGTCAACTTGGCAAAAGTGTCTGGGAAGATGACGATTTCGCCCTCTAGATGCCCGTCAAGAATGGCATTCGCTATGTCGTGCGCTGTGGGCTTGGGAACATCGAAGTCCGATGCCATTCGGGTGTCGAAGAATCCCGGATAACTCATCGAAATTTGTGTACCTTGATCAGCCAGCTCGCTCCGCATGGCATGTGAGAGCATGTTGGCGGCCGCCTTGCTGGCCGAGTACGCAGGTGCTGCCACGGAGCATAGTAGCCCCGCCATAGAAAGCACCTGCATGATCCCGCCGCCGCCATTGCGTGCCAAGACGGGTGCGAACCCTCGCATCAGTTGCAAAGGGCCGAAATAGTTAACCTCCATCGTCTCACGGAAATCATCAATAGTCGGTTCGCCCGTGATCGATTTGATGCAAGTTATCGCCGCATTACTGATGACGAGATCGACATCAGTACAAGCGCTGATTGCAGCGTCGATCTGGTCCGGCTTGGTTACATCCAGCTCGACCGGCACAAGCTTGTCACCATGCTTTTCAATCGCAGGCTGGAGGCTGATTGGGTTGCGCGCAGCAGCGTAGACCTTCGGAACGCCGCGCTCAAAGAGGACATCCAAGAGAGCAGCTCCTAGACCTCTATTTGCCCCCGTTACGATTGGGACAGAATTCTCAATCTGCATGCTCCCCTCCCAGAGATCGGCAAATCAATGCTCATTTGTTCCTCAGTTGGACCCGATGGATCGCCTTGAGGTCAAAAGTAAGAGCGATGACACTTATGCGAGGCCCGACCTTCCAAACAAGCAAAAAGTATGAGGACCATCACTTTTGCGAGTGCAGGTCTTACAAACAATTTGTCGACTGGCATTTATTGTCCGCTGGAGTGAGGCAAACCTAGGGCGTGACCCGTAAGCAATCGGTAGAGGCTGCGACTCTTGCACTTGCCAAACACGGCTACTCTTCTGGCAATCTGCGCGCGATGCTCAATTGACGTGACAATCAGCTTAAAAGCACTTGGTTCGAACGGTGTTTTGGCTTTCAAGGCGCGCAGCGCTTGCACGCAGTCTAAATAGGTGAGCACCAAGATTGGTGCTGCGAATTCATATCTATTGGCCGAGGCTCCACATCACTCGCCTCCGCTTTTGAGCCTTCGTCAAAACACATGAGATCGTTGCACGAGAGTGCCAAGCGGAGTTGGCGGTGAGCCTTCGAAAGCTGAGTTGCCGAAACAATAAGTGATCGGGGTGTTCTGGAAAACACTAGCGTTCGTTTCGCTCCTAGTCCTTTCCGCATGTACAGATGGAACGACAAGTGAAGATGAGACCGAGCGTCCAGACATGATCGTTTTCTAGCGGCTGACCTCACTATGTGCCCAAAGCGCGAAAATGATACGCGCTGCTGCCAAACAAAGCGTCAATCGTGAGCAAGCGCTTGTGGTAATGACCTACGGAGAGCTCATCTGTCATCCCCACGCCGCCATGAATTTGTATAGCGCTTTCTCCAATGAAGTGCCCAAGCTTTCCGACTTGCGCTTTCAGTATAGAAATGTCCCTGCTTGTGGCTCTGCCAGCTTCTACAAGAGCTGTCGTATATGTTAGGCAGGAGCGCAACTTGACGTAGGCGATCTTCATATCTGCGAGCTTGTGCGCTATTGCCTGAAAGCCAATAATGCTCTTCCCGAATTGCTTGCGTGTGTTCGCATACTCCTTCGTCCGTTCGAAGAGCGCTCCCATTGCCCCGACTGCTTCAGCGCAGAGTGCAACAATTGTATCGTTGGAGGCTGATTCAACGATATCCATCGCATCGTCGCATAGCAGTCCGCTTCCTTCGACAAAGACATCATCAAAGCGGATATGTGCAGCGCTGCGCCCATCAATTGTCTGGAAGGGCGTTACCGAGATTCCATCCTGCTCGGCAGGGACTAAAAAGACTGCAAGCTGGTTGCTGCTTCCCGTCTCGTTCTCAAACTGAACTGTCACCAGCAAGGTATCGGCTTCAGCTCCAGCCAGGACCATGCGCTTTTCTCCGCTCAGGCAGTATCCACCCTTTGTGGGTTTGGCCGAGCATGCAACCAATGCGGGTCTTGAGGTTCCTTTGCCCTCTTCGTGCGCGAAAGCGACTATCGTCTCGCCTTCAATGATCCCTTGTAACAGCGCACGGACCCGTTCGTCAGAATCTGCCTTTCCGCTCGCTTCCAATACGCCTCCGGCCAGCAATGTCGAACTGGCATACGGTTCAACCAGCAAATGAGCTCCAAATATCTCGCAGACCGCGACCCTGTCACAGATGCTACCGCCCAATCCGCCGACTTCTTCCGAAAAAGGAAGAGCAAAAAGACCGAGCTCACCCAACGCCTGCCAAATGTCTGAAGACCACGGCTCATCGGATCTCACGATCGCCTGGCGCGCATCAAAATCATAACGCTGCCGCATCAGGCGCGAAACACTGTCGCGCAGCATGATTTGTTCGTCAGTGTAGGAGAAGTCCATTGCGTATAAAGCTCTTATCCGGTCACCAGCGTTCGAGTGATAAGGTCGCGCTGAACCTCATTGGTGCCAGCGTAAATTGTGGTGGCTCGGCTGTTGAGATAATAGGGCATGGAAACCAGATCAAAATCACTCCCCAGTGGGGCTTGATCCGAGCCTACATTCAACGCCTCAATTTCGAGCGAAACGGCGTCCAGGCCCGACACATTCTTCATCAGGGTGGAAAGTGCTTGGGTCAGCTCAGTATCCATTATCTTGGAGATTGACGCCAGTCCTGGATCTTGCGCGATCTCATGCCCGCTAATCGCGAGCTTCTCGAAATGCTCCAATGTAGCCACCTCCGCTTCCAATTCTCCGAGCTTCGTCTGGAACGCTGGGTCATCAGCCAAAGTGCCTCCAAATGGAGAGCATTGGCTAGCTGCGGCCCCTCGAATGCGCTTGATGCGTTGCCGCATTGCTGGACTAGTGGCCGCCACGCCCCGTTCGAACTGGAGCAACTGTTTGGAAACACTCCATCCTTCATTTTCCGCGCCGATGCGCCCGGATTGTGGGACGCGCACATTGTCGAAAAAGACCTCACAAAACTCAGGAGTACCATCTAGGCCGACTATTGGGCGGATCTCCATGCCTGCATAATCAGTGCGATCAAGCAGCAAGAATGTGATGCCAAACTGCTTCTTGCCTTCACTGCTGGTCCGTACCAACATAAACATGCGGTTGGATTTGTGAGCTAGGGTCGTCCAGATCTTGCTGCCATTAATGATGTAGTCGTCACCATCGACTTCTGCGCGGCAACTAAGGGAAGCCAGGTCAGACCCGGAGTTGGGTTCTGAGTATCCCTGGGTCCAATAGTCCTCACCGGCGAGTATGCGAGGAAGATACTTTGCCTTCTGCTCCTTGGTCCCCAAAGCGATGATAAGCGGTCCAATCATCTTTAGCCCATTCGGCATGAGCGACGGCAGCTCCCGTTTGCGATACTCCTCTTCAAAGATATACCGCTGCTCAACGGACCATCCTGTGCCGCCATATTCCTTCGGCCAACTTGGCGCTGCCCAACCTCTTTGATTGAGGATGCCAAGCCAAGCTTGCGCTTGTTCAAAACAGGCGAACACACTGGTTGACTTTTGTCCGGCTTCACGGATGGCGTCCGTCGGGGCTTTATCCAAGAACTCGATGACCTCTCGACGAAATTGGTCGAGTTCCGGACTAAGATCAATATCCATGCAAAGGTCCTATTTGCTATCTTGGCCTTGCTGTGAGGGCCTAAAGAGATTTGCTCATGAAGACAGCAATGCGGTCTTCCATGTCTGGTCCAGTTCCCTCAGAATCCATCACTTCGCGTTGCAAGCCAGCGTCAATAGGCTGAGCGTCATTTGCGTCGAGAAGCCTTTTGACCGCAGCTTGGGTGAAAGGTGAGTTCGCTGAAATACGCGTTGCCAAAGCGACTATTTCGCTCTCGAAATCCTCACTATCCACCACGTATTCTGCAAGTCCGATCCGGACCGCTTCTCGCGCGTCCAGAATGTCGGCCGTGAACATCAGCCGTTTTGCTGTTGCGATACCCACCCTCCGCGGCAGGCGTTGACTCATCCCCCAAACCGGTGTGAGCGCAAACTTTGCGTGTGTATCTCCGAACCGGGCATTATCCGCCGCAACGATAAAGTCGGCTGCCAGAGCCACTTCTAACGCGCCCGTGTAACAATGACTGTGCACTGCCGCGATCACAGGTTTGGGCATCTTCTCCATCAGACGCAATGTTTCAGAATGCCACCCTGGTGAAGGCGTTGCTTCACCCTCTGCGATACCCCCCAAATCATGACCCGCAGAAAAGCACTTGCCCGCTCCGCGTAACACAACACAGTTTACTCTTTCATCATCGGCAAGGCTGAGAACATGTTCGCGCAATTGCCTAAACATCTCCACATTCATGGAGTTAAGTTTGTCTGGCCGATTCAGCGTAAGCTCGGTCCAGTTCTCATGGTCTTTACGCAGTACAATGTCAGTCAATTGATCTGTCCAATTCTGGTCCGAGACGAATGATCTCAGGGGGCTACCGGTTGGCGATTTGGCGGTCAGAGTTAAGGTGGTTGTGGGCGTTGGCCCAGCGGCCGATCTTCTTGCGATTTTGGTTTCCCGACTTGCACTTCCTAGCTTTGTGGGAAGCCAGCCTATCGCGCAGAATCAGCGTCAGCTCGTCACCGCGCACGTCGATGGCGGATTATTGTCAAGCCCGGATGCACTCAGCAATGTAGACTTGGTCATCGCCCCGCTCAGAAAGAATATCCAAGAGAGCGCCGCTAGGACCTCAGTTTGTCCGGTGATTGTCGGCATAGACTTGTTAACCTGCATGTCACCCTCCCTGGGAGTTAAATCACTGCGGCTCTTGTTTCTTGGCCGAACCAGTTTGATCACCGGAAGACCGAAGGTATGAGCAGGGAGGCCTATGCGGGCTCCGGCCTCCTAGACAAGCAAAAAGTACGAGGACCATCACTTTTATGAGTGACAAAGATCTAAAGCGGAAAAAGAAGACCATTGGCCGCCCACCGTTGTCAGACAAGCCTAAGGGCGAGACCCGCAAGCAATTGCTGGACGCTGCAGCGCTCGCTTTTGCTAAGCATGGTTACGCCGGCACCTCAGTCTCGCAAATTGCGCGAGATGCGGGATTGACCAGCAGCGCGGTCTACCGACACTTTGATGGTAAGCCCGATATTCTTCTCAATCTCATTGGGGATCGTGGTCCTCACGTTTCAATTGCAAAAGAAATTCAAGAGGCGGATACCCCAAATCCAATCGATTTTGCCAAACTGGTGAGCAGTTATACGAATGAGGGATTTGAACCGACCCGTAGGCTAATGCTTGAGATTCACCAGGCTGCATTCCGCGAAACAAAGGCAGCCAACACCCTAAAGGAAGTTCAAGACTCATTTCGTACCGAAGTCGCTGAGGGGCTTGAACGATGCCGCCAGGCCGGCGGGAACATCGCAGAAAACCAGGATGGTTATTTCGCTGCCGATGTTCTCTTTATCCTAATTTTGGGCTTATCCAATCTACAGACAATAAACCCAAAGATGATTGGCGACGCCAAATTCAAGTCTTGGCTAGAAGCGAGAATACTAGAAATGCTTGCACGGAAGGATCTGGCTGACTGAGCCCCTTGACCCAGGATTCAGTTCTCGAATTGGCCTTCGCCCGTGTGGCCGATGCGATATCCATGCTCCTTATTTCGAGCAGGCTCTATCTCGGATAAACTGGAAATTGTCATCACAATTTATCGCAGTAATCGAAATGCCAATTGACTGACTAGTCGATAAAGCCGTTGGAGTTTGGTCTGCAGCCATGGCAACACCGTCATCTCAAGCATCGAGGTTCAGATTGAAGAAAGCACCAAAAGGGAAGCGCGAACTCATATTGGAGACCGCGCTCAAACACTTCGCAGATTTCGGATATGAAGGTGCACATGTTCGCAAGATGTTGATTGAGGCAGGCATCAACACTGCATTGGCGCACTACTATTTTGGCTCAAAAGAACAGCTCTACAATAGTGTCATCCAGACGTTCATCGAACCCGTTCTAAGCCAACGACGAGCAAACCTTGCGAAGTGGCGACAAGGCGATGGAACTATCTCGATTCGGACCACCGAACTGTTTGCTGCCTATATAACACCTCACTTTGTGCAGACTTCTGACTTTGGTGGTCATGACTATGCGCGGTTCATGCAACGTGAGCTCTCCCAAAAGGGCGCAGCCAGATATGCCTGGAAAGAAGAGGTCGACAGTCTTCGTGCTGAGTATCGTGCAGCCTTGCTGGGTCTTTTTCCCAACACCAGCGACGATGATCTGGAGTTCGTGATGGGCGCTTTGGTCGCGGTGATGCTAGCGGCAGACACCGCAGACAACAGAGAAGGTGTACGCTCAAAGAAGAAAGCGCTGGAACTTGCTCGGCGGGTTGCCCAGTTGATTGTCTATGGCGTTGCTGGCTTGGACAAACAAATGAACTGAGTTGCCCAGCTCAGATTAGATGATAGTCAGAGCTCTAAGGCGCGAGCTGTGTCTCTTGCGGCCTGTCCGCTAGTTGCACTTGCTTGGTTGAGATCGGACATCGTTTTCTCACCTTTCCACTAGTCAATAAGACACAGTTAGATCAGCGAGCGCATCGGCCTCTTTGGTATTGGATGCCAGTCCTGCGTAGCCATTCACTGCTCAAATGTCGTTTGGGCAGGATCATTATCTGGGCGCACGCAAACGAGCCGAACAGGGTCGTTCCACCGATACGCATCATTCCAGAAAATCGGCATTGCCAGACACTTATTTGCTGTCGGGACACGGACAAGAGCTCTGGTTTTGAACCCGCCGCTCAAAAGAAACACGCCTAGCGGTTTTGCCAGATGCCTCCTGCCTGCTCGATAGATATTAATTAACTGCTTAATTAGTCCTTGAGACGAAGCGTCCAATAAAATTCCAACCGTCTTGAAACGAGTTGGAACGGGAGGGTGAAATGAAAAAGCTAGAAGTACGGATTCCGACGCGAGTGAAGGCAGTGAAAAGATCACTGCTTATTGGTTCGGCGATCACTTGCATCGCGTCAGTTCCAACAGCAGCGTTTGGTCAGACAGCTGATGGAGATCAAGCTGGGCAAGACGACGGTGTCATCATTGTTCAGGCCCGCCGTCAGAATGAAAGCCTGCAAGATGTACCGGTAACCGTCACGGCGATTGGCAGCGAGACGCTAGAGCGGTTCGGTGTTGACCAAGTTGCAGATGTCACAAGCCGTGTCCCGACTTTGAATGTGCAGGTCGGCGGTTCGGGCTCCGGCGGTCAGCTTTCGCTGCGCGGCGTAGGCTCTTCCAATATCTCTGCGGCATTTGACAGCGCGGTCGCGTTCGACTTTGATGGCGTTCAGGTTTCGAGCATGCGGCTCGTCCAAGCTGGCTTTTTCGACACACAGCAAATTGACGTTCTCAAAGGCCCGCAGTCGCTGTTCTTTGGCAAGTCAGCCTCTGCCGGCGTTTTCTCGATCCGCTCCGCTGATCCGACTTCGACCTGGGAAGGCAACGTCCGGGCTTCTTACGAGTTCGAAGAAAAGGGATACACGGTTGGCGGCTATATTTCCGGTCCGCTTACGGACACACTCGGCATTCGCGTGGCCGGTCAATACAACGATATTGACGAATACGTTGCGATCCAGCCTGGAGCGAATTCGGCCAATGGCGATTTTCGTAGTCAGACCAACCTAGTACTGCGCGGTACTCTCGATTGGGAGCCGAGCTCGACTTTCGATGCGAATCTGAAAGCGCAATATGTCCGCAACACCGGTGATGGCGCGATCCAACATAGCGATATAAATTGTGGCGCCAACGGCGTCGCTGATCCGGTGTTCCTGCTGTCAGGGGTAGTCGGCATTCCGGCCGGATATGATTGCGACGACCAAAATGGGCTCTATTTCCTTACGGATGCAGCGCCTTCGATTGGAGCTAGCGTTCCCACTCCATCAGCGGCGGCGGGCCGTAACGGCGTGCCCTTCTCCGAAACCGATATTTTCTTCAGCCGTCTGCTGATGAATTTGGAGATCGCTGAAACGCTAACTCTGACGTCGACAACCGGATATCTTAATCTCGATGCTGTCGACACCGACTGTTTCGCCTATGGCGGCCTTGGCCCAGCTTTTTCACCCATTGGAGATGCTCTAGGCGATCCAACTTTCCTTGCCGCGAACGCTCCTGCTCTGGCGGCAAGCAATGGCGCCGGCACTCCTCAGGTCGTTGGGTGCTCCGATCCGGTCAATCAGTTGGAACAGTTCACTCAAGAGTTCCGTCTCACTTCAGACTTTGACGGACCGTTTAACTTCATGCTCGGCCTATTCTACGAAGATCGACAGTTCGTTTTCGATACGGCACAAGCGGCCGTGAATATCGGTTTGATCGGGCCCGATCCCGCTACCGGGTTCACCTATGACTGGGATAAACGGCATGTAACCGACACTGAGGCATTCTCGGTCTTTGGTTCGGTCATAATCGACCTGACCGATCAGCTCGAACTGTCAGGCGGTATTCGCTACACTGATGAGTCAAAGACTCAGGTCATCACGGTTCCTTACTTGCATACCTTCTTGCAAGGTCCAGGATTCGTTGCGCCGGGCTTCAATTCAGGCGACATCAACTTCGCTGATGACCAAGTCTCGCCTGAAGTCACTCTGCGCTACCAGCCAGACGATGACGTGACGCTTTTCGCGTCGTTTAAGACTGGATTTAAGTCGGGCGGTATTGACAACTCCGCGCTGCCATCCGCAAGCCTTAGCGCGGCGGCTACGGCCGGGGATTTCTCGTCTCTGATCTTCGACTCCGAAACATCCAAAGGCGGCGAAATCGGCTTCAAGACGCAGTTTAATGACCGCACATTCACCTTCAACGGCACGGCATATTACTACGTGTTCGAGGATTTGCAGGTGCAAAACTTTGATGCGGTTAGCATCCAGTTCCTTACTCTCAATGCGGGTGAAGTGACAACGCAGGGTGTTGATCTGGAATTTGGCTGGCGTCCGCCGGTTGATGGGCTGAACTTGTCAGCCAACCTATCTTATCTTGATGCGACGTTCAGCGATACGTTCATCGCCAGCGAAGACCTTGATGGTCGCGATTCAGCACGGGCACCACGTTGGTCGGGTAACGTTGCCTTCGACTATTTCACTCCTGTCGGCGACAGTCTCGAATTTGGGCTGTCAGGCAATATGGTCTTCAGCGATGATTACTTCACCGATGAAGATTCATTGAATGACTTAGTACAAGACGGTTACGTCACCTTTGACCTCACAGCGTCTATCGGTGATCAGGATGGACTTTGGAAATTCTCGATCATCGGCACCAACCTGACAAACGAAATCTGGGTAAACACATCGGGCCCTCGTCCATTCCTGTCACCTGGAGGGGCAGCAGGGTTCGGAATACCCGCAGGCGATGACCTAATCGTGACGCAGAACCGTGGCCGGCAGGTCTTCGCAGAGGTGCAGTTCAGCTTCTGACTTTCCTCTCAGCTATCCCATTCCCAATCTCTCTCTGGGATGGCAACTTACGGGCGGGCCGATCGGTCCGCCCGCCTTCTTCTGGGGGCGTTAGATCACAAGCAGTTGAAGTTGTCGGCTCTTCCATCGATAAGGTGGCGATCAGCGCTGAAGTGATTGTGGATCTGAGGGTTTCGTGCGAAACTCAGAATGTGTTGAACCTTTTTCGCACAGTGAAACCGCGCTGGATTCCACCGGTCAGTCTGCTTGGATTGTGTCGGCGCACTGAGTTGCGAAGAAAGGTCCGAGTGATCCGCAATCTAGCTCTTGAGTGGCGGTGGGCATCGGCGAAAGACTGGCCAAGAAAGCGCTTCATTGGCGATGACTTTAGATTTGCTCGGCGCCATGGCTTCGGTTTCGTCGCAGAAGTAGGATCGGAGCGTCTGTATTTGGTTCCGCGTGGTTTCGATGATCCGGAATGGGGCTTGGCCGCATATCAGATCGATGAAGACCAATGGTGCGCGTTGGGCTATATCGAGCCTAGACCTGAACACTGGTGCTTTCCTGAGCCCCACCAGACGTAGGACCTCAAACTGCAGAAGGTCTCATTTCGACCCAGAAGCGGACATTAGGTCCTCGAAAGCAAGATATCCCAAATGGCGGCCGAACTTGCCGTGTCTATTGCCAATTCAATATTTCCTGCTTTGAAGTCAAAGGATCTGCAAAGGACCAAGTCCATCCGCAACAATCGGAGAACTGTGCGAGGGTTGTTATCTCAGGTGAAACAATCGGGTAGCCGGGAGTTATGCATGAAGGTATCCAGCATTCCGACTGCAGCGAGTAAATTCGCTGCTCTAAGAGTAGCTCTCTGCCTGTTAGGTGAGATTGATGGCAATCAGATATTCAATACTAGGCATTCGAACATGCGCCGGCTAAGCTAAAAGGCGTAATGTTGCAGCTCGCTACCACCATACAGACAAGCCTGTTTGAACCTTCCGGAGCCTCGCGCCTCGCGGACTCGCTGGGCTGGATTCAGGACCTGCTGTTCGGGAGCCTCGCGATTGGATTGTGCGTGTTGGCGGTGGCATTTGTCGGGCTATTGGCGCTCACCGGAAAGCTGCCTCTGCGTCATGGCGCGCGGGTTATCTTGGGCAGCTTCGTGCTGCTTGGCGCCCCGGTTATCGCGGCAGGCCTTATGGCCGGAGCTCTAGAAGTAACTGATGCACCGTCCAAGGTCCCGATACCTCAGCCAGCCGAGCCGCCAAGGCAAGACCTGCCCCCGGTGGATTATGATCCATACTCGGGGGCTTAGCTGAGGCGCTGGTAATGGAAAGGCTATGAGATGGTGGTGATCGCACTAGCATCATAGCGCTGTACATCTGCCGTACTCGTTAAGTTTCCAACGAAGGTGTTGAGTCAGAACCAATACAAGCCAGTCCATTCATATCTAGGATCGCAATGAATTTCTGTCGATTTTCCAGCAGGAGCTTGCGGCCGATCCACCCGCAATCACTGTCGATGTCCGCGACTTGGCCTTTACCAGCTGCCAGCACCTCTTTCATCGCGGCTGGGTTGCTGAGCGGCGCAATGACCGTGGATGAACCCGCAGGACTTGTCGCGCCCGCGCTTCTTCGGAGACTCCACGCAAAGAGCTGACGCCCTCAGACTACGATCCGTATGCTGGGGCTTGAACTTGGGTTAAGAGCCGATAGCTAGGTTGCCGCGCCAAACTCTCCGATCGAGCATCTCGCTCTTCGAACGCTACAAGCTAAGCGCAAGTTAATACGTCAATCCTCACTTCGCCGGCGATCGGTAAAGCGTCACTCGGGCCTCACAACTATAAGAATTTCCGAATTACTTCAATGCACACTCCTTTTTCGCGAGCTTCGAAATGGTGGTCAGTGTCTTCAAACCCGGATATGATCGCTTTATCTTCTGAAATACAGCCATTAACCAAAAGTAACTCGAAAGATCTGATTGAAGATGGGCTGTCCGGCATTGTAGAAATGCAGGTTATTTTTCCACGCGCCTCGCTACCAGAAAGGTCACATTCGAATTCATCGATACTCCAACGCTTAACCGCTTTTGACTTAGGGATTGAGTACGGTCGACCTGCGAAAAAGCAGTGCAGTTCGTCAGTACTACAATTCTCGATTGCCCCTCCGAACCCGGCAAGTAGTTCATCTGAGCCTTTCGAACCAAGTGCATACTGCATTGATTCAAAGTCTATGAGCTCACTCCGGTTGTCGAACCGGGCATCGTACCAGACAGAAAGCGCCAGTGTTGGCAATGACCGAGGGGCTGAACCCTCAACTGAAGGCCGGCTTTTTTCTTCGTTGCCGTTTGAGCAAGCTGGAACAAAGAGCATAGCTATCGCGCTAAACGCGGTCACAAGTTTCGATTTTAATTCCATGTGTTGCCGGCCGAGATGCCAAGCAATCGATTGACGGCTTTTGCATATTCTGATTGATGCTTTCTGTTCCATGCTCCAGGATTCCTACGGAATGAATCGTAAAACGCGCTTTCCAAGGTTTTGTGAGCATGAATGCCCTCGTGCACCCACATATGCATCAGTCCAGCCGTTTCTCCGAAGAACTGGTTGCCGCTGAACTTTGTAAAGACTCGAGAGGCGCTCACTTCAAAACTTGAATATACTGTGATTCTGGACTTGCCAAATTGTTCGCTGCGTTGCGGATTCAGTTGCCCCCCGCCGCTTGAAGCCCAACCCCCTCCTCGACTGACCGGCGCGGCATTCGTAACAATTTTCGCCGAAGTAAGGGCTTCAACCACGTCCGAGGCTTTCACAGTGATTGAGTCTTCGCCAACAGTGAGTTGAACCGACTTGTCGCCCAAGCTAGCGAGGCGATTGACCGTTGCTGTCAGGGATGCTTCGAGCTTCTCGATCTGTTCGTCCGAAAAGTTTCCATCGTTCTGATCCACGGTGCAATCGTACTGTTCAGACCCTTCTGTGTTGGAGCATTGCAGCCCCAAAAAGTCCACCGCATTGATCGGATCATTTCCGACATAGGCGTAGAGGTTGAACTGGTCCTCGTATCCGATCGGGTCGGTCTGCATGAACCGGCCGAGCTTGTAGGAGTAGATCCGCGCCTTGTAGTAATACATCTCCAGCTCAGGCAGCCACAGCTGGCCGGTGTAGCGGAACCGGCCCTTGGTGTTGATGTTGAACCCCGCGGCGGTGTCCGGAATGCCGTACTCGTCGTAAGTGTTGATCGCGATTGTGCCGCCGGTGTTGTTGGCGACCAGCACGATCGAGCCGCGCGGATCAGCGAACAGATAGCGCGCATCGGACAGCGCGGTGTTGGAGTTACGGTACAGAACCAGCGGGTCATCGGCTTCGAGATTGGAGCCGTGAACATAGCGCTGCTGGATCGCTGAGGCCGTCGAGTTGTACTCCATGACCAGCGCGTTGCCGTCATGGACGAAGCGCTTGATCCCGGTGCCACCAGGGTAATCGCGTAGACGGTAAAGCCGCCCCATTGGATCATAGCGCAGCTCGGCTACGATCGAGCCAGAATAAGACAGGCTGTTGCAATTGGTGTTCCCGGTGCCTTGCGCCCGCTTTTGCACCAGGCGGTTCTCTACATCATAGAGATAGACATGATCGCCATCGGCGGTGAGATTACCATTGGCGTCATAGCAGAAGTCATCTGCCCCCACCTCTGTGTATTGGTTGAGCCCGTTGACCGTGTAATTGCGGTTGGCATCGACATGGCCATCCCAGCTGTAGATGTCATTGTCTTGGCTCTCGGTCAGGATCTGCGACGCCGCGTTGCGGGTGAAGCCCCAGCTGACATCGGCGGCTGACGTGCCATTGGCGATGCTGATCCCGCTGATGCGATTGGCGTTATCATATGTGTACGTGCTGTCTTGTACGGTCCCAGGCCGCGCCACAGTGGTGAGCAGGCCGCGGGTGTTGTAGCTGGAAGTTACCAGCGTGTTGCCCGACCGGTCCTTGATAGCGCTCAGGCGATTGAGGCCGTCGTATTCATAGGTGAAATAGACACCATCATTATGGGTCACGCGGGTGCGGTTGCCATTGGCGTCATATTGCGAACTGATTACCAGATTGTAGCCATCGATCGTGCTGGTCTCGCTCAGCATCCGGCCGAACCCGTCATAGGTGTTGATAATGCCTTGGCCGGTTACGCTGTTGAAGCGAGCCGAGGTCTGCAGACCGTTAAGCTCGTAGGTGTAGTAAACATTGCGCTCATAGACCGAGCCAAGGCCCGCGCGATTGGGGATGATCTTTGCGGTCATCCGGTTGAGATCATCATACTGGTAGTCGATCGTGGTCCCGTCGCGCTTGCGCAGGCTCAACCGATTGCCATTGTCGTCATATGTATAGGCCTCATAGTCGCCGGGATTGGTTGAGCCGGCGGTCGACAGAGCCAGCGCCGGGGTGCTGCCATTAAACCCGCTCGGCTGCGTAGTGGACGGGAAGATCCATTTGGTCTGGCGATCGTGCCCGTCATATTCGAGCTTGGCCCTATTGCCATTGGCGTCGACTACATCCTCGATCTGGCCGTTGGTTGTATAGGAATAGGTGACGTCGGCGATCTCGATAGGCGTGCCGACTGCCTTACGGATCTGCAGCACCTGGCTACCGGAATCGTAGATTGTCTTGGTGATCCGATCCGGGCCGTTCGCGCCTTGAGTACCAAGCGTGCAGGCGCTTGCAGGAAGCGAACCGAACGCTGCCGGGTTCATCCGCTGCGCGGTGCATTCTAGCCGTCCGCGATTGTCATAGCTGTATTGCATCAAGCTGACCGTGACGCCATCCGACCCCTTGGTCCGTTCGGTGATTTTCCGGTTCAGATCATCATAGGTGGTCTCGACCGTCGAATAGACCGTGAAGCCGGTCCAATCCTTGGGCAGCGCTGTATGGCTCTGCCAATTGGCGAGTTCGCCCGATTCAACCTTGGTCGCATTGCCGCGCAGATCATAGGTCGTGCGGGTTGCAGCGTACTTTATCGGCCCGGTACCGTCGGGATCGGGCGCGATAGCACCGACTTGGCGCCCCAGAATGTCATAGCGCAGTCCCGAGGTGTAGTCAGAGGGCGATGCTTGCGCTTGCGCGGATGAAGGACTGACCGCGAGGAACAGACCGGTGAGTGCGAGGAGCAGCGAATGCAGGCGTTTCATCGAACCATCTCCCCTTACGGACAGCTTGTCAGGCCAGCCTTGGGCTGGGTTTCGCTGACCCGGCGGCCAAGGTCATCGTATGAGAAACAGGTCCGCAGCGTCTGTCCGTCGGCGATCGCAGCAGTGCCGCGCAGCCAGAGATTGTTGGGGCCGCTGTCGGGGCCGTAATCATATGTTGTTCGGACAAGGTCTGCTGTGCCGCCTGCACAGGTCCCGTTAGCCAGATTCATCGAAGTGGTCCTGCAGGCTCGAGTTTCGGAGAGCAGCCAAGTGGGGACACCCGACTTGGCGTAGCCACTGCCGGACTTCAGCCACGCCTCTCGCTGGACGTAGTAGTACTTGGTCGCTGGGACGACACCACCAACGCTTGGCCCTTGTTCGGTCAGGACACCGCCATGCGCTGCATCATAGGTGAAGGTGGTCGTATTGCCTTCGGCGTCAGTAACCGAGGTGGGCTTGTTGCAGGTTTTTTGATGCGTACAGGTCGCCGGATAGGTAGCGGTGGTGACGATGTCGGCAAGACCACTTCCGGGCTTGGCCTTGATGCGGGTCTCGGTGCGATTGCCACGGCTGTCGTAACTGTATTCGACCGAGTTGTCGTCCGGCGACGTCACCGTTGCAAGCTTGTCGTCGAACTGCCCGGTCGTACCAATCGCATCGCCGGTCCATGTATATTCGGTCACTCTTTGGAGTGGATCCTTGACCGAAACCGGGCCCGGGACCTCGTACAATCTGACGCCATCCACGAGTTTCACTTCGGTCGAATCCGACCCTTCGCTCATTGTGACGGCGCTGACCAATTGACAGGGGTCAGCCTGAAAGGCGTAAGAATAGGTTATGATCCGACCATCAGCCAGATCCTGTCGGATCACACGATCTCGGCTACCGCTCCATTCGCTGTCCTGGAAGTACCAGCCACCTTGATTGGTGCCGAAACCGGGCCCATCGCATGGATCATAGGTGTTGCTAACCGCGCAAACCGATTGCCCCGGTTCTTTGACACAAGAAAGATGCTCACGTGTGCCGGTCGAGTTCGGCCCCATTCCGCCAGGAGCGTTGTGGGTCGTCGTGTAGGACTGATACTCAAAATTAAATGTTCCGCCATCGGGGCGAGTGACGGATGTCACGAGCTCATACACGCCAGGTTGGGTTACAATGGTCGCGACAAGCGGAGATTGCGAGCAGTCCGTAATCGTCGAGGCATCGATATAGGCGGTGTTGAATGCACAGATTTCCGAGCCGTATTTGCGAACAATCAAGCCGCTGGAGCTTGACTGGCTCACCATCTGATCGCCCAGATTGGGCGCGTCGGAATAATCAACCTCGGTCCCATCGGGCAGCGTGAGGGTGGCTGGACCGTGGATTTGGAGGGGACCGTCCGAATTTCGAAGCCCACCCAAGAACTCCAGCGTGGTGCCGTCTCGACCAGTGACGGTAAAGTCACCGGGAAAGCTCAAGTAGCGACCGAAATAGTACCCGGGCGGAAGGGCGGCAAAGTCAACAGAACTTCCATTCTCACTGACAGATCGAAAGCTGGCAGGATCCAGCGTTGGACCGCCGAGATCGAATTCCTGTTTGGAGTTGCCGAGCACCACATTCAGTCCGTAACGATGCAACTCCTCGATGGGATCGCCCTCAAACCCCGTGATGTATTGGGTGTAGAGTCCGCTCATTCGACGCGCGATCGATATGGTCCAGGGCTTGTTCGGATACCGCCTACCCGAACTGTCATAGTCGAGCGAGACGGTTACCTTGTTCGGCCATTCTCCGTGTCCGATTGTGAAAAGGGGCACGGAATAGGTGAATGAACCAGTGGCATAGCTGACGCCATAGGGGCTCACCGTATCGGCCGCCTTTGCTGTGTCGATTGTATCCTCTTCAGCCGATTGCGCGATTGCCTCACTCGCCCCGACGAGTGCAAGAGCAGCAACCGAAGACCCTACAGCCAAGCGAAACGTCGATTTTGAGGCGGAGTTACTCATTGCGGCACCTCTCTCGCCAGATCGCACAACTTGCGTGGGCTGACGCCGTGATCTTGTTCAAACAGCGCCGCGACTGTTTCCGGAACAGTGTTGGCATAGCGGCATATCTCCGTGCGATAGCTCGCTGCTTGCGCTTCGCGACCGTTGCACGGCGCCACCGAATAGCCTGCCGCCTCCATCTCCGCCTGACGGGAGGGAAGCAGTAGCGCCCACATATTGCCATTGGTCATGCAGACCGTGGTCTGGTTTTCACTTTGCGCCTGAACTTGAGAGCTCGGTGTCGACACAATAGCGATCGTCAAAGCTGCTGAAAGACCTAGAAATGCTCTTTGCATCGTTTTGCCTTTGGATTGCGGAGATTGGGATGTTGGCTTGGTCGGTGACATTGCGGCGCTCCCGTCAGTCAGAGGTGCCGTAATAGGCGGGATCAACTTCCAGAATGAGTGGGTTTGGCATTGAGTAGCCAGTGTCGAACGTGGGGTTCGGAGTTAGATTAAGATTATGATAATAAACGACTTCAGCGTTCGAAACGAGCACACAGGACCGGACATTGATCGAGAATGGCGGAGGGAATGAGACAACCTGACAGCTATAGGTCGATGTGTGCGCGCTCAGCACGTTCAGGTTAGCATCAGTCAGCGCGGTCTGGCTCGGAGGAGGAGGAGGAGGCGGAGGGGGTGGTGGCGGAGGAGGTGGTGGCGGTGGTGGAGGACCTCCCGTACCAGTGGTAGCAGCCACCTGCGTTCGATTGCTCGCCGCATCGTAGCTGTAGTCACGCTCGGTCCCATCTTCGGCACCTCCCGATACTTCAACTGTTATGAGGCGCCCGAGCGCGTCATAAGTGTAGGTTTCAGTACTTGACTGAGCTGCCGCGTTATTAGCTAGAGCTAAGGTCGCAAGAGAACAGCCCGCAAAAACTATTGCGAGTCGCATCAATGAAGGCTCCGATTTAGAGAGACACAACTTCATGCTTCTCCTTAGCAGAGTCAAGTGAATGCGTTGGTCATAATACTGTAAATATTGGACTCCTGATGAATGCTTGATTTCTCGAATTTCTATTGATGAAATAGATAGCAAATCGACCATTCAATCAAACAGATTTGGGTAGAATCGCATTACGCTTGGCGAATCTCAAGGATCAGCAAGACGTGCATCGCTAAACGGAGATACGTGACTACGAAGTTGAAAAAGAGCTGAGTGTTGTACAAATAATGGCCGAGTCTCTTCTCGCGCGGCATCAGGTCAGATGAGTCGGCCATTAAAGGCATTCCCTATGTCCGTTTTCACCCCCATTTTTGACCGCTCGGTCTTTATGTCCCCAAGTCTACAAGCGGACGGTTGATAACCGTCATTATGTAAAATCGCGCTGATCGCGACTTTCCCCTCGACTTCTCCGGTGTTCCAAGCATTGTTGTCAGTGACTCGGCGGCGCTTAGCCAAAGGCAAAGGCGCGCCGCAGCCCGCCCATGGCATGTCCATCGGCCGGGCTCTGGGTGGTGGGAGCAGTACGTCGCTGCTCCGATCATAGGAGAACCACCCATGGCAACCCAGAAGTCTACAATCGCAAATCCAATCCCTCAGCCAAAGCAAACCAAGATTGCGAAGGTGATCGGCCTACTGCAGCGCAAGCAAGGCGCAACGCTCGATGAAATCGTCAAGGCGACCAGCTGGCAGCCCCACTCGACCCGCGCCGCTCTGACAGGTCTAAGGAAGAAGGGACACTTGATCGAGAGAACGAAACGCGGCGATGCGACCTGCTACCGCATCACGAAGGCTGCATAATGTGGTCTTCGGACCTTGGTGAAGAGCTGGTTGCGCTGGCAACCATGTCGCTGGCGCAGCTGCGCGCGAGTTGGCTTGAACTCACCGATAGGCCCGTTCCCAGGGTAAGCGCTGCGCTACTGCGTCTAGCCCTTGCCTGGGAGCTGCAAGCCAGTGTTCACGGCGGACACTCGCGCAAAGCCCTGCAAACGCTCGATCAGCTGGCGCGGGGCGATACGAGGACCCGCCGCGTTCAACCGGGCATGCGGCTCACACGTGAGTGGAACGGCACGCTTCACACAGTCACGATCGATGATGAGGGATGCATTCGCTGGAACGATCAGAGCTGGAAGTCACTGAGCGCCGTCGCCCGCGCGATCACCGGCACTCGCTGGTCGGGCCCAGCCTTCTTCGGGCTGAAGACCAAGCAAGCAGCATGAAGACGGTTCGCTGCGCCATCTACACCCGCAAGTCCTCCGAGGAGGGTCTGGAACAAGACTTCAGCTCGCTCGATGCACAACGCGAAGCCTGCGCCGCTTATGTCCTCAGCCAGGCCAGCGAAGGCTGGAAACTGCGACCAGATCTCTATGACGACGGCGGGCTATCCGGCGGTTCACTTGAGCGCCCTGCCCTTCAGCGACTGCTGGGTGACGTCAAAGCAGGACAGATCGATATCATTGTGGTCTACAAGGTTGATCGTCTCACACGCTCGCTGCTCGACTTTGCAAAGCTGGTCGAAGCCTTCGATGAAGCCCATGTGAGCTTTGTGTCGGTTACCCAGTCGTTCAACACCACCACAAGCATGGGTCGCTTGACGCTCAACATGCTCCTCTCCTTCGCTCAGTTCGAGCGCGAAGTGACCGCTGAGAGGATCCGCGACAAGATCGCAGCCTCCAAAGCCAAGGGCATGTGGATGGGCGGGATACCGCCGCTTGGCTATCGCCCCGATGGCCGCAGCCTCCAGATCATTCCCGATCACGCACGCATCGTGGAAGATATCTATCGGCTCTACCGCGAGAAAGGCAATGTCAGACGAGTGGCCGAGCACTTGATCAAGGAAGGTGTCAGGTCACCGATCCGAACTACCTCGACCTGCAAGACCTATGGCGGAGGCGCCTTCTCACGCGGCCAGCTCTACTCGATCCTCAAGAACCCGATCTATGCGGGCAAGATCGCGCACAAGCAGGCAGTCTATCCCGGCAACCACTCACCCATCATATGCGAAGAGGAGTGGGAAGCGGTTCAGCGCCAGCTTTCAGCGAACACGCAAGGGGTCAGGCGAGCGCGCGAGCAATCCTGCGCACTGCTGGCTGGCCTCGTCTTTGATGACAAAGGCAATGCGCTCAAACACGTCCACGCGACGAAGGGCTCCAAACGCTATCGCTACTATGTAGGCGGCCCCCAAGAAGAGACCGCCGGCAAACCCCTATCCCCCCTACTTCGCATCCCCGCGCTCGAGATCGAGCGCTTTGTTCGCACCGAGCTGCACGCGCTTCTAAGTGACCCGCTGGCGCTTGCCGCCAAGGCGAACTCTGCGGTCAGTCCCTCCAGCATAGCAGCAGCGAAAGCCAATCTCGACAAGTATCTCTCGGCTACTGGGCAAGCGAACCGCAGCGCTATCCGGCAGCTCGTTGTCAGAGTTGCAATCTTCACCGGCCGCGTTGTCCTGTCGCTTCACAGGCCCGCAATCTGCGAACTGCTGGGCGTCACCGCAGATGGAGACGATCCCGCAACGCTCGATCACCCCATCTCGGCGCGCATCAAGCGCAGCGGCATGGCTGTGCGGCTGATCAGCTCCAACGGTGCCCGCGCAATTGAACATCAGCCTGATGCGACCTTGATCAGGCTGGTCGTTCAGTCGCGCACATGGTGGGCGAGGCTAGCTAACGGCAATATCGATGTTGCAACCCTCGCCCGGGAAGAAGGCGTCTCGGCGTCCTGGATGACGCGCGTTGTGAGGCTCGCCTTTCTAGCGCCAGAAGTGGTCGAGGCGATCCTAGCCGGAGAGACCAAAGCGGGGATCTGCGCAAAGGACTTGCTGGCCTCAAGCGTCGTGCCATCAGATTGGAAGGATCAAGCCAAAAGGATTGTCGCCGGAGCATAAGGGGGCTCAATGCCTTTTGGCGGGCCGACACTGGAATCTATGCATCCTAGGGGCAGGAGTTAGACAGCTGCCAATGCTCCCTAAGCATCCATCTGCTCCGATCGATATCAAAGGTGGCGGCCTGCAACCCCTAGGCGAGGTTCTGTCGCCATAGATCGCCGTCATCTGCAAGCCTCGCGTGGACTTCAGACGGGCAGCCAAACGAAACGCGTTACATTTACCGGTTGCAACGTAGATAGAGCTCCTGATCGTTCGCTGAGTTGGCTAAGCGGAACGAGAATCTTCTTTAAGCCAACGCGGGGCTCGGGGGACATGCTAAACTAAAGAAAAACAGAAGGTTACCGAACCCATACGACTAGCTATTGGCCGATGACTGAGAGGGCGATCATGAGAGTGACATGATGCCAACCAAGCACAAGAACGCAGTTAAGCAGATTAGAAGATGCGGGCGTAGACTTGAGTTAGTTCTAAGAGAGAGGCGCGTCCTTGCTTTGCGGCACGAGATGCTTCCTTCGGTAATGCGCGATTGCATTGGATGGAACATCGTCCTCGAACTCTATTGGCAAAGGCAGTTTCCTGGCCCGATTCAGATCAAGCGAGTTTGCGGATTAGGTGACGCATCTCCAACAACATCACTCCGGCGAATAGCTGCGCTAGAACGGGACGGTTTGGTAGAGCGTGCGGAAGATCCCAAAGACCGTCGGAAAATCAATCTTAGGCTCACAGAACCAGCACTTCGTCTTGTCGATCAGTGGGCAGACCAGATCTTGACTAGCGGCAGCACCTCAAGATTGGACTGAAACGGACCTCCCTCTACTCGGTGCTGAGACAAGCCAACGGGTTCTGAGCCTACGCACCAATCAAGGTTGAACCTGTAGGATTGGCATTAGCCAAAACTTGTACTCAAAGCGTGTCCGGCATCACAACCGAAGTTCTTCGCCGGCGTGATTCAGGGAGTATGGCGTGATCCGCCTGTATCAATGGCTGCCCAGGAGCATTCGCAGATGCCTGAAATTGTGGCGCTCCTAAGCCCATTTCTTGAAGGCCCTAATGCTTGCCAGGCAATGCTCGGCCTAGCGTGCTCAAGGCCAATTGCTGCTTTCTTGTGCATTCTGGAATGACAACTTCTCCTGAGGCGTCATCATCAAAAGCAAAGCCGTCCACCTGACGTGTAACTCGATCTCGGGTCAGTTCGGATAAAGCCCAGCTCATGGCTAACGGCCTTTCGCCTGATAGGCGGCAAGGCTGCAGCCTAACTTCAAGACTATTGCTTGGAAGTAGCTTCATCATCCCATTGCTCGAGGCGCCGTCCACTTTGGCCTGAATGTCGTTCAGACGAGCAAGCCTAGCGAGCGTTACGTCAGCGCGGCCGCCTTGAGTGGCGAAGATGCCTTGCAAAGGAGCAAGCAGATCATTCGCTCCTTTTGCTGCCGGGGCGGAGGGGATTATGTCACGCGTGCCTGCGGCGTTCGAACGGATTCGAGGAGTGGCGTTCGAACCCGCGACACGGCTCGTCTTAGCTGTTTCAGACTCGCTGTTAATTAGCGTCAAGAACACTGGCTTGAGGACTGGACAACCGGTCCCACCGGCCTCCTTGCATAGCTGCGCCGCGGCAGCTTGAACTGCAATTGCTAGATCAAAGCTGGTGTCAGCGGCGCTCGCTTCAAAGTATCCACCGTCTATTACGTGACCGATCGGGGCACCCTCAAGGCTTCGCAATCCACCTGCCGGACTGATCCAAGGAAAACGAGCCGAGTTCATGACTGCCGTCGACAATCGCAGGGGTTTTTGGGTAAGCTCAAAGTGATCATAGGTGTTTGGCAAGAGCGGTAGCAGCTGCGTGCTGCTTTCACCCTCAGTTCTGCTCACCAGGTCAAGATTGCTGGTTATGACCCGGCGACCATCTTCAAGCAGCGTGCCGACCAATAGGAGATTGGGCTGCCACTGGGCAGTTTCGATTTCGTAGAGGTCTAGAAAAGAGCGCTCGAACAGCTTCGGACACTCTGGACTAATCGAATTTGTCTCACAAGCAATGTCCCACTCGGCTTCGAAGCTACGCTCAATGCTCCACGAGCGATCGCGAAGAACTGGGCCAGGCAAGAAGCGTTGGATTGCATCGGTGTAGAAGAAGCCGGCGAGAGCTGGCGCAAGATGATCAGCCCCAGAGTGGCTGCGCGAGAGTTCGCGCGCTAGCCGCGCGTCGTCAGGCACCAATGAGGATGAAGCGACATAATCGCTTGATCCTAAGGCCCCGCCCGAGACGGCTGAGATAGCAAAGACGCTTCTACGGAAAGATGGATCCAGCTCATCCAAGCGATGCAAGACTTCGCTGGTCCAAAAAGCCGCCCTTGATGCACCGCCGGCCGACGACACAAAAACGATCGGAATTTCGTCAGGATTGTCTGGATCTCGGGGAGCTTGCTCCATCCATTGCGCAAGTGATGCTTTCAAGCTGACGCGATCTGTCGGCGTTATGTTCTCGGCATTCTTGATGACCCGTACATCATGATTGTCATTGGTCGCGCTGAAAACGACCGCAAGCAGGAATAGCGAAGTTAGGACAGGAAAGTGAGAGCGCCAAAACAGAGCCATGAGAGCACTCACCGCTGGGATCATCAACGCAAACGCGAGGTACGAGAGAGCTGCCGGTCCAATTAGTTTTGGGATCGTTAATGGGTCCGCCGCGAACAGGGCGATAGAAACAACTGAAATCGCCAAAGATACGATTAGAGAATGGGCCTCGAAAGGAGCAAGGTTAAGGCCTCGCCACGGCGGGTCAAAAAGGTCCCTAGCTTTCTCCCAAGAGGATAGTTTGGCCATGATCTCATATCGCTGCCAATAGAGCACAAGCGACACAGCTCCGAGTGAAATGACAATTGCGATCTGGGTGAGAGTGTTTTGCCCTTCTTCTACAAGGCACAACGAAAAGGCAGCTGCGATGTACGGGACAAGTCCGAGAACGCGCGGCGCCCAAACAAGAAACTTGTCACGGCGCCAACCATCAGAGTTGTATCGAATTTGGATGAGGCAACGCGACCACATCCACACCTGAAAGCTAAGAAACGCGACTGAAAAGAGAAAATACCACCAGCGTCTTTGATCACCCCCGCCCCAGTCATCGGACAAAGTGCCAATCACATCCTTACCTTGCGGCACAAAGACAACCAAAGCTGTACCGACCAAAAGCAGCACCGCAATGAAACGCAGGTCGCGTATTGTCTTCCATCGCTCAAGAAGGTCTAGCCAGCGCCTTTCGATCCAACCAAGAATGCCAATCTTGACCGAGTGAGGAAGATCTGGCTGTTTTACGACCGCTGGCTGACGGGCCATTCTGACACCTCCTAATGCTTTCTCATCGGGCGCTAATCAGCGTCCGGATAGGTCGCTCCCCAAGCGGCGAAGCTTGCACCGCATGAGAGTGCCGATGCTCTTGCGGCAAGAAGCAAAGTATCAATCTGCTTGATCCGCATCGCCTGATTGGGAGTCGCGTCGGGGCCCCAGCATCTCTCCTTTTCTTGTTTTGTCACATTTGGCTGAAGCACGACCAGGTGTTTTTGAGCGCTTGCGGGCATCTTCTTTGCAGCTTTAAGGAATCCATCGCGATTGGGTTGCTTTACGCCATTGTGCCAAACTGCTGCTCCAATCTTGCTCGCTTTGCCTTTTTCGAGTTCGTCATGAAGGTTGCGCCTATCCAAATGGCGCAAATTCTTCACTGCCTGTGAAACGACGATTTCATAATTGGAGGGAGCAGCCTGTCGCCCCGGCTCATCGCGCTTTGATGCTTTCACATGCACCAGTGTTATGATCTTCTCGTCGGGATCAAGGTGAATGAAATCAGCAAGTTCCATCGATCCATCGTCGCTAGCTAGCCAGCCTTCAGGATTGCCAGCCTCATTGCAAAACATCTTCTCGACTACATAGGCAAACAAGGAGTTGTCGCCATTTGTGGCTATGCGCTCGGCCAGAGAGCCCCCCTTCGGAACGACAGGCTTTTCCTGCTTGACGTTGTAGTTCGCAAAATCGGCAAATTTCCAGTCAAACGGTTGATCGACAAAACCACCTGAATAGCAGCGCCCCTGCGCGATAGTATGGCCGGTGTCATAGTAGATCTTAATGGCCTCAGGGTTGGTCAAGAACTGAGCAAGCGATGCGCATTCTTCTTCACGGCCCTGAGTCCTAGCGAGCCAAGTTCCTTCGATGTCCACCACCCCATCGGCCAAGGATACCAACAGAGAGATCGTACCCAACACTTCTCCCAAAAGGTGAGGTTTGATTGTGAGCGACAGTCCATCACTGGCTGCAACCTCGTAGTCTGCATCAAATGCCCAGCGCAGCAGCTCCTCACGTCTGGCGTTATCGATCTCATCTTCTGAAAGCAGCTCTTCAGGAAAAACCGTAAGCGCATAGGGCTCGGAAATGCCGTGCGGGCTCAGTACCGGCTTAGCCAAGGACGCAAAAACATCTAAAGGCTTATGGTCTCCTTCAACCCAGTCAAGAACAGCACTGATCAGCCCACGATAATCGTCCAAGCTTTCGGCGCGCCTAAGCCAAACACGACCGCCACCTGGTGCTGCGCCAACGAGGAGTTCAGCACCGCTTGGTGCGACAAGTCCCGGAATTGAAGGCAATGTTCGAGCTGCAGAATAGTAGTATGATTGGTCGCCGATGGGATCAATCGAAGAGGCAAGGCTTGGCCCAGTAATGGCTTTGGTATCCGCCTTGGCCGCAGTTGGAGTGTGTATGCCATTAAGCCAAAGAGCTTTGGCCTCTTCACCCACAAAGGATGCGACCGCCTCGCGCGAAATACGCCTTGTGACGTTCGAGTTCTTGACAATTCGATCGCGCATCGCGCCATCAGAACAGGACAAGGTAGCCAGTTTTCCTCTTACCGAGATGACTATGAGTTTGTGCAGCGCATCCTCTACACCAACTCCAGACAGCCACGAAGGCGGGCCCTTCTCGCGATATATCAGAGCCTGCGTTTGAAGCTCCCCATACGTATCGATTTCGGTCGCACGGAGCACTTGCCGAACGCGTGAGCTAGAGCGATTGGCCTGCTGGCGAGCCTCTTTGACGAGACACTCAAGCAAGGCCTGCCCTGCCAAATTCCCATCACTTTCCAAGATGGCTGGGGCGACAAAGGGACTTAGATGGGCAATGTCTATCGCGCTAGCGGGCATGGTATATCCTCAATCAAATTCTTGGCATGCCGATTTCTTCTGAAATCTTCGCGAACTCTCTGAAAAACGCTCCGCCAGAAGTAATAGCCTATCCGAATTTCCACTAAAAGCGAGTCTCATACAAAACCTTCTCTTTGTGGATCTCCAATAATCATGATAATTGGGTCAAAAAATGGGGGTACTCTATCATGGTTCAAATATTACCACGGGTTCTGGCACTTTCTTGCTTAGCCTTTGCTTCCTTGAGTGCGGCGAATGCCGGTGCCTCCGAGCTGGAGATCGTAAACATTCGAGTGGGGCAAGGTGATGCTACCCTTGTCCAGGGCCCTGCCGACGCAGATGGCAATCGCGTCAATGTTCTTATCGATGCAGGCGATATCAATGACCGCGACGGCGGCCATATCTTACGCGCAGTGCTCTATAAGCGCGGAGTTGAGACTCTCGATTACTTTGTCCTCACCCATGATGATGCCGACCACATCGGCGGCATCGTCGCCGGCGGATTCCACGGCAAGAGCTTCATTCTCGGATTCGATGATCACCCAGGTTCCCCGGGCGATGATGATGGAGATGGCATATCGGACTGGATGGGAGAAAGGTACTACCTTCCGGACTCTGAGGAGATTGGGACTGGCGATGACCTGCCCGTCCTGAATTTTGTCGATTATGGCGATGCTCTTATGCGCGACACTAAAGCGATCCAGAAGTATCAAGCCATGGCCAATTCGATGGGCACCCGAGTGGTAATCGCAGACCAATCTGCGGTCGATAGCTATGAGATCGACCTGGGTGGGGGCGCACGGATGATCGCCTATGCAGCCAATGGCTATGTGCGCGGTATGGATAGCCGAGTATCTAAGGTTAACCGCCCTAATGAACGCTCACTTTCCTTCCTCATAACCATGGGTGATTTTGACTATCTTGTTTCGGGTGATCTGACAGGGAGGCGATATGGATCTGAGGATGCGGAAGTTGAGGTTGAGGTTGCACGTGCGCTCGTTCGCGATGGAGTGAATCTGGATATTCTTCATGTCAATCATCATGGAGCGAACAATGGATCGAGCGCAGAGTTTCTCGAGCTCCTGAAGCCGGAGATTGCCATAATCTCTGCAGGCAACAGAAACTCTCACCACCACCCCCATCATGATGTCCTTGAGCGCCTAGTCGAAGCCGGAGTGGATCGCATCTTCCAAACTTCTTGGGGGACGACCACAAATATGATGCCGCTCAATGTTCGTGATCATCAGGCCATTTGGCAGCAAGACATTATCATCCGCACCAACGGCGCGGATTTTTGGGTCGAAACGAGCCGCAAATGGGGTGCTGAATAGCCCGGGTCAGGCCAACAAGTCTGCCAGAAGCCCTTTCCTTAAGCATTACGGACGGAAATAGCTTGCTATGAACGACTTCTTTCTTGCGGATGGGGAATTCTATCTTGAAGCGCCGCGCCGTGCCTATGGTCGGCTCGACAGGGTCGAAGGCGAAAAAGCTCAGTTTGAAATTATTGATGCTGATTGGATCGATCTTCTGGTCTTAGATCCAGGAGGGCTAGCCGACTGGAAAGAAGAGAGCATCGAGGCGCCCATTGCCATCCTCGAAGTTACCGCAAACGACGTGACCGATGATGACGACGAAGAGATGCCTTCTTTCAGCATCGTCAATGGCAGTGGGTTCCCAAGGGAACTTAAACCGAGCCCTGAACAAGCTTGGTTTGAGATCGAGCTAAATGAGGCTGGTGAGAATGCAGTGTTCTACTCAAACCTGTTTGCAGGCGGCCGCCCTATAGGCCTCGTCGACATCAACACTCTGGCGGCCAAGCTGCGCCGTGAACTCGACAAGGCATTCGCCATAGATGAATATATTTCGACTGAGGACGAAATTCTCCAATCGCTTGCAAACTTATCTGCGCCCTCAACAATAGACTGGATTGTCGTTTACGATGTGGGTCAGGGCTCGGCGAACGGCATTTGCGACAGTATTGGGATGCCTCTGGCATATGCCGATCTTGGTGGAGGCGTCCTAGGCAATCAACACACATTCGATTCACGCCTTTCTGGAATGTGCTTCACAAACGATCCTCCGATAATCTTGTCTCATTGGGACTGGGATCATTGGTCAAGTGGCATGCGGTTCCCTAAGAGCCATTACATGGATTGGATCGCGCCACTGCAGCCGCTTGGTGCGGTCCACTCCGCCTTTGCTCACGCGCTTGGCAAAAATGGGCGACTTAAAGTTTGGCCGAAGCACCTCCAATCACTTCAGGCTGGGCAAACAACGATCCGCCAATGCTTGGGCAATGGCAGAAACCATTCCGGGCTTTCGGTTGAAGTTGCTGGGCCGCGACGGGAGCCGCCAATCCTTCTGCCAGGCGATGCCCGCTACAATGTAATCCCCCAGGCTTTACAGACCCAATGGCACGCAGTTGTTGTGCCGCATCATGGGGCCGATATGCGCAATGCACAGGTCCCTCTTCCAGCCTCCTCAACGCGATCACGCGCAGCATATTCATGCGGCCAAGGGAACAGCTTCAATCATCCTAGCACCGTGACAGAGATGGCTCATGACTTGCAGCATTGGTTGCATTCGAGCTTGGGCTCGACCCCGGCAATGGAACAGCGAACTGATCTGGAGCGGAACTCAACTAGGCTAGGCCATATCGGACTTGGATGGCGGGTAGGCCCAACTTCTATGCCGATGCCTTGTCCTGGACAGTGTTCGCTTGATTTTACCGCAAGATAGCAGCGGACGGCGATCGGTGCGAAACACCCATTTGGGCCGATTGCGTAGTTCAACGTATAGTTCTAGACTCTAGAAAAGCAGTCCTGCTGCTTCGCGTCCAGTTGTGGATTTCAGTTTTCGGCATTCAAGTCTAAAGTCACGTGCCTGTTTGGCGAGGTGTTGCAAACGATCCTGCTTAGGGACGCGGCGAGTTGATTCCCAAGTGTATCATAATCGGTGCCGGTGATGTTGTCGCCAATCGACTTCTGCCCGCACTATTGAACGTCGGATTCGCTGCAGAGTACCTCATTCTTCATAACGGGAAGAGCGAGATAAGAACTCGCGAAATTGAAGACGCTCGGATCACCGTGCGGGAGCTGAGCACACGCGAAATTAGTGTCTGTTTGACGAAGCATGCGCCCTCCGTGGTCTTCATTGCCACGCCACCTGATCCCCGCCCGGCTCTTTGTGAAGTGGCATTGAACCAAGGTCACCTCGTCATCGCTGAAAAGCCATTGGCTACCACCTATGAGGGAATCGCTAGATTGAGAGGGCTGGGACAGCTCTCACAGCGGCTGTTTGCGCTGAGCTATTACACCTTAGAAAAGGCTCTGACTTGGACCTGCGTAAACCTTCCCGACCAAGAACACAGCAGTTGCCTGCAGCTCCCCAATGGTCAGACAATGGCGACAGTTAGAGATATCTATCGCCAAGTGGGTCCGCTGCATCAACTCCAGATCAATATCTGCGAGGGCCCAGTCCATGAGCCATTGTCAGGGCAGAAACTTTGGTACCAAGACTACCAGAATGGCGTCTGGTTAGACATGGGTGTGCATATATTCATGTTGGCAATCATTTCCGGTGTTAAGGCTGAAAAATTAGAGGAAGCCGACCTTAGAATTGTGCGGCCAGATCAGTTTGAAATAGAGCACATTGATAAAGGCCTCCATTTTTCAGCTCGTTTCGGAAAGCACTATCTAGCATCGGAAGTTGATCGAAATTTGTTTGCAAGGTTCTCGAATGGAACCGCTCATTGCAAATTCGACACAATGACGTCCTATCTCAATGATTCGAAGGGTAAAAAAATTGAGCTTTCCAATCGCTTTCCAAGCCTAAAGTACCAGAGTTTAGTCAAGCAGGTAGGAGTCTTTGTGGAACGCGGAGGATGGAATTCGACCTTTGATAGGCATGACCTGTTCGACATCCAGTTAAGCGCACTTTCTTCACTGATATTCTTATGGAATAACGTTAGCCGATCTTAGTTTTCCACTTTGGAGATCGGTCGGTGCCGAAGAAGGATGTTAGTCTGCCAGAGCCCTCAAAAGAAACAAAGCGTTCAGCGTTTTCAGCGGAGCGCGGCAGATACATCTACAACGGGGATCGTGTTTTTTTGGGAAGCATTGATGATAGTGTCTCCCGCAACCCCTGGGAGGATCTTGATCCAAGCCTTAGGTATCTGAATACTAAGCTCGTAGATAGCGTGCTCTTCGGATCCCCAGTCGCCATGAGAATTGGCAATATTCTCTATCAAGATGAATATTTGGAAGCTTTGATCAATCCTACATCATCGCAATTACTCGAGCTCGCCAAAGTTGGATTCGTGCAACTGCAAATGAAGCGCGACAGCATAAATGGCGCCATCGCCGCCAGGGTGGAGGCGAAGACGCAAAGTGCTCTAGACTTCAAGCACAAACACTACTGGTACCATGGGAGCGACTCTTACGAGGCGTTAGGGCGAATTGATCGAGAGCTCACAGGCGGCGTTGGCAAGCTTCGGTATTCGGGCCAATTCAACCGTTACTTTCGTGCGATCATGAAAGAAAGCGCTGAGGGTGGTACGGCGGCTTATAGGCGCGTGTACGAGGATTGGTCCAGGCGACCTGCCGAAGGAGAACATTCTAGAACAAGAGATTGGTTCGAGAAGGATGCACGTCGCATTTTTGATAGCAACTACAAGGCAATTCTCGAAGCAATGTGGGTTGCTAACGCCGCTAACCACTATGCTTACAGTTTGCAGTTCATTGACAATACGGGCGGCAGCGAAGGGCTCCCGATGGTTGAAACAACACAGTTTGATCGACATGCTGAAGTTTGCTCACGTCGACAGGCGCTTCCGACAGAGCTGGCGGAAGAACTGCTAGCCAAATCCGCCCTGACTGATCCAATCAACGTTGCGCTCTCGGTAATCAACGTCCCGGCTCAAGCGTACGATGTATCAAATGCTCCCGTTCTTGCGATGCTAGCTCGAAAGAGCCCGCCATCCACCGACGTAACTTTCGATGAAAGTTTATGGCATGATTTCAGGACCGCGAAGACTGATCTAGTCACCGGAATTAATAGATATTTGGGCAATCCAGCGCAGGGGAATGTAACGGAGGTTCGAGAGCGCGCTGCATTCTACAACTCCGTCTTGCATAGGGCGTTTGGAGCTCCGAGTAAAAAACAGTTCCGCACGCTCGTCAGGTTTCTCACTAGGAAAGAAAACGCCCTGGCGGCTGCTGAAAACATAGGGACAAATTCGCTCACGTTAGGTGCAGGATCTGTCAATCCATTGGCCGGATTAGCACTAGGTGTTGCTCTCTTCGCGGTTCCACTTCGACACATTGCTAAGTCAGTCGACCTTAAGCGCTTCAAGGGTCAAGCTGACCATCCAGTCGACATATTATTTGATGACGACGCTCCCGACAAAGCGAAGAAAATACTAGCCGATTCAGCTCACCGTCGGTACGGGACATACGTTGGAGTGCGGACCTTGGATCGTGATAAGGCACTGCAGTTTCGGGCTGGCCTCACAGATCATGATTGATACCTCCAGTGTACGCGAACTGTGAGCCTTTATGCCTTATGTTTTTCTAGGCACTGCTGACGATAAGACCCAGCAATATCCGTATGCACCGACGAAGCGTCATGCCGCGGAGTTAAAAACGCTTCTGGTCATGAACGCGGTTCTAAGTCCGCCCATTGTGATTGAAGAGGGCTTTTTGCTTGCTGCTGGTGAGGCACTTACAATGGGCGCGTCGGGATCAGTCTTAACAGACGCTATCGCATCGGGTCTTCTCAAGGTCATGTCTCGTTCGGGCGACCTTGAAGGGTATGCGAAACTTCGACGGGCAAAAAGGCACATCACCCCTCCAGACACGCCAGAGGGCCGAAGGTTTCTTTCCGAACTTCAAACTACGTGTGAGGTTACTCATGCATTCGTTCCGTATCCCCCGCCGTCAATAGATCAAACTACCTTCGAACGGCTTTGCTCACTTGCTAATGATACAAGAGTGCGCGACGTCTTTGCTGCCCACCCCGGCGAGTTTAGTGAGTTTCCAGGTTTGTTTGAGCTCAAGTACGCCAAGGGGCTTGAAGGTCAGCAATGGACTGCCCGCAGCGCTTGGGAATCCGCCGCACTTGGACTATTTTCCGACAGTCCAAGTGCGGTACATGCACTAATGACGCTAGCGAACCGGCAAAGGCAATTGATACGAGGATCGGCACTCGCGTCTTCTCTTGAAAAACCCGTGATCGTAGAAACTGGCTTTGAGTTAGGCGGAGAGGATTTGATTACGAACGATGCGACGATAGGACGCGGAATCGTGGTTAGGCGCTCTGGGCGACGACAACTAGCCTCGCTACTGCCTATGCAATTATTGGTTGAGCACTATCGGCAGATATTTGCAGCTCTCGCTGACACGAATAGTTCGGTGTCGAAAGCAAAAGCGCAGTGGATCAAAGCTAGTGAGGAAGTGCCGCACGCTGAGCGAGTACAAAATTCACTAGAGAGCTTCGTAGATGCTACGAATGCCTACGCGCTAACACTACAATCTCTTGCGCAGGTCGAAAATCGCAAGATAGATTCTCCCGATCAGATCGAGGGTGTGAACGCACTTGATGTGGGATACGGCATCGCTATTCCTGCCTCTCTTCAGATAGTGACAGGATCAAACCTAAGTCGCCGGGAAGTCATACGAAACGCGTCAGCTCTTGGGATTCTATTCGGCGCTGATTACCTACTGAGGCCTTGGTCAATCAGTACCAAGCGGCCTTCGAGGTCGCGTCTAATCGTCGCTAAACAATCGATTGATCTTGATGATATTGGCGCCCTTACAGCTGTCCAGACGAACTTTCATGAGAGGCTAGTCGTTTCGCCCGACGGTTTGAGATGAGTATGGTGCTGCGCTCCCGTTTCCGCCACTGCCGCAACTTGTTTCCGGGTCGCGGAGGCAAATCGGATCGAAACCATTGGCGAAGGAAGCGTCGCTCGAGTTCGGCGTCGAACAACCGCCAACCTCCCGCCGCAAAAAGATTCTAGTGTTCTAAAGATGGGCTTTCTCCGCTTCCCGTACTACCATCCGGCTTAGTTTTTCGCCTAGGGATGGGCCGATTGCGGACTGTTTGCTTAGGGAGGATCCCAGGCCCAAGCATCCCTGATCCCCGATTTCCTAACAAGAATTCTGCGCATAAAGCTGCGTCTTTCGATCGGCTGGAGTTGAGCTTTCCGAAGTATAGTCGCCAATTGAGGTACTTGCTGTGCAACGTGGATGGAATCGCGAAGCTACCTAATGTACGATTCAAGAATGGACCGAAACGAACTCCTTTGGCGAGTCTATGAAGACAATCGTACGTTCGCACGCTTTCACGAGAATCAGCGTGCTACGGTGACGGCGCTAGTAGTTGGAGGCAATGCCGCCTTGATCGCAGCCATGATTGGAGGCGACGGACTAGAGATCTCCGATGTCCCCTTTTCCGCGATGACGGTGCTGATCAGTCTTTTGGGGTTGGTGATTTCCCTGAAGTCAACTGAAAAGCTTCGTCGCCACAACAAGCGCGCAAGCCGATTTCTTAAGTTGATTGAAGTGTCCTCAGAAAAAGAACCCTTGGATCTTGCTGCAATCAAGCATGAGGTGGACGCGGCTATTGATGCAGCGCATTGGTTTGCCTCACGTTTCAGACAAAGCACCCTTTGGGTAGGCATCCATATAATAAGCTTATGTGTTTCCGTATCAGTCTTGTCGATTATTTTGTTTCGATTCTACACTGGCTGATCCAAATAGCGGGACATCCCAAGCGTGAGCAATTCTCGGGTCATCTGACGGATGTCGCACCTTTTCTCTAGATAGGCGCAGATCTCACCGAAGGCTTCACCGGAGTAAGAATAGTGCCCACAGATTTCTGCAATCATGTGTGCGGGGATAGTCCCAGCCACATGCCATTTCGCAGAATTGGGATTGGAAATCACTTCTTGCTCAAAGGCATGCGTTCCCAGCCCGGCTGCCTCCGCCAATTGCATGATCAGGCTAGACTGCCGAAACCCTAACTCTGGAGCAATGTTAAATGTGTCGACAAGTCCGGAACGTCTAGCGATTGACTGGAGTGACAGGAAGTCTGCGTTGTGCTCCTTGATCGCAATTCCAGCTTCATGAACTACACGAGCTGGATCAGCGATTGCGTCAATGGAAAATTGACCTGATTGAGCTCCCTGGTACACGCGCGAACCTGTTGGCAAGACGATTATGTCTGGGCCGATTGCAACCAGATCAGTCAAGAATGGACGGATCGCTGTAAGATAGTCTAATCGATCGTCACCGCTAATGCTTACCTCAATTATAGCCTGAGGGATTTTAGCGCGGAGTTCTTTGACCAAGAACTTCGATGTATCGACCCTTGCGCTGAGTTCGGTTCCTTCGACATCGAGATCCAAATGGAATGACCTGAATCCATCCTTGAAGTAAGCAACGCACTGGCGCACGTAGCGGTCCAGGTCGGAACTCTCTAGCGACACCGGTTGCATGTGATCTCGCGCAAGAACAACTTGATTGGCAGGGTAGTCGTTCTCTAGACTGGCGATTAGGCCCAAAAGGGCGTCATATGGGCAAACATATCCACCACTTGAACTACACTGGTTCTCGGTGAACATCAGGCCGACCGGCTGCATCAGTCTGTCGGACAGCTCATATGCCGCGTGAATCGCCTCTTTAGAGACGCCTCCAAAGTACGCACGCGGGATCATTGGCGAGCTCGACCAAAGTCATCCTCAATACGTTCGATATCACTCTCGCTCAGCAAGTTGCCGGTTTGAATCTCAATGAACGTAACCTCGCCAGAGTCACTGTTCTGCATTCTGTGAGTAGAACCTGTTGGAATGTAGATTTGATCTGCAGGTCCCAGCTTCTTGTCCTTGCCGTCAACGGATGCGACAAGCTCTCCACTCAAAATTATCCAATGCTCGCTTCGGCCTCTATGGCGTTGCAAGGACGACCGATAACCTGGATTGACGCGGAGGTGCTTGATAATGAAGTCATCGCCGACCGCGATGACTTTCCATTCCCCCCAAGGTCGTTCTTCGTAGTCCCCGAGCTTGTATTCGATCTGAACCATGACATAACCCTTCGCAATTTCGGTGGCCTGGCGACTGTGCCATAAGCTCTAAGCCAGGAAAACATAACAAGAGAGGATTTCGGCGCGCTCGATTTATGAACCGAAGCAAAACAGCCATAATAACAGGGGCAAGCAGCGGGCTCGGTATTCAACTGTGCCGTGAGTACTTACTTCAGGGTTACTTCGTTGTCGGGGTCGCAAGGGCACAACCTGCATCTTGGTTGATTGAGAAGCCAAAATTCAAATTTTTGGAAGGCGACCTGAGAAACGACGCATTTCTTCAACAAATTCAATCATTCTTGGAGGAGCATGGCCAGCTTGATTGTTTAGTTAACTGCGCTGGAAAAGCTCACTTCAGCCAACCTAGCAACTTGTTGCGTCCAACCGTCGAAAAGATAACAGCGCTCAATCTGATCGCTCCAATAGTCTTATCTAGTATAGCGGTGCCCTTCCTGGAGAAGTCATGCGGGACCCTCATCAATATTCTGTCGACAGCTGCACTCGAGGCGAAGCCCAATGAACCTGTCTATTGCGCAACAAAACAGGGATTGAAGGCTTTTGCAGATTCTATGAGGCAAGCTCTAACCCCTTCGGGTGTGAGAGTGCTTTCGATCTTCCCTGGAGGTATGGATACTCCGCTTTGGGCCCACCGCGAAAATGCAACATACAAGCCCGACAAACTACTAGATCCCGGAGAAGTTTCGAGGAAAATATATGAGTTCGCCCACGCCAAAGATTCGGCGGCCTTTGACCTTGTTCTGAGGCGAACCCCTGAGCGTAATGATCGTGACGGCAAAGATAACTTACCCGCTTCAGAAAATGACGTCTGATACACAACGAGGATGTCTAAGTGACATTGGCAGGCGCCGTCTTAGGTGGTGCCATGCTGGCGTGAATTTTCTTGATTCCCTGCGAGAGCAAATTTTGGGCCGATTGCGGAATGTCTGATGTTGACATTGCAAGTCACAAAAGCGGACCATTGGTCTCCACCCAAGTTCGGCATTCCTACCTAAGAGTGGGGCTAGCGTTCACATCATTGTCTTATGATGTCGGCAAACTTGCGAAGGTAGCTTCTGCATTCATGCCGTCGAGCCCTTCCACATCTGACATGGTGCTGTAAATGCAGTGCAGCTGCGGCTTGGTCCAGGTCTTCTTTTCGGATGTGCCTCGAGTGTTTGGTTGAGTGATCATGGTCGTTGATCCTTTTGGTTTGATCTTATGATGGGCTGCAGGCGAGTTCGCTCAGAACTCGCCGGCGATGCCTGCCTTCACGCTGGTTGAGTTGCCGCCGGCGTAGGTGACGCCCGCGGTGATCGCGAAGTCGCCCTCAAAGCGGTGCGTCAGAGCAGCCGAGACCCCGACCTCTCCGCGATAGATCGCAAAGTTGGAGGCATAGCTGGTCTTGCCGGCTTCGCTGGGGAAGTGCGGCTGAGCCTGGGCCGCGATCGAAGCGATCCCGCGCCGCGCATCGCGGTCGATGGTTGCACTCAGATCGAACAGGTTCGTGACCTGGCCCTCCAGAGTGCTGACACGATTGGTCAGCGCACCGAACTCAGCCATAGAAACCTGGCTGATCGCTGGCGTGGTGCTAGGGATCAAAGCGCTGGGATTGTTACCCGTGGCAGAGGTTGCGACCCTCTGTGTCCCGGCATTGGTGGGCGGCTCGGGGATGTTCTGTGTATCCTCGAACAGCGCTACTTCGGCTGGACCAACGCTGTCGCTGACGGGAGACGATACGGTGCGGTCGCCCCCTGTGTTTCCAGCGGTTTTATCGGCCAGGACCACGCTCTCAGGCTGCGAAGAGACCCCCCCTGCGCGCGGGTCAAGCCCTACGGACGGTGCAGCTGCCTCACCGCTCAGCATTTCCACTTGACCTGGCAGGGACTGCACATCGGCATCCGCTAGGATCTGCACTGACCCGTTGGCTTGAGCAGGCGCTGATGCGGTCATCACGCCCTCGCCGGCAGCGCTGACCGGCCCACCATCCACGCTGGTCTGACCATAGGGGAGCGCCGCCGGGCTCCTATTGGGCGAAGATATCGCTGCAGCTCCCAATGACGGAGCATCAGTCGAAGGCGCTGCAGCGGGGGCACTCGACGCCACTGACAATGTGGCAGGAGAACTAGCAAGAGCTGGAGCACTGGGTGCGCTCACCGGTTGAGTGTGTTCTGATGTGAGATCCTCAGCAGGTGCGGGTGCCAGGATCGGTGCATTGGTAGCGGCTGGAACATCCGCGAACCCAAGGTTCCCATTCGCATCGACCGTTACGTAGAATAAAGATCCCGATTGCGCGTCGTTGGAGATGGCTTGCGGCAGACCCGGCAGGGTCACCGTCTGGGTGGTCGTACCGATCACGATCTGGTTAGCCCGTGTGGTCGCCGCCTGAAAGCCGATCGCCATCGAGTTCGCAAAAGCCGCATTGGACTGTGCACCCAAAGCGAAGGCGAAGTTCGCACTGGCTGAGCTTTGAAAGCCAATCGCGGTCGCGCCTACGCCATCGGCATTGGCCAACGCGCCCAGCGCAAACGAGGAATTTTGCGAAGCGCTCGACCCAGGCCCAATCGCAGAAGAGAGGTTCCCGGCTGCATTGGCATCGCCGCCTAGCGCCAGCGCATAGTTCCCGCTCGCCGTCGCACCATCGTCGTCTGTATCGACACCATCAACTGTATCACCGCCAATCGCAATCGTACCGGTTCCGCTAGCAGTTGCAGCGCCGCCCAGGGCAACCGCGTCTTCACCCGAGGCCGAAGCCGCAACCTCGGTCGAGTTGGTGGCGAGATAAGTCAGGTCGGTCGTATCGATACCGCCAATTGCTGCATCCAACTGACCAACAGTCACCGCGTCCGTATCGGCAGTGCCATCAGCCACGTTGACTATGCGGCGCTCACTCCCTGCGGAACCAACCGAAACCGTGTTGGCTTGATCCGCAATCGAGCCTGAGCCCAGAGCAACTGAATCGGTTGCGACAGCCTGAGAGTTTGCGCCAATTCCAACGGCATTCTCGGCTCCCGAAAGGGCCAAGGTTCCCAATGCAATCGAGTTCAGGTCTGTGGCCGTCGCACCTTCCAGATTGCTTTCGGGATCCCCCCCGATTGCAATCGAGTAATCGCCGGTCGATGTCGCACCGAAACCCATGGCAATCGCCTGCTCGCCGCCGGAGATGGTATACGGCCCCACCGCGACCGCGAAGTTTCCGTAGCTCCCAGAAGAAAATCCGAGTGCAGTGGCAGCATTTGCGGTTGCCTGCGCCAAATTGCCGAATGCAGAAGCGCTTGTATCGCCTGCAAAGGCGTTTGAACCTACGGCGCTGGCTCCCATCCCGGTTGCGGTCGAACTGCTACCAAGAGACGTCGAATTGTTCGCAAGCGCTCCCGCGCCTTCACCCACAGCGGTTCCGCCGGTCCCAACCGTCACACTGTCGCCACCGATCGCCAATGAAGACGCGCTGCTTACGGCAGCTGCACCGGTCGTAGTGATTGAAATGAACTGGGAACCGTCCCCGTCAACCAAGGCCAGTGCGTCATTCATTTGACCCACCGTAACAGCATCCTGATCGGCAATACCGTCGGAGATGTTGGTAAGGCGGCGGGAGTAGGTCACCGTGTCATCACTCGCGTCGTCCGGCGTGCCTGCCGTATCGACCGCGATCCCGAACGATACAGTGTCGGCTTCGCTTGCGACCGAGCCACGACCGAGTGCGACCGAGCTCACGCCAGAGGCGTCTGCAAGGTAACCGAGCGCTGTGGCATCCTGAGCATCCGCAGTGGAACTATCACCGATCGCGATCGCATAGTCACCTTCGGCCCCGGCATCGGCACCGAATGCAAGGCTGTAGTCGCCACCAGCCACTGCCTGATACCCGACCACGGCACTGCGAAGGCCCTGGGACTCAGCCGAAGCACCGAGGGAAACACCATAGTCTCCGCCGGATGCAGCGGAATTGCCAATCGCCACGCCGCTGTCACCGGTGACGCTAGCTGATTGACCGATCGCGGTTGACCCGGCAGTCGTGGCGCTGGCTAGGTTGCCGAGGGCAAGACTGCCAGCGCCGCTCGCTGCGCTGCTTTCGCCGACAGCAATGGACGTTTCAGAGGTCGCAGCGGCAAGGTTTCCGATGGCGACCGCACCGGTCTGTGTGGAGTTGTCTGCGTCATCCACGCCGGCCTGCGCTCCTGCGCCGATGGCGATCGCTTCATTGTCTACCGCATTCGCGAGGTCACCAAGGGCAACCGTGTTTACGCCGACAGCCAGAGACTCCGCCCCCAGAGCCATTGCACCGCTTAGCGATGCACGCGAGAGATTTCCGATCGAGATCGTCTCAGCCGTTTCGGCAACCGAGTTCGAACCGATGGCGATGGAATTGGCGGCACCGCCGCTGGCTGCATAACCGATGCCGATGGCGCGTTCGGCGGTCGCGCCGCCGGAGACGCCGATTGCAACGGCTTCAGTCCCACTGCTGGTTATACTGTCGCCAATAGCGATCGCGGCGGTCCCGGACGCTCTGGCGGTCGTGCCCATGGCGAGCGAATCCCATCCGCTCGATACAGCGTCCGCGCCGATGGCAATTGCACCTCTATTCGACGCGATGGCACCCTTACCGTTGTCGTCATAATCCGACCCTATAGCGATTGATGATATGTCGGTGGCGCGCGAACGAGATCCAACAGCCACCGCATATGAAGCGTTCGACAATGTGTCTGATCCAAGTGCAACAGCTTCATATCCTGATGCAGTGGTGCTGTGGCCAATTGCGGTTGCGGAATGACCAGTTGCCGAAGCTGCATGACCGAATGCTGCCGCACTAGGATCATTTGCCAGGGCACTAGCTCCGACCGCGGTCGTGTTAGAATTGCTCGCGCTGGCCGAACTGCCAATCGCGATTGCCTTGTTTTCATTCGCGCCAGCATCGGCACCCAAGGCGATCGCGCCTTCTGCCGTTGCAAAGGCGTCAGCACCGATTGCGATCGAATCTGTGAAGGTTGCCGAGGCGAGCGCACCAAGTGCAATCGACTGATCGCCGTCAGCAATCGCGCCGGTCCCGACCGCCAAAGCATCATCGCCGATTGCATCTGCTCCGACACCGCATTCCAGGCCGTCATCGTCGGTCCCTAGAGTGTTGTCAGATCCTTCATTGGCATTGCAATCAGCCGTGCTATCGGCCGAGGCAGGGGTCGCCAACAGAAGCGCTGTGGCGAGAGAGAATGTCGATACTGCAACAGTTTGAGTGATTTTCTTGACCATGGTCGCGCCCTCTATTCTGATCGGGAATTGTCCCCGGACATTCGGGTCGTGGGCTATGGTCGATTAGTTAACGAGAACAGGCAGAGACAAGGCGGATCGCAAGACAGGAATTTTGGTCCACATTTTTGGAAACACCCGTGCACATGCAGGGGGCCTGCTGGCCTCGGCAAAGCCTGCGTGGTCTGCTAACAAGCGGTCATCGAAGCCAAATCCCTTTCGCAGCGCCGCGCCAAGCCTTTAGGGTCGCATAACGAGAACGCTTTCGTTAGGCTTGGTCCGCAATTTTTATGTCCCATGCAAGCCACTCATCTGGTAGCAAGCCCAAGCACATAAGGCTCGAGACTTCCTCAATGAGTATCGAGGAATCCTTGGCCATGGTGCAGAGCTTTTTGAAGGGACGATATCAGGTTCTGCCGCTTGAGACAGATCCGCCAAAGTTTGGCGGCGCGGTCGATTTTTGGGCGCTTGAGCCATTGTTGGTGGCGCACAATACGCACCAAAATGCGCTTGTGCGGCGCGACCCGACGACAAGCCTTGGCAGTACGGTACGCTTTCGTTTGACAACACATGGGCGCATGCAGGGGTTGATTGAGGGCAAGAGATTTCTGATGGAAGCTGGAGATGTCGGCTTTGACGCAAACGAAGCTGGCCGTGTTGTTGAAGTGCACGATTTCAGTTGTGTCGCCTTCTCGGTATCTGCCGCTTCGGTCGGCTACGACCCGGGTAAACATGTTGCATGGCGTGTTTTAGATCGCGACGATCCAACAGCGATCATATTCGCCAACGCAGCTGAGGCTTTTCTTGACCGCCTTCCTACCGCAAGCGCGACCGAGGCTGACCGCATGGGTAACGTCATGTTGGGATTGATACGCGGCATGATTGGCGGGCTTACACGAACCGATTCTCCAGACGTTCATGCATCTCGATCCTTCGCAATTCGGCAGTTCATAGATGAGAATCTGGCGGATCCGACCCTTGGAATAGAAACGCTCATCGGAAATTTCGCTATGTCGCGTTCAGTTATCTATCGGGATTTTGAGGAGCATAGCGGCGTATCGCGCTATATCATGACGCGGCGCATGGCGCGGGGTTTGCACATGCTCCTGGGCAGAGATGAAGACTTAAGGATCGTCGAAATCGCCAAGGCTGTCGGGTTTCCAGACCAACGCCATTTTGCTCGTTGTTTCCGAAAACACTTCGGCATCTCCCCCACGCAGGCGCGACGGCAATTCGTCCAGAAAAGCGAAATCGATCAATCAATATCAGACGAGCCGATCAGGATAGGTCAGCACAAGCGTGCTCTATTGAGCGGAAGACAAATGTGAACCAGTGAAGCGGAGAAATCGAGGGTCGAATTAGATGGTCGGCTTTTCATAGCGCCTTCACCCAGATTCACCGTCCCAATGGGATGGCACCTTGTGGGCCGAAAGCCGACGGTCCGGTTTCGGAGGCTCGCAATACCTAAGCGGCCATTCCGCTTGTCATCAGAAACTTTGAACCTCGCGATGAGTTGTTCGAATATCCGTCTCTGCTCGGAGAAGTCTTCGATAGTGCCGCATTCTACCCGATCGGAGCATCTAGCCGCTGCGCGACCTTGGCCCTCAATGGCTCCAGCGCGGGGTGCGTGCGTGCAACCGATCTTACAATAAGCCTTTGTGCAGCTTCATGCGGCAAACCAGTCCGCTCCGACAAAACGTGTCCGCAATCATGATGATCTAGCTGGACCTGCAAAGCTTCGACATGAGCAGTCGCGGCAGGTGCATCACAATTGAGTTCCTGGGCCAAAGCGTTGCGATAGGCTTGTCCTGCAAGTTCGGTCACCAGCCACCTTTCCGGGGGGAGACCATCGCCCGGCAGGATCACCCAGTCTGGATGAAGGTCTCGCTCTGCAGCTTCATCGTTAAGCCAACCTGTAATTTGAGCCTCGGTGCAATCGCCATCAAATGCACTCAATGATTTGAGCGCAGGCTGCATTCGCAGATGGGCAACGGATTGTCGCGCCAGTGTTACATTGCTTCCGACATCTCTAATCGACAACCGAGCGCGCTGTCCGCTCGTCAGACACTCTTCCACAATCATACCAGCAAGGGTGTCTTCAGTGTAAACGAGAAGCTCCGGTTGCGCACGACCAGCCATGTCGTGAACGGCAAACCGCGTGCTCACATTTGTCAGGGCTTCGTGTCCGTCGCCAGCTTTCCTAAGCAGCACCCGTGCTTGTCTTGGCACTGCGTCGATGATCACTTCAGAATGAGATGTGCAGACTACTTGAAGCTTTTTTTGCCAGCAGGCTTGGATCAGCACTTCTACCAAGCGTTCCTGCGCTTCACAGTGTAAGCCGAGTTCGACTTCTTCTACAATAAGAAGACCGCCTCTTGGCATACGCTGTATCCGTGAAAGCAGCGCGATGACGGAGCTTTCTCCGCCTCCCATATCAAAACCGGTGTAGGCGCCGCCAGAATTACACCGGGACAACCCGAGGCCACGAATGAACTGTGTCTCAGCCTGATCATACTGGCGACCCATCACATAGGAAAGCTGCGCGATGGAAGCCGCGTTGAGGTCTTCGATTTGCTCCACCCCGCCACCTTGAAAGGCAGCTCGAAGAGCTCCAATCTCGCCAGCAGAAAGAACACGCCCCATCGGAACGAAGTCTATTTCTCTGGCGGGACGATCACCGGCCCTACGCGGTCGTCCTGGATCGGTGACCCGTACCCAACGTCCTTCTCTCATTTCTTCGGTGACTTCGATCTCATTTCCTGCGTTCATAACGACATAGGTCAACCGCAGGCCATCTGGTGAGACAGAGCCTCGCGGTCGGTGGAAAAAATCTGAGAACGTGTAACGCTTCCGCGCATTAGGTGTACGCCTTGGCCGGGAATTGCCCCAATGAACCCGCCAATTATCCGGCGGGCGTGAAGATAATGCGGTAAGGCCAAGCACCGTCGATTTGCCCACGCCATTTCGACCGCAGATTACTGTGAGGGGGTAGGGGAACGGCATAACTAGGTCGGAAATGCCGCGAAGGCCCGGGCCGCCCCCTATACGAATTTGCCTAAGCAAAGGGCGATCGAATTGCGCTGGCGGATTCTCCCAAAACGCAGCCAATCTCCGTTCGTTATCGTTTAACCTACGTCCCGGCACTTTGTTCACCGATTACTGCGTCGACTTCGGCTTCTCTTTCCTCAACTGGACCGAGTGGCGAAGGCGACGATTTGTCGGAACGGCGCCATTGTTCGTAGCCTCGACAAAACGTCCTAAAGTCGCATCTCTTACACCATCCGTTCGAAGGACCCCGACACTCGAAATCTTGGGCTTTGAGGCTGTCTTTGATCTGCGAAACCGCAAGGCGAACTTGGCTCAGTGCTTCGTCCTGCTTTTCTGGCGAGACGTCGATTGAGATGCGGTCAGCCACTCCTGCAGCTCGGAGATGCTCATCGGGCGGGCGTGGGGTAATGAGTTGGGCCGTCGCCGTAGCGGGTTCTACTGGGAAGGCAAAACGCACGGCGCTAGCATAGAGTCGAAGCTGCCGTTCGGCTTGCTGTTTCAGCTCCTCGAATTGCTCAGCAGACGTGATGCGATGAGCCTTGAAGTCCACGATCCCGACAGGCTCCGGCACCGCATTTTCGCTTTTGGGAAGGCCAATCCTTTCAAGTAGATCCACAACCCCCGTAATCATTGCTCCGCTTTCAGAGTCTATGAATTCAAACGGTTTTTCGACCGCATGGGTTCGAGCGAGCGCCTCGGCATTTTCCTGCACATATCGTGCCAGCGCCGTCTTAGCCGCATTCTTGAGCGCATCGAGAGGAGGGCCCTGTGTGTACCTAAGGTGGAATCGCTGTTCGACTAGCTGCTCAACATCGTCCAACGAGGGGACTTCGCCTTTTCGTGCGAGCTCATGGATCTCAGCCAGGATATTGTGAAGCTGTTGGCCGTAGCCGTACTGTTCTCCCACGCCTGGCCCAAACCCCATGAGTGAACGCAGCTGGTACTCGTATGGGCATCGCCACCAATAAGTGAGATCAGAGAATGTGGTCGGGAGCATATCCGCATCGTCAGGAGGCCGTGGCGTCTCGCGCTCGCGTATCGTCGGGTCTCTCCCGTCGCGATTTACGATATGGTGGTGTATCTCTTTGAAGTATTCTGTCGGACGTTTTCGGGCTCGATCCAGCGAAGAGACATTTAGATACTTCGATGATCGTGTAAGCGCTACATACCATAATCTGCGTTCCCCATCGTCGCCGCCAGCATATTCTGCCGGGTCGAAGTTAGCCGAGCCGAAGAACGTTTCTGGCCCCTGATTTCGGCGGCTGCTGGGAAATGTGTAGCTTGAGACACGCGGAACAAAAACAACAGGCCATTCGAGCCCCTTAGCGGCATGGACAGTCATAATCTGGACCGAGTTTAGTCGCACCACCTCATCAAGACCGCCCTCATCGGCATTGCTTGCAGCCCAATTACCCAAGAATAGGCACAGGCCTTTGAGATTGGCGGGCGTGACCCATTGGTGGACTGCCTCGAATTGGGTCAGAAGAGAACTAAAGGCACCAAGGTTAAACAGAGTGTCATTGGCCCATTCGTGCTCTTGGCTACCAAGCTCCCGCAACATCTCTTGGAAGATTTCTTGCGGGTAAATGCGCTTGGCCAATCGTCCTCGCAATTCTGGTTTTTGGCTCCGCCGGTCAAGTTCTTCAAGCTTCGACCCGATCCAAGACAAGAAACGAGTTGCTGACGCGCCCGGCATCTGATGAACTCTTAAACGATCAATACAGTCTCTGACATATTCTCTTGTCTCAACGGTGCTCAGAATTTCTGTTCGACCGTCTTCGTTGGGAAGTGCGAAATCGGCTCTGGCAAGCAGACAAAAGGCTGCTTGGATAAGGCGGATCTCGCTGTTATTGAACAAGCCACGGGTCCCGCTCACGACAACCGGAATGCCTCTATCCCTGAGGACTTGAGCAAAGACATTCCCCGTGGACCGAACGCTACGAAGCAGAATCGCCATGTCAGCATAGTCTAGGCCTCGCCGCGATCCGTCCTTCTGCTCAAAGACAACTCCTCTGAGATATTCGATACGATCGGCAACCCATTCAGCTTCAGCCGCTTCATCCTCGAAGGTTGCGAGTTGTATGTCGCCTGGCTCAGCCAAGCGCTCCAAGATTCCTCCGGTTTGATGGTCGCGATATCTAGCTGACATTTCCTTGGATAGTCTCTCGGAAACCTTGCGGATCGCTTGGTCCGCAACTTCGACAATCGCATGAGTGCTCCGAAAGTTCTCACCCATGTCAACTCGGTGGACGTTCGGATATCTTTGGTAAAACGTCAGAATGTTTCTGACGCTGGCGCCGCGAAAGCCATAAAGTGCCTGATCGTCATCTCCAACGGCGGTCACGGCCGCTGACTGTCCGCCATCGGAAAGCAAGCGGATCAGTTCTTCCTGGCGATCATCGACGTCTTGATACTCGTCGACTACAATATGACGGAATTTTGATTGGACAAAAGTCAGCGCTGACTTGTCAGTGTTCAATCTTTCTATGAGTTGATCGATAATGCGATTGAAGTCAGCGAAGAAATTCGGACGGTTGTACGCGAGCTCTTGATATCGACAAATTGCGTCACGGAGCTTCTTGTCGTTCAGTTTCTCGGGAACGATCCCTTTCTGATACATCACGTTTAGTGTCGTCGTGAAGCGCCGGACTGTTTCCCAGTAAGTACCCGAGCGGGTTTCAGACCTGAGTCGATCAAGTCCCAACCCCCGATCTGAATCGTCCCAACGCGTGAAGTTGGTCGAGATTAATGCAGCTTGGCGAACCTCGTCCATCACTTCCCAATTTCGGAACTCGGGCGAGAGTTCTTTGAGCAGCCGCAATGCGAATGAGTGAATCGTGCCAACGTACATATCGCCCAGTGACGGTTCACTTGGCACCATATCCTCTAGGTGCCCCCGAATACGCGCCTTGAGTTCAGACGCTGCGTGCTCTGTGAACGTAAATGCGACAATAGAGTCCTTTGTCGCTCCGTCGCGGACGATCCCCCCGATTCTACGCGAGATGGTCTCGGTTTTACCGCTTCCGGCGCAAGCAACAATTAGCAGGTTTCCACCGCGATAAGAGATAGCCTCTTCTTGTGCTGGAGTTGGTGTAATCACTGGTTGAATTTGCTCAGCGCAGCTCTGAGCGTAGGAGCAAAGGCTTCCATCATTCGTACAGGCACCGCGTTCCCAATTTGAGTTTGTATATCCGAGCTGTTGCCCGCGAAACGATAAGACCGTGGAAACGTTTGCAGTAGTGCAGCTTCCCGCGCGGTAATCGCGCGATCGTCTTGAGGATGGGCAAAGCGTCCACGAGTCACGTCAGTGCAACCAGTCGTTAGGGTAGGTGCAACGTCTCCCCAAGACATCCGGCCATAAACATCGGGAAACTTCGATACATCGATATTTTTGTGGCATCGAAGTTGAAGCTCTTTGGGAAGCGAGGCACGACTACCTCCGTCTTTCGGTATTGCTGCAAGCCTCTCAATCACAATTTCACTATGATGGCGCGCGACATGCATAGCATCCTTTGGATCGCCCTCACCGGATTGAAGTCTTCGCAAATTGCCGATGGCATCTTTGACTGTAGTCCGCGAGTGTGAAGGCGTCGTCGGCTCTGGCAATTTCGGTGGTTCGCGGCCACGGGTAGCTAACAGAATGCATCTAACTCTCCTCTGCGGCACTCCGTAATCGGCAGCATCGATGCGCTCTGGCCGACCCAAGTAATAGTCTTTTCCAAGGCTTGCATTCAGCTCCTCTAAGAGCTCTTGCTGCGATACAAGGCCGGGCACGTTTTCAAAGAAGATGACCTTTGGTTTCAGCGCTTGGGCGAACCGACCAGCTTGGAGTATTAGACGTGATCGATGATCCTCTCCTCGTTTGCGGTTCTGGCTGCTGAATGGTTGGCACGGTGCACATACGACCAGCAGGTCAAGAGGCTTCTTACCAAGGACGGCCGCGCCAATTTGATTAGGGTCGAGGAGATTGATATCCCCTTCGTACATTCTCGTCCGCGGATGATTTAGCCGATAGGTCGCGCAGGCTACTGGGTCATTGTCAACTGAGGCCACGACGCGGAAATGCCGACGCTTCAGTGCCGAGGTGACCGCCCCGGAACCGCTGAACAGGTCGATTGCGGTCGGCCAGGTTCGCTTAGATTTACTTTGTCTAGCGATAGTCACCGCGATTGCCTCTCAAAGTCAAGAATTTGCAGCTTTATGCTTACAACCGCGGGTCGGAGCAATTGGAATTCGGCAGCTGTCAAGAGTTATCTTTTCGATTTTGGCACGGCGGGCAATCGAGAAGCGTTGGATTGCGTTCAAAAAATTTGAATGAGCACACCTACCGCTTCCGCTCCACTATGATGTCGCAGATTGCCGTGCTGACGTTATTCGACGCATGGGAATGCAGATTAGTCAGGTCTTTCTCACGGGCGACGTCGAACCAGCCTCGAATGCCCATTCAAGGGCGCGCTAGAGGTGTGAATGTTATATGAAGCTGGCGTGTTGCGTTAGGTCACGCGGCGCGCTGATCGACGAAGCAGTGTTCGTTGTGCCATTCGAGAAAATCCGGTTCGGGATCGAACCTGATTGCCGAACGAAGGGCCGCATTCTCGAACTGCTGAAAGTAATCACGCGTTTGGCGGCTCTGACTTTGACGGAGCTGGCTAGACACACGGATGCGGCGCTGCCGGTTCACGGTGATGAGTCCCCGATCGAACGCCCTATCAAGAGTAGCCGATAAAAGGAGGCCGTTGGAGGGATTGTGACGATTCTCCCTGTCTTTGCCCCATGGCTTGATGTGGCTTGCTGTTAATAGGCGAGGATCGGCGATGCCCGTAATGCAGCAAGCTTCTTCATAGTTCGCGTGCACCGCGCGGCGGAAGAAGTTCTGACCAACCCTTTGCGTAACAAGCGCCTCAGTTGTTGACCTACCTTCGTAAGGTGCGAACTGGAACTCGCTGCTCTTCTCATTGAGACGGTTCGACGTAGCCGAGGAACTGGCTTGCCCGACTCGCTCGGCCCATAGGTCTTCCGCTCTCCGAACCAGCGCTGACCAATCGCGGCCGAATTCGGCGTAGGTAGCGCGATCCAACTTTGATGCTCCGTCGAGTCCTTTGCGCCCGCTCTCAGTGATCTTAGGGTCGAGGCTCGCGAAGTTGACCAGCTTCATCGCGATCGAACCGTTCGTTCGTCCAAGCGCCGCAGCCAATTCTTGTATCTCAGGGTTACCAGAATGCATTCTCCCAAATGGCAGCTGGAAATACAGGTAGAGCGCGAGCAGGGTCTCCTCCTCGCTCCAGCGTTTCCTAGGACGTCCCTCACTTTCCATTCGATCAGTGTGCGCAAGACCTGGACCATGCGCAAGCGCGTAGAACAATCGCAGTTCAGCTTTGGCGATGTGGCAATGAATATCCCCGATCCATCATCCGCACCCTATAGAGACTTTGGAGAATCCTTTCGAAGCCAACCATCATAGAGCCTGCTTTCGGATGATCGGTAAAAATACCGAAAGACCGAATATGAGGACCGAAAGCCACTCTCTGATACTTTCCTGCGCACTTGGCTAAAACTGCGTAGCTCCGCTTCCTACCACATCAAAAGCGTCGCCAGGGAGGAGCGGATGGTCAGCCACGATGCAGCGCACGTCTTCACCCTCGGCCCAGCAGTAGATGCCTAGACTCCAGAGCAGACGTTCGACATGCCGACTGAGCGTCGTCACGACGCTCAGGTCAAGAGCTTGGTCTTCCGTGTAGCAGGCGGCGAGATCGCGCCCAAACAGCGTGATCCATCGTTCCAGTCCATATGCCGCGAGCCGGTCTTGCAAGTCGGCGCCATCGAACGGCTGATCGTTCGCGAGGCCATCGCGGTGCCCGATCCAGTCCGCCGCGTGACTGATTACGGCCGAAACAGCCTCGCGCGCGACATGGAAGGTCTCAAGCACATCGCTTGGGTCAGACATGCGCGCCCTAGCTTCAGCAATGGCTTCCTTCGCATGCTCGATGCTGTCTTCGACAAGGTCGGCGTATACCGCACCAACGTCCGGCCATACGAACGCCGCCTGTTTCGCGCTCCAATAAACTGAAGGCGAACGGGCCACGGCGAGGTGGAGCTCGCGTCCGATCGCGTCCGGCTTAAAAGTGAGTTCCTCGCTGAAGCGCGCGGTGTTCGCGATCCCCGCGAGCATCTTCACCAACGTGTGTAGGCACATCCCCCGCAGCTCGGGCTCTTCGGAAGTCCAGCCTTCTGCGATGCCGGCAGCGAGCAACAGATGTTCCTTGCGCTTCCCGTCCCGGAAGACTGTCACTGGCATTGCGACACCAAGACCGTAAGCGAGTGCGCCGCTCCTTACACCAGGAAGGTCAGGATCGCCGCGATCAATCTTGGCCAAAGCGTCGTTGTAGTCGGACGCGATTGTGAATCCATCGAGGTCTTGCAGTGGCATCTCACGCGACAAAGTACCGACGACCGTCTGCAGGATATCGGCATACTCCTTGGCAAGCGCCTCGTCGCCAAAGTCGTGCAGCGTCACCCGGTAGGAGAACTCTTCTTGCTGGAGTTCGAGCGGTCTGGCGGGCTCGAACTCGCCAGGTGCCAGCGATCGGATCCTCTCCGCATCGACGATCGCGTCCGAGATCGCCTCGTTAAGCGCCGTCGCGGGTCCGCTTCCGATCATCTCAGCTAGGCCTTCCAAATCATGTGCCCGCGGCGCGACGAAAAATCCTTGGCAGCTTGCCGCCGCTTCGGCGTTGAAAGTGGAAAGGTCGACGATTTCATCTGCGTCCCGACGCCCAACGAGGATACGATCATGTGCGAGCGGGAGTAATACAACGGTTACATCCGCGCCGCCAGTGAACAGCAGTGCCTCGAGCGGAGCATCACTTTTACGAGACAGCGCAACCGCGTCCGGGAGAATAAGGTCGTCTCCCTCCTCCACCGACCATGAGAATTGCGAGAGGAGGTTGACCCAACCATGATCCTCGAGAGGCTTTGCGACGAGTTCGTTGTGACTGTCGCGCACCTTAGCGCTCAGCCCCTCGATTAGATTCGGCAGCAGGGGAGACAGCATCGCAACAATTTGTGCGGCAAGATCATCACCATATTCGCGGACGATGAAGATTAGTAGTCGCTCGCTCAAGGCTTCAGGAAAGCCAGCGGGTACCAGTTGGCGGGCACTATCTTTGAATGCTTCGGTCACCGCAGACGAGAGCATCGGATTGTTTGCCCCAAACAGTCCCGCAAGTCGCGCCGGGTCGGTGAAGAGCGAGACGATCTCCGCGTACACGCTGGCCATGCCGCTCGAAATCGTCTTGCGGAGATGCGCCGTACGTATAACAAGGTGTACGACCGTGCGTGCCGCAATCGTCGGTTCGATGGAAGTGCCGGGAGTTGACTCCCGAAGGTCCTTCACGCTTCGGCTGAAACTCTTCTCGAATGCGGTAATCTCATCGTCTAGAGTGGCTACGCCCGGAGCGCCCTTGCGAGAATAGAACCAGTCCTCCACACCGACGTCGCCGATGCCGACGCGGCGCGCAGGCGCGCCGAGACGATGCAGCCACGTGCGCTCGGACTCATCTGTTGGGCTCTCCGGCTCCGCGAGGAACCCCCTCTGCAGGAACCTTGGAACGTAGTGCTGTCGCTTTCCCGCCATCGAGATGCCCTCTTACTTGCACCAGATATGGGGTGTCCGACGCCAAGTTCACGTAGTGCTCGAAACAGTTCTTGCGGTTCATCTTGCAGGGAGTGGCGGCTTTTCGGAGCGGACGATGACGGACTCTACGTCTGTCATTAGGGCGCAAAGCAGACCCAACCTCCCGAGACGTTTCCGCCTTCTCCGCCGATTATCGCTCTATTCTGCACATTCCACTTGAACCTTGGCGCCAGTTGAGCAAACTGCACCTGTTTCCCGTGAAAGCCGGGAAGCGGGGCTTAGAAACCTCATCACTAGATCGCTCGGCCGTTTATCGGCCGGGTGGCATGCGCGCATGTCCAGCCGGCAACGGTAAAGGCGTATGCGCCTGCCCTAGTGACAGGTTTCTAACACCCGGCTTCGGCCGTCGCCCCGAGAGGACATAGGTGCGACGAGGAGTCTGAATTCAAAAGCGCACCGCATGACAAGCGAGGTGCGTGTATGCCAGTTACCCCAAAAGATATCGAGCGGCGCGTGAGCGAGGCGGTGTTTGGCCATCGGCTGATCACCAATGTGTTTAGAGGCCATGTCGTCGAGGCGATTGTCGCAGAAGCCCTTGAGCCAGACTGGACCTGGTCGTCGCAGGATCATGCCAGCTGCGACTTTAGCCGCGATGATGGCGTCAGGCTTGAGGTCAAACAATCAGCGGCTCTGCAAAGCTGGGCGGTCGATCCGCCCAAGAAGATCTGTGCAAGTTTCGATATCGCTCCGCGCAAAGGTTACTGGGAAGGTCTAACTTGGATATCGGAGCCAGGCCGCCGAGCGCACATTTACTTGTTCGCTTTCCATAAGACGATTGATGAAACAGCTGACCATCGAGACCCCTCGCAGTGGCTTTTCTACGTTGTTCGGGCCGACGACCTGCCTGACGCCAGGACGATTTCACTGGGACCGCTGGGTCGCTTGGCACAGCCCTGTGGGTTTGCAGAACTGCACGACCAGGTTGCCAAGGTGGCTGAGGAATGCGGCTTTGCGATGGGGTTGTCATCATGAGGGCCGCGATCGCGCCGGCGATCCTGCTCGCCTGCACCGCCACTGCGCATGCTGAAACCGAGGTTCGCGTTGAGCCTCCAATCGGCGAGGAAAGAACGGCGCCAGTGGGAAGTCTCGTCTGGCAGGAATATCAGTTTGAAGGGACGATCGGCGTGATCATAGACACTCCGGTCAACACCAATTGGGGCCGCGCAGAAACAGTCGATCTGCCCGCGGGTTCTGCCCTGGTCATCTTGCGCGAGAGAAGACTCAAAGCATGCCGCACAGTCACTCACCTTCGCAATATCGGCACGAAAATTTGGTCAGACTGCCTGTTCGACCTTGACGATGATGGCAGGTTTGAGCGTGTGTCTTACAACAGCTCGGGAGCGAGCAAACGACTTGATCCTCCTGTCGCCTACAGGCGCGATGAGATCGAAATGGTCGGCGATGCGGGCTCTTCCAATTTCAGGAAAGAGCTACGGTATCTTGGCAGCGATAGAACATCGCTCAAGCTCAGCTATCGCGAGTTCTCGAATGACATCGCCCGGCCAGCCTTCTCCGAAGATCTTGAGATCCCGCTAGGAGAGACCTTCCCGCAGGATATTGCGGTCAAGAACCAGGTGATCACCCTTTTTGGAATTGATGGAATGGGTCTGCGCTACGCCATTGCGGCGAGGTAAGTCCCCAAAAATCCCTTGACCGAAGCAGGGAAGAGTGATTCATCACGGAACTGCCAAGGAGGGCTTGTTCACTCGGTTTACGAGTGTCAGGCCTTGGTTTGGCATCTCCGATACCGCAGTGAACGAGCTCGCTTTGGCTTCCGCCGAAGGAGAACCAGTATGCCGGTTACAATTCACTATAAAACACTCACACCACCCAACACACTCAAGCCAGAGCTTGCCAGCAAAACACGGCGACGCCGCGAGACCCATGCCGAGGAATCGCGGCAAGAAGAGCTGGCGCCAATGCCGCGCAACGATCTGCGCCCCAAGCTCCATCAGACCGAGCGGCGAATTGATGAACTGCGTCCTCCAAAACGCCAGGTCCGCAAGTTAAGGCCTGGCGATGTAGAGAAGGTCGCAAACAGCATACGCCACTTTGGATTTTGCGTCCCCGTCATCATTGGGAAGAACGATCAAGTCATCGACGGCATTGCGGTTGTGGAGGCAGCCCGATCAATCGGTTTAGAGACCGTACCTTGTGTCGAGATAGAGCATCTGAGCAAAGCTGAAGAACGCGCCCTTCGTCTTGCACTCAACAAAATCGGCGATGACCGCGTGTACGATATTGGTGAACTCAAGATCGAGTTCGAAGAGCTAAGGATCGAGGAGCAACCGCTCCAATTGCTCGGCTTCTCCGAAGCCGAATTGGACATTGTCTTGTGCGAGGAGACGCGCCCAGAGGAGAACCTGACGGCTGTTGCTGATGGGCTAAGCGAAGAGCCAGTCACTCGTCCAGGAGACCTCTGGCTACTTGGCGACCATCGCTTGCTCTGCGGGAATGCCAAAGATGGAGAGAGCTACTCAACTCTTATGGGCTCGGACGAAGCCCAACTGGCCTTGACCGATCCGCCTTACGCCGTTGCCATCAGCAAAGTGGTGTCCACTAAGCACCGCGACTTCATCGAAGGTGGCGGCGGCATGGGCCAAGCCGCTTTTGAAGACATGATCACGAGCGCATTTCAAAACATGCAGAACTCGCTTGTTGATGGCGGACTGCTGATGAGCTTCATGGATTTCAAGCATGTGAGCGATCTGGTTGTCATTAGTAAATTGCTTGGCCTGGACTTGGTCAACATTGTCACTTGGGTAAAATCGCAAGGCGGCATGGGGTCCTTGTGGCGATCACAAAGCGAGTTCGTGGTCGCGCTCAAGAAACCCGGCAAACACAAGAACAATGTCGAACTTGGCAAGAACGGCCGTGATCGCACCAATGTGTGGGAATATGCCGGCGCTGGCACCATCGGCAGCGATGCGCGCAAGATGCTCAAGGATCATCCAACGCCTAAGCCCGTGCCGCTCCTCTCGGACGCGATCTACGATGTGACCGACGCAGGCGACATTGTGCTTGACCCTTTCGGAGGCTCAGGTTCGACTTTGATCGCTTGCGAGGAGACGGGACGCAAAGCTCGCGTCATAGAGCTTGACCCGATCTATTGCGATTTGATTTTACGCCGCTGGGAAAGTCTTACCGGCCAGTCCGCGATCCTTAGCGAGTCAGACCAAAGGTTCGACCAAGTCGCCACTCAACGTCAAGGCTTGGCGGAAGTAATCGATGAGCAATAGGCCGCGACGGCGCGCTGGCCGGTCAAAGGAGGAATACCCCGACGATTTGTTCGGTCCTCCCCTTGAGACCATCCCATTGCCTGACGGGCCAGATGAGCAAGAAAAGGGTGCGGACGAAGAAGAGAAGGCTGATGATCAAGTAGATGAACAGGTGGGCTATTGCAGCCCACCAAAACGCACCCGCTGGAAGAAGGGCGGGCCCAGCCCCAACCCTCAAGGGAGACCGAAGAAGCAGAGACTGACCAGGCTGGCGCAGCTGATGGGCGAGCAGATCCAAATTGATGGCTCAGGAGAGATAATCACGCGAAGAGAAGCGCTCGACAGGGTCGTGTTGGAGCGAGCCATCAAGGTTGGCGGACCGTGGCGCAATCTTTTTGAAGAGCGTAAGGAAAGGGACTGCGTGCGCCGCAAGCATGAGGCCGAAAAAAAGGAGCGCAGTGAACAGTCCAAGTCCGAAGACAAAACTGCGAAGCAACTGCGTCAGCAAAGCCATGCAGGTGGAGTGCTTCTGGCATTGATCACGAAGCAGTTTCCCGGCCTTCTCGATACCTTGCGGCAACTCGAAGAGGCAGGCCTCGTTGTAAGGACCGAGGAAGGGCTGAAACTGACCAGCCGCGGCAATCAATGCTTGCGCCATGAACCGCTAATCAAATAGGCCGACTAGTCAGTCGAGGGGCCTTCGGAACAAGTTTGTTATTCGCTCGCCAGCTTTAAGCGACCCATCCTCTGATTGAGCCAGCCCAAGCGCCAGCAATTCGTCTTGGATCGACCTTAGCTGTCCGATGATCCGAACAAGCGTTGGCCTGACCCTAGCCAGCTTCCGCGCATTGGGACGCCTATCCCGCCCCCTAGAAGGGGACGCTTCTAACGCGTCACACAACCGATAAAGGTCTTTTACGTCGCGGAGTTTCCTTCCTCCGAGAGCGCGTTGGATCAGCCCCTCAAGGACAAGATCATCAGCAGCGACTTGCTCAGTCACTCCTGAACCGCGCTTCACTGAGAGCCGGTCCTCACTGAGGCTGATCATGTCCTTGCGCTCGTAGAGCGATTGCGCGCCCTTCTGGCCTTTAGTTGAACTGGTCCCCCGTCGCTCCTTAGTAGGCGACCGTCTCTGTTGCGATGCGGGTTGGATACGCTTCTTGTCCGTAGCCATCGTGCCCTCCTCTAATGATCGAGCAGCGCTACGATTGTAGAGGCCGCCTCGGGGCAACGTCACATTCGCAACACTTGCCCTCCGTGGCATAGATGAAGCTCGGGCCTTTTGAATCTCCGGTCAACCCCAATTGTGCAATCGCATATCCCTGTATTGAAGGCCGCAATTCCTTGTTTCTTGCGCGCAATTTCCCTGATTCAAAATCCCAAATTCCCTGTTTTTCTGCGACGCGAGTGCAGGGGAATCCGGGCCTCACCCCACCCAAGCCGCTGTGAACAGGGGAGAATTCCCCAAACTGGTGGAAGTTCGGTGGCAGAATTGATGCTCGAGAAGGCAAAGAATTCCCTGTTATTACTCGCACCACTCAATCCCGTACCTTCCCAATGGCCGACAGAGAAAGTTGCTGAATTCTGCCGATCATCAGCGCCAGAGAGGCTCTCTGAGGTACGTCATTAGCCGCAAAATCCCGCAGAACTGCGGGGCTTTAGGGCCCAAATTCTCAGATGTCGGGAATGTCGCAGACTAGGTGGCGGAGCAGGAGGGATTCGAACCCTCGATACGGGGTTGCCGTATACACACTTTCCAGGCGTGCGCCTTCGACCACTCGGCCACTGCTCCGCACTATAATTCGCACTACCGCTTCGCTGCTTGAGTGCAAGGCCATCGCACTACCGCTTCGCTGCTTGAGTGCAAGGCCATCGCACTACCGCCGCGTCGCTCGAGTGCAAGCAAGGCGCGGCCTCTACCGGGCTTCGCAGCGCTCAGCAAGCGCTCAGGGGCAAAATGTGCTATACGAGTCGAATTGGGCAGCGCTGTGCGGATCGGCATTCCCTGCAAACGCTGTCACGAGAGCCCCTTTCCGCCCTCAAAAACGCGTGGAAAGGGGCTTTTGCGTCAGCCCAATGGCTGGCACACTCGGTTCATGAGACATTGGATCACTGCAGCCATTGCTTGCGCGCTCGCACTTCCGCTTGCCGCACAAGATGCGTCGGAGCCCCTGCCCAGCCCGACTGATATCATCAATTCGGCGCCAACAGAGGACTGGCTGGTCATCGAGCCGGAGGATCTTCTGGTGATGACCCTCGCGCCCGACGCCGCGGGCAACGCGCGCAGAGTTGTGATCCAGCTGATGCCCGCTCCTTTCAGTCAAGGCTGGGCCGACAATATCCGAACGCTCGCTCGGGCCGAATGGTATGACGGGATCAGCGTCAACCGCGTGCAGGACAATTACGTCGTGCAATGGGGCGACCCTGGCTACGACAATCCCGAGAGCGGGGAGACCGAGCAGAAGCCTCTACCCGAGGGGCTGAGGGTGATGGATGAGGAGGATTATGTCGTAGATGGAGAGGCATTTCAGACCTTCAGAAGCGGTTTGATTGCAACTGCACGAAAGCGCGCTGAGATTGAGGCGACGAATACGACAGCTCGTGGCAAGGCGCAGGAGAGCACTCAGGATGGCAAACCTGCCCTCGCTGTACCAGCCACACTTCCACCGCTGGTCCTAATTCAAAAGGATAATTACGCGCCGGCCGCGAGCTTCCTGGATGGCTGGCCCGTTGCGTTTGGATCGGATTCGCTTTGGCCGGTCCATTGCTATGGTATGGTCGGGGTGGGACGAAACTATTCCCCCGATACGGGCTCAGGCGCCGAACTCTACACCGTGATCGGCCATGCCCCGCGCCATCTCGATCGCAACATCGCGCTCGCTGGACGGGTTATTGACGGGATCGAGCACCTCTCCTCTCTGCCGCGCGGCAATGGGGTGTTGGGCTTTTACACGGAGGATGAGGCTGACAAGCGTGTTTCGATCCTCTCGGTTCGAGTGGCAAGCGATCTTTCCCCCGATGAGCAGCCTCAGTTTGAGTATCTGTCGACCCAGAGCCGGAGCTTCGCCGATTACGCAGCGGCACGCTCGTTCCGACTTGACGCTTTCTTTGTTCAACCGGCTGATGGTGCCGATCTCTGCAACATTCCGGTCCCGATCCGAGCCTTCGAGTACACAGATTGAGTGAGACGGTCTCAGCCAAGCTGCCACTCAAGCGCTGGCAAGGCGAAAAGGCGGTCTATCATCTGGTGTCCTTCACCGGCGAGCCTGCCGAGGCGATTGCCACGCACGCTGTCCTGCAGCGGCTCGAGTTCGGGCAGCGGCGCGGGTTCGGCTCAGTCAAAGTCATGGCCAGAATCGGCGAGACTCGTTGGAAGAGCTCCGTCTTCCCGCAGAACAAGCAATCCGAATGGATCTTGCTGGTAAGCAAGAAAGTTATGCGTGCTGAAGACCTCGCGTCCGGCGATGCAATCCGGGTGGAGCTTGAACTGCTTTAAGCGGCGTCGGAGCCCAGCTCGCGCGAACTGCGACGGATATCAGCCAGGAATTGGGTAGCCTTACCGCGCAAAGCATCGGCATGGTCATCAAGCTGCTTGGCCGATCCGAGGACCTGGCTCGATGCCGATCCCGTAGCAAGCGAGGCAGTGTGCAGAACTTCGATTTGATTGACCACCTCATTCGAGCCATTCGCAACCGTATCGATGTTCCGCGCAAGATCTTCGCCAGAGAGCGACTGCTGATCGACCGCGGTTGCGATCACCACAGCTGCTTCTTCAAGCTTCTCAATCTGTTCGACAATCGAGGTCAGATCAACCACGCTCGATTGGGTGGAGGTCTGCATTGCGACGATCTTTTCAGTAACGCTGGCGGTCGCCTGGCTGGTCTGATGAGCCAGCTCTTTGACTTCACTTGCAACCACGGCAAAGCCGCGCCCAGCTTCGCCGCCACGCGCCGCCTCAATTGAAGCGTTCAGCGCCAGCAGGTTTGTGCGCTGGGCAATGCTTTGAATCAGTTCGGCGATCTCACCGATTTCGTCTGCAGCGCTGGCTAGAGAGGTCATCTTGTCATTGGCCGCCGCGACCAAGCGATTGGACTCGCGCGCCAGGGTTGCGGAGTCAGACGCTTGCCGGCTGATCTCTGAGATCGATAGCGCAAATTCGTCAGTCGCCGCAGCGGCAGCCGTTACGTTGCGGTTGGTCTCTTCCATCGCGGCCGAGGCCTCTCGCGATTGTTCGGCGGAATGCTCCGCCATCTCGACCATACTTTCTGACGTTTCGCGCAATTGCACTGAAGCAGCGCCAACCGCTTCAATTACCTCGCCGATCGTGACTTCAAATCCGTCAGCGAGGCCTTCGAGCAGATTGCTCTTCTCTGTCCGAAGCTTGTGCGATTCTTGGGCGAAGCCCTGCTGGCGCTTCAACTCGGCCTCTGCAGCCTGTGCCCGCTCCGCGTTGAGATCGCGCAAGGTGATCGAATCCTTGCGAAAGATATCTAGCGAGCGAGCCATCGCGCCTATCTCGTCATGGCGTTCACGGGCTGGCACCGCCGTGTCAATTTGCCCATCTGCGACGCTTTGCATCGCTTCGGTGATCTGGCGGATCGCGCCTGCAATATTGTTTACGACCCGGCGTGCGGCAATCAGGGACAACACGACCCCCGCGACGACGAGGATCACAAATCCCAGCAAGAACTGGCTCAGCTGCGCAAACAGCTCATCGCCTTTGGCGGCCGCCACTTCATGGAGATCGACCGCAAAGACGCTGACTTCAGTGTACAATTGCTTGGCTTCGCTGCGCGCCACAGCCAAGGCCTCAGGGTTTGATTGGCCCATCTCAAGCTGGGCTTGCAGCGCTTGGACGCCGTCGCGGAAGCGATGCAGGCTTACCCCAAGGTCAGCGGGCATATCCTCGCCCGCATACTCGATCGGATCGGTCAGGGTCTGATATGCCAAAGCAAGACTTGCTCGGGCCTCGGGCAAATCTTGAACCGAACCGCCCTTACCATCCGGCTCCAGACTGTCGACTGTCGTCATCAAGGCGATGGCGGCGTTGTTGCTGCGGACCTCAACCGAGGTGATGATTGCTTGAGCTTGACCCAGCCCAGCCAGATAGGCGGTCCCGGCCAGCATAACCAATGCAACCAGAGCCAGCACCAGAGTGTTGCCGAATACCGCCAGGTAGAGCTTCTTCACCAGCGAAAAGCGGTCAAGCCATGATCCGGGACGCTTTGAAACTTCTGTAGGCTTCAGATGCTGATCGGAGGACGCAGACACGTCGATATCAAAATCTGCAGAATGTGCGGTCATCCAAAGCCCTGCCTTCATTCACCGACCATGCGGTTCAGGCTCTTGGATTAGCGCGATGGCGTGAAGAATTGGTAAAGCGATTTTAACCTTAGAGATCCGTTGATCTTCGGCTTGGGTCGCGCAAATCCAGGACTAGATACGCTCGGCCTGAGCAACTGCATCGCTGGCACGCAAAGCGCTGAGAATGCGGGAAAGATGTGCCAGATCTTGCACCTCAGCCTCGATCTCATAGGTCACAAATGGATGGTCGAGCTGGACCTGTTCCAGCGTTGTGACATTGGTCTTGTTCTGCGCGAAGACACCGGCCATCTCAGCCAGTGTCCCGGGCCGGTCATAGATCGTGATCTGCAATCGGCCTACTGCCCCGTGGGACCTCTTGCCCCATGAGAGATCCAGCCAATCGGTATCGATCCCGCTGGCCAATTCCAGACAATCGATCGCGTGCACCAGCACGGTTTCACCCTTGCGGCGCAGACCAACGATGCGATCTCCCGGGACGGGGTGACAACAAGTGGCGAGCTCAAACGCAACGCCCGGCGTCAGGCCACGGATCGAGATGACTCGTTCGCGCTGCGGCCATTCCATATCCTCGTCGAATTCTGCGGTGCAGCCCGGCACCAGCGCTTCCATGACCTCTCGGTCGGTCAGCTTTGCAGCTCCGATCGCGTACATCAGATCATCGGGCTCTTCGAGTTCCAGCCGCTCAACCGCAGCGCGAATGGCCTTCTTTCCGATACGCGCGGGCACACGAGCGGCAATCTCATCGAACAGTTTGGAGCCGATCGCCGCAACCTCGGCCTGCTCTTTCAAGCGAACTGAACGACGGATGGCGGCGCGCGCCTTTCCGGTCACAACAAAACTCAGCCAAGACAATTGTGGTTCGGCGTTCTTGCCTTTGATGATCTCGACCACGTCGCCATTGTTAAGCGCTGTGCGCAGCGGCATGTGACGGCCGTTGATCTTGGCCCCCACGGTCTGCAGCCCCAAATCAGTGTGCACGGCAAAGGCAAAGTCGACCGAAGTTGCGCCTTTGGGCAGCTGGAACAACGCCCCCTTTGGCGTGAAGGCAAAGATGCGATCCTGATAGATCGCCATCCGCGTGTGCTCGAGCAGTTCTTCTGCGTCATGACTCGCGTCGACAATCTCGATCAGGTCGCGGAGCCAACCAACCGCGCCATCGGGCTTGTCACCTTGCTTGTAAGCCCAGTGCGCCGCCAGACCGAATTCGTTGCGGTGGTTCATCTCGTGCGTTCGGATCTGAACCTCTACCCGCATCGAGTTCTGGTACATCAGCGAAGTGTGCAGGGAGCGATAGCCGTTGGTTTTGGGGGTCGAGATATAGTCCTTGAAACGGCCCGGTAGGAACTGCCACGTCGTGTGGAGGACCCCCATCGCGCGATAGCAATCAGCGACATTCTCAGTGATCACCCGGAAAGCCATGATATCGGTGACTTGCTCGAAGCTGACATGCCGCTCGGACATCTTCTGCCAGATCGAGAACGGATGCTTCTCGCGGCCCCAGACCTCGACTTGCAGTCCCGCTTCGGCAAGTGCCTGTTTGATCTCCAGAGCAATCGCATCGACTTGCCCGCCGTCCTGATTGCGCAATTGCTCAAGCCGCTTGGTGATCGTGTTGTACGCTTCGGGCTCAAGCTCGCGAAAAGCCAGAGCCTGCATCTCACGCATATATTCGTACATGCCGACCCGCTCAGCCAAAGGCGCATAGATATCCATCGTCTCGCGCGCGATCCGTTGGCGCTTCTCTGGCTTCTTGATGAAATGCAGCGTGCGCATATTGTGCAAGCGGTCGGCGAGTTTGACCAAGAGGACCCGGATATCCTCGCTCATCGCCAACAGGAACTTGCGCAAATTCTCGGCCGCCCGCTCATTCTCGGGCATGGCTTCGATCTTGGAGAGCTTGGTCACGCCATCGACCAGCCGCGCGACTTCCGGACCGAAATGCTCTTCGATATCCTCAATTGTCGCGAGCGTGTCTTCGACTGTGTCATGCAGCAGCGCAGTGATGATCGTTTCCTGATCAAGCTGCAGATCCGTCATCAAACCAGCCACCTCGACCGGATGGCTGAAATAGGGATCGCCGCTAGCGCGCTTCTGGGTCCCGTGTTTCTGAACCGTATAGACATAGGCACGGTTGAGCGCCGCCTCATCGGCGTCCGGGTCGTAGTCCTTGACCTTTTCTACGAGTTCATACTGGCGCAGCATTGACATGAATATGTGCCCACGCCCGAATTCGGGCAAGCGCGAATTGCAAATACTATGAATTCGTCTGCGCAGCAGTGGCTATTCCTTCGCCGCTTGGTATCCGTCCTCACCAAGGGAGATTATGAGATGCTGCGCTCAAAAACATTCTTGCCCCTGTTTGCCACGGCCTTTTTGGCGGCCGAACCCGCAAGCGCCGAGGATCACACTAAGACCGATCGGCAGGTGATCTTCGCCGATGAATTCAACTCAGGCGAGCTCGATCGCTCCAAATGGAACGTGATCGGGATGGATTTCTGGGTGAACGAGGAACAGCAGGCCTATCTCGACAGCCCCGCCACGATCCAATTCTCCGACGCGATCGAAGGCGCCGATGGTGGCGCTCTGGTCCTGCGCCCAGTCTATCGCCCAGGCGTCGACACGCGCGAAGACCGCAAGGCTGATTTCATCTCAGGCCGGATCAACTCGCGCGACAAGGCTGACTTCACCTATGGCCGGGTCGAAGCCCGGATCAAACTGCCCGATGCCGAAGGCGTGTGGCCGGCCTTTTGGATGCTCGGCAAGGATCGCTGGCCCGAAACCGGCGAGATCGACATTATGGAATATGTCGGCGAGACCGACTGGATCGGCGTCGCGCTGCACGGTCCCGGCTATTCGGGCGAGACCCCGATCGTGAACAAATATTTCTTCGATGAAGGCACCGACGCGACCGACTGGCACGTCTATTCCGCCGAATGGACAAAGGACGCAGTGCTGTTCGAGATTGATGGCAGGTTGGTCTATCGCGCCACGCGAGAAATGATCGAATTCTATGGCGATTGGCGGTTCGACAATGAGAAGTTCCTGATCCTCAATTTCGCGCTGGGCGGGATCTATCCGTTCAAGACCAGCGGGATTGAGGAGCCTTACAAAGGCGTCCCGCAAGACACCGTCGACCAAATCAAGGCCGGCGAGGTCGCGATGTATGTCGATTGGGTCAAGGTGTACGAGCCGCTCGACGAGAAAGAATGATCAAGACCAGGTTGCGCGCGGCGGAAGGCTCATCAGGATCGCATCGATATTGCCGCCGGTCTTAAGGCCGAAGATTGTCCCGCGATCATAGACCAAATTGAACTCGGCGTAGAGGCCGCGATACTCAAGCTGCCGGGCGACGTCATCTTCTGAGAACTCGGTCTCCATCCGCTTGCGGACGAGCTTGGGATAGATGTCGAGGAAGGCCTTGCCGACATCCTGGGTGAAGGCAAAATTGCGCTCCCACGCGTCATCATCATCGCATTCGAGATGGTCGTAGAAAATCCCTCCGACTCCGCGCGCGGTCTCGCGGTGGGGAATGTAAAAATACTCATCCGCCCATTGCTTGTAGCGCTCGTAATAGGTCGGATTGTGCGCCATGCAGGCCGCGCGCAGGCTGGCGTGGAATTCCTCCGTATCCTCTTCATAGGGGATTGGCGGGTTGAGATCGGCACCACCGCCGAACCAAGCCTTGCCGGTCGTCAAGAAGCGCGTGTTCATATGCACAGCCGGAACCCGCGGATTGTGCATATGCGCGACCAGCGAAATGCCCGTCGCCGTGAAGCCGGGATTGTCGGCGTCCGCGCCGTTGATCGAGGCAGCAAACTCCTTGGGAAAATTGCCGCGCACGGTCGAGCAGTTCACTCCAACCTTCTCGAACACCTTGCCCTTCATCAGGCCCTGAACACCACCACCGGGATTGTCATGCCCGTCCTCTTCACGCTCCCACGGCGTGTATTGGAAGCTGGCGTCTGATCCGGCGTCGCGTTCGATCGACTCAAACGCAGCGCAAATCTGATCACGCAGGCTTTCGAACCATTCCCGCGCGCGCTCAGAGTAAGGCTGCCAATCCGTCATAGTCGCAAATCCCATCCCAAGATCGGGCCCCGCGATCCCGCGCAATGCCCCTCTTCCATTACCCCCTGTCAATCCGCTTTGACACGAGAGAAGTCAAGTTCGCATTGCGACGGTTAGTCACTTGCCAAAGCCAAGCGATACAGGCAGATGAGAGCAATGGTTCCCGTTTCGTTCGCACCTTTGGAATTGGCTGGAGAGGAGCTCGTCCTGCTCAATAGCCATGCGCTCTATTGGCCGCGCGAACAGGCCTTGCTGGTGGCCGATCTGCATCTCGAGAAGGGCAGCTGGTACGCCCAGCATGGTCAGATGCTGCCGCCCTATGATAGCCGCGAAACGCTCGAGCGGATCGCCGATGCGGTGAAGCAGACTGGTGCGCGGCGGGTCATCACACTGGGCGACAATTTCCACGATGACGACGGCACGCACCGGCTCGATCCCTATGCTGCTGGCATGCTCGAATCGCTGACCCGGGCGCTCGACTGGATCTGGATCACCGGCAACCATGATGAGCAGATGCACCAAAGCTTTGGCGCGGCATTGTTTGAAGAGTTGGAGCTCAACGGCATTGTCCTGCGCCACGAAGCCAAGCCGGGCGAGACACGGGCCGAACTGTCAGGCCATTACCACCCCAAGATGCGGGTCAAAGTGCGCAACCGCCATATCGCAAGGCCTTGCGGAGTGGTCAGCCGCTCGTCTGAGCATGGCGATCGCATGATCCTCCCTGCTTTCGGGGCATACACCGGAGGCATGGACGCGGGCGCGCCCGAGATCCTGCAAGCGCTGCAGCCCGCCAGTCAGATCGATGCTGTACTGCCGGCCAAGGGCAAATTGGTAAGCTTCCCGCTCTATCGCAAGGCGGCGTAGTTTTTCGCCCCCAAACGTAGGGTGGCGGACGTCCGTCCGCCTTGGCTTCGGGCTAGTGGCCGACGAACCCTAAGAAACAATCCAAGACTCATCTGGTCTTTCCAAGCGATCCTCCCTACATTAGGGGCACGCTACAAAGGCAAAAACAGGAGAACACACATAGCCCGTCCACCTCGGCGTTCGATGGCCCCGCCAGTCAAAAGCGGCCCTCGCTACGATCAATTTATCCAAGTGCCCAAGGTCCGCGTTATCGATGATGAAGGCGAGAACCTGGGCGTTATGTTCACCCGCGAAGCAGTCGAGCAGGCCAATGACAAGGGCCTGAACCTGGTTGAAGTCTCGCCCAATGCGGACCCGCCGGTGTGCAAGTTCCTGGATGTCGGCAAGTACCGATATGAGGCTCAGAAAAAGGCCAATGCTGCGCGCAAGACGCAGAAGACGCAGGACATCAAGGAAGTCAAAATGCGTCCCAACATCGACACGCATGATTATGACGTGAAGATGCGGAACGTGAACAAGTTCATCGAGAATGGCGACAAGGTCAAAGTGACCCTGCGCTTTCGCGGTCGTGAGATGGCGCACCAGCATCTTGGCATGGATCTGCTCAAGCGAGTTCAAACCGATGTTGAAGAGATCGCCAAGGTTGAGGCATTTCCGCGGCTCGAAGGCCGTCAGATGCTGATGGTGCTAGCCCCGAAATAGGCGCGAGGCCAGCCGGTCGATCACATCCTGAAATTCTACCAAGGGCGCGGCTTCAACTCCGCGCCCTTCGTGTTTACGCGGACATGTAGTCGCTCAACTACGTAGTCTTCCTACTGGCATGCTTTCAGCATTTTCATAGGCTTGCGACCAGAACGCAGTCTCTTGCGCTGCGCAGGATAGCTGGGAGTGGGGTGACTGACTTCATCATGAGACGGCGAGGTCGCCCGATTGCGTTACTGGCTGCGACTGGAATGCTCGCCAGCTGCAACAGCGTGCTGCTCGAACCACTTCCGCTGCCCCCTGTGATTGCAAAGCCGATCCCACCTGCCTTCACTCATTCCCAATTGTTTGAGCGCGAGCCTCGTTCCTTGGTCGAGGCCTATGTCTCCAAAGGGCTAAGCAACCTGCATACTGGGCACTTGGAAGACGCTGGCCGTCATTTCCGTCAAGCGCTCGCCATTCAACCGCGACATGTTGGTGCGAACTTCCTCAATGCTTACTCCTATCACCAGCTCGGCCAGCAGGGCGAAACGCAGCATTATGAAGCGGCCGCGGTTGGATATGAACTGGCTTTGTCGTTCGATCCGCAAGCGTGGTGGGCGGCCTATTGCTATGGGCTGATGCAATTGGAGCGCAAGCAATTTGGCCATGCCCAGTCTCTGTTCGAACGTGCGCTGGCAATAGAGCCAGACGCTGAGCTCCCCGCAATCGCACTGGCGATGAGCCACTATTATCTGGGGAGGCCAGATCAGGCGGCGGAAGCTCTATCGAAAGCTGAATTGAGCCCAAGCACAGAGCGCAACCTGCTGCGCCCGCTGGCCATCATAAGCGCGGCCAACGGCGATGCCGCCAAGAGCTGGGATTATCTCATGCGCTTGCGCGAGACAGTGCCCCACCCGCTCGAAGTCACTTGGATCCAGGATCGTCTGCAGGATTGGGAGCGGTTCCATGCATCCCCATCTCCAGGCCTGCCGCCAAGCAAAGCCCCATCGAATGACCAGAGCGGCTCTGATGCGACCGTTGCCGAGCTCCAGCAGCCCAGTTCAAGCGAAGATGCCGCGCGCCAGATTGTCATCGAAGCGATCATCATCCGCTCCACTCGCAGCCGCGTGGCGCAGCGCGGGGTCAATCTGCTCGATGGTCTGAGCGCGTTGTTCAGCTATGACAATGCCCGCACGCTTGCAACCGAGACCGCTGTCGATGACAGCGTCACCCAATCGATCACCCGGTCGATCGGAATTTCCGAGGTCAGCTATTCGCTCGACATCTTCAACACGACCCTGGATCGCAGCGAGATCATCGCGCGCCCCTCGCTGCTGGTCATGGAAGGCAAGGAATCCTCATTCTTTTCGGGCGATGTCTTTGTTGCCTCAATCTCGGGCGAATTCGATGGTGAGAGCCTGACCGAGCGAGTCGGCGTGAGCGTTGATGTTACGCCCACCTTCCTCTCGGACGACGAATATGTGTTGGCGGTCAACTTGGGCGAGTCTGATTTCTCTACCGAGACAATCGCCGGGACGTTTGAAGAGGCGCTGTCGATCACGGCGTCGGAGAGCACGATCAACGCTCGCGTACGGATGGGACAGACGCTGGTGCTGGCGGGGCTGTCCGAGCGAAAAGAGCGCGACAAACGCGACAAGGTCCCTCTGCTGGGAGATATTCCCGGCATTCAGGAGCTTTTCCGATCGAAGACGACGGAGCTGGTCACCACCGAAATCGCCCTCTTGCTGACCCCAAAACGGCTTGGCGGGTTCAATCCCTATGCCTTTGAGCGCGGGCAATTGATTGCCAAGGATATGGCGAGCCCAACGCCCGCCAACGGTGGTCGCCTCGCGGTAGGAGCAGGGAGCCAATCAGACGCCTCGCTACCAGTCCGTCAAGGCGACCTTGGCACAGCAGCAAACTCCGCGCTGCAACCCGATCAAGCGATGTGGGACGAGGTCCTAGGCTACATCTATTTCTGATCCACCACGGCACAGAATGGCAGTCCTTACGCGGCAATACTTACTATCTATCAGAGGCTTATATCGAATATCTGAAGGATTGATCGGCACAACAGAAACCAAGGTTCACGATCAGTTCGGAGGAATTTGAGATGCGTATTTCCAACCCAAAACGGTCAATCGGGCGCGGGGCTTTGGCCTGCGCGACAGCGGCACTCCTGGTCTCTCCCGTCACCGCCAGCTCCGATGTCTATGACATCGTTGTGCCTGATCTCGATGCGCTGACTTTCGGCCTTTGGAGCGCGCTGACCAAGCCCTCTGAGGATAAGCGCTACACCGATGATTACTGCAAGACCGATGGCGCCTATTGCGGTGTCATCGCTTACGCCAATGGCGGGGCCTATGTGGTGAAGAGCGTCGATGTCCACGCCAAGTCATCGCAGGATACGACACCGCTTAATCCCTATTGCGAAGAGGTCGACAAGAAGTTCACCTCCAACCTCAAGGTCAATGAGTACGACACCTTCATTGTCCCGGCCAATTGCACCTACAAGCTCAAGATCAACATCCAGAGCGGGCCAAAGAAAGACCGCGATATCATCCTCACCCCGGGCTGCCTTGCGCAGACCTGGACCAATGGGAACATCGCTTCGAGCTCTTGGAAGAAGGACATCTCCTGGGTCGATGGCGCCAAGCCTTCCGGAGCCAGCAGCACCCCGACCGATGGCTATGGCAACACCTGCAAGGTGAGTTGAGTGATTGTGGGCCGGCGGGAGCTCAACACCGCTGGCCCGAGCACACGCGACACTTCACCCAGCTGAAACAGGAGAGAACCCGATGTCCAAAGTCCAATCCACCCTCGCCAAGGTAGCTTTAAGCTGTCTGGCTCCTGCAGCGTTCATGGCCGCTCCCAGCGTCGCGCATGCCTCCACCACAGAATTTGAATTGCGCATAACTAACGACACTGGCTCCGACCTGAAGTTCTGGTTGCACGATGGCCAATCCAAGCACGCCAAGCTGATGTACAATGGCAATTCGGTGTCATCGCATACGGTCAAAGCAGGCAGCTATGTGGTGCTCTCGGTCAAGCCGACAGCCAAGCAATGCACCGTGATGTGCAATGGCTGCACGCCGACCATCGGCAAGGTATATGCCTCGTACACGGACAGCAGCGGCAGTGAACAGCGCAACAACTATCTCGAGCCTAGGCTCGAATGGTATGAGCAATGCAGCATCAGCGGCAGCAAGAACTTCTCGGTCTACACGACCAATTGGAACTTCCAGCATGGCGGCGGAAAAGGCGACAAGCACTTCTCCTACAAGATGAAGGATTCCGACACGGCCTACTCCAGCACCAACCCCGCCAAGGGCCTGACCTTCGAAGCCAGCAAGGTCTCTGGGCACGTGGATATCACGTATAGCGAGTAGTGATTTCGCCTTTCAGGGTGCCGGGTGGACCATCGTCCAGAACTTTGGCCCGCCCTTTGGCACATGCCATTCACTAATGATCTCAAACCCCAGCCGCGAGTAGATCGCGACATTGCTTTCAGTCGCCGTTTCGAGCAGCACGCCCAGCCCTTGCTCAGCTGCACGCGCCACACCTGCGCGGACGATTGCCCCGCCCCACCCCTTGCCCTGGGCATCAGGCGCAACGCCGACATAGCGCAAATAGACATAAGGCTGCGGGTCGGGATGTTGTGCATACATCGCCTCAGCCACCGCCAGCCCTCGTCCAAGCGCGCCCTTGAAATAGGCCAGGAACCGCAGCGAGTCCCACATTTCCTGCAGGCGGCCATCGATGACCGCGCCCGGCGGATACCATAATGACGCCGCGCCACGGTCTTCAGATGCCAGCACATGGCCGTGCCGGATCGACTGCGCTTCGGTCACTCTGAAGAAGCGCGGCAAGAGCTTTCGACGTGCTTCGGGATCCGTTTGGATCCAGCTTAAGGCCGGGTCGTCTCGGAAAGCCGCGGCCAGGGTTGCAGCAATGCGCTGATCACGAGGCTCGCCGGTGACATCCAGAATTGTTCGATCAAGACTCATAAAGCGGTCATCACTCCAGCCGGATTGACCAAGGCATAGCTTAATGAAAGCGCTAACGCCCCGAGAAACGCTGTCATTGGCAGAGCTTGCCGCCAAGCCCCGGTAATGACAAGCAAGACGGTTGCGCCGCCATTGGAGACCAGCCCCATCGTCACCACACCGATCGGGAAAGTGTCGCCCGTTACCCAGGAGAAGCCAAACGAATAGCCCACCAGCAAAGCTATCACCGCCCAGCCATACAGCCTGATCAATGGCAGAGCGGGTTCCGCCCCCTCGATCTTGAGCAGTGCCACCAGGCGCGGCCCGGGAACGAGCAAAAACGGCAGACCGACGAACAGTGCTGTCCCAGCGATCTTTGCAATGAGGATCCAATCAAGATAGGTCATAGCTGACTCCGAAATTCGAATGCAGCTCTAGATAGGCTAACTTCAAATGTCAAACCCAGACTCGATTGACCCAATCCACGGCCTGCAAAAATCGCCTGTCCCCCTCGATATGTGCGGAATGGCTGACGCCGCCAAACTGCTCGGCGACAGCTGGACCCTGCTCATCCTGCGTGAGGTGTTCTACGGCGTCACACGCTTTGATGACCTCCGCAATGAGCTCAGAGTATCAAGCGCCACGCTGTCCAATCGGATCTCGAGATTGGTCGAATTGGGCTTGCTCAGGAAACAGCACTATCGCGTGGCAAACAGCCGCCCCCGATCGGAATATCTCTTGACCGAAGCTGGGCGTGGCTTTGGCCCTGTTCTGTTGGCCATGATGAATTGGGCTGACACTTACCTCGCCAAGCAAGTTTCCCCCTTGGACATGGTCGACCCCAGCTCCGGCAACACGCTTCGCCTTGCCTTGGTTGACGAACATGGCCAGATTACCGATTGGAACGATGTTGTGCCGGTCGTGCGGACCGATCTGATCGCACAAGCCTAAAAGGGGAACGTCTGTGACAGCAGCTCAGATTGGGCGGATAATCGGCCCAGCTGCTTTTGCGATCACCGCCTTCACTGCCCCGCCGGGCGGGATGTCCGTAGAGGCCTGGCTCGTGGCTGGCCTGGTGCTCTGGATGGCAAGCTGGTGGATGACCGAGGCGGTCCCGCTGACCGTGACGGCGCTGCTGCCCTTTATCATCCTTCCGTTCTCCGGTGTCTCAACCGCGCGTGAAACCGCCAGCGATTATTACTCGCCGATCCTTTTCTTGCTGCTTGGCGGTGCGTTCATTGCCTTGGCGATCGAACGCACGGGCTTGCACAAAAGACTAAGCCTGGCGATCTTGAAAGCGGTCGGCAGTTCAGGTGGGCAAACTCAGTTGCTGTTGGCCTTCATGATCAGTGCGGCTCTGCTTTCCATGTTGATATCAAACACGTCTACCAGCCTGATCATGATGCCGATGGCCCTGGCGGTCTTAGCTGCTGGATCAACGACAGTCCGCACGGACGAACCAATAGACAAAGAAGGCCTGTCTGGCGCGCTCCCGATGGGCATCGCCTTCGCCGCATCGATCGGGGGTCTCGGCACGCTGGTGGGCTCTCCGACCAACGCCATCGCCGTCGGATTGTTGGACTCGATGATCGGGCTCGAGATCACCTTCATCCAATGGACGCTCTATGGCTTGCCCATTGTGGTGGTTGGAGTCCCGCTTGCAGCCTTCATCATCAGCAAGTTTCAACGGGTTGCAGCGCACCCCTTTGATGTGGCCGCCGCAAGGGCTGCCATCGACACCCACGCAGCATGGACAACACCAGAGAAGCGGCTGATTCCGGTTGTCACGCTCACATTCCTGGCATGGATGACGGTGCCGTGGGTAACGGATCTTCTGCCCGCCGGGTCGTGGACCAACGGCACCATCGCCATCATCGCCAGCCTCGCATTGTTCCTTCTGCCCGATGGCACCGGCCGCCCGCTGCTCAATTGGAAAGAAGCCAATCGCGCCCCTTGGGACGTGATCATGATGTTCGGCGGTGGGCTAGCGCTGGCCGGCGGGATGCAAGCCTCAGGCCTGGCCGACTGGCTCGGTCAAGCCCTGCTGCCGCTTGAGAATCTGCCGCTGATCATTGTCGCCTTCGCGGTGGTTGCAATGATCGTGGTGATCACCGAATTCGCCAGCAATGTTGCGACAGCGAGCGGCATCATCCCCGTTGTCGCAGCCTTGGTCGTCGCGCTGGGTGCCGACCCGATCCTGCTCGCAATGCCAGCCGCCCTTGCCGCAAGTTGGGGCTTCATGCTGCCCGCCGGGACCGGACCCAACGCCATCGCCTGGTCGACCGGGCGGATACGGATCGAGCGCATGGTCGGGGCTGGCCTGCTGCTCGATATTGTCGGCATCTTTGCAATCGTCTTGGTAGTTTGGGGCGTTGCCGCACTGGTGTAAGCCGCCTGTCCTACAGCGGACCGGTCCGATACAAGGCGCGAATGGTTGCCAATAGATCAGGAGGCGTAGCTGATCTCTAATGGGAACGAATCCAGGCTTGGAATTCTCTCGCAATAACCCTGTTCCATGTGTTCCATCCCGTAGGATTTGATCCCATGTTTTGCCCCAGATTCGGTTGCAACTGAAACCAGTCTGCTATAGCCCACAGCCATTGCGGGCCGGTGAGGGAGAGGCGTTCCTGCGGAGGTTAGGAGCGGGTGCCCTCTCGGTCTTGTTTTGCTCCTGCCTTCCTGGGAGCGATGATTAGGGAAGGACCGGCTCATGCCTGACGCTATCGACGCGACCAACACTCCAACTCCACGCCGCAAGCCCAAACCGGAAAAGACCAGCATTGGCGGGCATGAACTCAAGCCCTCGACCATGATGATGGGACACGGATTCGATCCGGTCCTGTCCGAGGGCTCGCTCAAAGCCCCAATCTTTCTGACCTCGACTTTCGCGTTTGAGAACGCGGCTGCGGGCAAACGCCACTTCGAAGGGATCACTGGCCAGCGCGAAGGCGGCGCCGAAGGTCTGGTCTATTCGCGCTTCAATGGTCCCAATCAGGAGATCCTCGAAGATCGCCTGAGCATTTGGGACGGCGCAGAGGACGCCCTTACCTTCTCATCAGGCATGACGGCGATCTGCATCCTGATGATGGCCTATGTCAGTCACGGCGATGTGATTGTCCATTCCGGACCGCTTTATGCTGCATCCGAGGGCTTTGTCTCCAAGGTCCTGAGCAAGTTCGGCGTGACCTATGTCGACTTCCCTGCTGGAGCGAGCCGCGAGGAGCTCGATGATGTGCTGCGTCGGGCCAAGAAACAGGCTGCGCAAAATGGCGGCAAGGTCGCGATGATCTATCTCGAGAGTCCGGCCAACCCGACCAATGCTCTGGTCGACATCGAAGCGGTCAAGGCAGCGCGCGATGCCAACCTGGGCAAGCCCTGCCCGATTGCGATCGACAACACTTTCCTCGGCCCGCTGTGGCAGCGCCCGCTCGATCACGGGGCCGATATCGTCGTCTACTCGCTGACCAAATATGTCGGCGGCCATTCTGACCTGGTCGCGGGTTCGATAGCTGGCAAGAAGAGCTGGATGGACCCGGTCCGCGCCCTGCGCAACACCATGGGCGGGATCGTCGACCCTAACACCGCGTGGATGCTGCTGCGCTCGCTCGAAACGGTCGAATTGCGGATGCAGCGCGCGGGCGAGAATGCAGCCAAGGTCTGCGCCTTCCTCAAAGCTCACCCCAAAGTAGAGGGGCTCGGCTATCTTGGCTTTATCGATGATCCGCGCCAGCAGGCCATTTTCGACCGGCATTGCAAGGGGGCGGGCTCGACCTTCTCCGTGTTCATCAAGGGCGGCGAAGCGGAGAGTTTTCGCTTCCTCGACAATCTTCAGATCGCCAAGCTGGCGGTCAGCCTCGGTGGGACAGAGACTTTGGCGAGCCATCCGGCGGCCATGACGCATTTGTCAGTTCCTCCAGAACGCAAAGCCGCGCTTGGGATCACCGACAATCTGGTGCGGATCAGCATTGGTATCGAGGATCCGGACGATCTGATCGCTGATTTTGAACAGGCACTGGATTTGGTCTAATAATTAGACTAACCTGCTCTTCTGGATGGGAGAGCGAGTCATGACACAATGCACCTGCATGGTCCAAGAGGGCCAAATTTCCGAGGAGCAGGAGGCGATCCTGCGCGCCGAAACCAGCGCCTTTGCTGAACGGCACTTTGGATCGCCGGGCGAAATCAACTGGGTCACCGTGCCTGAGGGAAGCGGATACACCGCTGGGACGCTGTCGACGTCCGTGATAGTGAGCGTCAGATCGGATCGCTCGCTGCCACCATCCGAGCGAGAGCCACTATTGCGAGAGCTCGAGAGCATCTGGGCGACCAATGCAAACCGCACGTCAGACGAGGTCGTGTCCGTCATCACCGATCCGGTCGGATAAGGGAGAGAACCATGCCACTCTATATTGTGAATACAAAGGCCGGCTCGCTGCCTGCTGATGCCAAGCCCAAGATCGCCGCTGATGTCACCCGGATTCACTGTGATGTGACCGACGCTCCGCCCAAATTTGTGCATGTGTTCTTCTTCGAGGATGGCGCTATGCCGCCGCTCGGCGACAAAAGCGCGATGGTCTATGGTCAGATCCGCGCGGGTCGCACTGACGCGCAGAAGGCGCAGATTGCTGAAGAAATGGCAGCCTCGGTCAGTGAGCACACCGGTCTGGCCGCCGATACGGTTCATGCCTTCACCACCGACACGCCAGCCAGCTGGGTGATGGAGGGCGGAGATATCCTTCCCGAGCCCGGCGAAGAAGAAGCCTGGATGGCCGCGCACGAAGCCAAACTGGCAGGGAGCCGGGCACAATGAGCGACAAGAAACCAGTCTTTTTGGTCATTGGCGCGGGCGCTGGCATTGGAGGCCACGCCGCTGCCCGCTTCGCCGCCGGTGGCTATCACGCTGTTCTGGCCCGCCGGTCGGATGAAGCAGGGCTCGCCAAATTGGTTGACCAGATCGAAGAGGCTGGTGGCTCGGCCTCCGGCGCATTGGTCAACGCAAGCGAAGATGGCGCAATCGAAGAGCTGATCGAACGGACCGAGGCAGACATCGGCCCGATCGACACATTGCTCTACAATCTCGGCGCACAGATCGGAAATCGCAAACTTCACGATACGCCGCACCGGACGTTTGAGCTCGGCTGGCGCCTTGGTTGCTACGGCGTTTTCCGCCTCGCCCACGCGGCGTTTCCGCATATGGTCGAGCGCGGCAAAGGATCTCTGCTTGTGACTTCGGCCACCTCGGCGGTGCGCGGGAATGCCGGCCAGCACAGCCATGCCGCTGCGATGGGTGGTCGCCGGATGCTGTGCCAGACCCTCAACGCCGAATTCGGGCCGCAAGGCATCCACGTTGCGCATATTGTTGTTGATGGCTCGGTCGACGCACCGGATACGCTCGGCAAACTGCTGGGTGACAAATTCGAAGCCTTCAAGGCCTCCAAAGGCGATCAAGGTGTGATCGATCCAGGCGCTTTGGCTGACACCTATTTCCACCTGGCTCAGCAGCCCAAGAATTGTTGGACGCATGAGATTGATGCACGACCATGGACTGATGTAGCGTGGTGGAATGACAACCCCAACCCGACGATCAACTCTACCGCAGCCAACCCAACTTTCGCGGGGCCCAAAGGCGAATAGAGCGTGAGTTACAAAGAGCGGGACGAGGAACCGAACGAAGCTCCGTTCCAGGCCCCGGTCTATGTCGATGAAGTGACAAGACGGCAGCGGCTGATCCCGCCGCTAGTTTTGGCTGTTCCGATGATCATAGCCTTTGCGGTGGTCACCTGGACTCAAGGATCGATGAACGCTTGGGCGGTGTCGGCGCCGCGCCTGTCCGAAGGCGCTTACGAGCTCCTGCTGCTGCATATGTTCGCGCATGGTGGGTTGTTCCATATCGCCTTCAATCTGATGGCTTTGTTTGTGCTCGGCCCGTCAGTGATGGAGCGCTTGGGACCTTTGGGTTGGCGCAGCCTGTGCGGGTTCATGACGCTGTTCTTCGGCTCAGGCCTGTTTGGAGTGGCGCTGTGGTTGGTGATCAACCCAAGCAGCACCATTCCCATGCTCGGCGCCTCCGGGGCGATCTTTGGCCTACTTGGGTTTCTGATGCGCCAGCCTGACCCGCACGGCCCGCCGATCCCGCTTGCCAGCCCCGCGATGGCGCGCGCCTTCGTCGAATGGATCAAGCTGCACCTGCCGCTGGTGCTGCTGTTCGCCATCCCGATGCTGTTCGGCTCAGGCTTCTTCGGTCTGGCCTGGGAAGCGCATTTGGGCGGCTTTTTGGGAGGCCTATTGCTGTGCGGCCCGCTGCTCGCGTGGTTTAGCGATGGTCCGGATTGGATCTACGCGGACTAGAGACATCGGCAATGGGTTGATGACTGTCGCCCTCGCCTTATGATCTGATCCGTTGGGAAAGCCCCCCGCAGGGAGAACACGGTCGGTGCGAATTCTTGGATTTGAGACATCTTTGGCCGCATTGATGCTGCTGAGTCCGCCAGCACTGGCCGAGGAGGAAACTCCTATCGAAGCCAGTCCGTCGTCCAATTGGTTCGCCGAATTCAAGGATGGTACCTGCGCCATTCGGAGGGAATTCGACTCCGCCGAACACCGTTTCCAACTCGGTCTAGAGCGACGCTCCCGCAGTACTTTCGCAGCCTTTTTCGTGATGGCAGAGGGTCTGAAGGCGAGGAAGAGAAATCCGCGCATATTTTCGAAATCCGAGGATTTCGACTTTGCTCCAGAAAACCACTCTCGCCTGGAAAACGACGAATGGATGGGAGTGAGCTTCCCGGTTTCATCACAAGAGTTCAGCAGGCTGAACACTCAGGATTCCACACCCAAAATCGTCGTGGAGAACACGTTCCCTCGCCCTGTGCAACTTCGTGTCAGTGGCTGGAACCAGGCATTGGATGTGCTCGACCAATGCCTCGATCAAATCTTGATTGCGCAGGGTCTCGACCCGGAGATTCAGCGCAAACTCTCTCGACGGGTTTCGGAACCACTGTCATACAATTTCATGACCCCGATCCTCAGGAAACTGCCCAAAAGCTCGCGCAACGGCGAATTTGGTATGCGGCTTATTGTTGGGCCCGATGGCAAGGTCTCGCACTGTTCGATGCCTGGCGAGCATTCAGATTCAGAATTTGAAGAATATGCCTGCGATCGGACGATCAAGCACGCTCGATTCGAGCCCGCACTTGATCAGGAAGGCAATCCGGTCGTCAGCGAAACGATTGTGTCAGGCTTCGTGGCCTCTATTCGCTCATAGGGTCACGAGATCGGGCGCTGACCTCACCTTCTCGAACGCGGCAAGACCCAAGCTGCAACACCAAACCAACCAAAAGATATGAATGACATGATCCGCTGGGTCGCACCACGATATTCGGCGGGTTCCAGCCCAACCAGCAACCCCCACATGTACAGCAGAGCCAAAAAGGCGGTTATGAGTGAGAGCTGCTTAAAGGCCGCACTCCCCGAAAACTCAGCTGCGTAAAATGCCGGCACCAGAACCGAAAAGACGGCCAGTCCATAGAGCCCATGCCGCGGATCTCCGGCCGGGAACACGCCATTGGCCAGCATCGCAGCGCCGAATAGCAAAGCGGTGAGTCCGCTCCAAGACCAGCCTCCGTTGCGCTGAAAGCAGCCCAGCCCGAACAGGAAGATGCTTACCCCCATGATGCCAGGGAGAATGCGGATCGCGATCGCTGCCCAGGGCGAACCCGAGACCAGCTCGCTCATATGCTGAGTCATCGGATCGTGCAGCGGATCGAACAAAGACAGTGTGATCATCAGGATCATCGCGGCGGCGGCGATCCATCCTTGCTTGAGGAGAGGGTTCGACATGATGCTTTGCGGCGTCCCTAGCACTCAATCGCCCAGCTTCTGGACGAGGGCGTGCAGCTCCGCATCGAGATCGCGATCGAGCAGCTTCTGCGCGCCAGTGTCAAAATTCTCGTAGAAACTTGGCACCGAAAGGTGCCCCACCACTTCAGCGCCGAAGCGCGGCATATTGGCGACTGCGAAGTCGAACACGCCTTTGCCGCCTCGCCCTCCCGGTGATGTCGCGAGGATGACCATCGGCTTGCCCTGCCACACTTCGCGCCCCACTCGACTGCACCAATCGAACAAATTCTTGAAGGCGGCAGAGTAGCTGCCGTTGTGTTCAGCAAAGGAGATAATCAAACCATCGGCCGCGGCAATCCGGGCCAGGAAATCATGCGCCAATTGCGGGATCCCGTCAGCCTCTTCGCGGTCCGAACGATAGAGCGGCATTTCATAATCGTGGATGTCGAGCGTTTCGACCTCAGCCCCTTCAATCAAAGACGCCGCGTAGGTCACCAATTGCCGGTTGATCGATTTGGACGAATTGCTCGCCGCAAAAGCCAGGATTCGCTTGCTCAAACTTTATCCTTTCCACTCGCGCCGTTCTTCGGCCACGCGAAGAACGTCATAGGCCAACTGCAACGCCTGGAATTGTTTCGCGGCTTCTGCGTCGCCCGGCTTAACATCGGGATGGACCTCTTTAGCCCGCGCGCGATAGGCCTTCTTGATCGCGGCAAAATCAGCGTCTGCCTCCAAGCCCAGCAGTTCAAGCGCGCGCATCTCATCCGCGCTGCGTGACCCGTCACCCGACCCTGCCCAACCATAATGGGCGCTTTCGGCATAGCCTGCGCTTTCCTGCCGTTCGGCCTTGGCGCGCTCTTCTTTCTCTTGCTTGTCGAGGCCTTCGAAATAGTCCCATTTTGAATTGTATTCGGCAGCGTGCTTCTGACAGAAATACCACCGATCAGGGCTGTTGGGCGCCTTTGGCGCTGGGCAATCCCCCGGCTCCTCGCAACCATGGCGATCGCAAATTCGGACATTCGTCGCCTCGCGCGACGAGCCGTAGCCACGCCATCTTGGAAATCCCCAGTCGTTGGAACGTTTTGCCCTGCTCACGCGGAGAGGCCCTGCCCTGAAAGGGTCATGTCGTCGGTCGATTGCATGGTGCCGTCAATCTAAGCGAAGTCGCATCAAATGCAAAGAACGACCTAAGCCGGGAACCAGTTTCAATGAAAAATGTTGCAGTGCAATAGAGTGTTCATAACTGCGCCGCTATAGCAGGCATCGAAAGTGAGATCGCCATGAGTCAACAATTGAGCATTTCCAGCGCGTTCTCCGTGCTGGCCATGGCATTTCTATGCGTTGTTGCGGCTGCGAACAGCAGCTCAGAGCGCGGGCCGATTGGTGACAGCTTCTGGGTCAAGGTTCAAGCCGAGCACAGTCTGCCCGGCTGACACCCCAATCAATTGATCATAATGCTCGCAGCACGGCGGTTCTGCGCCCAAGCGCGCGCGTTCGACCCCAGTGCCACCGGGCGTTCCTTACCGAAGCTCACCGTCGAAATGCGGTTTGGCGCCACGCCAAGCGAGACCAGATAATTCTTGGCCGCATTGGCACGACGCTCACCGAGCGCGAGATTGTACTCACGCGTGCCACGTTCATCGCAATGCCCTTCGATTGTGAAGGTCAGATTGGGGAAGCGCGCAAAATACTGGGCTTGAGCCTGAAGCGACGCAGCATCCGCGCTGTCGATGTTGAAGCGGTCCGTGTCAAAATAGATGACCGATGCATTGCCGACTGCAGCCTCGAAATGCTGTTGCGAGCCAATCCGTGGACCAATCGGTTGTGGAGCGGCGGTCGGGGTCGGAGCCGGAGGCACCGTCGCGACAGGTGGCGGTGGCAGGTCGTCAGGTGCGCTGCGCTGGCAAGCGGCAAGCATGGACGCGGAGGCAAGAAGCAGCACGGTTGCAGTGCGTGTGTTCATGATAGTCATCCTTTCCGTTTGAGGCTTGCGCCTCCTGCTAAGACTTAACAATAGCACAGGACATTCTTTTTCCATCCTGTGCCAAATCGCATCAGGGCCGGATTGGGCCCCATGCGGGATCCGACGCATCAACCGGGGTTGGCAGCCGACGTTCGTTCCGGCCGGTCAGATCAACCTGCCATAGGCCAGAGCGGCCCGAATTTCTCGCAGTCCTGAAGAACTGAATGATCCGGCCATTGGGCGCCCAAGTCGGCGCTTCGTCCTGCCAGCCATTGGTCAGGATCCGCAGGTTACCGCCTCCCGGTGACATGACGGCGACATTGAAGTCACCGGCGATCCGCGTGAAGGCAATCTGATCGCCGCGTGGGCTCCATTCGGGCGTTGCACAGCGGCCGCCAAAGAAGGTGATCCGCTGCTGGTTGGAGCCATCGGCATCCATGACATAGCATTGCTGGGTTCCCGAACGGTCGCTTTCGAAAACAATCCGGCTTCCATCGGGAGAGAAGGAACCGCCAATATCAATCCCCGGCGTGAAGGTCAGCCGCGTACTCCGCCCGCCCGAAGCCGGGACCGAATAGATATCGGTGTTTCCGGCCACGGCCATGGAATAGAGGATCGTCCGCCCATCCGGACTCCAACGCGGCGCAAGAGTCGGATTGCCCGTTTCCGCCACCAGCTGCTGCGAGCCTGTGCCGATGTCGTAGATGTAAATCCTTGGATTGCCATCGACATAGGAGAGATAGAGTATCTTCGAATAGTCGGGCGAATAGCGCGGCGTCAGCGCGGTCGCGCTGCCAAGCGTCAGGAAGCGATGGTTTGCGCCGTCGCTGTCCATCACCGCCAAGCGTTTGACCCGGTTATCCTTGGGGCCGGTCTCAGCAATGTAGGCGATGCGGCTGTCGAAGAACGGGCTTTCTCCGGTCAGCCGAGCATAGACCAGGTCAGAGCATTTGTGCGCAGCGCGGCGCCAATCCGCGGGGCGCACAACCCAGCCCTCGCGGATCAACTCATCCTGCAGCGCGACATCATAGAGGTAACAGCCGACCACAAGCCGTCCGTCACCACGCGCGCGAACATAGCCATGCACCAGCATCTCTGCCCCGCGCCCACTCCAGGTCCCCCAGGCGGGAGATGTGATGTTGGCGAATGTCGGTCGCGGCAGGCTGTCAGGTCCAGTCGGCCGGAAAATGCCGTTGTTGCGCAGATTAGCCGTGATCACCCGAGCAATCTCACGCCCTAGCGCCCCAGTCCCATCAGCATTCGCCGGCGTCGGGCGATCACGATCGGTCGAAAAGGCCGGAATCGCAACGCCAAGGTCCTGCCAGTCGCTCTCATCGGTTACGGTCCCGCGCAGGGGGCCGAAGTCTTCCTCTTCCGCGACTGCGTCGGCGCCTTCGACGGCAATGGTCTCCGCGGTGCCGCCGTCTCCGACGATCTCCTCAAGATCCTGGTTCTGCGCCTGCAATGGCACAGCCAGCGCGGCCAAGGTCAAAGCCAGACAATAGGGTAGTTTCATCCTCACAGCCTTCTGTCGAACTCCCACTCGAGCTCTTTCCAACGGTTATAGAATTGTTCGGGCAAGTTAAATGGTGCTGCCAGCTGAACCGCCCTAACCGCGCGTTCGCAGTGTAGCGGCGCTTGTGGTCGATTGGACTCAGTAATTCCGCTGGGGCGAGTCTGACAGCGCGGGCGACCGCTGAGCGAGCCATCTGGGTTCAGCCGCCAAGTTACGGTCGATACGAGCAGCTCCGCATCAACACCTTGCGGCGCGGTCCAATGGCGCCGCAATTGGCGCGTGATGGCAGAGGCAAGCGCAGCACGCTCCCGCCGACCAAATTGCGTTGCGGGCGGGGCGGTCTCTTCGGTCTCCGTCGAACTGCCTGCCCCAGGAGGCAGAAAGTCCTCGCCAACTCGGCTGCCGCCTTGCTGGCGACTAGGCGTCGAGGTTGCGCGCGGTGTAGGCGGAGTGCGTGGACGGCTTTGGCTGCGCGGCGCCGTGATCGAGCGATTTTCCCCGCGGGTTACCCTAACCGGTGTGGAGCGTGGCTCGGGCGGAGCTTCGTCTTGAGACTGTGTCTCTGACACATCAGGCTGCGGCTCATCGGCCAAAACCGGCGCTATTGCCGCTCGACTTTCGGTCACAAGCTGTGGTGCCGTCGATTCCAGGCTGACTTCGCTAACCAGGCTGACCGACATCCGCTCGGGCACCGCCAGCACCTCATCGCGAACGGGCTGCAACAACAGCACTGACACCAGTGCGCCATGCAAGATTATCGCTACAGCCAAGCCAAAGCTGTCTTCCGCCCGAAAACGGGGGCCAGTGGATTGGCTGTATACCATCGCACTCATGGTTATGGCGGCGTTACTGAACCGCTGGTGACCAGCGATATCGAACCAAACCCTGCCCGGTTGAGCTCGCCCATAACGGCCATCACCCGGCCGTAATCCAGGCTCCGGTCGCCGCGCAGGACGATCACAGGAGGCTGCCCATCGGCGCGCCGGTCGATATTTGCCAAAGCCTCGGGAAAGGCGCCGTCATCGACCGCGCTATCATCGATGAAGATCTGCCCGGTCTCATCGACCGAAATCGTGATCTGGTCCGGAGTCTGATCGATCGGATTGGCGCGGCTCTCGGGCAATTCGATCGGCACGCCTGAGGCCAATAACGGCGCAGTGACCATAAAGATGATCAGCAGCACCAGCATCACGTCAACGAACGGCGTGACATTGATCTCCGCCATCGGCGCGCGGCGCGAACGGCGGCCCTTGGCGCGATTAGGAGAGGCGAGGCTCATTGCCATGCCGCGACTACCCTTGCCGATCCAGTTCACGGCTCAGCCCGGCGTCGAACCGATCCGCAAAACGCTGCAGGCTTGCTTCATAGCGGTTCACCCTTTGGCTGAAGCGGTTGTAGCCGATCACCCCGGGAATGGCCGCAAACAGACCGATCGCGGTCGCGAACAGCGCTTCCGAAATGCCTGGTGCGACCACGGCCAAGGATGAGCTTTCCTGCGCTCCGATCTGGAAGAAGCTGTTCATGATCCCCCAGACCGTGCCGAACAGGCCGACAAAGGGCGCGACAGAGCCGGTCGTAGCCAGAAAGCCCAGCCGGTCAGCTAATTCATCGGCTTCGAATGCGACCTGACTTTCCATCGTCGCTGCGATCCGCTGGCGCGTGGCATCGCGATCAATCGGCGTGCGCGAAGTCGAGCGCTTCCACTCCGCCATGCCGGCCGCAGCAACCCGCGCGGAAGGTACTTCCTTGCGATACTTTGCACCTAGCACATCTTCGTAGTCGGAGGTTTCCCAAAACTCCTCCTCATATTTGCGCGACTTCTTCTCCAGCCCGCGAATGCGCAGGCTGAACGAGATGATGATCATCCACACCCAGATGCTGGCAAGGATTAGGCCAGCCATCACCGCCTGGACGACGATGTCCGCGTCAAGGAACAATTGCAGCGGATCGAGCCGGGTGGGAGCGGCAGCGGCAAGGATATCGAGCGAAAGGGTCATTGGGCCTCTTGGTCCATCAGTGATTTGAATGCGGCGCGCCATTCAGTGGGCTGTCGCCGTGGTCGGCCATCGAGCGAAATGAAGCCAACCCTCAGGGTCGCCTCGCACAATTTCTCTCCCCCGCGCCGGGCAATCTGATGCATCCGGCAGCTGGCAGCGCCCAATTCGGTGCAGGTGGTTTCGATCACCACATCGTCATCAAGCTTAGCCGGGCGGAGGTATTTGAGATTGATCTCGGAAACCGCATAAGCGCCCTCACCCGCTTCGATCGCATCGCGTTGATCAATCTCCAACATTCGCAGAAGGTCCGAGCGCGCTCGCTCAAACCAACGCAGGTAATTGGCGTGGTAGGTGATCCCGGAGAGGTCGGTGTCCTCGTAATAGACCCGCACGGCATAGAGGTGCCGCGGGCCGTCAAATATTCCACCAGGAGGGGTTGGGTTAACCATCGGCTTCGTCACCTAACGCAGAGCGGATTCAGTGGGAAGCGCGCATTGCAATTGTTCAGGTGAATATCGCCGAAACGAGCGATAAATCCCCTCACCTCCTCATAATCATTGGCCCGAGCGGCTGCCCGCCAAAGATATGCACGTGCAAATGCGGCACTTCCTGCCCGCCATGAACGCCGATATTGGCCATCAGTCGATAGCCTGGCTCAACCAGGCCTTTCTGCCGAGCCACCTCGCCAACCGCTCGGACAAAGCCCCCGATTTCTTCATCCGATGCCTTGGCTGAGAAATCATCCCAGCTGACATATTTCCCTTTGGGCACCACCAGAGTGTGGATCTCTGCCTGCGGATTGATATCCTCAAAGGCGTAGGCCCAATCGTCTTCATAGACTTTGTTGGACGGGATCTCTCCGCGCAGCAGTTTGGCGAAGATGTTGTTGTCGTCATAGGGCAATGTCGGATCGATCGGCATTTCTGTTCACTCGCTCCTGCTGGCTTTTTCTTCGAGGCCGGACAGACCTTCGCGCCGCTCCAATTCGGCCAGCACCTGATCGAGCGACACGCCCTTGGCGTCGAGCAGGACGAGCAAATGGAACAGCAGGTCAGCGCTTTCGCCGACAAGGTCCATGTCGCTGCCGGACAGTGCGGCGATCACCGTCTCAACCGCTTCCTCACCGACTTTCTCGGCGATCTTGGGCAGACCCTTGGCGTTGAGCTTGGCGACGTAGCTTTCGTCCGGAGACGCACTCCGGCGCGCGGCAATCGTCTCTTCAAGGCGTTTGAGCGTGTTCATTCCACCTGTCTCACTCAAACTCCGCGCGCAGGCAAGCCCGCTGCCCGCAGCGCGGCATGGGCTTCGCTGATCGAGTGCGTCCCGAAATGGAAGATCGAGGCCGCCAGAACCGCGCTGGCTTTCCCCTCGGTCACGCCCTCGACCAGATGATTGAGATTGCCGACCCCACCGCTGGCCACCACCGGAATGCTGACCGCATCGGCAATCGTGCGGGTCAGCTCGAGGTCATAGCCGGCTTGCGTTCCGTCACCGTCCATTGAGGTCACCAGCAATTCGCCTGCGCCGAGCTCAGCGACACGTTTGGCATATTCGATTGCGTCGATCCCGGTCGGCTTGCGCCCGCCATGGGTGTAGATTTCCCACTGGCCCTCGCCCGTGCGGCGCGCGTCGACGCTGGCGACAACACATTGGCTGCCAAACTTGGCTGCAATCTCCGCTACCAGTTCGGGCCGCGCGACCGCTGCGCTGTTGATCGCGACCTTATCGGCTCCGGCGAGCAGCAAGGCACGCGCATCCTCGACGCTGCGCACCCCGCCACCGACCGTCAGCGGCATGAAGCAGACCTCGGCAGTGCGCTTCACGATATCGAGGAGAGTGCCGCGCCCCTCATGACTGGCGGAGATATCGAGGAAGCACAGCTCGTCAGCCCCCGCCAGGTCATAGGCGCTCGCCTGTTCCACCGGATCGCCGGCGTCCTTGAGATCAACGAAATTGACCCCCTTGACCACGCGCCCATCGGCAACATCGAGGCAAGGTATGACACGAACTCGGACGGTCATGGCTGCTTCCTTGGCGAACCGAGCATGCCGGCGCGACAAGTCATCACGCCCTCGCTCCCATGGCGATCGCGGCGGACAGATCGAGGGTACCTTCGTACAGAGCGCGCCCGGTGATCACGCCTTCGATCCCCTCGTTCGCATGCAGCGACAGGACGTGGATCTCGTCGAGGCCTTTGACCCCGCCGCTGGCGATCACCGGAATGTCGACGCTGCGCGCCAGCTCTACCGTCGCTTCGATATTGCACCCGGTCAGCAGCCCATCGCGCCCGATATCGGTGAACAACAGGCTGGCGACCCCGGCATCCTCAAACCGCCGGGCGAGATCAAACACCGGCACGTCAGAGACTTCAGCCCAACCCTCAGTCGCGACCATGCCATCCTTGGCATCGACCGCGACGACGATGCCGCCTTCCCACTCACGTGCCATCTGCTTGACGAACTCAGGGTCCTTGAGCGCGGCTGAGCCCATGACGACCCGCGCAACTCCAAGGTTGAACCAATCCTCCACGCCCTTGGCATCGCGGATACCCCCGCCCAATTGGACGTAGCCGGGGAAGCGTTCAATGATCGCTTCGACCGCTTCGCGATTGCGGCTTTCGCCGGCAAAGCTGCCGTCGAGATCGACCACATGGAGATGCTCCGCACCGGCTTCGGAAAAGATCATCGCCTGCGCCGCCGGGTCATCGCCATAGATCGTCGCGCGATCCATATCGCCTTCAGCCAAGCGCACGACTTCGCCGCCTTTGAGGTCGATTGCGGGGAATATGATCATACTCATAGTCCTCCCCGGTACGGGGAGGTGGCAGTCGCTGCAAGCGGCTGACGGAGGGGAGGCGCCGCTCGCGCCACGATTGAGGCCAATCCCCTCCACCATCCTGCGGATGGTCCCCCTCCCCATTCTGGGGAGGATACTACGGCTTCCATTCTAAAAACCTCTCCAGTGTAGCAAGACCAAAGGCCTGACTCTTCTCTGGGTGGAATTGCACACCAAGCACATTGTTCCGCCCAACAGCCGCAACAAGACCCTCACCATGATCGGTCATCGCAACAACATCCTGCGGCTGCTCAGCTACGAAATGGTAGGAATGCAGGAAATAGGCCTCCCCCGGCTCGACCACATCATGGTCACGCGCATGCGGCAAACACGCAACATCGTTCCACCCCATATGCGGAATCTTGATGGCAGGATCTGATGGCTGAATCAGCCGCACTTCACCTTCGATCCAGCCCAGTCCCGGAGTAACGCCGTGTTCGAGCCCGCGGGTAGCGAGCAATTGCATGCCGACGCAGATTCCGAGGAACGGCGCGCCGCCGACAAGCACGCGCTCTGACAGAGCATCGACCATCCCGGGAATTCCATTCAGCCCTTCCGCACAGGCCTTGAAGGAGCCTACCCCAGGCAAAACAATCCGATCAGCAGCGCGCACGACCATCGGGTCGGCGGTCACCGAAACCTTGGCATCAACCGCCTTAAGCGCATTATGAACAGAGTGGAGATTGCCTGCGCCGTAGTCGATCAGCGCGATAGTTTCTCGAGCCGTCATCAGAGATGACTCCTGTCGGGCTGCTCCGGCCCGCACCCCCGCCCTTCCACCCGGAACATGTTCGGATAGGATCCGGGTGGAAGGGTGGAGGGCGCGGGCGGGTCCCGCTTAATCACCAAGACGTCCCTTAGTCGAAGGGATCGCGCCGCCTTTGCGGGGATCTTGCTCGACAGCGATCCGCATGGCGCGGGCAAATCCCTTGTAGATGCTTTCACAGATATGGTGATTGTTCGAGCCATAGAGCAGCTCAATATGGAGCGTGATGCCAGCGGTTTGAGCAATCGATTCAAACCAGTGCTGGATCAGCTCGGTGTCCCATTCGCCCAGCCGTTCCTGGGAAAACTCGGCCTTCCACACGCAATAGGGCCTGCCCGAGATATCGAGCGCCACGCGCGACAAAGTCTCGTCCATTGGCGAATAGGCGCTGCCATAGCGCCCGATCCCGGCCTTGTCGCCCAAGGCCTCAGCAATCGCCTGGCCCAATGCAATAGCGGAATCCTCGGTGGTGTGATGCTGGTCGACGTGCAGATCACCAACAACCTTCATAGAAACATCAATCAATGAGTGTTTCGAGAATTGCTCGACCATGTGATCGAGAAAGCCAATCCCGGTTGAAATGTCATACGCGCCGGTGCCGTCAAGATTGACCGAAATCGCAATCTCGGTCTCAGCGGTCTTGCGCTCTACGCTTCCTGTGCGGCCTGTGCTCTGCATGAGCGTCGCTATAGGCGGCAATTCGCAACGCGCAAGCTTGCGAAGCGGTGTGCCGTAAGCGGAATTCGGGCGTAACCGGGTAAGAGCGCACGGAATCGCTTGACCATCGAGGCTGCGCTCGTCACCGTTGGGATTGTTATGAGCGACGAAACGCCCGATAGTTTGATCCCTTACGATGAGATCGTGCAGGAAGCGCTGCGCGCGGTGGTCGGGCGTGTTCTGGGTGAGATTCAACACGGTGGCGGCGAGCTGCCGGGCAATCACCATTTCTACATCACCTTCAAGACCGGTGCGAATGGCGTTTCGATCCCACAGCATCTCAAGGAACGTTTCCCAGATGAGATGACCATCGTTCTGCAGAACAAATTCTGGGAGCTTGAGGTCGGCGAAAATGGGTTTTCGGTCGGACTGAGCTTCAATCAGATCCCGGCCAAGCTTTCGATACCTTTCGCGGCGATCACCGCGTTCGTTGATCCAGCGGTTGATTTTGGACTGCAGTTTCAGGCGTCTGTCGCCGAAATGGCGCCGGAAGAGCATGCCGATCCGGAAAACGATGCTCAGGATAATGGGGAAGGCCCCGACAATGGCGGGGACGATGGCTCCAACGTTGTGACCGTGGATTTCGGTCGCAAGAAATAGTCGTGGCGGATCAGCCCGCCTCCGACCCCGCCGAGAAGGAAATGCCCGAGGTTACGCCAACCGGCCCCAGCACCAATCCCGGCACCAATCTGTTGATCGCCGACATTGTCCTGCGCGGCGCGTCGAGCCTATTTCGCAAAAATGTCGAGAGCCGTGTCGCCGAAGCCAATTATGGACCCGAACAGGCGCAAGAAACGCTCGACGGACGCACGATCCTCACCACTCTGGCGCTCTACGGCGCTAGCAAGATCGCGACCCGGTCGGTCCCCGGACTTGCGCTGGTTGCAGGCGGCTTGGTGCTCAAGACACTCTACGATCGCGGCAAGTCGCGGGAGCTCAAGGAATACGCTGAGCGAAAGTCTTCTCCGGAGTAATCGCGCGCAGCTCTTGATTTTCGCCCTCGCTTTGCTGCAACGGAGCCTATGGACGACGCTGCCAATTCCACCGACAAACTCCACCGCCGTGGGCTATTGTTTATTCTCTCGTCTCCGTCGGGCGCGGGAAAGACCACGCTTTCGAGGATGCTGCTCGAAGCTGATGACGAGATTCAGCTGTCGATCTCTGCGACAACCCGCACTGCGCGGCCCGGCGAAGTGGATGGCACACACTATCATTTCGTCTCCGAGCAGACCTTCGATGCCATGGTCGAAGAGGATGATTTCTATGAGTGGGCGCATGTTTTTGGGCATCGCTACGGAACGCCCAAAGGCGCCATCCGCGAAGGGCTAAAGCGCGGGCAAGACTATCTGTTCGACATCGACTGGCAGGGGACACAGCAGCTCAAACAAAAGGATGACCAGGACGTCGTCACAGTGTTTGTTCTTCCACCCAGTCTGACCGAGCTGCGCCGGAGGCTCGAAGCGCGCGCGCAAGACAGCGACGAAGTAATCAGCGGACGGATGGAACGCGCTCGTGCAGAGATCAGCCACTGGGCCGAATATGACTATGTGGTCATCAACGATGACATCAATGAGTGTTTCGATCGGGTTCGGGAGATTCTCGATGCTGAGCGCATGCGCCGTAAGCGCCAAACCGGCCTGATCCCGTTCGTCCGCGAGTTGATGGACGGATAGCGATTGCCTTGCCTCCTCTTCCGTCTTAGCCTGCAGGGATGGGAGAGGAATTTCCGAAACGACCTGAAGAGGTTACGCCGGAATGGTTGAGTGAGCGCCTGTCTGAGGCCGGGCTGCTGGACATTGCGCGCGTCACTGGCATTGAGCACCGGGCCATCGGCACCGGACAGGTCGGAGATTCGATCCGCTTCGATCTGAGCTACGATAAGGCCGGAGCAGGGCCCAGCAGCGTAGTCGGCAAGTTCGCCTCCAGCGATGCGAAGAGCCGCAGTACTGCCCAAATGCTCAAGCTATATCTGCATGAGGTTGGGTTCTTCCAACAGATGGCCCAGAAGCTTCCGGTGCGCGTCCCCAATCCGGTGTTCGCCGACATCGCTTCAGACAATATCGAATTTGTCCTGCTGATGGAGGACCTCGGACCAGCGCGTCAGGGCAACCAACTCGCCAGCTGTGATCTTGAAGACGCGCGAAGAGCTGTCATTCAGGCGGCCAAGCTGCATGGCGGAAGTTGGGGGCAGACCGAACTGATCTTCGCCGAATTCATCCAGCCTGACCCGCAGATCACCGCCATGACACAGGCGCTCTATCCCCAATCGACCGCCACTTTCGTCGAGCGCTATGCCGAAGCGATCCCGCCGCATCTGATGGATATTGTTCGCCGACTTGGCGAAAACTCGGAGGCCTTGTTTCAGCGCAAGGATGAGCCCCTTTGCCTGGTCCATGGCGACTTCCGGCTCGACAATATGATGTTCGACATAAAAGGCGGTACAGAGCCACTGGCGATTGTCGATTGGCAGACGCTACGCCCCGGCAATGGGGTTGAGGATATCGGCTATTTCCTCGGCGCCGGAACCGGGGCCGAGTTGCGACGGAGTGGCGAGCAAGAGCTGCTGCAGCTGTATCGGGACGAGATGGCGAGCCATGGGGTCGATCTGCACGATGCGGTTTTCGATCACGGATATAAGCGCGGCGCATTGCACGGCCTCTCGACCGCTGTGTTCAGTGCCGCCAATGTCGTCCAGACTGAACGCGGCGACGCCAATTTCCTATCGATGGCGATGGGCGCGTTGGAACTGATCGAGGATAGCGATGCTTTGTCGGTGTTGGAGGAGAGATAGATGCTGAGCCAAGGTGACGATTTCCCTCTCCATCAGACACCCGAGCCGGTCGCCTATCCGATCAGCGACCGCAATTTCTACGATCGCTATTTCTTCAATGGCTATTCACCGGACGGCTCGATCTTCTTTGCCTTGGCCTATGGGGTCTATCCTGTGCTCGATGTCGCCGATGCGCATTTCTGCGTGATCCGCGATGGCAAGCAGCATTGCCTTCACGCGTCGCGCCGGCTTGGTATGGAGCGGATGGAGCTGAGCTGCGGTGGGATCAGTATTGAGATTCTCGAGCCCTTGCAGCGAATTCGCCTTCGCGTCGAAGGAGAAGGACTGCAGGCCGATCTGACCTTCAGCGGTCGCGCATTTCCGATCGAGGAGCCGCGCTTTACCTGGCGGCGCGGTCCGCGCACGATCATGGATTACACCAGGCTGACCCAGAACGGCAGCTACCAAGGCTGGCTCAGCATCGATGGTGAACGAGTAGCAATAGGACCTGACGTAAGGGGGACTCGCGACCGCAGCTGGGGTATTCGCCCGGTCGGCATTCCCGATCCGCAACAGCCCAAGGTCGTGCCCAATTTTTTCTGGCAATGGACCCCGATCAATCTCCCCAGTCGCAGCCTCTTTTTCCATCTCAACGCCCATCCCGACGGCACAGCCTGGAACACCAGAGCGGTTGAGGTTGCAGACGGCGCAGGCGCCAGCGAACATCGCGACACAGAACAAGCGAAACTGACGACCACGCTGCAAATTGGGTCGCGCTGGCCTTCGCAGAGCACGTTGCAGATCCGCGACGAAACCTTCACTCTGACGCCGATCCTGCGATTCCAGATGCGCGGTCTGGGCTACACCTCGCCCAAATGGGGACACGGACTCGACCATGGCGAGCTTGAGATCGAGCGCGAGAATTTTGACCTCGCCACGATCGATCCGGTCCAGCCGCATAATCTCCATGTACAGATGCTGTGCCGGGTTGAGGGATCAAGCGGCGACAGCGGAATGGGCGTGTTCGAACAGCTCGCAATCGGGGATTTCGCGCCGCTCAACCTGGTAGGGCCGATCGCTCCACCCTCTGCTTAGCTTTCAATCCTGACCGGAAGCTCGGTAATCCCGCTGATAAAGGAGTTCTCGGCCCGACCGATCGGGCCGACCAGTTTCGGCATCAGCTGGCGCTTGCGCATTTCTGACAAGAGCACCTGGATTTGCAGCTCAGCGAGCCGCGCTCCGACACAACGGTGGACCCCGTAACCGAACGAGATGTGGCGCCGGGCATTATCGCGCTCTATCGAGACGCGCTGTCCGTCCTCAAACACAGCCTCATCGCGATTGCCAGAGACATACCAGAGGATGATCTTGTCGCCCTTGCGGAATTGGTGGCCACGGAACTCAGTGTCTTCGACAACGGTTCGCCGCATATGGGCCACCGGCGACTGCCAGCGGATCAGCTCGCTCGCTGCATTGGGGATCAGGCTCTCATCGTCGAGGATCTTCTGCCACTCGTCTGGATATTGATTGAAGCCCGCAATGATCGCCGACATGCTGTTGCGCGTGGTGTCGTTGCCGCCCACGATCAGCAGCGCCATGTTTCCGAGGAATTCCTTCGCATCCATTTGTCCGAGCGCGTCGGAGTGGATCATCATTGATAGCAGGTCGGGCGCAGGCTCGGCCTTGGAGCGTTCATCCCACAGTTTGTGAAACGACGTGGCCATCTGGAAGATCAGCGCCATCCGCTCCTGTGGCTGATTGGCAATCATATCGAAGGAGGTGATCGCATCGGACCAAGTGATCAGATTATCGCGTTCCTCCCAAGGGTAGTCGAACAAGATCGCAAGCATGTCGCGCGTCAAAGCGACCGAGACATGCTTGACCCAGTTGAATTCCTGACCGCGGGGGAGAGTGTCGAACAACTCGCTAGTCCGTTCGCGAATGCTGGCTGAGAGCCGCTCGATCTCGGACGGAGAAAAAGCCGGAGCCACGGTCCGGCGCTTGGCCGTGTGCTTCGGCGGGTCCATCGCGATGAAGCTTTCCATTGCGGAGTCTTCCAGTGCCTGATTGGCATCGAGTATCGAGATACCACCATTAGCAGTGTCGGAAGAATAGATCGCTGGCACAGCCTCGATCTCAATGATGTCGCGGTGCTTGGTGATTGACCAATAGGGGCCGTAGGGGCTGTCCTTGCAATAATGGATCGGAGCCTCGGCGCGTAGGCGCGTCATCATCTCATGCACGCTGCCATCGGCAAAGCGTGACAGCTCGCTCGGATCGAGATCGTCCAAGGCTTGCTTGGGATCGGACTGCAATTGCGTGGCCATGGGGGTCATTCCTCCAGATTGGTCATGATGCGTTCGAGCATGTTGTGGAGCAGGGTGATTTCCTGACCGGAGAACCCGGCAAACACTTGCTCGTAGATTTCATTGATGGTTTCGCGCAGAGTCGGGACCAGCAGGCGGGCTTGCTCGGTCGGATGAATCCGCCACACGCGCCGATCCCCGGGCGCTTTCGCACGTTCGACCAGCTGCTTGGTTTCCAGCGCATCAATCGCCTGACCGACGCTGGCCCGCTCAAGCTCGAGCAAGCGCGCGAGTTCGGTTTGTGTCATGCCCTCGTCACGCAGGACATAGGCCAGCAAGCGCCATTGTGAACGATTGAGCCCGTAGTCTTGGATCGCGATATCGACGATCCGCCGCAGGGCCCGCGGCAAGTCCTCAAACCGGAAGGTCAGCGCATCAAGTGCATTGGGAAACGACTCGCCGGCGGTTTTCGGGACTAGCTTCATGTGACTTAGCTAGTCCCCAGACGCTTGATTGTAAATCACCTTACAATAAAACGTAATACAATTCTGATTGTTTGGGCCAAATGGAGGTGGTCGGTGCTCACTCACAAAAGCGAGATGGCGATGGTTTCCCACCGCCATCCCCCGGGTCACCTCTGGGGATGCTATCGCTTAGCTGAGGCCCTGGATCGCAATAACACCGGCAAACTGAACCTTGCCGCTCGCCAATTGCGCAACAACATGATCAAGCTCCCCGCGCAGCTCCTTGCGGCATTCACGAGCGGCACGATATTGCTTGGTCGACCGTGCTGATGGGTCATAGCAGACGCGACCAATGGCACGATCCAACCGCTCATTGAGCTTGTCCTGACCGGCTTGGGTAGAAACATCGAGATCGGCGTATGAGACTTGCGCGGTGCGCGGCTCTTGGGCTGAAACTTGGGTTGCGCTGAAAGCCAGAGTTGCGGCGGCGATTGCTGAAATAGTGTTGATCTTCATGATGTGCTCCTCGGTTTGTGTTCGGACGATCCAGAGAGAGGTCTGGATCGCTGTGCCGAGGAGCGTCTTGTTTGGGGCGACACCCGTTCGGCCCATTTGGAATAGGTCGAGACCGGGTTTCGGAGCCTTGGCGTTTCGCTGAAGTTTCCTGTTGTTTCCCTTAAGGTGAGCCTTCCTCTATATTTTTCAGCTATTTAGCGCCTCACTTTTCTGACCAACAGGGTCTTGCGAAGAGTCGAACTTAAGCGGATTATGGGACAACACAGTCACCGCTTCGCACAAACAAAAGGTTTTCTGCATGAGCCAAGACACAATCGCGATTGGCAGCGCGATTCTGCAGCTTGACCGGCAGCTGCTGAAAGGCGGCGAGCGAGTCGCGCTTGGCCCGCGTGCTCTGGCGATTCTCTCAATGCTGGCGAGAAGCCGCGGTGAGATCGTCAGCAAGGATGAGCTGTTTGGCGAGATCTGGCCTGACACGACGGTCGAAGAAAACGCTCTTCAGGTGCATGTCACCGCCGTCAGAAAGGCGCTCGGCGAGGATGCCGATCTGCTCGAGACGGTGCGCGGTATCGGCTATAAGCTCCACCTTGAGGCTAGCGAGATCGCGCCTCCTTCTGGCGAAGCCGTGATGGAACAGGGCGCGGCTGAGAGCACCCCAGCGACGGACCAAGACGCGAAGACCCCGCCACCGCTGAGCAAACCCAACCGCAAGCTTGTAACCGCCAGCTGGTTGGGTCTGGCCGGGGCGATCGCGCTCGGTGCGTTCTTATGGCAGGGCAGCGTCAGCGATTCCGGCGACAGTCTCTGTGTCTTACCGCTCGAAGCTTCGGGCCAAGACGATCAAGCGCGAGCGCTGGCCTCTGGCATTTCCAACGAGTTAATCGGTCGCCTGCGCCGGATCGATGGGCTCAGCGTTGTGACCAGCTCGAGTGAAGACGAATGTCGCACCACCACCCTCAAGGGATCGGTCCAAGTAAATGACGACCAGATGCGGCTGGTCGCGCGGCTCGAATCGGCCGGTGGCGAAGTGTCCTGGTCAGAAAGCTTCGACCGGGAAGTCGATGATGTGTTCGCGATCCAAAACGAGATTTCCTACGAAGTCTCCCGCGCACTCTCGGTCCCACTCGATATTGGCATTGAAGCCCGCCGCTACGGTGGGACTGACTCCCCCGAAGCCTATGCCAATTACGTTCGCGGGCGGGCCTACCGGCACGAGGCAGATCACTCACTCCCGGTCTTGCATCTGGAGCGTGCGCTTGCGCTTGATCCGGACTATGTCAAAGCCTTGACCGAGCTGACATTTGCCGACGGCCTTTCACTCTATTCTGAGCGTGATCCCGGCGAGGCCGCGCGTCTGAAGGAACGGATGGATCGCAATTCATCGAAGGCGCTCGAGATCGCTCCGGAGCTGTGGCACAGCCATGCCGCCCGCGCCTGGTTCCTGATCATGAACAAGGACTTTCTCGGCGCCGAACGAGCCCATCGCCGCATGATGGAGCTTGATCCCGGCAATGATCCGGAGCTGCTCAATTCCTTGGCGAATTACGAAGCGCAATTGGGGCGGCAGGCTGCTGTGCGGCGCCTGCGCGCGTCTCGCGCCAGCGTTGATCCGATCTACTCGGCGGAAGCCACCCCTGCCGATTACTATATGAACAGTGAGTTCGATCGCGCGATTGCCCTCCAGGAATCCGGCGTCGATGCTTCTCCGCTCGAAGTGGATAGCGGGCTTGGGATCTGGTTCTACTGGGCGCTCCGCCTGTCTGGAAAGATCGAACAAGCAAGAGATGATGCGCTGCAGAGGTTTGGAGACAATCCTGCACTGAGCTTCTTCTCGACAATGGACTATGGCGGCGCCTTCCAGGACCAGCCGCTGCCAATCCTGCGGGAACAGGCTCAACAGCTCCTTGGCGCTGGTGGGCGCGGAGACCTGGCAGAGCTCGCCAAGCACGCCAGCCAAAAAGGCAACCATCGTCTGGCGATGGACTACCTAAGACTGGCGTTTGATGAACGCGATGCGATGGGCGGGTATTTCGTCCTATGGGATCCGGCTCTGGCCTCGACCCGGCGCACCCCGGAATTCGCCGAATGGCTGGTCGCCTTGGGCATAGTCGAGGCGTGGCGCGAGAGCGGGGATTGGGGAGACTATTGTCGACCCATGGGGCCTGACAGCATAACCTGCGAATAGGCTTTCGCGCTCGCCATACAAAAGAGGCCGCCGGATCACTCCGACGGCCCCCCGTGAAACTCTCTTATGGCCTTGTCAGCCTTTGCCAGCGGGATCGTTGAACATCGCCGGAAGCGCCGCATTCACAACCCCTCCGTCGACCGTCAGCGTTTCGCCGACGACATAATCGCCCGCTCGGCTGCAGAGATAAATCGCCGCGGCGGCCATATCCTCAGGCGAGCCGATCCGCTTGGCCGGGATCGCCGAGGCTGACGCATCAGGCGCGTTCTTTGCCGCCTTATTCATCTCGCTCGCGAAAGCGCCGGGCGCAATCGAGGTCACCACAATATTGTCTTGAATCAGCCGCGCGGCCATCCGCCGGGTAAGCTGGATCACGCCCGCCTTGGATGCCTGATAGGCATAGGTTTCCCAAGGGTTGATCCGCTGACCGTCGATCGACGAGACATGGATCACTTTTGCCGGATGATCACCCTTGCCGCCGGCGACCAGCAGGTCATGCAGCTTCTGGGTCAGGAAGAACGGTGTCTTGACGTTGAGATCCATTGTGCGGTGCCAGCCCGCTTCATTGAACTCAAGGTAAGGCTGTCCCCAGGCAGCGCCCGCGTTGTTGATCAAGATGTCGAGCTTGCTTTCGCGCGCTGCCATTTCGTCGGCCAGCGTCTGGATGCCATCCATCTGGCTGAGATCAGCCGGGATGCCGATGACCTTGTCCTCGCCGAACTCGGCGATGGTCTCCTGCATCTGCTCGACCTTGCGGGCCGAGATATAGACCTTGGCGCAGCCAGCCGCGAGCAGGCCTTCGACAAACATCTTGCCGATCCCGCGCGAGCCGCCGGTGACCAGAGCGACGCGGCCCTCAAGGCTGAAAAGCGATTGAATATCCATTGCGCGTGCTCCTCAATATCCGCTCAGCTCGGCCACACGGCCTGCGTGGTAATAGGCGTCGCCGAGGAACTCCTGCAGCGCCCGATCGCGCTTCATATAGAGCCCGACATCATATTCGTCGGTCATTCCGATCCCGCCATGCATTTGCACGCCTTCCTTCACCGCAAGGCCGGCGGCCTTGGCGACCTTGGCCTTCGCGACCGAGGTCATAAGGTCAGCTTGCTCACTGCCCGCATCGAGCAATTGCTGCGCTTTGATCGTCACCGCCCGGGCAATCTCGACTTCGGAATAGAGATGCGAAGCGCGGTGCTGCAGCGCCTGGAACTCGCCGATCAGCTTGCCGAATTGCTTGCGCTGTTTGAGGTAGTCGACGGTCATGTCCATCACTCCACCCGCAACACCGACACCCTCGGCGGCAGAACCGACCCGGCCTGCCAGCAACATGGCGTTGAGCACTTCGCGGCCGCCATCGACCTCGCCGATCACGGCATCGCCGTCGAGCTCAACCCCGTCGAACATGGTGTGGGTCGCCATCGAACTGTCGACCAGACGAACCGGATTGTGGCTCATATTGGCGGCGTCCTTGGGCACTGCGAACAAAGTGATGCCATCTTCGTCGTCGTCATTGCCCGAGGTCCGCGCCGCGACCACGATCATGTCGGCACTGGCGCCTTGGACCACAAAGTCTTTCTGGCCGGAAAGCTTGAAGCCATTGCCCGATTTCTCAGCGCGGGTCTTGATCCGCTCCGGACGGTGCTTGGCGCCTTCATCGATCGCCACCGCATAGACGCTCTTGCCTTCGAGCAGGCCGGGAATGTAGCGCCCGCGCAAATCGTCGCTGCCGTGCTTGAGCGCGGTCGCAGCCAACACCGAGCTGGTTAGGAACGGCGATGGGGTCAGATTGCGGCCAATCTGTTCAAGCACGATGCCCGCTTCGACATGGCCCATACCCAGACCGCCATCGTCTTCATCGACGAGGATGCCGGTGAAGCCCATTTCGGCAAATTGCTCCCACAGCCCGTGGCCGAAACCGTCTTTGCAGTCGCGGTCGCGCCAGTGACGCAAGTGTTTCGCGATATTGCCTTCTTCGGCCATGAATTGGCTCGCGCTATCGGCCAGCATCGCCTGATCTTCATTGTGATAGAGGGGCATATCCCGTCCTTCCTCTCAAACGTACTCGGTTATTTGGGTCGCTCTCAACTGCTGGAGCGACCCATTGTTTTCGTTGGATTGATTAAGCGCCCGGCAGATCGAGGATCCGCTTGGAGATCACATTCAGCATGATTTCCGACGTTCCGCCTTCGATCGAGTTGCCTTTGGTCCGCAGCCAGTCGCGCGAGTGCTTGCCACCGCGGGTCTCTTCGCTTTCCCATTCAAGCGCAGTCGAGCCACCGGCCGACATCATCAACTCATGCCGACGCTTGTTCAGCTCGGTTCCGGTGTATTTCATCATGTTCGGCTGCGCCGGATGTCCTTTGCCCGACTTCAACTCGTCCATGAATTTCTCTGACATCGCGGTGAAAGCCAGCGCGTCGACATCGAACATTGCCAGCTCAGCGCGGAGGATCGGGTCAAGCTCGCCTGCCCGGCGCGACATGGCTGAACCAATCGCTGCGGTGCGTTCACCACCGCCCATGCCCGAGATCATCTCACGCTCGTGTCCAAGCAGATATTTCGCAACGTCCCAGCCGCGATTGACCTCTCCGACATAGGCCGGAATGCCCTCGCCATAGCTCTTGGGGACTTTCACATTGTCGATGAAGGTCTCACAAAATGGCGAGGCGCCACTGATCAGCTTGATCGGCTTGGTCGAAGCGCCTTCGCTCTCCATGTCAAACAGCATGAAGGTGATGCCTTGGTACTTGTTCTCCTTGTCGGTGCGAACCAGGCAGAAAATCCAGTCGCACTTGTCGGCATAGGAGGTCCAGATCTTCTGGCCGTTGACCACCCAGTGGTCGCCCTTGTCCTCGCCATAGGTCTGCAGCGAAACCAGGTCGGAGCCTGAGCCAGGCTCGGAATAGCCCTGACACCAACGGATCTCACCGCGCGCGATCTGGCCCAGGAAGAACTTCTTCTGCTCTTCCGTGCCAAAGTGCAGCAGCGCAGGGCCAAGCATCCAAATGCCAAAGCTCGACAGCGGTGGACGCGCGCCGATCCGGCTCATTTCCTGACGCAGCACCTTGGCTTCCGCCGCATTCAGTCCAGCGCCGCCATATTCCTTGGGCCAAGCTGGAACGGTGTAGCCTTTCTCAAGGCAGACCTCGAACCATTGCTTTTGCGCGTCGCTCTTGAAGGTCGCGCGGCGGCCACCCCAATAGACATCATCTTCATCGCGCACCGGCTGACGCATCTCGGCTGGGCAATTGGCTTCCAACCATGCGCGTGTTTCTGAACGGAATGACTCCAGATCGGACATGTCCGACTCTCCTCTTAATGCTCCCACTTGACGCTTACGTTAGGGGTATTGGGAGGGTCGCTGCAAGCACAGAAATCCAGAGTCCCCATGCCGTAGCGTCACCCGGTTTGCGTTGACGCGCGCGTCCGCTGCCCTAAGCTTGAGGCGGGATTTGGAGAGGAAACACGGGATGCGATTCTCGGGAAAGACCGTGGTCGTCACAGGAGCGGCTTCGGGTATTGGTGCGGAAACCGCCAGGCTGTTTGCCCGCGAAGGCGCGACAGTGTTTGCCAGCGATATTGACCAGGCAGGTGGTAGAAAGCTCGCCGCGGACAGCGATGGCGACATCCGCTTCGTGCAATGCGATGTCACCGACACCGCTTCGATCAAGGCACTGATGGACCAAGCTGCCAGCGAGACCGGCGGGATCGATGTCGTGCTCAACAATGCCGCTGCTGGCGGTGCCCGCCCTCCAATCGACGAGATCGAGCCTGATGAATGGGATGGTACGATGGACCTCGTCCTGCGCTCAGTCACCTTTGGGATCCGTTACGCCGCGCCGCATATGAAAGGTCGCCCAGGCGCGAGCATCGTAAACATTTCCAGCGTCGCAGCGGTCGGCCCGGGCTATTCGCCCACAGCCTATGCCGTCGCCAAAGCCGGTGTCCTGCATTTGACCAAATGCGCAGCAACCGATCTCGCGCAATTCGGTATTCGCGTGAACGCAATCCAGCCCGGCTTCATCAATACCAATATCTTCACGTCATCGCTCGACATCCCGGATGAGATGAAGACCATGGCCAATGCGGCCATCGCGCAAATCTCGTCCAACGCCCAACCGGTCAGCCGGGGTGGCCAACCGCTCGATATCGCCGAGGCGGTGGCCTATCTCGCCAGCGACGCGGCGAGTTTCGTCACCGGATCTTCGCTGTTGGTCGACGGCGGATTGACCCTTGGCCCACGACATTCTTGGGACCCAGAAGAGCAAGGCACTTTGGCCGCGCTCGAGGCCCTGGAAGAACAAGCAAAGGCGGCGGCAGCAAGCTAATGGGATTTGTCAAAGGGCCGCTGCCCCAGAAATTGAAACTGATCAATGGCTCCGGCGCGGTCGCGTTCGGCGTGAAAGATCTGGGGTTCAGCTTCTTCTTGCTGCCCTATTACAATCTGGTTCTGGGGGTTGAAGCCTGGCTCGTCGGCGCGGCCCTGGCAACGGCTCTGGTCATTGATGCCTTTGTCGATCCTCTGATCGGGCATCTCTCCGACCGGACCTACACCAAATGGGGCCGCCGTCTGCCGTGGCTCTACATCGCGCCGATTCCGCTTGCCTTCATGTGGTCGATGCTATGGGCCCCGCCGTTCACTGGCGTCCCGACTTTTTGGGAGATTGTCGCACTGGCGGTCGGGGTTCGCTTGCTGCTGTCGGCGTGCGAAGTGCCTTCCGTCAGTCTGGTCCCGGAACTGACCGATGACTATGACGAGCGGACCACTCTGTTCCGCTATCGCTTCCTGTCCGGCTGGCTCGGCGGGATGCTGATGATGGTCCTGGCCTTCACAGTCTTCCTGCCCACGCCAGAGGCTCAGCTTGAACCCGGCGGATACGCGCAATTCGGCATGTTTGGCGCATTCTTGATGGTGGTTGCGGTGGTCGGATCGGCGGCGGGTCAACACCGCATCGTCGCCCAGACACCGGCCCAGAAGCCACCGCCATTCTCGATCACCGGCGCCTTCAGCGAGATCACCGACGCGTTCAAGGAGAAGGCCTTCCTGGTCTTCGCGGCGGGGGGCCTCGCCGCTTACATCGGCCAGGGCATGAACTTCTCGGTCACGCAATATGTCAACAATTACGTTTGGAAGTTCAGCGAGCTGGCGTTCCAGCTCTATCCCGGTGTCCTGGCGCTTTCGGTGTTCTTCATGTTCGCTTTGGTCGGCCCGCTGCACAAGCGCTTTGGCAAGCCACATTCGGCGGCAGGCGCGGCGATAGTCGGGATGGTGTTTTACTACATTCCCTATGTGCTGTTCCTGAGCGGCTTGTGGCCGGAAACCGGCACGACGACTTCGACCGCTATGGTGCTTGGCCTGTTGGTGATTGCCAACACGGCGTCGGTTGTGTCGATCATTTCTGCGACCTCGATGGTGGCGGAGATCGTCGAAGCCTATGAGGAGCGCACCGGCAAACGCGCGGAAGGCACCTTCTATTCCGGCAATTGGTTGGTGCAGAAATGCGCGACCGCGGGCGGCATTCTGGCGACCAGCCTGATCGTGCAATCCCTCGGAATCGAACAAGGCACACCGCAGGAAGAGGTCGCCGATGCGGCGGTCACGCAGCTCGCGCTGATCTATTTGATCGCCGGCGCGGTGCTCGCCCTGATTGCGGCTTTCTGGCTGGCTCGCTTCCCGATCACTCGCGAACAACACGAAGCGCGCATTGCAGCACGGGATGCGCGTGGTGAAAGCCATCGCGATGATCCGATTGATGACGCTGTCGCGGCTGACCCGGATGGCCATTCAATCACACCATAGCAATTGAGAGCTTGGCGCGGCTGTTCAGCTCTGCCACGGTCTCTTTAACAGATTCGGTTGCTTTTAAGGACGAGAGAGGAATTCCCGATGGATTTCGAACCCACTGAACGCCAGGCCTATTGGCGCGATCGCGTACGCGATTTTATCGAAGCGCATGTGCGCCCCAACATGGATGTCTACAAACAGCAGGACGCCGAGGGCGACCGCTGGAAAGTGATTCAGATCATCGAAGACAAGAAGAAGATCGCCAAAGAAGCCGGCATCTGGAACCTGTTCATGCCGCCGCGCAATGACGGCCATCATCATGTCGAAGAGACGTTTGAATTCGAAGGCCCTGGCCTGACCAACCTCGAATACGCATTGTGTGCAGAGGAAATGGGCCGGCTTGGCTGGGCTTCGGAAGTCTTCAACTGTTCAGCGCCTGACACGGGCAATATGGAAGTGTTCCATCGCTACGGCACGCTCGAACAAAAGGAGCAATGGCTGCGCCCGATCATGAATGGTGAGATCCGCTCCGCCTTCCTGATGACTGAGCCGTACACCGCCTCTTCCGACGCGACCAATATCGAAACCCGGATTGAGCGCGATGGCGATGAATATGTCATCAATGGCCGCAAATGGTGGTCGTCAGGCCTTGGCGACCCGCGCTGCAAGATTGCCATCGTTATGGGCAAAACCGATTTCACAGCTGGCCGTCACGCCCAACAATCGATGGTTCTGATGCCGATCGATTCTCCCGGCGTGAACATCATCCGACATCTGCCTGTGTTCGGTTATGACGATGCTCCGCATGGCCACATGGAAGTCGAGATGAAGGACGTCCGAGTGCCAGTCACCAACATGCTGCTGGGTGAAGGTCGCGGCTTTGAGATCGCTCAAGGGCGCCTCGGCCCGGGCCGTATCCACCACTGCATGCGCACAATCGGCGTCGCCGAAGAAGCGCTCGCCAAGATGTGCCGTCGCCTGCAAGAGCGTGAAGCTTTCGGCAAGCCGATCTACAAGCACTCGGTTTGGGAAGAGCGCGTGGCGCGTGCCCGGATCGACATCGACATGACCCGCCTGCTGTGCCTCAAGGCAGCCGACATGATGGATAAGGTCGGCAACAAGTCGGCCAAGCAGGAAATTGCGATGATCAAGGTTCAGGCGCCGAACATGGCTCTGCAGATCATCGACGATGCGATCCAAGCCCATGGCGGCGGCGGTGTGTCCGAGGATTACGGCCTCGCCTCAGCCTATGCGCATCAGCGCACTCTCCGTCTGGCGGACGGTCCTGACGAAGTGCACGCACGTTCGATTGCGCGCATGGAATTCGGCAAGCACGCACCCAACCAGGGGCCAACCGCCAACGCTCTGCGCGATGGCAAGGCTCCCGCCAACGACAGCAGCTCATTCAGCTCTGGCGATATGGGCGTCGCCCGCTAATCGCGGGCCAAGGGAGAGGCAGAGATGGTCAAAGCAGCGATCCTGGAAACCCCAGGTGAAGGCCTGGTGATCGGCGATGTCGAAATCGCCGATCCCGCACCGCACGAAGTCCTGATCGACACCAAGGCCTGTGGCCTGTGCCACTCGGACTTGCACTTCATCGACGGGTCCTATCCGCATCCGCTGCCCGCCATTCCCGGGCATGAAGCGGCCGGGGTGGTGCGTGCGGTCGGCAGCGAAGTGCGCTCGGTCAAGCCGGGTGATCATGTCGTTTCCTGCCTCTCTGCTTTTTGTGGCCAGTGCGAATTCTGCGTGACGGGCCGCATGGCGCTTTGCCTTGGCGCGGCGACACGCCGCGGCAAAGGCGATTCCGCGCGGATCACGCGCAACGGCGGCGAGGCGGTCAACCAGATGCTCAATCTCTCGGCTTTCTCCGAGCAGATGCTGATCCACGAGAATGCCTGTGTCGCGATCGACAAGGATATGCCGCTCGATCGCGCCGCTGTGATCGGTTGTGCGGTGACAACTGGTGCTGGAACGATCTTCAACGCTTGCGCGGTTACACCGGGTGAGAGCGTGCTGGTAGTCGGCTGCGGCGGGGTTGGCTTGGCAACCATCAACGCCGCCAAGATTGCGGGCGCCGGCAAGGTGATCGCGGTCGATCCGATTCCGGAGAAGCGCGCGATGGCTGAAGTGCTCGGCGCTACTCATACGATCGATCCCATGGCGGAGGGCGCGCAGGCTGAGATCCTCGCGCTCACCAATGGCGGAGTCGATTGGGGTATCGAGGCCGTGGGCCGTCAGGCTTCGGCTGACATGGCAGTCGCTTCGCTGCGGCGCGGTGGCACCGCGGTGATCCTCGGGATGATGCCGCTCGACTGCAAGGTCGGACTGGGCGCGATGGACTTGCTTGGCGGCAAGAAGCTGATGGGAGCGATCATGGGGATGAACCACTTCCCGGTTGATCTGCCGCGGCTGGTCGATTTCTACATGCGCGGGCTGCTCGATCTCGACACGATCATCTCGGAGCGGATCCCGCTCGATGATATCAATTCCGGTTTTGACAAGATGCGCGCCGGCCATTCGGCACGCAGTGTGGTGGTGTTTGACTAATGGCTGATAGCAATCCGCAAACGGGCATGCCCGATATCGATTTCGACAAGGAAATGGTCGGAACGGTCGAGGTTGAAGAGCGCGACAAGCTCGACCTCGACAGCCTGACCGCGTGGTTCGAAGCCAATGTCGAAGGCTATGAGGGACCGATCTCCTACACCAAATTCAAGGGCGGCCAATCCAACCCGACCTACAAGATCGACACTCCGGGTGCGAGCTATGTCCTACGGCGCCAGCCGTTCGGAAAACTCTTGCCCAGCGCGCATGCAGTCGACCGCGAATACAAGGCGATGACCGGGCTTTATCCGACCGGCTTTCCGGTTCCTCGCACGTTCGGCTTGTGCGAAGATCCGGACATTCTCGGCTCCAAATTCTTCGTTATGAGCATGGCCGATGGCCGCTCGCTCTGGAACGGTGCGCTGCCCAACTCGACGCCTGATGAGCGGCGCGAAATCTATCACTCGCTGATCGATACAATGGCTGATCTCCACCTCAACAAGCCTGATGAGATCGGATTGGGAGATTACGGCAAGCCAACCGATTATTGCGCCCGTCAGATTGGCCGCTGGTCGAAGCAGTATAAGCTCTCCGAAACCGAGCACATGCCCGAGATGGAGAAGCTGATTGCATGGTTGCCTGAGACCATTCCGCCGCAACACGAAAGCTCGGTCGTTCACGGCGACTACCGGCTCGACAATGTGATCTTCCACAAGACCGAGAACCGCATCATTGCCGTGCTCGATTGGGAGCTGTCGACGCTGGGCGACCCAATCGCCGACTTCAGCTATCTGATGCTCAATTGGCACAATCCTGCTGATGGCCGCGCAGGCTTGCTTGGGCTTGATCTCGAAGCGCTCGGCATCCCTTCACAAGAGGAAGCGGTTGAACGCTACGTCGCGCGGACCGGCTATCCGGTTCCACCGATGGATTGGTACTTCGCATACAATCTGTTCCGGCTTGCCGGGATCATGCAGGGCATCAAAAAGCGGGTGATCGACGGCACAGCCTCGTCAGCGCACGCCAAGGCGATGAGTGATCGCGTGCAGCCGCTGGCAGCAAGGGCCTATCAGTTTGCAGTCGCCGCCGGCATACCCGCCTAGTCAGAACTAGAACGAGGCGCCAAAACTAATGATCGCTCCGATATCATCGGGCGCATTGGCAAAGTGTCCCGGCTCGGTGCGGTAGAACAGGCTGACATCGCTCCAGCCGAAACCCGTTGTTCCGCGCCAGGCGACCTCGCTGATGATCTCGCGCCCCTCAGGGGTGAGAGAAATCAGCTGCTCGCCCGCAATCGCGCTTTCCGTAACATAATCGTAAGCCGTTGGGAGATTGAGCGCGAGCGATCCGCCACTCACACGCAGCGGCTGACTGACACGCAGCCCGAGGCGGTCATTCTGAGCGATGGCGTTACGCCGGACCAGATCAACCGACCACGCTTGGCTTGCGAGCCACGAGTCATCTCCCAGCAGATCTTGGCCGTTCGGGACCGTGATACCCTGACGGAAAGCTGCGCCGATCTCGATGCCGTCGAGCACTTCTGACCGGAGTGAACCATCTGCAAAGACACTCTCTGCGCCGGTGATCCCGAAGCCTTGGTGGAAATAGCCACCCAGAACGGTGCTCTCTTCGCTGAGCCAAGACAGGCCAAATTGCGCCCGAGTCTCACCCAAGGTTCTGTCCGCGGTAAAGCCAAACCGGCGAATGGGGCTGCGCTCGCGAATGCCCGGCATTATCTCATCGGCTTCACGGTTCGCACCGAACCAGGCGCGGCCCTGCTCGGCCGAGAGTGTAATCCCCCAGGCGCCGACATTGCGACGCGCAGCAATCGCCACATCGCTGCTTTGGAAGAAGCCATTGTCACCAAAGGCTTGGGGCGCGATCGCAAAGGCGGGTCGATCATCGCCTTGCAATTGCATCACAAGGCCGTCGCTGCCCTGCGAGAGCGCAAATCCCACCTTCAAATCCGGCGCGATCTGCGCAGCGACCCGAGCAGCCAGAACCTTGGCGCGATCTGCCTCGTCTGCCGTAAGCTGCAATTGCTCCGCCCAGCCAAATCCACCGCCGCGAGGCCCCTCGCCAACAGTGAAGGCCATCGAGAGGTTGGCATTGCCACCTCCAACCGAAATGCCAGAGCGCTGGACCGCTGCGCGCAGGCGCTGGGTCAGCGCTGAGTTGCGGGTATTGCCGGCAAGATTGTAGGTGTAGGCGCGGTCGTACTTGTCAGTCACAACCGTGCTCAACTGCGTTTGATTGAGCGCGTCACCCATCGCCGCAGATCCGATCGCGATATCGTCGCCCAAAACCAGGCTGCTCGATGTGCCTGCAATCATAGTGTTGCCAGCGGGCGCAAAGGCAGACGCGATGTCGAGAATGCCGCTGCCGTAGATCGAATCGGCGCCCACCGCGCCCGCGTCGAGGGCACTGTCGAGCAGGATCTCAACGATCTCTTGACCGGTCAGATTGGGAAAAGCCTGCTTGAGCAAGGCCACCGCTCCGGCGACCTGTGGCGCCGCGAAACTGGTGCCGGAGAAGACTGTGACAAAGTCTGATCCGTTGACTGTTTCGAGCTGAAGCACGCCATTGTCATAGACGCAGCAAATCCCTTCACCCCGAGCATGCAGATAGGAACCGGCAAAATCGCCTGGCCGATTGCTGAAGTCTGAGATCACGCCAGTTTCATCGATCGAGCCGACAATGATGACATTGCCATTGCCCGCCGCTTGGATGTCAGAAGCGAATGGATCAGGTTGATTGGGATCGATGTCGGGTTCTGATCCATCACCGCCATTGCCGGCCGAGACCACAATCACAACTCCAGCATCAGCAGCCCGAGCAACGGCGTCCAAAACGCTCTGATTGGCGCTACCTCCGCCCAGACTGATGTTGATGACGGTTGCGCCAGAAGACACGGCCAAGTCGATGCCCTTGGCAATCTGGCGGTCGGCGAACAGGCAGTCATTGGCTGAGTTACCCGATGAGGCGAGGCTGCACGAACCCACTTCGTCGGTCCTCAAGGCGAGGATTTGCGCATCAAATGCGATGCCAACTGCGCCAATATCGTCGCGCGCACCGGCTGCAACCAGGGCAATATTGGTGCCGTGATCGTCCTCGCCGTCGATCCCTCGATTGGCCACAACATCCTGTGAATCGGGATGGATGCGCCCCTCGAACTCGGGGGAATCGCTATCGATCCCGGTGTCGATAATGGCGATCACTGATCCATCGCCAGTGGTACCGTCTTCCCAGGCTGTCAGAGCTCCATGGTAACTGGCGCCGTCTGACCGGCGAAACTCCGCAGTCTGGAAATTGGTCGATGTTGTCGGAGGCGGTGGAGGAGGAGGAGGCGGTGGAGGTGGCGGCGGAGGAGGAGGTGGCGGTGCCGGAACGGAAGCGATAGCTTCCCCGCCCGATGACGTTCCCCCACCGCATGCAGCCAGAGTTGCGCAGGCTGCGGCAGCAACAACGACTTTCCATTGAACCGGAGAATTGCGGTCACTCTTCATTGCACCTGTCCTCGCAGTTACCCCGCCAAGCGTGCTGTTGAGCGAGTGGTAAGGATAACGCGCAACCATGGGACAGATTAAGGCCAACCCGGCAGTCTCTACCCCTTGCCGCGCTACGCCTGTGGGGCTAGCAGCGCATGCAATCTTGGGAACGCCGATCAATTGGTGCGTTTCATTGTGGTGCTGATTCCGGAGGAATGATGAACAACGACCTGATTTCACAGATCGAGCAAGGGTGGGAAGACCGTGCAGAGGTCAGCCCGGGCCATTCGGTCAGTGCCGCTGTCGAGCAAGCGCTTGAGATGTTGGACAATGGCTCGGCGCGCGTCGCGGAACCTGATGGCCAAGGCGGTTGGCACGTCAACCAATGGCTCAAAAAGGCGGTCCTATTGTCCTTCCGTCTTAACGATAACCAGATCATGCCGAACGGCTCTGGCGGCGAGCCAGCTTTCGACAAAGTGCCACTCAAATTTGCTGGCTGGGGCGAAAATCGATTTGCCGAGGCAGGGTTTCGGGTTGTGCCCGGCGCAATTGTTCGGCGTGGCAGCCATATTGCCAAGGGCACCGTCCTGATGCCGAGCTTCGTCAATATCGGAGCCTATGTTGACGAAGGCACCATGGTCGACACTTGGGCAACGGTTGGCTCATGCGCGCAGATCGGCAAGAACGTCCATATTTCTGGCGGCGCTGGCATTGGCGGCGTGCTCGAGCCGCTTCAGGCAGAACCTGTCATCATTGGAGACGGCGCTTTTATTGGAGCGCGGGCTGAGGTCGCAGAGGGCGTTCGCGTCGGCGAAGGTGCAGTGCTTTCCATGGGCGTCTACCTCGGTGCCTCGACCAAAATCGTCGATCGCGCCACCGGTCAGGTCTATCGCGGCGAAGTCCCGCCCTATGCGGTGGTTGTTCCGGGAAGCCTGCCTGGCAAGGCCTTGCCCGATGGCACCCAAGGCCCCTCGCTCTATTGCGCTGTGATCGTCAAGACAGTGGACGCACAAACGCGCGCCAAAACCGGCATCAATGAGCTGCTGCGCGAGTAAGCGACTGCCCGCAATTCGCGGCTGATCGGAACGAAGAGCGCTGGCCTCCGTTGATTGGTTGGGAAACCCAACCGATTGGAGGGAACATGTCTGACGAAAACGAAGCGATCCACATCGAAGACGACGACGCGCGCGGTGCCCATACGACGGGATATATGCGCTACGTGCTCGGCATTGGCCTGCTGTTGGCGATCATCGCCATGAGCGCCGTTTGGATCTTCCCGGCCCTATACGGCTGACCCGCGCGGGAACGCTGGCTTTCGCCTGCGCCGCCAAATTGTGGACCAAATAGCCTGCGTGCCGGGTCAAGCTTTATTGCTTGTCCCGAGGTCCAGTCACGCTATCGAAAGAGGATCATTCGAGGCGTTGAACCATGACTAGCAGCAAAGCTCTGATCGAAGCTCTGGATCTTGTTCCGCATCCCGAAGGCGGCTGGTACAAAGAAACCTGGCGGGGGCCGGAAAACGCAGAGAGACGCGCAGTCGGCACCGCGATCCTGTTCCTCCTGGAAAGTCATCAATCCTCGCATTGGCACAAGGTTGACGCGCACGAGTTATGGCTTTGGCAAGCTGGCGATCCACTCTGGCTGCAAGTGGCTGATCCTGACGGTGGCAGCCACCAAGACGTTTTGCTTGGCTCTGATATTGCAGGGGGCCAAGCGCTCCAGGGCATCGTCCCAGCGAACCATTGGCAAGCCGCGGTACCGGCTCCGCTCGCCGAACCAGCCGGTTATTCCCTGGTGTCATGCGTCGTCACACCCGGGTTCGAGTTCGACGGATTTGAGTTGGCGCCCCCCGGATGGGAACCACAACACAATCAATAAACAAAGAGCGGCACGGATCCTGTTAGATCACGCGCCGCTCAATAGGCCGCACAAGGCGGTCAATGATTACCCGATTAGGTCAAGTGCTTCGACACAGCTGCCGTCATCTTGAACATTGATATCTGAGCAGTGCCGATGACAGCGCCCAGTTTCGCATCGGGATTGATTTGACGCTTATCCTGGGAATCCTGAAGGCCATTGCCTTTGATGTATTCCCAGACTTTCGACGTCACCTGAGCGCGCGTCATCGGACCTTTGCCGACAACTGCTTCAAGCTCCGATGAAAGTTGCACCGGTTTTTGCAGTGCGTTCGTCTTTCCAGCCATGATCTCCCTCCTTCTTATAGTGGTCTTGGCAGGTTTCTAAAATTCATCCTCATCATCCCACGCCTCTTCCTCTCCGTTGCCAGTGAACGGGGCGTAGAGAACCGCGCAGGAAACAATTGTGTCCTGAAGCGTGGCGATGAGGTCTGCCCGGCTTGCGCCCGGCATCAATGTGAGTGGCAGTTCGGTGGCAAACAGTTGGAAGACATAATGCCGCGTCTCGCCTTCTGGTGGATCTGGCAGCAACCATTCCGAATTGCCTTGTGAGTTTTTCCCGGTACGAGGCGGCGTTTCGCCTTCCAGCAGCTTGCCGCGCTGTCCCGCCAGGCCCCAAACCAACCAATGGCATTTGGGCTCTGGCCCCTCGCTCGAGCCGTCCTCGACAATCACAATCAGTTCTTGTGACCCTGGAGGCGGTGCGGTCCATTCCAATGGAGGTGCAACCGCGTCTTCTTCCTCGGCGGAGAAACAGGGGTCCAATTCCTCTCCGGCATCAAACGCCGGGCTCGTCAGTTTAAGCCCACCGCGCCCAAGAGTGCGCTCACTCCCAAGCGTAGCAATGGCCAGCCCCGCATGTTGCGCGGGGCCCGGTATTGCTGATTTGAGCCAATCTGGCAGCGCCATCATTGGAGTGTCTTCCTTTCAACCCTGTTCCCTGTGCTAGGCGCTTCGAGCGAACAAAACGAGCCGCGCAACCCCAAATGAGCACGGTTTCTGAGGAAAAACCCCGCAAAATCGTTCGAAATCAGACTGTAGTGGCATTTAGAAGGCGGTGGATTAGTCCTCCCTCTTGCTCGGCTGCCATAATCGAGCCATTGTAATTGGCCCCTTATCCCACCGTTTTCGGCACAACCAACTTCGGAGTCGCACCCCATGCCAATCGGTCGCACCGCTCTCACGGCAACCCTCGCTCTTGCTCTCGCCGCCTGCGGCGGAGACGGGACAGCACCGCCAATTGCGGGCGCACCCGCTCCTTCGCCCGGCCCAGCGCCAGCTCCGACGCCCACCGCTTGCAGCCTTTCGGAGCGGATCGATTTCGGTGATGCTGTGCTGGACCAATGGTACCTGTTTCCAAACCTGCTCGACAACACAGTCAATGCAGCGAACTTCACCACTCTCCAGGGTTATCTTGACGCACGAGTAGCGCCCGCCCGCGCACAACAGGTTGACCGGTTCTTCACCTTCGAAACTTCGATTGCCGAAGAAAACGCCTTGATCAGCTCGGGCTCAAGCGCGGGTTTCGGCATTCGATTGGCCTACAACACGACTGAGAACCGGGTCTTTATCCTCGAAGCCTTTGAAGCTGGTAATGCCTTTGCAGCTGGGCTCGATCGGGGTGCTGAGCTGCTTGGAATTGGGACCGATGCTTCCAACATCGAGACTGTCACGTCCTTGATGAACGCCGGCGGACCACAAAGCGTGGTCAATGCCCTTGGGCCCTCGGACGCCGGAGTAACCCGCGTCCTGAATTTCAGAACCGCAGCAGGCGTGGTCACCGAAGCGAGCGTGACCAAATCGAATTTCTCACTGGATCCGGTTTCGGATCGATACGGCGCCGTGGTGCTCGATAATGGCGGTACGAAGGTCGGGTACATCAACCTAAGAACCTTTATCGTTCAGGATGCCTCCGATCAGCTTCGCGATGCCTTCGCTACGTTCGGGGCTGAAGGGATAACCGAGTTCATCATTGACTTCCGCTACAATGGCGGCGGTTTGGTGAATGTAGCGGATACCTTTGGTGACCTTCTCGGAGCAGGCAGAGTGGGCCAGGTTTGGAGCGAGACAGTCTTTCGGGCCTCGCAATCGCAAGAGAATTCCACGCGGCTTTTTCAGACCGAACCCAATGCCATCCAGCCCTCCAAGATCGCCTTTATCGGGCGCGGCGGCACAGCCTCTGCCAGTGAGTTGGTGATCAACTCGATGATCCCCTATCTCGGCAACAACATGGCCCTGATCGGCGAGGACACATTCGGCAAGCCGGTCGGGCAGAGCGGATTTGATCTGACAGATTGCGATTTGCGCGTCCGGGCCGTCACCTTCCAAACCAACAATGCCGATGGTGATGGCGAGTATTACAGCGGTCTGGCGGGAAGTGTCGCCAACACCTGCGCCGCGGATGACGACTTCACCAAACCGCTGGGCGATCCAACCGAAGCGTCCATTGCGACTGCGCTCGACTTCCTTGCCGGGCGCACCTGCACACCGATCGGCGGGGTACCTTCACCCAATGTCGCCGCTTCCAGCTCGATGCCGCAGATGGAGCTGCTGCAGCCGATCCGTCCCAACGCGACGCAGGTCGACGTTCCCGGTTCGTATTGAGGCTGGTCAGGTAAGCCGGCGAGCCTGCTCGCCCTGCATTATTCTGCCGCGATCCGCTCACCTGCGGGGTCGGGTCCCTCGCAGCGCACTATGGCGGCAGCGATGACCTTATCGGTTGGGGCTGGTTTAGCGATCAATTCTGCATCGAGCAGTCGGATCCGCTCGTCCAAACGATCCAGATCACCGGAATGGAGAATGTAGGGAATCTTCCGTTCTTCCAATTCCCGCGCGACGGGGAAGCAATCGCACCCCGCACTGAGGGAAACATCAAGCACAGCCACATCAATGCTATCACCATGCTCTTCCAACACCTTGTGCGCCGCGGAGCAATTGGTCGCTGTATGGACCCTGCAGCCGCGATCGATCGCGGCCAATTCCAGATCCATCAGGATCAGCGGCTCATCTTCAAGCAACAGAAGGGTGTAAGTCTTCGTCATCAACTTGTTCCAACGGGTACTGAAATAATCGCGCGAAGCCCGGTTTCGTTCCACTGCCGGTCGACAGTGCCATGGGCGGTGGCGAGCATTCGATCGACAATTGCGGTCCCGGTGCCGGCCTCGATTGCTGCGGGATCGATCTCCGGACCTCCGCTTTCCTCCCAGCTAATCTCCAAGGCATCACCGGCCTCATTGAGTGACCAATCCACCGTGACTTGACCGGAATCGGTGGTCCATGCGCCGTGCTTGGTCGCATTGGCGGCCAGCTCGTGCAGAATGAGGCCCACGATCGAAATAACGGTGAAAGGCATCCGTATGCCGTTGCCCTCCAACCGCAGTCGCGCTTCGTCCCGGTCATAGGGCATCAAAACCGCACGAATGGCCTGCCCAATGTCGATACTGCCGGAGGATGCGTCATCCAGCGTGGTCTCATAGGCACGGCCGAGCGCCTGAATCCGCGAGTTGATCTCCGCGGCCTCACGCTGAACTCCGCGTGCGCGGCCAGTCACATTCACGATGCCAGAGATCACCGCGAACATATTCTTCATACGGTGAGAGAGCTCGCGTGCCATTTCCTTGGCATGCTGTTCTTCGGCTCGAGCCGCCCGGACGTCGGACACGTCCCATTGGCTACCGAAGAAATACACCAACTCGCCCTCATCATTGTAGATCGGGCCAAGATGCAGAGCATTCCAGAACGTCGTACCATTCTTGCGATAGTTCAGCAGCTCCACCACCACGACATCTTCATTCGCGATAGCCTTGCGGATTCGCCCGACGGGCTCAGGATCGGTCTTTGGACCCTGCAAGAAACGGCAATTGCGGCCGATAATCTCATCTTCCGAATAGCCGGTCAGACGCCGGAAAGCGCGGTTGGCAAAGACAATCGGCAAATCGGGATCGTTGGGATCGCACAAGCAGATCGCCATGCGAGTCTGCGCCATGGCTTGTTCGAACAGCACGCCTGACGCACCAGAGAACTGGTCCTCGGCATGGCCGGCCTTAAATCTGTCAGGCGCGTCGTCAAATCGCATGGCGGCCTGGTCTGGCCGCTTGCGCTCGCGCTCGTCATCAGTGTTCACGTTACCTGCTTTCCCGCTGCCAGAGGGGGGGCGCAGCGGCTGATACTTGTTGCGAATGAAACGCAGCAGGCCGGTGGCCGTTCCAAGAAAACCGCAGTTTTGCCGAGTGTCGCAATGGTCAACATTGGTTTGTGCTTGATTTTGCTCAAAGACCTTCGGGCACGGTTTCGAAACCCGGTAATTTACCCAGGTCGACCCAATCCTGTTTGCTCTTGGTGTAGCAATGGAATGCCGGTTGGAGGCTGGAGGTGTCATCCAGGGTACCAGCCTTGATGAACATCATACCGTCGGAATTGTCCAAGCGAGTGAAAACGGGAGAGCCGCAATTCTCGCAGAACTGCCGGCGAACGGTCGCACCGCTATCGCCCGTGTCGTTGTAGGTTTTCACTTCCCCGCTGACCGTCAGGGCATGCTCGGGAATGCCGACAATGATGGACAGCGCCGATCCCGCTTGTCGCTGGCAGTTCTTGCAATGGCAGGTAACACAAAGCAGTGGCTCGCTGGCCACTTCATATCTGATGGCGCCGCACAGGCAGCCCCCTGTTAATCCCATTTCCCCCTCCCAGACTGATCCCATGCCATCTCATCACGCAATGAGCTGGCAGTCCTAGAGCTATCTCTCGTTGGCACTTGAGAACAAAAACACCAGAAAGCCAAGCGCAAACAATGCATCACCCACCAGCACCGCTGCAACAGCCGGATTGCCTTCGGATCCAAAAGCCTGCGGCCCGAGCAGACCGACGACACCCAGCTTTCCCAAAACACCGGCCCATAGAACTGGAGCGAAGCGAAGAGGATCACGAGCGACTTGCAGATAAACCACGCCAAACCCGAACACCAAAAGACCAACTATGCGCGCATCGATAGTGGCTGCAGGCGACAACATGCCAGCGGCGCCGATCAAAAAATTGAACACGGTCGCGGCCCAAAAGAACATCGTCCAATGGCGCGCCACGCGCTTTGCCCCCATTATTTCGCTCATGCCTCTTCTCCCCCTGTGTATGGCTGGCTTTCGGTATGGCCGCATCCGAACAAGGTTGCATCGCCAAGATTGACCGTCGCTGTGAATGGATAAAGCCGGTCACTCATTCCATCACTGCACTGCCCCGGAGTGACCGCAATCTCGAGCGCTTGCTCGTCGAGCGTCGCTGAGAAACCCAGCCCGTTGTTTCCCTTGAAGCGCGTCGCAACAACTTCTCTGCCGGCGATATCCTCTGGCGTCGAAAAGACCAGCGCATCGCCTTTTATCTCTATTCCCCAGAACGGCTCAGTCCCGCCCAAGAAGATGGTCTCATCATCGGATATTTCGGAGAAGGATGCCGCTTCGCCTTCCCCTTGGATGTCGCCGACGGGATCTTCTGCGCATGCCGTTGTGGCCAGCACCAGTGGTAACACGCCCACTCCAAGCCGCTTCGCAAAGCCCATTCTCAAGTCACTACCCCCCCGATACTCTCAGCCCTATCGCTAACCAATCTCCAGGCTGCAAGCAATCAGCCAGCCACAGTTTGCTGCGGACTGGCCAATCGCGGAACTGAAACCTCTTCCCACTGTTCCTAGCCGCATGAGCTGGACACCAACCCGAAATGCAGGCCTTGCGCAATTGAAGCAATTCCTTCCGCACGCCGGGCGTGCCTATGCCAACACGCGCAACCACGACAATGGGATCGAGCGGGGCAATGTCTCGCAATTGTCGCCCTGGTTGCACGCCGGGCTGCTGAGCGAAGACGAAGTGTGCCGACAAGTCCTTGCGAAACACAGCCCGAAGGCGGCCGAAAAGTTCATCGCCGAAGTGTTCTGGCGGATCTACTTCAAAGGCTATCTCGAACAGCGGCCGAGCATCTGGTCCAGCTATTGCGACGACCGCGATCAGTGTATGGCTGAATTGGCAAATCACAGCGGTAGGCGTGTGGCCTACACGGAGGCGGTCGAAGGCCGCACCGGAATCGCCGCGTTCGACTATTGGGCCAAGGAATTGGTCGAGACCGGATACCTCCACAATCATGCGCGGATGTGGTTCGCGAGTATCTGGATCTTCACGCTCAAGCTCGACTGGCAGCTTGGCGCAGATTTCTTCCTGCGGCATTTGATCGATGGCGATGCCGCTTCGAATACGCTCAGCTGGCGTTGGGTTGGCGGATTGCACACCAAGGGCAAGACCTATCTCGCTCGGCCCGACAATATTGCTCGCTACACGGTCGAGCATCCGCATGGTCCGCTCGAAGCCAAAGGATTGTCTCACGAGGCCGAACCTCTCACCGAGCCGCGTGAGCACGGGCGCCAAGCGATTGACCTGCCACAACAGGCTCTCCCCACTGAGCCGTTTGCCCTGCTGCTTCACGACGAAGCTGCCAGCCATGCTCCGCTCGAGCTGTCGCAAGCCCCAGCACTGGTCATTGGCGCAGCTCGGCCCGAGGCGCGCAGCCCTGACGCTACCGGGGAGATTGCGCGGGACTTCGCGATCCAGTCGGTCGACCAGGGCTTAACCGCGGCAGCCGAAGCCTTTGGCTGCATGCCGACGAAATGGACCAAGACCGGTGAGTTGGAGTCCCTGCTCGACGAAGCCGGTATCAAGCAGCTGGTTGTCCCATATCTCCCTACCGGTTGGACCCGCGACGCACTGTGGCCCGAGCTCGGACCATTCGCCGAGCAAGGTCGCCTAACCGTGCTTGTTCCCGAACTGAGCCGAGCCACCTGGCCGCACGCCAAGGCGGGGTTCTTCGGGGTCAAGAAGCAGATCGACCGGATCCTGGGAGACCTTGGGATCAGCGCCGCGGCGCAACCCCTGCTGCTGTGAAATCCTACAGGATGGAACACATGGAACAGGGTTATTGGCAAAGATCTCTGAGGCGAGCGCGCCCTAGCCACGGCGCTTTCTGATCTGCCTCGCACGAGCCCGAACCGAGGCTGCCGGATCAGCCTCTGCGGCGTCCAAAGCCGCTTTTGCCTCGAGCGCATAATCGGGATGCTGCGAAGCCAGATGGTCCAGCGCGTCAATCGACCACGCCCGCACAAACGGCCTCGGGCTTTCCTGCAGCGAACTGAGCCAAGCCAGCAGCGCTGGCGCGTGATCCGCCGGCACGTGCAGGAATTGGATCGACTGACAGATATGCAATTGCGCGGCCCAGCCGTTTGTCGATGGCGCGCGGCGGAAGAATTCCTTGCGTTGAGGTTCGGAGAGTTGCTGACCAGCTTCCAGCGCGCTCTTGATCAGCCAAGTCGCTCCCGCGCCGATATTCGCAGCGGCGTGGTCGACCAGCGCGATCAGTGCGTCGAGATAGTCCGCTTGGCTGGAACACTCAGCCTCGATCTCGCTGAGGATAGTGACCGATTGGCCGTCAAATTCGGCCAGGCGGAGCTGCAATTGCGCGCGAGCTTCAGTCATTGAAGCCGTTATAGGCCATCAGAGGTTCCGTAGGAAACGCCAAACGGCTGGCCGCTCGCTCATCCAATCACTGGGTTCTCATCGCTGACCAGCACTCTTGAGCGGCTGAAGTCGATAAACTTGGCCTCATCCTCGGCCAGAATATGCGCGTGGCGCAGGCCTTGCTCGGTCGAGGTCGCAGCCACCACCGCGGCCTCGCTTTCAAACCACAGCTCGGCAATTCCGTCGAAATCGGTTTCTGGCCCATGGACCATCCCGCGCCCCTCTGCGGTCGCGGGGACGATGGGGCTGTCGACTGTGTGCTGCTGGATGTAGCGCTTAATCCCCAGCGCCGGCGCGGCTTCCGCTACCAAGGGCGCATGCCGGTCACGCCAATAGGCCTGGAATTCCTCGCGTGTCAGCGCGGGCAGCCGATGCAGGCAATAGGTCAGCTTGAGCATAAAGAGACGCCGGGCTTATAGAACCTTGTCGGGCCGCGGATCATGCTTGTGCTTGCTTTCCTTACCAAACACCCGTTCGAGCCGCTGAACCATCGTCTGAGCGGCCTTGCGCGCCGCCGCATCGACCTTCGACCCATGCTCGGTCACGCCAATCGGTTTGCCGCCCCGCGGTCGCGCTTCGATCGTGCAGGCCTTGTCGTCAAATCCATGGGTGTGGCCATGTTCGTCCGAGACATGCACTTCGAGCCTGGTCAGCCGATCTTCAAACCGCGCGAACTTCTCACGCATCATCGCCTCGATCCGCTCAGCGACATTCTCCGTGCCCATTACCGAGCTGTCGGAATTGAACTGGAACTGCATCGAACCCATCAGATTGTCTCCTCTCAATCGCCCCACGCAAACCCTGTCTTACTCTATTAATATGGTGTGCGCGTTAAAGAATTTCGAGCAAAATCGGTCTCAAGCGGTGCTTTTACGAGCAAGCACCGCGTTCGCCTCAGCGCCGGGTTAGCCGCCCCAATTGTGGGACAGCAGTTTGATTGTGACCTTGCCGGTCGCGACCAAAACGTCGTCGGCGTCAAACATCGGCACTACGGCGTGATAGGTCGCACTGCCCTTGCGTTCGAGATCGTCCAGCAGGCCTTGGATCTGCTCCTCGCTCAAACGGTATTCGCCGGTCACATCGCTGGCCGCCATGCGGTGAAAATCGACTGCAATGTCCTTTACAATGGGAAAGTACTTTTCCGTATCGAGCACCGAGATCCCGGGATTGGCCGCGACCGCTTCTGCCAACACACAGAAGGCGCCGAGATACATGACTTCGACATGATTGGCATTGGGTCCCAACGGCATCAGCAATTTGGCATAGCCGCGCTCTTTGGCGAGATATTGCATCTCGGTCCGCTCAACGAACGGCACACGGTATTTCTGTTTCTCGGGTTTCAGCGCTGAGGTCATATGTCGCTCCTCACTTCACCGGCAGGCCGAGGCCACCACCGCACAGGCCAAGCAGAAAGAAATGCGCCGTGAACTCGGTCTGAGAACCGTCCAGTGCCTTGGTCAATCTCGCCGTCCCGTCGGCCAAGCCTTGATCGATCAACGGTTCAGCCTCGCGGTTGTTAAAGGCGGCATTGAACCAAGTGACAGCGATCATATTGGAGTTCTCGGCAAGGTCTTCTCCGAGCGTGGTCTTGTCAGCCTCGCTCAGATCAAGTTTTTCGAGCGCGCTATTCCACGCGCTCCAGGCGCCATAACATTGCGCACGCTCCTCGGGCAGCGGATCACCGTCCCGCATTCGCTCAGCGCGTTTGTCCTGTCCCAGGTCGTAGAGCACCTTGGCATAGGGCCAGTTCGATCCAACTCCGGAGGATTGGGCCGCGAGCGGTTGGACCGCCAGCCCCGCGATCGCCAATCCCAAGACCGCAACTGTTCTATGCATCACCCTCTCTCCTATCCTGCCAGAGTGCCCCCGGCTCGACGAGCTGGCAAGCCCGCGCTCGACCAATTGCGCGCAACCCCCCGCAGCGTCCATCCATCTTGACACGCTCGTTGTAACCATTCCTTGTCATTTCCGCTGAGAGGAATACAGTCGCGCGCGCCGCGAGTCCCGAAAGACTCGCACGATGGAGGCAGACACGAACAAGGGGGAAGTGCGCGATGGCTGAAGATTGGCTGGCTGATGTCCGGAGATATGTGCCCGACGCTGACGAAGCGGTGGTCAAGAAGATCGTCAACCATTGTGGGATAGCCCTGCGCAGCCGCGATGCGTCGCTGGTCGCCTTTTCCGACAGCAAGGAAACCGACCGGGTTCGCGAAAGCTTCCTCAAAAAGAAACTCGCCCGCACCGAAGACGATGCCACGCTTGATGCAGCGATCGCCGCTGTCGGAGAGCGGATGAAGGACACCCGCAACAAGAACCGGGTCACCGTCTATTACCTGCTCGCGGCGTTCTACGACCAGCTTGACCTGTTCAAAGGGGTCAAGACCGGGGTAACCGGCGTGGCCGCTCTCGGAACCGGCGCTGTGGCCGCAGCAGCAGCGGCAGCCGCGACGGCAGCGCCTGCGCCAACACCCGCTCCTGCACCCGCTCCGGCGCCTGCTCCGGCTCCAGCCCCTGCACCGGCACCCGCCCCAGCTCCGACCGAACCGATGGGGCTCGCCTCGGGCGGCGGAGGCGGCAGCTCCAGCTCGGACAGCGGCGATGACGACTTCAACTTCGTCGGCCTCGGCTGCCTGCTCGCCGCAGCCTTCGGCACGATCATGCTGGTCGCGGCGATCATGGGAACCTACATCGCGACCTCGACCGCACCCGAAGAAGAACCGGTCGTTGCTCCGCCACCACCACCGCCCCCAGCTGAGCCCGCCGTGCCTGATGGCGCGGGCGTGGTCGCCACCATGCGCGACGAAAAGCCGATGCTGACTGTCTATTTCGACCTGGGCAGCGCCACCGTAATCGACGACTTCGAAGCGGCGTCCGCCGATGTGCTGGCCTATCTCGAAGCCAATCCCGGCGCGACCCTCGCAATCTCGGGCTTCAATGACGCTTCGGGCAATGCCGAGATCAACGCCGCACTGTCGCGTGACCGCGCGCAGAATGTCCAAGCCGCGCTGATCGAGCTCGGCGTGTCAGAGGAAACCGCTGACCTGGTCCGGCCCGATGACACCACGACAACCGATCTGAGCCCCGACGAAGCGCGCCGGGTCGAAGTGACGATTGTGGAGTGACAAGTGGGCGGGCGAAGCCTCTATGCGCTTCTCCCGCCAGCTTGACACATTGACGAAGTGTCAAGCAGTGCAATGCTCCAAAAGTCCCGGAATTCTGGGATTTTTGAGCGCGCACGTCGGTTGACACTTTTCCAACTTTTTGTGCGTGCGGATCGAACATCCGTTCGATCCTTGTGCCTGGCCACCCACGCCCTCCACCCTTCCAAGTCTTTGTTGTTCCGCACATCCATCCGGATGTGCGATTTCCTCGGCCCTGACGGGCCTGCGGGCGGCCGGTCGGCCTTGCGGCGCTACGCGCCGTGCTCCGCGGCCAAGCCGGTAACCTGTTCTACCTACTCCCACCGATCGGGCCCTTTCCCGACCCGCTCGATCAGCTTGGACAGATCCTCGGTCGGATAGGCATAGGCTTCCTGGCGCGGCTGAGCGGGCGGCGGACGGAGCTTCTCGCGCATGGCGAGCAGAGCGAGGGTCAGCCGCTCATCATATTTGCGCGACGTGTGGATCAGCTCGCCCTTGTAGAAATGCGGGACTTCAACCCCGTTGAGCGCGCGGTCGAGCGCGGCCTCGGCGAGCGTGTCGATCCGACTTTGCAGGGCGGCCTGCCAAGCGCGATCGAACGGTTGGCCTTTGAGCCGCCCGCGCAGGGCATAGGCCGATTGGCGCGACATGCCGGCGGCGCGCGCGGCTTCGGAAACCGATTGCGAGGCGGCCAAGGCTTGCAGGAAGACGACCTGCCGCTCGCGGGTCCAGCTCTGCTCGCGCGGCGAGGCTGGTGGCGTGGTGGGAGGGACTTGGGTGAGGGCGCCGTAACGGGCGGCTTTGCGGGATGCTTTACTCATTCACGAGCATAAGCCACAGATCGGGGTGAGTAGGAAAGCTATTCGAGGTGCTGGCGAAACCAGTCGGCGAGTTCGTCTTCGGATAACTCCCCGGCTGCGAGGGCCTGAACTTGCTTCAATGCATCAAGCTTATCGAACGATAGATCGACCGTATTGAGCGCGAGGAAGGAGCGCGCGAGCACCCAAGCGGTGCGCTTGTTGCCATCAGCGAAGGGATGGTTGCGGGCGAGACCGAACGAGTAGGCTGCCGCCAGCGCGCAGAGATCGTCTTCGCCATATTCCCATTGGTTGCATGGGCGCATCAGAGCGCTTTCGAGCGCGCCTTGATCGCGCACGCCGGTCGGGCCGCCATGTTCGGAAAGCTGGCGATCATGGATTGCAGTCGCAACCCGCGCATCGATCCAGACAGGTTCGAGGCGGACGGGTCGATCGGTCATGCTCCCACCCCCAACCCCTCCCGCGAGCGGGGAGTCGTAGACGGTCCGCAGGACCAGCGGAGCGAGACTTGCCAAGCCGCCAATGCAATAGGGGGCGCGGCTAGTCGCAGCGGGGTGGGCACTGCGTCACTTCGCCAGTTCGCGCAGGATATCGCGATCCTCACGCATGATCCGTTCCGCCACCTCCATCTTGTCAGCGAAGGAGGAATCGGAGGCGGTGAGCCGAATGCCATCGGGCGCTTCGGAGACATAGAGCTCATCCCCCGGCCCTACTCGCAGCCTTGCCAGCACCTCCTTGGGCAGGATGATCCCGGCAGAATTGCCGATCTTGGTGATTTTGAGCGGTTTGTTCATACGGGTGTTATAACATTGGGATAGGAGGCCAGCAAGCATACCCAACGCGAAGGCAGATACTCTGTCAGATTAGGTCAACCGCTTTCCTGTCGAACACACTGTCAATCCACTTCGCAGTTACTCTCCCACTAGGAAAGTCCACTTCCCCTGGATTGATGATAACAACCCTTGTCGATGCGGAGCAATTCTCGCGAATTATCGAATTGATGTGCTCGTCTCGAAAAGCAAATCCAACAGCGATAATTAGCGAGCTTTGCGCCACGGCCTTCGCAAAGTGGCTGTGAAACAAGGAGAAAAACTGGGCCTCACTCTTTCCCTTAAAGCCGGGGTAAATGATTGCATGCTTCGAATGATCGCCAGTAAAGTTTGAGTCACCGACGTGAATTTCGTTGCCTGCGCGCTTCCAGTCGACCGACCCGTGTAACTTGGTCAGCGTGATGTCTCTCCCACCGAGCTCCACCCACCTCCTCAAGTCCAACTTTTGCCGAACACGGCCAGACACGCCGCGGCACTCTTTCGCCTTCTCATTGCCCAATTTGATGTCCAACGCCGTTTCGATTGCGGCATCATAGTTTGTGGTAAAAATCTCAAGGCTCTCGCAGCTGCCAACAAAACGATCCAAGAGCGGAAGCCAATTGCGGGACAGTTCCGTCTTCTTTGGTTCGTATCCATAGAGGTCATAGACGATCTCGTTTATCTCAGAGATTAGAAGACTAACTCGCTGATCGGAACGCGACAGAAACTCTCCGAACGAGCCAATATTGCCTGTCGGGAGAATTTCCTTAACCAGCCTACTCCGAAACAAGTTACCTGTAATGTAGCTATCTGTTCGCAGATTCTTCAGATCTTTCTGAAGGGTTTCAAGCGCCCAAAGCACCATTTCGATATCAATCTGCTGAGGCTGCTCAACTCTTTTGATGTATTCAAGAGCAAAGCGAAATGTCGAGTTCGCCAGAACAGAATCTGGCAGCCGGTCAAAAAACTCTACAGTTGTAGGGAATTCCTTTGAGTTCACTGCCTTAGATGCACCCGCGCCCGCGAAGATGACTACTCTTTGCATTCTATTCTGTCCGAAAATTGGAAAGCTAGTGCGAACTACAATTCAATCGAGTAAAAATGCAAGAGGCATGATTTCGAAGAGCAAACTTTGGAAGGCCCAGATATTCTATAAAAAGTCGGGGTCTGCTAAATGGATGCAGCTAGTCAGGTACTTTTCTTCATGCCTACTTCGGCTCTACCTTCGCAACAATCTTGAATTTGATAAAAGCAGCAAGCGCGCAATGCCAGTCCAAGTTGGCCGAGATCTAGGTCGGACATGACACCTTCAAAACCCCCTCACCAAACCTCGATGCTCGGCTCGAAGCGGCCTTCGCCTTCGGTGTTCCAAGCTTCCAACACGAGTTTTGACGGCACCAGGCTGTCGCCGCGATATTCCGGGCGCACGTCCATCTGGTTGAGCAGGCCGTCGGCCACAAACTTCTCAATCGTCAGCACCAGCATCCGGTTGCTCTCAGCCGCGGCGGGTGTGACATAGACCTGGTTCTGCTCGATCTCGGGCCCGCCCAGGCTGGGCGGGAAGAGATAGATCGGCACCAGCTCGCCTGTGTCCGCCAGAGCTTGCAGCGCCTCTTGCGTCGTCACCGCGCTGAAATCGGGCAGCGTCTGCTCGCTTGGTGCATCCCCATCATCCTGCGCGGCGACCGGGTTCGCTGAAGCAAGAGTTGCTGCTGCAAAAGCGGCGGTGAGTGCGAGTTTCATCTGTTTACTTCCTAAGACGATCTAACCCGTATGTGATTGTTATGCTGAAACGAGTTCAGCATGACGAGTAAGGGATAATTGCACCGTCATCCTGAACTTGTTTCAGGATAACAAAGATAGAGCGGCCCAACGTTATGCTGAAACGAGTTCAGCATGACGGGGAATGGCTCGACAAGCTATTCCGCCGCATCCTCCGGCAGGTAAAGCTTCTTGCCCTTCTCTTCATAGAGCTTGGACATCTCTTCCATACCCTGCTCGGCCTCGGCCCCGTCGACCGGAGCTGTCGCCGCGAGGAAGCTGTCGGGATCCGAGTTCTGCTTGGCGGCGAAGTCACGCACTTCCTGGCTGATCTTCATCGAGCAGAATTTGGGCCCGCACATCGAGCAGAAATGCGCGGTCTTGGCGCCTTCCGCCGGGAGCGTCTGATCGTGATATTCCTCCGCCGTTTCAGGATCGAGCGAGAGATTGAACTGATCGCGCCAGCGGAATTCGAACCGGGCCTTGGACAGGGCGTCGTCGCGCACTTGCGCCGCCGGGTGCCCCTTCGCCAAATCGGCTGCGTGGGCGGCCAGCTTGTAGGTCACCACGCCAACCTTCACATCGTCGCGATCGGGCAGGCCGAGGTGCTCTTTGGGCGTGACGTAGCACAGCATCGCGGTACCGTACCAACCGATCTGCGCCGCGCCGATCCCGCTGGTAATGTGGTCATAGCCGGGCGCGATATCGGTCACGAGCGGCCCGAGCGTGTAGAACGGCGCTTCGCCGCACGCCTCAAGCTGCTTCTCCATATTCTCCTTGATCTTGTGCATCGGGACGTGGCCCGGCCCTTCGATCATCACCTGAACGTCCTGCGCCCAAGCGCGCTTGGTCAGCTCACCCAGCGTGTAGAGTTCGGCGAATTGCGCTTCGTCATTGGCATCAGCGATCGAGCCGGGACGCAGGCCGTCCCCAAGCGAATAGGCGATGTCATAGGCGGCGCAGATCTCGCTGATCTCGTCGAAATGTTCGTAGAGGAAGCTCTCCTTGTGGTGCGCCAGGCACCATTTCGCCATGATCGAGCCGCCGCGGCTGACGATCCCGGTAACGCGCTTGGCCGCCATTGGCACGAACGGCAGACGGACGCCGGCGTGGATGGTGAAATAGTCGACGCCCTGTTCGGCCTGTTCGATCAGAGTGTCGCGGAACACTTCCCAGGTCAGGTCTTCGGCGATCCCGCCAACCTTCTCGAGCGCCTGGTAGATCGGCACGGTCCCGACCGGCACCGCCGAGTTGCGGATGATCCATTCGCGGGTGTCGTGAATATTGCGGCCGGTCGACAGATCCATGATCGTGTCGGCGCCCCAGCGGGTTGCCCAGACCATCTTGTCGACTTCCTGCGCAACATCCGACGCGACCGCCGAATTGCCGATATTGGCGTTGATCTTGACCAGGAAATTGCGGCCGATCGCCATCGGCTCTGATTCCGGGTGGTTGATGTTGTTGGGAATGATCGCCCGCCCGCGCGCGACTTCGCTGCGGACGAATTCGGGCGTGATCACATCGGGGATCTCGGCGCCCCAGCTCTCGCCATCGCGCACGAGGTCAGCAGCGATTTCGCGGCCGAGATTCTCACGCTCAGCGACATACTCCATCTCCGGCGTAATGATGCCTTTGCGAGCATAGTGGATCTGCGTGACGTTATGGCCAGAACCAATACCTCCTTTGGCGCGCAGCGGGCGTTTGATGACATTGGGGAAGGTCGGCACCCCGCCCGAACGATCGGGGCCGAGCTGGCCATTGTCTTCGGGCTTCACTTCGCGCGCCGGATAATCCTCGACATCGCCGCGGGCGTGGATCCAGTCGCTGCGCAGCGCGGGCAGACCAGCATTGATGTCGATCGAGGCATCGGGATCGGTGTAGGGACCAGACGTATCATAGACCCGCACCGAGGGCTCATCGCCTTCCAGGTCGATCTCGCGCATGGCGACCCGCACGCCCGAGCCGGTGCGCGCGCCGACATAGACCTTGCGGCTGCCCCGGATCGGTCCGGTGGTTACGCCAATTTCTACGGGTGAATTGATATCGGCCATCGTCGCTCTCTCTCACTTCACAGCGGAAGACGGACCTGTGGCAAAGACCGGCCCACTCCCTCCGCCTGTGTTAACAGGTTCAGGTTCAACGGGTCGGACAGCGCAACCTGTCCCTCTCAGCCCAAAGTCAGATGACGTGCTGGCTCCCCGGGGATGCCGAGGGTCATAGTCGACCAGGCCGCTGCTTGTCCATCAAAACAGGTGCCCATCAAAACACTTGCAACGGTGAGTTAGTCATATAATACACCTCATATGACTTTAGCGATCGATCATCTCAGCCGGCGGTTTGGCCGCAAGCAAGTCCTCGAAGACGTCACGGCTACCTTCCCGGTCGGCTTGACCTTGCTGACCGGCCCGAGCGGCGCCGGAAAGTCCACCCTGCTGAGGCTGCTTGCCACTGCGGACAAACCTTCTGGCGGCGTGATATCGTGGGAGGGAGTGGCGCTGCCCAAGGCCCGGCGGGCGCTGCGCCGCGTGCTTGGCTACGCGCCTCAAGCCGTCGACCTTCCTGAATCGCTCACCGCGCGCGAATTCGCCTTGCACATGGCGGCGCTCAAGGGACTCGCACTGGGAGAAGCTGAGGCGCAATTCGCTGATATCGCCGCGCGCATGCGCTTGGCTGACGATATCGATCGGCCGATCGCCGCTTTCTCCGGTGGCATGCGGCGGCGCTTGATCACTGCGCAGGCCCTGCTGGGAGATCCGCAAGTGATCGCGCTCGACGAGCCGACCGCTGAGCTTGATGCCGAAAGCGCGGCGATCACCCATCAGCTGGTGCTTGAAAGAGCGGAGCGCGCCGCGGTGATCATGACCACGCACCTGGTTCGGGAACTGGCGCAAAAAGCGGTCCAGAACCTCAGGATTGAGGATGGCAAGGCAACGGTTGTCGACGGCGCTGGCGCGGCTGAAATGGCTGAGAGCGCGCCTGCATGAGCGACGTCGTAAAGTCTGCATTCTGGGCTGACCTGACGCGCTATCGCCGCAGCGCCTCGCTGTGGCTGTTGCTGCTCAGCGCGCCGGTTGCCGCACGCTACATGATCTCGGAGACCGAAGGCGAAGGGATCAACATTGCGGTCGGCGGCCAGCTTCCGGTCCTGACATCGCCAGTGCTGGGCATATGGCTCGGCATCGTCGTGTCGCTGCTGGTGATGCCGGTGGTGTTCATCTATCTGCGGGCGGGCCCGACCCGGCGCCAGCCCTGGCAAGTGACCGAGCCAAGCGCGGCACCGCGTGTCGGCATAGCGCTGGGACGCTATTTCGCTGATGCGGTGATCGTCGTGGGCGTGCTGATCGCGCTGACACTGGCCGGGCTGTTCCTCGGCTGGCTCAAGGTGACCGGCCCGTTTCAGCCCGGGATCATTGTCGCGCTGGCGTGGCTCGTGGCCGCGCCGACATTGCTCGCGGTGGCGGCGTTTCGGATCCTGTTCGACGCGATCCCGATTCTGCGCGGAGCCTTGGGTGATTTCGTCTTCTTCATGCTGTGGATGAGCTCGATTGTCGTGCCCTCGCTGCTCGCGGAAGAGGCCTCCAGCTTCGGCGCCAATCTCGCCAGCATGGGCGGTGCGATCCGCCCGCTGGTTGAGAGCGCCCCGCCCGGCTCAGACAGTTTCGCGATCGGCACATCGAGCCTGCAACCCGGCCGGATTGAGCTCGACCCCTGGGCTGGCATCGCCGCCGAAGGCTACATCGCCTCACGCGCCGCCTGGATCGGGCTCTCGGTCCTCATCGCAATCCTGGCGGGCCTGCTTTACCGGCAGCACAAGCCCAAGCAGCGCCGCGAATGGTTTGGCTTTCTGGAGCGTTTCGCGCTGTCGAACTGGCTCCCCCGCCGTGCGGCGAGCGCCACTCCCGCACCGCTATCGGCCACAGCCTTGCCCGCGCTGGCGCTCGCGGAGATCCGCCTGATCGCAGCCGACCGATGGTTTGTGCCGCTCGCTCTGGGAACCGCGCTGATCGCCGCAACGCAGGACTTTGCCAAAATCGGGAGCCCGGCCACCCTGTTGCTGATGGTGTTCGCCCTGACCGCCCATGCCGGACGGACCGAGGCGCGCGGCCTCATTGCCCTGACCAAGACCGCCGCGTGGTCACCCTGGGTCCGCCGTGCGGCGTTTGTCGTGGCCGGCACGGTGCTGACCACCGCGCTGGCGCTCCCCGCCAGCGTGATGACGGCATCGGCAGAACCCGTGGCGATTGGCTTGATCACCGGCGCCTGTGCTTCACTCGGCGCGATTGGCCTGGCCGCGATGTCGGGCTCCGCCTTTGTCCCGCGGATTGTGCTGCTGATCGTTTGGTACGGCTATATGGCGAGCTGAATGGCGGATTTGGTTGGGGCGAAAAGCGCTTGTGCTGTGAGGCGTTTAGGCCAATTGTTGGCTGATGGTGGAAGTCTCAAATTCTGAGGGACTTAGGATTGCCCTGAAATCTAAGCCTGCCGCATGGGCGCAGGTCATTGCTGCGCGAACCGCTTTACGCGTCCTCCCCCTTGCAGTGACTGAGTCCCAGACCGCTTATTGGCTCAACCTTCTAAGTACCGTGTTTCGGGCAAGCGCCATATCATGGTTTGCAAGTAATTACCCAGCTTACGATTCGGCTGTGCCTGCTTTTGCAGCCAGCCGAGCGATGGAGGCGGCTGAAGCAAGGGCGAACGGGCCGCCCAGTAGCGTTGCCAGCGCTGCTGGTTTCGCCGCCAGTGCCGTTCATACCACACACCCCCACTCGATTGGCACCCTCGCATTCCAAGCGGCCAACGACACTGCCTTTGCCTCCGGTAGGTTTGGCGACACCGGTCGTCAGGCCATTTGGAACGCGATCTCACTCGACATTGAATGGCTTGACCGCTTCAAGAATAAGGAGGCAGCGGCAAGACTTCTCACTCATAGAGCGCTTTGGCCTGTGCACTTGCCTTCGCCTTGGCACGAGTACTGGCGTGATGCCCGAGGCAATCTCCTAGAGCTTGAGCCCAGCTTCAAGTTCTGGACAGATTGGTATGATCGACGGATCAGGGGTGGAGGAGCCGCCTTTGACATTCCAGGTGACCAGCGCCGCAAGGAAGACAAGTGGCTGCTCCGTAAGATCGCAGACGCCAGCGACCAAAACTTGTGGGATCTTGGTACGAAGGCCGTTAACGAGCAGCTATCAGCATGGCTCGAAGAAGCCCGTGAGCGCGCTGCGAAAAATCTTGATACCAACTATGCAGACCCCGCCGCAGACGAGAGCGACTTTCAGGTCCCCGTGGAAAAGGGCCGACGGCTTTACGGCCGCAATGCACAAGGCCTGCTTGATCGACTGCCACCCGATCAACAAGACCAGCTTCGTGACACCCCCAACCAACGCCGCAGCTACGAACACATTCGTGATGACATCGAAGAACTCTTAGGCGAGGGGCAGCGATGCGGCTCCAAACTGCAAAAACTTCTGCAGCGCGCGATGCCAGAGTTTCCAGAGGATTTTGGAAATGCAGAGGCCGACCTTATTTGGCGCCACATCGGCAAATTGCGGCGGGCTCACCGCAAGCATTTGGCGGCTCCGCCCCCACCCGAGTTTGATGAGCACCGGCTCGATCCACAGATCGCGATAGATCTGGAAGGTCTGTTGGGTTTGATGAACAATTTCGTTCTGGGCGACCGGGGTCTGTTACACCGGCAAGAAACGTCGGTTGATCCGCAACTCCGCGCTGACAGAAAGGTCGAGGCCCAGGCCGCAGAACCGCTTGCTCAGGCCATCATCGACAGCGAGGGCGTGGCGACCGACCGGGTCAAAGATGATCTGACGCAGAACCGTGCCGACTTGGAAACGGCGCTTCCAAGCGCGGAAGAAGGTGACCCCTCCGCCGACAAAGAAGTCGATGCCATCAACGGTGAGACCCGGAATCTTGTCGGAGGGCTGCTAGAGGGTGCCAAGCATACAGCGAAGGAAGTCCGCTCTGGTGCCGAAAAGGAGATTGGCAAGCAAGGTCTGACCTTCGTTCAAAAGAACTATCAGACCATTCTTGAATACGCTCGGAAAGCCTTCTCCTCAGAGACTTTCCAAGCGATCAAGAACTTCTTTGATCCGTTCGTTGGCGGAGGAAGCTAACCCTCAGCCCTCCTCATTGTCCTGACCGAACAGCACCAGCGCGAGGAGGATCGTCGCCAGCACGCCCGAACCGCCAGCGATTGGCAGTTCGCCCGAGAAGTCGCGGCCCATTGCCATCGACAGGTTGTTCGCGATGAAGGCCACGGCGCCAACCAGCGCGGTCACGCCGCCGAGCGCCTTGGAACCGGCCTTGAGCGCGGCCATGCCAAAGACAATAGCGGCCAGTGCCAGCAGCGCCTTTGCGCCATTATAGACCATGAAAGAATAAGCGACGACCGACATCGCGGCTGGCTCAAGCCCTTCGACATTGCCAGCCGCTTCGAAGAACGGACCGAATTGCGTCAGGCCAATCCCGACCTGGATGACGTTGAGCACTGAGGCCATCGCGATCGCGGCCCAGCCCAGATGAAGCTTATTGGTCTGGACCATGGCTGAACCGGCAAAGGCTGCCATCAGTACGAACAGCACGCTTTCCGAACCCCACAGCAATTGCCGCGGGACATCCGCCTCAGCGACATAGAGTGCGGTATAGACCGCTTGGGTGACGGCCGCGATAAGCAGCAAAGCCGCGGTGATCTGCGCGGTGCGCTTGAAAGTGAAGTCCATTGAAAAAGCCCCTGTTGTGATTCTGGTATAATGGCCAATTCGCGGCAGAACGCCAAAGGTTACTGGCGGGCGGGTATTTTTGTGCCCTATGCCATTTAGCGATGACCCAGCTTTATCGTCTCGATTGCAGCGCCGCGCAGATTGCCGATCACTTCGGCGCGCGGGTCGGACAAGATCCGTGGGAGGGTGGCTACCTGGCGCCAGGGCAATTCGCGCCGGTGATCACCGCTGGGCGCGAGTTCATCGCCGGGCCGAGGCCTGCCAGGGGTCGGCTCGAACCGCGATTGGTCCCGCGGTTGTGGGGAGTCTCGCCCCCGCCCTCTTCCGATGATCCGCTGCGACGGATCGCGCATTGCCGCAATCCCGACAGCCCATTCTGGATCGGCAATCTTCGCAACAGCGAGTTCCGCTGCCTGATCCCGGCGACCCGCTTCATGCTGTGGGGCAGTGAGACCGATTACGAAGGACGACGGCTCAAGCATTGGATTGCGCCCGAGGGCGCAGAGCTGTTCGCGCTGGCGGGCGTTTGGAAGGACGAGGAAGTGCCCGGTTTTGCGCTGCTGACTCAGGATGCTCAAGGGCTCTCCAAAGAGCTTGGCGCGCGCAGCATGCCCGTTGTGCTTCCCCTAAATGACCGCGCGCATCAGACCTGGCTGCATGGCGGATGGGATCGGGCGCAGGCGCTGCTCGACCCAAAAGCGCCAATTGCCTTGCGCGAGCTTTCGATTGATTGACCCAGCCAAGCGCCGCGCGTTAAGCGCTGGCCAAAGGGAGAGAATTGAATGCCATTCCGTATGACTGAGATGGTGGGATGCGAGTTCCCGCTGTTCGCCTTTTCGCATTGCCGTGACGTGGTTGCGGCGGTCAGCCGTGCGGGCGGTTTTGGCGTGATCGGCGCGGTCAGCTTTACCCCCGAACAGCTTGAGACCGAGCTGCAATGGATCGACGATCATGTCGATGGCAAACCCTATGGCGTTGATGTGCTGATCCCTGAAGTGCAGGCGGTCGATCACTCGGTCACAGCGGATGAGATCGTCTCAGCGATCCCGAGCCAATATCGCGATATGACCGCATCGATCCTGGCTGAGGCTGGTATCAGCACTGATGGCACCAGCCCGCTGGGCGGTTCGCAGCGCCCCAACACTTCGCTGGGTCAGGAATTGCTCGAAGTCAGCTTCAACCACCCGGTCCGGCTGATCGCCAATGCCTTGGGCACGGCTCCACCAGCGATGATCGAAGCGGGCAAGAAGCATGGCATTCCGGTTGCCGCGCTGGTCGGAGCAAAAGAGCATGCGATGAAGCAGATTGAGGCCGGGGTTGATCTGATCATCGCTCAGGGCGGCGAAGGCGGTGGCCATTGCGGCGAAGTCAGCACGATTGTGCTGGTGCCCGAAGTGCTGGCCGCGATCGAACAGAGCGGCGCGGATATTCCGGTGCTCGCCGCGGGCGGGATCATGAATGGCAAGCAGATGGCCGGGATGATGGCGATGGGCGCAGCCGGCGCCTGGTGTGGCAGTGTCTGGCTCGCCACCGCTGAAGCCGAAACCCATGAAGTGTTCCGTGAGAAGATGGTCGCCGCCTCCAGCCGCGATACGATCCGCTCCAAGCACCGAACCGGCAAATACTCACGCCAATTGCGCTCAGGCTGGCACACAATGTGGGAAGAAGCGGGTCTGCCCGCGCTGCCGATGCCGCTGATGATGCTGCTCAGCGAGCCGGTCATGCGCGCGATCGACAAGGCCGCGGTCAATGGCAATACGAAGGCACAGGAACTGTGTTCCTACTTCGTCGGGCAAGGCGTTGGCCTGGTCACCGAAGTCCGCAGCGCCGGCGGCGTGGTGCAGGATTTCAAACGCGAATTTGCTGAGGGGTTCGAGAATTTGGTGGGCGCCTTAGATTAGGTGTGCCAGGCCAGCCCGCACCCTCCACCCTACCACCCGGATCCTACTCCGGAGTGATAATCCGGGTGGTAGGGTGGAGGGTGCGGGTGGCACGGACCGAAAACAAATCCCTCAACCACCCTTCTGGCTGTCGATCCAGCGAAGCAGCTTCGCCTCCAGAACCGCCAGCGGCAGGCCGCCGGTGTTGAGAACCTGTGCGTGGAACTCCTTGATGTCGAACTCGTCGCCAAGAGTTTCTTCGGCTTTGGCGCGCAGCTCCTGGATCTTGAGCGAGCCGATCTTGTAACCGAGCGCCTGGCTTGGAATGGCGATGTAACGCTCAACCTCGCTGACAACTTCGGTCTCGGTCATGCCCGAATTCTCCAGCATGAAAGCGATCGCCTGTTCGCGGGTCCAGCCCTTGGCGTGCAGCCCGGTGTCAACCACCAGCCGCATCGAACGAAGCTGCTCATCCTGCAGCGTGCCATAGCGGTTCCAGGGATCCTCGAAGAACCCCATTTCATAGCCGAGCGTCTCGGCATAGAGCGCCCAGCCCTCAACAAAGGCGGTGGTTCCGCCGAAGCGCATGAAGGCTGGCAGGTCCGTGTTCTCCTGCGCCAGACTTATCTGGAAGTGGTGCCCGGGAGCGCCCTCATGGAGATAGAGCGTCATATTGCCGGTCGTCAGGCGGCTCGGCAGATCATAGGCATTGAAGAAAAAGGTGCCGGGGCGTGAACCGTCGGGCGCGCCGGCTTGATAGGAGCCACCGGCGCTGAATTGCTCAATCGCCGGATCATAGGGCTTGATCACCAGTTCCGATTTGGGAAGCAGTGAGAAGTAGTCGCCGATCTTCTTGTCGACCTCTTCACCGAGATCATAATAGCTCTGGGTCAGCGCTTCGCGGCTTTCCGGCTTGAACTGCGGATCGGTCCGGACATAGTCAAAGAATTCGTTGAGAGTGCCTTCAAAGCCAACCTCTTGCTGGACCTTTTCAAGCTCGCTCTTGACCCGCTCAACTTCGCGCAGGCCGAGGTCGTGAATATAGTCCGCCGTCAGTGGCAGCGTGGTCGTACCCTCGATATTGAGCTGATAGAGCGTGGCGCCACCCTTCATCTGGCTCAGCCCGACTTCTTCGCGGGCGTATTCGAGATATTCGTCGCGCAGGAAATCGCGCATCCGCTCATGCGCGTCATAGATCTCCTGGGTCTTGGCCGCATAGGCCTCGGTCAGCCGTGCTTTGTCTTCCTCAGAGAAATCCTCCGGGAACATTTTGACCGGCCCCATGAATTGCGAATCCTCGATCGGGATCGCCAACTGGGTGTCGAATTGCTGGATCACATTGTTGATGGTGAGCTTGGTTTCGACAACGCCAGTCTTCATTCCCAGACGGAATTTGCCGATCGCGCGGTCGTTGATCGCGATATAATCGTCGTGGCGGCTGAGATTGTCTTCATAATTCGCAAGAGTCTTGAACGGGGCCGCGCCGGTTCCGCTGGCGAAATTGGGATAGAAGGTGTGGAAGCCAGAGAAGTGATTGACCGGGCGCACTTCGGTCAGTGCACGGATCTCGTCAGAGCTGCCACGCAAGCTTTGCTCTTCATTGTATTTGAAGACATCGTAAGCGAGCTGATCGGTCTCCGAGAGCTTGTCGCGATCGATCTGCGCCAGCAGTGCGAGATTGAGCTGGGTGTCGGTCCGCCCCGCAATGAACTGCGCTTCGGTCAGATAATCGCCGAGACGTCCGGCATCGCTGTCATCCCCGCGGAACAGCCGGCCCAACGGGTTGAGCTTGAGGCTGCGGGCATCGGAATCAGCGAACAGGGCGAACAGTTTGTCCCGTTCGGTTTCGACTGCCTCTTCAGCAGCTTCGGCCGCTGGAGCATCCTGACTGCTGGCGGCCACCGGGAGGGTCGCAATTGTCAAAGCGGCGGAGGCCAGAAAGGCCGAGCGGATCAGTTTCATGTGGTGTTCCCTGTCTAAAGCGCTGCACTGGGAGCGCGCACCATTCCAATGCCAGCGCGTCTGGCTCTCACCCCTAATGGAAGCCACCAATATCCTGCAAACCCGGGATGCAGCTCGACGAAGGACTATGCCTTTGAAAGCTCCGCCCACTCGTCCGCAGTGAAGCGCTGAGTGATGTGCTGCGGGCAATTCCAATCAAATCCGACCACATCGATCACGAAAAAGCGCTGGTGATCGGCCTTGTAGTCGGGATCGACCAGAACATCCCATAGCTCATGATCGGGGCTGGCTTGCTCCCACCGCGCCTCGCCAATCACTTTGAGCCGACGACGGTTGGGATAATCCATCAGGAACAACGAAACCCGGCCGACATCGTCAATATTGGCGGCGCTGAGATGCTGACGATTGCCGCCAAAATCAGCGAAGGCCAAGCGATGCTGGTCGAGCGGCTTGAGAAATCCCCGTGGGCCTCCACGGTGTTGAACATAAGGCCAACCATCCTCCGTGACGGTGGCGATGTAAAAGCTGTCGCGTTCAGCCAGAAACTCCGCCTCGCGCGCAGTGAGCACATCGCGCCCTTCGGGACCTCGCTCGACCATGTTCTGATAAGCCTGACGCGAGCCATCCGCCGTTTGCAACTCTTTCGCTCGCGTGCCGAACAGCGTCCGCATGAAATTGACTGCCATAGTAACGCTCCTGAGGGTGCCGTTTATTTGGGCCTTAGATGGAGTGTGCATTTTCCAACACAAAGAGCGTTTGCTTGTGCTGTCACAAGCAAGACTTTGCGGGGAAGAACAGCGTGCGACACATTGCGACAAATCTCCAGCGCTCCCAGCCTGCGGGTCGACAGCCAGGCCTCCGTCCCTGTTCGTGTAGGACAGGAAAGGAGCCTGACATGTCGATGCTGAGCCATCGCGAATTTGCGACCTATTTATTGATCGGAACCCTGCTCGGCGCGGTGGGTGCCTGCGGGAGCCAAAGCCTTGCCAGTTCGGCTAGTACGGAAAGCGACCCCACGGCAATCGGAGATTTCTCTGATCGACCAGGGTGGGAATGTGATGCGGCGCCGATCGCCAGCACCCTCGTTTCTTTCGGGGACGAGGGTGCAACGACGCAGATCGAGAGCAACGGCGTTGCACGGCACACCACAGGCACGTTCCCCAATGCCGGCAATCCCAACCGGATCAGCCAACAGCGCCATCGTTATGCAATCACCAACACCCCGGAAAAGCGGGGCTATGCAACGGATACACGGATCTTCGGTGTGACCCTCGACGGCATTCCGCTCGAACGCGACACTGCCGAAAGCTGGCGCAATCAGCGGGAATGGCGCTACGAAGCGATCACTCCGGCGATCGCCGATGGCACAGGGCATTGGCCGACCGGCGATTGGCTCGGCACCGATTGCAACAACGCGCATGTCCAGCCGAACGGCAAGTACCATTATCACGGCATGATGGAGGGCCTGTTGGCTGCCTTGGCAGGCTCAGACACGCCGCAAGACATGGTGCTCGGTGGCTACGCCGCCGACGGCTTCCCGTTCTATCTGCGCTACGGCTATTCCAATCCCGCCAATCGCGCGAGCGGACTCGCCCCAATGCAGGCTAGCTGGGAGCTCAAATCCGGCACCCGGCCAAGCGGCCCGGGCGGTGCCTATGATGGCGAGTTTCGCGAGGACTGGGAATTCGTCGCTGGCTCCGGCGATCTCGACCAATGCGGCGGGCGGTTTGGACCAACCCCCGAATATCCCGAGGGAATCTATCACTATTACATCACCGACGATTACCCTTACATCCCGCGCTGCGTGATGGGCACGCCGGATCCCAGCTTCACCCACCGACCCGATGGCCCGCCGCCTGGTGCGCGACGGGGACAGCGACCGCCGCGCGGTGAGCGCCCACCGCGGCGGAGGGATTACTGATGACCAAGGCCTGGATCCTTTTCCTCGTCATCGCAGCAGCGTTAATCGCCTGGTCGGGTCAAGCGCGCAGCCATGGCGGGCATGACGAGAATGTTCGGGTGATCAGCGATGAGCGCGGGACCCAAATCCGCTTTGTCGTCGAAGCTGACGCATTGCTGTGGTTTGATAGCAACCGCGATGGCGCACTCTCGCGCAAAGAGTTCGACAGCCAATCCTCAGCGATTGCAAACTATGTTGATCGCTGCCTCGATGCCCGGTCTCTTGCAGGTGCCCCCCTCACCCCACATCGCAGCGACCAGCCGGTCACTGGCTATGCAGACCTTGCGCCCACCGACCCGGTAGAGCGAATTCGCTTTATCCGCGTCTATGCCCTCAAGACGTCGCCCGTCAGGCTCAACTTCAGTTGCTTCCCCGGCAGCCATGGTGAGCGACACGTGGTGGCGGTCGGTGGGCGCGAGACGAACCCTCAGACTCTCAAGCCTGAGCAGGCTCGACTTACTATTCGCTAAGGCACAGCCGCATTCCGCGACGGGCAACATTGAACCCGCGCTCAGCCACTTGCTGGCTTTCCGCACTGTCCGGGTCACGGATCGGATTGCTGTGGTTGTAGTGAAGGAAGTGGACCTTGGCGCGCGTCTCGGCGCTGGCTTCAGCCAGGCGGTCCATCGTGCCAAGCGTTCTCGGATGCGGGATCTTCGACATATCCCGTCCGGTCAGTTCATTGTCGTCCCAGAAGGTTGAATCGACAAAGGCATAGTCAACTTGGTCCAGCAGGTCTTCCAAAGTTACCCCGCTCTGCTGCTCAAGATCGTCCCAGGAATCGATATCGGGGAGATAGAGTGCGGTCTTACCCGGGGTCATGAAAAGGAAGCCGACGGTTTCAGAATATTCGGCCCGATGCGGCACTAGCAGCGGCCAAACGCCGAAAGCGTCGCTGAGCGGGACCAATTGCTGGTCTCCGAGCTCGATCAGCTCGATATTGCCAATCTCGACCAATTGGTTCCAAGGGCCGTTGCTCCGCAGAAACTCGGCCATCCTTGGCATGGCAAAAACCCGCTGCTTATCGGCTGAGGCTGCCTCGAAACCGAAATAGGCAAGGCCGAGATAGTGTCCGATATGCGCGTGTGTAAGAAACACGCCGTCGAGCCCCAAGCCCCCTTGGGTTTCAGGATCGGGCGGTGCGATCCGATCGAGCGCGTGCAATTGTTCGGTGATCGCTGGGGTCGCGTCAAACAGATAGCGCTGGCCCGCTTCATGATCGATCACTCCCAGTGAGCTTGGCAACAGCCGCGGCCCATCGTCATCGGGATTGCCAATCTGCGGGGCGCCGGCATCCTGTCCGGCGCCGAGCACCACAATCTCCACCGCGCAAGCCGCAGGACTGGCCCCTGTAAGCGCAGCGGCCAACAACAATGATCCGCCGATCATTCGATGACGCGCCCACGCACCATCACGAAGTCAACATTTTCGAGCACGGTCACATCCTCCAGCGGGTCTCCATCGACCGCGATGATATCCGCGCTGAAGCCATTTGCTAGGCGTCCAATCTCATTTTCCAGTCCGAGGACTTCCGCAGCGACGGTCGTGGCGCTCGCCAGCACCGCCCGATCGCTCATCCCACCGGCTCTCATCAGCGCCAGCTCACCGGCGTTTTCGCCATGGGGATAGACTCCGGCATCAGTGCCAAAGGCGATCTTTACGTCATTCTCGATCGCGCGTTCGACAATCGTCTCAGCGTATTCTGAGACCGCACGGATCTTGGCCTCTACCACCATGGTGTAGAAGTTCTTGCCGAGATTGCGCTTGATCCCCTGGAACGCCATCAACGTCGGCACCAGTGTCGTGCCGTTTTCTCTCATCGCCTGAGCGGCAGCGTCATCGATGTAAGTGCCATGCTCGATCGTGTGGACACCCGCACGAGCAGCCGCTTCGATCCCGCGCGCGCCGTGAGCATGCGCTGCAACCTTGAGGCCGAGGGTTTCTGCTGTCTCCACAATGCTGCGCATCTCTGCGTCGGAGAAGTGCGCTTCGAGCCCGCGTCCCTGCTGACTGAGCACACCGCCGGTCGCGGTGATCTTGATCAGGTCGGCGCCATATTTCGAAGCCGTCCGGACCGCTGCCGCGCATTCAACCGGACCAGTGCATGCGAATCCCGCGGTGATCGCATCGTTGACATCGCGGCGGAACCCAGTGGTGTCGCCGTGGCCGCCGATAATCGCAATTGTCCGGGCGGACGTAACCACGCGCGGACCGGGGACTACCCCTTCGGCGGTCGCGCGGCGGAGCATCTGCGTGACTTGGTCAGTCCGAGAGCCAAGATCGCGCACGGTGGTGAACCCAGCCAGTGCGGTCAGACGGGCGTTTTTCGCGGCGATCAGGGTGTAGTATTCCGGCGGTGTCGTGGCGGCGCGCCAGAACTCGCCAGAGGGATCGCCCGAGAGGTGGGTGTGGAGATCGATCAGACCCGGAAGCACCGTCTTGTCAGACAGGTCGATCACCTGACCGCCATCCTGCAGCGCCTCTGCTTCGGCAGCGTTGGCGGCGGAGCCCCCGGAGGCAACCATCGCGGCCACTTTCCCGTCACGCACAACGATCGTCATGGGGCCGGTTGGCTCACTATCGGCATCACGGATGACCGATCCGGCGTTGATGACTGTGGTTTGTGCGAGCGCCGGTGCGCCGATCGCAGCCAGCAAGATGCCCGCAGACGCAGCAATTTTGGAAAGCAGTTTCATTCTCACCCCTTCGTTTGATTGGATCTGTGATCGCAAGGAACCGCAGCCCATCTTCGGGGGTCTTTGGCATTAAAATGCCGAGGATTACAACCTTTTGCAAGATAATGAGCATGAGATAAAATATCGTAACAGAACTGATGCCTCTCGACTTCGCGGCTCGGCGCTGACACACACCGAGCCAGAGCCTTCAGCGGTTTGGCAAAGGTACCGTTTGTCCAGCGGCGTGGCCTTTGTCGCTTTTCGGACGCGGAAAGAGGCGCTAAGCCGCTGCCCAGGACAAAGGGGGGATGCCACGCGCGTCCTGGCAAAAAGGGAAACCACATTGAGACTGATTGCGATACTGCTCGCCTGGATCTTGGCTGCGCCAGCGCTTGCCCAAGGGATCGAACAGACCAAGGGCGATTTCGAAGACAAGTTCCGTCAGCTCGATGAAGTGCTTCCCGATCCGAACGTCTACCGCAATGCATCGGGTGCTCCAGGACACCAATATTGGCAGCAACAGGCCGATTACTCGATCAACGCTCAGCTTGACGAAGAAGCGCGTCGGCTGACCGCTCAAGCGACGATAACCTATCGCAACAATTCACCCGACACGCTGCCGTGGATCTGGATGCAACTCGACCAGAATGTTTTCCGCCAGGATTCGATGGCTGAATTGACCAACACCTTTGGCGGCCCAGGTCGTCGTGGTCCCGTCGTACGCGCTGCCACTGGCGACGCACCCGCCAAGCTTTCGTTGGAGGAACTTCGGCGACAGCAGGCCATGGCGGACAATTCCTATGGCTATGACATCACCAGAGTCAGTCTGTCTGATGGCCGCGCGTTGGAGCACACGATTGTCGGCACGCTGATGCGGATCGATCTGCCCACCCCTTTGAGCTCCGGCCAAAGCGTTACCTTCCAGGTGGATTGGGCGTTCAACATCGTCGAAGAGAACACAATCTATGCGCGCTCAGGCTATGAGCACTTCCCCGATGATCCGCGCGAAGGGGGCAATGACATCTTCTTGTTCGCGCAGTGGTTCCCCCGGATGATCGCCTATTCGGACTATGAAGGCTGGCACAACAAAGAGTTTTTGGGACGCGGCGAGTTCACGCTCGAGTTCGGAAACTACGATGTCTCGATGACCGTGCCGAACGATCACATTCTCTCGTCTACCGGGGTCCTCGCAAACCCAGACGCCGTCCTCACTGCTACCCAGCGCCAGCGGCTTGCCACGGCCCGCAATGCTGATGAGCCGATGTTCATCGTCACGCCAGAGGAAGCTGCGGCCAATGAAGCGAGCAACCCAACTGGCACCAAGACCTGGCGTTTCACCGCGCAGAACGTGCGTGATTTCGCTTGGGCGACCAGCCGCAAGTTCATGTGGGATGCGCAGGGCCACAAGCAGCCGGGTGCTGAAAACGAAACCGTTTTGGCGATGTCGTTTTGGCCCAAAGAAGGTGGCGAGCTGTGGCGCAAATACTCGACCGCCGCGGTGGTCCACACCATGGAGGTCTATTCCCGCTTCAGCTTCGACTATCCCTACCCCACGGCACAATCGGTCAATGGTCCGGTCGGAGGGATGGAATATCCCATGATCACCTTCAACGGGCCCCGCACAAACCTCAATGATGATGGTTCGCGAACCTATTCGGAGTCAGAGAAGATCTTCCTGATCGGCGTGGTGATCCATGAGATTGGCCACATCTATTTCCCGATGGTGGTCAATTCTGACGAGCGCCAATGGACCTGGATGGACGAAGGGATCAATTCATTCCTCGACAGCGTCGCAGGCTATGAATGGGACCCTGATATCCAATGGACCCGGTCTCTCCCGCGTGACCTGATCCCCTATATGACCTCGCGCAATCAGGTCCCGATCATGACTCACTCGGACAGCATTCTGAACATCGGTCCGAACGCCTATGGCAAGCCATCCGCCGCCTATCACATCCTGCGGGACACAATCATCGGGCGAGAGCGGTTCGATTTCGCGCTCAAGGAATATGCCCGCCGCTGGAAGTACAAGCGGCCGACGCCGGCTGACTTCTTCCGCACAATCGAAGAGGCATCGGGCACCGACCTCGACTGGTTCTGGCGCGGTTGGTTCTACACCACCGATCATGTCGATATCTCGCTCGACACCATCCACAAGCTGCGGATCGACACCGAGGATCCCGATATCGATCTCTCGCGTCGACGGCAGGAATTGGCGGACGAGCCCGAAATGGTTGGTAATCGCCTGAACCGTGAACAAGGCCTGCCGATCTGGGTGCTCGAGAACCCGGGTGTAACCGATTTCTACGACGACAATGATCGCTTCACTGTCACTCCAAAAGACACCAAGAAGTATGAGAGCTTCCTCGACGGGCTCGACGATTGGGAGCGCCGTGTGTTCGACCGTGCGGTCGAAGAGGATGCGAATTACTATGTCCTCAACTTCTCCAACAAAGGCGGGCTGGTGATGCCGATCATCCTGGGCCTGACCTTCGCTGATGGCTCATATGAAAGGATGATGATCCCGGCAGAGATCTGGCGCCGCGATGCGCGCAATGTCAGCAAGCTGTTGGTGTTTCCGCAAGGCAAGGAATTGGCTGAAGTGGTGGTCGACCCGGAATGGGAGACCGCCGACGCCGACATCAACAACAATCACTATCCGCGCAAGATCATCGAGAGCCGGATTGAGGCCTTCAAACGCCCCGACCCCTCTTCTCGGGCCGGACGCGATCTGATGGCAGAGGTTCTGGTCCAAGACGACGAGAACCAATGATCACGCGCTTTCTCGCTGCATTTGTGCTGATGCTCGCCCTTCCGCTGGCGGCGCATCAGCAAAAATCCTCGATCAGCGTGATTTCTCACAATCCGCGTACAGCAATGCTGGAAGTGGTGCACAGCATTCCGCTGCACGATGCCGAACACGCGTTGAGAAGCCGCGACTTCGAAGCCGCCGATGTGCTTGGCGATATCGAGAGCAGGCGTGCCTTCGCTCGCTATGTCGCCGAACGTTTCACGATCGCAGATTCCTCGGGCGAGATTGAGCTGACCTTGCTCGGGACTGAGGTCGATGGTGCTAGCTTGTTGGTTTATCAGGAGGCGCCGTCACCGGGACCAGGGGCCGAACTCTCGGTGAATTCGCAAATTCTCACCGATGTCTGGGCTCGCCAAACCAATCGAGTGAACCTCGGCAATGGGACCAGTGTCGAAACGCTCGTGTTCCAAGCGGGTAGCGGGTCAAAGTCCGCCACGCTACCATAACGTCAGGCACACACACCAACACGGCCGTTCTGCCGGACAGGCTAGAAGGTGTAGCCGAGCCCCAGCCCACCAATGAATTGGTCAGCGCTGCCTCGCTGCGATGTGAAGGGTGTGTCGGCTGCATCGCCGACCAGGCGCGAATACCCGCCAATACCGTAAATATTGAACCCGCCGTTCATCGCATTGCCGTCGAGATCGACCGTCACAATCGCAAGCGAGCCGACACTGTTGAGTCCGCCATCCGCAGTGAATTGCGGTAGGCCGGTTGCCGCACTCTGCGCCGGGGTGACCGTGTAATAGTAATCCGCGAAATTATCATCGACGAAGCTTAGATTGGCAGCAAGTTGGATCGCTGCCCCTCGTCCCAGTGGCGTAAAATAAGCCACGCCCGGTTCGATCAGCATGCCGTCATGAGCGCCCAAGATGTCCCAGCGGATCTGCGCCGAGAGGGAGAGACTATCGAAGCGGTTGAACACGCCTGGGAACGAGACACCGCCATTCACCCCAACTTCGATTGCCGTGTCGAGCGGCGCGGCCAGCTCCACCACCGCATCTTCCACGTCGCCATCACGGTCATTGCGAAAACGGAACGCCGGGCCGAACGAAACGCTCGGCTTGCTCGATGGGGGGCCGGGCGGCTGCGACAGAACATCAAGCACGAAGCCCGGACCATTGGGCGTAATGCCAATGCCGCCTACCCGACCAACAATCAGCGGTAGCGGGAAGACGGTGTAGTCATCCGAGCCTGAATAGCTCGGAACCAAACCAGCGCCCACGCCCACGGTCACCCAGGTTTCGTCGAAAACCGAGTCTTCCATATTGATGTTGGGAGGTGGTCCCTGCCGACCTTCCGGCCTCGTTTCCTGAACCGAAACCGGGGTAGCAAGCGGCTCTTCAGCAGCTGCAGTGCTTCCAATACAGACACTTACGATCGTGCCAAGAGCGAGCGGGGGGATACGCTTCGTGATCGACATGGTCCCTTTTTTGTGACTCAAGCCTTTAATTAGCCTGAACAAATTCGGTTCCGGGTCCTTACCACAAAATCGCGCCGCATGGTGCTACAAATGCGGTGAGCATATTGCCCCATGCGCTGGGGTCGCCTAGGGCGGCTCGCAGATGAGCGACACAGCAGTGGATCTGGCAATCGTAGGCGGCGGATTGGCTGGCGGCCTGATCGCGCTCGCGCTGCATCGTGAACGACCCGAATTGCGGCTGGCGCTGATCGAAAGCGGCAAGGTGCTGGGCGGCAATCATCGCTGGAGCTGGTTCACCAGCGATCTCGATGAGCGCGGCACAGCCCTGCTCGAACCCTTCCGACAGACCGCCTGGGATAAGGGCTATGAGGTCGCATTTCCCAAATATCGCAGGACCCTCGATACCGGCTATCGCTCTTTGGCGAGTTCGGATTTTCACGAAGGCCTGATGCGAATTCTCCCAGAAGGCGCTGTCATGCTGGGCAAGACGGTCGAGACGCTCGACGCGCGCGGTGTGACTTTGAACGATGGGGAGCGCATCCCTGCAAGGGCTGTGGTGGATTGCCGCAGCTTTGCGCCCAATCCGCATTTGCGCGGCGGATGGCAGATCTTCCTCGGCAGGCATATGCGGGTTGGCGAAGCGCATGGGATCGAGCGTCCTGTCATCATGGATGCCAGCGTCGACCAGGTTGCCCCTCACGGCAACGGAGGAGCCTATCGCTTCGTCTATGTCCTTCCCCTGGCAGCGCATGAGGTGTTTGTCGAAGACACCTATTACGCCGATGACCCCAAAATGGATCGCAGCGCGCTGTCATCCCGGATCGACAGCTATTGCCGTCAGAACGGGTGGGAAAGTGACGCCATCATCGGCAATGAAAGCGGCTTTTTGCCGGTTTTTACGGGCGGAGACTTCAAGGCCTATCAGAACGATGTGCGGATCCCGGGCGTCGCGATGGCGGGCGCCCGTGGTGGCTTCGTCCATCCTCTGACGAGCTACACAATGCCAATCGCGGTAGACAACGCCCTCGCCATTGCTGACGAGGCTGACCTCACCGGGCAACAGCTGGCCGCGCTTATGGAAGTCCGAGCACGGCGGCATTGGAGCAAGACCGGATACTTCCGCCTGTTGGCGCGTTTCCTGTTCTTCGCCGCCGATCCCGAGAAACGGGTGAAGGTATTCCAGCGGTTTTACGGATTGCGTCCAGGGCTGATCGAACGGTTCTATTCGGCCAGGTCGCACGCATTCGATAAATTCCGCGTCTTATGGGGCAATCCTCCCGTATCTATCCCGCGCGCTATCCTCGCCATGTTTAACAGTGGTAAGCCTCTCAAACCGCGCGAGGAACAACCAACCCAAACGGAGAATGCGGCATGAACGCAGACGCCAAACTCGATCTCGCTTCCCCTCCCACCACCAGTAAGGGGATCAACCCACTCAATGCGGAGACCTATGCTGGTCGCACCGCCTGTGTGATTGGCGCGGGGTTCGGCGGGATGGCGCTGGCGATGCGGCTGCAATCAGCCGGGATCGCGACGACCGTGATTGAAGCGCGCGACAAGCCCGGTGGGCGCGCCTATTTCTGGGAGAAGGAAGGCTTCACCTTCGACGCCGGGCCAACCGTGATCACTGACCCGCCCTGCCTCGAAGAATTGTGGCAGCTGACCGGCCATGACATTGCCGAAGATGTCGAACTGATGAAGGTCATGCCATTCTACCGGCTCAACTGGCCCGACGGGACAAACTTTGATTATTCGAACGACGAAGCCGCGCTCAACGCAGAGATTGCCAAGCTCGAACCGGAAGACGTCGCCGGCTATCAGCAGTTCCTCGAATATTCCGCTGGGGTATTCGAAGAAGGCTACGTCAAGCTCGGCCACAAGCCGTTTCTCGACTTCAAGAGCATGCTCAAAGCAGCGCCCGCACTCGTCAAGAAGCAGGCTTGGCGCTCAGTCTATTCGATGGTGTCGAGCTACATCAAGAATGAGAAGATCCGCGAGGCACTGAGCTTCCACACGCTGCTGGTCGGTGGCAGCCCGATGAAGACCAGCTCAATCTATGCTTTGATCCACAAGCTCGAAAAAGATGGCGGCGTGTGGTGGGCGCGTGGCGGAACCAACCGGCTGATCGCCGGGATGATCCGCCATTTCGAGCGGCTCGGCGGAACGATGATTGTCGGCGATGCGGTCAAGCAGGTTCACACGCTGGGCAATCGCGCGACCGAGGTCGAAACCGAAAGCGGCTTCAAGCAGCGCTTTGACGCAGTCGCCTCGAATGCCGACATCATGCATTCCTACAAGGATCTGCTCGGTGAAAGCGCGCGCGGAAAGAAATACGCGAAGTCGCTCTCGCGCAAGAGCTACAGCCCCTCGCTGTTCGTGGTCCACTTTGGCCTCGAAGGCGCCTGGCCCGGCATCCCCCACCACATGATCCTGTTCGGCCCGCGCTACAAAGGCCTGGTCGACGACATTTACAAGCACGGCGTGCTGCCAGAGGATTTCTCGATCTACCTGCACCACCCGACTGTGACCGATGCCAGCATGGCCCCTAAGGGCAAGAGCACATTCTATGCGCTGGTGCCGGTTGCTCACATGGGCAAGATGCCGGTCGATTGGGACGAGGTTGGCCCACAGCTCGAGAAAGCGATCCTCGATGAGGTTGGCCGCCGCCTGATCCCGGACATCCACGACCGGATCGTCACCAAATTCAGCTATGCGCCGAAGGATTTCGCGCAGGATCTCAATGCCCACATGGGCAGCGCCTTCAGCCTCGAACCGGTGCTGTGGCAGAGCGCCTACCTGCGCGGCCACAACCGCGATGATCAGATCGAGAATTTCTATCTGGTCGGCGCTGGCACTCACCCGGGAGCAGGCATTCCCGGCGTGGTTGGCAGTGCCAAGGCCACCGCAGGGCTGGTGCTGGAAGATCTCGCCGCTATGAAAGACGCGTGATCTTCCCAGCACTCCTTCTCTCTGGCGCAGTCCCTGACCTGAGCATATCCACGCTGCTGGACGCAAACCATGAACATGAATGGGTTCTATTGGAGCAGTCAGGAAGTTTTTGGTTTCATTGGGACCGCAATTCTATCCAACGCGTGGAATTCGAAGAAGGTGCGTTCCCCATTGTGCTGATCCGGCATCAAACTGTGCCTGCTCAATATCCAAGTGGGCGCTCGGATGTTGTGATCGCCATCGATTGTCACCGCAATATGACTGCAACTGTTGAGGCCTCTCATGAGATTGCGGAGGAAGCCTTTTCCGCCGGTGAGAACCGATGGAAGATTGATCATCTTGAGTTTGGAGCATTTGCGGAGCGGGATATGGACAGACGCGAAACCCAAGCAATGATGATCGAAGTTTGTGGAGCGAATTGGTCTCGATGAAACGTCTTGCTGTCTATTGTGGATCCGCCTCACCCGAAGATCCCCGTTATCTCCAGCTCGCCACAGAAGTCGGCGCTGAACTCGCCGCGCGCGGGATCGGTGTCGTCTATGGCGGCGGCCGGCTTGGGCTGATGGGCGCGGTCGCCAAAGGTGCCAAAGACGCCGGAGGTGAAGTGATCGGGGTGATCCCCGAAGCGCTGGTCAAATCCGAAGTCGCCAACAATGATTGCGATGAACTGATTTCAGTCTCAGGCATGCACGAGCGCAAACAGATCTTCACCGATCTATCCGATGGCTTTGTCACCATCCCCGGCGGCGTTGGCACCATGGATGAGCTGTGGGAAGCGATGAGCTGGGCGCAACTCGGCTATCACTCCGATCCGGTTGGTCTGCTCAACGCCTTTGGCTTTTACGATCATCTGATCGCGTTCAATGCCAAGATGGCGGAAGTCGGGTTTGTCCGGCCGGCGCACCAGAACATACTGATCGCCGCAAAGACTCTGCCTGACCTGCTCGACAAGATGGCAGCTTATGAGCCGCACACGCCGATCTTCCGGATGAAGGCGTCTGATTTGTAGATGTTCGTTCGATGTTGCTGAGCCAGCCCGCACCTTCCACCCTTCCACCCGGATTGTCTCCCGGTAAGCTCCGGGTGGAAGGGTGGAGGGCGTGGGCCGGCAAGGAATCCTCGTAATGAGCACCACCCCCGCCCGCCGCGCCGCATTGGTCGAGCACGCCCGGCTTGTGATCAAGCGCGGCTCGCAGAGCTTCTCCGCCGCCTCGCAATTGTTCGATGATGAAACCCGCCAACGCGCGTGGCTGCTCTATGCCTGGTGCCGCCGCTGCGATGACATTGCAGACAACCAGGATCTGGGCGGCGAATTGGGCGATCAATCCAATCTCGACGAGCGCCTCGCGCACATCCGCAAATTGACCGCTCAGGCCTTTGCTGGTGAGCCGACCGGCGATCCCAGCTTTGATGCGCTCGGCGTGGTAGCAAAGGAATGCGGCCTGACCCCCAAGATGGCAGAGGATGTGATCGCGGGCTTCGCGCTCGACGCAGAAGATTGGCGCCCACGGACCGAAGCCGACATGATGCAATATTGCTATCACGTCGCCGGAGCGGTTGGCGTCATGATGGCTGTTGTCATGGGAGTGGATCCCGACGATCAAGACACGCTCGACCGCGCCAATGACCTTGGGCTGGCCTTCCAGCTCTCCAACATCGCCCGCGACATCGTCGAAGATGACGCTGCCGGACGCTGTTACCTCCCGCTGCAATGGCTGGTCGAGGAGGATATCGAGCCCGGCCAACACACCAAGCCGCACCACCGCCAGGAGCTGGCCGATATGGCCGCGCGTCTCGTCGCGCTGGTCGAACGCCACGAAGCAGCCGCTCGCGTCGGTGCTGCCCGCCTGCCGTTCCGCAGCCGTTGGGCAGTGCTGTCCGCTGCGCGAATCTATGGCGCAATCGGGCGAAAGGTCCGCGCGCGGGGTACTGAGGCTTGGAACAGCCGGACCTATGTCCCGCGCTGGGAAAAGGCGCTTTACGGCGCGCGCGCCTTTCTTTCCGCAGCGATCAACCGCGAGAAACCACCGGCTGACCCGATCACCTGGGGGATCAAGGATTTCCGACCGGCGAGCTGAGGAAGCCGTCATTGCGAGCGTGTTGGGATAACCCAATCCAAGATCGCACCGGTTATGCTGAAACGAGTTCAGCATGACGAATACGGCTAACCTTGCTCACCCCGTCATCCCGAGCTCGTTTTGGGATAACCAATAGCGCCGTGCGAGTCTGCTGTTCTCCTGGAGTCGAAGACGGCCAGAGGCCAACCAAGTTCAGGATGACGCATGGCGCAGGCGGTTTCCATTGTAATAACCTTGCGCTAGTTGGTTCTATATGAAGAAGCTTCTGACACTAGCCCTGGCCGCTGTGGCCCCGACCGGAGCGTTTGCCTCGGAACAGACCGAGGTTGTCGCGGCCGCCGATGCCTTTTTCGCCGCGCTGCGCAGCGAGGACCAAACCGCTCTGGCCAAGATCATGATCCCGGAAGGGGTGATCTTCATCCATGACCGAACTGGTCCGGAGGCGCCCGGCGTCCGCATCGTGCCAGTCTCTGCGTTTCTGGAGAGCCATGAAACCCGCACCCTCCGCGTCGACGAAGTCATGATCTATGACAAGGTCCTGATCGACGGCGATATGGCGCAGGTCTGGGGTCCGTACCGGTTCGAGGCAGAGGGTGTGACCACCCATTGCGGGATCAACTCGATGAGCTTTGTGAAGACCGATGAAGGCTGGAAGGTAGGCAACACCAGCTTCACCATGGAGCCGCCCGAAAAATGCGAAGCGCTCGGCGCGCCGGAGATATCGCAATGATCGGCAAGCTCCTGATAGCCAATCGCGGTGAGATTGCCTGCCGGGTCATGCGCACCGCCAAGGCGATGGGGATCGCCACAGTGGCGGTCTATTCCGACGCGGATGCCAAGGCGCTGCACACGCGGAGCGCCGACGAAGCGGTCCATATCGGCCCCTCGCCCGCCGCTGAAAGCTATCTTATCGGCGAGAAGATTGTCGCCGCAGCCAAGCAGACCGGGGCCGAAGCGATCCATCCGGGTTATGGCTTTCTGTCAGAGAACGCCGGGTTTGCGCAGGCGGTGATCGACGCTGGGCTGATCTGGGTCGGTCCCAAGCCCGAGAGCATCGAGGCGATGGGCCTGAAAGATGCGGCCAAGGAGCGGATGATCGCAGCGGGCGTGCCGGTAACACCGGGCTATCTCGGCGAGGATCAATCGCTTGAGCGCCTGACCAAGGAGGCCGAAGCAATCGGCTATCCGGTGCTGATCAAGGCCGTTGCCGGCGGCGGCGGCAAGGGCATGCGCAAGGTCGATGCGGCAGAGGATTTCGCCGCCAGCCTCGAAAGCTGTCTGCGCGAAGCCAAGGCCAGCTTTGGCAATGATGAAGTGCTGCTGGAGAAATGGATCACTTCGCCGCGTCATATCGAAGTCCAGGTGTTCGGCGACAGCCATGGCAATGTCGTCCATCTGTTCGAGCGTGACTGCTCGCTCCAGCGCCGCCACCAGAAGGTGATCGAGGAAGCCCCCGCGCCCGGCATGGACGAGGCCACCCGCGCAGAGATCTGCGCCGCGGCAGTGCGCGCCGCCCAAGCGGTCGACTACGAAGGCGCCGGCACGATTGAGTTCATCGCCGATGCCAGCGAGGGTCTGCGGGCTGATCGGATTTTCTTCATGGAGATGAACACGCGGCTGCAGGTCGAACATCCGGTGACCGAGGAGATCACCGGGGTCGATCTGGTCGAATGGCAGCTGCGCGTCGCGAGCGGCGAGCCGATCCCGCTCAAGCAGGACGAACTTGCGATCAACGGGCATGCGATCGAAGCCCGGCTCTATGCCGAAGACCCGGCCAAAGGCTTTTTGCCGAGCACTGGCTCGCTCGAGACCTTCCACCTCGAAGGCGAAGGCTTCGGTCAGAGGATCGAAACGGGGGTCGAGCGAGGCGGCGAAGTCTCGCCCTTCTATGATCCGATGATCGCCAAAATGATCAAGCATGACGACAGTCGCGAGCACGCGATTGAGGGCATGTTACGGATGCTTGAAGAGAGTTTCGTTGCGCCGCTTTCGACCAATATGGGCTTCTTGCACAAATGCCTCGACTGCGCACCGTTCCGCGCGGCCGAGCTCGATACCGGTCTGATAGAACGGCTTGGCGATGAACTGCTCGTCGCCGAGATTGGCGATGACACGGTGAGAGAGGCCGCCCGGCGGATCATCTGGCGCAAACAACAGGATCATCCCGTTGAGACTATGGACCTCTTGATGGGGCTCGAAGGGTTGCGGCTAAACGCTGAACCCAAGCGCGACGCGATAGCCTATGTCGGATCAAACGCACGGGATGTCACACTTTCGGACGAGGTCTACGTCACATTTGGCATTCATGAGGTCGATGACGACACCATGCTGGTCAACGATCAAGGCGCACTGGCAGTCGTGAGCTTCCGTCCGCCTGCAGGGCTTGGCGGTGCCTCTGCCGCTGATGGTGCGATCCTCGCTCCGATGCCGGGCAAGGTGATCGCGGTCGATGTCGCAGATGGTGACACCGTCACGGCAGGCCAACGGCTGATGGTGCTTGAGGCGATGAAGATGGAGCACGCGCTCACCGCTCCATTCGATGGCACGCTGAGCGGGCTGAGCGTCGCGCAGGGCGATCAGGTTCAGGTTGAGGCTGTGCTGGCGGTTGTGGAGCCGGTCGAATGATCCTCCCCGGAGCGGGGAGGGGGACCGCGACGCGAAGCGGCGGGGTGGAGGGGCATTCTCCTGGACCGACGCGCGTTGGGCCTTTACCCCTCCACCACCCTGCGGGTGGTCCCCCTCCCCGTTCCGGGGAGGAATTATGACCTGGGAAAAAGAACTCGAAGAACTCCGCAAGCGCGAACAGCTCGCCGAACAGATGGGCGGGCCGGACAAGGTCGCCAAGCAGCATGGTCGCGGCAAGATGGATGCCCGCGCGCGGCTGGCGGCGCTGGTCGATGATGGATCGTTCCGCGAGATCGGCAAGATCGCTGGTAAGGGCCATTACGATGCCAATGGCGATCTGCAGGGTATCACCCCGGCGCCCTATCTGTTTGGCAAGGCGCTGATCAACGGCCGCCCGGTGGTCGCGACCGCTGATGATTTCACCATTCGCGGCGGCGCGGCCGATGCCGGGATCGCGCGCAAGATGGTCCAGGCTGAGATGATGGCGCATGAGCTCAAGCTGCCGATCATCCGCATGATCGACGGCACCGGCGGCGGCGGCTCGGTCAAGACGCTGGAGATGATCGGCGCGACCTATATCCCGGCGGTTCCGGGGTGGAGCGATGTTGTCCAGAACCTCGACAGCGTGCCGGTGGTCGCCCTGGCGCTTGGCCCCACCGCAGGACTGGGCGCAGCGCGCACGGTCGCCAGCCATTACTCGATCATGGTCCGCGGGCTGTCGCAATTGTTTGCCGCGGGCCCAGCCGTGGTTGATGGGCTGGGCGAAAGCTACAAGGGCCCCGAGGATCACCAGCAAGCCAAGGAGGACCTCGGCGGAGTCGATATTCACACCCGCAATGGCGTGGTCGATGACGAAGTCGCCAGCGAGGCAGAAGCATTCGTGCGCGCGAGGCACTTCCTCAGCTTCATGCCCGAACATGTCGGCCAGCTGGCGCGCCGCGCGGAGTGCAATGACCCGGTCGACCGGCGCGAGGAGGCTTTGCTCGGCTTGGTCCCGCGCGAGCCGACCCAGGTCTATTCGATGCGGCGCTGCCTCGACATGGTGCTCGATAAGGGGACCGTGTTCGAAATCGGCAAGCATTGGGGCCGCGCCGCGATCACCGCGCTTGCCCGGCTCGATGGCTGGCCGGTCGCGGTGGTGGCGAGCGATCCCTCCTATCTCGGCGGATCGTGGGAAGCCAAGACCAGCGAGAAGGTCGAACGCTTTGTCAAACTGGCCGACCAATTCCGCCTGCCGATTGTCCATTTGGTCGACAATCCCGGCTTCATGATCGGTCGCGAGGCGGAGATGGCCGGGACGATCCGCTATGGCGTGCAGGCGATGAACGCGATCTACAAGGCCAGCGTCCCGCTTGCCTCGATTGTCCTGCGCCGCGCCTATGGCATTGCCGGCAGCGCGATGAGCAATGCCGATCGTTACCAATACCGGTTCTGCTGGCCGTCGGGCGATTGGGGCTCGCTGCCGATCGCCGGTGGGCTCGAAGTGGCTTACAAGTCTGAGCTGGAAGCGGCCGAGGATCCCGCTGCCCTGCTCGAAGAGATCCGCACAAGGCTGGGCAAGGTCACCTCGCCCTTCCGTAGCGCTGAGCGTTACAATGTCGAGGACATTATCGACCCGCGCGACACCCGGCCGCTGCTGTGCGAATTCGCTGAGCTGGCGTGGCGGAAGTTGGGCAGTGAGTGAGGTGTTTTTTGTTTGTTTTCGCCCTCAAGCGCCGGGCGGCGTTTGAGGGCTAAACAAAAAACTTCAAACGCTGCGCATCTTCGTCGGGCCGGCGATCGCATCGGGCGGGCCGAACAATTTGCCCTTCTCGCTGAACAGCACCAGCCCAAGACAGATCAGGCCGCTCGCTAGCAGAGACAGCGCGAGCGGTTGCGGCGTGCCATCAAAAGCATAACCGATCGCCGCGCCCAATAACGCGGCCGTGGTCATCCGAACAAAGCCATGGACCGAACTGGCAGCCCCAGCGATCGAGAAGAAGGGGTTCATCGCGATCGCACCAAAATTGGCTCCAATGAAGCCGAGCAGCGCCATATTGATTGCCATCAGCGGGACGAACTCCCAGAGGGTCTCATCCGGCTGATAGGCGTAATAGACCTGGACCGCGCTGACGACGATGAAGATCAACAGCGCAGTGTGGCTGACACGGCGCGCGCCAAACCGCTCGACGATCCGCGAATTGGACCAGCTCGCCAGCGCCATCGACCCGGCGCAGATCCCGAACACGATCGGGAAGATATCGGGCGCGTTGAAGGTCTCGCTGATCAACTGCTGGCTGGAATTGATGAAGCCAAACAGCGCGCCAAACACCAGAGCACCGCCGATGATATAGCCGACCACACTCGGCATACTCAGCGCACGGCCCATATTGCGCGCAATCACGCGCGGTTCGATCGCTTGGCGGTTCTCTGGAGCAAGACTTTCAGGCAGGCGGAAATAGACCCAGCTGCCTACGAGTAGACCCTGAATAGCCATGGCAATGAAGATCGCGCGCCAATCGGCGAATAGCAGGATCACTTCGCCGATGCTTGGCGCGATCGCCGGTACCATCAGGAAGATCACAAAGATCAGGCTCATCATCCGCGCCATCTTATCGCCGCCGACGCGGTCGCGAATGATCGCCGGGGGAATTGCGACAATGCCCGCTCCGAAAAAGCCTTGCGCGGCCCGAACCGCGATCAGGCCTTCGTAAGTCGTCACCAAGGCGCTCGCGAAGGACAGCACAATATAGACCACAATCGACCCGAGTAGGATCGGCCTTCGCCCGAACCGGTCGGCCAAGGCCCCCGGGACCAGGGCGCCCAGACCGGCGGTCAACAGATAGACACCGATCACAAACTGACGGTCATTGCCCTCGACCGACAGCGCAACAGCAAGCTCATCGAGCGCCGGAAGGATCGCATCAATACCGAAGGCTTGCAGCGCCATCAGCATTGCCATCATCCAGATCAGCTCGGTCTCACCAATTGGCTTGCGATCCCGCGTGGCGGGCGCATCGAGAGGGGTGGCGGTTGCCATGCTCGGCTCTTTGCCTTGCGGCTCGCCAGAAGACCACTGTTCTTTTCGCATGTGCACAAAATCGTGTTTGGGGGCGAAAGTTCCACTCCGCTTGGGCAAAGCTTTCTTCGCCGCCGCGAAGCCTGTATTTGTTTGCCATGACCGAAACCCCTTCCGTCTCCGACAGTGACGCCGAAGAAGCCGCCGGTCTGCGCAAAATCATCCATGTCGATATGGATGCCTTTTTCGCCAGCGTCGAACAGCGCGACGATCCGGAATTGCGTGGCAAACCCGTAGCGGTGGGCGGATCAGGCGGGCGCGGTGTGGTGGCGGCGGCCAGCTACGAAGCGCGCAAGTTTGGTGTGCGCAGCGCGATGCCGTCGGTCACAGCCAAGCGTTTGTGCCCTGACCTGATCTTCGTCCGGCACCGGTTTGACGCCTACAAGGAAGCCTCGCGACAGATCCGGGCGATCTTCGAACACCACACGCCTCTGGTTGAACCACTGAGCCTCGATGAGGCCTATCTTGATGTGACCGAGGATCGCTTGGGGATTGGATCAGCCACTCGAATTGCCGAGCTGATCCGACAGGAGATCCGCGCGAAGACAAAGCTCACTGCGAGCGCGGGCGTGTCGTACAACAAGTTCCTCGCCAAGCTCGCCAGCGATCAGAACAAGCCCGATGGGATGTGTGTCATTCGTCCTGGCGAAGGAGCGGATTTCGTCGCAAAGCTTCCGATCCGTCGGTTCCATGGGGTTGGACCGAAGGCAGAGGAGAAGATGAAGCGGCTCGGGATCGAGACCGGAGCCGATCTCGCAGCCAAGGATATCGAGTTCTTGCGAACCAACTTCGGGAGCTTTGCGGATTATCTCTACCGTGCCGCGCGCGGGATCGACTTGCGTCCTGTCAGTGCCCATCGCGAACGCAAATCGGTTGGCGGCGAAAGGACGTTCAGCGAAGACATCTCGAGCGGGGCGGCGCTGCGCGAGACGCTGGACAACATCGTGGATATCGTGTGGGAACGCGTGGAAAACGCCAAGGCCAAGGGCCGCACGGTGACGCTCAAGATGAAGTTCACAGACTTCCAGACCATCACCCGCTCCAAGTCACTTCCACAAAATGTAACCGACAAGCGAGAGTTTGCGCAGCTTGGCCACGCGCTGCTGGAAGAGACACTTCCGCTGCCTTTACCGATCCGATTGATGGGTTTGACGCTTTCAAACCTTGAGCAAGAAGGTGAAAAGCAATCGACCTCATCGAAGGACGACCCGCAAATGTCGTTGCTCTAGAGGCTTTCGCTGCTTTTCAGCGCCGCTGTTGCCAGATACTGAGGCGCTCTCGGGAGAAGCGACTGAGAGGTTCTGGTAGCGAATGCTGTGGGAAAAAGCGCGCCTCGATCACCTCACGCATATCGGGCTCTGGCTGCTCATCACACACCGCGCTGAACAGATAGGCAGTGTGCGGTGAGCCCGAAATGGTCTCTTCAAGTGTTCCTTGGAACGTCAAACCCTTGAGCGTGACACCGAGCTCCTCTTTGATCTCGCGTCTCGCTGCGTTTTCGGGGTCCTCGTTCCGGCCCAGACCGCCTCCTGGCAATGACCAAACGTCGGGGCCATAGCTGTGCCGCAGCAATAGGACCGCATCATTGATATCGGTTACGACCACCGACACCCCTTGCAACGGTGTCTTGCGCCATTTGCGCCAAGCGCGGCGGACCCGATAAGCCAGCGGCATCAGTGCCCGCTGGAGCGGCGCCGGAATCAGGTGAAGCATGTCACTGGCTGCTTGGCCGCGGACAGAAAGCGCGCGACTGGCAGATCGTGCATGCCTACCTGTGCAGCCTTGAACACTGCCCACTTCTCTTCGCTGCCCCCGAGAGTGAACATCACCCGAGAGCTGTCCAGCAGCGCCGGGATCGTCAGCGTGATCCGGTCAAATGGTGCTTCGGGCGGAAGCGGATCGGGCGTCAATTGGCGAACCTGCTGCGGATCATCGATCTGCGGATCGGTATTGGGAAACAGCGAGGCAATGTGACCATCTCCTCCCATGCCCAGCCATGCCAAACAAAAACGTGGCGGCTGCGCCGTGGGACTGAGTGCCACGACTTGAGCACCTGCCGGTTCAAAGATTGCCCGCAGCTTTCCAGTATTCGAAGCCGCGTGATCTTCCGGGACAATGCGATCATCGCCCGGCCAGATCTCAATTCGATTCCAATCGATCTCGCGCTTCACAAGCTCTTCGAAAATCGGAAACGGGGTCGAGCCGCCTGGAACAGTGATAAAGATGCGCCCCTCCGACCCTGCGAGAGCTTGGTTGAGCAGTGCTTCAACCCAGTCCGCGATCGCATTTCTTTCAGCGCGGTCAACCAATTCGATATTCGACATGGCTCATGGATAGCAAACGGACCGCATTCGCATAGCGAAAACGGCCCGCCCGCATATGTATTCTTGGCCGCAAAGGGCAGAGCTGGTTAGCCAAGCAGCGAATTTAGGAACCACACGCGTTCCTCTGCCTGATCGGTCCAGTCGTCCAGCAGACCATCGGTGGCGTTGTCACCAACCTGCTCGGTCAATTCCTTCATACCTTTGAGCCGGTCGACCAGTGCCGCATTGTCGTCACGCAATTCAGTGATCATCTCCTCGGCTGTCAGCGTGGTGCTGTCCTGATCCTTGATCTGGCTGAACTGCGCGACCGATCCGACCGAAGTCAACGTGTCGCCACCGAGCTTGCGAACCCGCTCACCAATCGCGTCGATCTCGCCCTGGATCGCAACGGCCTGCTCGTCGAATAGCAAGTGCAGGTCGCGGAAGCGCGGTCCCTTGACGTGCCAATGGAAGTTCTTGGACTTGATGTAGAGCGCGAAATGATCCGCCAGTAGAGCGTTAATCTCCGCGATCAGCGCGGTTTTCGAATTCGTAATGGGGTCGAGCATAGCTGTCCTCCTTGGTTTGCGCGGTGCAGAGTTTCGCCCGGCACCGCTCATGTGGATGCTATACTAACGGATTGAAAGTGCTTACGTTTCTCGAAATATCAGTTTGCAGTGATCGAACAAAGCGATTAAAAGATTGTGTAACGAGCGTTCAAACCGATAAATAACGCCGCAATAATCAGACAGATCGCCAGCACGGCGCGGACCACGCGCAGCGGGAACTTGGCGGACAAAGTTTCGCCCAGCGCCCACCCAAGGGCGATCGCCGCGATTCCTCCCATCGCACCTCCCACCATGGTCCACACAGGATAGACCGCTTGGGCCGCGAGCGCGAAAATGACGAACCGTGCGGCGTCACCAATCTGGCGTGCCAGCACCACCACTCCAATCGCGACATAGGATCGGGTTGGCTCTTTCATCGGCTTCAGCTTGACCGGCCACAGCAGTTCGAACCCGGCAATGGCCAGCGCAAAGGCGACCAACATTGCTTCGGCTCGCTCGGGCAAGATTGCCGCCATAGTCGACCCAGCATAGGCCATCACTGCCGCGGCAAGAGTAGCGGTGAAGGCGCCCCAAACGAGCAGGCCGCCAGTGCGCCCAAGCTGTGATGAGAATTGAGCGATGATCAATTGATCGCGCCCGCCCAAAGCGATCGCAAACACCAACAGGAGCGTGAAGAGAAAGCTGTCCATGCCGAGCGGGCCTAGCCCGGTTCAGCCGATCAAGCCACCCACGGTCCGGTAATGGCCACAGTCAGGGTCGGCGAGTAGGCGTTGACGAAGAACCATTTGCCGTCAGGCGAGAAGCACCCACCCGCCAGTTCGGTGAACATCCGCAACCGACCGAATGTGTAAGCCTCGCCCTGCGGGGTTATGCCGACCAGGCGGTTGTTGTTGGTGTCAGTGTATTGATCTTCGCAGACAATCAGATCTCCGAATGGTGCGACCGTCAGATTATCGCCATAGTCGAACTGCTCCTTGTTGCTGCTCTCAAAGAACAACTCAAGCATATCCGCCGCACCATCCTGGCCGGGGAAAAACCGAAATATCTGCCCGAGACCGGCCGCGCCGCCGCTGGTGCAGCAGAAATAGAGCTCAACCTGGTCCGCGCCGGTCAGCCCCATATGCAGACCCTCCCCGCGCGCAAACCTGACCGCTCCGAGAGCTGCACCGCGCTGTCTCAAATCGTCTTCAGGTGCCTCCGGATCGTCGAGCGTGATCCAGCGAGCCGCCGCTGGCTGGCGCAGCCTGAATTGGCCCGTTCCCTTGTTGCGAGCGTCAGTCCGGCCATCGACCATGGCCAAAGCTTGCAGGGTGCCGCCCTTGCTAAGGCTACCAGGCACATTGGGCACAAAACGATAGAACAGACCGTCTTCACGGTCCTCTGTCATGTAGACCGTTCCCGTCGCCGGATCGACGCATGCGGCTTCGTGATTGAAGCGCCCCATCGCTTTGAGCGGGACCGGATCAACCGGCCCGGTCGCCGTAGCGGGGACCTCAAAAACGTAGCCGTGATCCGGGTGACTCAACATCCGCCTCGACCCCGGCTCCTCACACGTCAGCCAGCTGCCCCAAGGGGTAATCCCTCCAGCGCAATTGCGGATTGTGCCGGATAGTGATCGGAACTGGCGTTTGACCTCCAGTGTCTCGGCATCCAGCACCAGATTGGTGGTTCCGCCCGGCAAGGCTGCCCCATCACCATCATTGCGATAGGCTTTGCTGAGCGACCCACCGCTCTCATGACCGGGGCTCAGCTCATGGTTTCGAACCAGCGCAATCTCACCATTGCCCAAGTCAAAACAGCCCATCCCATCGGCGCGATCAGGCACCAACAACCCGTCACTCATGGCATCGCCAAGCCGCGAAATGACGCGATAGGAGAAGCCTTCAGGGAGGTCGAGAATGCCCGCCGGATCTGCCATCAGGCCGCGCGATGCGCCGCTGGCGATGAGCGAGCCGGTTGACGCGGCGCCGCGAGGCATGCTGCATCCGTTGGCCGCCAAAGCAGCAAAAGCTCCTGCCGTGGCGTGAAGGAAGCGGCGTCTATCCTGGATCATGATCAAACCTAGTCAGGGTTGTGGCTGTGCCAGAGCTTGCCGGATTGCACCCCAAGATACCAGAGCGAAATTCCTGCCGGTTGCTGTGCTGCTCTTGGCCAAACGAAGGAGTGCGGAAGGGCATGGCACTTGAAGCAGTTGGCCCCCGCCTGCGCTTGCGCCTAAGACATGCGCAAACAGAGGAGATAATGCCATGAAACTGACCCCTGGGATGGGAGCTGTCGTAACAGGTGGGGCTTCGGGATTGGGCCGAGCCAGCGCTGCTGCCTTGGCCGAAGCCGGCTGCAAGGTTGCGATCTTTGACATCAATGATGAGGCCGGTGAGGAACACGCCAAGGCAATTGGCGGGACTTTCCATCATGTCGACATCATGGACGAAGCTTCGGTCGAGGCTGGCTTCGCCGCAGCGCGTCAGGCGCATGGCCAGGAACGCGTGACCGTCCATTGTGCGATGGCCAGCCGGCGCGGCAAGACTATCGGCTTCGATAAGACCACCGGCGGTTACAAGCGCCTGTCGACCGAGGATTATGAGTTTGGCGCCCGCGGCGTGCTAGTCGCCAGCTATCGCATCGCCAGCATTTCGGCACTGGGAATGGCCAACAGCGATCCGATCAATGAGGATGGTGAGCGCGGCTCGATCACTCTGACCGCCAGCGTGGCTGCGCAAGATGGTCAGATCGGCCAGGTCATCTATGGCTCCTGCAAATCGGGCGTGAACGGTCTGGTCTTGCCCATGGCGCGGGATTTGATGGACCTTGGCATTCGGGTGAACTCGGTCATGCCCGGAATCTTCGCGACCCCGCTGATGCTCGGCATGAAGGATCGCAACCCGCAAATGTGGGATCAGCTAAACGCCAGCGTGCCCTTCCCCAAGCGCTTGGGTGAGCCGGAAGAATTCGCTTCACTGATCCTCGAGATTGCGCGCAACACCTATATCAACGGCCATCAGTTCCGCTTGGATGGTGCAATCCGGATGCCACCCAAATAAGCGAGCTGGGGGCGACGCCGGCTGCTGTCGATATGGTTAAAGCTGGCGTTTGACATTTGCCTGTGGCGAGATAGTCTTCACGTGCGGGGCCTTGCTCACCAAGGGGAAGTTGTGGAGCAGGATTTTGGATTAGCGGATGATGATCCGCATGAGCTGGCTTCGGCCTCGGACACGCTTGTTGTTGAAACTGATGACTTCGAACCATCGCTAAAGCCCAGCGCGGCGATGGCGGTGTCAGCGCTTGCGCTCGCGACCGCTGCTTGCGGCGGCGGTGGTGGCAATGGCGGCGGAGCACCAGGAACCGGCGGCGGTGGCACCCCTGCTCCGACACCCACGCCGGTGGTTTTGCGACCGGAGAGCGATGCCGAAGCGGCACGGTTCGGCCTCCGCGCCGGCCTCTCGGTTTCAACCGGTGATCTGATGGAAATGCGATCAGAAGGCTATGAGGCCTGGCTTGATCGCGAAATGAATCAGGCGGTGACCCGGACCTCAGAGCAGTTTCTGTCGCAAATCGGCTTCGAAGATGTCGACGACAATCAGTACTTCTTTCGGTCCGATCCTGCTGACTACATGATCTGGAACCAGCTGATGGACGGCGGCTATTCGGTGCGCAAACGCGCAGCTCTGGCCCTGTCCGAGTTTTTCGTCGTGTCGGTCAACAACATCACGATTTGGCCGAGTTCGTCGATTGGCGCCTATTGGGACCTGCTGATCGAACACGCCTTCGGGAATTTCCGTGACCTGCTCGAAGCTATCACCCTAAATGCGGCAATGGGTGTGTTCCTCAACACGCTCGGAAACCAGCGAGCCGATCCCAACACCGGGAGAGTGCCCGACGAGAATTATGCCCGCGAGGTTATGCAATTGTTCTCGATTGGGCTGTTTGAGCTCGAAATTGACGGCACTGTCAGGACGGACGGTAATGGCGATCCAATCGAGACCTACAACAATGATGATGTGACCGGCATCGCCAAGGTCTTCACCGGCTACAATTACAATTATTCTGGTGGCATCGAGTTCTCTTCGCCGCCGTCCAATCCCAATTTCAATATCCCAGATGCCGCGCTGCTGCGCAATCCGATGACCGCGAATTCGGCGTTCCACATTCCCAATCGCGGCAACCGCCATTCGAATGAGGAAAAGAGCTTTCTTGGCACCACCATTCCCGCCGGGACGGGCGCGCAGGAATCGCTTCGAATCGCGATGGACACTTTGTTCAACCATCCCAACGTTGGCCCATTCTTCGGCAAACAGATGATTCAGCGCTTGGTGACCAGCAATCCTTCGCCAGCCTATGTCCGTCGAGTCGCTGAGGCCTTCAACAACAATGGTTCTGGCGAGCGGGGCGACCTTCAGGCCGTTTTCAAGGCGGTGCTGCTTGATGAAGAAGCGCTCTCCGAAAGCTCGTTGAGTGATCCGAGCTTCGGCAAACTGCGTGAACCAATGCTGCGTTTTGCCCAATGGGCCCGGACCTTCGGCGCGGAATCCGAGAGCGGCGCATGGCTTATGCAGAACCTGTCCCAAAGCGCCACTCGCTTGGGGCAATCGCCATTACGGTCGCCATCGGTCTTCAACTTCTTTCGCCCCGGCTATACGCCGACCAATTCGCAAGCCGCCGATGCCAACTTGCTCGCCCCAGAATTCCAGCTGGTCAATGAGACCACAGCGGCGGGCTATATCAACTTTATGGAGCGTTCGATCGACGGCCGCGGCGGCTGGATGTTCGACGTCAAAGCGACCTATGCCGAAGAGCTAACGATCGCGCATGAAACCGACGAATTGCTCGATCGGATCGATCTGCTGATGACCGGCGGGCAGCTTTCGAATTCAACCAAGAACACCATCCGCGACGTGCTGAACTCGGAGTCAGTGGAACTCACCAGCAGCCGCAACATCAAGCTTAACCGCATCTATCGAGCGGTCATGCTGGTGATGGCGTCCAACGATTATCTCATTCAGAAATAGGGGGCGGGTGATGTTCAATATCGGAAAAGCCAACGACATTTCGCGCCGCACCTTCATGCGTCGGTCGAGCCAATTGGCAGTGATGGGCGCAGCGTCAGGCTATGCCATGGGGCTGGCTGGGCTGAGCGACGCCGCAGCCTTCCAGACTGGAGGCGGCTATAAAGCCTTGGTGTGTGTCTTCCTGCTCGGCGGGAATGACCATGCCAACACGCTGATCCCGTTCGATTCCGCGAATTACTCGCGCTATTCGACGATCCGGGGCGGGTTGCCTGATCAAGGCGGGATTTCAATCGACCGCAATGCCCTGACCAATCAGGTACTCAATCCATTGCAGGATCAAACCCTGACCGACGACATGCAATTGGCGCTCGCGCCCACCATGCCGCGGCTCAAGGCGCGGTTCGATCAAGGTGTGATGGCACCGCTGCTCAACGTTGGTCCGTTGATCGTTCCGCTGACCCGGGCACAGTTCGAAAGTGGCAACAATTCGAGCTTCCCCCGGCCGGCGAAGCTGTTCTCGCACAATGACCAGCAATCGACGTGGCAATCGGGCTCGCCGGAAGGTTCGGTTGCTGGTTGGGGCGGCCGGCTTGGCGATTTGGCGCAGAACAGCAACACCAATTCGATGTTCACCGCGATCAACGCGACGGGCAACGCCGTCTTCCTCTCCGGTGATGAGATCCAGCCCTATAGTGTAGCGACCAGCGGAGCGATCGAGATCGCTGCCTTGCAGCGCAATCTCTACGGATCGGCGGCGGCCAGCCAGGCGCTCGAGACTCTGCTCAAGTCGCAGAACGGCCATATCTTCGAAGCGGACTATGCCATGGCGAATGCTCGTTCGATTGAATATGGCGGCTTCGTCAATGACGCGATCCAGAACGTCAATCTCGCCACTGACTTTGGCTCGGGCAACAATCTCGCAAGCCAGCTGGAAGTGGTCGCACGGCTGATCGCGGCGCGCAATCAATTGGGAGTGACCCGCCAGGTGTTCCTGGTCGCAACCGGCGGCTTTGATACGCATGATGGGCTAATCGGCACCCATGAGGGCCTTTTAGCCGGGCTCGATTTCGCAATGGACGCTTTTTACAACGCGATGCTTGAGGTCGGTGTGGCAGACCGCGTCACCACCTTCACCGCGTCAGACTTTGGCCGGACGCTCGCTTCGAACGGTGACGGGACCGATCATGGTTGGGGCAGCCATCACTTCATTCTGGGTGGCTCCGTCAATGGCGGCCAATTCTATGGCCGCGCGCCGCACATCTCGCTCGATACAGATGATCAGGTCGGCCAAGGGCGATTGCTCCCTGACACATCGGTCGATCAATATTCGGCAACCTTGGGACGTTGGCTTGGTGTCTCGCCCGGCGAGATTCCCTACGTCTCGCCCAATATCGGCAATTTCAACACACAGGATTTGGGCTTTATGCGCGAGCCAGGAACAGTCTAGAACGCTCTTCGAGAGAGTTTGACAGGATTGGGAGAGACCTGCGCATGACTATGCCGAAGAACGGCAGAAGCTGGGACGCCATCAAGGCTGAGCTGATTGAACGCGGCGCCAATGACGCGCAATGGCGCGATGGCAAGACCGCGGTCTATGTCTTCAACGCGGGCGAGGATGTCAGTCAGGTCCAGCACGAAGCCTATTGCGCCTATATGTCGGAGAACGGGCTCGGCCCGATGGCCTTTCCTTCGCTGGCGCAGATGGAGCAAGAGGTTCTCGGCATGGCGCTGTCGATCCTGCACGGGCCCGCGGGCGCGACTGGATCGATGACCTCGGGCGGCACCGACAGCATCACCATGGCGCTCAAGACCGCGCGGGATTACGCTCGCGCAGTCAAAGGCCAGAGCGGACCCGCCAATATTGTGTTGCCGCAATCGGCGCATCCGGCTTTCGACAAGGCCGCGCATCTAATGGACATCGAGGTACGGCGGATCGCGCTCAAGACTGACGGTAGCTATGAGGCTGATGCCAATGCGATGGGCGAAGCCTGCGATGCCAACACAGTGATGATGGTCGGCTCTGCGCCCAACTTTCCGCATGGGATCATCGATCCGATCATGGAATTGGGCAAAGTGGCCGAGGCCACAGGCGTGTGGCTGCACACCGATGCCTGCGTGGGCGGGTACTTTGCTCCCTTTGCAAGAATGAACGGCGTCCCGGTCCCGCCATTTGATTTCGAAGTCCCGGCCGTGCATTCGATCAGCGCCGACCTGCACAAATATGGCTATTGCGCCAAAGGCGCTTCGACCGTGCTGTTCCGCTCCAAGGCGCTGTTCGACCACATGCCGTTCGAGAACAACAATTGGAACGGCGCACCAATGAAGACCCCGACCTTGGCTGGCACCCGGCCAGGCGGAGCAATCTCGGCTGCCTGGGCGGTGATGAACATGCTCGGCGAGGAAGGCTATCGCGCGAAGCAGGGCTTGGTCTGCGAAACCCGCGAACGGGCCGAGCAAGGCTTCAAAGCGCTTGGCTTTGAGATCCTCGGCAATCCCATGCTTGGCCTGGTCGCCTTCCGCCACCCGGAACACGACAGCTTTCAGCTCTACAGCGAGATGTATCGCAAAGGCTGGTTCACTTCGATCACGGTCGATCCGCCGAGCCTGCATTTGATGCTCTCGCCCAAGCATGCCGAGGTGATCGGCGACTATCTTCGCGACCTTGGCGAAGCGGTCGAGACGGTCTCAGCCGGCAAACAGGGCCAGACGGTCGAAGCGCGCTACAACTGACTTCCCAACAGATGGGGATTTTTCCCAACTCTTCGTGAGCACCAACTCGTGGCAAGAACCATGCCCTGAGCAAACCTCTGTTTTCCAACACTTTTCAATTTTTGGCACGCTGCCTGCAATGTACTTGGTGTCCAGCGGGACAGACCCGCAAAACTGAACACCAAGGAGAATACCAATGACTGCAACGACCCAAAACCTCTTCGCCGCTGTTGTTTCAATCGCACTTTCAAGCGCTGTTTTCGCAGCCACGATCATCCCAGCCAGCCCCGCTCTGTTTGCCTAAGCTCACTCCACCAAGGATACCCTGACAATGACCCTCGCCACCCAGAACCTCTTCGCCGCCGTTGTTTCGATCGCTCTTTCAAGCGCCGTCTTTGCCGCCACGATCATCCCAGCCAGCCCCGCTCTGTTTGCCTAAGCTCAACCCGCCAAGGATACTCTGACAATGACCCTCGCCACCCAGAACCTCTTCGCCGCTGTTGTTTCGATCGCTCTTTCAAGCGCTGTCTTTGCCGCCACGATCATCCCGGCCAGTCCTGCCCTGTTTGCCTAAGCCGCGAACGCAATAATCAACCCCGACGGCGGTCAACGTCGTCCAGCCGCCACGAAATGGCAGTGCAATTGACCCCACCCCGAGACGCCCCATTCTTGTCGCACTGCCCCGAGCTTAAGGTGGCCTTGTAACCGCGAGAGTTGGGGCGGTTGTTGTTGAGGGTCGTCCCCTTCATCCGAAACACACGTCGCTGATCGGCATCCTTCGCATAATTGGTATCGTCGGAAGTCTTGTTGTCGCCGGACTCGATCTTGCCCTTCAGCCGAAACCGCTCATAGCCGGGCCATTCGGTAAGATCGTAACACATCGCCTCCCCGATCAGCAGATTGTCGCCATGGGCACAGCCGTGCGAATCCCCATAACATGTGATGTAGGTCCAGGAATCACTGTCGGCCTTCCGACCATAGAGCTCGACGCTCTTGATCGAGTAGCCTCCGCAATTCTGCATTTCGAGCTGGTTGGCGTAATTGGTCGCGGCCACGCCCGATGCATGTGCCATGGCGAGTGCGCCAAGCGCGAATGTGAGACCCTTCATGTCCGCTACTCCTTTATTGGTGGGACTGGAGTGGCGGAGATTAGCTAGCGAATGGTCAGCCCGGGACTCAGGGAAAGCGCTTAGAGGGTTGGTGAATGGCCATGCGAGACTGGCACCCACTTGCCTCGTTCAGACCATAAGCCGATAGCGACTTCGATATGTTTGAACTTCTGCAGCATTTGGTCCGCAAGCCAGACCTCTTCGAAGCTTTCGACACCGCCACGCTGTGGACCGATCCGCATGTTGCGAAGGTGATGCTGGAGCTGCATCTGGACGACGAGACCGCCTTGGCTTCGCGACCGTTTGCGCAGATCGCGGCGATGGCGGAATGGCTGAGCAATGAGGTTCCCTTGGAAGGCAAAGCCCTGAGCGATCTTGGCTGCGGGCCAGGCCTGTATTCGGAGCAATTCCAGAAGCATGGAGCCAAGGTCACCGGGATCGACATTTCCGCGACATCGATCGACTACGCCAATGGCAGGAGTATCCCAGGCGCGGAGTTCATTGTCGGCAGTTATCACGACGACATCCTGCCTCCCAGCGATGTGACGACGCTGATCTATGGCGACATTTGCGCCATGCCTCGAGACAAGCGGAAATCGCTGTTCGCGCGCATTCGCTCGCGATTGAGCGATGGCGGGCAGTTGATCCTTGACTGCTTTGCCCCCTCATCGATGAAGAACTGGCAAGAAGGGCTCGTGGTCGAGAAGAACCTCGATGACGGCTTTTGGGCACCCGAACCCTATTTCGGTATCCAGCAGACATTCCTTTATCCAGCAGAGACCACGGTCTTGGACAAGTACCTGATCCTCGAACCCTCGCGACAGCGGTGGGTATACAATTGGCTGCAGTTTTTGACGCCCGAGCAATTGTCGGAAGAGTTAGAGCTCGCAGGCTTTCGAGCAGGCAAACCGCGGACGATCACGACGGGCGACGTCTGGAGCGGCGAAGACGACATCTACTGCCTGATCGCCAGTAAGGTCTAATGCCTTGGAGCGGGTGGACTCGAAGGCCAAAGGCCTGAGAGGGCCGCGCCAGCGGCCAACGGAACCGAAGCCCGCGCCATGACTGCCAGGGAATGGAGCGGGTGGACTCGAAGGCCAGGGGCCTGAGAGGGCCGCGCCAGCGGCCAACGGAACCGAAGCCCGCGCAATGACTGCCAGGGAATGGAGCGGGTGGACTCGAAGGCCAAGGGCCTGAGAGGGCCGCGCCAGCGGCCAACGGAACCGAAGCCCGCGCAATGACTGCCAGGGAATGGAGCGGGTGAAGGGAATCGAACCCTCGTCTTAAGCTTGGGAAGCTCCTGCTCTACCATTGAGCTACACCCGCAAATCAGTGCCTGATTTCCGTGCGCCGATTGCCCGGTCGCGATGCGCGGGTCAAGGGCGCTGCCATTGACAATCAGGCCCCATCTGGCAGTCGATCTTCATGCACGGATCTGACCAAACGCCGCTGATCATCGAGGTATCGCTCAATGGCACAACCTCGCCCGAGACCAATCCGAATGTCCCGTATGAAGATGACGACATTGTCGCGCAGGCGGTCGAATGTATGGAGGCCGGGGCGGCGCTGGTGCACAATCACACGCGTGAGCCGGTGTTCAATTCGAGCGGATCGATGGATGCCGAGACCTATTCCAGCGCGTGGCGCAAGCTCCTCAAGATAAGGCCCGATGCGATCCTGACGCCGACCATGCCGGCTGGGCCTCATGGTGTCCCGGTCGAAACCCGCTACGCCCATATTGAAGCCATGGCGGCAGAGGGCCTGATCGCCCAAGGGCTGGTCGACCCGGGGAGTTTCAACGCGACCGCACCGCTGCCCGATGGCTCCTTCGCGCCGACCACACTGGTTTATCGTAACGATGCCAAGGACAGCCATTATTACATCGAAGCCTGTCGCAGGCTGAGCCTCGGTATGAGCATCTCGATCTTCGAACCGGGCTTCGTCAAATTCATGATGGCGCATGAGCGCGCCGGGAAACTGCCACAGGGCGGAATCTTGAAATTCTATTTCGGAGCGGATTCCCAGCCATTCGGTCTGCCCCCGACCCCGACCGCACTGTCGGCCTATCTCGAGATGATCGAAGGCAGCAGCATGCCGTGGCTGGTCTCGACATTTGGGGCGGATTGCGTGGGCTGCGGCATGGCGGAGGAAGCCATCACACGTGGCGGACACGTGCAGGTTGGGTTGGAGCCCTTCGCTGGGCCGCGCACACCGACCAATGTGCAATTGGTCGAGGAGGTGGTCGAGCTTGCCTTGCGGCTCGGTCGCCCGATCGCAACTCCGGCGCAGGCGGCGCAGATCATGAGCCTTCCTTCCTATCCTGTGCGCTACGCAGCCTAGTTCCAAAGCCACGTGGCTTCGCTCGACAGAAACACGGGGGGCCGGGCCTGCTGCAATGCCAAGGGCAGCGGAATGAGAGGGATTAGGCAGATGGCGTTGTTATCGACGTATCGGACAAAGTCGGTTAGAAATCTGCTGTCCTCGTCCCTTTCTATATTGCAGCATAAGACATTCGGGCATTTGCAGTGACGGTACTCGCGAAGCGACTGGGAATTGGGCTTGGGCTTGCCGCTCTTGGTGTGGCGCTCGCCGTTACCTCGTTTGAAGAAGTTCTGTATCAAACTGTCTTCCCCAACCGGACATACAAAGCGACCTATCAGGACCGTGATTGGTCGCTTGAAATGATCGACAATTGCGGCATGCCCGACAGTCCCCGGAATGCGCCCGCTCTGAGTTGGGTGCGTCATGAAGGCGAACGTATGCTGCGGTTTGACTTGCAGCCAGGTTCAATTGGGCGTTGCAGTTCGGATGATCGCCCGCGCAATGGAACACCCTTTGCCGAACGGGCGGAGCTCCGCCAGAACCCGCGCATGCCCCTGGGTCAGTTGGTCCAGCTGTCCTTTACCGTCGTTTTCCGCGAAGGTTTTGTTGGCGAACAAGAGACCTTTTTTCAGATCCACGGCACAGGCGACGGCTGCAAACCATCCCCTTTGGTGATGTTCAAATTTGCCAACGGTCTGATGAAAGTCGACGCTCTGGACCAGGTTCAGGGGACCGGCACTGGGCCAAAGGAAAATCGAGGTTATCATCGCGATGTATTGGCATCGCAAATTCGCGTGTCTGATCTGTATGATCAACCGCAACAATTTGAGGTTACGCTGGACACGCGCGGCCCCGAAGGGAGCGTCGCGGTCGCATTGAATGGTGAGGTCATTGTCCCAAGCGCACATCTGGAATACGCGCCGTGCGCAACGCCGACCGCCAAGATCGGAATTTACCGCCGTGCTGAGACTAGCGCGTCCCGCTCCGTCGCCCTGTATGACAAAGTGCGATTGACAGTGCTGGATCCCTAATTTGTGGCTCTGCAGGCGGCGCAGATCATGAGCCTGCTTGCTGTCCCGTGTGCAGCGCGACGTAGCGCCGACACGCGCTCATTTGCCCGAGGGCATAACCCCCTCACCCCCACTTTTGGCAGGGCGCTTCCCCTTGCCAGCCGCGCAGCACAATTGCATGGGATTGCGCAACCCATCAGGAGACTCCGGGATCATGCGTCAGATCGATCACTTCATGGTTGGCGAAAGCCCCACCCCCACCCGCAAGCATCAGGTTTGGAACCCTTCGACCGGCGAAGTGCAGGCTGAAGTCGCGCTCGGCGATGCCGCGCTGCTAGAGAAAGCCGTTGCGACCGCCAAGCAGGTCCAGCCGGGCTGGGCTGCCAGCAACCCGCAAAAGCGCGCGCGGGTTATGTTCAAGTTCAAAGAGCTGGTAGAGGCCAATATGCGCAGCCTCGCAGAAACGCTCTCGTCCGAGCATGGCAAAACCGTGCCCGACGCGATGGGCGATGTTCAGCGTGGGCTCGAAGTGATCGAGTATGCCTGCGGCATTCCGCAGGTCCAGAAGGGCGAATACACGCAGGGCGCTGGTCCCGGCATCGATGTCTATTCGATGCGCCAGCCGCTTGGCATTGGCGCGGGCATCACGCCGTTCAACTTCCCGGCGATGATCCCGATGTGGATGTTCGGCATGGCCTGCGCAGCAGGCAACGCCTTCATCCTCAAGCCATCAGAGCGCGATCCCACTGTGCCGGTCCGCCTCGCCGAATTGTTGGTGGAAGCGGGCGCGCCCGAAGGCCTGTTGCAGGTGATCCACGGCGACAAGGAAATGGTCGATGCCATCATCGAGCATCCCGATATCCCGGCGATCAGCTTTGTCGGTTCGTCCGACATTGCGCATTACATCTATCGCCGCGGGGCCGAGTATCACAAACGGGTTCAGGCCTTTGGTGGCGCGAAGAACCACGGCATTGTCATGCCCGACGCTGATCTCGACCAAGTGGTCAACGATCTCGCCGGTGCAGCCTTTGGCTCGGCCGGGGAACGCTGCATGGCGCTGCCAGTGGTAGTCCCAGTCGGTGAAGACACGGCAGAGCGGCTCAAGGAAAAACTGCTGCCCGCGATCGCCGGTCTGCGGATCGGTGTCTCGACCGATCCCGATGCGCATTACGGCCCGGTGGTCACGCCCGAGCACAAGGCGCGGATCGAAAGCTGGATCGACACCGCTGAGCAGGAAGGCGCCGAGATCGTCGTCGATGGTCGCGGTTTCACTTTGCAGGGGCATGAGAAGGGCTTCTTCGTTGGCCCAACCCTGATCGACCATGTTACACCGCATATGAGCAGCTATCAGGAAGAGATCTTCGGCCCAGTGCTGCAAATCGTCCGCGCCAATGATTTCGAAGACGCCGTGCGGCTGCCTAGCGAGCATCAATATGGCAATGGCGTCGCGATCTTCACCCGCAACGGTCACGCTGCGCGCGAATTCGCCAGCCGGGTCAATGTCGGCATGGTCGGGATCAACGTTCCGATCCCGGTCCCTGTCGCTTACCACACCTTTGGCGGGTGGAAGCGCTCCGGCTTTGGTGACATCGACCAATATGGCACTGAGGGCTTGCAGTTCTGGACCAAGAAGAAGAAGATCACCCAGCGCTGGCCCGATGGCGGCGGCGATGGATCAAACGCCTTTGTGATCCCGACATTCGGGTGATCTGAAGGCCTTTAGGGAGGGTCTTCTCAATGCGTTCACTTCTGGCTGCAAGCGCAGTCTTGCTCCTGGCTGCATGCGGCGGATCGGACAACGCGCGCGAACAGCTGATGCCCAATGAGCCCGAGAGCATCGAGGACACTCTCAACCTAACCGATACGGTGATCCCTCCGATGTTCCACGGCGTGTGGGACTATGTCGAAGGGAGCTGTGCCCGCGATAGCGATCTGCGTTTGGAGATCTCTGGTGACGAGATGATCTTCTATGAATCCTACGGCAAAGCCATGATGTCTCAAGCGGCCGGCGACTCTCTTATCGTCAATCTGACAATGGAAGGCGAAGGTGAGACTTGGGGCGAGGAGCTGCGTCTGATGATGCGCGGTGACAACCTGGTTGTGATTGATGCGCTGGCGCCTCTCGACGATCCGGATGTCATGCCGCTGAAGCGCTGCTCATAGAATGCGAGTTCGGACGATGAAGAGCGCCGGTCTGAGCTTTGCAGCGATCCTGCTTACCGCCGGATGCAGCAGCTATTCGGACGAGCCGCCCGCGACTGGCCCGGCCCCATCCGGGGTTTGCAAGGCCGAGCCTGCCATGTCTTTGATCGGGCAAAAGGCGAGCGCAGAGGTCGGTGCTGAGATCAAACGCCTGACCGGGTCAGAGATTTTTCAATGGGTGCCAGAAGGAACCCCGGTCACGATGGACTATCGGATTGAACGTGTTCGCGTTACCTACGATTCCACAATGAGCATTCTCACGATCAGCTGCGGATGAGCAGCGACACCCAATCCCGCCAGAGGACAACCTCGGGATCGCCCTATGAGGCGCAATTCGGCTTTGCCCGAGCGATCCGTGTGGGCAATCGGATAGTGGTCGCAGGGACCGGGCCGGTTGAGGATGATGGCTCGACGACGCCGGGTGATGCCGCGGCTCAGGCCGAACGCTGCTGTGATCTGATTCTGGCCGCGATCGAGGATTTGGGCGGCGAGGCTGAAGACGTTGTCCGCACACGGATGCTGCTGACCGATCCCGAAGATCAAGACGCTGTCGGGGCGGTCCATGCGATCTATTTCGGAGCCGCCAAACCCGCTGCGACCATGGCCGGGGTGGCGTGGCTGTGTCGGCCTGAATGGAAGGTCGAGATCGAGGCTGAGGCTGTAGTTGGCGATGATTAAGCGAGCGACACTCTATCTTTTGAGCACTGTGCTCGGCGTTTTGATTGGCGGCGCGACGGCGCTCTACATGGCCGGTCTTTGGCCGGGGATGAAGCCGCTCGATTTCGGCGATGTGATGATCGATGGCTGGCGCAGCGACTACGCAATCGGCTCCGAAGCGGCGGATATGTACACCCGCACGCGGGTGGCGCGGCATGGGTTGTTGGGACTGGCGAAGAGCGAGGCGGTCTATTTCACCCGCACGCTTGATAGCGAGGGCGAAATCCTGCGCGAGGCCTGCGACTACCGGCTCAGCGGCGGTGACATGCCCGCGCAATGGTGGTCGATCACGCTCTATGACCCTGACAGCATGCTGCCGATGAACACCGATGGCGCGCTCAGCCATGACAAGAGCCGGGCCGGTGAAGGCGAATGGGAAGCGGTAATTGCCGCCAGTGAGCCTGCGGAGGGAGCTTGGATCTCCAGCCGCAATTCGGGAACCTTTGACTTGACCTTGCGGCTCTATGTTCCTGACGAGGCCCTGCTTGAGACGCCCGAGGAGGTTTTGACCCCGCCCAAGGTCGAGCGTGTGGAATGCGCGGGGGATGCAGCATGAGAGGTTGGTTCGGTCCGCTCGTCGCGCTCGCCATCACTGGCCTGGTCGCGCATTTCGCGGTGCTGATCGCTGCGCCGGGTGTGATCATGAACACCGCGCTCGACACTTTGGAAGGCCGAGGGATCGCGCAGCACGCTTTCACGACCGGGGTTCGCATAACGCCACAGACTCAGGCAGTGGTGCGAACTTCACCCGATCTGTTCTACTCGCTGTGCCGCTATGATCTGAGCGAAGCAGGAAGCGCGCTGGACGTCACCATGGCTGAGTGGCCAGGCTATCAATCGCTCTCTTTCTTCGATGCGAACACCAACAATTTCGTGACATTGCGCGGGGAAGGCGAGCGCGTGGACGTCCGGCTAACCGGGCCCAATTCGCTAGGTGCTTCGAGCACAGTCACCAGCCCGACCGAACGCGGCGTCGTTCTGATCCGACGCTTGGCGCCAAGCCAGGAATTGTTCGATCAGGCCCAGCAACTTTCGGCCGATGATGGCTGCGTTTTGGTGTCTGACACTAGCGAAGGCTCAGCAGAAACGCTGTCCCAGTGACCGAATAAGGCGTTGCCATCCCCGCACGCTTGCCTCCACCGAGGATCCACGCCGTATCACCGACCCGCACGGTGGCGAGGCCGTGGCGCGGATAGGCCAGCTCGACTTCTTCGCGCCAACCCGCCTGCAGATCACTCAGATCGATCGAGGCATGCCGGGTGAACACTTGGTCGACATCGACATTCTCGCCGCCGAAGACATGCAGCCGCCCTTCGAACACCGCCGCCCCGTGTCCAGCGAGCGGGAACGGCGCATCGGGCAGGCCGCTCCAGCTGTCGGATGCGAAATCATAGGCTTCGATGACCAGCGAATGCAGGCCAAGCTCAGCGCTGCGGCCACCCGTCACGTAGAGCCGCTCCTGATCCAGCGCGAAAGCATGCGAATGACGCGCGGTCGGCATCGCCGCCCGCTCTGACCACTCACCAGTGCTGAGATCATAGACTTGCAAAGAGCCCAGGGTCTCACCCTGGCTCTCACCGCCGATCAGCCACACCGCGCCATCGCGGTAGAACATCGCATGCTGACCAAGCGGCGCCGGTAGGCGCGAAAGCTCAATCCACTGCTCGGCCCCATTGGCGACATCGAGCATAAACAATGCACCGTCGGGATCCTGATTGAACGGCAGGCTGACATAGCCACCCGAGGCAAAGACCTTGCCCTCCCCGGCCGCCATCGCGACATGATGCAGATTGCGCGGAAGATCGGGGCATTCGGAAAAGCTCTCATTCGCCAACTCAAACGCGGCGCAGCTCGACAAAGTCCGGAAGAAGCCGATCCCGCCCGCGACATAGATCGTACCATCAAGCTCGGCAGCGTGAATCTCTGACCGCGGTTCGGCCATATCGCCTTCGCCGATAAGCAAATAGGGGCCGACCAACCAGGCACCTACGCCAAGAACCACAAGCAGGCCAATCAGGCCGAGCAAGAATGAGAACAGTTTTTTGATCATGCGCCCGATAAATGGCAGGGCGCAGTGCGCGTCAAGCTGCCAATTTTAGCCTGTGCTCTGCAAGTCGATCGATCGTGAGGTCGATAAGGTCCTGAAGCTTGGCCACCCGATCGAGATCATCCGCCGAAACCAGCACTTCGGGCTCCTGCCCCTGTTCGCGCAGCAAGATGGCTGCGAGGTCGAAGTCATGTCCCGGATAGGCCTCGGCAAAGTCATCGCGATGGTGGAACACTTTCTCCATCGGAAGAGAGTCGAGAAACCGCCGCCAATCCCCACGCATCGACACGGCGCCATAGGTGATCGCGCATAGTGAACACTCATAGGTCTCAGGCCGAACAGCCTTGTGCACGGCGTGGATGAGCGCATTCACAATGCCGCTGTCGGCATTGTAGACGAGGATGAGCTGAGCATTCCTGAGGGCCATATGAAGAGATACGCGCCAACGCGGAAAAAGGTTACGGCGGGCTTGGCAATCCTAACAAAAATCCGTGTGCGCTTGCTCTTCCCAGCATGATTTTGAGGGGCTATTGCGCCCGACATGACTGGACAATTCTCCCTGACCGACGACCAGCTTGCGATCCAGGAAATGGCGCAGCGGTTCACTGCCGACAACATCACCCCACACGCTGCTGAATGGGATGAAAAGCACATCTATCCCATCGACACGATCAAGCAGAGCGCCGAGCTGGGCTTTGGCGCGATCTACGTCTCGGAAGAAAGCGGTGGGATCGGCCTGGGCCGGCTCGAGGCCGCGCTGATCATGGAGGCGATGGCCTATGGCTGCCCCTCGACCAGCGCCTTCATTTCGATCCACAATATGGCCGCTTGGATGATTGATCGTTTCGGTGGTCAGACGGTCAAAGACAAATATTTGCCGCAGCTGGTCACGATGGAGAACATCGCCAGCTATTGCCTGACCGAGCCTTCGAGCGGCTCCGACGCGGCCGCGCTCAAGACCACCGCCAAGCGCGACGGTGACCACTATGTCCTCAATGGCTCAAAGCAGTTCATCTCGGGCGCAGGCTCGAATGAAATCTATGTCGCCATGGTTCGCACCGGCGAAGATGGACCCAAGGGCATCACCTGCATGGTGATCGAAAAGGATATGCCGGGCGTCAGTTTTGGCGCGAATGAAAAGAAGCTCGGCTGGCACTCACAGCCGACCGCTCAGCTCGTGCTCGAAGACGTCCGCGTGCCAGTCGAGAATGTCGTTGGCAGCGAAGGTGAAGGCTTCCGCATCGCGATGATGGGGCTTGACGGCGGCCGTTTGAACATTGGCGCCTGCTCGCTCGGTGGAGCGCAACGCTGCTTGGATGAAGCGATCACTTACACCAAGGAGCGCAAGCAATTCGGCCAGCCGGTGGCGGAATTCCAGAACACCCAGTTCACCCTGGCCGATATGGCGACCGATCTCGAAGCGGCGCGTGCACTGCTGTATATGGCGGCGGTCAAAGTGACTGAGAACGCGCCCGACAAGACGCGCTTTTCCGCGATGGCCAAGCGTCTGGCGACCGACAACGGCTCATCGGTGGTCGACCGCGCGCTGCAGCTCCACGGCGGCTATGGCTATCTCCAGGATTACCCGATCGAGCGGTTCTGGCGCGATCTGCGGGTGCACTCGATCCTCGAAGGGACCAACCAGATCATGCGCATGGTCGTGGGCCGGGATCTGCTGCGGCAGTGAGGGTCGCGCCGTGACCAGCCACTCCCTTGCCCTCACCACTCTGGTCGTGCCCGATTATGACGAAGGCATCGCCTTTTATGTCGGCAAGCTCGGTTTCGAGCTGCTCGATGACAGCGACATGGGCCATGGCAAACGCTGGGTCGTGGTCAGCCCCGGCCAAGGGGGACGGCTGTTGCTGGCCAAGGCTGCCGATGAGGCTCAACGCGCTGCGATCGGCAATCAGACCGGCGGGCGCGTCGCGTTCTTCCTCAGCACCGATGATTTCGCCGCAAGCCACGCAGCATTTCTCGAAAGCGGTGTGCACTTTGCAGAGGAGCCACGCCACGAAGCCTATGGCAGTGTCGCCGTGTTCAGCGATCCATTTGGCAATCGCTGGGACCTGATTGAATGGAACAACACAAATGACTGACGAAGTCCTCACAAAGATCTCTGGCGCGGCGGGGCATATCTCGCTCAACCGGCCCAAAGCGCTGCACGCGCTGACGCTCGACATGTGTCATGCGATGACCGAGGCGCTGAGCGGCTGGGCCGGCGACGATGCTGTTCAGGCGGTGATCATCGATCATGCCGAAGGCCGCGGCTTCTGCGCCGGGGGCGACATCGCATTCCTGCGCAACTCGGCGCTCAACGACAATGGCGTCTCCGGCCGCAAATTCTTCCACGACGAGTATCAGCTCAACCACCAATTGTTCACTTATGGCAAGCCGGTGGTGGCGTTCATGGATGGAATCACCATGGGCGGCGGCGTCGGCATTTCGCAGCCAGCCAAATACCGTGTGGCGACCGAGAACACCCGCTTTGCCATGCCCGAAACCGGGATCGGCCTGTTCCCCGATGTCGGCGGTGGCTGGTATCTTTCGCGCTTGGCGGGCCGGCTCGGCCAGTTCCTTGCGCTGACGGGAGCGCGGCTGAAGGGCGAGGAATGCCTGTGGGCCGGTCTCGCCACGCACTATCTCCCAAGCGAGAAGCTCGAAGAGGCCAAGGCCCGGATCGCCGAACATCCTGACCGGATCGCAGGGATTTTGTCTGAGCTTTCCGAAACACCGCCCGAGGCACGCCTCGCTGGCAATGCCGAGAAGATCTCCAAGCATTTCTCCAGCGACCGCTACGAGGACATTCTCGCCAGCCTCGAAGCCGCCATGGCTGACGGCGATGAGTGGGCCGAGAAGGAGCGTGACACGCTGGGCACCAAGAGCCCGCAGACCTGCAAGGTCGCGCTGCGTCAGTTAGCTGATAGCCTGACCCTGCCCGATTTCGCGGCCAATATGGTGATGGAATACCGTATTGGCAGCCGGGTGCTGGTGCGCCCCGATTTCGCCGAAGGTGTCCGCGCGGTGATCGTCGACAAGACCGGCGATCCTAAATGGGACCCCGCAACCCCTGAAGGCGTCAGCGATGAATTGATCGAGAGCATTTTTGCTCCCCTGCCAGACAATGAGGAATGGAAGCCGCTATGACTTACGAAACCATCACCGTCGAAACCGACGCGCAGGGCACCAAGGGTGTCACCCTGCTGACGATCAATCGCCCCAAAGCGCTGAACGCGCTCAACACCCAAGTGCTTGATGAGCTGATCGACGCCTTTGCAGCCTATCAGGCGGATGACAGCCAGCTCTGCGCGATCCTGACCGGCTCGGGCGAGAAGGCCTTCGCCGCTGGCGCCGACATCAAGCAGATGCACGACAAGGCGGCGGCTGACTTCTACCTCGACGATTTCTTTTCGCCTTGGACGACCGAGATCGTGAAGAAGACCCGCAAGCCATGGATCGCCGCAGTCAATGGCTTCGCGCTGGGCGGCGGTTGCGAGCTGGCGATGATGGCCGACTTCATCATCGCGTCGGACAATGCCAAATTCGGCCAGCCCGAAATCAAACTCGGCGTGGCACCCGGCATGGGTGGCTCGCAGCGGCTGACCCGCGCGATCGGCAAGAGCAAGTCGATGGAAATGTGCCTGACCGGGCGAATGATGGGAGCCGAAGAGGCCGAACGCGCCAATCTGATCGTGCGCTCAGTCCCGCAGGCTGACCTGATCGCCGAATGCCTCAAGACCGCAGCCACGATCGCGGCGATGCCGCCGATGGCAGTGATCGCGAACAAGGAAATGGTCAATTCCGCCTTCGAGATGACGCTCGATCAGGGCCTGATTGTTGAGCGCCGGATCTTCCAGATCCTGACCGCCAGCGAAGACAAGCAGGAAGGCATGGCCGCCTTTATCGAGAAGCGTGAGGGTGTGTGGAAGGGGAGGTAATCCTCAAGGGCCTGGGTCTGTTGGCCTTCGGTAGCCTGTTTGTCTGGCTCGGAATCGTCGGTTGGAAAAATCGGCGAGAAGAGCAGATTAGCATTATTGAGGCTGCAATTCTGAACTTGGCTGACGCAGAACCATTGCCTCACAATGCATGGGATCGGTTCATGGCCTACGCACAACCGATCCTTCTGCTGATCTTTGGACCGCTTATGATACTCGCTGGCATCGCGGTCTTATCTCTGTTGGGAGAGTAAAATGAAAATCGCTTTTATCGGACTCGGCAATATGGGCGGCGGGATGGCCGCAAACCTCGTCAAGGCAGGCCATGATGTCCGCGCTTTCGACTTGAGCGAAGCGGCGCTGACGGCCGCCAAGGACGCGGGCTGCTCGACCTTTGGCAGCGCCGCGGAAGCCTGCGCCGACGCCGAAGCGGTGGTCTCGATGCTGCCCAATGGCGCGATTGTGAAATCGGTTTACACCAGCGATGTGATCGGCACCGCGCCAGCAGGTGCTGTCCTACTCGATTGCTCGACGATCGACGTTGCGACTGCACGCGAAGTGATCGGCGCGGCCCAAAGCGCTGGCTACGACATGGTCGATGCCCCGGTCTCAGGCGGGATCGCCGCGGCCAATGGCGGCACGCTGACCTTCATGGTCGGCGGCAGCGAAACCGCTTTCGGACGCGCGCAGCCGATCCTTGAGGCGATGGGCAAGGCGGTGATCCATGCTGGTGATGCCGGCAATGGCCAGGCCGCCAAGATCTGCAACAACATGCTTCTGGCGATCCATATGGCAGGGACCTGCGAGGCGTTTCAGATGGCGCAGAAGCTGGGGCTCGATCCGCAGACCTTTTATGATATCTCGTCGGTCAGCTCGGGCCAGAATTGGTCGATGACCTCCTATTGTCCGGTCCCCGGCGTTGGCCCACAAAGCCCGTCAGACAATGATTATCAGGGTGGTTTCGCGACCGCGTTGATGCTCAAGGATCTGCGGCTGGCAATGGAAGCTGCTGAGGGCGCTGATGCACCGGTACCAATGGGTTCACGCGCCGCTGCGCTGTATGAGGACTTCAATGGGGCCGGCAATGGTGAGCGCGATTTCTCGGCGCTGATTACGACCTATTGATCTCTCGTATGATCTGATCAAGCCATTGACGCGGCACCTGCCGTCGCCCGATCTCGGCTACGAATTCCTGCCCGCGGGCCACGCTGCGCAGCCGCTTTCGCCCAGGGGCTCCGCGGATCCAGCGATCGGCGCGGTCGTGATAGGATAGGCCCCCGCGCTTAAGCCAATCGGGTCGGCGCCACATTGTCGGCGGTCCGCCCGGAACGGTCAGGCGCAGCGCCTCACTGGCATGCTGTGCTGTGCGCCCTTCCCCACGCCAAATCACATCATTTGCACTGTGCATTGCCAGAGCATGGGGATGCGCGAGCTCGATCAGCTCATGAGGAATGCCATCGACCAGAGGAATAACTTCCTCGACCTTGAGATAGCCAAAGATACGGTGGTGCGGCTCGCCGCTCTCTTCCTCGGCAAAGAGCCCGAAGAACAGGAAGACATCGCCGAGCGTGACCCCTTGCCCTTCGAGATGGGTCTGCGCCGCGCTGTGTTGACCGAACACGCAGGTCCCATCGGAGCAAAACATCGGGTCATGATGGCACAGATCGCCAGCGCCATACTTTCCCTTACTGGCCTTCGCAGCATGCTCGCCCAGTCCCAGATCGCCAAAGCTGGTCTGGCTCGCGGTGCCCGCCGGGATCGGCAGGCTCAGCGGCCGGCCGCCTACGATCGGTGAGGGTCCACCGCCAGCGGCGCTGTCAAATCCCTTTCGACTGAAGATGATCCGCATTGCGCGGGTCTATCTCACTCCTCAGGCTCAGTCCAAGCGAGCTTCGGTTTGCGCGCAGCCAAGGTCTCATCCAGCCGCCGCCGTGGAGCATAGTAGGGCGCCTGTTTGAGCGTTTCGTCGCCAGCCAGCGCCCGCTCAGTCACCGAGCGGAAGGCAGTGATGAACTGATCAATGCTCGCTTTGCTTTCGGTCTCGGTCGGCTCGACCAGCATCGCGCCATGGACCACCAGCGGAAAATAGACCGTCATTGGGTGATAGCCCTCGTCGATCAGCCCCTTCGCCAAGTCGAGCGTGGAGAGATCGCCGCCGAAATCCTTATCGCCAAACAGAGCTTCATGCATGCACGGGCCGCTGTCGGCGTAGGGCGCGTGGAGAATGTCTTCGAGACTGCGCAGGATGTAATTGGCGTTGAGAACAGAATCCTCGGCCACCTGCTTGAGGCCGTCAGCACCGTGGCTGAGCATATAGGTCAGCGCGCGGGTGAACATGCCCATCTGGCCGTGGAAAGCGGTCATCCGGCCAAAGCTTGGCCCGCGATGCTCACGGCCTTCCTCTTCGACCAGCTCGAAACTGCCATCCTCCAGCTTGCGGACCTCGGGCAGCGGCGCGTAATCCTTGAGCGCTTCAGAGAACACCACCGGGCCTGAGCCTGGACCGCCACCGCCATGCGGGGTGGAGAAGGTCTTGTGCAGATTGATGTGCATGGCATCGACGCCCAGATCGCCCGGGCGGACCCGGCCGACGATCGCGTTGAAATTCGCGCCGTCGCAATAGACATAGCCACCAATCGCATGGACCGCGTCAGCGATCTCGCGGAAGTCCTTTTCAAACAATCCGCAGGTGTTGGGATTGGTAATCATCACCGCCGCAACATCGGGCGCCAGCCGCTGCTTGAGCGCGGCCAAATCAACCCGACCATCGGGTGTCGCTGGAATGTCCTCGACCCGATAATTGGCGAAAGCCGCGGTGGCCGGATTGGTGCCATGCGCGCTTTCGGGGACGAGCACGACTTCGCGGGCATCGCCGCGTGCTTCATGCGCGGCACGGATCGCAAGGATCCCGCACAGTTCACCATGCGCGCCGGCCTTGGGGCTCATCGCCACGCCGGGCATGCCGGTCAGGGTCTTGAGCCATTCGCCGAGCTGATGAACCACTTTGAGCGCGCCTTGCACCGTCTGCTGCGGGGCGAGCGGGTGAATATCGGCAAAGCCTGGCAGGCGCGCCATCTTCTCATTGAGCCGCGGGTTGTGCTTCATCGTGCACGAACCGAGCGGGAAGAAGCCGAGATCGATCCCGTAATTCTGACGGCTCAGCCGGGTGTAGTGCCGCACGGTTTCTGGTTCGGTCAGGCCAACCAGACCAATCGGCTCTTCACGCTCGAGTCCGCCGAGGCGGTTGGCGTGATTGGCATCCACCTCTGGCAGATCGACACCGGTGGTTTCGGCATGGCCAATCTCGAACAGCAATGGCTCTTCGAGCATCAGCCCGCGATTGCCCGTGGTTGTTTGAGGGCCTGAGTGCATGCCGTCTTCGGCCATTTCCATGGCGGGCTTCCAGCCTGATTTGTTGGGCGCGTTCATTGGGCCATCTCCACTGCGAGAACCGTTTCCAGCTCTGTCGCCAGTGTCTCGATATCTTCGATTGTTGTGGTTTCAGTCACCGCGACCAAAAGCGCATCGCTGAGCGCATCGACCCCCGGATAGAGCCGGTCGAGCGATACACCAGCGAGCACATTACGATCCGCCAATTGGCGCACCACATCGCGTGCCGGCCTGCCGCCAAGCTGGAGCGTGAACTCGTTGAAGAAAGCGCCGTTGAGCAGGGTCACGCCTGGCACTTGCTCAAGCCGGTCAGCGGCCACGCACGCCAAACGATGGTTCTCTGCCGCCAGCTGCCGCAATCCCTTCTCGCCCAGCAATGTCATATGGACATTGAACGCCAGCGCGCAGAGCCCGGAATTGGTACAAATGTTTGAAGTCGCTTTTTCTCGGCGGATATGCTGCTCACGGGTTGAAAGCGTCAGCACGAAACCACGCTTGCCCTCGGCATCGACGGTCTCACCACACAGCCGCCCAGGCATCTGCCGGACATGCTTGGGATCGCGCACAGCGAACAGACCGAGATAAGGACCACCGAATTGCAGTCCGACGCCGATCGACTGGCCTTCGCCAACCACGATGTCAGCCCCAAGCTCACCCGGTGATTTGATCGCACCCAGCGCTACCGGTTCAGTGTTGACCACAATCAGCAGCGCGCCCTTGGCATGCGCGGCCTCGGCCACTTCCTCGACATTGGGTATGCGCCCGAGAATGTCGGGATATTGCATCACGACGCAGGCGGTCTCGTCATCGATCCGGCAAATTAAACCAGCATTGTCCGGCTCGGTCTGGATCGCAGGCAGCGCGGTCGCAATCGTGTCACCGGTGAAGCGCGCCATGGTCTTGACCACTTGCGCGTAATGCGGATGTACCGCTCCCGACAACACGGCCCGTTTGCGGCGGGTCACACGAGTCGCCATCGCCACAGCTTCCCAACAGGCAGTCGAACCATCGTAGAGCGAGGCATTGGCCACCGCACAGCCATAGAGCCGCGCGACCTGAGACTGGAACTCGAACAGCATTTGCAGCGTGCCCTGAGCAATCTCGGGCTGATAGGGCGTGTAGGCGGTCAGGAATTCACCGCGCTGGATCACCGTGTCGACGCTGGCGGGAACATGGTGGCGATAGGCCCCTGCCCCGAGGAAGAACGGCGCGTTCTCCGCCGCGAGGTTCTGATTGGCCAGGCCTTTCATATGCCTTTCAACCGCCATCTCGCTGGCATGCATCGGCAGACCTTCGATCGGTCCGTTGAGCCGCGCCACTTCGGGCACGTCGACAAACAGATCATCGATCGAGGCGGCACCAATGCGGTCGAGCATGGCGCCGCGGTCGGTGTCAGTGAGTGGGAGATAACGCATGAGTCAATCAGCCTTGGAGGGGAAAGTCGAGATACGCGCGCCAAGCCTCAAAGGTTGGCGACAAAATCCTTGTAAGCGGCTTCGGTCATCAGACCTTCGAGCTCGCCATCGTTGGAAATTGTCAGACGGAAGAACCATCCTTCCTCTTCCGGCGACGAGTTCACAAGGGCGGGATCGTCTTCGAGCGCGGCATTGGCTTCAGTCACTTCGCCGCTAACCGGCGCATAGACGTCGCTGGCGGCCTTGACGCTCTCGACCACAGCAGCGTCGCCGCCTTTGTCGAGCATCGCGCCCACTTGCGGCAATTCAACGAAGACGATGTCGCCCAATTGCTCTTGCGCATAATCGGTGATGCCAACCGTGGCGGTGTCGCCTTCGACATCAATCCATTCGTGTTCATCGGTGAAATAACGCGGCATTCTATCAGCTCCCTCGAAAGTAACGGTGCGGAACAAAAGGCATGGGTGAAACAATTGCGGGCAGGCGCTTGCCGCGCACTTCGCATTCAAGCGCAGTGCCCTCAGCAATATGTGCGGCGTCGACATAGGCCATGGCGATCGGCTGGCCGAGCGTGGGCGAGAAGCCTCCGCTGGTCACAATGCCGACCTTGGAATCGCCAGAGAAGACCTCTGCGCCTTCGCGCGCAGGCAAGCGGCCTTCGAGCTTGAGACCAACGCGCTTTTGCTCAGGCCCTTGCTCTAGCACCTTCATTACAGGCCCATGGCCCATCCAGCCACCAGCTTCGCGGCGCTTCTTGCTGAGAGCAAAGGTCAAATCAGCGCTGACCGGATCAGTCTCAGTGGTTATGTCATGGCCATAGAGCGGCAGGCCGGCTTCGAGCCTAAGGCTATCGCGCGCACCAAGCCCAGCCGGCTTGACCCGATCATCCGCCGTCAGCGCATCGGCCAATGCGGCGATGTGATCCTCATGGACCGAAATCTCGAACCCGTCTTCGCCAGTGTAGCCCGCGCGGCTGACCCAGATATGGGTGCCATTCCATTCGAATAGGGCAGCGGTCATGAAAACAAGTTCGCCTGTACCTGGGATCAGCTCCTCAAGAACCTCGCCTGCCTTGGGCCCCTGCAGCGCCAGCAAGCCAAAATCGTCAAAATGATGCAGCGTGATTTCGTCCGGCAGATGCTCGCGCAGATGGGCAATATCGTCCCATTTGGTCGCGCCATTGACCACCAGCGCCATTCGAGGGCCAGCATTGGTCACCATCAGATCATCGAGGATACCGCCATCCTCATCAATCAGCATCGAATAACGCATCTTGTTGGGCTTCAGCGATGAGATCAGGCCGGGCAGCAGTTTTTCCAGCTCAGCCGCGGCTTGCGCAGCAGCCTCGCCAACATCGTCTGCCGGACCGTGTAGCCCGAGCTGGCCCATATGCGAGACGTCGAACAGGCTGGCGCTCTCACGCGTCCAATTGTGCTCAGCCACTATGCCTTCGTACTGGATCGGCATTTCATAGCCAGCGAAAGGCACCATCCGCGCACCTTGCGCACGATGCCAGCTGTCCAAAGGCAGCGTGCCCAGCGGAAGGTCCTCTTCGGTGTGATCGTCGCTCAATCTTTTAGTCCCCGAAAGCAGCTCAACGCCCCAGTCTGGTGCGCTGTTCCTGCCCCCTCTGTCGGGAAACCTGAGAGCTTAGCTGGTGCCGGCATGAACCCGGAGCAGCCTTCCCCTTCGGTGGCCCAGAGCCAAAGCTCCGACGCGCTTTCCAGAGTGCCTCTACCTCGCGCGGTCCGTGTGCCTGAGAGTTTCCGGGGCGGTTGCTCCTTCGGCGCCTTTTGCCGGTGTCCCGGCGCAGATCTCTCCCGCGAAAGATGCCAGAATCACTTCCGGCAGGCGCGATCCATGTTGCGTATGCGAAGAGGCCCGTCAATCACCCTATGTGAATATCCGGCAAAACGCGAAACAATCGTTCGCGAAGCTTTCAGAAGAGTCTTCGAAAGGGAGTTCTACCGAGCCAAAAGCAGGTAAATTGCGGAAGCGATGATCCACACTGCACCCGCTGTCTTGAGCTTGCGCGGGCCAAGCCACAGTGCAATTGGGCGAGCCAGGATCGCGCCAATCATCGCGCCGGGCGCAGCGAGCAGCACAATGTCCCAGATGATGATGCCCGCCTGCTGGTTGACCATGGTTCCTGCGATCATCGAGATCGAAGAAATAATACAGGCAGTTCCGACCGCGAGCACCATCGGGAAATGTCGCAGGAAAAGATAAAACGCGACCAGTTCTCCGATCCCGACCGAGAACATCGCAGTGATAAACCCGCCCGGGACCGCCAGCACCGCGAGGACAATCGCGTCGAAGCGAGTCAGCGCAGCCCGCTCTGGGGCGTCGCGATTGACGGTCCAGGTCGCGATGATCAGCGCGATCCCCAACACGATCGAAAAGCCCTTGTAGGCCAGCAGCACGGTGCTGCCATCCACCTCGGCGTAGAGCTGGGTGAGCAATTGCAGCGGCAGGGATATCGCCAGCACGAGCAGGCACACCAAGGCGTAATCCCGATAGCGCGTCGGCGCTTCATGAGACCCTGTCGGCAAAGCAGGCTGATGCAGCAGGCGATCAGTCCAACGAAGCGCACCCACACTCATCCCGAAGGCCTGAATACCCATCGAGATTGCGGTCACCCGCAGCGGATCAAGCTGCCAGGTGCCAAGCTCTCGTAAGACATTGAAGACAGGGATGAAGACTACCCCACCGCCGGTGCCGCTGGCATTGGCTATGATTGCGCCGATGATTCCAACGCCGGGGACGAACCACAAGGGGCCCCATTGATCGACATCTTTGGGGACGGCCAGGAATGTCAGCACATAGGCGACCACTAGCCCTGCAACCGCAAGCCAGAGCCAAGCAGAAAGTGGACGAGAGCGGCTCAATCGAGGTTCGGACGGAGCCACCGTTCCGCCGTCTCGATATCAACGCCGCGGCGACGGGCGTAATCCTCGAGCTGATCACGCCCAATCCGGGCCACGCCGAAATACTGGCTTTCGGGATGCCCAAAGTAAAAACCGGACACCGCGGCGGTGGGATACATCGCGAAGCTCTCGGTCAGCGAAAGCCCGACATTGGCTTCCGCATCGAGCAACTCGAACAGGATCGGCTTGAGTGAATGGTCGGGAACGGCCGGATAGCCGGGTGCTGGGCGGATCCCGCGATATTCTTCCTTGATAAGCGCTTGGTTGGTCAGTTGTTCACCAGGAGCATAGCCCCACAGATCAGTCCGCACATGCTGGTGCAGACGTTCGGCAAAGGCCTCGGCAAATCTGTCAGCCAGCGCTTTGAGCAGTATGTCAGAATAATCGTCTTTGTCGGCCTGAAAGCGCTCGCTGTGTGGTTCGATCCCGTGGATCCCGACAGCAAAGCCACCGATCCAATCACCCGCCGGATCGATAAAATCGGCCAAGCACATATTGGCGCGATCGCGGCTCTTCTTGATCTGCTGGCGCAGGAAGGGCAGCCGGACATGCTCCTCACGGTTCACCCGATGGATGACCACATCGTCGCGGCAGTCGTGATCGCGCGCGCAGGGCCAGAACCCGCAGACGCCTCTGGCGGTGAGCCAGTTCTCTTCGATGATCCGATCGAGCATGGCATCGGCATCGGCCTTGAGCGCCCGCGCGCTCTCACCCACGACTTCATCTTCCAGTATGGCCGGGTAATTGCCATGCAATTCCCAAGCACGGAAGAACGGGGTCCAGTCGATATAGTCGCGCAAGTCGACCAGGGACCAATCGTCAAACACGTGCACGCCCGGCTTAAGCGGTGGCGCCGGCTTGTCGCTGAGATAGGCGTCGTAGAAATTGGCGCGCGCTTCGCTCAGTGTCATCAGCTGGCTCGGAGCCTTGCCCGACCTTGCATCGCGGACCTTCGTGTATTCGCCGGCGGTTTCACCGACGAAGTCGTCTCGCTGAGTCTCCGACAGAAGCTTTGACGCCACTCCCACCGCGCGGCTCGCGTCGAGCACATGCACTACCGGACCTTCATAGGCGGGATCGATCTTGAGCGCCGTGTGGACCTTGCTGGTGGTCGCGCCTCCGATCAGCAGCGGCATAGTCATCTCCGCCCGCGCCATTTCCTCGGCCACGGTGACCATCTCGTCGAGCGAGGGGGTGATTAGTCCCGACAGGCCGATCATGTCAGCCTGATTGTCATTGGCGCTCTTGAGGATATCGGTCCACGGCACCATCACGCCCAGATCGATCACCTCATAGCCATTGCACTGGAGCACGACGCCGACGATATTCTTGCCGATATCGTGAACATCGCCTTTGACCGTGGCCATCACGATCTTGCCTTTGGCTTTCGCGCCCTCCTCCTTTTCATCTTCGATGAAGGGGATGAGATGCGCCACGGCCTTCTTCATGACCCGTGCCGATTTGACGACTTGCGGCAGGAACATCTTGCCGCTGCCAAATAGGTCGCCGACGACATTCATGCCATCCATCAGAGGGCCTTCGATCACTTCGATCGGTCGCCCGCCACGCTCGGCAGTCATCGCGCGCATCTCTTCGGTGTCGTCGACAATATGCGCGTCGATCCCTTTGACCAGCGCGTGTTCGAGCCGCTTCTCGACCGCCCAGCCGCGCCATTCGGCGGCCTGCTTATCGTCTTCCTTGCTCTTGCCTTTGAAGCTCTCAGCGAGGTTGATCAGGCGCTCGGTCGCGGTCTCTTCCCCATCAACCGGACGCATCAGGATCACATCCTCGCAGGCATCACGCAGAACCGGATCGATCGTGTCATAGACGTCGAGCTGACCGGCGTTGACAATCGCCATATCGAGCCCGGCAGGGATTGCATGGTAGAGGAAGACCGAATGCATCGCGCGGCGCACCGTCTCGTTTCCGCGGAAGCTGAAGGAGAGGTTGGACAACCCGCCCGAGGTCTTGGCAAAGGGGCACGCCGCTTTGATTTCCTGAACCGCTTCGATGAAGTCGAGACCATAGCGATCGTGCTCTTCGATCCCGGTCGCAACCGCGAATATATTGGGATCGAAGATGATGTCTTCGGGTGGGAAACCAATTCCCGTGAGGAGATTGTACGCGCGGGTGCAGATCTCGACCTTGCGCTGTTTGGTGTCCGCCTGCCCGGTTTCGTCAAACGCCATCACCACCACGGCTGCGCCATAGGCCATGCATTTGCGCGCTTGCTCAAGGAACGGCTCCTCACCTTCCTTCATGCTGATCGAATTGACGATCGGCTTGCCTGAAACGCATTTGAGCCCGGCCTCGATCACGTCCCATTTGGAACTGTCGATCATCACCGGCACACGGGCGATATCAGGCTCGGCTGCGATCAGCTTGAGGAAGGTGGTCATGGCATGCTCAGCATCGAGCAGCCCCTCGTCCATATTGACGTCGATCACCTGCGCGCCGTTTTCGACCTGCTGACGCGCAACCTCGACAGCGGTGGCGTAATCATCCGCCATGATCAGCTTTTTGAACCGGGCCGAGCCGGTCACATTGGTGCGCTCGCCAATGTTGATGAAGCGCGACGACGCGTTCTGAGAACTCATGATCAGGCTGCCACCACAAAGGGTTCGAGCCCGGCGAGCCGCATCGAATTGTCGGCCTCAGGCACTTTTCGCGGCGACAGATCGGTAACCGCGTCAGCGATCGCTTTAATATGCTCTGGCGAGGAACCGCAGCACCCGCCCAGCACATTGACCTGGCCCGCTTGCGCCCATTGCTTGACGAGCGCTGCCGTGGTGTCCGGCATCTCGTCATATTCGCCAAGCTCATTGGGCAAGCCGGCATTGGGATAGGCCAGGATCAGCGTATCGGCGAGACCCGAGAGCGACTGCACATGCGGGCGCAGCTGATCAGCGCCGAAACTGCAATTGAGCCCCATGGTTACGGGGTTGGCGTGGCGAACCGCGTACCAGAAGGCTTCGACGGTATGGCCCGAGAGATTGCGCCCGGAAAGGTCAGTCAGGGTCATGGAGAGCATGATCGGGACGTCGCGACCAAGCGCTTGCTCAAGCTGTTTGACCGCCATGATGCCAGCCTTGGCGTTGAGCGTATCGAACACGGTCTCGATCAGGATGAAATCAACCCCGCCTTCGACGAGCGCTGCGGCTTGTTCGTGATAGACCTCGACCAATTCATCGAAGCAGATCTCACGAAAGCCGGGGTCTTCGACATCCGGGCTCAGCGACAGCGTCTTGTTGGTCGGGCCGATGGCGCCCGCAACGAAGCGGGGCTTTCCATCCCTGGCCTCGTACTCATCGGCCAGTTCGCGCGCAATCTTGCCTGAGGCGACATTGATCGCCTTGACTTGATCCTCAGCGGCATAGTCGGCCTGGCTGATCCGATTGGCCGAAAAAGTGTTGGTCGAGATCACGTCCGATCCCGCATCGAGATAGGCCCGCGTGATCCCGGCGATGACGTCCGGGCGGGTGAGCGCGAGAATATCGTTATTGCCCTTCTGATCAGCGTTTAGACCCAGATCACCCGCATAGTCTTGCTCAGTCAGCTTACGGTTCTGAATCTGCGTCCCGAAGGCCCCGTCAAAAATCAGGATCCGCTGTTTTGCGGCCTCATTGAGGCGTTCGCGCGCGCTCACTGGCTAGCCCCTTCGATCGGGCGCATGCCGAGCATGTGGCAAATCGCATAGCTCAGCTCGGCGCGGTTGAGGGTGTAGAAGTGAAATTGACGCACCCCGCCAGCGTAGAGCCGTCGGCAAAGCTCGGCAGCGATCGTCGCGCTCACCAGCTGTCGTGCTGCCGGTCTTTCGTCGAGCCCTTCGAAGAGACCCTCCATCCAGTTTGGAATGGCGGTCCCGCATAGGCCCGACATGCGCTGGACCGCGGCAAAGCTCATTACGGGCATAATCCCAGGAACAATCTCGCCAGAGATGCCGGCCGCTGCGGCCTTCTCACGGAACTCGAAGAAGCACTTTGGATCGAAGAAGAATTGAGTGATCGCACGGGTCGCTCCGGCGTCGAACTTGCGTTTGAGGTTATCGATATCGGTCTGCGCATCGGGCGAGTCCGGGTGAACCTCTGGATAGGCAGCCACCGAAATCTCAAACGGTGCGATCTCTTTAAGACCGGCAATCAGTTCGACCGCATTGGCATAGCCACCGGGATGGGGAACATAGTGACCAGAGCCGTCAGGTGGATCGCCGCGTAGGGCAACAATATGGCGGATACCGCTTTCCCAATAGTGCCTCGCCACCTCGTCGACCTCTTCGCGGGTCGCATTGACGCAGGTCAGATGCGCCGCAGCCGGAATGCCCGTCTCGTTCTGGATGCGAACGACTTGCTCATGGGTCCGCTCACGAGTTGATCCACCCGCGCCATAGGTAACCGATACGAACCGGGGTCCAAGAGGACTCAGTGTTCCGACCGAATCCCACAGGGTCTCCGACATTTTGGGGGTCTTGGGCGGGAAGAACTCAAAGCTGATCTCAAGATCGCCTGGCAGGCCGGAGAACAAAGGTGCGTCCAGCGCTGTCTTGGCTTCTTGCAATTGACCAAGTGTTGGGGCGTCAGAAAGGGTCATGCGGTTTGTTCCTTTGGGTTTTCGGCTGCAGCGCTTGACCGCCGCTGGCCCAACCAGATTTTGACGACCAGCTCACCCCCTTCGAGCCCTATCGGATCGCGTGTTTCGAAGCCCGCCGCGCGCAAGAAGTCTCGCATCGACTGATCTGAGAAGCCCAGCCGCGCATGCGCATATTTATCGCGCAGTTCTTCGCGCCCATGCGCATCAAAATCGACGATCGCGATGCGCCCATTCGGGCGAACCACCCGTGCCGCCTCTTTGAGAACTTGCGAGGGGTCCTGGGCAAAATGCAGCACCTGATGCAAAACCACCGTGTCAAAACTCTTTGCTGCAAGCGGCAAATCAGAAAAGTCGCCCTGCACCAGCTCAACCTGCTCGGCCGGCAAATGCTGCAGCTTGGCGCGAGCGATACGAAGCATCTCAAGACTCTTATCCAGCGCGACCACATGATCGGCCTGCGCTGCAAACAGTTCCGCCATACGTCCGGTACCGGTGCCAACATCCAGCAAGCGACCAACCGGCTCATCCGCCAAGGCCTTCTGCAGTGCCTTCTCGACCAATTGGTCGGCACTGTGCATCTGCCTCAGTTCATCCCATTCGCCGGCGTGCCTGGCGAAGAAGCCCTCGGCATGCGTCTCTCGTGCTTGCCTTATGGCAGCGAGCTTCCGCCGGTCAGACTCGCATATTTCCGAGAACTCGCTGTTTTCGCGTTCAGCAATGGCAAGCAGCCGCGCGGTCGCCTCGACCACAGCCGAGCCATCGGCGCCGATATTTGGTGACCTAAGGAAAACCCAGCTTCCTTCGCGGCGACGCTCAGCAAGACCTGCATCGCACAGAATCGCCACATGCCGTGAGACACGCGGTTGGCTCTGCCCCAGAACTTGCGCCAGCTCGCCAACAGCAAGCTCCATCGTCCCGAGCAACCGCGCAATGCGCAGGCGGGTAGGATCAGCCAAGGCTCTGAAGATCGTCTCTATTCCCATTGAGCTGGGATATAAAGATATTTTTATATGTGTAAATTGCGTTTTTGAGTAGGACTATTTGATCCTTGTGGCGCCCGCACTTGGTCGGAAAATCTGCACAGTCCCGGGAAACTCGGCAGCAGGATTGTAGCCTTGCGACACTGCATCAAAAACCAAGTCTACTTTGTCCTTGGCTAGAATCGCCACAACCGAGCCGCCAAATCCAGCGCCAGTCATTCTGACACCCCCCGCATCACCAATGGCTTGGTCGATAATCGCCACCAATCGATCAACTTCGGGAACAGACACTTCGAAGTCATCGCGGAGAGAATTGTGCGAAGCTCGCATCAACTCACTGAGCTGAGCGGTTTGTCCCTGAACCAGCGCCACCGCCATAGGCTCGACCCGCGCGATCTCATTCACAACGTGCCGGGCCCTTCGATAGAGTGTGTCATCGAGCTCCCCTCGGTCCTGGTCCAACTGTTCGTGCGTGACCGTGCGCAGGGACGCCATGCCATAATGCGCAGCGGCCTTGTCACATTCCTCCCGCCGAGTGTTGAAAGCACTTTCGGTCAACTGCCGTCGAATTCCGGAATCGATCACGACGATTTCGAGGTCTCGTGCGATCGGGATTGGCATATGTTCGAGCGAACGGCAGTCGAGCAAAAGTGCGTGGCCTTCTGCTCCGGCGGCCGAGGCCATTTGATCCATGATCCCGCAAGCGCAGCCAACATAGTCATTCTCTGACTTCTGAGCGACTGCGGCAAGATCAGCTGGTTGAAGCGGCAATCCGGCATGGTCGGAAAGCGCCAAAGCGGCGACCACGCCGAGCGAGGCTGATGACGACAACCCCGATCCGATCGGGATATCGCCGGCAATCGCTATCCTCGCAGGCTTTAGCGGCACACCGCGCTGTTGCAGATAGTGCGCCACGCCCCTGATGTGGTTCTGCCAATTGTTGTCTGCCCGCTCGATATCGGGCTTGATCTGAAACCCATCCTCTACCGATCCCATATCCAGTGCGATCGATTGTATCTGAGGAATTTTGTCGCTGTCGTCTGCAGGGCCAAGAACGATGACCGTCTCGCGGTCAATTGCGCAGGGCAGAACCAGGCCCGCGTTGTAGTCGGTGTGCTCACCGATCAGATTGACCCGCCCGGGCGCAGAATAGATCCGGGTGGGATCGATGCCATAGGCCATCCGAAAGCCCTCGCGTGCGCGGGCAATCAGCTGCTCGCGACGTTTCATAATGCGCTCCTGTAGTGGGTGGTCGACATTTCACGCAGCATGGCTGCAGCGCGTTCCGGTGTAAGATCACGCTGCGGCTCTGCCAACATTTCATAGCCAACCATGAACTTCCGAACCGAAGCGGACCGAAGCAAAGGCGGATAGAAATGCGCGTGAAGCTGGAAGTGCTCCGGAACCTTCTGGTCAGGCCAGAACGGCGCTTGATGCCACCCCATCGAATAGGGAAAGCTGGTCTGGAAAAGATTGTCGTAGCGCGTAGTCACGCGCTTGAGAATCTCTGCCAAGCTTACACTTTGTGGAGCCGAAAGGTCATCCAGGCGCGCGGCTTCGAACCGTGGCATCAACAGGGTCTCGAATGGCCAGGCTGCCCAGAAGGGCACGACAGCCAGCCAATCATCATTAACGTCTACGACCCGCTCACCCTCCGAGATTTCTTGGTCTGCCACATCGATCAGCATGCTCCGGCCGTGCTGTTGGAGATATGCCCTTTGACTGGCATCGGCCACGCGCAGCTCGTCAGGCACATGGCCCGTGGCCCAAATCTGCCCATGCGGATGAGGGTTGGAACAGCCCATCATCGCACCCTTGTTTTCGAAGATCTGGACCGCTGTGAACCGTTCTCCCAATTCCTTGGTTTGTTCCGCCCATGCGTCGATCACCTCAATCAGGGCTTCTTGCGATAGCAAAGGCAAGGTCTTGGAATGATCGGGCGAAAAGCAGATCACCCGGCATAGGCCACTGGTTTCCTCAGCGCGAAACAGCGGGTGCAGGTCTTCCCCCTCCCCGCCTTCGACGAGCGCGGGAAAGTCATTGTCAAACACATAGACGCCGGAATAATCGGGATTGACCGCGCCACCCTTACGGGCGTTTCCGGGGCAAAGGTAGCACGTCTCATCATAGCTCGGCGCCGGTAGGTCCGGCTCGCTCTCTTCCCCTTGCCACGGACGGTCCAACCGATGGGGTGAGACCTGGACGTAGCGGTTCGTCAGCGGATTGAAGCGACGATGAGGCTTGCTGAAATCGACGGCCATCAAGCCTCCGCACTGCGCCAGAAGACTTTGAATTCCGCACGGTTGCCCAGGATAAAGCGATTGACCGCAAGCGCTGCCATCACGCTCGTCACCAAGGTCACGACCATGAAGTCGATATAGTGCCATTCGAACAAGGCCGAGCTCGCGATCCAACCCAAGGCGATGACCAATGGTTCAAGGCCAAACGATAGAAGGAAGATGGCGATCTCAGAGCTGAAGGTAAACAGGCCATAGAGCAGCACGCCCCAGATCACCCCGCCAATTGCTGCTGGCGCCTCAACATTGCGGAACAGCAGACCGGCGACAAAGGCTGACAGGATCGGCATCGACAGCAGCCCATTCAATTGCTGCAGCAGATTGATGATGCTGAAGTCGGTCGGGTCAGCGCTGGCCGCATCGATATAGACGGTGACCAGCATGATTGAGGTGATCGTCAGCAGCACAGAGACCGCCGCTGCAAGTTTCCAATGGTCCTTGACCTCGCCGACGAATTGCTCGTGAAAGTCGACCGAATACAGCGCAACCGAGGAGTTGAGGACGGCCGAGAAGGTAGTGATGACCGCCGCGGCTACCATCGCGGCAAAGGCACCGGACAGCCATGGCGGCAGCACTTCAGCGATCAACTGGCCATATGCGGCATCTCCAACATCGCCGAACAATTTGTAAGCGACGATCCCCGGGATCACCACGATCGGCGGTACGATCAAAATCCGGATGACCGCCGCTGCGAGGACACCCTTCTGCGCTTCTCTGACGGTCGGTGCAGCCATCGCCCGCTGGGTGATGTTCTGATTGGTCGACCAATAGAAGATCTGGATGAAGATCATCCCCGTGAACAGGGTGTGGAACGGGATCGGGCTGTCCGCTCCGCCGATCATGGTCAGTCGCTCTGCCGGCACGCCGGTTGTGATGTCCCAATCGACGGCCGCCAGCGCCAGGACTACGATCAGCATCGCCAGGCCCAAGATGCCGACTCCAGAATAGGTGTCCATCACCGCCACGGCGCGCAAGCCGCCGAAGATGGTGTAGGCCGAGGCTATCACCGCCAGAATGCCAGCGAAGAACAGAACCGAGAATTGGTCGCCGAACAGCGCCTGCATGAAGGTTCCGCCCGAATAGAGCACCGCCGGCAGATAAATCAGAATATTGCCGAATAGGAACAGAGCCGAGATCAGCGTGCGGATTGAGCGCCCGCCATAGCGCTTCTCAAGCAGCTCGGTCACCGTGGTGCAATTGTTACGGTAGTAAATCGGCACGAACACAAAGGCGAGGATCAGCAGGCCAAAGAAGCCGCAGATCTCCCACCACGCCAGCAAGGCCATCTGATTGCCATTCATTCCAACCAGCTGATCGGTCGAGAGATTGGTCAGCGTGATCGCACCCGCTACGAAGATCCAGGACAGGCCTCCACCAGCCAGAAACACGTCCTTCTTCGACCCATCATGCTTGGCCCGCCGGATCGTCAGCCAGGTCGCCAGACCGACCAGAGCCGTCAGCCCGATACAGACAGCAATTTGAATACCACTGGTGGTTGGCAATTGGCTTAGCATTGAGCCCTTCCCGTCTACGATCGAGGAGGTTAGAGCCGATTGGCCGGTAACGAGCAAGTGCGCGCTCATGCACCATCACCGGCGAGGTTTGGAGGGGCAGGAATTGGCGGACAGACCAGAATGGATCAGACTCGACGGGGCTGAGCTGACACTGGTCTTCGCGCTGACCAAGCATGGCGAAGCGCGTCTCACCTATTCCGGCCCCTCGCTTCCACCTCAAGAGAACCTCGCCGACCTGGATTGCGCGAGCCAGATGGGCTGGCATGAATCGCAGCCCGATGCGCCCCCTCGTCCGGGCTTGTTAGCGCAGCGCTTGGGCGGTTGGGCGGGCACACCGGCAATTCAGCTGCGAGAGCATGCACAGGGCCACGTCCAGGATCCGATCACGCATTTCACCCTGTCAGAATGGGACATCGATGGGAATGAAATCTGGCTGGAGTGGCTTGATCAGTCGCTCGGCCTGCGGCTCGAGCGATGGTGGGCCATCCGTTCGGGCGATGTCGTGACATCGCGCAGCGAGATCACCAATTTTGGCGAACGTAATTTCTTCATCACGCGGCAGGCATCTTTGGTGCTGCCCGTTCCCCCTCGCTTCAGTGAGATGATCACGTTCTCCGGGCGCTGGGCCAGTGAAATGCACGAGACCCGCAGTCCGATCAGCCCAAATGGTTTTCATAGCTCATCATCGATTGGCAAGCCGGGCTTTGGCGGCGGCAATTGGTTGGCGCTGGAGGCTCCCGGTTCGGGTGAGGTGCTCGGCGCTCATCTGGCCTGGAGCGGCGATTACGACACTCGGATAGAATGCGATGCCGACGGTCGCGCGGTTTTGCAGATGGCTGCTGACTGGGATGCGACCGAGGTCCCTTTGCCGGCGGGCTCAAGCCTCGAGAGCGCAGAAGCGGTCTTTGCACTCGCGCCAGATCGGTCAGCGCTGGCACAGAAGTTTCACACCCATCTCCGCACTGACGTGCTGCCTGACCGGGCCCATTGGGGGCCGCGCAAGGTCCATCTCAACTCGTGGGAAGCGCTTGGCTTTGATCTCAGCGAGGACAAGCTCAAGGCTCTGGCCGATAGCGCTGCGGCGCTGGGGATTGAGCGCTTTGTACTGGACGATGGCTGGTTCGGCGGCCGTCGGAATGATCGCACCAGCCTGGGGGATTGGTTTGTTTCGCCGGACGTGCTCCCCAATGGGCTCGATCCACTGATTGAGCATGTCCACGGTCTCGGCATGGATTTTGGATTGTGGTTCGAGCCCGAGATGATCTCGCCCGAGAGCGATCTCTATCGCGCCCATCCCGATTGGTGCCTGCACTTCGAGGGGCAGGATCGCCCGACCATGCGCGGGCAATTGGTGCTCGATCTTACCCGCGATGAAGTCATCGACTATCTGATCGAGCGGCTCGATGCACTGCTCAGCGCGCATGATATTGCCTACATCAAATGGGACCACAATCGTGACCTGTTCCCGGTGCAAGGGGTCCATGGCGCGGTTCGTTTCAACCAGACAGCTCGCTTCTATTACTTGCTCAATCATCTTCGCGCCAAGCACCCGAAGGTGGAGATCGAGAGCTGCTCAAGCGGTGGCGGAAGGATCGACTTTGGCGTGCTCTCGCGCACCCATCGGGTTTGGCCAAGCGACAACAATGACGCGATCGAGCGGGTCCGGATCATGCGCGCCTGGTCGCAATTCCTTCCACTCGAGGTGCTCGGCAGCCATGTCGGGCCCAGCCCCAATCCGATCACCGGGCGCCAGCTCAACATGGACTTTCGCGCCAAGGTCGCTTTGCTCGGTCATATGGGTGTCGAAGCCGATCCGGCAGCGATGGAGCCAGCGGACCGCGAGACCCTCAAGGCGCACATTGCGCTCTACAAGAATTGGCGCGAGCTGCTCCACAGCGGACGCCTGCACCGGCTTGACCACAGTGCCGAAGGCGTCAGCGGATTGATGGTTTCGGACGACAGCAAAGCTCTGGCGCTGATCGCCCAAACGCAATTCGCCGAGTGCTTTCAGGTGTCCTCGGTGCAACTGGCGGGGCTTGATCGGAGTGCCTTCTATCGGGTGACACTGCCCCAGCCTTGGCCTCCCAAAGCCGCGCTCTACCTAGCCAATCACGGACAATGGCTTGAGGGATACGAATTGTCAGGCGAGGCGCTCATGACTCAAGGGCTGCAATTGCCGCTCACTCACCCCGAAACCGCATGGCTCATCGCATTGGAGAGGCTCAGTCAATGAAGCTCGGTTGCTGTTACTATCCAGAACACTGGCCCGAGGAGACTTGGGCCGAGGATGCCCGGCGGATGAAGGAAATGGGGCTGTCGCTGGTGCGGATCGGTGAGTTTGCCTGGAGTCGGATCGAACCCGAGAAGGGGAAGTTCGAATGGGAATGGCTCGACCGCGCGATCGAAACGCTCGCTGACGCTGGCTTGCAGATCATCCTTGGAACGCCGACCGCGACCCCGCCCAAATGGTTGGTTGATAGTATGCCCGATATGGTGGCGGTTGATCGCCAGGGTCGAACGCGGACCTTTGGCTCGCGGCGCCATTATTGCTTCTCGCACGAAGGCTATCGTGGACTGTGCCGCAGCATGGTGTTCGCCATGGCACAGCGCTACGGCGAGCATCCCGCCGTCACCATGTGGCAGACCGACAATGAGTATGGCTGCCACGACACGGTGCTGAGCTATTCCGACGCTGCGGCGTCTGCCTTCCGCACTTGGCTGGCGGACCGCTACGGTGACGTCGATGCGCTCAACACAGCTTGGGGCAATGTCTTCTGGAGCATGGAGTACCGCAGCTTCGCAGAGATTGATCCGCCAAACCTGACGGTGACCGAGGCCAATCCGGCGCATTGGCTCGATTATCGCCGCTTCGCTTCGGATCAGGTCGCCAGCTTTAATCAGGAGCAAGTCGAAATCCTCCGGCGCTATTCGCCTGGGCGAGACATCACGCACAACTTCATGGGCTTCTTCACCGAGTTCGATCACCACAAAACTGGCGCTGACCTCGACCTCGCGACATGGGATTCCTACCCGCTGGGATTTCTCGAACAGTTCTGGTCGGATGACGAAACCCGCAAGACCTATATGCGGCAAGGCCATCCCGACATCGCCGCCTTTCACCACGATCTTTATCGCGGCTGCTCCAACGGTCGCTGGGGCGTGATGGAGCAGCAACCGGGCCCGGTAAATTGGGCGCGCTACAACCCTGCGCCGCTGCCCGGCATGGTCGCGCTATGGACGCTTGAGGCCTTTGCGCATGGGGCGGAGCTGACGTCTTACTTCCGCTGGCGCCAGGCGCCATTCGCACAGGAACAGATGCATGCGGGGCTGCTGCGTCCTGACAGCAGTGAAGCCGAGGCCGCTGGTGAGGCCCGACTGGCTGCTCAGGCAATCGACGCGCTGGGCCTCCAGGCTGTGGCGCAAGCGCCGGTCGCTTTGGTGTTCTCCTACGAGGCCGCCTGGGTCTGCGGGATCCAGCCGCAGGGACAAAGCTTCCGCTATATGGAGCTGGCCTATGATTGGTATTCGGCGCTGCGAAGGCGCGGGCTCGACGTTGATATCGTTGGCCCCCAAGCGGATCTGAGCGGCTATAAGGCGGTGGTCATTCCGACCCTCCCGATCATTCCCAACGGATTCCTTGCCAAGCTCAAAGCGCTCCAATGTCCCGTGCTGATGGGGCCGCGCTCAGGCAGCAAGACCGAGAGTTTCTGCATTCCGGAGGGTCTCGCTCCTGGCGATCTGCGCGAGCTGGTGCCGCTCACAATAAAGCGCGTCGAGAGCCTGCGCCCCGGCGTCGCTGAAGCGGGTGATGGTTTCACAGTGAGCCGCTGGATCGAGGATATCGAGAGTGAGCTAGAGCCCGAATATGCGCTCAAGGACGGGCGCGGCGTGGTCTATCGCTCAGGCAATGTGCGCTATTGCGGAGCCTGGCCCGATCGCTCCTTGCTCAGCACGCTGATCGAACGCCTCGCGGAAGAAGCCTATATCGCCCTGCTTGATCTGCCCAAAGGCCTGCGCTTGCGCCGGACCCAATCGCACATTTTCGCCTTCAATTATTCGACCAAGCCGATCGACGTTGAACAGCTCGGATTTGGCCTGCCGACCCTCGGATCCTCAGTGATTGGGCCAGCGGGCGTTGGGGTTTGGACCCGCTAGATGCCTCAGCCACTCAATAGGCTTGCCATTGCCGTGATCGCAGCACATGAGCGCAGGCCATGAGCGACCAAAGAACCTACGCGATTATCGGCTGCGGCATGATGGGCCGCGAGCATATGCGCAATCTGGCACTGATTGATGGCGCCGAGCTGGTCGCGATCGCCGATCCCGACGCGGGCTCTCGCTCCGAAGCCCAGGCGCAAGCAGAGGCGCTGGGGCAGAGCATTCGCTGTTACGACGACAATGCCGCAATGCTGGCGGAGGCCAAGCCCGATGCAGTGATCATCGCTTCGCCCAATTTCACCCATTTCGAGATCGTCAAACCGGTGATGCAAGCTGGCTGCGCGGTCCTGCTTGAAAAGCCAATGTGTACTCTTGAGGCGGATGCGCTGGCGCTCGCCAAGGCTGCGCAGAACTATGACAAGCTGTTCTGGGTTGGGCTGGAATACCGCTACATGCCGCCGGTCACGCGTTTCATTGAGCGGGTTCACGCTGGCGAGGCCGGCGACATCAAGATGCTGAGCATCCGTGAGCATCGCTTCCCGTTCCTGGTCAAGGTCGGCGATTGGAACCGCTTCAACGTCAACACTGGCGGGACCCTGGTTGAGAAATGCTGCCACTTCTTCGACCTGATGCGGCATATTCTGGAGGACGAACCCGTGCGGGTGTTCGCCAGCGGTGCGCAGGATGTGAACCATCTGAACGAGCGCTATCACGGCAAGATCCCCGACATCATCGACAATGCCTTTGTCATGCTTGATTTCGCAGGCGGAGCGCGGGCTGTGCTCGACCTCTGCATGTTCGCCGAAGGATCAGAAGAGCAAGAGGAAATCAGCGCCGTCGGTCCGATCGGCAAGATGGAGGTGAAGCTGCCCGGGGGATTTGTCACCTGGTCTCCGCGCAACGAATCGCGGCCGGTGGCGGTGCATGTCCCAACACCGCCTGATGCGCTGGCCGCTGGGACCCACCATGGCGCGACCTACTTCCAGCAGCGCGACTTCCACCACGCATTGGTCAACGGCACTGAGCCGCTGATCTCAGCGCGGGATGGCTATCGTTCGGTGGTGATCGGTGCCGCCGCGCAGAAATCGATCGAAACCGGTCAGCCAGTCGACATTCGCTTCAAGGACAAAGACTAACAATGCTCGACACAATGCCACGGCAAGGCTTCGGCCTTTGGAAGATCCCGCAGGACCAGACCGCCGCGACGGTGGTTGAAGCGGTGCGCGCGGGCTATCGCCATTTCGACAGCGCGGCCGATTACGCCAATGAAGTCCAAACCGGTGAAGGTCTGGCGCAGGCTTTGGCCGAGGGACTGGTCAGCCGCGAAGAGCTGTGGGTGACATCCAAGCTGTGGAACACATTCCACGCGCCCGAGCATGTTGAGATGGCGTGCCGCAAGACCTTGGCCGACCTTCAGCTCGAACAATTGGACCTCTATCTGATCCATTTCCCGATCGCGCTCGAATTCGTGCCGATCGAAACCCGCTATCCGCCCGAATGGCTGCACGATCCCAAGGCTGCCAATCCCGGGATGAAGCGCGCGCCCGTGCCGCTGCATCAGACCTGGGCCGCGATGGAAGAACTGGTCGACAAGGGCCTCGTCCGCCAGATCGGCGTGTGCAATTACAATTCGGGCCTGTTGCACGACCTGATGAGCTATGCCCGGATCAAGCCCGCCATGCTGCAGATCGAGTCCCATCCTTATCTGACCCAAGAAAAGCTGATCCGCATGGCTGGCGATTATGCGGTCGATGTCACCGCGTTCTCGCCGCTTGGCGCGCAAAGCTACTTCGAGCTTGATATGGCTGCTGAAGGCGAAAGCCTGCTCGGTACTGCTCCGGTAATGGTCGCCGCCGATGCGCATGGCAAAACACCCGCTCAAGTGCTGCTGCGCTGGGGCATTCAACGCGGCACCGCAGTGATCCCCAAGACCACCAAGCCCGAACGGATGCGCGAAAACCTCGACATTGATGATTTCGAGCTGAGCCAGGTCGAAATGGCCGCCATCTCGGCGCTCAATCAAAACCGCCGCTTCAACGATCCCGGCGACTTCACCGAAGCCGCCTTCAACACCTTTCACCCGATCTATGACTGATATGGAACAGCAGGACTTCCCCGGCATCATTCCAGGCGGCGGCGATCTCGCTGCCTTCCTCAGCGCCAACAAGGCGGCGGTTGATCAAGCGCTCGATCACGCGGGTGCGCTGCTGTTCCGAGGGTTTGACGTGCCAGACCCGCAGGCCTTTGACGCAGCGATTGAGGGCTATGGCGAGCCGGGCTTTACCTATGAGGACTCGCTCTCCAACGCGGTCCGCACCAATGTCACGCCGCGGGTCTTCACCGCCAATGAGGCTCCGCCCACGACCGAGATCTTCCTGCATCACGAGATGGCGCAAACCCCGCTCTATCCGGCCAAATTGTTCTTCTATTGCGAGATCGCTGCCGAGACTGGCGGAGCCACCCCGCTGTGCCGATCGGATTGGGTGCTCGAGGCCTTGCGTAAGGAGGCACCAGACTTCGTCAGCCGGGTCGAAAAAGAAGGGGTGCGCTACACCAATGTTATGCCCGGCACCGACGATGCTGGCTCTGGCCAGGGTCGCTCGTGGCGTAGCACGCTGAGCGTCGACACTCGCGAGCAGGCTGAGGCCCGCCTGTCCGAGCTCGGCTATTCATGGGAATGGCTCGAGGATGAGAGCCTCCGCGTCACAACCGCCGCGCTGCCCGGCGTGCGCAATATCGGCGATGGTCGAACCTCCTTCTTCAACCAGCTGATCGCCGCCTTCCGCGGGTGGGCCGACAGCCGCAACGATCCCAACCGCGCGATCACCTTTGGTGGCGGCGAGCCGATTTCCAATGAGGATATGGCACCGGCAATCCGCTTGGCCGATGAGATGACCTATGATCTCGCCTGGCAGCCAGGCGATGTTGCGCTGATCGACAATTTCACCGTGATGCATGGGCGTCGTCCATTCGAGGGCAAACGGCGGGTGCTGGCTTCACTCGTCGCTTAGATCGCGGCGGCTATTTGTTATCCTGAAACAAGTTCAGGATGACGGTGCAACACGTTCGGGAGCGACGGCTAGAGTGAAGGCTGCGTTCGACGCGCTGAGACCAACCAAATCGCCGCATTGCCAATCGCCAATGCCGCCAGCAGCGGAGCAAACAGCGCGCTCGGCCCGCTCGCGCTTGCCACGCCGATTGGCGAGAACAACAGATAGGTCGCCACCACCATCGAGAACAAAGTGATCGCCAGCGGTTTGGCGAAGCGCCACGGGGTCATGTCGACCTTTTCATTGCGGGTGAATTGCCAGGCCTCTTCGCGCGGTCGCAGCCAACCGCAGACCAGCATGATCCCGACCTCGATCCAGAACAGCACGGCATAGAGATGAATGAAGTGGAGCGTCACGACATCGTCGAACACAAACCGCAACAGGCCATAGGCGACGACGTGGAAGATGATCACCAGCTTGGCCCCCAGAGCGGGTACGCGCGAAGTGAACAGCCCGACGATAACGATAACGATGGTAGGAATGTTGTAGAAACCGGTGAAGATCCGGATGATCTGCCACAACCCTTCCGCCGCGAAATAGAGCAGCGGGGCAACCGCAAAGGAGAATAGCGCGATCACCAGACTGGCCAGCTTGGCCACGCGGACCAGCTCGCGGTCGCTGACCTTTTCGCCGCGCGCCTTCTCTCGCGCTGGAGCGTAGACATCGAGACTGAACAGGGTCGCCGCGCTGTTGAGCAGCGAATTGAATGAGCTGAATACCGCGCCGAGCAGCACCGCCAGGAAGAAGCCCGAGAGATAGACCGGCAGCACATCGCGGATCAGCCGCGGATAGGCTTCGTCAATCGTCCCCATCCCCGGTCCATAGAGGTGGAAGGCGATCACGCCCGGGATCATCATCATGAAGGGCACCAGGATCTTGAAGAAGCCCGAATAGAGCACGCCCTTCTGACCTTCCGCCAGGCTCTGCGCGCCGAGTGTCCGCTGGATCACATATTGATTGGTGCACCAGTAAAACAGATTGGCGAAGATCATCCCGGTGAACAAAGTCCCAAACGGTGTGGGATCGCTCGCAGAGCCGATCGCATTGAGCTTTTCCGGATGCTCAGTCCCGAGCACGCTCAACCCGTTGAAGAAGTCCCCTCCACCGAGCGCGATCAGCCCGAACACCGGAACAATAATCCCGATTATCAGCAGCCCCAGGCCATTGAGCGTGTCGGAAACAGCAACCGCGCGCAGCCCGCCGAAGATCGCGTAGATCGACCCGATCACGCCGATCACCACCACCGTCGCCACCAATGCCGGAAAATACTCCAGCCCGGTCAGCCCCGGCACGTCAAACAGCAGCAGGACAGCGACCGAGCCCGAGTAGAGCACGCTGGGGATCGTCACCAGACCATAGCCGAGCATGAACAGCACCACCGACATCCGCCGAACCATTGGATCGAACCGGTCGTTGAGAAATTGCGGCAGAGTGGTGAACGCGCCCGCGAGATATTTGGGCAGGAAGATCAATGCCATCGCAATGGTCGCGATAGCCGCCGTGACTTCCCAGCCCATGCTCGAGAGATTGTGACCATAGGCCGAGCCATTGAGGCCGATCAGCTGTTCTGCCGACAGATTGGTAAGCAGCAGCGAGCCGGCGATGAAGGTCGCGCCCAAGCCGCGCCCGGCAAGGAAATAACCATCTTTGGTCTCAGCCTGACCGCGTGTCTTGAGCCAACTGACCCAACCGACCAGCGCCATGAAAAACACACAGCTGCCGAGTGTAAAGACCAACGAAGTGTCGATGATGCGTCCCCCTAGCCTGCCGCTGGCGTAGCGGGGGATGCAGCGTCGGGCAATCCAGCTTCGAGCATTGCGGCATAGTGATCGCGCAGAGTGTCGCTGCCGAATTCGGGGGTCTGCTCGGCACTGTATTCACCCGATTCCGGGTCCAGCACCAACATGCTCTCGGTCGCATAGTAATGCGCGATCCGAGCGTATTCAGCCTTTTCAGCGAACCAGCTGGATACGCCCGCCCCGAGCGACAGGAGCTTTGAGGCAAGCTTGAACAGCGCCAATGGCACCGATTGAAACTGCGGTTGCTTGCCCGTCAGTTCAAACAGCATCTCGCCCTGCTCGCGCAAGGTGATCGCGGGCCCCGGTCCTCCGATCGGAAGCACGGCATTGTGGCGGTCAGGCTGATCGAGACAGCCCACAATATAGGCCGCAAGATCGCGATCGCTGATCGGTTTGCAGCGGGTCAGCTCGCCATTCCCGAATATCAGGAAAGTCTTACCTTGCTTGACCCGCTCAATCTGGCCGGAGAGCGATTTGAAGAAAGCGGTCGGGCGGATGATCGACAATGTCAGCCCGGATTGCTGCAGCTCAGCCTCAAACGCCAGCTTGGCGTGCTGGAACGCGAGCAGTGGCTTTTGCACGCAGATCGCCGAGAGCAGGATAAATTGCTCCACCCTCGCCCGTTTCGCGCCGGCCAGCAGATTGACGTTGGCTTGATAGTCAATCGCCCAGGCGTCTTTGGGCGCGCCGCTTCGAGAAGCGAGGCAAGAGATCACCGCATCGCAAGCCCCATCGACAAAAACCCGTTGGGCCAATTCGGCCGGGTTGCCGACATCTGCAGTGACAATCTCAGCCTTTCCGAGTTCAGCAAGCGATTGATCGGAACCAGGCCTGACAACGGCGACGACGTCATGACCATCTTGCACCAGACGTGAGACCACCGCGCGGCCAATCGTTCCGCTTGCGCCGAACACTGCCACCCGGCGTCGTTCTGAAGTGCCCGTCCCCGTCATGCATCAACACCTAGCATTACCGCTTAGACTATCAATTGCCCCTTGTAATTCTGGAACAATTGAGGCTGATTGCGATTGAGAAAATATCGCTCTTTACGGCGTTTCTGATAGATCATGCCAATCGCGCATGCTGACCTGGACCTTGGAGGACCATCGCAATGATCAAATCTCGTCTCCGCCCTTTGATTGCCACAGCAGTGGCCCTGAGCATCGCTGCCTGCAGCGGCGCCACCGAAGACGCTCCGGCAGGCGACACCGCCGATGCTGGTGAAAGCGATCCAATCGAACTGCGCCAAGCCAATTTCGAAGCGATTGGAGATGACTTCAAAGCTATCCGTGCGCAGCTCGAAAGCGATGCTCCCGATTTCGCCGCGATCCAAACCGCAGCCGAAGGAATCAACAGCAAGGCAGCCCTGATCTCCGACAATTTCCCTGAAGGCACCAGCGTTGACTCGGGGGCTGACACCGAAGCGCTCGCATCAATCTGGGAAAAGCCTGAGGAATTCGCAGCAGCTCAAGAGAAACTCGTTGAAACCAGCGCTGCTCTGGTGGCCGCTGCTGGGACCGGGGACATGGCCGCAGTTGGCGAAGCGGTCAAAAATATGGGCGGCTCGTGCAAGGGCTGCCACGATAACTTCCGCCTCGACACGGACTAACACTCCAATCGCTTGCACCAGGCAAAGGGGTCGTCATGGCGCAAACACAGATAAAGGTATGGGATTGGCCAGTGCGGCTCACGCACTGGAGCTTTGCGTTGTTGATCCCGGCTATGTGGTGGACTGCCGAGAATGGAGAGATGGGCTGGCACATGCGGCTGGGCCTACTTCTGCTCGGCTTGGTGACCTTTCGCATCCTATGGGGTTTTCTCGGCAGCAGCACGGCGCGGTTTAGCGACTTTGTGCGCGGTCCCATCACGGTGCTTCGCTATGTCACAGGACAGCGGCAAAGCTCTGGCTCCCCTCACGGTCACAGCCCGATTGGCGGCTGGAGCGTGGTCCTATTGCTCAGCGCCATGCTCGCGCAGGTTGGCTTCGGCCTGTTTGCGGGCGACCCGTTTGACGGCGCGACTGGCCCACTCAACGGCACGGTTGGTGTGCTCACCGCTGATATGCTGACCGATTGGCACGACAGCTTCTTTTGGGGCTTGGTTGGTTTGATCGGGCTGCACCTCACCGCGATCCTGTTTTATCATGTGGTCGCGAAGAAGGACCTGGTCGGGCCGATGGTCACAGGCAAGCGCTTGGTTACGGACCCTGAAGGGGCGTTGATCGCGGCTCCAATTTGGCGTCTGCTTGTTTGTCTAGCAATCCCCATCGCTTTGGTCGTCGGCATCGCCAGCTACGGCTAGCTCACACCGCATTCATCTGGTCCAACTGGCTTACTCCGCAGAGCTACAAACACGGTATCAATTAGCCGGGTTCGGATCGGGGGCTAGAAGAGTGAACGTATAGGGATCACTCGCTCGATACTCGCGCTGACGCCCATCAGGCCAGCCGATCTGGATCGTGCGCCCAATCGAAACTTGGCTCCCAAAGGGGTGCCCCAGAAAGGCCGTTTCGCTGCCTATTGCGCCATGCCTGAAGAACAGGGCGCCGGTAAACTTGCGCTGATCCCGGTTGAGCGAGAACAGCTTCAATTTGCGCTCCGCACCCGGAACCGGAACAAGCGCGGCGACAACCAATTCGTCCCGGCCATCGGCATTGGCATCGAGCACCGCCATGGTCTGCCGCTCTCCAAAGCGGAAAAACTCCCCCGCCGCCTCTCCAATGACTTCCTCATACAGCAAGCGATCCGGACCCTGATCGAAATCCTCGCCTGTCCCGCCAAAAAACCGAACCACCACAACGCGCCCCTCGCGCGCTTCTTCGGTCAGGGTGATGGTGAGCCCCTTGTGCTCAACACAAGCCAGCGCCGATGACGATTGGCAGTCCACCGGGATGGTCTGCTGCTCGGCGACGGCTGGCGCCGCAAAAAGGAACAAAGCGGTGCAAATCGAGAGGGCCACGCGCGATCCCATCATGATCAACCCGGCGCGATCCAGGTCTCCACTTCGCTTGGTGGCTCAAACAGGCTCTCTGGCTGAGGGCCACGTTCGAGCGATTGCATGCGATACCCAAACCGCCAGAAAATCAGCTCGTCCTGGCCTTCAAGCTGGTCTCGCCCGGCCAGGCTGACATAGAGCGGGATGCCATCCCGAGTGGTGCAGAATGTGCCATTGAGCGTGATTTCCGGCGTGTCTGGCAAGAACGGCAAGCTGCCATCCAAGGCATGGCATTGGCTGATCTCCCCAGCCAGGGATCGGTCACGCGCACGCTCAGCGGTCACATTCAAGCGTTTCAGCGTCTCGGTCGGCAAGAACCATGGATAGCGATCAGCGGTGTCAGCCACGCCCACGCTCTCGCCAGCGGTGAAACTGAACACCTTTTGCCAACCATCTAAAAACTCAGAGCCCGCAGCGCCACGCGGAAGATAAAGCACGGTGGCTTGCCCTTCCCGTTCTATCCGCAAACGGTGGTCAGAACCATAAATCGTGCCTTCACCGCCGTCTTCAAACTCGACCTTGGCGCGCCATTGCCCGGGGGCCGAACGCAAGTTCCATAGCGCCAAAGTCTCGGGGCGCGGGAGCTGGATCTGCTCAAGGATCATGCCGAAGTTGTCGCGCTCGATCGGTGAAAGACGTTCGGTCGAGACATCGCCGATTGGCTGATACCAGCTGCGTGATGCGGTGAGTGGATGTTCAGAGACCTGCCCCCGCCGCGCAAGAATCTCTTCGAGTGCCAATTGCAATTGCTCTTCCGAGAAGCCGCGCAGCTCATGCAGCATGACTTTGCGAGTGTCGGAATGCGGTAGGATCTCTGCCCAAGGGCACAGGCCGGGCTCAAACACGTCCTGGCAAGCCAGCTGATCACCGAATTCCTCAGCCACCCGGTCAAGCACAAGATTGCAATCCATCCCGCCGCGCGGATCGCCATTGAACTCCGACCCGACGGCAGCGTTGGTGCCGGTCGGTCCGTCCGATGCCATCATGGTGATGCGGTTCGGACCTGCATTAAGCTCAGTAACCAGACCAGCATTGGTCCAGAAGTTCATCCCCTCGGTCGCCAAACGCGGCGTGTCCAACGCATCGGGATCAACGCCCAGTTCGAACAGAGCAGGGTCGCCGCGGTGGAAATGCACCTGGCTGGCGTCTCCCTGGCCAGAAAGGCACAGCGCGGCGACAGTGTTCGTATCGGGTACTCGGCAGACCCAGGCGGGGCGCGATGGAGCCGGGCAGGAATTCATTGCAATCCGCTCACGCTGAGCAATCGAGAGTGGCAGTTCGGCTGTGCGAGGCTGGCGCAGGACCTTCTCAAGCACGTGCAGCTGATCGATATGAGGCTCGATCTCCCAAGCTTCCTCAGCCTGCCAACCGGAGAACGAGGCCGATTGCTTGTAGGATAGCGTCTGCCCCCAGTAGAGCTGGAAATCACCACTCGGTTCGCTGTCCTGAGGCGGAGTGGGATCACCGCCATAGGCGACATCCAACCGACGCCCGCGAATCCCTTCAGGCACAATCCGGATCACCTCGCCCGGGTCGGCTCCGTCGGTCGAATAGCTGTAGGAAATCGAATCCGCGCTTCCAGCTCTAAGGTTGATGGTGTGAAACTGGTTTCCCTGTGCGGGAGCGATACACAAAGAAACCGCGCGGCCGTCACGGTCTGTTGGTCCGTCAGCCGACCATGCAATGACCTCATCTGACTGGCACAGAGCTTGGTGATCACGAACATCGAACAACCAAAGCGCAAACTCGGTCGGTGCCTCCTCACCGATCATGCCGGTCAGGTCCGGACGCCCATTGTAGTCGATCCATTGCGCTTTGAGCGCATCGCGGAAGGCATCGCCCATGCCGCCCGGGCCTAACGGTCGGGCGCCCAGCGAATGTCGGAGGCTGGCGTAATCCGTACCGATCAGAAGCGGGTGCTCAACGCTCCCGTCATGCAAGCTATCGCTCGGCTCGACAATCGTTACCGCTGCCCACAGCACGGCCTTGGTCATGGGGTCTAATCCAGTTGGCGCTCCTCCGCGTGCAGCCTGGTGGCGCTCAATAGCCTTGATGACGGCTTGCGCTTGGTCTCGCCTGCCAAGCTCGCTGAACAGAGATTGCTCCGCATCATCATAGGCCGCCCATTCCGCTAGCAGGCCAACAAGAAGATCACCCAATTCATCGGGACGTGTTTGCGCGAGTTCGTCGATGCGCTGCTCAACCGAAGGCAGCGACACATCCGCGGTGTGTGCTTGAGCTGACAGCGTCAATGAGCCCGCCATTGCCAACAGCAAGGTTGCTCGCCAAATTTCTTTGTGATTGCGCATACTTCCCCCAAACCCGCAGCGCGACCGCCCCGTCTATAGAGGGCGCGATTGCAGCAATGCAATGTCGCAGAGACTGCAATATAGCGCCGCCGGCTATCGCTAGGCTGAACCACCCAGTGCTGGACCAAGAGGTCAGGATTGTTCGGACATGGCGTGATCAACAGAATTCGATTAGTGCTCTGGGACAATCGCGCTGCTGCTTGGCGCGCCTCAGATTTGGAGAACGACCCGATGGTAGCCCGCAGACAGTTTATTGGGGGAATTGCGGTCGCCAGCACCGCGATGACATTTGGCGCATCGGCTCGATCCGCCAAGGCTCATCCTTCTGTGTCCCATACAGCGGTGCCGCTCTCGGCGACGGATCTGGAGGACGCCCTGGTAGGCAGCTCTTATCTGGGCACCGGCGGCGGAGGCAGCCTGCATGAGGCGCGCGAATTGATCGCGCAGGATCTCGCAGCGGGATACAAATTCAACATGTTGCCGGTGGCACGTCTCAGCGATGATGATCGGGTCGCCTGTCCTTACGGACTCGCCAGCCTCGCGCCGCCCAGCCCGGCAATGCGGGCGAAGCTTGATGCAATGGGCGATGCTGTGCGCGAGCCGGTGCAGTCTGCGTTTGACGTATTGGAACGTCACCTCGGCCAGAAGATGTCGGCGGTGATCATGGGTGAAATAGGCCCTCTGAGTTTGGCAGAGGGGCTGTCTACCGCCGCGCGACTAGGAATACCCGCGCTCGATGCTGACACCGTCGGTCGAGCGGTGCCCGAGATCAACCAACACTCGGTCAAGGTCGCTGGCGTGCCTCTTACTCCAATCGGCGCTGCGACGCCTTTTGGCGATGAAATGGTCGTCGAAGCCTTGGGAGACCCTACCCGCGCCGAAGACATTCTGAGGTCGATCGCGGAAGCAAGCTCTGCCTGCGGCGTTGCGGACTCTCCGATCACCGGGGCGCAGGCGAAGCAGACCGGCGTGCTGGTCAAGGACAGCTTGAGCCTGGCGCGCACAATTGGCGCAGCCGTGCGCTTAGCCAAAGCGAATGGCGGCAATCCACTAGAGGCGGCGCTGACCGCGGGCGATGGCTATCTCTTGTTCGAAGGACGTGTCGCTGACTTCAATTGGCGCGATGAGGATGGGTTCTTGCAAGGTGACCTCTCGCTCGAGGGATCTGGAGCTTTTGCAGGGCAGGTCTTAGAGACGGTTTACAAGAATGAACATCTGGTCGCTCGCCGCGATGGCAAGGTGATTGCCACCTGTCCCGACCTGATCAGCGTTGTCGATCTGCAGACCTATGACGGGGTCAACAATCCGGACTTCGCAATCGGGCAGGAAGTCGCCGCCATCGGGTTCAAATGCGATCCGCTGTGGCGCACCGACGGCGGGTTGGCGGTCTTCAGCCCGCGCTATTTCGGCTACGATCTCGACTATGTTCCAATCGAGGACCTGATCTAGTTACGATCTCGAGAGGTCTGGGCCAACAAAAAGGCCCCTGAGGATCGCTCCTCAGGGGCCTTTTGTCAGGTGAGCGGGCCTAAGCCCGCCCGCTATTAGATTGATGCGCGAACGCCGAGGAAGAACAGGGTGCCGACCGGGCTAACCGGATAGGCTTGTTCGGTCACGAACGGCTGTTCGTCGAAGATGTTGTTCACACCACCATAGACATCGAACATGTCGTTCACGTCGTACGAGAACGAGATGTCGTGGATGAAGGTCTCGTCGGCGATGCCGTTGGCGACCGAGAAGGTGTTTGTTCCCGTGTTGCCGACAGTTTCGATCTCAACCGAGCGCAGGCCCATGCTGTCGAGGTACGACGTTCCCCAAGTCAGGCTCAAACGATCCCAATCCCAGGTGATCGACGCACGACCGGCCCATTCTGGACGCTGGATCTCACCAAGTTCCGGGTCGACCAGAGTGATGTCGCTCGGGTCGAAGAAGTTGTTGAGTTTCTCAACGTAGGTTCCGCTGCCGTTCAGCGTAAAGGTATGGTCGCCCACATCGAAGCGGAACTGCGCCGAGAATTCGACACCAGACGTCTCCTGACGGGCGAAGTTCAGCGCGCTCTGCTGCAGGAAGGTGAAACCACCAGTCGCAGGGTTACGAGTGAACAGCGTACAGAAGTTGTTGTTGATGTCAGAGCTATCAACGCAGTTGTCGACGATGTCTTGCGCCGAAACGTTGTTGATCGCGTCCTCGATCTCAATGTTGTAGTAGTCGACGCTGACGATCAGACCAGGGATGAAGCTCGGCGTAAGCTGAGCGCCAACGGTCCAGGTGGTTGCAGTTTCTTCCTGCAGGTTGGGGTTACCACTGATCGATCCTGAGAAGCGTGCCGTCAGCGGATCAACATAGGTGTAGTTACCCGTGCCGAAGGTCGGGTCGAAGCCGATGTTGTTGAAGAACGCAGTACAGTTCGCCTGACGCAGAGCCGGATCATCGGCCGAAACCAGGTTACCGACATCGCATGGATCAACCGGACGGAAGAACGCGCCCTGCGCCGGGTTGAACAGCTCGTTGATGTTCGGAGCACGCACCGCTTGCGCGTAGGTACCGCGGAACAGGATGTCCTCGATCGGCGAGTACAGACCACTCACGTTCCAGGTGAATGTGCTTCCTACGGTCGAATAATCCGCAAACCGAGCGGCACCGCTCACTTCAAGGATCTCAGCGCCTGGTACGTCTGCGAGGATCGGCAAGCGAACTTCGCCGAACAGTTCGTAGACGTTGAACTCACCGCCAGCGTTGTTGATCGTGCTAGCCGGGTCGAACACAAGCGAGTTCTGCGGGTTAGGTAGATCACGGATCAGCGTGCCAGCCGTAGCATCCGGGGTGGTCACAGGAATGATACCCAGGACCAGCGGATCGAAGGTTGAAACACTGCGCTCTTCGCGGATCTCGAAACCACCAGCGAAACCAATCGGTCCACCAGGCAATTCGAAGAAACCACCGGTGTCACCGGTCACAATGCCGCTGAACACCAATTGTTCGAGCTCGAACTCATTGATGGTCGTCGTGGTGATGAAGTCGATCGCTTCTTGGCTGATGGCGCCGACGCCACCGAGCACGTTGGCAGGACGACAGCTGCCGTCACCCGGGTTGAAGGTGAAGAACCCTGGGTCGCCAGCCGGAATTCCGAACGGCGTGGTGGCCGGGGCGGTTGGATCGATGTCCGAACGACAGATCGCGTTTCCTGACGCATCGGTGGTCGCGTCAATCGCGGCGTAGAAGCGGTCCAAGATGACGCGGTTGTTGTTGTAAGAAGTCTGATTAAACCGGCCGTAATTGACGCTTACTTCATAAGCGAGGTGATCGCTTATGTCGCCACGGAGACCGCCTACGACACGCAGCGTCTCAAACTCGTTGCGGTCACGGTTCGGTCCAAGGTCAGCCGGGTCACGCGTGAGGTAGAGACCGTCACCGCCACCGAAGAACAACGGAGCCACATATTGCTGGAGATCCGGCGTGAGGAACGGGTTGTCATCACGGATCGTCAGCAGATCGTAGAAGGTGTTTGGCTGGGCCTGGAACTCAGCGGAGTTCGAGACATACTTTCCTTCGAAGAAGAAGGTCGCAGCCGATGAAAGCTCGTAGCTGAGATTGACGTTAACCGACCAGCGCTCCGTTTCCGGGATCAGCGAGTTCACGTCAAAGTTGTTCGCGATGCCGTCGCCACCGAACTGGTTGAAAATACCAGTGATGAGGCCGTCCTGGTAAACCGAGAGCGAGCCATCAGCGTTGATCACCGCACAACCACCAGCGAGACCAAACGCCCCTGGGTTGAAGGTGCTGTTAAAGCCGACGGCCGATTCCAAGCAGTCAGCTGTGCCATTGCCGTTGATGTCAGGACCATCGCTCAGGCCGATGTCACCCGGTGCGATAATGCCGCCTGGCGAGGACAGTGAGAAGCGAGGGTCAGCGGCAATGAAACGCCGCGGTGCATTGACTGAGCGGTCAATCAAAGCTTGTTCAGCAGCGGTCGGAGTGAAGCCGGTTGCCGAAGTCGGGATCAGACCACCAAGCACCGAGCCATTGGCCAGGAAGTTCGGCGTATCGGTCGCGTTGAGCTCACCGGTCTGGAACCGAAGCGCTGGGTTGGCTTGGTCGTCAAAAATACCGTTGTTGCGCGAGAAGGCACGATCGCCGAACCGCAGTTCGTCGCCGCGAGCATATTCGCCCGAGATCGTGATGTTACCGCGGCCATCCGCGAAGTTGGTGCCCCAGGTGAGGTCACCGTTCATCCGGAAAGAGTCGCCGCGCGACGAGAGTCCCGATTGGATGTTTGCTTCGATGCCTTCGAAATCATCCTTGAGGATGAAGTTCACAACACCTGTTACAGCGTCAGCACCGTAGATCGACGATGCGCCGCCAGTGAGGGTCTCAACCCGCTCGATCAGCGCGGTTGGAATTGAGTTGACGTCAACGATCTGCGCGCCGGCAACACCGGATACGTGACGGCGGCCGTTGACCAGGACCAGCGTACGGCCAGCGCCAAGACCGCGCAGGTTGAGCGTCGCCTGACCGACTGAGAACGAGAACACACCGTCGATCGAACCTTCGGTGGTGGTTGAGGTTGAAAGTGCGGGGATTTCACGCAGCGTTTCAACAACGTCCGGCGTACCCGATTGGGTCAGCTCTTCAGCATTGATAGAGGTGATCGGCGATGCCGAGCCAGTGTTAGGGTCAACCGCGATGCGCGAGCCCGTAACAACGATAACTTGATCTTCTTCCTCAGCCACACCCTGCGCTTGGGCGGTGAATGGCATAGTGCTGGCAGCGGCCAACAGCAGCGCGCGACCGGAATTCCGGAATCTTTGCATTATATTCCCCGTTTCTTGTCACGGGTACAAACCGAACTCCGGTTGCCACTAAAGGGTATGGCACCCGAATCCCCTCAAAGTCCGATCTTCCCCGCTTGTTGCGATGCACCAGAAATTGATGCACTTGCGAATGGGGTCAAGAAACTTTCCCATAAGCGTAACGAAAGGGTCATGAGTGTTGTAATCGTGTGACACGATTGCCCGTCGACTAAAGAACGATCAATTTTGTGCAACTTTAGATCGCGAATCTTACAACATAGGACGCAGTGAAATGCTGCGCGCGCTAAGCGGGCTATCTGGATACATCCCAAAAAATAGACACTTGACCAAGCCGGGAACCTAAAGGAAGTCTGAGCGCTGGCGCTACATAGGCACAAGCAACTGGGGTGATTCATGCGGTTCAAGTGGTTTTCAAAATTGGCTCTGGTTTTTGCCGCCGGAGTGTTGGCTTGGCAGCCCGCCAATGCGCAGTCCTACTTGGAAGGGACTTTTGACCCCGCGATCCCGACTCTTGAGGAGATTGTCGGACACGCGCCGGGCGTGCGCATGACCTCCACGGATGAGACCGATGCCTATCTCAAAGCTGTGGTCGACGCCGCTCCGGATAGAGTAAAGCTCGTCGAGTATGCCCGCAGCTGGCAGGGGCGGCCGCTCTATTACCTCGTCCTGACCGCGCCCGAGAACATGGCGCGCCTCGACGCGATCCAAGCCGATTTGGCGAACATAGGCGCGGGCCAAGCCAGCAATGGCGCGGCTTTGCCTGTCACCTGGTTGACCTACAGCGTGCACGGCAACGAGATCACCACCACCGATGCCGCCATCATGATGGTCTATCATTTGCTAGCCGCGCAGAATGACGCGCGGGTCGACCAGATCATGCGCGATTCGATCGTGATTGTGGATCCGAACCAGAACCCGGATGGCCGGGCGCGCTTCGTCCATAACTTCCGCACGGCGCTCGGGCTCGAGCCAGCCGCCGACAGGCAAGCCGCCGAGCATGACGAACCCTGGCCCAGCGGTCGCGTCAATCACTACATGTTCGACCTCAATCGGGATTGGTTCACGCTGAGCCAGCCGGAGACCCGCGGCAAGGTGGCCGCGATCCGGGCGTGGAACCCGGTTGTGGTCAAGGACGTCCACGAGATGGGCGGCGACGAGACGTATTTCTTCAGCCCCGCAGCCGACCCGGTGAACCCTAACATCACCGATGCTCAATTGCGCGGATATGAGATTATCGGCCGCAACAATGCCTCGTGGTTTGATCGGATCGGTGAAGTCTATTTCACTCGCGAGATCTTCGACCTGTTCTATCCCGGCTATGGCGACACCTGGAACGCGCACCATGGCGCTATCGGAAGCACCTATGAGCAAGGCTCGCCGCGCGGTCTGGTCTACGAACGCAGCGATGGCTCGATCCTCACCTATGCCGACGGCTTGAGGAACAATTTCATCGCCAGCCTTTCAACTGCAGAGGCTGTGGCTCGCAACGCGGATCGCTTCCTCAACGACTTTGCCGAGTATCGCCGTGCCAACGCCAACGGAGCGGCCGGCACAGGCAGCTATCTGATCGATCTGAGCGATCGCCGCTGGAACGCCGAAGCGCTCGGTCGGAGACTGATCGCGCAGGGCATCGCAGTCACTCGCCGCGATGGCTCGGTCAGCGCCTGCGGCAGAACCTATCCCAACGGTTTCCTCGCGATCTCGCAAGCTCAACCCGCCGCTCGATTGGTCCGCAGCCTGCTCGATACCAACACGCCTTTGCCGCGCGAATTCATCGAAGCGCAAGAGGCTCGGCGCTCAGCCGACCTGCCGCACGAATTGTATGATGTGACGGCGTGGTCGGTCGGATTGATGTCGGGCGTGACAGTCGATCTGTGCAATCAGGCGGTCTCGGGTCAGAGCTTTGCAGCGGACGCCCCGATCGCTCCCATCACAGAGGGTTCGGGCCAGTTCGCAGCCGTGGTGCCGTGGACCGATTCCGGCCAAGCGCGGCTCGTCACCAAAGCAATCCGTGCCGGCTTGGAGGGTCGCGTAACCGATGAGGCCTTCGTCAAGGACGGTCGCACCTATCCGCGCGGTTCTGTCGTCTTCACGCGCTCGGCCAATGGCGACGATGGCATGGCCCGCCTTACCACTCTGGCGCAAGAGATCGGCGCGCATACCGTTGCGATCAACTCAAGCTGGGTCGAAGAGGGCCCTAACCTTGGCAGCAGCAGCTTCACTCGCTTGGCGGTCCCCAAAGTGGCGATGGCCTGGGAGGACGGCATCTCGCAGCTGAGCGCAGGCAATATGCGCTTCGTGCTCGAACGCCGGATTGGCCTCCCGGTCGTCCCGATCCGCAGCGGTCGCTTTGGGCGGATCGACCTGAGTGACTACGACGTGCTGATCGTTCCCAATGGCTCTCCGGCGAGCGAGTTTGGCCAAAGTGGCTTGAAAGCGATCCGCGACTTCGTCGAACGGGGCGGAGTTCTGGTCGCGATCGGTAACAGCATGGGCGCTTTCGCGCGCGGCGATGATCCCCTGCTCGCGATCACGCGCGAAGCCGCCTTGGGCCGCGATCCCGCCGAAGCGAAGGATTCGGAGAGCGGCCGCCTTGCCAAAGCCACCGAGATCACGAGTGAAGAAGAATACCGCGAAACGATCCAGGATGAGACGGCCCTGCCCGATACGCTGCCAGGCGCACTGCTCAACACCGTAGCAGACACCGAGCATTTCCTGTCGGCTGGGTATGACGATGGAGCCATTGTGCTGGCCAGCGGCTCGCAGATCTTCGCGCCGCTGGATCGTTCGCAAGGATCAAATGTGCTGCGCTTTGCGGCCGCGGATGATCTGATCGCCAGCGGCTATGTCTGGAACGAGAACCAGCGTCAGATGGCGTTCAAGCCCTATCTGATGGCGCAACGGTCAGGCGGCGGACTGACAATTGGCTTCGCGCATGATCCATCGACGCGAGGCTATCTCGATGGGCTCGATCTGCTGATTGCCAACGCGGTTTTGGTTGCGCCTTCGCGGGTTCGCTAAGGGTAGACTCTGGCGGGTTAGCAGCTCCTTGGGCCGGTATCCCACTGGAGGTGTCGGCGCTTGATTGCTTGCATAGAAGCCCTGAGGCCAGGAGCGTAACCCCGGGCTTGATCCGGGGTCTTAGGCTTCGGAGCGCTGGGCTCTGGCCCAAGATAGGAGCCGGCGTCTGCAAGAGTGTAAGAGGGCGTGACGATGTCTGCGACCCAAAGCGAGTTTGTTTTTAGACGATGAGCTCGTGAGGTTTACAACTGACTTTGCTGGAAGCTGCCAGGCAGCCTACGACAGGCAGAAGCTGGAAAGCAGACTGACCGCTTACGACCCAATAGCGGTCGCACGCTTGATGTTGCATAACATAGCAATGAAGTTCACGATTTATGAAGCTGATACACCAATCGGCGAGGCGGACATTTTCGCCCTAGACCCGCCAATGGGCGTTGCGATGGCGAAGTTTATGCCACTAGATGCGTACAGCCTAGAACAACACGCAAATGTCGTTGACGGCGACTTCATCGAGGATCGAGGTGGCCGTCTGCGTATCGAGATGGCGGATGGCAGACCACTTTTGAGCCAAGCCATATCAATAGAGGATTGGCCGGCGCTTGGGGAACGAGAAGTCCATTTTCTAGGAATCCTGGAACCAAGCTTTGAGAGCTTGTTCAGGGAACACCCCGACTTCAAGGCATATTGGGGTAAGGTTTAGCGTCTGTCTTCCACCCTTTTCCCGGACGCCATTATGGACTCTAAATCTACTTCGCTAGACGGTTGAAGACGTGGGTCGCCGTCGCCGTCTTGGCCAACGCATACTGATCGGCAAACTCTTCAACTTCCTTGGAATTGGCAGCGCTGAAGTGTCGAAAGTATTGGTCAATGTGATGCCCAACTTCGTGAAACAATATGCCTTGAAGATAAAACTTGCGAAGCGATGCGAGAGTCCATTCAGAGAACCACTCCCGTCCACGTTTCCTGACCACTCCTCCATGGCGCTCTGTCTCGTTTACAATTCGATTGGAGGGGCGTTTCTGGCCAAACGACAGTTCCATAGAGTTAGGCCAAGGATACAGCGTGATCACTCGCACTCCGCTCCCGCACGCGAACCAAGCCAAGGGTTGAGAGCGGTTTATGAAGTCAGTCTTCTTAAGTCGCCGAAGCCATATATGGGTAATCCCCTCATAGTCGCGTTTTGGCAGCGATCTGAGCGCCTCAATCACCTCTTCGCCACTCAGTGGAAAGAAGAAGTCTCTCGAGGGGTTCTCTTCGATCAGGATCGGCAACTGGTTTTGGCAGCTTGGTGGCTCAATTGAATGCGCCCGCTGGAATATGTTATCGGCGAACTTCCTACTTTGGCGGCCACCATAGATGTCGCCGAAGGTTCTGCTCTTCTTCCAAGGTGTCGGATTTACCGGCATGTGGGCATTCTCGTGCTCATAGCTCGCTGGGTCAAGCAACGTCCGTTTCCCACCCCAACTTGTGACGTCCAAGAACGGACAGTAGTCTCGATGGCCTTCTTAGGCTGAACGGAGAGCGCTGTGCCAAAAGTTGAGAAGGGACGCTTGTTCGGCCCTTATGAAATGGGCAGCTACACGTTCGAAGAACTCGATGAGCTGGCTGACGAGCATCTGCGTCGGATCGATGATCCGGACAACACAGACGATCCGAAATGGCTCAGGCGGCGTGCTGGTCGTCTCCGAAAACTAGCGCGTCAGAAGGAGAAGTCTTTAGAGCACAAATTGGATCAGCAGTAATGTCCCCTTTGACCCCCAACATCGGTCGGACATAGTCTGTCTATCAGTCCCCCGGAGCGGACGTTCGAATATCTTTGGTCAGATGTCCGTTACGTGCGGTCAGCACCTCAGGCTCTCTTGGATGTACGGCATTTTCCTACACCCCTTCGCACTGCTACCTCGCTCCACCCAACCGCTCTTTGAACCGTGAATCCCCCCACCCAAGAACCTCGCTGGCGACAGCGGGGTTTTGTCGTTTTGGGCATGCTGAATGGAGATTTGGCGCCCTCCCAAAGCGCTATGTACTTGATCAACTTGCGTCAGGCGCACCAACACGTCGTCGTTCTGGCAGACGCTGCGCCAAAGTTCGCGCTCATCTCGCCAGAACCAGCGCTTCGCCGGAGACCTGTGGAGCGTCCATCACTCCCCGCCTTCGACGAGGCGCACAAGGACCATACCGGCCAGCATGGCGATCACGAAGATTGCCGCTGATACCGGCTCGATCACAATCGCGGCAATACCAGGACCAGGGCATAGGCCTGCAATGCCCCACCCAATCCCAAACAGCGCTGAGCCCCCGATCAGCCGCCGCGTGAGATCATCTCTCGTCGGCAGCGAGAAGCTCTCTGCGAGTATTGGGCTTTGAAGTCGCCGCTGGATGAGCCACGCAATCGCCATCACGATGACGGCGCCCCCCATGACAAAGGCCAGTGTCGGATCCCAGTCGCCGAACAAGTCCAGAAATCCGCGAACTCGAACGGGATCGGTCATTCCTCCAAGCGCAAGGCCAGCACCGAAGAGACTGCCCGAAAGCAGGATGGATAGCTGGCGCAGCATCATGGAAGGACCTCCAACCCCAGTGCGTTCATGATCGCCACGGTTGCGATGCCCGTCACCATAAAGGTCAGGGTCGCCACAAGGGATCGAGGTGAGAGCCGGCTCAGCCCGCAGACGCCATGACCAGATGTGCAGCCACTGCCCAGCCGCGTGCCAACGCCGACAATCAGACCAGCAGTCGCGAGTACGAGGGGACTGGCGAAATTCGCTTCTAATGAGCCAGTCACCGTCATTACTGCAAGCGCACCGACAGGCAGACCGAGTAGAAACAACCAAGCCGATGACACCGGGAGACTGCTCTTGCTGATGCCCGCAGCCCGAGCCGCAATGCCGGAGATGCCGGCAATACGACCTGCCCCAAGCAGCATGATTGCCGCAGCCAGGCCAATGAGAATACCGCCGCCAAGGCCCGCCAATGGTGCGGCGTCAGGAAAACCAGGAATCGTCATACCGCATTCACCGGGATTTTGATGTAGGAGACACCATTGTCCTCTGGCTCGGGCAGTCTTCCGCCCCGAATATTCACTTGGACCGAAGGCATGATCAGGTTTGGCATGGAGAGCTTGGCATCGCGCGTGGTGCGCATCGTGACGAACTCGTCCTCGCTAATGTCGTCCCTGACATGCACGTTCTCTTCGCGCTGCTGGCGGACGGTGGTCTCCCAAGCATAGTCGTCGCGGCCTGGCGCCTTGTAGTCGTGGCAAAGGAAAAGCCGCGTTTCCCCAGGCAGGCTTAGGAGCCTTCTGATCGACTGAAACAGCTGCCGTGCATCGCCGCCAGGGAAATCAGCGCGCGCAGTGCCGAAGTCGGGCATGAAAATCGTGTCGCCCACAAATGCCGCATCTCCGATAATGAAAGCCATATCGGCGGGCGTGTGACCCGGGACATGCAGTACAATACCTTCAATCGCCCCCAGGCTGAAAGTCTCACCATCAACGAAAAGGTGATCGAACTGCGAACCATCGCGCTCAAACTCGGTGCCAGCATTGAAGAGCTTGCCGAACACATCCTGTACGCGAATGATCTCCTTGCCGATAGCGAGCTTTCCTCCCAGCTTCTCCTGAAGATAAGGTGCTGCGGAGATATGATCGGCGTGGGCATGGGTCTCGATATGCCAAATCACTTTCAGATTATGCTTATTTACATAATCAATAATGAGCTGAGCCGAACCATGCGAAGTCCGCCCGGATGCCGCCTCATAGTCGAGAACTGAGTCAATCACCGCAGCCTCTTTGCTCACTGGATCATGGACGACATAGGTGATCGTATTGGTGTTTTCATCGAAGAACCCGGCAATCGAAGGGCGTAGCACCTTCTCGCCAAGCGCCTGCTCGATCGAGCGGGAAGCTGAATCGAGCGCGGTATCACTGCGACTCATATGAAATCCCCATTTAACTTACACAATTTATGTATCTGTATTGCCTTCTGACTGTCAAGCGCTACACTTGTGAGCATGACAATGGAGGATCGATCATCGTCGGCACCATGCGCGGGGCTGCGCATTGGCGACACACCGCCAGACTTCGAGGCTCGGAGCACAATCGGTCCGGTTAAACTGTCAGCCTACCGCGGGCGCTGGCTGATATTGTTCTCTCACCCTGCGGATTTCACACCGGTGTGCACGACTGAGTTCGTCGAGCTGTCCAGGCGAGCCAAAGATTTTGCACAGCGCGGTTGTGAGCTCATGGCGCTTTCGGTCGATAGCCTGTTCTCCCATTTCGCGTGGCTGAGGCTCATCAAGGATCGCTTCGACATCGAAGTTCGCTTCCCGATTGTCGAGGACCCCACTCTGGTGATTGGTCGTGCGTTTGGCATGGTTGCACCCACAGACAATGACAGTTCAACGGTGCGGGCAACCTTCTTCATCGATCCCGATGGCGTGATCAGGGCTATGAATTGCTACCCGGCGACGGTCGGACGATCGATCCCCGAGATGCTGCGAACGCTGGATGCCCTGCAGGCCGTGGATGAGACCAAAGGCTTGGCACCGGCAAACTGGCAGGTCGGCGACGCTCTTTTGCAGTCGCCGACCCATGACCTTGATGAGGTCTATGAAGCTCAAGGCGAGACCGGCTGGTTTCTTCGAGAGATGCCGGATGGGAGGGAGCGTTGAGCGAAGCGCTTGTTGATCAGCTCAAGGCGATTGCACACCCTGTGCGTTTGCAGATCCTGGAGGTCTTGCGAGATGGCGAGCGCAATGTCGGCGAGATCGAGATCGCTGCGGGCATCGGTCAACCTGCACTGTCCCAGCAACTTGGTGTTCTAAGGAAGGCCGGCCTGGTTGAGACCCGCAAACAGGCGAAACTGGTCTACTATCGGTTGGGGGAAGAGAGCCTGGCTCACCTGTTGGACTTGTTCGAAAGCCTTAGCCGTGAGGCCAAGGAGGCGGAGACGAGAAGGCGCGCTCCCGCAGCAGGCGCGGCCAATTTCGCTCGCTTGTCCTAGCTGCCCCGGTCCAAGCCAAAACATCGCAGAAGAGACTTGCTGTTAATCTCAAACTCGAAAGAGTTCGCAAGGGTAACTGCCCGCCCACAGATGCCCCGCAGCGCAGCGGAGGGATCAGCATCGAGTATTCCGATGAAAATGGTGCCGCTTACGTGACTCGAACACGTGACCCCATCATTACGAATGATGTGCTCTACCAACTGAGCTAAAGCGGCATTCCTTCGCCCGGTCGGCGAAAAATTTGGAGGGCCGAGCCGGAGTACCGAAGTTCTTTGTTTTCACATGGGTAGCTAAAAAAGCGACCCATTTTGAGCAAAGGAGTTCTGCGGTGTCCCAGCCGATTTGGCTAACCTCTGGCGGGCCGATAGCAGCGACTTATCGGATTGGCAAAGGAAACTGAATTTGGGGTTAGTCATTGATCAGCGAGTAGGCCCAGATTGGGGCAACGGCGCACCCCGCCAGACACGACCCAGTTGAATTAGCCGGTAACTAAGTTATTTTGGGAACGTGACTCAGGAAGACGAAAACAAGGTAGCCAGTCAGCTCGACGGCCTTCGCGCCGAAGCGACCGCCATGCTCGAAGCGCTGACACCTCGCCAGAATGAGATCATGGAATTGAAGTCCCAGCGGCCAACGCCTTCGAACAAGGAAATCGCCCGAATGGTCGAAGGCGAAATCTCCGAGAGCATGGTCGAAAAGCACCTTACGGGTGCTAGAAGAAAGATGAGCGCGGAGACAATCGCCGAGGCGGTGACAGAATACATCATGGCTCGGACCCTTGTGGGAAACCCCATGTCCGGCCCTCCGGACCTCGATTTAGCCGACAAGATACTGGCAAAAGCTGTCTCGGCCACGCCAGCGGACACACAACCAGAATTCTTCACCTCCCCTGAGTTCAAAGAATTCATGACAGCGGTTCGCGGGTCTGGTCCGAAGGCTTGGGATGCCAAGTATGGCCGACCGTGGCGCTTTGTCGCTATCATTCTGATTGCTCTCGCCACGCTGGTCATGGTTGGCAGCACTCTGAATGTCCGCAACGCCCTAAACGAGGTGCATTCCGAACAGCCTTCGTAACCCTAACGGAGACGAAGAGATGGAATTGCACAATACCGTCCAAGATATGAGCGACGAATTTCACGCGCTCACCACTGAAGTTGAGGATGTTCTCACCCGCCTGATGGCTCAGACCCAACGCGCTCTTGAGGTGCGCAAGGATGCTGGCCTGTCTGGAGCCGAGAGCCAACGCACGATCGGCCACCTCACTAAAGCGATCGAACAAGCCTCAGAAATTCGCGGCAGCATCACCGCCGCGCACCGCCAAGCTCAGAAAGACGCGACCCGCGCAGACCTGCCTTGGGAATGCCCGCCCGACGCTTCGCATGCCCGCCAGGAAGAAGCCAAAGTCATTCAACTTCGCGTGGCTGGGCAACTCTAGATGCGGCTGCCAGACTTCGCTGATCCATGGATAGCGGCATTCTTCGCGTTCTTCGGTGCAGTGATCATGCTTGGTGCGATTATGGGTGGTAAGCCTGAGCGATATGGCGTCCTTACGCTGCTCGCTATGTTTGCCGTCCAGATCGTCCTCTATTCGACCGTTGGTCGTCCGAATTGGGACGGAGTTGACCTGGTCTCGACCACGGCGGACTTTGTAGGTTTTGTCGGATTTACGATCATTGCGCTTAATGCAGACCGCAGGTGGCCCCTAGTGGCCGCTGCTATGCAGCTAATCAGCCTAATGGCGCACTATTCGCAAGGCTTCGAGGTTATGGTTGGAGGCGCCTATGCGGATTTCAAAGCAATGCCGACCCTGACTGCGATCCTAACACTGCTGTTTGGTGTGCTATTCCATCGACACCGGCTCTATGTGCATGGCGAGGACCGAGACTGGATGCCGTTCAGTCAGTTCGCCAACTATCGCCAGATGGCCCAAGACGCAGAGCAATTTTGACAGCGCCGCGCTTGCCGCGCCGAAGGAATCCTTCGGCAGTTGCCTTTGGCATGTTGGCCATTGAGCTAGCCTGGGCAGCTTTGGAGCACTCAACAGATGCAGTGCGCGGGTTTTGCGCGTCGAAAGCGGCACTTGGACGGGCAAGAATCTCGAAGTAAATTCGTTTGCCTTGCAAAACCGGTCGGGATTCCACGTCACAAGAAAACAAAGGGTTAGCCGATTCTCAGGACTGCCATCTTTGGCTAACCATGATTCACTTCTGCTTTTGAGACAGTGTGATCTTTAGGGGTGGAGGCCCGAGCCGGAATCGAACCGGCGTACAAGGATTTGCAGTCCTCTGCGTCACCACTCCGCCATCGGGCCGAGCCACTCTCTATCGAGAGCGGAGCGCGCGCTCCTAGCGAGTCGGATCGACAAAGGCAATCTGAAAGCCGCCTCTCCGATCACAAAAGCGTAAAAGCCTATCCGATCAGCTAGCTTACGTAACGACAATCTAGACGGACACGGTCCAAACCGGCAGGGGTTTCAGCATGACTATAGCAAGCCTGCTCGAACCGATCACTGGACAGCCAGGGCCCGTAAAGCTCGATCACGCGGCCAATTGGATGCAGGGCCGGACGCTTTACGGCGGCGCCTCTGCCTTGATCGCTTACACTATGGCAGTCCGCGCCTTTTCGGATCTGCCTCCATTGCGGGCAGCTCAGATCGGGTTTGTCGCTCCGGTCGGGGAAAAACTTGAACTGCATGCAGAAATCATCCGCCAGGGCCGCAATGTCACCCAGGTCCGCAGCGAACTGCATTCAGACGGCAAATGCGCTTTGACAGCGTTTTGGCTGTTCGGTGCCGGGCGAGAGCCCAACGCCCTGCGCCCGGCCGATGCCCCAGACCCGCTACCACCACTGCCGAATGAAACCCCGCAAGCGATGAAAGGCCAGGGCCCAAGCTTCATTCAGAACAATTTTGAATTGCGCTACGGACAGGACCAGGGAGCTGACCACGGAGCGACGATTCGTCGCTGGGCGCGTCTGACCGAGGATCATGATCTGGACACCGTGTCACAGTTGGTTCTGATGGGCGATGTTATGCCGCCAGGAGCCATGCGGATCATGCAACGGATGGGACCGATCAGTTCGATCAATTGGTCCTTCAACGTGCTTGAGCCCGAAGCGCCGAGCACGGATGGCTGGTTTCTTGCAGAGAATGCGAGCCAACATGCCGATGCCGGCTATTCCTCTGAGCGCTTGCGGATGTGGAATAGCGAAGGCCGCCAAATGCTTGACGGCCTCCAATGCGTAGCGGTGTTTGGCTAGCGCTGACGCTCAGACGTCTTCGTAGTTCGCGGCGCGCTTTTCCATCTTTGACATCACGGCCTCGACCTGATTTCTGGTCCGCATGATGGCATGCTGCTCAATGCTTTCTTCGAGCAGGATCGCATCGGTGTCGCGCTCAAGCATACCGGCATGGAGACGCTTGGCGCCACGGATGGCGTGCGGGTTACGATCGGCGATTTCGTTGGCAATCGCCATTGCGCGCGCCAGCGGATCGTCCTCAACAAATGTGGCCAACCCCAGGGCTTGGGCTTCTGCGCCGGTGAATTCACGATTGGTGTAGACCAGCTCACGAAGAACATCGTCACGGACCAGACCGCGCCACAGAACATAGCCCGCCATATCTGGCACGAGGCCCCACTTCATTTCCATGATGGCCATGCGGGTGTCGGGATGGACGACGCGAATATCCGCGCCGCTGGCTATCTGCAGCCCGCCACCAAAGCAAACCCCGTGGACCGCAGCAATCACAGGCACCGGCAGCTTGCGCCAGGTCATAGCGACCTGCTGGAACTTGTTCGAATTGCCATAGGTCCGCTCGGTCAATTCCGGCTCATCCGGGCTCGGCGGACGCGAGAAATTGGACAGGTCCAGACCTGCACAGAACGCAGGACCCTCTCCCGAAATTACCACAACCCGGACGCCCTTCATCTTCTGAAGCACACTGCCGGCCTCGATGATGCGAGAGAACATCTCTGGATCGAGCGCGTTCATCTTTTCGCCGCGGATCAATCGGACATGGGCGACGCCATTGTCGGCTAAGTCGATCGAGACCCGCTCATTTGCAGGCATTGTAGCGGCATGTGACATAAGATCGTGATCCCTCAAGATTTGCTGAAAATCAGTTTGGAAGGGATTTGCCGCATGCAAAGGGTTGTGTCTAGCTATCCCTTTGAGCCAGCCATCTTGTGGAGCCCTCACGCTTGTGTTTCGTCCCACAGGTAATAGCCATCCTCGGCGTCCGTCACCAATAATCCAGAAAGCCCAAGCGGTTTCAGTTTGGCTCGGACACGCGCCACATGAACCGCAAGGCTATTGGTCATCGGATCGTGGGTGATGCGCCAAACGTCCGCCAACAATTGCGCTTTGGGGACCGCTATCCCCGGGGTCTCAGCCAGACGCCATAGCAACTGAAATTCACGCGGGTTTAGACAGAGCCACAGGTCATCCACGCGAGCATCCCGATGCAGCAAATCCAGAACAACATCGCCCACACTCCGGAACCTTGGGAGCATCTCCTCAGCGTTGGGAGTTTCTTGAGGATGGGGCCGGTTCATCCCAAATCTCCGCCTGCTCGCATCGAATAAACCGATTTACGCGTGAAAATAAGGTGGTCGATCAGCTCAATCTCAAGAGCGTAAGCAATTTGCTCCAGGCTCTTGGTTGCCAGAATATCCCGCGCGCTGGGGCGGCAGAGACCTGACGGATGGTTATGCGCAATGATCATGCCGTTTGCCTGGCTCGCAAGCGCTCGGGCGAAGAGGTCTCGCATGCGGAAGGACAGCGAGGCTGACCCGCCTTGCCCGAAGGCCTCATCCGCCAAAAATGTGCGACGAGAGTCGACGAACACCGCATGCAACCGTTCCACTTGGCCGGATCCTGCTAAGACCACAGTGCGAAGGTAGTTCATCATCGAGCCCACCTGAGCTTCGCAATAGGGGGTGGCCTGCGACAAAGAGAGATGAGGCGGCATCAAGCCTTATCCTTCCTGGCGAAGAAATCGTACCCCAAGATCGCCAAGCAACGACTGCGAAGCTCGCTCCAACGGCTCGAGCGATCCCAATCCCGGAATACCCGCCAATCACGATAGGGTCCGTGTTTGCGCTTCCGCTGTGCATGGCGGCTGATCCCGATCCCGAGCAAGATCAGCTGAAACCAGCCCGGCGCAACAAACATCACTGCGTAAGCGATCGGCGAGATGTCCTCGACCAGCCCTCGCACCAGGTGAGCCGACATTGCGATGATCTGAAACCCAGCGATCCAGAGCGTGTAATTGCGATTGGCGTAAAGCGCGATCGTGATCCAGAGCGCCCCGGCGATCACGTCCTTTGAGGCGAGAAACGGATCGATCGCTGTCAGCAGGCTCCCTGAACCAGTCAATGCGTGGTCCAGGAAACCAAGGAACTTGAAAGCGAACAGCCAGGTTGCTGCAACTGCTCGTTCTGGCCCCGACCCCCAAATGAACGCCGCGATTATCAAGAACCACGACAGGTAGTCCTGCAGCAGGGGCCGGAGGTCAGAAGCAAGCAGTTCAAGCATTGGTTGACAGAGTTACGCCTCGGCCGGATCAACGGATACGATGCTGGGCTCTGCCGCTAGAGCCTCCGTCGGGAGCTCTGCAGGAAAGTCACCCTCGCCCATTTTCTCGCGTGCAATATTGCTGAGCTTGTCCTGCACGCGAAGCGGGCAAGTCGACATAGCCATGACCTGTCCTTCTGCCTGATTGAGCCACATCAGTGCCCGCCGGCCAATATGCGCTTCGACGCTAGGATTCTGGCGAGCAGTCAGCATCGCCTGCTTGAGACGCGCGAACGCAATCATCGAATCATCAGCGAGTGCTTCGGCTTCGCGAACTAGCTTTTTGAGGTTTTGAGCGTCACTCAGGATTCGGTCGGTCATCTTTGCACTCCGACCTGACCTGCGCTCGCTAGGTCAAGCCCTCTTCATCCACGGAGATAGCGGCACGCCCATCCAAGACTTCGCTAATTGATACCGCGGCCGTCACAACCAGGACAAACCCAGCAACTATGCCGAAAGCGACCCCGATGATCGCCCCAAAGCGAAGTAAGGTGGCGTGCTCACCATCGAGCACTCCCGGGACGACCTTCGGCTCTCCAGGACGAAGCCAAGGTGCTTGTTCAAGCAGTGGCATGGCATCGTTCATTATGAGCTCGCCGCGATCGGCCCGCCTATGAATATCGGCGAACTCAGGCGACTCGTGGAGCTGAGATTTTATATATGCAGCTTCACTAAAGGGCAGTTGCTGTACGGTGTCACGTGACACGCTGTCCGGTCTAAGCTCCGCCCGATACTTTTCGACCAGCTCATTCAGGCTAGCCGCCTCATGGATATCCTTAAGCGCCCGGATGTGCTGATTGATGCGTGTTTCTGATACGCCGAGGTCAGCCGCGATGACCTTGATCGGTACGCGGCGATCGATTCGCTCCATCACGTCACGCTGCCTTTCAGTCAGCGTTCGCGAGGTTGCGGGTGACATCGATTCCTCCATTCATGTTCTCGTTATTGTGACAATATAACACAATTGACGGAAATTTGCTCCATCTTACCAACAGTGGTCGGCGAACAGCTGATTCTATGCTGCCGAGCTGTTGACCCCGGCCGATGCCAGATAGCGTTTGATGTTGCGCGCGGCCTGCCGCAGTCGCTGCTCATTCTCGACCATGGCGATCCGGACAAAGCCTTCGCCCTCTTCTCCGTAGCCGACGCCAGGTGCGACGGCGACCTCTGCGTGGGTGAGCAGTTGTTTGGAAAACTCAAGACTGCCCATATCTGCCAAGGCCGGTGGTAAGGGAGCCCAGGCAAACATCGATGCCTTGGGCGGTGGGATGTCCCACCCAGCCCTGGCAAAGGATTCAACCATAACATCACGCCGCTTGCGATAGAGATTGCGGTTTGCTTCGACGATGTCTTGCGGACCGTTCAGCGCGGCACAAGCAGCGGCTTGGATCGGCGTAAATGCTCCATAATCAAGATAGGATTTAACCCGTGTCAGCGCCGCGATCAGTTGCCTGTTCCCGACCGCGAAACCCATGCGCCACCCGGCCATCGAGTAAGTCTTGGACATGCTGGTGAATTCGACCGCGACATCCTTGGCGCCTTTGACCTGCATGATCGAAGGCGTTGGATTGTCATCGTAATAGAGCTCGGAATAGGCCAGATCGGAGAGCAACCAGACCTGATTGTCCTTTGCCCATTCGACCAGGCGTTCGTAGAATGCGAGATCCACAACCTCAGCCGTGGGATTGGATGGATAGCTCACCACCAAGACGCTGGGACGCGGGACGGTGAAATTCATCGCGCTCTCAAGCGAGCGCCAATAATCTTCATTGGGCGTGGTCGGGACCGAACGAATCGTCGCGCCGGCAATTATGAATCCAAAGGTGTGGATGGGATAGGATGGGTTCGGCGCCAGGATCACGTCGCCGGGAGCGGTGATGGCGTTTGCCAAACTCGCAAGGCCCTCTTTGGACCCCATCGTGACAACGACCTCGGTCTCTGGATCGAGATCCACACCAAAACGGCGCTCATAATAGTTCGCCTGCGCCCGACGCAGGCCCGGAATGCCTTTGGACTGCGAATAACCATGCGCATCAGGTTTGGCCGCAACCTCGCACAACTTGTCGATGACGTGCTGTGGCGGCGGTTGATCCGGATTGCCCATGCCCAGGTCAATGATGTCACGACCCGCTCGGCGCGCCTCATGACGCATCGCATTCACTTCTGCGATTACGTAAGGGGGCAACCGTTTCATGCGGTAAAATTGGTCGTTCATTGCGTTTCCTAAGGGTTAATGCGCAATCTATGTTTTTTGCTACGCACAAAACAGTCTAATCAATTATCAGTCGCAGTGGGAAGGCGTTTTCGGTATTCTCCCCCCAACTCTAGGGCTCAGGAACGATTATAGGCCATGGCGCAAGGCGATCCATCAGACACCAAACCAGGCGACATTCCGGGAACGGAACCAATCAAAGCGTTCATGGATATGCAAGGCGAGGCGATGCGTGAAATGTTCGCTGCCAGCCGTGCCAATGCAGATCCGATGGGCGGTGACCCGACCGATCTTCTCGCTGGGATCCCCAAAGCTGGCGAATTGGCCGAGTGGGCCAAAGCGGGTACGCAATTGCAGAAGATGTGGCTGGAATTCTTGGCCCATCAAGCCAAGCAGACAGCCGAATCAGCCACCAGCGGAGCCAATCCGCTCGATCCGGGCCAGTGGATGGTCATGATGCAAAGCCTGCTAAAGCAGGCGGCTAACGGACCGGTAGAGACCACTAGTAAGCTGGCGCAAGAATCGCTGCAATTGTGGCAAGGCGTCCTCGGCAAATACGTTGCGAGCCCAGCTTCAGAGAATGATCAAGCCGCAGAGCTTCCACGCAGCGATCGGCGATTCAAAGATCCGGCGTGGCGTGAACACCCTGCCTTCACTCTGTTGCATCAGACCTATCTGATGTTGGCAGAACACTTCCAGCAGTCAGTTCGCTCGATGAAGGGGGTCGGTTCCGAACAACGCAAGCAGCTCGAGTTTGCGATCAACGCCCTGGTCGAGGCAATGAGTCCCGACAACTTCTTGCTGACCAATCCGGTTGTGCTCAAACGCACGATCGAAACCCGTGGTCAGAATTTGGTCCGTGGGATGCAGCACCTAATCAACGACCTGAAGCGAGGGCAGCTGACTCATACCGACCCGAATGCCTTCACGCTTGGCGAGAATCTGGCATCGACACCAGGTAAGGTCGTGCACGAGACTCCGCTCTACCAATTGGTCCAGTACAGCCCATCGACCAAGAATGTGTTCGAAGTGCCGCTTGTGATCTTCCCGCCTTGGATCAACCGGTTTTACATTCTCGACCTGACGCCCAAAAAGAGTTTCATCAAGTGGGCGGTCGATCAAGGCATCACCGTCTTCGTGGTAAGCTGGAAGTCAGCCGACGACTCGATGGGCGAGATTGTCTGGGACGACTACATCCGCTCGCAGGTCGATGCGATCGATCAGGTTCGCACCAGACTCAAAGTCCCGCATGTCCATACAATCGGCTATTGCGTGGCGGGCACCACACTCGCCGCAACACTGGCCGTACTGGCACGCCGTGGAGAAGGCGAGAAGGTCAAGAGCGCGACCTTCTTCACCGCACAAGTCGATTTCGAGCGGAGTGGCGATCTCAAACACTTTATTGATGACGGCCAATTGGAGATGATCGGCAAGCTCTCGCCGCAAGGCTATCTTGACGGCCGATACCTTGCAGCAACCTTCAACGCTCTGCGCGGCAAGGACCTCATCTGGAACTACGTGGTCAACAATTACCTTTTGGGTGAGGACTATCCGGCGTTCGATCTGCTCCACTGGAATGGCGACGTCACCAACCTTCCGGCCAAGTGGCATAATGACTACCTGCGTGATCTCTACCGCGACAACAAGCTGGTCGTGCCGGATGCCCTGGAAGCAAACGGCACTCCGATTGATCTGACGCAGGTGAAGACTCCAAGCTTCGTCCAGGCCGGACGCGAAGATCATATCGCCCCTGCCGAAAGCGTCTGGCGGATCACAGAACACTTCTCTGGACCGATTGAGTTTCTTCTGGCGGGCTCGGGGCATATTGCTGGCGTGGTGAACCCTCCGGCAGCCGGGAAGTATCAATATTGGGTCGGCGACAGTGATGCCCCGTCGCTCGAAGCCTATGTCGAAAGCGCGGTTGAACATCCGGGAAGCTGGTGGCCGCATTGGCTCGAGTGGCTGGAGCGGCAGGCACCGGACACCGTGCCAGCGACTGGGAAGCGCAAGCCTGGCGGGCGTGGAGATCGTGTAATTGAGGATGCGCCGGGACGCTATGTGAAGACGCGTTAGCGCCAATTACGCAGGATTACCCTACTTTCCATCCCATATTTTCAGTACCTTAGTCAATTACAGCTGGATTTTTTGTGCAGTGCACAAAAATGCTTGACTTCGCGGTTGCAATGCCTATTTTGTGCAGCGCAACATAAAGCGAGGTTCCCATGGCTGACGCCAACACCACATCGAAGATCGACGCTGCTGCTGAGAAGGCCTATGCCGAAGCCGCCGCGAAGACGACAGAAGCCGCCAAGCCGGCTCCTGCAAAGAAAGCAACGGCTGCCAAGAAGGTTGCTGCGAAGCCTGCTGCAAAGAAGGCTCCAGCCAAGAAGGCTCCTGTTGCTAAGAAGACTGCCGCAAAGCCAGCTGCCAAGAAAGCCCCTGCGAAGAAAACCACAGCACGCAAGGCTCCCGTGAAAAAGGCACCGGCCAAGGTTGCAGCGAAGACCGCTGCCAAGACGCCGGCACCAAAGAAGGCACCTGCCAAAGCGGCTGCCGAACCAATTAATCCCGTTATCAAGCTGAAGGATACCATCATGGCTACCGCAGAAAAAACTGATTTCACCGCATCTGCCAAGGAAATGGCTGCTGACGTTCAAGAGCGCATGAAGACCGCTTACGCCAAGACTGGCGAATTCGCTGGCGACTTCGGCGAGTTCAACAAAGCAAACGTCGACGCAGTGGTTGAGTCGGGCAAGATCTTCTTCGCCGGCGCTCAGGACTTGGTTCGTGGCGACGTTGAAACCGGAAAGACCGTTGTTGAAACCGTCACCGAGGACGCCAAGAAGATGGTTGCCGTCAAGTCGCCGACCGAGCTTATGCAGCTCCAGGGTGAACTGGCTCGTCGCAACTTCGACGCCGTCGTTTCATTCGGCTCGCAGCGCACCGAAGCTCTCGTGAAGCTCTACAACGATGCTTTCGCTCCGATCTCGAACCGCGTTAGCGTTGCTACCGAGAAGTTCTCGAAGGCTGCCTAACCGGCACTTCACAAAGTTCCTGAACCGGGCCTCTCCTCTCTCTCCCAACCCGGTTCAAGAAAGCGCGCTTTAACAGCGCCGGGCCAAGCAGACACAGCGTCTGCTTGGCCCTTGCTTTTTCGGAACCCCAATGGCGGATCCGATGTTTGAGCTTCGGTTTTCGTTAAGATGCCTGATGCATTGAGCGCTAAGACACCTTGCGAATGTCCAAACGAATCCGATATTGCTGCCATTATGAAATCAACCTCAGACCTGCTTCGGCCTTTGTCAGCCCTATCAGCACAGCCAATCACCATGGCTGAAGGCGATGATGCTGACCGTGATGGCGACAGCCAGGTCGGGATTGCGACCAAGACTCGCACGAAGCCAAAGAAGCCGAGCCAGTACAAAGTGCTGCTGCTGAATGACGATTACACTCCGATGGAGTTTGTCGTGATGGTTTTGAAGCGGTTTTTCGGAATGGATCTGGAACAGGCAACGCGGGTGATGCTGCATGTTCACCAAAAGGGCGTCGGAGTGTGTGGAATTTTCCCATACGAGGTCGCTGAGACGAAAGTGAACCAGGTGATGGATTTTGCCCGGCAGAACCAGCACCCGCTGCAATGCACGCTTGAGAAAGCGTGAGGCAGCCCCACCACCCCGAACCTGATCCGGTTGGCCCTGGCCAGGAGAGCGTGTGGGATTACCCCCGCCCAGCAATTTGCGAGCCAACATCCAGGCGGATCCAGATCATTCATCGCGGTGTTGCGCTGGTCGATAGCACGAAGGCTTGGCGCACCTTGGAAACAAGTCACCCGCCGACTTACTACATCCCGCAGGCAGACATCGCGATGGAGCGCCTGCGGCCCAATCCGCGCCGGACATTGTGCGAATGGAAGGGGCAAGCCAATTACTGGGATGTGGTGATCGGAGACGAAGTGGTCGAGGCGCCAGCGTGGTCCTATCCCACCCCAACCCCAGCATTTGAGCCGATTGCCGATTATTGTGCCTTTTACCCGGAGCCGTTCGATCAATGTCTGGTCGATGGGGAGCAAATCACGCCGCAGCCAGGAAACTTCTATGGCGGATGGATCAGCCAGTATGAGGCTGGTCCTTTCAAGGGCATACCCGGCAGTCGCTTCTGGTGAGCGGGACATTTTCGCGCTATGGCGCTTGCGAGGATGCCAAGCCGGATTGAAACCGGTGCTTTCGAGGGCCATTTGAACGCAGTGTCGAACCTATTTCCCAGCATAGACCGGTACATTTTCCGGCTCGTAATTTTCCCGATGCTGGGCGTCTTCGCGCTGGCCGCCTCGCTCCTCATTCTCGACAAGATGCTCCGGCTTTTCGATTTCGTTGCGGTTGAGGGAGGCCCGATCGGTGTGGTCTTCAAGATGCTCGGCGCATTGCTCCCGGAATATGCGAGCCTGGCGATCCCATTGGGCTTGATGCTGGGCATCCTGTTCGCGTTTCGCAAACTCGCGACATCAAGCGAACTCGACACGATGCGAGCAGTGGGACTTTCATACATTCGGCTGCTGCGTGTGCCTTACATGATCGCTGCATTTCTGATGGCCGTGAACATCGGCTTGGTCTTCTATGTCCAGCCGCTGAGCAATTATTATTATCAGCAGATGGAATACGAGCTGCGCTCGGGTGCGCTTGGCGCGTCGATCAAGGTTGGGGAGTTCACCACCCTAGCGGATCGTATGGCGCTCAGAATTGAAGAAAGCGAAGACGAAGGCAGGCGTTTGGTCGGTATCTTTGCCCGCGTCGCCAATGACCGCAATCAGGTCCTTTCGATCAGTGCGCGCGAAGGAAGCTTTCTGGCGACCAGCGACGATCCCAACACGATAATTCTCCGCCTTTCCGATGGCACAATTGTGCAAGACACGGGAAGCGAGACGCCTCGCGTGCTCTCATTCAGCCGTCATGACTTGCCGATCGATCTCCCGGCGATCGAGGAATTCCGTGCGCGCGGAGATGCCAGCCGCGAATATATCCTGCCCGAGCTGTTGAGAATCGGATGGAGCGAAAATGAGCCTGAGGCCAAACGCGATGCCAGTCAGGCCACTTTCAACTTCCGCCTGGTCGAAGTGGTCATGATGCTGCTGTTACCGCTGCTAGCAGTGGCGCTGGCGATCCCTCCAAAACGATCGAGCAGTGCGCTTGGAGTCTTCATGTCCATCATTATGGTCGTCGCCTATCATAAGGTGAACCAGTATGGAGAGGACGTCGCCTCACTTGGCTTGGTCGATCCCATATTGGCCTTATGGGGACCGTTTTTCATATTCGGGGCCTTGATCCTCTGGATGTTCCACAAGGTCGCCTATGTCCCAGGCGGGCAACCCATTGGAGCACTAGAGACCTCATTCGCCAAACTCGCGGGCTGGATAGCCAAGCTGTTTGCTCGTAAGCCCCAATCCCCGTCGCTGCGTGAGGACAATTCCGCGATGCAAGCTGCGCCCGCTGAATAGGTTGCGACAGGACCAAGATGCAGCTCGACTTTTTCCCATCCCGCACACTGACCCTCTATTTGGCGCAGATGTTCGTAATCCGCATCTTCGCGGTGCTGGTCATGCTGGTGCTCGTTTTGATGGCGCTCGACCTGCTCTCTGCTACCGGGCGAATCTTGACGCCAGAAGGCAATGGGCAGGCTGAGATCTGGAAGTATGTCAGCCTTCGGGTTCCTCAGCTGGTCTCCCGCTTTTTGCCCTATTCGGTCTTGCTCGCGACCTTGATCACCTTGGTGACACTCAATCAGAACAGCGAGGTCGTGGCGATGAAGGCAGCCGGCCTTTCTGCACACCAAGTGCTGTCGCCGCTGCTGATCACAGCAGGGATCGTCGCGATCGTCAGCTTCGCCTTCAATGAGCGTGTGGTCACTCGCGCCAACAGCACACTCAAGGCCTGGGAGGCTGTCGAGTATGGGCCTGTGCCTGAGACCTCAAACGTGCGCGCCAATGTCTATTTGACTGATGGCACGAACATTCTGACGGCGTCCTCACTCGTCGGCACTGGCGACACGATCAAGATGGATGACGTCACCTGGTATCAGCGCACCGAAAGCGGGATGATCAGCCAGCAGATCAAGGCCACTGAGGCAACCTATGCCAACCCTGGCTGGCAGCTCGAGAACCCGGTCCAGTTCGATGTCGGCAGCGCTGACACAATGGAGCTGGAGAGTTTGGTCGTTGGGGAAACCCTAACCCCTGACCGGATTGATCTGCAGGCGGTTGACCCGGACAGTCTGTCATTCTGGCAGTTGGCCGAGACAATTGATGCCTATGAAGCTCTAGGACGCAGAACCGCTGAGATGCGAGCCGGTTGGTGGCATAGAATTTCCGGGCCGCTTTCTGCCTTCCTCATGCCATTGCTCGGTGCGGTTGCAGCCTTTGGGCTCGCTCGTTCGGGTCAATTGTTCGTTCGGGCGATCATCGGAATGGCACTGGGCTTTGCCTATTTCGTCGTCGACAACGCGGCGCTCGCGATGGGTAGTTTCGGAGGGTACCCGCCCTTCCTCGCGGCGTGGGCTCCGTTCTTCCTGTTCCTGCTGGTGGGTGAGACGGTCCTGATCCGGACCGAAGAATGAGCGGCGACTGGTCGCTCCGTCTTGCGCGCCCGGAAGACGCAGAGCTTATGCCGGCGATCGAAAGATCAGCCTCCGCCCTTTTTTCTGACGATCCAGATCTTGCCGAACTCGACTTGACCGAGGGGCGGTCTCCAGAGCAGTTCCAGCGTTTGATCCGCAAAGGACACTGTCTGGTTTCGCATGTTGGCGAAGACCTGGCAGGTTTTCTTGTGACCGAGCCCTTCGGCCGAGAATTGCACATCTGGGAGATGGATGTCGATCGACGGTTTCAGAAGCGCGGGATTGGCGCAGGCCTTGTTCGCGCGTGCCAAGTTGATGCCCGCGTCAGCAGCTTCAAAGCCCTTACACTCACCACCTTTCGCGACATCCCATGGAATGCACCTTTCTACGCAAGGATGGGGTTTCAGGAGGTGGCAGCGCTCGACGCGCATCCGCGTCTGTCCGGCGAACTCGCCAATGAAGTTGACGATGGCTTACCAGCCGAGCGACGCTGCGCGATGATTTGCTTCTTGGACTAGGGCGCACTTGAACCGCTTAACCGCGGGTCATGGTGCTCTTTGCAATTCGCCCGACAAGCGTCAGCATACCGGGATGGTTCGCCCCGTCATAGGTCGATCCGTCGCCCAGTTCCTGCTTGAGGCGACGATGCGCTTCCGGAAGATCATGGTAGGGCATTGACGGCATCAGGTGATGGAGCGCGTGATAACGCAGGCCCACCGGCGCCCAAATCTCAGCGGCCAAGCCCGGTGGCGGGACATTGACACTGTCGAGAAACTGAGCGGTTACCGTCATCGGATCGCCTTCGTTCTCCCACAAATGCGCAACCAAGGTCCGCAGCTGATTGAGAACGGCTGTAAGCGAGAGAATGAGCAGCGCGATGGCCACTGGCTGCCACCCAATCAATTGCGTGCTGCCAATCAAGGCCCATGACCACACAAACACGCCCAACTCTTGCCACGCGACGCGGCCTTTGAACGCCCCTTCCGGGGGCTTGCGGCGGAAATCCGGATTGATCGACAGTGAGGAGAACCGCTCCCATGTCAAACGCCGGATCGCCGGGACCAACGCACCAAGCGGCACAAGCACCGCCGCGCGCACGATCAGCGCCACAGGCGCCAGCAGGGCAATCAGAACGAACAGCGGCAGGCTCCACGGCTTCATCAAGGCAAGCGGGAGGTACTCCGGATCTTCGATCGTGCCATATTGTGTGCGCTTGTGATGGATCACATGCACGCCCTCATACATGAAGCTCGGCGTCAGCAGCGGAATACCGACCAGCAGATTCCATGCCGTACGAAACCCTGGCAGAGCATCGCGGCGGATATGCGTAAGCTCGTGAATGAACATCAATGCCCGATACAAGGCCAGCGAGGCGACGAGACCGAGCGCCACCGTTAGAGCCAGGCTTTCAGACAGGATCGCTCCGACAATTCCAGCATAACCGATGCCAGCGGAGAGGAGCATATCGGGCCAATAGTACGCCCCGCGGGCTTCACCCAGGTCTTTGGTCAGATCGCGCGCTGCACGAAGCATGTCTTTGTCATCGGCAGTCTGAAACTGCGCACGCGTGGCTGGCCCCTTGGTTTCGCCAGAGGCTCCTGCGACCGGATCGAGGTTCGATTGTACGTTCATAGCTTTTCTCAAGCTGGTCCTTTACGGCATAAGTGCCGACAATAACAAATGGCTTGTGTTGGCAAGAGTGATCGAGAGACTTGCGCATGTGGTTGCGCCAAGACAGACACGCATTGACACATATCAATACGGGAAACATCGCTTGTCAGACGCGAAAATAGTGATCGAGCCAGTTAGCGGCAAGGCGGGGCGAGCTGAGTTCGTCGATTTGGGCCGAGCATTCTCAGCAAAGCTGGAGAACTTCGTCCCGCAGCTTCGAAGTGAGCAGTTGGAGCTAATCAACCCCGACAAGAATCCCTTTTTCGGGCATGGTCGAGCGGAATTCTTCATTGCCAGGCGCAATGGCCGAAACGTCGGACGGATCTCGGCTCATATCGACACGCTCGCGCTCGAAATGCCAGCGGAACAGGGGTTTGGGCCCGGAACGGGGCTATTCGGATACTTCGACGCAGAGGATGAAGAGACCGCCCACGCCTTGCTGAACGTCGCGGCTGACTGGCTGCGTGGCGAAGGAATGACTCGATGCCTGGGTCCCATTTCACTATCGATCTGGGAAGAGCCAGGCCTCCTGATTAAAGGCCAGGACCATGCGCCAACCATCATGATGGGCCATCATCCTGCACAATACGCCGGATGGATTGAAAGCGCCGGCTACACGAGAGCAAAAACGCTCTACACCTATGATCTCGACATCAGCAAAGAGTTCCCACCGCTGGTTCAACGCATCGTCAAGTCCGGCCAACGCAACGACCGCATCACCGTGCGGAAAGTTCGTAAGGACAAATGGGACGAAGATGTCGCGATCGTACTCTCGATCCTCAATGACGCTTGGTCTGACAATTGGGGGTTCGTCCCGTTTACGCCGGATGAAGTGGCCTACGCTGGCAAGAAACTGAAGGCGGTGATCCACGAACCGCTCAACATGATAGCAGAGGTCGATGGTAAGCCAGTCGCCTTCATGCTGACCTTTCCAGACGTCAATCATGTACTGGCCAAGATCAATGGCAAACTGTTCCCGTTCGGCTGGTACCACATGCTGCGGTGGCTGCGTAAACCGTCTGGGTCCGACATGCGGGTGCCCCTGATGGGCGTTGTCAAAGAGTTGCAGAACTCGCGGATGGCGAGCCAGCTCGCTTTCATGATGATTGAAGCTATTCGCAGCAATTCCAACTCGCTCTACGGATCCAATCGTGGTGAGATTGGCTGGATTCTTGAGGATAACCAAGGAATGGTTGCGATCGCAGATACGATCAACAGCCAGATCAACCGCGAATACGCGATCTATGAGAAGCCGCTTGGCTGATGGCGCGAAAGGGTTTCCCACAACGCATTATGGTCGTCGAGGACGACGCCGTGTTGGGCTTGACGATCGAACAAGCTCTGCTCGAACACGGCGTGTCGGAGGTTAGCCTGTGCCCCAGCGCATCTTGCACCCTGGGAAAGCTTCGCGAGGGATCTTTCGATGCGGTGGTGCTCGATGTGCATCTGGCTGACAGCGACGATGGCTGGGAGATCGCCGAGCTTGTCAAGGCGCTGGAAGGCAATCACGCGCGGATCGTTTTTCAAACCGGGGCTCCCGAGGAAATACCGGAGAGGATCCGAAAGCTCGGCCCTGTCTTGGACAAGCCATATCCGCCAGAGGCTCTGATTGCCGCCTTGGAAACACCGCGCAAGCCCGGGCTGTTGCAAAGGCTGAAACGCAGATAACGATAGGCTGAACCCAAGAAAAAAGGCCTCCACTCTTTCGAGTGAAGGCCTTTCGGGATCGTATCACCAGCCGCTTGGACGGGAGGGGGGTCTCGGCGGTGATATCAGCATAATGCGCGGCACGGATGGGGGTTCCCCAAAAGTGAATCTTTTTTTGAAATTCGAGCAAAAATAGGCTTTAGGCATATGCGCAGTCATTGGAGACCAGCATGACACTCGGCAAACAGGTTGGCGCCGAACTTCCGTTCCTTCGTCGATATGCCCGCGCCCTGACAGGTTCCCAGACTACGGGTGACGCCTTTGTTCGGGCCACGCTGGAAGCGGCCTTGGCAGATGAGGATCTTAGGCAGTCTCTGGCTGGCGGTCGGGTTGCACTCTACCGCGCGTTCAACAAGGTCTGGTCGAGCGCTTTCATGGATGTGGAGCCGGCAAGCGAAACCACCAGCGACCATGAGGCTGCAGCGCAAAATCGACTGGGTCTTGTCACTCCGCTCAACCGGCAAGCGCTGTTGCTTACCACGCTCGAGGATTTCTCCGCCGCGCAGGCTGGCCAAATCATGGATCTCGAGACAGCCCAAGTCGAAGCGCTCGCAGCAGAAGCGATTGCGGAGATTGATCGAGAGGCCGCCACCAGTGTTCTCATCATCGAGGACGAGCCGCTAATCTCGATGCAATTGGAAGACCTCGTCGAAACTCTCGGGCATGACGTGTTCGGGACCGCAGCGACGAGAACCCAGGCAAGCGAGCTGATCGGGGACAAGATGCCCGGCCTTGTGCTGGCAGACATTCAGTTGGCCGACGGTTCGTCTGGGCTGGATGCAGTTGATGACATTCTCGCTATCGCGCAGGTTCCTGTCATCTTCATTACTGCGTATCCGGAACGTCTGCTGACTGGGGACCGTCCCGAGCCAACCTATCTGGTGACCAAACCTTTCCAAGAGAGTACGGTCAAAACGACTATTAGCCAGGCGCTGTTCTTTGGATCCACGCGCCCAGTGACCTAGCTGTCTCAAGCAGTTCTGTATCCAAGCTAGGATTGACGAATCTGAAAGTCGCTCCGCCGACGGACTGGAACGCTCAGCACACAGTGGACACCCTTCGGATTGAAATCGAGCTTCACAGGATGACGGAGCTCATGAGCCACAACCTTCTGAATCAATTCTGTTCCAAAACCACGATGCGTGCCCTCCTGCACTGGCGGTCCATCAAGTTCGCGCCACTCGACCTCGGCCAGCCCGGCCTCCAACAACCGCCAACTGACGAAAACCTTGCCACCGGTATCGCTTAGCGCGCCGAACTTTGCCGCATTTGTGGCTAGCTCATGGATCGCGAGACCAAATGACAGCGCATCGTTGGGAGCCAGCTCCACATTTGGTCCATTCAAAGTGACCGAGTTGTCGCGTGCCTGATTGAAGTGGCCAATTTCGGCCTCGATCACGGCCCTCAGCGGGGTCGTGCCCCATTCTGACTGAGTCAGAAGATCATGCGTTGCCGACAACGACCGGACGCGACCCTCAAGCCCTGTGGCATATTCCTCCAAACTGTCGGTCCGACGCCGCGTTAGCGACATGATGGACAGCACATTGGCCAAAGTGTTCTTGACCCGGTGGTTGAGTTCGCGAGTCAGAGAATTGCGAATGGAGTTCTGCTCTTCGTAGAATTCGATGCGTGCTTGGTCCTCTATCGCTTGCTGCGTCAGCATACGGGCGAGGATCATCAACAGGCTCGCCACTGCCAGTCCGAACATAAGTGTCAACAAGGAGATCGGCGCGAGGCCAACCGGCAGCGACGACTCAACCACCAAGACCAGACGATGATTGGCAATCAGCACATTCTGGTTCAGGGTGTTGCCACTCGCTTGATACGCGGCGCGCGATGCCAGCAGATTCTCAGGAGCCACCGCGTCGTCATAGAGACGCAGACCCATCATCGATTCAGGCGCGCGATCGATTGCCCCATCGAGAAACTCATCTGCGTTGAACGGGCTAAAGACGAAACCTTTGAGCGGACGAGCGCCCTGCACTCGCTCGTACACGGGCATAATGATCACGAACCCAGGCACCTCAGCCCCGTCGCCTCTGACCAGATTCGCTTTGCCAGTAGCAGTCGGCCTGACTGCTTGCTTCGCTTGGTCCATCGCCTGTCGGCGAACTGGGTCGGAATAGAGATCGAACCCCAGAGAGGCTCTGTTGCTTGCTACGCCGGGCAACAAATAGGTCACCGGTGCAACCATTTGCGCGTCATCGCCTGGCATCGGCCAAACGCGTTCAATGCGTCCTGCTTCGCGCTGAAGGAATTCTGAGATCCGATCCGCTTCAAATGCTTCGGCCCAACCGATCCCTTGTGCTCCGCGATAGTCAGAATCGAGCCGAACCTCGTTGACGAACTGACGCAGGATCGCCGGGTCAAGTTCATCTGGACTGGCAAGCAAAGCCGCCGCTGCAGTCAAATAAGCCGATGCTGCGTTACCGCGGCGATCCAGCGAGCTTCCCACCACTTGCGCGTACTCGCTCATGCGCGCTCGCTCATTCTGACGCTCATTCGCTTCGATCGCGAAGACACTCAATGCTGTGATGGCCAAAACTGCGACGAAGATCCCCCAGGGCGCGGCACGAGGATGACGGACAAGCCACTCGCGAACGCGGCCTTGTCCTCTCTTCTCCGTTGTCAATGACGGTGCCTGGTTCATCAATTTGACCTATTCTCCCATAGGCTGGGAACAATGACGGTCCAGTAACGTTCCCAAACCGACCCGGTTTCTGTTGCAACTTCTGCAATTCGGACGCATTTGGGTCGGGATCGGGGAAAAGCGCGCATGGCCGCCAACGACCAACCAGGCAGAAATCAGGAACGAGCCAACGGCTCGATCGGACAGAGCGCGAGCGCTTCTGGCCAGGAAAAACCTGACTGGGCCGACGGCTTGAAGCAATTGTACGATTCCGTGGTCGAAGAACCGCTCCCCGACACATTTCGCGACTTGCTCGATCAGCTTGACAATTCGGAGGATGAGCGCGGCAGCGAGAAAGGCGGTCCGCGATGAGCGCACCCGCCAAGAAGCCTGCTCAAGAGGACGCCACGCCAGCGAAATCCGAGAAGCCAAAGCGCACCGCTGCCGAGAAGGCTGCGTTCAAGCGCGAATTGACCGAGGTGGTTCCGCATCTGCGAGCCTTCGCACGGGGTCTGTGCGGACGGCCGGATATGGCTGATGACTTAGTGCAGGAGGCCCTGCTCAAGGCTTGGGCCGCGCAAGATCGATTTGAGCCCGGAACGTCAATGCGCGCGTGGACATTCGTGATCCTGCGCAACGCTTACCTCACCGATATGCGGCGCAACCGCTTTCGCGGTGAATATGATGAAGGTGTTGCTGAGCGTGTGCTAACGGCACCAGCGGGTCAGGAAGAGCCAATCCATCTCTCCGACATGCATCGCGCACTTCTCACCCTCCCGCCAGAACGAAGGGAGGCTTTGTTGTTGGTCGGGGCCGGCGGCTTTTCCTACGAAGAAGCAGCAGAGATTTGTGGTTGTGCCATCGGTACGATCAAGAGCAGAGTTGGTCGCGCTCGCGCTACGCTCAATACGATGCTGGCGGAGGGCACCATTCCACAGCGCTCAAGTGATGACGAAAACGCTCATCGCGCAATCTTGGAAGAGCTTGATGATGTGGCGGGTGGCAACGGTATTGCTGCTGCAAAACTCTGAGTGTGCTGGACGCAACACCTGATTGCCGTCGAAATGATTGAACCTGCCTCACCCTTGCCCAGCTGAGCTTTGAAGCCCTAAGGCCTCTGCGAGAAAGCAGGGCGACAAATGGAAACCGACTCTCAATCCGATCAGGAACCTCCACTCAGGCCAGGTGCGTTTGAGGAACAAGGTCTTCGGTTGATGTCGGCCCTGGTTCTGTTGCTCGGAATTGGTCTGTTTTTGGCGCTGCCCTTTGTCTTGTCGATCGGTTCGGTCGTTTTTCTTCCCTTGGTGACAGCGATCTTGCTCAGCATATTGCTGTCGCCCTTGGCTGACAGGTTTGCGCAGGTTGGCTTGCCCAATGTACTGGCTTCGCTTGGGGCATTAACGGTCTTTCTGATGGTCGTACTCGCCGCGCTCGCTTTAGTGCTACAGCCTGCCATTGCCCTGTTCGATCGTATGCCAGCTATTGCCGCTCAAGTCGGACAGAGGTTTGCTGAGTTGCGCAACGAGTTCGAATGGTTGGCAATTGCCAACCGAGAGTTGGCTGAATTGATGGGTCAATCCGGTGCCAGAGAAGTGGTCCTGGCGACGCCGAGCTTGTTGGAAGAGATCGCCTTTGCAACCCCGAGCGTATTGGTCGAGGTGCTGATCACATTCTTGATGGCCTTCTTCATGATCGAATCACGAGTTCGCATGCGCCGCCATCTGCTGTTTGATCGCGCAAGCTTCGGATCCAGCGTCAAAGCGGCGCGAGTGATGCGCGAAGTGCAGGATCGCGTAGCAGCCTACATCTTGACTGTGGGCGCTATCAACGTCTGCATGGGAATTGTCGTTGCCTTGGGAGCCTGGCTGCTTGGGGTAGAGGCACCGATAATGTGGGGCGGTCTGGCGGCTATCTTGAACTTCGTCCCTTACGTCGGACCACTGGCTATGACTGGATTGCTGGCTACTTTTGGCATCGGCACGTCGGAGACATTATTGCTCGGTCTGATACCGGCAGCAGCATATATCGCACTCAACACTGTTGAGGCCAATGTCGTTACGCCGTCTATTCTCGGTGCACGCTTCACCATGAACCCGGTGATGATCCTGATCGCCTTTTCCTATTTCACATGGATTTGGGGAATTCCGGGTGCCTTGCTGTCAGTCCCAATCCTTCTGACCCTAACGGCATTGTTCGATCACATTGGCCGCCCCAATCTGGTGGGATTCGTGTTTGGAGAACCCTTGTTCGCATCTGGATTGCTGGATCGCGGACTAGACGAGGCAAAGGGTGAAAAGACTGGGTGAGCTGCCGGGCAAGTTGCAATGCCCTGAACCATTATCAAATCCACTTGTTCGCGATCCACAACGGTACATTAACCGAGATTGTCCGGAGCAAGAGGTGACAAAACAAGCCTGATGCGTGATTGACGCAGCCGAAGGTGGAGAAGGAAAGAAACCGAATATGGGACGGAAGTTCTTTGGCACTGATGGGATACGAGGACGCACCAACGCTGGCGTAATGACCGCCGAAACGGCGATGCGCGTTGGCCAAGCAGCAGGGACCTATTTTGTCCGTGGGGGGCACCGACACCGAGTAGTGATCGGCAAAGACACACGCTTGTCAGGTTACATGATGGAAAGCGCCTTGGTCGCAGGATTCACCAGCGTGGGCATGGACGTGATCATGACGGGCCCGCTGCCAACCCCTGCCATCGCGCTTCTGACCCGCGAAATGCGGGCCGATCTAGGAGTGATGATCTCCGCCAGCCACAACCCCTATCTTGATAATGGCATCAAGCTGTTTGGGCCTGATGGTTTCAAGCTCTCCGACCAGGCGGAAAGTGAAATAGAAAGCCTACTCGCAGGTGACATCCAACTGGTTGAAGCAGAGCGGATTGGCCGCGCCCGAAGGATCGAGGACGCACGGGGACGTTACATTCACGCGATCAAGCAATCGCTCGCCAGCGACACCAGGTTTGACGGCCTCAAAGTGGTCGTGGATTGCGCGAATGGAGCTGCCTACCAAGTTGCTCCATCAGCCATCTGGGAGTTGGGTGCAGATGTCGTCACCCTCGGGATTGAACCTAATGGCACCAATATCAATAAAGGCGTTGGCTCCACCTCCATTGAAGCCTTGCAAGCCAAAGTGGTCGAGGAAGGTGCGGATATTGGCATCGCGCTGGATGGTGATGCTGACCGCTTGATCGTGGTAGACGAAAAGGGACGGGCGGTTGATGGCGACCAAATCATGGCCCTGATTGCAACCCGGATGCTCGAGAAAGGGTTTCTTACCGGCGGCGGAGTTGTCGCGACTGTCATGTCTAACCTTGGGCTCGAACGCTACCTCGCTAGCCTTGGGCTGACCCTTGAGCGAACCAAGGTTGGTGATCGCTATGTGTTGGAGCGCATGAAGGAAGGTGGCTTTAATGTCGGTGGCGAACAGTCCGGTCATATGATCCTGCTCGACCATGCAACCACTGGCGATGGGACGATTGCAGCTCTGCGAGTTCTGGCAGGCTTGGTCAAAACGGGAAAACCGGCGAGTGAGCTTTTGCATGTCTTCGAGAAGGTTCCGCAATTGCTCAAGAATGTACGGTACGACGGTGGGATGCCGTTAGAAAACTCGGCAGTGAAATCGGTGATCGCCGATGCTGAAAGGCAGCTAGAAGGTAAGGGGAGGTTGGTTATCCGACCGTCTGGGACCGAACCGCTGATCCGGGTGATGGCTGAAGGGGATGAAGCTGCGGAAGTCGAGCAAGTCGTAGACCGGATCTGCGACAGCGTAAGAGCAGCAGTGTGATGCGTGCTCACCATCTCGCTAGCGCGCTTACCATTCTATGATGCGCGCGCCTCCTCGTGTGCTTGCGATCGCAGGGTCCGATTCCTCTGGCGGAGCAGGCATCCAGGCCGATATCAAGACCATTACCATGCTGGGTGGCTACGCGATGACCGCTGTGACCGCCGCAACCGCACAGAATAGCGTGGGAGTGCAAGCCATCGCGCCGATGGGCGGTGAAATTGTGCTCAAGCAGATCACCTCTTGCGCCACTGATATCGGAATAGACGCGATCAAGATCGGCATGCTCCACGATGAAGAGGTCATCGAGGCAGTGGCCGAAGGGCTCGATTTGATCGATGATAGCGTCCCAGTGGTTTTGGACCCAGTGATGGTATCGACCAGTGGCGCTGCCTTGATCGCGAAAGAGGCAATCGCGAAAATGCGCTCGACACTTTTCCCGCGCGCCAATTTGATCACTCCCAATCTGCCCGAGCTTGAGCTGCTTACGAAGAGTAAGCCAAAGACCGCGGAGGAAATGGGCGAAGTGGCGGAACAGCTTGCCGAAGAGTATGATTCATACGTCCTTGCCAAAGGTGGGCATACCGACGACGCGCGCGTGATCGACGTACTCATTGGGCCAGGCGCTCGCGCTGCTGCGTTCGGCCACGGCAGGATCGAAACGCGGCACACCCACGGAACGGGTTGCACCTTGTCTTCGGCCATTGCCACACTGCTGGGCCACGGTCAGCCGATGGAACATGCCGTCAGGTTGGGGCGCAACTTTGTCCTTCGCGCCATTGAAGCAGCGCCAGGCTATGGAGCAGGCAATGGGCCGCTCGGCCATCATGCGGTCAGGTCACTCTCCTGAGTGACAAGGCCGCTTGGTTCAGCGGTCCAATTCGTAGAACTCAGCGATATGCCCCCAGGCTTCATCAGCGGTCTCACACCAATGAAACAGGTCGAGGTCTTTCTTCGAGATCGTGCCTTCTTCGGCGATCGCTTCGAAATTGACCACGCGCGTCCAGAAGTCCTTGCCGAAAAGAAGGATTGGAATAGGCTTCATCTTGCCCGTCTGGATCAGAGTCAGCAGCTCGAAGAACTCGTCGAACGTCCCAAACCCGCCAGGAAACACCGCAACCGCCTTGGCGCGCAACAGAAAGTGCATCTTGCGCAAGGCGAAATAGTGGAAGTTCAGCGAGAGATAGGGTGTGACATAGGAATTGGGCGCTTGCTCGTGCGGCAGAATGATATTGAGGCCGATCGACTCGCTGCCAGCATCGCTTGCACCGCGGTTGGCCGCTTCCATGATCGAAGGACCGCCCCCTGAGCACACAACAAACTGGCGCAATCCATCCTCGATGATCGCTTTCTCGGAGACCATCCGCGCCAGCTTATAGGCCTCGGCATAGTACTTCGCCTTGGCAGCCAGCCGCTCGGCGACTTTCTGTTCAAACTCATCGCCCTGCTTGGCGGCATCAAGCTTCGCCTGTGCGTCCTCCGGCGCCGGGATCCGCGCAGAGCCATACATTACCAAAGTCGAGCCTACGCGAGCCTCATCGAGCAGCATTTCCGGCTTGAGCAGTTCCAACTGGAACCGCACGGGGCGCAATTCGTCGCGCAGCAGAAAATCAGTGTCGCGAAACGCAAGCTTATAGGCGGGATGCTCGGTTTGCGGAGTGCGATCGGGACAGTCCTCAGCAAACTGAGTTTCCTGCTCGGCGCGATAGAATTTGCGGTCTGTAAGATCTTTTTCGGTCATGACCCTAGCCCTAGGCCTGACGCTTGACGCGAGCAAGACAATGGCGAGGTGCTTGTGAAAATTGGATGCCCCGCGTGGATTCGAACCACGATTGACGGAGTCAGAGTCCGTAGTCTTGCCGTTAGACGACGGGGCATCAAGCGAGCTCCAGAATTCGGTTTCCCGCTAGTCCTGGATAAAGCGCTGCGGGCATCTAGGTTCGCGAGTGCCCAAGGTCAAGCGTTCGCTGATGACCCCACAGCGGCTCCTTGCTTGCTCTATCGACCTGCTTGGGCTAGTTTCTAAACAGGTCCTCGCTTCAAAATAGGAGCGAGAGGAAAAGAAAGAGTACGTATGGCGGATATGGCTCCGCCGGACAGATCGAGGAGAGCTGGCAAGAAAAGGGGCAGCAAGTCCGGTAACATAGCAGATTTTCGCTATGACAGCTCCCTCCAGCCCAAGAAAAAAGACGCTAAGCCTCGGAAGGGCAGGCAAGCTGGTGCTGTGCGCGGAGCAGGCGCCAAGCCCAAAGTGCCATTTGCAAAGAATGACAACAGCGGCGCCCAGCACCGAAATGGATCCCATCGCAGTCAGCGCCATTCCAAGGAAGCCTACGCCGCTCTGGACCTCGGCACAAACAACTGCCGCCTGCTGATCGCGCGTCCGTCAGGCAAAGACTTTACCGTCATTGACGCGTTTAGCCGGGTGGTGAAGCTGGGCGAGAACCTCGCACAGACCGGGCGACTGTCGGACCAAGCGATGGACCGCGCGCTGAGTGCTCTATCGATTTGCGCTGATAAGCTTCGCCGTCGCAATGTCCGTCTCGCCCGCTCCGTTGCAACCGAGGCCTGTCGCCGAGCTGAAAATGGCGCCGAGTTCATCGAACGGGTCAGAGAACAGACCGGTATTGCGCTCGACATCATCAGCGCTGAGGAAGAGGCCCGGCTGGCAGTGCTCGGCTGCCATATCCTGCTCGAACAGGGCGAAGGACCTGCCGTTATCTTCGATATCGGGGGTGGCTCGACCGAATTGGTTTTGCTGGAGCCAGGTGAGAAGATCCCGCAGATCCTCGATTGGCAGAGCGTGCCTTGGGGAGTCGTGTCGCTGACTGACACGGTAGGGCCTTCGGAAGACAACCTAGAGTCTAGGATCGCCCGCTACGAACGTATGCGCGAGCTGGTTTCCGCTAGCTTCGCTCCCTTTGCTGAACGGATAGCGGATGCGGCAGCCTGCGATGACATTCGCTTGCTCGGAACCAGCGGAACGGTCACCACCTTGGCCAGCCTCCATCTTGAGCTGCCTCACTATGATCGCAAGGCGGTCGACGGGTTGATCGTACCCTCTGGTTCGATGCGTGAGATCAGTGAACGCCTGTCACAGATGTCATTGGAAGAGCGCAGTACGCTTCCCTGTATCGGGCAAGATCGATCAGAGCTGGTTGTCGCCGGTTGCGCGATCCTGGAATCAATCCTCGACCTCTGGCCCGCAGAACGTCTCGGCGTGGCGGATCGCGGCATTCGCGAGGGTATTCTGCGAAGCCTGATGGCAGCTGAACGGCAAGGTCGGCGCAGGTTCGACGCCTTGCACAAATTGCGGGAAGGTTCGTCCGCGAAGTGAGCCGATCAGGTCGCAATCCGGATAGGCGCGTCAAGACCGCCAAGAAGCGCACCGCGTCATCGACCCGATGGCTCGAGCGGCAACTCAACGATCCCTATGTCAAACGCGCCAAGGCAGACGGCTATCGCAGCCGTGCGGCCTACAAATTGATCGAGCTGGATGAGAAGTTCGGATTGATCAGAGGCTCACAGCGTGTGGTTGATCTTGGCATCGCTCCAGGCGGCTGGAGCCAGGTGGTTCGCAAGCTGGCACCGAAGGCTGCGATTGTCGGGATCGATCTTTTGCCGACAGAACCAATTGAGGGGGTCGCGATCCTCGAGATGGATTTTATGGACGATACCGCTCCAGCCAAGCTTGAGGCCGAGCTCGATGGACCGCCCGATCTTGTCATGTCGGACATGGCGGCCAACACCGTTGGCCATAAACAGACCGATCATCTGCGCACGATGGGCTTGGTCGAAGCGGCTGCGTGGTTTGCGATCGAAACGCTCTCAGAGAACGGGACGTTCGTCGCCAAAGTCCTGGCGGGCGGAACCGACACCGAGCTGCTTGCATTGCTCAAGCAGCACTTCAAGACCGTCAAACACGCCAAACCCCCAGCGAGCCGCAAGGACTCGTCAGAGTGGTATGTTGTTGCTCAAGGTTTCAAGCCCGCCCAATAGGCAGACTCAATAACACGGCCTTAGGCTTCGCCTTCGTTGATTTCGGCCGCAGCGTTCTGCTCGGCTTCTGCCTCAGCGACAGCTCCAGCCTCGCCATCAGCCTCAACCGCTTCGCCCTCGCCCTCAACCGTTTCGGCTTCAGCCGCTTCTGCGACATACTCCGGGATCGGCAGGTTGGAACCCGCTGCATTCATGAACAGCGAAACCGATGCGCGATCTTCGACCTTGGACAGTCCAGCAAAGCTCATTTTGGTGCCCGAGGCAAAAGCCTTCGGATTGGCGAGCCACGCGTTCATGTTTTCCCAATCCCACACCTGACCGCTCAAATCGGTCAAAGCGGAGCTGTAAGCGAAGCCAGGCTTGGCGGCGATCGGCGAACCCATGATCCCATGAAGATTCGGGCCAATACCGTTGGCGCCGTCTGGCGTGATCGTGTGGCACGATGCGCATTTGGCATAGACACCCTCGCCAGCGCCGGGGGTGGTGCTGTCCATGTTGAGAGCTTCAGCCATGGTCATTTCAGCCGGCTTTGCCGCGGCGTCTTCTACGCCTTCGATCACATAGCCCATCACTTCAGGGCGTTCCGGGCTGTCGCCGTGGAAGTACTTGCCGCTCACGATGTTGAGGCCAAGGCCGACGATGCCTGCGAACAGCACCCAGCCAGCGATAGTGTTAAAACGATCGTCCATGATTCTTTGAGATCCCAATCCGTCCTTATGGATTGTGGTTCGCATTAGTCGCGCCAGTCAGCCCGCGCAAGGGCCAACCGAACACCATCCCTTGCAGGAATTGCAAGCAGGCTTGCGAGCACCTGCATTGCGCTCTAGCAGCGTCACATCATGCGCTCATTCCCAGCACCAGCTCTACCGATTGTCGATGCGATGCGAGAGGCTGCATCAGGGCATCCGGACCGTGCCATCGCCTTCCAGGGTTCACCTGGGGCAAACTCACATCGGGCCGCGATGGAAGCCGTTCCCGAGGCCCTGCCACTGCCCTGCTTCAGCTTCGAGGATGCGCTCGAGGCGGTCAAAGATGGCCGCGCTTCGAAGGCAATTATTCCGATCGAGAATTCGCAGCATGGGCGTGTGGCGGACATCCACTTTCTTCTGCCTGAAAGCGGATTGGCGATAACCGGTGAGTATTTCATGCCGATCCACCATGCGCTTATGGGCGTTGGGCCAGGTCCTTACGAGGCAGCCTACAGCCATCCGCAAGCGCTCGGCCAGTCACGGTTCTTTTTGCGCGAACGCGGGATCGTACCGCTCAGCTATGCCGACACAGCTGGCGCGGCGGCGTTTGTAGCCGAACGCAATGACCCCAAGCTGGGGGCTATTGCCCCCGCGATAGCGGCGGAGCTCTACGGGCTTGAGATTGTGGCGGAGCATGTCGAAGACAGCGCCGACAACATGACCCGCTTTGTGATCCTGGCCGAAGAGCAGCTTGATCCGGCGGAGCTCACCTCGGGCGAAGCGATCACAACCTTCGTCTTCGAAGTGAAGAACATCCCGGCGGCATTGTACAAAGCCATGGGTGGGTTTGCGACCAATGGCGTCAACATGACCAAGCTCGAAAGCTACCAGCAAGGCACATCCTTCTCTGCCACCATGTTCTACGCCGATATCATCGGCGCGCCGGGTCAAGCAGCGGTCGATCGAGCTCTGGAAGAATGTGCCTTTCATTCCAAAGAGTTGAGAATTCTTGGCACCTATCCGCAGGCCCGCAAACGCGGGTGATTAGGGTCTTCTGCCATTGGTGGTTGCGCAGCGCTACAGGCCGTGCCACCACTTGTCAGGCATGACGCTTCCATCCCGGATCCCTTCAGAGCAACCCCCTCCCGAGATCCCGCTGGATTCCTCGACCAGCTGGCGCGAATTGCAACTTGAGGATCATATTCAATTCGAAGAGGTTGTTGTGCCTCTGCCTGAGCCACGTGAGCCAGGCTGGCTTGATCAAGTGTTCGAATGGCTTGCTGCGCTTTTTTCACCGCTAGGCAATGCCCTTGTTGCTGGCTGGCCGGTCCTGCAATGGATCCTGCTTGCGCTGGCCGTTGGCGCCTTACTTCTGCTGGCATGGCGCATTTTTTCGCAGAGCGGTTTCGGGGGCAACAAGGCTAAGGCTAGCCAGTCTGGCCATGAAGTGCTTTGGGCACCCGATCAGGATGAGAGCCTTGCTCTTCTGAGCGATGCCGATGCGCTCGCGGCTGCAGGGCGCTTTGATGAGGCGACTCATTTATTGCTCCAACGAAGCGTCGGTCAGATTGCAGCGGCAAGACCCGATTGGGTAGCCCCATCCAGCACAGCTCGCGAATTGGTGGCTTTGCCCAAACTGTCTGAGCCGGCGCGCGCAGCCTTTCACACAATCACTGAGCGGGTTGAGCGTAGCCTGTTCGCGCTCAAGAGTTTGGATCGGAGCGATTGGGAGACTGCCCGCCAAGCCTATGCCGACTTCGCGCTGTCGCGGATTGAGCAACAAAGGAGTTCGCAGTGAGCACGCGCAGCGAGCCAACCTTTAGTCGCGGAACGGCACTGGGCCTGGTCCTGTTTGGTTTCGCAGCCTTTCTGGCCATGCTGTATTTCATTGGCGCTGGCGACACTGGCGAACGCTCCCGCGGTGAAGCTCACGCCGCTGCTGATGGGCTCAATGGCTATTCTGGCCTCGTCAAGCTGCTTGAGCTCGAATCGTTCGACGTTGAGGTCTCGCGAGAGCGCGGGCAGCTCGACTCCCCCGGCCTGCTTGTGATCACTCCTCCGATCTTTGCCGATCCTGAAGTGATTGGAGAAGTACTGGAGAACCGTCGGTTCGCTGGGCCAACTCTGATAATTTTGCCGAAATGGTTTACGGTTGGCTTCCCTGCCGACACGCCACCAGAAATCGAGACTGAGATTGAAGATGACTGGGTGCGCCTGCTTGGCGTTAGAGGGCCGGTCTGGACGGAAGATATTTCATCGTCCTTTTCATTCGAGATCGACCGGAGTGGCACCCATTCAACAGATGGCGTGACTCCGCTTCCGCCGCCGCCTGGCACGGACGAAGATCCGGCAGAGCAAGCGGAGCGACCGAGCGAGCCGACCGAGCCCGCGCGATGGGCTGGGCTTGGTCTCAATGGATCTTTGCCGACGAAAAGCACCCTGTTCGCAGTGAAAAAACCTTCCTGGCGCGACTTGATCGTCGATCAATCGGGCGGTGTCTTGGCGTTTGAAATCGGTGATTTCAGCGACGATGCCTCGACCGATGAGTTCAATGGCTATCCTGTGTTTGTCATCGCCGAGCCCGACCTGGCCAACAATCTGGGTCTATCGGATCCGGTCCGGGCAGAGGCTGCGCTGCGGATCTTTGATGAGTCAAACCCAGGGGACGGCTACCCGATCACGTTCGACCTGACCCTCAATGGGTTGGGAGCAACCACCAACTTGCTGACATTGGCCTTCCGTCCACCGTTTCTGGCTGCGACATTGTGCTTGCTTTTGGCAATGCTGATCATTGGCTGGCGGTCTTTCAACCGGTTCGGGCCGCCAATCGCTACGTCACCTCCAATCGCCTTTGGCAAGCATAGGCTGGTCACTAATGGCGCTGATCTGATCGTTCGGGCGCGGCGGCTTAGTCTGCTGAAAGAGCCTTACGCTGCCCTCTGCGCGCGCCGTCTGGCGAGCAAACTTGGACTGGCAAATCATGAGATAGGATCACTTGATGACGCGCTGGCGATACGGCTCAATCAAGCCAATCTTTTTACCGCGCATCGAGACGCATTGATCGGCGCCGTGTCTGCCAAAGACATACTAAGTGCGGCGCGATCATTGCGGCTTTTGGAAGGGAAAATCGAAACATGAGCATGACTTTGGAAGAACTGCGCGAGCTCGCGGAGGCGATCCGTGCCGAGGTTGCCAAAGCAATCGTTGGGCAAGACGAAATGGTCGATCACCTCCTGATCGCCATGGTCAGTCAAGGCCACGTCCTGCTCGAGGGGCCTCCGGGCACCGCCAAGACTTTCCTCGCGCAGAATTTCGCCACCGCGTTGGGGCTCGACTTTGGACGGATCCAATTCACTCCTGACCTGTTGCCAGGCGATATCCTGGGATCGAACCTGTTCAACTTTCAGACCAGTGAGTTCACCCTCACACGCGGACCAATCTTCTGCGAGCTTCTGTTGGCAGACGAGATCAATCGCACGCCGCCGAAGACGCAAGCAGCACTGCTGGAAGCAATGCAGGAGCGGCGGGTCACGCTGGACGGCGAGACCCATCCCCTGCCCGATCAATTCATGGTGGTTGCAACCCAAAACCCGATCGAGAACCAGGGGGTTTACCCGCTTCCCGAAGCGCAACTCGACCGGTTCCTTTTCAAACTGCTGGTCCCCTATCCCGATGAGCAGGAGGAGGCGAAGATCATTGCCGCCTATGGCCAAAAGCAAGGTCCCATCCGTCCCGTTGAGCTGGGCGTGACTGCGGTGGCTGACTCTGCGCGACTGGCGCAGGCGAGTTCGGCACTCGATCATGTGACCCTGGCCGACGATATCGTGCAATATGTCGTCCGCTTGGTGCGAGCCACACGTGAGCATGCCGATCTCTCGGTCGGAGCGAGTCCGCGCGCAGCAGTGATGCTGGCCAATGCCGCCCGCGCTCGCGCTGCTTTACAGGGTCGCGACTACACCATTCCCGACGATGTCAAAGCGCTCGCAATCGCCGTGTTGCGTCACCGGCTAAGCCTTAGCCCTGCGGCGGAGATCGACGGCCGCGACATAGAAGCTTTGGTCGCGGAATTGGTTGAAAGCACCGAGGCTCCTCGCTGACCCTATGCCCAAACTTTTGAGCCGCCTGCCCAAGATGCCAATCGTGCCGACCGAGCGCGCGGCATGGCTAGCGGCTGGGTTTGCGCCAATAGCGGTTCTGATTGCTGCATTCGCCCCGGGAGCCTGGCAAATTGTGCCACTTGCTGCGCTGGGCTTCCTGACTGTTGTCGCGATCGATGCGCTGCTCGCCGGGCGGCTCGCCCAATGGCAGGTTACTGGACCGAGCGACGTCGAGATTGGAGCCGATTGCCTTATCACGGCCGAAGCAGCGTTCCGCTCCGGCGAGCGCTCCAAGGTTGAGGTTGCGGTAGAGTTCGACCCCAGGCTTGGCGACAATGGGACGGCGCGGTTCGCTCTTGCACCACAGCCACCGGAACCAGGCCTCGCGGGACGCTATGCCGCCAAACCACAGAGGCGCGGGCCTGCCGCCCTTACCCGCGCCTGGCTGCGCTGGACCGGCCCGCTGGGTCTGGGGGCCAGGCAGGCGAGCAAGAGCCTCGACCTGACTGTCCGAATCTGGCCGGACCTTTCCCCCGTCCGCAGCCCGTCGCTGCAGATGTTTCTGCGTGATGCGCAGATCGGCTTGATCGCGCGAAGGATCAGAGGAGAAGGCACGCAGTTCGAAGCCTTGTCCGAATACGAGCCCGGGATGGACCGCCGACGGATCGACTGGAAAGCGAGTGCGCGTCACACCAAGCTCTACGCCCGCGAGAATGAGAGCGAGCGCAACAATCAGATCATCTTCGCGATGGATTGCGGACAAGCGATGTGCGAGCCGGTTGACGGTATGCCGCGGATCGACCGAGCAGTGTCAGCGGCCCTGACCTGCGCCTATGTCGCGCTCAAGGGAGGAGACAGAACGGCTCTGTTCGGATTTGCCCAGCGCCCTCAATTGATGACCCCGTTCGTGAGTGATGCCCGAGCCTTCCACCGTATGCAAAGCGCCGCTGCGGAGCTGGACTACACCAGCACTGAGTCGAACTTCACATTGGCCCTCGCAACCTTGACGTCGAAGCTCCAGCGCCGCTCCCTGATCGTTCTGTTTTCTGATTTCTCGGATCCAACTGCAGCCGAATTGATGATCGAGAGCATCGGCCGCCTGGTATCAAAGCATCTCGTGCTGTTTGTGACCATTACCGATAGCGAATTGGGCGAGTTCCTCGATGAGGAGCCGGACGATATTGGAACCCTCGCTCGGAGTGTAACCGCAGACACACTGCTTAGGCAGCGAAGCGTTGTGCTGCAGCGCCTGCGACAAATGGGCGTCGATGTTGTTGAGACCCCTTGGGATCAAATCGGCCCACGATTGATCGACCGCTATTTTGCCATCAAGAACCGCGAGGCGATCGGATAATGGCTTCGCGATTTGCAAACTGGTTTGGCCGCAGCGAGATAGAGGCGCCTCCCGAGATTGAGAGCGCGGCGCTGCGGTCCGATCGTTTCCGGCTTGAGCGCGAGGCTGACTGGCGCAGGCTGGAGGACATTCTCAAACGGCTTGAAGGGGGCGGCTTGCGCCGCGTCAGCGACGAGGATTTGCTGGCCCTGCCTGCACTCTATCGCACGGCCGCATCGAGCCTTTCGGTCGCGCGCGAGACTTCGCTCGATGCGGCGACCTTGCGATATCTCGAAAGCCTGGTGCAGCGAGCTTGGTTCCAGGTCTACGGCCCTCGCCAGGGGCTGGCCAAATGGCTGCGATCCTTCTTGCTCGGGGGCTGGAGCCGCGCCGTCCGAGAGATCTGGCTCGATATCTGTATTGCGCTGTTCGTCATGGTCGCAGGGACGATCGTGGGTTGGCTGCTCGTCGCGCAAGACGAGGAATGGTATTATCGCATTGTTCCCACACAGTTCATGGACACTAGGGTGCCCGGCGCAACCCGCGAGGATCTGATGCAGACGCTCGGCACGGAACAGACGGCCGGCGGTCTCTCAACCTTTGCCGCCTATCTGTTCAGCAACAATGCCGGTGTCGCAATTTTGGCGTTTGCACTGGGCTTCGCCTTCGGGATCCCCTCGCTTCTGCTGCTGGTCTACAATCTCGCGACGCTCGGCGCGATGATGTGGCTGTTTGCTGGCCAAGGTCTGGGCGTTGAGTTCGCCGCTTGGCTGAGCGTTCACGGCACAACCGAATTGTTCGCGATCCTCTTGGCGGGCGCGGCGGGTCTTCACATCGGTCGAACGATGGCATTCCCGGGAGAAAAGAGCGTGCTTGCGGCTGCCGCAGAGAGCGGGCGACGCGGCGCTGTCGTCATGGCAGGCGTTGTGCTCATGCTGGTCTTCGCCGCCATTCTGGAAGCCTTCCCACGGCAATTGGTTGGCGGGACCTTTGATCGCTTCTTGATCGGCGGGACCATGTTGGCTCTGTGGTTGCTGTATTTCTTCGCTTACAGACCAGCTCACCGTGAGGATGGCCAATGAGTAGCGCCGCGCTTCCCAATAGAGGGGCTAACCGCCGGGTGCGGGATCTGGTCACACCCGAAGGCCTGACGATTCCGATCACAATCGGCTCACGCGGTGCGCGGTTCGGGGCTCTGATCCTGGACTTTGTGTTTCTCTACGTTGCGCTGTCGATCTTCGCCTATCTCGTCTTCTGGATCGCTGACGGCGTCGCCACCCAGCCGCTGGATGCGATCGAACAGAACATCAACGGCGCGCAGGAGTTTCTCAGCATTGTCTTCATCCTTGCTCTGTTCCTGGCGCGCTATGGCTATTTCCTGACGATGGAGCTCGGCCCTCGGGGGGCGACATTTGGCAAACGTCTGACGGGGCTCAGGGTCGCTGCCCGCGATGGCGGAAGGCTGACCACCGAGGCGGTCATTGCCCGCAATCTGCTGCGCGACATTGAACTGTTCATGCCGTTGATCTTCCTTTTGGTGGCACCGAGCGGCCAAATGGGATCGGCAGGTTGGGCAGGACTGGCGTGGTTCTTGGTTTTTATGTTGTTTCCCTTCTTCAACCGCGATGCCCTGCGTGCGGGTGACGTGATTGCCGGCACCTGGGTGGTTGAAGCCCCGCGCGCCAAGCTGGCGGAAACCCTTTCCACCCAAGGAGCGGCAACCGGAGCGAGCGGGGTGACTGGCGCACGTTACGAGTTCGGACCGAAGGAATTGTCAGTCTATGGCGAGCATGAATTGCAGACGCTCGAGCGGGTCCTGCGCGAGGATAATCAAGAGGCTCTGACCTCGGTCCATCAAGCGATTTGCCGCAAGATCGGATGGGATCCCGGTGCGGGCGATGAGCGCGCTTTCCTCGAGGCGTTCTATGCCCAGCTTCGCGCGAAGCTCGAAGGCGATATGCGGTTTGGCAGGCGCAAGCGCGATAAGTTTGACAGCGTGTGAGCACAAACTTTTACCAGCGATAAAATTTTATCATTGATCAAATTATGGTCCTCTGCCACATTGTCGGCATGTCGACTCGTCGCCAACAAGCCATTCGTGACCGCACAAAGCGGATCCTTGCCGCCGCGAGCGAGATTATCGCGCGCGATGGCTATGACGCGCTGACAACGCGCGGATTGGCCAAGGCTGCCGGAGTCACGGTGCCCACGCTCTACAATCTGGTCGGCGACAAAGCCGCGATCATCAGCGCAATGGCCATCAGCTCGATTGAACAATTGTGGGATCGGCTGGAGTTTGATCGCCGCATCAGTCCGCTCGAAATGGCCGATGCGGTGATTGACGAGGCATACGCACAAATCCGCGAAGATCAGGCCTATTCGCGCGCGACCTTTATCGCGCTGCAACGGCTTGGCATTGCCTTCGCCTATCACCCGACACGCGATGATGCCGGCGCCCATGCCGCGCGCCGTTCGGTCGACATGGCGGAATTTGCCGCCCGCGCCGCAGAGCGCCGGGGCCAGCTGCGCGGCAATGTCTCCGCGCATGATCTGGGGATACTGATGTTCGGCGCCTATCGCGCCGCGCTCGACGATTGGTTCAATGGAGCCATCGACCTTGAGGAAATGCGTCGTCGCCAGCGTTGGGGATTCTACACCGTGCTCGCCAGCGACGCGTCAGACGAGTTTCGTGCGGAACTGCTCGCGCGCCTGGCTGATCTGTCAACGACACCACGCAATCAAGAAGAGGCTGCCTGAGATGGAAAAAGCGCTCAAATTCATCGCGGGGATACTTCCGATAGTGTTCGCCTTCGCGTTTCTAGTCCCGGTGATTGACCAGGGACTGCAAGCATTCGGCATCACCGCCCCGCTTGGCCTGACAACGCTGACATTGGCGCTGGTCGTGGGTGGAACTTGGGGCCTGATTGCGCAGTTCACAGGGAGGTGGATATGAACGCGGTTTCGGACATTCTGCCCGATGATCTCTCGCAACTGAGCAATGCCGAACTGCGCCGGTTGGAGAACAAGATTGCGCGCAAACATTCGGGCATGGTCCCGTGGGGCGCGGTGTTCTGGGCCTTCGCCAATATGGCGGTCTGGCTGTCGCTCTGGCCGTTGGTGTTCATGGGTATTCTGCCGCTCTGGGCCGCCTTCCCGATTGCCACCATCAATATGGCGCTAGTCTACTTACCGACCCATGAGGCTCAGCATGACATCATCGCGCGGCCGGGCACCAAGCTGCGCTGGCTCAACGAGCTGGTGGGTCATGCGACCAGCTGGATGCTGATCTATCCGTTTGAAGTTCTGCGGGTGACCCATATGGATCACCATCGCCACACCAATGATCCGGAGCTGGATGTCGATATCACCACCAAGGCGCCCGGCCCATGGTCCGCGCTCTGGAGCACGATCCGCAATCGCCAGCCCAACGCCAAACGCAATCACGATTACGTCGCCGCTTTGGTTCGGGCCGATCGACCTGACCTGATCCTGCTGTCCTTGCTTTACAAGATCGCCTTCATTGGCATTTTGGGCGCGCTGGCGTGGACTGGATATGCGCTGGAGGCGCTGCTATTATGGTGGCTGCCCTACCAGATCGCGATCAGCTATATCGTGTTCTTCCTGTCATGGGCACCACACCATCCCAGCAGTGAGCAAAGCCGCTATCGCAATTCGCGCGCTTGGAAATCGAAGGTCGGCAATTGGGGATCAATGTGGATGCAGTTCCACATCGTCCACCATCTGCATCCCTATATCCCGCTCACTCGCACACCAGCGGCGTTCTGGGAAATGAAACCGATCCTCGAAGCGCGCGGTTGCGATATCGGGGAATTGTAGCGCTTAGTGATCGGGCGTGTCGGAGGGCACCGCTGGCTCCTCACCGCCGAAGATAGCGACTTCATTGATGCCACCGCTGGTCGCGCGCCCGCGATACATGCCCGTGGTGTTGAAGCTGAAGATCGCATGACCTTCCGGAGTCACAACAATCACACCGCCATCACCGCCCAGGTCTGCGACATCGCGCATGACATCGTCCGACTCTTCCTGAACCGCCTTGGCATCAAGCGCCATCTCATAGCCATGGATGTAATAGGTGTAATTGCCGTCTTCATCCTTCGGAACGGTCGCCTGTGCTTCGTTCAGATCCATCCGAAAGCGATACCGCAGCCGTGTGCAAATCTCCTGCGCAACGCCGACACGCAGAAAATACTCGCCCCAGCCTGTCGCTGACACCGCGCATGAGCGATTGTCGGCATAAGTCCCCGCTCCAATCACTGGGGAATCGCCGATCCGGCCCCAGCGCTTGCCGGTCATCCCACCGGTCGAAGTCGCAGCGGCGAGATTGCCATTGAGGTCGAGCGCGACCGCGCCAACCGTGCCGAACTTATGGTCGACGTCGAGCGCGGACAATTCGCGGGCCTTACGGCGTTCGAGGGCTTTCCTGCGCGCTTCGGTTGCGAACCATTCGGGTGGCGCAGTCTCAAGTCCCTGTTCAGCGGCGAATTGCTCTGCTCCGGCTCCGCTCAGGAAAACATGCGGGCTGCTGGTCCGGACGGCATCCGCCAGCAGGATCGGGTTCTTGATTCCTTTGACACCGCTGACCGCTCCGGCGCTGCGATCGCTGCCATCCATAATCGAGGCGTCGAGCTCATTCTCCCCTTCCCAAGTGAAAACCGCGCCGCGACCGGCGTTGAACAAAGGGTTGTCTTCGAGTGGGATCACAGCAGCTTTAACAGCGTCCATCGCGCTGCCGCCCTCAGCCAGTATTGCCGCCCCGGCATCCAGCGCCTCTTGCAGGGCTGCCTCATACTCGACCTGTTTCTCAGGCGTCATGTTCTTGCGGCTCAGCGTGCCAGCACCGCCATGGATCGCGATTGACCAACGCGGCTCCCTGGGATCCTCCGCAGCGGCAGGAGAGGCTATCGGTAACGACAGGGCGAACAGCGCGGTCAGCGCAGAAACAAGGATGCTTTTCATAGGTCTATTTTCCTATCGCATTGGGAGCCCACCGGCTAGCATATGTCGCAAGAAACAGATTCGAGGAGAGGCGAAATGAGCGCATTTGGAGCAACCAGCACAACGGACGAAGTGTTGGAAGGCAAGGACCTAAGCGGCAAAACCGTTTTTGTGACCGGCGGCAATTCTGGCTTGGGTCAGGAGACAGGTCGCGCCATGGCGGCGAAAGGTGCCCGTGTCGTTCTCGCTGGCCGCAACCAGGAAAAGCTCGACGAAGCGGTTTCGGCGATCAAGGCTGAACAGCCCGAGGCGCAGTGTGAGACCATCATTTGCGATCTCGGCTCGCTCGAAAGCGTGCGTGCTTGCGGTGCTGAGGCGAACCATAGGTTCGACAAGATAGACCTATTGATCAACAATGCTGGTGTGATGGCGTGCCCAAAAGAAGCAACCGTCGATGGGTTTGAGCGGCAATTTGGCACCAATCACATCGGCCATTTTGAGCTGACCAAACAGCTGATGCCTTTGGTTGAAAAGGGCGAGGACAAGCGCATCGTCAATCTTTCCAGTCGCGGACACCATGTGGCACCGGTCGATCTCGACGACCCGAACTTCGACAACCGTCCCTATCAGGAATGGCTGAGCTATGGACAGTCTAAGACTGCAAACGTCTTGTTCTCAGTTGGGCTGGAAGATCGCTTCGCCAACAAGGGCATCCACGCCTATGCCGTTCATCCGGGCGGTATCAACACCAATCTCGGCCGCCATCTAAGCGAGCAGCAGGCCGCTGACTTGCTCGAACGGGTGACTACGAGCGATCCTGATTTTGCCTGGAAAACAATTCCACAAGGCGCGGCTACGTCCGTTTGGGCCGCGACTGCTGAGGAACTGGAAGGCAACGGCGGCGTCTATTGCGAGGATTGCCATGTCGCCGAAGTGGACGATCACTCCGCCAACGGTGGAGTGCGCAGCTACGCACTCGATAGGGGCAACGCAGATCGGCTTTGGGAAATCAGCGAGCAGATGACCGGCGGAAGTTTTTAGGGGCTAGGCGAGGATCGAATTTCCTTTCGATCCGGCTGCCTTAGCCACCCGCGCCCTCCGCCCTTCCACCCGGATGATCACCCGGTAGGCTCCGGGTGGAAGGGCGGAGGGTGTGGGTGGCGCGGCATAGCTAATGAACAAGCTAGCTCCCCAAAAACTCACCAACCAGCTGGATCACATCTTTGGACTCGCGGGTTGGCGTGATTGCCATGAAGACGTGCGGCCCGCCTTCATATTCATTCAGCTTGGCATCGACCCCTGCGTCACGCAGCTTCTGAGTGAACGTGCGGCTATCGATGATGAAGAGATCGTGCGTCCCGGTGAAGATCCGGGTTGGCGGCAATTGGGATAGATCCTCTGCAGGCGTGTAGAGCGGGCTACAGGCGGGGCTCGCCGGATCGCGATCATCCGCCCAGATCCTGCCAAATTCGCGCAAGGCGTCGACCTTGAGCATGAAATCATGCGGTTCGACCTCACGCATTGCCTCATCCTGCATCGTCACATCCAGCCATGGAGCGAACAGCACCAGCTTGCCAGGCGTCGGCCCACCAGCCTTTGCCAGCCGCAATGCCAGTGACAACGCCATATGCCCACCAGCGCTATCACCATTGAGCACGATTTTGGCCGGATCATGCTCGCCGGCGATCTTGGCAAAGGCGGCATCGGCCTGTTCGTCTGCGCGTGAATAGCGGCTTTCCGGGACGACCTCATACAGCGGGACCGAGACGCTGATCCCCATTGCATCGACCATTGTTGCGACCAATGGCCAGTGAACATCGAACATCGGCAGCACAAACCCGCCGCCGTGGAAATACAGCATATGCCATTCACCCGGCCCAGATTTCGGGTGGATGGTGACCACTTGTTGGCCTGCAGCCTCCCACTGCTCAACCTGATATTGCTGGTTGAACTTGTCTGGCACCGGCGCGTCTTCAGGTTTTTTGCGATTGTGAAGGAACGGCCCGATGGCATCAGCCTGTTGCGGAAACACTGGCTTGCGCTTGCTCATTAGCCATTTGACCGCGCGCATCAAAAAGCTCGCCTTGGCGCTGCGGAGTTCAATCGACGTTTCGCTGAGCATTGTTCTCTCCCTTTGGAGCGAAGCCTGCCCGAGCGGGAGCAAGAGTCAAGCGATGACGCGCGTGATCATGCCTTCCTGGATCCATTGGCCCAGGAATTCGCCAGCCTTGGCGACAGCGGTCGGCAAACGATCTGCGCCCGGCTGTTGCCGCGCAAGGTCGAGCACCATCTCGCCATAGGTCGCGCCCTCCAGCATCGCTGCAAAGGCCTCTGCCTCTTCACGGCCCGTCAGCATGAAGGTCGGTCGCTCACCCTCCCGCCAGACCAGACAGCCCTTGTCCTCTGGTAGCTCAAGCTGAGGACGCTCAGCAGAAGCGTCGCCCAAGCTGTTCCAAAGGGCGGTCAGATTGTGAGACACAAACCGGCTTGCAATCCGCGGCTGGAACGCAAGCCTCAGGTTCGACCATTCGGCGTTTGCATAGCCCTGCGTGACATGCGCAAAGCTCACTGCGTCGATCGGCTCGCGATCGGGAGCGGTGGCAAGGCCCAGCATGGTCCATTCGAGCCAGGCCAATTCGGCAACCTCGGGATTGTTCTTGAACAAATACGCACAGGTCCAATCGAACCCCTCACCCGCTTGATCGATCGTCCATCCCGAAGGCGGATGGGCGATGGCATGATGGGCAGCGGCCTGCGCGAACGGTCCCTCGCCTACGTAAAGCTTGGTGCGCTCAAACGTGTCGCCCAAAGCATCCATCAGCGCTGAACGATAATTGCCGCGGTAGACTGAAAGGCCGGCCTGCTGGCCATCACTCCATCCCTCGGGCAGCGGCACGGCCTCGTCCAAGACACTCTGCATGAAGGCCTCTTGCCGTTCGAGAAGAGAGGCACGCGCGCTCATACCAGCACCTCTTCAAGCGCTGGCTCAGCAAGGCTTCGGGCCTGATCGAGCTCGTCCAACAATTCTGCCAGCGGTGGGATCTTGTCATCGCGCTCGATCATGGTCGCGACCGGGTTCGGCAGCATTGCAATAGCCTTGGCGTAGAGCGCCCAAACCTCGTCGCTCACTGCCCTATCATGGGTGTCGATGATGATGTTACGCTCTGGAGTGGCCGGCTCATGACCAGCCAGATGGATCTGACGCACTCGATCCAACGGCAGACCTGCCAAATAGTCATCCGCCGAGAAACCATGATTGCGGCTACTGACATAGATGTTGTTCACATCGAGCAGCAAATAGCAGCCAGTCCGACGCACCATCTCTGACAGAAACTCCCACTCCCGCATCTCATCTTCGGGGAAAGTGAGATAGCTTGAAGGGTTCTCGAACAGCATTGCTCGCCCGAGAGTGTTCTGCGCGCGATCGACATTGTCACACACCACATCCAACGCTTCTTCCGTCAAAGGTAACGGCAAGAGATCATGGCTGTTGTGCGCACTGCTGCGCGTCCAGCACAGATGGTCTGAGACCCACAATGGCTCAATCCGCTGCTCCAGCCGCTTGAGCTTTTCGAGATAGTCAGGATCGAGCCCTCCGGCTGAACCGATCGACATCGAAACGCCGTGAATAATCACCGGGTGCTGCGCGCGAATCTGCTCGAGAATGCGCATCTGGCGACCGCCTTCGATCATGTAGTTCTCGCTGATCACTTCGACAAAGTCGACCGGAACGCTGCCAGCGAGGAAGTCATCGTAATGCGGACGGCGAAGTCCCAACCCAAAGCCTGCAAAAGGTGCGATAGTGCTCATCACTCGATCTCTCTCCCAATTGGGGCGGCGGTCCGGTGCGCAGTCTGACCGCGCATCGGAGGGGGGTCAGGTAATGCGCAGACCGGGCTGCGCGCCGAACCGCCTGGCGACCGGTCGACGAGAGTCGGGATCACCAATTTGTTTCGCTGCGGATCTTTGGGGGGTCGAAAATCTTGCAGCATCTGAGGGCGGGTTCGTGCGCAATCGCGCGCGCGTTACAATGGGGTGAGAAAATTTCCTGCTTGGGCCGTTCGTTTGCCCGAAAAACTCAGAAAAGTTCGTTCCGCTGTAACCAAGTCAGGTTGTCCGGCGAATTGGTGAGCAGTTCCGGCGCTGTGCTGGTTCTACCCCCTAACTGAATTTTTGGAGAATTCACATGAACGCCAAATCGATCGTCAACTTCGCAGGTCTCGCCGTCACCGCCGGTGTGGTCGCTGGCCTCGCCACCACCCCAGTCGCTGCCCAAGGCGCCAAGGAAAAATGCTACGGCGTTGCCAAGGCAGGCAAGAACGATTGCGCCGCAGGTCCAGGCACCAGCTGTGCCGGCACGTCTACCCGTGACTACCAAGGCAACGCCTGGAAGCTGGTCGACAAGAACACCTGCACCTCGATCGAAACGCCCAAGGGCAAAGGCTCGCTGAGCCCAATCAAGCGCTAAGCCGCAGGCTATTCAAAGGAGGTGGATGATGAGCAAGAGCACTTCTCTCTACGAACGCCTTGTCGGCCTGTTGTCCGGCAAATTCATTGAAGGAATAGCGTTGCTTCTCACCCGCCTCGCTTTGGCTGGCGTGTTCTGGCGCTCTTACAAAACCAAGGTGGAAGAAGGGACATGGTTCGAGATTTCGGACATCACCTACTTCTTGTTCGAGAATGAGTTTACCGGGGTTCCGCTCCCCGCTTCGGTTTCCGTTCCCATGGCAACCTACGCGGAATTCCTGTTCCCCATTCTGCTCGTGCTTGGTTTTGCAACGCGTTTCTCTGCCCTGTCGCTGATGATCATGACCTTTGTCATCCAGGCCTTCGTGTTCCCGACCTGGGACCACTGGTGGGGCTCGGCAGCGATCTGGGTCGCTATGGCCCTGATCCTGGTCAGCCGCGGGGGAGGCATGTTCTCGCTCGATGCGCTGATCGCTCGGGTCGCCGGACTGAACGCGCCTGCCATGTCTTTTGACCAAGCTTCTGCTAAGTCAGCCGCATAATGGTCGGAGACGAAGCCACCTTTTCCCGCCTCATGGCAGCGGCACAGGACGGTGATAAAGCCGCCGCCAATGTGCTGCTGTCAGAGGTGGGCATGTGGCTGGAGCGCTATTTCCGTCGGCGCGTCCCGCCACATCAGCTGGATGACCTGGTGCAGGACGTGCTGATCGCGTTCTACACTAAACGCGCGACTTATGATCCCGCGCGACCATTCCTGCCGTGGTTGGCCGCCATTGCGCGCTATCGCTGGGTCGACCACCTGCGCAAGGTCTACAAGCACGACGGGCAGGAATTGGAAGATGACGCCGCCTTTGAAGACAGCGAAGAAGAAGTGGTTCTTGCCCGGGTCAGCCTTGAGCGCCTATTTAGGCAGATCCCGCAAAAGCAAGCCGAGGTGATCGAGCTTGTAAAGATCAGCGGACTATCGATCCGCGAAGCATCAGAGAAGACCGGGCAAAGCGAAAGCTCGGTCAAAGTGAATATACATCGTGGCCTCAAAAAACTGGCCACCCTCGTCGAGGAAGTTGAATAAGATGACTGACCGTATGAGCCGCGAAGAGCTGATCGCGTCGATGACAGAAGAGCTAACCCCCGTGCGCCGGATCAATCCGCGCGATGGTGCGATTCTGGTTGGGTTTGCTACGGTGATTTCCGGGCTTGTCTCGGTGTCGGTGTTCGACTTCTGGACCGGAATGCTCGTGGGCGAGGCGTCTCCGTTTTTCTGGATCACCAATGGCATGTTGCTGCTGCTCGGTGCGGCAAGCGCAGGTGCCTTGGTGTCCGGCGCGCTGCCGCGCATTGGCTCACGTTCGAGCGCACCAGCGTGGAGCGCAGCCATGCTGGCTGTCATGCCAATCGCAGCCTTGATCACGATCGCTTCGGTCGAGTTGAACCACGACCATTCCAATGAGGTGCCGAGCATGCTCGCAGACCCCGCGACCTGGCATTGGGAATGTGGCGCCTCGGCCTTTGCCGCGGGGTTCATCGTGTTCGTCGCTTCGGTCATGTTCCTGCGCCAAGGCGCGCCAGTGTCGTTGGAGCGTTCGGGCTGGATGGCCGGACTCACCGCTGGTGCCCTGGGCTCAGTCGCCTACGGCATCACTTGCCCGCTCGACAGCATCGCTCATATCGGGATCTGGCACGTACTGCCGGTCGCCCTTTGGGCCGTGATCGGTCGCTTTGCGGTTCCACCCTTGATCCGCTGGTAAGCCGGACCAAGAGCAGAAGCTCCTAAGTAATGGCAAACGGCGCAAACTGAGCAAGTGTCATTGCCCCTTCACGGTGCTGACTCTATATAGCGCGCATGTCTTCAGTTAGGCCTTGGCGCGATATCGAACGGCGGGAATGCCGCCAGATCATGGTTGGTGATGTCCCGGTGGGTGGCAACGCCCCTATCACCGTACAGACCATGACCAACACCCCCACCGAAGATGCGGTGGCGACGCTGGATCAGATCCGGCGCTGTGAGGAAGTGGGGTGCGATATTATTCGCGTTTCCTGCCCGACCGAAGAGGCTACCGCTGCCTTCAAAAAGATCACCAAGGCGTCGCGCATCCCGATCGTTGCTGACATCCACTTCCACTACAAGCGCGCGCTCGAAGCCGCTGATGGCGGTGCAGCCTGTCTGCGGATCAATCCCGGTAATATCGGGGGCGATGATCGCGTCGCAGAAGTGGTCCGCGCGGCGAAGGCCAATGGCTGTGCGATCCGGATCGGGGTCAATGCCGGCAGTCTCGAGAAGGACCTGCTCGAAAAGTACGGCGAGCCTTGCCCGGAGGCGCTGATCGAAAGCGCGCTCGACCATATCAAGCTGCTGCAGGATCACGACTTCCACGAATTCAAGGTCGCGGTGAAAGCCAGCGATGTATTCCTCGCTGTCGCGGCCTATCACGGGCTCGCTGACGCAGTGGATTGCCCGCTGCACCTAGGCATCACCGAAGCGGGCGGATTGATCGGCGGCACGGTCAAAAGCTCAATTGGAATGGGCTCGCTCTTGTGGGCCGGGATCGGCGACACGATCCGGGTCTCGCTTTCGGCTGAGCCCGAAGAGGAAGTCAAAGTCGGCTATGAAATGCTTAAGGCGCTGGGCCTGCGCACCCGCGGCGTTCGCGTGGTGTCCTGCCCCAGCTGTTCGCGCCAGGGCTTTGACGTGATCCGGACGGTCGAAACGCTCGAAAAGCGGCTCGAGCATATCAAGACCCCGATGAGCCTTTCGGTCCTCGGCTGCGTGGTCAACGGACCGGGCGAAGCGCGCGAGACCGATATCGGACTGACCGGCGGGGGCGCGGGCAAACACATGGTCTATCTCTCTGGCGTGAAGGCCCATGCGATCGAGGATGAGGATATGCTCGATCACATCGTCAAGCTGGTGGAAGAGAAAGCCGCCAAGATCGAGGCCGGCGAAGAGACCGCGTTCGATCCCCACGCTGAACCGGCGGAAGCCGCCGAGTGATCCGCGCGATTTTCGCTGGCCTGCTGGGAGCCCTGCCCTTGCTGGCAGGCGCCGCTGTCCTGAATGCTGGAGCAAGCGGCTCGCACGATTATCCCGAGGCTGAATCCTATCTCGTCAGCGAAGATGCGATTGGTGATGTCGATGCGGCGCTGCTGCGCGCGGCTGAGAATGACACCCGGGTGATGTTGGTCATGGGTGCCAATTGGTGCCACGACAGCCGGGCCCTCGCAGGCTGGTTGGCGACCGATCGGTTTGCCAAGCTGATCGACGATGAGTTCGAGCTGGTGTTCGTCAATATCGGCATGCCGCAAACCGACGATGGCCATAACCTCGCGATTGCGCAGCGGTTTGGCCTGGAGGAATTGCCGGGGACACCCAACCTCCTGGTTATCACGCCCGAGGGTGAGCTGATCAATGCAGGCAGCGCGACTACCTGGCGCAACGCCGCCAGCCGCGATGAAGACGCGATCTTTGATGAGCTGGAAAGGCTCTCCGACGCGGTCACATGAAGATCGGCTGCATCCGATCGCTGCAAAGACAGCTATGAATACCCTGATACAAAACTCTCTAAGTGTGCTGGCAGGTCGCGATTGGACTGAATTCGCGATATTTGGGGGCCTGACTCTGGCTTCTTTGGTGGCCGCCGAATGCTACTTCGCTCGATATGGCACACTAGGTCGAAGAGTTTATGTCCGCTTTTTCCACCCATTTCATTGGGCCTTGGGAGCCGTGGTCTGGGTGATATGCATTATTGCCTCGTACGATTTGGATCGTCAGGCTGGAGAAAGCCTTTGGATGACATTCGCGTTTTTGGGATTTTTTGCTACGGTTGCCTTGCTTGAATGGCTGCATCAGGTGATCTGGCGGCTGCTCGCATCTAGCCGACCTAGCCGCAGCACTGAATCGACCCGATCAGTCAAAAAGGAATAGATGCTCCACGTTGTTCACCACGCCGATTACATGGCGCCGCAGCCGACGCGCGGGACTTTCAAGTTCGACAAGTATGTCACCGTGATGGAGGCGCTGCGCGACAGCGGTGCCCCGCTGACCGAGCATGCCCCGGAACCCATGCCGCGGGGTTGGCTCGAAGCTGTGCATGATCCGGCCTATGTTGAAGAAGTGTTTCGGGCCGAGGTGCCGCGCGAGAAAGAGCGGCGGATCGGTTTCCCGGTCACCGAGCGGATCCGTGACCGTGTGCGGCACACCAATGGCGGGACCTGGCTCGCAGCCCAACTGGCGATGCGGCACGGCTACGCCGCCAACAGCGCAGCCGGAAGCCATCATGCGCTGGCAGATACCGGCGCGGGCTATTGCGTGTTCAACGATCTTGCAGTCGCCTCCAACCGCTTGATAGCCGAGGGCGATGCCAAGCGGATCCTGATCGTCGATCTCGATGTTCACCAGGGTGACGGCACGGCCAGCCTGACCGCCGGACGGGAAGACATCTTCACTTTGTCGCTGCATGCCGAGAAGAACTTCCCGGTGCGCAAGGCGCGCTCGAATCTTGATGTCCCGCTGCCCGATTCGCTTGATGATGACGGCTATATGGAGGCGCTGGAGCGGCATCTGCCTGCCGTGATGGCGCAGTTTGCACCCGATTTCGTATTCTATCAGGCGGGCGTTGACCCCCATGTCGATGACAAGCTTGGGCGGTTATCGTTGAGCAGCGAGGGACTGGAACAGCGCGATCGCTATGTCGTATCGCTCGCACGCCGTAGCGGCATTCCAATCGCCTCGGCCCTGGGCGGAGGATATGGCGATGATCAACGTGAGGTTGGCGCACGCCACGCTCGCAGCATGCTGGCAATGGCGGATGAGAATGCGCGGGTGCCTCTCACCGATATTTGATGCTAGGGGCCTTGCTGCGATCACTGCTGACTAGCGACAGGACAAGACCACATGGCAGATTTTGAAACCGACTATCTCGTCATCGGAGCCGGCGCTGTCGGCATGGCCTTTGTCGATACACTGCTCGACGAAGACCCGGATTGCCATATCACAATCGTCGACAAGCACGCCAAGCCGGGCGGGCATTGGAACGATGCCTATTCGTTCGTGACTCTGCACCAGCCAAGCTCAACCTATGGGGTCAACTCGCTCGAGCTGTGCACCAATCGGGTCGATCAGCATGGACACAACACCGGGATGTATCCGCTCGCGAAACATGCGGAGATCCTGGCCTATTACGAGAAGGTGATGAACGACCGGTTCCGTCCAAGCGGAAGGGTCGAGTATTTCCCGCTTTCGGAATATCATGAGGGGCACATTATCAAGGGCATCCTCTCAGGCGAAGAGCATACGGTCACCGTCCGCCGCAAGCTGGTCGATGGGACCTATTTCAAGACTTCGGTCCCTTCGACGCACAAGCCTGGCTATGAAATTGCCGAGGGCACGCCATTCGCAATACCGGGCGATCTGCCCGGGCTTTGGAAAGACATCGGCAATCTCCCCGAGCATTTTGTCATCATCGGCGCTGGCAAGACCGCGATGGACACGGGCGTATGGCTGCTCGAATCCGGTGTTTCACCGGACAAGATCGGGTGGGTGCGTCCGCGCGATTCCTGGATGTTCAACCGCAAATATCTCCAGCCGGCCGAGCATCACTTGGACCGCCTGGTCAGTTTCCAACTGGCGCAGATGCGCGCCGCTGCCGCCTCTGAGACGGGCGATGAAATGTTCGCCAAACTCGGTGAGCAAGGCGTGATGTTGCGGATCGACCCTGAAACCAAGCCTGAGATGTTCCATTATGCGGTCATCTCCGAAGCCGAGGTCGAGATGCTCAGCGGGATCAAGCAAGTGTTCCGCCAAGGACGGGTCAAAGCGATCGAGCCGGGCAAGATGCATTTTGCCAGCGAGACGGTCGACCTGCCCGAGAAGACCTTGTTCATCGATTGCACCGCAAGCGCTGTGCCATTCGAAGCACGCACGAGCGAGCGTCCGTTCTTCGACGGCGATGTGATTACGCTGCAATTGGCTCAGGCTCCGTTCGTTCCCTACAGCGCGGCACTCGGCGCGTTCCTCGAAGCGAATTTCGACACCGATGAGGAGCGCAATGCGCTGGTCCCACCCGCGCCCTTGACCGATACCCCCAACACCTATCCAGCGGCCTATTTGGCGAATCTGCGCAGCACGGGGCTGCTCTCGGCCAATGAGAAGGTAAACGCCTGGAACAATAAGAGCCGCTTGCATCCAACCGGTCCGGCGATCGTCAAACTGGCTGCGGAAGGCAGTCCGATGATGGCGGTCCTAAGCGAGATCGGTCCGACGGTGAACGAATGCATGCCGGGCATTATGCAGCTGGGGATGAAGGCATTTGCCGAGCACAACGCGGCCAGTTGAGCAAAATCGGCGATGAAACCTTCACGGGAACCATAGTTTTGCGGTAAGAGTTACCGTGCTATGGCTAGCGGTATGAAACGTCGCGATCTTATCAAGACCGGCTTGGTAGCGGGTGCCACACTGGCGCTCCCTGCGAGACTTGCCGCCGCTCCCGTCAAGGGCAGTGAGCGTGACCGCAAGCTCTTCGCCATAGCAAAGCGCGAATTGGATCGTGCAGGCGACGTAATCTGGAAAAAGGACATTGTCGGGATTGCCGACTTTGGCATCCACTCCGCCAATCGCCGGTTTCACTTCGTCAATCTCGATCGCGAAGAAGTGCAGAGCTATCACGTCAGCCATGGTTCGGGTTCCGATCCAGAGCATGACGGTTGGCTTAATCACTATTCGAACGAGGAAGGCTCGCACGCCACCAGCAAGGGCGCCTATATCACCTGGGAATGGTATGTCGGGCGCTATGGCACTTCGGTGCGGCTGGGCGGCTTGGACGAGACGAACGAGGCGGCGCTCCGCCGCGCGATTGTCATGCACCCCGCCGGTTATGCCGAGCCCGACCATATCGAGAAATGGGGCAGGCTTGGCCGCTCGCAAGGATGTTTCGCGCTGGGCGAAGAGCAATTCCGGACAGCCTTGCTTACTTTGTCAGGTGGACGACTGCTCTACGCTGACAGTCTAGGCTTGACCGATGAGAATACCATCGGCGAACCGCCTAAGAAGGCATCGTCGGAGCAGACAGTCCCTGAGACAGAGTTGCTCAAGCCAGAACAGCCGAGCGATATGCAGCGCTACGCGCCGGGATCGTTCTAAGCCTTACCCACCTACTCGCGGATCGTTCTCGATCACAATCACCTCATCGTCGATCACATTGCTGCGATTGCCAACCCGCGGCTGATCCAGACTCGCAAGCACCGGCGCGTCGCGATCATAAATGTCCTTGAAGGTGGTCAGCTCACCATCGATGTCGGTCGCCATGGTGAAATAGGTGATGTAAGCGGGCAGCTTACGCTCGTTCATGACCTTGGTGTATTTTCCTGAGGTGGCGATTTCGACCGCTTCGTCCTTGGTCGCCCCTTTGCCGAGCATCGCGACCAGCATTGCCACTTCCAACGCCTTTTCTGTCCGAATGCAGCCATGGCTCAAAGCTCGGTTTGCGTTCCCGAACAGGTGGCGCGACGGCGTGTCGTGGAAGAAGATCGCATGCGGATTGGGCATTTCGAGCTTCATCCGGCCGAGCGAATTGGTCGGCCCAGGCTGCTGAATGACAGTAACCCAGCCATTCTCGCCTTCAATCGCGCGATAGCCTTGGGATCTCGCCCAAGCCGGATTGTTGAGCACACGCTCGCCCAGCCCTTCGCCCTTCACAATCGATTGCGGCACTGTCCAAGTTGGGTTGAACACCACGCCGGAGACGTCCTCAGCCAATTGCGGGGTCGCGGTGCGTCCGGGTTTTCCGACAATCGTGCGGTAGGTCTTGATGACTTTGTCACCGACTGACAAGCGCAGCTGATACTCAGGGACGTTGCTGATCAGATAGATCTTACCCAGATCGCGCGCCAACCAGCGCCAGCGATCCATGTTGGCGCGGATAAGTTTGCGGCGATCAAGGTCTTCAGCCGGCGTGTTCGCCAGCTCTTGCTTGAGCCGTGCATAATCAGAGTGGACTGGGTTAAGCTCCGCAAGCGTGACCGTGACATCGCCGCTCTCAAGCGCCTTAGTGAGCAGATCACCAGTGCGGTAGCGATCGGGATCGGGGTCCACCACGAACCATTGCTCGCGCGCGCTCATCGGCGTGCGTCCATCGCGGAGGTCTTCTACCAGCCAAACGAAGTTCTTCGACGCGATCCGATCGAGCTCTTCCGAGGGCCCGGACAGTGCCGCAACCCTTAAGGCCTGCAGATCATAGTCCGCAGGATCAAGGCCCTCTTCAGCAATAGACTCGATAAAGCTGACCAGTGAGGCGGCTGCCTCCATGCTCCATGGTTGAATCAGCGGACCTGGCGCTTCAAGCCCACCCTGAATCACAGGATTGGAGACCATTTGCGGAAAGGCCTCATCAAAGGAGGCCTCGGGCGGCGTTACAGCTGGTGCTTCGGCCGTCTGTTCGACGGGCGCCTTCTTGGGCGCTTCACCCGCTGTATCGAGCGGTGGAGCAATCGGCAGTTGCATTGGTTCTGGACCGCCGGTCTGCTGACCTCCCGGGATCAGGTCAGCGCGCGTGGGCCGTTCGCCCACGTCCTGTTCCTGCGCGGAGGCGGGCACCATAATCAATGCCCCTGCCGCGATGCCACTCGCCAGCCTGCCAATCCAATCTCGAGTCATGGTTTCCTCTGCCCCTAAGAACGCCCTGCCGCGTGTTGCGCGCGGCTTTAAGAAAGCAATATATCCCCTGCTGGCTCCTTCTATCAAGCATTGGGGCTTTCGCCCCGCTGAATCGGCTGTTGCCTAGGCCAATCGAGACCAAATCCATCTCTTGTGGCGTGGAGCGGCTTTGCTCTCTATGGGCCTATCCATGCAGCAATCGCACCGCCTTATGCCCTTCATCGCCGCTTTCGCCGGGGTCGCGCTGCTGTCGCTGATGGACGCTTTCATGAAGGGCGCTGCTCTGGCTGCAGGGGCCTACACCGCGACAGTTCTACGATCTTTGTTCGGCGCCGCAATGATCGCGCCTTTTTGGTTCGCAAAGGATTGGCGCTGGCCTGAGAAAGACGTGCTCAAGCTGCATCTCGAGCGCGGAATAATCTCAGCCTTCATGGCGCTGAGCTTCTTCTTTGCAATCACCAAACTTCCGCTCGCTGAAGCCATTGCGATCAGCTTTGTCGCACCCTTGATCGCGCTCTATTTCGCGAGGGTCCTGTTGGATGAGCAAATCAGCAAGGGAGCAATTCTGGCGAGCCTACTGGGATTTGCGGGGACGCTGGTTATCGTCGGAGGCAAGATCGGTCAGGGTGAATTTGATCGCGATGTTGGATTGGGGCTAGCGGCGCTGTTCTTTTCAGCAATGCTGTATGCCTACAATTTCGTGGTCATTCGGCGCCAATCACAAGTCGCAGGACCGATTGAGATTGCCACCTTTCATAGCGGAATCGGTGGTCTGATCATGCTGTTGTTTGCACCGCTGGCTTGGGAAACGCCCGACACTGATTCGTTGCTTTTGATTGCTGCCGCCGGGTTCCTGACTGTGACCGGCGCGATGGCAATTGCATGGGCCTATGCCCGGGAGGAAGCGCAGGCCCTCGTTCCGACCGAATACTCGGCTTTCATTTGGGCAGTCCTGCTGGGCTGGGTGTTCTTTCAGGAAGCCGTAACGGTACCAACCCTGGCCGGGACCGCTCTGATTGTGACAGGATGCTGGTTGGCGACCCGCAAAGCCCCCAAACCCGCTACGACATAAGTCGCAATCGACTCGCAAGATAGCGCGATGCCCTTGACCTTCTGGTCGAGGTCTAGCAGGTGCACCATCGTAATTTCCTCCCGGCGTTGGGATTGCGTCGGGTTACATCACATGAAGGATGGAACGCTCCGATGACAGCTATCGGCAAGGACACGCTCGCGACCCGCTCAAACCTTACCGTTGGGGACAAGACCTACGGCTATTATTCGCTCGCCAAGGCGGCTGAACAGCTGGGTGATATCTCCAAACTGCCCAACTCGATGAAGGTGCTGCTCGAAAACCTGCTGCGCTTTGAGGACGATGGCTTCACGGTTGGCCGCGAGCACATCCAGGCGATTGTCGATTGGCAGACAAACCCAGTTACCGGCAGCGAAATCCAGTATCGCCCGGCGCGCGTGCTGCTGCAGGATTTCACCGGCGTGCCCTGCGTTGTCGATCTGGCGGCGATGCGCGATGCGATCAGCAAGCTCGGCGGTGACACGGCTAAGATCAACCCGCAGGTTCCGGTCAACCTCGTGATCGACCACTCGGTCATGGTTGACGAGTTCGGCCACCCGCAGGCGATGGAAAAGAACATGGAGCTCGAATACGCTCGCAATGCCGAGCGTTACGACTTCCTGAAATGGGGCTCCAAGAGCTTCGAGAACTTCTCCGCTGTCCCTCCGGGCACCGGCATCTGCCACCAGGTCAACCTTGAGCACATTGCGCAAGGCATCTGGTCGAGCGCGGACGAGAACGGCGAGATGGTGGCCTATCCTGACACCTGCGTTGGCACTGACAGCCACACAACCATGATCAATGGTCTTGGCGTGCTTGGCTGGGGAGTCGGCGGGATCGAAGCCGAAGCGGCGATGCTTGGCCAGCCGATTTCTATGCTGATCCCTGAAGTTGTCGGCTTCAAACTGACCGGCAAGATGGCTGAGGGCGTGACAGCCACCGACCTGGTGCTGACCTGCGTTCAGATGCTGCGCGAAGTCGGCGTCGTCGGTCGCTTCGTCGAGTTCTACGGCCCGGGCGTAGCCAATCTGACGCTCGCTGACCGCGCGACCATCGCCAATATGGCGCCCGAATATGGTGCGACCTGTGGCTTCTTCGGAATCGACGAGAAAACCATCGATTACATGCGGCTGACCGGTCGCAGCGAGGACAATATCGCGCTGGTTGAAGCCTATGCCAAGGAACAGGGCATGTGGTTTGACCCGAACCATGAGCCGATCTTCTCGAACACGCTTGAGCTCGACATGGGCACCGTAGTCCCTAGCCTTGCCGGGCCAAAGCGGCCGCAGGACCGTGTGATCCTTCCCGAGGTGGACGAGCTGTTCAATGGCGACCTAGCCAAGATCTACAAGAAGGATGCGCCAGTGCGCGTAGGTGTAGAAGGCGAAAATCACGACATTGGCGATGGCGATGTCGTTATTGCTGCGATCACCAGCTGCACCAACACTTCTAACCCAGATGTGCTGATCGCTGCAGGTCTGGTCGCCAAGAAGGCTAATGAAAAGGGCCTGATGCCTAAACCTTGGGTGAAGACGTCGCTCGCACCGGGATCGCAGGTTGTGACCGACTATCTGGTCAAGTCAGGCCTTCAGGACGATCTCGACGCAATCGGCTTCGACCTGGTCGGATATGGCTGCACCACTTGCATCGGCAATTCGGGTCCGCTCGCTCCGCCGATCAGCCAGGCGATCAACGGCAATGATATTGTCGCAGCCTCTGTGCTGTCGGGTAACCGCAACTTCGAAGGCCGGGTCTCACAAGATGTTCGCGCCAACTTCCTGGCTTCACCGCCGCTGGTTGTGGCTTACGCGCTCAAGGGCACGGTGACGGAAGACATCACCACCACTCCTATCGGTCAGGACCAGGACGGCAATGATGTGATGCTGGCCGATCTGTGGCCGACCAACCAGGAAATTGCTGAACACCGTGCGGCCAATATCGACCGCTCGATGTTCGAAACCCGTTACGCCAATGTCTATGACGGTGATGAGCACTGGCAGGCAATCACGGTCGAGCCATCGGACACCTATCAATGGCGCGCCGGTTCAACCTATGTTGCGAATCCGCCCTATTTCGAAGGGATGGAGATGACCCCCGCTCCGGTGACGGACATTCTCGACGCGAAACCGCTGGCGATCCTGGGCGACTCGGTCACCACCGACCACATTTCGCCCGCGGGTGCGATCAAGGAAGACTCGCCTGCGGGGTCCTATCTCAACGCCAATCAAGTCGCGAAGAAGGACTTCAACTCCTATGGCTCACGTCGCGGCAATCACGATGTGATGATGCGCGGCACTTTCGCCAATATTCGCATCAAGAACGAGATGGTTCCGGGCGTCGAGGGCGGTGTCACCACCTACAATGGTGAAGAGATGCCGATCTACGATGCGGCGATGAAGCACAAGGCAGACGGCACGCCGCTGATTGTTGTTGGCGGTAAGGAATATGGCACAGGCTCGTCGCGCGACTGGGCTGCAAAGGGCACGATCCTGCTCGGCGTTCGTGCGGTGGTGGTTGAGAGCTTTGAGCGGATCCACCGGTCGAACCTGGTCGGCATGGGCGTCCTCCCATTGCAGTTCAAGGACGGCGACACCCGTCAGACTCTTGGCCTGACGTCGGACGACAGCTTCTCAATCAAGGGTCTGGCTGACCTTGAGCCTGGCCAAGATGTTGAAATCGAAGTCACCCGTGCCGATGGTTCGACCTTCAGCTTCACCGCTTTGTGCCGGATCGATACCGCGAACGAGATGGAGTATTACCGCAATGGCGGCATCCTCCACTATGTATTGCGCAAGCTCGCCGCTTAAGGATGAAATGCATGGCGCGCGCGGCTCTCTGGCTTGTCCCTCTCACCCTGGCTTCGTGCTCGGGCGAGAAGGGCGAGACGAGCCAACCACGCTCGCCAGTGCCTTCCGGGTTTGAGCTGGCCTCAGCGACAGTGCCGGATATGCAGGCTGAACCGCAGGTCATCGATCTAACGGTGGCGGACCTGCGGGCACTCCGCTCGCAAGGCAGCGTCCGCCTGATCGACGTTCGTCGCGACGATGAGGTTTCTCAGGGAATGATAGAGGGTGCGGAGCATATTCCGCTCGATCAATTTGACCCTACTGCCTTGGACCTCAGCGACGATCGCGAAGTGGTGCTGTATTGCCGTTCGGGGCGGCGCTCCACCCTCGCGGGCCAAAGGCTTGCGCAGCATACCGGCAAGCCCGCAAAGCACCTTGCTGGTGGTTATCTCGCTTGGAGCAACGCATCCGAATAGCACCGTCGTGTCGATTTTGTGTCAGTGCTGAATCACAAAGGGCGGCCCGAAAGAGCCGCCCTTCGCATTTTCTAATCAGTGGCTGAAGCCTCAGGCCTCCGCTTTGGCCTTCTTGCCAAACCACTTCTTGCGTCGACCGAGGATCGCTGCGGCCGCGAGGCCGAACAGCGCCATCATTGGCGGAGCTGGAACGTCAGTGCCACCGCTCGAGGTGGTGGTGCCACCCGAGGTCGATCCGCTGCTCGACGATGACGAACTCGACGAAGAGCTAGAGCCTGAGCTGCTACCCGAGCTCGAAGAAGACGACGAAGACGAGCTCGAAGAGCTGGTCGACGAGCTTGTGCTGCTCGTCATGTCACCCGAGGTGCTGCCGCCCGAGCTCGAAGAGCTGGAAGATGACGAGCTCGATGACGACGAAGAGCTGCTAGAACCACCTGAGGTCGTGCCACCGGAAGTGGTGCCGCCGCTGGTGCTGCCGCCCGAGCTCGAAGAACTCGAAGACGACGAGCTCGACGAAGACGAAGAGCTGCTTGAACCGCCAGAGGTCGTGCCGCCTGAAGTCGTGCCGCCGCTGGTGCTACCGCCTGAGCTCGAAGAACTCGAAGACGACGAGCTCGACGAGGACGAAGAGCTGCTCGAACCGCCCGAGGTCGTGCCGCCGCTGGTGCTGCCGCCCGAGCTCGAAGAACTCGAAGACGACGAGCTCGACGAAGACGAAGAGCTGCTTGAACCGCCAGAGGTCGTGCCGCCTGAAGTCGTGCCGCCGCTGGTGCTACCGCCTGAGCTCGAAGAACTCGAAGACGACGAGCTCGACGAAGACGAAGAGCTGCTCGAACCGCCCGAGGTAGTGCCGCCCGAGGTTGTACCGCCGCTGGTGCTACCGCCCGAGCTCGAAGAGCTTGAAGACGAGGAGCTGCTCGAAGACGAGGAGCTGCTCGAACCGCCCGAGGTCGTGCCGCCCGAAGTGGTGCCGCCGCTGGTGCTACCGCCTGAGCTCGAAGACGAGCTTGAAGACGACGAGCTCGAAGAACTTGACGATGACGATCCACCGGAGGTGGTTGAACCGCCCGAGGTGCTTGAGATCGCGCCGGTCGTGCTGGAGATCGCTCCAGTTGAGCTGGTCACACCGCCAGTAGAGGTGCTGACCCCACCGGTGGAGCTGCTCACTCCGCCTGTGGAACTGCTAACGCCCCCAGTGGATGTACTGACACCGCCAGTGGAGGTGCTCACGCCTCCGGTAGATGTGCTCACTCCACCGGTAGAGCTGCTGACACCGCCCGTGGAGGTGCTAACACCGCCGGTTGTGGTCGATGTGCTCACGCCGCCCGTGCTGGACGAAACCGTGCCAGTTGATGAGCTGATTTGACCGGTCGAGCTGGTCGATGTGACGGTGCCCGAAGTCGAGCTGACCGTGCCCGAGCTGGTCGAGTTATCGATATCGATATCAATCACGATATCGCCGCTTGAGCCCGAAGAACCGCCAGTGGTGCCGCCGCCGGTTGACGTCGATGTCGATCCACCAGAGGTCGAAGTCGACCCGCCAGATGTGGACGTGCCGCCGCCCGAGGTTGTGGTGGTCGAAGAAACGACCACTGAACCGCCAGAAGAACCGCCGCTGCCGCCGAAGAAGCCTCCGAAGAAGCCGCCACCGAAGCCGCCGCCGAAGCCGCCGCCGCCGATGACCGTGGTGCCACCACCACCGCCACCGCCTTGAACGGGTGGAAGCGGAGGAAGCGGAGCCGGAGCATAAGCGACCTGGGCAATCGGTGGGCATGCCGCGTCATCAAAATAGGTGTCTACGATCTCGCCAGCAGCCGTGCTGCTTGAATGCGCAACCGTCGTATGGCCAGCGTGAGCGCCTGTGGGCAGGGCGTGCGGGACCATTCCAGGAAGCAGTGGCTCGCACTCGATCGTACGGTTCACAATCCGACGACGCCGTTCAGGCAGCTCGCGGGTGCGTCCCTTGATGTACTTGACCTCGGTCACTTCTTTGACCTTGGTGCCCTCGCGTGCAACCTCGACCAGCTTGCCATCCAAATTGGTCGTGTATTCCGGAGCCGCAGTGTTCATAGGCTCCGCTACGCGCACCGCACCGCCCGTCATGAGCGCTACGCCTGCCGCGGTCGCGGATAGCTTTGCTGCTGCCATTTTGATCGACATGAGAACCGAACCTTACTTTCCTTTGGCATTGAACACGGCCCACCCGTGCCTTCACCAAATCCAATGCTCTCATGATGATGAAATGGTTGCCGCCGCAATGCGGTTAACCATGAAACAGCGCCGCGAACCGCCAAATCTTAACGAAATCAGAGGGATTTGAAGGGGGCTGTCCCGATATGACACCGAATATTCGGCGAATGTAAGCAATTCAGTCGGTTTTCGGCGCTAGCTGTCGCCTTCGAACAACCCACCCTGCGATCCGCCTGGGGTTTTGGGAGGCGCTATCTCCAAATGCTCCCACCCGGCATCGTTCAGCACCCGCCCGCGCGCGGTTCGAGCCAAAAGGCCCAGCTGGATCAAGTAAGGTTCAACCACATCTTCGACCGTGTCACGCGGCTCGGCCAGGCCCGCCGCGAGTGTCTCCACCCCGACTGGCCCACCTTTGTAAGTGGTTGCAATCATTGTGAGATAGCGCCGGTCCATCGCATCCAGTCCCAGCGAGTCAATCTCCAGCCGCGTCAGTGCGTCATCCGCCATGGCCTTGGTCACCGTCGCCTCACCCGCGACATGCGCAAAGTCCCGCACCCGCCGCAACAAACGGCCTGCGACTCGCGGAGTGCCGCGCGAACGCCGCGCGATCTCGCGTGCACCCGAAGAATCGATCGCCAGCCCCAACAGACGCGCTCCGCGGGTCACCACAAGGTCGAGTTCGTCATGGGTGTAAAAGTTCAGCCGCACCGGGATCCCGAAGCGATCTCTGAGTGGCGTGGTAAGCAAACCTTGTCGGGTTGTTGCGCCGATCAAGGTAAACGGAGGCAAGTCGATCCTGACGCTGCGCGCCGACGGCCCTTCACCAATAATGATATCGAGTGCGCGGTCTTCCATCGCCGGATAGAGCACTTCTTCAACCACCGGGTTGAGCCGATGGATCTCGTCAATGAACAGCACGTCATGGGGTTCAAGATTGGTCAGCAGCGCCGCCAAATCACCCGCTTTGGCGATCACCGGGCCCGAAGTGGCGCGAAAGCCAACCCCCAGCTCGGCCGCAACGATCTGCGCCAACGTGGTCTTGCCCAGCCCCGGAGGCCCGAAGAACAGCGTATGATCCATCGCCTCGCCGCGCGATTTGGCGCTTTGGATGAACACCCGCAAATTGTCGCGCGCTGCTTCCTGCCCGATGAACTCGGCAAGCGACTTGGGCCGCAGCGCTGCGTCGGGATCGTCAGGCTGCCGATCAGGCGAGTGGATGGGCGTGTCTTCGGTCATCAATCAAAACGGGTTCAGCGTGTATCCTTGGCGCTGCAATACCGCATGAGCGGTCATCGCTGAAAGCGCGAGTTCCACTCCAGGCGCCAAATCTTCCTTGGCGATCCCATTGGCGGCGGCGCTTTGGCCGCACAGGATTACACGAACGCCATTGTCGACCAATCGCGGTATCGCATTGCCGGTCGGATTCTCTCCATCGCGGCCCCGCGCCTTCCAAGCCCGATTGGTCAGGAGATCGAGCGCTGCCTTGCCGTGGACGACCACTGCCGCCCGCACACGAGCGGGCTCTAGCCGGGCAGCATTGTGCATGTTGACGAACCGCGCGGCGCTTTCGATCGTCCGATTAATGCGATCCTCCGCAGCAGGCTCCGCCACGTCAAACAGGATAAACAGATCCATCTCGGAAGGGATCGCAAAGTCGGCGCCCTCGACCGGCGCATGCGGACCAAATTCGCTGAACACCGGACCGGTGTCAAAGGCTGACAGATCCTGCGCAGCAGCCGGTACCGTCAGAGCGCTGGCCAGAAACAGAGTAATCAAAACGCGCATGTTTCCCCCATCACCCCGCTTCTTCACTTTCAAACTCACAGAAGCCACCCGCAAGTGCTCCTCCAAGCCAGACGCCCCCTTGGGCTTCGCAGGCCTCAACCTTGTTTGTCCGATCAACAATCTGCCAAACCAAAGAGCCCACCAGCAGCAAGGCGATCAAGGCAAGTCCGCTCCAGAACGCCAGACCCGGGTGCAATTTGAGGCGCCCATTGATCCCACGGACAAGCACCATCACCCCGCCGCCTTTTTCAGCGCCACGCGGATTATTTGGCTTGCCCCATCACACCTGCTCCATTTGGCGTCACCCCGGACTTGATCCGGGGTCCATGTTTTGTTGCGAGGCCTGCGAACCCGGGTCACCTTCATGCCTGACCGCAGCGCGGCATCGGGATCGTCAGGCTGCCGATCAGGCGAGTGGATGGGCGTGTCTTCGGTCATTTTTGCCACACCGTCTGATAGCCTTGCTCTCCCAAGACTGTGATCCTGCGAAAACGCTTCTTGAGGTAGTGCATCACGCCTTTGGGCACCACCGACTTTCCCTCGGGCGGAATGACCCCAACTTCCCAGATCTCGTCTACATAAGCCCGAGCCTGTGTTGGGTTCTTCTGGTTTCCGAAGAGGTAGGTGAGAAAGTTGTAGTCCTGAGTCACTTCGTCGCCGTCCATCATGAATTCGCGATCATGAGTGATAGCAAAAGGTGCAATCTCGCCGTCAGTCTTTTCACCCAAAGTAGACCAACTTTTGAAGCGCCCGTCGTCCGAAGCAGAGCTCTCGCTCAACCATTCAGAGATATCGGGATGGGGTTCATTCTCTGTGGTTTTCATCACCCTGCCGCCTTCTTCAGCGCCACGCGGATCAGCTCGCTCTCGCTGGCATCCTCGCCCAGTTCGGCCTGCGCCCGTGCGACCGCTTGCGCCGCCACTGCCGGCTTGAAGCCAAGGTTCTCCAACGCGCTCGCGGCATCAGCGCTGGCGCTCCCTGCCGGAGCAATCGCGCTCGCAGGCACCCCTGCCATACCGCCGCCCGGCAAAGCTCCAGCCTTGTCCTTGAGCTCATTGACGATCCGTCCGGCCAGCTTGGGCCCGACCCCCTGCGCCCGCGCCACTGTCGCAGCATCGCCCGCCGCGCAGGCATCGCGCAGTTCGCCAGTCGACAGAGCAGACAGGATCGCCAGCCCAACCTTGCTGCCGACCCCTTGGACCTGCGTTAGCAGGCGAAACCAGTCCCGCTCCGCGCTTTCGGCAAAGCCCAGCAGGCGCATATCATTCTCGCTCACCTGCAGATCGGTGTGGACGGTGCAAGCTTCGCCAACCTCACCCAAGGCGGCGAGCGTCTTGGTCGAGCAATGAACCAGATAGCCGACTCCCTGGACGTCAACGATCGCCCAGTCCTCGCCCGTCTCGTCCAGCCGTCCAGATAGCTTCGCAATCATGCCAGTGTGTTGCCGGATAAGGATCGCGCGCGCCAGTGCTTCACGATCGATTTTACCCCGGCAATTCCTACGGGATGGAACACATGGAACAGGGCTATTGTGCGCAAAAACGGGGCCGGCCAGAACGCCCCAACTTGCTGGGCAAGCGGCCATTCTGGCAAAGCTAAGCAAGGAGAGTGGCAAGCGGGCATAGCCCCGCTCTCGCAAACAATCGGCCTGTAGGAAATCCGCCACCGCTCGACAGATCGGGCATTTGCGCTAAAGGCTGCTGGCATGAGTTGGAACACGTTTGGGCGCGTGCTGCGCTTTACCACTTGGGGCGAAAGCCATGGTCCTGGCCTGGGAGCGGTGCTCGATGGATGCCCGCCGGGCCTGACGCTGCGCGCGAAGGATATCCAGCCTTACATGGACGCCCGCAAGCCCGGGCAGAGCAAGTTCACGACCCAGCGCAAAGAGCCCGACGCGGTCAAGATCCTGTCCGGCGTGTTCGAAGACACAACCACCGGTACACCGATCCACTTGATGATCGAGAACACCGACCAGCGTTCCAAGGATTATTCGGAGATCGCCAAAAGCTATCGCCCGGGCCACGCCGACTACACCTATGACGCCAAATACGGCATTCGCGATTATCGCGGTGGTGGGCGATCGAGCGCGCGTGAAACCGCCGCGCGGGTCGCAGCTGGGGCTGTGGCGCGGCTGATCATCCCCGAGGTCAAGATCACCGCCTATGTCTGCGAACTCGGTGGCGATCCGATAGATCGTTCCGCACTCAATTTTGAAGAGATCGGCCGTAATCCCTTTTTCTGTCCCGATTCCTGGGCCGCCAAGCGCTGGGAGGAAAAGGTCGACAAGGCGCGCAAGGATGGCTCCTCGCTCGGCGCCGTGGTCGAATGCGTGGCCGAAGGCGTTCCCGCCGGATGGGGCGCGCCGGTCTATGCCAAGCTCGACAGCGACCTCGCCGCCGCGATGATGACGATCAATGCCACCAAGGGCGTCGAGATTGGCGCGGGCTTCGAAGCCGCGCGCCTGACCGGAGAGCAAAACGCAGACGCCATGTCACCAGGCCCCGATGGCAAGCCATCCTATGCCAGCAATCATGCTGGCGGCACTGCAGGCGGGATTTCGACCGGGCAGCCAGTGGTATGCCGGGTGGCGTTCAAGCCAACCAGCTCAATCCTGACCCCGGTGGACTCGATCACCTCGGATGGCGAGGCGACCCAGGTCCGTACCAAGGGTCGGCATGATCCTTGTGTCGGTATTCGCGGCACTCCGGTGGTCGAAGCGATGATGGCGCTGGTGCTGGCGGATCACAAATTGCTTCACCGCGCGCAGGTCGGCTAGGCGCTGCGTGTCGTTTCTGAGCGGATGGATCGGTCGCGGGCGTAAGTTTGAGGCTTCGCTTGCCGATTACGATCTGTTCGAGTTTCCGCATGCTGGCGAAGGCAAGGATCTAACTGCCAAGCAGCAGCAAGACAATCTCGATTACCTGCTCAAGGTGAAGGATGACCGCTGCCGACAACTGGTCAACACGCTGGCCGCGTTCGGCGTTGAGATACCGATGCCGAGCGAAGTGACCAATTACAAAGCCGTCTCTCGAACGCTGCATGACTTCAGCCAGTTGACCCTCGCGCATGTCCGCAAGATCGAGGCGATCTGCGCGCCCAATTGGCGGGAAAGATCTCGAACCGGCCGCGACGCCAGGATTGCCTCATTCGTCACCGATCTGGGGATCTATTGCGGTGAGTGCACGACCTACACCGACCTAGGCTTTGACTGGCGAATTGATGACACCGACTACAAGCCAGCAGATCGAATGCCGACGGCCGGGCTTGCGGTCTTGTCCCATATCTCGCGCTTGGCCCCGCACCATTTCCGGCTCTACCACGATGTGCTGGATTGGACCTTCTACCGAGTGGCCGACGATGCCAAAGCCAAGGCGGGCAGATCGCTTCCCATGGTCCATTCGTTCAGTTTCCTGGATCATCTGATGGACGGGCGGTACTGACGAGCCGTCAGCGACCACGCCGGTCGCTCAATTTGGGGCGGGCGGATGTTGTGATCTTCGGCCAGCTCTGGCACTTCCTGCCCGCATCATGGCTTCATCCCTTCCGGTCAGACTTGTTGTTTCGGGCCTGCCTGCCTCAGGCAAGACAGCCCTAGGTCGGCGGGTTGCCGATCGGCTGGGCTTCGCGTTTTTGGACAAGGATGACATTCTCGAACGGCTTTTTGAGAGCCATCCTCAGATCGACACAGTGGTGCGACAGAAGCTTAGCCGCGAGAGCGATCAACTGTTTATCGAACAAGCGCGAGCACTAGATAGAGCTGTCTTGGTGTCCTTTTGGCGGCCACCCGATCGATCGGTCAATTACGGGACGCCGACGGCATGGTTGAACAGCTCAGACCTCCTGGTCATTGAATTGCACTGCCAGTGCGAGCCGGCTGTGGCGTATGAGCGGTTCACTAATCGAGAGCGCCATCCGGGCCACAATGACGATCAAAGGCTCGATGGTCTTTCCAAACAGATGGAGGATCTCGCCGCTATCGGACCGCTCGGGCTCTGGCCGCTGGTCGAGATTGAAACGAGCGATCTGCGCGCCTTGGATGATCTAACGAGCACCGCAGTGAGCAGTATTGACGAGCTGCTGGCGTGACAGAAGGTCGGAAGACAAATGTCTGATCACGCCCGGATCGAGCGTATTCTTCGAAGTGATCCGCTGCGTTGGCATTTGCTCGGGTTGGTCGCAGAGTTGGACTTGCCCGACTGCTGGATCGGAGCTGGTATTGTTCGAAATGCCGTTTGGGATGCGCTGCATGACAGACCTCCGCAAGCAATAGAGGACGATGTGGACGTCATCTGGTTCGATCCAACCCGGGTCGATCCGCTCGCCGACCAAGAGCTTGAACAGGCATTGCAAAAGCGCGAGCCGAGCATGCTCTGGTCGGTCAAAAATCAGGCGCGGATGCATACCCGCAATGGCGATCAACCCTATCACTCTGCATCGGACGCGATGCGCTACTGGCCTGAAACCGCAACTGCCGTCGCGGCGCGCCTAGACAAGTCGGGACGACTACACATTGCAGCCCCGCTGGGTCTGACTGATCTGTTCTCGCTCACGATCCGGCCCACAACACGCTTCCAGATCGACAAGCGCGATATCTTTGAAAAGCGGGTTCAATCCAAGCGCTGGATGCAACGCTGGCCCAAGTTGACTATCGAGCCATAAGTCTAGGTGTGGGCGCTTCCAAGAAACCCTTAGCTTCGCTCAACCCAGTCAACCGCGATCCGCCCGACTTCGGCGAGCACGGCCTGCTGTTCGGGCTCGATCCGATCGGATTGCAGCGCGCTGTCATAATAGGCCGAGATGACGATCGGAGCACGGCCAGGCGGATAGACTAGCGCGACATCGTTGTATTTGTTCGTCGTACCCGAACCCAAGCCCGTGCCGGTCTTGTCACCCGCCACCCAGCCCTGCGGCAAGCCGGCGCGGATCCGCCTCAAACCGGTGCGGGTGTCGATCATCCATTGGATGAGTGTTTGCCTGTTCTCTGCGGAGAGCAGCGAGCCGGTGGTGAGGTTTGCGACCAGTTGCGCCATTGCGGCAGGGGTCGTCGTATCGCGAAGATCGGCCGAAAGGACGAGATTCATCATCGGCTCGTAGCGATCGAGCCGCGTTTCGCGATCACCCATTTGCCGGAACAGCGCGGTCACACTGTCCGGGCCGCCGAGATGTCTGATCAAAAGGTTCGCCGCAGCATTGTCGCTGGTGGTGGTGGTCACACGGGCAAGCTCGCGCACGCTCATCTGGCCTTGTTCGAGGCTTCGCTCAAGCACAGGGGAGTAGGACACAAGATCGGTCTTTGAGAAAGCGAGTTCCTGGTCCAGATCGACCCGCCCCGCTTCAGCCTCACGCAGGCAGCAGGCTGCCAGAGCCAGCTTGAAACTCGAGCACATGGCGAAATGCTCATGCATGCGATTGCCCACCATCTCGCCGGTCGCCGTATTAAGCAGACACACGCCAAGCCGGGCCTGTCCTTGCTCCAAGGCGGCGAGCTTATTGCTTGCGATGTCATCACCGGCACGAGCCATTATGGGCGGGTCACCATCGGGAGCAGTCTGAACAGCACCGGCGACACCCTGCGCACCCGCCGCGCCCAAGGCCAAAGAGCCAGCAATAAATCCTCGACGAGCGATCATAGCGTTTTCCTTACTTTCGGTTGAGGCACCAGGATCGCGTGCGTCGCGCGGACAGACAAACGAAAATCCTTGACCCAAGCGATAAGTTTTCCTAATGTGACAAGATGGATCGATCGCAATTGCCGCTCAACGCACTGCGCGCCTTTGATGCCGCTGCTCGGCACCTTAGCTTCACCCGGGCAGCTGAGGAATTGTGCGTCACGCAGGCCGCGCTGAGCCATCACATCAAGGCTTTGGAGGAGCTGCTTGGGTTTGCGCTTTTCCAGCGCCTGCCGCGCGGGGTCGAACTGACCGATGAAGGCGCAGCGCTCGCGCCTGCGCTGCAGGACTCATTCGATCAGATTAGCCAATCGCTGGAGGTCTTCGCGTCGGGCAAGAAGCGCGAGGTGATCACCATGGGCGTTGTGTCCAGCTTCGCAACCGGCTGGCTTCTCCCTCGATTGCGAGAGCTTGCGATTGCGCATCCCGAGGTGGAAGTACGGGTCAGGACCAATAACAACACGCCTGAGCTCGCGAGCGAAGGATTGGACTTTGCCATTCGCTATGGTGATGGCTTGTGGCATGGAACCGAAGCGGTTGAGGTTATGGCTGCGCCCCTCGCCCCGATGTGCTCGCCCGCGATCCGCAGTTCACTTATTGGCGCTGATGACTTCACGGGGCAGACCCTGCTGCGATCCTACCGCAATGACGAATGGCCAGCATGGTATGCTCAGGCTGGGAGGCCCGCACCCAGACTGACGGGGCCGGTGTTCGATAACTCGCTCGCGATTGCGCAGGCCGTCATGGCTGGACTGGGCATAGGCTTGCTGCCGCCGTCGATGTTCGGTCATGAGCTGGAGGCTGAACGGATGGTGCTGGCCAGCGAACAACACATCCTCCTCGGGCGATACTGGCTGACCAAGCTGCAATCGCGCGACATGACTGAGGGCATGCAGATCTTTCAGGACTGGCTGCTCGACCAAACACGCGCCGAGTGATCCACCTTTGACTCTCATAGGTGGGATGACGCGCGCGACGGATTGCGCCAAAGGTTGCATATGAAGATCATCCTCACCGGATCCTCTGGACGGATTGGCCGTGCGATCTATGCCGCGCTGGTGCCTGAGCATGAGGTGATCGGGATCGATCGCAAAGTCTTCTCCACCACCCATGTGATTGGCGATTGCACTGACCCGGAATTGCTCAAACCCCTGCTCGATGGGGCCGATGCAGTGATACACACCGCCGGGCCGCACGCCCCGCATGTTGGAGTGGTCTCCGATGCCGAGTTTGAGCGGATCAATGTCGAGGGCACGCGCACACTGTTCGAAATGGCGCAGCAGAGCGGGGTTGCGCGGTTCGTCTACACCAGCACCACCGCGCTCTATGGCCATGCTATCGCGTCAGGCCAATGCACTTGGGTGACCGAGGACACCGCACCGCAGCCCAAGAGCATCTACCACCGCACCAATCTCGCTGCGGAGGCACTGCTCGAAGACGCTGCGAGCGATGCCCTGCCGGTACGTGTAATGCGGATGTCGCGATGCTTCCCCGAGCCCGCGCCCTTGATGACGCTCTATCGCCTGCATCGCGGAGTGGATGCCCGCGATGTCGCGCAGGGCCACAGGCTCGCGTTGAGCTATACGGGCGCGGCATTTGAGCGCTATATCCTGTCTGGCGCGACACCCTTTCTGCCCGAGGATTGCGCCGCACTGGCAGAGGATGCACCTGGCATCATCCGCGAACGCGCACCCCAACTGGCCGAGGCATTTGAGGCGCGCGGGTGGCCACTGCCTCAGACCATCGACCGGGTCTATGACAGCGGCCTTACCCAGCAGAGGCTGGGCTGGATTCCTCGCTGGGATTGGAAAGAGGTGCTGACGCAGCTCGACCGCGACGATCTGGAAGTTCTTCCTGCACATGCGAAAATTGCGGCCAAGCCCGAATAGCTTTCGGAACCATTTTGGTTGGTTCCCGTTGGAACGATTGAAAAATTCGATCTTCGCAATCGCACAAATCATCTTTTGTGCAGCGCAGCAACGACTATTTCGCAAGCATCAGTTTCAACCTCTCCAACCAAGGGAATACACCATGGGCGTTATCGGCTCGACCATCAAACCTTTCACCGCAACCGCATTCCAGGCCGGCCAGGACTTCTTCGACGTCACCGACGAAGACGTTAAGGGCAAGTGGGCCGTCTTTTTCTTCTACCCGGCTGACTTCACTTTCGTCTGCCCGACGGAACTCGAAGACATGGGCGAAAAGTACGATATGCTCCAAAGTATGGGCGTCGAAGTCTATGCCGTCAGCACTGACACGCACTTCAGCCACAAGGCATGGCACGACAGCTCGGAGAAGATCGGCAAGCTGAACTTCCCGTTCCTGGGTGACCAGAACCATCAGCTCGCCACCAATTTTGACGTGCTGCGCGAAGGCGTTGGCCTGGCTGACCGCGCAACCTTCGTGGTCGATCCGGACGGTATGATCCAGATCATGGAGATCACTTGCGAAGGCGTCGGCCGCAATGCCAACGAGCTGACCCGCAAGATCAAGGCCGCACAATATGTCCGCGCCAACCCTGGTCAGGTCTGCCCCGCTGCATGGGAAGAAGGCGCTGACACGCTCGCTCCTTCGCTCGACCTCGTCGGAAAGATCTAAACAACACACTCTGGCGGCAAATCCTCCATCACGCCGCCACCCTACCCGGGCCTCGCTCGGGTCAGGATCAGGCCCGGGGCGCCTCGCTTCCCCCCCTCTCCCTTGCGAAGCGCTTCGGGTCTGATCACCTCTTCCCAAGAATTTTCCAGACGGAGTGCCGCAATGCTCGACGCCAATATGCAGACCCAGCTCAAGCAATATCTCGCCAATCTGCGCGAGCCGATCGAGCTCGTCGCATCATTGGATGACAGCGCAAAGAGCGCGCAGACGCGCGAATTGCTGAGCGAAATCGCGGCACTGCATGAAATGGTTTCGGCCAGTTTCGACGGCACCCATGAGCGCACCCCCAGCTTTGTGATCCGCCGCGCCAGCGACGCCAACAAATGGGTCCGCTTTGCCGGTCTCCCGATGGGCCACGAATTTACCTCTCTGGTGCTGGCTCTGCTGTGGGCTGGCGGCCACCCGCCCAAGGTCGACGCCGATCTGATCGAGCAGGTCCGCGCGCTTGAAGGCGATTACGAGTTCGAGATGTTCTTCTCGCTCAGCTGCCACAATTGCCCGGACGTGGTGCAGGCGCTGACGCTGATGGCGCTGGAAAACACGCATATCACCGCCACGCTGATCGAAGGCGGGAGCTTCCAGGATGAAGTCGACGAGCGCGGCGTGCTCGCGGTGCCAGCGACCTTCCTCAACGGTGAAAGCTTCTACAACGGCAAGATGGAACTCGCCGAAATCCTCTCCAAGCTCGACAGCGGCGCGGACGAAAAGGCGGCAGCGAAACTCTCCGTCAAGGATCCGTTCGAAGTGCTGGTGATCGGCGGCGGTCCTGCCGGTGCCGCAGCTGCGGTCTACACGGCGCGCAAGGGTTTCCGCACCGGCATCGCGGCCGAACGTTTTGGCGGCCAGCTGATGGACACGCTGGGCGTCGAGAACCTGCCCGGCACCAGCTACACCGAAGGCCCCAAGCTGGCCGATGACCTCAAGGCGCATGTCGGCGATTATGAGATCGACCTGATGGATTTGGCCCGTGCAACCGAACTCAAGCCAGCGACCGAGCTCGGCGGCATGCATGAGATGACCATGGCCAATGGCGCCGTGCTCAAGGCGCGCTCGCTTGTCCTTTCCACTGGAGCGCGCTGGCGCAACCTCGGCGTGCCCGGCGAAGCCGAATATCGCAACAAGGGCGTGGCCTATTGCCCGCACTGCGATGGCCCGCTGTTCAAGGGCAAGAACATTGCGGTTATCGGCGGCGGCAATTCCGGCGTCGAGGCCGCAATCGACCTCGCCAAAATCGTTGGCCATGTCACGCTGATCGAGTTCGACAACAAGCTGCGCGCTGACGATGTGCTGCAACGCAAGCTGCGCTCGCTGCCCAATGTCGAGATCGTCACCAATGGCCAGACCACTGAGATCCTTGGCGATGGCACGCGCACCACTGGATTGGTGCTCAAGGACCGCGAGAGCGGGAATGAGCGCACGATCGAGCTCGAAGGCGTGTTCGTTCAGATCGGACTGGTGCCCAACACCGAATGGCTCGCCAACACCGGACTCGAACTGTCGCAATATGGCGAGATCGTGATCGACGAAGAAGGCGCCACCAACCTGCCGGGCATCTATGCCGCGGGCGATGCGACCACCGTGCCGCACAAGCAGATTGTCGTCGCAATGGGCGAAGGCTCAAAGGCGGCGCTGGGCGCGTTCGATTACCTGATCCGCAACGAGCCGATCGAGGACGTGGCACAAGCGGCATAGGGCTTCGCGGATTGCAAAGATCGCTGCAGTCTAACCTCAGCCTTTCCTCAATTGGCTGGAATGCTGTTAGGCTGCTCTAACTTCATAGCGATCAAAGGGTCCGAGAACCCTTGGACCTCCACCTCATCGCTCGTGAGCCGGAGTGAGCTCACTATCTGGAGGATTGCCTCCTCAACCTGCGCCATATCCTGCTCATTCCCCTTCGCGAACAGGAAGAGATAGTCGAGCTCGCCCAGATGCCAGACATATTGGACGCCAAGCCGTCCTTTGTATCTCGCCTCAATCCGATGAGCATAGCCGGGGCCGACGGTCAGAGCTTCTTCGCTCACAATTTCGACGTCGCGATAATCAGGCTCGGCGCCATTCAGGGGGTCATCTTTGCCGTAGAAGCCCGTCGCAATCGGAAACAGATAAAAGCCCAAATCCGTGATGCTCTCAACCGGATCGTCGCCCGGGAACGGAGAGAAATCTGAAGTCCCGATATCGATCGATGGCCTGTCGTAGCTTTCGTCAATCTCTGGATAGGTTTTCAGCAGGACCGCGGAGCGTTCGCCCAGGGCATAGTCAAAGGGGGAGACCAGATCGGCCGCAAAAGCAGATTCCCCAAAGGTGCTAAGCGGCTTTTCCACCTTGATACGAATGGTGCGGAATGCGGCCAGGATGTCCTCTTCGCTGACCGCTTCACCCTCGAAGACCCTCGCCCGCACAAGCACCGAATTCTCGGCTTTGAAGAGCGCCCAATAGAACCAGACACCTTCGCCATTCCAGCTCCGATAATATCTCCTCATCGGAATGGTTTCGCCATTTATCTCAAGCGTGAAGCGCGTCACTCGTTGATGGCCTGCCAGCTCCTGAAACCGTGCCGCTGCCTCGCTATCGGTAAAGCGCGGATACCAGATCCGGTGAACGATCTGCGGTTCTTCGGTGACCTGGATCGTCGAGCGTGTGCTCGCATCGCCGATGCCGTTCTTGATATTGGTGACGGTAAAGCCCGTCGGCGGCGTCATATAGACTGAGGTATTCGCGATTTGCTGAAGCTCGGGCTCTGGGGAGTGCTCCGCCGCCTCTTGGGCAATCGCAGGATAACTCTGCAAGGCCAAGAGCATGAACGCCAGCATGGCGAGCACAAACTTCCTGCAAGCGCTTATGGCTTCTGCCGAAGTCCCCGTAAGTGCCCGCGCCATGTCCAATCCCTCAACAAACGGTCGATAATGCCGCAAACTATGATCATCACAAAGGGCAGGCAACTCTCTGTTGCGTTGTGAGCGGATGAGCCACAAGTCTGTTGCTGGCGGTCTAGGGCTTTATAGATCTCGGTTGCCCTTGGCGGTGGAGGAGTATGCTCCCTACAAAGAGAAATGCTCTTGAGTTTTCACCAAAACTTCGGTGTGTTTGGCGGCCATCCAATGTGAGGGTCACCGAATGAAGCGTTATTCGTTCTATTTCTGGGTTTCACTCGCATTGCTGCTGGCATCTCTTGGTAACCACTTCCTGTTTGGGTGGTCAGTTTTTGGTCTCCACACATCGCGCCTTGTCTGGTTCTTCGGAATAAATGCGATTGTCGCGATGTATCTGCTTATTGCAAAATCAAAGGAGCATGTTGAGGCTGAATAGCTCATCTGTGGTGGCCGAGCCGATGTTCGCAACTGGGTCACAAGCACACTGTTAGCAATCGAAGCAGTGGCCCCAAAACCGCCATCGTCATCATCGACCAGATCAATCAATAAGCGCAGATTAATCGATTGGACGGATCAACTCCAAACCGTCATTCTTCAGGCATAGGTTACGCCCGCAGGGGGCGATTCTATTCGCAGAGAGGAGTATTTGATGGACGCGAAGACTGGAGACATCAGCGGCTGCCCGTTCCATGGGGACGAAGGCACACGCTCGCTGTTTGGCCGCACCAATAAGGATTGGTGGCCTGAGACAACCGCCACCGACATTCTGGTTACCGAAGGCCGCATCGCCGATCCCTATGGCGGTGATTTCGACTATGCCGAAGCCTTCAACGCGATCGACTATGACGCGCTCAAGGCTGATCTGACCGCGCTGATGACCGACAGCCAGGACTGGTGGCCAGCTGACTATGGTCACTATGGTCCGTTCTTCATCCGCATGGCTTGGCACGCCGCCGGCACCTATCGCACCGGCGATGGCCGCGGCGGTGCAGGCAGCGGACAACAGCGGTTCGCTCCGCTCAACAGCTGGCCCGACAATGGCAACCTCGACAAGGCGCGCCGCCTGCTGTGGCCGATCAAGCAGAAATACGGCAAGCACATCAGCTGGGCTGACCTGTTCATCCTGACCGGCAATGTCGCGATTGAATCGATGGGTGGTCCTGTGTTCGGCTTTGGCGGCGGCCGTGCCGACGTCTATGAGCCAGAGACCGTCTATTGGGGCACGGAAGAGCTGTGGGTCGACACCGGTGCTGAAACCCGGATCCAGCCTGACAAGGAAATGGCCCTCGAAAATCCGCTTGCGGCGATTCAGATGGGTCTGATCTACGTCAACCCGGAAGGTCCGGGCGGCAATCCTGACCCGCTGCAATCGGCTCGTGACATGCGCGAAACCTTCGCTCGCATGGCGATGAACGACGAAGAGACGGTTGCTCTGACCGCTGGCGGCCACGCCTTCGGTAAGGCGCATGGCGCGGCTCCGGCTGACACGTTCAGCGACAGCCCGGAAAGCGAGTCGCTCGAGAAGCAGGCGTTTGGCTGGCTGACCGACCAGGCCGAGATTGACGCTGGCAACATCACCACCTCGGGCATCGAAGGTTCGTGGTCGAACAATCCGACCGCGTGGAGCCACGACTATTTCCGCCTGCTGTTCAAATATGATTACGAGCTCACCAAGAGCCCGGCTGGCGCGCAAATGTGGACCCCGGTCAATCCGGAAGAGGCCGATATGGCGCCCGATGCTCGCGACCCGAGCAAGAAGGTTCCGACCATCATGACCACCGCCGACATGGCGCTCAAGATGGACCCGGCCTATGCCCAGATCTCGAAGCGGTTTCATGAGAACCCGGAGCAGCTCGACGATGCTTTCGCTCGCGCATGGTTCAAGCTGTGCCACCGCGACATGGGTCCGAAGGTCCGTTACCTCGGCCCTGAAGTTCCGGCAGAAGACCTGATCTGGCAGGATCCGGTACCGGCTGGCTCAACCCCGTCTGACGCGGCTGTCGATGGCTTCAAAAGCGCGATCCTCGGATCGGGCCTGAGTGTAAGCGAGCTGGTCAAGGCGGCTTGGGCTTCGGCTTCGACCTATCGCAATTCGGACCATCGCGGCGGCGCCAATGGTGCGCGCGTTCGCCTGGCTCCGCAAAACGGCTGGGCTGCCAACGATCCGGATGAGCTGGGCAAGGTGCTTGCCAAGATCGACGAGCTGCGCGGCGATCTGTCGATGGCTGATGCCGTTGTTCTGGCTGGTTCGGCTGCGGTCGAGAAGGCTGCTGCCGACGCGGGTCACGCTGTCAGCGTGCCGTTCACCGGCGGTCGCGGCGATGCCAGCGATGAGCAGACCGATGCCGAGAGCTTCGAGCCGCTCGAGCCCTTCGCCGATGGCTTCCGCAACTATCTGCGGACCAAGGCCAGCGTGAAGACTGAAGACCTGCTGATCGACAAGGCGCACCTGCTGGGCCTGTCGCTGTCCGAACTGACCGTTCTGGTCGGCGGGCTGCGGGTCCTCGGCGCGGTCAGCGGCAACACCGGCCACGGCGTGTTCACTGATCGGGTTGGTCAGCTGACCACCGACTTCTTCACCAACCTGCTCGACATGTCGACCAAATGGGCGACCGTTGATGGCAGCGGTGACGAGGAATATGTCGGCACCGATCGCAAGACCGGTGCACAGAAGTTCACCGCCACCCGCGCTGACCTGATCTTTGGCTCGAACTCGCAGCTTCGTGCACAAGCCGAGGTCTATGCTGAGAACGGCAATGAAGCGAAGTTTGTTGCAGACTTTGTTGCTGCTTGGACCAAGGTCATGAACGCCGACCGGTTCGACCTCGCTTAAGCTAGGTCAATCGTACAAACAGAAAGGCCCTCGGCAGCGATGCCGGGGGCCTTTTCGTATTCAGGTCAAAGATCAATTAGCTGCGCGAAGGGAAAATTCCTTGCAGCGCGATGCAGACTGTCATGCCGAGCTGCGCTGGGACCTCGGTCTGCGGAGTGCTGGCATCTGTGCTTGAAGCAGCGCTGCCACCGCGCCCGACCCGGCCCCAAGAATAGGTTCCGCGTGTCCCAGGAGCTCTGCCTGTTCCAACCACCGTCCGGCCGCGCAAGTCTGGCAAGCCAAACGATGTCCGACCGTCTCCACCATAGGTCGTGCCCAGCAGTGAAAACACCGCCTGATGTTGAGCGATGGCAAGAAGTTGTCCCTCTGCCTTGGCCCATCCTCGCGGGCAGAAATTGAAACCCACAGTCATCACTTCACCCAACATGGCATCTCGTGCCATGGCCGGGCTTGCCGAGAAGCCGGTGCTTGCTAGCGCCACGGCTACTGCCGCAGTCAGTGTCTTTCTCATCATTCTTCTCTCATACAAAGTTGCCAACGGCCCCTATTGCTTCACTCACAATAGATGGGCCCTGATCTGTCTGCGCTCAGCTGCGCGACGGGTAGATGCCGGTCAAAGCAATGCAGACTGTCATCGCCAGATTCGAAGGCACGGCAACCTCTCCCCCTGAGCCATCGGACGTGCTTGCGTTGCCACCATAGCCCACGTCCCCTGGCCGGATCTCGTCGCGGAAACCGAGCGGACGTCCGGTTCCTACAACGTTGCGACCCCGAAGATCGGGCAAGCCAAAGGTCGTCCGACCGTCACCGCCGTAGAGTGTGCCTAGCAGCGAGAACAGCGCGGTATTTTGTGCAATCGGAAGGAGCTGCCCCTCTGCCTTTGCCCAACCGCGCGGGCAAAAGTTGAATCCAACTGTGGTCACTTCGCCTATAAACGGATCACGCGCCGCGGCGGGTGTGGCCGAAAACCCGGTGGCGCACAGCGCCAATGCCAGAGCGGCCGTGAGTGTCTTATGCTTCATACTTACCTCATCCGGTAATACTCGCGGCCCTGAGGCTAGAATGCGAGCAAAACCGGGAGGAAGCAAGGGTTTAGCGGGCGTTCGCTGGGGCGGAGCGCGATCCAGCGATCTGCCGACGGTCTGTTCATCGCTAACTGCGCGGGGGGTACACCCCTTGCGTCGCGATGCACCATCGCATCGCCAAGAACGGCTGCATATTGTTGTGGCTTATGTTGCCGCCGGTGTTCGCAGCGGTCCCGCGAAGATTGATGCTGCCGAGTGATTGATCCGCCAATGCCAACACGGCATTGCCACTCTGCGCTTGCGCCTCAGCCGCAGCAGGATCGGTCAATGTGCCGACAGGCACGCTGGTTTCAACCGGGTGGTTGTGGCTCGGCATCTCAGCAGCGGTCAGTGTAACCTGCTCTGATCCACTGCGCTGGCCCATCTGGTAAGAAGACAGGCCTGGACCGCTGCCCTGACCAAGCGGCACGCGTCCGCGCAGATCGGGTAGCCCGAATGTGGTCCGTCCATCACCGCCATAGGTCGTGCCCAAGATTGAAAACAGTGCGCTGTTTGGAGAGATCGCCAGCAGCTGGCCGCTGGCTTCAGCCCAGCCGCGTGGGCAGTAATTGCCGCCAAACAACATCAGTTCGGCGAGGTAAGGATCTGGTCCGGCGTGCGCCGGCGCATGCGATAGCCCGGTACCGCCCAATGCAACGGCGGTGGCGGCGGCAAACAGCTTGCTTTTCATTGTCTTCCCCAAACTCAATGAACTGCAACCCTGCCCTCAAATAGCCAGAAGAGCGCCGCTCTTACAAGTGTGTTTGCCTTTCCGGCCAAGCGCTCTACCAAGCAGCAGGGCGCTGTCGGGAGGAGCATAGAATGCGAATGATTGGTCGCGTTGTCGCAGGTTTGGTTGTCCTGGCGGTAGTCGCTGCAGCAGTGGCGTGGCTGCTGCTGCCGCAATGGAATGACCGACAAACCAGCGGGACGCTTACCCTGGAGGGGCTTTCCGGAGAGGTCCGGGTTGTCCGCGATGCTCTGGGAACACCGTATATCTATGCTGACACTCTTGAGGACGCGGTGCGAGCGCAGGGCTTTGTCGCGGGCCAAGATCGATTGTTCCAGCTCGAAGCGGCGAAACGCGCGGCCAGTGGGCGGTTGGCGGAAGTGTTCGGCGCTGGACAGGACGACGCGATCCTCAAGCTCGACCAAGAGGCACGGACGATTGGTTTCCATCGTTTGGGAGCGGCGCAGGCAGAGATGCTCTCGCCCGCTTCGCGCGATCTACTGGTCCCCTATCTCGAAGGTCTCAACGCATACATCACCACGCGGCAAGAAACCCATCCAATGGAATTCGGGCTCGCCGGATTTGAGCCTGAAGTCTGGACCGAAGCCGACCTGCTGGCTCTGGCCTATTTCGGAGGTTGGGGCAGCGCTGCCAATTTTGAAGGCGAGCTGATCGCGCATGAAGTGATCGCCGCGATTGGCGCGGAGAAGTTTGCCGAGATCGCTCCGCTGGTCGTGAACCCCGATGATGAGGTCGAAGCGACTAATACAGTTGGCTTTCGCGCCGCGCCAATACAGAATGCTAGCCTTGCCAGCTGGATTGACAACAATTGGCGCCAAAGGGGTATCGGCGGCAGCAACAATTGGGCGATCAGCGGGACCAAGAACGGCTCGACCGCGGCCGTTGTGACCAATGATCCGCACCTCGACAGCAGGGCGCTACCGGGACCTTGGCATCCGGTTGGATTGATTACACCAGAGCTGCGCGCCGTCGGGGTTGCGACCGGACTGCCCGGAATGATCATCGGCCGAAATGAGAATGTCGCGTTTGGCGTGACCAATGCCTATGCCGATGCGGTCGATCTCTACATAGAGACTGTCGATCCAGAGAACCCGGACAACTATCTCGAAGGGGATCAATCGATTCCGTTTGAGACCCGCAGCGAGGTGATCCGGATCAAGGATGACGCAGCCGAGGGCGGCTTCCGCGAGATGCAGATGATAGTCCGCTCGACCCGCCGCGGTCCCGTGGTTAGCGAGCCCGGTGCCGACGGCCCGGTCCTCTCGATGCGCTGGGCTGCGGTGGAGTATATGAGCGCGGACCTTGGCCTCGACACGCTGATAGCAGCGACTACAATCGAAGAGGCTGTGGCGGCGATCGAATCTGCACAAATCATCTCGCTCAACTTCGTGATCGGTGATGTGAACGGTAGGATCGCGCGGCGCGCCAGCGGCGCAGCACCAATCCGGTTGAGCGGCGACGGCATGAGCCCCTTCCCGATCAGCGACGGGAGCGACAATTGGGGTGGCAAAATCCCAAGTTCAGAAATGCCGGGAGAGATCGATCCAGAGGAAGGCTGGACTGGCACGGCCAATCACATGACCGCGCCGGCCGACTATCCCTATATCTACACGACCTATGCCTCGCCCGATTTCCGCTATCGCAGAATCGGCGAATTGCTCAGCGCTGGGCAATTGAGCGCCGAGCAAGTGTGGGATGCGCAATACGACACGCTCAATCTCTATGCGCGCGATCTCGCTCCAATCTTCGCTTTGGCGCTGTCGGAAAGCGACGATCCCGAGCTGCAAGAGGTCGGCGCCATTCTCAGCGAATGGGACTTTCGTGATGAAACGATCGAGCTCGCTCCAACGCTGTTTCAGGAGACAGCCCGCCAACTCGCCCATGCTACTTTCGAAGATGAACTCGGGCCGGACGTCGCTGCGACCTATCTGTCCAATTGGTACATCTGGCAGCAGCGCTTCCACGCCATGGTGGTGCGAGGCCAGTCGAACTGGTTCGACGATACGCGGACCGCAGAAGTCGAAGATCTCGCGGCGCTGATTCAACGCGCGGCGCGCGCTGGACTCGACCGGTTGAACGCCGCCTATGGCAGCGGTCGCGAGGCATGGCGCTGGGGCAAGGTTCATCAGATCGCCTTCCAAGGGCCCTTGCGCCAAAGTGGATGGGCAGGTTGGCTGAATGGCAACCGCAGTGTCGAGATGGCTGGCTCAGGGGAAACTCTGATGCGCGCGCTGTATCCTTACGATGAACCGTTCGGGTCGAAATGGTTTGCCTCGCTTCGCATGACGGCGGATCTCAACGATCCTGACAAGGTGCGCGCGGTTTTGCCGGGCGGCGTGGTTGGGCGCAGCTTCACTTCACACCTGGATGACCAGACCGACCTATGGGTCGACAAAGAAGCCGAAACCTATTGGTGGTTCAGTGATGAGGCCATTGCAGAGAACGCGGTCGACACGTTGACGCTAACGTCTACTGGCGAATAGTCGCAGCTAAAGCCATCCCGCCTGTTTGAGTTCGCTGACCTGGGCCCGGCTGACCGGCGCCTCGAGACCGCGCGCAAGTTTTAGGCGAACATTGCGACCGTCGCGGATCACATCCTCGACCGCACCTTTGGCTACCCACCAGCTGCGATGCACTTGGCGCCCCTCAATCCCCTCGAGCTCAACCATTGCGTCGCGTAACCGCATCAGGATCAGCTCGGAACCGAGCGCCGTATGAACTCGCACATAGTGATCCTCCATCTCGAGGGCGACCACGTCAGACCCCAGAGAGACCGGTATTCGTGAGAGCAGTCGTGGTGCGAGAGCTGGGACTTGCGTGTCCATTGAAGCATCGGCCGCTTCTCCAGGCTCAGCATCTCCGCCCCCAGCTTCAACTGGCTGTCTTGTTTCGAGCATGTAGAACAGCGCCGTCACACCGCCACCGACGAGGAAGACATAGAAATAGCTGGTCATTGCCTGCTCAAGTGTCGGCATGGGCACAGAGCGGGGCAAGAAGCCCATCGACCAAACAATCGCGGTCATTGGCGCCGTCGCCAAAGCCACTCCGAACAGCCACAATAAGGGACGTGGGAGGTCGAGTTTTGCAGCCAGCCAGTCCACCAACATGCTGACAGGGCTGTATATGGCATATCCAATCCACGCGAACAGCACCCAACTGACCAGTCGATAGGCAAGCGGTTCAGCAAAAGTCCCAAACGGTCCGATAAATGCCAGCAAGATGCCGATCACGGTCATGATCGTGAGATCAATCACCAACTTGCGCGCCTTTGGGCTATGCGTCGATGGACCTGGCGGAGAAGCCGAAGAACCGTTCATAGAGCGATTTGTGACTGCCCATTCGCGCTTCGTAAAGTGGTAAGTCGCCCGTTTCCCGCCCCTTTCGCGAACAATGCTGCCCATCGACGCAGTCTCGATTGCGAGTGATCGGGCATGGGTCATGGTGGCTGCAACACCCATTTTCACCGGAGCCATCAATGACCAGTCTGACACACCGTTTCGCCTTCACTGATCTTCTTCGAGGGCCCGCCAATCCAAGTTTCGATCTGTCACCACGATTGCGGACGATCGTAACTTTTGCCGCGGTCACTATGACTCTCGCGACCTTTTATGCCGTTGGCCGAGGATTGCTCGGCTTTGCACCAGACCACTTCGCAACCCGCCACCTTGCGATTGTGATTCATGTCGCAACTGTCCTTCCAGCGATACCTCTGGGCGGCTTCTTACTGCTCGCCCCGAAGGGCACACCGATGCACAAGGCACTGGGCAAGATTTGGGTGGCATTGATGATCGCAACCGCCACCTCCGCGATCTTCATTCGCAGCGGAGGCAGTTTCAGCTTCATCCATCTGTTTGTTCCGATGACATTCTGGGCGTCGTACAAGCTGGTTGCCACGGCGAGGCGTGGCGACATGAAAGGCCACCGCAGCGAAATCTTGAGCCTCTATCTGGGAGCCTTGATGATCCCAGGCATCTTCAGCATGGCGCTGCCGGGTCGGCTTATGAATGTCTGGTTGTTTGGCTAACCGCCAGCCTAACGCGGGCGCTTAAGGATCAGGTACAACGCCCCTTCCCCGCCGTGGCTGCGATGCGCTCCTCGAATGGCAGCAATGGCATCAGCATGGGGGCCAGCAGCGATCCAATCGAGCAGCTTGGAGCGGATCGCGCCGCGCTTGTTAGCGCGGTCAGCCGGATCGACCGGACGCGGCCGCCCCGCGATCACGAGAACAACCCGTGCCTGCATCGCGCGTGCCTGATCGAGCCCGCTGGTGATCCGGTGATAGGCTTGGTCAAGCGAATGACCATGCAGATCGAGTGTGTAATCCGGCACAATCCGACCGGTTTTGAGCTTGCGATCCCAATGCGAATCCAGTCCAGGAGGGTCTGGCAAACGGCTCGGCTTAGCCACCGGTTTTGGCGTCAAAGCAGGTGGCGCGCTTTTGTGCACTGTCACGTGTTTCGGAGGTGCCTGGACGGGCGGCTTGGCCTCGCTCGGCAGCACCGGCCGCTCACGCCCTTCAAGCGGGGTAACGCTCTTGGCCAAATGCGCCCAGGCCGCAGCTTCTTCCGTACTGAGGCCGCGCGGGATACTCATGGCTGTTGCGCCAGGCGCCGCGCCACCGGCTTGGGCAGCAGCACCAATGCGCTGCCACGCCCGCTCATCCCGCCAGCAATCTCGCGCGCTTGTTGGCCGGCGCCCCAGAAAGTGTCGAAGCGATTGGCGCCCTTGATCGCACCGCCCGTGTCCTGAGCGATCCACAACCCATCCGCCTCATTGCGATCGAGATCTAGCCACACCGGCGCGCCGAGCGGTACGAATTTGGGATCAACCGCGACCGAGCTGCGCGGACGGACCGGCACGCTGAGCGCGCCCAAGGGACCGTCACCGCTCAGCTCGCGGAAGAAGATCCAGCTCTTGTTGAGGCGCATCAAGTCGCGACCCTCAGCAGGGTTGTCGCGCATATAGGCCATGATACCCTGCATTGATCCGGGATATTGCCCCGGGCCGTCTCCGAACAGGCCGCGTTCGCGCATGACTCCGCCGACACCGACATATTCGCGACCGTTTTGGCCGCCATAGCCGATCCGGATGACCTCGCCTTCGGGCGTAATCAAGCGTCCGGAACCCTGGATCTGAAGGAAAAAGAACTCGATCGCATCAGCGGCATAGCCGATCACCGGCACCCGCCCTTCGAGCGCTCCATCTTCAATCTCAGCCCGTTCAAAATAGCGCACGAATTCGCCATTCGCGGCAAGGCGCCCAAGCGGGGGGCGCCCCGTCCGCTCGTCCATCGGGATATCAGCAGGCCAGCCGCGGGTGAGATCGTCAGGCAGCGTGTAGACCGGTACCTCGAATCCTGGCCGCCGCGTTCGACTGCCACGAATCTGTGGCTCAAAATAGCCGGTCGCGAAGGCTTCCCCGGTCCCGATCCGGACTGGAGAGAATTGTTCGACGAAGAAGCTTCTGGCGCGCTCGCGCGGCCAGGTCCGAGCAGCCTCGCAAGCGGGGGCCCAATCGCTTTGGACCGTCAACCCACTGGTATCGGTGCGCGCCAAGAGTCTTGGGCAGGATTCAAGAAAACTGGCGAGAGCTCCCTCGGCATCAGCATTGTCGAGGCCCAAACGTGCGACTGGCTGGGCAGCGTAGACACCGGCCAGCACTGCGGAAGGCGCGGCGACCGGCGGCGGGACGATAATTGGACTGGCTTTGGAACAACCGAACAGGAACAGAGCGCTAGCAAGAGCTATGACCGCTCGCATTCGTTCTCCCCTTTTCGGATCAAACCCGTAAGGCTGACTCAGCCTTCGTCAGTCTCGTCGAGCACCCAATTCGGATCCTTGGCACCAACATTGCGCGAGAAGGTCCAAATGTCGCGGCTTTCCACCGCATCGTCGAGCGACCCGGCGACAACATTGCCGTCCTTATCGCGCGTGACAGCGGCGATATCGGCTACGAACAACACAGCGATGCGCGCCATACGGCCGTCCATCTGGGCGGAGTGGACCTTAACCTCTTCAATCCGGATCAGCGAATTGTCGAGCGTATGCCCAGCTTCTTCGCGTGCGTCGATCGCGGCTGAGAAGCCGGCGTAAACGTCGTCATCACACAGATCGCGCAGCGTTTCCTTATCGCCGCTCCAAAAGGCTTCGAGGACGATTTCATAGGCGGACTTGGCGCCTTCCATGAAGCCGGCAAGATCGAACCGGCCATCGGCCGAAGCGATCTCGCGCACACCGCGTTCAACGGCGGGCAGAACGCCTTCGATCTGAGCTGGCTGAGGCGCGGGGATCGGGGCAGCTTGAGGCTGCGCCGGTGTGCGTTGCTGCTCTTCGGTTCCGTCGAATCGATGCGGCACCGATTCCTCTTCATGCTCGGCCCGACGACCAAGCACGGAATACAGCCGCAATCCCAAGAAAGCGGCAATCATAGCGAGGATGACAATCTCAACAATCACAATAGGTACCCAATTCACCTGTCTCTGCCCAGCAGGTTCCCCTACCACGCTTTAGCCCCTCCGTCTCTTACATAAGACTAAATTACAATTCGACAACGACATTCGGAGCGCAAATCGCCGGATTTCCGGTGCTCTTCGTCCGGTTGCGAGGCGCCTCGACCCCTGCTAGGCGGCGCGGGAACAGCTTTGCGACTTCGCGGGCAAGAATAGCATCTCGAAACGAAAGAATATACCAATGGCCGATGAAGGCGACATCCTGACAAACCTCAATGACCCAGCTGCTGGCGCCAATGGCGTGGATAACCAACCGACAGCAGGCCTGATCACACAATATGTGAAGGACCTGTCGGTCGAGAACCCGAATGCGCCTGACGTCTATTCCTGGCAAGAGCAGCCGCAAATCGATGTGCAGTTCAACATCGGTGCAGAAGCGGTCAACGAGCAGGTTCATGAGGTGACTCTCAAGATCAATATCACCGCCAAGACCGACAAGGGCGACGCCTATTTGATCGAAGTCGCCTATTGCGGCCTCGCCGGTGTTCGCAATCTGCCGGACGATCAGACCCATGCTTTCCTGTTTGCGGAGACGCCGCGGCAATTGTTCCCGTTCGCGCGCCGAGTGATTGCAGACGCCGTGCGTGATGCCGGTTTCCAACCGCTGATGATCGATCCGATCGACTTCAACGGATTGTACCTGCAGCAATTGGCTCGCAAGCAGCAGGAAGAGGCAGCCGCCGGGGGAGTTACCGCTCCCACTGGCGACGCCTAAGGTCTGCCAGATGCGGGCTGGTCAATGAGCCTGCTCAAAAACGTCGGAACCATTGGCGGGCTGACGGCGGTCAGTCGCGTCTTTGGATTCGTGCGCGATATCCTTATTGCTCGCGTTCTCGGCGCGACGGCGATGGGCGATGCCTGGCAGCTCGCCTTTATGCTCCCCAACATATTCCGTCGACTGTTTGCTGAGGGTGCTTTCGCCAGCGCCTTCGTGCCGCTGTTCAACCGCCGCATGGCCAAGGATGGTGACCTCTCCGAAGCGGAGACATTCGCGACGCAGGTCCTTTCAGTGCTGCTGCCGCTACTGATCCTGTTTGGCGGGGTTGCGCTGATCGTCATGCCTTGGGTGGTGGGGTTCTTTGCCCCCGAAGGTTTGGCCGAACAGGATGGCGCGCTTGAGGTGGCGACATGGATGGCCCGGGTAGCCTTCCCCTATCTGTTGTTCATGAGCGTCGCGACGTTGGTGGCGGCAATCCTGAACTCGTTGTCGCGCTTTGCCGCCGCTGCGGCCGCGCCGATCCTGCTCAACATCTGCCTGATTGTGGCGCTGGTCTATGGCGCCTCGCTTGAGCCGGGCGTCGTGTCGCAACAGGAAACGGCGCAAGTCATGGCCATTGCTGTGTCCCTGTCAGGATTGCTGCAAGTCCTGTGGCTGTTCTGGTTTATGCGAAAGGCCGGGTTCCGCCTATCACTGGCCGCACCGCGTTTGACCAAGGGTGTGAAGGAGCTGGGGATCCTGGTTGTCCCGGCGATCTTTGGCGCAGGCGTTTATCAAATTAGTCGCTTCGTTGACCTGTTCTTCCTCTCGACCCTGCCAGTCGGCAGCTACACCCATTTGCAGATGGCTGATCGCTGGAACCAACTGCCGCTCGGAATCATTGGCATTGCACTGGGCACCGCTATCCTGCCAGCACTCTCGCGCTTCTTGGGCCGCGAAGAGAATGAGGAGGCGGCGCGCCTCCAGTCCAATGCGATCGAACTGGCGATGTTGCTGACAATGCCCTGCGCGGTGGCACTAGCGATCACTGGCACCGCCTTCGTCCAGGTCTTTATGGCCGGCCAGGCATTCACGCAGGCCGATGCCCTCATCACCGGATCGGTCGTAACGGGTCTGGTCATTGGCCTGCCAGCCTATGTCCTTGTCAAAGTCCTGACGCCCAATTTCTTCGCTCGCAAAGACACCAAAACGCCAGTCTACACTGCGGCAATCTCGCTGGTGATCACGATTGCGCTGAACATCTATTTCATCTTCGAGCTCGGACTGGGGGTCGTCGGCCTGGCAATTGCGGGCGCGATCGGAGCATGGTGCAACATCCTGCTACTTGGCGGCATTCTGCACCTGCGAGGCTTCTTCCGCCTGCCCCTGCGTCTGTGGGGTCGGCTAATGCGAATCGCCATCGCCTCGGCTGTGATGGGCGCCGCGCTGTACACCTTGATGCCGCAGATCGATCCTTGGTTCGTTGGTTCCATTGCCGAAAAGACCTTGGGCATCGGAGCAATCCTGGCGGTCGGCGGAATCAGCTATGCGCTTGCGGCTCTGCTGCTTGGGGTCCTCGACAAGACCACTGTCCAGCGCCTAATGCGGCGCCAAACCTGAATCAGAAAGTCTAACTCCATGCACGTCGTTTCCGGCATCCAGCCCACCGGCAAGCCGCATCTCGGCAATTACCTCGGCGCGATCGTCAATTACGTGAAGCTCCAGGAAGAGGCGCAAGCCGCTGGCGGTTCGTGCCTGATCTTCCTCGCTGATCTGCACGCGCTCAGCCAACCGCATGACCCGAAAGAACTGCACGCCGCAACCCTGGAGATGGTGGCGACCTTGGTTGCGTGCGGGGTCGATCCCAACAAGACAATCCTGTTCAATCAAGCCCAGGTCCCTGCCCATGCTGAACTGCAATGGCTGCTTAATGGCACCGCAAGGATGGGATGGCTGAACCGTATGACGCAGTGGAAGGACAAGGCCGGCAAAAATCGCGAAGGGCAATCAGTCGCGCTGTTCACCTATCCGGTGCTGCAAGCCGCTGACGTTCTGCTGTATCAGGCAACGCATGTGCCGGTGGGTGATGACCAGAAGCAGCATATCGAGCTGGCGCGCGACATCGCGCAAAAGTTCAACAATGACTTTGCTTCCGAGGACAATCCCGTCTTCACGCTGCCGGAACCTTACATCCCACCGGCCGCTGCTCGGATTATGAGCCTGCGCGATGGCTCGGCCAAGATGAGCAAGTCAGACCCTTCAGACATGGCGCGGATCAATCTGACCGATGACGCCGACACGATCATGAAGAAGATCAAGAAGGCCAAGACCGATCCGGAACCTCTCCCCAGCGAGGAAGAGGGTCTCGAAGGCCGGGCAGAGGCGCTCAACCTAGTCAGCATCTATGCGGCACTGGCCGGAACCGACAATGCGGCAGTGCTAAAGGACTTTGGCGGACAGGGCTTCGGCGCGTTCAAACCCGCGCTGGGCGAGCTGCTGGTTGAGAGCTTTGCCCCGATTACAGAGCGCTTCCGTGACCTGACCAGTGATCAGGAGGTGCTCGATGCGATCCTCGCGAGAGGTGCCGCCAAGGCGCGGGAAAAGGGCCTGCCGACGTTGGATGCCGTGTATCAGGCGCTGGGTCTGGTGCGCGGCTAAGCTGTCTCGAGCTGAACCAGTCCGACACTGTGCGCTCATCAGGCGTTCAAAATTCATTCAGCCGAGGGATTTACACTGACCGCGTCTGATGACAGCTTGCCGCCAAGGGTCAGCATCCTATTGTGGATGCGAAGGTGCAGGAGATGCGCGGCGCACACGCAAGCACAAAGGATAGGGACAATGACCAAACCGCTCGAATCCACAACCAAGCTCGCCAAGGCTGCGACCGCATCACTGTTGTTGCTGGGCCTTGCAGCCTGCGCGACACCGTTCAAGGCCGATGTTTCGCGCTTCCAAAGCCAGCTGCCTGCTCCGGCAGGTCAGACCTTTGCAGTCGTCGCTGAAGACCCCAAACTGGCAGGTGGTCTTGAGTTTGCCCTCTATGCTGACATCGTTGAAGCTGAGATGGCGCGGCTTGGCTATGCGCAGGCAGCACCAGAGAATGCCACATTGCTGGTCCGGTTTGACTACGGCGTCGACAATGGTCGTGAACGGGTTCGCACGACCGGAGGCGGTTTCGGGCGAGCGGGTTTCTACGATCCGTTCTTCAACCCATGGCGCCGTTCGGCCTTCTCGTTCCGGCGCGGCTACGCCTTTGGCTTCTACGATCCGTTCCTCGATGAACCCGATGTGCGGAGCTACACAGTCTACACCAGCGGGATCGATCTGAAGATTGACAATGCCGCCAATGGCCAACGCGTATTCGAAGGCAAAGCCCAGGCGATTTCACGTTCAAACCGGCTGCAGCAATTGGTGCCCAATCTGGTCGATGCGCTGTTCACCGATTTCCCGGGAAATTCGGGTGAGACCTTGCGCATCACGATCAAATCGGATGAAAAGGTGGTCAAACGCGCAGACTGAGTCGCGCGCAACCAGTTTACCCTTGGATGGGATGGAGAGGCGGCACGAACTCAGGTTCGTGCCGCCTTTTTCTTTGGGCGTCAGCATCTGACCAGCAGGCGCGTTATCGGTTGTCGAGCTGCGCTCGCACTGCCTGCAGTCCTGCTTGCGTGATCCGATAGGGCTGACTGGATTTGCTCCGGATCAGCTTCCTCCGCTTGAGCCGGGTGAAAACCGGGAGCGTGCAATCCGCCAGGCGAAAGCCTTCACGATTGAAACAGTCGACGTCATAAATGCGACCGCTTTCATCGCGCAGGTAGCGGATCATCCCACCTTGAGCGAGCACATGCAGCACTCGCTGTTCGCTTTTCGAAATGTTCACTGGATTTGTCCTGATTAGACACAGCACTGGGTGTCGCAGGCGATCAATCCGCCGCGGACACAAGCTTGGCTGGCCGCGCAGAAGCGCAGCAACAGCACATCAGTGGGTGACAATCTCTGACATAAAATCCCGTAATTGGTGAGAGCTCTTTACCCTTGTGAGTTGGGATTGATCAAGCGTTTCCAACCGCTGCTCAGAGCTGCTTGTGCCCGCCGGTCGAGCCAAAGCCGCCGGCACCACGCTCGGTTGCATCAAGCTCTTCGACCTCAAGCCATTGCCCTTGCGTGACCGGAGCCACAACCAATTGCGCCACGCGATCACCGCGCGCGATAACAAACGGCTCGCTCCCGTGATTGATCATGATGACCTTGAGTTCGCCGCGATAATCGGAATCGATCGTACCCGGTGTATTGGGCACGGTGATTCCATGCTTGAGCGCGAGGCCAGAGCGGGGACGAACCTGAATCTCAAAGCCATGCGGAATCGCCATCGCGAGGCCAGTCGCCACCGGATGACGTTGGCCGGGTGCCAAAGTGACATCCTCTGCGCTGACCACATCCATCCCGGCGGCTCCATCAGTCGCATAGGCCGGCAAGGTCAGTCCTTCGCCATGCGGCAGACGCTTCAATGCGATTGTAACCGAGGCGCTCATTCTGCAGCCTCTGCCGTCAACGCGCCAGCAATCCGCTCTACCAAGGCCATGGCCACTTCGTTTTTGGCCATTTTCTCCAAGCTCTCGACGCCATCGGCGCTGACAATGTGAACCGTATTCTCGTCGCCACCCATAACGTCGCCTGAGACATCATTGGCGACAATCCAGTCCGCCGCCTTGCGCTTGCGCTTCTTGGTCGCGTTGTCGAGCACGTCCTCGGTCTCAGCTGCAAAGCCGACCACCAATTCAGGCCGCTTCGCGGACGCCGCTACATTGGTAAGAATGTCCGGGTTCTCGACCAGCATCAAAGCCGGTGGGGCCGAGCCGCGTTTCTTGACCTTCTCGTCACGGTATTCCTTAGGCCGCCAATCAGCCACCGCCGCAACCATAACTGCAACGTCAGCTGGCAAGGCCTTTTTCACGGCCTTGGACATGTCTTCAGCGCTTTCCACATCGATCCGGTCAACTCCCTCAGGAGTCTTCAGCGATACGGGGCCGGCCACCAAAGTAACCTTCGCCCCCAAGGCGGCGGCGGCCCCGGCAATGGCAAAACCCTGTTTGCCGCTCGAGCGGTTGGCAATGTAGCGCACCGGGTCGATCGCCTCCCAAGTCGGACCGGCAGTGATCAGCAAATGGCGTCCTTCGAGCGGACGGTAACCATCAGCGACATTGAAACCACCCTCGCCTGCGGCATCCTCTTCGGCGCTCTCGACCGCCGCATTGTCTGCATTGGCAGGAGCGGCAGTCTCAGGCGCCGATTTGCGCGCATCGACTTCATGGTTGATCGCTTCAGGATCCATTGGCGGAGCGGCGCTCGCCCCGCCTTTCTTGGCCAAAAGGGGACCGCCCAAATCAGGCACAACATCGTCCGCAGGCGGTTCTTCCAGCTCCGCAGCCTCAACCCCCGCCTCTTCAGCCAGTTCCTCCGCTTCGAGATATTCCGCTTCGATATCCTCGTGAGTGCGCTTGGCTGTCGACCGCGGAATGATGGCAGAGAGGAGGCCGCCAAGACCGCCACCCTTTGGCGCTTCTTCCGGTTCGATGGCTTCGACTGCTGGCGCAGGTTCATCATTCGCCGGCACCACCGGAGCCGCTGGTGCAGCAGGCTCTTCCACTTCGATTCCAAAGTGTGCGGCGATTGCGCGCCAGATCTGCTCGGGCTCGGGCAGTCGACCATAGCCGAATTCGCCACAGGCCATCGGCCCTTCATCGGGGTGCAGAACTTCGACGCCCGCTTGCTTGAGCCAGGTCACATTGCGCTGGGTCGATTCATGCTCCCACATCCGAACATTCATTGCGGGAACGGCCATCACTGGCTTGTTGGTCGCCAGGATCAGCGTGGTCGCCAGATCATCGGCTATGCCCGAAGCCATCTTGGCGAGCAGATCGGCGGTCGCCGGGCAGACCACCACCAGATCCGCTTCGCGGCTCAACTGGATATGACCCATCTCAGCCTCATTCTTGAGATCGAACAGGCTGGTGTAGACTTGGTTCTCACTAAGAGCAGCCAGCGACATCGGAGTGACAAACTGCTGTCCGCCCTTGGTGACGACGCAGGTGACATCGCCGCCACCCTTGCGGATCAAACGCACCAATTCGCACGATTTGTACGCGGCGATCCCGCCACCGACGACGAGTAGAATTTTGGGGCCAGTGTGGCTCATGCAAAAGACCTTGTTCGCGATCCCGGCGCGCTGCTCATAATGTCCTCAACTCCCGTTCCCAAGAACAGTGCTGATGAGCCTAGCCTTCCCACGCTTGCGCGCCAAGCCCAGCGATCCCCTGTTGCGCGCTATTGGTTAATTTTTGTTGTGGGGAGGCTCTGACGGGGTTGAGCAATCGCCCTCAGCAACGGCATAAGTCCACCAAACATGGGAGAGGGAATCGCTATGACACTGGTTTTGCAAGTAATTCTCGCGCTCGGCGGACTGTTCTACATTGGGCTGGGTGGCCAGTTTCTCTTCAACCCCGTCGAACAAGGCGCGGACTTTGGGCTAACCGGCAACGGAAACCAGGGTCTTTCCACAATTCGAGCTGACTTTGCAGCCTTCTTCGGCGTTGCGGGAGGATCGTTACTGATCGGCGCTTGGCAGAAGAACGGCCCTGTCCTGCTGGTCGCTGCCGCGCTGATGGGCATCACGCTGCTCGGCCGTCTCTTCAGCGTAGCGATGGATGGGACCTACGAAGCGTGGTTCGTGCCGATGATCGCGGAAGGCATCACCGTCGTGCTGGCCGTCTTGGGGCTTCAGACTTTCCCGGAAAGAGGGTTCAAAGGCTAGGCAGTCAGATCCAGCCCATCGCTGATGCGGCCAAAGTCGCGGCTGAGCCGGCTAGGCCTGCCAAGACATAGCCGAGCGTTCCTCCCCCGCTTCGGCGGGCACGGCGATCGGTTATCAGTTCAACCTCAGGCAGAGGAGGAGGCTCTGGCGCTCCCCCTTTCGGTGGAAACTTGTCTTCCAGCCGTCGGATCAGGCCCGGCAAGCGGAACAGCGTCTCGGTGTCTTCCTTGATCCGGTCGGCAACGGCGGCCTCGGGCCCAAGCTCGTCACGGATCCAGCTGCGGACATAAGGCGCCGCCGTGTCCCACATATTGATTTCGGGATTGAGCTGCGTCGCGATCCCCTCGACCATCACCATGGTCTTTTGCAGCAGCAAGAGGTGCGGCTGGGTTTGCATGTCAAAATCGCGCGTGATCGCGAACAGGCCGTCGAGCATTTGGCCGACCGAGAGGTCTTTGACCGGCTTGCCTCGCATCGGCTCGCCAACCGCTCGTAGCGCAGTCGCGAACTCGCCGACGGAGTGATAGCTCGGGACATATTGCGCTTCGAAATGAATCTCGGCGACGCGCGCGTAATTGCCGGTGGTCAGACCATAGAGGATCTCTGCCAGCCATTGCCGCGCGCGCCGGTCGATCCGCCCCATAATCCCGAAGTCGATCGCCACAATCGTCCCGTCTTCTTCGACGAAGAGATTGCCCTGGTGCATGTCGGCGTGGAAGAAACCGGCCGCGATCGCTTGCGTCAGGAAGGCAATCACCAGGCGCTCAGCGATCCGGTCAAGATCCTGGCCTTGCGCCTTGAGCTCTTCGACCTTGCTGATCTTGACGGCATCGACCCACTCGACCGTCATCACCCGGCCATTGGTTCGATCCCAGTCAATCGCCGGGATGCGATAGCCATCGATCCCCTTGGTCGCTTCCGCCAATTCAGAGGCAGAGGCCGCTTCGCGCCGCAAATCAAGCTCGCTGTTGGTCCAGCGCTTGAAGTTGGCAATGGTCAGCCGAGGACGCAGTCGGGTCGCTTCTCCGCCGAAACTCTCGAGATGCGCAGCGGCCCATTCATAGGTCTGAATATCGCGCGCGAACTTCTCGCGAATTCCTGGTCGCAGGACCTTGATCGCGACATCACGTCCATCGGTCGTGACGCCCTTGTGCACCTGTGCAATTGACGCCGCACCGACCGGCTCAGGGTCGATGTAGGAAAACAGAGTGTCGAGCGGGACGCCATAACTCGCCGCCATCGAGGCTTCGATTTCGGCAAATGCGACCGGGGGCAGCGAATCCTGCAGACTCAGCAGATTGTTGGCGGCTTCCTCACCAACCAGGTCAGGTCGCGTTGCCAGGGTTTGGCCCAGCTTGATCGCCGCCGGGCCGATTTCGCGAAAGGCCTCGGCATAATTGGGGACCTTGGGCTGGATCGTCCCGAAGCGGGCGATCCGTGCAAGGCGCTTGACGGGCGGCGGCGTGTTGGGATCGCTTTCAATCCCGCGCAAGGCGCCGTGCCGCGCGAGAGTGCGGCCCCACTTGAGCAAGCGAAAGATGTGCGTCGATGGGCGCGGCATGAGGTCAGATTTTCCAACCCGAATGGATTGCCACGGCACCGCCCAGGATCGGCTCAACCTTGGTGTTGGCGAAACCGGCATCGCGAATCATCTGCTCGAACTGCGGCATCTTGGGAAAACGCCGGATCGATTCGACCAGATAGCGATAGGATTCAGCATCACCCGCGATCACCTGACCCATCCGTGGCAGCAGGTGGTCCGAATAGAGATCGTACACTTCCTTGAAGCCGGGCCATTCGGTGGTCGAGAACTCCATGCAGAAGAAACGGCCGCCGGGCTTGAGCACGCGGTTGGCTTCGGCCAGCGCCTTGTCGATATGCGTCACATTCCGAATACCAAACACGATTGTGTAGGCATCGAAGGTGCTGCGCGAATAGCTCAGCTCTTCGGCGTTCTGACAAGACCAGACCAGACTATCGAGCCCGCGATCCATCGCCCGCTCGACGCCAACATCGAGCATATCTTGATTGATATCGGCAACCGTTACCGTGGCACCACGCTCAGCCATGCGAAAGGCAATGTCCCCGGTCCCGCCAGCCATATCCAGAATAGCTTCGCCAGGTTGCGGCTTCACCCGTTTGACAAAACGATCCTTCCACAGCCGGTGCATCCCGCCTGACATGGCATCATTCATGATGTCGTATTTGGCGGCCACGCTGGAAAAGACCGCGCCAACGCGCTCAGTCTTCTCTTCGGGAGTGACTTCCTCGTAACCGAAGGAAACAGTGTCGCTTGAAGATTGAGTCATGCTGTGGCCCTAGATGGAATTGCGCGGCGCGCCTAGTAGTGTTTGGACGCGATGACTAATTGATCCTTTGCCACCCGCACCCTCCACCCTTCCACCCGGATTATGTCCCGGTACGCTCCGGGTGGAAGGGTGGAGGGTGCGGGTGGCACCGACATTCAACGGACTAGAACACCAAATGCCCGAATTGCCTGAAGTTGAAACAACGGTCCGCGGACTGGCTCAGTTCCTGGAAGGAGCCCGGATCGAGCGTGTGCAGCTCAATCGCCCCGATTTGCGCCGCCCCTTTCCAGAGGAGCTCGTGCAGGTGATGACGGGCGCCCGAGTCAACGGTCTGTCGCGCCGCGCCAAATATGGGCTGATTCATCTCGACCGGGGTCAAAGCATGGTGTTTCACCTTGGGATGAGCGGACGCTGGCGGATCGATCCGCAGGAAGACGACAAGCACGACCATCTGGTGCTCGAGACCTCAGACCACCGCTTCGCTCTGTGCGATCCGCGCCGGTTCGGCTCGGTCGATTTGGTAGCCAGCGATGCGCTCGACCAATGGCCCCAATTCGCAGCGCTCGGTCCCGAACCGCTTGGCGACGGCCTCACAGTGCCTCATCTGAAAGCCGCTCTGACTGGTCGGTCGCAAGCGATCAAATTGTGCCTGCTTGACCAGAAGATCGTGGCGGGCCTTGGCAATATCTATGTCTGCGAGGCCTTGTGGCGCGCGCGGATCCATCCGCTCAAGGCCGGCGGGAAGGTGACCAAGCCGCAATTGGCTCGGCTGATCCCGGCCATTCGCGAGGTGCTGACCGAATCAATCAGGGATGGCGGATCGAGCCTGCGAGACTATGCGCAGCCCGATGGCGAGCTTGGTTACTTTGCTACGAGGTTCGATGTCTATGATCGAACTGGGGAACCTTGCCGCCGCGATGATGGAGGAAAGATCAGACGGAAAGCACAGGGCGGTCGAAGCACCTGGTACTGTCCGGTTTGCCAAAGGTAGAGTGCAGCGTTTCTGATCGATGGCCACGGCCACCCCAGAAATACTTGCGTTTCTGGCCTTCTCCAACTATGTGGCGCGCTTTCCGGCGAAGAACCGCCGATTTTCGAGAATCAAAGAGTTAGACATTGGGCCGCCTAAAGCGGTCATTAGAAACGCGAGACAGACACAATTATGGCCAACACGCCGCAAGCCCGTAAGCGCATTCGTCGCAACAACCGCCGGACGGAGATCAACACCTCGCGGATGAGTCGTATCCGCAACTTCGTGAAGAAGGTCGAGCTGGCGTGCGAAGCTGGCGACAAGGACGCAGCGGCAGCGGCTCTTAAGGCTGCACAGCCTGAATTGGCGCGCGGTGTTGCCCGCGGCGTGATGCATAAGAACACTGTCGCGCGGAAGATGTCGCGTCTTACCAAGCGAGTCGCGGCGCTCTGATTCGCTGCTTTTCTCCGTCACCAAACGGAGCTTTGTGGATATGGGTCGTACCGATGCGGTGCGGCCCTTTTCTTTTGCGACAATTGTGACCACGTCATGGGCTTGGAATGTAAGGATTCCTCGCGATTCGCGAGGCCTTTTACCCGAAATTCATGATAAAACAGCGACTTGAACGGAAGCCTGCGGGCTTGCGGCGAGTCAACAATAATATTTCGGTTTTTTTACATCGGCCCCTCTTGCTTTGCGGCGCTAAGCGTAGATAACTCTACGTCCACTCGGAGCGGGACGGCTCGAGTTCTTACAGTTTTGGTCAATGGGGGAGATCCCGGGTTCTTCGATTCCGGGGTATGGCAAAGCTTTGACCGCAAAAGGCGATTGAATGCACTCTGGGAGCGATTCCGGAGAGGGGATAGGATTGGGTAATCAATGGTGCACAAGATCGATAAGGCGCGGTCAACGCGTCGAGGAACGGACGAAGATTTGATGGAAGACGCAGAAGCGGTGAACCTGGCGGCGGATTGGGCCGACATCAGTCAGGGTTTGCGCAAGGATTTGGGGCACCAGCTTCACAGCCAATGGATCAAACCGATCCAGGTTGGCAGCATCAACAAAGAGACCGGCACGCTTGATCTGTTCCTGCCGACGGAATTCTCTGCCAATTGGGTCAAGGATCGATTCCACGATCGCCTGCAACTGGCTTGGAAAATCGTCCGCGGTGATGTGCGCAATGTGAACATCCAGGTTCACCCAGGCCGCCGGCAATTGCCCGAATTGCGGCTCGATGATGGTCGCCGGCCGGCCAATGATGGCGCAAGCGCGATTGCAGTGGCCGCTGGAACGATCGGCGACGCGGGCTTCACGAGCTCGGTCGGTCTCGACCCCTCGCTGACCTTTGCCGCCTTTGTCACCGGTGAAGCCAATGTGCTGGCCTGCAATGCGGCCCAGCGCATGTCGGCAACCGAGCAACCGCAATTTTCACCGCTCTATCTCAAGGCGGCAACCGGCCAGGGCAAGACCCACTTGCTGCACGCGATTGGTCATGGCTTCCTGCAAGCTCACCCGCGCGCGCGAATCTTCTATTGCTCTGCTGAGCGCTTCATGGTCGAATTCGTCCAAGCGCTCAAAGCCAATCAGATGATCGAATTCAAGGCGCGGCTGCGCAGCTTCGACTTGCTGCTGGTCGACGACATTCAGTTCATCATTGGCAAGGCCAGTGCGCAGGAAGAGCTGCTCTACACGATCGATGCGTTGTTGGCCGAAGGCAAACGCCTGGTATTCGCCGCCGACCGCGCTCCGCAAGCGCTCGATGGGGTTGAGCCTCGTTTGCTCAGTCGTCTGTCGATGGGCTTGGTGGCAGATATTCAGGCAGCTGATATCGAGCTGCGCAAGAAAATCCTCGAATCGAAGCTGTCGCGCTTTGCTCCGCTGAGCGTGCCGGACGATGTGATCGACTTCCTCGCTCGCACCATTACCCGCAATGTCCGCGAACTGGTCGGTGGCCTCAACAAGCTGATCGCCTACGCCCAATTGACTGGACAGGAAGTCTCGCTGCAACTCGCCGAGGAGCAGCTGACCGATATTCTTTCGGCCAATCGTCGCCGGATCACGATCGACGAGATTCAGCGCACGGTCTGCCAATTCTATCGGATCGATCGCAGCGAGATGTCGTCCAAGCGCCGGGCTCGCGCCGTGGTTCGGCCGCGTCAGGTGGCGATGTATCTCTCCAAAGTGCTTACGCCTCGCTCTTATCCCGAGATTGGACGCAAGTTTGGCGGACGCGATCACTCGACGGTTATCCACGCCGTTCGGCTGATCGAAGACCTGCGCCAACGCGATGCCGATATGGACGGCGATGTGCGCAGCCTTTTGCGGCAGCTAGAGAGTTAATTCGCACATAGTTTGAACAGGGTTTGCATTGGGTTTTCCGCAGCTCATCCGAGCTGCGAGATCCTCAGGCCTTCCACTCCCTATCGACAGTCTGTGCCCAGCCTGCCAACAGGCTTTCCATGAGCTTATCCCCGGCCCGCCTCGACCGTTTCGCCCGGCACATTGTCCTGCCTGAGATCGGCGGCGCGGGCCAGGTAGCGCTGACCGGCAAACATGTCGCGGTGATCGGCTTGGGCGGGATCGGCTCACCCGCGCTGCAATATCTAGCTGCCAGCGGGATCGGGCAATTCACGCTGGTCGATGACGACGTGGTCGATGTCAGCAATCTCCAACGTCAGACCATCTTCACCAACCGCGATGTCGGGCATGGCAAGGCGACCAGCGCGCGCCGGTGGCTGGCCAATTTCGACGACAGTCTCAAAATCGAGATTTCGGACAGCCGGATCACCACTGACAACGCTCCGAGCTTGATTGAGGGGGCCGATCTGGTGCTCGACGGGACGGACAATTTCGCCACCAGGCTCGCCGTCTCAGACGCTTGCGTGGCCTCCCAGATCCCGCTGCTATCGGCTGCCGTTGGCCGGTTTCAGGGTCAGGTTGGCGCCTTCGCCGGACACCTCCCCGACCAGCCGTGTTATCGCTGTTTCGTCGGCGATGCCTTCGACGCCGAGGATTGCGACACTTGCGCGGAAGACGGCATGCTCGGCGCTATGGCGGGCTGGGTCGGCAGCTTCGCCGCAATGCAGGCCGTGCGGATTTTGCTCGCCGGAGTCAGCTCTTTCGGTGATCCGCAATGGGGGCGGCTGCATATTCTCGACGGAATGAACCCGGGATTGAAAACACTCAGGATCGCGAAAGACCCAGCCTGCAAGGGATGTGGCAGCTGAGACTACGGATCAGGAGAGTGAAACTATGATCGCAGCTTTGAAGAGTGTGTCCGCGCTGATCGCGAGTCTTACCCTGCTCGGTCTGGCTCCGACCGCTTGGGCTCAGCAATCTGTTCACGATCGAGCGGTGACGGCCGATACGGCCAAGGATTATGTCACAGCCCGCCGCCTCTACGAGGAATCCTGTTCGGCGGGCTTCGCTCAATCCTGCCGAGAAATGGTGGTCTTCGCACTCGAAGGACGCGGTGGACCGAAAGATGCGGTTGCCGCTCGTAACTATGCCGAGAAGGCCTGCCGCGGCGGCTCGGGGGATGGCTGCGGATTGCTGGCGCAATTCTCTCACGAAGGAACCGGAGGACCCAAGGGCTACGTCTTCGTTCGCGAGCTTGCAAAGCACTTCTGCGGCCCGGGCGGGACAACCACGAGGCTGTGCTATTACTATGGACTGGCGCTCAGGGACGGTCTGGGGGGCGATGTCGATTACGAAGGAGCCGAACAGGCCCTGCTGATACCATGCCGTGGCAGTCGCCCGGTCGGATGCTTCGAACTGGGGCGGATGGTCTTCCAGCAAGCCTCATCCGATGAGGAGCGCAATCGTGGGGCAACCCTAATGGCTCATGCCTGCTACCGCGGATACGAGCCCGCTTGCACCATGATTGGCCTTGACGTCGCAACTGCAAGACAGACGCTCACCGAGAGCTGCGACGCAGGCGACAAAGTGTCGTGCCAGATCATGGCCAAACCCTGACCCCAAAATCCTGACTCCAGACCCTGATCAACGCCTGCCGATCGGGACCCACATCTCCCGCCAATCGTTTAGAGCGGGAAAACCCCGACCCCGCCCTTCCCTTTCGATGAAGACCGTTTCAGGACCTGTTCCATGATTACCCTGCTTTCACCCGCCAAGAAGCTCAATTTCGATGCCCCGACGACGTCGCTGGAAGCGACCCGGCCCCGACTTGAGGAGGACACCCGCGCGATCGCGACAGTCGCGAAGAAGCAGTCGGCCGCTGACCTCAAACGGCTGATGAAGATCTCGGACAATCTCGCTGAACTCAACGCCGAGCGGTTCAAGAGTTTCGACCTCGACGGGCGCAGCAATTCCGCCAAGCCGGCCGGACTGACCTTTGATGGTGATGTCTATTGGGGCCTCGAAGCGAAGAGCCTGGACGATGCCACGCTGACTTATGCGCAGGACCACCTCCGCATCCTATCCGGGCTGTATGGTCTGCTGCGGCCGATGGATGCGATCCAGCCATACCGCCTGGAAATGGGCACCAAGATGGCGAACCCGCGCGGCAAGTCGCTGTATGATTTCTGGGGCAGCCGGATTGGTGAGCAAATCTCGGAAGACCTTTCGGGCCATTCTGATCAGACGGTGGTCAACCTCGCTTCGCACGAATATTTCTGTGCGGTCGACACCTCGGTCCTGCCGGGCAAGGTCATTGAGACGAGCTTCCTCAACGTCAAAGACGGCGAAGCCCGGCGGCTGATGTATCACGTCAAATTCGCGCGCGGACTGATGGCGCGCTGGATCATGGAAAACCAGATCGAGAAGGCGGACGATTTGCGCGGCTTTGATGCCGAGGGCTATCGCCTGGATCCCAGCGCTTCGAGCGAGACCGAATTGGTGTTCACTCGCAAACAGCCGCCGCTGAAGAAATAGGACACAGAGCGGTTCAAGCCGCACGCGGCCCCAGGTTGCAGGAATGGTGTTTTGAGGCCTAACTGGGCTCAATGCGAAGCGCTGTTCGAACTCTCTCAATGCTCGGCTTGCTCACCCTCTTGGTCGGTGGCTGCTCCCCTGAGCCCGATATTCGGAGCCTGTTGGGAGACGATGGAGAATTGCCGCCGGGCGTGATCCAAGACGATGAAAGCATCGCCATACAATTCCGCCATGACGAGCCATCGGGTCAGGAGAGCCAGAGCGACGATGTGGTCCTGGAGAATGTTTTCATCGAGGTCGGGTCCGATGGGAATATCTACTCGCGCCGAATTCGGGTGTGGTGGGGTGAAGGAGACGCGCTGATACCCGAACGGTCCGTCGAAACGCTTGATCAAAAGAAGCTAGACGATGACCAATTCGAGCGTATCCGGCAGAGGCTAGCAGTTTACCGTCCGCCGGCGGATCACCCAAAGAACTATATCTTCAGACCCAAGGATTGTGGCGTGGTTCTCGGTGGCACTTTGGTTGCGGGGATTTCTTTCGGAGTTGACCCCTTGAGCGGCGATCATTTCACCCTGCCTCCCTATTGCGATGCTCCGGCTGACCAGATCATCAAAGAAGACTTGCGAGAGATCCTCGATAGCCTGCCGCCGCTGAAAGGGATTGGCCGAATCCAGCTAGACTAGGTCTTGGGCAAAATGCTCGAAATCGGTCGGTTCGAGTTGGCGTTCGGTCGAAAGCGAATACCGGCCCGCGTACCCCAGATTATGCGAGAACTTCTTGTTGTGGGGAGCTTTTCGTGCGCCGCCTGAATATTCTGATTTCCGCCTGTCTTTCACTTGGCTTAACGGCACCTCTAGCCGCCGAAGCAGGCAGTGCTGGCAAGGTCGAGGTAGCGAGCGCTGTCGAGAGTTTCGCGGGAGATCTTAGATCGAACACGGACGTCCCAGCCTTTGGCATCGCGACCATTTCGTGCGGCGCGATAGAGCTGCAGATGGACGGGCTGACCCGGATCGATGGCGATCAGCGGATCGGATCTGGCGCGCGCTTCAACATCGGATCGAACGCCAAGTCGATGTTGGCCAGCGCGGCGGCCAGGCTGCAACAGAACGGCAAACTGACGCTGGACGATACCATCGCTCAAGCCCTGCCAGAGCTCGCCAAGCTCTATCCGGACAAGGCACAGATTACTCTGGCCCAATTGCTCTCGCACAGCAGCGGGCTGCCGGGCTTTGACACGGGCAGCGCGCTCGGCACAGTGCCCGAATTTGACGGCACACCAGCCGAGATCAGGGCTGCCACAGCCGAATGGTTCCTGTCTCAGCAATTGGCAGGCACGCCCGGCGGACAAACGATCTATTCCAACGCTGGATATGTCGTGGCCGGCTATTGGCTTGCACGTGTCAGCGGCAAAACTCTGCCCGATGTGCTGCAAGAAGAAGTGTTCCACCCACTGGGCATAGAAGCAGGGCTCGGCGAGCCCAGGCAAATGTCCGGCACTCAACCCTTCGGACATTATATCACCGAAGCCGGTGTGACCGCCTATTCCGAGAGCGAACCGCCCATTCCGCCCTTCCTCGCAGCTGCGGGCAACGTTGCCCTCACCCCGCTCGCCTATGCCCGCTATATTCAAGCGCACCTCTGCGGCCTGCAGGGTGAAAGTGACTATCTCCCGAGCGTGCTAGTGGAGCGCCTGCACACGCCAGTTATTGAGGGCGGCTCCGCGCTGGGCTGGGGTGTGACCGAGCTTGGCGGGGCGACCACCAGTTTCCACATCGGTGGCACGGGAGACTTCACTGCCTATGCCGCGATCGCTCCGGACAAGGATCGCGCCGCATTCGCGATGCTTAGCATTGGAGGAGCCCCGGCATCGGTCGCGCAGAAATGGCTGATCGAGGTGATTTCGGCACCCTTAGAGATAGATGAGAACGGACGCTCCGAGCCTTAAGCAATCCGATCAACCGAATTTCGAACAATCCCGCTTTCCTACTTGGTATTTTCCGATCACATTCCGACGAGCTCGTTCAGTTCGCTCCCTGAAAAGCGTGCTTGTGTTGGAGAAGTGTCAAGCAGGTCAGAAGGGTTTAGTCACTGTAAATAATAGATATTTTATCAATAGGATGCTTGACACCTTGCCAATCTGTCAAGCAGAATAGGGCTGGTCCGCCAGCACTTCTTCGACCCATTGCGGGACCAGAGTCCCAGCAGGTCCATGGCGCGCTTCGTGGAAGAAATGGGTGCCCTCGCTCGGCTCGAGATTGAGCTCAAGCGTGCGCGCGCCATTCATCCGTGCCTCCTGGACAAACCCGGCCGCGGGATAGACCGCGCCGCTAGTGCCGATGCTGACAAACAGCTCCGCTGTGCTCAGCGCGGCATAGATCCGCTCCATCTGGTAAGGCATTTCGCCGAACCACACGACGTCGGGCCGCAAGGTTGGCGCCTGGCAAACCGGGCATGGCGGGCGATCGCTCATCGTCGCATCCCAGGAGGAGCGCACGCCGCAGGAATTGCACAGCGCGCTTTTCAGCTCACCATGCATATGGAGGACTTCTGACGCCCCGCCCCGCTCATGTAGATCATCGACATTCTGGGTGACCAACAGCAGTTCTCCGGAGAACTCCCGCTCCAACCGCCCCAGAGCTTCATGCGCGGGATTGGGCTTGACCTTCGACAAAGCCTCTCGCCGCATGTCATAGAAATTGAGCACAAGATCGGGATTGCGAGCGAAACCTTCGGGTGTCGCCACGTCCTCGATCTTGTGTTGCTCCCACAGCCCGCCTTCGCTGCGGAAGGTGTCGATCCCGCTCTCAGCGGAAATGCCGGCTCCGGTTAGAATGACGATGCTTTTGGGTGTGTCGTTATCGCTGCTCATTTGGAGGAATGTTTACCATATTCAACTAACTGGCAAGGCACGATGCTTCCGCCTTCACCCTATGGCTATCGCCCCGATATCGACGGGCTGCGTGCGCTCGCCGTCTTGCCGGTGCTGCTGTATCACGCCGGCGTGCCGGGCTTCACGGGCGGCTACATCGGGGTCGATATCTTCTTCGTGATCTCGGGTTTTCTGATCACTGGCATCATTGTCCGCGAAATCGACGCCGGCGACTTCTCCATTATGCGATTCTATGAACGCCGCGCGCGGCGCATTTTGCCTGCGCTGTTGGCGGTGATCGGTTTTGTCCTGATCGGGGCGAGCCTGCTGTTCCTGCCGAGCGACTTTGCCGGCGTGGCGCCCTCGGCGCTGGCCGCGATTGGGTTTCTGTCCAATGTCTGGCTGTTCACCGAAGTCGGCTATTTTCAGGCCCCGGCGAAGACGACCCCGCTGCTGCACACCTGGTCACTGGGAGTGGAAGAGCAATTCTACATCGCGCTGCCGATTGCGCTGGTTCTGATTGCCCGCTTCGCCAAGACTTGGCGCGTGCCGGCCCTGATCGCGGCAATGCTAATCAGCTTTGCGTGGGCCATCGCAAAACAGGCGGATACCGATGGCTTTGCGTTTTACATGCTTCCGACACGGGCGTGGGAATTGCTATTGGGGTCACTGCTTGCGCTTGGCCTGATCCCGGCGGTGAAGCAGCGGTGGTTGGCGGAGCTGGTCTGCGTCCTGGCAGTTGCAGCGATTGCGGTAGCAACCGCGCTCTATGACGAAGCAACGGTGTTCCCGGGCGTTGCGGCGCTCGTCCCCGTAGTCGCGGCGACAGCCTTGATCCATTGCGCTCCAGGCACTTGGACGGGCATGGCGCTCTCGCTCAAAGGCCCGGTGTGGATCGGGTTGATTAGCTATTCGCTCTATCTCTGGCATTGGCCCTTGATCGTGTTTTGGAGCTACTCACAGAACGACCCGCTGTCTGGCTGGCAGTCGATCGTGGCCGTCGCGGCATCGATCGCGATCGCGTGGCTCAGTTGGCGCTTCATCGAACAACCGTTCCGCTCAAAATCCCGGTTCGGACCCAGGCGGGTCTGGCAATGGACCGGGGCTGGTATAGGCATGGCGAGTGCCGTGTGCCTCGGGCTGCTAGCCGTCGGCGGGTGGAGCTCACGCTTTGACGAGCGGACGCTGCGCTACGCAAGTGCTGCCAGTGACTTTAGCCCGGCCCGGGTCAATTGCGCGTCCAACCGAGTCAAGGATCATCCGGACAGCTGCACGCTGGGCGCTCAGGCAGTTCCAACGGCGATGATCTGGGGCGATAGCCACGCGATCGAGCTCGCCTGGGTGTTGGGCGAGCAATATGGCGCTCGGGGTGAGGCGATCGCACAGCGCACCCGCGGCAGCTGTCCTCCGGCGATCGGCTATAGCGCCGCGCGTGATCCCGATTGCGCGGTGTTCAATGGCAATATCCTGGCCGAGATTGCGGCTAAGACTGAGCTGGAGACCGTGTATCTGTCTGCCTTCTGGATCAGCGACAATTACCGTGAGGCCCAAGTCGATCAGCAGGTCGATACAACCATCGAGCAGCTGCGGCGGCTTGGCAAACGCGTGGTCCTGATCGGCCCGATCCCGGCTCAACCGGCTTCCGTTCCCAGAGAGCTTGCCTTGGCTGGCGATGCCGCGCGCACAAGGTCAGCCAGCGAATTTGACCAGCAGGTCCAATGGTTCACCCGCAACTTCCCGGACTGGCGCGCAGAGGGCGTGACCATCATCGAGCCCAGAGATCACCTGGTTGTCGATGGCCAGACCATGATTGTTGCGGACAATGCGCCGCTCTATTACGACAGCCATCACCTCAGCCTCGCCGGAGCGCGGCTCATCCTGGCGCCCTAAGCACGGGAGAAATGCCCGCCCGGCGTCCTGCAAAAGCAGGGAGCGTACGAACAGGAAACGGGCATGGCAAAATTCGCAGTCATTGGACACAAAGGCCGGATGGGCATGGCGCTCTCCGAAGCGATCGATGAAGCGGGCCATGTGCTGCAGGTTGGCGTGGACGAAGGCGGTGATCCTGCCCCTTTGGCTGTGCAATGCGACATCATGGTCGATTTCTCTGTGGCGGATGCGCTGGAAGCCAACCTCCGCGCAGCAATCTCTGCGGGTATCCCGATCGTCATCGGAACCACCGGATTGGAGGAGCAGCACTTCGTGATGCTCGCCAAGGCCGCTCAATCGATCCCGGTTCTTCAGACCGGCAACACCTCGCTCGGGGTCACTCTGCTGGCGCATCTGGTGCGCGAAGCCGCCAGCAAGCTTGGTCCGGAATGGGATATCGAAGTGCTGGAAATGCACCACCGGGCAAAGGTCGATGCGCCATCAGGCACCGCCAAACTGCTGGGCGAAGCTGCGGCAGAGGCGCGTGATATCGACCTGTCGGACAATATGGAGAGCGGGCGGCACGGAATGACCGGCGCTCGCCGCGAGGGTGCGATTGGATTTGCGACCCTGCGTGGTGGGACGGTGGCAGGCGAACACAGCGTGATCTTTGCCGGCAGCGAAGAACGGCTGACGCTCTCGCACAGCGCGGAGAACCGGATGATCTTTGCCCGGGGCGCGGTTCGCGCCGCAGACTGGCTGATCGGCCAACCCGCTGGCCGCTACACGATGAACGACGTGTTGGGATTATCCTGACCGGGCCAGCACTCTTGGAAAGACACAAAACATGACTTTTGATCCGCAAGCCGCAACGCAGGCCTATATCGACTCGCTGGGACCCGAGGCGCTGGCGCAAGCCCGTGACTATACTTTGGGGAATCACTGGCTCATTCTGGCTGGCCTGTTGGTGTCAGCGCTGGTCACTTGGTTGATCGTACGCAGCGGCGTGCTCGACAAGCTCGCCACGAAACTCGCCAATCGCGGTGAGAATCTGCGGGTGTTCCTGATTGCGCTGGTGTACTTTCTGGTCAACGCGCTGCTGACCCTGCCCTTCTCGATCTATCAGGATTGGTGGCGCGAGGGCCAATATGGCCTCAGCAGCCAGCCCCTGAGCGACTTCCTGGTGCAGGGATCGATTGGCATGGTGCTTGGCGCACTGCTCGGCGGGGTGTTCGCGATCGGGATCTATCTCCTGATCCGCAAGGCCGGAAAGCTGTGGTGGGCCTGGGCGGGCGGCCTGGTGGCGGGCTTGATTTCTTTCATGCTGCTGCTCTCTCCGATCGTGGTTGAGCCGCTGTTCAATGAATACACCCCCATTCCCGAAGGCGAGGTACGCGATGCGGTGCTGGCACTGGGAGCTGAGGCCGACATCCCGGAGGATCGGATCTTCGTTTACGATGGCTCGCGTCAGTCGAACAATTTCACCGCGAATGTCTCGGGGATTGGGGGCTCGGCCCGGATCGCGATCTCGGACGTTGCGCTCGGCGATGCCTCACTCGAAGAAGTCAAAGCGGTCACCGGGCATGAGATCGGGCACTATGTGCTCGGCCACGTCTTCCGGATGATCCTGGTGATCAGCGCGCTTGCAGTGCTGGTGTTCTTCCTGTGCGGCCGGACCTATGATTGGTTTGCGCGCAAATTCGGCACTGATGCCACGCTGAGCGATCCGCGCGGTCTGCCGGTCCTGTTGTTTGCCTTTGGCTTCTTCTTCACCCTGGCACAGCCAGTGATGAACAATCTCATTCGCATTGGCGAGATTGAGGCGGACCAATACTCGCTCGACACCGTCGGCCTGCCCGATGGCCTTTCTTCTGCGCTGATCAAAACCGCCGAGTACCGCTATCCGCAGGCGGGCCCGATCGAAGAGTTCATATTCTACACCCACCCGACGGTAGAGAACCGCGTGCGCACGGCGATGGAATGGAAGGCGGCGAATATGCCGATCACGCCCAGCGCTGAGCCAATTGCTGACGCGGCGCCAGAGGCTGCACCAGCCGAATGACCAAGGATCAGATCTTCGAATTCTTCCGCCGCCTGGCAGAGGACAATCCCGCGCCGGAGACCGAGCTGGAATATGGCAATGCCTATCAGCTTGTGGTGGCCGTGGCCTTGTCAGCGCAGGCGACCGATGTCGGGGTCAACAAGGCCACCCGCGCGTTGTTCGCAAAGGTCAAAACCCCGCAGCAAATGCTCAATCTTGGGCTCGAGGGTCTGATCGACCACATCAAGACGATCGGCCTGTTCAACTCCAAGGCCAAGAATGTGATCGCGCTTTCGCAGCTGCTGATCGACGAATATGGCGGCGAGGTTCCGGACACGCGCGAGGATCTGGTGCGGCTGCCCGGGGTTGGCCGCAAGACCGCAAATGTCGTGCTCAATTGCTGGTTCAAGCAGGAGACCTTCGCGGTCGACACCCATATCCTGCGGGTCGGCAATCGCACCGGTCTGGCCAAGGGCAAGACGCCCGAGAAAGTCGAAGAGAAGCTCGAAAAGCGGGTTCCGCAGCCGTTCCGCTTGCACGCCCACCACTGGCTGATCCTGCACGGTCGCTATGTCTGCAAGGCCCGCACACCCGAGTGCTGGGATTGCCAGCTGGTCGATCTGTGCAGCTTCAGGAAGAAGGTGCTGGAGAAGCCTAAGGGGCGTTAGCTACCGCGTCGCCGGATAATACCACACGCGGCGGACCAGCCCGTTCTCAATCTCATACACCGCCAGGGCCGATTGTTCACGCGGCGCGCCATCGGACCCGGTCCAACGCGCAATCTCGCGCACGGCAACAAACCGTCCATCGATGACGCTGCCGTCGATCGTGCTGGTCGTAGCCAAGGGAGAGGCAAAATAGCTCTGCATCTGCTGCGCGAGATCCACTTTGCCCTTGGCAAAGGGCTGCACCGCGCTGCCGTCAATCGCAAGCCATTCAACCTCGTCATGCATAAGCGCCATCATCGCGTCGAGATCGCGCGCATTGTACGCCTCGACATAGGACTGCGCGACGGTGAGCGGGCTTGGCGGCGCTTCTAGCTCTTCGGCCGCCGCCGGGCTCGCCAGCAACAGGGCTAGTCCAGCAACGGTCCTGCAGAGAGCCCTAAACATCGTCGGCGCTGATCATTTCCTCGCGATCGATCTCATTGGTCATGCTCGCCACGGTGGTCGCCACCGCAGCGTCTCCGCTGACATTGGTGGTGGTCCGCATCATGTCCATAATCCGATCAACCCCAGCAACGAAGGCGATCGTTTCAAGCGGAACACCAACCGCGCCGAACACCAGCGCCATCATGATCAGGCCGGCCCCGGGGATGCCTGCTGCGCCAATCGCGCCCAGGGTCGCGAGGATTGAGATCAGGAAGTACTGACCCCAGCTCAGATCAACCCCGAAGATCGAAGCGCCAAACAGAGTGGCGAGGCCGAGGTACATCGCGGTGCCGTTCATATTGATCGTCGCACCGAGCGAGACAACAAAACTGGCCACTGAGTTGCTAACGCCAAGGTTGCGGCGAACGACCCGCAGTGTGACGGGCAAAGTTGCATTGGAGCTGGCGGTTGAATAGCTCACCGCAATCGCGTCGACTATGCCGCGGAAGAAGTCGATCACTGGCAGTTTTGCGATCAGCTTGATCATCGCCGAATACATCACCGTGATGATCAGCAGACAGCCGAGATAGTTGAGGACCACCAGCCAGCTCAGCGCTTTGAGTGCATCGACCCCCAGAGTGCCAGCCACCCAGGCCATTAGCGCAAAGACCCCGAATGGGGTGAGCTCCATCACGATCATCGTGACCTTCTGCATCACGATCGCGCCGCTATCGAAGATCTTCTGGACCGGCTCGCCCTCTTCCTTCGCCATCAGAATGCCAATCCCGACAAGCAGCGAGAACACGATCAGTGGCAACACCGCCACGTCTGCCATCACCTGAACCGGGCTTTCCGGCACGATCGACAGGATCATGTCGACCGCAGTGGTCTCATTCGGCTCGGGCGTAGGAACGTCAGGCGTGCCCAGCTCTTCCTTGCTCGGGAACAGGCCAAACGAGGTCGCCGCCGTGCCCAGCGCGAGGCCGAGCCAGACCGCGATTTGGCCGCTCACCACAAACAGGATGACAGCTCGGCCACCGACCGCCCCAAGCTTGCGCAGATCGCCAATCGCCGCGACCCCGGCCACAAGGCTGAAAAAGATCAACGGCACGACCAGCATCTTGATCGCCTTGATGAAGAAATCACCGATCCATTTGATGCTTTCCGCCCCAGGGCCCCAAAACAGACCGACGATCACGCCGAGCGCAAGCGCTCCAACAACGCGCTGCCAAAGCGGAATGGCAAACCAGGCTTTCATCGAGTTGCTGCTCCCAAAATCTTAGATCATTGCAAGGAGCCAATTGGCTCAAAGCGTTTCAGGGCGAGTGCCCCGTTGTTGTCTTGACCGCACATTATCCTGCGCGGCCACATGTGCAAGCGCTGCGGTCAACGGCGCCGCGTCAGCCGACGGCTTCAACCTGTTCGATCACCCATTGCTCTTCTTCTGCCCCACTGATCCATTCCTGCGTCCAGGCGTGTTCCCAGACTGCCTCCATATAGGCCTGAGCGAAGCCGGGAACGCCAATGCCGTAGGTCAGGAAGCGAGAAACAACCGGCGCATAGAAAATGTCGGCCGCGCCAAAGGTTCCAAACAGATAGGGGCCTGCATCGCCAAACCGTGCGCGCGCCTCCGCCCAAAGCCCCAGGATGCGAACGATATCCTGCCGGGTCGCGTCCGAGACCTGTTCCAGCTGGATTCGCCTGCGGACGTTCATTGGCAAATCGGTGCGAAGCGAGAGATAGGATGAGTGCATCTCAGCCACCATGGCGCGCGCCATCCCACGCGCCGCCTCATCCTTGGGCCAGAACCGGTCTCGTCCGACCTTGTCGCCGAGATATTCCATGATCGCGAGACTGTCCCAAATCACATTATCTCCGTCCCACAGGATCGGAACCTTGCCGCTGGACGGTTGGATATCGCCAATCTCACCCTTGGCCTTGTCCCAGTCCTCTCCCATGATCGGAACCATCAAGGTTTCAAACGACAGGCCGGATTGCTTGGCTGCGAGCCAGCCGCGCATCGACCAGCTGGAGTAATTCTTGTTTCCAATGAACAGTTTCATGTGCGGCAGAGCTCCACCTTGCTTGCCTGACGAGCCGTAGTTATTCAGGCTAAGCCTGTCGAGCCTGAACCGGGTTGCGAGGCTGATTTCGGAGCTGGTCTATGACAATACCGCCCTTCCACCTTGCTTTTCCGGTTGATGACCTGGCTGCAGCGCGCGCCTTCTATGGCGAGGTGATGGGCTGCCTCGAAGGGCGCAGCTCCGACCAATGGATCGACTTCAATTTCTACGGTCACCAGATCGTTACGCACCTCTCTCCCGAAGCGGGAGACCGGATGAGCAATCCGGTCGATGGACACGACGTCCCCGTCCCGCATTTCGGCGTGGTGCTCTCCATCGAACAATGGGAAGATCTGGCGGGTAAGCTGACCGAGGCCGGCACTGAGTTCGTGATCGAGCCCACTATCCGCTTCAAGGGACAGCCGGGCGAGCAAGCGACGATGTTCTTGCGCGACCCCGCCGGCAATGCGCTGGAATTCAAGGCCTTCGCCGATATGGAACAATTGTTCGCGACTGACTGAGAATTGCCGATATGGGGGATCCACCCCATGACGCGTGGGAGCCGCCTCGGCTAGAACCATTTCATCAGGTTCAAACAAAGGTTCGAAAAATGACCAGCCTTCGCCAATCGATCACCGCCGCGCTCACTCTGGCAGCCGCCATCGCGCTGCCTACCCAGACCGTTCAGGCAAGCCAACAGGACAATGGCGACCGCGCCTCGAGCAGCGCTCCGGTGTGCCTGTGGGAAGACAAGGCAGCGGCGGACGCGAAGGACATCAGCCGCGGAGCCTGTTTCACCTTCGGCTATCACGAAGACACCTTCCACTGGTTCTATAGCGAGATCGATCAGCGCAATATCGGCTATATTACGGTGCAGGATGGCTATTTTGCCGACCTCGTGTTTGATCGTAAAGTCGGCCTCAACTCGCGTAACCGCCGGATCGGTCGTGATGCCGCTGTCACCATTCCGGACGGAGCGCAATTGACGCAGGTGCTGGTGCACAGAACGTCGGTCGCGCGCGCGCATCCGCAGACCAAGGCCTGCCTCTACAAGGATGAAGGCTGGTATGAGCTCCAGCGCGAGGAGCACGCACGCTGCTTCCCGGCCGGCGACTACCCCGATGTCTCGCTGCCACAATTCGATGCCTCCGGCTGGTTCCGCTTCATTGATCTGCGCGCCGGCCAGCAGGCGACGGTCTACACCGGCAAGAACTTCACCGGAGCGAGCTTCACGATCACCTCAGACGGTCAGATCGTTCCACCGACGGGAAACCGCAGCTTCCGGCCCCATATTCCGGGTTGGCTTGAATATGAGTTTCCCAAGCTGATCAAGTCGATCAAGATCAGTCGGGCGCGTTAAGATCCGCGCGATCGCTCGGCACCATTCGCCAAAGCGCGCCATTGTCATTGTGCTCGATCACGAAATAGACCGCGCCGTCGGGCCCCATCTCGACATCGCGAATACGCCCGAAATTGCTGAACAGGGTCTCTTGCTCGACCAGCTCGTCACCATTCAACCTGATGCGATAGAGCGCCCCAGCCTTGAGCGATCCGACCAACAGATCATTGTCCCATCGGGTGAAGGCCTCACCGCGGTGGAAGGTGAAGTTGGACACCGCTGGAGCCGGCGTGAAATCGACCGCCGGCAGGACGGTGTCTTCCAGAGCAAAGTCGAGCCCGAGATCCCGGCCAATCGGAACCTCTTCGCCATCGTAATCGAGCCCGTTGGTGTAGAGCGGCCAGCCATAGTTTTCGCCGCCTTTGATATGGTTGATCTCATCCCCGCCGCGCGGGCCCATTTCGGTGTTCCAGATTGTCCCGTTGATCGGATGGCCATCCAGCCCCTGGCCTGTGCGGTGGCCAAAGCTCCACACTGTGTGCTTGGTTGATGCCTCGGGTCGCTCGCTTTCGGGAGTCCAGAATGGGTTGTCCTGCGGCACGCTCCCATCATCTCTGACGCGGTGGATCTTGCCAAAGGGCGTGTCGAGCTGATGCAGCTTGTCATAAGTGTTCTTGCCACCGATCGAGACAAACACATGGCCGGCATCATCGAACGCCAGCCGCCCGGCCGCCACACCGTCAGGCACGGGAGTGTAGTGGTCATGATGGACCGACCAAATCAGCTGTTCGTCGGTCCACGCGCCATCCTCGATCTTGCCGCGGATCACCCGCACCATGGTCGCCGGGATCGGCCAGCCGCAATCGAGCTGACAGCGATCGGTGTGCGACAAATAGACCCAGCCATTCTGCACATAGTCAGGGTGCAGTTCGACATCGAGCATGCTGCCTAGGTTGAGCCAAGCCCCCTGAAACGTCATCAGCGTGCCCCAGACTTCGGGCGTATCCGCGATCAAAGGCCCTTGCACGCCATCGACGCTGACCAAGGACAGACCACGATCTTTCTCGGCGATCAGCACTGTGCCATCGGGCAGGACGTCAAGCGAATAGGGTCGGCTCTGCAGGGCGGTGACACGCTCCAGTGTAAAGCTGTGATGCTGCGACTGGACCACGCGAGTCTCGACCGGCTCGAGCTGATAGCTCTGTGCGATCGGCAGATATTTCTGACGCCGCTCGCTGACATAGAGCGCCAAAGCCTTGATCAGCTGAGGCGTCATCTCCCCATCCATTCCGGGCATGGTCGTCCCGGGCACGCCATCGCGGATCACACGGATCAGTTCCTCGGTGCTGTCGCCGTATTTGAGGTCAACATCCACCAGCGCTGGACCCTGGTCTGTCCCTTCCAGCGCGCGCCCATGGCAGGCAGCACATTCGGCATTGAAGGCCACGAGACTTGGCTCCCGCTGGTCACGCGTGGTGAACAGATAATAGCCAATGCCAGCGCCAATCACCGCCAACGCCAGCAATCCGAGTGCGATTTTCTTCCAGAGCTTCAAGCGCCATTCCTCCCCCAAGCGCGAGCCTATCAGTCCAAAGCGTCAATTCCCAAGGCATCCTGGATGACTGCCGCGCGTAGGGCGGCGATGCCCATGCCCTTTTCGCTGCTGGTCAGGTGAAGTTCGGGATAGGCCGCTGGATGCTTGCGAGCCTCTTCGGCGACCTTCGCGGCGGTCTTTTCGAGTTCACTGCCTTTGATCTTGTCGGTCTTGGTCAGGACCACGCGATAGCCGACCGCTGCCTCATCGAGCATGGTCATCATGTCGCGGTCGACGTCCTTGAGGCCATGGCGGCTGTCGACCAGCACCAGGGTCCGCGCCAGAACTTGCCGACCGCGCAAATAATTGCGAACCAGGTTCTTCCACTTCTCGACCACTTTGACCGGCGCCTTGGCAAAGCCATAGCCGGGCATATCGACCAGCCGGAACTGCAGCGGATCGCCCACTTCGAAGAAATTGAGCTCTTGCGTGCGTCCGGGCGTGACCGAGGCTCGCGCGATTGCCTTGCGCCCGGTCAGCGCGTTGAGCAGCGAGCTCTTGCCGACATTGGAACGTCCGCAAAAGGCGATCTCCGGAACATCGGGATCGGGCAGGAATTTGAGCTGCGGCGCGGACAGCAGGAAGTCGACCCGGCCAGAGAAAAGCTTGCTGGCCGCGTTCTCGCGTTTCTGCTGTGCGCGCTCGTCTTCTGGCGTCACGCCCCACCCTTTTCCGCTTCCTCACGCGCTTTCTTTTGCGCCGCTTCTGCCTTCTCCTTCTCAGCCGCCGCGCGCAATTGCGGGTGCTTGGAATAGAGATAGCTTTGCTGCGCCAGCGTCAGGATGTTGGAGGTCACCCAGTAGAGCAGCAGACCCGCCGCGAACGGCGCCATCACAAACATCAGCACCCACGGCATGATGTTGAAAATCTGTTGCTGCATCGGGTCCATCGCACTCGGGTTGAGCTTGAAGGTCAGCCACATGGTTACGCCCAACAGCACCGCCAGCACGCCAATCCCGAGGAAACCCGGCACTTCGAACGGAAGCAGGCCAAACAGGTTGAGGATCGTCCAGGGATCGGGCGCCGACAAATCCTGGATCCAGAAGTCGACGAACGGTTTGTGGCGCATCTCGATCGCCAGGATCAGCACTTTGTAGAGCGCAAAAAAGATTGGAATCTGGATCAGCAACGGAAGACACCCTGCGAGAGGATTGACCTTCTCATCCTTGTACAGCTTCATGATCTCTTGCTGCTGCTTCTGCTTGTCGTCCTTGTAGCGTTCCTGGATCGCTTTCATCTTGGGCTGCACAGCTTTCATCTGCGCCATCGACGCGAATTGTTTCTGCGCGATCGGGAACAACAGGCCGCGGATTATTACGGTCAGCAGTATGATCGCCACGCCGAAATTGCCAACCAGATCGAACAGATTGCGCAGCAACCACAGCAGCGGCTTTTCGAACCATTCGAACCAGCCCCATGAGATCGCTTTGCCGAAATAGGTGATCCCGCTGGATTCATATTGGTCGAGCACCACGCTCTCTTTCGCGCCGGCAAACAGCCGGGTGTCTTGGCTGACGGTTTGGCCAGCGGGCAGCGTTACCGGCTGATAGATCACATCGGCGCGGAACAACTCGCTGCCGAGCGAGCGGAAGCTGGCTTCGGAAGCGCCTTCACCGGGCACCAGCGCCCCGAGCCAATAGCGGTCTGAGAAGCCCAACCAGGAGGCGGGACCAGCAGGGGACCAACTGCCGAGCTCAGCCAGTTCATGATAGGCATGCGGATCCTGCAGTGTGCCTTCGAATACGCCGATTGGGCCAGCGTGTGCGATAAACTCATCGGGTGAGGCGGTGGTGCTGGTGCGGTTGATCAGCGCGAAAGGCTGGACCACCGCCGCATTCTCGCTGGTGTTGCTGACCGACTGGGTCGCGGTGATCATGTAGTCTGCATCGATCGCCAGACGGATCGAATAGGCCAGACCATTTTCGTCTTGGCGGGTCAGCGTGATTGGGGTTTCGGGTGTCAGCGTCTCGCCATCGGCGGTCCAGACCGCGTCAACGGCTGAGCGCTCGCCATTGGCTAGAAAGCCGAACTCAGCAAAGTATTGCCCATTGGTCCGCTCCGGCTGGAACAACTGGACCGGGCCGCTGTCGCGCTCAACTTCCTGACGGTGATCCTTGAGCGCGATGTCATCGATCCGCGCACCCACCAGATTGATCGAGCCGGAAAGACGCGGCGAATCGATCGCCACACGCTGCGGGGTTTCCAGCGCCGCCTCGAGATCAACCGGTCCGCTGGCGATCGCTTCCGCACCGGGCACTTCGCTCGCCCCCGAAGCCGCTGGAGCAGCCGCTGCGGTTGTCGGGTCGCCACCCGGCGGGGTCGTCGATTGCTCGGTCTCAGCGGTCAAAGAGGCCTGCGGATAGAACACCCGCATAGCCATGTCCCAGCCCAGAATAAGCAGGCCTGAGAGCGCGACGGCAAGCAACAAATTGCGCTGATTATCCAATGTGAAATCCCGATCAGATGACTGTGTAGTGTGTTATATAGGTATTACGGCACAGGATCATAGCCATGCCCGCCCCAAGGATGGCAGCGCATTAGCCGTTTCGTCGCCAACCATCCACCCTTGATGGCGCCATATTTCTGGACCGCTTGGATAGCGTATTCGCTGCAAGACGGTGAATAGCGACAGGTCGGTGGCAAAATCCGCGACGGGCCCCACTGCCAAGCGCGCGCTATAAAGATCAGCACATACTTCATTGCGGTCTACCCTGCTTTCGATCGCCTCGTCTTGGGCGGCGACCGCGCGAAGGATCGCCCTTGCCTTGCTGTGCGCGTTCAAGCGCTTGGTCAAGCTCATCCGCCATGGTCGCAAAATCACGTTCGACACCACCGGCACGCCCGATCAGCACATGATCATGATCGGCCAGGCCGCGCTTAGGTAGAGCAGCCCGGAGCAATTCGCGAAAGCGGCGCTTCATCCGGTTGCGGACGACCGCATTGCCGATCTTTTTGGTGACGGTGATGCCGTATCTTTTCCCGAGCCCGTCATTGGGCCGGGTCAGCAGCACAAAGCCGACCCGCGCATTGCGCAGCCCCTTGTTCGCTGCAAGGAAATCCGCGCGCTTGGTAAGGACCTCGGTCATGGGCTCCATATACGCAAAGGGTCCCCGCTTGGGGACCCCAATGGCCTGGTGGCCAATCCAGTGCGTGCCCCACCAGAGGCAGCGCAGCGTGCTTACGCAGTCAGGCTCTTCCGGCCACGCTTGCGACGGGCGCGAATGACCTTGCGACCACCGGGAGTGGCTTTGCGAGCAAAGAAGCCGTGGCGACGGGCGCGCACGAGATTGCTGGGCTGAAATGTCCGCTTCATAACGTCCTCGAATAATCTGGTTGGCGTTTCGATCTGGTTGGACCGCTCGCTCAAATAAAAACAGTCGCCGCTTAGGCGACCGCATCAGGCGCGCGCAATTATGGGATTAGCGCCTATGAGTCAAGCGTTGAGAGGCCAAATTCGCTGCTCGAGGAATAGGCCATTATCGCTTCAAGATTGGATTGTGGCGCTGGGTGTGCAGCCGGAGCCAGATTGATCGTGACAGGTTGCCTAGCTGGTTGAGCTGGCACTTGGAGAACGGGTTTCCGCTTAGGCTGAGCGGGTTTGATCCATCCGCGCATCTCTTCGGCATTGAGCCACTTGGCATCCGCATGCGGGACTGAATTGGTCATGGCGTAGAAGGCATCGGCCTGCGGTGCGCTCATTCCCATGTCCTGGTAATAGTCGAGATAGAGGCGGTTCTCTGGCGCGTCGGGCGCAAAATCCTGCGGCTGGCGGCCAAGGTGGTCGAGCCATGAATGCACCGCAAAGCGCGCGCCATCTTCCATAGTCCGCTCGGCTCCGGCCAGAAACAGTTCGACTGCTCCAGAGCGAACCGAACCATTCTTCGGCACGTGAGTGGCAATCCCACGCTCGCGGATCATCCGGCCAACTTGAAGATTGGCCAAATCGTCATGCGTACCAGGGGCGTCGACCAATTCGAGCGTGTCGATCTGAGGGTAGTCACGCAGCATCGCGAGAAACTGATGCGGGCTCATCGGTCCGGTTGAGCCGATCATTGCAGCGCGGCTGGGGCTTAAGACCTGAAACGGGCCGTAATTGGCAAGAGCCTGGACCGTTGGCTGGTTTGGCGCTGGGAAGGCATAGCGCGCCGCTTGATGGACAGTCTGGCCTGAGTCTCGTCGCTGCTGTTCAACCCGCTCGCTACCTGCGACCCGGACCCAGCTCTGTGTGGCTGGATCCCACTCTTCTTCCCAGCTCTGCACGATCACAGTCCGGGATGCCGAGCCATCCTGTGCCAGAATGGCACTGGGCATCACAGCTGCCTGGAACACTACAAAAAGGGTGATAAGCCACTTCATGGATCCCGAAATGCGCCCTGCGCCTTTTAGGATTCGCGAAGATCTATGCTTGCGAAAACCTTTCCAAGCGGGGATCACACCTCGACATTCGGTGAAATTCTCTCCACATTTCAAGCAATGAGGGCGTTTGTGCGGGAGGCTGCGCAATGGTCGCACTCGTTAGAACAGTCGCCTATCTCGGCTTGGAAGCGCGCGAAGTGGAGGTGCAATGCCAAGTTGCGCCAGGCCTTCCGCGATTCTCGATCGTGGGTCTCCCTGACAAAGCCGTGAGTGAAAGCCGCGAGCGGGTTCAGGCTGCCTTGGCCGCCATGGGGCTCGCACTGCCCCCCAAACGGATCACGATCAATCTCTCACCGGCGGACCTTCCCAAGGACGGATCGCATTATGATCTGCCGATAGCGCTGGCACTGCTCGCGGCGATGGGCGTGACCGACGCGGAGCAATTGGGAGACTGGATTGCAGTCGGCGAATTGTCCCTCGACGGTAGGATCGTCGCGACCCCGGGGGTCCTGATCGCCGCACTGCATGCGAGCGAGATTGAGACCGGCCTGATATGTCCGGCTGCTCAGGGATCAGAAGCGCGCTGGGCCAGCGGCATTCCCGTGCTGGCCGCGCCCGACCTGATCAATCTGCTCAATCACCTTAAAGGCGCGACCGTATTGCCAGAGCCCTCCAGGGGCGAAGTTGAGCCTGCGCCGAAAGCCACCGACCTTTCCGATGTCAAAGGGCAAGAGAGCGCGAAGCGTGCGCTCGAGATTGCCGCCGCGGGTGGTCATAATCTGCTGATGATCGGGCCGCCTGGCTCCGGCAAGAGCCTGCTCGCATCCTGCATTCCTGGGATCCTGCCGATGCTCACGCCAGAAGAAGCCTTGGAGGTCTCTATGATCCAATCAGTCGCAGGTCAGTTGGAGAATGGCCGCATCAGCCGCGCTCGCCCATTCCGTGCCCCGCATCATTCAGCCAGCATGGCCGCTTTGGTCGGGGGCGGGCTCAAAGTGCGTCCGGGAGAGGTCAGCCTGGCGCATCTCGGCGTGCTGTTTCTTGATGAGCTGCCCGAATTTCAGCGTCCCGTGCTCGATTCTCTGCGGCAACCGCTTGAGACCGGGCAGGTCGATGTCGCGCGGGCCAATGCCCATGTCACTTTCCCCGCTAGAGTGCAGCTGATCGCCGCGATGAATCCGTGTCGGTGTGGCTATGCCGGGCAGCCGGGCAATTCCTGCCCGAGAGAGCCGCGTTGTGTCGGAGAGTATCAGGCCCGGCTGTCAGGCCCGCTGCTTGATCGGATCGATCTGCATATCGAGGTCAATGCGCTGAGCGCGCATGATCTGACCATGCCTCCGCCCGCCGAAGGCAGTGCGGCGGTGGCCGTGCGAGTGGCGCGCGCGCGAGCCGCACAGCTTCGCCGCGGGGTCCGCTCCAATACTGAGCTTGACGGAGCGATATTGAACGAATGCGCCGAGCCGGATCAGGCTGGGAAGGATTTGCTGCTGAGGGCAACGGACAGGCTGCGACTCTCGGCCCGCGGTTTCACCCGAGTGCTGCGGGTCGCGCGTACGATTGCGGATCTTGCTGGCCACGATATGATTGCGCGCGCGCATATCGCCGAAGCGCTGAGCTATCGTCAGCTGGTCGGGCGCAATTGAAGCAGAACGGAGTCCGCTAGCCAGCCTTCTTGGCTGTGGCGAGGTCGACCACATCGCCGCGCTCGATCCCTTCGGCGGGCGTGGCGATCGTGCCATCAGGCCGCTTGCCCAGATCGGCGCGCTTGACCATCCATAGGTCCTGGTGAGTCAAGATCCGACCATCATGGCCAAGGATCGAGACCGGTCCAATCGGCAAGCGATCGCGCTCATCGACCAGCACGGGGTCTTCCGCGACAAACTCTGCGCCATATTTCTGGCCCCATTGCCGCAGTGCAATCATCGCCGGGAGCAAATCGAAGCCCTTTTCGGTGAGTCGATACTCAATCTTGCGGCGATCATCCGCGCACGGCTCGCGTTTAAGGATGCCATGCTCGACCAATTTGGCGAGTCTGTTGGACAAAATGTTTCGGGCAATGCCGAGCTCGCTCAAAAATTCTTCAAAATGATGCAGGCCGTTAAAGCTTGCCCGCAAAATCATGAACGACCAACGTTCGCCCATAACTTCAAGTGCTTGCGGCAGGCCGCATTCAATTAGCTCGCGCAGTGGCTCGCGGATATCGCCCATTTCAGTTCCTTCCCAGCAACCTATCTAGCCGGTTTTTCTCGGGGCACCAAAAAAATTTCAGTTTCTAGTTGCAACCTGAAACCTAATCCAATAGGTAGTGATTCGCAACTGGTTTTCAATTGAAACCGTGCACTGCAACATAAACCTCTAGAAGGAACACAGCGATGACCCTCTCCCTCCCCCGCGCTGGCCGCCTTTCGGTCTTTGCCCTCGCACTCGCATACACGGGCGCCACCTTCGGCGTGATGACCGCCCCAGCTCCTGCTATCGCCAATTCTGGCGCTTACTACACCGCGACTCTGGCCGCTCCGGCCGATGACAACCGCGCAGTAGCCACCGGCGTTGCATGGTCGTGCCAGGGCACCACTTGCGTTGCCAATAAGGGCACCTCGCGTCCGATGCGCATCTGCCGTGGCCTGGCTCGTGAGTTTGGCGAAATCGTCAGTTTCACCGCCAAGGGCGAAGAACTGGCTGAAGACAAGTTGGCGAAGTGCAACGGCAACTAAGCCTTCACCCTCTCGAAAGCTGCCCAAACTCTCCATCTTGGGCAGACACAACAACCCTCGGCGAACCCCAACGCCGGGGGTTTTTGTTTGTGGTGAGTGGTGGAGGGTTTTTTATTTGTCCCTCAAACGCCAGGCGGCGGACATCCGTCCGCCTTGGCTTCCGGCCTACCGGCCGGCGCGCGGTCGCGCGCTGACTGCCGTGACCAAGAATTGACCGGTTTGCGATCAACAAACCGCAAGGGCGGAGTCGAAGTCGAAGACGCAGACGTGCAAAGCACACCTGCAAGGCCGTCCGCAGCCGCGCGGACTTGTCCGCAAGCCGCGAGGATATCGCACGCCGGATGGCGTGCGGACGAAATTAGGGCAACAAGCCTGCCCCGACCAATTGCCGCTCAAGCGCCTCGGCATCAGTGAACAAATGCGCATGCCAGCCGCGCTCATTCGCTGCATCCACATTGGCGGGATTGTCATCGGTGAAAAACAGGTCGCTCGGCAGCATTTCGCTGCGCTGCTCGACCACTTCATAGATCCGCGGGTCCGGCTTGGCCAAACACTCTTCCCCGGACACGATGATGTCCTCAAACAGGTCGAACACGGCGTGCTCTGCTCTGAACTGGCTGAACAACTCCGCGCCAAAATTGGTCAGACAATAGAGCGGGACCTTCGCGTCGTGCAGCCGGTGGACGATGGCATGAACCCCCTCGACGGGGCCGGGCACCGTCTCGTTGAAGCGCGCGGCATAGGCTGCGATTCGCAAGGCTTGGTCAGGGAATTGCTTGATCCTCTCGGGCAGCATCTCTGCGAGCGTCTCGCCTCGATCATGCCGGAAGTGCCATTGCTCGCTAACAACCTCGCTGAGGAACCAGTCCAATTCTGACTCGTCCTCGATCAGCTTTTCGAACAAGGCGCGCAATTCCCAATGGAACAGCACGCGCCCGACATCGAATACAACCGCCTTGGGAAACTCGCTCACGTCTCAAACACTCCTGAAACAGCAACGGCCCGCTCTCCGGTAAGGAGGCGGGCCGCTTGAATTGCTCGATCACCCAGAGGCGATCAGCCAATCGGTTCGAATTAGCCCTGGCGAGCCTTGAAACGACGATTGGTCTTGTTGATGACATAGGTCCGTCCGCGCCGGCGAATCACTCGGCAATCGCGGTGGCGGCCCTTCAGCGACTTGAGGCTGTTGCGGATCTTCATGGCTCTTCTTTCAAATAAATAGCGCGCCGGAGTTTCCCCGACGCGCGGATTTGTGCAGCGCCGTTAGCCCCGATAGGGCCTGAGGTCAACCATTGTCGCGGATTTCCGTAAGCTTTCGCTCCCACGCCAGCGCATGATTGATGATGACATCGAGATCGGCGAATTTGGGGTCCCATGGCAAGGCCGCGCGAATCCGTGAAGGGTCAGAGATAAGCGAGCCCGGATCGCCCGCCCGACGTCCTTCCAGCCGCCGATCCAGCTGGAGGTTTGTGACCCGATCGACCGCGTCGAGCACTTCCAGAACTGAGAAGCCACGCCCGTAACCGCAATTCATGGTCATCGATTCTTTCGGCCGAGCAATCAGCTCTTCCAGAGCGAGAACATGGGCAGCAGCCAAGTCGCTGACATGAATATAGTCACGCACGCCGGTGCCATCGGGAGTATCGTAATCTGTTCCGAACACCGCGACGTGATCCCGCTTGCCAGTTGCCGCTTCCAAGGCGACCTTGATCAGATGGGTTGCGCCGGCAGTGCTTTGCCCGCTGCGCGCCTCGGGATCGGCACCCGCCACGTTGAAATAGCGCAATGCGCAATAGCTCAGATCATGCGCGGCCGAGACGTCCGACAGCATTTGCTCGGTCATCAGCTTTGACCAACCATAGGGATTGATCGGCTGCTTTTTCGAATCTTCCGTGACCGGCGAAACTTCAGGCATTCCATACGTCGCGGCGGTTGAGGAGAAGATGAAATGCGCCACCCCGCCCTGGACGGCAGCTTCGAGCAGCGCGCGGCTCTTCACAGTGTTGTTGTGATAATACTTGAGCGGGTCTTCGACACTCTCGGGTACGATAATCGACCCTGCGAAATGCATGATTGCCTTGGTGCCTTGCTCGGCAAAGATCCGGGCGAGCAAGTCTTTGTCTTCAATATCGCCCTCATAAAGTGGGACGCCATCTGGGATCGCAAAGCGAAACCCGGTCGAGAGGTTGTCGATCACCGCCACTGACCAACCCGCATCCTTGAGCGCGAGCACAGCGTGGCTTCCAATGTATCCTGCCCCGCCGGTTACCAAAACCGGGACCCTTTTCGCTTCCGTCATTCCTCTGCCCTATCCCCTAAGTCCGCACCGGCGCTTGCAGTCATGTGCCTGGAGCATTGCTCCGGTTAATCAATTCCATGCTATTCTGTATAGCGCGATTAGGAGAGAGCTATGAAAATCAAGCTAAGCGCGCGCTATTTCTTGTGCGGGATTGCAGCATTGAGCGTTGCAGCATGTGCCACGCCTTACACCGGTCCGGTCGAAGTCACCCGGTTTGTGGCTGCAGGGCAGGAGCAATTGGCAACTGACTCGATTGCGCTGCAGTTCGACAGCGATGACCGCGTGATCAATCAGCTCGCCTATGATGAGGCAGTCAGGGCTGAATTGGCCGCGCTTGGCTACGCTGTTGAGCCTGCGAGCGCATCCCGACACAAAGCTTGGGTCAGGATTGAGCAAAGCGGTCTTGACACGGGACGCTCGCGAGGCCCGGTCAGCGTGGGCGTTGGCGGGTCGACAGGCAGCTATGGTTCTGGGCTTGGTCTTGGTGTGGGGATCAATCTCGGCGGTCAGAGCAAGCCTCGATTCGTCACCGAAATGGCCGTGCGCATCACCGATTGGGAAAGCGGCGATACAATCTGGGAAGGTCGCGCCGAACTGATCACCAGCACCGATTCCGCTTACGCCAGCCCGCAACAAAATGCGCGGACCTTGGCACGGGCCTTGTTTCGGGACTTCCCAGGAGGCAATGGCGAGACCATAAGTCTCGACGTGGATGATCTTCAAGGACCCCAATGACCCAAATGCAGATTGATGCCGGCTTTGACAGCGGTAATATCGAGATCCTCTCGATTGACGGAACCACTGCCCGACTGGCGATCCCCAAGGATAATCTGTCGGAGTTTGCGCAGTGGTTTCACTTCCGCGTGACCAGCGCGGCAGGTGAAGAGCTCACGCTTAAGATCACCGGGCTCAACGACAGCGCCTACCCAGGCGGTTGGCCGGGCTACAATGCCTGCGTCTCCGAGGATCGCGAGTATTGGGCACGGACTGACTCCAGCTTCGACAAGGACGCTGACAATGGCACGCTGACAATCCGCTACATGCCGGCATCCAATATCAGCTGGTTCGCCTATTTTGCGCCCTATTCAATGGATCGGCACCACGACCTTGTGGCTGAGGCTGCTGCAAGCGAGGGCGTCGAATTGCTGCGTCTCGGCACGACGCTGGACGGCCAGCCGCTCGATTGCCTCGAAATGGGCGAAGGCGAAAAGCAGGTGTGGCTCTATGCGCGGCAGCACCCTGGCGAAACCCAAGCCGAGTGGTGGATGGAAGGTGCGCTCGAATGCCTGACCGATCCGACCGACCCCGTGGCGCGTTCGCTGCGCCAGCGCTGCCGGTTTCACATCGTTCCCAATTGCAACCCTGATGGCTCGCGCCGTGGGCATTTGCGTACCAATGCGGTCGGCACCAATTTGAACCGCGAGTGGGCCAATCCCTCAGCCGATAAGTCGCCCGAAGTGCTCGCGATACGCAATTGTATGGATGAGACCGGCTGCGACTTCGCGATGGATGTCCACGGAGACGAAGCGATCCCTGCGGTCTTCCTCGCAGGTTTTGAAGGCATTCCTTCATGGACCGATGAGCTGGGCGAGAGCTTTTATCGCTACCAGCGGATTCTGGATCGGCGCACGCCCGATTTCCAAACCAAGCTTGGCTATCCCAAGACGCCCGCCGGTAAAGCCAATCTTGGCATCAGCACCAACCAGATGGCCGAACGGTTCGGCTGCACGGCCATGACCTTGGAAATGCCATACAAGGATCTGGCTGATGCGCCGGAGCCTGAACAAGGGTGGTCGCCCGAACGGTGCAAGCTGCTCGCTCGCGATTGCTTGGCCTCGCTGCTCGAATGGTTGGAGACCGAATAGGTCTCTGCCCACCTCTGACACGTCGCCTTCAGGCTGGATTCAGCCGGAACTGTGCTATGGTGCCGGCACACAAGGGGAGAGGGGCCATGGGCAATCAGTATTCGATCAAGCGCCGGGATTTCGTAATTGGCAGCGGAGCCGCGCTTGTCGTGGCCGCGTGGCCAAGCACGGCCCTCGCCCAAGGACTCAATCTCAGCTCGATCCTCGGCAATGCGACGGACGGTGCGCTCGACAAGCTGGCGCAACCCGGTGCGTTCTATGGCGACGAAGATATCCGCATCAAGCTTCCGATCATCGGCAACACTGGCGGCCTTCTAGGCGGTCTGTTTGGGGCGACCCGCAGGCTTGGCCTGCTCGATGGTGTAACCCGCAAGATCAATGACGCCGCTGGCATCGCTGCAGGGGAAGCCAAGCCGATCTTCCGCGATGCGATTGACGGCCTGTCGTGGACCGACGCGCCTGGCATCATCTCTGAAGGCGACGGCGGGACCCAATACCTCCGCCGCAGCTCGAATGATACGCTCCATGGCAAGCTTGAGCCATTGGTTGATTCCGCTCTGGAGCAGCTCGGCGTCTATGGCGAGGTCGACAAGCTAGCCTCGCAACACAGCTTTATTGCTCAAGCGGGATTCAACCGTGAAGGGATCAACCGCACTGTCACCGATCAGGGGCTCGACGGTATCTTTTCCTACATCGGAAACGAAGAGCGTGCGTTCCGGCGCAATCCCCTCAAAGGGCTTGGCGGCGCTTTGGGCGATATTCTCTAAGCCACTTCACTCAAGGTGTGCTGGGCCAAAGGCCAGCGGCAAGAGATGCGACAGGCGAACTTCCTGTGTCTCGGCCGACCCAACACATAGGACGAGTGGATCTGTAGCCCCCAATTGCGCGACTTCGTTGAGTACCTGACGGCAGCGCCCGCAAGGCGTGATCGGCTCGGGATTGTTTTCCGGCCCCGTCACTGCGACCGCGATCAACCCCCCTCGGCGTCCTTCCGCCATGGCTTGCGACACCGCCACGGTCTCAGCGCAAAGTGACAACCCATAGCTGGCATTCTCGATGTTGGTGCCAGTGATGATCGCGCCGTCATCGAACAGCAGAGCGGCCCCGACCGCATAGTTCGAATAGGGCGAGTACGAATTCTCTGCAGCCGTTCGGGCCGCTGCGATCAGTTCATCGCGATCTATTTTTGCACCACCACCCATTCGATTGCATCCTCTGCAGCCTCGGTCATCAATTGCCGATTTGCACTCCATAGCAGCCATGGCCTGCCCGCATAGCTTGGCCTCGCACGATCTCGCTCCAACCAGAGATCGCGCTCGATCATATTGGCAATCCGATGGGTCTGCTCAAACCGCTCTCCTAGCTTGAGGATCACGCTCTTGCCGGTGTGCATTTCGATCTGATTGACCAGCGTCACCAACTCACTCTGAACCGCTGCATCGCTCACTGTGTCCGGACAATCACGCGCCGTAGTTCCGAGCGCAATGGCGGGCGGAAGCAATTCTTCCGATCGTGGCACCATCCTGGTGTAGCGCGCGGATTGAGCATCGGCCCGCAGGCAAGGATCGAACCGCAGGACAATCCCAACTTGAAGATCGGCCTGGCGCGCCGCCTCCAGCCGCGCCGCAAAACTGCGATCAGGCTCAAGCGAAGCCTCGCGCAGTTCAAGATAGGCGAACTCCCCGCCGATCGCCTTGATTGTTAAGAATTTCACGTCCTGTTGGCCGCTAGCGATCAAGGCGCCTTGCTCAGGGTAAAGCGATGTGCTGGGTCGCCATTCGCGCATATCCAACCACAGCCAGGCGGTGAACAGCAATCCGACAAGCGCGGCGCTTGCAACAAGATAGAGCAACCAACGCGAGCTGCGGCGTTTGGAGCTACGCTGTCTGGCTTTCGACCTCGCCACTGAAAATCAGCCTTTGATGTGAAGCACGCAGATCAAGGTGAACAGCCGCCGTGCTGTTGCAAAGTCGGTTTCGACTTTGCCCTCAAGCCGCTCGAGCAGCAGCTCAGCCGCGCCATTGTGGATGCCGCGCCGGGCCATATCGATGGTCTCAATCTCAGCCGGGGTCGCCTTGCGAATTGCCTGGTAATAGGAATCACAGATCGCAAAATACTCGCGGATCGGCCGGCGAAACCGAGCCAACCCGATCAAAAGGCTTTCGAGCGGGGCTTCTTCCTTGTCGGCAATATCCATGGCCAGCCGACCATCGCGAACGGCGAGATTCAAGCGGTACGGGCCCTTGGCGCCGCGTTCGGCACTCCGCACCGGCTTGAAGCTGTTCTCTTCGATCAGATCATAAATCGCGACGCGGCGTTCTTGCTCGACATCAGCATTGCGCCAGAGGATGGTCTCCTCGTCCAATGCGATGTGAACAATGCGATGGTCACCGGGAGTGCCTGCAGATTCGGATGGCGTCATGCCCATGACCATGCGCTTTCGCAGATCGGATACCCGCAATTCAAGCTCTTCGACGATCCATCCCCGCTATCCACAGCAGGGTGACGCCATTTTGCCGCGTTTCGGCCTTGCCTCCCGGCCTCAGCGATGCGCATTGTGGACGGATGGCCGAAGCAGAACCTCTCCTTCTCGTACCGAACGAGACCGACAATGCGCGCAAGCTCCCTTCCAATCTGGAAGCCGAAGCAGCGTTTCTGGGCGCTGTCCTGATCGACAATCGGGTAATCGAAGAATTGCAGACGCCGATCAGGCCGGATCACTTCTTCGAGCCGCTGCATGAGCGGATTTATGAGCGGGTGCTCAAGCTGATTGAACGCAATGCCACCGCCAGCCCGGTTACTTTGCGGCCCTACTTTGAAAGTGATGAAGCGCTGAACGAGCTTGGTGGTGCAAGCTATCTGGCGCAGCTCACAGCCAATGGAGCGGGCCTGCTAGCACCGCGTGAGCTGGCACAGCAAATCTATGATCTTGCGCTACTGCGCGAGCTGGTCAGCGTTGGCCGAGGGTTGGTCGAAGGGGCGCTCGACACCTCGGATGAGGTTGATCCGATGGATCGCATCGCCGAAGCCGAAGCCAATCTGTTCAAAGTAGCGGAGGGCGCGGCTACAGGCAGCGAAGCTTCGTCTTTCCGCGATGCCGCGCTGACGGCGATCAAGATGGTCGAAGCTGCAATGAACTCAGGCGGAGGCCTTTCGGGTAAGACCACCGGGCTCGATTCTATAGACCGCAAGACGTCGGGCCTGCACGATTCTGACCTCATCATCCTCGCCGGACGTCCCGGCATGGGCAAGACCTCGCTCGCCACGAATATCGCCTTCAATTGCGCCGAAGCGCATCTCGAATGGCAGCGCGATGGCGGTGAGTTCAACTATGGCGCTCCGGCCGCCTTCTTCAGCCTCGAAATGAGCGCTGACCAGCTGGCTACGCGTATTCTTGCCGAACAGGCTGAGATTTCTTCAGAAGCTTTGCGGAGCGGGAAGATGACCCGCGATGAGTTCCAGAAGCTCTCCTTCGCGAGCCAGCGATTGGCGGAACTTCCGCTCTATATCGACGACACGCCTGCTTTGACTATCGCCGCCTTGCGTACGCGTGCTCGGCGGATGAAGCGGCGGCACGATATCGGTTTGATCGTGGTCGACTATTTGCAGCTGCTGCAGGGTTCGGGCCGCGCCAACGACAACCGAGTCAATGAGATCTCAGAGATCAGTCGAGGACTAAAGACTCTGGCCAAAGAGCTGAGCGTGCCTGTGATCGCCTTGTCGCAACTCAGCCGTGCGGTCGAACAGCGCGAAGACAAGCGCCCGATGCTATCGGATTTGAGGGAATCAGGCTCGATTGAGCAAGATGCTGATATGGTTTGGTTCGTCTATCGCGATGATTACTATCTCGAAGCGATCAAGCCAGATTTCCCGACAGAGACCAGCAGCCCGGAGGCGATCGAGAAGTATCGTGCTTGGGAAGAGAGATACGAAGAGGTCAAGAACAAAGCCGCGGTCAACGTGGCCAAGCAGCGCCACGGCTCGACCGGCATGGTCCCGCTGCACTTCCACAGCGAGTTCACCAAATTCACCTCGCCCAACCTCAAAGATTATTCCGACTACGGTTTCGAGTGAACATCTATCACAGGCCGAGGTTGAGCCTGCGCGCAATGGTATAATCAAACACTGAGACCAGCCACAGAGCGAGCTTCCAGCGGCAGCGGTTGAACCAGCTTGCCCGAAGCCTATGGCTGTCCAGGGTAACCGACTCGCTCTGTATTTCTAGCCGGTCGATCAACGCCCGCATTGCCGCAGCAAATTCTGCGTCCTCAATCCTAAGCATCTGCTCAAGATTGAGCCGGACGGATCGCATGTCGAAATTAGCGCTGCCGACGTAAGTGACATCGTCCACTACGATGAGCTTCATGTGTAGCTTGGATGGCTGATACTCGGCTATGCGCACGCCTGATCTAAGCAGTCGACGATAGAGTGAGCGGGAGGCTGCGATAGTCGCTCCATTATCGGTCTTACCTGGAAGGATCAGCCGAGCTCTTCCGCGCCCGGCGACGGCCTCGATATGTTTGCGGATCGCCCTTGGCGGAGAGAAATAGGCCATCACCAGATCGAGCCGTTTGCTCTCAGCGAGATCCTGCTCGACCCGCCGAGCCCAGTTGTTCGATAGCCGCGTTGGGCCACCCAGCAGCAATTGCACCGGACCGGATCCCGGGTCCCAATCCCGAACCATTTGACGGATTGTTCGAAATTGCGCTCGATCATTGTCCAGCCACACCACCAGTTGATCAAACCACTCGCCAAACCGCCCAATCACAGGACCCTGGAAAAGCATAGCCAAATCGCGCCACCCGGGTTCGCCGTCGCGCGCGAAGTATCCTTCCGCGATATTGAAGCCGCCAGTCATCACGCGACGATCGTCGGCAATGACAAATTTCTGATGGTTGCGGATCAGATAGCGGACGTTCCAGTGCGGCAGGAAGCGATCGACCCGGCCACCGGCTTGCACCAATGGTGCGAAGAAGGATCGCGGCGCGTCGCTCCCAAAAGCGTCGATAATCAAATGCACATCAACGCCGCGAGTGACGGCTTGAACCAGCGCATCGCGTATCGCCTTTCCAACCGCATCGGGCTGAAACATATAGAACACCAGTTTGAGCGATTGAGATGCACCAGATATCAGGTCGAGTAACGCGTCGAAACGATCGGGTCCGTCGGGCAGCACGACACAGGCATGGCCATGCCATTCGAACGCCATCTGAGGCATCTCGGGAGTAGCGCTTTTCGTGCCAGGTTCAGGTGTCTGATTGACCATTACTGCCGCTCTAGCCGCAAGCCATAGATTGCCGCAATTTCTTGACTCTGAGGCTCGGCATCCCTAGGTCGCACGCTCTTTCTGACAATATGTTGTATGAGGCCCAAAGATGGCACGCGTTACCGTTGAAGATTGCGTCGACAAGGTTCCCAACCGGTTCGATCTCGTTTTGCTCGCCGCTCAGCGTGCGCGTGAGATCTCAGGCGGTAGCGAACTGACAATCGATCGCGATCGCGACAAGAATCCGGTCGTGGCGCTGCGCGAAATCGCGGAGCAGACCATCAAGCCCAAGGAACTGAACGAATCCCTCGTTACCGGTCTGCAGAAGATTCTTCCTGACGACGAAGATGATGCAGACGAAATCGGCTCGCTCAGCCAATCGGCGGAAGCGCTGCGGATTACGGCGTCGGCTCCGACCCGTTCGACCTCAATTGGGTCCGATTACGAAGGCTAGAGTGCAGCGCGAAGCCAGCGCAGAAACTGTCTCATAATGAAAAGGCTGCCATTTTGGCGGCCTTTTTTGTGCCAGCGATGACAGAAGTCTGACTGTGGGCGGTTTGGCTTGCCAAGGTTTCACCTGCATGCAAGCAATTGGGTGTAACCAGACGGTAACAAATGAGAGGATGAGCGCGGTGGCGCGCGCAGGATCATTATGGCTTCGATTGCAGTCTACAGTGTCAAAGGCGGAGTGGGTAAGACGACCTTTTCGGTCAACCTGGCCTGGTGTGCGGCCAATATCTCCCGCCGCCAAACGCTGCTGTGGGACCTCGACGCCTCCAATGGTTCCGGTTTCCTTTTGGGTGTGGACCCAAAGAAGAAGCGTCAGGCTGAAACGGTCATCGCCCAAGAGCGTGATCCGTCGAAGCTGATCCAGAAGACAGATTATGACAATCTGCACTTGCTGCCCGCGGATGAAAGCATTCGCACGCTCGATCGGCAATTCCATAAGATCGGCAAGAAGAAGCGTCTCGCCAATCTGGTCGATAAATTGAGCAAGGACTACGACCGGATCATCTTTGATTGCCCGCCGGTTCTGAACGAAGTGAGCGCCCAGGTTATGCGGGCTGCAGACTTGGTCATTGTGCCGTTACCACCCTCCCCGCTCTCAGCCCGCGCGTTCGAGCTGGTGGTCGAAGAAGTTCGTGGCAGCGGCAAGAAGCACCCGCCGATCCTGCCGGTGCTCTCGATGATCGATATGCGGCGCAATCTGCACCGCGAAGCGCGCGAGGCCAATCCGAGATGGCCGGTCGTGCCATTGGCGAGCGCGATCGAGCAATGCGCTGTAGAGCGTCGGCCTGTTGGCGCTTTCGCGCCGCGCTCTCCGGCTGCGCGCGCCTTTGCTCAACTCTGGACCGCAATCGAAAGGAAGCTTGCGTCCAAATAGGGATTGCCCCTTCCCCGATCGTGAATGCTCCGCTTATATGGTGCGGCACAACACGGGGTTTGCATGAGCGATATTACCGAAGGTCTTGGCGGCATGGTGCAAGGGGCACTGACCGGCCGCGCGGTTGAGCCCGAGCGAGGCGAGGGTGATGCCTCCAAGGCCAGCTATGATCCCTGCCCCAATTGCGGCGCGGAGCCCATGGGACCTTTTTGCCATCAGTGTGGCCAGAAACAGCATGTCCATCGCACGCTGACCGCGCTGTTCCATGACCTCATCCATGGGGTGCTGCATCTCGACGGCAAGCTCTCCCACACGCTGCCATTGCTGCTGTTCAAGCCCGGTGAACTGACTCGCCGCTATATCGAGGGTGAACGCGCCAAATTCGTCAGTCCTATGGCGATGTTCCTGTTCAGCGTGTTCCTGATGTTCGCGGTGTTTCAGATGGTCGGTCTGACCACGCCCACTACGCTCAGCGGATCCCAAGTCGTCGAAGATACCGTCGAAGGCGCGTTCGAACAGGCGACTGCCGCCGCTATGGCTGAGCGAGATCGCTTGCAGGGGGAACTTGAGAGTCTGCCAGACGACGCATCAGAAGAAACACGTCAGGAATTGGAACAGGGCATTGCAGAGATTGATGCGGGGATTGCCGAAGGAGAGGCGGCTTCGGGTACGATTGTCGCGCAATTCTTTGAAGACAATCAAGATGCCGAATTCGTACTGACAGGAATTGAATCGATCGATGAAGGCTTAATCAAGAAGTGGCGCGATAATCCCGGGCTGATGCTCTATAAGCTGCAAGCCAATGGGTATAAATTTAGCTGGCTGCTGATCCCGATCTCGATCCCGTTTGTGTGGCTGCTATTTCTCTGGAAACGCCGGTTCAAAGCCTATGATCACGCAATCTTTGTGACCTATTCTCTGAGCTTCATGTCGCTGCTGTTCATCGCCATGTCGCTTATGGCCACGTCGACAATGGGCGCTGGCTGGGTTTTTGCGATCTTTGCGATCGCGGCACCACTCCATGTCTACAAGCATCTGCGGTATTCTTACGGTCTGTCGCGCTTCTCCACCATATGGCGCTTCGCGCTGCTGTTCTGGTTCATCCTGTTTATCTTGATCCTGTTCCTTCAGGCTTTGCTGCTCATCGGAGCGTTCTGACCCAATCCGGCGACCTACCAAAAGAAAAGGCGCCCGGAATTGATCCGAGCGCCCTATTCACTTCGTTCGGTTGAGTGGGATCAGGCCCCTTGCGGAGCGGCTCCACCCTTGTCGTCTTTCGACCCAAAACGCTTGCCCGCCTTCGGGATGGCCGAACCATGCGAAGGCTGCACGGCGATCGGTCCCTTGGGTTCGTCTGGGCGATCGATCTTACCGCTATCCAGCAGATGTTCGATCTCGTCACCGGTCAGAGTCTCATACTCGAGCAGCGCTTGAGCCAGCAGATGGAGCTTATCCTCCTGCTCGGTCAGAACGTCGGTCGCGCGTTTGAGACCGGCCTCGACTAGATCCTTGATCTCGGCATCGATCAGCTTGTTGGTCTCTGACCCCGCCATCGTGCGCGCAGTCTGGCCCATGCCGAGATAGCCTTCCTGGCTTTGCTCGTACTGGAGCGGGCCAAGTTTGTCCGACATGCCCCATTTGGTGACCATGTTGCGGGCCAAATCGGTGGCGTATTGGATATCGCCCGAAGCGCCTGAACTGACCTTATCGTGGCCGAAGATGATCTCTTCAGCGACCCGGCCACCCATGGCGACTGCCAGGTTCGCGTGCATCTTGTCACGGTGGTAGGAATAATTGTCCCGCTCAGGCAGGCGCATCACCATACCCAGAGCGCGGCCACGCGGAATGATCGTGGCCTTGTGAATCGGGTCCGATGCCGGCTCATTGATGCTGACCAGCGCGTGGCCTGCTTCGTGATAGGCTGTCATCTTCTTCTCATCATCGGTCATGACCATGCTGCGGCGTTCGGCACCCATCATGACCTTGTCCTTGGCATCCTCGAATTCCTGCATCGCGACCAGCCGCTTGTTGCGGCGAGCGGCCAGCAGCGCAGCTTCGTTGACAAGGTTTGCGAGATCGGCGCCCGAGAAGCCCGGCGTACCGCGCGCGATCGTGCGCGGGTTCACATCAGGAGCCAGCGGCACCTTCTTCATGTGAACGCCGAGGATCTTCTCACGGCCGTCGATATCGGGGATCGGAACCACAACCTGGCGGTCGAACCGGCCCGGACGGAGCAATGCTGGGTCGAGCACATCGGGACGGTTGGTTGCGGCGATGATGATGATGCCTTCATTGGCTTCGAAACCATCCATCTCGACCAGCAACTGGTTGAGAGTCTGTTCGCGCTCGTCGTTCGAGTTACCGAGGCCATGCCCACGCGAACGACCAACCGCATCGATTTCGTCGATGAAGACGATGCATGGAGCGTTCTTCTTGGCCTGTTCGAACATGTCGCGGACCCGGCTTGCGCCGACGCCAACAAACATTTCGACAAAGTCCGAACCGGAAATGGTGAAGAACGGCACGCCCGCTTCACCGGCAATCGCACGAGCGAGCAAAGTCTTACCAGTACCCGGTGAACCGACCAGCAGAGCGCCTTTCGGAATCTGCCCACCGAGCTTGGAAAAGCGCTGGGGATCCTTGAGGAACTCAACGATTTCCTCCAATTCCTCGCGCGCTTCGTCGATGCCAGCAACGTCTTCGAAGGTCACACGGCCCTGACGCTCAGTCAGCATCTTGGCCTTGGACTTGCCAAAGCCCATGGCGCCGCCGCCGCCGCCTTTCTGGACCTGGCGCAAAGCGAAGAACGCAATACCGAGGATCAACAGGAACGGAAGCGACTGAATCAGAATATACAGCAAGACATTGGGCTGCTCAGGCGCTTCGCCCGAATATTGCACATTGTTCTCTTGCAGAAGCTTGGGCAGTTCGGTGTCGCTTGGAACCGGAACGGTCGAGAACTGCTCTTCATTCTTGAGCGTTCCAGTGATCAGATCGGGCGCGATCTGGACCTTGTCGACACGGCCCTCTGTCACGGCCTCGCGGAAATCCGAATAAGCGATCTGCGTGCCAGGCGTTTGCCCAGAATTGCCAAACATCGACACCACCAGAAGCAGCGCCATGAAGATGCCACCCCAGATCATCAGCTGTTTCACCCACGGGTTCGGACCCTCGGGGGGAGGGGTCTGCTGGTGTGGGTCGTTTTGATCGCTCATGCGAGATTCCTTTCGTCACCCGGTAATGTAGGTTTCATCGGGTGAATGGCAAGATAATGCGCAGTGATGGAATTGATGCTAATTTTCGAACACAGCATTGCAGTGTGTCGATCAATGCTGACTTATTGATCGGGCCGATAGGCAGCGAGAAACACCTCAACCGCTCCAGCAATCCTTCGATCGCTGTCTTCAACGGGGACTTCGGCTCCGAAACGCCGCTCCAAATCGCCCATGCCTTTGCACATCGAAACGAACTGTTCAGCCGCCAGCATGGTATCGTCGATGGCAAGCTCACCAGAAGCCACTGCGTGCGCCAGATAAGCGCTGAAGCCTGATTTCATTCGCCAGGGACCTGCTTCGAGGAATGCCAGGCCAATCGCAGGCTCTTTTTCCGTCTCGGCGGCGATTCGCCGTTCAAACTGAACCATCTCAGGCCGCGAAAGGAATGCATACATCGCCTGCCCGATCGTCGTAAGCCGGTCCCGGATCGATCCGGTCGGCAGCTCATCGAGCGAGAAATAGCCGCGCATTTTCTCGCATTCGGATTCCACGGCTGCGGCAAACAAAGCGCGTTTGTCACCAAATTGATTGTAGATCGTGACCTTGGAAACCCCAGCGTTTGCAGCAACTTGTTCGATTGAGGTCGCCGCAAATCCGACGTCGAAAAAGCTGCGTGCGGCTGCTTCAACGATCGCCTTGCGCTTCGCCACATCGGTCGGGCGACCAAGCTTGGTTTCAGAAATTACGGACGTGTCTGTTGACAAAGTGAACGGCCTCGTTCAATTAAACGCTGTCGTTCAATAATGTCGCCTGCGTTCCCCCAGCGCAACCCCCTCTCGACGAAAAGGTTCCGATTCGTGCTCTGGATTGCCATCCGCATGCTCACCGGCGATGCGCAAAAATTCTATGGTCTGCTGTTCGGGATCGGGTTCTCGACCCTGCTGATCACGCAGCAGCTGACAATCTTCGTCAATTTGATCGAGCGCGGCGCAAGCGGCGTCTACAATGTTGCCGAGGCGCAAGTCTGGGTGATGGATCCAGTCAGCCGGACAACTGACGTGAAATACGAAATGCCCTCGACCGCGCTTGACCAGGTTCGCTCAGTCGCCGGAGTCGAATGGGCTGTGCCTCACCTGCGAGCGGCCGCTTCGGTCCGCACCAGCACTGGCGATCTGGAGCAGGTTGCGATCATTGGTGTCGACGATTCGACTCTGATTGGCATGCCCAAGAACATGCTCGAGGGCAGCAAACAGACGCTTTCGCAGCCCGACACGGTGATCATCGATGACCTTGGTGTGGTCAATATGTTCGAAGATGGCACCGACCCGATCGGCCAACGGCTAGAGCTCAATGACCAGCGCGCGGTGATCCGCGGCGTGGCGGATTCGATCCCCAGCTTCACCAGCCAGGTCACGCTTTATACCAAGTATAGCCAAGCGCTGAACTATGTGCCGGGCACCCGCAATCGGCTGAGCTTCGTGCTGGCCGGCGTCAGCGATGGCTCAACTCCCGAGGAAGTCGCAGAGCGGATCGAGCAACAGACCGGCTACAAGGCCGAAACCCGTGATGAGCTCGCTCAGGCCGGGGTCGACTTCATCATCCAAAACACCGGCATCCCGACCAATTTCGGGATCACCGTGTTTCTAGGCTTCGTTGTCGGGGTCGCGATTGTTGGGCTGACTTTCAGCCTGTTCATTCGCGACAACATCAAACAATTCGGCGCGCTCAAAGCGATTGGCGTAACCAATTCGAAGATCATTGGCATGGTCGGCGCGCAGGCCGCGCTGGTCGGATCGGTTGGCTATGCGCTCGGCGTCATGGGCACCGCGCTGTTCATGTATGGCTTTAGCGGTGTCCCTGAATTCAAGGGCTTCTACATCCCGCTGCCAATCCCGCTGATCAGCCTGGCAGCCGTGATCGTCATTCTCGCGCTGACCGGATGGATCGCGATCCGCAGCGTGCTGCGCACCGAACCCGCAGCGGTGTTCCGGTGAGCGATATGGCAGAGAAGATCGAAATCATGGACACCACCGCGATCGGCGGTTGCGGGCCCGACGCAGCGATCTGCGCGCGCGGTATCGTGCGGGACTTCCAGGCTGGCCAGTCGACTATCCGCGTCTTGCACGGAATTGATACCGACGTTCAGCCCGGCCAGATGACCTATATCGTCGGAGAGAGTGGCTCCGGCAAAACCACCCTGATCTCGATCATGTGCGGAATCCTGTGGCCGACCGAAGGCGAAGTAAAGGTCTTCGGGACCGACATTTACAGCCTGTCCGACAGCGAGCTGGTCAAGTTCCGGCTCGAGAACATCGGCTTTATTTTCCAGCAGTACAATTTGATCCCGTCGATCGACGCGGCAGCCAATGCCGCTGTCCCGCTAATCGCGCAGGGCGTCCCGATTGCTGAAGCCCGCGAGCGCGCCATCGAATTGCTTGAGGCGCTCAACATCGCCGATCAGGCCGAGAAGCTGCCGCGGCAACTTTCGGGCGGTCAACAACAGCGCGTCGCGATCGCCCGAGCCTTGGTGCATAAACCGCGCTTGGTGGTGTGTGACGAGCCGACCGCCGCGCTCGACGCCAGTTCAGGCCGCCGGGTGATGGATCTGCTGCGCGAAGTGGCTGTCGCACCTGACCGCGCTTGCATCATCGTGACCCACGACAACCGCATTTTCGACCTCGCTGACCGTATCCTCGTGCTCGAGGACGGCCGCGTCACCCATGACGGCACTGAGATGCCGGCCGACCACTGATCTCCCTACTGGACACACGCAATGGCTCTTCTCCCTTCGAACATCAGCTTCTCCCGCCAGGTCCTCCCGATCCTGGCTGTGATCGGCATCGTAATCGCGGTGCTGTTTATCTTCCGCGAATTGCCCGATCGCGAGATCACCGATCCTGACAATCAGCCCGCCACCGCTCCGGCTGAGCTTGCCAATAGCGGCCGTGTCGCCGGCGCAGGCCTGGTCGAACCGGCGAGCGAAGTGATCGACATCGGCTCTGCGCTATCGGGCCTGATCATGGATGTCCGGGTTCAACCCGGCGACAAGGTCGAAAAGGGCCAAGTGCTGTTCACGGTCGATGCGCGGGCCGCTCAGGCGCGCTTGCAGGAAGCCAATGCGGCGATTGGCGAAGCACGCGCCGCGATTGCTGAGGCACAAACCGCCAGCGCAACCGCGGCCCAACAACTTGAGCTCTATCGCGAGATCGATGATCCGGCTGCGGTCAGCCGCTCGGAAGTGATCCGAGCCGAAGGGGAAGCGCAAGCAGCGTCAAGCCGGCTCCAAGTCGCCAAAGCGCGTCTCGCAGCAGCGCAAGCCTCCGCGTCTAGCGCGCGCACCGAGCTGGGGCGCCTGACCATCCGCGCACCCATCGCCGGTGAGATCCTCGCGGTGAACATTCGCCCGGGTGAATTTGTCGCCACGCAAGGCGGCGGTGGTGGCCCGTTCATCCAGATGGGTCAGACCGATCCGCTGCATGTCCGGGTCGACATCGACGAGAATGAGGCTGTTCGGATCGAGCTGGGCGCGCCAGCGATTGTCAGCCCGCGTGGCGCGGCGGACCAGCAGGTCGAAGCCACCTTTGTCCGGGCAGAACCGCAGATCGTGCCCAAGCGGCAATTGACCAACAGCGCGGCTGAGCGAGTCGATGTCCGCGTGCTGCAATTGATCTATGCCCTGCCCCAGGGCGATACGTTCCGGGTTGGCCAGCAGGTCGACGCCTATGTCGCCGCGCGCGACACCAGCGGGGAGTAAGCCCGATGCGCCTCCCCACTCGCAAACTGCTGGCGCTCTCCTTGGTTGCCTTGCTTGGCGCTTGCGTCGCCAAGCCCGCGCCCGAGATCGCCACCCCGACTCCACCACTGCCCGAGGTGTTCTTCTTCCAGCCTGACACCGCGACTGAAGGCAGCGTTGCTGAGCTTCTCCCGCTCAAGGACCCAGCGTTCCAGGACCTCGCCAAGGAAGCGCTCGCCAATGCCCCCAGCCTGGCCGAAGCGCTGGCGAGGGTCGAAGCCGCACGCGCGGGCGCTGATGGTGCCGGGGCTGCTCGGCTTCCGACCATCAGCACCGATCGCACTGTCACCGGCACTCGGATCAACCCCAACCAGTTCGGCGATGCTGCCGCAGCAGGCGGGTTTATCGACACCGAGCAAGTGTCGTTCGGCAACAATATCATCGCCAGCTGGGACGCCGATCTGTTTGGTGTGTTGAAAGCCAGCGAACGCGCAGCCCTTGCCCGGGTCGACGCCGCCAGTGCTTCAGCACAGGCAGTGCGACTGGCCCTGGTGGCTGAGATTGCTGCCAATGTGGTCGACTGGCGCACCCTTGGCGCGCGAAAAGCCGCGCTTCAGGAGGATGTGGTGGCAGCGCGGCAATTGGCCCAACTTGCACGGCAACGCGAAGAGGCTGGTCTGGCGCCCGGGTTTGACCGGGTCCGCGCGGAAGCGGCGGCAAGCGCATCAAATTCTCGCTTGGCCGCGCTTGAAAGCCAGCGCGTGCAGATCTTTGGGCGTTTGGTGACTCTGGTTGGCCGCGATGCCCGCACCATCAACGCAGCATTGATGAGACCGGACACGGCTCGGACAGGCCCAACCCCTCCAGCGGCACTGCCGTCAGAACTGCTGGCCAACCGTCCCGACGTACTCGCGGCTGCTGCAGAATTGGCAGCGAGCGATGCGGAGCTGGCAGCAACGGCGCGCCAGCGTTTCCCCCGGTTGACGCTTTCTGCTGCGCTCGGGCTGCTGTCGTTCGACTTTGGCAGCATGTTTGATGAGGATTCAATTGTCGGCACGCTCACAGCGGGGATCGCCACACCATTGTTCGACTTTGGCAAGATCCAGGCCGAGATTGATGGCGCTGCGGCCAATAAGCGCGCGGCTTTTGCAGCCTATCGCGGAGCGGTCTTCCAGGCGCTGGGCGATGCTGAAAGCGCCTATGGGCTGATCGACGCGAGCGACACCGAGGCCAGATTGGCCGTGCGCGAGCGCGACGAGCTCAATCGTGCTGCTGACCTCGCCAACACGCGGTATCGCGCGGGTCTGGCTGATTTCCTGACCGTGCTCGAAGCACGCCGGGCAGCCGATGCGAGCGGCGAGCGGGCCGCAGCCGCATTGGGCCGAGCCCAGCGCGCTCGGATCCTGTTGTGGCAGGCCTTGGGCGGCAGCGATGTGATAGCGAGCGAGACCTAGCCGATCAGGCGCTCGATCAGCCAGAAGCTTCCGACGGTCCCAATCACATAGGTAGCGGTCTTCAGCGCCGCGACCTCTGTCACTGGCGGCACACGCTTCAACGCAGCAAGCACAACAAGAGTCAAAGCCACCACCAGCAGCTGACCGGCTTCGACCCCAACGTTGAAAGCGAATAGCGCGGTTGCGAGCTGGGTCTGCGGCAGGCCGATATCCGCTAACGCGCCTGCGAACCCAAATCCGTGAACCAGGCCAAACGCAAACGCGACCGCCCAGGGATATCTGCGGGTGAGCGTCATTCGTTCGGGATCCCGCAGAATAACCGCCACTTCGACTGCGAGAAACACGATCGACAAAGCGATCAGCGCTTCAACGGGTCGGCCCGGCAAGCCCGAGTAGCCCAACACCGTCGCCACCAATGTGATCGAGTGCGCGATGGTGAAAGCAGTCGCCGCTTTGACCACCGGCCAAGGCCCTTGCACCAGCAGCACCAGTGCAATCACGAACAGCAAATGGTCCCACCCAAAAATGATGTGTTCGGCACCGATCACGAAGTAATCCACCAGCACGCTTAAGGCCGACGGAACCGCTAAAATTTCGGCAGTGGGCTCATCTGCCGTCAGGCGGAAGCTCTGCACCGGCAAGTCGATCGGAATGAATCGCGCAATCGCGTCGGACTTGCCCAACAATTCGCTCAGACCGAATGACTCGCCTGCGAGCTCTCCCTCACAGGTCATCGTCGCCCGACCAATCAGCGCCGCCGATTGCAGCCGCTGCGAGACATCGCCCTGGATCGCACAATTGCTTGGCACGACCGGCTCGAGCCGATCGACCAACAGACCGGCGCTTCCGACCGCTAGGGTAACCTTCCAATCGAGCGAATACTCGCCTGGCTGCGTCTCGCGCAGCTCCACCACCGAGGGCCGCAACTCATGTGCTGATAGCGGCGATACCGCCAGCATCGCCAGCAGCGTCAGGAGCAAACGGATCATTCCACTCACCGATCGATATCGATGCGATAAGCGCTGCTGAGCACTTCATAGGCGCGCTGTTTGCGCTCCTGAATCTGCGCGCTGCGCCAATCATTCGCGAGCGTCGGCCGCAGGGCTTCAAAGTCGGGAAGGTCCGTATCCCGCGCCCGCAATCGCACCAAATGCCAGCCGAATCCGGATTGAATCGGACCTTGCCAGTCCCCGCTGGAATCAAGCTCACTCAGTGCGTCGGAGAACTGCATGCCAAACCGCGCCTCAACCTCGCGCACGGCCGCAGCATTGGTTTGTTCGGGCAGGCTGGTTTGTTCGCCCGTGTTCGATCCCGCACCTAAAGCAGCGCGCGCCTTTGCTTCGCTGGAGAAGAAAAGCTGATCAAAGCTGAGCTTGGAATATTGCGAGCTGTCGCCCGAATAGCGCTCTGCATTCTCTTCGAGATAGGCGCGCAAGGCCTCTTCGGTCGGCTCCGCGGTCTCCGCAGCAAGGCTGGCTGACAGGTCCATCTTGGACACCAACCGCCGCCGAACGACCGCGTCGCTTTCGTCCAGGCCAAGCCTCAAAGCCTCGCGATAGAGCACCTCCTCGCGGACGAAGCTGTCGATCGCTGTGTCCAGTTCGGCGTCGGTCGGAGAGCGCCCCATCGACAGCGCAAAGCTCTCCGCGATCTTCTCGCGCTCGGTGGCTCCAATACTGATCACCCGAGAGGTGGGATCTGGCGGATTGCCGCCCCAGGTCAGCGCGACATAAAGGGCAGCGCCGATGACGAGGAAATGGACAAGCGGCTCGCGTGTCCAGGCTGGAAGTTTCACGCGACCCCCTAGGTGCTTGCTTTGAGCCAGATCGGCGAGGTGTAGGCGCGCTCTTGCGCGACCGCATCAGCCATTGCTTCATCCGACAGCGTCACGCCGAACCGCACGGCATCGTACAGCGTCCACCGTGGGGTCGGGATTTCCAACACACGCACATAGTAGAACGGACGTTGCCCTGCTTGATAATCGGGATCAGTCCAGACTGTCCGCAGTTCAGCCGCCCCGATGGAGTTGGTGTAAGTCGCGTCTTCGCGGTTCACTGTGTCGCCCACCGCCGGCACTTTGCCGCCCGCTCTGCGCCGCGAAGCCATGTCACTCCACACCACATCATAAACCCGCTCTTGCATCGCGCCCGAGGCGTCGAGCCAGCCCTTGATCACTTGAACGCGATCGAGATTGGCACCATCCGGGTCCTTCATCGCGCTGATCATCATGCGTGGCGCTTCTCCGGTGTCAGCCAGTTCACCGCCCATTGGGACACCGCGGGAATAGCCATTGCGGACCCAGTCTTCGCCCCAATCGCTGTCGGTAAAGTCATGCCCGCCGAACACGCGTACGGTCATGCGTGGCCCCGTGGTGGCGTAAACCTCGCGCCGCGCGAACGCGTCAAAGATCTCTGCCCGCGTGTTACCCTTTGCCCAAGCCGCAGCGTATCCGCCCGCCAGGTAATGCCAGCCGAACCGGCCTTCACGTGTACCGAGGTTCTGAGCCGCCGTCGCGCGGTCGGTGTAGACCTGCTCGTTCCCGGTATGCTTGCCCCAGAAATTGTCTTCATCGCCAGTCGCGAGCGAGGTGTGGCTGTCGGTCGAACCGATCATCCCGAAGGCATAGGGATTGACGCCCAGCTGATCTTCGAGCGTCAAACCACGCAGAAGGCCGGAGCGAGCGTAGGACCCAGCATACATTGATGGCTCGGTCTTTTCGCTCAGCGATAGATTGCCGAAGTCCCAGCCCTGCACGCCAAACCCGGCCATCTCATCATTGGGCGAGAGGAACGGGTGAGTCTCACTGTCACCCTTGATTTGTGTGGCTTCTACTACCGGCTCAGCCCAAGCGCGCATCGCCGCGTATTCCGGGGTCATCGGCGAGCCATCCTCCATAGTCATCTGGAACATCAGACCATTCGAGAGGTTGGGGTTATGCGGGATCGCGAGGACCCTGCCACCCGTCTCTTCCTCATAGGCCTTCATGTAATCCCACAGCTGCGGCGCAGTGGTCTGGAGGCCAGGAAATGGCATGGTCTGGCGGGTCTTATCGCTGCCATCACGGAACATCACCACGCGGTGAAGATTGTTCCCGCCGGGCATGGCGGTCCATTCATAACCCGCTATCGCAGAGAACACGCCCGGCTCGTTGTATCGATCAAGGATGCTGAGCTGTGTGTTCCAGATATCTTTGGTGGCCTCTTCGGCATTGGCCTGATCCGCCATCGCTTCGGGCACATTGCCTTCAGCCGCAGCTGTAATCAGCTCAGCAACCGCGCGGGTCGATTGCTCCGGGCTTTCATGCATCATGTCGTACCAACGCAGGACCGTCTCGTCGCCAATCACCCAATCGATGTACCAGCGCGGCGCGTCGTAGAGCCGGCGGGTCGCGCCCAACGCATCGGAGTGATCGGCGATCACGAGAAAGTCGAGCGGGCGAGCCAATTGCGATTCAGCGCCAGTGGTCGCAACCACCGCTTCGCCGCGGGCATAGCGCAAAGCCGCTTCCGGCCCCAGCCGAGTGCCAAAGCCGAACGCATCGACCGAGTTATCAGTGTGAAGGTGGGTATCCCCCCAATAAGGACGATCGGGAAACTCGGCGAGCGCGATCGTGTCTGTGCCATCACCGCTTTGCGCGGGATCGACGTCTGCCTCTTCGCTGCAAGCTGCGATTGCCAACGCTGCGCCGCTGACCAGAGCCAGCTTCGTCCAAGCCAATTTCATGGCGTCCCTCCTCATCCTTTTCCCGAGAAGGACTCTGCGCAGGAGTTTACGCTTTCGTCAACCCAAGGATCTATCCGGATCGGCGCAACAATGCTGAGCGTTCGCAGCGACATACCACTTCATCGCGCTGGTTCAGCATCTCATGCGTGAAGGTGACAATTCCGGCCTCGGGCCGCGAATTGCTCTCCCGCAATTCCTTGACTTCGCTGAAAGCACGCAAGGTATCGCCAATGAAGACCGGCTTGGGCGTAACGACATTGTTGAAGCCGAGGTTGGCAACCAGAGTGCCCAAAGTGGTGTCGCCGACCGACAGGCCGACCAGCAGCGAGAAGGTGAAGGTCGAATTGACCAGGATCTGACCGAACCCGCTCTCCTTGGCAGCCTCGATGTCGAGATGCAGCGGCTGCGGATTGTGGGTCATGGTCGAGAACAGCAGATTGTCTGTCTCGGTAACCGTGCGGCGAATCTCATGCTCGATCCGCTCGCCCACTTCCCATTGATCGAAGAACTTGCCAGCCATGTCTCAGCCCTCGCTCGCCCATCGCGCCACCACGTCAGCGCCATCTTCGGCGCTGCTGCGGATCGCTCCAGGGGTGCGGCTGAACCGTGGTGCGGGGGCCGTATGCCACTCGCCGTCGTGTTCAACATAGCTGCCGCGCGCCTTGAGATGCGGATGCTCGCGCGCTTCGTCCATTCCTAGGACTGGCGCGAAGCAGGCATCGCTGCCTTCAAGCAATTCCACCCATTCGGCTTGGGTCTTGGTCTTGAACAGCGCCGCCAGCTTATCCTTATTCTCATCCCAATTGGCCGGGTTCATTTGCCCCTCGGCCAGCTCCGCCGGAGCGTCCGACTTGGCAAGAAACTCGGCGTAGAATTGCGGCTCGATCGCCCCCAGCGAGATGTCCTTGCCGTCCTTGCAGGTGAAGCAGTGATAGAAATGCGCCGCTCCGCCAAGCATGCCCTTGCCGCGCTCGGTGGTGAGATACGGCACTTTGCGAACGCCAAAGAAGAAACTCATCAGACTGGTAGCGCCATCGACAATCGCAGCGTCGACCACTTGACCTTTGCCGGAGCGCTCACGCTCGTACAGCGCCGCCAGAATACCGAAGGCGCAATACATCGAGCCACCGCCAAAATCGCCGACCAGGTTCTGCGGCGGGATCGGTGGCGCTCCCGCTTTTCCAACCGCGGACAGAGCCCCGGTTATTGCAATGTAGTTGATGTCGTGCCCAGCGGCCTTGGCTAAGGGACCGTCCTGGCCCCAACCGGTCATCCGGGCGAAGATCAATCGCTCATTGACGTTCAGCAATTCGTCCGGCCCCAGACCGAGCCGTTCCATCACGCCAGGACGAAACCCTTCGATCAGAACATCGGCATGTTTAGCGGCATTGACGCAGAATGCCTTGCCTTCCTCGCTTTTGACATCGACCGCGACGCGGTGCCGAGCCCGTTCGACCACCGGGTTGCTGATCTGCGTGTTGGCTCGCTCGATCCGCACGACCTCAGCGCCCAGGTCAGCCAGCAACATGGCCACGTGCGGCCCCGGCCCGATCCCGACGAATTCCACCACTTTGAGGCCGGTCAGAGGCCCGTTCGATTGCGCCATAGTGCATCTCTCCCTTTGCGCGCTGTGTGGCGCGCCGAATACTGGCTTGCAAGCATTGTCTTGCTTTTTGTCGAGCCGCTAAGTGCCTGCGACCGAATGATACGTGCCAAGCGTTCAAAGCCGTTCTATAGGGTCACAAAAGGGCGCTCTCGACCGACAATTTGAGCAGCCCGCAGCAGGAGGAAACGCAGCTTGGGGCGAGTCTTTTCTTGGGTCAAAGCGCATCCCTGGATCTCAGGGATTGGATTGCTTGTACTGATCGCATTGGGATGGACCCTCCTGTTCTCGGGCGAGCGTGACTACGAATATGTTGAGGCGCAGGTCACCCGCGGCGAGGTCGTCCGGGTGGTTTCAGCCAGCGGAACCCTGCGCGCGCTCAACACGATCAATGTCGGTGCTGAGGTCTCAGGGCAGATCACCGCAGTCTATGTCGACTTCAATTCGCCGGTGACACAGGGCCAATTGCTAGCGCAGATCGATCCGACACGGCCGCGTGCTCGGGTCACGCAAGCACAGGCCCAAGTCGATCTTGCACGCGCCAGCCTTGCACAAGCAGAGGCCTCAATTATCCGTTCTCGCACCGACGTTGAAGTCCAGACACGCGAGTTCGAGCGGCGCAAGGAATTGGCCGAGAAAGGCTTCGTCTCCGCCGCTGGGCGCGATCAGGCAGAAAACGCTCTGGTCGCCGCCAAGGCGTCATTGAGCACGGCGCAGGCGCAGGCTCAAAGCGCAAGGGCGCAGATTGCCCAGAGCAGCGCCGAGCTGGAATCCGCCAGGCTCGACCTCTCGCGCACCCGAATTATCGCACCCACCAGCGGCGTCGTGATCGACAAGCTGGTTGAGCAGGGGACGACGGTCGCCGCCAACTTCCAAACCCCGAACCTCTTCACCATCGCCGCTGACACCAGCCGGATGCAAGTCGAGGCTGCGGTCGACGAGGCCGATATTGGCCAAGTCCGGGAGGGTCAGGATGTCCGATTCACAGTCGACTCCTACCCGGATGATACGTTCGCAGCGAAAGTCCTCCAGATCCGCCAGTCCGCGACCCAATCGGGCAGCGCCGTTAGCTATCTCGTCATCCTGGATGTCGACAATTCCGACGGGCGCCTGCTGACTGGAATGACCGCCAGCGTCGACATCATTACCGGCCGCGAGGATTCGGTCTTGAGGGTGCCTGTGGCTGCGACGCGCTTCCTACCACGAGAGGACGACCGCGAGGCCGCTGAAGAGCCAGAGGCAGAGAACACCGACACTCGGGCTAAGCGAGAAAACGTCTGGCAGCCGGGTGAGAGCGCTTACGCCCCGCTGCGGACCGCCATCACCACTGGCTTGAAGGGTGAGGACTTCGTTGAGATCACAAGCGGTCTCTCGGAGGGCGACAGCGTCATTGTGCGGTCGCGCAATGCCGATGATGCCGAATCTGGGGAAGGCTCCAATTGATGGCGCCGCAGCCGGCCCGCAGGAGAGACCGAGAGCAGCCGCTGGTTGAAACCCGCGGGCTGATCAAGAGCTACACTCTTGGCGGCGAGACTATCCATGCCGTCAATGACGTATCGCTTGGCATTGAACGCGGGGAATATGTCGCGATCATGGGTGCGAGTGGATCGGGCAAATCGACCTTCATGAATATGATCGGCTGTCTCGACGTACCGAGCCAAGGCCAGGTCCTGATCGATGGGATTCCGACCTCGGAAATGACCAGCGATGATCTGGCAGGCTTGCGCAATGAGAAGATCGGCTTTGTCTTCCAGCAGTTCAACCTACTCGCACGGACCTCTTCGATCGACAATGTCGCGGTGCCTTTGATCTACGCCGGGATCGACACCGCCACACGTCGCGAACGGGCAACCGCCAAGCTGATCGATATGGGCCTGGGCGACCGCTTGCTCAACACGCCGGCCAAGCTGTCAGGCGGGCAACAACAGCGGGTCGCGATTGCGCGGGCGCTGGTGACCGAGCCGCTGTTGCTCCTGGCCGATGAACCGACGGGAGCGCTCGACACCCAGACCAGCGAAGACATCATGGCGATCTTCGAACAGCTCAACGCCGCGGGGATCACCGTTGTGATCGTGACCCATGAGAACGAGATCGCCGATCACGCCAAGCGGCGGATTGAGTTTCGCGATGGCAAAGTGATTGAGGATCGCGCGGTCGAGAATCGGATGATCGCACGGGCGCCTGAAGCGCTGGGTGTGAGCTGATGGCGGGGCCTGCGGAATCCTCTGGCCTCTCCCGCTTCCTTGCTGGCTGGAGCGTCAACATTGCCATCGCCATGACGGCTCTGCGAACCAATCTGATGCGCTCGTTGCTGACCATGCTCGGCGTGCTGATTGGTGTCTTCGCCGTCACGCTCGCGGTGGCAGTCGGCAACGGCGCTTCGGTAGCGGTGACGGAGACGATCAACCGCTTTGGCTCCAATATGGCCATCGTGATCCCGCAGCCTGATGACGAGGAAGGCGGACCACCGCGGCGAACTGTTGAGCGCGGTCGGCTAACCCAGCGCGATCTGCGTGCGATCGAAAACGAAGTCCCCAATGTCACCGCGGTGGCACCGCAATTGCGATCCCAGCTCGACCTGGTGGTCCCAGGGGGCAGCGCCTCTACCGAGGCTGTTGGCTCAACACCCGGCTATGGAAGAGTCACCACGCACCTTCCCGATCTGGGCCGCTACATAAATCAATCTGACGTGCGTTCCGCCGCTCGGGTCGTCGTGCTGGGCCGCACAGTGTCCGAAAATCTGTTCGGAGAGTTCGATCCAATCGGTGAGACCGTCCGTGTCAATGGCGTACCACTGACCGTCATCGGGCTGCTCGAGACCAAAGGGTCGACCCTGGGAGATGATAGCGACGACACGCTGATCATGCCGATCTCGACCATGCGCCAGCGTTTCGTCGGCGACAGTCTGCCTGGCCCTGACGATGTCCACCTGGCGTTTGTCGCGTTTGAGGAAGGCGCCTCGCTGGCGCGGGGCAAAGAGGATATCGTCGCGCTGCTCAAGGACCGCTATCGCGTGCGCGACGGCGACGTGACACCTTTTACCGTGCGCACCACCGAGGAGTTTGTCGAACAGAGCCAGTTCATAACTGGGATACTCCAGGCAGTGCTGGTCGCCATCGCCTCAATCTCGCTGCTGGTAGGCGGTATCGGGATCATGAACATCATGCTGGTCAGCGTGACCGAGCGCACGCGTGAGATCGGCTTGCGGATGGCCCTGGGAGCGCGGCGCAGCGACATCCGCAACCAATTCCTGGTCGAAGCCGCAGTGCTGTGCGTGCTGGGCGGCGGCGTTGGTATCGTATTGGCCTGGATCAGCGGCGCCGCCCTGACCGCCTATGCGGATTTCCCGGTTCCGATCGGGTTGGGAGTGGCGCTCGGAGCGTTGGCTTTCTCAGCGGCGTTAGGCCTGTTGTTCGGCGGCTATCCTGCGGTGCGCGCTTCCAAGCTATCGCCAATCGAGGCGCTCCGGACGGAGTGAGACTGCGCTGATCGAGTAAATGGTGCCCAGAAGAGGACTCGAACCTCCACGGGGTTGCCCCCACCGCCACCTGAAGACGGCGCGTCTACCAATTCCGCCATCTGGGCACACAATCACGCCGAACACGCTTGGTTGGCGAGAGGTAGGCGCGGGCAGATAGCGGGCTGCGCCACGTCCGTCAACGCCCTCGCTTGAGTTCGTGATTGCCGCGATCAAACCCTTGCTCTGTCTGCGACATTGCGACATGGCAGGGCGACGCAATATTGACAGGGATCACCGCGCGAAATGGCACAGACCTCACCGCTGCAAGACACGCTCGTCACCGTCTTTGGTGGCAGCGGCTATATCGGCAATTATGTCGCTCAAAGCTTGCTCGAACGCGGCGCTCGGCTGCGAATCGCCAGCCGCAACCCAGAGCGGGGCTTCAGCTTGCAGCCGCTCGCCAATCTTGGACAGCTGCAGTTTGCGCGCGTCGACATCACCGACGAAGCCAGTGTCGCCGCTGCGATCAGCGGCTCCTCCTATGTCGTCAATCTGGTCGGCGCGTTTGATGGCGATCTGACCAGACTGATGGGTGAAGCCCCAGGGGCCATGGCCAAGCTCGCCAAAGACGCTGGCGTCAAAGCTTTCGTTCATATGAGCGCGATTGGTCCCGACGCCGATTCCTCGGCGGAATATGCCAGGGGCAAGGCACTCGGCGAACAGCGCGTGCTCGAAGCATTTCCCAAGGCAACTATTCTGCGTCCCTCGATCGTATTCGGCAAGGACGACAACTTCCTCAACATGTTTGGCCAGATGATCAGCATGATGCCGGTGCTGCCTGTGTTTGGGCCAGAGGCCAAGCTCCAACTGGTCTATGTCGATGACGTTGCTGAAGCGGTGGCAGTTGCGCTCGAGAATCCAGCAAAGCATGGCGGCAAGACCTTTGAACTGGGCGGGCCAGAGCAATTGTCGATGATGGAGATCAACCAGCGCATCGCCGAAGCCCAAGGCCGCAAGCGTTCATTCCTGGCGATGCCCGATGGCGTCTCAGGCCTGTTTGCTGCGCTTCCGCTGACACCAATGAGCCGCGACCAATGGACTTTGCTCAAGCCTGGTAGCACCGTCTCCGGAGATCTTCCCGGCTTCAAACAGCTCGGCATCACGCCAAAACCTCTCGGCCTGTTCCTCGATCAATGGATGACGCGCTATCGCCGGTTCGGTCGGTTTGGGACGATCAGCAATAGCGGCACCTAAGCGCCGCTCAGCCATCACGATCCCTGGGGCTGATTCTCCGGCGCTTTAAGCAAATCCATCGCTTCAACCACCAGCTGCGTTCCTTCGCTGCCAGTAATCCGCACCCGCGCGCCCTCTGCGCAATCCGGCCCACGCGCCAGCCATTCGCTGTCGCCATACTTGATCCGGCCGGTGCCGCCCTCGAAAGCTTGGGTGACCACCGCTATCTGCCCGATCATCTGTGAGCCACGCTGGTTGAGCAAGGGATCCGAACTCTCGATCGGATGATCGCGCAAGAACCGTTTGGCGCTGAACGCCGCAATCAGCGAGATCGAGACGAACAGGATCAGCTGCATTGGCAAGCCAACACCCAAGCCGAGCGTCAACAGCCCGGTGACAATCGCTGCCACCGCCAGCCAGATCAGATAGACCCCAGGCACCAGCATCTCGAGCGCGGCTAGCACGATCCCGATCGTGATCCAGATCCAATGCGCGTTTGAGCTAAGAAACTCGTCCATTAGGCGTCGCCGGTCCGCGGCACACTGGCGCGAGTGCGCGATTTGGGCAACGGCGTGCCGGTGCTCTCGGACATGGTCGTGGTGACATCGCCGGGCTGGATTGCATCGCGCACCAGTTCCCCAATCCCGCCGAGCGAGCCAATCAGCTGAGTCGCCTCGACCGGGAACAGGATCGTCTTGGCATTGGGGCTGTCGGCGAATTTGCCCACCGCTTTGGTGTATTCCTGAGCGATAAAGTAATTGATCGCTTGATTGCCCGAGGAGGCGATCGCGTCTGACACCATCTGGGTTGCTTTGGCTTCGGCCTCAGCGCCGCGCTCGCGCGCCTCAGCGTCACGGAACGCAGCCTCGCGCTTACCCTCTGCTTCGAGGATGGCCGATTGCTTTGAGCCTTCTGCGCGCAGGATCGCACTGGTCTTGTCGCCTTCTGCTTCAAGGATCTCGGCGCGCTTGACCCGTTCCGCCTTCATCTGGCGCGCCATGGCTTCGGAGATGTCGCGCGGTGGGCGAATGTCCTTGATCTCAACCCGGGTGATTTTCACGCCCCAAGGTGAGGTAGCGTGATCAACCACCGAGAGCAGCCGTGCGTTGATTTCATCGCGCTTGGACAGAGTCTCGTCGAGGTCCATCGCGCCCATGACCGTCCGGAGGTTGGTGGTTGTCAGCGCCATGATCGCCGAATAGAGATTGGCCACTTCATAGGCCGCCTTGCCCGCGTCGAGGACCTGGAAGAACACCACGGCGTCAACTCCGACCATGGCGTTGTCCTTGGTGATGATTTCCTGCCCGGGAATGTCGAGCACTTGCTCCATCACGTTCACCTTGTGCCCGATCCCTTCGATAAAGGGCACGATGATATGTAGACCCGGTTCGGCCGGCTTGGTGAACTTGCCGAGCCGCTCAATCGTATAGACGAAGCCCTGCTTCACGATCCGAACCGACATGAACAAAAAGATGATCGTCAGCACCAGCAGTGCGAACAGAACAAACAGCACGAAGTCCATGGTGTATTCCTCTCTTGATCCCACTGTAGAGATTAGACCGATTGTGCCCGATCACAAGTGAAACCGACGCAATTGCAGGTTGACAGATCGGCAATGTGTCAACCAGGCTTTTGCTCATTCAGCCCCTGAGTTCTGCGGTTTTGCAGGCTTTGGTCAGCTTGACACTTTTCCAACTTTTCTCAGACCAACGCGACAAAAATATGCCTCCTACTATCAAGCGCGGGCATTGTAGGAAAATCGCGCCGTCAAAGCGCGCCGCGATAAAGCTCCAGCTTGGCAGCATAGGCGCGCTCGGCTTCGGCTTCGGCGTAAACCGGGCTGTCGGGCACGGTCCAACCGTGATCGCCAGCATAGACCTCGATCACCGCCGGGCGACCAGCGCCATCAGCCACTTCGCGCAGCACATCCTTCTCTTCCGGAGCCTCGGCATCATCATCCTGCGCGACACCGATCAGGAAGCTTGCTTGGGTTTCCGGGATCAGCTTGTGCGGGCTCTTGTCATAATCCTCGCGGACCAATCCTCCGGCATGGAAGGCTGCTGCTGCCTTGATCCGATCAGGCACGGCGGCCGCGCTCCACACTGTGAACGGCCCACCCATACAATAGCCCTCGTTGCCAATCCCGCGCGCGGTATCGACCGCGGGCTGCGCGTCGAGAAACGCAACCGCCGCCTCGGCATCGCTGCCGATCGTGTCGGCATTGAGCTTCTCACGCCACGGCCGAACCATCGGGAAGCCTTCCCTGGCGATGAAGTCAGCGAAATCGGTAAACTGCTCTCCCGCCACGTCGCGGTAATAGGGGTTCATCACTAGCACCGCATAGCCCTCGCCGGCCAAGCGGCGCGCCATATTCCGCTTGGATTCGCGGATCGAGCCAATGTCAGGCCAGAAGATGATCGCGGGATGCTGGCCTTCGCTGGGATGCACGAACAACGCATCCATCGTGCCATCGGCTGTGTCGAAGGTGACGGCAGCCTCGGTGAGAGCAAGACCGGCGGCATCGCCACCTTCCTCTCCAGCGACCTCACCCGGTGCGCAGGCCGCGACTGCAGCGGCTCCGGTTAGCGCACCAAACTGACGGCGTGAGATGACATCCTTGGCCCAGACCTTCAGTTTCGCCTCATCACACATTCGGAATCTCCTCGCTGAACTCGTGTTTCGCGCCAGACTACGGACACGATGGGTGATGGACAAGCATGGATCCGCGCGGCACTATGTTTGCCAAGGGAGAGGAATCGTATGAAAAATCTGGCATGGCCGCTGCTGGCGGCATGTGCGCTGGCGGGCTGTTCGGAGCTGTTGCCGACCCCAGCAGAAAATGGGATCAATTCGGGAGATCTGATTGCGGCGGGCGATGACCACGCCAATTGGATCACCCACGGGCGGACCTATTCCGAACAGCGTTATTCCCCGCTCGATCAGATCAATGCCGAAACCGTCGGTGAGCTCGGGCTGGCCTGGTATGCCGATATGGACACGGCGCGCGGTCAGGAAGCAACTCCACTGGTGATCGACGGGCGGATGTACCTCACCACCGCTTGGAGCAAGGTCAAAGCCTTTGACGCAGCGACTGGGGAGCCGCTGTGGGACTTCGACCCAGAAGTGCCGGGCGAGACCGCGGTCAAAGCCTGCTGTGACACGGTCAATCGCGGCCTAGCGGCATGGGGGGAGATGCTGTTCTTCGGCACACTCGATGGCCGGCTAATCGCGCTCGATCGCAACAATGGCAATGTGATGTGGGAGACCGTCACAGTCGACCAAGAGCAGAGCTACACCGTGACCGGCGCACCGCGCGTGATTGGCGACAAAGTGATCATCGGCAATGGCGGCGCTGAGTTTGGCGTGCGCGGCTATGTTGCAGCCTATGATGCCCGCACCGGCGAAGAATCCTGGCGGTTCTACACCGTGCCGGCTGGCGACGAAGGTCGCGATGCACCCGAGCATCTGCAGAAGGCCGCTGAGACCTGGAACATGGAAGCCCTTGCCGGGTCCGATGCGATCGGTGGCGGCGGGACCGTATGGGACTCGATGGCCTATGACCCTGAGCTCGACATGCTCTACATCGGCGTCGGCAATGGCTCGCCATGGAACCGCGCCTATCGCTCACCCGGAGAGGATGGGACCGGAGAAGGCGACAATCTCTATCTCTCCAGCATTGTCGCGATCCGGCCAGATACCGGCGAATATGTCTGGCATTATCAGACCACGCCGGGAGAGACCTGGGACTACACCGCTACCCAGCACATCATCCTGGCAGACATGGAGATTGAGGGAGAGCAGCGTCAGGTTTTGATGCAAGCCCCCAAGAACGGTTTCTTCTATGTGCTCGACCGGGCGACTGGGGAGTTCATCTCGGGTCAGCCCTATGTCTCAGTCAATTGGGCGACCGGGATCGACGAGAATGGCCGTCCGATCGAGAATCCGGAAACGCGGGTCGACAAGACCGGCAAGCCGGCGCTGGTCACCCCGGGCGCGCTCGGTGGCCACAACTGGCACCCGATGGCCTATCACCCGGGCGAGAACCTGGTTTACATCCCCGCTTTCGAAGCCGCGATGATGTACGCGCCGGAAGAAAACTGGAAGCCCGACCGCGCGCGTGGCTTCAATGTTGGCTTCGAAATGGGTGCGAACGATCTCCCACCCGGATTGGGGATTCGCCGACAGCTGGCTGGCACTTTGCGCGGCATGCTGGTGGCGTGGGATCCGGTGGCGCAGGAGCCACGCTGGACCGTTGAGCATCCGGGTCCATGGAATGGCGGCTTGCTGGCTACCGGCGGCGGGCTGGTGTTCCAAGGTACCGCGGGCAGCGAGTTCAATGCCTATAATGCCGCGACGGGCGAAGAGCTGTGGAGCTTCGCCGCGCAAACCGGGGTGGTCGCCCCGCCAATGACCTACACCGTCAATGGTGAGCAATATATCGCGGTTCTCGCGGGTTGGGGCGGCGCCTATGCCACCACCGGTGACCGTGATCTGATCGCGCTCAAGGCGCCGGTGCGCAACATCAGCCGGTTGTTTGTGTTCAAGCTGGGCGGCGAAGTCGAACTGCCGCCGGAGCCCGAGCTGTTCGAGGTTCCGCTTGATCCACCTCCCAGCCGCGCCAGCGCCGAGGTGATCGCAGCCGGGGGCGGCCATTATGCGCGCTATTGCGGGGTCTGCCACGGACCGGCGGCGGTCGGCGGGGACTATCTCCCCGATCTGCGGCGTTCGGGCGCGCTGGGCAGCCAGCAGGTGTGGTCATCGATCGTGCATGATGGTTCGCTGGTCGCCAATGGCATGGTCGGCTTCGCGGAATCGATGAGCAAGGAAGAGATCGAAGCGATCCGTGCCTATGTCATCGAACAGGCGAATGCTGCCAAGGCTGACGAGGCTCAGCAGCTGGCCAGCCGCTAGGCCTGGAACCTTTCGCTAAGGCAACGATCGCGTTCAGCTTGGCGGAATGGATTGAGCGCTAGGTCTGCTCCCCTGGGTCGCACCAGGGGAGACTACCGATGCGATCACTCATTCCTGCCGCGTTTATGCTGGGACTGGCCACGGCTGCCGTGCCCGGAATTGCCAGCGCACAAAGCCTGTCGAACGGCGATTACGAGCAATGCTCGGTATATGATCGAGAGGGCGAATTCAAAGGCTACAATTCCGTCTGTCTGGAGCGAAAGCGCACAGCGCTAGCGCGGCTGCGCGATGAGCAAAGCTATTACAACCCGCCGGTCCAGTCTTATCGAAGCACGCGGAGCTGCCCGTATTCTGCTAATCTTGGTGCGGGCTATTTCTCGACTTATTGGCAGAACGGCGCGACGCCCGCCTATGGCACTGCCTACGACTCGCCGATCAATGGTCGGCCGTGCATCCCCAACCGGCTCTATATCCGCCGTGGACAGCCCTAAGCGTCGAAGAAATTGAGCTCGAGCAGCACGTTGTTGGGATCGGCGGTGAAAATCTGTTTGAGCCCAATCGCGCTGAGATCATTGATCCGGTAATCGGCTGCGCGCGCATCCAAACGTGCCTTGACCTCATCAAAATCGCCACAGCGCAGGGCGACATGGTGGATCGCTCCGGTCTCTGCTCCCGGCGCAACTTCGCGATCAAAGGCGCGCGGGCAATCAACCGAATTGATGTGCAGGATCGCTTGGCCCGCGCTGTCATACATCCACCGCACTTGCTCGGGCTTGAGCGGCGGCGGGCCATCGCGCTCTTCCAGATCGAGCAGCTCGGCATAGAATTGCGCGGTTTCCGTGAGCTGGTCTGTGATGATGTTCACGTGATCGAGGCGTTCGACAATCATGCTGACAATCAATCACCATGCCCGTGCGAAAACCACTGGCGAATTGACGAAGGCGAGCGCTAACCGAACACCCAAGTGCCCAGCAGGCGGCCCGGAACGAAGGTGAAGGCTCCGGCGACGACCAGCCCGAAATAGAGCCCGATCATGGCGCTCCGATGCCCGCGAACATCTCCCCGGCGGATAGCCAGGACGGCGAGCGGGACGCCGATCAAGGTCCAGACGGTGAACAGGTGGATGAAGCTGAACCCCGTACCAGCGATCCCTGCGCCGGGTGCGCGGATAAAGGCTGACGCGATCGCGGTGGCCATCATCAGGCCGACCCAGATCCGGCCTAACCAGCGGTGCCGGCGATCGCCTTTGCGGTTGAGCAGAATGACCGGGCCCAGCAGGAGAGCCGGGATGACGGTCGCCAGATGCACAGCGATGGCGAGCGAGACTTGGGGTGTGGCTTCTGCCACGTCGTTGGCGGCGAACCCTCCGCCAAACATCGACAGGATCATCAGCAAGAAGGTGATCATCACCGTGGCCAGAATCAGTCCGACCCATTTGGCTGCACCGATCATACGGGCTTTGTCGTTCATGCTTGTTTCTCCATCGACTTGAGCGGTAAGTGTGTCTGGTCATGAGTTCGGCGATCGCAGACACCTCTTCCAGCGCTTCTTCGCGGGCCGTCGCGACAATGCGTGAGCGGTCCGATCCCTGCGCGAACGGTCCGAACAGGCGCGCGCTGTGACCGATCTGCCCGCATCCCCGCGCAGCTCATGGTTGGCCGAGGCGGGCATCATTGCGATGATTGGCCTCGTCCTCGCGCTCACGAATTGGTTCAATCCAGGCGGGATGGAACTGGGCGCTCGGATGGCGTTCTGGATAGCGGGAATGCTGGCCGCTTGGGTGCTGTTCAAGCTGCTCGCCAATGTCGGCAATGCCGTGGCGCGGCTGCTCGGAATAGCCGCCGTTTGGGGGCAGCTCATCACCATCCCCCTGATGACCGTGATCATCAGCTGGACCGTGCTGTGGCTGGTTGGCGGTCAAGAGGCCATGTTTGGCGAGAGCTTCGCCGCGATCTGGCCTCAAACCCTAGCCATTGCGGCGGTCATCTTCCTGATCTTCTTCGTGATCTATTCGCGCAAAGCTGGAGTGGACCTGGCTGGTGAGGAGCCGGCCGACACCGCTAGTGTCTCTGGAATCGAGGCAACAGAATTGCATGCGCGTTTGCCTGCGGGCTTCCCTCCGATCATCGCCCTAAGCGTCGAAGATCATTACGTCCGGGTCCATTCAGCCGAACACAGCGAGATGATATTGATGCCACTTGCTGAGGCGGTCGGTCTCGTGCCCGCCGAGGCCGGTCAAAAGGTTCACAGGAGCTGGTGGGTCGCGCGGTCGTCGGTCGTCAGCACGCGACGCAGCGGGCGCGATCTCAAACTGTGTTTGGTGGATGGCACCGAAGTCCCGGTCAGCCGCGCCAAGGTCCAGCAGCTACGCCATGAAGGCTGGTTGAGCTAGTCGCGGAAGACGACCGTCCGGCTGCCATTAAGCAAAACGCGCTCTTCAACGAAAAGTCGCACCGCTTCGGCCAGCACTCGCCGTTCAATATCGCGGCCCTTGCGAACCAGATCCTCCGGCGTATCGGCATGGCTGATCCGCTCTACGTCCTGATGGATAATCGGTCCTTCATCGAGATCGCTGGTCACAAAGTGCGCGGTCGCGCCGATCATTTTGACCCCGCGCGCATGCGCCTGGTGATAGGGCTTGGCGCCTTTGAAGCCAGGCAAGAAGCTGTGGTGGATGTTGATGCAACGCCCGGCAAAATGGTCCGATTGCTCGTCGGAAAAGATCTGCATGTAGCGCGCCAGCACCACCAGCTCGACATCAGCGGCGGCCGCGATCTTGCGAACCTCCGCCTCGGCTTCGGGCTTGGTGTCCTTGGTCACGGGCACGTGATGAAACGGGATGCCGGCCAGATCGATTGCAATCGCTGCTTCACGCGGATGGTTGGAGACGATTGCGACCGGATCAATGTTGAGTTCGCCCGTGCGCCAGCGATACAGCAGATCGACCAGGCAGTGATCGAATTTGCTGACCATGATCAGCACCCGCCGCGGACGATCCTGCGACGTGAGCTTCCAACGCATCCCGAAGCCCTCGGCAAAAGCAGCAAACTCCGTCCGCAATTGCTCGCTTGAAGCGCCATCCGGATCGAATGCAACCCGCATGAAGAAGCGGTCGTTGCCCCCGCTATCGCTGCGATCATTGAATTGTTGGGCGTCAAGAATATTGCACCCGCGCTCGAACAGAAACGCGGTGACCCGCGCGGTGATGCCCGGTTGGTCGGCGCAGCCAAGCGTAAGGACTAGCGGATCTGTCATGCTCTCACCGTGTCGCCAGCGCGGCTTCGCACTGTGCCATCAATTCGGAAATGATGTCAGCCACCGGCTCTTCCTTGGTTACCATGCCGACCGATTGTCCTGCCATCAGCGAGCCATTGTCGACGTCGCCTTCGATCACGGCACGGCGCAAGGCCCCAGCCCAAAAGTGTTCGATCTGCAATTGCGCTTCGCTCATATCGACTTCTTCACGGTCGAGCATGCCCGCGACTTCGATTTGCTTGGCGGTGAATTCTTCCGTGCCCTTGTTCTTGAGCGCGCGGACCGGGATCACCGGAAGGCGCGGATCAACTTGAACGCTGGCTTCGGCCTCGCGAGCCTTGGCACGGAAAAAGGCCTTCTTGAAATCGGGGTGAGCGATGCTCTCGCTGGCGCAAGCGAAACGGGTGCCCAACTGTACGCCCACTGCGCCCATCTCGAGATAGCCGGCGATCGCCTCTCCCCGACCGATGCCTCCGGCAACAAACACCAAATGCTCTTCAGCCAGGACCGGCAGGAATTCCTGTGCCAGCACGCTGGTCGAAACCGGGCCGATATGCCCGCCCGCCTCCATGCCTTCGATCACCAAAGCATCGCCGCCCGAGCGCAGCAGCTTCTTGGCCAGCGCCAGCGTTGGGGCGAACACAATCACTTTGGCACCGAAGTCCTTGATTGCCTCGACGCTACCCTTGGGCGGGATCCCGCCTGCCAGAACGACATGGCTAACCTGATACTTGCGGCAGATCTCGATCAGATCGAACAATTGCGGGTGCATGGTGATCAGATTGACCCCGAATGGTCGATCAGTCAGCGCCTTGGTCGCGGCGATCTCGGTATCGAGCAGGTCAGGCGTCATCGCCCCGCAGGCAATCACACCGAACCCTCCGGCATTGGAGATAGCGGAGACCAGATTGCGCTCCGACACCCAGCTCATCGCTCCGCACAGGATCGCGCTTTCGCAGCCGAGAAAGTCGGTGCCCCGTTGCATTAGGGCGCTGCTCTTGGGAAAGACACTCATACCAAGCGCGATTAGGCGCAGGCGCTTGACTGGGCAAGCGTAAGCGGGGGGGCAAATTGTGAAAACTGCTTTGATTGTCACCGGGATACTGGCGGCGCTGGTGGTGATCTTTCCCGGTCTGGTGGTGATCGGCATGTTCCTGCTCGTCATTCCCGGGCTGGTCCTGATGGCGATGCCCACGGTGTTTCTCTACCTGCTCGCAGTGTGGCTGATCGTGATGGTATTGCCGATCGAGAATGTCTGGCTGGCGCGCTCAGCCGCGTTTGGCATCGCGCTCGTTCTGGGATCTCTGGCGGTCTTGCCGTTTCGCTTTTCCGCGATCGAGAAGTTCGAATCCGCCCAGCTTGCCGAGATCAGCGCCGATGCCCCCGTCACCCTGTCTGGCCATGTCCGCTACGAGGACTTCTCTGTGCTCGAATACAGTGAGCCACCGCCGTGTGACGCGCTTTGCCTAGCGATACTGGATCTGGACGCAGTCACAGGCGTCACCCGCTCGCGTGGCGGCCAGAGCGCAACCTATCGGCTGGTCCCAGCCGAGCAACTGGCTGGTCCGCCTGATCGCGATGGCAATCCACCGCGCAGTATCGATCCCTTTAGCCCCGAAGAGATCCTGTCTTTGACCGAGCAGAGCGGCTCACGCGAAGCAATCGTTACCTATTGGAACGAGCGGCTCAACGGCGCTGACCGGCTGGTACGGACCACAGAGAAGCCCTTACCCAACTTTACTTTGAGCGAGAACCTGACGCCCAACACGGACGGCTTCTTCGCCACCAGCGTTACGATCTCACAAGCTGATACGGTGCTGTTCCAGACCGCCTATGTCGGAGCGCCTATCCCGACGCCGCCGCTCTATTTTGGGTTCACCGCAGACAGCGCAGGGGCCGGCTTCTCCAACTCGCGCTTCACACTTGGTTCCATCACTCGGACTCACGGCGACGTTAAGCTCAAAGGTGGCCAAAAGAGGATCTTGGCGCAGGCGATAGCGACAAAGGACTATTCGGCTCTCACAGCAGACGCGGACTAGTCGGAATAGGCGATGGTCACCGTGTCGGCTGCCTGCTTCGCCACAGCGCGCGCTTCGTCCGTGGTCTCCGCATAGGCCAAGGCAACACCCATCCGGCGATAGGGCCGAGTGGTCGGCTTGCCAAAGATCCGCACATCGACCTCCGGTCCAAGCTCCAATGCATCGCCGAGCCCTTCGAAGCCGAATCTCTCGCTGTCACGGTCGGCCAAAATGACGGCTGAGGCGGCGGGCGTTGCCACTTCATCGCCATGGATCGGCAGGCCCATGATCGCGCGCGCGTGCAAATCGAATTCCGACAGCTCTTGGGAAATGAGCGTCACCATACCGGTGTCGTGCGGGCGGGGTGAGAGTTCGGAGAAGATCACTTCCTCGCCGCGGACAAAGAACTCAACCCCGAACAGGCCCCAACCACGCCCATCACCTTCCAATGCGAGCACCACGGTTGCGGCCATTTCCTGTGCCGTGACGAGCGTCGGATCGAGCATGGCCGCTGGCTGCCAGCTTTCCTGGTAATCGCCCCGCTCCTGCCGGTGCCCGATCGGCGGGCAAAAGCTGATGCCTCCGGAATGGCGGACTGTCAGCAGGGTGATCTCGTAATCGAAATCAATGAATTGCTCGACGATGACGCGCGCCCGATCACCGCGCATATTGGCAACCGCATAGTCCCACGCGGACCTCAATTCCTCCGCAGTCTCGACCTTGCTTTGCCCTTTGCCCGAGGAAGACATCACCGGCTTGATCACACACGGAAGGCCAACATGCTCGATCGCAGCCTCGACCTCCTCAAAACTCTCGGCATAGCGATAGCGTGATGTGGTCAGACCAAGCTCGTCAGCAGCCAGATCGCGGATTGCATCGCGGTTCATCGTCAGCTGGGTCGCCCGAGCAGAGGGGACGACATCAAACCCTTCCGCTTCCAGATCGGCCAGGACCTCGGTCCGGATCGCTTCGACCTCGGGGACAATCAGATCGGGCTGGTGCTTCTCAACCACCGCACGCAAAGCCTCGCCATCGAGCATGGAAAAGACCTCCCGGTCGTCAGCAAGCTGCATTGCCGGGGCGTGGTCATAGGCATCGCAGGCGATCACCTTGGCGCCCAGGCGCTTGGCAGAAATGACGAATTCGCGGCCCAACTCGCCAGAGCCGAGCAGGAGTATTGTTGCAATATGTGCCATGGCGCTCGCCCTAGCGTGAAGTGCCGCGCGCTCCAAGGTTTGGCGCGGCGCGAAGAGGATTGTGATCCGCAACACAGCCGCCACTCCGCCCCTTGGAACGCGCCAGCAGCAGCGCCAGTTCGGCATGCTGTAACGATTGATCGGCGCTTCCGCTGCATTGCGCCAGGCCAATATTGATCGAAACCTGAGGCTGGCGTCCGGATTCGGCCGCTGCCAGACCGGCGAAGATGCTGCGCACTTCCTCACCCCAGGCGCGGGCCTGTTCGATTGAGCAGTCCGCCAGCACGGCACCAAAACGCTCTCCTTGCAAGCGAGCGAGATAGCGCTCCTCCGGGGTCATGGTCTCGAGAAAGCGAGCAAAGGCCCACAGCACTTCATCCGCGGCTGAGCGCCCATATTGCAGTTGCAAGGCGCGAAAGCTCTCGATCTCGAACAGCATCACGACGCATTGAGGCTCGGCTGCAACAACCCGCTCAAGCCGCGCAAGAAGGCTTTTCTGATTGTCGAGCCCGGTGAGAGGATCGGTCGTCGAATAGAGATTGAGCTCGCTTTCGAGGCTGCGCAATCGCTCGATCGAGCGCAACAGGCCCATCCCTCCAGCATTGGCTTGGCCGTCAGCTCCAGCGATCGGCCGGACCCGCAAAGCATGCCAATGCCGGCTGTCATTCGACATGCTTTGACCGTTCTCCTCAGAACTGACCAATGCCAGAGGAAACTCAATCTGATCATTCAGCGCAATTCCACTGAGTGACTGACTGACATACTGGCTCACTGCCTCGCGGTGATCGCGCTGCGCCAGATCGGCCGCATGTGGCTTGATCAGCATCTCGCCCGGATCAAGCCCGAGCGAACGGATGTTGGGCGTTGCGGCTTCAATCAGTCCATCCCGATCGAGCCTGAGAATGATCTCGCCATCACTTCCCCCGACCAGCCCCCGCAAAGCGGATTCTTCGGCGGCGCTAAAGCTCATGTCCATGCAGATTGCCCCTGACTGACTCCTCCCAAAGCAATCAATCGGACGTCTCTCTGTAAGCCGCGTCGCTAACCGCCTGGTCAGCTTTCCCCAATGACAGCCGGTCTTCTGGGATCCGGCCGTAAGCCCTGTTAACTTACAGAATTGATATTCGAATCAATTGCTTATTCATTTACCATGATTTCTGGAGAATGCAGCAAGAGACTGAGCACACGCACCAAGCGCGCTAAAGATCGATCATGATCCGGACTTTCTCAGGGTGGACGCCATAGATTTGCGCGATGCGCTCGCGACTTTCGCGGACAATCGGTTCAGCATCCCCGCTCGGCGCAACATCGGTAAGCTCGATAGGCTCAACCTTGAGAACTTGCGCGATCGCCTCCAGCCGTTCCGGAATCGGCTTGGCTTTGCCCTTTTCCCACGCCCAGACTGTCGGCTTGCTTACTCCCAATTGATCAGCGACCTGAGCCAGAGTGAGCCGTTGCTCGCGCCGCAAGCGATTGAGCTTCACACCCAGCGCTTCATTGTGCCGAGGGGGAGTGGTGTCCGCCGAGATGGGTGAATCCGCGCGCAGTTGGGCTGCGGCCAAATCACCTTCGGAAATCTGATCAAGGAAGACACACCCATAGAGGTCGCCGCTGACCCAGATAATCTCAGCCTCAACTGACCCGGCATTGGGAAGGTCGACCGCCAGCGCTTCGCCAGCCGCCAAGTCCTCGTCTGTTTCGATCAGCATGCCGGTTTGCGAGATATTGTGGATTGTCACATTGGCCGCTGCGCCATTGGCCAGGCTGCCGCTGGTGGGAAGCTGCAGCTCCCTCCGCCTGAAGCGGCGTGATCCCACGTCCGCCTGCGAAACATTCTCGACCGGACCGAGATGTGCCTTGAGCACCATAAAACGACTCCTTGATTGGAGCCCCAGACTTCGCTGTTGGCGTTAAGTTTTGGTTAGCAGACGTGGCCGAACTGCAGCCTATACGACGGGCTGAGCATCAACCGCGCCGAAGCCGCTCCATTTCAGACCGAAACGCTCAAGCCGCCTCGTCAGCCGAATCCAGATCATAGGCGGTGTGCAGAACCCTGACCGCCAGTTCGGTCTCATCTTCGTCGATCAGCACGCTGACCTTGATTTCCGAAGTGGAGATCGCCTGGATATTGATTCCACGATCAGACAGCGCGCGGAACATCGTGCTCGCAACGCCGGCGTGGCTCTTCATGCCGACCCCGACCACGCTGATCTTGGCGATATGGCTGTCGGTGATGATCCGGTTGAAGCCAATGTCTTCGCGGCGATCCTCAAGCAACGCTTGCGCCCGCGCCAAATCGGCCTGCGGCACGGTGAAGGTCACGTCGGTCTCACCCTTGTCGCGGCCAACGTTCTGGATGATCATATCGACATTGATGCTGGCATCGGCCAGCGGCTCAAAAATATGCGCCACGGCGCCGGGCTTGTCCGGGACCCGGGTGAGAATGATCTTGGCCTCATTCTTGTCATGCGCAATGCCGGTCACAAGTTGGCGTTCCATATCGCCATTCTCCACCAATTGATCCATTTCCTGGTCAGACACGATCAGCGTGCCTGGAATTTCGTCCGCCGGGATCGCATCATCGCCGACAAAGCTCGACAGCACCTGGATGCGCACGCCGTGCTTCATCGCGAGCCCGACCGAGCGGGTCTGCAACACCTTCGCTCCGACCGAAGCGAGCTCGAGCATTTCTTCGTAGGTCACGGCCTTCTGCTTGCGCGCCTTGGCAACAATCCGCGGGTCAGTCGTGTAGACCCCGTCGACATCGGTGTAGATGTCGCAGCGATCGGCATCGACCGCCGCTGCCACCGCCACGGCCGAGGTGTCAGATCCGCCCCGCCCCATGGTCGTGATCCGCCCTTCCTCAGACACGCCTTGGAAACCGGGGATCACGGCGATCTCGCCGCGCTCAAGCGAAGCGATCATTTCTGGCGCGTCGATCGTCTCGACCCGCGCCTTGGAATGGGCCTCGATCGTCTTGACCGGCAATTGCCAGCCGAGCCAGCTGCGCGCTGGGCAGCCCAGACTTTGCAAGGTCAGTGCCAGCAATCCGCTGGTGACCTGCTCTCCGCTGGCGACCACGACGTCATATTCGGCCGGATCGTAGAGCGGATTGGCTTCGCGGCAGAAATTGACCAGCCGATCGGTCTCCCCCGCCATCGCCGAAACCACCACCGCCACCTGATGTCCGGCGGCGGCCTGCTTGCGCACAATATTGGCGACACGCCGGATGCGTTCGGTTCCGGCCATTGAGGTGCCGCCGAATTTCATCACGATACGTTGGGCGCGTTCGGCCAAGGCTTGCATACTCCCGCTGGTTTGATCCCGCGCGCGCTGTTAGAAGCGCTCAATGGCAAACGCAAATGTCTCAAATGTAACTATCCGTCCAGAGGAAGCCGAACATTTCGCTTCGCTGGCGAGCGATTGGTGGAACCCGAAGGGCAAGATGGCCTCGCTCCACCAGGTCAATCCGGTCCGACTGCGCTTCATTCGCGAGGCGATCGACCGGCATTGGAGCGTCGGGCAGCGTGAGCCGTTTCCGCTGAAGGGTCGGTCAGTGCTCGATATTGGCTGCGGAGCGGGCTTGGCTTGCGAACCCCTCGCCCGGCTCGGCGGCGAGGTGACCGGGGTTGATGCCGCCGCAGAGAATGTCTCGGCCGCAGCCGCCCATGCCGACGCGGTGGGATTGGACATCCGCTATTTCACTGGAGAGCTGAGCCAACTCGACATTGGCTTGTTCGATCTGGTGACCTGCCTCGAAGTGATTGAGCATGTAGCGGACAAGCGCGCCTTCTTGGCTGACGTCGCCGCACGGCTGGCACCCGAGGGCCTGCTGGTGATGTCGACCCCCAACCGCACCGCCGCCTCGCGCGTGTTGCTGGTCGGAGCGGCTGAGGCGATTGGCTATGTCCCCAAGGGCACGCATGACTGGAACGACTTTATCGGCCCGGAGGATCTTGCAGACTTGCTCAGCGAAGTCGGATTGCAGGTCACTGACCGTCGCGGCATCGCGATGTTGCCGGGCAAGGGCTATCACTTGTCCGACAATGAGGCGCTCAACTACATTATCAGCGCGCGCCGAAGCTAATCGCTCTCCGCGCCTTCGAGCAGGCCGATCAATTCGCTGACATTGTCGGTGAAGAAGCCGTCCGCGCCGGTGGCGATCGCGGCGCCCCACAACGTGGGCCATTTGCCATCCGCCGCGGGGCCACCTTCATTCTGCAACGCTCCGGGCAAGAATCCGTTTTCCTTGCGCAAGGTCCAGGGATGCACTTTGAGGCCAGCTGCATGCGCGTCCTCCACCAGTGAGGTCGCTTGCATGGTCGCCGGGTCGAGCACATGGCCGAGCCATGGCCCGATCCCATCGGCATAGGCCGCGATCTCGGTCAGACCCGTCGGCGTGATCATATTGGCCCAGCGCATGCTCGGCTCATCATAGGGGCCGCCCTCGGGCGCCACGAGCAGGATCAGTTTGCTGTCGATCAATCGGTCGAGCCGCTGCAATGGCGCGACCTCAAAGGCTTGCACAAACACCAGATCATCGGCTCCGTCGAGATTGGCCTCGCGCAGATCACGCACCAGCAAATCAACCGTATCGATCCCCGCATCTTGCAGCAGAAAGGTTGGCACCTTGAGCTCGGGATAGAGACCGATCGGACGACCTGTCTCTGCTTCCTTGGCTTTGACGAGCTTGATAATCTCGGCAAAGGTGGGAACCTGATAAAGCCCGTTGAAGGCCACATTCGCGGGCCGCGCTGTCGGCACTCGCTCACGCGCGCGCAGGGTGCGGATTTCGGCGAGCGTGAAGTCCTCTGCAAACCAGCCTGCGACCCGCTGACCATTGATGATCTTGTCGCGGCGGCGATCGGCGAATTCCTCACGGCTTGCGATATCGGTGGTGCCCGACAGCTCATTCTCATGGCGGGCGATCAGCTCAAGATCCTTGGTCACCACCAGGTCGGGCTCAACGTAATCGGCACCCATATCGATCGCCAACTCATAGGCCGCAAGAGTATGCTCGGGCCGATCGCCCGAGGCGCCGCGATGTGCGATGACCAGGACATCTTCCTGAGCGAAAGCTGGCACGGCCCAGCCGCTCACCAGGACCGCAAGCACCGCAGCCAGCCCAGTCAAACGCGATTCAATCATCCAGCACTCCTATCGCTTCCAGCGCCGCCTCATACCGCGCCGATCCTGAACCGGAAATGCGTGCAAACGGCACGCCGGCATCTACCAGCACTTGTTCGACTATCTTTGCAAATCGGTGACGATCTTCTGCTTGAGCGAAGAACCGCGTGCCATCCTCGACCCACGGCAGATCAGGCTCGAGCAGAAAGTAGAAATCAGCCTTGTCCGCCTGCATCAGTTCGTCAGGCCGTTCACCCAGCAGCATCTCGCACCAGGCCGCGGTCATCAGCGCGTCGGTATCCGCAATCAACAGCGGCCCGGCCCACCGGGCGGTAGCGCTGATCATCGCCTGCTGCGCTCGGCCGATCAAGAGTAAGTCATCAAGGGTCAAATCACCCTTATGCACTTCGCAATGGCTGCGGCCATATTCGCCCACGGTGAGCGCGCCCTGCTCTCTCGCGAACTGTTCGGCCAGGGTGGATTTGCCGGTGCTCTCAGCGCCATGCAGGCAGATCGTTCGGCGGTAATGGCTCTTCACCGGCGCGGGCAAAAGATCCCATGTCGCCGCCGGATTGTCGCGGACCTGGGTGGCGGTCAGGCCTGAGAGCGGGTCGGAATCCATGTTGAGCATGCGACCACCCAGAGGAACGAACAGTGCCCCGACCTGTTGCGCCAGTTCCACCCCATAGGCCTCCCCTGCGAACAAATAGTCGATCGGTTCGGGATGCGCGTCACGGATAATGGCGCGCCAGATCGGCCAGAAATCGGCGCTCTCCTCCGGCTCCTGAGGCACGACCGCTCCGTGGCCGATCACCCGACAGTCCGGGAACAGCTGCTGCATCCAGTCCAACCGCTCAAGTCCCGCAATCGGATCATCCGGCAGCCAGCAGACCAACACTGTGAGTTCGTCCACCAGTTCGCGCGCAGCCTCAATCAAGGCGACATGGCCCGCATGCGGCGGCATGAACTTCCCCAGCAAAAACCCGCGTGTGGTCATGCCACTGCCTTGCCCTCGCGCTCAGCCTTGACCCATTGGATCAAGCCCATGGTCGCGAGCACCAGAAAGGCGCCATAGAGCCCGGCGGTTAGGTGAAGGTCGCGCTCGATGTAGAGAAAGATCGCACCGATATCGATCGCGATCCACAACACCCAATTCTCAATCCGCCTGATCGACAGCAGGATCTGCGCCACCACGCTCCCCCCGGTGATCGCGGCATCGGCATAGGGCATAGCGGCGTCTGTGAATGTGGCCATGCCCCAGCCCACGCCAAGAGTGGCCAGCGCGACGCAGACCAATGATGCAATTCTGGCTGGCCAACCAAGCCAGCGCACATTGACCGCCTCATGCAGGCCTCCGGCCCGGGCCCAGAGATACCAGCCCCAGCCTTGCACCACGAAGAAGAAGATCTGCAGCACCGCTTCGCCATAGAGCCGCGCTTCCCAGAAGATCATCAGGTACAGCGTCACCATCGCCATCCCGAACGGGAAGTTCCAAATGCTGCGCCGGACCAACAGGGTGATATTGGCGAGACCGAGGCAGACGGCGATGATTTCAAGCGTATTCATGGACTGGGATCAGCCGAGTGCTTCGGCCCATTCCGCTTCCTTGAAGCCGACCAGAATGCCGGAGTCATGCTCGACCACCGGGCGTTTGATCATGCTGGGGTGATCGGTCAGCAAAGCAACTGCCTTGGCCTCATCGATATCGGACTTGTCCGCGTCGGACAGTTTGCGGAAAGTGGTTCCACGGCGATTGAGCACCACATCGACACCCTTGTCCGCAACCCAGGCGCTGAGCTTGGCAGGATCGGCGCCTTCCTTTTTGTAGTCGTGAAAGACGTATTCGACGCCTTGCGCATCCAACCATTTGCGCGCCTTCTTGACCGTGTCGCAATTGGGAATGCCGTACAACTCAATCATCTTTGAAATCCTACAGGATGGAACACATGGAACAGGGTCAATGAGGCAGAAACAGAGCCTCTGCAATGGCGTGAATGCGGAGTGCTGATCGATGTGTGTTGAATGGGAAAAACTGACGTCATGGGCCGGTCCCTAGGCGCTGATCGCTGAGTAGGACAGGCGCGCCTCCCCGACACGCTACTGAGAGCCTCCTCATGGTGCCTGATCGTCCACCATTGAAGCGACCTGCTCATAGAAGGCACCAATGGCCGGGCCCGCGTGATCGCCATGAATGTCCCAGGCGTTAAACACGGCAACCACATCCAGATCAGGGATGACGATTAGCCTTTGCCCGCCATAGCCATTGGCTTCAAACGCCTCCAACCGGCCTTCATCTAGACTACGCACCCACCAGTGGAGTCCAAAGTGGATCGGGCTGCCATCGGCCCCTTCTCCGAGGTTTTCGACGATTGGCTGAGTCGATGCCTGCACCCATTCCGGCGAAACAATTGTTTCACCATCCCATTGGCCCTTGCGGAGAAACAAGTAGCCGATCCGAGCGAGATCCTCAGGCCTCAGATAGAGGCCGCCTTGCGTATCCAGCTCTCCGACTGAGGTCGTCTTCCAGTGATAGTCTTCGATCCCGATCGGTTTGAACAGCTTCTCGGCCGTCCATTGCTCGGCCGGCATCCCGGTTGCGCCTGCGAGAATCTGCCCCAGTAATACGCTGACACCGTCATTGTACTCAAATGTGGAGCCCGGCTCTGCATCCATCGGTTGGCTGAGGATGTACGGCACCCATTGCGCCGAATTCTCCAGCACATCGGTGCTGTGGAGCCCGGTGCCATAGCCACCCTCTGTCTCCCACGCGATCCCGCTGCGCATAGTCAGGAGATCGCCGAGGGTGATGTCCTGCCATCGCGGGTCACTTGCTCCATACTCATAGGACTGGAGATAGGGTGCGATCGGCGTGTCGATACCCTCGAGCTGACCCGCCAGGATCGCCGTTCCAATGGCGGCCGACGTCACGCTCTTCGTGACCGACTGCAGCGAGTGCAAATCCGTATCGCCAAAATAGGGGTGATGAGCGGGATCATCATAATCATATTGCTCAAAAGCGATCACAACATCCGCGGTCGAAACCTCGGGCGGGATGCGCTTGGTCCAGTCCACTTCGAAGCGGGAATCTGCGACCATCCTGCCGTGCCTGATCAGCAGAAACCGGTCGAGCGGTCCATGGGTCCCTGACTCCAGTTCGGCGAGATAGGCCTTCACCGCATCATCGCTCAATCCCTCAGCGGATGGTGAGGAGATCTGCCAGGTCTCGCTTGGCCACGAGATTGGAGCCGGGTCTTGCGGTTCAGCGCATGCCGCGAGACACAGCGCCAGCACAGACAGAATCACAAGCCTCATTTTCATATCTCCGCCATCGGTTCAGACGGATAGAGTTGGACACGATCCCGGCCAGCATGGCAACTGAAGCGATCACAATAGAGGCCTCAGCCTGCCCAACGCCTGATGACGGAACGCAGCAATGAACTACGACCATTCCTTTCTCTACCCAAAGATCGAGCCCTACGACAGCGGACACCTGCAGGTCGATGGCACCCATTCGATCTATTGGGAGGTCTGCGGCAATCCCAATGGCAAGCCCGTTGTGTTTCTGCACGGCGGTCCGGGCGCCGGGACCAATCCCTCCGATCGGCGCTATTTCGATCCCGAGGTGTTTCGGATTGTGCTGCTGCACCAAAGGGGCTGCGGTCAATCGCGCCCGTTGGCCGTGCTTGAGGGCAACACGACGCAAGCGCATATCGCCGACTTGGAGCAGCTGCGCGAATATCTTGAGATCGAGCGCTGGTTTGTCGCGGGCGGAAGCTGGGGCACCATCCTGGGGCTGGCCTATGGTGAGACCCATCCCGATCGCTGTTTGGGCTTTGCCTTTCGCGGCGTCATCCTCGCACGCCAGAAGGATATCGATTGGTGGTGGGACAGCACGCGGATGATGTTCCCTGACCACTTCGACGGGATATTGGAACAGATTCCCGAAGACCAACACAGCGACCCGATGCGGGGGCTCTATGCCCAGCTGGTGGATCCTGATCCCGCTGTTCATGGCCCGGCAGCGCGGGCCCTCAGCCGCTTTTCCTACGCCACCGTAGCGATGCACCCGATCACAGTACCGGAATCCAAGTTTGACGACCCGGCCTTTGCACTCCCGATGGCGCGGTATTTTTTGCACTATTGCTGCAATGGCTTCTTCGTGCAGGACGCGCCGCTGTTGGAGAATGTCGGGCGGGTGGCGCATTTGCCCTGCCACATCGCCTCTGGCCGGTATGATGTGACCACCCCGGTCGATTCAGCCTGGCTGCTGCACAAGGCCTGGCCCGGCTCCACTTTGAGGATAGTCCAGCGCGGCGCGCATGCGCTGATTAATGCGGGCATGGCGCGTGCCTTCAAGGACGCGGTTGATCAATTGCGAGAGGTCTGAAAGACGCTCTCGGCTGAGCAAGCTCAGTCAGATCCGCTCAGCGATGGCCAGGATCAGGAACACCAGTGACCCGGTGCAAGCGATTGTGCGGACGTGGTTCCAGCGAGTCCATTGCTCGAGATAGAGCGCCCACATTGCCAGGCCATCTGGACCATCGGCAGCTGTCGCTTCGAGCCGATTGTTGAGCGGCACATTGCCGACCACCGTCACTCCGAACATCCCGATCACGTAAAGCCCACCACCGATCAGCATGCCGAGAGCACCCGGCGCGGAGATGTCGAGCCCGCCGATCACGGCCAAAGCCGCGCCCGCCAGTGAGCTAAGGAAGAAGATCGGCAGGAAGAAAGATTTGACGATAATCCGGTTGATCGATTGCATCGCCAGCATCCCGGCGGGAGCCTCAATCGCATCAAGCGAGCGCATAACGAAGACCGAAAAGGTGAAATAGATCCCGGCCATCAGTCCCACCGAAATGGCAGTGAACCAGAGCAAGGAATTGGTGACGATATCCATGATGTCCTCCGTGGTTTCCGGGTGAATGCTCAGGCGGGTGTCGCTTCGGCGAGGTCCCACACACCGCTGGCGGCGGTCTCGCGCGCGTATTGGGCAAAATCCTTTGGCATCCGACCGATCGCACGTTCGACCCCGACTGTCAGGCTAGCGTTCCGGCCATCGAGCACGGTCGAGAACAGATAGTCGAGCATCCACACGACTTCCTTGGGCGCGCCCGAGCTCTCAATCTCCGCGACAAAGCCATCATGCGGCACGTCGACATAAGTGATCGTCCGTCCGGTCGCCTCGGAAAGATCCGCAGCAATGTCGTGCATGGTCATCAGGCGCGGACCGGTGACCTCATAGATCTCGCCGTCATGACCATCCTCTGTCAGCGCGGCGACCGCGACGTCAGCAATGTCGTCGACATCGACGAATGGTTCCGGTGTGTTGCCAGCCGGCAAAGTGATGGTCCCAGCCAACACCATGTCGATGAAGGCACCTTCCGAGAAGTTCTGGTTGAACCAGCTGGCGCGGACGACGGTGGCTTCCAGACCGCTTTGCAAGACGATTTGTTCGCAGGCTTGGGCCTCAGGCTCGCCCCTGCCCGACAGGATAACCAGGCGCGTAACCTCGGCCTGCTTGGCATGACGAACCAGCGCTTCAATCGCATCGCTGGCGCCCGGCATGGCGAGGTCAGGCGAATAGGTGATGTAGATGCTGGTGACGCCTTCCAGCGCGGCGGACCAGCTGTCTTCGCGGTCCCAGTCGAATGAGGGGATGGCAGAGCGCGATCCGATCCGCACTGTGCGGCCCATCGCCTTGAGCCGTTCGGCCACGCGCGCGCCGGTCTTGCCGGTCCCGCCGATGACGAGGGTGAGTTGCTCTGTGTGTGATTGCGTATTCATGGCTTGCTCCTCAATTGGGGTGACAAGCCGGGAATAGGTGGAGGCGCTGGCTCGCTCTTGCCTCAGCGCGCCAGAGATTAGGCCAATCGCGTCAAACCTGGCGCTCGGCGCCAATTCGGTAGGAGCGCGGGGTCTGACCCGACCAGCGTTTGAACGCACGTGTGAAGCCGCTCTGCTCGGCAAATCCGCTCAGGAAGGCGATCTCGGCAAGGCTGTAATCACTCTCGCGGAGCAATTGCTGGGATAACTCCCGCCGGGCCTGGTCCACCAGATTCTGAAACGATTCGCCTTGTTCAGACAGGCGCCGTTGCAAGGTCCTTGCCCCCATGCCGAGATTGTTGGCGATCAGGGAAACGCTCGGCACGCCCTCGCTCAGCAGTTGAGCCACCGCCATCCGAACCCGCCGCCCGAGATTGGCCTCATCGGCGATCTTCGCCAGCTCCTGCTCCAGATGCCGATCAAAGAATTGCGCAATAGTCGCATCGCCAAGCCTGTTGGGGACATCGAGGCTGGCCTCGCTCACCAACAGAGCATCGCGGCCGGATTCGAAGCGAACCGGACAGCCGAAATGCGCCTCATAGATCGCCATCTCGCCCCGCGCCGCGTGTTTGAAATGGACCGCCAATGGTTGGAACGGCTCGGTGCTGACTTCCGCGCAGATCGTTGCAACCGCCGCCATGCTGGCTTCATTCGATAGCACCATACCCATGCTGCCATCGCCATGCTTGTCGAGGCTGAAGAAATGCGCACCCTCCGGTCCCTTCGCCAGCGAATAGGACTCGGCACTGCCCAGAACCTGGCCATAGCGCTCTGACCGGATGAAGGATCCGCGCAGATCCGGGGCGGATTTCCACGCCAGACCAAACGCGCCATATTCATCGCTGCGCATCGCGGCCCCAATCCGCAAGGGCAGCTCAACACCTTTCGGATCGCGCTCTGCCAAGGCGGCGAAGAATTCGTAATAGGCCTCGGACGAGACCATCTGACCAGGATCAATCGGGCCGTCAGGCTTTAGCCCAAGGCGCTCAATCAGATCGCGCGTTTCGACCCCCGGACTGGCCTGGCTGACAACCTTGTAGACATAGAGCGATGTGATCTGGCTCATGCCAAGGATGATAGGCGAGGTCTTGCACTTGCGGGAAGCAGAATGTGGCGAAGCCTGTAGCGCAGAATGTGACTGGGCCGGTTCTAGCCGAGATGCGCATCGGCAATTGCGACCGCCAAGGCGTCGGCGGCATCCGCTCCGGCAAGATGTGCGCCGGGCAACAGCACCTTAAGCATCGCCTGAACCTGCGCCTTGTCGGCGCCGCCGGTCCCTACCACCGCTTTCTTGACCAGTCGGGCCGCATGCTCACGGACCTCGATGCTCTGAGCCCCGCACGCGGCCAGTACCGCGCCGCGCGCCTGCGCCAGCTTGAGGGTCGATTGCGGGTTCTTGTTGACGAACACTTCCTCGCACGCCGCGCGATCCGGTCGATGCTCGGCGATGACCAAGCCAAGCGCCTGCTGCAGCTCCGCCAGGCGCTTCGCCATTGGCGCTTTGGGTTTGGTCGCAATCTGGCCATTCGCAATATGGCTGATGCGAGACCCTTCGCAGCGGATAACGCCCCAGCCGGTGCAGGCAAGCGAGGGGTCAAGGCCGAGAATAATCATCGACCGCGACTCAAGGCGTCAGCCCGGTCCTCAGCCCCAGCTTCCATGCGGCGGCGAGCAGGAAAGAACCAGCCAGCGCGATCGCAAACAGCCATTCGAGCTTGGTCACCCGTCAAGCTTCTCCATCACCGCATCGGGGATCTCGTAATTGCCCCAAACGGTTTGCACGTCATCGTCATCGTCGAGCGTATCGACCAGCTTGAGCAAAGTGCTTGCGCCCTTTTCATCAAGCTCGACAGTGAGGTTTGGCTTCCAAGCCAATTTGACATTCTCGGCCTCGCCCAATGCCTTCTCCAGATCGCTCGCGACCTGATGGAGGTCTTCGGCGGCAGTCCAGATCGTGTGGCCGTCGTCCGAGCTTTCGATATCGTCCGCGCCGGCTTCCATCGCCGCTTCAAGCACGCTGTCTTCATCGCCAGCGCTGGCGGGATATTCGATCAGGCCAAGCCGCTCGAACCCATGGGCAACTGACCCTTCGGTGCCGAGGTTGCCGCCATTCTTGCTGAACGCCGTGCGGACAGCGGTCGCGGTGCGGTTGCGATTGTCGGTCAAGGCCTCAACGATGATCGCGCTGCCGCCCGGACCATAGCCTTCGTAGCGGACCTCTTCGTAGTTCTCACCGTCAGCCGCGCTCGCCTTGTCGATCGCGCGCTGGATATTGTCCTTGGGCATCGACTGCGCCTTGGCGGTGTTGACTGCCAGCCGCAGGCGCGGGTTCATATCGGGATCGGGCGTGCCCATTTTCGCCGCCACGGTGATCTCGCGGCTGAGCTTCGAAAACAGGTTGGAGCGTTTCTTATCCTGCGCACCTTTGCGGTGCATGATGTTCTTGAATTTGGAATGGCCTGCCATGGGAACTCTTATTCTCGGCTGAAATTGCTTGGTCTGATTGGTTCTGCGGTGCTCTAGCGAAGCGGGCTGCGCGGGGCAATCCACCCTGGCTATCACTGATTAGAGCAGTTTCTGCCACCAGCCGACATCGCGCCAAGCACCCTGCTTCCAGCCAACCTCGCGGTAGATCCCGACCGGGGTGAAGCCGGCAGCCTCATGGAGGGCGACGCTAGCCTGATTGGGCAGCACGATTCCGGCGAAGGCGGCGTGATAGCTCTTGGCGAGCTGCGGCAGCAGCGCATCATACAGCGCCCGCCCAACACCTCGGCCCGTTGCAGAGTCAGCCACATAGACCGCGACGTCGCAGGATTGCGCATAGGCGGCGCGGGTTCTGTGCGGAGAGCCATAGGCATAGCCAACAATCTGGCCTGCGCTCTCCGCGACCAGCCAGGCATGACTATGGCCATAGCTGCGCATCCGCTGCGCCATCTCAGCCGCGGTCGGCGGCTCAAGCTCAAAACTCGCGACGCCCTCCGTAACATGCGGGGCATAGATCGCCGCACAGGCTGCTGCATCCTGTTCCGGAGCGCCAGCGCGGATCGTCAGCGTCACAGCCTTACAGCGGTCCCGCTGGCCGAGACCATGAGCATTGAGCCTGTGTCGCCGATCACCTCGTAATCGAGGTCAATCCCGACCACCGCGTTGCAACCGCGCGCGGCGGCCTCGGCCTGCAATTCCTCGATGGCCTCGTCGCGAGCACGCTGAAGCACGCGCTCATAACTGCCTGAGCGACCGCCCACCATGTCACGAATACCGGCGAGGAAATCGCGAAACATGTTGGCGCCGACGATCACTTCGCCGACGACGATGCCCGAATATTCCTGAATCGGTCGGCCTTCGATTGTCGGAGTGGTGGTGACGATGACGCCGCGCGCGTCTTTCCAAGGGCTGGCCATATGCAAATCTCCCATACGAGGTGTATTGATTAGATAAGACAGCTGCGGAGGGTGTCAATCGCTGACGGGACGGGCCTGGACCTCAGAACATTGAGTAGGGTCCTGTGCCAATTGCGCAGCCAGATCGGCGATGTCCGTTCGCGCAGGATCGAGCTCACAATCTGGGGTCACGCCCATACCTTCGATCAGTTCGCCCGAGGGACGATAAGCGAGCGAAGTCACCAGCGTCATCACATAGTCCGGGTTCAGACCGAAGACCCCGCGAATTGTGCCTCGACCAGAGCTTTGCTGTCCCAGCACTACCGCACGACCAGCATCCTGCAACGCCGCCGCAAACATCTCGCCTCCCTGAGCGGTTTCAGCGTCGATAAGCACGGCAATCGGTACATCCGGGACCACTTGCTCAGACGAAGCGACAAAGCGTTCGTTCGACCAGCGAGTCGGCCCCTCGATATTCAGGATATCCCCCTCGGCAAGAAACAGATCGGCAAGCTCGACCACGTCGGGCAGCGTGCCGCCTTCGTTGGCGCGCAGGTCGAACACAATCGCGCGATAGGTCAGATCGCGAATCCACTGCTCTTTGACCTTGAAAGCTGCTCTTTGCGGGATGGTCCGAAGACGGAACGACAAGACTCCCTCCGCTATCTCCCCCGAAAACTCAGGCTCAGACACTGTGTTGGGGTCATCGGGCTCTGCGCCCTCGCCGAGATCGGCAACAGCGAAGATCAGGTTCTCACCCTCGAGTTGCCCCAGAAGGAGCTCGCTGAGCGCCCGCGCAGTCAGCCCCTTTTCGGCGGGGGTCAGATCGGCGAGGGAGCACTCACTAACCGCCCCAATCGCATTGGCAAGCGATTGGGCATAGGCTGAATTGTCCTTTGCTCGCGCATGACACTGATCAAATTCACTCGCATCACCCACCCGATCGCGGGCCAGTTCAATCGCCGCCGCCAGCAACCGATCTCTATCGACCGGAAGCGCGTATTCGCGCTCGATCCGGCTTACGATAATCGCCGGCGCATCGAGTGGGAACGCGGCGTTCGATTGCTGGTCATTGGCGAGCGATGGGGACGCCGCCAGTGCAGCCATCCCGACAATCGCCCCCCAACGCACCATTGATCAGCCCATTCCCAGAGCGGCCTTGTAGGTCTCAAGAATGGTTTCCTGCTCGCTGCGATCGTCGGGCTTCATCTTACGCAGGCGAACGATCTGGCGCATGATCTTGGCGTCATAGCCAACCGCTTTGGCTTCGGCATAAACGTCGCGAATATCGTCAGCGATGCCCTTCTTCTCCTCTTCGAGGCGCTCGATACGCTCAATCAACAGGCGCAGGCGGTCATCAGTGGCTTCAGCCATTCTCGTGTTTCTCCATGTCGGATTTCGAATCAATTGATTGTTGACCTAGCGGGAGTGTCGGCACGGGTGAAGGCGGCCATCCACAATTGTCTGACGGGTTGAGCGCTGGTGGTCCACGGCTGCTGTGATAGGCTCCCGTCAATGGCGGATTTAGAAGGCGAATGAGAATGTCAAAGCATTGGTTGATCCTGATTGGCGGCTTGGCGCTCGGCGGCTGCGCCCATTCTCCGGGCATCCAATCAAGCGCTTATGAAACGCGCGTGGTCGCGCTCGAATCGGTGGAGAGCGTGACGGTCAATGGTCCCTTCAAGGTCACCATCCTGGGCACAGCCGAGCAGGCCGAAGCGTCTCTGACCGGGCCGGCAAGTTTGCTGGCGGATGCGATTGCAGAGGTGCAGGACGCTTCGCTGGTGATCGAGTTCAGCGGCGATGAGGAGCGCAGCTGGCAACCGGGCGCTGGAGTCTTTGCCACCGTGCTGCTGCCCAAGCTGAGTTCGGTCGCCGTATCAGGCTCGGCGGATGTCGAGATCATCGGTGCGGAAGCGACGGAGTTCCAAGCTGGCGTCAGCGGCTCGGGTTCAATCTCAGTAGCGCAGCTCAAGGCAGAGACAGTGCAATTGGGGATCGGAGGGTCCGGCACGATCGAAGCGCGCGGTACCGCCCAAGCCGCGCAATATGGGATCGGCGGCTCTGGCACGATCGAAGCTAAGAGGCTGCGCGTTGAAACCGCCCAAATCGGGATTGGCGGATCGGGCTCAATCTATGCCGATGTTTCGGAAACGGCAGAGATCGGCATTGGCGGGTCCGGATCGGTCGAAGTGGTCGGCGGAGCGGAATGCCAATTTGCCGAGACCCACGCCGACATGATTGAGTGCCGCTAGGAGCGCTCCTCCACCTTTAGCGCAGATCAGCCTTGTTGCGCGTGAGGCTCTTTTCCATCGCTGCGATCTGTTCTTCAGTCGCCGGCGTTTGCCGGGTCGCTTTCCACTCATCCATCGGCATGCCATGGATCACTTCGCGCGCCGCAGCTTTGTCGCCATCGAATCCGGCATCGCGTATCCAATCCGCCAGACAATTGCGGCAAAACCCCGCGAGACCCATCAGCTCGATGTTCTGAGCGTCATGGCGGTGCTGCAGGTGCTTCACCAGCCGCCGGAACGCGGCCGCGGCAACCGCATCATCCAATGCATCCACCGCAGAACTGTGATCATTCGTATTCATTAGGCTCATCCGTCCTTGAGTTGAAAAATCCCTGTGTCATAGCTTGTCCATCAGGGATGGGAGTCACAATGCCACAGCGTGATGGGCAAAGGATCGACCCGCGCGGTCGCAAGGTCAAGATATTGGCGACGGTGGGGCCCGCCAGCCGCTCGCCAGAAATGCTGCGACGCTTGTTCAAAGCAGGTGCCGACGCGTTTCGAGTGAACATGAGCCATGGTGACCACGAAGGCCATGCTCAGACCATCGCCGCGATCCGTGCGCTCGAAAAGGAATTCGCCCGTCCGATTGCGATCCTGGCCGACCTGCAAGGGCCCAAGCTTCGCGTCGGTCCATTCAAAGACGGCCAGGCGGTGATCCGGCATTCGGGCCATTTCACGCTGGACCGGGATCGCACGCCTGGCGATGAGACCCGGGTGTGTCTGCCTCACCCCGAACTGTTCGGGATTCTTGAGCGTGGCCAGCGGCTGCTGATCAACGACGGCAAGATCAAACTGGTCGTGAAAGAGGCCGATGAGGATCGGATCTTCTGCAGCGCCGAGGTCGGCGGGGTGATCTCTGATCGCAAAGGCGTCAATGTCCCAGATGCGGAAATCCCGATCCCGGCCCTGACCGACAAGGATCGCAAGGATCTTGCCTTTGCGGTCGAGCACGGCGCAGACTGGATCGCCTTGTCATTTGTCCAACGGCCGGAGGATCTCGCCGAAGCGCGCAAGCTGATCGGTCCGAATGTTGCGCTATGCGCCAAGATCGAAAAGCCCAAGGCAGTCGAGCGCTTGGATGAAATCATCGAGCTGTCCGATGGGATCATGGTCGCCCGCGGCGATTTGGGGGTTGAGCTGGAACCGTTCGAAGTTCCTCCTTTGCAGAAAAAGATCGTCAACGCAGCGCGAACCGTGGGCAAGCCCGTCATCGTCGCGACACAGATGCTCGAATCGATGATCGAGAATCCGATGCCGACCCGGGCCGAAGTCTCCGACGTCGCCAATGCGGTCTATGATGGCGCAGACGCCGTCATGCTGTCAGCCGAAAGTGCGGCAGGCGAATGGCCCGAAGAATCGGTTGCGATGATGCACTCGATCGCCAGCCAGGTCGAACGCGACGATGGCTATCGCGAGCGCGTCCGGTTCCACGAAACACGGCCAGATGCGACCACAGCTGACGCCTTGGCGCATGCCTGTATGACGATTGCCGATACCGTGCCGATTAGCGCGATTACGGTCTTCACCTCATCAGGAGCAACCGCCCGCCGAGTGGTCCGCGAGCGGCCCGATACGCCGGTGATGGTGCTCACTCCATCGATGCGAACCGCGCGGCGCGTGGCCTTGCTATGGGGTGCTCACGCCGTCGCGACCAAGGACATCGGCAGCTTCGAAGAGATGATCGGCAAGGGTCGCCGGATGGCGCTGCGTCACGGTTATGGCAAGGCTGGTAGCAAGCTGATCGCCCTGGCTGGCGTGCCGTTCGGGACACCGGGTGCGACCAATCTGCTGCATATTGTGACGCTGAGCGGCGACGAGCTGGAGAAGCACGAGGGCTAAGTGATCTCGCTTAGCCTTTGAGCGGATCTAATGCGCGGGAGACGGTCCCAGACCCTCGACCTGGGCCTTCTCAAACTTGTCGGTCACGAACCCAAGAGCAGTCCGCAGATCGCTCTCCTCCAAATCCCGCAGGATAAAGACTATTCGCGAGCGGCGATCCTCCGATGGCCATTCCTCCAGAATCGCGGGCGGGTGCCAAATGTGTTGCACGCCGTGAATGACTAGCGGCTTGTCGACCTCTTGCAGATTCAAGATGCCCTTGACCCGCAGCATGTTCACACCATTGAGCATCACCAGCAATTCGAGCCATTGGTCGAGCACCTGAGCCGGAATGGGCTCTTCAATCGTCAAACAAACCGACTGGATCCGCTCGTCATGACGATTGATGTCATGATGATGATCGTGGTCATGGTGGTGGTGATGCCCATGGTCATGGTCATGATGATGGTGATGACCATCATCGGCATAGGCTTCTTCATTGAGCCATTGCCGCACGCTTTCGCTCTTGATGTCGGGGTTGAAGCCCGCACCGCCGAGCAGCGTGATCGGACTGTCAGAATCGGGACTGTGGCGATGGATTGGGGCAGCAGGGTTGAGCGAGCGCAGCCGCGCAATCAGAGCCTCCAATGCCTCTGGCTCGGCCAGATCGGTCTTGCTGACAATTATCGTATCCGCCACGGCCGCTTGCTTGATCGCTTCAGGCTGGGCGTCCAGCGTGCCCGAGCCATTCACCCCATCGACCAGCGTCACCACCTCCGCGAGCTCATATTGGTCGAGCAGATCCTTGTCGGCCATCACGGTGTGAATAATCGGCGCGGGATCCGCCAGGCCGGTCGTTTCGATGATCACGCGCTCAAACCAGCGCTTCCCATTGCGGGCATAGCGCCAGGGCGCGTCTTTCAAGGTCTTCTGCAGATCCCCTTTGATCGTGCAGCACAGGCAGCCGCTCGACATTTCGACGATCGAATCGTCCTCATTGCTGTGCGCGACCAGATCATGGTCCAGGCCAATCGAGCCGAACTCATTGATGATCACCAGCGAGTTCGCCATCTCCGGATCATTGATCAGGCGATTGAGCAGGGTCGTCTTGCCTGAGCCGAGAAACCCGGTCAGCAGGGTGACAGGAATGCGGCGGGTCGAAACGTTCAGTCTCCTTCGGCTGGGTTCAACACCAGCAATAGACGCCGCTCGCCTGTACCTGCAATCGGGGGAGAGCGGTGAATAATCGGCTCACCCCAGCCCAGCTTGCCTTTGAACAATCCGACTTCGCCCGCGGACAGCGAGTTAATCTGGCGCGGCGCCAGTCCATTGCGAACCCGCCCAGCGTCCTCGGCTTCAATCCAATCGGTGCCCGAGCCGACATAGGTCGTGATCAACCGTGCCGGAACATAGTCCGCATGGAACTTGCGGCAGGAATCGGTTGTGACAATCTCCAGCCGGACCGACAGTGTATCGAGCGCCATGATAGCACCATAATGGCGCGCGAGCTCGGCCACATCCTCGACCAGTTTGGTCCGGGCGGGATGTTTCACAAAGCCTGCTGCATCCAGCGCTTTCTCGAGCTCCTCCGGCAGGCTGGCGAGGGCTGCATTGAAACGCAGATCGCGAGCATCGGGGGCCATAATCTGCTCGATCTGGGCAATGGGCTCACGCTGCCAGATCGCGAGACTGCACGCCTCCTGCTTGATTTCGGACAGGACGTCTGCGGAGCGGGAGATCCGCGCGGAGGATTGCAATGTGGTGGTCATGGCTAGGAGGAGGATCCCAAGATGTTACATTGTTACATGACCATCTAGCGATCCCACCCCGCCCTTACAAGCGCATGGCTAGGGCTTAGCCGACCTTGGGCTGCTGCTGGGTCAGACAGTGCATTCCCCCTCCATCCCAATTGGCAATCAGCGGATCGATTTGAGCGACCTCGCGATCGGGGAAATAGGTTTTCAGGATCGCGGTGAACTTCTCGTCGCTCTCGCTGAGATGGTCTGGCCGCCCGTCCCCGCCATAGCGAGCCGACAGGATTACGCCATTGGTGACCAGGAAATTGAGATAGCTCACCGCGGGGACCTGGATCACCTCATCGCCCACGGCAAAGTCGCGGTAGACTGACCGCGCATCAAATCCATCTGGCTGCGCCTGGAAATGCTCTTCGCGCAGTGTGAGCTTGCGCAGGAATGGGCCGACGTCAGGCACCGGCACGGGAATCACATTGTAGGGTTTGCCATCGGGATTGCGCGCCGCTTCCAATTGCTTGCGGTTTTCAACCAGGATTTCATGATCGAGCCGCATCAGCGCGTCGCGCTCACGCTCTTCCTCGCCGACCTCAGCCACCAGAATGGTCTCTTCATCAACGAAGCGAACATATTCGTCGACATGCCCATTGGCGCCCCAGCCGAAGAAATTGGCCACTTTGGGTCCGGCAAAGATTCGATCGGTGATCGGCGCGCGGTCGAGCCAGATCACCTGTTCCTTGCCATAGAGCCGCTTGAGCTCCGCCTCGAGTTCCTCGAGGGTCTTCCCCGGATTGCGATGCAATAGAACATCCCGATAGGTCACAAGTGAACGCGAATTGACGTCAATTCCACCGCCCTCGGCAATGACGTCGGAGGTCCGCTCAGCATAGCCCAGACGCTCCGCAATCTCCTGGTCGACCTGACCACGGGCAATCGAGCCGGGGCTGGTCCAAGGCCAGGGGAAGCCATAATTGTTCCAGGAGAAAGCGGCCTGCTCCAGCGTGGTGCCGTCAGAGACGAACAGCGGCCCGCAATCGCGCACCCACACGTCGACCGTCGGTTGGATATGAAAGCTGACCTGGCTGCCGTCAGTGCCCTGCTCCGCCATAAGCGTACGGATCACCTGCGCGGTCGCTTCGCTCTCGACCAGCATGATCACCGGGACATGCGGAGTGAGCGCTGCCAGCATGTCGAGCCGCAAGCGCTTGTGCTCGGCATCTTCGGTCACATAGTTGGACCAGCCCATCCACACGGCATCGTGCGGCGCCCACTCCGGCGGGAAGGTTGCGCTTGCCGACGCATGGGGCCGAGCGGATGTCTTCTGCGCGGCCTTTGCCACAGAGGGTGCCAAAACTGATCCGGCCGCCAAGCCGGTTAACACATCGCGCCGATCCATCGAATACCCCGTTTGCCAGATAACAGGGTGACCATCCTGACTGGCAGATCATTCCCAGTCAAATGCCAACCATGCAAGAAAGCGAAGGCTTAGCCAGCCGCGCGCAGCAGCCGCCGACGCGCCGCATCCTCTCCGATCAGTGGGAGCAGCTCGCCCATATCCGGGCCATGGTTCATCCCGGTCAGTGCCTGGCGCAAGGGTAGGAACAGCTGCTTGCCCTTGCGGCCGGTCTTGTCTTTCAACGTGCCGGTCAGCATTCCCCATGGATCCTCGCCCCAGCTGAGCTCGGCAGCCGCCTGATCAAGATAGGCTTTTTCCTCATCTGAGAACTCCGGCTGCTCAACCGGACCGGTGACCAGACGCCACCATTCACCAACCTCTTCGACGGTGGAGACGTTGGGCTGAACCGCGTGCCAACCGGCTTCATCCATACCTTCGGGCAGACGGTGCTGTACCGCGTCGAATGGCATTGCGTGGACAATTGCGGTGTTGATACGCTCGAGTTCGGCATCATCGAACTTGGCCGGCGCGCGCCCAAAGGTCGAAAGGTCAAAACTGTCGAGCAAAGCATCACGATCAGCGATTGGCTCAACCGGCAGTGAAGTGCCCAACCGCGACAGCAAGGCGATCAGTGCCTCGGGCTCAATCCCGCGCTCACGAAAGGTATCGCAGCCGAGCGACCCAAGCCGCTTAGAGAGCTTGCCTTCCTTGCCAACCAGCAGCGCCTCATGCGCAAATGCCGGTACTGTCTGTGTTGCAATTTGTTGCGCAGCAAAAACTGCAGCATGAAGCGCGGTAAACATCTGAATTTGCACGGCTGTATTGGAGACGTGATCTTCGCCGCGCAGAACCTGGGTGATGCCCATATCGATATCGTCGACCGTGCTCGGTAGCATGTAGAGCCATGAGCCATCGGCACGGCGAATCACGGGATCTGACAATTGTGCGGGGTCGAATTTGGCTGTGCCCCGCACGCCGTCTTCCCATTCGATCGCCTCATCATGATCGAGCTTGAAGCGCCAGTGCGGCTGAATACCCTCAGCGTGCTTGCCCGCACGGTCTTCCTCGGTGAGTTCGAGCGCGCCGCGATCATAGATCGGTGGCAGACCCCGGCCGAGCAAGACCTTGCGTTTGAGTTCCAGCTCTTGCTGCGTTTCATACGCAGGATAGATACGACCAGCATCGCGCAGGGTTTCGAACGCCGCTTCGTAACGCTCCAATCGTTCAGACTGACGCTCTTCGCGATCTGCCGTCAGACCAAGCCAAGCGAGATCGGTCCGGATCGCCTCGACATATTCTTCCTTGGATCTTTCCTTATCAGTGTCATCGATCCGCAGAATGAACTGCCCACCGCCTTTGCGCGCAAGCATCCAATTGTGGAGCGCGGTGCGGATGTTGCCGACATGAAGCCGCCCGGTGGGCGATGGTGCGAAACGGGTGATAAGCATGGCCGGTTCTATAAGCTGATTTGCTCAGAATAGAAGCGCCTGCGTGCGCTGGACTGACCCTGCTTGCGCGCTACCCCTGAAACTGTGCTAGATCACAGACATATCTCAGGACCGGGGCAAACAGCATGATATCCCTATTGGCGACGGCACTGGCCTTGATTGCACTTCAAGGCCCCGAAGCGACCGACTACTCAGCCGGTCCTCCAGTGATGGAGCGAGCGTGCGAGGCTGGCGATCTGCAAGCATGCAACGCCTTCGCCGGCTTTCTCGCCTGGAGCGGAGATAACGAGCAGAGGGCGCAGGCGATTGAGATATATCAGACCACTTGCGACAAGGGCTATTTCAAGTCCTGCGGCAATCTCTCAGCGTCCTATCGATATGGCATGGGTGGCGTTGAGAAAGACAAGGCCCGTGCTTTTGCGATTGATACAGAGCTTTGTGCGAAAGAGTACGCCCCTGGCTGCACCAGCTTGGCCTATTTCTATGAGACCGGTGAAGGGCCCAAGGAATACGCGCCCATGACTGCCGTTACCTATTTCACGAAGGCCTGCGACCTCGGTGATCCTGATGGCTGCGAGACTGGCGCTAGGGTGCTCGCTCGTGAAGGCAAGACGACGCTGGACAAGCAGAAAGCAGTAGTGCTCGCAACCAAGGGCTGTGAGATGGGTAATGAGTGGTCCTGCAAGCTCAAGGCGCAGCTAAGCCGCTAAGGTATCAGTTGGATTGAACCTCGGCCGCCACCAGCGCCAAGCAATCCTGCCACAGCGCATCGATGCGTTGCGGGCGGACCAAACCTGAAAGTTGCTCCTCGAAGCTTCGGTGGTTGCCGCGTTCGGCCGCATCGATCATGCGGCCAATTGTCGCTTCATCATGAGTCAACAAGGTGCAGCAAAACCGTGAGACATGCACATTTTCGGGCCAGGTCGCGCTGATCGCCTGAGCCAGGGCCAACGACTTGGTCGCTGCTGCCACATTGCGCAGACGGGCCGCAAGCTCAGGCACTGGATCCCGCTTGGCCCGCTCGTGCAGAGCAATCAATCTTAGGGAATAGACGAAGCGCCCTGCGATCGGGCCTAGCTCATCGATTCTCGGGACCGCTTGAAGCGAGTCGATCCATTGCTTCGACGAATTGGCTTGGGCGCGATGGGGCATGTGGGGGATCCTCCTGAGTTGACCCCTTCCCCCTAACTTAAATGCGAATGCGTCTCAATAGCGTATTGCTGAATTACTTCGGCTTAATCACAAAGCTGTGCTCGATGTAGAGGAACAGCTCGGTCTGGCTCGCTTGATTGAAGTAGAGCTCTGAATCCAGGCCGCGGATCTCGATCCCGTAATCCGAACCGAACATAGCGGCATAGCGCCGGGCCTCGTCCGCGATCGCCCTGACCACCGCACCGCGATATTGGTCGGGATCATCGATCGCGAGATTGGTTGAACCGGTTTCCATATAGGCACGGCCGGTCACTGGCACCTCTGTTTTGAATGCGCGGACCGCTTCGTCGACTTCATCAACGCCCTCGAAGGCTCCACCCACGGGCAGTCGGGCATAGATTTTGACGCGGGTTGTGTCAGGCCGACTTCCGCGCCCGAATGACACCAAGTCCAACATGTTCTCAGACGTCAAAGGCGCGAGCTTGAACTCCCCAGCCACCAGCGCAATGCCCTTCTGCTCCGCCAGCTCGATCGTAGCATCGAGCATGGTGGTGACTTCGGTCCGACGCACTGCCGCGTCACGCGAGTCCGAATTCACATAGATCGGCTTCACGAAATAGTCGGCGGTGCGGGTCAGCCCGATGGCTGATTGGTCGTCATCGAAATACTCGTCATAGTCTGACCGCTCGATCCGCGAACCGGTGACGACAACTGTATCCTGCGCCCATACTTGGACGGGAATGGTCAGACTCGCTGCCCCCAATGCAATCGCAAACTTCTTCATGATGCGCCCTCCTCTCCAAAGAGGTTAAGCGTAACATTCAGCGCATTTCGCACAAGGGCTTGGCTCCAAACGCAAAACCCAACCCAAAAACTCAAGAAAAACCCCGCCGAAGCCGAGGCTCCAGCGGGGTCTTACGTGCCTTTGAGGCGATGCAGTGATTATTCGGCTGCGGGAGCCTCACCACCACCGCCCATGGCGGCCTTCATGGCTTCTTCGCTCGACACAGGGTCGGCAGCGGGCTCAGCTTCAGCTTCGCCAGAAGCGGCGAGCGCTTCCTGCTGCTTCTTCCACTGCGCCTTGAGCGCTGCGTCACGGCTCGATGCGGTGACCCGCATGCGGTTCATACCTGCACCGGTACCAGCAGGGATCAGACGACCCACGATCACGTTCTCCTTGAGACCGATCAGCGTGTCCTTCTTACCCTCGACCGAAGCCTGGGTCAGGACACGAGTGGTCTCCTGGAACGACGCCGCCGAGATGAAGCTGCGGGTTTGCAGCGACGCCTTGGTGATGCCGAGCAGGATCGGCGAACCTTCCGCCGGCTGCTTGCCCTTGCCAAGCTTGCCGTTGATCTCGAGCATTTCTGCCAGATCAACCTGCTCACCCGGAAGCAGCGTGGTGTCGCCACCATTGGTGATCTCAACCTTCTGCAGCATCTGGCGAACGATCACCTCGATGTGCTTGTCGTTGATCTTCACGCCCTGCAGTCGATAGACTTCCTGGATCTCGTTGACGAGGTATTCGGCCAGCGCCTCAACCCCGAGAACTTCCAGAATGTCGTGCGGGTTCGGCGAGCCCGAGATGAGCGTGTCGCCCTTCTTCACGAAGTCGCCTTCCTGGACGTCAATCACCTTGGTCTTGGGGATCAGATACTCGACTGGATCCCCTTCCTCGGGAATGATCGCGATCTTGCGCTTCGCTTTGTATTCGCGAACGAACTCGATCTTACCCGAGATCTTGGCGATGATCGCATTGTCCTTCGGCAGACGGGCTTCGAACAGCTCAGCCACCCGTGGCAGACCACCGGTGATGTCGCGGGTCTTGGCAGCCTCACGCGATGCACGCGCAAGAATGTCACCAGCCGCAACTTCCTGACCGTCTTCAACCGACAGGGTGGTGCCCGGTGCCAGCATGTAGCGCTGAGCCTCGGTCTCACCGTCCTCGGTCTGGCCTTCGCCAAGCAGAGTCAGACGCGGACGAAGGTCTTCCTTCTTCTTGCGTCCGGTTGCCCGGTTTTCGGTCACCACGCGCTGCGCGATTCCGGTGGCATCATCGGTCTGCTCTTCCAGCGTCGTGCCTTCAACCAGATCCTGATACTTCACCGTACCCGATTGCTCGGTGATGATCGGCAGAGTGAACGGATCCCACTCGGCCAGACGATCGCCTTCCTTCACTTTGGCGCCATCCTTGAACATCAGGACGGTACCGTAAGGCACTTTGTGAACTTCACGCTCACGGCCTTCGGCGTCGATCACGGCAAACTCACCATTGCGAGCCATCGACAGGATCCGGCCCTTCTTGTCGGTAATGGTCGGCATGTCGCGGAACTCGATCTTACCATCGGAGATGGCTTCCAAATGCGAGGTTTCGTTGAGCTGTGCCGCACCACCGATGTGGAAGGTCCGCATGGTCAGCTGCGTGCCCGGCTCACCGATCGACTGTGCAGCGATAACGCCGACAGCTTCACCGATGTTGACCGGCGTGCCGCGCGCAAGGTCACGGCCATAACAGGTCGCGCAAACGCCCTGCTCGGCTTCACAGACCAGCGGCGAGCGGATCTTGGCTGACTGCACTTCAGCTTCTTCGATCAGCTTGACCATTGGCTCGTCGACCAGAGTACCGGTCTTGGCGATGACTTCACCGGTGGCAGCGTTGACGATGTCTTCCGCGACCGTACGGCCGAGGATGCGCTCACCCAAAGAGGCAATCACCGAACCGCCCTGAACGATCGCGCGCATTTCCAGCGCGTTCTCGGTCTTACAGTCTTCCTCGACGATCACGCAGTCTTGCGAAACGTCGACCAGACGGCGGGTCAGGTAACCCGAGTTGGCGGTTTTCAACGCGGTGTCCGCGAGGCCCTTACGAGCGCCGTGGGTCGAGTTGAAGTATTCAAGAACGGTCAGACCTTCCTTGAAGTTAGAGATGATCGGCGTTTCGATGATCTCGCCCGATGGCTTGGCCATCAGCCCGCGCATACCGGCGAGCTGCTTCATCTGCGCTGGCGAACCACGCGCACCCGAGTGGCTCATCATGTAGATCGAGTTGATCGAGGCTTCGCGACCGTCTTTGTCGATCGGGGTCGCCTTAATCTCTTCCATCATCGCGTCGGCAACCTGGTCACCGCAACGCGACCAGGCGTCGATCACCTTGTTGTACTTCTCTTGCTGGGTGATCAGACCATCCTGATATTGCTGCTCGTAACCAGCAACCAGTTCCTTGGTCTCCTCAACCAGGCCTTCCTTGGCGTCAGGGATAATCATGTCGTCCTTGCCGAACGAGATGCCCGCCTTGAACGCGTGACGGAAGCCCAGCACCATGATCGCGTCAGCGAACAGCACCGTGTCCTTCTGACCGGTGTGACGATAGACTTGGTCGATCACGTCGCCGATTTCACGCTTGGTCAGCAGCCGGTTGATGATGTCGTAAGGAACCTTGTGGTTCTTCGGCAGACATTCACCAATCAGCATCCGACCCGGCGTGGTGACGAAGCGCTGCATCACGATATTGCCATCCTCATCGGCCTGCGGAACGCGGGCGAGGATTTTGGTGTGCAGCGTAACAGCCTTGGTTTCGAGCGCTTGGTGCACTTCGGCCATATCGGCGAAACGCGGCAGCTTTTCTTCCTTGGTGCCATCTGCGTTTTCGAGGAATTCCGGAGTCTTCTCCTGCCGCTCCATTGAGAGGTAGTAGAGACCCAGGACCATATCCTGCGAAGGCACGATGATCGGCTTGCCGTTGGCGGGTGAGAGGATGTTGTTGGTCGACATCATCAGCACACGCGCTTCGAGCTGCGCTTCCAGCGAAAGCGGTACGTGGACCGCCATCTGGTCACCGTCAAAGTCAGCGTTGAAGGCCGAGCAGACCAGCGGGTGAAGCTGGATAGCCTTACCTTCAATCAGCACTGGCTCGAACGCCTGGATGCCGAGACGGTGAAGCGTCGGCGCGCGGTTCAGCAGAACCGGGTGCTCACGGATCACTTCGTCGAGAATATCCCAGACTTCCTTGCGCTCTTTCTCAACCCATTTCTTGGCTTGCTTGAGGGTCATCGAAAGACCCTTGGCGTCGAGCCGGGCGTAGATGAACGGCTTGAACAGTTCGAGCGCCATCTTCTTCGGCAGGCCGCACTGGTGCAGCTTGAGCTCAGGACCGGTCACGATCACCGAACGACCCGAATAGTCAACGCGCTTACCCAGAAGGTTCTGACGGAAGCGGCCCTGCTTGCCTTTGAGCATGTCGCTCAGCGACTTCAGCGGACGCTTGTTGGCGCCGGTGATGACGCGACCACGACGGCCGTTGTCGAACAGCGCATCAACCGCTTCCTGCAGCATACGCTTTTCGTTGCGGACAATGATGTCCGGAGCGCGCAGCTCGATCAGACGCTTCAAACGGTTGTTCCGGTTGATCACACGGCGATAGAGATCGTTGAGATCCGAGGTCGCGAAACGGCCACCATCGAGCGGCACCAGCGGGCGCAGCTCTGGCGGGATCACGGGGATCACTTCGAGGATCATCCATTCCGGACGGTTGCCGGATTCGATAAAGCTTTCGACGACCTTAAGACGCTTGATGATCTTCTTGGGCTTGAGGGTCGACTTGGTGGTCGCCAGCTCCTCCATCAAATCTTCACGCTCTTGCTCGAGGTCGAGATCCATCAGCATCTGCTTGACGGCTTCTGCACCGATGTCGGCCGAGAAGGCATCTTCGCCATACTCGTCCTGCGCTTCGAGCAGTTCGTCTTCGGTCAGCAGCTGGAACTTCTCAAGCGGGGTCAGACCCGGCTCGATCACGACATAGCTTTCGAAGTAGAGGATCCGCTCAAGCTGCTTGAGCTGGATGTCGAGCAGCAGGCCGATGCGCGATGGCAGCGACTTGAGGAACCAGATGTGCGCCACCGGAGCAGCCAGTTCGATGTGGCCCATCCGCTCACGACGGACTTTGGTGACGGTGACTTCAACGCCGCACTTCTCGCAGACGACGCCTTTGTACTTCATCCGCTTGTACTTGCCGCACAGGCATTCGTAATCCTTTACCGGACCGAAGATGCGCGCGCAGAACAGGCCGTCACGCTCTGGCTTGAACGTACGATAGTTGATCGTCTCGGGCTTCTTGATCTCGCCAAACGACCATGAGCGAATGCGCTCAGGCGAAGCGATCCCGATCTGGATCTGGTCAAAGGTTTCCGGCTTGGCCAGCTGGTTGGTGAATTTTGTCAGTTCATTCATGACTTAGTTCCCCTTGGGGGTGAAAACTTGGGAGCGGTTGAGGTGCGGGGCACTTACAAACATCGGCCCCGCACTCTTATTCCGCTGCCTCCGGCCATTCGTCCTCGCCGCCCTCTTCGCCATCAGACAATGACTTGAGTTCGACATTGAGGCCCAGCGAACGCATTTCCTTGACGAGAACGTTGAAGCTCTCCGGAATGCCGGCTTCGAAGGTGTCGTCGCCTTTGACGATCGCTTCGTAAACCTTGGTCCGCCCGACGACGTCGTCCGACTTGACGGTCAGCATTTCCTGCAAGGTGTAGGCCGCGCCGTAGGCTTGCAGCGCCCAGACCTCCATCTCACCGAAGCGCTGGCCACCGAACTGCGCTTTACCGCCGAGCGGCTGCTGGGTGACGAGCGAGTACGGGCCGATCGAACGGGCGTGGATCTTGTCGTCGACCAAGTGGTGCAGCTTGAGCATGTAGATAATGCCCACGGTGACCTTGCGGTCAAACGCTTCACCGGTGCGGCCGTCGAACAGGGTCGACTGACCCGAGCTGTCGATGCCAGCCTTGATCAGCATGTCCGAAACGTCGGGCTCGCGCGCACCGTCAAACACTGGTGTACCCATTGGGACACCGGCGCTGAGATTGGTAGCGAGCTCAACCACTTGCTCGGTCGAACGGCTGTCGAGGTCTTCGAGATAGGCCTCACCATAGACGTCCTTGAGACGATCCATCACCGCTTCGGGTGGCTTCACGCCCTTGTAGTCTTCCGCCGCGTCGGGGTTGGCTGCCTTCCACTCTTCGAGCTTTTCAGCGATGTCCATGCCCAGGCCGCGCGCTGCGAAACCAAGGTGGGTTTCGAAGATCTGACCGACGTTCATACGCGATGGCACGCCGAGCGGGTTCAACACGATATCGACCGCGGTGCCGTCTTCGAGGAACGGCATGTCCTCGACCGGCAGGATGCGCGAAATCACACCCTTGTTCCCGTGACGGCCGGCCATCTTGTCGCCCGGCTGCAGCTTGCGCTTCACCGCGACAAAGACCTTGACCATCTTGAGCACGCCCGGTGCGAGTTCGTCACCACGCTCGAGCTTCTCCTTGCGGTCTTCGAACTTGGCGTCGATCCCGGCAACGGCTTCGTCATATTGCGACTTCACCGCTTCGAGCTGAGCCTGACGTCCGTCTTCGGCGACCGCGAACTTGAACCATTCGTGGCGCTCGACCTCGGCCAAGACCTCTTGCGTGATCTCAGTGCCCTTCTTGATGCCCTTCGGAGCGGCCGAAGCGGTCTGACCCAGCAGCATGTCGCGCAGGCGGTTGTAGGTCGCCCGGTTGAGAATGTTGCGTTCGTCAGCGGCATCCTTGCGAAGGCGCTCGATCTCTTCGTTCTGGATCGCCCGCGTACGGTCATCGATTTCGATACCGTGGCGGTTGAACACGCGAACTTCGACGATCGTCCCGGCAACACCCGGCGGCAGACGCAGCGAGGTGTCGCGAACGTCCGAAGCCTTCTCGCCGAAGATGGCGCGCAGAAGCTTTTCTTCCGGCGTCATCGGGCTTTCGCCCTTCGGCGTGATCTTGCCGACCAGAATGTCGCCCGGATGCACTTCGGCACCGATGTAGACAATGCCCGCCTCGTCGAGGTTGCGCAGAGCTTCCTCACCGACATTCGGAATGTCACGGGTGATGTCTTCCGGCCCCAGCTTGGTGTCGCGAGCCATGACTTCGAATTCCTCGATATGGATCGAGGTGAACACGTCATCTTTCACGATCCGCTCTGAGATCAGGATCGAGTCTTCGTAGTTGTAGCCATTCCACGGCATGAACGCGACGAGGCTGTTCTTGCCCAGCGCGAGCTCACCGAGATCGGTCGAAGGACCGTCAGCAATGATATCGCCCGGCTCGATCACTTCACCGACCTTCACCAGCGGACGCTGGTTGATGCAGGTGTTCTGGTTCGAGCGCTGGAACTTCTGCAGCGTGTAAATGTCGACGCCCGACTGGCCGGGCTCAACATCACCGATCGCACGGATCACGATCCGGGTCGCATCGACCTGGTCGACGATACCGCCGCGCTTGGCAGCGATCGCCGCGCCCGAATCGCGCGCCACGGTCTCTTCCATGCCGGTGCCGACCCATGGCGCTTCGGCTTTCACCAAAGGCACAGCCTGACGTTGCATGTTCGAGCCCATCAGAGCGCGGTTGGCGTCATCGTTTTCCAGGAACGGGATCAGCGAGGCAGCGACCGAAACGAGCTGCTTCGGCGAAACGTCCATCAGCGTGACCTGATCGCGCGGAGCCATCAGGTTGTCGCCTGACTGACGTGCCGAGATCAGCTCTTCGACGAACGAGCCGTCTTCATTGAGCTCAGCCGAAGCCTGCGCCACGGTGTGCTTCTGCTCTTCCATCGCGGAGAGATATTGCACATCGCCGGTGACCTTGTTGTCGACCACCTGGCGGTATGGCGTTTCGATAAAGCCATATTTGTTGACCCGGCTGAACGAAGCCAGCGAGTTGATCAGACCGATGTTCGGGCCTTCCGGCGTTTCAATCGGGCAGATCCGGCCATAATGGGTCGGGTGAACGTCGCGGACTTCAAAGCCGGCACGCTCACGCGTTAGACCACCCGGGCCAAGCGCCGAAACGCGGCGTTTGTGGGTGACTTCCGACAGCGGGTTGGTCTGGTCCATGAATTGCGACAGTTGCGAAGAGCCGAAGAATTCGCGAACTGCAGCCACGGCAGGCTTGGCGTTGATCAGGTCGTTCGGCATCACAGTCGAAACATCGACCGAGCTCATCCGCTCCTTGACCGCACGCTCCATCCGCAGAAGGCCGACGCGGTACTGGTTCTCGAGCAGTTCGCCGACCGAACGGACCCGGCGGTTGCCGAGGTTGTCGATGTCGTCGACTTCGCCCTTGCCGTCCTTGAGGCCGACCAGTTCCTTGACCACTGCGAGAATGTCTTCCTTGCGCAGGGTGGTGACTGTGTCTTCGGCATCCAAGCCAAGACGCATGTTGAGCTTGACCCGGCCCACAGCCGAAAGGTCATAACGCTCACCGTCGAAGAACAGGCCTTCGAACAGCGCTTCTGCGGTTTCCTTGGTCGGCGGTTCGCCCGGACGCATCACCTTGTAGATCGCCTCAAGACCCTCATCGCGGTTCTCGGCCTTGTCGACCTTGAGCGTGTTGCGGATCCACGGACCGGTGTTGACTTCGTCGATATCGAGCAGCTCGAGGCTGTCGATCCCGGCGCTGTCGAGCAGTTCGAGATTGTCAGGCGACACCTCGTCACCCGCTTCGATGTAGATCCGGCCGGTGCTTTCATCGATCAGGTCGCGCGCAGCGTAGCGGCCGAAGATTTCTTCGGTCGGCAGCAGCAGATCGCTGAGACCATCCTTGGCGGCCTTATTAGCAGCGCGCGGGCTGATCTTCTGACCGGCGGCGAAGATCTCTTCACCGGTCTTGGCGTCAACCAGCGGGAAGGCTGGCTTTTGGCCACGCCATGCTTCGGCAACGAACGGGATCTTCCAACCGTCCTTGGCGCGTTCCCAGGAAACGGTGTCATAGAAGAAGTGCAGGATCTCTTCGCTGTCCTGGCCCAGCGCATAGAGCAGCGCGGTGACCGGGAGCTTGCGCTTACGGTCGATCCGGACGTTGACGATGTCCTTGGCGTCGAACTCGAAATCGAGCCACGAGCCGCGATACGGGATCACCCGCGCGGCGAACAGCAGCTTGCCCGAGGAGTGCGTCTTGCCCCGGTCATGGTCGAACAGCACGCCCGGCGAACGGTGCATTTGCGAGACGATAACGCGCTCGGTGCCGTTGATGATGAACGTGCCGTTCTCGGTCATGAGCGGCATGTCGCCCATGTAAACGTCTTGTTCTTTGATATCGAGAACCGAGCGGGTCTCGGTCTCTTGATCGACTTCGAACACGATCAGTCGCAGAGTCACCTTCATTGGAGCAGCATAGGTAATGCCCCGCTGGCGACATTCGGTCGTGTCGTATTTTGGCTCTTCGAGCTCATAGTGAACAAAGTCGAGCTCAGCCGTGCCGGCGAAATCGCGGATCGGGAAGACCGAACGAAGGGTCTTCTCAAGGCCGGAAACATAGCCGGTCTCTTTATCCGAACGCAGGAATTGCTCGTAGCTTTCGCGCTGAACCTCGATCAGGTTCGGCATTTGGACGACTTCGTGAATGTCGCCGAAGATTTTGCGGATACGCTTTTTAGCGGTCCCCTGCGCCTTGCCCTTGGATTTGATGGGCTTCGCTTTGGTAGCCATGGAGGGTCTGTACCTCTTATCTGTCAGGCCGGGACGCCTCCCAACCGTTGGATGAACGCTGCGTCACGCGTAAAAAAGGCCTCATTTCAGACGCGAAAAGGCCGCAGTGAGTGCAAGCCATCCCGGCCCGCAAAACTGCAGCTTCAACAAACGTCGCGAATATGAGGCCCGTCGCTTCCATCCTTGACCCGATCCCCGCGCATGAATCGGCGTCGCTCGAAGCGCTCGTGCGAGAGGGCATGTAGGAATAGGCTGGGCCAGTGTCAAACCCCATAAGCGGTCAATTTTTCAATTTCCGCTTGCCTCGCCGGCCGGTGCAAGGACAGTCTGGTGATATGGAGAACCAATCCCCGACAGATCTCACAACCGATCCTGTATCCTTCCTTCGCGAGGGTCTGAGTCTCACTCGGTCAGAGCATCCCCATTTGATCTTGCCATTGGCTGCGCGTGCGCTGGCAGAAAATCCGGGCAGCCGGATGTGGCAGAGCCTCGTCGATCTGGTGCTCAATTCTGGCATCCCGGACTTCCATGGCCGGATGCTGCGCGATGTTCAGCGCAACCTGGCCTATCGGCGCGCGATTGATCTGCTCGCCAAGGATCGCGTTGTGCTCGATATCGGGACCGGATCGGGATTGCTGGCGATGATGGCCGCCCGGGCCGGCGCAGCAAAGGTGTATGCGTGCGAAGAAAATCCGCGCCTCGCCGCGAACGCGCTTCAGGTTATTGCCGCGAATGGACTGTCGGACCGCATAACACTGCTGCCCTGCCACTCTGGACAACTCTCACGCGAACGCGATTTAGGCGGTGGGGTCGATATGGTCATATCGGAGATCTTCTCCGAAACACTCATCGGAGAAGGGGTGCTCCCATCGCTCGCGCACGCTCGATCCGAGCTGTGCGTGCCGGATGCACTGTTCCTGCCTGAACGGGCCAGCATCGAAATGGGTTTGGCCGATTTCGAGCGCCCTCAGCCGCTGCCTGATACGATTGAAGGCTTCGACATCAGAGAAGCCCATAAGGTGCTGCGGACTCCGCCAAAGATGCACTTTGGGAACGGGCAAATTCATCGCAGAAGCAATACCGTCAGATTGTTCGATTTTGACTTCAGTGGGTCCCAGCATCCGGCGAGCCATTCAGAGGCTGCCGTTTCAATCGCCAGCACTGGTGGCCGCGTGGCGGGCGCAGCCCAATGGATCAGTCTGCAGTTTGCGCCGGACATCACCTATGAGAACGCACCAGGCGGCGAGCACGATCTGCATTGGGTGGTGAACTTGGTCCCGCTTGAGGAACGCGTCGATACACAGATTGGCGAAGAATTGGGCTGGCAGGCACTGTACACCGATACAACCCTCGCCATCTGGCCAGATTAAAGATGCAATAATTCAAATCCTTGGCGAGCAAACATATCGTTTTTCAATATTATTGATTGACAATAAATTATCGAATCACTAGATCGTTCTTATTGATATTCAATATGACGCATCTAGGAGAACGATAAATGACCCGCCTCACCTCTCACACGCTCGCTGCTTTCGCCGCAGTCATGGTCACCATGACCTCGCTCGCGACGATCGTAACTATCCCTGAAGCGCAAGCCCTTGCCAGCATGCCGGGCCTGGCTTGATCGAAGCCCACGGGAGCAAACTCATGCAAGACAAACCCAATGACCTCCTACTGCTAGCGGGCAAGGTGCTGACCTTTCTCGCGCAGGCCGGGCTTGCGATTGGCGGCGTCGCCATCGCTATCGCCGCGCCGCTGATGCTGATCTTCAATGAGGAAGTATCCCTGCAGTTCGCCGAAAAGGTCGGCACAGTCTCTGGCGGAACCTTTATCGCCATCACTCTGGGCCTGATGGTGCTCGCATTCGGGATAATTGCCGCGGCGTTTGTATTCTTCGGCAAGCTCCGCGCGATCATCACCAGCGTTGGTGAGGGCGATCCCTTTACGCCTGAAAATGCCACGCGGCTCAACTTCATGGCGTGGCTGCTGCTCGGCATTCAGGTGCTGATGATCCCGGCTATGGCGATCGGCCTGACCTTTGCCCGCTGGGCGGACAGCGTTGAAGATGCCGAGATCTCGATCGAAGCCGGACTTAGCATCGAAGGCATTTTGATGGTGATCGTTCTGTTTATCCTCGCTCGCGTGTTCAAACACGGAACCGCCATGCGTGAAGATCTGGAGGGAACGGTCTGATGCCCGCTGATGATGAAGGAGCCATGATCATGGTGAAGCTCGACGATCTGCTGCACGACCGGCGAATGACGCTGACCGAGCTGGCTGATCGGGTTGGTCTGACCCTAGCCAACCTATCGATCCTCAAGACCGGAAAAGCCAAGGCGATCCGTTTCTCAACCTTGGCTGCGATCTGCCGCGAGCTTGAATGCCAGCCGGGCGATCTGTTGAGCTTTGAGCCTGCCTGACTGAGGGCCGACAATTTCTATTAGGGGCGCTCTTTCGGGGCGCCCCGTTTCTCTACCCTGACCTATTCGTCTGGACCAGCCTGACGCTCGCACCAAAGCATGATCTCTTCGGCTTCGAGTTCAGGCAGGGCGTCCCATTCCTCAACGTCAAAATTCGAATCTGAGATCGCGAGCAGCGCGTCGACCATCGCTGCTGCTTTGGTGTCGCCACCCTCTTCGGCGATCATGTTCGCTCTGATACGATCGGCGCGAGCCTGGAAGATCGGCGCGATCCTGGCACTGTCGCCGGGCATCGTGGCCATTGCTTCGGCAAATGTGGTCCAGAGCGTGTTGCAGAACGCCGTATCGACCGGCCCACCCTGATAGCTCGGCGCAGGAGGTTCAGCTGCCGCCCACAGATCAGCACAGGCCTGTTTCTGCTGATCCGCCCATGGCGGCCCGTTCTGAGCGGACCCCAATGTCAGCGCTTCATACTCGACCTTGATCAACGCCTGAGTTTGCGCGTCATCCGCCCCGTAGTTCTCGGCCAAAGTCGTCTGCAGCTTGTCGTTCATGATCTGAACCCGCCCCATGGTCAGATCATTCTGGCGCTCAGATGCTCCGCGCTCTGCCTCCATCGCCAGGGCGCCGGCCAGAGCTGTGCAACGCACCTGCTGGCGATCCCCCACCGACAAATCGTCAATGGCGATTGGCTCTCCTGCCACTGCAATAGATTGGCTGAGCCCCAGCGCCGTCGCGACCGCAATCGTAATCTGTCTGCGCACCTGGCATCCTCCTTCGCCAGCACAGCAACCCAGCTCGAATGTGCCAAAGCCACGCAAAAAGGCAAGCGAGCGCTTGGCCGGTGGCGCGCTTTTGCTTGACTTCGCAAGAGGCGCTGCTAATGGGCGCGCCTGATCACTTCGGTGGTCGTCCGTCCGAGACAGTTGGTGAAGGCAATTGGGCCTTCTTAATTTCCAGCCTAGACGGGGAAAAGAGTTTCTCCGGTCCGCCTACACGCGGCCCGTTCGCGCCTTTGGCGCACCTCCTTCCCCATCGTTGGACTTTCGATGTCGAACCTCGGCATCGGATTTTACGTGAGCCGGTCGCGCGGCAAACAGCTTCGCGGCCATAGTGCCACCGCATGGTTCATCCATGCGGCGGACAGAGAAGGAGTATGGCATGGATCGTTCGCAAAAAGCCGATGCGGTTGCCCAGCTCAATGCAGTCTTCAACGACGTTGGCGTGGTGGTTGTCACCCGCAACCTCGGCATGACGGTCGAACAGTCGACCGAACTGCGCACGAAGATGCGGGAAGCCGGTGCATCCTATAAGGTTGCGAAGAACCGTCTCGCCAAGCTCGCCCTGAAAGACACCGATTATGTCGGCATCGAGGATTTCCTCAATGGCCCGACTGCACTGGCCTGGTCGGGTGACCCGGTCGCAGCTGCCAAGGCTGCTGTCGATTTCGCCAAGTCGAACGACAAGCTGGAAATCGTTGGTGGATCGATGGGTACGCAGGTGCTCGACGAAGCTGGGGTCAAGGCGCTTGCCTCGATGCCAAGCCTCGACGAACTGCGCGGCAAACTCGTTGGCCTCGTCAACGCCCCGGCGACCAAGATCGCCCAGGTTGCGACTGCACCCGCCAACAAACTTGCCCGTGTTATTGGCGCATATGCCGCCAAGGACGCAGCTTAAGAAGAGACGCTTTCTCGCAAGAGACGAAACATACTGGGGTCGAAGAATGGCCCCGCCACAATTTGGAGTGAAACATCATGGCTGATATTGCCAAGCTTGTTGAAGAACTTTCGAAGCTGACCGTCCTCGAGGCGGCTGAACTGGCCACCGCGCTTGAAGAAGCATGGGGCGTTAGCGCTGCTGCTGCGGTTGCTGTTGCTGCACCGGGTGCCGGTGGCGGCGACGGTGGCGCTGCTGCTGAAGAAAAGGACGAGTTCGACGTCATCCTGACCGGAGACGGCGGCAAGAAGATCCAGGTTATCAAGGAAGTCCGTGCCATCACCGGCCTGGGCCTCACCGAAGCCAAGGGTCTCGTCGAAGGCGCGCCGAAGCCGCTCAAGGAAGGCGTCAACAAGGCCGAAGCCGAAGAAATCAAAGGCAAGATCGAAGCTGCTGGCGGCACCGTCGAACTCAAGTAAGAGTTCACGCGCATTCAGCGTTTCGAGCCTTTTGGCTCAGAACAAAAGGGGCGGTGCCAGCAATGGTGCCGCCCTTTTTTGTGGGTTCGCTCGCCCCTTCACCCTTAGGCACGCGCAGGCTAGCATCGCACCATGAGCGAGACCCTGGAGACAATCGAGCCCTATCTCAGGACTGTCACGTCGATTGTCAGCGAAATTGCGGGGGAGAGCCTCACCGGCCTCTATCTGCATGGCTCTGCCGTTCAACAGGATTTCGATCCGCGCGTGAGCGACATCGACATCTTGGGCATTCTCTCAGGATCGATCGATCAGAACGCGCGGCAGTCGCTGACAGAGCGTCTAAACCATGCTGTCAGTCCCTGCCCAGCGCAGGGCTTTGAGTTCATCCTGTGCACGGCCGAGGCTGTGCAGGCGCCGGTTTTCGCTATGCCTTTCGAATTCGCTCTGTCGACAGGACCTCATTGGCCACTCGAATTCGAGCATTCTGGCACGATCAGCGACACGCTGATCCATCTCACCCTGTGTCGACAGTCCGGAATGACTCTGTTTGGCCCGCCGCCGACGACACTGATCGCGCCCGTCCCAGTCGCGCTGCTCCGCCAGGCGCTGGTTGCCGAGATCGAGTGGCATCTCAGCGACGTGGACACATCCTTCGACCGCGCCGCACAACGGAACGCCGTGCTCAATGCCGCGCGATCCGTCTCAGCCGCTGAGACGGGATATATCCTCTCAAAATCGGAAGGGGCACGCCAATGGAACCCGACGGATCCTTTCGCCGATCAGGTCAGGCGCGCACTCAATTCTCGAGCTGGCCAAGACTCAGAACTCGGGGTCGAAGAGATCAAGGCTTTCCTCAAGCGCGCAAAGGCCGTGATCGAGGCCCTACCCGAGACGCGCTAGGCGAGCCCTGGAGTCTTATGCTTCCGATTGCACTGAGAAAGGGCGACGCCAACCAAGGCATCACCCTCGTTCTTCTCACCCTAAAGATCAGTCGACGGTGATCTCGTCTTCCTCAACATAAACATTGTCGGTCTCGCAATAGTCGACCAGCGCGTCGAGATAGGTCCCGTCAGCAAATTCGACCCGGGTCCCGAGCTCACACTCGCCATCATAGTCGAACACCATCCCAAAGACGTCACCTGGCATGACCACTTCGTCGAGCCAGTCATCGCTCCATCCCGAGCTGTCCTCGAGATAGAATGCGACAATAACCCCGCTGGAATCATTATGCAGATTGAAATCTGCGTCAGCGGATTGCGCAGGAATGGCCGGCATCACAGCCAAGGCGGCGGCCGCGACGGCAGCCAGTGTCATTTTGAATTTCATATGCCCCTCCAGCAATGAATGGATTGCTGCGGCGAAGTTTAGCGGCGTGGGCCACTTTCGCCAAACCCGAACGATCCCGTCTGCGCGAACGGATGGGCACTGTGACCGGATGGACGCAGGCCCGGCAATAACAGGCGCCAAGTCGGCTTCGTGCTTCCCCCGACTCAGCCATGTGCGTATCCGGGCCGGCTTTATGCGCGAGACAGAGCATCTTGAAACGCCGACGTGGCGGCAGGAAATCCAGGCGACCTTCAAGCTCGCCTGGCCGCTGGCGCTCGCCAATCTTCTGCAAATGCTGACCTATGCGATCGACGTCATGTTTATCGCCCGCTTGGGGGATGAGCCACTGGCCGCTTCGGCTCTGGCAGTTTCGCTGTTCGGCCTGGTGCTGTGGGCACTGACCGGCCTGACTGGCGCGGTTGCACCACTTATTGCCGAGGCAATAGGCGCCCGTACGCCTTCGACCAGACCGGTCCGGCGATCCGTTCGCATGGCTTTATGGCTGGCAGTGATCGCTGGCACCATGGGGATGGGCGTATGCCTGCTGCTTGATCCGATCATGCGCCTCTCGGGCCAGCAGGCCAGGATCATCGACCTAGCCAATGAATACAATGTGGTGATCGTCTTTTCGATGGTTCCAATGCTGTTGGCTGCGGTGCTGCGCAATTATGTCTCAGCATTGGGGCGGCCGATCTTCGCGACTATGATCACGGGTATTGGCATCGTCGTGAATGGTATCGCGAACTATGCCTTCATCTTCGGCAATTTCGGCGCGCCCGAGCTGGGGCTGCGGGGAGCCGCGGTCGCCACGATCATCACCTCGCTGGTGGTGCTGTCTGCCTATATCATCGCGATCTTCCAGGATCCGAGCCTGCACCGCTATCGCGTGTTCTACCGGTTCTGGCGTCCCGACTGGACCCGGTTCTGGAAGATTGTCACGGTCGGAACCCCAATCGCTTTGACGGTCACCGCCGAGGCAGGAATTTTTGGCGCAGCCGCCTTCATGATGGGCCGCTTCGGCGCGGCCGAGCTTGCCGGTCATACAGTTGCGCTGCAGCTTGCTGCGCTTGCCTTCCAGGTGCCCTATGGGGTTGGTCAGGCGGTCACCATCAGAGTCGGCTATTTCTATGGCGCCAAGGACCGACAAGGCATCACCCAAGCAGGCTGGGTCGCGCTCGCAATCGGGACCGGCTTTATGAGCCTGACCGCACTGGCGATGCTGCTGGCGCCCAAAGCCTTGCTATCGATCTATGTCGATGTCGATGCGGCCAAGAATGCGATGCTGGTGAGCTTCGCGTTGCAATATCTGCTGTTCGCGGCAATCTTCCAACTGGCCGATGGCGTCCAAGCGGTGGCCGCTGGCGCGCTGCGCGGATTGCAGGACACAAGAGTGCCGATGTGGATCGCGATCTTCAGCTACTGGGTGCCGGGAATGGGCCTCGCCATCGGACTTGGGTTCTTCACCCATCTGCAAGGCGTCGGCGTCTGGATCGGGCTGGCGACCGGCCTGTTCGCCGCCGCGATCCTGCTGACCTGGCGTTGGACCCTGCGGGACACACTCAATCTGTCGATCCGGCCCCAATAGAACTCAAAATTTTTGCAAGCAAAGCTGTTGACTCGCGCGCAAGCGATCCCCATCTGCGCGCCGCTGGCACTCTCGAGGGGAGAGTGCCAATTTGTGATTATCAACCCAAACAGAAAGGTCATATACCATGGCATTTCGTCCGCTGCACGACCGCGTTGTGGTCCGTCGCATCGAAGCCGATCAGAAAACCGCTGGCGGCATCATCATTCCTGATTCAGCTCAAGAAAAGCCCAGCGAAGGCGAAGTCGTCGCTGTTGGCGAAGGCGCCCGTGACGACGACGGCGATCGCATCCCGATGGATGTGAAAGCTGGCAACCGTGTGCTGTTCGGCAAGTGGTCAGGCACCGAAGTCAAGATCGACGGTGAAGATGTGCTGATCATGAAGGAAAGCGACATCATGGGGATCATCGGCTGATCGCCGATCCCATTCGCTGACCTGACAAACCAAGAATTCCAGGAGAAACATCCATGTCTGCCAAAGACGTAAAATTCTCACGCGATGCCCGTGAAGGCATCCTCAAAGGCGTCGACACGCTCGCCAATGCCGTCAAAGTGACGCTCGGCCCGAAAGGCCGCAACGTCGTAATCGACAAAGCCTTTGGCGCACCGCGCATCACCAAGGACGGCGTAACCGTCGCCAAGGAAATCGAGCTTAAGGACAAGTTCGAAAACATGGGCGCGCAGATGCTTCGCGAAGTCGCATCGAAAGCCAATGACGCTGCCGGTGACGGCACCACCACCGCCACCGTTCTGGCTCAGGCTATCGTCAACGAAGGCATGAAGTCGGTTGCCGCTGGCATGAACCCGATGGATCTCAAGCGCGGCATCGACCTCGCCGTCGACAAGATCGTTGAGAACCTCAAGGGCCGTTCGAAAGAAGTCGCTGGTTCGGAAGAAGTCGCTCAGGTCGGCATCATCTCGGCCAATGGCGACGCTGAAGTCGGCGAGAAGATCGCTGAAGCGATGGAAAAGGTCGGCAAAGAAGGCGTTATCACCGTTGAGGAAGCCAAGGGCCTCGAATTCGAGCTCGACGTTGTCGAAGGCATGCAGTTCGACCGCGGCTATCTCTCGCCTTACTTCATCACCAACCCGGACAAGATGACGGTTGAACTCGAAAACCCGTACATCCTGATCCACGAGAAGAAGCTGTCGAACCTCCAGTCAATGCTGCCGGTCCTCGAAGCGGCGATGCAGAGCGGCCGTCCGCTGCTGATCATCGCTGAAGACATCGAAGGCGAAGCGCTCGCGACCCTGGTGGTCAACAAGCTGCGCGGCGGCCTCAAGGTTGCAGCAGTCAAGGCACCGGGCTTCGGCGATCGCCGCAAGGCCATGCTGCAGGACATCGCGATCCTCACCACCGGTGAAATGATCAGCGAAGACCTCGGCATCAAGCTCGAGAACGTCACCCTCGGCATGCTCGGCGAAGCCAAGCGCGTCACCATCGACAAGGACAACACCACCATCGTCGACGGTGCCGGTTCGCAGGACGACATCAAAGCTCGCGTGGCTGAGATCCGCACCCAGATGGAAAACACCACCAGCGATTACGACCGTGAGAAGCTGCAAGAGCGTCTCGCCAAGCTCGCCGGCGGCGTTGCTGTCATCAAGGTTGGCGGTGCGACCGAAGTCGAAGTGAAAGAGCGCAAGGACCGCGTTGACGACGCGCTGCACGCAACCCGCGCAGCCGTTGAAGAAGGCATCGTCCCTGGCGGCGGTACCGCTCTGCTCTACGCCACCAAGTCGCTCGACGGCCTCGAAGGCGCCAATGACGACCAGACCCGCGGTGTCGACATCGTTCGTCGCGCGCTGCAGGCTCCGGTCCGTCAGATTTCCGAGAACGCAGGCCACGACGGCGCTGTCGTCGCTGGCAAGCTGATGGACGGCAATGACGAAACGCTCGGCTTCAACGCCGCAACCGACACTTACGAAAACCTCGTAAGCGCCGGCGTCATCGACCCGACCAAGGTTGTCCGCACTGCACTTCAGGACGCTGCTTCGGTTGCTGGTCTGCTGATCACCACCGAAGCTGCCATCGTCGACCTTCCGGAAGACAAGCCGGCTGCTCCGGCAATGCCTGACATGGGCGGCATGGGCGGCGGCATGGGCTTCTAAGCCCACCAGTCACCTGAGCAAAACAAACAGGCCTCGGTGGAGCGATCCACCGGGGCCTTTTGTTTGTGCTGTCCGTTTTGCCTTGATCTGTTTGCAGGGGCGCTCTAGAGGCGCGCTCCACCAATTGTTCCAACGCTGAAAGAGGAGTGGATCATGCTGAATACCCAGAACCTACCAATTTTCACTTCGAATTTCATTGCCATGCAGGAACAATTATCATGGGCAATTCAATCACTGGCGGGTTCGCCCGCTTAATTGCAGCCAATCCGCGGCCAGTTTGCCGCGCTCAATCCAATCTCGATTGCGATCTCCATTGTGCGTCATTGCGCGCGCGGGAGGTGAGTGATGCGTGAGGATATGTTCAAAGTCGTGGTCGAAAGGCCGCGCTGGGGCTCACGCCATTGCGACAGTCCAAAGCTGCGCCACACCGACCGAAACGTCTCGCAGATTGGCCACAAGCGCCATGTCTGCGAAACGCAGGGTTGGGGCAAGTCGCTCAACGAAAACCTCGCCCCATTGCGGCGCTATCTGCACAAGCAGCGCGGTCGCAAATGGGATGATGTCTTCAGCGAGATTTGCCAGCACCTCGATACGGGGAGCACTGTGAAGATGCATATTCGAGAGCATCTCGAAGACTTCATCATGGTGAACATCCATATCGACGCGCAAGGCAATTGGCTTGGTCAAGGCAGATGGGGCGGTGCCATTCCGCTTGATGCAACCTGGGGCTGGCCAGACCTTTACGTCGATCCATTCGATGGTCGGATAAGGGAAACCGAAGCGCTTCGCGGGAAGAAGAAGATCCCCCGCAAGCGCTGGCGTTATGGTGTCAGCCCCTATGACGAAGGCCCACATTCGGACTTTCGTCGGGTCGCCAAGGATCGTGTGTTGTGGCTGCGGAAGGGCATCTGGTTCGAGCTTTGCCTCGACCGCGACCCATCGTGCAGCGATGACCAATTGCGGCACGAGCTGTTGAACGCAAGCTGGCGCGAACATGAGCGCTGGCGGGTCGCGTCGGTCAAGCAGCTTTCGAGCAAGCAGCTCAAAGCCAATGGCCTGTCCAACAGCCCGACCGACGTCTAGAACTGGTCGCATACACAAAGGCCCCGGCGGAGCGATCCTCCGGGGCCTTTTTCTTTGCCAGCTCGGCCGACCGGATGTTGACCGATCGACGCCTTACTGTACTATCGATGCAATACAGCAATACATCCGGATGGAGTCGATCGTGATCCCTGCTTTGTGCCGAAATGCCGCTCTGCTGGCCCTTTCTGCGGTGTGCTTGCCGCCGCTTTCAGCTCAGGAAACCCCGGAGCCTCAAGCAATCCTGAGCGCTGAAGACGTGCGGTCAGACTTGTCGGCCTGGCTCGAGTGGACCAGCGCAACCCATCCAGATCTATCCTACTCGGTCGAGGACGAGGCGCTTCGCAATGCGGCTGCCCAGATTGCGGCAAGCCTGCCAGACCAATTGACCAAGGCCGAAGCCTGGAAACGTCTGGCGCTGCTGAACCCCCTGTTCAATGACGCGCATATTGGCCTGATGGTGCCCCCGGCAAGCACCCAAGAGGAGGATGCTGTCGACATTACAATTGTGGCGTCACCAGAGGGGCTGATGGCGCAATCGAACACCGGAGCGCTTAGCGGATCATTCGAGATCTCCGCGTTTAACGGTGTGGCATGGGATGATCTCTCGCGCGAGGCACACATGCGGTTGCGCGGCGAGAATGAGTCGCTACGTCGCTTTATTATTGAACGGCGCACGCATGGTCTGCTCCGCGTCCTTCTTCCCGAAGGCGAAGTCCACTCAATGACGATTAGCGGGCCGGACGGCAATGAACTCGAACTGCCGGTCGACGCCTCACGCCTTCGCTTCCTCGCGGGGGATGCGAGTGCCTACTCTCTAACCATAGAGGGCGATACCGCGACCCTGTTCGTTCCCAGCTTTGCGCGCGAACGCGGCGCCGAATTCGAGGCATTTCTAGCCGGGGCCTTTGCTGAAATTGCTGGGTCAAACAGCACCCATCTGGTGATCGACATCAGCGAGAATGGCGGCGGCGCCCATGACTTGTCTGACAGGTTGATGGCCTATCTGACAGACCAGCCGTTTGCGGCAACATCCGCTATCACAGCTCGCATCACCCCCGAAAACCAAGCCCTAGTTCCGGGGTCGCAGCTCCAAGATGTTTTGACCGTGCCCTTTGCTGATGAAATTGTCCCGCCAGCAGACCTCGCGCACCGCTTTACCGGCAAGATCACAATTGAGCTCGGTGCCAAATCCTATTCCCAAGCCATTGTTTTCGCCGCAACCGCGCAAGATGCCGGCATCGCGCAATTGTCAGGCATCGCTCCTGACGCTCCAGCGAACCAGACCGGACAGGTGCAGACCTTCACGCTCCCGAACACGGGTTTCACGGTGAGAGCGCCAATCTACATTTTTCACCGGAGCTCGGGCGACCGCTCGCGCGATCCGCTAAAGATCGACGCCTTACGGTCGCCCTGAGCCTGGATCAGCCTTACCCGCCCTTGCGGCTTTCCTCGACCGCTTCGAGCACAGCCGAATCCCAGATTACTTGAGTCTGAGTCTGCGGGTTGAACCGCTCATCCTCATAGGAGGCCGCTTCTGCCGCAGCGATCTCGGTCTCGGTCAGGAATTCGCTCGGCTCGAGCGCGAACACGTCGATCCCACGGGTGATCTCGGTCGCGTAGATCCGGCCCTTGTACCAATAGGACGACCAGTAGCCACCAACGACCAGCTGTTCATCGTCAATCGCGCCGCGGTCGAAATAGGCAATCTCAACCGGGTTTGCACTGTCGGTGAAGTCCATCAGGCTGAGCCCACCCTGATACCACGACTGCACGAAGATATCACGGCCCGGAACCGGAACGATCGAACCATTGTGCGCGACGCAGTTTTCCTTGTCACCTTGAGGTGCAGGGATCTTGTAGTGGCTGCGGAATTCGAGCTTGCCCTCGACAATGTCGTAAATCGCATTGGCGCCCCAGGTCATTGGGTCCGATGCCCGGCAGCGGGCACGGCCACCGCCGCCCCATTCGTCGGTGAAGACGACTTTGGTGCCGTCATTGTTGAAAGTGGCAGAGTGCCAATAGGCAAAGCCCTTGTCGAACACGGCATCGATCCGCACCGGGTTCATCGGGTCGGTGATGTCGAACAGGATACCATTGCCCGAGCACGCGCCAGCAGCGATGTTTTTCGACGGGAAGACCGTGATGTCGTGGCATTCATCTGTCGGACGGGTGTCTTGCGCGCCGTCCTCGAACTCTCCGCCAGTCCACAGGCCAGCAATATTGCCGGTCGCTTCGTCAGCAAAGACGCGCGGCGATTTGACTATCCGCGACTGCGAAGGGTCAGCCAGAGGGATCTCGATCACGTCGATCGAGAACAGCGCGGTGCGCGTGTCACCCGCGATATCGCCGATGCAGCCAGGCAGTTCTTCCTCATCGCGAATGCGCGAAGTGCCCGAGTTGTAAACGATGATCTTCTCATCATCCGCGCTCACGATCGAGTGCGTGTGGCTGCCACGGCAAGTCTGCACCAGGCCGACCTGGCGCGGGCTGGCGAGGTCGGAGATGTCAAAGATCCGCAATCCACGGAAGCGCTCTTCGCTGACGTCTTCAGCGACACCTTGCAGGCCGCAGTCGACCCGGCCGCGGGTTTGCTCGACGCTCATCACCAGAATGTCGCCAACGACCGAAACATCGCCTTGGCCACCGGGGCAGACGATCGAGCTGGTCAAATCGGGCACACCATCGGCACCCAGCTTGTAGATATTGTAGCCGTGATAATTGCCGGCAATCATGATGTCGTCGAAGAACGCCATGTCGGTGTTGGCGAAATCGAGCAGCGGCGAACGCTCAGCGAATTGCGTCAGGCTCTCTTCCTCGCCGCGCAGCGGAGTGTCTTCCGCTTCGGTTTCTTCTGCTGCAGCTTCCTCTTCACCCTCTTCGGTCGCTTCCTCGTCCTCTTCCTCGGGGATGGCGGGACGCAGATCAGCAGGGTTCTCCGGATTGAAGAAGCCAGCCGGCTTGGGCAGGCTCACAACCTTGCGCAGGTTGAGAATGGCTTCTTCGGCATCGTCAAAGCCCGACGCCAAAGTGGCGCGCGGATCGGCTGAGAGGCTGGCGAGCACCGCATCCATCTTGTCAATTTCAGCGGTCTGATCATTGTCGACATCGGTCACGAAACGATAGAGCACCGGATCGGCTGCGCTGCCGGGCTGGCTCAGCAGGGTCGTAACCATCTCGATCGCGCCTTCATGGTGGGCAATCATCAGCGTCAGAAACTGGCGATCGAACTCGACGCCTTCAGCGGCCGCCAAAGCTTCCATCTGCTCGGGAGTGGCCATGCCAGCCATTTGCGAGTGGTCGACCATTGCGTGTTGGGAATGGTCCATCGTCGAGTGGTCCATGTTGGAATGGTCCATTGACGAATGATCCATCTCGCCCACCATGACCGTCTTCTCGCCGCGAGCTTCGAGCCATTCATTCATGAACTCGATCTCATCCGCCTGGCTGGCTTTGATCCGTCCGGCGACGGAAACAATCTCTTCGCGATTGGTCCGGTCCTCAACCAGATTGGCCATCTCGACCGCCTGCTGGTGGTGGACAATCATCCCCTGCATGAAGGTCACATCAGCGGGAGAGTAGTCGGCTGCCGCCAGATCGGTCGCCTGTTCCGCGGTCAGGGTCTTGTTGGCTTGGCCTGGCGCGCCAGGTTGAACGATCGGCGCGCTTTGAGCGAACGCCAGGGTTGAGCCGCCCAGCAGCAAGGCTGAAACGGCAATACGTGATCCTTGGGGGAGCAATTTGATTGTCATGAATGAGACCTTCGTTTCGACAAAAATTCTGAGCGCACCGTGGCGGAGCGCATCAATCAGTCAAGGCTGAATCGCTCGATTGGTTCCCCGCTTATGAATGTGCGCCGGGAACCGCTCAGGATTGCGCGCATTTCAGCTTGTGATACGATCATTGCTTACATCAGCAATTATCTGGTCGCTTGGTTCGCACCTCTCGTCGCAGACATTGGACAAATTGCTTGTCCTGGCGAATCGACGCTCGTTAAACCGATGCAAACCCTAGTCTGGTAGAACCGTGCCTATGATCAAGTCGCTCCTCGCCCCCGCCCTCGCCGCTTCCGCTGCGTTGTTCCTGAGTGCTGTCCCGGCCACAGCGCAAAACAATGAATTGCTGGCGAGCTTTGACAGCACGTTTGGGACAGAGGTTCGCGATCCACAGACCTTCGAAGCGGTCTACGAGACCCGGGTTGCGCAGAGAATTGCAGAACTGGCTGATGGCGACAAAGGTCGGATCGGCGTGGCCGCTGTCGATCTCACCACGGGCGATCAGATCATGGTTCTTGGCGACCAATTGTTTCCGATGGCGTCGACCAGCAAGATCGCTGTCGCGGCCACCTACATGGAGATGGTGGAAAAAGGCCAGTTCTCGCTGACCAGTGAGTTTCCGCTGCTCATCCCGATCAAATCTGCAAAGTATTCTTCTGCAGCAGCTCCGGTTCGCAAAGGCAATTACATGCCGGCGATCGACTTGATTGAGATCATGATCACCCGCTCGAGCAATCCCGCAACCGATGCGCTGCTCGCCGCTGTTGGCGGAACCGACGCGGTCAACGATTGGATGTGGCGCAACGGCCTCAACGAATTCAGCATCGATCGCGACATTGCGACCCTGGTGCGTGACGACGGTGAGTATGATCCCGCCACATGGATCGATCCACGCGATTCAGCGACTCCGGCGACGATGGTGCGTTTGCTTGAGGGCCTGTATCGCGGAGATTTTCTGCAAGAAGAAAGCCGCCGGGTCATTCTGGATGCGATGAGCCGCACCCGCACTGGCAGCCGCCGGATCAAAGGGCAGATGCCGGAAAACGTCTTGGTCAGCCATAAGACCGGATCGCTCAACAACACATCGAGTGACATCGGGATCATCGAAGGGCCGCAGGGCCGCAAGATTGCCGTGGCAATTTATGTCACCGGCCAAGGTTCACGCCGCGCCCGCGAGGCGCGGATTGCGGCTATTGCGCGCGGCCTGTTCGACGAATTTGCCACACAGCCTACGGTTCCAATCTGGACGTCCGCGCCTCGTACTGGCGGATAAGTCCAAGCGGCACCGATTGGCTTGCGGAGAGTATCGCCCAATAGAAAAGGGCGGCACCTTCCGGCACCGCCCTCAATCTGATCCGAAGATCAGCTGCGAGAATTACTCAGCAGCTTCTTCTTCGCCAGCCATTGCTTCTTCAGCAGCTTCGGCAGCGCCTTCAGCAGCTTCGGTAACAGCTTCAGCAGCGTCGCCAGCAGCTTCACCGGTTGCTTCGGCAGCGTCGCCAACAGCTTCAGCAGCGCCTTCAGCCATAGCTTCGGTTTCGTCAGCCATTGCTTCTACGGTTTCACCGGCTTGTTCAGCGGTTTCCGAGCAAGCAGCCAGGCCGAGAGCCGAACCAGCAACAGCGGCAGCAAGTACGATCTTACGCATAAGTTCAATTCCTTGATCAGCGAGTGGAAATGTCACGGTCAATCCTCCCGACCGCGCAAAAGCCGAGCTTTTGACCCCCGACTTCCGATTCCGGCAATAGTGGCAACTTTGTGGCCACGCAAGCGTTCATGCGGGTCATGAGGCGAATTCGTGGATTGGCGCGGTGAGTTGCTTGGCGATCGTGTTGGCCACCCACATTCAGCGATCAGCGAATCCACTCCGCATACAAAAAAGGCGGCGCCTTGCGGCACCGCCTCTCTTTGCAGAAGAATGCGAGGATTACTCAGCAGCTTCTTCCATTGCTTCTTCAGCAGCGTCGGCAGCTTCTTCAGCGCCTTCAGCCATGGCTTCTTCGCCTTCAGCCATAGCTTCTTCACCTTCAGCAGTTGCTTCTTCAGCAACCGACTCGGTGTCAGCCATGGTTTCTTCAGCAGCTTCGGTTGCTTCTTCAGCCGGGGTGCAAGCAGCGAGGCCAAGAGCCGAACCAGCGATGGCGGCAGCAAGAACGATCTTACGCATAAATTCAATTCCTTGATCAGCGAGTGAAAATGTCACGGTCAATCCTCCCGACCGCGCCAAAACCAAGAGGAAGTCCACTTGGTCTCGAACCTGCTAAATAATGGCAACTTTGTGGCGGCGCAAGCGATTTTGGCATATTTCGCCACTTTGCCGCCTTATTTGGGCAACCCAGTAGCGTTTCCTGCCACGGCGCGCGATGTGGGATTCCAGACCGTAAGTCTTACCAGCGCGCGGACAGACTGCTAGCACAAGCTCATGTCCGAACAACAGCATCTCTATCTGGTCGATGGCTCGTCCTACATCTTCCGTGCTTACCACCGCCTGCCGCCCCTTACGAATCCAGCGGGGACACCTGTCGGGGCCGTTTATGGTTACACGACAATGCTTTGGAAACTGGCGGAGGATCTCGACGCAGCGGACGGGCCGACACACCTCGCAGTGATTCTCGACAAGAGCTCGCATTCCTTCCGCAATGAGATTTACTCTGAGTACAAGGCCAACCGGCCACCTCCGCCTGAAGATCTGGTCCCGCAATTCCCGCTGATTCGCGACGCGACCCGCGCGTTCAGCCTGCCCTGTATCGAGGAAGAGGGGTTGGAGGCCGACGATCTGATCGCGTCCTACGCCCGGGCTGCTCAGGCGCAGGGATGGAATGTCACCATCGTCTCCTCCGACAAGGATCTGATGCAGCTGGTCGGTGAACAGAACGGCGCCCGGATCGACATGCTCGACACGATGAAAAGCCAGCGCATCTACATCCCCGAAGTCGAAGAGAAGTTCGGCGTGGCTCCGGAGCTGGTCGGCGATGTGCTGGCGCTGATGGGCGACAGCGTCGACAATGTCCCCGGCATCTACGGCGTTGGCCCCAAAACAGCGAGCAAACTGATCGCCGAGCATGGCTCACTCACCGCGGCGCTCGATCAAGCGCCCGATATGAAAAAGTCCAAGCTCAAAGAGCGTTTGATCGAGGGACGCGAGGACGCAGAACTAAGCCGCATTCTCGTTGCGCTCAAAGAAGACGCGGATCTGCCGCAGCCGCTCGAAGAGTTTAAGCTCGACGGGGTTCCACCCGACCCGCTCGCCGACTTTCTTGAAGAACATGGCTTCACCTCGTTGTTGAAGCGGCTCGGCGCTGGCACCGGAAGCCCGGAACGTCCCACCAATCTCGATCCAGCCAAAGCTGAGAAGGCTGGCGATGCCGGAGACGCAGCAGGCAATCGCCAGGGCCTTGCTGCGATGCCCGCACTCGATCGAACCACTTACGAGACCGTCCAGACCATGGAACGGCTTGAGGCGTGGGTCGAACGGGCCTTGGCCGCGCGCGAAGTGGCGGTCGATACTGAGACCTCATCGCTAGACGCCATGCAGGCCGAACTGGTCGGTGTCAGTCTTGCGCTAGGCCCTAACGATGCCTGCTACATCCCGCTCGCCCATGGCGGCACCGATCTGCTGTCGGAAGCGCCGGAGCAAGTGGATCGCGCTGCAGCCATAGCCGCTCTTAAGCCGATGCTCGAAGCCGACAGCGTCACCAAGATTTTTCAGAACGGCAAATACGATCTCAACGTGCTGGCCCGCTATGGCGTGATGGTCAGTCCTATCGAAGACACGATGGTGATCAGCTTTGATCTCGACGCCGGACGCGGCGAAGGCATGGGCGGTGGGCACGGCATGGACGAGTTGTCCGAGCGTCACCTTGGCCACACGCCATTGGCGTTCAAGGACGTCTGCGGCACGGGTAAAAAGGCCATTCCGTTTGGCGAAGTCCCGCTTGATCGCGCCACCGAATACGCTGCCGAGGACGCAGACGTGACCTGGCGGCTTTATCAGATGCTCAAGCCGCGCCTGGCAGAGGAAGGCGGGACGCGGATCTATGGTCGGGTCGACCGGCCACTGATCCCGGTGGTTGCCGGGATGGAGCGCGAGGGCATCAAGGTCGACCGCGCGCAATTGTCGCGACTGTCAGAGGAATTCGCCAAGGAAACCTCCAGGCTCGAAGGCGAAATCCACGAAGTCGCCGGGCAGGAATTCACCGTTGGCAGCCCCAAGCAATTGGGCGAAATCCTGTTCGACAAGCTCGGCTACAAAGGCGGCAAGAAGGGCAAGAGCGGCCAGTACTCGACCGATCAGAGCGTGCTTGAGCGGTTGGCAGGAGAAGGCGCTCCGATCGCTCGCAAAGTGCTCGAATGGCGTCAGCTAACCAAGCTCAAATCAACCTACACGGATGCATTGCAAGAGGCGATCAATCCGCAAACCGGGCGGGTCCACACCAGCTATTCACTGGTCGGCGCGCAAACCGGGCGGCTGTCTTCGACCGATCCCAATCTGCAGAACATCCCGATCCGCACGCCAATCGGCCGTCAGATCCGCGAGGCCTTTGTGCCTGAGCCAGGCAATGTCCTGCTAGCGGCCGATTATTCGCAGATTGAACTGAGGCTGGCAGCTCACATGGCCGATGTCGGAACCCTCAAGGACGCTTTTGCGAACGGCGAAGACATCCACGCTCGCACCGCGACGGAAATGTTTGGTGAAGTGACGCGTGACACCCGCGCTCAGGCCAAGACCATCAACTTCGCGATCCTCTACGGCATTTCACGCTGGGGGCTGGCTGGACGGCTGGAGGTCGAACCCGACGAAGCGCAGGCCATGATCGACACCTATTTCCAGCGCTTCCCCGGTATCCAGCGCTACATCATGGAAACGCTCGATACGGTTCGAGAGCGTGGCTATTCCGAGACTCTGTTTGGACGCAAGACCTGGTTCCCGAGGATCAAATCCTCCAACCAGGCCGAGCGGCAGGGATCTGAGCGGGCCGCTATCAATGCGCCGATCCAGGGCACCAGCGCCGATATCATCAAGCGCGCAATGGCCCGTATGCTTCCCGCGCTGCAGGATGCCGGACTGAATGAGGTTCGCATGCTGCTGCAAGTGCATGACGAATTGGTGTTCGAACTTCCCGAAGGCGATGTGTTGGCGGCGAGCGCGGTGATTGAGCGCGTGATGTCAGAAGCGGCGCTGCCCGCGGTGACGATTGATGTCCCGCTGCAAGTCGAGATTGGCACGGGGGCGAGCTGGGACGCAGCCCATTGATGCGCTGGAAGCTGATCCGGATGGCCTGCGTGATCGCTATCCTGGCAGCCACGCTGACGGCAAATCTTTGGATCGAGCGGGCGCAGCTGCCCTATGATTCACAAGGCCGATTCTTCGACGCGGACCAGGCCGTGGTCTTCCACGAGCAGTCAGTGATCGCCCTAGGGGCCGTAACCGTACTGCTCTACGCCATCGGAATTCTCGGCCTGTGGCTGATCCGCAAACGGTAATTGACGCGGCTAGCTGTGCTTCTTGCTTCGCGTTGGAGCAAGCTTCTCTGGCTCTAGGAATCCGATCGGATTGACTTCGACCGCGCGCTTCTTGAGCTCGCCGCGCATCCGCCGATATTCCGCTTCCATCTTGGCCGTCACGGTGGCGCGTGAATCCTTGAGCGCTGCCATAAAGTCCTCTGCAGCAACCTCGCTGACGTCGCCGCCGAGCCTCCTCAGGGCGGTCAGACCGGCCCGCCGAACAACATCCTCCAAGTCAGCGCCCGTGAAGCGATCGGTCTTGGCCGCAACTGCGCCCAGATCGACATCATCCGCCAGCGGCATGCCTTTGGTGTGGATCCGCAAGATATGTTCGCGCCCCTTCTTGTCCGGGGTTCCGACATAGACCAGCTCATCAAACCGGCCGGGCCGCAGCAATGCCGGATCGACCAGCGCCGGACGATTGGTTGCTCCAATCACCACGACCGATTGCAATTCCTCAAGACCGTCCATCTCGGCCAGGATCGTGTTGACCACTCGGCCAGTGACTTGCGGCTCGCCCTGGCCCGACCCGCGCGCAGGCACGAGGCTGTCGATCTCATCAATGAACACGACGCAAGGCGCCACAGCGCGAGCTCGGGCAAACAGCTTCGCTATCTGCTGTTCGCTTTCGCCATACCATTTGGACAAGAGGTCCGAGCTCTTCAGCGAGATGAAATTGGCTTCGGCCTCTTTCGCCACGGCCTTTGCGAGCAGCGTTTTGCCTGTTCCTGGCGGGCCGTAGAGCAAAAAGCCTTTGGCTGGTCGAATGCCCAGTCGACGGAAGGCATCCGGGTTCTTAAGCGGAAGCTCGATCCCCTCCTTGAGCTTGTCGATCGCGTCGCCAACCCCGCCGATATCACTCCATCGGACATTAGGCATTTGCACCATGACTTCGCGCATGGCTGACGGCTGGATACGCTTGAGCGCTGACAGGAAATCTTCGCGCGTCACGCACAGCTCTTCGAGGACTTCGGCAGGCACCGTTCGCTCTTCCAGATCGAGCTTGGGCATGATCCGTCGAACCGCATCGATCGCGGCTTCGCGCGCCAAGGCAGCAATGTCGGCGCCGACAAAGCCATGGGTGACCCGCGCCAGTTCATCGAGGTCAACCGCTTCCTCGAGCGGCATGCCGCGCGTGTGAATGGCAATGATCTCACGCCGACCGCTTTGGTCAGGAACGCCGATGACGATCTCACGATCAAACCGACCGGGACGCCGCAGCGCCTCATCGATCGCATCGGGACGATTGGTGGCCGCGATCACCACCAGATTGGCGCGGGCTTCCAACCCGTCCATCAGGGTCAGCAATTGCGCGACCAGCCGCTTCTCAGCCTCACCCGGCACTTGGGTCCGTTTGGGAGCGATCGAGTCAATCTCGTCGATGAAGATGATCGAGGGGGCCGCGCGGGTCGCTTCCTCAAACACTTCACGCAACCGCTTTTCGCTCTCACCATAGCCCGAGCCCATGATTTCAGGCCCGTTGATTGTGAAGAATTCGGCGTCGGACTCGCTCGCCACAGCCTGCGCCAGCCGGGTCTTGCCGGTTCCGGGCGGGCCATGCAGCAAAACACCCTTGGGCGGATCGACGCCCAGCCGGGTGAATAGCTCTGGATAGCGCAGCGGCAGCTCAACCATCTCGCGCAATTGCTGGATGGTGTCTTCCATCCCGCCAACATCGTCATAATTGACCGCGGCCCGGCCATCACGCGGGGACTCGAACTCGGTACGCATCTCGACTTCGGTGTTCTCGTCGATGTGAACAATGCCCTTGGGGGCGGTTGAGACAACCGACAAGCGGATCTGCGTCAGCGCGTAGGCGGGCGCGCGCAGCATCCGCTGAACTCCCGCTGGCATATTCTGAACCGGCTGCTGGCCCGCTGTCGCGACCAGATCCCCTGCGACCAATGCCTTGCGGAAGAAGTTGCGCTTGAGCGCTTGTGCCGGGCCCTGGAGCCGCATCTCCTTTTGAGCCGGAGCAAACACCACGCGAGTGGCAGGGCGCGAGACGGCCTTGGTGATGGTTACCTGCTCACCCGAGCCTGCTTCGGCATTGCCACGCTGCAGACCATCAAGCCGAATGACTTCCAAGGCATCATCTTCGGGATAGGCTGCCATGGCGATCGCAGCCGTGCTGCGCTTGCCAGTGATCTCGACCACATCACCTTCGTTGAGAGCAAGCGCTAAAAGGACCTTGCGCGGCATGCGAGCGATGCCCTGGCCCGATTCCTCTTGCCGGGCTGGCGCCACCTGCAACCTTACTGCCTGTTCGGTCGTCGCGCCCTCTGCATCAGCCATCCAACGATCCCTCTTCCCAAAAGTCTATGCTGGTTGAAAGCGATAGCTAGGAAGTGTCGGACGCGAAAGCAAATCGGATCGGGCGCAGCGCTCTCCAAATTGGACCTGCGCGTGATCATACAGCAGGCAAAGAAAAAGCCCGGCCGAAGCCGGGCTTGAAAAGTTTGGGAGAGGATGCCTGAAAGGCATGCAAGGGATATGCGCTCGCAGCATTTTTTGTGCAAGTGCGAAAGGCGCATTTTGACTTGCAAGAATTGCATCAAAAGGTCGGGAACCATCCGGAATTATGCGAAATATTGCAATTTCCTGACAATGGGTACTCTAGCGCTTTGGCAGAATTCCGCCATTTCCGCGCCCATGCTTGTGCAACGCAACAAGTTCAAGACGGACCAGCCATTGCACGCTTGGAACGAGCAAGACAGAGGTGACAGACCCCTTGCAAAGCAGTAATCAGCTCGAATTCGACCCTCCCTCTCTGAATCCAGACAGGTCACGATTAATGAAGAAGCTGTATCCGACCGCTGCCGCCGCGCTTGAGGGCGTGCTTCATGACAATATGTTGATCGCCTCCGGAGGCTTTGGCCTATGCGGTATTCCTGAGCGGCTGCTCGACGCAATTCGAGACGCCGGCGTCACGGGACTTACCTTCGCCAGCAACAACGCTGGGATCGATAACGAAGGCATCGGCAAACTGCTGCGCACCCAGCAGGTCAAAAAGATGATCTCCTCCTATGTTGGAGAGAACAAGGAGTTTGAGCGGCAATTCCTCGCTGGTGAGCTTGAGGTCGAGTTTTGCCCGCAAGGCACTTTGGCTGAACGGATGCGCGCAGGCGGGGCCGGTATCCCAGGGTTCTACACCAAGACCGGTGTCGGCACCGAAGTCGCCAAAGGCAAGGAACACAAGGAATTCGACGGCGAGACCTACATCCTTGAGCGCGGAATCTTTGCCGACCTCTCGATTGTGAAGGCCTGGAAGGCCGACGAAACCGGCAATTGCGTGTTCCGCAAAACCGCGCGCAACTTCAATCAACCCGCCGCGACATGCGGAAAAACCTGTGTTGTTGAGGTCGAGGAGATTGTCCCTGTCGGCGAACTGGACCCTGACTCAATCCATCTGCCCGGCGTGTTTGTCCAACGCATGATTGTCGGCGCTCCTTACGACAAGAAGATCGAATTCCGCACCACACGGGAGCGCGAGGCAGCCTAGCCATGCACCGTGCCGCTCGCGCAATCCTGGCTCTGGCCTCAGCGACTATGCTGTCCGGTTGCGTAGCAGCTGCTGCCATACCCTTGCTGGCGGGCGGTGCGATCGTGACCACGACCGTGGATGGCGAAGATGCTTCGTTTGAGAGCGAGCCAGCAAGGCCAGGGGTGGAAGGCGTAGTCGCAGTTGAAGGGGCAGAGGACGCGGCACCAAGCCTTCAGGGGACTGCCGATGGGCGGTTTGTCGTGCTTGACCGGTCGTCACTGCCCGCCCCGGGCGAGACCGCATCCGGTGCTGACGCCCCGGTCCGGGATTTGATTGCGGAGCGCCTTGCAGGCGGAACGCCGGGGCCCACACCTCCAGGTCAACTCCAACAGCCCTTGGACACGACCGGACCTTCGAGCGCCTATTCGCCATTCATTAGCTATGCGCTTCAGTCCGGTCAGATGGTCCAGTCTGCCGATCAGCCGTTCTCAGCCTTGCTGGCTGACCCGACCCAAGTCGACGGGGAGCGCTTGGCTTGTTCGACAAAGACACCTGCCGTGGTGATCGACCTCGATCCGGCTGATGCGCTGTTTGATCCAGTTGGGCTGCCGCAAGCCGATACTGCCCTGGCGGTTGGGCTTGGACAATTGCGGCGCGCTGGGATCGATGTCTTCTGGATCTCCGGACATTCGGCCGATATCGCTGCATCAATCCGCCGTTCGCTGGCGGTTTCGGGGCTTGATATTGAGGCTCAGGACAGTCTGCTGCTGATGCGCTATCGCGATGACCGCAAGCAGACCCGACGACGCGAGTTGGCAGAGACCCATTGCCTGGTAGCCATTGCTGGCGACACTAAGGCCGATTTTGACGAATTGTTCGATTATTTGCTGGATCCTGCACTCGGAGATCCGCTCGATATCTTGCTGGATGACGGCTGGTTTCTGACCCCGCTCGCGCTTTCCCAAACCCCTTCGGTCGAAGAATAGAGGCATTTTCATGGCTGACACCCCAACAGGTTGGACCCGCGATCAGATGGCGGCTCGTGCCGCGCAAGAGCTGGAGGATGGCTATTACGTCAATCTCGGCATCGGCATTCCGACCTTGGTCGCCAACCACATTCCCGAGGGCATGCATGTTACGCTGCAGAGTGAAAATGGCATGCTCGGCATTGGGCCGTTCCCCTATGATGATGAAGTCGATCCAGACCTCATCAACGCTGGGAAACAGACCATCAGCGAATTGCCGCATTCGGCCTATTTCGACAGCGCGACCAGCTTTTCGATGATCCGTGGTGGCCACATCGACCTGACCGTGCTCGGTGCAATGGAAGTGGCCGAGAATGGCGACATCGCGAACTGGATGATACCGGGCAAGATGATCAAGGGCATGGGAGGCGCGATGGACCTTGTCGCGGGGGTCAAGAAGATCATCGTGGTGATGGATCACAACAGCAAAGCGGGCGATCCCAAATTCATTCCCGAATGCACCCTGCCGCTGACCGGGACCAATGTGGTCGACATGATCATCACCAATCTCGGCGTGTTTCACCGGGTCACTCACGACAGCCCGTTCCGGCTGATCGAGCTCGCGCCGGGCATTACTGCAGAGGAAGTCGCCGCCAAGACAACTGCGCAGTTCGAAGTGGCTCTCGAAGCGGCATAATCCGAACCCATGTGGCTCGACCAACCTCGCAACCCCAATTCGCCTCTGGCGGGCCTGAAAGTCCTTGAGCTGGCGCGTGTTCTGGCGGGGCCTTGGGCCGGACAGATCCTAGGCGATCTTGGCGCGGACGTGATCAAGGTCGAAAGCCCCGACGGCGACGGCACCCGCAAGTGGGGACCGCCATGGGTCGAACGCGGGGATGCTTCCGGCGATGTCCACCGAGAAGCGGCCTATTATCACGCCTGCAACCGCGGCAAGCGCTCGATCGTCGTGGATTTTCATGCCGCTGAACAGCTTGAGCGGGTCAAGGCCTTGCTGGCCGAAGCCGATGTCGTGATCGAGAATTTCAAGACCGGCGGTCTCGCCAAGTTTGCGCTCGACTATGCCAGCGTAGCGCCAGACCACCCAAGGCTGGTCTATTGCTCGGTGACTGGCTTTGGGCAGAACGGTCCAAGAGCGCATGAAGCGGGTTACGATTTCGTCATCCAGGGCATGAGTGGTTTCATGTCAGTCACGGGTGAGCCTCAGGGCGATCCGATCAAGATGGGAATTTCGATCTCTGACCTCACCACCGGAGTCTATGCCGCCAACGGAATCCAAGCCGCGCTGTTGATGCGCGAACGGACCGGTAAAGGGCAGCATATTGATATGTCGCTGCTCGATTGCTCGGTCAGCCTGCTGGCCAATCAGGCGAGCTACTTCCTTACGACCGGGGAGAATCCTCCACGGATGGGAAATGCCCATGCCCAGGTCGCGCCCTATGGCGTATTCCCCGTCAGCGATGGCCATGTGATCCTGTCACCGGCCAATGATGGGCTGTTCGTCCGACTGGTTACACTGCTAGGCCGCGAGGACCTGGCCAATGACCCGCGCTTCGCCAGCAATGGTGCGAGGGTTGAACATGCGGCCGTGTTGGATGCCGAAATAGCAGAGACGACCAGCGGCTGGAGCAAGTCTGCGCTGCTCGCAGCCTGCAAAGAGCATGGCGTACCTGCCGGCCCGATCAATCAGCTCGACGAAGTGTTCGCCGATCCACAGGTCCAGGCGCGTCAGCTAAGGGTGGACCTCGACGGAATGCCGGGCGTGCGCAGCCCATTTACGTTCTCGGACGCAGAATTGGCGCTCGATCGCCCCTCCCCGATCTTGGGTGAAGACGGTTAGGACAGGAGTTTGCTGGCACCACGCCAGAGCCGCTCAAACGGTCCTTGGCCGAAACGCCTGGTCCAGACCGGCGACCAGATGAACATGCCAATGATCGGCACAAAGCTCAGGGCGAAAGCCTGCGCGCGCGAGACCTCTCCGAACAGCCCAAGCCCCCAGCTCGCGAAGATCGCACTGAGCACCACGGAGGTCATCACATAATTGCTGAGCGACAACCGACCGACGGAGGCCAGCCGCTGACACAGCCAGCCCTTGGAGCGAAACAGAGCAATCGCCAAAGCGGCGTAGGCGAGGCCCAATGCCATGTCGAACGGCGCAGATAGTACTAGGGTAACCCCCGCCACCAAAGGACCGGGAAAGCCATTGCTGGCGACCCAATTGGCGAGGAGAAACAGTACCGGCAGAGCTGCAATTGCAAGGATCGCTGCCAGACGTTGCATGCGAAAAACTCTCCATTCGGCGGACAGCATGCCATCCTTCCACAGCGCCATACCCAAGGCCATGGCCGACAGATTCAACGGGATCGAGCTGGAGATGGTCGAGATCTGACTCGCCAGGCCATCGAGCCGGCGCGCAATCCGCTCACCGAAAGTTTCGCGCCCCTGTTCAAGCATGAATGGGAGGCTCTGCGGATCGGGCCCGAAGTTGTTTTCGGCGTAGAACACCAGCGCGCTGTTCAATCGGCCCTCAAACCAGTCGAGCATGGCGCCACCAAATGCCAATATGCCGCCCCCGACATGCAGCACCATCAGTCCAATGCTGATCGCGATCAAGGCGCGCGGGGAGAGGTGTGCAATGAATGGCAGAGCCAGGCCTGCCAGAGCATAGGCGCGCAGCACATCATTGCTCGCCAACAATGTTGCGTGGACCAAGCCAATCGCGAACAGCATCGCCATGCGAGCGATGTGCGCCCGCCATTTGTTTTTGTCATTCTTATCGAGCAGAATGGCACAGCCGGCTCCGAACAACATCGCAAACAGAGTGCGAAATTTGTCCTCGATGAACACAAAGCTGGCGGCCCAAACCCATTGATCGACCGGGGTCTCCCCGCCCCAAGCCAACGGATTGTAATAGGCCTGCGGCGGCAATGCGAAGATGTAGACGTTCATCCACACGATGCCGATCACGGCCACGCCGCGCAGGGCATCGAGCTCCAAGACGCGCGCAGAGGGATGATCGGCCACTTGCATGCTGACCGGTCTAGCAGCTTTTCAGCGGATGCCGATTACGCAAGTGCCGCCTTGAGAGCATCGACCAGATCGGTGCGCTCCCACGGGAAGAAGTCGCCCTCTGCGGTGCGACCAAAATGGCCATAGGCCGCGCTCTTGCGGTAGATTGGCTTGTTGAGCGCGAGATGCGTGCGAATGGCGCGAGGGGTGAGACCACCCAGTTCTGGCAAAGCCATGATCGCGCGCTCAATCGCATCGTCAGCAACCGTGCCGGTGCCGTGGGTGTCAACATACAGCGAGAGCGGTTCTGACACGCCAATCGCATAAGCGATCTGGATCGTGCAACGGTCAGCCAGACCAGCCGCGACAACGTTCTTGGCGAGATAGCGCGTGATATAGGCGGCGCTTCGGTCAACCTTGGTCGGGTCCTTGCCGCTGAATGCGCCACCACCATGCGGACTCGCGCCGCCATAGGTATCGACAATGATCTTGCGACCAGTCAGACCGGCGTCACCGTCTGGACCGCCAATCTCAAATGCGCCGGTTGGGTTGATGTGCCAGATCGTATCTTCGCTGATCCAACCATCGGGCAGGATCTCATTGACCACAGTCTTCACATAGGCCTTGAGCTCGGCCTCTTTCGCGCCCTCGTGGTAGCCGGGCGCATGCTGGGTTGAGACCACGATTGCCGTGCAGGCCACTGGCTTGCCATCGACATAGCGCAGTGTGACCTGGCTTTTCGCATCAGGCTCAAGGAAGGGGGCAACACCGGACTTCCGGTCCGCCGCCAGCCGCTCAAGAATCTTGTGGCTGTAGTCGAGTGTCGCCGGCATCAGATCAGGCGTGTCATTGCAGGCATAGCCAAACATAATGCCTTGGTCGCCAGCGCCCTCGTCTTTGTTCGAATCGTCGCCGCCAGCGTCCACGCCCATCGCTATCTCGGCCGATTGCCCGTGCAGATGATTGTCGAAGCTAAGCGTTTCCCAGTGGAAGCCGTCTTGCTCATAGCCGATTTCGCGGACGGTGTGGCGCACGACCGCTTCGATCTCGCCGAGCGCTCCGTCGGCCCATTCACCGTTCTCATAGATGCCCTTGGCGCGAACTTCGCCAGCCAGCACGACACGCTGGGTCGTGGTCAGCGTTTCACATGCAACGCGCGCTTCCGGATCCTTCGACAGAAACAGATCAACGATCGCATCGGAAATCTGGTCGGAAACCTTGTCAGGGTGTCCTTCAGAGACGCTTTCCGATGTGAAGAGGTATTCGCTGCGCATTTGAATCCTAACCCGAAGAAATCACATATAAGGAATTCTTTATGTCGTATGCGGCACTAGCTCTGCGATATTCGACTTGCAACCAATCTTGGCAGGCCGATCGCGATTAATGCAAGCAGCAATGCCCAGGCCAGGGGGAGCACATTGCCGAGCTTCGAAAAAAGCGTCGGTGGATGCGCCGCCGGTACCATTCCATCGACCCGCGCGGCCTCTCCGCTAGCGATGCTCTGGCGGACCACTCCGTTGGCATCAATCACTGCACTGATCCCGGTTGTGGTTGAGCGCAGAACAGGCAGACCTTCCTCTAGCGCGCGGAGCCGCGCCTGCGCCAGATGCTGCGGAGGCCCCCAGCTGCCAAACCAGCCATCATTCGAAGGATTGAACAAATAGTCCGGGCGGTTGGCGCGGTCCGTGACCTGGCCCGAAAAAACGATCTCGTAGCAAATCTGGATACCGGCCTTGCCGAAATCGCCAAGATCCAGCGTGCGTGGTCCGGGTCCGGGGAGATAATCAATCGAACCTGCCACCAGTCGCGAGAGCCCGAGCGGCTCCAGGATCGGCCGCATCGGGAGATATTCGCCATAGGGGACCAGATGGGCCTTGGCGTAGCTCTCGGTGATCTCGCCAGCGCCATTGAGCGCGATAACCGAATTGCGCGCGCTGACCGCGCCGAGCCCATATTCGCGCTCCCCAATGTCGAGATTGACCACTCCGGTCAGCAGGGTCGATTCCTCACCGATAAGGCTGCCAATTCGGCTCCGTGCAAACTCGGGATCGCCGGCGGCGGTCATGCGATCATAATAGCGCTGCGGATAGCCGTCTTCGAGATAGTCCGGGATCGCGCTTTCAGGCCACAGCACAAGCCGCGCCTCGTCGCGACCCGGCAAGGTCAGATCTGCAATCCGAGAGAATTGCTGCTCGAACTTGCTTGCGTCATTGATCTCATCCTGCCCGAGATTGGGCTGGACCAGCGCATAAGGAATGTCGCTATCAGTGGATCCTGGCAGCAATGCCTTCGAGCCCATCATGCCGCCGGACATGATCAAGACAGCACCAAGTGCGGGCAACCAGCGGCGGGCCATAAGCGGCCAGAGCACCATCACTGCCAAGAGGATCGCAAGCCCCGATAGCGCATAGGTCCCAAGCCAAGGCAGTAGAAAGCCGAACCCTGGCGAGTTCCAATCGCCCAGCAGGATCAATCCTAACGGCGGCCAGGGATAGCCGGTGAAGGCCCAGCTGCGGAGCCATTCCATCACGATCCAGCTTGCCGCGAACAGCAGTCCGAAGGTTCCGATTCCAGCCGCGGAGGGCAGCAGTTTGCGATGCGCCAAATGCGCCAGTACGGCTGCCAGAGCAGGATACAGCGCGAGGTAGATCCCAAGCAGCGGAACCGCCAGCCAGCCTAGAAACTCGGGCATTTTGGCCTGATGCGTGAAGGCCGTGGCGATCCAATTGTTGGCCACAGTCAGATGCGCCCAGCCAAACCACCAACCGCGCCCCAGCGCAGAGCTCCAGCTAGGGGATTGATGAACCAGCCACACAAACACGGCCAAGGCCGCGAGTGACACAGGCCAGAGGTGCAATGGGGGAAATCCCAGCGCCGCGCCGGCGCCCAGCACAAATGCCGTCAGTTTGGGGCGTGACTGACAAAACGCCACCACGCCGGATGCCATCGTTTGGATCGAGTTCTGCTGAATCGAGTTCGGCATACGCAAACCCAAGCGCGATCAATCAGCCGACCGCCTCTTTGGCGTCATCGTCTCCGTCAGGAGAAGCGCTGTCGGCTCCGATCGCTGGCGGCAGCACAGCTGCGTCGATCTCATCGCCAGCGCCATCGTCTGCCTTGGAGGCACGCGGCTTGCGGGCATTTGAACGGCCTTCACCCTTAGGGCGGCGGGTCCGACGCTTGGGCTGTTCGTCTTCCTGTTCTTCGGATCCGGCAGCTTCGCCTTCTACGCCAGCTTCGCCCTCTTCGACTTCAGCGATTTCTTCATCGCGCTCGTCACGGCGGTTCCGGCCACGTCGATTGTTGCGGCGGCGGCTCTCACCGTCCTCGCCCTCATCGCTATCGTCATTGGCCTGCTCGCGTTCTTCCTGACGCTTGGCACGGGCCTCTTCCTGACGCGCCTTATTGTCAGCGATCACCCGGAAATAGTGATCGGCAAACTGCAGGTAATATTCCGCTTGGACACGGTCGCCATTGTGCTGCGCATCCTGCGCCAGCTTCTTATACTTATCGAGCAATTGCGGGGCATTGCCACGCGCGCGACTGTCGATCCGGTTAAGCTGGTTGTTGCCGCCTTGGTTGCGATTGCCGCGGCCACGGCGACGGTTGTTACGATTGTTATTCAAGGAAATTCATCCCTCTTGTCAGCCGGTACAATGTCGCATTGCACTTCTGGCTAATAGACCTCTCGTCCTCTGCGCCTGGTCTTAATCGGCGCGCTCCGGTTCTTGATACACCGCGCACGTATTCACACGGCGAAATCGATCAGAAACTTGGAGCTGGCCCTGCGAGTTGCGTCACACGCCCGTCGGAGGTCCGATTCGGAGGTAGCGAGCCTTTGACACTTTGCCAAGCCCTGCTTTCAATTTCGTCAACGCAGAATCACTGCACGAGGGCGATTTGCGAGATCATGGCGAGTTTCGGTCACAAACCCGACTTTCTCAGCGATTTCAGTCACTGCGCCGGTTTGAGTCGCACCGATTTCGAGCACTGCCACGCCGTCTTCGGTCATCAAATCGCGCAATTGCGGGATCACAATGCGATAATCGTCGAGCCCGTCGGGACCCGCAAACAACGCTGAACCCGGCTCATAATTGCGCACATCGGGATCAAGCTTGGCCGCCTTCTCGACATAGGGCGGATTGCAGAGGATGAGGTCAAAAGTGCCCAGACCGTCAGTCCAATTAGGTTGGGTCCAGTCCCGCTGGAGCCATTGCGCGCGTTCCGAAACGCCGACCCTGGCTGCATTGGCCTGCGCCACTTCGAGCGCTGGCTTTGATGCGTCGATCCCAATTCCTTGCGCCATTTGCCGCTGAGACAACACCGCAAGCAGCAGCGCGCCGGAACCTGTTCCAAGGTCGAGCACTCTCTTTGCGTCTGGGGCCACAGCCAATGCGGCTTCCACCACGGCCTCGCTATCGCTGCGAGGGATCAGCACCGCAGGCGTGACCGCCAACTCGATGCCGTAGAATTCGGTTCGGCCGGTGATGTAGGCCACCGGCTCATGCAGCGCACGACGTTCAACCAGACCTGCAAAACTGCTTGGCACATTGGCCTGCATATGCCGCAACAGCATATCAGACCGGCTCACCCCCAGTGCATGCGCCATCAGCACTTCGGCATCGAGCCGCGCCGTGTCGCTGGTGGAGGAGAGCCGCTCAGTGGCCTCGCGCAAGGCCTGCGCGACACTCACTCCGCCAGCGCCGCCAAGCGCTTGGCTTCATCCTCTGAGATCAGCGCGCCGACCAGCTCGCCCAGCCCCGGACCAGCCAGCACCTCTTCCAGCTTGTGCAAGGTCAGCCCGATGCGGTGATCGGTCACTCGTCCCTGCGGGAAGTTGTAAGTCCGGATCCGCTCGGAGCGATCGCCCGAGCCGACCATCGCCTTGCGCGCTTCCGCCTCAGCGCCCTGCGCTTCGTCGCGCATCTTTTCATACAGCCGCGCGCGCAGCACTTGCATCGCCTTGGCGCGGTTCTTGAGCTGGCTGCGTTCATCCTGCTGCATCACCACCAGCCCGGTTGGCAGGTGGGTGATCCGCACCGCGCTGTCGGTGGTGTTGACGTGCTGTCCACCAGCGCCCGAAGCGCGATAGGTGTCAATCTTGAGATCATTCTGATCGATCTGGACGTCGACCTCGTCCGGCTCAGGCAGCACCGCCACGGTCGCAGCCGAAGTGTGGATCCGCCCGCCGCTCTCGGTCACCGGCACGCGCTGAACCCGATGCACCCCGCTTTCAAATTTGAGCTTCGCGAACACGCCCTGCCCGCTGACATTGGCGACGATTTCCTTGAACCCGCCAACCTCGCTCGCATTCATGCTGACCGGCTCGACCTTCCAGCCATTCTCGGCGGCGTAGCGCTCATACATGCGATAGAGATCGCCCGCGAACAGCGCCGCCTCATCCCCGCCGGTACCAGCGCGGATTTCGAGCATGGCCGGGCGGCTGTCGGCAGCGTCGCGTGGCAGCAGCGCAATCGCCAGCTGGCGTTCCTTCTCGGGCAGAGCCTCGCGGATGCTGGCGAGCTCTTCCTCGGCCATCGCCTTCATCTCGGGATCGCCCAGCATTTCTTCGAGCCCGGTGATCTCCTCGCGCATGGCCTTCACCTCAGCGGCGATTTTGGCGACCGGTTCCAGCTCGGCATAGTCGCGGCTCGCGCGGACGAATTCGTCGCCTTCGAGCGTGCCCGACGCCATCCGCGCCTCGAGCTCGGCGAAGCGATTGGCGATCTGATCAAGACGTTCGGGAGGGATTTGCATGATAGGCTTTCTTTATCGTCATTCCCGCGCAGGCGGGAATCCAGCTGGTTTGGACGGTGGCTCCGCCCTGGCCCCCGGATCAAGTCTGCATAGCAGGTCTGCGACTCCCGGGGTGACGATATTCGCTAGGATTCCTTGAGCACGAAATCCTCAATCTGGGCAGCAATCTCACCGCCGTTGCCCAGCACTCGAACCGCGGACTCTTCCTCCGTAACCGGGAAGGTTACGAGCGCGCTCGATGGGAGTTTCTTGGCCTTGTCAAACCGCTTTCTCGGCGAGCCCGAAGCAAAAATCTCGGCAGTGAATCCGGCTTCACGCAGCCGCTTGGCCAAGCTTATCGCGGCGCCAATACGTTGATCGTCCTCGACAACCAGAATCGCGTCGGTCGGTTCAACCTCGCGTTCCCCCACCAGCATCGCCAGCCGTTCGATCCCGGCCGCCCAGCCGACCGCAGGCGTGGCCGCGCCGCCGAGGCTTTCCATCAACCCATCATAGCGTCCGCCGCCCAACACCGTGCTTTGCGCCCCGAGCGCATTGGCTGCGGCTGAGCCTTCGTCAGGAATGAACTCAAACGCAGTGTGGCGGTAGTAGTCGAGCCCGCGCACCAGGCTTTCCGCGCGGGTCCATTTGACCCCGGCTGCGTCGAGCCCGCTGGTGACCTGTTCAAAGAAAGCCAAGGCCTCGTCCGAGAGGAATTGGTCAATCTTGGGCGCATCGCCGACAAATACCTTGTCGCGCGGGTCCTTGCTGTCGAGGATCCGTAGCGGATTCTTCTCGAGCCGCTCCTGACTGTCTTCCGACAGCTCACCGCGAACAGCGCCAAAATAGTCGATCAGTCCCGCGCGCCAAGCATCGCGGCTGGCAGAGTCGCCGAGCGTGTTGAGATGCAGGGTCACGCCCTCAATCCCGAGCTCTTTCAAAAGCTGGTCGGCCATAGCCAGCAATTCGACATCGGCCTGAGGCTCAGCCGCGCCAATGATCTCGGCATCGATTTGGTGAAACTGACGATAGCGCCCCTTCTGCGGGCGTTCATAGCGGAACAGCGGACCATGAGTCGCGAGCTTGAGCGGCGCATGCTGTTGCCACCCATTGGTCAGAAAGGCGCGCGCGATCCCGGCGGTGAATTCGGGCCGAAGGGTGAGTGAGTCTCCGCCGCGATCCTCGAACGAATACATCTCCTTCGACACCACGTCGGTGGTTTCGCCGATCGCGCGGCTGAACACTTCGGTCTTTTCGAACACCGGCATCTCCGCCCGGCGAAAACGATAGAGCTTGCGGACCCGCTCGAAGGTCTCGACCACAAAGGCAAAGGCCTCAGCCTCGGGGCCGAAGATATCCTGGGTGCCGCGGATCGCTTTGGGTGTGTGTTTGGACATTGGGCCTACTTTTTGATCTTTGGGCGCGATTAAGACCAAGGGAGGTCTTTCGCAATGCCGCATCTCTCGCTAAAGGCGGCGCGCAGGTCGGGAGAGGGACTGCAACGAAAACAAATGAGGGACCCCTCCTATGCGTATCGACAAGATTCCGACCGGCTCCAACCCACCTGACGATCTCAATGTCATTATTGAAGTGCCGACTGGCGGCGAGCCGGTGAAGTACGAGTTTGACAAGGAATCGGGTGCTTTGTTCGTCGATCGCATCCTGCACACCCCGATGCGCTATCCCGCCAATTACGGCTTCATCCCGCACACTCTGTCACCCGACGGTGACCCGCTAGACGCCCTCGTGATTGCCCGCAGCCCGTTCATCGCTGGCTGCGTCGTGCGTTCACGGCCGATCGGCGTCCTCAATCTCGAGGACGAGCATGGCGGCGATGAAAAGCTGATCTGCGTGCCAGTCGACACGACCTTCCCGTACTATTCGGATGTTGGGGAAACCAAGGACCTGCCGTCGATCATTTTCCAGCAGATCGAGCACTTCTTTACCCATTACAAGGATCTTGAAGCGGAGAAATGGGTCCGAATCGGGTCATGGGGAGACGCTGCGGAAGCCCGCAAAATTGTTGTCGAAGCGATTGAGCGCGCGGGGAACTAACCCTTCCCCGCCTTCAGGTGGCGCTTAGAAAAGAGCAGCAATACCTTTGAAACAGCCGGTCAGCAGAAATGGCAGTCCGATCGCCATCACCCACAGCCCGATCGTATCGCGGCGAAACGCGGTTGCGGTCGCAGGGTCAGCCATGACCTCGTCCGACAGGTCGGTCCAGCGGCGTTCAAACCACCGGCATGCGGGGATAATGGCGGCAACCAGTACGACCAATGCCATGTAGGGCAGGATTGATGTCCCGCCGGTGGAGATTGCTTTCACAGTCACAAAAATCTGCAGGCCGGTGTAAACCAGAAGCGCGTAAGCGACGTGGTCGCTCATCGCCTTGCGCCAATCGCGGGCGCCGGTCTCAGCAGCGACAGCTGCCTGGTTGTGCTGTGAATAGTTCGCCATATTCCGCTCCCCAACGGATTCTCTCTCTCCAGTGGGTTTTATCTCAGAAGTGCGCTTGTCTTGCAAGCGCAGTAACCAAACTGAAACTTTGTTGCGCGGAACGCAAACAAACCGAAGAATCGGCCTGTCCACGCAAAAATCCTGCCAAATGCGCGTTTCAGCCCTTTTCTGTCTGAAATCCGATGCTAAGTCTGCCTGTAATGAGCTCGACAGAAATTCTTACCGAGGCCGATGATCAGCCCGCTGATGCATCCGCTCCGCTGCCCAATGGCGGTCTGGAAGTCATTTCGATCGCCAAGAGCTATGACAAGCGCGCGATCCTGACTGATATCTCGCTCACCGTTGGCAAAGGCGAGGTGCTGGGCCTGCTGGGACCGAATGGCGCCGGCAAAACCACCTGCTTCTATTCGATCATGGGATTGGTGCGGCCGGACTCGGGACGGATCCTGATGGATGGTGAGGACGTCACCAAGCTGCCAATGTACCGCCGCGCGATACTGGGCCTGGGCTATCTGCCGCAGGAGACCAGCATCTTCCGCGGAATGACGGTCGAGCAGAACATCAATTGCGTGCTTGAACTGGTTGAGCCTGACGCGACCACGCGCACGGCCGAGCTTGAGCGCCTGCTCGACGAGTTTGGGCTCGGCAGGTTGCGCACATCTCCCGCCATGGCGCTGTCCGGGGGCGAACGCCGCCGCTGCGAAATTGCTCGAGCGCTCGCTGCCAAGCCATCGATCATGCTACTCGATGAGCCCTTCGCCGGGATCGATCCGCTGTCGATCAGCGATATTCGCGACCTGGTGAAGGATCTCAAACAGCGCGGCATTGGTGTTCTGATCACCGATCACAATGTTCGCGAGACTCTCGATATCGTCGACCGGGCTTGCATTATCTATGGCGGGCAGGTGCTGTTCGCGGGAACGCCGCAAGAATTGGTTGCCGATGAAAATGTCCGGCGATTGTACCTGGGCGAAGGCTTTACGCTGTGATTATCCGGCGGAGGGTGAGTTGATGAGTTTTGGCGGATCATGGTCCGCCGGAGGCTGCTCCAGCCCGCACCCCCACCCTTCCACCCAACATTATGGTGCCCTGGGTGGACGGGTGGGGGCGTGGGCCGGTGCGATGCGCAGCGATGCGCTGCGCGCAGATCGGATCGACGCATAATGGCGCTGGGTCCTCGGCTCGACCTGAGACAATCCCAATCGCTGGTGATGACGCCGCAATTGCAGCAGGCGATCAAGCTGCTGGCGGCATCCAACCTAGAGATCGAGACCTTCATCAGCGATGCGCTGGAAGCCAACCCATTGCTAGAAGCTGGAGCTGTTTCGAGCGAGGCGACCGCTCCAGCGGGCGAGCCAGACGACGTCCCGCGCGAGGAATTTACCTCGGACCAGTTGATGGCCCAGGGCCAAGGCGAGGCCGAGGCCCCGCTTGATTTGACGAGCTCAAGCCGTGAGCATGATCGCGAGACCGGCGATGGTATCGTCAGCGGAGCCGATTGGGGAGCGGCAGCCAGCTCAGGGGGCTCGTTCGACGAGCTGCCCGATTTCGAAGCCACCCGTGCAGCCGAACAAACGCTGGCTGAGCATCTCAACGATCAGGTCGGGGCGATTGCGGTCAACCCGAAAGAAGCCTTCGCTGCGCGCCATATTATCGGCCTGCTCGATGATGCAGGATATCTCCCGTTCGACCTGCGCGAGATTGCCGGCGACCTCGGGGTCGACATGGACTGTATCGAAGACGCGCTGACCGTGGTCCAAATGCTCGAACCGACCGGGGTCGGCGCGCGCAGCCTGTCAGAATGTCTCGCGCTGCAAGCCAAGGCGGTGGATCGCTATGACCCTGCCATGGAAGCTCTGATCGACAATCTCGAATTGATCGCCAAGGGAGAGGTCGCGCGGCTCAAGCGGCTGTGCGGGGTTGATGACGAAGATCTGTCCGACATGCTGCAGGAATTGCGCAGCTATGACCCCAAACCGGGGATGGCCTATGGTTCCAGCACTGCCGATGCGGTGGTGCCTGACATTCTGCTGAGCGATAACGGCCAGGGCGGTTGGGACATCGCCCTCAATGAAGCGACCCTGCCGCGACTTATCGTCAACCGCGGCTATGCGGTGGAGTTGAGCGAAGGTGCAAATGACGCGGAATCGCAGAGCTGGCTAAAGGAAAAACTGGCCGATGCCCATTGGCTGATCCGCGCACTCGACCAGCGCCAGAAGACGATCCTCAAGACCGCCAGCGCGATCGTGAAGCACCAGGACGGGTTCTTTCGAAAAGGCGTTTCGGAACTCCGCCCGCTGACCCTGCGCGAGGTTGCAGAGGAAATCGACATGCATGAAAGCACGGTCAGCCGGGTCACCAGCAACAAGTACCTTTCATCTGACCGAGGTTGCTTCGAACTCAAGTATTTCTTCTCCAGTGGGGTTGGATCAAGCGATGGTGAAGGCGCCAGCTCGGAAGCAATCAAGGCCCGGATCAAGGCGCTGACTGACGCGGAAGACCCCAAGAAAGTGCTGTCGGATCAAAAGCTGGTCGACCTGCTCAAGGACGAAGGCTTCGATCTCGCGCGGCGAACAGTCGCCAAATATCGCGAGGCAGTGGGGATCGGTTCAAGCGCGCAAAGGCGGCGTCAGAAGAAGCTGGAGAGTTTGTAAGGCATTTAGCCCCCTTGTTCGTCATCGCGAGGAGCCCCGAAGGGGCAACGCGGCGATCCATGGAGCGTCCCCCGCGCCTGATCGAGACGGCACTCGATGGATTGCCACGCCTCGCATAAGCTCGGCTCGCAATGACGAGGTTGGGAGAGGATTAGAGTCTTTGTTGTCCGCGCACCCAGCCGACGTTTTTTGTTTTGCCTCAAGCGCCGGAGTCTTTGTTTTGCGCACGCCATCCGGCGTGCGATGTCCTCGGACCTGACGGTCCTGCGGACGCCCGGTCGGGCTTGCGGCGCTTCGCGCCGTGCTCCGCGACCAAGCCAGCCGGTGGCACCAATCGCGAGCCATAGGCGAGCGCAAGGGCGACCGCCCGCCCGCAACGACCGAAGGGAGTGAGGAAAGCCAAGCAGCGCGGATGCGCTGCGCCCGGCGTTTGAGGGTCAAAGAAAACGTGTGACTCAAAAGACTCACAAATTTTTGTGGGCCCCGTTTACGACGCGTTAACCTTTTCCGTTCACATCTTGTGTGGTTAATACATGACAACACCTCTTTACGAGGGGTTACAGCCACTGTCTGGGGCAAGTAGGGGACCAGCAATGCGTGTTCTTTTGATTGAGGATGAGCCAACAACAGCGAAAGCTATCGAGCTCATGCTCACCACTGAGGGCTTCAATGTCTATTCTACCGATCTCGGGGAAGAAGGCTTGGATCTCGGCAAGCTGTATGATTACGACATCATCCTGCTCGACCTGAACCTGCCCGACATGCACGGTTATGACGTGCTCAAGAAACTGCGCGTTGCCAAGGTGCAAACGCCAGTTCTGATCCTCTCAGGCATTGCCGAGATGGACAGCAAGATCCGCAGCTTTGGTTTCGGCGCTGACGATTACGTCACCAAGCCATTCCATCGCGAAGAATTGGTTGCTCGCATCCACGCTGTTGTGCGCCGTTCGAAAGGCCACAGCCAGTCGATCATCCGCACCGGCAAGCTGGCCGTGAACCTCGATGCCAAGACTGTCGAAGTCGACGGCGCCCGCGTTCACCTGACCGGTAAAGAATATGCGATGCTTGAGCTGCTGTCGCTGCGCAAAGGCACGACGCTGACCAAGGAAATGTTCCTCAACCACCTCTATGGCGGGATGGATGAGCCGGAACTCAAGATCATCGACGTTTTCATCTGCAAGCTGCGCAAGAAGCTGAGCCACGCTTGCGGCGGTGAAAACTACATCGAAACGGTTTGGGGCCGCGGTTATGTTCTGCGCGATCCGCAGGACGAAGCAGCCGCTGCCTAGTCTCCCGAGAATACCCTCTCGACTAAATCGCCCGGGGCTTCACGCCTCGGGCTTTTTTGTATGGGCATAGGGGTCGAAGTCCAGCCCTGTCGGCTCCTGGAAAACGCGCAGACCAAACTCGGGTACGATCGCCATCAGGTGATCGAAGATATCGGCCTGGATCCCTTCATATTCGTTCCAATTGGTGGTGTCGGTGAAGCAATAGAGCTCGATCGGCAAACCCTGCGGCCCTGACTTGAGCTGACGCACCAGCAGCGTGAACTTCCCGGAATTGATCCGCGGATGAGCCTTGAGATAGGCGATGATATAGGCCCGCAAGGTCCCGACATTGGTCAGCCGCCGAGCGTTTACCGGCGCATCCTCGCCCGACAGTTCTTTGCCGTTCCACTCGCCAATCTCATCTGTCTTGGCGGCGAGATAATCCTTGAGCAGGCGGAAACGCTTGAGTCCGTCGACCTCGTCATCACTGAGGAAACGGATCGAATTCTGATCGAGCACCAGTGAACGCTTGATCCGGCGCCCACCGCTGTCGCTCATCCCGCGCCAGTTACGATAGGAGTCAGTGACCAGCCGATAGGTCGGGATGGCGGTGATGGTCTTGTCGAAATTCTGCACCTTGACCGTGTGCAGCGAGATATCGATCACATCGCCATCGGCGTTCATACTCGGCATCTCGATCCAGTCGCCGCGGCGGATCATATCATTGGTGGTGAGCTGTACGCTGGCGACCAGCGACAGGATCGTATCCTTGAACACCAGCAACAGCACCGCGGTGATCGCCCCGAGGCCCGACAGCAGAATCAGCGGCGATTGCTGGATCAGGATCGAGATCATGATGATCGCCGCACCGCACAGGACGATGATCTTCACGACCTGAAGGTAGCCCTTGATCGGCCGATTGCGGGAACGCGGCATCCGCTCATAGACTTCATTGGCGTAGGTCAGGGCTTTGACCATCGCCATGGCGATCGAGAGGACGATGATGGTCTGCGCAGCGTTTGTGACAATCGTCCGCAGGTCTTCCGACAGGCTCGGCACCAGATCGATCCCGCGCGAAATGATCAGCAGGGGCAATACCGTGGCCAACCACGCGGCCGCCTTATCCGGCGTCTTGCTTTGCTCATCCAGATAGGGCGCGATCGCCTTGAGGATCACGCGCTTGAGCAGAAAGTTGACCGCCAGCGCGATCAGGACCAGCCCGGAAACCGCGATCAAAGCCTGCAACCAGGGCTCCAAGTCGGCAAAAGCAATTTGCAAATCTCTCATAGGCTTGCCGACTAGCGGCAAGACTTACCTATGCTCAAGCGAAACCTGCTCAGGGGGCGACACCAGGCGATTATCGACAGGGCCTGTCGCTATGCGGTAGTCTGGCGATCTGAGGAGGGACTATTTCATGCCAATCATGCACGATTTCCTGGCCGGTCGTTCCCCGCCTGACTTGTATCACCTCTATTTGATGCCGGCGTTTGAGCCTTGGGCGCAGAGGTTGATCCAAGCGCTCCCTCCAAAAGGCCCAGCGCTAGATCTTGCATGCGGGACCGGCCTGGTCAGCAGAATCCTGGCCGCCAATGAGGCGATTGAACGGGTCAGTGCGATCGATGTCGCACCGCCCATGATCGACAAGGCTAATGCGCTTTCGCAGGAACATGTGGCGAAGATAGACTATCAGGTCGCGAGCGCGCTCGAGCTGCCTTTCGCCGACGCTCAATTCGAGTGTTGTTACTGCCAGCAGGGCCTGCAGTTCTTTCCGGACAAGCCCGCTGCGCTGCGAGAGGTCAAGCGCGTACTCAAACCTGGAGCCCAAGCAGCCTTTTCCACATGGTGCTCAGCCGCTAATGGCAATCCGGTCTTCGCTGCCTTCGAGCAGATCGTCGCAGAGCGTCTGGGCGATGATCTGGTCCCCTTCGGTCCGTTCTCGTTCGGGGAGCGGAGCGAAGTTGGGCGGGTTGCCAACGAGGCAGAACTCGAGGTGATCTCGCTTGAGCCTGTCTCGATACCCTCGATCCTGCCTGATCCGCGGACCTTTGTGCTGTTCGACCTCGCCTTCCTTGGGCGCCCCGCGGCTGACGGAACGCTGATGCCGATCCTCGATTTCGATGACCCCGCAAGCGACGCTGTGATTGAGGAACTGATCGAGCGCATGCGGCATGCCACTGCGGAGTTTGCACAAGCGGATGGCACCCTGCTCGCCCCGATGCAGGCCCACATCATGGTTGTCCAAGCCTAGTTGGCGGCATCCGCACTGGACAAACCTCTATCGCTCGGATTAGCGGGCGCGGCATGACTGCGCACAAAGAAGGTGATCCGACAACGCTCAGCCGGCTCTATGGCCGATCCGTGGGCAAACCACTGCGCGCTCGCCAGCAAGAGCTGGTCGACAATCTGCTGCCGCAAATCGCTGTGCCTACAGAAGGTCCAGTCACGGCCGAGGCTCTGTTTGGCGAAGACTGCCCGATGCATTTCGAGATTGGGTTTGGCGCCGGGGAGCATTTGGCCTATCGCGCCGACCTGCTGCCCAATCATGGCTTTATCGGGGCTGAGCCGTTCCTCAACGGCGTCGCTCAGGCTCTCTCGCATGTCGATGAGCAGAAGCTCGCCAATGTCCGGTTGCACCATGGCGATGCGCTGGAAGTGCTATCGCGCGTGCCCGACGACAGCCTGCTGATGCTATACCTGCTCCACCCCGATCCCTGGCCCAAGAACAAGCATGCCAAGCGGCGGATGATGAATGATGGCCCGGTGCGGATGATCGCCGACAAGCTCAAACCCGGCGGCGAGTTCAGGTTCGGGACCGACCACCCGGTCTATCTGCGTCACGCCTTGATGGTGATGCAACGCTTTACCGATGAGTTCGAATGGGTGGTCGAGGGCCGCTCAAGCTGGGAGAACCGACCCAGCGGCTGGTGCGAGACTCGCTATGAACACAAGGCCCGCACCAAATACGGGCATGAGGTGTGGTACTTCCGGTTCCGGCGGAAATAGCGGCGCTGCAGGCCTCAGCCCCTAAGCAAACGTGAAGTCGACCATGATCTCGGTCGAGATATCCTCCAGTGCCTCCTGAACCTGTTCAGGCGCTACGCTATCAGGCAGAGTGCATTCGACTCGCGCGCGGAACAGATGCTCGCCGCCCCAAGCGCCATGCTCGGCCCCGCTCGAAAGCCCTTCGATATTGACGTGAAGTCCGGCCAAAGCGGCGGAAACCTGCTTGATGATGCCCGGACGATCCTGCCCGACCAGTTCAAACACCAGATGCGCGCCTGCCTGACTATCAGGCTCGCTCGCAACCCGGCCCGCGAGTGCAGGATGGATCGCCACGGTCAGGCCATCGGCGTCGATCGCTTGAACCGCGTCGGTCAGTTTGGAGAGATTGTCCGGCGCGACCTCGACCAGGACCGAGCCAACATAGAGCCCGCCGAGCTGGCTCAGCTGACCTTCCTGCCAATTGCCTTCTGCCGCCAAGACGGCGTCAGCTATCTCAGAGGTCAGTCCGGGACGGTCACTGCCCGTGACCGATAGCACCACGCGCGCAATTTCGCTCATCGCATTACCCCACTACACCAGCGCTGGCGAGCACTGCGAGCGTCAGGACATCGGGGGCGATTGCGGTCATCGGAACGATCTGCACCGGCTTCTCCATACCCAACAGCATTGGGCCGACCGTGGCGTTGCTGCCAAGCTCTCGCAGCAATTTGGCGGAGAGGTTGGCCGATTGCAGCCCCGGCATGATCAGCACATTGGCTGGGCCCGACAGACGACTGAACGGGTAAAGCCCCATCACTTTCGGATTGAGCGCGGCATCGGGCGCCATTTCGCCCTCATACTCAAACCCGGGATCCTCCGCATCGAGGATCGCCACTGCGTCGCGGATATTGCCCAGCCATTGGCCCGAGGGATTGCCGAAGGTCGAATAGGACAGGAAGGCAACCCGTGGCTCATGCCCCATCCGCCGCGCCACCGCTGCTGTCTCCTTGGCGATATGCGCCAGCGATTGCGCGCTCGGGCGCTCATTCATGGTGGTATCGGCCAGGAATGTCGTGTGCGACTTACCGATCATCATGTGAATGCCGAACGGCAAGGCATCGGGTTTGTGATCGAGCACCAGATTCACTTCCCGCACAGTTTGCGCGAATGTCCGCGTCATCCCGGTGATCATGCCATCGCCATGACCCAGCGCGACCAGCAGCGCAGCGAAGACATTACGCTCCTGATTGACCATCCGGCGCACATCACGTTCGGTGTAGCCGCGCCGTTGCAGCCGCTTGTAGAGGTGATCGACCATCGCCGGGACATGCTCTGATGTAGCCGAATTCTGGATCTCGAAACTGCCCGGATCGGACACCGACAATTGGTGTAATTTGTCGACCACAGCCTTGGTCCGACCGACCAGCACCGGGGTGCCATAGCCAAAGTCGCGATATTGGATCGCCGCGCGCAGCACGACTTCCTCTTCGGCTTCGGCAAACACCATACGCTTCGGGTTGGCTTTGGCCTCGTTATAGACCCCAGTCATCACCGAAGTGGTTGGGTTGAGGCGCGATTTCAGCGCATGGGCATATTCGTCAAAATCCTCAATCCGGGCCTGCGCCACGCCCGAATCCATCGCCGCCTTGGCCACCGCTGAGGACACCACCTCAATCAGCCGTGGATCAAACGGTGCCGGGATAATGTAGTCGGTCCCGAATTTCTGGTTCTTGCCATAGGCGCTGGCGACCTCCTCTGGCACCCGCTCGCGCGCCAGTTCGGCGATGGCTGTGGCGGCAGCAATCTTCATCTCTTCATTGATCGTGGTCGCTTGAACATCCAGCGCGCCGCGGAAAATGAAGGGGAAACCGAGCACATTGTTGACCTGGTTGGGGAAGTCCGAGCGGCCGGTGGCGATGATCGCATCGGGCCGCACCGCCTTGGCTTCGTCAGGCATGATTTCGGGCGTCGGGTTGGCCATCGCGAAGATGATCGGCTTGTCGGCCATCTTTTCAACCCACTCGGGTTTGAGCGCACCCGCTGCCGAGAGGCCTAGGAAGATGTCCGCGCCGACCAGCGCTTCTTCGAGGCTGGTCGCTTTGGTCTCGACCGCATGCGCGCTCTTCCATTGATCGACATTGTCGCGCCCGATCGTGATCGGGCCCTTGCGATCGCACACAATAACATTCTCATGCGGAATGCCCATCGCCTTGATCAGCGCGGTGCAAGCCAAAGCCGAAGCGCCGGCGCCATTGACCACCATCTTGGCGTCTTTGAGGTCGCGCCCGGTCAGATGGCAGGCGTTGATCAGACCCGCCGCCGCAATGATCGCCGTGCCGTGCTGGTCATCATGCATCACTGGGATGTTCATCTTCTCGCGCAGCGCCTGCTCTATGATGAAGCACTCGGGTGCCTTGATGTCTTCGAGATTGATCCCACCAAAGCTCGGCTCCATGAGTGCCACCGCATTGATGAAAGCTTCGGGGTCTTCAGTCGCCAGTTCGATATCGATCGAGTCGACATCGGCGAAGCGCTTGAACAGCACCGCCTTGCCTTCCATCACCGGCTTGGAAGCGAGCGCACCCAAATTGCCGAGCCCGAGGATCGCGGTGCCATTGGAGATCACGGCCACCATGTTGGACCGCGCAGTGTAGCGCGCTGCCAGGCTGGGATCTTCGGCAATTGCTTCAACCGGCGCGGCCACCCCCGGCGAATAGGCCAGACTGAGATCACGCTGAGAAGTCATCGGCTTGGTCGCGACAACCTCCAGCTTACCCGGACGAATGGTCTCGTGGTAAAACAGCGCCTCGCGCGTTGTAAAAGTCACCTGCCGATCGTCGGCCATGCGAATATCTCCTGAGTGTTCGAGCCCCGCTTAGCGACCCGCAGCCAAGTGCGATAGAGCCCAAAGTGCGGGAAAAGCTGTTTGCTGCCGTTCCGAATCGGTCAGCTGCTGGCTAGGCCTGTCAGATGGCTGGCACAGCAACCCCGATGATGCAGCAATATCTCGCGCTCAAAGCTGAGGCGGACGATTGCCTGCTGTTCTATCGCATGGGCGATTTTTTCGAACTGTTTTTCGAGGATGCCAGGGTCGCAGCGCAAGTGCTCGACATCGCGCTGACCAGCCGCGGTGAGCACGATGGCATTCCGGTCCCGATGTGCGGAGTGCCGGTCCATTCAGCAGAAGGCTATCTCGCGCGTCTGATCAAAGCCGGGTGCCGGGTGGCGATCGCCGAGCAGGTTGAGACACCTGATGAGGCCAAGGCCCGCGCCAAGCGCGAAGGCAAACCATCCTCCAAGGCCCTGGTTAAGCGCGACATAGTCCGCTTCGTCACCGCAGGGACCTTGACCGAAGAAGCGCTGCTTGAACCCCGGCGCTCCAATCTGCTGGTTGCCCTGGCCGAGGTCCGCGGGGTGATCGGATTGGCCAGCTGCGATATCTCAACCGGCGCCACGGTGCTGGAAGAATGCCCGCCCGCCATGCTCGGCGCCGCACTCGCCCGACTGGGAGCCAGCGAAGTTGTCGGCCCGGAAGAATGGGAGCTGGCGCCCGAAGATATGATCGAGCGGCCGCGCAGCACGTTCTCGAGCGACAGCGGAGCGGACCGGCTCAAGCAGATCCACGAAGTAGCCACTTTGGATGGGTTCGGCGAATTCTCGCGCGCGATGCTGGCCGCCGCCGGTGGGTTGATCGGCTATCTCGAACATGTCGGGCGCGGCGATCTGCCGCTGTTGCTGCCGCCACAATTGCGCAGCAGCGACGCCGGCATGGCGATGGATGAAGCGACCCGCAGCAGTCTCGAGATATTGGAAAGCCAGCAAGGCGGTCGCGCAGGCAGCCTCGCCGCCGCGATCGACCGCTGTGTGACCGGAGCCGGCGCCCGGCTCTTGGCGGAAGATCTGTCCGCACCGCTGCTGCAGCGTGATGCGATCGATGACCGGTTGGCACTGGTCCAGTTTTGGCGCGACCGACCAGTTGAGCGGGCTGATCTGCGAGAGATTTTGCGCGGGTCGCCCGACATTGGCCGCGCGCTCGGGCGCCTGGTGGCAGGCCGGGGAAGCCCGCGCGATCTCGGGCAGATCCGCGACGGCTTGCGCGAGGCGCAGCGGATCTATGAAACGCTCGATGCACAGGCAGATCCACCAGCATTGCTGCAGGGGCTCTTGCCGAAGCTGACCGGCCATGGCGCATTGGTCGATTGGCTCGAACGCGCACTGGTCGAATCGCCCCCAACCGAGCGATCCAACGGCGGCTTTGTTGCCAGCGGCTACGATGCTTCGCTCGATGAGCTGCGCGAGGTCTCCGGTAATGCCCGGCGCGCCATCGCCGGGATGGAGGCGCGCTATCGCGAAGACACCGGGATCGCAGCGCTCAAGATCAAGCACAATGGCGTGCTGGGCTATTTCATCGAAGTGCCGAGCCGCCATGCCGATGCGCTGATGGAGCCCGAGAGCGGTTTTACGCATCGCCAGACCATGAAGGGCGCGGTGCGGTTCAATTCGATCGCTTTGCATGAAGAGGCGACCCGGATTGCAGAGGCTGGTGGCCGGGCGCTGGCGGCCGAAGAAGCGCATTTTGAGGAGCTGGTCACCGCGGTCGGCGCAGCCCAGCTCCCGATTGCGGCGACGGCCAGCGCGCTCGCCCGGCTCGATGTCGCGGCAGGCCATGCCGAACGCGCTGCCGAGGGTGATTGGTGTCGGCCCGAGATACTCGACAGCGCCGAACTTGCGATCACCGGCGGCCGCCATCCGGTGGTCGAGGCCGCCCTATCCAAGACTGGCGAGCGCTTTGTCGCCAATGATTGCGCGCTCGCGCCGGACAATCGCCTGTGGTTGATTGGCGGCCCGAACATGGGCGGTAAGTCGACCTTTCTGCGGCAGAACGCGCTGATCGTGCTGATGGCCCAGGCGGGAGCCTTCGTCCCGGCCAGCTCCGCGCGAATCGGGCTGGTCGATCGGTTGTTTAGCCGGGTCGGCGCGTCGGACAATCTCGCGCGTGGCCGCTCGACCTTCATGGTCGAAATGGTCGAGACCGCAGCGATCCTGAGCCAGGCGAGCGAGCGCAGCTTTGTGATCCTCGATGAGGTGGGCCGGGGCACATCGACATACGATGGCCTAGCGCTGGCCTGGGCGGTGGTCGAAGCGGTGCATTCGCGGATCGGCTGCCGCTGCCTGTTCGCCACGCATTATCATGAGCTCGCCCGGCTAGCAGAGAGCTGCGAAGCGCTGACACTGCATCATGTCCGGGCGCGCGAATGGAAGGGTGATTTGGTCTTATTGCATGAGCTGGCGGAGGGGCCGGCAGACCGCAGCTATGGCCTGGCTGTGGCTAAGCTGGCCGGTGTGCCCCAGCCCGTGGTGGATCGCGCGCAGGCGGTGCTGGAGAAGCTTGAAGCGGCGCGGCAGGAAACCGGTGGGATCGCGGCTGGGCTTGGGGAGCTGCCTCTATTCGCTGCCAGCGCTCCCGAAGCGCCAGTTCCAACCCCTGGCGATCAGGTTCAGGCAGAGCTGGCTGAGACCGATCTCGACGCACTTTCACCGCGTGAAGCACTGGATCTGCTCTATTCGTGGCAACGGACGCTCAAATCCACCAATCCTTAACCCCAAGGCGGATATATGTTCCGCCATGTCGATGGATTTTCTTAGCAAGAACAAGCCGGCGCTCACGCTTGCTGGCGTGACGATATTTGGCGCTGTCATTTTCGCAGCGACAACAGGCACTCCTGCACCTCCGCCAGAACCAGAGGTGATTGAAGAGAAGCCAGCCCAAGTCGAGGCACCCGCTCAACAGCCGGAGCCAGCCTTTTCCTTCGCGGATATGGCCGGGGAAGCCAATGACGACGCCGTGCCCGATCTGTGGGGCGATGAGCCACCAGAAGTCCCTTCTGCACCGAGCGTAGCGCCTGCTCCGCGCGAAGCATCTCCACGACGCCCGCGCGCCGTTTCGGCCTTACCGGCAGGCAGTGCAACGCCCCCGGAAGGCGCCGAAATCCCGCAGACACGGGTAAGAGGCGAAAAATACACGCTCCAGGAAATCAGAGGGAACTAATCCCCCCTGCCCTGGCCAACGCATCACCTTGTCGGGACCGGCGCTTCGCCTGAATAATCGTAAAAGCCACGCCCGGTCTTGCGACCCAACCAGCCCGCTTCGACATATTTCACCAGCAGCGGCGCCGGGCGATATTTGGTATCGCGAGTGGTCTTGTAGAGCACTTTGATGATGTCGAGACAGGTGTCGAGACCCACGAAATCAGCCAGTTGCAGCGGGCCCATCGGGTGGTTGAGACCGAGCCGGCAGCCCTTGTCGATATCCTCGATGCCGGCTGTCGACTGACCCAGCACAAACACCGCTTCGTTGATCATCGGCAGCAGGATGCGGTTGACCACAAAGCCGGGCTCATCCTGGCTCAGCACCACCTGCTTGCCGAGACCTTCGGCAAAAGCCGTGATGCGATCGGTGGTCGCCTGCGCGGTCGCCAAACCAGGGATCACTTCGATCAGGCCCATGACGGGCACCGGATTGAAGAAGTGCAGGCCGATGAAGCGCTCGGGGTCAGGCGAATAATTGGCCATCCGCGTAATCGGGATCGAGCTGGTGTTGCTGGCCATGACCGCATCATCAGCGAGCACTTCACCAGCGCTCTCAAAGATCTTCTGTTTGATCGGCTCTTGCTCGGTCGCCGCTTCAATGATCAGCTCGGCTTCAGCCATCGGCGCATAATCGCCAACCGGAGTGATCCGTCCAAGCAGGCTTTCGGCGTCATCTGCTTCGAGTTTGCCGCGTCCGACCAGTTTGACGAGCGCTTTCTCGATCGCCGCCTTGCCGGCTTCTGCACGGGCGAGATCGACATCGCTCAGCAGCACTTTCATGCCGTGTTGCGCCACGGTCTGGGCAATCCCGGTGCCCATCTGTCCGGCGCCTATGACCGCGATCTTTTGTCCGAGACTTTGCCCAAGACTTTGCATTGCACCATTCCCTTCGCATCTGCAGCGGAGGGCCTGTTAGCGGCGCATTTCCATTCTGGCTAGGGAATTGCTGGGAGCCACACCCAAGTTGGGCGTCAGCTTACACCTCAGCGATTGGCACCGGGGACCCACTTCACATCGGCCTGACCATTGTCGTTGAGCACGCGAGCGAGGACAAACAAATAGTCCGACAGGCGGTTGATATAGGCCAAAGCCGCGGGATTGACCGCATCATGCGCCGCCAGCTCAGTCATCGCCCGCTCGGCCGCGCGGGTCGCCGCCCGTGCGACATGAGTGCGCGCTGCAGCTTCGCTCCCGCCGGGAAGAACAAAGCTGGTGAGTGGTTCCAATTGCTCATTGAGCGTGTCGATCTGCTGCTCGAGCCAATCAGGCTGCGAGGCAACGATCCGAAGAACCATCTCAGAGGGGGTGAAATCGCCATCCTCGGCGGGAGTGGCCAGATCGGCACCGAGATCAAACAGATCGTTCTGAATGCGCGTTAGCGCTTCGCTGAGGACCGGTTCGGCAATCGCACAAATAGCCAGGCCGATCGCGCTGTTGGCTTCATCGACCATACCAATCGCCGTAATCCGCGCCGAATGTTTGGGCGTGCGCGAGCCGTCGACCAAGCCGGTCGTGCCATCATCCCCGGTGCGGGTGTAAATCTTGTTGATCTTGACCATCAGCTGGGACCCAGGTGGCTTATTGACTTGTCGTTACTGGGAAATCGCCAGCATGATTGTGACGACTACAATCGCCAGCGCCTGATACTTGATCCGCGCGAACATCGCCTTGTTTTGCGCCAATTGCATCTCGGTCACGGTCTCCCCCTCACCGCTTTCGAGATCAACCTTGGTGGTCTGTAGGAAAGCAACGATCCCGCGAACAAGCGAGACCAAAACGAGGATGCAGAGAATGATCAGTGCAGGGACAAGAATGTAAATCATGGCCTCTATTTAGACCCTCCCGAGCGCAATACCAGACGGCAATTCGTGCAAACGCAATTGCTCTGCCAACAACAAACCACTCTCGCCTGCGTTCCTGAGACCGCTTAAAGTTGGAGAATTGCGTCGTTTGGCCAGCTTCTCGCCAGTCTCGTCATAGAGCAGTTCGTGGTGATGCCAGTCGGGCACCGGCAGCCCCAGCAATTCTTGCAAAAGACGATGAATATGAGACGAGCGGAACAGGTCCATGCCACGAGTGACCAAGGTCACGCCGTCAGCGGCGTCGTCCAAAGTCGCCGCCAGATGATAGCTCGCAGGATCATCCTTGCGGACCATGACGACATCACCAAATGGGCGTGGGTCGGCCACCACCGCTCCCGCAATCTGGTCCTCCCATACCAACTCTCCGACCTCTTGCAGCGCGCGATGAACATCCAATCGCAATGCGAAAGGTTTGGATGGGTCCACATCGACGCCGCGGCAGGTTCCGGGATAGACCGGCCCTTCTGGACCGATCCGCGGACCCGCTGCCTGGATCTCCGAGCGTGTGCAGACGCAGCGATAGAGCAGACCGCGCTTAATCAGCTTCTCCGCCGCCTCGTGGTAGGATGCCAGCCGGGTCGATTGCGCGGGCACCTCAAGCCACTCGAGCCCCAGCCACTCTAGGTCACGCCTGAACTCATCAGCCAGTTCCGGTCGGGAGCGCACGCCATCAATATCCTCGATCCGCAGCAGAAAGGTCCCACCAGCTGCCATAGCCAGATCATGCGCAACCACGGCCGAATAGGCATGGCCCAGATGCAGGTGACCATTAGGGCTTGGAGCAAAGCGAGTGACGGTTTCCACAGCAGCTCCATCTTGGCACAGCGGAGCAGGAAGGACCATGCTTCAGTCACTTGCGTGACGCTTTCCACAGGTGATCAACAGGCTATCCCGGCTACGCAAATGTGGATAGCGCCACTGTAACAGCTTTGACTCTTTCCGATGTCACGGCATGAATCGGTCAATCAGGGAGGGGACGGACAGTATCGCTCTCCACGCCATGGCCGTGGCCGGAGCGAGAAAACGTCAGCTCTAGGAGCGAGGACGAAGCACATGGGAGCATATGCGAGGACGAGGAACGCCGAGATGGCGTTTTCCCGCCCGGCCCCTGAGGGTTTGGCTCAAACTCGCCCCAACTTTGTCTCTCAACCTCGAAAATTGGTCACATTTCCATCGGTTTCGTTCCGCGCTGGAACGAGTTTGGATCTCAAACCACGGCTCATGGAGTGGGGAGCGATACTGTCCTATGTTTAAGACCGAACTGATCGAAAGCGCCGCAAAGTTTCGCAGCGCTGATGAAGACCCGACACGCAATCTGTCGGCATGCCCCGCGCTTGTGCTCAACGCGGACTACACCCCACTCTCTTATTATCCGCTCAGTCTGTGGCCGTGGCAGACCGCGATCAAGGCGGTGTTTCTGGATCGGGTCGACATTGTCGAAAGCTATGATCGTGAGGTGCACTCGCCCTCGCTCGACATGAAGATCCCAAGCGTGATCGCGCTGCGGCAATATGTGAAGCAGAGCGAGTTTCCGGCCTTCACCCGGTTCAACCTATTCCTGCGCGACCAGTTTCAGTGCCAATATTGCGGCAGCACCGATAATCTCACCTTCGACCATGTGATCCCGCGTCGGCTTGGCGGCAAGACCACCTGGGAGAACATCGCCACTGCCTGTGCGCCCTGTAACATGAAGAAGGGCGGTCGCACGCCAAAGCAAGCGAACATGAGCATCCAGCAGCGGCCAATCCGGCCGACCAGCTGGCAGTTGCAGCAGCATGGAAAAAAATTCCCGCCAAATTATCTGCACGAGACCTGGCGCGACTGGCTCTATTGGGACATCGAGCTGGAGGCTTGACCTCGCGCGTGATCGGCTCGAACCTGAGCCCATGACAGCGATCATCATCTCGGTCCTGCTGATCGCAGCGACCATCGTCATCCATTATGAAACCCTGCGGCTGACCTCGCTCGGCGCGACCGATCTCAATGTCCGTCCGCGCACGCGGCTATGGCTAATGCTGACAGCGGCGATGGCCTCGCACGTGGTGCATTGCGCGCTCTACGCGCTGGGCTTCATTGCGCTGGAATTTGGCTTTGGCGTTGGAGCGCTAGAGGGCCCCGATTCCGGCACGTTCAACGACGCCTTCTATTTCTCGATCACCAGCTACACGACATTGGGCATCGGCGATCTATTCCCAAGCGGACAAGCGCGCCTGCTCAGTGGCATCTGCGCGCTCAACGGTCTGGTGATGATCACCTGGACCGCGTCAGTGACCTATCTCTACATGGAGCGCTATTGGGGCAGCGAAGGCTTGAGCCCCAAGAACGATGCTTAAGGGCAACGAATACTCAGCCCTCGATCACCCGCGTTTCAGGGTGATGCTTATCGAGATGCTTTTTGATGATCCGCAGGTTCGCGGTGTTGGAGCGATACAGCACGTCCGCAGCGTCACCGACCACCGGCACTAGGCCCAGCAGCGTATCAAAGGCGACATTGCCGCCCATCCGCCACAGCTTCCATTTCGGAAGGTTCAGATTGCGTGCTTCCCACACGATATAGGCGCCCAAAGCCGTGGTCACGATATCGCCAATCACGGGAATAAGACCTATCAGCGCATCGAGCCCAATCGGGACATTGACCCCGGGAATACGGAAGCTGCGCTCTAGCAAAAGCTCCATCGCCTCAACCCGCTGACGAATTGAAACCGGATCGCTTCCAGTCGGGAACTGGAATGAAACCGCTTGGGGCTGCTCGGGCTTGTTCATATTCAGGTCCATATTCCTTAAATGGGGGCTTCACTCAGCGGAAACAAGGGATGCAAGCCCCAGGAATTGGCTTGATAGCCGCTGACGGCGCCACGCACCAAAGACCAGCGCACCGGTGCCCCGAGCGGAATGAACACCTCCTCCGCCACCAAAACCGCATGCGCCTCGGCCAAGCGGCGCTGCTTTTCCGCAATGCTTGTCATGGCAAGCGAGCTTTCGACCAGCTCATCGGCGTCAGCCGAGCACAACCCAATTTCCAGTTCGCAATTGAACTGGTTGAGGAACCAACGCGGCGAGGAATAGCGCGCCAGCCGGTCGCGCAATTCGAGTTCTGCGCCTTCGCCGGCGCCGACGCGAACCGAGGTTACCCCAATCTCGCGCCAGAATCCGGCCAATTGGTCGAACAGCAGATCGCTCCCCGGCCCTTCCGGCAGAGCCACACGGATGACCGCCTCATTGTCATTGCTCGCCTCCCACTCAGCGACCCGCGCACGCGCCAGCTCGCGCCTTTGTTCTTGATCGAGAGCGGGCCAACGATTCACCGGCAATTGCAGCTGATCAAACAGGCTTGGGGGGACAATCCAGCTGGTTGGCTGCCAGCCTCCCAAGCCAAACGGTTCGATCAACGCGTTTCGATCAATCGCCATAGACAGCGCTTCTCGCAGGTCAGGATCGGACAGCACGCCGTCATCGTTACGGACCACCAGGCCCAATATGCCCAGCGCCGGATCAACCTGGATATTTCCGCGCGACAGTGGTCCCAATTGCGACATCGGGAAAGTCGCCAGTGTTCCGTTGAGCAGGAGGTCAGCCTCACCGCCAGAGAAAGCCTGAACGGCGTCCCCAGCCGGCATGGTGCGTACGGTTAGTTGGCGGAATTGCTCTTCCCAGTCCTCGCGCGCTGGGAAGCCGCGCTCTTCCGGCGGAAGCGGGCTCAACCGCGCGATCGGCGCATCCTCGTCGCGCGAAACCACCATCGGGCCCGCGCCTGCACCGGACTTGACCAATCCCATTTCCGGTTGAGCCAGCAAGCGCAGAAAATCGGGCATCGGACCCGACAGCCGAATTTCCACCACTCGGCCCGTCATCGCGCGAACCTCAGTGATCTTGGCGAGGTCCAGGCCCAGCGAAGTCCCGTCGAGCTCTCTCAGCAGAGCGCGCAACAGGCTGCGAACATCTTCGGCGCTGATCTCTTCGTCGTCGGGCCAATCAGAATCCCGCAGCCGAAAAATATAGCTGAGCCCGTCATCGGTAACGATCCATCTTTCAGCAATAGCTGGGATGATCTGGCCAGCTGGGTCGAGCGCCACCAGCCCTTCATGCGTCGCGGCAGCAAGGTGTTGCGCGCCGGTCGACAACCGGATCCCTTCATCGAACAGGCTCTCTGGCTCGCCAATGATCGCGATGTTGACCGGCCCAGACGCATCGCCCGGGCCACACGCGGCCAGGCTCAGACCAAGAACGAGAGGCAAGCAGATTCGCATCGAGGCCACGGTTAGCAGCTCTCAAGCATTAGGGCACGGGTCACCCTGCTTTGTTTGTCCGATTAAACTTTGCGGATTGCAGAGAAATCTGGCGGAGGCGGTGCGCGGTGCGCATGTGAATGCGCAGGAGCGCCGCTGACCGCTTGCTCTTCGCCAGCAGGCTTGCGAGCCAGCGCCGAGTCGATCTCTTCGTCAAAAGCGACGCCAAAGCGATTGTCTTGCACCCAGGCAACCGAACCGCCCACGGTCCCAACATTGCGCAGCTCGATAGCAAGACGGTTGCCGCGCTTCACACGCAGATTGCCCTCGCCCATCATCCCTCCGTTGGAGAGATTGCGAACGCGAACGCGATGCGCCTCACTGGCTTGCTCAACCTGGATGCTGGCGAGCAGGAACAGGCTGTCGCGCGATACACTCCTGGTTTCAAAATCCGTCATTGCCGGACCGTCTCCTGCGACAAGGGGCACCAAGTGCCCAAAAACACATCCACGCTGTCAGCTTAGGTCTCGACCGCCGAGCCCATATGGGAAGCCTTTGCGCGGTGAGACTGAGCTAGAAAACCAAGCCTAACGATCTCTTAATGTTAAGGGCGATGAGCCGGCCTAGTTTCATTCCGTCCCAAACTGATACGTGTTTGAGCGGCAAAGCTAAGGCACGGATATCAGTCGTCGCGTGAGATCTTCTCACGCCGTTCGTGCGCCTCTTGCGCCTCGACCGTCATGGTCGCCACCGGGCGCGCAATCAGCCGCCTCAGGCCAATCGGATCTCCGGTAACCTCGCAATAGCCATATTCGCCTTCATCAATCCGGCGCAAAGCGGAATCGATCTTCGCGACCAGCTTGCGTTGACGATCGCGGGTGCGCAGCTCGATTCCCCAATCGGTCTCGCTCGAAGCGCGATCGGTCAGATCGGCTTCGCGGATGGGTCCATCTTTGAGCGATTGCAAAGTGTGGTCAGCCGCGCTGTGGATCGAACGCTTCCATTCAAGCAGCAGCATCCGGAAATAGGTCTGGTGCTTGGCGCCCATATATTCTTCGTCGTCGCTCGGCACGTAATCTGGCGCGAGTTCACGCTTGGCTTTTTCAAGAATGTCGATTTCATCAGTGGCGGCGGTCGTCATGCGGTCCTCATAGCCCAATCATTCCCCGTTCGACCGTTCCCTAGCGAGGCCTGGATTTTTCCAATTGCCTCAGCGGACCAATTGCAAATCGATCCGCTCCCTATCGAGCGTTGGCGCGCCTATAGGACGCCGCTCGATAGGGCACAAGCCGGTTTGATCATTCAAGCCTTTAGACCGACTTTTTCCGTCAAATTGTTGGGCTTTCCCCGGAGAAACTCAAAAAACTACCACCCGCGTTAACCATTTGTTGACCATGATTGGCGAGGTCTTGTCGTGCGGGAGGGCCAGGGGGTTGCTCTCCCCACCGAAACGGAGAGTTAGAAATGGAACTCAAACCGATCAAAGGGGGCGCAGCGACCGAGATTACCGATGCGCCAATCGATTTGGCTGTGGCTCGCAACCTGGCCGCAGCAGCAGACGGCGACATCAACGCTCTGTTCGATCTGGGCGTTGCCTATTCGACCGGTAGCAACGGCGCGGAATGCGATCTCGTCGAGGCCCATAAATGGTTCAACATCGCGGCCGCCAAAGGCCACGAGGAAGCCGCATGGTGCCGCGCGGATATCTCGGAAGAGATGACCGCCCGCGAAATCGCTGAAGCCCAGCGTCGCGCTCGCGAATGGCTGGCTCACAGCCGGAGCCGCGTAGCCTAATCCTTCTTGAACGGCGTGCGATCACCAAGAAACAGCTGATCACTCGCCACACCTTCGCGCTCTCGCTCAAGGAAGTCAGCGATTGCGGCGCGAAATCCCGGGTCAGCCACCCAATGCGCTGACCAGGTCTTGACCGGTTCATACCCACGAGCCAGCTTGTGACCGCCCTGTGCGCCCGCTTCGACCCGATCGAGGCCGAGCTCGATCGCGATGTCGATCGCTTGATAATAGCACAGCTCGAAATGCAGGAAACGGACATCCTGCGTGCACCCCCAATAGCGACCGTAGAGCGCGTTAGAGCCGATGAAGTTCAAGGCTCCTGCAATCGGAACATCGCCGTCGAATGCGAGGATCAGCACCAGCCGATCCCCCATCCGCTCGCCAAACAGGTCAAACGCCTCGCGGGTCAGATAGGGCGTGCCCCATTTGCGCGCACCGGTGTCCTGGTAGAAAATCCAGAAGGCGTCCCAATGCTCGGGCTTGATCGCATCGCCTTGCAGTTTTTCGATCCGCAAGCCTTCTTGAGCAGCCGCGCGCTCCTTCTTGAGGTTCTTGCGCTTGCGCGAGGCGATTTCCCCCAGGAAGTGATCGAAATGGCCATAGCCGCGATTGTTCCAATGGAATTGGATATCGCTCCGCAGCATCCAATCGCCCGCTTCGAACAGCGGCAATTGCTCCTCATCGATAAAGGTGGCGTGGGCTGATGACAGCCGGTTCTGCTCGCACACCAGCTCCGCCCCTTTGAGCAGGTGCGGCGCGAGCGAGGGATCAGACAGCAACAGCCGTGGACCATTCGCGGGGGTGAACGGCGCGGCAATCTGCAGCTTGGGGTAATAGCGCCCGCCGGCGCGGTGCAGCGCATCGGCCCAGGAATGGTCAAACACATATTCGCCCTGGCTGTGACCCTTGGCATAGCTCGGCATGGCGGCGAGTAGATTGTCCTCAGCATCCATGATCGTGATCGGCACGGGATCCCAGCCGGTCCCTTCGCCAACGCTGCCCGAATCTTCCAACGCGGTGAGGAATTCATGACTGACAAAGGGATTGCGATCACCGCCCAAGGCATTCCACTCTGCGGCATCGAACGAACCGACAGTTGGCGCAAGCCGCACGGTCAGATCGGTCGATGATGGCGCAGTAGCGGTCACTCGAGTCCTTCACCTTCGCTAATCAGCGCATCGACATGCACCAAGGCATGGGCGCGCAGCTCTGGGGAACGAACGGTCCAGGACAGCAAGGGTTTCCCGGCGTCCCGCCAGGCCGAGGTCAGATCAGTCGGAACATCGCGAATGTCGATCGCCAGGAAGTCAGGATCCGCCTGCTCGATCGCGCCCGCCCGTCGCCAGGCCGACAGCCAGCCAATATCGAGCGTATCGGTGCAAACCAGGCCACGGCAGAATTCGGGCTCATTGTGCGCAAACCAGGCAGGCACGCGCGGATCGAAGCTCATCACGGCAAAATCACCGCGGTAATCTGCCAGCGCTTCGCGCGCCTTGAGACAGCTCCAATCGACATCATAGCCTGGCTCGGACTTGATCTCGACCAGCAACGGCACCCGGCCATCACTCTGCCTGAGAAAGTCAGTCAGCAGCAGCGGGCTCTGATCGCTGCCAAGCAGAATCTTCTGTTCGATCTCGCTGGCGACTCGATCTTCGACCCGACCCACTTCACCGGTCAGCCGTTCAAGCTCCCAATCGTGGAACACCAAGACTTCATCGTCGAAGCTGCGCTGGATATCGCACTCGATTCCCATTCCTGCAGCGATCGCGGCTTCAGCAGCGGCCAGTGAGTTTTCAGGCACGCCCTCACTGTGCAAACCGCGATGGGCGTATTCCCATTGCGTCAGCCAGGCAGGAGCGGGGCGATCACTCATTCGGCGATCGCAATCACCGCATCGACTTCCACCGCTGCGCCAAGAGGCAACACCGGAACGCCGACCGCAGCGCGGGCATGCCGCCCTTTCTCACCAAAGATTTCGAACATCAGATCGGAGGCGCCATTGGCTACCTTGGGCTGATCGGTGAAATCGCCGGTCGAATTGACGAAAGCGCCGAGCTTAACCACTCGCTCAACCTTTTCCAGCAGGCCTGCCGCCTTGAGCTGTGCTGCGATCATCAAGCCGCAGGCGCGCGCGGCTGCCATGCCTTCTTCCAGCGAGACATCTTCACCGAGCCGGCCGGTCACAACCTTGCCGTCGACAAACGGCAGCTGTCCCGAGATATGGGCAAAGCCGCCCTGCACCACCAGTGGGACATAGCTCGCCACTGGCGCGGCCGCTTCGGGCAGAGTGATTCCCAATTCTTCCAGTCGGGCAGCAATGCTCATGCGGCTTTCTCCTTCAATTGGTCGAGCATCCACGGCAGCGCATCGGACCAGACGTCAATTCGGGCATCGGCATGGCCCGCCCGATGGGCGCAATCGATCCCGCCCGCGATCATTGGCTCGCCGCACATATGCAAACGTGTGACATGCGGCACGGTCTCCGCGACCGAAGCGTGATGCTGCGCCAGATCGTCGATGAACAGCGCATGGCTCGGCTTGTACTCTTCCATTATCTTCTGCAGCGCCGGACCCTTGGGGCCTTGATTGGTGAAGACCCGTGCGTGGATACCATGGCCAGCGAGCTGTTCGGCGCGCATGTCGCGGCGATGGTCGACCAGATTGGTCAGGATCACGACCTCGGCATGCTCGGCCAGAGCGTTGATCCCTTCGACCGCGCCTGCGATCGGCATTTGTCGACCCATTTCGGTGTCGAAGAAGCCGCCGAGAAAGCGCCAGATATCGGCCGGTTCCAGCACCTCGCCCGATTCCTGCCAGCTCAGCGCGGTTGTGAAATTTCCGCCCTCGAGCTGGAAGTTCACACCTTGGCTTTCTTCGAGCCACTCCTTGAACGGCGCGACCATGTGCAGCAGCACTTCGTCGCAATCGCTGATGATCAAAGGTCGGCTCATGCATTCAACTCCTGTCGGGCCTGAATCAGTTCTTCGGGCGTCACCGCCAAAGCTTCGGCGGCGCGCACCAGATCCGGTTCGTGATTGGCCAAGAATTCCAGCACCGATCCCAGGACGACAGGGTCGTCCAGACCGGCACGCAATGAAGTGGGGTCCATTCCCGTCAGCGCAAGATAGCGTTGGGCCCGATCGTCCTCGCTCAGGATCCAGCCCAGCGCTGCCAGCGCCAGGGTCGGCGCGGAAACGGGCGAAGGGCTGTCGTGGTTTTGAATTGTCGCGATCCGTCTGTAGCGTTAATCAGGGGCAGGCTCGGGGAGTAACAATAGCAGTGGCAAAGCGAATCCTGGTTGTCGAGGATAACGATCTAAATCGGAAATTGTTCTGCGATGTTCTGAAAGCCAATGGCTTTGAGGTCGATCCGGTCGGCGATGGCAATGAAGTGCTCGACACTGCGCGCTCGGTCACTCCTGACTTGATCATCATGGACATTCAATTGCCCGGAGTGTCCGGGGTCGATCTGATCGAAGCCGCTAAGGGCGACGCGGCGCTTCAATCGATCCCGATTCTGGCGGTGACAGCCTATGCCGGCAAAGGCGATGAAGAGCGTATTCGGGCGGCTGGAGCAGCTGGTTATCTGGCCAAGCCGGTGTCGATCAGTCCGTTTATGGCGGCGGTGAACGAGCTGGTTTGACCCCAATTCCAACCCACAAACAGGCATGGCGGCGGGATTGCAAAGGTCGCAACAGCCCCCATGTGGCCTTGACAAGAGCACTGACAAGCCGCTTTTCAGCCGCATTGACGTGCAACAAGCACCCCAGATTTTTAACAGGAAGCCCAAACTTTCATGGACCATGCCAATGTCGATGAGCGCATCCGCGCCCTGATCGAACCTTTCAACAAGAAGGGTGTGACGATCGAAGACAGCACCACTTTTGCCAATGATCTGGAATTCGACAGTCTCACGGTGATGGATTTCGTCGCTGAGATTGAAGACGAGTTCGATGTGATCATCAGCATGAACCAGCAGGCCGAGATTGAGAATTACGGCCAGCTGGTGGAAGCTGTTCACAAATTGCAGGACAGCTAAGACCATGGCCAGCGCAAGCGAAGCGACCACCGCAGCGCCCGAGGGTGATCTGTTTTCCAAGTTTGACGATCTGATCCAGATGCGCGCGGGCCTGCTCGCGAGCGGGGTCGAGGACCCGTACAATCTGGTGATGGAGAAAGTGCTGTCGCCGACCCGGGCGATTTGCAACGGGCGCGACACGATCCTGCTCGGCACTTACAATTATATGGGCATGACATTCGATGACGACGTCATCGATGCGGGCAAGGATGCGCTGACCCATTTCGGTTCCGGCACCACCGGCAGCCGCGTGCTTAACGGCACCTATCAGGGCCATAAGGAATGCGAAGACGCGCTGCGTGAGTTCTATGACATGGACCATGCGATGGTGTTCTCGACCGGCTATCAGGCCAATCTCGGGATCATCTCAACCATCGCTGGCAAGGGTGACTATGTCATTCTCGACATCGATAGCCACGCCTCGATCTATGATGGCTGCGCGATGGGCAATGCCGAGATCGTGCCGTTCCGCCACAACAATATCGAAGCGCTGGAAAAACGCTTGCGGCGGATTCCGGAAGGCGCTGGGAAACTGGTTGTGCTCGAAGGCGTCTACTCGATGCTCGGCGATGTCGCTCCGCTCAAGGAGATGGTCGCCATCTCCAAGAAATATGGCGCGATGGTGCTGGTCGACGAAGCCCACTCAATGGGCTTTATCGGAGAGCACGGCCGCGGAGTCTGCGAAGAGCAAGGTGTGATCGACGATGTCGACTTCGTGGTCGGCACATTTTCCAAAAGCGTCGGCACGGTCGGAGGCTTCTGCGTCTCCAACCATCCCAAATTCGACATCATGCGGCTGGTCTGCCGGCCCTATGTCTTCACCGCCAGCCTACCACCGAGCGTGGTGGCGACGGCGGCGACCTCGATCCGCAAATTGCAGCATGGCTCCAACAAGCGCGCGCATTTGTGGGAGAATTCCAAGCGCCTCCACGCCGGCCTGACCGAGCTTGGCTTCAGCCTCGGCACCGATGAGCCGCAGAGTGCGATCATCGCGGTGATCATGCCCGATCTGCAGCAAGGCGCGATGATGTGGGAAGCGCTGCTCAAGGAAGGGCTCTACGTCAATCTGGCGCGGCCTCCGGCAACCCCTGCGAATATGACTTTGCTGCGCTGCTCGCTTTGTGCCGAGCACTCGAGCGAGGAAGTCGAGACGATCCTCGGCATGTTTGAGCGCGCTGGCAAAGCGATTGGGATGATCTGATACGGGAAATGGCCGGAACTCCCCCGAGCCCCGGCCGAGCCCTCACACTGCAGCTTTGGCTGACGCGTCAGCGGCAGTGCGCTCTCCGTCGGGCTGTGTCTTGTTCTCCGGGAAGACCGGCCACAGCAGCTGCTGTCCGAGCGTGGCAGGCGCGAGGTTTTCGACCCCATAGCTTTGCGGAAACTCGCGGGTGATCTTGGCGGTGCCGAACAACACGTCCCAGAAGAACAGCAGATTGCCGTAATTGCCTTTGTAATTCACCGCCGGATCGTCGGCGTGACGGCCATGATGTGCGTGGTGCGTCGCCGGGGTCGAGATGGTCCGCTCAACCACCCACATGACCGGCGAGAGCCATTTGATCTGATACAACGGCTTGTCCCAGGCGACATCCGAATGCGCCCCGATGATCACCGCCATCTTGACGATGATATAGCCGGCATAGACCCAGCCCAAGCCAAGGTAGATCAGCGCGCCTGACAGCCACAGACCCGGCATCATCGCGTAGTAGAACAGGTTGTTGCGATAGACGAGCCGCATCGACATGTAGCGAGCGTTGTGGTGCGCGCGGTGAAGATTGTAGAGCCAGGCAAAGCTGTGGCTCGCGCGGTGCCACCAATATTGCGTCATGTCGTCGAGCACCAGGAACAGCGCGATTGCCGCGAGCAGCGGAAGCTCTGACAGTGCACCCGCCCATTGCGGGAAGGCCAGCGCCATCAGCGCGGCGGCCGAAAACAGGATCATTGGCTGGGTGAACACCAGCAGCATCGCCATGCTGAGCCCTTCGACGATTCCGTCATCGCGGGTCTGCTCAGCCTTGTTGAACAGCTGCGAGCGCCACAGTTCAAGCAGGCCGAAGCCAAGATAGATGGCGATGATGATAATCGAATAGGTGGGCATGGCTCTCTCCTTTGACGGAGCGAGGGATAGGGGCTATTCGAGCAGTAGAATGTCAAATAATTTACATTTCTCGCAGAGAAGGCTGTCGGCGCCAATGCTGTTTTCAGCGTTGCCAGACAGTGTCCAGCAAGAGCTGCGCGATCAGTCACCCCTGCGCCGTTTTGACGATGGCCAATTGATCCAGCAGCGCGGCGATGCGCCCAAGGGCTTCTGGCTGATCGACCAAGGCTCTGTCGCGGTCGGCCAATTCCTGCGCGATGGCGAGTTTCGCGGGGTGGCCTTGCTGGGGCCCGGCGATTCCTGGGGCGAGCTGGCGATGTTCGCCGAGCGCCCGCGGGTGGTCGATGCGGTCGCTCGGACTGCGTGCCGGCTCCATCATATTGCAGCGGCGCAGTTTGAAGCGGCGCTGCAGCGGGACCCGGGGGCGATGCGTTTGCTGCTCAGCGCCCTGTCGCTGCAATTGCAGGAGGTGCTGGATGTGGTGGCTGGCATACGCCGTGGCTCAGGGCCCTCACGCGTCGCAGGGATGCTGCTGACGCTCTCCGAAAAGGCGCCGGATCCGCTTTCGCTCGCAATCTCACAACAAGAGCTAGGCGAGCTGCTCGGCCTTACCCGAGCGACGGTGAACGCGGCGCTGAGGGATTATGAGAGCCAGGGATTGATCCAACGCCATTATGGCCGGATCGCAGTGCATGACCTCGATGGATTGTCCTTGGCCGCGCTGGGCTAGGCTAGGTTCGTCTAGGCTGCGACGTCGTCCGCCCCGGCACCCATCGCCTTGGCGCACCACACCGCAATGCCCGCACCGAGGAATTGCATAGCGATAAACATCGGCACATCGGCAGGAGCGATGCCGGTGAAGCTGTCGCTCAGCGCGCGGATCACTGTGATCCCGGGATTGGCAAAGCAGGTCGAAGAGGTGAACCAAATCGCGCTGCTGATATAGAGCCCGACCGCCGCCGGGATCGCCTCAGCCTTGTGCTTGACCAGCAGGAGGATCGTCAGCAGCAGACCGAAGGTCGCGACAATCTCGCCAACCCATTGGCCCAAACCGGTGCGTTCGGTCACCGCCGCTTGCAGGATCGGCATGTCGAACATCAGATGGACCGCAAACACGCCGATCAACCCGCCGAACAATTGCGCGGCAATGAAGATCAGCGATTTGGCAGCAGTGATCTCCTTGCGGAGCCAGAAGGCAAAGGTCACCGCGGGATTGAAATGCGCGCCGGAGATCGGCAGCAGCATCACGATCAGAACATAGAGGATCGCGCCGACCGCCACCGTGTTGCCAAGCAAGGCCACAGCGACATTCCCGCCCGACAATTGATCCGCCATGATGCCGGAGCCAATCACTCCGCCATACAGGAAAAAACACCCGATTGCTTCTGCTGCCAATTGCTGTGGCAGAGTGTGTGGATTGTCGTCAGCCACCCGTCACCTGTTCCATCGAGGTGATGTTGGCACACGGACCTTCTTCCGCGGCGTCATCCCCTCCCCCGAACTGGGTGATAGCGACAAAACCCGCGACAACCAAGACCACGAAGATCGTGGTGACGGTGCCAAGGTATTTGTCGATGATCGCCTTGATCGGGGCTCCGAAGAGCTGGAACAATATTCCGACCACCATGAAGATCAGCGCCCGACCGGCAATCGCCGCGAGCGTGAAGGTGATCAGGTTCATTTCTACAAAGCCGGCGGTGATCGTCATCAGCTTGAATGGGATCGGCGTGCCCGCAGCGAGGAACACCGCCGCGGCGCCCTGTTCGCGGATGTAGCAGGCGGCGGTCGGGAAGCTCTCGGTTAGACCCAACACGCCGAGCATCCAGGCACCAATCGTCTCGTAGAGGAAATAGCCGATCGCATAGCCGAACAGCCCGCCCAGCACCGACGCGACGGTCGCGATCAACGCGAAGCGGATCGCCTTTTTGGGCTCAGCCAGACACATCAGCCCCAGCAGCGGATGCGGCGGGATCGGGAAAAAGCTCGATTCAATAAAGCAGAAAAAGAACAGCCAACCCTGCGCTTGGGGATGCGCAGCCTTGTCCATTGTCCAGTTATAGAGACCGCGAAGCCACGCCACAGATGGTGCCCTTTGGGTTAGAGTTTGGCGGGGATTAGGGGAGCGCCTCCCTCGACGCAACAGCAAATAGATAACCTATTTGGTACTTTTTGCTTGACAGCGTCACAGTCTTTGGTTAGACAAGAGCAACATCGCGATAATGTGATTCGAACAGGCGGCCACCTACGCAAAGGGGTGAGCCGCCTGTTTGCGTGTGCACTCAAGAAAGGAGCAGTCCCAATGACCGACCAACACCCAATCGAAAGCGACACTATTCCCTCCTCAGGGCCCGCCACACGGCCTGCTTCAGGGCCCCCTGCCCGCACCTCGCAAGCCAAGGGCCAGGTCTGGCAAAAGAAGTTCCTCGATCATCTCGCTGAGACCTCCAATGTCAGTGAGGCGGCCAAGCACGCCCGCATCCACACCAGCAAAGCCTATCGCTTGCGGCGTGAGGATCCGGACTTCGCGCAGTCTTGGTTGAGCGCACTGTGGGAGGGCTATATCCATCTCGAGATGGAGGTGCTGGGGCGATTGCGAGCGGGCGAGAATGCCGCGAATGACGGGTCCAAGTTCGACTTCACCAATGCGATCCGATTGCTCGCTGCGCATCGCGACAACGCCGCCAAGGCGATGGCCAATCAGCGCAATGTCAGCGCCGCCGAGGTGCGTGAATCGATCGACCGCAAGATCGAGGAGATCCGTCGCCGGTTGCAGCACGAGAAACGGCTTGCGCCGGACACCTGATGGTAGAGGCACTGGATTGGCTCCAGAAGCTGGAGCTCGACGAACGACAGCGTTTCGCCGATGGTCTCAGCCCGGAAGAAAAGGCCGAATTTGCCTATCACTGGAGGATCCAGGCGCGGCATGAGCAATTGCCGCCCGAGAGTGCCTGGAGGATCTGGCTGATCTGTGCCGGGCGTGGCTTCGGCAAGACAAGGGCCGGGGCCGAATGGGTCCGCGAGATTGCTGAATGGCATCCGCAGGCCCGGATCGCTCTGGTCTCAGCCTCGCTGGCCGAAGCGCGGGCGGTGATGGTCGAAGGAGAAAGCGGGATCCTCGCCTGTTGCCCACCCGAACGCGCGCCGCAATTCGAACCCTCACTGCGGCGGCTGAACTTCCCCAATGGGGCGGTCGCAGAGCTGTTTTCGGCAGCTGAGCCGGAGAGCCTGAGAGGACCGCAATTTAGCCATGCCTGGTGTGACGAGATCGCCAAATGGCCGCTCGCTCACAACCGCGCGACGCGGGCCTGGGACAATCTCCAGCTGGCGCTGCGGATCGGGCAGAACCCGCGGATCGTCGCCACCACCACGCCGCGACTGGTGCCGCTGATGCAGCGGCTGTTCGACGGAACGGAGAGCGGAGTGACCGCGCTGTCACGCGGATCGACCTTCGACAATTCGGGCAATCTGCCTGATCGATTCCTCGACGCGATCGAGACCGATTACGGCGACAGCCAATTGGGCCGGCAGGAGATATCGGGCGAGTTGTTGACCGAGCTGGATGGCTCTCTGTGGAGCCGCGCTCAGCTCGAGCGGGCTCAAACCAGGCAAGAGGCTCAGAACCTCTCTCGGGTTGTGGTGGCGGTCGATCCGCCGGCCTCGGCCGAGGGTGACGCCTGCGGGATCATAGTGGCCGCGGTGGATCGCAGCGGGATCGGCCATGTGCTGGCCGATTGCTCGGTCGAGCGCGCGCATCCCGAACAATGGGCTAAAGCAGTCGCTCAGGCAGCGCTGGTGTGGCAGGCTGACCGGGTGGTGGCCGAAGCCAACCAGGGCGGTGCAATGGTCGAAGCGGTGCTGCGCGCGGCCAGCAACGCGCTGCCGATCAGGCTGGTCCATGCCAGCCGCGGCAAGATCGCCCGGGCCGAACCGATTGCCGCGCTCTACGAGGCCGGTCGGGTTCGACACCACGGCGCGTTCCCGCAGCTCGAAGACCAGCTCTGCGGCTTGATGGTCGGCGGGCAATACGCCGGCCCAGGCCGCAGCCCCGACCGGGCCGATGCTCTGGTCTGGGCGCTGACTGAATTGATGCTGGGGCGGAGCGCAGAACCCGCGATCCGCCAGCTCTAACGCAAAGGAAAATCTATGACTTGGCTGCAGATGCTGAGCGCCGCCTTCAAGGGTGGCGGCTCGGCTCGACCCCCTTTGGCCTCCGCCCTGTATCAGCCGGGCATTGTCCCCTTCGCGGGCGCGACGATCTCAGGCGATGACTATGACTATGACTATGCCCGCGCGGTTCGCGAGGGTGTGCTGGCCAATCCGGTTGCCCAACGCGCTGTCCGGCTGGTGTGCGAGGGGGTCGGCAAGGCGCCTTTCCTTACCGACGAGCCCAAAGCGCTTGCGCTGATCGATAACGCTTCTGCCGGGCAATGCCTGCTCGAAAGCGCGGCAAGCCATCTGCTGCTGCATGGCAATGCTTATCTCCAGATCCTCAAGGATGCGAGCGGCCAGCCGGTCGAACTCTATGCCTTGCGGCCTGACCGGATGCGGGTCGTGGCGGACAGCCAGGGCTGGCCCAAAGCCTATCACTACAGCCTCGCCAGCCAGGTCGTGACGATCCCACTAGAGGATGAGGACGGTTGGCCCAATCTGATCGTAATCAAGAGCTTGCACCCGCTCGACGATCATTATGGCGCGGGCGCGCTGCAAGCGGCCTGGCCGGGGATCGCGATCCACAACGCCGCCTCACAATGGAACCGCTCGCTGCTTGAGAATGCGGCGCGGCCCTCGGGCGCGCTGGTCCATCACGCCAAGGATGGCGCGGCGCTGACCAGCGATCAGTTTGACCGGCTCAAGACCGAGCTGCGCGATGCCTTCTCGGGCGCGCAAGCAGCGGGTCGACCGATGCTGCTCGACGGCGGGTTGAGTTGGCAGAGCCTGGCCCTGACCCCGGCGGATATGGATTTCGCCACGCTCAAGAGCGCCGCCGCGCGTGACATCGCGCTGGCATTTGGCGTGCCGCCGATGCTGCTCGGCCTGCCGGGTGACAACACCTATGCCAATTATCGCGAGGCCAATCGCGCTTTGTGGCGGCTGACCCTGTTGCCGCTCGCCAGCCGCCTGCTCGGTGCGATCGAAACGGGACTGTCCGCCTGGTTTCCCGAGGCGCAACTGCGGATCGATCTCGATGCCATTCCGGCTTTGTCCGAAGAGCGCGACCGGCTGTGGCAGCAGGTCTCGCAAGCCAATTTCCTCTCGGATGCCGAGAAGCGCCAGCTCCTCGGCCTCACCCCCTCTCGCACCCAAGGAGCTGACCATGACGACCAATAGAGCCCGCGAAGAACTGCTCGCCAGCCTGCTGGCCCAAGCCGAACAGGATGGCGGCAAGCTGACGACCTTGCGCGGGATTGTCAGCGAGACCAGCGAACTTGCCGCAGAGCGTGTGCTCGATCGCATGGGATTGGCCGATGCCAATGCCGAGGGTGATATGGACGAGCTGCGCGAATTGCTGCGCGCCTGGCGCGATGCCAAGGCCAGCGCCTGGAAAGTGGTGATTGAATGGAGCGTCCGCGCGCTGCTGGCGCTGATACTTGTCGGGATCGCGGTCCGCCTGGGCCTGTGGGACCTGATCAAATGAGCGAGGCAGCGCTGCGCTTCTCGGGCTATGCCGCTTTGTTCGATGTGGCGGACCAAGCGCGTGACACGATCCGTAAGGGCGCTTTCGCTCGCTCGATCCGCAAGCGCGGCACCAATCTGCCCTTGCTGTCGGAACACGATCCGAACAGACGCATTGGCCAGATCGAGTGGGTGGCCGAAGACCGACGCGGCTTGCGCATGATTGCCCGGATCGATCGCCTCCGCAGCCGCGCCGCCAAGGCTTTGTCCGAGCGCGCGCTGTCAGGTCTCAGCATTGGCTATCGCGCCAATTATGCGCGCCACCTGCCACAGGGGCGCGAATTGCTCGATATCGATCTGCTCGAAATCAGCCTGGTCGCGTATCCGCTTCAACCCGCCGCCCGAGTGCATCTGGTGACCTAAACGCCGCCTACTCTCTGCTTACCCCCGCTTCCCACTGGCCGCTTTCGAGCGGCCTTTTCTTTGCCCAACGAAAGGCTCCCCGAATGGAAAACGACATCGAAACACACGAACAGAGCTTTGACCTGATCGAGCGTCAGGATCGGACCGAACAGCAGATCGGCGCGATCCAGAGCGAGGTCGCCGAGGTCAAATCCCGGCTCGACAAGGTCGCCCGCGCGGCCGCTCGCCCGGCACTGCAAGCGGGCGCTGACAGCTCGCCCGAGGTCAAAGGCTTTATCGAGAGCTATGTCCGACACGGCCAGGAGCTCCAGACCAAGGCGCTGTCAGGCCAGAGCCCGAGCGAAGGCGGCTATGCCGTGCCGCAAGAGCTCGACGCAGTGATCGCGCGCGAGCTGACCGCTATCAGTCCGATCCGCAGTCTGGCGCAGGTCGTCAGCACCGGGTCGAGCGCCTATCGCAAGCTGGTCGCGACCGGCAGCACCGCATCGGGCTGGGTCAGCGAAACCGCCGCGAGGCCCGAAACCGACACGCCAGAATTCACCGAGATCGCCCCGCCCAGCGGAGAGCTCTACGCCAATCCGGCGGCGAGCCAGGCGATGCTCGACGATGCCGCGTTCAATCTCGAGGATTGGCTGGTCAAGGAGATCGCCAGCGAATTCGCCCGGGCCGAGGGAGCGGCTTTCATAAATGGCTCAGGGACCAACCAGCCCAAGGGCTTTCTGACCGGGAACACCAGCGTCGCGGAAGACGGTGCGCGCAGTTTCGGGACGCTGCAATACATCGGCACCGGCAATGCGGGCGGTTTCGGCGACGTGCCGGAGATCCTGTTGATCGATCTGATCCACGCGCTCAAGTCGGGGCATCGACAGGGTGCGAGCTTCGTGATGAACTCGGCGACGCTGGCCGAAGTGCGCAAATGGAAAACCGACGATGGCGCGTTCCTGTGGCAGCCCGGCATGGTCGAAGGCCAGCCCGATCGCCTGCTCGGCTATCCGGTGGTTGAGGCCGAGGACATGCCCGATGTGGCGACAGGCGCCTTCCCGATCGCCTTTGGCAATTTCCGCCATGGCTATCTGATCGCCGAACGCAGCGCGACCCAGGTGCTGCGCGACCCCTACACCAACAAGCCGTTCGTCCATTTCTACGCCACCAAAAGGGTTGGCGGCAGCCTGCTCGATTCCAACGCGATCAAGCTGCTCAAGGTCGAAGCCTAGCGCACGCCTCTCCTCCCGCGCCGCCCGGCATTCGGGCGGCGCACACCCTCTATCTTCCCTCCAACCGCACGGAGACCCTCATGCGGCGCACGATCACTCAACCTCCCGATCTCAGCGGCACTCCGCTGGCGGAGCTCAAGCAATGGCTCGGCATCACGCGCGACGAGGAAGACGCACTGCTGCTTACTGTGCTGCACGCGAGTCTCGACCTGTGCGAAGGCTTCACCGGCCTGCTCCCGCTTGAGGTCGAAGTCGAAGAGCGGCTCGCGCATGAGACAGGCGAGCATAGGTTGACCAGCCGACCGGTGCATTCCTTGCTCGCAATCGAATGGCTCGACCAGGCTGGATCGCGCGGTGCGCTGGACGAAGATGACTACACCTTCACGATCGCCGCCAATGGTTCGGCGATGCTCACTTTGCCGGCGGATAGTGAGGCTGAGGCCGTGGTACTTCGCATGACCGCAGGCCTAGCCCCTGATTGGACCAGCCTACCCGCTGCCTTGCGGCAGGGAATCATTCGCCTGGCCGCATTCCATTATCGCGATCGCGATCTGTCCGAGCCACCCCCGCCAAGCGTCACCGCTATGTGGCAGCCATGGCGCCAAATGCGGCTGACATGATCAAGTCAGAGCGGGGCGTAAACGCTCAGCATTGGACCCACACCCTGCTGGCGCGTGCACAAACCCTGGCCGAACGCGAGCTCGCCCGAATGCAGGCGCGCATTGCCACCAAACGCCATCCTTGGCGGCACGCCACCCAACTCTGGCCGCACCTATTCGAGGATTAATGCAATGGAAGATCTGTTGCGCGCAGCACTAATCACCTGGCTGCGCAATGACCCAGCGCTCGAGCCGTTCAACGCGATCGAGGAGGAAAGCCCGCTTTCGGTCAGTCCGCCCTGGCTCGGCTTGTCCGCCAGCGCTGCGAGCGATTGGAGCACCAAGACAGAGCGTGGGCGTGAGGTCCGAATAGCGCTTGAGATTGAAGCGCGAACCGACCGCTGCGACGACATGACGGCGCTGAGCCAGGCGGTCGAACAGAGTGTGCTGTCACTCCCCCGCACTCAGACGGGCTTCGCAATCGCCTCGATCACCTTCCTCCGCTCCCGCAGCGAGCGTCGTCCGCGCAACCGCCGCGCTGCCCTGCTCGAATTCCGTTTCCGCCTGTTCGAACTCTAATCGGAGTATTCCCTATGACCGCTCAATCCGGCGCCGCCTTTCTGCTCAAGATCGGTGATGGCAGCCAATCCCCTACTTACGAGACCGTCGCAGGTCTGCGCACCACGCAAATGTCGATCAATGGCGACACGGTGGTGGTCACCAATAAGCAATCGGGCGGCTGGCGCGACTTGCTGTCAGGGGCCGGCACCCGCTCGGTCTCAGTCAGTGCCGCCGGGATCTTTCTCGGCAGCGGCGCCGAGGCCGCGATCCGCGCCCATGCTTTGGCCGGGACGATCGACGATTACGAATTGTCGTTCGAGGACGGCGAGAAATTGCACGGGCGCTTTCTGGTGCAGCGGCTCGACTATGCCGGCGATTTCAATGGCGAGCGCAATTACACGCTACAGCTCGAAAGCTCGGGCCCGGTGGTGTCGACATGACGCGGCCAGCCAATGCCTTGCGCGGCGAGGCGGAATTGATCATCGGCGGGCGGCGCTTGCTGCTGCGCCCCAGCTACAGCGCCCTGGTCGCGGCAGAGGCGGAGCTCGGCTCACTCTTTGCTTTGGTTGAGCGCGCCGCCGAGGGGGAATTGACCCTCACCGAGATCACCGCGCTGCTGTGGCATTGCTTGGATGCCAATGACCGCTCCGGCGACCGCCCCGATCAGGAGGATCTGGGCGAAGCCATCCTCGCGATGGGCCTGCTCGAAGCGATCAAGCCGGTCCGGGCGGTGCTCGCCGAAGTGCTCAAGGGGCGGAGCTGATGGAGCGCTTTGCTGATGCCATCGCGCAGCCCTTCGGACTGGCGTCGCAGCTACTGGGCTGGTCTCCGGAGATCGTCTGGGACGCGACCCCGTCCGAACTTGCGATGGCGCTGACGCCGCCCACAAAGGCCAGTCCTGCTGCGCCCAGCCGCGAACAGATCCAACAGATGATGGAGCGCGATCAACATGGATGAGATGATGCAGGAATTGGTGGTCGATGTTCGAGCCACCACTGATGGATTGGCGCGCGATCTGGCTGGGGTCGGCTCACTTATCGACAGCAATCTCAGCGACGGGTTTGAGCGCGCGGGTAGCCGCCTCGAGCAAGGCCTATTGTCAGCTCTGCGCCGCGGCGGCCTGGGATTTGACGAATTGCGGCAATTGGCGATGCGCAGCTTTGACGAGATCGCCGCTTACGCGCTGCAATCGGGGATCGGAGCGCTGTTCGGCGGCTCGCAATCGGGATTGGGCGGGATCGTCGGGCAGACCCTGGGCGCTTTGCTCGGCTTGCCCGGTCGCGCGACCGGAGGCCCTGTTTCACCCGGGGCGAGCTACCTCGTCGGTGAGCGCGGCCCCGAAGTGTTCACTCCAACCAGCGCTGGGACGATCGCAACCACCAGCGATGCTCGGCCCACCCGAGACGTACAGGTCCGAATCGATCTCAACCACGCCGCGGCCAGCTCCGCGCCCACCGCGATGCGACGCAGCTCGCGCCAAGTCGCGAGCGCGGTCCGCCGCGCACTCACTGACCTCTAAGCGAGGATACGCAATATGACCCATTGGCTCGCCAGCAAAAGGCACAGCCAGGAGGCTTCTTATCTCAAGCGGTTTGATCCGCGGTTCTGGACGGTCGACTTCCCCCGCCCGGCGATGGCTTCGGTGATTGCCTATGGTCCGGCGGATCTGCTGATAACCGCTGAGCTGCATCACCGCGGGGAGTTGATCGGCCTGATCTGGGAAAGCGAGGATCGCTGGGATCACCCGCTGCTCGCCTATGAAACCTGCCGTGATTACGCGAACACGACACTGTCGTTCCGCTGGCGCTCCTACGGCCTCGCCACGCTCGATCAGGTCAATGGTCCGACGCTGACCATCGAAGGCCGCGATGCGAGCGGAGCCGAGCGGACCTGGTATGTACGGCTGTGGAACTATGCCGACGGGACGGGCACTGACGCCAGGATCACCCTGCCCTTTTCCGAGCTTGCGGGCGGTTGGGAGTTGCCCGGCGATCCGGTTCATCCCGGTGACGTGGATCGCATGTTCATTTCTATCGTCGCGCCGGATTATGCCGAAGGCAGCACCGAGCAATTGGCCGAGCGGCTGAGCGGTACGATCCGGATCACAGAGCTGGAGTGCCAAGGCCGCCACGCCATGCTCGAGCTCGGGGATGTACTGGTCCCCCCACATGGGGAGCGCATGGCGACCGCCTATGACGATCTCTACAACCAGACTCCCAGCCGGTTGGTGCGGTCAATCATCGGGCTCGGCTACCGTGACGAGATTTTGCATTATGTCGGGATGAGCCACTTCCCCCGGCTCGCTTACACCGAGGCAAACGAACTCAAGGTCGAGTCGGCCGGAGAACTTTGCCCGCCCGCGATCAATTGGCACCGCTCGCTGTTCCTGCAGGCGGTCGAGGCGCAGCTCGAAGTGATCGCGTCGATCTCCTACGAACTGTTTGACCAATATTGCCCGGCGGAGTGGAAACAAATGACCGCCTCTGGCGAAGTGGCACTAACAGGGTGGGAGCCGCCGTCGACGCTGCTTTCTCCTTCCAATCAGGATGCAATGGCCTGGCTGCAATCCTGCGCTCAGACCTTCGCTGGTTGGCTGCAATCGCATGGGCTCCCGGTCCGGATCCAGATTGGCGAACCCTGGTGGTGGGTAACACCAGAGGGTGCGATCTGTTGCTATGACGATGCGTCAAGGGCGGCGCTCGGAGGGACACCCGAAGCTATCGCCGATATGAAGGCCGCGCTGACCGAGGCGCAATTGGAAGTGCTGGATCAAGCGGGATCGCTGTTGGGACAATCGACCGATGCTCTGACGCAAGCCATCAAAGCCAGCTTTGGTGATGACAGCGAAGTGCTGTTGTTGGCGTTTACCCCAACGATCCTCCACCCGGACATGCCCGAATTGCATCGCGCCAACCTGCCGCCGGAATGGGCCCAACCGGCGTTCGACCGGCTGCAGCTTGAGGATTACGACTGGCTGACAGAGGGTGCGGAGGGATTACGCCGAGCGGCCTATGCGCTGTTTGACGAGCGGCTCCGCTACCCGATTGAGCAGCAGGACTATTTGTCTGGCTTCGTCCTGTCGGGCGATGATCGCGAATTGCTGTGGCCACGAATTGATCGCGGGCTCGATGAAGCTCGCACCCGCGGGATCGAGCGACGGTTTGTCTGGGCGCTGCCGCAGATCGCCCGCGATGGCTACACCCGCCTACCCCCAATCGAAGAGGATCTCATGGAAGCGTTCGACGATGTTCTATACCCGTTTGCCTTGGGGCAGTCGGTGGCGGTGGCGCCGGAATTTTCGACCTCGGTGCTGTTGACGGCTTCTGGTCATGAGATCCGCAATTCGCGTTGGTCAGACGCGCGCATGCATTTTGATGTCGGGCCCGGGATCCGATCAGAAGCCGAGCTGGCTGAACTGATTGCCTTCTTCCGCGCGCGGCGCGGGGCGGCCCGGGGGTTTCGACTGAGCGATCCGTTCGATTGCAGTTCGAATGGTATGACTGGCACGCCAACAGCGAGCGACCAGTTAATCGGCACTGGCGACAGCCTGACAACCGATTTCGCTTTGTCCAAATCCTATGGCGACAGCAGCGAGCCGCAGATCCGCAGCATCACTCGGCCAAGAGTGGACAGTGTGCGGGTCAGTCGCAATGGAATTGAAGTGAGCGACTGGCAATTGCTCGAGTATGGGATCGTACGGTTCGATACGGCCCCGTCCCCCGGGGACAGCATACGAGCCGGCTTCCTGTTCGACATTCCCGTGCGATTCTCGGAAGACCGAATCGACATCTCGGGAACCAATTTCGCAGCCGGTGAAGCGCCCAGCATTCCCTTGATCGAAATCCGTGAGGAAACGGCGTGAGGCGCTTCTTCGACCGCCCCTTGGACAATGCTGCGACCTACTGGCGGATCTATCGCCGCGACGGCAAAGCAATCGGTCTGATCAGCCATGATCGCAGCTTGCGGTTCGGCGGAGTGGATCACCTTGCCTGCCCGGGCATGACACCCGCGGCTATCCGCCGCACCGCCAGCCTCGATGGCGACAATGCAGAAGTCGAAGGAGCGCTTAGCCATGCTTCCATTTCGGAAATGGACTTGGCAGCGGGAGTGTTCGACGGAGCGATGATCGAAATGGGCGTGGTCGATTGGGTCACTTTAGAGCATCAGGCTCTTTATACGGGCGCTCTTGCCAATGTCCGCAGCGCCGACACCGGTTTCGTCGCAGAATTGCAATCGGCTAAAGCCGTGCTGGACAAGGATATCGTTCCCAGGGCGAGTCCGACGTGCAGGGCCGAGTTTTGCGGTCGAGGCTGCACCCTTTCAGCGGTGGTCTACACCCATGATGCGATGCTCACCCAGGTGGATTGGGATGCGAATATTGCTTGGTTTGACGCAATCGTTCCTGAGCACTTTCAGAACGGACTTCTGAGGTTCTACGCCGGCCCTCAAACCGGTGTGCCATTTGGCATTCTCGATAGCGTTGAAGGCGGCTTGCTGCTCGATCGCCCCATCCTGCCCGAGGTCGCGATCGGAACGCGCGCGCGCCTTGTTGAGGGCTGCGACCATACTCTGAACACCTGCAGTTCACGGTTCAACAATACCGTGAATTTTCGCGGAGAGCCGTTCGTTCCTGGAAACGACCTGCTGACGCGCTATGGCTCTCAATCATGAGCCGGCGCGGTCGGCTTGTGGCCGAGAGTGCCCTACGCCTGATCGGAACGCCGTTTCGCCTGCATGGTCGGGATCCGGGGACCGGTTTGGACTGCGTCGGACTTGTAGCGATCTGTCTTGGGGAAGCGGGTTGCAGCGTTCACCTTCCGACCGGCTACCGACTGCGGAATAACAATGCGAAGGCTTGGCTGCAGCGCGTTGACCTAGGGGTTTTGGAGCCCGTCGCTGAGCCGCAACAGCCGGGCGACGTGGCGCTTATCGCTCCCTCACCGGCTCAGTTGCACCTGGTTGTGATCACGGAAATTGAGCGTGGCCAGCCAACCGAAATCACTCATGCTCACGCGCAACTGCGCCGTGTGGTACGCCAAACCCTGGCAGCGCCGCTGGCCCCGATCGCCAGCTGGCATGTGCCCTAAACCGACGAGACATTCCTATGGCAAGTCTTCTCCTGACCGCGGTCGGGACCGCTATCGGCGGTCCGATCGGCGGCGCCCTGGGCGCGGTGCTCGGGCGTGCAGTCGATCAGCAAATATTTGGGTCTGGACCTCGCGAGGGTCCGCGCTTGCAAGAGCTTTCGGTGACGACTTCGAGCTATGGGCAACCGATCGCGCGCCAATTCGGCAAGGTGCGGACCGCAGGCACGATCATTTGGTCGACTGATCTTGTCGAGCAAAGCGAGACATCTGGCGGCGGCAAGGGGGCTGGGTCCACCACCAGCTATACCTACTCGGCGTCGTTTGCGGTCGCCCTGTCAAGCACGCCCATTTCTGGCATTGGCCGGATCTGGGCTGACGGCGGTTTGCTGCGGGGTACCGCCGGTGACCTCAAAGTCGAGGGCGAGATGCGGACCTATTTGGGCACCGGCGACACCCCGGTTGATCCGCTTATCGCGGCGATTGAGAATACTGATGTGCCCGGTTTCCGCGATCTGGCCTATGTCGTCTTCGAAGATCTCAGTCTGGCGAGCTTTGGCAATCGGATCCCAGCCCTGTCCTTCGAAGTGTTTGGAGAGACTAGCGAAAGCGAGGGCAGTGCCGTTTCGCTCATGCAGATCATTCCGGCCGCGACCTCTACAAACGGGGCAGACCGATTGGACGGCTTGGCCGGACTGTCTGACCAAGGCGGCGCGATCAAGACATTACTGATGGGTCTCAACTCGGCCTATCCCTTATCCAGCGTCACTACCGGTGAAGAGTTGCTCATCGAACTCGCCGATCGAAGCGATATTCAGCCAGTCACGCTTCCCGAACAATTGCACTCGCCTGATAACACAGAAGGTGAAGCCAGCTCCCTGTCTTCGGCCACGGAACAGCGGGAGAACCCGCTATCGCTGCGATATTACGACCTTGATCGAGACTACCAGCCCGGCGTCCAGCGCGCGATTGGGCGGCGCATGCCCGGTCGGGAAAGGATGGTCGATCTGCCAGCGACAATGGCGGCATCCGATGCCAGAGCGCTTGTGACGAGGGAAGCCAACCGACACCGCTGGCGCTCAGAGACACGAACTGTGCAGATCGGCGAACTCGACCTGGCAGTGCGACCCGGTGCCTGCGTGGTTCTGCCCGATCGACCGGGACGGTGGCGCGTTCTATCGTGGGAATGGGAAGAGCGCGGAATTGCTTTGACCCTGGAGCGTCTTTCGCCGGTTGATGGCATTGCCTTGAATGCAGACCCAGGGAGTTTTCCGGAGCCACCCGATCTGGCCGCAGTGGCGACAGTGCTGAGAGTGTTTGAGACGCCTGCCTTCTCCACCACTGCGTCTGACTCGCCAGTGATCTACGCTGCTGCTTCGGCGGAGAGCCAAGCATGGCAGGGGGCAGCCATGTACAGTGATTCGAGTGTGGGCCTGTCACGGATAGGATCAATCGGGCCGTCGCGGTCCAAGATCGGTTCCTTGCTTGAACCCTTAGCGGTTTCCTCCGGCATGATGCTCGAAGAGGGGGCTGAGGCTGTGGTCGAGTTGGTGGCCGAGGACCTCGAACTGCCAAACACAACCATCGAAGGGCTGGCCAATGGTGACAATAGGGTCTTGGTCGGCGGCGAGGTCTTGCAATATCTTACGGCCGAGGCAATCGGCCCTGCGATATGGCGGCTCAAAGGGCTTTTGCGACGGCGCGGCGCGACAGAGGATCAGGCTCTCCTTGGTCACAATCCGGGTACGAGTGTGGTGCTGCTCGATAACTCGCTGCTGAACTTGAGCGCCTCCGCGGTTTCGGTTTTTCCGACGACCGCATGGGCGGCGATTGGAATCGGAGACAATCAGCCGTCGGTCGCTGCGCTCTCGAACGAGGGCCTCTCAATCCGTCCAGCGGCAGTCGTGCACCCCTGCGTGATTCGCTCGACAACCGGTGATTTGGCTTTCACATGGACGCGCCGCGCTCGCGGCCAGTGGCTGTGGTCGGACTCGCTCGAGGTGCCTTTGGTGGAGCAGAATGAGGCCTATTTGATCGGGTATGGCGATGAGGCCGATCCGCATGCGCATTGGCAAACAGCCGAGCCACAATTCGAACTCGACATCGCCGCACAGGGCGAGCTTGTCGCTATGTTCGGTGAGGGCCCTTTATGGGTCAAGCAGATCGGGACCTATTCCAATTCCGCCGCAACATTCCTGACATCACTCGTGTAGATTTTGACCAGTGGAGATCGTTTTGACCCAACTACCAATCTTTTCCGAGAGCACCGCCAATTTGGGAATGCCGATGCTATTTGCCGGACAGGCGCAGAAGGAATTCATGATCAACAAAGCCCTGTCGATCCTGGATTCTCTCGCACCCACCACAGTGGCGGCCTCTCTGCCATCGCCCCCGATCGAATGGGCCGAAGGAAACGCCTATCGCGTCACTGCCAATGCCTCAGACGACTGGGAAGGCAAGGAAGACATGATAGCAATTGCAGTGGCCGGAAGCTGGCATTTTGTAGCCCCCTCTCCGGGCATGCAAGTGTTTGATCAAATGGCTGATTGCATGCTGCATTATCGATTTGATTGGCGGTCTGTGATCGAACCATTGGCTCCCGTTGGAGGGGCGGTTGTCGATGAACAGGCAAGGGAGGCGATTCTTGAGATTATCGAGGCGTTGCGCGCAGTCGGTTTGTGTCAATCAAATGAGTGATTCTCCACGCCGTTTGGCGGGTGGTCCAATCGAAACACCGCACTAGGGCTCATTTTTTGCAAGCTGAGGCCCCGTATAGCGGCATTAATGCAACAGTTAGGGCGATTGATTGCTTGCGCCACATAAGGGGAAAAGTTAGAGGTGATGGAGTGGCTCCAAAAACCTAAAGAGGGGACTAAGAATATGCGCAACTTCGTCATTGGAATGGCGATGGCTTCTACCGCGCTGACGACACCTGCCATGGCCCGTGACGGCGAATGGTATGTTTCAGGTGACGCCGGCGTCATGATCGTGGAAGACCAGACTTTTGACGTCAACGGCGTCGAAGATGTTTTCGAAGCAGGCTACGACACGGGTTACGACTTCGGTGCAGCTGTTGGCTACGACTTCGGTTCGGTTCGGATTGAAGCAGAAGCAAGCTATCGCGAAGCCAATATGGACTCGATTGCTGCTTTTGTCCCACCGGGTGTTCAGGCCGGCAACTCAGTATTGTCGCGTCCGACAACTGGCCGGTTCGTAGCTGCTGGTGATGTCAGCGCTCTGAGCTTCATGCTCAATGGTGTTTTGGACTTTGGTCCCGACGACGGCCTTCAGGGCTTCGCTGGAGGCGGTGTGGGCATCGCACGGGTTGATGCCAATGGCACGATCCAGGCAAGCGGCCCAGGCGCCTTTGATGATTCCGACACCGGTTTTGCATGGCAGCTTCTGGCTGGTTTCCGCGCACCGCTCAGCGAGAGCTGGGATGTTGGCCTGAAGTATCGTTACTTCCAGGCTTCAGGGGTCGATCTCGTCGATCCACGTGGCTTCGGGCTTGAAACGAACCTTGGCTCGCACTCGCTGCTGGGCTCGTTGATTTACAACTTTGGTGGTGAGCCGGAAGCTCCGCCTCCGCCGCCTCCTCCGCCACCGCCGCCTCCACCACCTCCGCCGCCGCCGCCGCCTCCACCGCCGCCGCCGCCGCCTCCACCGCCACCACCGCCACCGTGCAACACTGGCCCGTACATCGTGTTCTTCGATTGGGATCAGTCGGACATCACTGCGGAAGCAGCGAACACACTGGACAGCGCGGTATCGGCTTACGCGAACTGCGGTACGGCCAATGTCATGCTGGCTGGTCACACCGACACCTCGGGCAGCACCACCTACAACATGGGTCTGGCTGAGCGTCGTAACGAAGCTGTGGGCGCTTACCTCACCGGTAAGGGCGTTCCCGGATCGCGCATTTCCAGCGCAGCATTCGGTGAATCGCAACTTCGCGTTCCGACAGCCGACGGTGTTCGTGAGATCGAAAACCGGCGCGTTGAAGTCACTTACGGTCCGGGCTCGGGCATGTAAGTCTAGACTTCATTGTCTCAAGATTGAGGGGCTGGAGAAATCCGGCCCCTTTTTCTTTGCGTATTTGGAATCGGCCAATTCAGTTTCTATCCTGCGGCGCACCCGCCAGGCTACACTCGCCTGACCCCCAAGCTTTGAACTGGGACAAGAGGATCAAGAGCGGCACGAGACGGTTTCGCCTTATTGACTTTGCCTCGCTCGCTCCACCTCGGTAGCCTTGCCCTGCCCCCCGAGATGATGGACAATCACCTGCGATGATCATCAGGAACCAAAACGAAGCGCAATGGGAGGTCTGCAGGCTCGCATGTGGGAAGGCTGCACGAAGTCCAGCAACAGAGATCTGGTCAAATGCTCACTCGCAGGCAAAAACCGGGCTAACCGCTAGCCGGACCACGTTGGACTACAGCCAACATTGGACCTCGCACTGGAACTCACGCGCGGCCGGACGCGGAGCCTGACACAAAGTCTGACACGAAGCCTGACACGAAGCCTGACTCTGGCACGAAAGACTGCCCGCCCACTCCGCCCACAACCTGCGGCCCGTATCCCGGGCAACAGGCCACGCGCGGCGCTCTGGTCCCGCCCTCGATTAGACGTCTATTTCTTCACCTGCCGCACGAGCACGCTCCAAAACACTGGCTTCGGCTTTTGGCACGGTGCGATAGGCAACCAACAACAGGATAAGTCCGATCGGAACTGCGATCAGCAGGCTCAGACCCCCGGTCGACAGGCTTCCGGTCATGGACGACACCTGCCCGGCCATATACGGGCCAAGCGCCAGACCCACCAAAGTCGTGGCTAGGAAGAATGTTGCCGTAGCCGTGCCGCGCATCCGGGGAAGCACGAGATCTTGAGTCGTCGCCGCAGCGCCGCCCAGTGCTGAGCTTCCAAACAGCGATTGCAAGAAAGCAGCGATGTAGAAGATCGTGGTGTTCTGGGTGGTAAACATGAGGAACAGAAACGGTGCAGCGCCGGCCAAGCCGAATGCGACTACGATCAAGCGCCCTGCAGGATTGCGCTCTCGGAGCCAGTCCGCTGCTCGCCCACCGAGGATAACGCCGAGGAAACCACCGAGCGCGCCCGGCCCACCAATCCACCAACCGGCGGTCGAGGGTGCTTCTTCCAGAATACGGATGGCATAAGGCGCTGCCCAGAAGGAGGCGGCGTAAGACATGAAGGCCACCATGCCATAGCCCAGAATTGTGGTCAGGAAGGCCGGAGTTCCCCAGATCAGCTTGAACGTCGGAGCATCGCGTCTTTGCAGCGTCGAGGCCCAAGAGAAGATCGCGTAATAACCAATACCCACGGCAATCCATTGCTGCCAATTGTTCGTCGCCACCGCGAGCGAATAGACAATGCCACCGATAAGCGCAGCACCCGTCAGGTTTAGCGCCAAGCCTCGAGCACCAGCTTGCGAGGCGCCAATCAGCGTGAACGGCGGAATAACAGCGACCAGCTCACGGAAGAAACCACGGAAGGGATCCTTTGGCGGCGGTGAAACGATCCCGTCACTCTCACCTCGCAGCGGTTCTTTGAGCGTAAAAACGAGACACGCCAGCAAGAGCCCGGGAAGGCCGACAAGGATGAAGGCAGCCTGCCAGCCCGCCAGCCCGAGCGGTGCGTCCGCCTGGATGGGGTAGGCCGACTGCCAATTCTCGACGATCGCGCCGCCAATCAGCAGCGACACGCCCCCGCCAATGTAAAGGCCGGACGAATAGATCGCGAGCGCGGTTGCCCGCATCTTCTTCGGGAACCAGTCGGAAATGAGCGAATAGGCACTGGGGCTAGCGGTGGCTTCACCTACGCCAACACCGATCCTTGCGACACTCAATGCGGTGAAGCTTTTCGCGAAGCCGGACAGCGCGGTGAAGGCGGACCAGACAGCCAAACCGACCGTCATCAAACGCACACGGTGCCAAGAGTCGGCGAGCTTGCCGAGTGGAATGCCGAACAGAGCGTAGAATACGCCGAACGCTGTGCCGTACAGGAAACCGATCTGATCATCGCGCAAACCGAGATCGGCTTTGATGTCCTCTGCAAGGATCGAGATGATATTCCGATCCACAAAGTTCAGGACATAAACGACCACCAGGATACTGAGAGCGTACCAGGAATAGGCTGGAACCTTGCGATCATCCGCTCCAGCAGCACCACCAACATTCTCGGTCAAAACACTCTCTCCCAGTGAAACCGCAGTCTAATCCGCGTATTCTGTTGTGTCTTCAATGCCCGCTTCTGCGAAGCCCTTCAACCGCAACCGACAAGAGTCGCATTTTCCGCAGGCTTTACCTTCTGGCGTCGGGTCGTAACACGACCAACTCCATGCTGGATCCAGCTCGAGCCGGGCGCATTGCGTGGCAATGTCGGCTTTGGTCATATGCTGCAGCGGCGCATGAATGTTAAACGGCGTTCCCTCGACACCAGCCTTGGTTCCCAGCCTCGCCGTCTCTGCAAAGCTGGAAATGAACTCGGGCCGGCAATCGGGATATCCCGAGTAATCAAGCGCATTTACGCCGATAAAGACATCATGCGCACCCGCCGCCTCAGCACAAGCGACTGTCAGCGAAAGGAACAGCAGATTTCTCGCCGGCACATAGGTGACGGGGATGTCGTTGCCTACGCCCGTCTTGGGCACCTCGATAGTATCAGTCAGGGCCGACCCGCCAAATGGCCGGAGGTCAATCGCAACCTCAGTGTGCCTTGCGACCTTCAGCTTCTCCGCAATCAGCCGAGCGGATTCCAATTCTCTCCGATGCCGCTGACCGTAATCAATCGATAGGGCATGAACTGAGAAGCCCTGCTCCGCCGCCATGGCAGCGGTCACCATGGAATCGAGACCGCCCGAAAGCAGCACTACAGCGCTGGGACGTGCCTGATTGTCAGTGGAAACCATTAGGGTGGCTTAGCGGGATTCGCGCGCTTGGCAATCCATCCCGCGCAATGGTCAGCACGTTCCGGTGCGACGCGCCTCGGCAGAGACCTGGAACGGCAGCCCACCCGCAAATCCCTGGCTTTCAATCTGAACCAAGGCTCCGGACTCTCGTCGGATATTGGTGCGACCATAGCCTTCGCCCGGGCAGGTGTACTGAACTGTCACCTCGGCATTGCCATCCTCGACCACATAACGATTGCACCCAGTGGCTTCATGCTGGAGCTGGATCAATTCTCTCCCGCTGCGCAAGCAGATCTTGCGAGTGGGTGTTTCATTGCGAAAACTCAGCGTCCACTCGCCCTTTGACAGCCCGTCAAGCATAGCCAAACCGTCTGTCTGTGCGGAGAGAGGCACAGCCAGCGCGACGGCACTCGCTATCGCAGCAGCGCTAACGCGCAAAGATTTTCCAAACGACGGCATTTGCATGTTTCCTCTTCACCCGGGCGACGCCGGGATCGCTTGCACAATATGGACAAGCGACGATGAGCCGTTCCTGAATAGCGATGAATCGTTAAATCGCCAAGACAAATTCTCTCGAACAGAAGGCGCAATCAACCACGATCTTGCCATCGTCATTGCGCATTGCGTCCTGCTCTACTGCTGGAAAGCGAGCGATCACCGAGTCGTAATAGGCTGAACTGCATCGGCACCCACGCTCAAGCGCCGCTCCTTGCTGCACTCGAATTTCGTCTTCTTCGTGAAACAGCCGCCAAATGATCCCCTCCATAGAGAGGCCCGAATCCAGCAATTCATCATGGCTGATCGTTGCCGAGAGTGTTTCAACATGCTCCCAATCAGGGTGATCAAGCCTGACGTGAAGCCGCTCTCGGCCCTCCTCGCCATCCGCCAAATGTTGAACCAGCAACCCAGCGCATTGCGATTTGCCGGCGACCGACTGGCTCGCCACCCGGATCAGTGTGGGGATCTGCTCGGATTGCACAAAGTAATTTTGGCAAGCCTCGGCTAGGCTATCGCCTTCTAGTGGAACAATACCCTGATAGCGCTGCTCCGGCCCGGTCTCGAAGGTAATCGCAAGATAGCCTTCGCCAAAAAGAGATTGGAGCGTGGGGTTAGCGCCCAATTCGGCGAGCGCAGCCTCATCGAAATCGGCATAGCCGCGCATCACACCGTCGCGGTAGTCGCACACCAACAACTGCACCGGGCCCGACTTGGTCTGGGCCTGCATCGTCATCTGCGCCTCTTCGCCTTTCAGCAGGCCGCCCATCAGGGCGCCAAGCACCAAGGCCTCGCTCAGCAGATGGGTTATTGGCGGAGGATAATCATGCGCGGACAGAACATCTTCGATCACTCTATCAAGTCGCACCACTCTTCCCCGGGCATTGCGCGCAGGGAGGGTAAAGCCGAGCAGGTGATCGGCAAAGGTTTCGGGGGCATTTGTCATGGCGTGAGATATGGTGACGGCCACCGGCAATAGAAAGGCCCAGTGGCAGTCCCCACCAGAAACCGCTTAGCCCAGTCTACCGAAACACCAGAGCAGGACCGATTTCTGCGCGTGGATTCGATTCTCAGCCTCATCAAACACGACAGACTGCTTCCCTTCGAACACCTCCTCGCTCACCTCCTCGCCAACATGCGCAGGCAGGCAATGGAGAAAGATCGCATCGGGTTTTGCCCGCTCCATCAGCGCTGCATTGACTTGGAACGGTTCCATCGCGGCGCGTTTCTCATCCGCATCGGCTTGACCCATCGAGATCCAGGTGTCGGTGACCAGCACGTCAGCCCCTTCGGCGGCCGCTTGCGGGTCCGATGTCAGGATCACTTCTGACCCGGCGGACCGCGCCATTTCGACAAAGCTTGCGTCGGGTTCGAACCCTGCCGGGGTGGCGACACGAACATTGAACTTCATCAAGGCAGCGGCTTCGAGAATCGAGTGCAACACATTGTTGCCGTCGCCGAACCAAGCCAGTTCCAGCCCTGGCAGCGCCTTGCGCTGCTCAATCACGGTCAACAAATCGGCAACGATCTGACATGGGTGGCTGAGATCGGTCAGGCCATTGATCACAGGAACCGTGGCGTGGCGCGCCATCTCCTCGATCTTCGCATGATCATCAGTCCGCAGCATGATCGCATCAACCATCCTGCTCAACACCCGCGCGGTGTCAGCAATCGATTCGCCCCGACCCAGCTGGGAGGACCCGCTATCGAGGATCAGCGGTGTGCCCCCCAATTGGCGGATCGCTATGTCGAAGCTGACCCTGGTGCGGGTCGAGTTCTTCTCGAACACCATGCCCAGCACATGGCCAGCCAGTGGAGCATCCGGATCGAGCGCCCCTTTGGCGAGGTCAACTCGGGCGGCTTTGCGTTCCAAGGCATCATTGATCATCGCGGCGATCGCATCACCACCCGCATCCGACAGGCTCAGAAAGTTCCGCTGTGTCACGGCCCAACTCCTCAGGGGTTGATGCTATGCCGGTTCCGGCACAGCAAAGCTGGCCGCGCCAGCCGACAATTTGTCGAAGAACTCGTCGATCTCGGCATCGCCGATCACCAGAGGCGGGAGCAGGCGCAAGGTGTTGTCGCCAGCAGCCACCGTCAGCAGATCATGATTGTCACGCAGGTGGACAAAGAATGGCCTGCTTTCGACCTTCATCTTGATCCCGAGCATCAGGCCTTTGCCCCGCACCAGCTCAAACAGATCGGGATAATTGCCAATAAATTGCTCGAGCCGGGTGCGAATCCGCTCGCCCTTTTCACGCACTGACCCGAGGAATTCCTCATTGGCGACAGCGTCCATTACAGCGTTGCCGGCCGCCATGGCGAGCGGGTTGCCACCATAGGTTGAGCCGTGGGTGCCAAACGTCATCCCGCGCGCGGCTTTCTCTGTCGCCAAGCAGGCGCCGAGCGGGAAGCCGCCGCCGATGCCCTTCGCGGTCGCGAGAATATCCGGCTCTATCCCGTAATGCTCATAGGCATAGAATGCCCCGGTCCGAGCGACACCGCATTGCACTTCGTCCAACACCAGCATCAGATCATGTTGATCGGCGAGTTCACGCAATCCCTTCATGAAGCCATCGGATGCCGGACGGATGCCGCCTTCGCCCTGGATCGGCTCGACCAAAAAGCCCGCTGTGTTGGGACCGATCAAAGCCTTGGCTGATTCAAGATCATCGAACTCGGCATATTTGAACCCATTAAGCAGCGGCGAAAATCCGTGATGCATCTTGGTCTGGTTCGATGCGCTGATCGTCGCCATTGTCCGGCCATGGAAAGCGTTGGCAAAGGTGATGAGCTCAAACCGCGTGTCGTCGCCCTCGTGCTGGTGATAGGCGCGCGCGGTCTTGATCGCGGTTTCGACCGCCTCGGCGCCTGAATTGGTGAAGAAGACCGTGTCAGCAAAAGTGTTGTCGACTAGCTTCTGCGACAATGCTTCGCCTTGCGGACTGCCATAGAGGTTCGAAACATGCATCAGCGTCGCCGCTTGCTGCTGGATCGCACCGATCAACCCCTCATGCGAATGGCCCAGCAGATTGACCGCAATCCCGCTAGCAAAGTCGAGATAGCGCGTGCCATCCTCATCGATCAGGTGGCAGTGCTCACCGCGCACCGGCCGCACACCACACCGCGGATAGACTGGCATGAGAGGAGAAATCGACATCGGCAAATCCTTGAATAGAAACTGTCTTCAAAAGCAAAATGGCGGCTCACAAAGAGCCGCCACATGCTTGTTTGATAGGGCCGCTCTCGCATTGGGTCAAACGGCCGGAAGGGAATGATCTGGTTACTCTTGCACAGGCACCAGATTGACGGCCGAATATTTGCCTCGTCGATCAACTTCGAGATCGAACTCAAACCGCTCGCCCTCATTGATTCCTTGCAGGCCTGACCGCTCAACTGCGCTGATATGAACAAAAGCGTCCGGCTGTCCGTCATCCCGAACAAGGAAGCCAAAGCCCTTCATCGAGTTGAAGAATTTGACCGTCCCGGTCGCTTTCTCACCGGTCAGTTCACGCTGCGGTGCACCGGCCGCCTTTTGCGGAGCGGCGATGACTTCGCCCACAATCTGCAGGTCCTGGGCTGAGATTTTGCCACCACGATCGACTAGGTTGAACTCAAGCTCTTGGCCTTCTGCCAAGCCTTCAAGACCAGCCCGCTCAACCGCGCTGATGTGCACGAACACATCTTCTCCACCGGTTTCTTGCGCGATGAAGCCAAAGCCCTTTTGACCGTTGAAGAATTTCACGGTGCCTTTGCCGGTGCCAACGACTTGCGCGGGCATGCGGTTGAAACCGCCACCACCGCCGCCGCGACCACCGCCGCCAGGGCCGCGACCACCGCCACCGCCGAAACGGTCACCACCGCCTCCGCCGCCATAGCGATCTCCGCCGCCACCACCGCCAAAGCGGTCGCCGCCACGATCATTCCCGAAATCACCCTGAGGTGGGAAGCCGTCCATTCCTCCGCCAAACGGATCGAAGCCGTCTTCGCCGAAACCGTCGCGCTTGTCCTTCCCGCGCCGACGTCCTCTATCGTAACCCATAACCTAGTACGTACCTTGTCACTCTGTCCGCCCTCCATAACGACGACGCCGCGGACAGCTTCACGCGTCAGTCGCTGGCGAGAGAACGAAGAATCCGGACTTTCGCCACCTTTGCCGGGTTATAGCGCACAAAGACGAGCTTTGCGAATGATTTAACCGACTGCGGCAGTATCGCGCGAAAATATGACATTTTGGCCAAAGTCATAGTGAAGTTTGACCGGCTTGCTTCGAAGAGAATCATGCGCCAAGACACGCCTCCATGGACATTCTGGCACTCCTAACAGATCCGGCCGCTTGGGCCGCTTTGGTCACCCTCGTGGTGCTCGAAGTGGTGCTCGGCGTCGACAATCTGATCTTCATCGCGATCCTTTCCAACAAGCTGCCCGAGCACCAACAGCAGCGCGCGCGCCGGATTGGCCTAATGCTCGCCCTGGGCATGCGGATCGGGCTGCTGATGGTGATTGGCTGGATCGTCACCCTGCAAACACCTCTGTTCGATCTCGGCATCCAGGGGCCAATGGTCGAAGGCTACAACAAGCCGAGCTTCGAGACCGCTTTCTCGGGCCGTGACCTGATCCTGCTTGCCGGCGGGTTCTTCCTGCTTTGGAAAGCAACCAAGGAGATCCACCATGCGATGGAGCCGGCTGATCCATCAGCGCACATGCTCAACAAGAACAAGCCGAGCGCTGCCGATGTGACTTTCGGCGCTGTCATCGCGCAAATCATCGTGCTCGACATGGTGTTCTCGGTCGATTCGATCCTGACTGCGGTCGGCATGACTGATCAGATCCCGATCATGGTTGCAGCCGTTGTGATTACTGTCGGAATTATGCTGGTCGCTGCCGACCCGCTCGCGCGCTTTATTGAACAGAACCCAACACTCGTGATGCTGGCGCTGGCGTTCCTGGTCATGATCGGTCTGGTGCTGATCGCCGACGGGTTCGGCTATCACGTGCCCAAGGGCTACATTTACGCCGCGATGGGCTTCTCAATCGCGGTCGAGCTGCTCAATATGATGCGGCGCAACCGCAATCAGAAGAAACTAGCCGGTGAAGGATCAGCCGCATGAGTGATTTTCGCACCCTGTCTGACAGCGTCCTCGCCAGCCCGCAGATCAGCTTGGAGGACGTCGCCAGCGCCAAGCAGCAAGGCGTCACGCTGGTGGTGAACAACCGCCCCGATGGCGAAGAACCCAGCGCGCCGCAAAGCGATGCGATCGCGGCGGCCTGTGAAGCCGAGGGCATCGCATATCTCGGCATTCCGATCGGCCATTCGGGCTTTAGCGAAGTCCAGGTCGACCAGATGGTCCAGGCATTGGAAGCGAGTGAAGGCAAAATCCTGGCCTATTGCCGCTCGGGCACGCGCTCGACCCTGCTGTGGTCCTTGGCGCAAGCCAAGCTGGGCGTGGCGCCGGACGAGATTGCCAAAGCCGCCGCAATGGCCGGCTATGACGTGACGCCGATCCGGCCGATGCTTGACATGCTGGCGGCCCGCTGATCGGCGAAACCCAGTGGACGGCCAATTGCTGCAATTTGTCGGCTCGCTGATTGCGATATTTCTGCTGGCCGGTTTGGCCAAGCTGCTCGGCCTGGGCGGCCAGCCGCGCCTGAAGACGGCGGAGCAGGTTCAGCAGGCTGCGAGCGAAGTGGCGGATGGCTTTGTAGCCGAGAGCTACGCGCTCGACACTGCTGGGGCCGGCGCGATCCTGCGCGATCGGCAGGGGGTCGTGATGGTGATCAAACGGCACGGCAATCAATTCGCCGGGCGAGTGCTGGATGCCCGCGCAGCAATTGCGGTGAGTGGACAGGACGTCACTGTCGATCCGGCAGATGCTCGGTTCGGAACCGTCACCATGCGATTGACCGATCCCTCCCCTTGGGTCGATGCGGTGAATCAGCTACGAGCCAAAAGCAATGGATGAGATCCCCACCTTTTCACCGACCGACTATGCGGTACCGCTGTTCGTGGTGGCGGTTCTTGCCGAGATGATCTGGGCCAAGTTCCGCGCGCCCGAGGCCTATGAGCCAAAGGATACTCTGGTCAGCCTGTCATTCGGCCTGGGCTCGACCGTGGCTGGATTGCTGTTCGGCGGTTTCGCGGTCTATGTCTTTTTCACGGCCTACGACTATCGCCTGCTCGACATCGGCTGGGCGTGGTGGGCATGGCCGATCTGCTTTGTGCTGGATGATCTCAAATATTATTGGGTCCACCGCGCCGGTCACCGCATCCGCTGGATGTGGGCGGCGCATGTCAATCACCACTCAAGCCAGCACTACAATCTCTCAACCGCTCTGCGGCAGACCTGGACCGGCTCCTTCACCTTTGGGCTGCTGTTCGCATTGCCGCTGGTCCTGCTGGGTTTCCATCCGGTGATGATCGCGATTTGCGGCGGCTTCAATCTGATCTATCAGTTCTGGATCCACACCGAGGCGATCGACAGAATGCCCCGCTGGTTCGAAGCGGTGATGAACACGCCGAGCCATCACCGGGTCCACCACGCCACCAATCCGCGCTATCTCGATCGCAATTATGCCGGAGTCTTCATCATCTGGGACAAGATGTTCGGGACCTTTGAGCCTGAGACCGATGACGAGCAGATCCGCTATGGCATCATCAAGCAGCTGGGCAGCTTCAACCTGTTGTGGGCGGTGTTCCACGAATGGATCGGGATGATCCAGGACATCTGGCGCGCTCCATGGAAGCACAAATTGTCCTACCTGCTGCGCGAGCCGGGCTGGACCCACGATGGCAGCCGCGACACCTCCGACACGATCAGGGCGCGTTGGCTGGCGCGCGAAGGCAAGGTTCTGGACCATCAAAACCGAGTGGCAGATCGAAACCCGATTGAAAGCCCGCGCGAAGCTGCTTAAGCCTCTTCTGTAAGAGGAGAGGAAATGGATAGCTTCGATTATATCGTCATTGGTGGCGGCAGCGCCGGCAGCGCGGTAACCGGTCGGCTTGCGGTCGATGGCACTCGGCGCGTGTGCTTGCTCGAAGCCGGCGGTCGCAATGACAATTTCATCATCAAGACCCCGGGCTTCATGCCCTTCATCCGCAATTCCTCGAACTACAAGTTCGATACGGTCCCGCAAAAGGGGCTGAACGGCAGAATTGGCTACCAACCGCGCGGCAAGGGCCTGGGCGGCAGCTCCGCTATCAACGCGATGGTCTATATCCGCGGCAACGCTTGGGACTATGACAATTGGGCCGCGATGGGCTGCGAGGGCTGGTCCTACGAGGACGTCTTACCCTATTTCATCCGATCTGAATCCAATGAACGCGGCAGCGATGAATTCCATGGCGACGGCGGACCTTTGTTCGTTTCAAACCAGCGCTCTCCCAACCCCGTGAGCGAGGCCTTTGTGGAAGCCGCTGCCCAGCTGCAGCTGCGCCGCAATGATGACTTCAACGACGACAGCCAGGACGGCTTCGGCATGTACCAGGTCACTCAGCGCGAGGGCGAACGGTGGTCAGCTGCGCGCGGCTATGTCGAGCCGATCCGCGACCAAGGCAATGTCTCAATCCGCACCAACACCGTGGTTGAGCGGCTGGTGATCGAGCAAGGCCGGGTCACTGGAGTGATGGTCAAGCGCGGCCGACGCAGCGAGATGCTCTATGCCAAGCGCGGAGTCGTCCTGTCAGCGGGCGCCTTCAACTCTCCGCAAATCCTGATGCTGTCGGGCATTGGGCCAGCAGCGCATCTCAAGTCACGCGGGATCGATGTGGTGATGGACAAGCCTGCGGTCGGCTCCAATCTGCAAGACCATATCGACTATGTTTCGGGTTGGCAGACTGAGAGCGATGTGCCGCTCGGCCAGACGCTCAAGGGCACTATGAAAATGGCGGGAGCGATCGTCGAACACCGCCGCAAGCGCACGGGTCCGATGACAACCTGCTATGCCGAAAGCGGCGGGTTCTGGTCGGTCATGCCCGACGCGCCGGCGCCTGACATTCAGTGGCACTTCGTCCCCGCGGTGCTGGAGGATCATGGCCGCGAGAAGGTCAAAGAGCATGGCTTCTCGCTCCACGCCTGTGTCCTGCGTCCGGAGAGCCGCGGGACGGTCCGTTTGGGATCCAAGGACGCCACCGACGCGCCTGTGATCGACCCCAACTTCTTGGACGATGATCGCGACATTGCGGTGCTGCGCGAAGGGGTGCGGCTGTCGCACAGAATTGCTGACGCCCCGGCGCTGCAGGCGTTTGGGCCCAGCGACCGCCACCCGATCGATATCGATGATGATGAGGCGCTCGATGAGCTGATCCGCGACCGCGCGGACACGGTCTATCACCCGGTCGGCACGTGCCGGATGGGCAGCGATCCCGACAGCGTGGTTGACCCGACGCTCAAGGCGCGCGGGCTCGAAGGGTTGTGGATCGCTGATGCTTCGATCATGCCCAAGATTGTCAGCGGTAACACCAATGCACCGTCGATCATGATCGGTGAGCGCTGCGCTGACTTTATCAAAGCTGCTGAATGAAATTTGTTCGGCCGCGTGGCCTCGCGGTCCGCTGATCGCGGCCCGACACATTCCGGGCCATGTGACGGTATTCAAGAGCCTCAGCGCGAACCCACTATCGTGTCGCGGAGCACGGACCCATTGGGTCCGCAAGCCCGACCGGGCGTCCGCAGCGATGCGGCCTCTTAGGCCGCATGAGCGAGGATATCGCACGCCGGATGGCGTGCGGAAACAAAGACTCTTCCGGATCAGCGAACACAAACAACTCTCCCAAACCCCACAAAAAAGGGGCCGGAGCTGCTGTGTGCCGCCCCGGCCCTTCGTCAGTTTGTACGTTCGCAGGAGGAACGAGTGTTGGCGGAGAAAGAGGGAGAGGAGAATTCTTCCCCCGCCAAGCTGGTTACGCTCAGGTTCGAGCGAATTCGGGATAGGCTTCCACACCGATCTCTGAGTGATCGAGACCACCGGTCTCTTCCTCTTCGGTCGGACGGACGCCGATGGTGTACTTGAGAGCAAGCCAGACAACTGCCGAGGCGAGGCTCACCCAGACGGCGGTCAGCAGGACACCGACGAGCTGACCCATGAAGGTCGCATCACCGGTCCAGGCCACGATCAGCGTGCCCCAGATACCTGCGAACAGGTGAACCGGGATCGCACCGACCACGTCGTCGATCTTGAACTTGTCGAGCAGCGGAACCGTGAAGACCACGATCGCACCACCGATAGCACCGATCAGGATCGATTGACCCACGGTGGGAGCCAGCGGCTCTGCAGTGATCGACACCAGGCCAGCCAGAGCGCCGTTGAGCGCCATGGTAACGTCAGCCTTCTTGTACATCAGCTGGGTCATGATGATCACGGTGACCACGCCACCAGCAGCTGCCATGTTGGTGTTCACGAAGATCTTTGACACGTCAGAGACGTCGCCAACGGTGCCCATCGCAAGCTGCGATGCGCCGTTGAAGCCGAACCAACCGAGCCACAGGATAAAGGTACCCAAGGTAGCAAGCGGAATGTTCGTGCCAGGGAAGACGTTGATCTCGCCATTCGGACCATAGCGACCAACACGAGCGCCGATGATCAGAGCACCGACCAGAGCAGCCCAGCCGCCGGTTGAGTGAACGAGGGTCGAACCAGCGAAGTCGCTGAAGCCCCAGGCGCTATCGAGATAGCCGCCGCCCCACTCCCAGCTGACAACAACCGGATAGATGATGGCGGTCAGAACCGTCACGAAAATGAAGAACGGAACGATCTTCACACGCTCGGCCACAGTGCCCGAAACGATCGAAGCGGTGGTGGCACAGAAAACCATCTGGAAGAACCAGTCGGATGCAACCGAATAGCCGGTTTCAAGGTCAGCTTCGCCAACCCCTTGCATGCCGTAGGTCGTGCCAGCCATGCCGAACAGACCCATCGAGTCTTCAGCAAAGCCAGGATAGGCAATGTTGTAGCCGATGATCCAGAACATCAGACCAGCGATTGAGTAGAGACCAATGTTCTTGAGACATTGGGTCGAGGTGTTTTTGGCGCGGACCAGGCCCGCTTCGAGCATGGCAAAGCCTGCAGCCATCCACATCACCAGGAAGCCGCCCATCAGGAACAGCAGGGTGTTGAGGATGTAAGCGGTTCCACTGCCAACGGCGTCAGCCGCAGGCGCGGCTTCTTCAACCACCTCTGCAGCGGCTTCAACGACTTCTGCGGCGGCTTCAGCCACCTCAGCCGCTGGCGCTGCCAGTGCCGGTTCCGCCATCGCGGCGGTGCCGGCCGCAAGGGCGGCAAGTGTCAGGAAAGTTCGTTTCATTGTCCTTGTCCCCTTACAGTGCGGTTTCGCCGGACTCGCCGGTGCGAATGCGGGTTGCGGATGCCAGGTCGAGGACGAAAATCTTCCCGTCTCCGATGGCGTCGGTGTTGGCCGTTTGTTGAATCGTCTCGACAACCTGCCCAACGATCTCATCGCTGGCAGCAATCTCGAGCTTCACTTTCGGCAACATATTGGTTGAGTATTCTGCGCCGCGGTAGATTTCGGTCTGGCCCTTCTGGCGACCAAAACCTTTAACTTCAGAGACAGTCATCCCGGCGACCCCGATGGCGCCCAGCGCTTCGCGGACCTCATCGAGTTTAAATGGTTTTATGATGGCAATGATGAACTTCATCTAAGCCCCCTATGGCTCACCGGCGATTTCCGGCGCCAAAGGGTAGGCAAAAGCCGTGCCAGTTTCGGAATCACGCAGGACTGCGCGGAATCCGTGAGTCCGGTCAAACCCTTAGCTCAAATGTTGCACAAAAATTAACCTGCTGCACAATTTTTGGGCAGCATTAGTTGATCCACCTCAATCGCCAGCAATGTAACGGTCGGTCGCGCGGGTCGGCAGGCCGTCAATGCTGGTCACGCGATTGGCCATCTTTTCTTCCCACTCAGCCGGGTCCGATTGACGGTGCGCTTTCTTGAGCGTGTCACGCTCGCCTTCGAGGCTCATGAACGGCACGCCCCAGCCGCATGACGTCTGCACATTATCGATGTCGATCACGAAGATCTGCCGTGTTCCGGGCAACAGCGTGAAACGCTCTGCCATTTCCGCCCATTCCGCATCTTGCGGTAGCACCGGGCGACCTTTGCCATAGATCCGCAGGATCAGCGCGGGGCGATCGAAATTGCAGAACATCACCGTGATCCGGCCATCGGCGGCGAGGTGGGCGTGGGTCTCATTGCCCGAGCCACCGAGATCGAGATAGGCGACCTGGGTGGGTGAGATTACGCGAAAGGCATCATAGCCTTTTGGGCTCAGGTTGATCCGCGCATCAGCCGCCGCCGTCGCCACGAAGAAGATCGGCTGCTTTTCAATCATCGCGACGTGCTTGTCGTTCAGCGCATCGAAGAATTCAGCCATGGTCTCTCTCCTCAGTGGCAATCACAAAAAGTCGCGCAGCACCTGCATGAATTTGTCGAACTGGTCATGGTGGAGCCAGTGGCCCGCCTGTTCAAACTCGATCACCTTGGCGGTGTTGAAATACTTGAGCCGACCATCCTTCTCTGGATTGGAGGCCCAGCTGTCAGCGCCATAGAGCAGCAGGGTCGGACAGGTGATCGCGCCCCACATCGCCTCCATGAACTCATCGGCAACATCCTCGACACCCCAGACATTGAGATGCGGGTCGAACTTCCAGCTGTAGGTGCCGTCCTCATTGCGATTGACCCCATGGATCGTCAGATGGCGCGCCTGATCTTCGGTCAGATAGGAATTCTCTTCGATCATCCGCGCGAAGGCGGTTTCGATGCTCTCATATTTGCGCGGCGTGCGACCAGCGGCCTTGCGCTTCTTCTCGATCCACTCCGCCATGCGTTGCGGATAGGGTGTCTTGCGCTGCTGTTCCTTCCACTCCGGGCTTGGTCCCAGACCCTCGATCGCGACCAGCTTGGTGACCATTTCGGGGAACATGCCGGTGTAGCGCAGCGCGACATTGCCGCCCATCGAATGCGAGACGATCGAGACCGGGCCGCGGCCAAGCTGGTGGATCAGCTGGGCAAGGTCATAGACCATGTCGTTGGAATTGTAGTTCCCGTCGGAGACCCAATCGCTGTCACCATGACCGCGGTGGTCCATCGCCACGACGTGCCAGTCCTGGCACAGCTCTTCCGCCACCCAGTCCCAGCTGCGCGCGTGATCGCGGCCGCCATGGACCAGCACCAATGGCGGCTTGTCCTGATTGCCCCAGTCGAAGTAATTGAGGCGCAGGCGCTGCGAGATATAGGTTTGCGAAGTCGGGCCAGTAACGGTCATGCGCGCTCCATGCCGCCTCGCGACCGGGCCTGCAACCCTACCGTTCCTTGCCTAGCGTTCCTTGGTCGCCGAAAAGGTCAGCTCGGGGTTCTTTTCGACCTGATAGTTCACGTCCCACGGGCTCTTCGCCATGAACACCAGATCACCATCGCGATCGCGCGCGAGATTGGCACGGTTGAAGCTCTCGAACTCACCCATCGCCTTGGCATCGCCCTTGAGCCAGCGCGCGGTCGCAAAGGGCGCTGCTTCGAGCCCCGCTTCGACCTTGTATTCGGCCGCCAGCCGCGAGACCAAGACGTCGAGCTGGAGCTGCCCGACCACGCCGACAATATGTTGCGCGCCTATCTCGGGATAAAACACCTGGATCACCCCCTCTTCGGAAAGATCGTCAAGCGCTTTGCGCAATTGCTTGGTCTTGGTCGGATCCTTGAGCTGGACTCGCCGCAAAATCTCTGGCGCAAAATTAGGCAGGCCGGTGAACCGCACCGCGTCCTTCTCGCTTAGCGTATCGCCAACCCGTAAAGTACCGTGATTGGGAATGCCGATAATGTCGCCCGCCTCGGCGGTGTCGGCGATCTCACGATCCTGCGCAAAAAACAGGATCGGCGAGTGGATCGCGATCGGTTTGCCCAGACCTGACGGCGTCAGCTTCATCCCGCGTTTGAACGTGCCGGAGACCTGGCGCATGAACGCGATACGGTCGCGGTGATTGGGGTCCATATTGGCCTGCACCTTGAAGATGAAGCCAGTCACTTCGCCATGGTCAGGCGCAATCTGCTCCTCGCCCGCGGGTTGCGGACGCGGCGGCGGCGCATAGCGAGCGATCGCATCGATCAGCTCGGTCACGCCGAAATTCTTGAGCGCCGAGCCGAAGTAAACCGGCGTCAGGTCACCATTGCGATAGGCTTCGAGATCGAACTCGGCATAGCCAGCCTGCGCCAGCTCGGCCTCTTCAGCATATTCCTCTGGGATTTCGGGGTCGGCATCGCGCTGCCCGAGGAATTCCTTGGACGGGCCTTCGGGCCGTGAGACTTCGCCAGTGGCAAAATCCAGAATGCCATCGAACTGACCGCCCAACCCAATCGGCCAGCTTTGCGGGCTGACATCCAGCGCCAGCATATCAGCCACTTCATCGAGGGTTTCGAACGGATCGCGGCCTTCGCGATCGACCTTGTTGACGAAGGTGATGATCGGAACGCTGCGCAGGCGGCAGACCTCGAACAGCTTGCGGGTCTGCGGCTCGATCCCCTTGGCCGCGTCGATCACCATCACCGCGCTGTCGACCGCGGTCAGCGTGCGATAGGTGTCTTCGGAGAAATCCTCGTGCCCCGGCGTATCGAGCAAGTTGAAGGTGATGATCTCGCCCTCATACTCCTTCTCGAAGGTCATCACCGATGAGGTGACCGAGATCCCGCGCTGCTGCTCGATCTTCATCCAGTCCGAGCGCGCACGCCGCGCTTGGCCGCGCGCCTTGACCTCACCCGCCAAGTGAATTGCGCCGCCTTGCAGCAGCAGTTTCTCGGTGAGCGTGGTCTTACCCGCGTCGGGGTGGGAGATGATTGCAAAGGTGCGCCGATTGGACATGACGCGGCGCCCTAGCCGGGGTGGACTGTGACGTCCATCGTGAACTGACGCGCATCCCCTGCAGCCAGGCTTATCACGCCGCGCTTATCCGCAAATTCGCCCTCAAATCCGGTGGAATCTGCGATCCCCGCCCAGGGCTCAATGCAGATATAGGCCGCGCCAGGTTTCTGCCAGATCCCGAGCATCGGCAGGTTCTCGAACGCGACCTCAAGCCGCGGGCCCTCGGGCGATTGATAGGTCAGCGAACGGCTCGCCAGATCATCCATGATGATGGCGTCGTCTTCGAACAGATCGGGGTGGAGCGCAAGCACGCGATCAATTACCGGACTTGCCTCGCTGCGCGCGACCAGTCCGTCCTCGTCGAGCCGCCGGATCGGAGCGCGATCGTCTTTCTCGAACAGGAAAGAGTGCGCAAGCTTCTCTCCTCCACCGGGTAGCGGCCAGGCAAAGGCGGGGTGATAGCCAAAGCTGAACGGCAAGACCTGTTCGCCCGGATTGCGCACCGTCGCGACCATCCGCAGGCGCTGGTCCTCAAGCGCGAACAGCATGTCGAGCTCAAACGCAAAGGGATAGAGCTCTCTGGTCGCCTCGCTGTCGCGCAGTCGGAATAGCACCCGATCCTCATTCTGCTCGACCACCTCAAATGTGTTCCGCCGAGCGAAACCGTGCTTCTCAAGCTCGTATTCGACGCCTTGGTGGCGCAGAGTGTCACGATTGAGCGCGCCAACGATCGGGAACAGCAACGGCGCGCGCCCGGTCCAGAAGGCGGGATCGCCATCGGACATATATTCCGCACCCGCGGCATCCTGCAGCGAGACCAGCTCAGCACCGAAGGGATCAATCTGCGCGGTAAGCGCTCCTGAACGGATCGTAACCGGCTGGTGGCTCACCCGCGCAGCTCCGCCCCCAGCTTGGTCGCGGCGGCTACCACGGCGTCCGAGATCGCCTTGAGGTCAGCGTCCTTGTAGCTCTTGTCCTGCGGCTGCAGAGTCACCTCGAGCGCGACCGATACCTTGCCCTCAGGCACGCCCTGACCGGCGAAGACGTCGAACACGCGCGCGCCAGTTATATTGACCTTGTCGGCGCCGCTGACCGCGCGGACCAGATCGCCTGCTGGCAAGTCAGCCGGAACCAGGAAGGCAAAGTCGCGCGTCACCGACTGCAGGAGCGGCGGCGTGAAGCTCGGCCTGGCGAAACTAACCGGACCCTTGGCAGCCTTCTTGGCCGGGATCGCATCGAGGAAAAGTTCAAGCGCAGCGACCGGGCCATCCATATCAAACGTCTTGAGCGTGGCCGGATGGAGCATACCAAACCGCGCCAGCACCTTTTTGTGACCAAGCCGTAAGGTTGCCGACTGCCCCGGATGGAACTGGGTTCCTTCACCATCGACGACAGGCTCCATCACCATCAGTTTCTGGGCAGGAGCGCCCGCCGCTTCGAGCAGCGCCAGAGCGAAAGCCTTGGCATCGTAAGCGTCAAAACCCTGCGCCTTGCCATTGGCCCAGCCGCGCGATTGCTTGTCACCAGCGAGCAGCACGCCAAGCGTCGGTCGTTCGTCGCTCATGCCGTCTTTACCGCGGAAATAGCGCCGCCCGATCTCGAACAGTCGCGAGGAGGCAGCGCCGCGATCGGCATTGCGCTTGGCCGCCATCATCAGCCCCGGCAGCAGCGAGGGGCGCATCGCCTTCATGTCTTCGCTGATCGGGTTGTCGAGCTTCCACAGATCGTCGGTCGCGGTGAAATGCTCGGCTTCAGGCACCGGCAGGAATGACCAGGTGATCGCTTCGTCGAGCCCACTCGCCGCAGCCGCCCGGCGCAGCTTGCGCTCCAGCATTTGCTGCGGTGTTGCGGTTGGTCGGGCCACACCGTCGACCCGCGGCAGCGGCGTGCTTTCAACCTTGTCGAGCCCGGAGATGCGAACGACCTCTTCGACCAGGTCAGCCGGACCTTCAATGTCGTGGCGGCGCAGTGGGCAAGTCACTTTCCAATCGTCAGCGACCGCGAAGTCGAGGCTCTCCAGGATCGCGCGCTGCTCAACCGTAGGCACCTCGACGCCACCCAGTCGAGCGGTCAGACCGGTGTCGAATGGCACCACCTTGGCTTCGCTTGGAGGCGACCCTGCATGCACTTTCTCGCTCGGCGTGCCACCGGCCAGTTCAACAATCAGGCCGGTCAAAAGGTCGAGGCCGTCATCGAGGAATGCCGGATCAACCCCGCGCTCAAACCGGGTCCGCGCATCAGACGCCAGGCCGAGCTTGCGGCCGGTCACGCCGATCCGCGCGGGATCGAAATAGGCGATCTCAAGCAGGACATCCGTGGTGTCATCGGAAACGCCCGAATTCTCGCCACCCATGATCCCGGCGATGTCGTGGACTTCTTGGTCGTCAGCGATAACCACCATGCTCTCATCGAGCGTGTAGGTCTTCTCATTGAGCGCGAGGACTTGCTCGCCCGCTTTCGCGCGGCGGGCCACGACGGCGCCCGAAAGCTTCGCTAGGTCGTAGACATGCGCGGGCCGACCGAAGGCCAGCATCAGATAATTGGTCAGATCGACCAGCAAAGAGATCGGCCGCTGACCAGCGCTGGTCAGCCGCTGTTGCATCCAATCGGGCGAAGGTCCGTTGCTTACGCCTTTGATCACTCGACCATAGAATGCCGGGCAGCCCTCCGGATCATCGGTGCGGATCTCGACCGGACAGGGGTCGAAGGCCTCGAAGCTCGGCATGGCGATCGGCTTGAGCGTGCCGATACCCGCCGCAGCAAGATCGCGCGCAATGCCATAGACGCCCATGCAATCAGGACGGTTTGGCGTGATCGCCACGTCGATGACGGGTGAAGAGCCATGATAGTCGGCAAAGCTGTGACCGACCGGTGCATCCTCGGGCAGTTCGATAATGCCATCATGCTCATCGCCGAGCTCAAGCTCGCGCACCGAGCACATCATGCCATTGCTTTCGACCCCGCGGATCGCGCTCTTGCGCAATTCCATCCCGTTGGACGGGACCACCGCGCCGGGCTGACCCAACACGCCCTTCATACCGGCGCGCGCATTGGGAGCGCCGCAGACAACTTGCAACGGATCGCCTTTGCCAGTGTCGACCGTCAGCACCTGCAGCTTGTCGGCATCGGGGTGCTTGGCCGCTGTCAGCACTTTGGCGACGGTGAAGCCCGCGAGCCGTTCGGCTGGGTCTTCAACCCCTTCGACCTCAAGCCCGATCGCATTGAGCGCGTCGAGAATCTCTTGCAGGCTTGCCTCAGTCTCGAGGTGATCCTTGAGCCATGTCAGCGAGAACTTCATTGGCGCGCTCCAACACCAGCCGAGAGCGTGGGCTGATCGAATGGCGAGAAGCCGTAATGCGCCAACCAGCGCGGATCACCGTCAAAGAAGGCCCGCAGATCGTTCATGCCGTATTTGAGCATCGCGATCCGGTCGATCCCGAGACCAAAGGCAAAGCCCTGATACCTGTCGGGATCAACACCAGCGAATTCGAGGACGCGGCGATTGACCATTCCGCTTCCGCCAAGCTCCATCCAGTCATGCCCGTCGGCATCTCCGTGGCCTCCCACGACACGGCGATCACCCTCATTGGAATAGCCGACATCGACTTCAACGCTAGGCTCAGTGAACGGGAAGTAAGATGGACGCAGACGAAGCACGATATCCTCGCGCTCGAAGAAGGCTTTGAAGAATGTTTCGAGGGTCCATTTCAAATGACCCAGGTGGATATCCTCATCCACCACGAGTCCTTCGACCTGATGGAACATTGGCGTGTGGGTTGCGTCGCTGTCGCTGCGATAGACCCGTCCCGGCGCAATGATCCGGATCGGTGCACCTTGCTCCTTCAGGCTGCGAATTTGCACCGGCGAAGTGTGCGTGCGCAGCAGCATCTGCAAAGATTGCGCGTGATCGCGATCCGCCATCGACGACCCGGCGCCAGCCGAAGCGGCCTCTGCCGATGCCCCGGCCATGTTCGATGACACTGTATCGGGGAAGTAGAACGTGTCGTGCATCGCGCGCGCAGGATGACTCTCATCCATATTGAGCGCGGTGAAATTGTGCCAATCGTCTTCAATCTCTGGCCCGGTCGCCACCGCAAAGCCGAGGTCAGCAAAGATCTCCGCCAGTTCGTCCATTACCTGACTGACCGGATGAACCGAACCTTTGGGCTGATCGGGCGCTGGCAGGGTCAGATCGAGTCTCTCGCTGGCCAATTGTGCTTCAAGCTCAGCCGCTTCGAGAGCGTCCTTCTTGGCGGCGATGGAATCAGCGATCTCGGCGCGGACAGCCTGGATCGCTGGCGCGGCGGCGCTGCGCTCTTCCGGGCTCATCCCGCCCAGCGTTTTGAGGGCCATGCTGACCCAGCCCTTTTTGCCGAGCGCAGCAACCCGCTCAGCGTCGAGCGCCTCAAGCGTATCCGCCTCGGCAATTGCGGCTAATGAGGCCGCCTTTTGGTCTGTCAAATCACTCATCGTCTGACTCTATGAAAACGAGCGCGTCCGCTAGCCCGATTTGCGCTCAATGGCAAAGCGATAGTTGGACTGCAGCTGGGCGATGGTCGGGACCGAGCCAGATGGCGCGAGCTAAGCCTCGGCGGCTTGCTGCTTGGGATTGTGCAGGCCTTGGACCGCTTCCCCCGCAATCGCCATACGTCCGCGGGCCGCCGCCACCAGGAATGGCTTGTCGAGCTTGGCATAGGCTGAAGGCGCCATACCCATGAAGCGCTTGAAATCACGCACAAAGTGAGCCTGGTCGTGATAATGGAAATCGAGCGTATTGAGCCATTTCATCGAGGGATCGAGCATGAACTGCGAAAGGCTTCTCAGAAAGCGCTGCCGACGCAGCAGCAATTTGGGCGTGAAACCAAATGCCCGGCGGGAAAGCCGCTCAAGCGAGCGCACATTCATCCCGACCCGATCTGCCAGATCAGCCACAGAGTCGATCTCGGGATCGACCAAGGCTTCGTTTACGGTTGAGATGGCATCTGCATTTTTGAGCGGAAGCTCAAGCAGCGGAGCCATGTGCCGTTCAATCAAGGCCAGCTCTTCGGCGAAATCGCCCGAAGACCGCGCCAGGGCGTCATCAAGCGCGTAGAACTGCTCGAACGCTGGATCGGTCCGGCCATCCTTTGCGATATCCGCAAAGTCTCCTGCCTCCGATGCGACGAATTTTGCCCAGCCTAGCGGCATCAAGCCAATGCCCCAGATGCGCCCTGCGTTGACCGCAAACTTGGTCGCTCGACTGGTCGGACCGGTAACGGTGAAGCGCGGCGTCGGCTGCAACTCAGCGCCGCCAATGGCTGAGCGGCAGGTATGCGTGTTGATGAATCGCAGATTGGGCCACTCAGGATGGAAGTAATCCTCCATCAAAGGGTCGATCAATTCCGACGAGATATCAGTCCGATAATAGGTCGTTACGTAGGGTCTTAATTCGGGAGCAGGCAGCGCAAACCGCACTGTGATGGCCTCCCCGGTCAATCCTTGCATGGTTGAAAGAGCCCTCCCCCGACCCAGTCGTTTTCTTACAAAGTTTGGACCCGAGAACGGTCTAACGTCTTCTCCACCGAACGCAAAGGGGGAGAAAAAACAATGACGACCATCACCAAAGCGATGGCAGCTGCGACGCTCGGGCTTGTTCTAGCACAGCCGGCTTATGCGAAGAACGAAGCACCCGAACTGGTAACCTGTGACGAAAGCATAGGGACGATCGCGTTGATCGAAGGCGGCAATGCCGGCTGGAACGAGTGGGGACTAGGCGGCCCGCGCCCGCTTCTCAATCAGCTGGCGACGCAATCCGGATGCTTCACGATCAAGAGCCCAGCCGATTCAACACCGGCGGATTTCCTGGTGACGGCGATTGCCGGAACCCAAGAAGAGATCGATCAAAGTATGGAGATTGCCAAGGGCGCGGCGACAGAGGCCTTACTGCGCAGCGGCGCCGCCAGCAGTGTGCTGAGCTCGGTGCCTTTCGCCGGATCGGTGCTCGGAATGTTTGGCGGATTTGGCGGCAAGAAGAAGACTTTCGCGGCGGGCCTGCAGGTTGTCAGCCCGGCCAATGGGATGACCGTTGCGGCAGGCAAAGGCTCGGTCTCCAAATCGAAGATCAAGTTCAAAAAGGCAGAGTATTCCTGGGCCGCCAATGCTGCGGACGCATCTGGCTACAATTCCAACAAGGATGGCCGCAAACTGGCCGAGGCGTTCATCATCGCTTTCAATCAAGTGGTTGGGCAACGCGATCTGATTGAAGCCGCAGCCGTCGCAACCCCGGCACCAGCCGCACAAGAGCCTGCTGCGATCGTCGCAGTCGACACAATGATGCGCTCCGCTGCTTCGGGGGATTCCAATGAGGTGCGGTCCTTGCGCGCAGGAACGGAATTGAACCCGACCGGGAATCGCGACGGACTCTTCATCGAGGTAGCTGACAATTACGGCACCACCGGATGGGTGTCCGTAGAAGATCTTCAATAATGTAGATGCAAAGTTGCAAATGCTCGGCAAGCTAGCGAGCTGGCTTGTCGAGTGTCTGCGCTGCGCTGCCCCAAACCCTAGCCCTGGCCTCCATAAACGAGGACAAGATTGGGTGCTCCAAGGCCGCATAGGCGCTGGGGTTCATGGTCATGAATTCATGAAACTCCCGCGTGAATTGCGCTTGATCATGGTAGTGATCGTCTATTGCTTCAGTCCAAAGCGAATCCTTGTGCAGCATGAAGGTGACGAGGCTGCGCATGAAGCGCTGCCGTCGCATCAGCAGCTTTGGCGTGAAGCCAAAATGTCGCCGGCATACGCGTTCCAGCGTGCGGACACTCATACCCGCGGCACTGGCTAGGTCAGTGACATTGGCAAGCTCGCCATCGACCAAGGCCGAATGCACTCGTACGATCTTGGGTTCATCGCGATGCGGCCGCATTAAGCGCCCCATTGTCTCGACGATGTGATCAAACTGCTCGGCAGGATCAATCTCGGGATCGCACAAGACCTCCGACATTGCATCGAATTTGCTGAAGGCGGGATGGGTCGAGCCATCGCAAACCACGTTTGCAAGGTCTTTGGCATCCGCGGCGATGAATCGTGCCCAACCCAAGGGTAGAAAGCCGATCCCCCACATCCGCGACGGGCCAAGCCGAAACTCGCAAGGAAGTGAACTCGGACCAGTGGCTGTGAATCGTGCTTGTGAGCGGCCCCCAGAACTGATCCAGGCGGTTGGCCAATTGCCCGCGAAGAAGCGGATATTGCCCCATTCCGGCTGGAGATAATCATGGACTTCGACACCTGGTTCGGCGTCCAAAGTCAGCTGATAGAATGTTGTGAAGCAACCATCGAACTCAGATGGCGGGGTGTAGAATTGGCTACGAACTTTGTAGTCGCTGACAGTGGTGTCGCTCACCCGAAGCCCTCCCCTTGGAAGGGCTTCATGGCAAATTTGTCGAGAATCTACAAGATTCCTGTCGCTTAATTACAAATGCTTCGGCTGCAGGCGCGACAGGGTTGGGAATGCCGACCGATCCCATCGGCACTCCCAGAAGCCAGTGTAGCCGTTTTCAGACTAGGGCAAAGCCCTCCAATTGGGCAGGCCCAATTACGCCGGAAGCGCGTCTTTCGCCTGAGCGATAACCGCCTTGAAGGCACCTTCTTCGTTCATAGCCAGATCGGCCATGGCTTTGCGATCAAGCTCGATCCCGGCGAGTTTCACGCCGTGCATGAATTGCGAATAGGTCAGACCTTCAGCGCGAACCGCAGCGTTAATCCGCTGGATCCACAGCGCGCGGAAGTTGCGCTTTTTGATCTTGCGATCGCGGTAAGCGTATTGGCCAGCCTTTTCGACGGCCTGACGAGCGATCCGGATGGTGTTCTTGCGACGACCGCGATAGCCCTTGGCTTGATCCAGCAGCCGCTTGTGCTTTTGGCGCGTGGTGACGCCGCGTTTGATGCGAGGCATAGTATTATCCTTTATGTTCCTTGGGGGATCCAGGCCACCCGCTCCCTCCACCCTTCCGCCCGGAGCCTATCCGGGTACCATCCGGGTGGAAGGGTGGAGGGAGTGGGTGGCTAGGTGCAGCCCGTAATCAATCGAGCCCGTAAGGCGCCCATTTCTTGACCGTCTTGGCATCGGCGTCAGAGATCACCGAGGTGCCGCGGTTCTGGCGGATATACTTTGCGTTGTGGCTGATCAGGCGGTGGCGCTTACCAGCAACACCGTGCTTGACCTTGCCAGTAGCGGTGATCTTGAAGCGTTTCTTCACACCGCTTTTGGTCTTCAGCTTGGGCATTTTTATCTCCTTAGTCAGAGACACATCGGACCAGCCCTGGCAGCCCTTTCAGCCAGGCCGATCGCTTGATTCGTGTCGTTGAAGGCCGCGCACATAGGGTCAGCACCTGCGAATGGCAAGCAAATTGAGCACTACTCTCCGGCGTAAGGAGCATTCCCTGTGGCCTCAAGCCACTCAACAAAATCACCCTGCGGAATCGGCTCGGCCCCCTCAGGCAGATCGCCCTGCCAGATATAGGCCTGCGCTTCGGTGTCGCCATAGCCCGACCAGCCATCGACCGGGATCGCCTGGCGAAGGTAATCCTCTCCCTCAAACGCATCAACCGCTGCCATATCCACCGCGCTGGCATCGTGGATCGTGCCATGGACTATCGTGCCATAGCGCATCTGTGTCGGGATCAGCGCCGGGTACCAGCCCTGCGGGGTCGGAATGGCATAGAGCGCACCGTGCGTGGTCGCCGGAGCGCCGAGCCCCAGACCTTCCAGGAACGGCCAGTCCCCCAGCCCCTCACGCAAGATGCCATAAAGAAACAGGTACTGGGTCAGAGTTTGAACTCCTGCCCGACCAGTTCTTCGCTGACTTGCCACAGACGCTCACCGGTATCAGCATTGAGCGCGCGGGCTTCGACCCAGGCATCGCCGACCGGACCGCGGGCATCGAACAGGCCGGTAGGCCCATAATAGCCTCCTGAAACCGCCTCTTCTCCCGCGGCTGCCAGGACCGTGGGCACCGCGCCAAGCTCGGCTGGTTGCGCCATCAGGGCATTGGTGATCGTATAGACCGTGCTCAACAATGCCCCCGGCCCGGTGCTTTGCAGCGAGGTGTTCGAATAACCAGGATGGCAAGCCACCGAAGCGATCTTGGAATCCGCCGCCGATAGCCGTCGATCCAATTCAAGCGCAAACACCAAATTGGCGAGTTTGCTTTGGGTATAGGCCGCGCTCGGATCGTACAGGCCGTCAAACATCAGATTGCCAAACCGGATCCGGCCATACTTATGCGCAATGCTGGAAACTGTCGCGACCCGGCCATGCCAAGGATCCAACCGATCAAACATCAAGGCGGTCCACAGAAAGTGGCCGAGATGATTGGTCCCGAATTGCATTTCGAACCCGTCAGCCGTCTGTTGCCGCGGCGTCTGCATGATCCCGGCATTGTTGATCAGCCCGGTGATCGCGCCAAACCGCTGCTTGGCGTCCGCTGCGGCGGAGCGGATCGATGACAGATCGGCGAGGTCGAGCTCAAGCAGGTCAATCTTGCCGGGACCGCTGAGCTTGATCTCTGCGACGGCTTGCTTGCCCTTTTCCGGATTGCGCGCAGCCACGACAATATTGGCGTTCCTGGCCGCAAGCAATTTGGCCGCTTCCAGCCCGATGCCCGAATTGCCGCCGGTGATGACATAGAGTTTTCCCGCCAGATCGGGCAGTCGATCCGGCGTCCAGTTCTTGATCCCGCTAGCATTGACCAAAGGCATAAATGCACCCCCTTCGCGAAGTGTCAGAGCCTGATCCCATGCATCGTCTAGCACAGATCACGCCGCGAATCCCGGCCAATTGCATGACCGAAACCCTACAGGATGGAACACATGGAACAGGGTTATTGTGCTCAAATTCCAGTCTCTCTCCAAACGGCGTCCTGCAAAGGGCATGTCGTTGAAATCGCCCGAGTAGGAAAGCGACCAAACCTTCGACGCCGCTGCCGACGCTTGCGCTGAGGATGCTTAATAGCCTAGCGCGCTCGCATGATTATCGATGCATGGGCACAGCACCCGACCTTCAGGCACAGCCAATCGCCGATCTTCGAATCGCTGCGGCGCTGGACCAAGACTCCGGCTCCGACTGAGCCGATCCCGCTCGCCGCGACGATTGCTGCGATGGACGCTGGCGGCGTCGACAAAGCGCTGATCTGCGCCTGGCAAGCCCCGCATCGTGATCTCATCACCAATGATGAGGTCGCCGCCTTCGTCAGCGAATATCCCGACCGGCTGGTCGGAGTAGGCTCGGTCGATATCGCCCAGCCGATGGTGGCTGTTCGAGAGATCAGGCGCTGCGTCGAAGAGCTTGGCTTCAAGGCGATCCGCGTGCTGCCGTGGCTATGCGAACGGGCGCCAACCGATCGGCTGTTCTATCCGATCTACGCTGCCTGCTGCGAGCTCGGCGTGCCGTTTTGCACCCAGATCGGCCACACCGGCCCGCTGATGCCGTCCGAGGTCGGGCGGCCAATCTATCTCGATCAGGTCGCTATCGATTTTCCCGAACTGGTGATCGTCGGCGGTCACATCGGTTATCCCTGGACCGACGAGGCGATCGCGGTCGCGACCAAACATCCCAATATCTATATCGACACCAGCGCCTATACCGCGGGCCGCTATCCGCCGGCTTTGGTTGACTATATGAAAGCGCATGGCCGGACCAAGGTGATGTTCGGCACCAATTATCCGATGATCATGCCATCGAAAGCCCTGGCCGAGCTTGATGCTCTGGGTTTGGATGGAGAGACCAAGTCACTGTTCCTGAGCGGCAATGCCAAACGAGTGTTTGGGCTGTAGTACACCCAGGAAAATGCGCCCTATTTGTCCTCTAGCGGGAAATTGAAGCCGCCGCTTCGAGGCAGGATGGTCGTCTGAGGTGTGGAAGCCTCGCGAACGTTCGACGGCAGCTCAGACGAGCCCATCGCCGCGAGCAGATCCTCCAATCGCGCGGCGTCGCCCAGAGCGATCACGGTTCCATCGCTGTCAGCGTCGAGCGGATTGCCCTGCCAGTCAGACATGATCCCGCCGGCGCCCTCGACCACCGGCACCAGGGCAGCGTAATCGTGCAGCTTGAGCCCGGCCTCCATCACGCAATCGATGTGACCGCTCGCGAGCATGGCGTAATTGTAACAATCGCCACCGTAGATCGGGAAAGGCCGCTTGGGATAGGCGTTGACGACCACGTTGAGCCACGCATCGGCCTGGTCGGCATCAAAACAATGCGGGCTGGTGGTGGCGAGTGACATGCCCTCGACCGCAGGACACGGCCTGGTCTTGACCGGCCTACCATTGAGCGTTGTGCCCTCTCCAATCACTCCGACCCAGCGTTCCTTTTGGATCGGCTGATCAATCACGCCGAGCACAGGCCAGCCATCTTGGCACAGGGCGATCAGCGTGCCGAAGATCGCGCGCCCGGCGACGAAGCTCTGCGTGCCATCGATCGGATCGAGCACCCATTGCCGGCCAGCGCCTTCGTTGGTGGTGCCATACTCCTCACCAATGATCCCGTCATCGGGGCGTTCGGACCCGATAATCGCGCGCATCGCGGCCTCCGCCGCACGATCGGCTTCGGTCACAGCCGAGCTGTCGGCCTTGGTCTCCGCCTCCCACTCGCCGCGAAACAAAGGACGGATCGCGGCGCCAGCGGCGTCGGCCAGGCGATTGGCAAGAGCAATGTCAGATGGTGTCATGGTTTGCTTTCGTTTGCTTCCTAGCCGCCCGCTCCCTCCACCCTTCCACCCGGATCGTATCCCGGCAGGCTCCGGGTGGAAGGGTGGAGGGCGTGGGCGGCCTGGCCGTCATTCACGCCGATAGGCGCGCTCTATCACTCCCCCCAATAATCAAAAGCCACATTCTGATGCAATGTGACATAGGCCTTAGCTTCGGCGCCTCCCCAATCGAGCGGCCATTCACCGGGCAGCTCGTCAGCCACATGCGAGCGCGAAGTGAACCAGCCTTGGCCGGGCAATCCGTCTGACTGGCGAACGACCAGGACCGCCAAGCCGGGCTCTCCCGCAACCCGGCCATCCTCGTCGATTGAGTCGAGCGCCGCACACAGTTGACGCATCTTGGGGCGGGTAAAGCGATAGCCCAGCAGATTGAGCATCTGCGAATAGGTCAGCGCATTGCGCGCCCGCGCAGCGCCGATCAGAATCTCGCGGATTTCAGATTTGTCGAAGAGGGACATGATCGAACTCCAAACAGGCCGCAGGCCTGCAAGCCCGACCGGGCGCCTGCAGCGACGCGACCAAAGGTCGCATGAGCGAGGATATCGCACGCCGGATGGCGTGCGGACACAAAATTAATCAAACAGACTTGAGACCGAGCTCTCATCAGCAATCCGGCGGATCGCTTCGCCCACCAACGGAGCCATTGTCAGAACCCGGATACGGGACGATTCCTCACACGCCTCAGTCGGGCGGATCGAGTCGGTGATCACCAGCTCGGTCAATTGCGAGCCATCGACCCGCGCGACCGCGCCGCCGGACAACACGCCGTGAGTGATATAGGCCGCGACGCTCTTCGCCCCATTTTCAAGCAAGGCATCGGCTGCGTTGCACAGCGTCCCGCCAGAATCGACGATGTCGTCGATCAGAATGCAATGGCGGCCAGAGACATCACCGATGATGTTCATCACCTCGGATTCGCCCGGACGATCACGCCGCTTATCGACGATCGCGAGCGGCGCGTTATCGAGCCGTTTAGCCAAAGCCCGCGCACGAACCACGCCGCCAACATCAGGCGAGACCACCATCAGGTCCTGGTCGCCGTAACGCGCTTGGATATCAGCGGCCATAACCGGCGCTGCGTAGAGATTGTCGGTCGGGATATCGAAGAAGCCCTGGATCTGGCCGGCGTGCAGATCGACCGCGAGCACCCGATCTGCCCCCGCTTCGGTAATCAGGTTCGACACCAGCTTGGCAGAGATCGGGGTGCGTGGGCCAGGCTTACGGTCCTGGCGAGCATAGCCGAAATAGGGCACCACAGCGGTGATCCTTTTGGCCGAAGCGCGTCGCAGCGCATCGATGCAGATCAGCAATTCCATCAGATTGTCATTGGCCGGATAGCTGGTCGGCTGGACGATAAACACGTCCTCGCCGCGGACATTCTCATGGATTTCGACGAACACCTCTTCGTCAGCAAAGCGGCGAACGCTGGCGTCTGTCAGCGGGATTTCGAGATAGGCGGCAATCGCGCGTGCAAGCGGCAGGTTTGAATTGCCGGACATGATCTTCATGGTGTTTGGCCCCGTCTCCCGCGCGGCGACTCGCGCGCGCTCCATCGGGCTTCGGCTTACCCCAGCGTCATTGAATTGCAACAGAGCGAATCGGCCGGTTTCCCCAAGCGAGGAAGCTTCAGAACTTGGCCAAAATCTTTCGGGCGCGACCGGCAACGGATTTGCGCTTGTCGCCGGTCAATCGCTCAAGCTCGGGGCGTAGCCATTCACGCAGGTCAGCATCACTCTTTGACCAGCCAAACAGAGTGGCCATGGTCATGTTGAGCACGATCCAATCCGGGTTCTCGGTCAGATTGCGCTTCATCAGCGCCAGCGCCTTGGTCTTCTGCACCGCGGTCATGTCCGGCTCAATCCGCTCAAACAATTGCGCCAGGGTCCATTGTGCTGAGGGCTGATCGAGCGCGCCGATTTCTTCGAGGAAGCGATCGAGATAGGCCATGATCAAATCGCGCCGGGTCGGCTCGATCCGCTTCATCGCGCTCGATACGCGCAAACGGACGACATCATTCTCGCTCTGGTAACAGGCAAACAGCTCATCGAAGCGGCTGTCGTCAGCCAGGACCAGCGCGGCAACTTCTTCAGTCCGCCCCAAGGAATTGGGGTGGCCGCCGGTCAGCATGGCTTCGAAACTTTCCGCCATGCCAGTTTTCAGTTAGCCCCGATGCGGCGCGATGCGATGCTCGCCCTGGACCCAGCGGACCGTGCCAGAGCTGGCGCGCATCACGACGCTTTCAGTGGTCATGATCACCGCACCCGAAGCCTTGCGGCGGCGCTTCACGCCTTCGAGAAGCGAGCCGGAGGTCACGCCGGTCGCGGCAAAAATGCAGTCCCCGCTGGCGAGATCATCGAGCTTGTAGATCCGGTCGAGATCGGTGATGCCCCACTTCTTGGCGCGGGCCTTTTCGTCCTCATTGCGAAACACCAACCGGCCATTGAACTGGCCGCCAACGCAGCGAAGTGCCGCCGCAGCGAGCACGCCCTCGGGTGCGCCGCCCTGGCCCATATACATATCGATCGTGGTGTCCTGATCGGTCACCGCGATCACGCCAGCAACGTCTCCGTCGCCAATCAAATGCACCCCACAACCGATCGCGCGCAATTCGGCGATCAGCTCGGCATGGCGCGGGCGGTCGAGCACGCAGACGTTGATATCTGCAGGGGCGCAGCCGCGTGCGGCGGCCACGGCCTCAACATTCTCGGTCGGGGTCTTGGCCAGGTCGATCACATCCGCCGGCAGTCCGGGGCCCACCGCGAGCTTGTCCATGTAGACATCAGGAGCGTTGAGCAGCCCGCCCTCTTCCGAGGCGGCCAGAACTGCTAGAGCGTTCGGACCGGCTTTGGCGGTGATCGTGGTGCCTTCCAGCGGATCGAGCGCGATATCGATCTTCGGACCCTTGCCGGGCGCACCGCCAACCTTCTCACCGATATAGAGCATCGGCGCTTCGTCGCGTTCGCCTTCACCGATCACGACTGTGCCATCCATATAGAGTGTATCGAACGCCCGGCGCATGGCTTCCACCGCAGCGGCGTCCGCCGCCTTCTCGTCCCCGCGCCCGATCAATTGCGAGGCAGCAACAGCAGCTGCCTCAGTGACGCGGACCATTTCGAGCACCAGCACCCGGTCAATGGCATTCTCGGAATCCGGCTTGGCGTCAGCCAGAAGATCGGTCTTGGAGGGGGAAGTGTTCATGTGAAATTCAGTCCTTGTTTGCCTGTAAGGCGTGCAGCGACTTGCGCTTAGCCATTTGGAGACGGACTTGTCGAGCAAAGCCGCGTCGGTAACCGTTGGAATTGCCAGCCTGGGCCTCATTATTGGGTCAGCTGCGAGCCCCTTGGCCGCTCAGGATGACGATGCGGTGACGGAGCTGCCGCAATCGAGTGATGGCAGCCCGAGCGAAGAGCAATCAGATTTTCCCGACGATCGCATCAATCTGCTGATCACAGTGCCACGCAGTGAGCCAAGCGCAGCGCAGATTCGCGAGTGCGAAGAGAGAATTGAGGCGGGAGAGATCTCTCGTGAGATCGTGGTCTGCCGCCAGCTCGGTGATGACCCGGACAATTATTATAGCGGCTCACGCGAAGCAGCCCAGCGGCGATATGCCGAAGAAACAGCGTTCCAAAACGATCCGCAGACACCTGACGTAGCAGGCGCCGGCATTTTCCGGGGACCAGCCACGATCTCTGGTCAGTGCTTTATCCCGCCATGTCCCGGCGAGCCTGCATTGATCATAGATGTCGAAGCTTTGCCCGAAGCCCCACCTGGCTCGGATGCCGATCGCATTGCGCGCGGGCTTCCGCCACTCGGGCGCGATGGGCCAAGCGAGGAGGAGATAAGGCAGCGAAGGGAAGCGCTAGGCCTCCCGCCTCCACCGTTCAATTCGGAAGAATCGGCAGAACCAGAGGATCAGCCGTCAGACTCTCCGAGCCCTTGAGCAGAGCCAGTGCTTTCGCAACATTGCCTTCAGGCCCTTCGTGGGTGACCATCGCCACCAGCACCTCGTCGCCCGGGTTCCCTCGTCCCTGCTGAATCAGGCTCTCGATCGAAACATCGGCATCGCGCATCGCAGCGGTGATTTCCGCCAGCACGCCGGGCCGATCAGCCACAGTAAAGCGCAGATAGGTCCGCTCCATCCGATGGCCGGGTTCGGCGGCAGCAAAATGCTTGAGCTGACCCACCGGGATCGAGAACGGCGCACCCACCTCTTCGCGGGCAATGTCAATCAGATCGGCGACCACGGCGCTTGCGGTTGGACCGTCGCCAGCTCCAGCGCCTTGGAACAACAGGCGACCAGAGAAATTCCCTTCCGCAACGACCGCATTGGTCGGCCCATCGACCGAAGCAAGCGGGTGGTCCTTTGCCACAAGGCACGGCCGAACCCGCTGAAGCAATTGCGGGGTGTCGCTGTCCTCAGCTTCAACATCACATTGCGCAATCAGACGGATCACAAATCCCAGAGCATCGGCCTGCGCAATATCGGCAGCCCTCACTTGAGTAATGCCAGTGACACGGACCGAGTCGAAATCCACCCGCGCGCCAAAGCCGATCGCAGCGAGGATCGCGAGCTTGTGCGCTGCATCGATCCCTTCAATGTCAAAGGTCGGATCGGCTTCCGCATAGCCAAGGCGCTGCGCCTCTTCGAGCGTTTCACCGAAGTCTGCGCCGGTTTCTTCCATCTCGGACAGGATGTAATTGCAGGTGCCGTTGAGAATGCCATAGATCCGCGCAAGCGCGTTCGCTGAGGTGCCCTCGCGCAAGGCCTTCACCACCGGAATGCCGCCAGCCACCGCCGCTTCAAACTTGAGGGGTGCAGATTGCGCCTCAGCCAATTCCGCCAGAGCCAAGCCGTGATGCGCGATCATTGCCTTGTTGGCAGTGACCAATCCCTTCGCTCCGTCGAGCGCCGTTCGCGACAAGGCCAGTGCTGGCCCATCCGATCCCCCCACCAATTCAAGCACGACGTCCACATCTTCCAGCCGTGCGAGGGCGGTCATGTCATCCTCCCAATGATAGGAAGACAGATCGACGCCGCGATCCTTGCTCCGATCTCTGGCGCTGACCGCGACAACATCAATCGCCCGACCTGCGCGCGCTGCGATCAAGTCGCGATTGGTTTCGAGCAAACGAATCACTCCGACGCCGACGGTGCCGAGCCCGGCAATCGCAATTTTCAAAGGCGCACTTCCGCTCGCATTCGTTTTGTCAGCCACAGCCAATCCATTTCCCGTTCAATCCGTCGCGCCCCTTAGACACGGGAGAGCGGATTGGAAAAGCGCTTTATGACGACTTGATCGATTGAGCGGGCACTCTTGAGCAAAGCCTATGCGGTCAGATTGCGCTGACATTCGCCCAGTTGGCTCAACACAAATTGGTAGTCCTCGGACGCAAGACGCCGGATTTCTCGGTCCTGTGAGAGATTTGCGCGGCTCGGAAGAGTGCGTGGCAGAGCGCAAGCCAAGCGATACCACTGCAAGGTCTCTGACTGAGGCGGTCGGGCCGCTTGATCGATAATTTCCCCCCATGACACACCCCAAACCGGAGGCTGACGGGGCCGTCGCAGGATGGTCATCGAAACCGGTGCCCCCGATTCGGTCTCAAGAAACACTTGCGTTTCCGATTCGCCAACCAGCGTGCCGCGGACTGCCAGGGCGTCGCTCACTCCGGTTACGATCGGTGGCGCTTCTGGCGATACCAAATCTGACATGATTGCGAGTAGGCGTTGCTCGAGCGCAGGACTGTACTCGATCTGCGACTCAGAGCTAATCAGTTGCAGATTGCCAGGACGGCCTGGCACCGGAACAGCCAAGAGAATCACCTGAAGCTTTTTCAGTTTTGGAGGCTTGCCACGGGAATCGAGCGGCACGTCCACCAGATAGCTAAGTGATTCGCCAATTGCCGAGCGTCCAGCCAACAGGGCGATCGTCTCTGCTTCTATATAGAGTCGCGCGAATCCGGGCTCCAAGCCGGGCGCACGATCCGGTGCAACAACAGTTTGCCGGCGAATCTCTGCATGCACGATCAAGTCGCTTCGCTCGGCCAAATCCGTCAGATCGACATAGGTGGCAGCTGCTCCTGTCGGGACTCCAAATGCTTGGGCCGACGCTGGGGCCACTGCAGAAATGAAACCGGCGACCGCGAGAAAGATGATAGATAACATCCTGATTATAATCACTATTCTATCACTCCCAGATTATGCCCTCTGCTCGTTAGCATAGCGTATCGGTGTAACCTCAAGCAGCAGAAACATCCACCAGAAGCTCGCTGAATCCTTACTGAATTGATAAAGCGTTTGCGCGTCATACTCTTGCCCGTTAAAGCTCCAGGGTGTCGTGTTTGTGTTTGGGGACCAAGTCATGCACGGCAAGGTCGTTGTCATCTTCGAGCATACGGAGTTGGCACGTCGGGCTTAACCCCGACCTGGGAGGACCAAGATTTCGTCGTTCGCGGAGCGGTGATTGCCGCTTGCGATCAGGTATTGGCCAGCACCTGCTGGCTTGAATGATGGAGAGAAGACGACTGGATGGCTTACGCTGACCAACAAATGGGTGGCAATAAGATCATTGCCATAATCGTCGTGGGGATCATCCATGTGGTGATCGGCTGGCTCCTTATCTCCGGTCTGGCCATTTCGGCCGTTAAGACCGTGGTTGAGCGAGTCACAACTGTCGACATTGAAGAACCCGAACCACCGGAGCCTGAAGAGGAGCCACCGCCCCCTGAACCACAGGAGCAGGCACCTCCTCCACCGGTTGCACCGCCACCGCCGATTAACATCGCGCCGGCACCGCCACCGATCCAGACTCAACCTACGATCCCGCCGCCGGCACCGCCTGCACTGGTGATCCCACCACCCGCGCCCGTCGCTCCGCCACCGCCGCCGCCACCGCCATCTCTGGCGCAGGCTGCCTCGCCGCGTAGCCTCAATCGCTGGTCGCGTCGCATTCAGGAAAACTATCCTTCGCGCGCCCTTCGTGAAGAGATTGAGGGAACGGTTGGCGTGCGTGTAACGGTCACGCCGAATGGTCGCGCGACTGGTTGTCAAGTGACCGCTTCGAGCGGATCGAGTATTCTCGACCAGGCCGCGTGCCGTGGGATCGAGCGCTATGGCCGCTTCAACGCTGCTCTCGATGACGCCGGGAACCCAACCAATGGTTCGTTCAGCACGCGGATCACTTATCGCTTGAATTGATGTGAATTACGCTTTGCCGGGTCAGCCTCGGCAGAGTTTGGGGACATTTTTTAAAGAGGACTACTCGCAATGCTTATCAACCTTCTTACCGCTGCTGCCGAAGCACCGGAAAACAAGTTCGGCTTCTGGGAAGCTATGGAACAGGGCGGCCCGGTCGCCTGGTTCATTCTCGCCGTCATGGTCATCATGTCGGTTGGTTCATTCTACATCCTGATCACCAAGTTGCTCGAGCAGAACAAGATCCTGCGTCAGTACCGTAACGAGGTGGCCGGCAAGTTCTGGCGCGCTGGTTCGCTTGAAGAAGGCGCGACCAAGCTTGAGAAGAACAGCGCATGGCGTCAGCTTGCAGACGATGCGATCAAAGCCAATGCCGACCACGGCAAAATGTCTGACAGCCTCGAAGCGCACGACTATATGCACGGTACGCTGCAAGCATCGGAAGATTCGATCAACGCCAAGCTGCAGGGTGGTCTCCCGTTCCTCGCATCGGTCGGCGCTACCGCACCGTTCATCGGTCTGCTCGGTACTGTGATCGGGATCTATCGCGCACTGATCAACATCGGCATCGCCGGTTCGGCTTCGATCGACAAGGTCGCTGGCCCGGTTGGTGAAGCGTTGATCATGACCGCGATCGGTCTGTTCGTGGCTGTGCCTGCGGTGCTTGCGTTTAACTGGCTGCAAACCCGCAACCGTCGCATCAACGGCTTGATGAGCGGTTTCTCGACCGACATCCTGGCATACATCAACTCGAATGGTGTGATTAAGCCAGCTGTTGCGGCACCGGCCAAGGCTGCGCCGAAGGCTGCTGCCAAGCCGGCACCTGCCAAGTCCTAATCGCCTGATTGCGGGGCGGCCCACGGGTCGCCCCCAGTCACGCCGAACTCTATCGGCGACGATTGTTAGCGAAGTTTAGGGATAGGAATTTACAATGGCGATTTCGACGGGAGGTGGGGGCGATACCCCGATGTCAGACATCAACACCACGCCGCTGGTGGACGTGATGCTGGTGCTTCTGATCATCTTCCTCATCGCAGTTCCGGTTGCGATTCAGACGATTGAGAAGCTGGAGATTCCGGTTTTTGAATCGATCGAATCGGACGATAAGGTTGAAAACCTGCTGCTTACTGTCAGCACCACTGACGCGGCTGGGCTCAGCGCAGGCGAACCTGGTTTTGAAGGTGCAGCTCGGAACGGCGAATGCCGGGTCTATTTCAACAATATCACGCCGGTGACTTCTGAAGAGCTTTATGACCAAGCCTTTGCGCGGCTCGACGCGATCGTGCAGCGTGCGGGTGGTCCGGAAGCGATCATGCAAGACCCCGACCAGATCCCGCAGGTGCACATTCGCGGCGACGTGAACGCACCGTGGCGCTGTGTCGCCGGGGCGATCTACAACGTGCAGGCCTCGGGCTATCCGACGGTCGGCTTCATTTCGAACCCAGTTGAACCCGGCATCTAAGCCGGCCTAACCAGGAGAATAACCCATGGGTATGGCAGGTGGTAAGCTCGACGGCGAACCGATGACCGACATGAACATGACGCCGTTGATCGACGTCTTGCTCGTGCTGCTGATTATGTTCATCATCACCATTCCGGTGGCGACGCACTCCGTCGACATCGACCTTCCGCAGGGCAATCCGCCCCCAACCGACATCGTGATCGAGCCGATCAAGAACAAGCTCGTTCTGACATCGACCGACCAGATTCTCTGGAATGCGGAACCGATCAATCCGGGTCAGTTGGTGACGATCCTTCAGGAAACCACGACGATCACTCCTGAGCCTGAACTGCAGTTCGAACCTGAGGCACTCGCCAGCTATGAGCTGTCGGCCAAGGTTCTGCAGATCATCAAAAGCTCAGGCGTGACCAAGTTTGGTTTCGTCGGCAATGAAAAGTATCGCACCTTTGGCACCGGTGGTCCGGCTGTCGGAGCAGGCGCTCAGCAATAGTCTGAAGCGACCAAAAGCGAATTGAGAAGGGGCGGAGCGATCCGCCCCTTTTTTGTTTGGTTTGGTTGTTCCGCACGCCATCCGGCGTGCGATAACCTCGCGGCGCGGACTGGTCCGCAAGCCGCGAGGATATCGCAGTCGCGCTTGCGCTCGCCGACGGCTCGCGTTGTGGGTCGAGCCAGACCGGCTGCGTAGCAGCCGCAAGGCCAACAGGCCGCCCGGAGGGGTGGCCCCAACAGGGGTCGGGCCCCCGGAGGATAGCCAAGCGAACGGATGTGAGCGCCGGCGCCTGAGGCTCCAAAAAAGGTACTCGTTAGGCAACCTATTGGTTTTGCGTTACATTCTCTTCACTCGCTCAGGACCCTAACCTTGGGTGAGAACCGTGCGACACCCCGCAAGTGCCGCGCGCAGCAAGACAAGGAGAGGATTAATGCCGAACCAAGTTGAACGCGCTAACCCCTACAATCGTCGCGGAGGCCGGAGCGGGCCGATGGGCGATATGAACGTCACCCCCTTCATCGACGTGCTGCTCGTTTTGATCATCATGCTGATCATGGTGGTCCCTGTCGCCACCCATGAGACCGAGGTCGATTTACCAGGGGGCCCTACCGGCATCGCCAACAGCGACCAAAACACAGTCTACATCAACGCCAACGACGAATTGTTCTGGAATGGAGACCGGGTCGATCGGAGCCAATTGCGCGCCAATATCAAGGCCGCCTCCTTACTCGATGAAGAACCAATCCTTCGCTTCGAGCCCGCAGCCTTGGCAAGCTATGATCAGGCCTCCCGTACGATCGCCCTGATCAAGGATTCGGGTGCTGAACGCTTCGCCTTTATCGGCAATGCCCAGCACAGGGATTTTGGGCGGTGAGACGGCCATCCAAGAGAGGGGCGCAGCGGCGCCCCTCTACCTCCTCATACGGACCGATTAGGACAATCGACACGCGGCCACTCTCAATCCTCCTTGTTGTCCTGTTTGCGGTCGCAACGCTCTTCGCGAAGCAGCAAACGCACGCGACGATGATCAGCCTATGGGATGGCAAGACCTTCAACCCGCTGATCGCCAATTCGACCGAGACCTCGATCGTCGAGCAGGATCAAGTGGCTCGGCTAGTGATCACAACCGATGATCAAATCCTGTGGCGCGGAGAGCCAATCTCCGGGCAACAACTGATTACCATACTCAATGAAATCAGAATTTCAGATCGCAAGAATCAGGTTCAGCTAGAGCCCGAGGCCAATGCCAAATATGAGCTCGTCGCCAAGATCATCAGCATCCTGAATTCGGAGGGAGCACCCTATCTACTGGCTGGCATGGAGGCATATTGCCATTTCGATCTCGAACCAGCCTCGGCGTTGTCTCATGGCCGTTCGACAAGTCTGGTGATTGCCCACACCGTTTTTGTCATCGAAGATATCGAAGGCCTTCCATCTCACGAAGTTGCCAGACGTGAGCAGTCCTGTGAGCCACGTCTGGCCGTGCAATTGCCGAAGCCTGAGCTCTAGTCCAAAGCCTCGCCGATTGGATCGATCCGCATCGCTTCGCCGGCGAGGCTTTCCGCCTCCAGCAGCAGCTCATCATCCACTGCACCTTGCGGCACCGACTCCCGGCCAATCATTGTCATCACGGGCACCGCCAGCGGACTGACGCGCTCCAATTCAATATGGACCAGCTCGCGCTCTGATCGTTCGAGCAGATCCGCCAATCGTCCCACGTCAGTCATCCGCGCGCGAGCATCGGCCCAAGCCGCTTCGAGCAGAACATGATCGGGCTCATACTTCTTGAGCACGTCGTAGATCAGATCGGTCGAGAAGGTGACCTGCTTGCCGGTCTTGCGCTTGCCGGGATGCTGGCGCTCGACCAGCCCGCTGATCACCGCCACTTCGCGGAAAGCACGGCGCAGCAGATGCGATTCCTGCACCCAATCGACAAATTCATGGGTGAGAATATCAGGTGACAGCAATGGCACGGGATCCTCGACCCGCTTCAAGCCCCAGACCGCAAGACAATAATCATTGGCGACAAACCCACCCGGCATCAGCCCGCGCTCCTCCATCCGGCGGGTGATCAGCATGCCGAGGCTCTGGTTCGCGTTCCAGCCTTCGAAGGTATAATAGGCGCTGTAGTGTTTACCCGCGTGGGGAAAGCTCTCGACCAGCAACTGGCCAGGCCCAGGCAATTGGCTGCGATAGTCCTGCACTTCGAGCCACTCGCGAACATCGTCGGGAAAGCGGGCCCAGCCCGCGCGATCGACCAGCATCGCCTGCACCCGGCTGGCGAGATGGGTGGTCAGCGGCAGGCGCAGCCCGCCATAGCTCGGGATCGTCGCCGATTTCTTGGCCGCGCGGACGATCACATCCATGTCCTTGAGGCCCTCCACTTCGAGGCTCATGCCGGCAAAGAAGAAGGTGTCCCCAGGCGAAAGCTGCGCCGCAAACCGCTCCTCGACCTTGCCCAACTGCCGCCCATTCTTGAAGCGCACCATGAGCATCTCAGAATCAACGATGATTCCCGCATTCATCCGATGACGTTGGGCCTGTTGCGGGTGAGCGAGCCGCCAGACCCCGTGCTTATCACGCACAATCCGCTTGAATTTGTCATATGCCTTGAGCGCGTAGCCTCCGTTCTCAACAAAGCCGAGCACACGCTTGAAAGTGGGGTCGTCGACCCACGAATAGGCCAGGCTGGATTGGACTTCGGCAAGCAGGTCGCTCTCTGCAAAAGGCCCTGCGCAGGCGCAGGCCATGACATGCTGCGCCAGAACGTCGAGCCCGCCGGGACGGAAATCCTCGCCGTCGCGCTGTCCCTCATCGACCGCATCCTTAGCCGCAGAGGCTTCGAGAAACTCAAACCGATTGCCCGGGACCAGGATTGCCCGACTGGCGAGATCGAGCCGGTGGTTCGCACGCCCGATCCGCTGCAGCAACCGCGAAGAGCCCTTGGGAGCACCCATTTGCACCACGCAATCGACGTCGCCCCAATCGACCCCGAGATCCAGACTCGCCGTGCACACCAGGGCACGCAATTCGCCACGCGCCATCGCGCTTTCAACCTTGCGCCGCGCCTCCTTGGAAAGACTGCCATGGTGGATGCCGATCGGGAGGTTGTCGTCGTTGATCTCCCACAACAATTGGAACACGAATTCGGCAAGGAACCGCGTGTTGGTGAAGATCAAGGTGGTGGTGTTGTCCGCGACCAGCTCCAGCAATTGCTCGATTGCCCAGCGTCCGGCGTGTCCGCCCCATGGCACCCGTTCTTCAATCGGCAGCAGGATCTGCAGGTCGGGCTTTGCCCCGGTCTCTCCGAGCACAAGGTCAGCCGCAGCGATCTCACCTGTGCCGTCAGCCTTTTGCGGCGCAAGCCATTCCTGGAAGCCGAGCGGATTTGCCACTGTGGCTGACAGTGCCACCCGCTGCATTTCGGGCGCCAGCGCCTGCAAGCGTGACAGAGCCAAAGCCAGTAGATCGCCGCGCTTGCCAGTCGCGAAGGCGTGGACTTCGTCCACCACCACTCGCTTCAAGCCAGCGAAAAGCTCTGCGCTTTCCGGGTAGGTCAATAACAATGACAAGCTCTCCGGCGTAGTCAGCATCACATGCGGTGGCTTGAGCCGCTGGCGTTTCTTGCGATCCGACGGTGTGTCACCGCTGCGTGTCTCGACCCGGATCGGCAGGCCGATTTCCTCAATCGGAGTCAGCAAATTGCGTTGTACATCATGCGCCAGCGCCTTTAGCGGCGAGACATAAAGCGTGTGCAACCCCTCGGGCGGGCCTGCCTCTCCCAATCGTGAGGGGGCAAAATCACACAGCGTCGGAAGAAATCCCGCCAGTGTCTTGCCAGCGCCAGTATCCGCAACCAGCAGGGCATGTTGGCCCTGATCGGCTTTCTCCAGCATGTCGAGCTGGTGGCGCCGTACACGCCAACCGCGCGTATCAAACCAGGACTGGATTTCTGGAGGCAAGAGGGGCGTTTCGCGAGCGGCCATGATCAACACGGTGCATGACCGCCAGCGAATTCAAGCGCAAGCCTGCGATCAGGTCTCGCTCGGTTCAACCTGAAGGAATTCGTCATCGCCGATTGGCTCAGCGTCTGACAATTCCTGTTCCGTCACGCCCAACAGATCAGCCAGCAGAGCACGCTCTGATGCATCCAGCTCCGAGAAGCTGCGGCCCTCAGGATATTCCTCGACCAGAGTGACGATCCCGCCCATCATCTCAGGCAGCTTCTCCATCATTGCCGGCATCATCTCGTTCATAGCCGACATGACCTGGGGATCCGCGTAGATGAGAAAGCTCTCAGCTGCATATTTGCCGCCAAGCTCCGTTGAGAAGAAAGCATCGAGCCCGACCAGCTCTTCCGCCGAGAAGCGAACGGCATAAGCCCGCGCCAATCCTGCGCGATAGGAGGGCTCAATGTCTGCGACGACATCGGTTATCAGGCTCAAGGTCATCTCAGAAATGGCCTTGTTGCGCGCGTCAGCTTGCGGATCGAGCAAGTCCAACGCCTGCTGCAGATCCTCTTTGTCGTTTTGGTTTAGAGTGATCGGATCGATCCCAGTCAATCCCGACAGAATCAGTGCCGGCGATCCACCCATTCCGCCCATTATCCCATCGAACATGGGCTTCATGGTCTCATCCATCATCTTGGCATAGGTGCCTTCAGGAAAGAGCTTGGCAACCACTCGCATTGCCTCAGGCATACGCGCTTCCTGCTCCCCCGTCAGCGGCTCTGCAGTGCCGAACATATCGCCGAACAGGTCACCAAAAAGGTCGCCAAGCGCTTCCATGTCGTCTTCGCCAGCGTCTTCTTCAGCGAATGACGGTTCTTCTGTTTCAGCCTGATCGTCCTGGGCGGCCAGTGGCCCGCTCAAGATCAGCGAAAAACCAAGGGAGGCCGCGAAGAGTGTTCTGCCAATCATCATCAAACCCCTTTGCCGCTTAGTGTCCGGCACTTTCGCCACGCTCTAGACCGGACAGTGCGAGTTGTTCGTCAATCTGCGCTATCAGGCGCTCGAGTCCCTCTTCCGTATCGCTTTCAGCGCGAGCCACCAGCACGTCCTGCGTGTTTGATGCGCGCAACAACCACCAGCCATCCGCTGTGTTGACCCGCACCCCATCAGTGGCATTGACGCTCTCGACCTCTGGACCGGGATTGGTGGTCAAGCGTTCGGTAACCTCAGCAATGGCAGGGAATTTGCGGCTTTCGTCGACCTGGAAACGCATCTCAGGCGTGTTGAGCATTTGCGGCATTTCGCTCCGCAACTGCGTCACCGATTTGCCAAGCCGGGCGGACGCAGCGAGCAGCCGCACACCGGCATAGAGCGCATCGTCAAACCCGTAATAGGTGTCGGCAAAGAACACATGGCCGCTCATTTCCCCAGCGAGAGGCGAGCCAGTTTCCTTCATTTTGGATTTAATCAGCGAGTGCCCCGTCTTCCACATCAAGGGCTCACCACCGTGGGCGGCGACGTGATCAAACAGCGCTCGACTTGCTTTGACATCCGCAATGACCGTCGCACCTGCGTGGCTCTTGAGCACATCTTCAGCGTAGATCATCAGTAATTGATCGCCCCAGATGACGCGTCCCTCACCATCAATCGCTCCAATCCGGTCGCCGTCGCCGTCAAAGGCGACTCCAAAGTCGAGCTGCTTGTCAGCGACAAGCGCGCGCAGATCAGCCAAGTTGGCTTCCACGGTTGGATCAGGATGGTGGTTGGGGAAATGCCCGTCGACTTCGGTAAACAGCAAATGGTGCTCACCCGGAAGTTTGGCGGCCAAGGCTTCAAGCGCCGGCCCGGCTGCTCCATTGCCCGCGTCCCAACCGACCTTGAGGCCCGAGAGCGCCCTGGAATCGATCCCGACCAACCCTTCAAGCATGCGATCGACATACTCAACCAGAATTTCGCGAGTGGTGACTTCCCCCGACCCATCGCTCCAAGCCCCAGCTGCAGCCAGCTCTCCAATCTTCAAGATATCGGCCCCAAAGAACGGACGCCCCTGAAACACCATCTTGAAGCCATTGTAATTGGCGGGGTTGTGGCTGCCGGTTATCTGAATACCGCCATCCACCTGATCACTTGAAGCCTCAGCGTAGTACAGCATAGGCGTAGCGCTCATCCCAATGCGCACCACGTCGCAACCACTTGCTGTCAGCCCCTCGATCAAGGCATGCTCCAGCATTGGCGAACTGATCCGGCCATCGTATCCTACCGCGACTGTCTTGCCGCCTGCTTCGCGCAGCAATGTCGCAAAGCCGCGCCCAATCGCGCGAGCGTCGTCCGGCCCCAATGTTTCGCCAATGATCCCGCGAATATCGTACTCCCGCAGGACGGTGGAATCGAAAGTATGGGTCATGGTGCTAGTACTCTCATCAGCGAAATTGGAACGGTAGGTCACGTCTGTTCAGCGAGGTGTGGAGCGCAAATATGTCAATCGTACGATCACGGATCGCGACTTCCCTCATCGTCCTTTTGCGGCAGGGCCGCGAGCAGCAAGTCGCGCGCGTCATTGGCTTGGTAAACCTTGGCCGCACTCCCACCCCGATCCGGGTGAACGGATGCGATGACCCGCTTATGCGCCGCCACAATATCCTCGCGCGCAGCTGTTGCTTCGACACCCAAGAGCTTCCTCGCTTCCCGCAATCGGGCAGCATGCGAAGGCTGACCGCGCAGCATTGTCCAAGGCCATTCGCCAAATGCCCAGCGAAACAGCACCACAAGGATCAGCAGGATTACGGCGATACGAAGCATGCCCTAGGCTATCTCCAGCTGTGATTTATCGCGAGAGAGTTCGGGCAGGTTCAGGCCTTTGAGCAGCGCTCGCAATTCCTGTCGCGCGACCAAGTGGCTCGTGCCCAGTTCGCCAAGGTGGCCCTTGTCCAACAGGGTTAGCCCGGACGGAAACAACTCGCGATAAATGACGCGCTCTGACAGCCCGTGGACCACCCGGAAACCGACCCGCTGCGCCATTTCCTTGAGTGCGCGCTCGATCCGCGCCTGGTTGCGCGCTTCCATATGGCCCGTGCGATTGCGCACCACAACCCAATCCATTTCAGGCCGCTTCTGTTCCAGGGTCGCCCGGCTGCGTTTCATTCGCGCCTCCCAAATCAGCTCGGCAAAAAAGGACAGCTTGCGCACTTTGAACGTTTCAGCATCAACCTGTCCGATCAGGTCGAAATCGACAAAGCTATCGTTCATCGGCGTGACCAAAGTATCGGCATTCTCAACCGCTGTCCGCGCATACGGATCATCGCGCCCGGGGTTGTCGATGATCAGGAAATCGCAATCCTTTTCCATCCGATCGATCATCAGCAAGAGCGCTTGCTCGCTACGCCCGCGAAAAACCTCGCAATAGGGAGTGGGCAAACGAATACCGCGCTGGACCATGGTTTGGCCGCGATTCTCGATATAGCGATCCATCGTCCGCTGCCGCGGATCGAGGTCAATCGCATGAACCCGGGCACCGAGATAGGACAAGGCCACCGCAATATGCACGGCCGTTGTCGATTTGCCGGTTCCACCCTTCTCATTCGCGAAAACGATCCGATGTGCGGTGTGATTGATCACCAAAAGATCCCATTGCTTGTAACCGCCCGCTGCACAGGGCTAGGAACCGGCTGGACATACCGGAAGGGCTTATCCGTGCAAACCGCAACCAATGTAGAAATGTTGAGAACGCTCTTGGCGCAATTGCAGAGCGATGGAAAAAGCGTTGGCCTGGTGCCAACCATGGGCGCTCTGCATGAAGGGCACCTGACATTGATGCGCGAAGCCAAAGCGCGTTGTGACCATGTCGTTGCCTCGATCTTCGTTAATCCTACTCAGTTCGGGCCGAACGAAGATCTGGATGCCTACCCGCGCCAATTGGCAAAAGACTCAGCGATGCTCGAAGCGGAAGGCGTTGCGCTGCTATGGGCACCAGATGTCGCAGCGATGTATCCCGATGGCTTTGTCACCAACATCTCGGTCAGCGGAGTGAGTGAGCGATTCTGCGGCGCTGATCGACCCGGCCATTTCGACGGCGTGGCGACAGTCGTCTGCAAATTGTTCAATCAGGTGCAGCCTAATCGCGCTTTCTTCGGGGAGAAGGACTTTCAGCAATTGGCAGTCATTCGGGCGATGGCGCGTGATCTCGATCTGACCAGTCCGCATGTCGAGAACATTATTGGTGTTCCAACTGTCCGCGAAAAGGACGGCCTCGCGATGAGTAGCCGCAACCGTTATCTCTCAACAGATGATCGCGCAGCAGCAGCGGCGCTACCCAAGAGCATGACGCTTGCGATTGAGTATATCGGCGCCGGAGTCGCGATCGTGGATGTCTTGGCTCAACTCGAAGAGCATTTGATCCAGGCCGGTTTTGATAGTGTCGACTATGCCGCTGTTGCCGACGCCACTTCGCTCCAGCCAATCGATCAGATCGAAACGACAGTAGCTCGCTTGCTCGTTGCAGCCAGGATCGGAGGAACCCGCCTGATCGACAATATGGAGATCGCTCCAAAAGCGTAGAATCTCGCTGCGGGAAGTTGGAGCGGGTAAGGGGAATCGAACCCCTCTAGCCAGCTTGGAAGGCTGGAGCATTACCACTATGCTATACCCGCCCGCTTGAGGCAGCGCCCGATGCCATGATTACCAGCAGGGCGTCAACCGGGATTCGGCGAAGGCAGCGAAACAAGTCCAGCTATACTGCGCATACGTAAATCTAGGCTTGCTGAATCCGCAGATTTCCCTACCGCACTGCAGCATCACCATGAGTCCGAGGCTACATGCGCACCCTTACACATCTCGAGCGGCTTGAGGCCGAAAGCATTCATATTTTCAGGGAAGTTGTTGCAGAGGCTGAAAAGCCAGTCATGCTCTACTCCGTCGGAAAAGACTCTTCGGTCATGCTGCATCTGGCACGCAAGGCCTTCTACCCCTCGCCCCCTCCTTTCCCGATGTTGCATGTTGCAAGCGGCTGGGACTTTCAAGACCTGCTCGATCATCGCGATAAGACGGTCAATGAATACGGGCTCGACCTGATCATTGCGCAGAATGACGATGCTGAAGAGCAAGGCATCAACCCGTTTGACACGGGCTCAGCGCTGTACTCCCAGGCACAGCTAACCGATCCCCTCAAGCGTGCGCTGACCGAGCACGGATTTGATGCCGCATTTGGTGGCGGGCGCCGCGATGAAGAGAAGGCCAGGGCGAAAGAACGCGTGTTCAGTTTCCGGACGGCCTCGCATCGCTGGGATCCCAAGAACCAGCGGCCTGAATTGTGGAATCTCTACAACGCTAAGAAGAACAAGGATGAAAGCATCCGGGTGTTCCCGATCTCGAACTGGACCGAGCTCGACATCTGGCAGTACATCCACCTTGAGAAGATCGATATCGTCCCGCTTTACATGTCGGCTCCGCGTCCAACTGTTGAACGCGATGGCCTGATCCTAGTGGTCGACGATGATCGCTTCCGGCTTGAGGAAGGTGAGGTACCGGAGACCCGCTCTGTCCGTTTCCGGACGTTGGGGTGTTATCCGCTGACGGGTGCAACCGAGAGCGACGCGACTGATATGTCAAAAATCATCCAGGAAATGCTCCTTGCCACAGGCTCGGAACGCCAAGGGCGTGCGATCGACAAGGGTCAATCGGCATCGATGGAAGACAAGAAGCAAGAGGGGTACTTCTGATGAACGAGCAGAGCCCCCAACCCGAATCGAGCTTTCAGGTCGACTCGCTTATTGCAGAGGATATCGACGCCTATTTGTCGCAGCACGAGCACAAGAGCCTGCTGCGCTTCATCACCTGCGGCAGTGTGGACGATGGCAAATCAACCCTGATCGGGCGCTTGCTGTACGATTCCAAAATGATCTTCGAAGATCAGCTCGCTGCGCTTGAGACCGACAGCAAGAAGGTCGGCACTCAGGGTGACGAGATCGACTTTGCTTTGCTGGTCGATGGTCTGGCAGCAGAGCGTGAACAGGGCATCACGATCGACGTTGCCTATCGGTTCTTCACCACTGAAAAGCGCAAATTCATCGTTGCTGACACGCCAGGTCACGAACAATACACCCGCAATATGGTCACCGGTGCATCCACCGCGGACCTCGCCGTAATCCTGGTCGATGCGCGTAAAGGCGTTCTGGTTCAGACCCGGCGGCACAGCTACATAACGCATTTGCTGGGCATCAAACATCTGGTGCTTGCGGTGAACAAGATGGACCTGGTCGAATACGATCAGGCCACATTCGATGCGATCGTGGAGGATTATCGCGCCTTCGCTGAAACAATCGGTATCGAGCACTTCACACCGATTCCGATTTCTGGATTCAAGGGCGACAACATAACAAGCGCCCCGTCGGCCAATACGCCTTGGTACGACGGGCCGTCGCTGATGGATCATCTTGAGACCGTCGAGCTCGCCAACACTGCTGCGCAGGAACGGTCGTTCCGTATGCCAGTGCAGTGGGTCAGCCGGCCTAATCTCGACTTCCGTGGCTTCACCGGCCTGGTTAGCAGCGGCACGATAAAACCAGGCGACCCCGTGCGGATTGTCCCCGCAGGCAAGACCAGCACGGTAAAATCGATTGTCACCTTCGATGGTGAATTGGACGAAGCGGTCGCGGGTCAATCCGTCACGCTCACGCTCAATGATGAAGTCGATTGCAGCCGCGGTGATGTTATTGCTGAGGCTGGCGACCCGCCTGAGGCGTCTGACCAATTCGAAGCCAGCATCGTTTGGATGGATGAGACCGCTATGAAGCCGGGTCGCGGTTATTGGCTCAAGCTCGGCACGCAAATGGTGACCGCGAACGTTCAGGCTCCGAAATACGAAGTCGACGTGAACACGTTCGAACACCTCGCGGCCAAGACGCTTGAGCTGAACTCGATTGGCGTAGCGGAGCTCTCGACCGATCGCCCGATCACCTTCGAACCCTATGACACCAGCCGTCAGCTCGGCGGGTTCATTCTTATCGACAAGTTCACCAATGCCACCGTCGCAGCCGGGATGATTCATTTCAGCCTGCGGCGTGCGCAAAACGTGCATTGGCAGCCGACCACCACCACCCGCGAAGACCACGCGCTGATGAAGAATCAAACACCACGAGTGTTGTGGTTTACGGGTCTGTCCGGGTCAGGCAAATCGACCATCGCGAACGAGGTTGAGCGCAAGCTTGCTCTGATGAACCGGCACACGTTCCTGCTCGACGGTGACAACGTTCGCCACGGGCTGAACAAGGATCTTGGTTTTACCGAGACTGATCGGATCGAGAATATTCGCCGGATCGGCGAAGTGGCGAAGCTCATGCTTGATGCCGGCCTGATCGTGCTGACGGCCTTTATCTCACCATTCCGTGCCGAACGCCGCATGGTTCGCGAGATGATGCCCGAAGGCGAATTCATCGAGATCTTTGTCGATACACCGCTGGAAGTGGCTGAATCACGCGACGTCAAAGGCCTCTACAAGAAGGCCCGCAGCGGCGAGCTTAAGAACTTCACTGGGATCGACAGTCCCTACGAAGCGCCGGAACATGCCGAGATCCGCGTCAACACTGTCGAGATGACGGTCGAAGAGGCGGCCGACTATATCATCGAGCAGATCATGCCGCTCAAGTGATGACAGATAGCCGGCCCGATCCCGTCATCCTGAAATTGATTCAGGAGAACGCTCTACAAAGCCAAGATGAGTTAAGCTGAAACAAGTTCAGCTTGACGACAGAGGGAAAGAACCATGCCCGACATGACCGACGCGGAACTCGCGGCCCACCTTGCCCAAGTCGCTGGAAAGATCCTGATCGACACCCGCGAGAGTGGAGTGTTCGAAGGGAAAGCCTTGGGCAAGGCCGGAGATGCGACCGCCAACCAGTTCCTCTGCCACGCACTGAGAGCACAACGGCCTGACGACGGCCTGCTGTCGGAAGAAGAGAAGGACAATCTCGAACGGCTTTCGCAAAGCCGCGTATGGATCGTCGACCCGGTTGATGGAACCCGCGAGTATGGCGAAGCGCGAAGCGATTGGGCGGTGCATGTGGGTTTGGCAATCGATGGAGTAGCGACAATTGGTGCCGTGGCACTGCCGGGCCTCGATGGCGGAGTGGTGCTAAGAACCGATCAGCCGGGTCCGCTTCCGGCCGCGCCGGAGACTCCGCGCTTGGTCGTTAGCAGGACCCGCCCAGCCAATGAGGCTGTGGCGGTTTGTGAAGCGCTCGGCGGCGAATTGGTTGGCATGGGCTCAGCCGGCGCCAAGGCCATGGCGGTCGTACGGGGCGAAGCCGAGATTTATCTCCACTCGGGCGGCCAATATGAATGGGACAGCTGCGCACCAGTGGCTGTCGCCGCCGCCTATGGCCTGCATTGTTCGCGAATTGATGGCTCACCCATGCTTTACAACCAGCAGGATACCTATCTGCCTGATCTGCTGATCTGCCGCCCTGAGTGGGCCGACAAAGTGCTTGAGCTAGTCGCTGGACTCGACTGAGTCCTCACCAGGATCTTCGGCCGTAGCGACGGTCGGGACATACACCTCCACTCGCCGGTTGAGCGCGCGACCCGGCTCGTTGGCTGAACCATCAGGCAGGGCATTGGGCTGCACCGGATTTTGCTCGCCAAAAACGATCACATCGATCCGGTCATCTTGAACGCCTTGGTCGATCAACCACGCCGCGACTGCTAAGGCACGCTCCTGCGATGCATCGAGATTGACGGAATCGCTACCACCTGCGTCGCTGTGCCCTTCGATCCTGATCGGACCGCCCAAGGCCAATTGCTCGGAACCGAGCAATTGTTCGAGCAGCCCGACCGCATCTGCGTCGAGCTGAGAGCCCCCTTCGGGAAAACCTATCACTACCCGGAGCGGCTCAAGCACTTGCTGCTCAATCGTAGGCTGCTCAACATCGGGCCTGAGAATGGAGATCGGTTGCTCGGCAGCGGGGTTAGTCACTTCGCCCACCCCCTCGGCTTGCTCCGGCGCCTCAGGCTGGGGCTGAGCACCGCATGCCGTCAGCACGAAGATCGGGATGATCCCAACAATAGTCCTCGTTGTCATCTTTGCCTCTCGTCAACTCGACTGCGGTTCGGGTCCGCCGTTTTTATTCTCTTTGGCCGCGCGTTTGGCGGCGCGCTGCTCTGCTGTTTTCATCTGTGGAGGCGAAAACGAGATGATCGTATCGCCTGCGCGGGGTTCAGGCCTCGCAGCATGGGTGAAGAACCGCAAGACGCCGCCTTGACGAACCAACAGCAACATGTTGGCGCTATCAGGCAGTTTCTCCTGCGCATCATCAAAGTTGAAGGCTTCCGAAAGCTTGGTCTTTCTAAACACCCAGCCTTGTTGCCATCGCTGGTTCACATCGGACACTCCGAAACCAGACTCAAACAGCGCACGCCCTCGAATGCTCTCGGGCAGCGCGTGCTTATCATCCTCATTTGCGTTCTCGCCGAGTTGGTAGACGGAATCTCGACCGATCTCCGGTCCGAACTCATTGCAGACCAGAGCATTGTACGCCTCATTATCAGTCGCGGCGACCAGCACTTGAAATGGGGTCAGATCGAGATTGTGCTCGGTCGCTTCGTTGAGAATTTCGCCGTGATAGAATGGCAGGCCCTCGCGCCGCGCCGCGCTGAGCCGCTGCCAGCTTGAATCGACCACCATCACCGGCGTCTTCAACGCCAGCATTTCCTTCGCGAGCGCAATCGTCCACGGAGTCGAGCCGACCAAGAGAAGGCCAGGTCGAGATGTGCCCTTGATCCCCAACAACCGCGCGGCGAGATCGACTGTGAAGCCATGCGCAATCACAGTTGCTACAACCACCGCAAAGCTCAGCCCGATCAGGACATTGCCATCGGCATAGCCCAGCTCTGACAGGCGCAAAGCGAACAGACCGGAGATAGCGACCAGAACAATCCCGCGTGGGGCGATCCAGGCGACGAACAGACGCTCGTTCCAGGGAATGCTTGTGCCCAACAGACTGATCAAGACTGTCAATGGCCGCACCAGGAACAGCAAAGCCAGCAAGAACAGCATGAAGCGCAGACCCGCTTCGCGCCGGGGATCGAGATAGGACAGTTCCTCCCAGGTCAGTGAGGCGGAAAGGACAATGAAGATGCCGGAGACCAGCAAGACCGCGACATTCTCCTTGAAGGGATGAATGCTGCGCAGGCTCGAAACGCCCATATTGGCAAGCGCAATCCCCATCACCGTGACCGCGACCAGGCCTGCCTCGTGTTCGATCGTGTTTGTCAGCACGAACACGCCAATCACGGTGGTGAACAGCACCGGGACTTTGAGAAACTCGGGGATCGCGCCGCGCGGAAAGAGGTAAGCAATCGCCCGGGCCGCTGCGTATCCAATCAGCCCGGCAATCGCCGCCGCGATGATCAGGGGCGGTACCACCTCCACCAGAGACGCGCCGGGGTTCTCGGCAACTTTGCGGAAGTATTCGTAGGCGATGACCGCACACAACGCGCCGATCGGATCGTTGACGATCCCCTCCCATTTGAGGATCGACGCCGGCCGAGCCTGGATATTGGCTTGTCGCAGCAGCGGGATCACCACCGTCGGTCCCGTTACGATGAGGATACCCGCAAACAGGATTGCAACCGGCCAATTGAGGCCCGCAATCTGGCTTGCGGCGACCGCGCCAAGGGCCCAGCCGACCACGACGCCGACCGTGGCCAAACGGAGCACGGCCGGGCCCGAATGGCGCAATTCACGAAAATCCAGGCTGAGTCCGCCCTCAAACAGGATCAGCGCCACCCCGATACCAATCATCGGCTCGAGTATATCGCCGAACGCGGCCTCTGGATTGAGCAGGCCAGTGATCGGGCCGGCGATAAAGCCTGCCGCCAGCATCAGGACGATCGCGGGCCATCCTGTGCGCCAAGCAACCCATTGGGCCCCTATTCCCAGCAGGCCGACCGCCGCGATGACGAGCGCTTGCGATTCCATCAGGGCATCACCCTTACCTGCGAACCAATGCAATCGCCTGATTGCGAGCTCGATAAGAATGAAGGGCGCGCACGTTCAACGATAGGTCAATCGCCTTCGAATTCGATCAAAGTGTGAACCTGCACGCCGTCCGCAGCGAGCTTGGCCGCTCCACCAAGATCCGGCAGATCGATCACAAACAAGGCCTTGTCGACACTCGCCCCAGCCATGCGCAGCAATTGCGCTGCAGCCAATGCGGTCCCGCCGGTCGCGATCAGATCGTCGACAATCACGACATTCTCGCCTGCGGCAACCGCCCCCGGATCCATCTCAAGCCGGTCGGTGCCGTATTCGAGTTCATATTCGACCCCGATGGTCTCGATCGGCAACTTGCCGGGTTTGCGCACCGGGATGAAGCCCACTCCAAGCTCGGCAGCGACAGCCGCTCCAAAGATGAAGCCGCGCGCTTCCATCCCAGCAATCTTCTGCGCGCCCATCTCACCAGCAATGTCGGCTAGATGACGAATACTGTCCTTGAAGCCCGTTGGGTGGCCGATCAGCGTCGTGATATCGCGGAACTGGATCCCAGGCTTGGGAAAGTCCGGAACGGTCCGAACCAGATCGCGCAGTTCCGAAACGCTGAGTTGAGCTGTCACTGTATCTGGTCCCCAAAGCAAAACGCCCTGCCACCGTAGTAAGGTGACAGGGCGGATGTGCGAAGTCCCATTCTCGGGTTGAGTGGGATTATTTCTTCTTGGGCTTAACGCCTGCCCAAATCTGTTTGTACGACAGGAATGCCAGCAAAGTCGCGAACAGCAGGAAGCCGATCACGGCCCAACCAGTCTGCTTGCGGATCACCATCCGCGGTTCAGCCGACCATGCCAGGAAGGCGGTGACATCGGCCGACATCTGGCTGACCGTCGCTTCGGTGCCATCGGCATAGGTCACCTGTCCGTCGAGCACGATCGGCGGTGCCATAGCGATGTTCACATTGGCAAAGTAAGGGTTGAAATAGAGGCCCATCGGGGTCTCGAAAGTGGGGCTCTGAGCCAGCTTCTCCGGGTCAGGTTCGCCATAGCCGGTCAGCAACGAATAGACATAATTGATGCCATTCTTGCGCGCCTTGGTCATCAGCGAAAGATCCGGTGGGATCGCATTGTTGTTGGCGGCAGCCGCGGCAATATCGTTCGGGAACGGGCTCGGGAACTGATCGGTCGGCTTGCCAGGGACCATGGTCGCTTCACCGGTGACCGGGTCGAGACCAGGGACGAACCAAGTCGCGGCTTCGGCCTGCACTTCGGCTTCGCTATAGCCAAGCTCTTGCAGGTTGCGGAAAGCGACGAACTTCAGACCGTGACAGCCTGAGCAAACCTCTTTGTAAACCTGATAGCCGCGCTGCAGCTGCTGGTTGTCCCAAGTGCCGAATGGGCCCTCGAATGAGAAGCCGCCTTCGGGGCCCTTCGATTCCTGTTTGAAGACGTAATAGTCGGCCTTCTCCGCAGGCGGACCAAAAGCAAGATTGTAGGCGCCGGGAATCAGCGAAAACATGAGCGCGAAAATGATCGCGAACCCTGCAATGATTGCTCCGAGACGAATGCTCATGGCTTTGTCTTTCTCTTATGCTCTAGGCCAGACGGCACTTATTCAGCGGGTTGAAGTTCGCCGGTGGGCTCACCACCCGCAGGCTTACCTGCAGCGGGCGCTGCGTCGTCGGACCCAAGGACCGCTTCGGTGATCGAGTAAGGCAGTGGTGCCGGCACTTCGATCTGACTGACGATCGGCAAGATCACCAGGAAGTGAAGGAAGTAGTATCCTGTGGCGATCTGGCTGAGGATCACGTAGGGCTCCTCTGCCGGCATGCCTCCGAGGTAGAACAAAGCGGCCATGCACGGGATCAGACCGAACCAGAAGAACTTCTTGAACAGCGGACGATAGCTGCCCGAGCGTACCGGGCTCTTGTCGAGCCAAGGCAGGAAGAACCACAGCAGGATCGAACCAAACATCGCGATCACGCCAAGCAGCTTGGCAGGGATCAGTACGATGCCGGTGAACGGGATCGTGAGATCGATCGTGAAGGCGCGCAGGATCGCGTAAAACGGATAGAAATACCATTCCGGAACGATCAGTGCTGGCGTCGAAAGCGGGTTGGCTTCGATATAGTTTTCAGCGTGACCCAGCATCGTCGGTGCAAAGAACACAATCACGGCGAACAGGATCAAGATCATGCCCAGTCCGAAGCCGTCCTTAGCGGTGTAATACGGGTGGAACGGTACGGTGTCGCTTTCCTTCTTCACTTCAACGCCGGTCGGGTTGGAAGAACCCGGAATATGCAGCGCCCAGATGTGCAGGATCACAACACCGGCGATCACGAAGGGCAGCAGGAAGTGCAGCGAGAAGAAGCGGTTCAGCGCAGCGTTATCTGGCGCAAAACCGCCAAGGATCCAGATTTGCAGCGGTTCACCCACGAGCGGGATCGCGCCGAACAGACCGGTAATGACCTGCGCACCCCAGAAGCTCATCTGACCCCAAGGCAGCACATAACCCATGAACGCGGTTGCCATCATCAACAGGAAGATGACCACGCCGAGCAGCCAAATCATCTCACGCGGGGCTTTGTAAGATGAATAATAGAAGCCCCGGAAAATGTGCATGTAGATGACGAGAAAGAAGAAGCTTGCCCCGTTGGCGTGGGCATAACGCATCAACCAACCGGAGTTGACGTTGCGCATGATGTGTTCGGTCGAAGCGAAAGCGACAGTGGCATCAGCAGCATAGTGCATCGCCAAGACGACGCCGCTGACAATCTGCCAAACCAGGAAGAAACCGGCCAGAACGCCGAAATTCCACATGTAGTTGAGGTTGCGCGGCACCGGATATCCGGCACCCACCGCATTATAGACCAAGCGCGGCAGTGGCAGCTTATCATCGATCCACTGCGTGAAAGCGTTCTTTGGCTCGTATTCTTTGGCCCAGGCGAAACTCATAATGCTCTCTCGTCTGCTAAATTTGACTAAGCGAATATACGCTCAATCAGCCGACACGGATGACCGTATCGGAGGTAAATTCGTAGGCTGGTACAGTCAGGTTGGTCGGTGCCGGCCCTTTACGAATGCGGCCCGCCGCATCGTAGTGCGAGCCGTGGCACGGGCAGAAATAGCCGCCATACTCGCCCTTGTTCTCACCCTCGGCAGCGCCAAGCGGCACACAGCCCAAGTGGGTGCAAACACCCATGGTCACCAACAGGTCTTCGCTGCCCGGCAAAGTCCGGTCAGCCAAAGATTCCGGATCGCGCAAAGTGGCAACGTCCACTTCGTTTGATTCGGCCACCTCAGCTTCGGTCAGGCGTTTGATAAACAGCGGCTGCTTGCGGAAGATCGCTTTGATGCCCTGGCCTGGCTCGATCGCCGATATGTCGATATCGGTCGTGCTCTCAGCCAGAACATCAGCCGAAGGAGCCATCTGGGTAACGAGCGGGAACACCACTCCGATTGCACCCACGCCTGCCGTGCTGACAGCCGCGATATGAATCCAGTCGCGACGATCTACGCCTTCACCGGTGGTTTCTGCAGTGGCAGCGCCGCTAGCATCTGACATTGTTTTAAACCCTGCTCTTGTTGCCGCAGTGGTGAAGCACCCCTGCGGCGTCTTGTCGATTTATCCCTGCCGATCGGTGCAGAAACAGCTGGCGCATCGAATGGTCTGGCCCCTGTCGCACCGATAAATCGGCTTGGGCGCGCTCCTAGACACAAAACTCGACGAATCCAACAGTGTTTTCGACACCGCCTGTTCGCTTTCGTGCAAGGCCATTAGGGAATGGCGATCAAACTGATCTGCCTTCCATAGTCGTCCTCACCCGTCTGCTTGGACCGGCGATAGGAGTGATAACGCGCAGAGTTGGAAAAGGTGTCCAGGTCGAGCAGTGTTATTTTGGTTAGTCCGGACCGGGCCAACCGGGCCGCGATGTACCCGGGCAGATCGAATTGCCAATGGTCTGGCTTGCCCTCCGCAAAGAAGCCATCATCCTCCGGCTCAAAGTGCTCGCGGAAGGGGGCGTCAACCTCATAGCTGGCTTGCGCAATGGTCGGTCCGACCGCGGCAGAAATCTTTGCGGGATCGGCGCCGAGTGAGTGCATCGCGCTCAGCGTATTCTCCAGAACTCCGCCTTGGGCACCGCGCCAGCCCGCATGCGCCGCTCCAACGACCCCATTGTCGGCATCGGCAAACAGCACCGGAGCGCAATCGGCGGTAACCACGCCCAAAACCAGCCCCGGCTGATCGGTTACCACCGCATCAGCGGTGGGCCGGCCCTCGGGAAGGTCCTCCCACGCTGCATCCACCACCACGACATCGGGCGAATGCACTTGGTGGGGTGCGAGCAATCGACCTTCCCTGACAATGGCGTGAGCGGCTTGTGACCGCAGCTCAGCCATCTCGTCTTGGTCGCCAGGTCCGCCGAACCCGAATTGATGTTCGCCGTTCGCGCTTCCGAAAAAGCCATGCGGGACGCCCGCCAGTGCGTCCGCTTGGACGATATCGAACGGGACAGACGGCTCCATCAGAAAGCCTAGCCTTCGAGGCTGCGCGAGACTTGCTCAAACGTATCGCGCGAAAGGTTCTCGGCCTTGGCAATCCGCTCGAGCTCAGCCTTCATCAAAACCGCGCGCTTGGGCTCGATCCGCCGCCAGCGGCCAAGTGGCGAGACAAACCGCGCCGCAGTTTGCGGATTGATCGGGTCAAGCTCGAGAATCAGGTCAGCAATCATGCGATAGCCTTCACCGCTTGCATCATGAAACGCCGCCGGATTGCCGGCGAAGGCCATGTAGAGCGAGCGCACTCGATTGGGATTGTTGATGGTGAAATCGGGATGCCGGGCGAGCTGCTTGACCTGAGTGATCACATCCGGGTGGAATGAAAGCGCTTGCAGGGTAAACCATTTGTCGATCACCAGATCATTGCCCTGGTAGCGATCATAGAAGGCCTGCAGCCGCTCGCCGCGTTCAGCGCTTTCCAGCCCGCACAGCACCATAAGAGCGCCCTGCCGATCGGTCATATTGTCAGCGCGATCAAATTGATGCGCCGCCAGCTCAACCGCCTTGGATTGATCTGATGCTGCTGCGAGCGCCAGAACCTGCGTCTTGAGCTTGCGCGCGCCACGCCCAGCAGGGTCGTCAAACGCAATAGGCTCGCACCGCTCGTAGAGCGCATGCAACTCGCTCGACAGACCGTCGCCGATCGCCGTCCGTAGGGCTTCTCGGGCAGCATGGATCGCACCGGGATCGGCCTTGCGCTCGCCGCTGGCCATGGCTTCGAACAGATAGGTCTCGCTCGGCAGGAGCATCAGCTCACCGCGCATCGAATCCTCAAGTTCGGGATCGGTCACGATTGAACGCATGGCTTCGACCAGTGCTGCCTGACCCTCGGCCAATTCAACATCATTGAGCTCGCCCGAAGCTGCGGCGACCAAATGCCCCACCGCCAGTTCCTGCATCGCCTCATAACGCGCAAAAGGATCATCATCCTGTCCAGCGAGGAACACGAGGTCAGCGCGATCAAGCGCGCGCTCGATGATAACCGGCGAAGTGTAGCCGCGGTTGATCGAGAGCACCGGATCAGCCCCCACCGAGGGCAGGTCAAACTGCTGTTCGGCTTCAGTCAGGACAATCAGCTGCTCTTCGCCCATCGCGCCAGTAGCGCGCGAATGCACCGCTACTCGCAAAGGGATCGGCATCGGCTGCTTGTCGGGCTGTCCCGGAGTGGCGGGGACGGTCTGTTTGAGCGTGACCATCAGCTTGTCACTACTGATCTCTTGCGCAACCGAGACGGTCGGCGTGCCGGCCTGACGATACCACAGTCGGAATTGCTTCAGATCGAGCTCGGCGCCGTCCTCGATCGATTTGACAAAGTCCTCGCAGGTCGCCGCTTCGCCATCGTGCCGGTCGAAATAGAGATCGGTTCCGGCGCGGAACCGCTCTGGCCCGGCCATGCTCCGCATCATCCGGATGACTTCAGCACCCTTGTTATAGACCGTGGCGGTGTAGAAATTGGAAATCTCGCGATAGGAATCCGGCCGGATCGGATGCGCCAATGGCCCGGCATCCTCTGGGAATTGGGCAGCGCGCAGGATCCGCACATCCTCGATCCGTTTGACCGCTTCGCCGCGCATATCCTGGCTGAACAGCTGATCGCGCAGGACAGTGAAACCCTCTTTAAGGCTGAGCTGGAACCAATCCTGGCAGGTGATCCGATTGCCCGACCAATTGTGAAAATATTCGTGCCCGATCACGCCTTCGATCGCGTCAAAATCGCCATCGGTCGCGGTGTCGGGATCAGCCAAGACATATTTGGTGTTGAAGACGTTGAGACCCTTGTTCTCCATCGCCCCCATGTTGAAGTCGCTCACCGCGACGACATTGTAGAGGTCGAGATCATATTCGCGGCCGAAGGTCTTTTCATCCCATTTCATTGAGCGGTGGAGCGATTCCAGTGCGTGATCGGTCCGCTCGAGGTCCTCCGCGCGAACCCAGATGTTGCATTCAACTTCGCGACCGGATTGGGTTGTGAAGGGGCCGGAATTGGCGACCAGGTCGCCGGCGACCAAGGCGAAGAGATACGACGGCTTGGGCCAGGGATCGTGCCATTCGGCCCAGTGTGATCCATCCTCGCCTTCGCCTTCAGCGACCTTGTTGCCATTGCACAGCAGGATCGGGAATTGCGCCTTGGGCCCTGACATCCGCACGCGATAGGTCGACAAGACATCAGGGCGATCGGGGAAGAAGGTGATCCGGCGGAAGCCTTCCGCCTCGCACTGGGTGCAGAGCATACCATTCGAAGCGTAGAGCCCCATCAGCGCGGTGTTGCTGCTGGGGTCGATTGTCGTGACGATCGTGACTTTGTGCGCTTCAGCGCTGAGCGGGATCACCAGATCCGGACCGTGCATCCGCCAGTCATTGACCGCATGACCATCGACTTCGACGCTGTCTGCGCTCAACCCATCGCCGTCCAGGCGCAATTCGTTGGAAGCCTCGGCTGCTGGATTGGGCTCAACCGTCAGGGTTGCAGTGACGCGGGTCTGTTCAAGCCCTAGCTCGAACGATAGCTCGGTCTCGCCAAGCGTCCACGGATAAGGCGTGTAATCCTCGCGCTTGATGACCGGCGGTTCGGCAGGCGTTGGGGTGTCGTCGGCGGTGATTGGGTCGTGTGAAATATCCATGCGTCACGATTTAGATTGATTTGTGCCCGCGTCCAGCAGCATGGAGCGTGCAATGTCACATTTGTTGATCTTCGGCTTGGGATACACGGCGAAGCGGATCGCCAATTCGGTCGAGCGATTGGGCTGGTCAATCGAAGCGACCGGCAGCGCGGGCACCATCGACTTTCAGGACGAAGCCGGTGTTAAGGCAGCATTAGGCCGTGCAAGCCATGTGCTGTCCTCCGTCCCGCCAAACCGGGCAAACGGACTTGATCCCGTGTTGGCTCTCTATGGGGCGCACTTTCCCTCAGCCTGGTATGGCTATCTCTCTTCCACCGGAGTGTATGGCGACACGCAAGGCGCCTGGGTCGATGAGACTACGCCGACGGTGGCACAGACCGGCGCTGGACGCCGCAACGCCCGGGCCGAGGCCGATGCGAAGTGGGTCGAGCTGGGCGCGCGAGTGTTTCGGCTGCCAGGCATCTACGGGCCGGGTCGGAGCGCGCTTGATCGCGTGCGAGATGGACGCGCGCGGAGGATCGATATCCCGGGCCAGGTTTTCAGCCGGGTCCACTCCGATGACATCGCCAGCGGAGTGCTCGCTGCACTGACATCGGAAGCGCCAGCGGGAGCTTACAATCTGGGCGACGATCTACCCGCCAGCGGCAATGCGGTGACCGAACACGCCTGCCAATTGCTCGGATTGGAGCCGCCGCCGCTAGAGACGCTTGAACAGGCCAATCTCTCAGAAATGGCGCGGGGCTTTTATTCGGAGAACCGCCGCGTCGCCAATGGCAAGGCCAAGCGCGTGCTGGGCTGGAAGCCCAAGTACCCGACGTATTTCGAAGGGCTCGCCGCACTGCTCTGACACGGCCCGCAGGGCCGCAAGGGCGACCGCCCGCCCGTAGCGACGCGGCCTTCAGGCCGTGTGAGCGAGGAAATCGCACGCCGGATGGCGTGCGTAATTAGGGATTCATCCTGGACCTCAGCGCCAACACCATCCCGACCACCGCCAGCGCCATCCCGAACAGGGTCAGGCTGGTCCATTGATAGCCTTCGAACAGGGTCGAGATCAGCATCGCCACCGAGATCGTCAGAATCGCGTTATAGGCGGTCCGCCCAGCTCCAATCTCACGCACCAGATTGTAATGCAGCGGGAAGGTGATGACCGATCCGATCAGCGCCAGATAGACAATGCCCGACCAATATTCGATTGTGGTCGGGAACGGCGGTGGGCCGGCCGTCACCAAAGCAAAGCCGAGGTCGAAGATCGTGCCATAGAGCATCGCCCAGGCCAGCAGACTAACCATCGGCACCGCGCGACCCACCGGGTTGGCCTGGATCACATTGGCGACCGAAGCGGCCAGAATGCCGAGCATCGCCAAGGCAATCCCGAGCGCGACATTGCCGCCGATCACGCCGGCATCGGGGTTGGAGCGCCATTCGTGCAGCAGCAGGAAGGACACGCCGACAATCGCGACCAGACTGCCGACCATGAAGCCTGGTGGGACCCGCTCGCCCAGAAAGACCCGCGCCAGCAGCGCGTTGGGCACCATCATCAATCCGAACATCAACGCAACAATGCCCGAGGTGACATAGAGTTCGGCGTGATAGACAAACAGGAAGTTTCCACTGAACTGGAAGATCCCGACCAATATGGCGAGCCGATGCTCAGGTCCCGACAGCGCCAGCCTGCGCTTCATAAGATAGGCCACCAGGAACAGTGCGGGGGTCGCCAATAGAAAGCGATAGAACACCGACCAAGCCGCCGGCACGCCGTCGATCTGGCCGGTGATCACAAACCAGGTCGATCCCCAGATCGTGCCGGTTAGCACGAAGGGCACAATCACCCTCCAGCTCAGCATGTTGGCAGAATCCGCGCTCACAGGCTGGCGATTGCCTTGCTCAGCGCCGCAGCGTCATCATCACGGGTGTTCCAAGCCGTCACGAACCGGGCGGCGTCCTCGCCCCAATCGTAAAAGGCGAACTCCTGCACGCGGAGAGCCTCGCGCTCTTGCGCGGACAAATGCACAAACAGCTCATTGGCCTCGACCGGATGCATCAGCCGGTCACCGCAACCAGCGGCAATTTCGCTCGCTGCGGCATTGGCATGGCGGGCATTCTCGAGCCACAGATCGCCTTCGAGCATGGCGAGGATCTGCGCAGCAAGATAGCGCCCCTTGCATTGCAAATGACCCGCGCGCTTGCGGCGATATTTAACCAGATCGGCCTGTTCGCGATCGAACAGCACCACCGCTTCTGCGCCCATCCCGCCATTCTTGATAAAGCCAAAGGCCAAGCTATCAACCGGCCCAGCGGCTGCGGCGGCCGAACCACCGAGATGCGCCGCTGCATTGGCAAAACGCGCGCCGTCCATATGCAGACCAAGCCTGCGCTCCGCTGCAAACGTGGCCAGCGCCTGCAGTTCGTCCGGGGTGTAGCTCCGACCATATTCGCTCGCCTGCGTGATCGCGATCGCATGCGGTTGCACCTGGTGGACATCATCGCGGATTGGGTCGATCACTTGCGCGATATCTGCAGGCGTGAGCTTGGCGCCCTCGCCCTGCGCAAGCATCAGCTTGGCGCCGTGCAGGAAGAAGCCAGGCGCGCCGCCCTCATCGACCTCAATATGCGCTTCTTCATGGCATATGACGCCGCCATGCGGCTGGACCATGGTCGCCAGCGCCAGGCAATTGGCGGCGGTTCCGGTCGCGATCCACAGGCCCGTGCATTCGCGGCCGAACAGATCGCTGAACCGAGCATCGAGCTCAGCCGACAGAGCGTCCCCATCATAGGGATTGTCCGGGCTGTCAGCCGCCTGCATCGCCGCCCACACGCGTGGGTGAACCGCTGCGGCATTATCGGAAAGAAATGGCTTCATCACGCGCTGGCTCTAATCCGCCTACGCGGCATGGCAACAGGAGTTTCTAATCACTCAGGCTTTTTCGAGCTGTGAAAAGTCGGTCGCGGCGATCGTTTCCATCACCGCATCGCGCAATTCCAGCGCCCTATCGATCGGCACGCCCGGGATCGAGAATTGCCCGCCCGCAAGGCCGAGATGGACAGTGGCATAGCCGCGCAGGCGGGCAATAGGTCCGCGACTGATCGAAATCGAATGCAATTTGAGCCGTGTCGAGATCTGGCTGCGCGGGGCGAAAAGACCCTTGGTCGCGAGGATCTGCTTGGCATCGAGCGCATGACGATGGAACCGCCATGAGACCAGATTGGCTGCGAACGCCACACCAGCAAGAGCCAGCGGTATCAGGACGAAGCCGGTCGGTGCAAAAATTCCAACCGGAATGGCGGCCGCCAGGAAGAACAGAGCGTCACCCACGGCATTGTCGAAGCGATATTTGCGGCTGGCCCTGTGCCAATCCGCCTCTTCGCCGGGCCAATGGAACCCCGCTTGCTCGATGATCGGCTCGATCTCATCTATCTGCGCAAACGGGGCAACAACATGGTTCGAGGCACCCGCATCTTGCGCCAGGCTGACAAAGCGCAAGCTGTGCCAGCCGAACAGGCGGCGTATGAATCCGGTACCGACTTTGACCCCCTGCACGCGGTGAACCGGCATCACCACATCGGTCTTGGTCAGCAGTCCGCGGCGGCGACGGAAGCCACGCGCAGTGCGCTCGAGCAGGAAATCCCACTCTCTCAGAAGGGTACGAATAACCCCTGTGGCGAGGCCAAGTACAAGCAAAGAAATGGTCGCCACCACGCCGCCAATCACTTGCGCTGCAAAGCCAAGGCTGGAGAGGTAATCGCTTTGTCCGGTGATGCGGGTCTCCCAAGCATCGAGGTCCCACAGATCAAACGGCAGCATAAACTCAAACTGCTGCGTCAGACCCAGCAGCACGGCAAAGACAGCTAACGAAAACTCAAAAGTCCCGAACACGAAGATCCGCCGCGGCGACATGCTGAACAGAGCTTGGCCCTGTTCGTGTTCGTCAGTACCCTCATCCTCGTCCTGCCCAGCAGCCAGCGAGCCCTCACCCGCTTGCTCAGCCCGGCGCGTCCGAACCACCCGGCGAAGCCGCTCCCCTTCGGCTTCAGAGAGATAAGTGAGCGCGAGGTCCTCACCTCCGCCCGAGCCGGTCTCAAATTTGACCGCAACCAGTCCGAACAGGCGCGGCAGCAACTTCTGCTCAAGGCTGACGTCCTGAATCCGCTCATAGGGTACCGAGCGGGCAGAACGACTCAGCACACCGCTTTCGACGCGGATATCCTGGTCTCCAACAACGTAGGTCAGACGGCGCCAAGCGAGATAGGCCAAGGCAAAATTGATCCCGATGATCGCGGTAACTGCGGGAATCCCAATCGCGAGGACAGTGCTCACACCGCCCTCTTTGCCGATCTGGTAAGCAGCAAAAGCCAAGGGAAGAGCCAATTGCGTGAGCATCATGGCGCCGCGAACGAGAAAGCTCTTAGGATCGGTGCGTTGGGCCAGATCGGTCGCCAGATCGGGCGTATTCTCTGCCGTATTTTTTGTCAGGGATGGGGTCGAGACCGCGGTCACAGGCTCTCACGCTTGATATGCGCCCTGATCTCTTCCCGCATCACGGTAGCATGGCTGTGCTCCAGCCCCGGCAAGGTGACCGAAGCATTGGCATTGCCCGCTGTGTGCAAAGTCAGCGTGGCAATTCCAAAAAATCGTTCCAACGGGCCTTGGTCGACATCGATGTGCTGAACCCTGCCGAACGGAACGATTGTGTCAGAGCGCCACAAAATGCCTTTCAACACTCGCAGCCGGTCGGCGCTCATATCATAGCCGCGCGCGAAAAAGCGCCGGTTGGGCACACGGATAATCGCGATCAGCGCCAGCAGCGCGACCGGGCCGACAATCACGCCGCCAGGAAGAATGCTGGCACCTTCGAGCACCAGCGCCCCGATAATCACCGGTATGGCCATGATCACGGTCTGAATGCGCAGGGCATGCGCGTAGTTGGGATGAACTCGGGTGAGCTCTTCTCCGTCATCGGCGATCAACGGCGGCAGGGGCTTGGCCTCCACCGGTGGCGGAGCGTCGCTTATCGCGGGTTCAGGCGAAGGCCGAGCGGTCGATTCCATACTGCCTTAGATGAGCAATACAGCATCGCAAAACAAGAGGTGCAACGCTGTTCGCAGTCGAAATCCAGCCGAGCTGTTGGATTTGCTGAACTTTCGATCGAAACAGTGGATGGGGCCTGCGACGCCCTAGCGCATTTGGGAGGAAGGATTAGGCGGTCTGCTCGAATACGGTCACAATCATAAGCTACAAACCCGCAAAGGGTCGCACCGGAGACGACAATGACGACACTCTATTCCAGCCTTGGCCCCAACCCCCGCTTGGTGCGGATGTTCATGATCGAGAAGGGTCTCGCCGAAGGCACCGACTTCAATCGGGTGCATTACGACATCATCACTGGCGAGAACCGGCAAGATGATTCCTATCTCGAAAAGAACCCGCTCGGCACCATCCCCACGCTTGAGCTCGATGATGGCACATGCCTGACCGAGAGCTGGCCGATTTGCGAGTTCATCGAAGAACAGCATCCCAATCCCAATCTGTTTGGCAAGACCGCGGTTGAGCGCGCCGAAGTTCGCAAATGGGCTCGGCTGTTCGATCAGGAAGTGGTCGTGCCGATGACCATGGGCTTCCGTGCGACCGGCGGCCGCCCGATGTTCGAGCCGCGGATGGCGGTGGTCTCTCCCGAAGCCGGCGCTGAGCTGGCCGCAATGTCGGACGACAAGTGGCGCTGGTTTGACCAGGCTCTGGGCGACAGCAATCACTTTGCGCTGGGTCGTTTCACCTTCGCGGATCTTATCATCTTCTGCTTCGCCAATTTCGGCTTCACCGTGGGGTGGAAGCTCCCTGATGGAACCGCCAACCTCGCCCGCTTCGTTGACACGCATAATGGTCGCGAAAGCGCCAAGGTGTGGCAGGACAGCGAATAATGGCCGATCTGACGGGCAAGGTTGCAATTGTGACCGGCTGCGCCAGCGGAATTGGCGCGGCCACTGTCCGACGGTTGCGGGCCGATGGTGCCGAAGTCATCGGAACCGACATTGCCGTCGAGCACGGCCAGGCTTTGTGTGACGAAGCGGGGGCTGTCTTTGTCCAGCAGGATGTCTCTGATGTCAGCGCTTGGCCAGCGATCATCAGCGAGGCCACCAGCCGCTTTGGCAGGCTCGATATTCTCGTCAACAATGCCGGGACGGTCTCCTCGGTCGGGATCGAGGAGCTCGACGACGCCACGTGGGAGCGGATCTACGCGATCAATGTGACCGGGACTATGGCTGGCTGTCGCGCGGCCATCGCTGCAATGAAGCAAAACCCGGGAGGCTCGTCCGGTTCGATTATCAATATCGGCTCAACCTCAGCCATGGCGGCGCTGCCGACCGATCCAGCCTATTGCTCTAGCAAAGGCGCGGTCCGGGTGCTGTCCAAGTCGATTGCGACCTATTGCGCGCAGAAAGGCTACGACATTCGCTGTAACACCGTCATCCCGGGGGCGACCGAAACCGGTATCCTCGACAATGCCGAGCAGCATATGCCAGGACTCAAAGCAGCAGTCGCGGCGACCTCTCCGCTCAATCGGCTTGGCAATCCGTCAGAGACCGCCGCGGCGATCGCATTCCTAGCCAGCGATGAGTGCCCGTTTATGACCGGCGCGGAAATGCTGGTTGATGGTGGAGCCCTGTCGATCCACCCTGGTTTCTAAGCGCGGCGCTAGTCAGCCGCCATCTTGGCCAGATGGCCACTCTTGTCCATCTGCGCTGCGGTCCACACAAACACCGCCAGAGCCAGGATTCCCGAGACCAGACAGACCGCGAACACGGCGATTGTCAGCGACAAGCTGCCTTGTGTCGGAGCGAGCCAATCGCTCACCCAGCCGATCACTGCGAGGCCCAGCGCCTGCCCGACCAGATTGTTGAAGAACAAAGCGATCGCGACAGCAAAGCCGCGCTGACCTGGCTCAACCGCGCTTTGAATGCCCGACAGGATCGGGGCCTGACTCGCGACATAGATCGCATAGGCAAAGGCGAAGAAGCCAAGGAATGGCCAGAATTGATCGGATGACAGGCTAATTCCGAGAGGGAGGACACAGCCGAGGCTGACAATCCCGGGAAGCCACGCACGCCAACGCTCGTCGCGCTTGGTCAGCCAGCTCGCGACATATCCACCCAGGATCGGGCCGGGAATGCCGCCGATGAAGAAAGCCAGGCCAAGATAGAGGCCGACATCGCCGCTCGAGATGCCAAAATTGCGCATCATCACCGCGGCCATCCAGAATGCCAAAGCATAGCCGATCATGATCTGAACCGCCCAGCCGATCGCAAGGCCCATGAAGACGCGATTTTTGGTAAGGGTCTGCGCAGTCTCCAGCAGCGGCTGCTGCTCAATTTTTGCGTCCTTGGGTGCGTAACGCCCGCGTCGCGGTTCGCGCGTGGTAAAATAGACAATCGCGCCGATCAGAATGCCGGGAATTCCCATCAGGATGAACGCCCAGCGCCAGCCAAACAGCTCATTGAGCTGACCGCCCACCAGCAGGCCGCCCGCGGTCCCCATGGTCGCGCCGATGGTCAGGAAACCCATCGCCTTGGCCAATTCGTCGCGGCGGAAATAGTCAGCCACCAAGCTCTGCGATGCAGGGCCCGAACATCCCTCGCCGACGCCCACGCCGGTTCGGGCAAAGAACAGCGTCCAGAACCCCACCGCCATTCCACACAGCGCAGTCATCGCGCTCCAGAAGGTGATCGCGCCGGCCACGATGTTCTTGCGGACCGAACGATCCGCCAATCGCGCCGCCGGAAATCCGACAATGACGTAGGTGATGGCAAAGGCCAATCCACCCAGCAAGCCGATCTCTCCGTCAGTGAAGGAGAATTCGGCTTTGATGTCCTCCAAAAGAATGGAAAACACCAAGCGGTCCGCGACCGAGAACATGCTGACGAGAGTCAGCAGGCCGAGCACATACCAGCGGTAGTAACCGCGATCAGAGGTTTCGTCTGAGGGTGTCTCAGTGGTGGGGTCGGGCGTCGAGGCCATTGTCCACCGGTATCGTCAGTCCATTCAAGAAGCGAGCGTCGTCCGAAGCCAAGAACAGCACGCAATTGGCGACGTCCTTGGGGTCGCCAAGTCCATCCATCGGAAGCGGGCCCGCAGGAATCTCCATCAGCTCTTCACCAGCCCGCCCCGAAACCTCCCGCACCATCGGCGTTTCGATGCCGCCTGGAGCAAGTGCATTGCAGCGGATGCCGTAACCTTCGTCCTGGCAGTGCATCGCGATTGAGCGGGTCATCGAACTGATCCCGCCTTTGGCAGCGGTGTAGGCCGGGATCGTGCCATATCCCATCAGCGCGGCAGTGGACGCCATATTGATGATCGAGGATCCGCCTCCGCCATTCTGCTTGTGCCGGTGCTTCATCAGCGGGAGGCCGTATTTGCAGCCCAGAAACGTCCCGACGACGTGGATGTCGAGGTGCAGTTTGAAATGATCGAGCGGGCAATCCTCAATATTCTCAAAGATCACATTGCCAGCATTGTTCACCAGGATGTCCAGACCGCCATGCCGTTCTTCAACCGCATGCATCACGTCTTTCCATTGCTGCTCGTCTGTCACATCGAGAGCCATGGCATCGCCGCCAATCGAGTCTGCCACCTGATGCGCCAGCTCCACTTCGCGGTCGGTAACAATTACCCGGGCGCCTTCCCCGGCCAAGCGCTCACAATCCGCTTTGCCAAGGCCCATCGCGCCACCTGTTACGAGAGCGATCTTGCCCTCTACACGTCCTGCCATTTTCCTCTCCCCAGAGAATGATTTGGCCTGCAGCCTATCGAGGGCAGAGCGCCGCACCACTGTCGAAACAAATGAGAGAAGCGAAACCGGTTGTCTAGATGCCATCCCAGACCACACCTTAGACAAAGTGTCAGTCGCTTGCGCCGATCAGGTGGTTATCTTCTGCCTGAGGGAGAGTGGAGATGATGGATCAGGTTGAGGTCGATCGCTTGCGGGCGCTGATGGAGTGGGAGGCAACCCGCACCTCTCCGCCCAAGGGTTTCCCCAGATTACCTGACATGCCCGCCGCGCGCTACACCAGCGAAGAATACTTCAAGCTCGAGCAAGAGCATATCTTCCGCAAGAGCTGGCTGTTCGCAGGCCATCTCGATGAAGTGCCCGAGCCGGGCTGCTACATGCGCTGGCACAATGCTGGCGATCCGATCATCATCGTGCACGGCATGGATGGCGTCGTCCGCGCCTTCTACAACACTTGCCGCCACCGCGGCGCCCCGGTCGTCACTGAAGATCGCGGCAAATCGGCGCGCTTGATGTGCGGCTATCACAATTGGACCTACAAGACCGACGGCTCGCTGGTTGGTGTGCCAGAGAAACAGGACTTCCCGGAAGACTTTGACCTTTCGTGCCGCGGATTGATCCCGGTTCGCTGCGAGATGTTCGGCAAGGTCATTTTCGTCAATTTTGACGACAATGCGATGAGCTTGCGCGAATGGCTAGGTCCGCTGGCGGATGAGTGGGAAGAGTTCGCTTTCGACAAGATCAAGCTGGCAGCGCGCTATTCATTCGATCTCAATTGCAATTGGAAGGTGGCGATGGAAGCCAACATGGAAGTCTACCATGTGCCCTTCATCCATCCGAACACGGTCGCACCGCTGGTCGACTCCAAGCGCAACCTCAACACGATGTATCCCAATGGCCACGCGCGGATGCTTGCCCCGCCGCCGCAAACGACCGACCGTGAACATGTCCGCGCCGTCGACAGTCCGCCTGAATGGCAGCAGATCGAGAGCGTGGGCGAGCTCGGCCGCACCTGTACGCAGAGCTACACCCTGTTCCCTAATTGGGTCTCACCCCTCTCTAACTATTTCGTGCCACCGCTGCTGTTTTGGCCGACCTCGCTGACCACCACTCGGCTGGAGCTGGTGACGATGGCGCTAGACTGGGGAGACGGCCCGGTCCCGGACCTCTGGACCGTCCCTGACGAGAGCAAGCCCAATGGTCGCGATATGAGCCCGATTATCTTGGAAGACACTCAGTTTGGAGAGGCGATCCAGTATTCGATGCAGAGTGCAGCCTTCAAGAGCGTGCCGCTGTCTTACCAGGAAGCTCGCATCTACAGTTTCCACCAAAGCTGTGATCGCATGATCGGAATGGAAAATGTTCCAGCCGAGCTGCGAGTGGACCCCGTCATCACCAATGATTGGGTCTGGCCCAATGATCCACGGCAAGCGCAAATGGAAGCAGAACAGGCTGAGGCACGGGATGCGGCAGAATGACGTTACGGAACTGCCGATTTGTGGCCTAAATGTCGCACTTTGCGACGCTGCCTAGCGCTTTTGCTAGATGAGCCGAGCATACCCGGTACATAGAACTGCTCAGGTATCAGAAGGCACAAAAAGTGCCTCGGACAACGCACACACGCAAGGATCTTGCTGATCCACGCTGTTAAGGGAGAGAGGATAATGATCAAACTTCACACTCGTAATCCGTCTAGCAAAGTGGCGATGCGTCGCGCCTTGCTTGGCGGCGCCGCTGCAACCGCCATGCTTGGCTTTCCGGCTACGGCTTGGGCGCAGGGCAACGAGGATGCGGCCGACGCGGCCGATGATAATGTGATCATTGTGCAGGCTCGTCGCCAGAACGAGAGCCTGCAAGAAGTGCCCGTAACGGTCACCGCGATTGGCGGCGATCAGCTCGAGAAATACGCTGTCGACCAGGTTGCTGATGTGGTCAGCCGCGTCCCGACCCTCAACGTTCAGGTTGGCGGCTCGGGTTCAGGCGGTCAGCTCTCGCTGCGTGGTGTCGGCTCTTCCAACATTTCGGCTGCGTTTGACTCAGCGGTGGCGTTTGACTTTGACGGCGTTCAGGTATCGACCATGCGCTTGGTTCAGGCCGGTTTCTTCGACACCCAACAGATTGACGTTCTCAAAGGCCCGCAGTCGCTGTTCTTTGGTAAGTCTGCCTCAGCCGGTGTGTTCGCAATCCGCTCGGCTGATCCAACCAGCACTTGGGAAGTGGGCGCCAAAGGCTCTTATGAGTTTGAGGAGCAGGGCTACACTGCCAGCGGGTATATCTCTGGACCTTTGACGGACACGCTCGGCATTCGTCTTGCTGCGCAATACAATGACATCGAAGAATATGTCGCGCTGCAGCCGGGCACGCCAGCTGCCAATGGCGACTTCCGCGGCACCAGCAACTTCGTCGGCCGGATGACCCTCGATTGGGAGCCCACCGACAATTTCGATGCGAACTTCAAGATCCAATACGTCCGCAACGAAAACGACGGTGCCATCCAGCACTCAGACATTGATTGTGGGCCGAACGGCGTTGCAGATTCTGTCTTCCTGCTTAGCGGTGGCCTCCAAATCCCGGCTGGTTATGATTGTAACGCGTTTGACCAGCTCTATTTCCTTCCGGACTCGGCGGCAGCTTTGGCCACCGGAGTGCCGACCACACCTGTTTCTGCTGTCCCATCTGAAGCTGCCGGACGGAACGGTGTGCCGTTTGGTGAAACCGACGTTTGGTTCGGCCGCCTGCTGTTCAACGTCGGCCTGTCTGACTATCTGACGCTGACATCGACAACCGGCTTCCTCGACATGCAATCGGTCGATTATGACTGCTATTCCTATGGCGGTATTTTCGGCCCTGGTATTCCGGGAGGCGCTGGTTGCTCGGATCCGCTCAACACGCTTGAGCAATACACGCAAGAGATCCGACTGACGTCAGACTTTGATGGCCCGTTCAACTTCATGGTCGGTGCTTTCTACGAGGATCGGACCTTCGTGTTCGACACCGCACAACAGGCAGTGAACATCTCGTTCCTTGCGCCCGATCCCGTGACTGGCTTCACATATGACTGGGACAAGACTCATACCACCAAGACTGAAGCTTTGTCGTTCTTCGGTAGTGTGATCTTTGATCTGACTGATGACCTCGAACTGTCGGGCGGTGTGCGTTACACCGACGAAAGCAAGACCCAGACAATCTCGGTGCCGTTCCTGCACACCTTCCTGCAAGGACCGGGCTTCGTGGCGCCAGGCTTCTTCTCGGGTCCGATTGATTTCGCCGATGACAATATTTCGCCAGAAATCACTCTGCGGTATCAAGCGAGCGATGACATCAACATCTTCGCCTCGTTCAAGACCGGCTTCAAGTCAGGCGGGATCGACAACTCAGCACTGCCTTCAGCCAGTTTGAGCCAAGCGGCTTTGACCGGCGACTTCAGTGCGCTGATCTACGACTCGGAAGAAGCAATCGGTGGTGAGATCGGCATCAAATCACAGTTTGCTGACCGGACCTTCACGCTGAATGCCACAGCCTACTACTATGTCTTCACCGATCTTCAGGTGCAGAACTTTGACGCGGTCAACATTCAGTTCTCGACCTTGAACGCTGGTGAGGTGACTACCCAGGGTGTCGACATTGCGATGAACTGGGACACACCGGTCGATGGTCTGAGCTTCTCGGGCAATCTGTCGTGGCTCGATGCTTCGTTCACCGACACCTTCATCACTGAGCAGGGTGTAGACCTGGACGGCCGTGATGCTTCACGCGCTCCAGAATGGTCGGGCAACCTTGCCGTGGACTTCTTCGCACCCATCGGTGACAGCCTAGAGTTCGGCCTGAGCGGCAACATGATCTACTCGGACAGCTACTTCACCGATGAATCGCTGATCAATGACTACCGCCAAGACAGCTACGTCACTTTCGACGCAACCATGTCGATCGGTGATGCGGATGGCCTCTGGAAGCTGTCACTGATCGGGGTCAACCTGTCGGATGAGATCTGGGTCAACACCTCGGGTGGCCGTCCGTTCCTTGAGCCTGGCGTGGGCGACGATCTGGTGCTGACGCAAAACCGTGGCCGTCAGGTCTATGTTGAGGCGAGCTTCAAGATCTGAGCTCTCGTAGCCAAGACACCAAGCGGGCGGGCCGAAAGGTCCGCCCGTTTTGTTTGGGGGTGATACCTTTCGCGGGAGCTTCACCACCCACGCCCTCCACCCTTCCGCCCGGATTATGTCCCGGTAGGCTCCGGGCGGAAGGGTGGAGGGCGTGGGTGGCTATGGACAGTAAGATGGCAACACCCCCATCTCACTAAATTGAGCATTGCTGTCTCCGCCGCACCCTCGCATTCTGTGATAAAGAGGGTGCTGACATCAAAGGGAGGGATCCGCATGTCGCGCGAAGAACTAGTCTCAATGACCCGCAATCTGGTGGAGCATGGCGCCGCCGATACAATGGAATACGCCGATGACGTCGTGCGCATTCCGGCCTCCTCCTACACCGATCCGGAGCTGTTTGAGCTCGAGAAGCAGAAGATCTTCCGGCGCCTGCCGCTGATGGTCGCGCCGTCCTGCGAGCTGCCAGATCCGGGTGATTACAAGGCGATGGACATCTGCGGCGTACCGCTGCTGCTCACGCGCCAGCGCGATGGGAGCGTCGGAGCATTTCTCAACATGTGCACGCACCGCGGCAATCCCGTTGTCGCCAATGGCACCGGCAATGGCACGCGCTTCACCTGCGGCTATCATGGTTGGACCTTCAAGAACGACGGCGATTTGGTCGGTGTCGCCAGTCCCAAGGACTTTGGCGCAGTCGACAAGGCGGCTTTGTGCCTCAAGCGCTTCCCTGTTTACGAAAACGCGGGTCTGATCTGGGCAACGCTCGATCCCGATAGCCAGCTCTCAATCGCTGACTATCTGTGCGGCTATGATGATCTGCTGTCGGCGTTTGAGTTCGATGGGTGGACCCTATTCAGCCAGCGCACTTTGCCTGGGCCGAATTGGAAGACAGCCTATGATGGTTATCTTGATTTCTACCACCTTCCGGTGCTGCACAAGGACACGTTCGGCGCAGACTTCTACAACCGTGCGAACTTCTTCTCATGGGGTCCGCACCAGCGCCTTTCGACGCCGTCCAAATTCGCCATCAAGGTCTCGGGCGACGATGACCAGCAGATGGATCTCGAAGCCATGTCTGACGACGATCTGCCGCAGGAGGTTTTGGTCCAGGGCGTCTGGACAATCTTCCCGCATATCTCGATCGCCAGCTTCTATGGCGGCGGACAGCGCGGCGCGATGATCAGTCAGTTGTTCCCCGGCGCGACGGTGGGTGAGAGCTTCACAACCCAATTCTACGTCATGGAAAACCAGCCCGAAACCGAGGCGGACATCAAATCTGCGCATGAGCAGTTTGACTTCCTCGAGGTGGTTGTGCGCGACGAAGACTATGCCACCGGCAAGCGCCAGCACGAAGCGCTGCAATCCGGCCTGCTCAAGGAAGTGTTGTTTGGCCGCAATGAGCGCGGCGGACAGCAATTCCACCAATGGGCGGCGAAACTCGCCAATGCGAGCGACGAGGAATTGCTGGAGATCTTCGCGCCAGAGCAGCGTCAGGCGGCTGAATAAGCGCCTGACCCTGTGAGGCCCGCCGCCGCTCTATGGAGCGCCCCATTGTGACCTGAGCGGTTGTTCCACTTGATGCGGCATTGATTTCCCATTTGGCACTACAAAGGCCAGACTGGTGCAGGCCGTCAAAACTCCATCATCTTCGCAAGCTTCTCGACCAGAAGCTCAGCATGGCTGAAGAACAAAAGTTCGCCGCCACCTTCCACAATATCCAATGCCATATTGGGTTTGTTCGCGACAAACGCCTCGACCTTAGCGACGGGGTTGGCCGGATCTTTCGATCCATGAAGGTAACGGACTGGAATTTTGCAATACTCAAGGTCAGCGGTCCAATCGGAGGTGAGCATCTGCAGGTCGCTGGCCAAGGCGTGATGCTTGTGCACCGAAAGCATGGAATAGGCTGTCCGAACGAGCGCGCGGCAATCGGGATCGTCGAGAACTGCGTCGTTGACTTCGCTTTCGCTATAGATTGAGCGCACAATAAACTCCGGTCCGCTCGCGCGCATCGAGCGATAGGATATCTTCGCCATCAGTTCGGCAAACTTGGGCGATACGGATGCAAGTCGCAGAGCGACCCTGCGCGAGTTAGAATAGTCCGAAAACTTCATCGTTTTCTTGAACGGGAAGTATATCCCGATGCAAAGAATGCCGGCTATTGCCGCCCGCGGATCGGTGTGCGCGCGGAAAAGCGGGAGCGAGCCCGAACCCTGACCCATCGCAATCCAACGGTCGACCTTGATATGGCGAGCAAGCGCGGCGACCGCTTCGGCATTGGCTTGCACGCTCTCTTCCAGAGGGGCTGGATCGCTGCTTCCGAACCCAGGTCGGCTGATCAGATACAGTTTTATGTTGTGTCGCTTGAGCGCCTTTATGCCGTCGTCAGGAAGCAGGTAACCCGTTGCTATCCCGTGGCTGAAAAGGGCGGGCCGCCCGTCCGGATCGCCTACCCAAGAGTAGGCGATCGATCGGCCATAGCGATCGACGATTATCTCTTCGCGTCCGAGCGGATCTTCCCACTTTGCGCTCGCATTCCCCAGGCCATGGCCAAGCCGTTGCGAGATCATTGCCAGCAGCCGGATCAAATCAACCTGAGACTTTGTTTCCGTCTTGTCGAAAATGGCAAGCAGTTGAGCGCGCACAGTGTTGAAGGAAGCCCCTCTCTGTTCAGCTATCAACTTCGTGTCCCGCAGCTCCATCAGTAATCGACAAACGTCGACCTCGGCTTCGGTTAGACCAAACGCCTCTTCGAGCATGATCGAGATTCGCGTCGACCAAGCGAGCTCCAAAGCCCGTATCGCGACCATTCCCTTGCCTGCTTCCTCAGGGAGGCTGAAGACCTCAGCAATGCCACTAGAACCGTCCTCACCAACAGTGCGAATTATCGAATGCTGCTGGTTTGCGCCCGTGAGCGATCCACGCAGAATTTGTTCAAAGCCGCGTATCGAAGAGGGCTCGATCCAGTCCGTATTGGCTTCCCTCCCCCGTCTAAGGTCCCAAGCGGCAGCCGCACGCGCGTTGACCGCAGCCACTTTCTTGCCGCTGCTGAGTACGACGGCAGGACTCGTCAAAGAACTGACGGCCTGTTCGACCGGGTCATTGGCATGACCCTCACTCGTCTTCTCAAGCATGTCGGAAACGGCCTGCATATGCATGCCGAGGAGTGGATGCTCGAGGCTCTCCGCCTCATCAAGATCCAAACGATCGAGCCGCTTGGCCCAATGCGTGACGACGTCATCGAAGGCGCTGGCATCATGCACCAGCCGGTAGCTCGCTTCGAGCAGCCTTAACTCGTCATCCTCGAGATCTGTCATCCCGCAGACAATAGCGTCACCGACGAAACCTGCATACGCCATATGGATGATGACGATGAGTCAGCGATATCTCAGATGAGTTGGGGACGCGTTTTGAAAGTCACGTGACGTGACACGCTCTTACAAACTCGTGGAGTGCCACATGAGACTCAAACCCAAAGCTCGACTCTTCATTTCCCTGTCAATGCTCGCTGTCGCCGTCGCAGAGCCGCAAATGGCGACAGCGCAAACCATCATTGGTGATTACCAAGTGACATCTCGCTTAGAAAACGAAGCGGATGTCGCTTACAAGATACTGCTGAAATGCGCGGTGGTCTCGCGTGGGTTTGACGAACGGGGCGCGGACACCTTCTTTCGGGGATACCTTTCCGATTATCAGAACGCCATCGACAAGGCCAACCGACGGCGCTTTGAATTGCAAGACTTGGCTGGCTCGGACGATAGGCTGATCGCCGAGGGTGCGATGTCCGAGCTGCGGAACTTGAACTCGGTGCTCGACCGGCTGCCAGCCCCACGCCCAATTCTCTATGATGGCGAAAGCCGATTGGTCGGAGGAGTGGATTGCCTGAATCTCGTTCGGATTGACGGATATGAAAGCTGGTGGGCAGCATTCGATTCAGAAACCGATGAACAATACCGCGCGCGAGTTACGAGCGGCTCGCAGATAGAGACACTTTTCGGTGGTGCTGCCGCGCAAGAGGCAGAGGCACGACGGTCCAAACCGCCCCGGGAGCTTCGGCGCGATCTTGATCTGCAGGCAGAAGCATGTGCGTTCTCTGGCGGCGGCTTGAATGGAGACTACCAACGCGAGGTGTATGCAGATCTCTACAAGGACTTTCGCGCCTTTCGTGCGGAACGCGAAGATCTGGTTAGCAGGATGTCTCGCAATGAAGTTGGCTTGGACCGAGACGCTGCTCAGAGACGAATTCGCGAGCTTGACGAAGCGTTAGCGGGCCTCAAATCTCCCAACGAAATCGACTGCGGCGACCGAGAGCTTCCGGGGTTGGCAGGAGACGCGCTGGCATACTCTTCTCGCCGGCTCCATTCCGGAGAGAGCGACACACTTGGACTGCGGGCACAGCTGCGAAGTTCTGACACCCGCCAACCCTCGCTCGGTCAAGAGGTCGGGGGATCAGGCGTGCCGGAGCTGGACCTGGTCGATACGCAGACGACCATCCAGGAATTCGGGGCCGTCGCAGAACTCAGCGCCGATCTGGGATTGGGACCCAGGCTGAAATTCGAAGCCGAATACTCGAGGGGAGAGGCCGACAAGATCATCCTCGACTTTGATCCGGATGGTGACGCGAGATTGCTGTTGCCTGGGCCAACCGGCGGTGCATCGGGCCTGTCTTTGGGCAACAGTGCCGCCTTTCCCAATACTGCGACGGCCCTGTTTGCGGCCACCGAATATCAAAACTGGAATGTCTCTGTCGCTGCGCAATTGCTCAATGCCGATGCGCACGCGGTCAATCTTGGCCTGCGGTACGAGCAATCCAACATCAATCAGAGCTTGTCCGGGGCGATCCCGGGCTTCGATGGCGCTTTCGACTACAACACCGAGCTCGATCACGACAGGTTTGCAGTGTTTATCGAGGCCGGGACTGGCTGGACATTGGTCGAGAATGACAGCGGAAATCCCGCATTGACTTTGGGCGTAGGCGCCGAAATCGAAGCGAGCCACAATGACGTTTCCGGCCAAGACAGCCTCAATTGGTCAGTGTTCAATGGAGGAACAAACGGCGGCGGGATAGAACTGCTCGACCACGATCAATTCAGCGTCACTGGCTCGGCTTTTGCGGAAGTGGGGATCCCGTTGAGCGATTCCGCTATCGTTGGCGCGTTTGCAGAGGCTGGCATTCGAGTTGTCCCGCAAATCACTCGCAACGGCAGCGATCCGACTGAGGTGGAGCTCGATCGGCAAGAATATTGGAGCGTTGGTGTCAGTCTTGGCATTCGATACTGATTGCCAGGTGCGGGGGGCTCACGTGCGGATGGGGCGGTAACCGGCCTGCCGGTCCATCACCCGATTGCGCGCTCTACTCCTCAGGGAAACGAAACGGCTGTTGAACCTCGCTTGGGCCCTTCTCAGTGGGATTGTCATTGAGTACCAGCTCAACCAGCGCAGTATCAAACAGCTCGTGCATCTCGACGATGATGCCGTCCTTGATCGTCATGATCTGACAATAGGTCTGGAGATATTCATGACCATTCTTGCCCATGCCGCCGCCATACATGATGCCGACCACACGGTTCTCATCGGCGCACATGATCCGCCATTTGCGTGAGAATTGAACGGTCTCAGGGACAAGCTTACCGACCACGCCGTCAGCCACCAGGGGGCCAAAGCATTCAGCCTTGCCCTCCCAGCGCCCGGACACGGGGGTCGAGCCGAGCAAGTTGAACACCACATCCTCACTGTGGAGAGCGGCCAGAGCGTCAAAGTCGCCGTCAGCCAAAGCCTGGTAGAAGGCTTCGGCCACGGCAATATTGGCATCGCGCAAAGCGCTCATCGATCAGCCGAAGGCAGGGCGGAAGTTGCTTTCGCCCCAATCCTGTCGCTTGGTCCATTCGCCCAAATTCTCAAGCTTGCCGTCAAGCTCGGGGAAGCGGTCATAGACATGGTCCATGTCGACTTCGAACGGGCGGGTCGGCGCGGTGTTGTTGTATTCATAAAAGGCCTGAATGCCCTTGGCGAATTCATCGCGCATTTCTTCCGGCATGGAATCGCCAGCGGCTTCGACCAGATAGCGGCCGAATTCTTCCGGCGTGCAAGGATCGTATTGGATATCCTTGTCGAGCGCTTCGCTGAGATATTTGGTGACCTGCTTGCCAACCAGTCGCTCGGGCCCGCCAATGTTGAGCCAGGCGCCTTCCATATCGGGGCGCTCAATGCTGGCGAGCATGAACTTTGCAACGTCGTCCAGGCTGATCCAATTGGCTTCCAGCTCCGGATTGTGCGGATAGACGTAGCGTCCTTCGTTGACGATGAAGGGGCGCGCCCAGTTGGTTAGCAGATTGTCCATGAACAGCACGCTGCCAAACACGGTGCCGGGGCAGCCTGAGCGCCACAATGCGTTGATGCCTTGGGTGTTGCCGGCATAGGTGAAAGGATCACCCGGCTTGTCGGGGATCCAGCTCGAGGTGTTCCAAACCAGACGCTTGACGCCAAGCTCTGCCCCTGCCTTGCCAAGATCGCCGATCAGCACCGCGCGATCAGCCCGAGCCTGCAGCGGGTGGGTGTAGAAGATATAGTCTGACCCTTCGAGGGCATCCTTGAACGAGGATGGGTCGTAGAGATCCATCGGACGCACTTCGACCCGTTCGACCCCATCGATATTGGCGCCGCCGAAAGGGTCTTCCTGGCGCGAGATGGCGCGCACATCATAGCCTGCTTTCAATGCTTGGCGGACCTGCGCCATGCCTTGACGGCCGGACGCTCCGATCACTGTGATAAGTGCCATAGTCTCTCTCCCACTGTTCTGTATTGGGCGAGACCCTATGCGTTTGCGTGAGCCCGCGCGCCGCTGCTTTTTGATAGCTCAAAAAGACTAGCGAAATGGCGCGTTGCCGTAGGCGCGACTGACCACGACAAGACCGCCATGACAAATCAATTCTGGCGCATAGAACGCCGACCGGAGGGGACCGATTTCGCGAGCGCGCTGGCGCTGGTGGAAGAGGCATTACCAGAGCTTGGCGATGGCGAGATTCGCATTGAGAACGCGATGCTGTCGATGGACGCGGGCACACGGCTGTGGCTGACCGATCGCGAAGATGGCTACCAGCCGCCGCTGCCAACCGGCGTACCGATGACCGGTCTGGTGGTCGGACATGTGACCGCCTCGCGCCATGCCGATTTCACCGAGGGCGATCTGGTGCGTGCCTTCGGGGTGTGGGGCCGGGTAAGCCAGGTCGACGCCGTAATGAGCGGGGCGATCAAGCTCGACCCGACAGTCAATGATCGCCGCGCCTGGTTCGGTCCGCTGGGGATGAATGGCTGGACCGCGCTGTGGGGCGTCGAACAGACCGGCGCCGCCAAAGCTGCCGAGACCGTGTTAGTCTCAGCCGCGGCGGGAGCCACTGGAATACTTGCCGTCCAGATCGCCAAGCTGCTCGGCTGCGAAGCCTGGGGCATTGCCGGTGGCGCAGACAAATGCCGATACCTTACCGAAGAGGTCGGGATTTCCGGCGCGGTTGACTACAAGTCGAGTGACCTTGGCGAACAGCTAGACGCGATCGGCGGGATTGATGTCTATTTCGACAATGTCGGCGGTCCGATCCTGGACCATGTCCTGACCCGAATGAACCATTATGGCCGGATAGCGGTCTGCGGTCTGCTGGCGGATTACAATGCGGGCACTCGGACCGCTCCGAAGGAATTCGACCAGGTTCTGATGCGGCGCTTGCGGGTCGAAGGCTTCTTCTCGCCCGATTTCATGGATCAAGGCGAACGGCTGACCGCGCGGCTGCGCGAATGGCACGAATCGGGTGAGCTCGTGATGCCCTATGATGTCACGCATGGGTTGGAGAACACGCTCACTGCCTATGAAAAGCTGTTCACCGGCGGCAATATCGGCAAAGTGATTGTGGATCTGGAGGGATGAACATGCGGCTAGAAGATCGTGCAGCCATTAGTGATGTGATCGCGGCCTATGCTCATGCGATTGACCGCCGTCGCTGGCCAATGATGGAAAAGCTGTTCCATGACGATGCGCAGTTCCAATTCGGCACCGTCGCCGGGGATTGGCGCGGCTTTGTCGAGCAGGCACGCGCGCTGATCGACGCCTGTCTGGCGACCCAACACCAGTTGGGCCAGATCCAGTTCGGGTTTGAGGGCGACACGATCTGCCACACCGAAACCTATATGACGGCGATGCACACGATCCCAGCGGGCTACCCCGTCCCGGAAGTCTTCCCCGACAAGGGCAAGATCTACTCAGCGGTGATCGCGGGCCGCTATGTCGACCGGTTCGAGAAGCGCGATGGCGAATGGCGGATCGTCAAACGAACCGGCCTGTATGACTGGCGCGAGTTCCGCGAGGTCGAGGGGGTCGATATGTCCGAGCTCGGCGAAGAACCCTGCGGCTATCACGACGAGCGCGATCCCTCGACCCCGGTTGTCGCGCGCTGGCTGGGTTAGAAGGCAAGGCCGCTGTCTTTGCCCGGTTCTGGAGTGCAGTCCGGGTGGCGTCCTCAGATAGCGAAGCGATAGGACAACAAAAGACGCGTGGAGGGAGCGGGTGGCCAGGCTACTTGGAAATCAACGATCTTTATAATCCGGCGCGCGTTTCTCCACGAAGGCGCGCTTGGCTTCGACAAAATCCTCGGTCTGCGCGAGCATCACCTGCTGCCGGTCTTCCAGCGCGATCGCGGCTTCGAACCCTGGCGCGTCTATGTTGCGATTGAGCGCATCCTTGGTCAGCCGCAGTCCCATCGGCGCGGTCCCCAGCATCTCCTCTGCCATTTCCAACCCGGCATCGAGCAGAGCCTCTTCCTCAACCACCGCGCTGACCAGATTGCATTGCAGCGCGCGATCGGCATGGATGAACTTGCCGGTCAGGATCAGTTCGCTTGCCACCGAAGCGCCGACCAGCCGCGGCAGAAAATAGCTTGAGCCCATGTCGCAGCCGCCCAGGCCAATCTTGATGTAAGCTGCGTTCATCTTGGCCGAAGGCGCTGCAATCCGGACATCGCTCGACAACAGCAGCGAGAACCCTCCCCCACAAGCCGCGCCTTGAACCAGCCCGATCACCGGTTGCGGGCATTGCCGCATAAGCTGCATGACTGTGGCAATCGCGCGCTGAGTCGCCCAGCCGTTCTGGACAGCGCCGACGGAATTGTCTGCGGGCCAGGCCGCCGGATCCAGATCCAGTCCCGCACAAAAGGCACGGCCGGCGCCGCGCAAGATCACTACTCTCACGTCAGGCCGCTTCTGCAACCTGCGAAAATACCCATCCAGCGCCTCGATCAGCTCAGCGCTCATCGCATTGAGCCGCTCTGGCCGATTAAGCGTGACGATCTCAATCGCACCACGGGTTTCGATCAACAGTGGTTCACTCATGAGGCGGCTCCCGTACGCTTGATCGCGAACACCCCGGTCATGGTGGCGATTGGTTCCTCGCCCCGCAATATCTCGCCCGAAGTGTAGGCCGTTCGCCCACCCAGCCGGTCGATCCGGACATGGGCTTCGAGCCAATCACCGAGCTTGGCGGCATGGAGATAGTTGACCGTCAGCGCGATGGTCGACGGCGCCAGCCGTGGCCGTTCCGCATCGTAGACCGCATGACTCAAAGCCACATCGGCAAAGGTTGAGAGCACACCGCCATGCGCGGCATCCTGATAATTGATGTGATGCGGCTCGATCCGCAGCCCGACAATCTTGGGCGCGCTATCGACAATCCGAAGGAAATAGGGGCCGCCATGGTCGAGGAAGCCTGGCGAAAAGCCAGCCGGTTCAAAGCCATTGGGAATTGTTGCTGTTGTCATCCCCTCGGTCTAGCCGAAACTCCGGTGTCGCGCGCTATGAATAGTGCCAATGCCGCAGACGCCCGGGCCAGCGTAAATGGCTTGCCATGGGAGATTCTGTCGAAACGCTCGTAGGCCAGGATGCTGGCTCCTTCAGTGATCTTGTGCGTGATTACGCCAGGACGAGAGGCGATACCGCCGCGTTCACCTATGGTGATGAGACCATCACCTTTGCCGAGCTAGACTCGGGCAGCAATCGCGCCGCCAATGGCTTGATCTCGCTCGGGGTGAAGAAGGGTGACCGCGTCTCCTTCATCGGCAAGAACCACCCGCTCTATTTCGAAGCCCTGGTCGGCGCGGCCAAGATCGGTGCGGTGATGACCCCGGTCAATTGGCGCCTCGCCCCGCCCGAGGTCGCTTACATCCTGGGCAATTGCGAAGCCGAAGTGGTGTTTGTGGCTGAAGGCTTTGCTGAGATCCTTGGCAAGGTTCGCGGCGAAACGCCCCGGGTCAAACATGTCATCGGCATCGATGCGCCCGATCATGACGGACCCGATTACCGCAGCTGGCGCGACAGCTTCCCCGACAGCGACCCAGGCGTCGAGGTCGGCTTGGAAGACGATGCGCTGCAGCTCTACACCTCGGGCACCACCGGGCGGCCCAAGGGCGCGGTGATGACCCATGGTTCGATCCTGTCGAGCCGCAATGATGCTGGCGCGGATGTCGAAATGCGCAAATGGCAGGAGCCGGTCGAAGGCGATGTCACGCTGCTCGCCATGCCATGCTTCCACATCAGCGGCACGGGCACCGGGATCGGCACCATGGTCGCGGGGACCAATTCGATCGTTCTGCCCGAATATGATCCGACCCAGGCGCTCGACCTGATCGAGAATTACAATATCTCGAAGATCTTCCTGGTCCCGGCAGCGATCCAGATCCTGCTCAATCACCCTCGCGTGCACGAGGTCGATTTCAGCCGGTTGCAATATGTCACCTATGGCGCCTCGCCGATCCCGCTCGAGCTGATGCGGCAAGCGATGGATGTGCTGGGCTGCGGCTTTGTGCAGATGTACGGCATGACCGAGACCAGCGGGACGATTGTCGCGCTCGATCCCGAGGATCACGTGCCCGAAGGTTCGCCTCGGATGCGCTCAGTCGGGACGCCGCTGCCTGGGGTCGAAGTCAAGATCATCGACGAGAAGGGTGATGTGGTCCCCACGGGCACAGTCGGAGAGATCGCGACTCGCTCGTCGAAGAATATGAGCCGTTATTGGAACAATGATGCGGCCACAGCCGACACGATCGATGCTGATGGCTGGCTGCGCACCGGCGATGCCGGCTATCTCGACGAAGACGGCTATCTCTACATTCACGACCGGGTGAAGGACATGATCATCTCAGGCGGAGAGAATGTCTATCCGGCCGAGGTTGAGAATGCGATCTACGCCCATCCCAAGGTCGCCGACGTCGCAGTGATCGGAGTCCCGCACGAGAAATGGGGCGAAGCGGTAAAGGCCTGCGTGGTGGTCAAGGACGGCGAAGAACTGACCGAAGCCGATGTGATCGCCCATTCGCGCGAGCATATTGCGGGCTACAAATGCCCTAAGTCGGTCGACTTTATTCCGGCGCTGCCGCGCAATCCCTCGGGCAAGATCCTGCGCCGAGAGCTGCGCGCGCCCTATTGGGAAGGCAAGGATCGGGCGGTCAATTAAGGTGGCCGAGCAGAACCCCCTGCCGGTTCGCCAGCTCGCCTACTACGTGCCTGACATTGACGCCGCTGCCAAAGCGCATTCTTCCGCGTTCGGCTCAGGTCCTTATTTCACCATGCGGCATATCCCGCTGAGCTCAAGCGTGCATCGCGGCGTCGAGCGGGCGTTTGATCACTCCTCCGCCTATGGCCAATGGGGCGACATGATGGTCGAATTCGTCGAGGTTCACTCGGATGAGCCAAGCGCCTTCAGCGATCTCTTTCCAGCAGGATCGGGCCGCAATGGCCTGCATCATACAGCGGTGATGGTGAAGCACTTGGCCAGCGCAATTGCGCATTTCGAAGCGCGGGGCATGCCATTGGCGCAACTGTCAGAGACCACCACCGGAACCTGCTTTGCATTTATGGACGCCAGCGCTTCGCTCGGCCACATGATCGAGCTTTACGAAGCGAGCGAGGTGCTGACCGGTTTTTACGACATGGTCCGCGCGGCGGCGGATCAATGGGACGGGTCTGATGTGATCCGCGAATTGGGAGCGTGAGATGATCGATCTGAATGATGCCAGCAATGACAATGAGCGCTTGGCGCTAGAGATCTTCAAGGCGATGGACGATGGCCGCATTGTCGAGGCTGTGCCCGAGCTGACGACCGAGGACTTTGTCTGGTCAAACAGCGGGCTGCCCGATCTCAACGGTCAGCAGGAAGTGCTCAATCTGCTCACATCGGGCGGTTTCTCCAACGAGATTCCGATCCTCAAGGAGATGACTCACTTCACCGCCGATCTGGTTTCGATCGCCTCAAGCGGCAATGTCGTCTTTACCGAACGGATCGACCATCATTGGGCAGCCGACGGACGCGATCTGATGACCCCTCATATTTGCGGCGTGGTTGAGATCCGCGACGGCAAGATCTCGCGGCTGCACGATTTCTACGACACAGCGGTCTATCAGCAGGAGCCGACCGAGGTGCAGCCCGGCTTCACTCTCGCAGAGCGCCATCCGGAGATGGTCGGCTAGACCGAAAGTCCTGCCAAATCGACCTGCTCGGCGCGGCATTCGGCATCCGCCAGCGCCGCTACGACTGACAGAGCGACATAGCGATCCTCTCCGATCGCCTTGACCACAGCGGCGGCTTCGTCATCGCTGATCGCGGTGTGTTCGAACGGCATCCTTTTGGCATAGGCCACGCAGGTCTGTGTCGCGGCATCATCGGCCAGATTGGCGACCGCAGCGTCGCCGGGCGCGCTCTCCAGACCATGCACTTCCGCCACCGCCTGGCGCACTTGCGCGCTCAGCTCTGTGCCTAGCGCTGAATGGGCCGCGTCGCGGAAGGCCGAATATTGCTCAGCCATGACGGGGTTGCCCGCGACCGCCTGAGCCACCGGGCCATTTGCTGCCGCGCTCATTGCGCCGGCTCCATCTCGGGCGGCGGGCTCGAGGCGGGTGTCGGCAGAACCGTGCGATCCATCTGCTCAGGCTCCAATCCCATGGTGATCAACGCCTTGGCCAGTGCCAGAAACAGCGTCACCCCGATCCCCAGCTCGGCGATTTGCTGCGGCGTTAGATGCTTCTGCAGCGCCGCCTTGGCATCGCCAGTCAGCAGCTCGGGATCGAAGATCAGCGCATCGGTGAACTTGAGCACCGCCTTTTCGGTGTCGCTGAGCCGGTCTGACTCCTCATAGCCGTGATCGATATCATCCACGATCTCTTCGCCGAGACCCTGGCCCAGCGCCTTGTCGAACCGGACATTGCGGCAAAATCCGCATTCGGTGATCCGGGCATTGCGCATCCGCGCGACTTCCTTGAGCCGCGCCGATAGCACGTCCGAATCCCAAAACGTGCCGTAAAGTGCGAAGAACTTCTCAGCGATTTCGGGCTGATGCGCGAGCACCGAACCAAAGTGAGCCGGTTCGCCCGGGATGGCGGAGGATGCTCGGGGGATCGTCGACATATCTCTCTCCTTCGCGGACGTTTGTACTGCAAAAGCGCCCTCACCTCGCTTGACCATTTTCACAGGGGTGGGTGGCGCTGAAAACGTGCCAGAACATGCTCTGAGAGGAGAACTATCATGCCAGGCCAAGCCCAACAGGTGATCGAGCAATTCTGGGCGATCCAGGATGAAGGCGATTACACCAAGCTCGCTCCGCTGTTCGCCGAGGACGCGCTGCTCGAAGACCCTATCTGGGGCACGCACAAGGGGCGCGATGCGATCCTTGGGTTCATGACGACCATGGTCAGCGAGATGACCGAACGCAAAATCCACTTCACCGTCGATGAGATCTGCGGCGACGATCACGCAGTTTGGGCGCGCTGGACCATGCATTCGCCCGAAGGATCACGCGGCGGCGTGGGAATTTACAAGGTCGCCAATGGACAATTGACCTATTACCGCGACTATATGGATCCGCCAGCTGAGGGGGAGTGACGGCATGAGCGATACAGTCCTGCGGGAAGATTTTGACACTTGGACCCAGCTGACGCTTAACCGCCCGGACAAGCTCAACTCGCTTACGGTCGAGATGTTTGCGCTGCTGCGCGGCCATGTCGAGGATCTCAAGAATTCCGAGGGGATTGGCTGTGTCGTCCTGCGCGGGGCCGGGAAGTGTTTTTCCGCCGGTCACGATCTCGGCGGGATTGCCGAAGGCGAGAGCCCGCCCTCAAAGGGCTGGCATTCGGAAACTCTGCGGATGCTTGAGAAGCTGCCCATCCCAGTGGTCGCCGCCGTGCATGGACATTGCTACACCGGAGCGCTGGAAGTGGCGCTGGCAGCCGACTTCATCCTGGCGGCTGACAATGCCCGGTTCGGCGACACTCATGCCAAATTCGCGCTGACGCCAGTGTGGGGGATGAGCGCGCGACTGCCGCGTCGCGTCGGCCTCGCCACCGCCAAGCGCTTGATGTTCACCGCTGACATGTTCGGGGTCGATGAGGCAGTCCGGATTGGTCTGGCCGAATATTCGGTTCCATTCGGTGATTTCGATGCCGAGATCGTCCGGCTCGCGACACAGATCGCTTCGCAAAGCCATTTCAGCCACGCGGCGATCAAGCGACTGCTCGACCGCGCCGATGGCAAGGGCATGGATGAGGCGATCACGCGCGAATGGATGGATGGCGAAGGGCGCGGCCCCGACATGCAGGAGCGGATCGCCGCCTTCCAGAAGAAGTAGCGCGCGCCAAGCCCCCGGCGCTACCCCGCACTACATTGCGCGATATTGCTCGTGTCCGCTCTGCAGGATTTGAAGGATCGGCAGCGGGAAATCGGGATTGGGCTCATTGCTCGGCTGATCAACCAGCGGCACCCGCCAATCCATGATGTATTGCCGCTTGGAGATGCGCCATTCTTGCGCGCCATTGACTTCGCGCCGCTCAAATTCGTCAAGATAGCGCCCGCCATAGAGATTACCTGACCAGCTGCCATCTTCCTGCTCGCGAATGCCGGTCGCCAGGCCATAACATTCGACGCTGGCGCTGGTTGGCGAATTGAGTTTTATCGAGACCCGCGACAGCATGTGCCAACGCCGCTGACTGGCGCGCTCGATCTCCATCACCACCGGCAGAAAGTCCTCCGCCGTACCGGTGAAGAAGCCATAGTCGATCGGTGCCTCGGGCCAGAAGCACGAGGCTTGGCCCTCATCATCCAGCCAGTCGAGCGTGCGCGAATAGCGCTGCATGACATCGCTGATTTCCTGCTTGGCGAGCAATTCGTCGAGGCGTGGATCCATGCTCATTTGCGGGCACTCCACCAGCCGGGAATGCTCAGCGGGAAGCGTTCCTGTGCTATCTTCTGATCCTCGCTCGCGTCGGGAGGGAGCGCAGGGTCCTCGGTCGAGGGCAATCCACCCCCGGCCCCCTCGACCGGATCGATATATTCCAGCTCGATCCCGGCCAGAACGTCGGCAAAGTCATGCCCTTCGTGATGGTCCGACATCTGGTGGTGATAGAACGCCCATTTGTCCTTGAAGGAGAGCAGGCAGTAATAGGCATTCTCTTCCTGACCCTTCCAATATTCATAGCGGATCACGCCTTCTTCAGTGCCGAAGGTCTCGCTGACCATGTCGTGCATGATCGCCTCCCACTTTTCCTCTTTGCCGGGCTGGATTTTGATATGCGCGAGCAGGCTGGCCATTGTTCGGGCTCCTTTGCGGTGAAATTGAGGTGCAGCGCCTTGGTCCCGAGCATAATGCCGGGCTGACGCTCGAATGTGTTGTCGGCGGCGAGTTCGATCGTCTCGCAACGGTCGAGCAGACGATTCCAGGCGATGCTCTGTTCGAGCCGCGAGAGGCTAGCCCCAGGGCATGATCTGACCCCTTGCGAGAAGGCGAGGTGGCGGGTGGCCGCGCGGCGATCGAGCTTGATTTCGAGTGGGTCTTCAAACTCCTCCGCGTCGATATTGGCCGCGGCCCAGCGCAAATGGAGCATCGATCCTGCAGGGACCTCGACCCCCTGGAACACTTCATCCTGCGAGCAGATGCGGGTCGACAAGCCCTGTGTTGGGGAACGCAATCGCATGCCTTCCTCGATAAAGGTCCGGATCAGCGACCGATCCTCACGCAATGTCTCGAACAGGCCCGGGCGCTCGCACACCAGCCGGGCTTGCTCAGCAATCGCATATTGGGTCGTCTCTAGCCCCCCAATCACCATGGCATAGACCACGCCATTGATCTCATCATCGGTCAGTGTGCGATCCAGTGCCTGGTAATGGACCTGCGTCAGGAAGCTGATCATGTCCTCGCCGGGATTGGCGCGCTTCTCACGCGTTTTGTCGACGACATATTGCTTGAAGCCATCAAGCAGGCGGAATTTCTCCTCGGTCTGCTCGGGCGTCAGAATGTTCTTGTGGGTAGCGCCATAGACATAGGACATCACCTGCGCATTGCCCCAGATCTCGAGCTGCGGAATGTCCTCCTGAGGCAGGCCCAAGACGCTCGCCATGGTTCGCTGTGGCAAGGGACGAGCAAACTCCGCCACGAAGTCGACCGGACCGGTGCGCGCGATCCAATCGTCGATCAGATCGTCGACATGGCCGGTGATCATAGCGACATGGCGGTCCGCGCCGGGCCCAACCCAGGGATCAGTCAGCTCCTTGCGATGCGCGCGCCACAGCTCCGGATCGGGCCGCAGCGACACCACAGAAGCGATCATCGCGTCGATATCGGGAATATGGCTCGGCATTTCGCCTGAGGCCTGGATCTGTTTGACCAGCAGCGAGAGCGTCGGCGGGAACCGGTCCCAATCCTTGACCACGCGCTTGATATCTTCGTGCTTGGTCAGGATGAACGCGTCCGAGCCTTCGGTCAGCCCTTCACCGGGCAGGCGATGGACCGGCGCCTCGCGATGAAGAATCTCATAGGCTTCATACCAATAGGCTTGCGCGCCCGGCGCAAACAGATCGACATCCGCAAGCGCATGCGGGCAGGTGGCGGGCACGGATTGACCGGTCTCACTCATCGGCTCTGTCTCTCCCCAAAGCGGCTCTGACACCATCGAAATGGTGAATGTCCGCTTATGGGATTGTTCCGTAGTGTTGGCGTTACGGAAACCGGCTATTTTGGGAGGACGACCGCGCCATGAGCAGAATCGAGAAGCTTGAGCCCGAACAATGGGACGAGCGAATCCGGAACCTCGTCAATCCCGACGCGCTGACCGATCTCGAACAAGGCCTGACCCGGTTCTTCGCGCATTGCCCCGAGCAAGCGCTGGGCCTGATGGGTTTTGGCGGCGCGCTCAAGATGAACCGCCAGCTGCCCGATCGCCTGGTCGAACTGGTCCGCCTGCGGATCGCCTTCTTCAATCAATGCCGTTCGTGCATGGCGATCCGCTATTCCGATGCGGTGGCCGATGGGGTGAGCGAGGATCTGGTGTGCTCGCTCGAGCGACCACAGGAAGCGCAAAACCTCTCTCCGGCAGAGAAAGTTGCGATCCGGTTTGGCGAGCTGATGGCGACCGACCATTTGGCAATCAAGGATGAGCTCTATGCCGACTTGCGCGAACATTTCTCGGAAAGCGAGATTGTCGAACTGGGCATGACTTGCGCCTTTTTCGTGGGGTTTGGCCGGCTGGCCGCGACCTGGAACATGGTCGAAGAATTGCCCGAAGCCTTCCAGAAGGCCGAAGCTATCGCGCCCTGGGGCGAAGAAAAGATCGAGGTGCGGTGATGGCGACGGAAGCTGAGACTCCAGCCGGTGCAGAGGCCGGTCCGCAAGTCAATCTGTTCGATCCCGAGCTGCAGAAGTGTCCCTATGACGCCTATAAGGAGCTGCGCGACGAGGCGCCGGTCTACAATATTCCCGGCACGCCGATGTACATCGTGACGCGCTATGCCGATGTCCGCGAAGTGCTGATGGATCCGCAGCGGTTTCCCAGCTCGGCGCCCATGTCCGTCCGGACCGATCCAATCAATCTCGAACGCGGCAAGAAGATCGCCGAGCGCTTCCAGGCCAAGGGCTGGCTGCCCGAACCGACCTTGGCCGGCCGCGACGATCCCAATCACAAGCAGATGCGGGCAATGTTCAACGAGGCGTTCAAGCCGAGCCGGATCAAGCAGATCGATCCGCGGGTCGAGACTTTGGCCTATGAGCTGATCGATGAGTTCGCTGCTGATCGGCATTGCGATTGGGTCAAGCAATTCTGCATCCCGCTGCCGCTGTTTATCATTGGCGAGCAAATGGGCGCCAAGCGCGAGGATATGTGGAAGATCAAGCGCGGGACCGATGCCTTCTTCCATCGCATTTCGATGATGCTGCCCGAGGATGAGCATTTGGAAATGGTCGATCGCGAGATCGAAACCCAGCACTATTTTCAGCCGATCTTCGAGAAGCTGCGCGAGAACCCCGATGACTCGCTGATAAGCGTTTTGGTCAATACGGTGATCGAGGAATGGGGCCGTCCGCTCAACGACAATGAGCTCCACGCCGAGATGATGGCTGACACCTTTGTTGGTGGCAGCGAGACCACCACCAATGCGCTGGCGGCGGGGATGAAGCTGCTGATCGAGAACAAGGACGTCTGGCAGCAGCTCAAGAGCGATCCCGGCAAATATATGAAGACCTTTGTCGAGGAGGTCGTGCGGCTCGAAAGCCCGGTGCAGAGCCTTATGCGTTTCGCGCATGAAGAGACCGAATTGGCCGGGGTCACCATTCCCGCAGGCGCGGTCATCAATGTCCGCTATGCCGCCGCCAATCGCGATGAGCGCGTGTTCGAATGCCCCGAGAAGCTCGATCTGGAACGGCCCAAGGCCGGTTCGCACATGGGGTTTGGCTCGGGCGTGCACCATTGCCTGGGGGCACCTTTGGCCCGGCGCGAGCTGATCTGGGGCTTCACCGCCGTGGTTGATCGGTTTGAGGATATGTGGTTCGCTGAAGGCAAGAATGACTTCAGCTATCACCCGCATTTCCTTTTGCGCAGCCTCAAGGAATTGCACATCGAGTTTGACCCCAAGAAAGGGAGCTAATGCGGCACACAGCACAGCACATCGCAGCCTGGCGTGACGATGGTGCGGTGCTGGTCCCGAATTTCTTCAGCGCGGCTGAAATCGCGCCAGTGCAGGCCGATTTTGAGCGGCTCTATGGGCGCGGCAAGGATGGGCAAGAGGCGGCCAGTCTCAAGCCGCCCAAGGGCCTGGGCAATTTCTCGCCCGCGCAATTCACCGAAGTGCACGATTTCCCGTTGGCCGCTTCTGCCGACACCAATCTGATCGGATTGCATCCGGACCTGATCGCTTTTGCCAAACAGGCGCTCGGCTGTGATGATGTCCGGCTATACCAATGCCACAGCTGGGCCAAGTTCACCGGCGATGCCGATTATGAGCAGCCGTTCCATTGTGATTTCAACAATCACACGCTGACCGTGCCAGGCGATGATCATGCCGAGGGCACAATCAATTTCGTGATCTATTTCACCGAAGTGACCGATGACCTGGGCGCGATTCACTACGTCCCGCACGGCCTGAGCGACCCTCTGACCGGGCAGGATCGAGCCTCCTTCATCGCCGATCAGCCGGAACTGCAGGACACGCTCAAACAGGTTGAGTTGTCAGGCGCGGGACCGATCGGCTCAGTGTTCGCTTATGGCATCGATGTCTATCACCGCGGCACCAATCTGACCCGGCCGGGCGGGCATCGCTACACCATGACCGCGTCCTACAAGCGCGCGGGCAACGACATGATCGGGTTCAGCGCCTGGCCGCAGAGTTTTCTCAAGCCTTGGGGACTGGTATTCGCCAATGCCTCGCCCGAGCAATTGGCCTGCCTCGGCGTGCCACGCCCAGGCGATCGCTTCTGGAGCGAGCGCACTTTGCGGCGCGCGCAGTCGCGCTGGCCGGATTGGGATATGACCCCCTATCGCGAAGCTCTGAGCCTCTCGACTTAGGTGTTGGCGCTGGCGGCGGTGCGCCCGGCGATATAGCCAAAGGTCAGCGCCGGGCCGAGCGTGCCCCCTGCTCCGGCATAGATCCCTCCGGTCGGACAGGCGATCGCATTGCCCGCGCCATAGAGGCCCGGGATCGGTTCGCCATCATGGCCGAGGATGCGCGCGGACCCATCGGTGCGCGGTCCGCCATTGGTGCCGAGTAGCCCCATTCTGATCTCAACCGCATAGAACGGGCCTTGCTCGATCGCGCCCAGGGTGACCGCTTTGCCCTCACGGGTCCGATCGCCGTAGAAATGGTCATAGGCGCTGGTCCCGCGCTCAAAGTCGGGATCGTCACCCGCGGCGCAATGGCCGTTGAACCGCTCGACGGTCGCAACCAAAGCAGCGCCGTCAAGGTCCAGCTCGCCCGCCAAAGCCTCCAGACTATCCGCCCGTACCACCCAATCGGGCACAGGCTGACCCGGCAGGCGCGGACCGATCGGATAGCGGTCGACATATTGCGCGTCGAAGATCAACCACGCCGGCAGGTTGGGATAATCATAGCTCTGCGGATCGAAGGCATGGAAAGCACCGGCCAAAGCAGAGTAATTCGCTGCTTCATTGCAGAACCGCTCTGCCTTGCGATTGACCATGATCGAATGCGGCACCGTGCGCTCGATCAGAACCGGTTGCGCGCGGGTCTCGCCACCAGGCCACGGCGCATCGGGGGTGACCAGGGTCGGCGCCCACCATGCCTGGGTCATATTGCCGAGCTTGGCCCCGCTTTCCATCGCCAGCGCCAGTCCATCGCCGCGCGCGGTTGGAGGGCTCGCCGGGGCGTCCATCGGACCACGCAGGAAGGCTTGGCACTTGTCCTCGTCCCATTCAAAACCGCCTGTGGTGATGATCACGCCGCGCCGCGCGGTCAGGGTCAGCGGTTTGCCGTCCTGCTCGGCTTCGATCCCGGTGATCTTGTCGCCTTCGTGCAGCAGCCGTTTGGTCTCTACGCCCAGCATTGGAATGATACCGCGGTCGAGACAGGCCTTGAGCAGACGTCCGACCATGGCTTGCCCAAAGCCGCGCTCCTGCGCGCCGACTCGCCGTTGCAGCTCTTCCGGTTCGACAATCCCGGTGCCCCCGCCGAGCGGCGTCTCGCGCAGCATCATCGGCTTGAGTTCTTCAATCGCGGTGATCTTCTCGGCCCATTCGCCCAGTTCGGTCAACGCGAACAGATCATGGTCCAGCGCGCGGCCGCCTTCGGGCTTGGCGCCGGGTCGATCGAGATAATAATCGGGATAGCCATCGAGCAGCGCGACCTGCATCGCACCAGCCTGTTCGAGGAATTCGAGCGCCGCTGGCCCTTGATCGACAAAGGCTTCGAGCGTTTCATCGACCAGATCGCCATGATCAAGCGCGCGGAAATAGGCCAGAGCCTCTTCGCGACTGTCGCTCATCCCAGCAGCCTGCTGGCGCGGATTGTTGGGGACCCAGATCACCCCGCCCGAGATCGCGGCGGTGCCACCAATCCGGTCAAACTTCTCGATCAGCGCGACGCTGGCGCCCGCCTCATGCGCGGCCAAGGCGGCGGTCATCCCAGCCGCGCCGCATCCCAGGATGATAATGTCGGTTTCGCTCATAGGCCCATGAAGACCTGAAGCGCACTCGGGAACAATTGCTCATTTTAGCAAGGTGCGTTCTTGTTGAGAGCCCGAAGCCACACGCGCCTTCCACCCGGAGCCTACCGGGTCATCATCCGGGTGGTAGGGCGGAGGGTGCGGGTGGCCATGGAACGCAGAAAGGACTCCCTTCACGTTTTTGTGGGGAGACGTGGGCAGCCCATTCGCTATCGCGTTGTCGCAAAGGAGAGGCACATGAAACTCGAAGGCAAAGTCGCAGCAATCACCGGTGGTACCGCAGGCCTCGGTCGCGGAATGGCAGAGGCCTTTCTCAAAGAGGGCGCCAAGGTCGCGCTGTTTGCGCGCAATCCTGACAAAGGCGCGAAGGTTCTAGAAGAGTTAGGCGTCGGCAACCGCGCAATCTTTGTCGCAGGCGACGTGATGAACCAGGCCGATCTCGAGGGCTTTGTCGACCAAACTGTTGGGAATTTCGGCACGATCGACATTCTGGTCAACAATGCTGGCGGTGCGGGTGACCTCCAGCCGATGGTCGCTCTCTCGGACGAGGCCTTCGACGAAGCGATGAAATGGAATGTCTATTCCACTTTTTGGGCCACCCGTCGCGCGTTGCAAACCATGGTCGAGAACAAGTCAGGCCGGATCATCAATATCTCCTCGATGGAGGGCAAGCACGGCAAGCCGGTTTTTACAGCATACACCGCCGCGAAACACGCGATCAACGGCATGACCAAATCGCTTGCGCGCGAAGTGGGTGAGATTGGCATCACCGCCAATACGATCTGCCCCGGACTGGTGGTCACCGACATCATCAAGAACAATGGTCCGGCCACCGCCAAGGCAATGGGCATGGAATTCGACGAGATGATCAACATGTTCGCGCAAGAAGCCGCTATCAAGCGGCCCAACACCGTTGAGGAGATCGCCGCGGTCGCGCTGCTGCTCGCCTCGCCCGAGGGTGCTGGCATCACCGGCGCGACAATCAGCGTCGACGGCGGGACCGCCCAATACTAAGAGTAACGCATGTTCGAGCAGTTTGATTGGTCATTTGCGCTGTGGGGCGGGACGATCTTTCTGCTCGGCTATTTCCTGGGCGCCCGCCAAAGCAAGCGCTACGAACCGCCCTTCCAATTCGATCATCGGCGGATCTCACCCGAAGCGCGCGCTCAAATCGAAGGCGCGCTTCAACGCGGCAAAAAGATTGAAGCGATCCGGATCCTGCGTGAGGACACCGGGCTTGGCCTCAAGGATTCGAAGACCGTGATCGACGATTGGGGCCGCGAGCCGCTCCCCTAATCGCCTTGGTCAGCCCTCCTGCATCTTGGCCATGGCAGCGCCAACCGAGGCTTCGATATCCTTAGCCTGCGGATTACCGCGCAAAGTCACTCCGCCGTTGGGCTGAAGATTCTCACCGGTAACGAATGCGGCATCGCTCGCCAGCCACAGACAGGCATTGGCGACGTCATCCGAAGTGTTGAGCCGCGCCAGCGGGTATTTGGGCAGGAAGGCATCAACCAGCCCAGGAACCTGAAAGCTCTCGGCTGTCATCGGGCTTTCGGTGAAAGCGGGAGAGACCGAATTGGCCTTGATCCCGAGATGGCCGAAATCATTGGCAACGCAGCGGATCATCGCTTCGCCAGCGGTCTTGGTTCCGATGTAAGCGGCGTGATTGTTGATCAGCGCCTTGGTCGTCGCCGAGGAGAGCGAGATGATCGATCCACCGGTGGGATCCTGCTCGCTCATCACCTTCACGAAAGCCTGCAGGAAGTGGTGCACGCCCTTGAACTGCAGATCGGTGATCTGATCGAGTTGTTCTTCGGTTGTTTCGAGAAGGTTGGCGAGTAGGCCCCAGCCGGCGCAATTGATCGCCGCGTCGACCCGGCCCATCTTCTCAACGCCGGCCGCAGCCAGCGCGTGGACCTGACCATGATCGGTGATGTCACACAGGGCGTAGTGGCCGCCAATCTCTTCAGCGATTTCCTTGAGCGGGCCTTCTTTGCGGCCGGCGACCATGACCTGCGCGCCCTCTTTGGCAAACAGGCGAGCGATCACCTGCCCGATATTGTTGGGGCTGGCGGCGCCAAGAATGACTGCGGTTTTGCCTTCGAGCTGGCCCATGGTGAATTCCTCTCCGTGTCTTTTACAATTTTGCCTAGCCACCCACTCCCTCCACCCTTCCGCCCGGATCGTGTCCGGTTTGACTCCGGGTGGAAGGGTGGAAGGTGCGGGTGGCGGAGCTCTTCATCTTCATAGGCTCGCGCTCGACCAAACACCCTTCCCAAAAGTGTCCATTGTTTGTCAGTCGCGCTGGCTCGATAGCCGCCCACAACAAAGGAGAGAGAACCATGTTTACGGGACCGATTGAGGACCGCTTGGCGATCCGCGAATTGCACGAAATCTATGGCGACGGCGTGGTCCGTTTCGACAAGGACACCTGGGGCTCAGTCTGGGCTGACGATGCCGATTGGGACTTCATGGGGATGACCCTCAAAGGTCGCGAAGCGATTGTTGAAACCTGGCTCGGCGCGATGAGCAATTTCGACGCCGTCAGCTTCAGCTGCGTACCCGCTTCGATTGAGGTCGATGGTACCACCGCGACCTCGCGCGTGCAGACCCAGGAAGTGCTCAAGGGGAAGGACGGTTCAACCCGCATGATTGGCGGGCTGTACACCGACGAGTTGGAAAAGCGTGACGGCCAATGGGTCTATACCAAGCGCGCCTTCCAGATTATCGCCGAATATAACCCGGTTGAGGAGTAAGCCCTAATGGCCAAAATCGTAATCGCCGCTCAGATTGACCTTGATCCCGCGCAGCGCGCCGAAGCTCTCGCCAGCGCCAAGCCGCATATCGATGCCGCGCTCGCTCAGGATGGCTGCATCGCCTATGATTGGAGCGCGGACGGCAACAATCCTGCGCGGGTCAATGTGTTCGAGGAATGGGAAAGCGAAGAGGCGCTGGCGCATCACTTCGCCAATGATGCCTATGCTGGAATGCGCGATCACATCGGCACATTCGGGCTGACCGCGGCGGCAAGCAAGAAATATCGCGTCGATGCCGAAGGTCCGGTCTACAACGAACAGGGTCAAGCCACCGAGGCCTTTGACTGAGGCCTGGGTTTAGACGGCCTTGAACGTTCTGGGCGCCATTCTTGCCGGAGGGCAGGCGCGCCGCTTTGGCAGCGACAAGGCGCAGGCGCTGTATGACGGTGTCCGCCTGATCGATCGGGTTGCCGATGCGCTCGGCACCCAAAGCCAGGCGCTGATCATTTGCGGCCGCGAGGAGCCGGGATTTGGCTCGGTCCCGGATCTTCCCGAAGCAGGACTGGGGCCTTTGGGCGGACTCAACGCCGCGTTGCACTTTGCCGAGACGCACGGCTTTGCGCATGTGCTGAGCTGCGGCGTGGATGTCCCCAACCTGCCGGCTGATCTGGTCGGACAATTGTCGGGAGACACTGCAGCGGTGGTGGCTGACCAGCCGACAGTCGGATGGTGGCCGGTGCACCATGCCGCGGATCTGGCCGAATTCCTCGAAGAGGGGGGCCGCGCGCTTTACGGCTTTGCCGAGCGGATCGCAGCGCGGAAGATCGCGCTCGACCCGCCGCTTATCAATGTGAATCGGCCAGAGGATCTGGGGTAATTTTTGGGTTGCGGTCAGGGCATCCGCCCTGACCTTAACCAGAGCCACCCGCTCCCTCCGCGCGTAGTTTGTCCTATGTCTTCGCTACTTGAGGACGGACACCCGGAGCCTACCGGGACACCATCCGGATGGAAGGGCGGAGGGAGCGGGTGGCTAGGTCTCGCCGAGAAAAAACCCCTACAATTTCAACATCTGCTTGCCGCGGTTCTTGCCGGTGAACAGCCGCTGCAGCGTGTCAGGCGCATTCTCGAAACCCTGCTGGATATCTTCCTGATAAGCCAGGCTGCCATCCTTGACGAAGCCCTCAAGCCGCTTGCGGATGCCGGGGAATTCATTGGCCCAATCGAGCACGATGAAACCCGCCATGGTCCCGCGCCGGAACACCAGGTTGAAGTAATTCTCGGGACCTGCCGGGAGCTGGCCGGTCTCATAACGGCTGATCCCGCCACAAATCACGACCCGGGCGCCAGTGGCGATCTGGCTGAGCATATCGTTGAGGATTGATCCGCCGACATTGTCATAGATCACATCGACACCGCGCGGGCAGTGTTCTTTGATCTGAGCTTTGACATTGCCGGCCTTGTAATCGATCGCCGCGTCATAGCCCGCCTCTTCGACCAGCCATTTGCATTTGTCCGGCCCGCCAGCAATGCCCACCGCACGGCAGCCAGCAATCTTGGCCAGCTGGCCAACGATCGAGCCGGTCGCTCCGGCTGCGCCGGAAACCAGCACCGTATCGCCAGCAACGGGCTTGCCGACCTTGAACAACCCGCAATAGGCGGTCAGCCCGGTCGTTCCGAGCACAGACAGGACTGCGGTTGGTGAAAGCTCGGTGTCGACCTTGGTCAGGCCTTCGCCATCGCTGACGAGATATTCGGTCCAGCCGGTGGTTCCGAACACCATGTCGCCAGCGACAAAGCGCCCGCCATTGCTTTCGACAACTTCGCAAATGCCGCTGCCGCGCATGACATCACCGATGTTCATCGGCGCGACGTAATCCGCGATGTTCTCCATCCAGCCCTTTTGCGCCGGATCGAAGCCGAGAAAATGTGTTTTGAGCAACATCTCGCCTTCACCGAGCGCTGGAAGCTCAGTGTCGACCAGCTTAAAATCGCCTTCTTCAATCCCGCGACCGCGGGGGTGACCGTTCAAAAGCCATTGGCGGGTGGTGGTGGTCATCGACATGCTCCTCTTGATTGCCGCCCTAATGCGCATCCCTGCCGCGCGGCTCTACGGACAAAAGTGTCAGTCGCTGCTGGCCACCGATGTGATAATTTCCTTTAGCAAGGAGACATTTCATGGGTGTTGAGACTCACAAGACGTTTTGCCGGTTCTGCCACGCCAATTGCGCGATGGTGGTTGATGTTGAGGATGGGAAGGTCCTTGAGGTCCGGGGCGATCCGGACGATCCGGCCTATGGTGGCTACACTTGCATGAAGGGTCGCGAGCTGCCCGATTCCCACAACGCCGAGCATCGCTTGCACCACAGTCTGGTACGTGATGAGAATGGCGAGTTTCAGGAAAAGCCGATGGACGAAGCTCTGGCGCATGTTGCCAGCGAGCTGCGCCGGATCATCGACAAATACGGTCCGCACTCGGTTGCCGTGTTCATGGGCTCGGGCGGATTCCAGAACAGCGCGGCGATGGCCGCTTCGATGAGCTTCGCCCAAGCGATTGGCAGCCGCAATTTCTACACCTCTGTCACGCTCGACCAGCCGGCCAAGGTCTTCACCACCGCACGCTATGGCAAGTGGATGGCCGGGCCCAATACTTTCTCTGAGAGCGACGTGGCGATGTTCATCGGCAACAACCCGATTGTCTCGCACTACGCTCCGGTTGGCGGGGTGCCGCCGTTCAGCCCCTCGCGCCGGATTCGTGACCGCAAGGAAGAAGGTCTCAAGCTGATCGTGGCTGACCCCCGTGAGAGTGATGTTGCGCGCCTCGCCGATATCTATCTGCCGGTGAAGCCGGGCGAGGATCCCGCACTGCTGGCGGGCATGCTCAATGTCATCATCGAAGAAGAACTCTACGATCGAAATTTCGTCTCGGCCCATGTTGATGGGTTTGAAGAGCTTGCCGCTGCGGTCAAAGCGATGACGCCCGATGTAGCAGCCGACCGCGCCGGGGTCGAAGCCGACCAGCTGATCGCCGCAGCGCGGATGTTCGCGGGCGGCTCGAAAGGCTGCGCCGTCACTGGCACTGGCCCGGAAATGGCGGGCAATGGCACGCTGACCGAATATCTGGTGACTTGCCTCAACACGATCTGCGCTCGCTTCCGTCAAGAAGGCGAGAAGGCCGCCATCCCGGGCGTCTTCACGGTCCAACAGGGCACGCCGCGCGCGCAAGTCGGCCCACCAGTGCCGATGTTCGGTGCCGAAGGCATGCCGCAATCGCGCTTCCGCGGGCTCGGCCATCTCGGCTGGGAAATGCCGTGTAACGTGCTGGCGGATGAGATCCTCACTCCAGGTGATGGCCAGGTCCGTGCGTTCATATCGGTCGGCGGCAACCCGGTTGTCGGCTTCCCCGATCAGGCCAAAATGGTCGAAGCGCTCGATGACCTCGAGCTGTTTGTTCAGATCGACCCTTGGATGAGCGCCAGCGCCAAGCGCGCCGATGTGGTTTTGGCCCCGTCACAATGCCTCGAGCGCGAGGACATCACCAATCTGTCTGAGTGGTGGCATGAAGAGCCCTATGCGCGCTATGTTGAAGCGATCGCTACACCTCCCGGAGACGTGATCGACGAGTATGAGATGTTCTGGACTCTGGCCAAGCACCTCGGCATCACCATGCAGCTCGCCGGTGGCCCGCTGCCGGTGGATCACAAGCCGAGCAAGGAAGAATTCCTCGATCTGATGGTCGAAGGTTCGCTGGTCAAGCCAAGCCAGGTGCGCCGCGATGCGCAGGCCGCTGGCGGAGCCGCGGTGATCTATCATGATCAGCACCCTGTCGCCGAATCCGTCGATGAGGAGGAATTCCACCGGTTTGATCTTGCTGCCGGCGCGATGCCCGATGCGATCACCCGCTATGCCGAAAATACTTCGGTCCGCGAGGGTTTTGAGTTCAAGCTGATCTCGCGACGGTCGAAGACGCGGTTCAACTCGATCGGACACCCGCTCAAGAAGCTGCAGGAGAAGACCACGACCAATCCGGCCTACATTCACCCGGATGACATCGCGGCACTCGGACTTGAAGAAGGCGGGATCGTCGAGATCACCTCTCCGCATTCCACCATCCATGGCGTGGTCAAAGCCAGCAACAAGGTCCGTCGCGGTCTTGTTTCGATGGCGCATGCCTATGGCGATGCCGATGCGACCAAAGAGGACGTGCGCGAGCGCGGCTCTTCAACCAATCGCCTGACCAGTGAAGTGGTAGATTTCGATCCGATCACCGGTCAGTCGCTGCAAAGCGCGATCCCGGTCAAGCTGGTCGCTGCCTGAATTAGAACGATAAAAACAAAGGATAATCCATGCCTGATAACCGGCGTTTCCTCCTTCAGCGTCGCCCGGATGGTGAGCCAGTCCTTGAAGACTTTGAGCTGATCACTGAACCGACGCCCGAGCTCGCCGATGGGCAGTTCCTGATCCGCAACCACTACGCCTCGCTCGATCCGGCGATGCGCGGATGGATGGATGCTGGTGGCAATTACATGCCACCGATCCCGCTGGGCGATCCGGTCCGCGCCAGCACGATCGGCGTGGTGGAGGAAAGCAAGGCCGAAGGGTTTGAGCCCGGGCAATGGGTCATGGGGCTCAATGCGCTGGAGGATTACTCGATCGGTGTGTCGGGGGGGTTCACTCAGCCGATTGATCCGAGCCTGGTGCCCAATGTCACCAATTATCTCTCGATCTTCGGCGCTGTCGGGATGACAGCCTATTTTGGCTTCCTCGAAGTGTGCGAGCCCAAGGAAGGTGAGACCGTGCTGGTCAGCGGCGCAGCCGGCGCGGTCGGATCGTTGGTCGGCCAGCTCGCCAAGATCAAAGGCTGCCGCGCAGTCGGTATCGCTGGCGGGCCGGAGAAATGCGCCAAGCTGATTGAGAAATACGGCTTTGACGCCGCGATCGACTACAAAGGCAAAGACGAAGCGGCGCTGACCGCAGCGATCGCCGAAGCCGCCCCCGATGGGGTCGATGTGATCTTTGAGAATGTCGGCGGCGAGATTTTGGACGCCGGCCTGATGAACCTCAACCTCTACGCTCGCGTCGGTCTGTGCGGACTGATCAGCGAATACAACACCGCCCCGCGCGGGATCCGCAATCTGTGGCAATTGATCGTCAAGCGCGCGCATATTCGTGGTCTGCTGGTGGCTGATTATGTCGAACGCTTCGGCGAAGGCGCAGTGCAGATGGGCGAATGGGCCGCTGCCGGGAAGCTCTATAGCGAAGAGCATATCGACGAAGGGCTCGAGAACGCGTTTGACAGTTTCATGCGACTGTTTGCCGGGTCGAACCAGGGCAAAATGATCCTGAAGATCGCGTGATGGCCCGCGACCTGCTCGTCCTGTCCGGCGGCCATGCTTATGAGCGCGAGCCGTTTGCCGAATTGCTCGGCGCATTGGGCGAGTGGGAGATCACTCACCTGATGCATCCCGAAGCCGAGGAAGCGGTCGCCAATGGCCGTGCCCTCGAGGCCGACGCGGTGCTGTTCTACGACATGGGCGGCTACACTTTCGCGGACAATTGGGTGACCTCGCGCCCGCCCAGCGAGGGCTTCCGCAAGGCGGTGGTTGATCGCTTCAAGAATGGGCGCGGTGCAGTCGCCATGCACCACGCCTTGGCCGGTTGGGCCGATTGGCCCGAATGGCATGAGATGCTGGGCGGCAGGTTTCTCTACACGCCCGGAACCGTGCGCGGAGAAGAGACCCTCGATTCCGGATATCGCCACGATGTCGACTATGCCGCTGAAGTGGTCGGCGATCATCCGGTGACCGCTGGCCTGCCCGCCAGTTTCCCGGTTCGGGACGAGCTCTATCTGGCGCAGATCTTCGAGGCCGACGTCACGCCGCTGGTGCGGTCAGACTATCAGTTCAACCGCGACAATTTCTATTCTGCGGCGCTCGGTATCTCGGGCACGCTCTATTCGCGCGAAGGCTGGGAGCACCCCGAGGGCAGCAATCTGGTGGCGTGGCACAAGCAGGTCCACAATGCGCCGCTGGTCTACCTCCAGTTCGGAGACTCGCCTCAGACCTATCAAAACCCTCATGTCCGCCAAATCCTGGCGAACGCGCTCAATTTCATTGCGGAGAGAAATGATGAGCCCCATCGAAACCGTTGAGACCTTTATCGGCCATTGGAATTCGGGCGATATGGAAGCGATGTACGGCCTCTGCAGCGAGGACGTGATCTGGCACAACATTCCGATGGATCCGATCCACGGCAAGCCAGCCATGCGAGAAGCGGTTGCCGGCTTCATGATGAATGTAGAAAGCTGCGACTGGCAGACCCATGCAATCGCCGCCAATGGCAGCACGGTCCTGACCGAGCGCACCGATGGGTTTGAGCTCAAAGACGGTCGCAATGCCGCGATCAGGCTGATGGGCATTTTCGAGATCAATGGCGACGGATTGATCAGCGCCTGGCGTGATTACTTCGACATGGCTGAATTTCAGCGCGAATTCGCCGGCGAATAGGGCCGATTACTCCGTCCACTCCTAACACATTCGCGCATCGCCTCACGGGGCAATTCGTGGCTAGGCTTAGCCCATAAGATATTGGGATCGGAGCCTCTGCCATGAATAAGCCTGAAGCTATCAAAGACACCAGCGTGTTCGCCCCCGAAACGCTGTTGGACCCATTCGACTATTATCGCGCGATCCACGATGCCGGGATCGAGATCGAGCACATGCCCGAGATGAACACCTATGTGGTGTACACTTACGATCTCTGCAGCGAAGCGAACACTAAGCCTGAGATCTTCTCCAATGACTTCAGCTCGTTGATGGGACGTGAGGAAGACGAAGATATCATGGCGATTTTGGCGGAGGGTTGGCCCGATGAACCAACGCTGCTGACCGCCGATCACCCGGTCCACACCCGCAACCGCAAGCTGGTCAACCTCGCCTTCTCGGCTCCACGCGTGAACGCAATCGAAGCGACCATGCGCGACAAGTCGATCGAGTTGATTGAAGGCTTCGCCGACAAAGGCTCTTGCGAGTTTGTTGAAGAATTCGCGATCCCGCTGCCGGTTTATATGATCGCCGGGCAAATCGGCCTCGATAACGATCCCAAGCAGGTCAAGAAATGGTCTGACGCGGCTGTCGATCGCTTCAGCCAAATGGTCGATCACGAGCGCAAGAAGGAATGCGCCCGCTCACTGGTCGAATTCCAGCATTACATGAAGGACAAGATCGATGATCGCCGCGCCAATGGCGGTGATGACCTGCTTACCGATCTGGTCGAAGCGCGGATTGAGGGCGAAACGCCGCTAACCGATCCAGAAATCATGTCGATCATGCAGCAATTCATGGTCGCGGGTAACGAAACAACCACCTCGACCCTCGCGGGTGGCCTGCTGCAGCTGATCCGCAACCCCGATCAGATGGAGAAAGCCAAGGCTGCCGCTGGCGGACGCGACCTCAAGCTGATCGGCAATTTGGTCGAGGAATCGCTGCGGTATGAAACGCCGACCGCGGGCATGTGGCGGATCGTCAAGCAGGACACCGAGCTGGGCGGGACCAAGATCCCCGCCGGTGCGATCGTGCAGCTGCGCTATGCTGCCGCCAATCGCGATCCGCGCAAGTTTGAGAATCCGGACAAGTTCGACATCGAGCGGAAGAATGCTCGCGCGCACCATTCGTTCGGCAAAGGCCCGCATATGTGCGTCGGCAATATGCTCAGCCGCAAGGAAATGCTGGTCGCGTTTGACGAGCTGCTTGAGCGGCTCGACAATTTCCAGGTCGCGGATGAGGACGGGATCAAGATCCTGCCGAACATTCTGCTGCGCGGCGTCATCCAACTGCCAATCAGCTATTCGCGGAAGGCCTGAGCCGTATGAATTTCGACCTTTCGGAAGAACAGGAGCTGTTCCGCGCCAGTGTTGAGCGGTTTGCTTCGCCGGTGGATGTCGAGGCGCGGCGCAAACTGCGACTCAATGCCGGCGGCTATGACCGGGCGCGCTGGACCGAACTGGCTGAGTTGGGTCTGATCGCCCTGGCAGCGAGTGAGGACCACGGCGGGATGGGCTCATCCATGCTCGATCTCGCTTTGGTAGCAGAATCGATCGGGGCTTCGAATGCGCCCGATCCCTGGCTCGAAAATGGCGTATTGCCAGCGCTTCTCCTGGGTCAGGGAGGTCATGGTGAAACCGTCGAGAGCATCATCACCGGTGAGAGCTTTGCCACCTTTGCCTGGGCCGAACGCAATATGCGTTACAGCCTCAATGCCAAGCATATGCAGGCTGAGAAGAGCTCTGACGGCTACACGCTGACCGGCGAGAAGACCTTCATCTTCGGTGCCGAACTGGCGGATCTGTTTATCGTCTCGGCCAATCTGGGCGGTGAAGTGGCGTGCTTTGCGGTGCCGCGGGACACGGCGGGCCTCGAAGTGCGGCCCTATCGCCTGACTGACGGCAGCATTGCGGGCGAGTTGAAGCTTACTCGGGCGTCGATCAGCGATGACGCCAAGCTTTCGCTCACGCTTGACGAACTGACCGCCATCGCCGCCGACATTCGCTTGCTGGCAGCGGCTGAGCTGGTCGGGCTCGGCCAACGCCTGCTCGACGACACGCTGACCTATGTCAAAGAGCGTGAGCAGTTTGGTGTGCCGATCGGCAGTTTCCAGGCGCTGCAACACCGCTTGGTCGATTGCTACGCCAAGATCGAGCAGTCGCGCTCGATGCTTTACCGCGCGGCTTTGACCGAACGCGCTGACAGCGCGGCGTTCCATCGCGCGGCAGCCGGCGCCAAGGCCTTTATCAGCCAGAGCGTCGATCACATCGCCCGCGAGGCTGTGCAGATGCATGGCGGGATGGGAATCACCGACGAACTCGCGATCGGCCATGCGCTCAAACGCGTGCTCGTGCTCGCCCGCCTGTTTGGCGATGTCGACACCAATCTGGCCGAATACGCCCTCGCCGCCTGAGCGAGGATCAACCACTCAATGCCCGGGGAGAGGCGCTAATCATGGGTCAACCAATCGATCCCAATCTTTGGAGCCAGGATGCCGAGCCGCATCTGATGGGCGGTCGTTTGCCCTCGGGTGAAATCGTGTTCCCGATGCCGGAAGGCGATGCTGCTCAAGGGGTCGAGCCCTACAAGCTCTCGCGCCGGGGCACCTTGTGGTCGTGGACCACCCAAGGCTTTCTGCCCAAAACCCCCTATGAAGGTCCCGGATCAAGTGAAGGGCCCAATGGTGAGCCGAGCCCGCCCGACTTCATTCCCTTCTTGTTGGGTTACGTTGAGCTTCCCGGTGAAGTGATCGTCGAGAGCTATATCGTCGATGCCAAGCTGGAGGATCTCTCGCTCGGCATGCCAGTCGAATTCACCGTGGTGCCGTTCAACGCGACCCACGACACCTATGCCTTCCGCCCGATTGCTGGCGCGCAGGAGAAAGCCGCATGAGCGAGAATGTCTATATCATTGGCGCGGGGATCCACCCCTTCGGTCGGACTGATGGCCGTTCAGGCCGCGAACAGGGCGTATTCGCCGTGCGCCAGGCAATGGAAGATGCCGGGCTCGAATGGACCGATATTGAATGCGCCTATGGCGGGTCGGCTGCTGCGGGCAGCGCCGATATCATGGTCAATGAGCTGGGCCTGACCAGCCTGCCCTTCACCAATGTCGCCAATGGCTGCGCTACTGGCGGTAGCGCGCTGGTCTCAGCACAAATGGCGATCGCTTCAGGCATGTATGACCTCGCGCTGGCAGTCGGGTTCGACAAGCACCCGCGCGGCGCGTTCAACGCCAAGCCATCCGATTATGGCCTGCCCGAATGGTATGGTCAGACCGGCATGATGCTGACCACGCAATTCTTCGCGCTCAAGATCCAGCGCTATATGCAATTGCACGGGATCAGCCGCGAAACGCTCGGCCGGGTGGCGCAAAAAGCGTTCCGCAATGGCGCTATCACGCCGCATGCTTGGCGCCGCAGCGAGATTGATCTCGAAACGATCATGAACGCACCGATGATCAATGACCCGCTGACCAAATATATGTTCTGCGCCCCGGCCGAAGGCGGCGTGGCGCTGATTCTGGCGAGCGAGAAGAAGATGAAGGAACTTGGCGCCAAAGGGGTCAAGATCTCCAAGGTAGCGGTCAAGACCCGGCCACCAGACAGTTTCGAAGTGTTCCAGGCCGGTGTCTCGGTCAAAGAAGGCGGCAAGCCGACCGTACTTGCCTCGCAAGCAGCCTTTGAGGGCGCCGGGATTGGCCCGGAAGATATCGAGGTCGCACAGCTTCAGGACACGGAGAGTGGCGCCGAAATCATGCATATGGCCGAGAACGGCTTCTGCCAGGATGGCGATCAAGAAGAATGGCTCGCCAAGGGCTGGACCGACATCAACGGCAAGCTTCCGGTCAACACCGATGGTGGCTGCCTGGCCTGTGGCGAACCGATTGGCGCCTCGGGCCTGCGTCAAGTCTATGAGAATGTTGAGCAATTGCGCGGTCGCGCGGGCGAACGGCAGGTTGCTGGCAAAGACGGCACCGGCCCCAGAACCGGATACAGCCATGTCTATGGCGCGCCAGGCCTCTCAGCCGTCGCGATTTTGGAGCGGTAAGTGGGCAAGATGCAGGGGAAGGTCGCGCTCGTTACCGGAGGCGCGGAAGGCATCGGGGCCACTGTTGGCCGGATGATCGTGGCCGAAGGCGGTCAGGTGATGCTGTGCGATGTGCAAATCGACAAGGCGAAGGCGCTGGCAGAAGAGCTTGGCGACAGCGCCGATGCGTTTGAGCTCGACGTCCGCAATCTCGATCAATGGCACGAAGCGGTCAAAGCCACGCAGGCGCGCTTCGGCAAGCTCAACGTGTTGTGCAACATCGCTGGCATCTCCGAGCCTGGCAACGTGGTCGATGTCGACCTCGACAGCTGGACCCGCACAATCGACATCAACCTCCAGGGGCCATTCTTCGGCATGCGCGCGGCGATCCCCGCGATGGAAGCCGCTGGAGAGCCCGGCGCGATCGTCAATATCGGATCGATGATCGCAATGCGGGCAGCGGCCTTTGTCGCTGCCTACAGTGCCTCCAAGGCTGGTTTGCTGGGCCTGACCCGGTCGGTCGCGTTGGATCTGGCGGAACGCGGTGTCCCGATCCGCGCCAATATGGTCCATCCCGGTGCGATCCGGACTCCAATGTACGATCGCTATAAGTATTCTGGCGCCGACACGCCGGAGAATATCGAAACCAATTTCGCTGCAACCCATCCGATGAACCGGATCGGGGAGCCCGAGGAAGTTGCCAAAGCGGTGGTGTTCCTCGCCAGCGACGAAGCAAGCTTTACCACCGGCTGCGACTTTACGGTCGACGGCGGCGGATCAATCAGAAGTTAGAAGGCAGGAGTTCAGACAATGGATATGCCAACCAGCCCCCAGGCGCTCTCGCGGATCGATGCGCATTTCATCATCGGCGGCAAATATCACGACATGGATACGCCGCGGATTGAGATCCTCAAACTGTTGGCCGAGCACCCACAGGTGCGGACCACGGTGGCGTGTGACTATTCGGGGCTGGAGCGGCTCGACCAATGCCGCTTCCTGATCACCTATACGGTCGATGAAGTGCCGACCAAGGAGCAGAACGATCAGATCAAGGCCTGGCTCGAGAACGGCGGCAAGTGGTTTGCGCTGCACGGCACCAACTCGATCCTGACCTTCACCGAAGAAGGCCTGGTCGATGCACCCGAAGACACCAGCGGCGTGATGAAGCTGCTCGGCACCCAATTCAAGGCGCACCCGCCAATCGGTTCATTCGAAGTCGAGGTGGTCGATGGCGACCACGAGCTGAGTAAAGGCATCAGCAATTTTGAGATCGTCGACGAACTCTACATCACAGAGATAACCAATGACATCAATGTTTTGATGCAAACCACCTTTGAGGGTGAGGCAACTGGCTTTGTTGAAGCAGACTGGCCCGAAACCAAGGTGCCAATCCTCTATACCCGCGACGTTGGGAAGGGTGAGATCGTCTACAACATTCTGGGGCATTGCCGGGGGCATTACGACCTGCCCGGCATGCAGGATTTCTACCCGCACAAGGAAATGTGCGCGTGGAATTACGATGTTTATTACGACATGCTTCGGCGCGGCATCGCTTGGGCGATCCGCGACGACGGTTAAGGCGGCGAGAAGGCTCTAGGGACACGCGACTATGGATATGGAATTCTCACCCGAAGATCTGGCCTTCCGCGAGGAAGTGCGAGACTTCCTCGCTAACAATCTGCCTGACCGTCTGAAGGACGGCATGCGCAAGACGCCCGGCGTCTTTGTCGAGCCCGATATCGGGATGGACTGGCACAAAATCCTCAATTCGAAGGGGTGGGTTGCACCGCACTGGCCGAAGGAAGATGGCGGAACTGGCTGGACGCCGACGCAGAAGTTCATCTTCGACAAGGAATGCGCACTCGCCGGAGCGCCGGCGCTCGCCATTCTCGGACTGCGTCTGGTCGGACCAGTGATTTGCGAATTCGGCACGCCTGAACAGAAGGCGCGCTTCCTGCCCGGCATTCTCAACGGCGATGATTATTGGTGCCAAGGCTATTCCGAGCCGGGTTCGGGCAGCGACTTGGCTTCACTCAAGACGACAGCGCGGCTCGAAGGCGACAAATATGTCGTGAATGGATCGAAGATCTGGACCACTCACGCGCATCACGCCAATTGGATTTTTGCACTGGTGCGGACCGATGCGAGCGTCAAGAAACAGGCGGGCATCACTTTCCTGCTGCTTCCGATGGATCAGCCAGGGATCGAAGTGACCCCGATCCACTCGATGTCGGGAGACCACGAAGTCAACGCGGTGTTCTTCACCGATGCTGTGACCGGGGTCGAGAACCGGATCGGCGAGGAAGGCGCGGGCTGGTCGATTGCCAAATTCCTGCTTGAGAATGAGCGTGGCGGCTCGTGCTTCGCACCGCGCCTGCTGCAGAGCATTGATCGCTTGACCGAGCTGGCTGAGACCCAGCCCTCCGGCGTCAATGGCGCGATCGCGCATGATGCGCGCTTCCGTGACCGTCTGGCGCAAGTGCGGCTCCAGGCCGAAGCTCTGGAGTTCACCGAATTGCGGATCCTGGCTGAGCTCGCCAAGGGCCGCCCGCCAGGCCCCCAGACCTCGCTGGTCAAATTGCTTGGCTCAAACATCGGGCAGGAAGTCGACGTTCTGCGACTCGAACTGCTCGGCAGCGATGCTCTGCAATTGCCGCTTGAGCGTCCGCTCTATGGCAATGAAGCGCCTGAGGCTGTCGGTAGCGAAATCGCGCAAATGGCGATGGGCAAATATCTCAACAACCGCGCCGCAACGATCTTTGGTGGATCGGACGAAGTACAGAAAAATATCATCGCCAAGACCGTTTTGGGTCTTTGAGCGACACACCGGAGTAATATCTGAATGGACGTTTCGAAACTGATGTTCCGCGACGGGCTGATGTCCGACGAGCGGATTCTGGTCACGGGTGGTGGTACCGGTCTCGGCAAGGAAATGACCGAGGCTTTCCTCAAGCTTGGTGCCACGGTCTATATTTGCGGGCGGCGTCAGAACAAGCTGGACGAGACCGCTGCGGAGTTGATGGCTGCGCACGGCGGCAAGGTTGTTGCCCTTGCTTGCGACATCCGCGATCCCGATGCGATCCATTCCATGGTCGATACGATCTGGGCCGACGGCGGAGCCCTGACCGGGGTGGTCAACAATGCGGCGGGCAATTTCATCAGCCGGACCGAGGACCTCTCAGTCAATGCCTTCAACGCCATCTCGGACATCGTCTTCCGCGGGACTTTTTATGTCACACTCGACATCGGCAAGCGCCTGATCGCCGAGGGCAAGAAGGCGAGCTTTATCTCGATCCTGACCACCTGGGTTTGGTCGGGCAGCGCCTTTGTGGTGCCCAGCGCGATGTCTAAGACCGCAATCAACGCCATGACCCAGAGCCTCGCGACCGAATGGGGCCGCTATGGTCTGCGCTTCAATGCGATCAATCCTGGCCTGTTCCCGACCAAGGGAATGAGCGCGCGGCTCCACCCCGGCGGCAGCGGCGGCAATTCGGGCAACAATATGAATCCGATGGGCCGTGCTGGTGAGATGCATGAATTGGCCAATCTCGCGGTGTTCCTGATGGGTCCGGGCGCCGAATATGTGAACGGCCAGACGATCGCGATCGATGGCGCTGGCTTCCAGGCCAATGGCGGTACTTTCTATCCGATGCTGCAAGGACTCGGCGATGAAGAGTGGGAGCAGATGCGCGCGATGATCAAGGGCACCAATGCCAAGGACAAGGCCGACCGCTCCACCGGTTGACCTCTGCGTTCCAGCTTGACGAGATCGATTGATGTGGCGAGTCTCACTTGATGAGCTTTGTCGTCGCCCTTCCGCTCGCGCTGCTGGGTCCTGCATCTGCCGATACTGCCGGTCCTGGGCCTAAGTGCGAAGCGCATTTCTTCCCCTCAGAAGAGGTGAATTTCGCTACGCGGCTCGGCGGGGCTGGACTGATCTATGATCTGACCGAGGGGTCAGCCCCGGCGGAAGAGGATATCACCGCTTCGATCACCCAATCGGTCCAGCTTGAGACGGCGCATGCGTTGATCCGCGAGCGAGGCCTGCTCGACGGCTATGCTTTCGTCAGCCATGATCAGGTGATCGATTACAAGACTGCTTCGAAGCAAAAGTCACGCCTGACCGCGTCGGAACAGTCTTGCTATGTCGAGATCGTCATCAATTACGTGATGTTCTCCGACACAGCGCTGACCAAGAAGAAGATCGGGGTCCATTTCATGACCCGCGATTTTCGCGCCCGGCCGGACAAGCCCAAGATTCGCAAGCTCGGCGGCTCTGCTCCGATCGCCCCTTACATTGCGCGGCAGGATGAGGCTGATCCAGACTCGCCGATCGTCAGCATTGGTTACGCCGAAGCGTTTAACGATGCCTTCGATGCAGCGATCGAACGGTTCTGGAAGCTTTAGCCGTACTCACTCCACCACGGCGTCCGCCAGACCTTGCGCGGTCTTGTAATCCGGCTTGCCGTTGTTGAGCCGAAGCGATCCGTCGGTGAAGACATAGAGCCGCGGGATCTTGTAGCCCGCCAGCCCAGCCCGGGCATGGGCATCCAGCGCGCGCTCGAGATCGTCCTGCCCAGCCTCCGGCTGAACCACCGCCACCACTTTTCGGCCAAAACGCGGATCGGGCAGACTGACCACACGAGCGTCTTGGACCGAGGGATGATCGAGCAGCACCGCCTCAACCTCTTCGGGAAAGACCTTCTCCCCGCCGGTGTTGATGCACATATTGTCGCGGCCGATGAACTCCATACTGCCGTCGGCGGCCCAGCGCGCACGGTCGCCCGTCATCAACCAGCGCTTGCCACCGATCTCGGGAAAGGTCTGCGCGTTCTTCTCATCTTCGCCGAGATAGCCCAGTGGCAATGGTCCGGTCCGGGCAACAATGCCAACACCATCACTGCCTGGCGCAATCTCATTGAGGTTCTCATCAAACAATTTGGTCTCACGCCCGGGAAGGGCGGAAAACTTACCGCCGCCGGTCGATCCAGCAGCGGTGGTGATGACAATTGCCGTGCCGGAGCTTTCGCTCGACCCCAGCGCGTCCACGACAACCAATTGCGGGTTGTGCTTGATCAGCCGCATCTTGTGGCTTTCGGAGAAGACGGCGCCCGAGCTGGTCACTGACCGCAGCGTGGCGATGGTTTCGCTGGCATCATCGCGCGCATCGAGGGCATCGGCCAAAGGCAAGGCAAAAGCATCACCCACGATGAAGATACCGCGCGCGCCGAGCCGCTTGACCTCGTCCAACGCCAGTTCCGCGTTGAACTTCTCCGCCGGCAACAGCGCCAAAGTGCCACCCTTGAGCAAGTGGATCATGCCGCTGAACTGACCAGCGCCATGCATCAGCGGGCTAAGCAACAACAATGGGGATGCGCTCGCGGGATGGTCGGGACCAATCTTGGCCGCTTCAGCAACCTGCTCCTCAAGCGACATCGCCACGAAGGGCGGCTCTCCAAAGCCCCGTTGCCACACCGAGATGCTGAAAGCCTGCCAGGCTTCGGCGAAGGGCCACATCACCGCCTTTGGCATGCCAGTGGTGCCGCCGGTCGCGGTCAGGAACAGCGCCTGAGGATCGTCATGCACCGCAAAGCCCTCGGGAAGCTCGCTCGAAAGCAGCGTTTCCCATTCTGATCCGCCGACATCCACTGTCAGCGTGCCACCGGGCATGGCCTGCGCGCCAATCTCGGCAAAGTCACTCTCGGTGAACAGTGCCTTGAGCCCGAACCGCTCGAAAATGTCGGCCAGTTCGCGCTGCTTGTAGTGGTAATTCACATTGACCGGGGTGAGCCCGGCCTTGATGCAGCCAAAATAGGCCAGCACGTATTCGGGCGTATTGCGCAGCATCTGCCCTGCGATATCGCCTGGCTTGAGACCCTTTGCGCGCAAACCCGCCGTTATGCGATCCGTCAGCGCGTCAAGCTCGCCCCAGGTGACGATCCTTTCGCCATGGATGAGGGCTGGCCGCTCAGGCTCGATCGCCTGCGCCAAGGCCTTGAGTGCTGAACCAAAATTTGCCGCTTGGGTAGCCATCTGCCGAGCTCCTAATTAGAACAAAAAGACCTACCCAGACCCGCCTCAACGTGCCCCTACGTAAAGTATGAGGCGAATCAGCGAAAATGCGCTATTAGGGTCCTGGGCGGGATCGAATCTGGCAGCGGCAAAAGCCGCGCCAAAAAGCGAGAGGAATTCGGTAATGGCCACCAATGTAGTGGAACTACGCACCCCCCAAGGCCGTGAAAAACTTGATGAATTGCTGGAAGCGGTCACGATCCGCTGCATCGAAGACATTCATGATGCTGCGATTGAACTGGCCCGAGTCGCGCAAGAGCGCGGAATGCAGATCGCCGTGTGCGATGACATCTCTTCCAAGGAGCCGATGGTCGACGCTGAAGGCACCGTGCTCAACGCCGATGTTTTCCGCTGGCTCGACGATGGCGCACGCTGGTGGGAAGACCATCGCCTGGCGCTGCACTCGCCGCTCCCACGGGCTTGCCGCTATGAAAGTGAGCCGTTTTGGGTGAACGAACATGGCTTCAACACACGCTGGCACAACTCCTATCTCGACGAAATCGACCTCGCCGATTTCGAGAAGCGCTCTCTGTGCAAGGCCGCGATTGTGATCCCGGTCCATCTGCCATTCGGACAGATCTCGGCCAACAGCTTCATCAGCATGGATCGCGAAAAAGAGGATCTGACCGAAGAATTTGCTGAGCACGGCTCGCTGTTCGCGCAAGTCACGCGCCGGTTTGTCGCTGGTTATGTCCAGGCTCACCGCACAAAACGTCGGATTCCCTCAGACTGCGTGCTTTCCAAGCGCGAGGTCGAGTGTCTGCGCTGGGCCGCTATCGGCAAGACCGACAAGGAGATCAGCATGATCCTTGAGCGGTCACATGCGACGATTCGCTATCATATCCACCGCGCCGGTGAGAAGCTCGACAGCGTCAATCGTGCGCAGACGATCTTCAAGGCTGGTCAGCTGGGTTACCTCGGCGCGAGCAGTTAGTTTTCTTTGACCCTCAAGCGCCGGGCGCGGGCCATCTGGCCCGCTAGGCTTGCGGCCTAACCGGCCGGCGTGCGGTCGCGTTTGCGGTCAGCTACGCTGACCGTTCTGCCGCGAGAAAACACCTGGTAAGACGTGATGGAATTGCTCCAGCACGACGCCGAAGGAGTCGCAAGGCCGACCGGCCGTCCGCAGCGGCGCGGACTTGTCCGCAAGCCGCGAGGAAATCGCGTGCCGGATGGCACGCGGAACACAGAAAACTCAACCCAGAGTCCTCAATGGCTCAGAACCATCCCAGCCCTCACCAGCCTGCTTGATCATCGCGAACAGGCCCGGCCCGCCTTCGCCCTGCTGAAGGATCTCGACCAGGCTTCCCGGACCATTGCCTGGGTCGGCGTAAATCACCCGGCTGTCGCCCAGCTTCCCATCGATTACGATCTCGGCGTTGTGGCGCTCACACGCGGCATAGGCGTCCTCGATGTCGTCAACCAGGATACAGACATGATGCAAGCCGGTGACTTCGGCATACTCGCCTGAATAGATCGAGGGATGCGAATCGCGCGGGCGGATCAGCTCGATCTGGATGTCGCCCCAATAGGCCAGCGCCAGATCGAACACCGCATCGGTTGGGGCGCCGCGGTACTTCATGTCCTCAAGGTGGATCCCCTCCATCAGGAAGAACGGGCCGACGCCCATCACCTCGGTCCAGTGCTTGACTGCTGCGTCAAAATCCTTGGGAACGAACGCCAGTTGCATCACTTCGCCCAATTCCGCCAATCCGCCTGCTTGCGTCATGTGTTTTCCTCTCCAATCCGATAGGATGACCTGACGTCCAAGGTGTGTGATATTGCTTCGGACGAACACTGCGCAAAGTGCGAGTAGAGGGATCAAGAGGCCTGCAATGAACGAGATTAAGGATATCAACCGCGACGACCGTTGCCCGGGTATCACTTACACCGACATGCTCAATGGCGACACACGGACGCCGCCGGATTATCTGTTCGAAGAGAGCACGATGGACATGGGCAATGACCCGATCCCGGTCGATGCCTATATCAGCGAAGAATACGCCCAGCTTGAGCGCGAGAAGATGTGGCCCAATGTGTGGCAGTTCGCAGCGCGCGAAGACGAAATGCCCGATCCCGGCGATACCGTCGTTTACGAGATCAATGGCAAGAGCTGGCTGTTGATCCGCCAGAAGGATCTCAGCGTCAAAGCTTTCTACAACGCTTGCCTCCACCGTGGTCGAAAGCTGCGGACCGAGTGCGGCCCGTCAATCCAGCTGCGCTGCCCGTTCCATGGGTTTACTTGGCGGAATGACGGCACGCTCAAGGAGATCCCCAGCGAGTGGGACTTCAAACATCTGCAAGGCAAGGATCTCGATCTGCCCGAAGCCCGCGTCGAGCTGTGGCAGGGCTTCATCATGCTGACCGAGAATTTCGACCTGCCAGACTTCAAGACCTGGCTGGGCCCGGCAGCTGAGCATTATGAGCGCTACGATTTCGAGAATCGTTACACTGGCATGTGGATCCAGAAGAAGTTCAAGTCGAACTGGAAGGCGACTGCCGAGGCATTCATGGAAGCCTGGCACTCAATCGTCACCCACCCGCAATTGCTGCCCTTCCTGGGTGATGCCAACACGCGCTATGATCTGATCGGCGATCACTTCAACCGCGCGATCACGCCCTCCGGCGTTCTCAGCCCGCATCTCAAGAACAAGGACTCGACCTATGTTCTCGAGAAGATGAATGAGTTCTCGGGCGGCGATGATGCCGACACCAACCGCCGCTTTGCCGCTGGTGATGGCGATGCCGAGTTTGATCCGGCTGATCCGCTGGGTGCGCGCAAGATCCTCGCCGAAGCAGGCCGCCAAGGCTTTGCCGAGCAATATGGCTATGACTATTCGGAAGCGTCGGACAGTGAGATTCTCGACAATTTCACCTACAATATCTTCCCGAATTTTGCGCCATGGATCGGCTATCTCCCGACTCTGACCTATCGCTGGTTCCCCGGCGAAACCTGCGATGAGTCAATCATGGAGATCCGCCTGCTGTTCCCGACACCCAAGGGCGAAGAGCGCCCACGAGCGGTCGAGGTGACCCGCATTCCGGATGATGAGCCCTTTGCCTGGGCCGCCGACAAGATGGGGCCGCAGCTTGCCAATGTGTTCGATCAGGACATGTCGAACCTGCCCTATGTTCAAGAGGGAATGAAGAACCTCAAGAGCGGGGTGATGGAACTCGGCACCTATCAGGAAAGCAGGGTCCGGCACTTCCACCAGACGATGCAAAAGTACTTCAACGGCGAATTGCCGGCAAAGTCCTGATCTGACTGCATGAGCCTTTCGGTTGATCTTAGCGGGCGCACCGCGCTCATTACCGGTGCGTCCTCAGGGCTGGGTGCGCGGTTCGGCAAGATTTTGGCCGCCAATGGCGCGCAGGTCGCGCTCGGCGCGCGGCGCAAGGACCGCTTGGAGGCCTTGGCCGAGGAGATCGGCCCGCAGGCCGCGGCCGTGGCCATGGATGTCGGGCGCGAGGCTGATGTCATCGCAGGTTTCGACGCCGCCGAGGCCGCTTTCGGCACTGTCGACACGGTGATCGCCAATGCGGGGATCGATGGCGCTGGTATGGCGGTGAGCATGCCTGAGGAAGAGATTGAACGCACGCTCGCGATCAACCTCAAGGGAGCGATCCTGACCGCGCGTGAAGGCGCTAAAAGGATGATCGCAGCCGGAACCGAAAAGGGCAGGATCGTGATGGTGGCCTCAATCACCGCATTCGAGCCCTCACCGGGGCTGGTCGCCTATGCCGCCAGCAAGGCCGGAGTGGTCCAGGCGGCGCGCAGCCTGGCGCGCGAATGGGCCCGCGCAGGCATTTGCGTCAACACAATCTCGCCCGGCTATATCCGCACCGCGATCAATGACGATTGGTTCGACACCGAACCTGGCAAGAAGCAGATTGCCCGCTTCCCGAAGCGCCGACTAATGGGCGAAGAGGGCCTCGACGGGCTGGTGCTGTACCTTTGCTCCGACGCCGCGGAATTCGTGACCGGCAGCGATTTTGTCCTGGACGACGGTCAGACGCTATAGCCATCCGCAATGGATGCGAAATACGATTCAATCGGGCTCGATTACGCCAATCTGCGGAGGCCTGATCCGCGCATAGCCAAGGCTATCCGCGCCGCGCTGGGCGATGCCCGGACCGTCCTCAATGTCGGTGCGGGCGCTGGATCCTATGAGCCGGAGGACCTCGACGTGACCCCGCTCGAACCCTCGCAGGCGATGATCGATCAGCATCCCCATAGTGAGCGCGTGGTGAGGTCGACCGCTGACAATCTGCCCTTTGCCGACAACAGCTTTGACGCGAGCATGGCGGTGCTCACTGTGCATCACTGGCCCGACAAGCTCGCCGGACTGCGCGAGATGCAGCGGGTCACGCGCGATCGGATCGTGCTGCTGACCTTCGACCCCGATTTTCGCAACATCTGGTTGCTCGATTATCTGCCCGAACTGGCCGAGCTCGACGCTCAACAAATGCCGCAAATGGCAGATTACGTGATCTGGCTGGGCGAACATTCTGTCACCCCACTGATGATCCCGCACGATTGCAGCGATGGCTTCCTCTACGCCTATTGGCGTCGCCCCGCGGCCTATCTCGATCCGCAATTGCGCAAGGGCAGCTCGAGCTTCTGGGCGATCGACGGCGTGGAATCGAAGCTCGACCGGCTCAGAATGGATCTTGAAAGCGGAGAATGGCGCCGCCGTTATGGTCATCTGCTCGAGCGCGAAGAGCTCGACCTCGGTTATCGCTTGGTGGTGGTGGAGCTTTGATATTTGCATATCCACCCACTCCCTCCGCCCTTCCACCCGGATCATGACCCGGTGTGGAATCCGGGCGGAAGGGCGGAGGGCGCGGGTGGCCATGGCATCACCAAGAAAACACATCAGCTTGACACATTGGCCAGGTGTCAACCACTCAATCGGCAATCAAACTGCTGATAAATAACATTTTTTCATGACATAGCGCGCTTGACACTTTACCAACAATTTGCGTTGGAGTTCGATAGTCGAACAACCTCCCAGTCTTTGCCGAAGATCTTTGTCACACGCCTTTGCCACAGACGCTTGCCAGTAGGAAAGCGGCCTAGATCAGACCCTCAAGCCCTTCCATCCAGTCCTTCGACTTGGCCCATTCGAGATGCGAGGTGTGCTCCATCCCGAGCAGGTCGCGCGCATTCTGCGGATCAACCAACAGCGGCGAGATCTCCTGCGTGTTGTAGAAGGAATAGAACTTGGCCATGCCATCATAGATGCTGGCGGGTTCAATTTCGCGCGATCCGGTCACCAGCTCGCTCATCCCGGCAGCAAATTCCTGCGGCGCGAGGCTTTGGAAGCGGACTTCGCGACCCAGTGCTTCGGACAGATTGGCCGCGACCTGATCGCCAACCAGAGCTTCGGGCCCGCCGATCGGGACATGCAGGCCATCGGCCTTGTCGGTCAGCAGCGCCTTGACCATCGCCTGGGCAACATCCTCGAGGCAGACCCAATTGATCAGCAGATCAGGCTTGGCCGGATAGGCAAAGATCCCGTCGCGCATAATCGCAGGGCGAGTCCAGATCCGGTACTGATTGTCCATGAAGACGGTCGGCTCGATGAAGACGCAGGGGATCCCGGTCTCTTCCAGCGAGCGCTCGATATCGCGCCGCCCATCATGGGCCGACAGGTCGAGATCGTGATCCGCGACATAACAGGCGGTGTTGAAGATGATCTTCTTCAGCCCCGCGCGCCTCGCCCCTTCGGCGATCTGCGCGCCGAAATGCGCGGCCTTTTCGCGGTCGAACTCAAACGGCAGGTGGAACGCCGCCGCGTCCTGACCTTCGAACGCTTTCTCCATCGCATCGGCGTCGGTGATATCGGCGAAGACCGTCGGCAAATCGGGGTAGGGCGTATCCGCCATGGCGTTGTCGCGCCGCACTCCAGCGGTGACGGTGAAGCCCTCTTTCAGCAGCTCCGCCACCAGCGGTTGGCCCTGGTCGGCGGGTGCGCCGAGGACGCAGACTTTCTCGATCGTCATAATGTGGGTCCTAGCTAGGCCTTCGCGGCGACTTCGGCCGCGTCAAAATAGTGGATCCGCAGATCCTTGAGCAGGCCGTCTTCGAACGAGCCGGCTTCGCATACCGTCTGGCTGAAGGTCTCCCCGCCATCTTTAGGGGTCATGGTCAGTGTCAATACAGTCACACCCCAGGTGTCCCCGCCGGTAATGTCGTGAATCTCGACCTTGGCCTCGGCCCAAGTGCCGTACATCGCCGCGGCGCAGCGCTGCAGCGCATCCTTGCCCCGCCACTCGCCGCCAAACGGCAGGCCAGCCGCTTCGTGGAGCACGAAGTCAGGGTGCAGCAGGCTCTCGACCAGATCCCAATTGCGCGCACCAGCAGCCGCATAGACGGCTGCCAGTTTCTCGCGCGGTGTACTCACGGTGCGGACCTTAGTCGATTGTGCCGATCAGATCGCCGACCTTGTAGACCGAACCCTCTTCGCCGGTGGGATGGATGATCCCGCTGGCCTGGGCCTCGATCTCGGTCGTGCTCTTGTCGGTCTCGACGGTGTAGATGATCTCACCCTTTTCGACCTCTTCGCCGTCACCGAACATCCATTCGACGAGGGTCATTTCGGTCGCGCTCATGCCGAGCTTGGGAATGCGAATTTCTGAAGCCAAATGAGCCCCCTTAGTCTTTGCCTACAGACGCTTTGATCTGCTCAACGATTTCGGCCTTGGTCGGGATCCAGGCCTGTTCGAGATGGGTCGCGAAGGGAACCGCTGCGAAGGTTCCGCCGATCCGGCGTACCGGGCCCTTGAGATTGTCCCAGCATTTTTCCTGGATGTTCGCGGCGATCTCGGCCCCGGTTCCGAACGGACGCACGGCCTCATGCAGGGTCAGCGCGCGACCGGTCTTGTTGACCGATGCCAGCACGGTCGCCTCGTCATAGGGAGCGATGGTGCGCAGATCGATCACTTCGACGCTGACGCCTTCTTTCTCCATCTCACCCGCGACTTCGAGCGCGTCGAGCACGGTCCGACCATAGGTGATCAACGAGATGTCGCTGCCTTCCTTGGCCACAGCGGCTTTACCGAGCGGCACGCGATAGCCGGGGCCTGGATCCTCGCTCTTGAGGCCGTAGCACAGGATGTTCTCGATGAAGACGACCGGGTCGTTCGCGTCGATCGCAGAGCGCATCAACCCGCGCGCATCGGCGGCGTTGGAAGGCGTCACCACATGCATGCCGGCGACGTGGGCGAACCACGCTTCGAGCATGTCGGAGTGCTGGCCGCCAAAGCCGACGCCGACGCCGGTGGTGGTGCGGATCACGATCGGGCACGGCGTCTGGCCGCCCGACATGAAGCGCAGCTTGGCCGCGTGGTTGACGATCTGGTCCATGCACACGCCGACGAAGTTCATCAGCATGATCTCAGCAATCGGGCGTTGACCGGCGAGCGCGGCACCGACCGCCGCACCGATGATCGCGGTCTCCGAGATCGGCGTCGCGCGAATGCGGTGCTCGCCATATTTCTCGGTCAGGCCTGAGGTAACCTTGAAAACGCCGCCGCCTTGCTTGGCCGACACATCTTCGCCCAGGCAGAACACGCCGTCATCTTCGGCCATGGCTTCGTCGATGGCCTTGTTGAGGGCCTCTGTCATGGTGATTTCAGCCATTTCAGTTCACCTCCTCAAGCACGTCTTTGTAGATCTCATTGGTGTCCGGCAGCGGCGCATCAAGCGCGTGTTGAACCGCCGCTTCGATATCGGCATCGATCTTGGCCACGATGCCGTCGAGCTCATCCTCGGTGAACTGATGTTCGAGCATGACCGCGCGCAGCTTGGGCAGCGGATCCTCGGCCTGCATCTCGGCGAGATGCTCTGGCGGCATGTAGGAGAAGTCCGATCCGAAGAAGTGACCCATCATGCGGTAGCACATGGCTTCGACCAGAGTGGGCCCCTCACCGGCGCGGGCGCGATCGACCGCTTCTTGCATCGCCGGGTAGATCTGATTGACGTCATTACCGTCAACCGTGACGCCCTTCATGCCATAGCCTTCAGCGCGGACCGCGATGCTGTCGCTGTCAGTGTGATCAGCGAAGGCGGTGTGCTCGCCATAACGGTTGTTCTGGCACAGGAATACGACCGGCAGTTTGTAGAGCTGCGCCATGTTCATCGCTTCGTGGAAGCCGCCAATATTGGCCGCACCATCACCAAAGCTGACCACAGTGACGCGGCCGTCACCATTGTTCTGGCTCGCCATCGCCAGACCATTGGCGATCGGCAGACCAGAGCCAACCACGCCGGTGGTGACCATGATCCCAGTGTCGGGATCAGTGATGTGCATGGTGCCACCCTTACCCTTACAGGTGCCGGTGGCTTTGCCGAGGCATTCGCCCCACCATTTCTCCATCGGAATGCCCTTGGCGGTTTGCTCGCCTTGGCCGCGATAGGTGCAGACGACGTAATCGTCCTCCTCCAAGGCTGCCATCGCCGCGGCAGAGACCAGCTCTTGCCCGCGCACGCAGTAATACATCACCGCAACCTTGCCCTCCATCAGGAGCGCGCGGAATTTCTCGTCGGTGCGGTTCACCTTCATGGTGCGGGTGTAGATATCGAGCAGCTTGTCGCGATCGATATCTTTGGCAATGTCAGCCATAGGAGGATGCCCTTCCAGTCTTGAGAGTTGGGATTAGAATTGGACGCGCTGGGTGAAGCCGCCATCGACCACGAGGTTCGTCCCGGTCATGTAAGGCACCGCCGGGCTCGCTACGAAGACGATCGCCTTGGCGACTTCCTCGTCATTGCCGAACCGGCCCATCGGCATTTTCGCCAGAGTGCCGTCATACAGCTCGGGCATCATGCCTTTGATCGCTTCCCAATTGCCGCCTTCGTAATAGATCGCCCCGGGCGACACGGTGTTCACGCGGATGCCTTGGCCAGCGAACGCCTGGCTCAGCTGCGAAGCATAAGTAATCAGCGCGGCCTTGATCGCATTAAAGGGGTTGGGCGCGATGAAGGTTTCAAGCGCCGCGGTCGAGCTCATCATCACGATCGAGCCGGTGTCGGATGCTGCGAGATGCGGGGTCAGCGCCTCAACGCCCAGTGCTGCACCTTTGAGGTCCATATCGACACAGGCCTGCCAGTCACCGGTTCCGCCGGTGCCCGAAGCGCTGGCGGTGTGGATGAAAATATCGCAGCCACCCAGCTCACCCGCGGCTTTCTCAAGCCAGGCTTTGTAAGCGTCGTCGCCGTCGTTCATGTCGAACACTTCGGCAAACACCTTACCCGGGCCAGCCGCGTCGATCTCCGCCGTAGCCGCCGCTATCTTGTCGTCCTTGCGGCTAAAGAAGGCGACGTCGGCGCCCTCGGCTGCAAACAGCTTGAGCGAAGCGAGGCCCAAGCCATGCGCGCCGCCATTCATGATAACTTTCTTGCCCTTAAGTCCGAGATCCATTGCAGCCTCTCCATCGCAAATGTTGATGGGAAGGCGATAAGCCGCGCAAGCGAATGGCGCACTCGTCAAAAGTGTGGGTATGAGGCCCGTTAGGCAACCCAAGTTCGAACTCGAAGAGTTCGCAAGCGCGACTGCGCGTCGGCCGGTCAGACCGCCCCTCGGAGACGCGAGCGAAGCGAGTTGTCGTGAGAGAAACAATGGTGCTGCTGGAGAGAATTGAACTCTCGGCCTCACCCTTACCAAGGGTGCGCTCTACCACTGAGCTACAGCAGCGAACCAAAAAGCCACAATAAGAGGCAGGCGCGCCCTATTGTCGCGTGCGCGCGTAAAGTCAAGCAGGGGTTGAAGCGTTTTCGTTGTGCTACCGCTTCGCTACTTGAGCACAGGGGCCCTTAGCGACTAGGCGTTTCCTATGAGTGAAGACACAAGCAACAATATGTCTCGCGAAGAGCGGCTCGCGGCGAAATTGCGCGAGAACCTGCGGCGGCGGAAGGCTCAGAGCCGGGAAATCCGCGATTCGGATGGACAAGAGCTTCCCAAGCAAGGCTCCGACGGCTAACGCGCCTTTTCTTGTTTTTGGGGGGCTACGCCACCCACTCCCTCCACCCTACCACCCGGATCCTGCCCGGGTATCATCCGGGTGGTAGGGTGGAGGGCGCGGGTGGCCTGGCACTACGGAGAAAAAATGCCAAAACTCATTCTTGTCCGCCACGGCCAGAGCCAGTGGAACCTCGAAAACCGCTTCACCGGCTGGTGGGATGTCGATCTGACCGAAAAGGGTGTTGCCGAAGCCAAGGCCGCGGGCGCGCTGATGAAGGAGAAGGCCGTCATTCCGACGACCTGCTTCACTTCGTTTCAGACCCGCGCGATCAAAACGCTCAACCTCGCGCTGGAAGAGGCCGGCCTGTTGTGGCTGCCGGTCACCAAGGACTGGCGGCTCAATGAGCGGCATTATGGCGGGCTGACCGGGCTCAACAAGCAGGAAACCCGCGACAAGCATGGCGACGAGCAGGTCCATATCTGGCGCCGTAGCTTTGACACGCCGCCCCCGCCGATGGAGCCGGGCAGCGAATATGATCCCGGTGCCGATCCGCGCTATGACGGGATCGATGTCCCTTACACCGAAAGCCTCAAGCTGACGATTGAGCGGGTGCTGCCCTATTGGGAAAGCGACATCCTGCCGGTGCTGGCGAGCGGCGAGACCGTGATCATCTCGGCCCATGGCAACAGCCTGCGCGCGCTGGTCAAGCATCTCTCGCAAATCTCGGATGAGGACATCACCGGTTTGGAGATTCCCACTGGGCAACCAATCATCTATGACTTTGATGAGAATATGGTGCCGGGTGAGCGCTATTATCTGAAGGACAGCTGAGAGGTCTCATGGGAGGAAAAGTCGCCATCGTGATGGGAAGCCAGTCAGACTGGCCCACCATGCGGCTTGCCGCGGAGATCCTCGACGAGCTTGAAGTTGAGCATGAAGCGCGGATCGTTTCGGCTCACCGCACGCCTGACCGGATGAGCGCTTTTGCCAAAGGTGCCGAAGGCGAAGGCTTCGATGTCATCATCGCGGGCGCAGGCGGAGCGGCACATCTGCCCGGCATGATCGCCGCGATGACGCATCTGCCGGTGCTGGGCGTGCCGGTTCAATCCAAGGCTCTGTCGGGCTGGGACAGCCTGCTCTCGATTGTGCAAATGCCCGCTGGCATCCCGGTCGGCACCTTGGCGATTGGTGAGGCGGGCGCAAAGAACGCCGCGCTGATGGCGGCGGCGATCCTGGCACTGCAGGATGACGAATTGTCTGATCGGCTTCAGGATTGGCGCGCCGCGCGCAGCGCTGCCGTGACCGAAGCGCCGCAGGATTGATCCCCGAATGAGCGCGCTGCCTCCTGGTTCAACCATTGGCATTCTCGGCGGCGGTCAGCTCGGCCGGATGCTGGCCATGGCAGCGGCGCAGCTGGGCTATCGCTGCATCGGCTACGCCCCCAAGGGCGACAATGTCGCGGCTGACGTCTCGGCCGATTTCATCGAGGCTGGCTGGGGCGACACCGAAGCGCTCTCCCGCTTTGCTGGAATGTGCGACGTGGTGACCTGGGAGTTTGAGAATGTCCCGCTGGCAACCGCAGCGGCGATCCCGACCGAACGGTTGCTGCCCAATGCCCGTGCGCTCGAAGTGGCGCAGAACCGGCTCAGCGAGAAGGCCTTTGCCGAAGGGTTTGGCGCGATCTGTGCGCCCTATATGCGGGTCGAGAGCGACGCTGACTTTGCTGCCGCTGTCGAACGGGTCGGCGCGCCGGGCATCCTCAAGACCGCGCATGATGGCTATGACGGCAAGGGCCAGTGGCGGATCAGCAATACCCACGAGGCAACCGGCGTCCGTTTCCCTGGGCGGCCTTGCATCTATGAAGGCATGGTGGCGTTTGAGACCGAATTCTCCGTCATTCTGGTGCGCGCGCAGGATGGTACGATCCGGTTCTGGGATTCCTCCGCCAATTCGCACAGCGGCGGCATGCTGGTGCAGTCAAAATTGCCCGCGGGTGGCTTGGTTGAGAGCCAGGTCGCGGATGCCCGGGTGATCGCCGGACAAGTCGCCGAAGCGCTGCAATATGTCGGCGTGCTGACGCTCGAATTCTTTGCAACAAAGCAGGGGCCGGTCTTCAACGAGATGGCGCCGCGGGTTCACAATTCGGGCCATTGGACGATCGAAGGCGCGGCCACCAGCCAGTTCGAGAACCACATTCGCGCGATCTGCGGGCTGCCCTTGGGCGATGCCACGACGCGGTTCGACAGTGTCGACATGCGCAATATCGTCGGCGAAGATGCGCTGACCGCGCACACCATGCTGGCCGAAGGCGGCGAGCCGCATCTGCATCTCTATGGTAAGCGCGAAGCGCGCGAGGGCCGCAAGATGGGTCACGTTACCCGGGTCGGGAACAGCAGCCCGTGAGTGCAGAGCGCGCGACACCCGAAATCGTGATGATCTATGCCCGTGCCGCCAATGGTACGATCGGCAATGAAGGCAAGCTGCCGTGGCACCTCTCGGCTGATCTCAAGCGCTTCAAACAACTGACGATGGGCAAGCCGATGGTGATGGGCCGCAAGACTTTCGAGAGCCTGCCCGGCCTGCTGCCTGGGCGGCGCCATATCGTGCTGACCCGGCATGACGATTTTGCGCCTGAGGGTGCTCAGATCGTCGGATCGGTCGACGAGGCGCTTGCGTTGGCCCAAACTGATGACGCTTCAGATCGGGCGGTGGAAGAAATCGCGATCGTCGGCGGTGCGGCGATCTATGATGTCTTCATGAAGCATGCAGACCGGATCGAGTTGACCCAGATCCATGCCGACTTCGATGGCGACACCTTTATGGCCGAGCCGGGCCCTGACTGGGTGGTGCAGGCGCGTGAAGATCATCCCGGTGAGCATGCCGAGCCGGCCTATTCCTTTATCACATATGTTCGGGCAGAGAGCGCGGCAGAAGGGGAACAGGCATGAGGTGGCTCGATCATCGTGAACCAATTGCGGAGGCGCTGCGCGGCGCGGTGATTGCGCTGGGCAATTTCGATGGCTTCCACCTTGGGCACCAAGCGGTTGCCGGCGAAGCGATTGAATGGGCCCATTCCGAAGGCCGTCCTTCAATCATCGCGACCTTTGATCCGCATCCGGTGCGGTTCTTCAAGCCCGATGTCGCGCCGTTTCGGCTGACCACGCTCGAGCAACGGCAGGAGCTCTATCTCGCCGCGGGCGCGACCGCGATGCTGGTGTTCCACTTCGACGCCGATCTCGCTGGGACCAGTGCGGAAGACTTCATTTCAGAGATCCTGATCAAGCGCTTTGGTGCCTATGGCGTGGTAACCGGCGGCGATTTCACCTTTGGCAAGGGCGCCAAGGGTGATGTTGAACTGCTCCGCGGATATGGCGGTGAGCTGGGCCTGCAATCGCGCGTGGTCGAAGCGGTGACCGGCCATGGCGACGTGGTCTCCTCCAGCCGCATCCGCGAAGCCCTGCGCGAAGGCGAACCGCAGATCGCGGCTGAAATGCTGACTCGCCCCTTCGCAATCCGCGGGATTGTCGAACATGGCGACAAGCGCGGGCGCACGATCGGCTATCCCACCGCCAATCTGGCGATCGACAAGTATCTGCGGCCCAAATACGGGGTCTATGCGGTGACCGGGCGCGTGCTCGCGACCGGACAGCAGCTCACTGGAGCGGCCAATATCGGGATCCGCCCGCAATTCGAGCCGCCCAAGGAATTGCTCGAACCCTATTTCTTCGATTTCTCCGGCGATCTTTATGGTCAGGAGATCGAAGTCGCCTTCCACCATTTCCTCCGCGGAGAAGCCAAGTTCGACAGTGTTGACGATCTGATCGAGCAGATGGACAAGGATTGCGCCCAAGCGCGCAGATTGCTTGGGTGATCTGGTTAAAGCGGATTGCAGCGATCTTCGCGATTGCCTTTCTGGTGCTGTCCTTCACCAATGCCAGCTGGATCGCGCCCAATCCTTCCGGCGCACCCAAGCAGATCGCCCATCGCGCGGTCGGGCCCGAGCTGCTGGGGCTAACGAGCTATTTTGACTCGGGCTGTAAGGGCGCGGCGATCAGCCAGCCTTATCACCGCCATGCCCCCAACACGATTCCCGCAATCCTGCGGGCCGATCGCCTCGGCGCATGGCATGTGGAAGTCGATCCACAGCTCACCTCGGATGGTGAGGTTGTTCTGCTCGGTTCGGGCAATCTCGGCTGCCTGACCGAGGCTTCAGGCTCGACCGAGAACGCCACTCTGGAGCAAATCCGCGCGCTCGACCCCGGATATGGCTACCGCTTTGAGGCTGAGGGCGGCGTGCAATTCCCACTGCGGGGCACCGGCCTCACCATCCCGACACTGGGCGAGGCGGCCCGCACGATTCCGCGGCAAGCGCGGTTGATGGTCGATCTCGGCGAAGACAATGAAGCCTTGGTCGATGCCGTCGCCACAGCGCTCGACACGATCAATCGCGACCCTGTGGCCAAGGGTGATGGATTTTACGGCTCACCCGAGCAGATCGACCGCATCCGCGCGCGCTATCCCGGTGTCTGGGCAATCGTTCCTGAGCAAGCGCGCCAATGCACCGCTGATTATCGCCTCACAGGCTGGACCGGCATTGTCCCCAGCTCGTGCGAGCAAGGTACAATGCTGATCGGGATCGAAGACCAAGGATTTCTCTGGGGTTGGCCCAATCGGCTGATCGCGCGGATGGCGGGACCCGGGGTCGAAATCATCATGGAAGGCCCGGATGATGGGCGCGCGCTTCCCGACCATGATGTGAGAGGGATCACCCTGCCCGAACAGCTCACCAAGGTCCCTGCCAGCTTCAACGGTTTCATCTGGACCGATGACGCTTTCACCACCGTGCCAGCGCTGGTTCAGCGCTATGACAATCGCACCCAGGAAGAGATCGACGCGAGCGAAGCGGCGCTGCAAAACCGCCGCGCGGCGCAATGAGGGTTTATCGCCCGCAATTATTGTCCTAACGGCCCTCGATCATGTCTGATTCCGAACGCGACTATAGAGACACTGTCTTCCTGCCGAAGACAGCATTCCCGATGAAAGCCGGCCTTCCGCAGAAGGAACCGGGCATTCAGGCGCGTTGGCAGGAGATTGACCTCTATTCCAAGCTGCGCGAGGCGCGTGCGGGACGTGAGAAGTTCATCCTTCACGATGGCCCGCCCTACGCCAATGGCGATATGCATATCGGCCATGCGCTGAACCACATCCTCAAGGATATGGTCTGCCGGACGCAGAACCTGCTGGGCAAGGATGCGCCCTACGTGCCGGGCTGGGATTGCCACGGGCTTCCGATCGAATGGAAGGTCGAAGAGCAATATCGCAAGAAGAAGAAGAACAAGGACGAGGTTCCGGCCAAGGAATTTCGCGCCGAATGCCGCGCCTATGCGCAGAAATGGGTCGACACCCAGCGCGAACAATTGAAGCGGCTCGGGATCATGGGCGATTGGGACAAGCCCTATCTGACGATGGATTACGAGGCTGAGGGGACGATCGTCGCCGAGCTGATGAAATTCGTCGAAGCGGGCAATCTCTATCGCGGCGCCAAGCCGGTGATGTGGTCACCGGTTGAGAAGACCGCGCTGGCCGAGGCCGAGGTCGAATATGAGGACCTCAACGACTCGCCGCAGATCGATGTCGGGTTTGAGATCGTCGAAAGCCCGATCGAAGAGTTGGTAGGCGCGCATGCGGTGATCTGGACAACCACGCCGTGGACGATCCCGGTCAACCAGGCTTTGGCCTATGGGCCAGAGGTTGAGTACGCATTTGTTCGCACCTCCATCTTCCATCCAAGTCTGAACTATGACGACCCCGCCATGAAGCGACTGATGGAATCGCTTCCCTGGCTTCGCTCAGAGTTTCTGGTTGCAAAGAACCTACTCGAGGCGGTTTCCCATCGGCTGACTGCTTCCGTCAGAGCATTGGATTCGGAAGACGAGCTCCTCAAAAAAGTTCAGATTGACCTAGAGCCATCAACCCAGCGCGATGATGGAAGCTTCAGGCACGACCAGGATCTCTTCTTTAAGGGTTCTGAGCTCGCTGGCACCAAGGTCCGCCATCCGATGCATCATCTTGGTGGGTTCTACGCCACACCGCGGCCGATGCTCGCAGGTGATTTCGTCACCACCGAAAGCGGCACTGGTCTGGTCCATATGGCACCTGACCATGGCGAGGATGACTTTGCGCTGTGCAAAGCCCATGGAATCGAGCCGGTCTTCGCGGTGATGGACGATGGCCGCTATCGCGATGATTGGGCTTGGCTCGGCGGAGCGGACGAGCGCCGCCGTTCGGTCATCAACAAGCCATTCAATTCGCCCGAAGGCCCGATATGTTCGGACCTCAGGGAAGCGGGCGCATTGCTCAGCGCCTCGGCCGATTATGAGCATTCCTACCCGCACTCGTGGCGCTCCAAAGCCAAGGTGATCTACCGTTGCACCCCGCAATGGTTCGTCCCGATGGATCAGGACCTGCCATGGCTTGAGCCCAAGACGCCCGAAGACAAGGCGTGGGAGAGCGAAGGCGGCGCGGTCGACATGAGCGAGGAGACGATCTGCGCGGCCCCGACCCTGCGCGAGCGGGCGATGGAAGAGATCGAGCGGGTCGAATTCTTCCCGCCCAAGGGTCAGAACCGGATCGGTGCGATGGTCGAAACCCGCCCCGATTGGGTGCTCTCGCGTCAGCGCGCCTGGGGCGTACCGATCACCCTGTTTGTCCGGCCCGATGGCTCGTATTTGCAAGACCCCGAAGTCAATCTGCGGGTGATCAATGCGGTCCGCCAGGACGGCGTTGACGCCTGGGAAGAGGCGCGCAAGGCCGAATTCCTCGGGCCCGATCACAATCCGGATGAATTCGAGATGGTGACCGACATTCTCGACGTCTGGTTCGATTCGGGCTGCACCCACGCCTTTGTGCTCGAAAGCGGACGCTGGCCTGAGCTGCAATGGCCGGCCAATCTCTATCTCGAAGGTTCGGATCAGCACCGCGGCTGGTTCCAGTCCTCGCTGCTCGAAAGCTGCGCGACCCGCGGTCGCGCGCCCTATGACCAGGTGCTGACCCACGGCTTCACCATGGATGCGAGCGGGCGCAAACAGTCCAAATCGCTTGGCAACACGACCGATCCGGTCAAGATGATGCAGCAGACCGGCGCGGATATCATCCGGCTGTGGGCGCTGTCGGTCGATTTCACCGAAGATCATCGGATTGGCGATGAGATCATCAAGGGCGTCGGCGATCAATACCGCCGCTTGCGCAACACCTTCCGCTATCTGCTCGGCGCGCTCGATGGCTATGTCGGCGATATGTCAGATGGGGGCGAAATCCCCGAGCTCGAGCTCTACGTCCTGTCGCTGTTGAGCGAGCTCGACGGGAAGCTGCGCGAAGCGGTCAATCAATACGACTTCAACACCTACACGCGGCTGCTGGTCGATTTCTGCAACGAAGACCTTTCGGCCTTCTTCTTCGATATCCGCAAGGACTCGCTCTATTGCGATGGGCCCGACAGCGTCACCCGCAATTCCTATCGCACCGTGCTCGACCTGCTGTTCCATGCTCTGGTGCGCTATGCTGCGCCGGTGCTGGTCTACACCGCTGAGGAAGTGTGGAAGACTCGCTATCCCGAGGATGATGAGCAAGGCGGCAGCGTCCACCTGCTCGAATGGCCGAGCGTTCCGCAAGTCCCGGCTGACCGTGCGAAATGGGATGCGCTGCGCGCGCTGCGTGACCGGGTCAACGAAGCGATCGAGCCGCTGCGGCGTGAGAAAACCATCCGCTCCAGCCTTGAAGCTGAGGTCTCGGTGCCCGCCGCTGCGGTGCCCGAAGGCGTCAGCGACGAACAGCTCGCCGAATTGTTCATCACCGCGACAGTCACCCGCAGCCAAGGCGATGAGGTGAGCGTGACCAAAACCGACTTTGCCAAATGCGGCCGCTGCTGGCGCCATCTGCCCGACGTGGCGGAGGACGGCGCGCTGTGCGGACGCTGCACCAAAGTGGTCAAGGCATGGGATGCCGCCGCACTATGAAAGCCCTGTTCACCCGCAATCGATTGATAGGTCTGGGGCTGGCGGTGTTCATCGCTGCCTCTGATCAGCTGATCAAATGGATTGTGATCGGGCCGCTCGCCCTGCGCGAAGTGCGGCACATCCCGCTGCTGCCCTTCTTTGACCTGACCTATGTCGAGAATCGCGGCGTCTCGCTGGGCATGTTCCAAGCCGAGAGCATGGAGATGCGCTATCTGCTGGTGGCCTTCACCGCGCTGATCGCACTGGTGGTGCTGATTTGGATGTTCCGCGAAAAATTGCTCGGCGACATCCTTGGGCTGGCGCTCATCCTGGGCGGTGCGGTTGGAAACATCCGCGATCGCTGGGAACTTGGCTATGTCATCGACTATGCCGACTTTCATATCGGGACATTCCGTCCCTTTCTGGTTTTCAATGTTGCCGATGCGGCTATCACCATCGGCGTTGTGATTATCCTTGTCCGCAGCTTCCTCGTGCGCGACAAGGATGATAAGAGCAGCGGCGAGCTGCAAGCGGAGAGCTAAACATGCGTGCTTTGAAATCGACCATCCTTATTGTCTCGGCGAGCGCCATGCTGGCATCGTGCGGGGGCAGCGGTATCTTCAACCGCGACCGTCCGGATGAGTTTGCTGTTCAACGCCAAGCGCCGCTTGTGATTCCACCAGATTTCGCGCTTGAACCGCCGGCCCCTGGCGCCCCGCGTCCAGCGGACGGCGCAGCTGCCGAGGAAGCCCTCGAAGCGCTGTTCGGCGGGCCAGCTCCGCGCAGCCCGATTGAAACCAGCGCGCTTGATCGCGCTGGCACTGCCGCACCGAGCATCCGCTCTACCGTTGGCGATCCGGGCACTAACACCGTCGCCAAAGGCCGCATTACCCGCGACATCATCGCTGCGCCCGAGGGTGACGGTGCGTCTGCTCAGGCGTTTATACCTTCATAATTGCGCACGCCATCCGGCGCGCGATTTCCTCGCTCTTACGACCTCACGGTCGCATCGCTGCGGACGGCCCTGCAGGTGACCTTTGGTCAGCTGCGTCTTCGACTTCGCTTCCGGCCTTGCGGCTGTCTTCGACAGCCGATTCAGGCGCGGTTCCGGGTGACCGTCCTAAAATAGCGAAGCGATAGGACGATCAAAAACTCGTGGAAGGCGCGGGTGGTTAAGCGATCACCAAGGGTGATCGCCTACTCCGGCGCTTTCTCTTCTTCGCTGACCAGGATCTTGTCGATCCTGCGGCGGTCCATGTCGACGACTTCGAACCGCCATCCCTGGTCGCTGAAATGATCGCCCGCGACCGGCAGTCGCTTGAGCACGGAGAGGACATAGCCGGCAGCGGTGCCGAACTCGCGATTGTCGCCATAATCCAGCCCTAGCCGGTCGGCCAATGCATCCGCAGACAGCGCACCCGAGATCAGCAGCGATCCATCAGCACGCTCGGTCACTTGGGGCGTATCGCCCTCATCCATGTCGCTGACAAAGTCGCCGGCAATCGCGGTCAGCAGATCGACCGGCGTGACGATGCCATCCAAATGGCCATATTCGTCATGCACCATCGCCATTGCGATATCGGCCTGCTGCAAGACCCGCAACGCATCCATCGCATCGAGCTGATCAGGCACGACCTCGGCCTTCTTGATCATGCTCTTGAGCTGAACCGGCTTTCCGGCAACCATTTGCGCCAGCACCTCACGCACCTTGACCACGCCCAAGACATTGTCCGGTGAGCCATCGGCGACCGGAAGCAGGGAATGCGGGCTGTCCTCGATCACCTGATTGATCGCCGCTTCATCGGCATTGATGTCCAGCCAATCCACTTCCGTCCGCGGCGTCATCATTTCGCGCACCGGACGTTCCGCTAAGCGGACCACCCCGGTCAGGATCTGGTGCTGCTCCGCCTCGATCACACCGGAACGGGTTGCATCGGCGAAGATCATCTGCAGCTCTTCCGCCGTGACTGAGTTCTGCCTGCCTTTGCGAATGCCAAACAATCGGATGATCGTTGCCGAGCTGGTATCAAGCAGCCACACCAGCGGCGCAGCAATTGTGGCAAGGATCGCCATCGGGCGCGCCATCACCAGCGAAATGGGGATGGCTGCGCGCAAAGCGAGCTGTTTGGGCACCAATTCGCCCACCACCACGCTGAAATAGGTCGTCAGGGCGATCACCAGCACAAATGCGGTCTGGCCCGATATGTCCTCAGGCACGCCCAGCAGAGCCAAACGCTCACCGACCGGCGCTTCGAGGCTGGCGCCCGAATAGGCACCAGTGATGATCGCGATCAGCGTGATGCCAATCTGCACAGTCGACAAGAACTTTCCAGGCTCCGCGGCCAATTGCAGCGCAGTTCCAGCGCTTGCCGAACCTTCCTCCTGCTTGGCCTTGAGCTTGGCGGTCTTGGCAGACACGATCGCCAGCTCCGACATCGCAAAGACGCCGTTGAGGACAATCAGTCCGGCAATGATGAGAAGATCGGGCCAAGGAAAAGGTGTCACAACACCCAGCGCTAGCACAAATTTGTCATTCTTCCAGAGGCTAGTCGTTCAAGCTGTGCAGGACTGCGGGAGCGCGATCCCTTCGCCAAGCTGCATAGGCCGTTCAGACAGGGGCAAACCGAGCTCCGCCACGGTTGAACCGAGAGCGCGCACGACGGGCCGTGCGCTGCTTGCGTGGACGACCGCAGCATGCGACTCACGCAATCAAGGAGGAGCGTAACCATGAAAACTTCGCGTCTATTTCTTTCGAGTACTGCCGCCTTGGCGTTGGTGACCACCAGCGGCTGCGTGACGGACCCCAACACCGGCGAACAAAAGGTCTCACGGACCGCACTCGGAGCCGCGCTTGGCGGCACTCTCGGCTATCTCCTGGGCGGTGCGATCGGCGGCGACGCCGCACGCATCATCGGTGCTGGCATCGGCGGGACCGCTGGCGCCGTCCTCGGCGACCAGTTCGACGATCAGATTCGCGAGCTCGACGAAGCGACCGAGGGCACCGGCGTTGATGTCGAACAGGTCGGCGATGAGGAAGCAATCCTTGTTCGCTTGCCCGATGGCGTGACTTTCGCGCGCGGATCAGCCGATATCAATCCCGGCTTTTATGATACGCTCAATGCCGTGGCGGAGAGCCTGGTTAAGTATCCCAACAGCCTGATCGACGTTTATGGCTTCACCGACACGACCGGGTCAGATGCACTCAATCAAGGCCTCTCGGAGCGACGGGCTCGGGCGGTCGCGGACTACCTCGCAGCACGCGGAGTCGCTCGCAGCCGCATCGCGACCCAGGGCTATGGTGAGAGCTATGAGTTCCTGCGGGTCAAAACCGGCGACAATGTCGACGAACCGCTCAACCGTCGGGTCGAGATCAAGATCATCCCGATCAGTCAGGAAGAGGTCGAAGCTGCCCGCAACTGATTGAGTTGAAGACGACAAGGAAGGGTCGGCCTGTGTGGCCGGCCCTTTTTGTTTGGGCGCTATTTCTTAGCCGACAATTCCCTGGCCCGGTCAGCAATCCGCTCAATGGCGCTTTGATGGATGGCGGGCGAGCTCGCGACCACGCCGAAGTCTCGCGGGTCACGCTTGTTGTAATCCAAGGGCCGACCAAAGGCGTCGGAGATCTGCGCACCGGCCTCGCGCGCGATCAGGGTCGCGGCACCGACATCCCATTCGAAGCCCCAGCGCAGAGTGGCGACAAGGTCAGCCTGGTCAGCGGCGACCATGGCGATTCGCAGTGCAATCGAATTGGGCTTTTCGACCAAGGTCAGGTCACTATCCGCGCTGGGTAACTGATCGAGCGGAATCCTCGCTCCCGCAAATTCAGGCCGCGTCGAAGATTGGATTTTCGCGCCATTGAGGGTCGCACCCTGCCCGGCAACCGCGACGAATTCTTCATCGCGGGCCGGAGCCGACAGCATCCCGATCAGAGGCCTGCCGGCGCTAACCAGCGCGACGGAGATCGCCCAGCCCGGCCTCCCGCGTATGAAATCGCGTGTCCCATCAACCGGATCAACCAACCATAGCAAATCACGGTCCAGCCGCGACATGTCATCGGCGGTCTCTTCCGAAAGCCACCCTGCTGACGGCAGCAATGCGCCCAGTTCTCGCTTGAGAAAGACGTCGACCTCGAGATCCGCTTCACTGACCGGGCTGCCAGGCTCTTTCTCCCAGCTGGCAACATTGTGGCCTGCGCCGGGCCAGCGCGAATGCGCAATTCGGCCCGCTTCACGGACAATAGATTCGAGGCGATCCCTATCAATCATGTCAGCCTTTAGTCGTGGCTGGTGAATGCGCACTTTTCAAGTGGGGCAATCCATGCTTAGGCAGTCCCAAGACACTCTCTCCCCAGCCAACGAATAAGGGATCGTTTCGGCATGAACATTCATGAGTACCAAGCCAAAGAACTGCTCGCGGAACACGGCATCGCGGTTCCAGCCGGCCACGCCGCGCTGAGCGTTGAAGAAGCCGTGGAAGCAGCCAAGAAGCTGCCCGGGCCGCTCTATGTTGTGAAAGCGCAAATCCACGCCGGTGGCCGCGGCAAGGGCAAGTTCAAGGAACTGCCCGAAGATGCCAAAGGCGGCGTGCGCCTGGCGCAATCGATCGAAGAGGTTGAAGCCAATGCCAAAGATATGCTTGGCAACACGCTGGTGACGATCCAGACCGGTGCTGAGGGCAAGCAGGTCAACCGGCTCTACATCACCGACGGCGTCGACATCGCTCAGGAATATTACTTTTCACTGCTGGTCGATCGCGCGAGTGGCCAAGTCGCCATGGTGGTCTCAACCGAAGGCGGGATGGACATCGAAGCGGTCGCGCATGACACTCCCGAGAAGATCACCACGATCACGATCAACCCTGCTCAGGGCTTTATGCCGCATCATGGGCGCGCGGTGGCCTTCGGTCTCAAGCTGTCTGGCGACCTCAACAAGCAGGCGCAGAAGCTCGCCAAGCAGCTCTATGAAGCCTTTATGGCGACCGATGCCGAAATGCTCGAAATCAATCCTCTGGTGGAGACCGATGACGGTCGCCTGCTGGTTCTCGATGCGAAGATGAGCTTCGACGGCAATGCGCTGTTCCGCCACCCGGCGATCGAAGCCATGCGCGACGAGACTGAGGAAGATCCGGCGGAGGTTGAAGCCAGCGAATATGACCTCGCCTACATCAAGCTCGACGGCAACATCGGTTGCATGGTCAATGGCGCGGGCCTGGCGATGGCGACGATGGATATCATCAAGCTCAACGGTGCCTTCCCTGCCAACTTCCTCGACGTCGGCGGTGGCGCCACCACCGAGAAAGTGACGGCTGCGTTCAAGATCATCCTCAAGGACCCGGCAGTCGAAGGCATTCTGGTCAACATCTTCGGCGGGATCATGAAGTGTGACGTGATCGCCAACGGTATCGTCCAGGCAGCCAAGGACGTGAACCTCTCGGTCCCGCTGGTTGTCCGGCTCGAAGGCACCAATGTCGCAGCAGGCAAGGAAATCCTCGAGAATTCCGGCCTTCCGATCGTCAGCGCCGATAATCTGGGCGACGCAGCGAAGAAGATCGTTGCCGAGGTCAAGCAAGCCGCGTGAACTTGCTAAGTAGACTGATAGTTGGGGGTGTGCTGGCGCTGAGTGCGCTGGCAACCCCTGCTTTGGCCTCAGGAGGCGAGGCTGAGACCGGTCGCTATGCCGGAATGGATTGCGAACTGCATGTCTGGTCGATCGGGCGGCCCAATTTCGTGCCGAAGTCGAATGCCTTTGTGAAGTACACACCGCCGACTGCGGAGCAATTGGCCGACCCGCACTCGACTGTAAACATCTTCTCAATGCCCAAAAGGGTCATGACCCTGGGTGATGAGCCGCTCAAGCTGCTGTTTCCCGGAGCCAATTCGGTTACGATTACCCGCCATGAAGAGATGATCGACAAGGATGTGACGCCGCTCAAATCCTTCAAGGGCACAATCGCTGAGAGTGAGGCCGAGTGCTACGGCGATCTCGTTATGCGCAGTCTCGTGGGAATTCACCCCAATCCCGATGCTCCCTATGTCCAATATGGTGTGGTCGGCGGTTTGGTCGCTGATCTCATCGCTGGCGGCAACCGTCTGGTGGTCGACTTCTGGCTGCAGCAATGGCCCGGCGGCAAGAAAGACAAGCCGCTGATCGTGAAGCGAAAGAATGACACGCCACTGCCGCACGTTCGGCCTGCGTCTCCAGATATGCTGGCGGCGGTGATCGATGCCGCCGACGCCAATCTAGCGATTTTCTCAGAGACCGCGGCGAAGAAGCGGCGCTAGGCGCCTTTCCCCTGATGACTGGCTAATCCGAGCGGGTGTAGGTGACAACATCCTCTTTGAGTGGCTCGTCCGGCCAGCTCACGCGGAACACCACGACAAGACCCTCACCCGGCTTGTCCGGATCGGCGCAGCGCATCGTGACTTCCTCAAAGTAGAGCGCGCATGGCTCGACCGCGATCAGCCTGCGATCTCCGACCAGAGGTTCCGATCCGGGCTCGATGCTCATCGTAACGAGTTTGAGCGTGCCGAAGTCCTCATAGAGATGCATGTGCTCGGTAGCCACGATGCTCACTTCGCCTTTGGCATCCAGACCAGTCTCAATCCAGGTCCCGACCATCAGTTTGCCAATTGGCGCGAGCCATTGTTCCAAGGCCAGATGCCCTTCAGGCACCGTGCCTTTCCAATCGCCGACCAGCCAGTTTGCGTCTTCCAGGCTGGCCTGGGGCGCGACATAACTGCCTTCGACTAAGCGGGTTTCTTGCGCGGTCACCGCGCCAGACCAGATCAAAAATCCAGCCAGCCCGGATGATGAGAGAAGGGTGCGGATAGCTTGGTGGATCATCGACTGGGCTCCGGTTCGGGTAGGATCGGCTCGCTGCTGTCCTGGAAGGTCAGCCAGTTCTGCCAAATGTCCTGCGTGCGCTTATCGATCAAGCGGATTTCGCAGCGAAGCATCATGGCGTTGCGGATCGTTCCGTCTTTCCAGTGCTCATAGACGTCAGCGCAGGCGAGCTTGCGATATTGCTCCGCTACCGTTTGGGTCGCGCGCATGTCGCGCTCGCGTTCCGTTATCCGCGCGGGGAGGCCGGTCCGGCCTGCCACCGCCGCTTCGAAGTAGCGGCTCTCCCGCGCCGCGGCTTTGTCACGGATCTCGGCGAGGCATTGGTTGATCGCATAGGTCGTACCGTCACAGCCATAAGAGAGATCGCTCTGCGGTTTCAGGCTTGTGAAATTGAAGAGCAATTCCCGTGACTCGGGTTGGTCGCTCTTCATCCGAACGGCTGCGACCAGTCCCTCCCCAGGCTTGGCTGGATCGGCGCAACGAAGGGTCAGGGCCTGGAAATAGGCGGCGCAAGGCTCGATCGCGACCAATCGGAAGGTCAGCATATCCTCCTTTTCCTCCCACCCGATGAGCTCCGAAGTGAAGTGCTTGAGCCGCAGCACCAGGGACCCTTGCTCCTCCATCAGATAGAGATGCTCGGTGAATGAGATCGCGCCTTCGTCGGTCTGCTGAATGAAGGTACCGACCATGGTCCCGCCAGTCGCTGGCAACCAGCTCTCCATCGCAGGTGCTCCGCCAATCCCGTCACCGCTCCATTGTCCCACAAGCCAGTCCATCTGGTCGAGCGATGCGGGCGGTGATTCGAAGCCTTCTTCGCCGATGCGGGTCTCTTGCGCGGCCAAGGGCATCGCAAGCGCGGCCGCTGCTAATATCGTCCCGATGAAGCGCCCAATTGCAAACATTGCATCTCTCCTGTCCGTTACGTTCAACCTATACACTTGTGCGTCGAGTTGCATCAAAGCAGAGGGTTGACGAAGCTATGACGGACGGCGAGACCGCGATTCGACAGACACGCAGAAAAAATTCGCTGCCGCCCCATTTGCTTGACGTTTACGTAAACGCAAGATAGGGCGGCGCTAAACCTCGAGTATGCACAAAACAAGGCTGCCAAGGCCAAAGGAAGGAACGCATATGAAAATCCTCGTCCCGGTGAAGCGGGTGATCGATTACAACGTCAAGCCACGGGTCAAGGCCGACGGTTCAGGCGTTGATCTTGCCAATGTCAAAATGAGCATGAACCCATTTGACGAGATCGCGGTTGAAGAAGCGATCCGGATCAAGGAAGCCGGCAAGGCTGAGGAGATCGTGGCGGTTTCGGTTGGCCCGGCAAAGGCTCAGGAAACCCTGCGCACTGCGCTCGCCATGGGCGCAGACCGCGCGATCCTGGTCGAGACCGATGAAGAGGTTGAGCCGCTCGCCGTCGCCAAGATCCTCAAGGCGATCGCCGATGAAGAACAGCCTGGTCTGGTTGTGCTCGGCAAGCAGTCAATATCGGACGACAGCAACCAGACCGGTCAGATGCTGGCCGCGCTGATGGGCCGTCCGCAGGGCACCTTCGCCAACACCGTAGAGGTCGATGGTGACAGCGTTGCCGTCAAGCGCGAGATCGATGGCGGCCTCGAAACGGTCAAACTGACCCTGCCCGCGATTGTCACCACTGACCTGCGCTTGAACGAGCCGCGTTATGCTTCGCTGCCCAACATTATGAAGGCCAAGAAGAAGCCGCTCGATAGCAAGACTCCGGGCGATTACGGCGTCGACATTACGCCGCGCCTGACCACCACCAATGTTGCTGAGCCACCGGTTCGCCAGGCAGGCGAGAAGGTCGAAGACGTCGACGCATTGGTTGAGAAGATCAAAGCCCTCGGGATCGCCTAAGAGCGGCCGAGCTGGAAAAGGATAAACACAGATGAACACTCTGGTTCTGGTCGAGCACGACAACTCGACGGTAAATGACGCAACGCTGGCCGTGGTCACCGCGGCTGGTCAAATCGGCGAAGTCCACGCTCTGGTTGCAGGCAGCGGTTGCGGCGCAGTCGCCGACGCCGCCGCCAAGATCGCTGGCGTCAGCAAAGTCCTCAAGGCCGATGATGCGGCCTATGGCGAAGGCCTGGCTGAGAACGTCGCTCCGCTGGTGGCAGGCCTAATGGATGGCTATGACGCGTTCCTCGCCCCGGCTACCACTTCAGGCAAGAACATCGCTCCGCGCGTCGCGGCGATGCTCGACGTGATGCAGATTTCGGACATCCTCTCGGTCGAAGGCGACAAGACCTTCACCCGTCCGATCTATGCCGGCAACGCGATCGCGACCGTGCAATCGAGCGATCCCAAGCTCGTCATCACCGTGCGCGGCACCGCATTCGACAAAGCCGAAGCCGAGGGTGGCTCGGCTGGAGTAGAAGACGCTGCTGGCCCAGGCGACGCTGGCATTTCCAGCTTCGTCAGCCGCGAAGTCGCTGATGGCGGCGATCGCCCTGAGCTGGCCAGCGCCAGCATCATCGTGTCGGGCGGCCGCGCGCTGAAGGACGGCGAGACTTTTGAAGCCGTGATCAACCCGCTGGCGGACAAGCTCGGCGCCGCAATCGGTGCTTCGCGCGCTGCGGTCGATGCCGGCTATGTCCCCAACGATTATCAGGTTGGCCAGACCGGCAAGATCGTCGCGCCGGAAGTCTATATCGCGATCGGCATCTCGGGCGCGATCCAGCACTTGGCCGGGATGAAGGATTCCAAGACCATCATCGCGATCAACAAGGACGAAGACGCACCGATCTTCCAGGTCGCGGATATCGGCCTGGTCGCCGACCTGTTCAACGCTGTACCGGAGCTGACGCAAAAGCTCGGCTAAGCCCCTCAGCGACTTGAGAAAGTCACAGACCTCCGGCAGGATGCGAGTCCTGTCGGAGGTTTTTTATGGGTCGCATTGGATTGGTGCTCGCACCGCTGGCGGGTGCCATATCGGTCGGGGCCACGCCCTCGACAGCTATCGCCCAAAACCAAGGCATTGAATTGACCCCCAGCGGGCAATGGACAGTCGACTTCGCCGATAACAAGTGTCGCCTGGTTCGCGTTTTCGGAGAAGGCAAAAACCAACACCTGATGTTCTTCGAACAATGGGCCCCCAACGGCGGTTTCGGATTCACCGTCGCTGGCCCTGGCTTCGAGAAATTCCGGCGCTCATCCAAAGTCACCATAGGCTTCCTGCCGGAAGGCAAGCTGAGTGAAACCAAGCCCTTTTTGGGCATTGCTCCGCCCTTTGGCCGCGCGCTGGTCTATTCTTCGCTTGGCCTCGGCGAACCTGCTCAGACGGCCGAGCCTCACGGGGCAAATGTTCCCGCGAGCTCGCAATCAGCTGTGGGGATCCCTGCGCTTGATATCGAGCGCGCCAAGAAAGTGGAACGCATTGAAATCACTCAGCGCAATCGGCGGGTGACTTTCTCGCTCGATTATCTCGGGGCAGCGTTTAAAGTGCTCAACAATTGCAGTCAGGATCTCCTGACCACTTGGGGTCTCGACCTTGAGCAGCAGAGGTCCGCCACCAAGCGGCCAAAGCCGCTTGATATCGGCAAGGTCGCGCGCGAGATACAGGAAAATTACCCAGGCAAAGCGCTTCGAGCCGGTGAATCGGGCATTATGAGAGTCCGTTTGCTGGTGGACGAAGAAGGCAAGGTGACTGACTGCCTGCTGTTTGAGGCAACGCGCTCCAAGCACCTCAAGTCCACAGCCTGCGATCAATTGAGAGAAACTGAGTTCGAACCCGCGCTTGACGCGGAGGGCAACCCCATGTCGTCTTACTTTGCGACAATCGTCACCTACAAGTTGCGCGAATGAGCACACATCTCTGAAGAGTGCGGCTGATGACTTGAGCGAGGCCTCGCCATCGTGCAAAACGCCGTTTCGATTGGGGGGAAGTGATGCCATTGGGTGTGGGTCGATCGATATTGGCTGGCGGACTGGCTGTGATGACCAGCGTTGCGCAAGCGCAACCGGCTACCGCTTCTCCTCCAGAAATGGCGGCACTGGCGCCAAGTGGCGCGTGGCAAGCCGCGCTCGAGGACGGGGCCTGTCGGCTTAGCCGGCTATTCGGACCGGAGGACGATCGGCATGTCCTGCAATTGCAGCAGGTCAATCCGGGCAACCGGGTCAATCTGACCTTGGCTGGCCCTCAGCTGGCAGACTTTGACGCCGATCAGACGGCGATGGTTGTCTGGTCACCCCAGATCGGTCCGGTCGAGTATCTCGCAGAAACAGATTCCATTCCAGACTACGGCGCTGCGCTGTTTCTGCGGAAGGTCAAACCTGGTGCAGCCCCCGATCCCGATGCCGAGCCTGAGAAAGCTCCCGAACAATCAGTTGCTATCGATATCGAAGAGGCGCGCGGGATCAAATTTCTTAAGGTCGAACAGGATGATGCCACGATCCATTTGAAGACCGGCCCGATGCATCAGGCGCTGCAAGTGCTCAACGATTGCACCATGCATATTCTGTCTGGCTGGGGACTCGATCCGGAGCGTCATAAGACCATCTCAAAGCATGTGAATCTGCGAGATCCAAGACGGGTTCAGGAGCGCATCGTAAAACGGCTACCGATAACTAACTATTCAGGCGGCAAGACCACTGTGGATGTGACCGTCCTGGTCGATGCAGACGGCGCGGTCTCTCGCTGCATCGTCACGTCGGATTCGAGCATTGGCAGATTTGACAAGATCGTCTGCCAAGAGATTAGAACCGGCACATATGACCCCGCGCTCGATGCCGACAGCAAGCCAATGCCTTCCTTTTACACTACACGGGTAACCTTGAGCTTTGACATCCCTTAGCGAGATTTGACGACCAACCGGCCGACCCGGTCGTCAGGGGGAAACCCGACCAAGAAATGCAGCCCGAGGGGCAATCGCTTACGCCGCCTCCTGCTGATTCACTCCAAAATCGACCGGTAACCGCTCAAAGCCATGGATGCCGATCCGGCGGATCCATTGGCGCTCTTCGGTTGGAGCCGGGATGCTGAGGTCGGGGTAGCGGGTGAACAGACGCTCGAGCGCGACCTGGCCCTCGGCGCGGGCGAGATGGAGGCCCAGGCACAGGTGGATTCCGCCGCCGAAGCCGACGTGGCGCTGTGGCCGGTTGCGGTGGATGTCGAACCGCTCGGGCTCGTCAAATTCCAATGGATCGGCATTGGCCGCGGCCAAACTGGCGATGATCTTGTCGCCGCGCTTCAGCTCGGCGCCGTGGAACGTCATGTCGTCGCGCACCACGCGCGGCTTGGTCATCTGAACCGGGCTGTTGAGGCGGTGGATTTCTTCCACCACCTGCGGGGCCAGCGACCAATCGGCCTTGAGCGCGGCGAGCGTGTCCGAATGATCGAGCAATGTCGCGATCCCGGTCGACAACAGGTGAGTCGTGGTCTCATGTCCGGCAATGAACAGGATTGCTACCATCGCGACGAGCTCGTCCTCGCTCATTCGCACGCCATTGTCCTCGGCATTGACCAGATCAACCAGCAGCCCGCTGCGCTGACCAACGCGCGCGGCGGCAATCTCGCTGCGGATATAGCGGATCATCCGTCCGAGCGCGGGAATCGTCTGGATGATCATCCAGATGCCGAGTGAACGGGTCATCTTGTCGGTCCAGCCAAGAAACTGGGAGCGCCCCTCACCAGCAAGGCCAAGGATCTCGGAGATAACCTGCAGCGGGAGCGCGCGGGCAAATCCGCCGACAATATCGTCATTCCCCTCCGCTTTCATGCGGTCGAGAAGTTGGTCGGCGATCCGCGCGATATCGGGACGGTAGGCATCAATCTGCCGCGCGAGGAATGGCCCGTCGACCAGCTTGCGGAGCCGCCGATGGTCGGGATCGTCCATCAGCAACATATTCTCGGCGAGCAATTTCATGCTTTTCGGCATCCAGCGCGGAATGGTGCTGTGATTGCCCTCGACATTGCGGCCATCGCTGGCGAATTTGTCCGCACCCTTGAGAAAGTCACCCGTCGCTTCGAAGCCGGTCGTGCACCAGACTTTACCCATGAGCGGAATCTTCAGCCGGATCACCGGGCCCGCCTTCCGCATGGCCGCCAGCGTGGGGAAGGGATCGCGCATGTAGTCTGCGCTTTGCAGGTCGAACTGATAGCTTCGCGTCACCGCCATCCTCCTACGTCTGAATAGAGATAGTCGGCCGGGATGCGCAAATGGTTCAATCGATCACGGAAAGAACCCGACCAGGAAGTGAAGTGTCATCCCGACCAGCCCGCCAACCAGAGTCCCGTTGATCCGGATGAATTGCAAGTCGCGGCCGACAGCGTTCTCGATCCGACCGGTGATCGTGGTCGCGTCCCAGCGCTTCACTGTTTCGGAGACCAGAGTCACAATCTCATTGCCATAACGCGTGGCGATGCCGACTGCGGTGCGCCGTGCAAAGCGGTTGATCTGCAACTGCAGCCGCGCGTCCTGCTGCAATGCTTCGCCGATCTCAGCCAGGCCCTTGCGCATCTCGCCACCGAGCGAATTGTTGGGGTCGCGGGCGCGGCGGATCAGCGAGCGGCGGATCCGCTCCCATACGCCCAGCCACCACTCCGCCACGGCAGGGTTCTCGATCAAATCGCGCTTCATTTCTTCTACGCGGTCGCGCGTCTCGGGATCGAACTGCAGATCCTGGGCGAGTTTCGCCAGACCCTCTTCAATCTTGCCCCGCAGTGGATGCTCCGGATCAACCAGAACCTCAGCCAGCAGCTTGTACAAGCCATCCAGCACCGAGGCGGAGATCCGCTCATCCAAGCCGGTCCAGCGCAGCACCGAATTGGCACGATTGTGGATCAATTCCCGTAGAGTCTCTTCATTGTCTTCAATGGTGAGGCCAGCCCAGCGAATGAAGCCATCCATCAGCGGCATATGGCGCTGATCGGCGATTGCGCCTTCCAGCATTCGGCCAAGCAGCGGGGAGATTTCGAGCTTGGCCAGCTGGCCCGCCAGACCCGACCTTACCTGATTGCCCAAGCGATCCGGATCGAGCGATTCCAACACTTCGGCAAGCAGCTCAGCTGCGCCGCCAGTGATCCGCGAACGGGCATCGGGACCGTCCTTCTCAGTTGGAGTTGCGACCAGAAAATCACCAATGGCGAGGGCAACATTCATTCCCTGCATTCGGCGGGCAACAACCGACGGCGTCAGGAAGTTCTCACGCAGGAAGCGCGCCATCGTATCCGCGATGCGATCCTTGTTTTGCGGAATGATCGCGGTGTGCGGGATCGGCAGACCTAACGGATGTCGGAACAAGGCTGTCACGGCAAACCAGTCAGCAATACCGCCGACCAGTGCGGCCTCGGCAAAGGCATGCGCGTAGCCCCATGCGGGATGGTACTCGAGATATTGCTGCGTCAGCACGAACATCGCCGCCATCAGCACCAAGAGTCCGGTCGCCGTCCAGCGCATGCGCCGCGCAACGTCAGGCGTCAGCGGCTCTCCTACGCGGACCAAAGGGACAGGATCGGTGGCGTTCATCGCCTCCTCACCTGCCCAATAATGGCTCGAAAATCACGCAGAATCGGTCACCTGCATGCCAAGATTACTCAGCCGGTTCGGCCCCGGGCGGGAGCCTCGTCGCCGGAACAGCTCCTGGCTGTGCAGTCGGGGCATCCGGTGCATTGGGATCCAACGGCCGATCCTCATCGCCCGGCTTGTAAGTCAGCATCCGCGAACGCAACCATGGTCCGACGCGGCGCTCCAACCCATCCGCCAGGCTGAAGCCGGCCGGGACGATCAGCAGCGTCAGAAGGGTCGATAGGATCAAGCCACCAATAACCACGACGCCCATAGGCTGGCGCCAGGCGCCATCGCCAGTGAGCGAGATCGCAGTGGGAACCATGCCGGCAGTCATCGCGACAGTCGTCATAACGATCGGCTGAGCGCGCTTGTGACCGGCCTCCATGATCGCATCAAGTTTGCGTTTGCCAGCGACCTCCATCTCTTCAATCGCGAAGTCTATCAATAGGATTGAGTTCTTCGAGACAATTCCCAGCAACAGCAGCGTACCGATCAGGACAGGCATCGAGTTCGGTTGCCCGACCAGCCACACCAGGAAGATACCCCCAAGCGGGGCCAGAGCCAGAGAGGTCATGTTGACCAAGGGGCTCATCAACCGCTTGTAGAGAAGGACCAGCACAGCGAACACGAGGAAGATCCCAGAAATCAGCGCCGTGCTGAAGTTCGTTACCAGCTCGTTCTGCAGCTCGTCAGCACCCACGGCGTCGCGTATCACGCCTTGCGGAAGATCCTGCAAGGTCGGCAACTGGTTGACTTCAGCCATTGCGTCGCCGCGCAAAACGTTAGGCGCAAGATCGGCCCCGATGAACACGCGACGGTTTTGATTGTAGCGCTGGATCGTTGTCGGGCCTGCGCCAAACTCAATGTCAGCGACCCTGCTGAGAGGGACGGACCCGCCAGTGTTGGTTGGAACCGGCAGATTCTCGATCGTCGTCAGATCGCGACGCGATTGAGCAGGCAGTTTGACGCGGATCGGAATCTGTCGATCGGACAGCGAGAACTTCGCCGCGTTCTGTTCGATCTCACCCATTGTCGCGATACGGATCGCTGATGACAGCGCGATGGTCGTGACGCCCAGCTCTGCCGCAATTTCAGGGCGTGGACGAACAATCAGCTCGGGCCTCCGCAAATCGGCGGTGATCCGCGGGCTCACGATCGAGTTGAGGCCTTTGAGCTCCTCGACCACCTGTGCTGCGGTGGTGTTCAGCAGCACAGGGTCGGATCCCGCCAGCATGACAGTAAGGTCGCGACCACTGCCGCCACCGCCGGGCCCACCATCGTTCTGAAACCGCACGCGCGCATCAGCAAATTGCGCCAATTGCGGGCCAATATCGCGCTCGAACTGGTAGGACTTCTTCTCACGGTCCTCTCTGAGCGTCACCCAAAGCGTGGAGGTTCCCTCGCGCACCACTTGCAGAGCGCGTTCAACCTCAGGCTGCGACTCCATGAAAGCGACAACCTCGTTCGATACGCGCTCGGTCGTGGCCAGCGTCGTACCCGGAACCATCTCAATCTCTACCCGACTGGTGCTGTCATCAATTTCCGGATCGAACTGAAACGGCAGGTTCACAAACAGGACAATCGTCAGCAGGAAGGAGAAATAGCCAACGCCGAGCATCCACACCCGATGGTCGAGGAACCGAGCTTCGAGCCAGCGCCAAGAATTGCGCATGTTGGGGCCCAACAGGCTCACGAGCGAACACAGCTTGATCGCCAGGAAGGTTGCCAAGAATCCGAGCGCGACAACCGCGACCAATTCGACCAGGCCAAAGATCCGTCCAATGGCAAAACCAATCCCGTCATTCGGCGAAAGCCCCAGTGCCGTTGGCACTGCCTTCATTATATTGAGTTCTTGAAGCGCTGCGTAGCTGCCCGGGAACGGTCCCATCCCAAAGGTCATGATGAGCGGAGCGATCAGCGCGAACAGCACAACCATAACGAAGCTGAGAACATAGGCCCAGCGGAAGCGCGGACCTGGCAGGCCATCGCGCTGCGCATACAGCTTGCCGCGATCGAGCGACCAACGGAGAACGCCCATATAGCGATCCATCCATTTGCCTTCACCGTGCGAAGCCTCACCCTTGGCCTTGAGGAAATAGGCCGCCATCATCGGTGTTATCAATCGGGCCACGGCCAGGCTCATCAACACCGCGATCACCACGGTTAGCCCGAAGTTTTTGAAGAACTGGCCCGTCACGCCCGGCATCAAGCCGACTGGCAGGAACACCGCGACAATACAGAAGGACGTCGATACAACCGCGAGACCGATCTCGTCGGCCGCGTCGATACTGGCCTGATAGGCTGTTTTGCCCATTCGCATGTGTCTGACGATATTCTCAATCTCGACAATCGCGTCGTCGACCAAAACCCCAGCCACCAAGCCAAGCGCCAGCAAGGACAGGAAGTTGAGGTTGAAGCCCAACAGATCCATGAACCAGAAGGTTGGGATCGCAGACAGTGGGATGGCGACAGCTGAAATGAAGGTCGCGCGCCAGTCGCGCAGGAAGAAGAACACCACAACAACCGCCAGCAAAGCGCCTTCGATCATCGCCTGCATCGAGCTTTGGTACTGGTTCTTGGTGTATTTGACCGTATCAAACAGCTGCACGAAGCTGACCGTGGGATTTTCTTCCTCGATCGACTCAATGACCTTCAGCGCTTCTTCATAGACTGTGACGTCTGACGCGCCTTTGGCGCGCGCGATCGAAAAGTTGACCACTTCGCGTCCGCCAAGCTGGGCGAAGGAGGTGCGCTCACTGAAGCCATCGCGCACGGTTGCAACGTCACCCAAGCGGATACTTCGGCCATTGCCAAGCTGGAGCTGACGTTCAGACAGTTGGCGCGCGGTGCCATCATTACCAAGCACGCGAACGGATTGGCGGGTGCCACCAACCTCCGCCATCCCGCCACCGGCATCGATGTTAGACTGCCGCAGAATATTGTTGATCTGGCCCGCAGTGACTCCCAGTGACTGCATTCTCGCCGGATCGAGCAACACTTCGATCTCTCGGTTTACACCGCCGAAACGATCGACTTCGGCCATGCCTTCAATGGCCAGCAGTCTCTTGGAAACGGTGTCATCGATAAACCAGCTGAGCTGCTCAATGGTCATATCGCTGGCTTCGACCGCAAAGATCCCGAGGAAGCCACCGGCGATATCCACCCGGCTTACGACGGGTTCCAGAATGCCGTCTGGCAGGCTCCCGCGGACACGATCGATAGCGTTTTTGACATCGGCGACCGCGACATTGGGATCGGTCCCGATCTCAAACTCGACAAAAGTGCTGGAGCGACCTTCGCGCGCGGTCGAGCTGATGTTCCGTACGCCATTGAGCGAACGAACGCTCGATTCGACCTGCTGCGTGATCTGGTTCTCGATCTCGGTAGGGGCGGCGCCAGGTTGCGAAATGTTGACCTGGACCCCGGGGAACTCAACATCGGGGTTGTTGACAACCTCCATCCGGTTGAAGCTGAGAATGCCAGCCAAGAGCAATGCCGTGAAGGCAACCAGGGGGATAACCGGGTTGCGGATCGACCACGCGGACATGTTGCGAAGGTTCATAGTTCGAGGCCTGTCTGCTCGAGGGATACCTGGGCAAGATACGCAGCCCAGCGGGGATCGGATGATATCAAGGGATTACCCATCCTGGCGTCGTGGGTTGATCGTTTCGCCAGGATTGAGGAAGCCGCCCGCACGAAGGACCACCGCCTCGGTGCCATCAAGCCCCTCAGTGATCGCAATACCCTCCGCGGTCACCATGCCGGTGACAACGTCGCGCCGCACAGCCTTGTTCTCAGCGTCTACGATATAGACGAAACTTCCTTCTTCGTCCGCCAGGACCGCGCTCTCTGGGAGAACGGTTGCGACGATGGTTCCACTATTGATCTGCGCGGTTGCGAATCCGCCTGGTCGCAACTCCGGCGCGTAGGACAAGGCGATGCGCGCTGTTCCCTGGCGGTTCTGTGCGTCAATGATCGGAGAGAGCTGCCAAACCTGACCGCTGAACGACTTGTCCGAACCGGTAGGTACGACAGACGCGGTTACACCTTGAGATAGCGTGCCAAGCTGGGTCTCATTCACTCGAGCGAGCATCTCCATCTCACCACCGCGCGCGATGCTGAACAGCGCCGGCGTGCCGCCACCGACGGTTTGACCGGGCTCAACATTGCGCTCAAGCACCAGTCCGGCAGCGGGAGCGACAATGTTGAGGCGAGCGTTGCGGGCGCGCAATTCGCGCAGCTGCGCCTGGGCGACCTTGACCCGAGCCTGCGCTGCATCGCGAGTAGCGGTCAGCCGATCAATCTCAGCCTGTGACACAAAGCCGCGCTCCACCAATTGCATCGCGCGATCAAGATTAGCCTGAGCGATCTCCGCGTCAGCAATGGAAACCTCGATTTGAGCCGCCTGTGCATCAGCTTGTTGGGATTGAACCGACCGATCGATCACCGCCAGAACCTGGCCTTGCCGAACCCAATCGCCGGCATCGACCGGGACGGTGAGCACGCGTCCGCCCTCGCCAACCACACCGACTGGCATTTCGCGCCGCGCCGCAATTGTGCCCGGTGCGCTTATCATACCTTCAATGGTCGTCTGGCCAGGGGCCACAACCGTCACGGTTGGCGCTTGAGAATTGTCATCAGCAGCAGGCGTCGTCGATCCGCCAGTCAGAGCGAAAAAGGCGCCAATCGCCAGAATCGCCCCGAGCAGAAGGAAGATGATCACTCCCGTTCGCCGTGAAATCAGTGGCTTGCTTTCAGCTTCGCCCGAGAGGTCTGTCGGTAGGCTCTCGGCCGCTTCTGCTGATATTGTGGTCTCGTAATTCATAACCGTTCCCTGGATCGCATCGGTGTATTACACATATAACTCACCATGCGCAATCCTCTTAAGCTTGCAGTCATGTAGACGCAATCGACACCTCGACTGACGACATAAGCGATAGACGGATGACTTTTTGCTGGTCGCCAGGACCAACAGGCTGGCGCAAAGCAAACGGGCGAAGCGCTGTCGCGCTCCGCCCGCTCAACGGTCAAACCGAGGATTTGATCCTTAGCGAACGCGTCCGCGCTGGATCAGATTCACAATGCCGAGCAGAACGACGGCACCAACCACTGCAACACCGAGCCCGGTGAGCGAGAACTGCTGCACGCTTCCGGTGATCCCCAACAGTGGGCCAACGATCATATTGCCCACGACTGACCCAACGCATCCGACGACAATGTTCCAGAAGATGCCCATTGAGGCATCGCGATTCATGACGAGGCTAGCCAGCCAACCGGCAACGCCGCCCACAACCAATGCAATTATCCAACCCATTTTTGATCCCTCCTGGACGCTGCGGCCGCTAGAATTTGCCCCAGCATGCAAAGCAAAACGCCCACGGGGCGAATCCCATGGGCGTTGTCTGGTTAAGGTATTTTGGGTCGGGATGCGAGTCGCCGCACGCGCTCGCAAGAGAATCAGTATTTGAGCTGGCGCTCGTAAAGATCGCGATAGTGCTGGATCCGGGTTACGCGCAGGCCCTGCATACCCGACCGGTCCACGGCCCGCTGCCAAGAGGCAAACTCTTCCAGCGTCAAACCATACCGTTCGAGCACTTCGTCGATGGTCAATAGTCCACCGTTTACAGCAGCGACGACCTCGGCCTTGCGGCGCACGACCCAACGTTTCGTTTTGGGTGATGGCAAATCGTCAAGCGTCAGCGGCTCGCCAAGGGGGCCAATCACTTGGGCCGGGCGGATGTCCTGGTTCTCAATCATTTTGTATCTCTTTAGCACCTCTTGCCAGATCGCCCTGTTGTTCAGGCTGTATGGCAGCGGATGCTTTGCAACCCTCTAAAGCATCACGGTTAACAGCGTCTTTGTCATTGACGGGGTCAGCTTTGCCGTTCCCTGCCTTTAGGGCCATCCGCAGATCTCTTGCGGCATTGATCCGTGCCGCGAGTTCGCTCCAACCCATCATCCGCCACGATTCATCAGACGACGAATCGCCATTGCGGACGGGGCGAATCCCCGGCGCAAATGCAGATTGAGATGGCTTGGTGGTTTCGAACATGTGGGCCTCTTTAGGGCCAGCCCGTCAAGATGTGGTAAAACCCGCATTTACCTGCTCTTAGGAAAAATCCTGCCGGTCGCCGCAAGGAATTGCGGCAAAAAGCTGCCGCCACCCAGAGCCTCCAAGGGCTAGCCGCTCGACGCGATGCTGTGTATGGGCCTCCCCTCCATGAACACCCCAACTGCCCTCCATACCGATTCCAACTCGCGAATCGATCCGGTCGCTTTGTTCGACTTGCCTCGACCGGCAGACACTTGCCGGATCGTTGTGGCGATGAGTGGAGGGGTGGATTCTTCGGTTGTCGCGGCGCTCGCAGCGCAGACTGGAGCGGAGGTGATTGGCATCACTTTGCAGCTCTATGACTATGGCGCGGCCACCGGTCGAAAGGGTGCATGCTGTGCCGGTGATGACATTGCCGACGCGCGCGCAGTGTCGGATCGGTTGGGCATTGCGCATTATGTGTTCGACCATGAGAGTGCCTTTCGCGAGGACGTGGTCGACCAGTTTGCTGACGAATACCTCGCCGGCCGAACACCGGTGCCCTGCATCCGCTGCAATATGGGTCCAAAATTCACCGACCTGTTTCGTATGGCGCGCGAGCTTGGCGCCGATTGCCTCGCCACTGGACACTATGTCCGACGTGTCATGGGACCAGCCGGGCCCGAACTGTATCGCGCTGTCGACCCTGCCCGCGACCAATCCTATTTCCTCTACGCGACAACGCAGGAGCAATTGGATTACATCCGCTTCCCGCTTGGCGGCCTTCCCAAAGCGCAGGTGCGCGAGCTGGCCGAAAGCGCTGGTCTTCGCAACGCGGCCAAGCCCGATAGCCAGGACATTTGTTTCGTACCCGATGGCAATTACGCCAAGATTGTCACCAAGCTTCGCCCCGAAGGCGGTGTGCCCGGCAACATCGTTCACGCCGCGACGGGAGAAACGCTGGGTCAGCACAAGGGCATCATTCACTTTACCGTTGGCCAACGCAAAGGGCTGGAGATCGGCGGCCAACCCGAACCGCTCTATGTGATTGGTCTTGACGCTGACAACCGTGAGGTTCGGGTCGGACCCAAGGCAATGCTTGCGGTGCGCGAGGCCGAAATCATCGAAACCAATCGCATCGGACCGCTCCCGGACGAGCCACTGACAGCCAAAGTGCGGAGCCTCGCCAAGCCAGTGCCAATCGAACTGAGCGGCCCCATCGGCGACAACGCCACCACGGCCATTCGCTTCGCCAATCCAGAATTCGGCGTTGCGCCAGGCCAAGCTGCGGTGATCTATGCCGGTGAGCGAGTCATCGGCGGTGGCTGGATCGACTCCACGACAGCCGCTGCCTAACCGCGGCTCATCAACCCTCCCAGCTTTCCAGGACGCAGCCGAAACCCTCACGATAGGTGGCGGTGGTCTGCGAGATCAGCGGGAACCGCGCCGTGACGCTTTGTTGATCGGCGCTCTCCGAAAGAGTGACCAGCTCCATCCCTTCGAGCTTGTCCTTGGCACAATCGTCGAGGCTTCTGCCCGCGACAAACCGGCAGGAACAGGCAACCCGCGCGGAATAGCTCGTAGCCACGTCGGCATAGCCTTGGACCGGCTCGCGATAAATCCACGCCGCTACAGCGACGGCAATCAGGCCGCCAAGCAACAGCCAGGTCAGAAAGCGGCGCAGGATTGAAGGGCTGTTCGAATTTGCCATTGCCAAGCCGAGGTCCTTGGGAAATGAAAGGGTATGAGAAACGCTCGCACCCGCTCTATCGCTGCAGGCCTATTGCTGCCAAGTCTCGTCTTGGGCTTGTCCAGTTGCGGCGGTACACCGATAGCTCCGGTGGATGAGCTGACCGACGCACAATTGAGCGCCGTTACGGATAATGCTGGCGCGCCGCGCAAGCCACTCGCGCGCGAGATCGACGACCTCTTCACCCGCGAAGGGCTTGGTGAGACGCGGGCTGTGGTTCTCATTGCCGATGGCCAACTCGCCGCCGAACGCTATGCCCCGGGATATGATTCCGAGACACGCTTAATCAGCTGGTCAATGGCCAAGACGATTACGGCTGTCCTGATTGGCATGCTCGTCGCCGATGGCAAATTGCAACACGAGGCGGCCGCCCCGGTACCCATGTGGCAACGCCCGGGCGACCCGCGCGCCGAGATCACGCTCGAACAGCTGTTACAGATGCGGTCTGGTCTGGATCATACCGAGGCTGGCGACCCGCCCTATGATTCATCCGAGGTGCGGATGCTGTTCCTCGATGGGCGCGATGACATGGCGCGCTGGGCAAAAGAGCAGCCGACCGAAGCCGAGCCTGGCGAGAAATTTGAGTATTCTTCGAACACCACCGTTATCTTGGCCGATATTGCCGCCCGCGCTCTAACCGATAGCGACGACCCCGACATCCGCCGCCGCGCGATCAGCGAATATCTCGAGGAACGCCTGTTTGCCCCGCTCGACATGCGCTCGATTGTTCCAGAGTTTGACGCCTCGGGCACATTGATAGGCGGCAGTCTGATGCACGCGACCGCCAGGGACTGGGCCAAGTTCGGTGAGTTCATGCGCGCCGGCGGCGCCGCGCCGAGCGGAGAGCAATTGGTGCCACGGCGTTGGATCGATCAGATGATTACACCAAGTCCGGCCAGCCCGCACTACGGATATCAAACTTGGCTCAATCGTCCTTTTGAGGCGGAGCAAAGCGCATTTCCGCATCCGCTATTCCCCGATCGCGCGCCCGAGAGCCTGTTCGCACTGATCGGTCATATGGGCCAATATGTGCTCGTTTCGCCCAGCCAGCGCCTCACGCTGGTGCGGCTCGGACATTCGACCTCTGCAGAGCGCCCGCCGATGCTTCAGCAAGCAGCCGATATATTGGAACTCTATCCGGAAAGGTAGGGGAGTTCTTTTCTCTTCACGAGCCGTAGCCACCCACTCCCTCCACCCTTCCGCCCGGATGGTACCCGGGAAGGCTCCGGGCGGAAGGGTGGAGGGAGTGGGTGGCGATGGCCTCGACAAAACCACCCCTCACAAAAAGAACTTGCCCTCAACCACTGTCACACACGGCCCGCCGAGCCAGACCCGATCGCCGTCCAGCCGCAAGGTCAGATTGCCACCGCGCGCGCTGGCTTGATGCGCCGTGAAGCGCTCTTGCCCAAGCTTCTGAGACCAAAAGGGCGCCAAAACAGCGTGCGCCGAGCCGGTCACGCTGTCTTCGTCAACGCCGCCTCCGGGGACGAACACCCGGCTGACGATATCGGTGCTGTCTCCGGGTGCGGTGCAGATGAATTGATCATTCCCGAGTGCTCCAAGACCTCGCAAGTCTGGGGTAAGCGAACGCACTGTCGCCTCATCCTCAAACAGGAAGATATTGTAGCGCGTGTCGTTGCGCCAAACCTCAAGCGGCTCAACACCCAATAAAGCGACTGCCTCAGGGTAAGGTTGCGGCTGCGTCAACAGCACAGGAAGAGCCAGCTCATACCCGGCGTCGCTGCGCACCACCTCTAGAATCCCAGACTGTCGCGTCCGGAAGGTCACACGGTCCGATGCCTGCCCAGCCGCGTCACGCGTCATCAGCACATGGCCGCCGGCCAGCGTCGCATGACCGCACAGCGCGATTTCATAGGTGGGTGTGCACCAACGCAACTCCCAATCCGCTGCCCCCGTCGCGTCCCGAACAACAAAGGCTGTCTCCGCGAAATTGTTTTCTTCGGCAATCGCCACCAGCGTCTCATCCGGCAGCCATTCATCGAGAACCATCACGGCAGCCTGGTTTCCGGCAAAGGGACGATCCGCAAAGGCGTCGACATGCCAATAGGGCACTGCGCTCATTTGTCCTGATCCAGCTTGTCGAATTCATCCGCCTCGGTGAGCAAATTGCCCGGCTCGTCGACATGCCCTTCCGGGTCGATGTGTATGAACAGCTCGAGGCCAGAAAAATGCTGCTTGATGTCGCTTTCCAGCCGCGAGACCAGAGCGTGCGCATCGGTGACCGTCATCGTTCCGGGAATGTCGATATGAAACTGGGCGAAATCGTGTGTGCCACTGGTGCGCGTGCGCAGATCATGCAAGCTCTCCACCCCCGGGCATTGAGCGGCGATCTCGACCAGTTTGCGGCGTCTCTCTTCTGGCCACTCACGGTCCATCAAATGATCTATAGCCTTGCTGCCCGTACCCCAGGCTCCCCACACCAGCCATGCGGCGATCGCCAGTCCGAACAGCGGATCAGCCCCGGTCAGGCCGAGATATTGGTCGAGCACCAACGCGGCAATTACCGCGAGATTGAGCAGCAGGTCTGATTGATAATGCATCTGGTCAGCTTCGATCGCGACCGAGCCGGTCCGACGAACCACAAATCTCTGCCAGGCGACCAATGCCAAGGTAACGAAGATCGCTATCACGGAAACGATGATGCCTTCATCAGCCGCTTCGACTTGCTGGCCATCGATAAGATTGATCACCGCGCGAAAAGCAATCGCAGTGGCTGATAGAGTGATCAGGATCACCTGAAAGATTGCGGCTAAGGATTCGGCCTTGCCGTGGCCAAAGCGATGCTGCTCGTCTGCGGGTTGCGCCGCGATCGAGACGCCAACCAGGGTCGCAATCGAAGCCACCAGGTCGAGCGAGGTATCCGCCAGACTGCCGAGCATGGCGGTCGAGCTGGTCTCAAATGTAGCCCAGAGCTTGAGCGCCGCGAGGAACAGCGCCGTTACGATCGAGGCATAGGCGGCCCGCCGCGTCAGGGTGGCCGCATCACTCATGGATAAAGCAGCGAGTTGAACCAGGCATCTGTATCGCTTGCGCGCGTAAACAAGCGCCGGTCGTGCAGCCGATTGTCGCGATCGCGCCAGAACTCGATCCGCCGGGGGCGCAAGGTAAACCCGGTCCAATGCGCTGGCCGAGGAACCTCACCCGCTTGCTCAAACTCCTCATGCAGGGCCTTCACCCGATCAATATAGGTCTGGCGATTATCGAGCGGGCGCGATTGATCGCTCGCCGCTGAGCCGACCTGACTTTTGTACGGCCGCGAGTGGAAATAGGCATCAGCCCGTTCGGCGCTGACTTCTTCCAGCGGTCCCTCGATCCGGATCTGGCGGCGTTGGCTCTTCCAGTGAAACAGCAATGCCGCCTGCATATTGGACCGGATTTGCCCACCCTTGTGGCTCTCGGCATTGGTGAAGAAGGTGAAGCCGCCCGCACCGCTTTCCTCCGGCCCATGGCCTTTGAGCAGCACCATGCGCACCGAAGGCGCAGCGCCAGCGCTGGCTGTCGCCAGTGCCATGGCGTTGGGGTCATTGGGCTCGCTTTCCTGGGCTAACGCGAACCATTCCTCGAACAAGGCATAGGGATCAGCGTCTGCCGGTATCGCGCTGTCAGCCAGTTGAGCATCATTGAGGCCGGGAAGATCAGTCATAAAGCGTCTGCAAATCCTACAGGATGGAACACATGGAACAGGGTCTTTAGGTTAGAAACAGTTCGGGTGAAATCCTTTCGATCGCGCACCATTTCTGACCGCTGCGTTGGACATACGTAAGCCGGTCGCTCGCAGATTACGGCTTCTTGACGGCGTAGGACAGAGCCCTTGGAGCCAGCAAGCCGCTGCGGGAGATTGCGCAATACTCACACGCCGCGCTTGCCTCAGCGCACTGTAGCACCTAGCTAACTCACCATGTCAGATCCTTACAGCACTCTTGGCGTCGCGCGCACTGCCTCCGAAAAGGAGATCAAGAGCGCTTATCGCAAGCTCGCCAAGGAGCTGCACCCTGATCGCAACAAGGACAATCCCAAGGCGTCCGAACGCTTCTCTGACGTCACCAAGGCCTATGACCTGTTGTCTGACTCGGCCAAGAGAGCTCAATTTGATCGCGGCGAGATCGATGCCGAGGGCAATCCGGCCAATCCGTTTGCGGGCGGATTCGGTGGCGGTGGATTTGGTCAAGGACGCCGCGAGTATTCCTCGCAAGACTTTGGCGGCTTCAACCCGGACGATATGGACCTCGGCGATCTGTTCGAGGGCCTGTTCGGCGGCGGATCGCGTCGGTCTAGCGGAGGCGGCGCGCGAGGAGGGTTTGGCCAACGGCCGCCACCACCACCGCCGCGCAAGGGCGCCGACATCCAGTATCGACTGGCGGTGCCATTCGTCGACGCGGCGTCAGGCCAGGATCAGCGGATAACCTTGGCTGACGGAAAAACAATCGATCTCAAGCTGCCAGCCGGTGTCGAAGACGGCACACAAATGCGCCTGAAAGGCAAGGGTCATGACGGCCCGGGGGGCGCAGGTGATGGCTTGGTCCTGGTCGAAGTGGGTCAGCACCCGTTCTTCCGTCGCGATGGCGATCATATCCGGATGGACCTGCCGATCACGCTTGATGAAGCGGTTCGCGGGGCCAAGGTGAAATGCCCCACCGTTGATGGTCCGGTCATGCTGACGATCAAGCCGGGTACCAATGGCGGAACCGTTATGCGGCTTGGTGGCAAGGGTTGGACCCGGAAATCTGGCGGCCGAGGCGATCAAATGGTGACACTAGAAATCCAGTTGCCAGATGATCTTGCAGAGCTCGACGCCAAACTGGAGGGCTGGAGCGACCCCGGCGAACCGCGAGACAAGTTTGGACTTTGAGCGATGGGAGCGGAGCCTGATTCTTCTCAAGCGCGCTCCTCTGAGACCCGCCAGCACGCCATTGAATCTTTGTCACCGGAAGCGCGCCGCCGCCGGGCGAGTTCTTCCGCAGAGCGCCCTGCTCAGAACGGCCTTATGGCTCAGCTCCGCGGTTGGGTAGGTCCCGGCACGCGCGCATTTGAGGTCATCCGACGAACCGCTGTCGGAACATACAATGACGGCTTCATTCACGCCGGCAATCTCGCCTATCTCTCAATGTTGGCGATTTTCCCCTTCTTCATCCTGGGATCTGCCGTGTTTGAGCTGGTCGGTGGCAAGGAAAACAGCGCAGTTTTGGTCGAAACTGTCCTGGTCGCCATGCCTCCTACGGTCAGCCAGGTGATTGCACCCGTCGCCAGCGACACGATGGAATCGCGCAGCGGCTGGCTGTTGTGGTTTGGCGCCGCAGTGGCGCTTTGGACCGTCTCCAGCCTGGTGGAGACCATCCGCGATATCTTGCGCCGCGCCTATGGCACCCAAGCACTGCATGCCTTCTGGAAATATCGCCTGTTTTCTGCCGGGTTAATCCTCGGAGCCGTTGTGCTCCTGATGGCTTCGCTCTTCGCTCAAGTCACGATTGGCGCGGCACAGCAGTTGATCAGCGCTCGATTGCCCGAACTTGAGGCCGTAATCGATACGCTGCGGGTTTCGCGGATCGTACCGGCGATAGGGCTGACGGCATCGCTCTACATGCTGTTCTTTACTTTGACGCCCGAGGAATATCGCGCGCGGCGCTACCCGAAATGGCCGGGCGCGTTGTTCACGGCCTTGTGGTGGCTGGGCGTAACCACCGCGCTGCCACCCATTCTGCAGAGCTTTTTTACCTATGATCTGACCTATGGCAGCATGGCCGGGATCATCATCGCCCTTTTCTTTTTCTGGCTGGTCGGCCTAGGGCTGGTTATGGGGGCTGAGTTGAACGCGGCTTTGGCAGAGCCCGAACAGAAGTTGACTGACAAGGAGGAACCGTAATGAGCGGACTCATGCAAGGGAAGCGCGGCCTGATCATGGGCCTAGCGAATGACAAATCACTGGCATGGGGGATCGCCAAACAGCTCGCCGAGCAAGGCGCAGAATTGGCCTTTTCCTATCAGGGCGATGCCCTGGCCAAGCGTGTCAAACCGCTTGCAGAACAGCTTGGCAGCGACTTCACATTCGAATGCGATGTGTCGGACATGGACTCGCTCGATGCAGCTTTCGCGACGCTCAAAGCCCGTTGGGACACGCTCGACTTTGTTGTCCACGCGATCGGTTTCTCTGACAAGAATGAGCTGCGCGGCAAATATGTCGACACCAGCCTCGACAATTTTCTCATGACGATGAATATCTCGACCTATTCGCTGGTTGCGGTTGCGAAACGAGCGTCTGAGATGATGCCTGAAAGCGGAGGCTCGATTCTCACCCTGACCTATTATGGCGCTGAGAAGGTCATGCCGCATTACAACGTCATGGGCGTTGCCAAGGCTGCGCTGGAAACCAGCGTCAAATATCTCGCCAACGATCTTGGCCCGCTCAACATCCGGGTCAATGCTATCAGTGCCGGTCCGATCAAAACTCTGGCCGCCAGCGGGATCGGCGATTTCCGCTACATCCTCAAATGGAACGAGCTGAACTCTCCTTTGAGACGCAATGTAACGATCGACGATGTCGGTGGTGCCGGGCTCTACTTCCTCTCGGACCTGTCGTCAGGCGTCACCGGCGAAACCCAGCATGTCGATGCAGGATACCATGTGGTCGGGATGAAGCAGGTCGATGCCCCTGATATTGCGGTGAGCTAAGCGTCCGCCATTACGCTCCTCACTTAGCGCTCGAGCTCAATACTGCCGATTGATCCGCTCAAAGCGGAACGATCGGACCATGCTCGGGCGTGAATCTGAAGCGCAAGAAACGCGCAGTCTGTCGGGAGTTCAGCGACAGCCATCCGCAGTGGGCTAGAACCGAAGCGCTGCACCGCTAGTGTGCCTTGAGCACCAACACAGCGTAGCTCGAGCCGCACGTCACGGGCCTGAGATGCGGGTTCGAGCTGGTACTCGGCGACAATCGAAAATGGCGGCTCGATCCGCCGGAAAATCCGTTCGGCAATGACGCCACCCCTTCCACTACTCACCGCAAGCTCAAGCCGCTCGCCAGTCAAAGACGGTTGCGCGCGAAATCCGGTTTTGTTGGCCAGAGTCCAATCGAATGGAGGTAGATTGGTGTCCCAATTCCAAACCCCATCCTTGTTGACGGATTCTTTGGCCGCCGCTGCGGATGCAAACACGCTTTCTGCCAGTTCCAAATCGCCGACTCGCTCCAACGCCTTCAACAAGAGGCGGTCAAAGCCTTCTGGTGTCTGGAGGCCAGCAAGTCTCAAACGAGCCAAGGGGCCCGCATGAACGTCTTCTCGGACTGCATATGAGAGAAAGTCTGAATGCCAATCGGCTGAGTTATCGAGCACTTGTGAAAGGGCCAGGTGAGCAGCAGGCCTTGCGAGCGCCTCTTCGAGCACAGGGAACATTTGATCTTGCTGCTCAGGGTGCACCCTAAGCATGCGATCGATTGTGGCGAAGGTCTGGTCAGAATCGGCGACGCGGATGGCTTCCTGTAACTGTACGCCCTGCAGAACCAGATCTCTCCTGTTCACTTGCATCGCAGCGGCCAATCGCGCCTCCCTCTGCTCTCGCGTATCGGCAGAAAGCACCGCAACAGCATAGGCCACGGGTCCGAGCGGATCGTCGAGGAACGCTTGCTGAGCCATTCGCTCCAAGGAGACCGCAACAGCTTCGGGGTTGCTGTCCTGAGCGATGCCGGCGGCCAGTTGAGACCGCAGGAGAGCCTGTTTGGCCGTTCCGTTCGACGGCATCAGGGTCAGGGCCATTGCTGGTTCGCGGTTTGCGAGAACGCTGCTGGCCGCTTGGAGGGCTGACAGCACTGCGAGAGCCAATCCGAGGCAGATGAGGAAGGCCGCACGAACCATAACTCGTTGCTCGGCTATGCTTCTGCACTCTCGGAGCGAGCGTAGTTGCTTCCGTAGCCATAGTCATAACTCGCGCTACGAGGTCTGAGCTTGGTGACCAGTGCTCCATAGATTTGGGCGTTCGCCGCACGGAGACGAGCGATCCCGTTTTCTATCGCGCGCAGTTTGGGACCATTGGCTTCGACAACCAGAACTACCCCGGGCACCGCCTTGCTGGTCTCGATCGAATCGGCAAGGTCGAGAAGCGGCGCACCGTCCACAATCACTTGGTCGTAAAGGCCCTCGGCCTCCTCAATAATTCCGCCTAGCCTCGGCCCCGCCAGCAACTCGACTGGGTTTGGCGGCAAGTGCCCGACCGGCAAAAGGTCAAACCCAAGTTGAGGAATTGGGATGATGGCATCACTCAGCGCCCCTCTCCCGGCCAACAGTTCAGAGAGCCCGGTCGAACAATTGGTCAGGCCCGGAATGAATTGCGCAGTCCCGCTATTGCGCAAATCAGCATCCACCAAGAGCGTCCGTCTCCCAATTCTTGCGAAGCTGGCGGACAAGGCGACCGCCGATAGGCTCTTTCCCTCATTGGCACCAGGCGAAGTCAGCAAGATAGAACGCGGAGCGCCGTGCGGAGTTAGGAAAGTGATATTGGTGCGCGCAGATGAATAAGCTTCGCTCAACACCGAAGACCTGAGCGACATCTCACTCAGTAAGTTCGCCTTTTCGACACGGGGGACATGCCCGATGAGAGCCAAGCCAAGGCGATCCTTCACGTCCGCAGGGTCCCAAACGGTCTGATCGAGCGAAACACGCAGCCAAACCACCAGCACGGAGGCGATGGCGCCGGCCAACAAACCGACAAGCAAATTGAGTATCAGCAAAGGAGAAATGGGAAGCTTCGGCACATTCGCTTGCTCTACTAAGCGCATGTTGTTCTTTCCCGCGCCTGAAGCTTCCAATGCCTTCAGACGTTGAAGCAGCGCATCGTAGAGCTGTCGGTTGGTTTCTACGTCGCGCGACAGAATGCCATATTGGATCGATTCATCCTGCGTCTCGAGAAACTCCTGTTTCGCCGCCTGCGTCAATTCGCGAAGCTGCTGCTCTTGGCGCAGGGCAGCGTCGTATTCAGCGCGCACCTCCCCGGACACTCTGGCCACTTCATCAGTCAGAGCCTGTTCAAGCGCCACTATCTCGGATTTCTTGGCAACGAGCACAGGGTAGCTAGGGCCAAAACTCGCCTCCAGACTCGCGACTTCGGCACGCGCCCGAGCGATTTGTCCACGGAGGGAGTCTGCTGCAGCGCTCGTCGTGGCAAGTTGTACGCCGGCCATCATGCGGGCCTCGCTCGCCACACGTTGAGCAGTGGCATTTGCCAAAGACGCATTGAGTTGCGCCAGTTCCGTGCCAATCAACGTTTCTCTGGCTGCTTCCGCGCCCGGGGATGATCCACCCTCAACAATGATGATCTCGTGCTGATTGGCATAGGAGACCAATTCCTGCTCGGACTCCGATAGTCGCTCGCGCAATTCGCTGATCTGGCGCCGCAAGAACTCTTGAGCTTCCGCATTGGCGCCAAACAGCTTGTTGTAATTGGCCGCCAAAAAAGCATCTGCCCACAGATTGGCTACCATCGCGGCGGTCTCAGGATCAGGGCCAACAAAGCTGATGTCGACCAGACCAGATTGCTCGACAGGCTCGATGCTAATGCCATCGATTAGGATTTGTCCAAGTGTCTCTCCATCCAATCGAACAGATCCCGCCAATTGGTAGGCCTCGATTAGCTGGGAGTTGCGTGTGAGGTTCCCAGCCTCGATTACATCCTCCGCTATCGAAGGCGAACTCAACAGCTCATATTGGGTGTTGAAGTACTGAGTATCGGCCAGAAAGCTGCGAAAGGATCTGGAGTTCGGAGCGGTAACATCTTCGGCCTCTGGCCAAATCTCAATTCGGGCTGTTGCCTCGAACTGCTCGGTTGCCACTAATGTAGCGAGCAGGCCGAGGAAGATGCCGGCAAGAAGAATTCCAACCAGCCAGAACCTCAGATAGAGCCCTTCATGCCAGAACCGTTCAAGATCTATTGCCGAATCGCCAAGCGAATTGCGCATGTCGTCGGCCAGGCCGATTGTGTCGCTAGGTTCCTTTAGGGTGATATGGTTCATTGGATTGGATCTCGCTCAAAGTCGGTTGATGAGAACCACAAAGGAAGAAACAAATGGCACGAGCCTGACCGCGTCAAGAATGGCCCGCCTGGTTCGGTTTTCTCCCACCATGACAATATCGCCGGCAAACAGTTCTGGATCAGCATAGTTTCCGCGGGCGATGGCGCGAAGATTATAGACTCCGACAAAATCCTGCCCCGCCACGGTTCGGAGCACCAAGACATCATCGATATCTGCGATGTCGCCCAATCCGCCGGCATCATTGACCGCGCGCAGCAGACTATAGGCCGCGGTAACCTCGTAGGCTCCAGGACGATTGACTTGACCACCTACCGAAACGGTAAGCGCCGCCTTTTCGCTCCGCAGAACGCGAACCTGAGGGTCTCTCAGGAAATCCCCTTCAAGCCTTGCACCCAGTTTTTGGGCGGCTTCGTTTGCGCTAAGCCCTGACAAATCCACCAACCCAATGTGCGGAAACAGGATTTGCGCGTCTTCATCAACGACGTAAGTCCCACTTAGATCAGCGACCCCCACAACAAATATCTCAAGCTCTTCGAGTGGTGCTATGCCTGGCAATGAGACTTCTTGGGGCACCGGCATTTCGCCGATCTGCGATATGCTTATGGTGTCAGCCAGCCCCACATCGCGGTTGCCTGCGCAGCCAGACACCCCCAATCCAAACACACCAACCCAAAACACTAACCCGCCCCAGCGCTTTGTGGTCTGATGCCCGCGCCGTATGCGACCAAAGCGCTTCAGCGATCTGCGTGGCTGACAATCTGCCGCGGACACGGGCGATTGCCGAGGCTGGCTGATGGTGGATCCCCAGGCCAGAAATGCTAAGACGCAAAGTATGCCAACGAGTTGGCCAAGAGGAGTTCGAAGCGGATAATCGACCAGACTGGCCATGCCAATGACGAAGAAAAGTGCGCTCCAAAGCCCTACACATGCGCCTGATCCTCTGCGACTGGCATGGAGCGCAAACAGGGTGCGAACCAGATACCCTATTGCAAAGATCAGAAGGCCCAAGCCTAGCAATCCGCCCTCGATGATCAGTTGAGCCCAATCATTATGCGCCTGATTGATATAGCGCGGCTGCATCAATCCGTCGGGCTCGAAGATGTGGTAGGCCTCCTCAAAGGCGCCAAATCCAGCGCCTAGACCCCCGAAAACCATCATCATCTCAAGCAAGACTGGAGCGATTGACCACCGCAGGCTCTCGAAGCCGGCCTCTCCCAGCAGTGCAGTAAGCGCTGGCGTGCGATTGCCGCGAATGAGCGACAACAACACCATTCCCACAATAAGAACGAGTGCGATGAACGCACCTCGACGAATGCCAGACCCCATCGCCCAACTTGAGGCCTTACCGCGGACAGCATCAGCCCCGCCGCTCAATCGAGCCCACCCGGCCCATAAGCCGCCAGCAATAGCCAGCAGAGTCATCAGCAAGCCAGCCCTCGAGCCGCTTAGCAAGGCGGCTATTGATATCGTCAGGACAGCAACTGCGAGTGCAAGCCGCGCAAACGTACCTTGCCAAGGGCCTTCATTTGCGGTCGCCACAAGGGCGATAATCAGCAGCGCCAATGCAGAAAAGACGCCTGAATGGTTCTCATTGGCAAACAGGCCCGCGGGTGCGCCTTCAGTCGTTATTGCGTAGAACTTCAATTGATCTGCGCCCAAAACTTGCAGAATGCCCAGGGCCGCGTCGAAGAAGGCGATAAAGATGATGCAGGCCAGCAGGCTCGTCGGTTTTGCATCCGTTCCAGCCGCCAAGACCACGACAGCAAACGGAACAATAAGACTCAACAGGGCATTAAGCGTCCGATCTGGAACGAGCGAGATCGGGCGCCAAACCCCTTCAAGGGCCCAGGCCTGTTCAAGCGCTACCACTCCCTCACGTCCAGGCAATGACTGCCAAAGGAAAGGTGGCAAAGGGAGCAGCTGCAAGGCCATAAGTGCAGCAAGACCTGCCAGCCACCAAAGCAACGGAGCAACGCGCCTGAGCTGGTCACGCGTAACCCAGATCAACCCCAAGCACAGCAGAAAGCTTGCGGCCGCACGCAATGGTATGAGCTGAATTGCATCGGGCCTCGAACTGCCACCCAACAGGGCAACAGCAACAACGAGCAAGCCAAATAGAATCCAAGTGGGAAGAGCGCTCCGCTCGTAACCGAGGGGATTGCCGAGCATGCGTTTTCCATTCCCCAAGATGCATCTTGGTCCAACGCTTCCCCAAATCAGGTGATGACGAAAAAGTGGCCATTCGTCAATGCGCAGGCGCTCAATGCGGCACTGGCCGCCGTTTGGATGCCTATCCAAGGTTCTCCATCGAGCGCTTGGTTGGATTTTTTGCCATCACGGCGTGATGGACCAGAAACTTGCGTATTCAGGCCTTGCACCCAATCCGTCCAAGATAGACACGCCTGCCTCAATTGCATTTTGGCGTTCTTTCAAAACCGTCTAACCCCCGCGACCGTGAGAAGCTCACCCACCTGCTTGCTCAGATCGATGCATCTGATAAAGGCGGCGCGGGGGAGCGATAAAACAGGCATAATCCTCATGAGGCAAGTCAATCCACCAGCCATGAGAGACGACCGCTGGCTGGCTCGCCGCGACGCTCGTCTTCTCCTTTACATCGTGTTGGGAATCGTTGCTCCCTTCGCGTTGTGGGGCTTGCTGTTCCAGCCGCGCATAGACGCCGCTCACGTCGCTAACCCGTTATGGGCCGCACTGTTTGCCAATATCGCGAGCTATTACACTCTCGAGCAACTGCGCAAATATGCCAAGACTCAGCAACTATCCTACGTGATGCCGGTTAACGCGGTGACCTTTGCAATCGCGTTTGTAGCTGTCGGCATAGCTCGGATCGATTTCTCGAACTCGCTGTTTTTGCTGCTGTTCTTGTCAACCATAGCAATCAGCTATGTGTTGAGTGCACGCACTCGCCAGACCGAGCGAATCATGTATATCGCTCCGGGCGGTCGCGTTAATGAGCTTCCAGAACGGCCCAATTTTGTCCCGGCAAGCTCGTTCGAGGAGCTGCAGTTGATCATCAACAACAGCGCGCAGAACCTGGCTGTCGTAGGGGACCTACACTTCGATCATACCCCAGAATGGGAGAGGCTTTTTGCGTCGGCGGCCCTCAAAGGGATTCCTGTCTATCACTATCGCCAGATCCTGGAGTTGCAGACCGGGCAAGTCCGGATCACTCACCTCAGCGAGAATGAACTCGGTTCGCTGATACCCAACCTGCCATACATGGCAGCGAAACGGGCATTTGATGTCTTGGCTGTGCTCTTTCTCCTGCCAGTGCTGCTTCCGATCATGGCCTTGATTGCGATTTTGATCCGCCTCGATTCTCCCGGCAATGTCCTGTTTGTTCAGGAACGGATGGGCTATGGCAAACAACCGTTTCGAATGATCAAATTCCGGACGATGCGCGAACGCCAAGCCCTGGATGACACCACCGCGCGACGTGATGATGCGATGACCAAAGACGATGATGACAGGATCACTCGGATTGGCCGCTTTCTCCGCAAAAGCCGGCTCGACGAATTGCCTCAGGCATGGAACATTTTGCGTGGTGAAATGAGTTGGATTGGACCGCGCCCGGAGGCGATCGACCTTTCCGATTGGTACGAGGGTGAGATTCCATTCTATTCCTACCGACACATCGTGCGTCCGGGCATCACCGGATGGGCACAGGTCAACCAAGGCCATGTGACGGATTTGAATGCCGTCAACCACAAGCTGAGGTTCGATTTTTACTACGTAAAAAACGTTTCGCTTTGGCTCGACATCCTTATTGCGCTCAAAACCGTCCGCGTCATACTTGGCGGGTTCGGCGCCCGCTGAGCACGTCTCTCTCATTAGGACCGCCCTGACTATGCGCAAAGTTCTCGTCACCGGGACGGCCGGCTTCATCGGCTATCACCTTGCTAAGCTCTTGCTGGCAGAGGGTTTTGCAGTCGTCGGCTTTGACGGGATGACCGACTATTACGATGTTCGCATCAAGCAGCGACGCCACCAGATGCTGCTACAGAATCAGCACTTTTCTGCGCACACTGGGATGCTGGAAGACTTCGATGCGTTGCGTGAGTTAGCGCTGAAAGAGGAGCCTGAGATCATCGTTCACCTCGCAGCACAGGCAGGCGTTCGGTACAGTCTGGAGAACCCGCGCGCCTATGTGGATGCCAACCTCGTTGGCACCTTCAACGTTATGGAGTGCGCGCGCGAACTCGGGGTCGAGCACCTGCTGATGGCATCGACCAGCTCGGTGTATGGCGCAAATGAGGAAATGCCGTTCCACGAGCGGGAAAAGGTCGATACCCCACTGACGCTGTATGCCGCGACCAAGAAGGCGAATGAGGCGATGGGGCATTCCTACGCCCATCTGTGGAACCTGCCGACAACCATGTTCCGCTTCTTTACGGTCTACGGACCATGGGGTCGGCCCGACATGGCGCTGTTCAAGTTCACCAAGGGTATTCTCGAGGGAACGCCGATCGACATCTACAACAATGGCGAGATGTATCGCGATTTCACCTATGTGACCGACCTGGTCCGCGGCATCAGACTTTTGATCGACAAGGCTCCCCAACGACCGGATATGCCGGCTAATATTGCCGAGCACGACAGCCTTTCACCGGCAGCCCCTTATCGAGTGGTCAATATCGGCAATTCAGACAAGGTTCGTCTGATGGATTTCGTTGAGGCGATTGAGCATGAGTGCGGACGCGAAGCCATCAAGAACTTCATGCCGATGCAAAAAGGCGATGTCCCGGCGACTTGGGCGGACGCCACATTGCTCAAACAACTGACGGGATATCAGCCTCAGACGGACGTCAAAACCGGCATCAAGCACTTTGTCGCTTGGTATCGCGAGTACTTTGAAGTCTAGCCAGAGCCGTGGCGGCGGGGCTTTCGGACCCGCTTGCCATCCCCATCTTCAGACCAGGGTTTCGAGTTAGTCCTGACCGCCTTCGTCAGGGGGAGTTACGATCGGCTCTGGAAGTTGCTCCTCGCCGGGCAAGGGCTGGTTGCGCTCGCGTTCAAGCCGTTCGAGATATTCGCGCTCAATCTGTTCAACACGTTCTTGTTCAGCTGCCGCGTCTTCGTCGATTGTGGAGAGGCGTTCAGCTCGCGCGGCCTCAATCAGCTGACTGAAACGCACCTGGGAGCTTTCAGCTCGATCGGCATAGGCCGCGTCGATCATTTGCTGTGTGCAACCCGTGAAACCTCCAGCACCGGCTGGGTCGCAAGAGAGCGCCCCAAATTCCCCGATATACCGAATGCTCTCGACCCGTTCAGACCACGCGGTGTTCTGCGGGGAATCGCTGCTGCGCAGATTGCTGGGAATACGATAGCGCTCGGACTCGACGAGGATTTCGCACACGACGATCTCGCGATCGCCGGCTTCAGGGCATTCGTCTTCGCTGTAGGCGATGACCATATTGATGCGGTCACCGGCTTCATCCTGGGCGATCACCGGCTGAGCCAAGACCGCGCTCATACCAAGCAAAGCGGAAGCGGTAAGGATCGATTTCATAGCCAAATTCCCGTCGTAATTGCTCGCAGTGTATCACACGGTTCGCGCTTAACCACCGCTGAAGCGGTGTAACTTAGAGGCGTTCGCTTACTTTGATTGCCACCCGGCAGCCGAGCCGGATCGCACCCGAAAGTAGAGGATAGGCCGGCGCGCGCTCTGCTCCGTGAGCCAGAGCGGAATCGCGGTGCTCACGCTCTTCCTCGCGAAACTCCTCAATCATATCCGCCAGTTCCGGTTCGATGTCAGCATCTTTGAGCTGATCGAGCTGCTCAGAATAATGCCGGTCGATCTCTTCTTCGATTGCGGCGGTGCAAGCCATGGCGGCCTCTGGACCAAGCAAAGCGGTGCCAGCGCCAAGCGCATAGCCCGCCACCGACCAAAACGGTTGCAGGGCGGTCGGCCGAACGCCGCGCTCCGCCATCAGGGCGTCAAACTTCTCACGGTGGACCGATTCTTGCTCGGCCATATGGCGAATTTCCTGCGAATGCGGGCCGCGATCGCCCATCACCGCTAATTGGCCCTCATAGATCCGCGTGGCTCCGAACTCGCCAGCTTGATCGACTCGGATCATGCGATGAATCTCTTCGCGTGTCATGCGCGCTCCTGTTTGAACAACAGGCCCAATATGGTCACTGCACCGAGCCCCGAAAAGAGAAAATTCCAACCGGCGAGAGAAATTCCGAAAAGAGTCCAAGGCGCGACGTCACACCGGATCAATGGCGCCTCTTCGAAACTCATGACATTGGCGCTGGGATCAGTGGTGGCGCAGCTCGTGATGCCCTCCCACCAGCCATACTCGACCCCCGCATGAAACCCGCCGATAAGGCCCGAGACAAGGATCGCAAGCGCAGCGAGCGCGGTCCAAATCCGCGATTGCGGTACCATCAACCCGACTATGGCCAATGGCAAAGCAGCAAAATGTGGCCAGCGTTGCCACCAGCACATTTCACAAGGGAACAGACCAAACCCAAGCTCAGAGATATAGGCGCCGCCCAGCAATCCCGCCGGCAGAGCCAGCGCGAGAAGCTTCGCCGTCCTGATTTGCGAGCTCATCATAATAGGATCAGCGGGGCTCTATTGATCGAGCAGAGCGACGGAGCTTGGCGTAGTCTTGCGCAGTGTCTCCAGCGCATAATGCAGCTGGAAGTCCTCGATACCATCCTGCTCAAGCTCCTCAGCGGTGAGTTGGAAGCGGGGATCTTCGACCGTGTCCGCTTCAAGCTCCTCGTCCTTGATACCCAGCTCGTTGACCAAATGGCCGCGCAGATCGCTTTCGCGCATCACATACTTTGCCCGGCGCGCAAGATCAGGGTCCGACAATTGCGGAACATCGATGTCGGGCTTGATCCCGCCCTCTTGGACCGAGTGCCCGGCGGGCGTGTAATAGCGCGCAGTCGTCAGTTTGAGTGCGGCGTCGCTACCCAATGGCAGCAGCGATTGAACGCTTCCCTTACCAAAGCTGCGATCACCCATAATCAGCGCCCTGCGATGGTCTTGCAATGCACCGGCAACGATTTCTGAAGCCGACGCTGAGCCAGCGTCAATCAGGACGATGACAGGTACGCCTTCGGCCATATCGCCGCGGAAGACGGTTTCAGCATCGTACAGCAGAGTTTCGCCGCGAGCGCGACCGCGCTGAGAGACGATCCGTCCACGATCGAGGAATAGGTCGGACAGGGCCACCGCCTCATCCAGCGAGCCGCCGGGGTTGGATCTCAGATCCAGCACCAGGCCATTGACCGGTCCTGCAGCTTCGGCCCGGATGGACCGCCATGCGTTGTAAACATCGCTGCCCACATCGGCAGAAAATTCGTTGACCGTGATGACGCCGATATTGCCGTTTTCAAGTTCGTAGGTGACCGGCTCTAGCTCAATCACACCACGGGTGACATCGACATCGAACGGTTCGTCGCGACCGGGGCGGAAGACCGTTAATTCAATCGAGGTCCCAGCCTGGCCGCGCATGCGGGAAACGGCGTCGTCAAGGCTACCGCCATAGATCAAATCACCGTCGAGATGGGTTATGAAATCGCCTGCCTTGAGGCCGGCTTCCTCAGCGGGACTGCCGCGGAAGGGGGAAACAATCTTGACAGCGCCATCTTCCTGCACAACCGACAGGCCAAGGCCGGAGTAATTTCCCTCGATCATGGTCTCGAGCCGCTGCAAATCGCTGCCGTCCAAGTAAGCGGAGTGCGGGTCGAGTGCGGCCAGCATGCCATCGATTGCGCCACGCACCAGAGTCTCATCGTCGACATCCTCGACATAGCTCGCCTTGATCCGTTGATAGGTGGCGAAGAGCTTTGAGAATTCAGGCCCGGCGCGCGCTTCGACTTGCGCCATACTGGCGGTGGTGGCGGGGATCAGGGCGACGGCAGTGACCAGCGCGGCGCTTTGTACCAGGGCTGCAATTCTCATAAGATCAAAAGGCTCCTTAGATCAGCTGAGTGTATAGCGCTGCGCGCCTGAACGCCAGATGATAGCGTGATTACGCGAAAGCGCGTCCCGTTTCGGTGCAACAAAGCATGGTTTTGGACCTTAGCAACAAGGTAAAACTCGCAATTTAACCGAGGAAGTTCAGTGGGTTAAGAAGCTCACCGTCGCGCCGTAGCTCAATCGTGACCGAAGGCGCGCTGATGGCGGCATTGCCCAGCGGGCTGCCGGCAAGAAGACTATCGCCCACTTCTACGCTGGTTTGCTCCAGTCCGGTGATCAAGGTGGTCCAACCGCCGGGGTGCTCGATAATGATGATTCGATCAAAGCCACGATAGGGGCCGGCGAAGGCCACGCGGCCAGCTGCAGGAGCTACCACCTGCGCGGCTTCAGAAGGGACAATTGTCACACCGTTGCTGCGCAGACCGCTGTTGCGTTGTTCACCATAGCCCTGGACTATGCGGCCCTGAACAGGCAGCTGATAGGCGATTGCGGAGGTCTCTTCGACAGGGGCAGACGGGGCCTCTCGGCCGACCAGAACCTCCGCAGCAGCGGGCCTGGCTGGTCGCAGGATCGGTCCCGGCAATGCTGCGAGCTCCTCCCTTAAGCGAGCGGCAGACGTGAGCACGCCAACCAGACCGTCGAGATCGCGCGCATCTTCGGCCAAGGCCAGCGCGCGATCGCGTTCGCGCGCCGCACCCGCTTGAGCGGTGCGTGATGCCAATCGGCGTTGTACGGCCAGTTCCTCAAGGCCCCTGCGCCGCGCACGAAGCTCCCCTTCGCTGACATTGATTGAAGCGAGCGCTTGAGCGGCTTCACGCTCCAAGGCCAATCCGCGCTCAAGATCGGTCCGAAGTGCGGTTGTGCGATCGCGCACAATCGGCACAGCCCCGTCGAGCACAGCCCTGACATAAACGGTTTCGCGCAGACTGCCGGGTTGCAACGCTGAAAGCATGGTGGGACGCTGGGCCATGGTTTGCAGCGCGGCAGTCAATTGCACCAAAGGGCGTTGCCGCTGGGCCAGCGCTGTAGCAATCTCCTCGCGTTCCGATTGGGCCAAGGAGTATTCAGCCTGAGCAATCGCTATCTGGGCTTCGATCTGCTGGATCTGCGCGGCCAAGGCGGCCGCCTCTCGATCTGCGCGGTCAGCCTCTCTGGTGGCATTGTCAGCCTCGGCGAGAAGCCCCTCCGCCCGTTGTTCCGCATCGGCGGCCTCGGCTTGCGCTCGAATCAATTGCGCAGCAGCCTCGTCTGGATCGAGGATTGCAGCGTCATTCTGCGCGGTGCCGCGTGGGGCGAGACCAATCGCAAAAATTGAAGCGACTGCTACAAGAAGTACAGTGGAGTGGCCGACACGTTGCATGGCTCTACCCTGCCCGATGATAGGGGTGTCCGGCAAGGATTGTGCTGGCGCGATAGAGTTGTTCCATCAGCATCGCCCGAGCGAGAAGGTGCGGCCAGGTCGCCGGGCCAAACGCCAGCAGCAGATTGGCCGCCTCCCGCTCATCATCGCTATGCCCGTCGGCAGCGCCCAGGACGAACCGCGCTTCGCGAACGCCTTGGTCGCGCCAGGCCTCTAACTGATCGGCGAGTTTCTCTGACGCCATGGCTTTGCCGCGCTCATCCAACAGCACGGTTTTGCAAGGGGTGATCGGATCAGGGATGCGCCCGCCACTCTCCGGCAGTTCGGTCAATTTGTGCGGCCAGGTCAGCCGTTTGGCATAGCGGTCGACCAGCTCGCCTTCGGGCGAACGGGCAATCTTTCCACGCGCGATGATGTGAAGAAGGATAAAGAGTAGTCCATTGGCCTGGTGCAAACGGGCCGCTTGCGGACCGCAAGGCCGACTGGCCGCCCGCAGCGATGCGGCCGCTAGGCCGCGTGAGCGAGGAAGCTAGAGGCGGATGCCTCTAGCTCTTCAAGACGCCGCAGCTTCTCCGCTCTCAAACGCCCACATGCGCTCAAGATTGTAAAAGCTTCTGACCTCGGGCCGAAACAGATGCACGACCACGTCGCCGGCATCGATCAGCACCCAGTCTGCTGCTGGCAAACCTTCGACGCGGGCCGAACCGAAGCCTGACTGCTTGACCTTTTCGGCCAGTTTTTGCGCCATCGCCGCAACCTGACGGGTCGAGCGACCTGAAGCGATCACCATGTGATCAGCGATCGAGCTCTTGCCCTCAAGCGAGATCGAGACGACGTCCTGTGCTTGGTCGTCATCGAGCTGCGACAGCACCAATTGGTGCAGTTGGTCGGGGGTGTTCTCAGCTGCGGCCATGGCGTGACTGGCCTTTTGTGCAGCGTGTTGGTGAGCGTCGGTGTTTGCCGACGCGATATGCGCCTGTGTCATAGGCAAGCATAGGTCTCCAGATGGTGAGGCATGCACGCAAAGCGCAGAAAAGGCTGGATGACACGCTGAGATCGCGCCTCATGCATCCTCCCATGGCTGAATCCGACGAAAAGTAAGCCGGTCGCGTGTTGGAACGTCCGAGAATTGCGACGCCCAATCCGAATTGGCACGACGAATGGCCGTGGCCGAGCGAGGATCGGGATCGAAACGCAAAAACACCAGGGCCGGTGCGCTCCACTGCCCCCGTTTTCGAAATCCAGCAGCAGACACCGCATAGCGTCTGAGCCAGGCCATGGCGGGGCTCGACATAGCCTCAGTGTTATAGCCCGGTCGCGCTATGACCGCAATCGGCATTGTGCGTGCTATCCTCCGCCAGTCTTTCCAAAGGTGGAACTGAGCGAGGTTGTCGGAGCCCATCAACCACACAAATTCGCGCTTGGGATACCGCCGAGAGAGCTTGGCCAGCGTATCAACTGTGTAGCGGGTATCGAGTTCGAGTTCGATCGCTGTCGGGGTGATCGGTGCACGCCGCGACTGACGCTCGGCTGACTTCAGACGCGCTTGCAGGGAACCCATATCATCGCTCGGCTTGAGCGGATTTCCGGGGGAAACCAGCCACCAAGCCTCGTCGAGGCCCAAGGCATCGATCGCGAATTGCGTGATCCGGCGATGCCCGCCATGAGCAGGGTTGAAGCTGCCTCCGAGCAGACCTGTTCTGGTTCTGGCATGAGTCACTGCATTTCCAATGGGATCAGGGGCGCGCTTGCCCAGACCCCCTCACCTGCCATTTGTAAGTGGTGAGCCCTTCGAGCGCGACGGGTCCCCGCGCGTGCAGACGCCCGGTGGCAATGCCGAGTTCCGCGCCGAGTCCAAATTCTGCACCATCGGCAAATTGTGTCGAGGCGTTATGCATTACGATCGCGCTGTCGACCTCAGCCAGGAACCGCTCGGCGGCCCCCTCATCATCGGTGATAATAGCATCGGTGTGGTCGGAGGAATGCGTGGCGATGTGACCCATCGCCCCAGCAATATCGTCGACCATGGCTATCGAAAGGATGCTGTCGAGATATTCGGTGCCCCAATCATTGGCAGTGGCTGGAAGGACCCGCTGGTCGAGCGCCTGTACGCGGGAGTCTCCGCGAACTTCGCAGCCAGCATCAAGCAGCGCTGCGACAAGATTGGCCGGATTGGGAAAGTCGGCATCAATCAGCAGTGTCTCCATCGCTCCGCAAATACCGGTCCGTCGGAGTTTGGCATTGATCGCAATGTCTTTGGCCATCGCCGGGTCAGCCGCGGCGTGGATATAGGTGTGGCAAATCCCATCGAGATGAGCGAGCACGGGCACACGTGCGTCTGCCTGCACCCTTTCGACCAAGCTTCTGCCGCCGCGCGGCACAATCATGTCGATCTGGCCACTCGCCTTAAGCATCGCGCCAACCGCGGCGCGATCCTGGGTCGGGATCAATTGCGCTGCGGCAGCTGGGACACCAGCATTTTCCAACCCGCGCGCAAATGCCGAGTGGATGGCGCGGTTCGAATTGACCGCTTCGCTTCCTCCTCGAAGCAGAACTGCGTTGCCAGCCATGACACACAGCGCAGCAGTGTCAGCGGTCACATTCGGGCGGCTTTCGTAGATAACGCCGATCACTCCAATAGGGACCCGGACGCGGCGCATCTGCAGCCCATTGGGCTGCAAGGTTTCGTCTATGGTTTGACCAACTGGATCCGGCAGATTTGCGACATTTTCCACCCCCTGCGCAACGCCCTCCAACCGGCTCGGGTCAAGCGTTAGTCGATCGAGCATCGCTTGGGAGAGCCCATTGGCTTCGCCGGCAGCCACGTCTTCTGCATTGGCTGCAAGGATGATGTCAGCGTCCTGACGCAGCGCCTTTGCAGCCGACAGCAATGCTGCTGCTCGGGCTTCGCTGTCCAGCCGGGCCAAACTTCTTTGCGCTGTCCTGGCCTGGCCTGCCAATTCTGCGACCAGCGCAACGGGCTCAGTTGTGGTAATGGCGGTTTGTACTGTCATCGCGCGGTCCATAGCAGGGGGCCATGCCGCTGTCAGGTGGGCGAATCTCCACCTCAATCTTTCGACAGATTCGGTGTCATAAGCGGAGCTGGAGACCGGAATCCTGCAAGATTGCCACCCGATGAACGGCTCGTCCCGCTAAGCATTCGATTCGCCGGTTCCGTTAAGGAGTCGATTCGACCTTGTACCTACGTGCTGATAGCCCCCCTCTTTGGGTTGAAATGTTGCGAAAATAAAAAGGGGCCGCCTTGCAACAAAAGATTACTTCCGGTGACTGGGCCGAACGCTTGCGCGAATGGTTCCCGGATCGCGAGTTCTTCATGCGCTCGCAAGGCCAAGTCCGATTCATCAAAATCTCTTCGCGCCTCCAGATGGGTGCCGCCGCTGTCGTAATCGGTTTGGCGCTGGGTTGGATTGTTTCGATGGGGGCTATGGCTTGGGCAAAATATCAATCCGATAGCGAACGTTTGTCGCTGCTCGAGCGCGCAGCAGAGGTCGCCAGCTCGGAGGAACGCATCGGCGCCTATCGCGATGACATTGATGCGGTCGCCCAGGATCTGATCAAGCGACAGGAATTCCTGGAGCAGATGGCCGAGGCGATCCCAGAAGATGTCGTCGGGGACGAGACTGTCACCGACTCCTCCACTGAGACTGCAGAGACCGTTGAGAAGGTCAGTTCCGCTTTGCCCGAAGCGGCAGCGCTCGCTCAGATCGAGGCGCGGCAGCTCGCTTATGTTGAGCGGCTGACACGGTTCGCCGACGATCGCGCGAAGCGTGCCGAGATCGCCTTGCGCAAACTTGGCTTGGACCCGAGCGCAGCAGTCCGGTCCGCCGCACGTCAAGCCATGGGTGGCCCGCTACAAGTTCTAACGACCTCAGCAGATGGTGAAATTGATCCCCGTTTTGAGCGTCTGGGCCTCAGCCTCGCGCGGATGAATACGCTCGAAGAGGTTCTCGATGGCGTACCGCAGATTGTTCCTACCTCTGACGGCCGGGTAACCTCGCCGTTTGGGTATCGTCGCGATCCCTTCACGGGTCGAGGCGCTTGGCACAGCGGCATCGACTATGGCGGTCCGATCGGAGCTCCGATCTATTCTGCGGCAGCCGGTCAGGTTGTGTTTGTTGGATGGAAATCAGGTTATGGCAGAACCATCGATGTCGCGCACGGCAATGGCATGATGACGCGCTATGCGCACCTCGCTAGCTTCGGAGTGGAAAAGGGCGAGCAAGTCGAAGCAGGAGCTATCATAGCCGGTCTTGGCAATTCTGGACGCTCCACCGGCCCGCACCTTCATTTTGAAGTCCGGATTAACGACCGCGCCGTGAATCCACGCACTTTCCTGGAGACAGCCCCTAATGTTCTCAAAGAAGCCCGCGGCTCAGAAACGCTCCGCACCGCCCCCGCCGCTCCCGCAAGGTAATTCCATGCCGTCCAACAACTCGACTTTTTCCGTCATCGGTTCTGATGTCAAAATCACCGGTGACATTGCTGCCACTGCCGATCTGCATGTCGACGGCAAGATCCACGGAGACATTCAGTGTTCGTCACTGGTCCAAGGCGAGTCGAGCCAGATCATGGGTGCGATCACGGCAGAGACCGCACGCTTGGCTGGTCAGGTGAACGGCTCGATCAAGGCGCGCGAACTGGTCATTCTCAAGACCGCCCAGATCGAGGGTGACGTGCATTATGATGCGCTGACCATTGAGCAAGGCGCCCAGGTCGATGGTCGCTTTGCGCCGAATGCGGCGAACAAGCCGGCTGCCAGCGCGTCGACGCCGGCGAGCAAGCCGGCGCCACAGATACCGGTCACCAACTGATCCGCGCCAGCCTTGTGCTGGTCCGAAGCTCCGCTCAAAGAGTTTAGTCGAGCACCTCGGCGCGCAGCGCTTTGCGGTCGAGCTTGCCAATGATGGTTTTGGGCAGCTCTTCGCGGATCACGACCTGATCGACCCGTTCATGCTTGCCGACGCGCTGGTTGAGCCAATCCCGCAGGGCGTCACCGGTGATTTCTCCATCGAGAGTGACGAAGGCGCGCGGCGTTTCGCCCTTGTAATCATCGGGCACGCCGATCACGAGCGCTTCTTTTACGGCTGGGTGCTCGAGGATGACATCCTCGACCTGGCTCGGGAAGACCTTGAAGCCGCCGACTGCAATCATGTCTTTGATGCGATCAACGATCGACAGAAAGCCGTCTTCATCGACCACCGCGACATCGCCAGTGCGCAGCCAAGTCTTGCCCTGATGCTCAACAAACACATCGGCGGCGACCTCAGGGCGGTTCCAATAGCCTTGCATGATTTGGGGGCCATGAATGGCGAGCTCTCCGGGCTCACCTTCAGGCGCGAGACGGCCAGGATTTTCCTTGTCGAGCAGCAGGACTTCGGTGCCTGCGACCACTTGCCCAATCGTGCCCTTCTTTCGTGTGCCCGCATAGGGATTGACCGAGACCACCCCAGCGCTCTCGGTTAGTCCGTAACCTTCGCACAGCCGAATACCGGTCACCTCCTCGAACTTGGTATGAACCGGCGCGGGCATAGGCGCACCGCCAGAGATGCAGACTCTCAGGGTCGAGAGATCGGTCTTTGCCAGATCGGGATGGTCCAGCAGGGCCTGGAACATGGTCGGCACACCGGGGAAACCGGTCGCCCGATACTTTTCGATTGTTGCCAGGACCTGGCCGGCTTCGAACCGTGGGACCATTGCGATCGAGGCGCCGCTTGCGACCGCATGGTTGAGCAGGCTGGTGTTGGCAAAGACATGAAAGAATGGCAGCGCGCCCATGAACACTTCGTCGGTCGGATTGCCGAACGGATTGATGGCGGCGACTTGTTGCGCATTCATAGTCAGCTGACGATGGCCAAGCATTGCTCCTTTGGGGCGGCCGGTCGTACCGCCAGTGTATTGCAACAAGGCAAGATCATTCGCCGGATCATAGTCGGGGAGCTGCAGGCCAGTGCCCGCTTCCCAGGCTGACCAATCCCACTCGCCAAGACAATCGCTCCATCGCTTGATCGCAGGATCGGCCGGCAGCTTAGCGATCTGACTGCGTTTGAGCAGCTTCAACGCCGCGCCCTTGAACCAAGGTAGCATCTCGGCCAGCGAGCCGACCACCAGCCCTTCCAATTCTGAGCTGTGCAGCACTTTCTCAGCGGTAGTGAAGAGCTCGGGAACATCCAATGTCACGAGCAGCCGGGTGCCAGAGTCACCAACCTGCCAGGCAAGCTCCTCCACCGTGTAGAGCGGTGAGTAGTTCACCACGACTGCGCCAGCGATCATCGCTCCATAATAGGCCGAGGCGTAAATCGGCACATTGGGAAGGAACAGTCCCACCCGGTCCCCTGGCGCAACGCCCAGCGCTTTCAGCCCATTCGCGAACTGCTGCGCTTCGGTGAGGATCTCACGATAGGAATAGCTGCGGCCCAGGAAATGTAGGAATGGTGCTTCCGGATTTTGCTTCGTCGTCCGCGCCAGCATTTGTGGGAGCGTCAGTTCGTCGAACTGAGCGTTCCAAGGTGTCGGATGATGGTAGTTTTCGTTACTGACATTCATGTCAGTTACTTGGCCTATTCGCTCGGGTGGCACAAGCCAATTCGGCGCAGAAACAGAGCCTTTTGGCGTGCACGAGCACACGCCAGAAGGAATGGATTCACTTGGGTCGAAAGATCGACCAGCCTGATGGCGCGCTGACCCTCTGAGCCGTTAGGGAGTGGGCTCGCCAGCGTCAGGTGCTGGCGCAGAGCCGTCTTCGTTCTCGGCTTCACGACGCGCAGCCAACCACGCTTCGGCTTCGGCCTCCTGCGCAGCTTCGGCAGCAGCCTTTTCATTGGCCTCACGCTCTGCCCGAAGCTCTTCGATCAACTTATCCTTATCAGAACGATCGTCGCTGATTCCCTCGGCAACCTCGGCAATGCCCGCGCGTTTCGCCGCTTTTGCGACAATCGCGTCAAGCTCACGCTGCGAACACAGGCCAAGCGTGACAGGATCCTTGGGCTGAATGTTTTGAATGTTCCAGTGCGTGCGCTCACGAATAGCGCCAATCGTGTTCCGAGTGGTGCCGATCAGCTTGGAGATCTGGGCATCTGACACTTCGGGGTGATTGCGAAGAATCCAGGCGATGCCGTCCGGCTTGTCCTGACGCTTGGACACAGGAGTGTAGCGCGGACCCTTGGTGCGTGTGACCTCAACCGGCGCTTTCTGCATCTTCAGGGAATAGCTTGCATCAGCCTGGCCCCGCTCGATCTCTTCCTGGGTAAGCTCTCCCGAATGGACAGGGTCGCGCCCGGTGTATTTGCTGCCGGCCAAATCATCGGCCATGGCTTGCACCTCGAGAATGTGGAGACCGCAGAATTCTGCAATCTGCTCGAACGAGAGCGATGTGTGGTCGACCAGCCAAGTGGCGGTCGCGTGAGGCATCAGCGGTGTGGGCTGGGCCATGAGAAACTCCTGACAAAATAGAAGGGCCGCCCCTTTCGGAGCGGCCATTGCGAGACGGTAGATAGGCGAAGGCTGAGAAAACAGCAAGGACTTGCGCTAGATTGTGGGAGCCGCTGCCAGCGAGACGCTTTCTTCCTCTTCCAGTTCGACAAGACCAGCCAGAAATTGCCGCGTTGCGCTCTCCCAGGAATAGGTCGCACCATAAGCGGCGCATTCGGCCCGCTCACAGTACAGCGCCGCATCGATCGAGCGATTGAGATCCTCGGACAGGGCTCCAACCTTGTCGGTCACGATATCCAGTGGGCCAGCAACGGGAAAGGCTGCGACGGGAGTTCCGCAGGCCAGAGCCTCGATCATGACCAAGCCGAAAGTATCGGTTCGGCTCGGAAAAACGAACACGTCCGCGCCGGCGTAACAGCCCGCCAGCTCTCGACCCATTCGCTTGCCCAGAAAATGGGCATCCGGAAATTGGCGTTCAAGCTCCACCCGAGCCGGTCCATCACCAACGACGACCTTGCTACCGGCGTAATCGCACGCAAGAAAAGCCTCGATATTCTTCTCGACCGCGACCCGGCCAACATAAAGCATGATCGGGCCAGGTAAGTCGGTGAATTCCGGTGGTGGCGGTGCATCGGGTGAGAAGCACGTCAGATCAACGCCGCGGCTCCAGTGATGAAGTTTGCACAGCCCTTGCTCGCGCAATTCCTGGCGAACGGTCTCCGTCGCGACCATGATTCGCTGCGCCGGACGATGGAAGCGCCGAATATAGGGCCAGAAGAAGCGGGCAGGCAGGCCCGTTCGACGCGCGATGTAGTCTGGGAACTGGGTGTGATAGGCGGTGCTGAAAGGCACCTTACGATTGCGGCAATACCGCCGGGCGGCGAAACCCAATGGGCCCTCGGTAGCAATGTGAACCGCATCCGGGGCGATCCGGGCAAGCTCTCGCCCTACCGCTCCAGGAGCCGTCAGCGCCAACCGGATCTCGGGATAGGTCGGTGCCGGGAATGAGCGATATTGCTCGGGCGATATGATGCTAACCTCATGTCCCCACTTGCGCAGAAGTTCGCAGGTGGTCGAGATCGTCCGGACAACACCGTTGGTCTGCGGGTGCCAAGCATCCGTGACAATAGCGATCACTCTAGGGTGCAAGGGCTGGCGCGATCCGCCAGCAGCAGCCGCATCATGCTCGGGGACAAGGCGACCTATCTGATTCACGCGGCTACCTTAGCGGGATCATTCGGTGCGTGGTCAGCCGTCGCAGTCAGGACCCGGTCGGATTCCCGCTTGGCGATCACGTCCGGCCAACTGAGGATCTCCATCGTGCCGTCGTGGTGCTCAACCAGAGCATTGCACCCTTCGACCCAGTCGCCATCATTCCAATATTCGACGTCGCGGCCCTCATGATTGAACATTCGGTGTTCGGCCGTGTGAATGTGGCCGCAAACGACGCCATCGACGCCGCGTTCGCCCGCCGCCTTGGCAACCACCTCTTCGTATTTACCGATGAATTCGACGGCGTTCTTGACCTTGTGCTTTGCCGCTTTCGAGAGCGACCAATAGGGCTGACCCATGGCTTTCCGGGCCATGTTAACCAGAACGTTTAGCTGCATCCCCGCGCGGTAAGCCCAATCACCCACGAACGCGAGCCAGCGATGCGAGAGCATCACCGCATCGAATTCATCGCCATGCAGGACCATCAGGCGACGACCGTCGGCCGTGTCGTGGAAGGCTGCCCGACGGATCTCGATCCCGCCAAAATTCAACCCGGTGAACTGGCGGAACATTTCATCGTGATTGCCGGGGATGTAGACGATCCGCGTGCCGCGTTTGGCGCGCTTGAGCAGGCGCCAGACAATGTCGTTATGGGCCGCTGGCCAATAGAACTTCTTCTTCAACCGCCATCCGTCGATGATATCGCCGACCAAATACATCGTCTCGCTATCGGTGTGGTCGAGGAAGTCGATCAAGAGCTCGGCGTTGCAGCCCTTGGTACCGAGATGAACATCGCTGATCCAGATCGTGCGATACTTCTTGCGTTCACCGCCAACCGGTTCAGGAATTTTGGGGGCGGCAGGGGGAAAACTGGTGACATTGCCAAGTTCGGAAACATTGTTTGGCAAATCGGACAACATAAAATCGGCCATGAGATAATCCTCGGACGGCGTTGTGCGTTCGTGAGTGCATGGCAGCAAATTGTTACAAGCGATTCACAGTGCGATGACGGTTTTGCGTAAATCCACAGCCTTGTTACGACTGTGTTGCAGTGCACAATGGGGCGAGCTTAGGGCTAGACGGCCATCGGGATGAAGCCCGCCAAACCCTCCATTCGAGTGATCCAGGCCTGGATGTTCGGATAGTCCCCCAAACCAAATCCGCCCTCCTCAGCAACATGGGTGTAAGGGAACAGCGCAATGTCGGCGAGCGAAGGATCATCACCGTTCATGTAGTGGTGGCGTGCGAGATGCCGGTCCATCAACTCCAGCGCGGCGCAGCCCGCCATGCGCTTGGCGAGTATCTGAGAACGCTGCTCGGCACTAAGATTGGCCTCGCCGACAAAGCGCAGCCAGAACCGCAGAGTCGCGACGTTGGGCTCATGATTGTACTGCTCGAAGAACATCCAGCGCAGCATGTTTGCTTGGGCGAAGCGGTCGGTCGGGATCAGGGGTGACCCGCTCGCGAGATACCAACAGGCAGCGTTGCTCTCAGGAAGAAAGCGCGCTTCGGCTGCGGTGCCAATCTGAAGCACCGGGATGCGGCCATTGCGATTGACCTGTTCGAGGAATTCTGGCGAGCGGGTCTCGCCCTTCAGAATGTCGTACTGCTTGGTGGTCAATGGCAGTCCGAGCAGAGCTGCGGTCAGCTTGATCTTATAGCAGTTCCCGCTGCGCGGATCCTCGTGAAGCAGCAGGATTTCAGCCACGGCTCACTTCGAGCACAATCTTACCGATATGCTCACCGGCCTCCATGCGCGCGTGCGCCGCACCTGCTTCAGCGAGCGGAAGCGTCTGGTCCATGATCGGTGCCAATTCGCCCGAGGTGAATTGAGGCCAGGCATGTTCAGCAATCTCATCCGCCAAAGCCGCCTTGAAGGCATCTGATCGCGGCCGCAGGGTCGAACCCGTCAGCGTCAGCCGCCGCATCATGACCATCGGCATGAACAATTCCGCCTTGGCACCGCCGAGAACGGCAATGGTCACGTGCCGACCGTCCTCCGCCAAGCATTGCAAGTTCCGCGGCACATAATCGCCGGAGACCATGTCGAGCACTATGTTCACGCCAGCGCCATCGGTGTGTCGCTTGATCGCTTCTACGAAGTCCTGCTCGCGATAATTGATCGCGAGATCAGCGCCGATTTCCCGAGCGGCGGCGCATTTGGCTTCGTCACCGCACGTCACGATAACCTCCATCTCAAACGCCTTGGCGAGCATGATCGCCATGGTCCCGATCCCGGACGTGCCGCCATGGATCAGAATTCGCTCACCGTCGCGCGCCAGACCACGCTCAAACACATTGTGCCAAACAGTGAATAGCGTCTCTGGCAATGCCGCCGCCTGTTTGAGGTCCATCCCCTCAGGCACTGCCAAGCAATGCTGCCACGGCGCGGTGCAGAATTCAGCATAGCCTCCGCCCGGGGTCAGTGCCGCGACAGTCTGCCCGAGCATTTCGGCAGGAACTTCGCCGCCGATTGCGACAATCTCACCAGCCACCTCAAGACCAAGGATCGGCGAAGCATCTGGCGGCGGAGGATAAGCGCCAGCACGTTGGAGGCAATCAGGCCGATTCACCCCGGCATAGGCAACCGCAATCAAGACTTCGTGGGGGCGCGGCTCGGGAACGGCCACCCGTTCCAGGGTCAAAACCTCAGGCCCGCCGGGGGCCGCAAAACCAATTGCATTCATGTCAGTCGGAATGTCCACGGCCATTCGCTTCCCCAAAAGCCCTTCCCCAAGAGCCCCTTCCCCAAGAGCTAAGGCGTGCTTGGAACAGCACCATTTCTGCGCGCCTAACCTTGACCGGGGCATTCAGCAAGCCCGCCCGAGTCATTGTCCTGAATACGACGCAATATTTGCCGAGAGCGATCAAATATTACGCCTGAGAGATACAGGTAAGCACCTACTCGGTCGAACGAGGAGCAAAAGTGGCTCACTCGGCACTGATGAACAGTAATGTTGGAGCAGCACACCCAAAGCCATTGACAGTTTCGTGGCAAACCGGGAGATTTCCCCCGTGGATGCCGAAGATCTCCCGCGCCCCAAAGGCGATGCGGCTAGCAAGCTCGCTAGTGAGGATCTTGCACCTTACTCGCAAGATGAGCTCGATGATCGGATTGCCCTGCTAGAGGCCGAGATTGCCCGTGTCACCGCGCATCGCTCCAAAGCGGCGGCGCATCGCGAAGCGGCGGACGCCTTGTTCAAGAGGCCGAGTTCGTGACTCAGACCGAACAATACGCTGCAGAGTCGCAATTTCGCGCGCATCACCCATATGATGGAAAACACGTCTTTACCCTAAAGTTTAGCGAACCCTCGCAAGCTCTCCGATACCCTCCCCTCTAGCCGTCCAAGCCAAAGGCCCTCTTCATGCCAAGCTTTGCTCAAAACCTCGAAAGAACCCTCCACAACGCGCTCGGTAATGCCTCCGAACGCCGTCACGAATACGCCACGCTTGAGCACCTTCTGCTCGCGCTGATTGATGACGAAGACGCCGCTCAGGTGATGGCTGCCTGCGGGGTGGACCTGGCTGAGCTGGGCGAAGTGGTGAAGCAATACCTCGATCAGGAATATCAGTCGCTCAAGACCGAGGACAATGCTGATCCGCAGCCGACCGCGGGGTTCCAGCGGGTGATCCAGCGCGCGATCCTGCATGTCCAGTCATCGGGCAAGGACACGGTCACCGGCGCCAATGTGCTGGTCGCGCTGTTTTCCGAACGCGATTCCTACGCGGTCTATTTCCTTCAGCAGCAGGATATGAGCCGACTCGATGCGGTCAGCTATATCAGTCACGGAATTGGCAAGGGCGGACGTCAACTCGAATCCAAGAGCCCTCAAGGGGCAGAGGAGGCGCAAGGCGAAGCCGCTGAGCAGACCAAGGAAGGCGGCAACAAGAAAGAAACCGCGCTCGACCAGTTCACTGTCAACCTCAACGCCAAGGCGGAAGCGGGCAAGGTCGATCCGCTGATCGGTCGCGGTCCCGAAGTCGACCGTACGATCCAGATCCTGTGTCGCCGCAGCAAGAACAATCCGCTCTATGTTGGCGATCCCGGCGTTGGTAAGACCGCGATCGCCGAAGGTCTCGCCCGCAAAATCACCGAAGGCGATGTGCCTGAAGTGCTCAATGAGGCGGTGATTTACTCGCTCGATATGGGCGCGCTGCTGGCTGGCACACGTTATCGCGGCGATTTCGAAGAGCGACTCAAGCAGGTCGTGTCCGAGCTTGAAGGCATGCCGCACGCAATCCTGTTCATCGATGAGATTCACACCGTGATCGGCGCGGGCGCCACCAGCGGCGGGGCGATGGATGCCTCGAACCTGCTCAAGCCGGCGCTATCAGGCGGGACGATCCGCTGCATCGGCTCAACCACCTACAAGGAATTCCGCAACCATTTCGAGAAGGACCGCGCTCTGCTGCGCCGGTTCCAGAAGATTGATGTGAACGAGCCGACGATCGAAGACACGATCAAGATCCTCAAAGGTCTGCGCAGCGCGTTCGAAGAGCACCACAGTGTCAAATACACACCCGACGCGCTCAAAACCGCGGTCGAGCTGTCGGCGCGCTACATCAATGACCGCAAATTGCCCGACAAGGCGATCGACGTGATCGATGAAGTCGGCGCGATGCAGATGCTGGTCCCGCCCAGCCGCCGCAAGAAGAAGATCACCGCGCGCGAGATTGAGGCCGTGATTGCCACCATGGCGCGGATCCCGCCCAAATCGGTCAGCAAGGACGACAAGAAAGCGCTCGAGAATCTCGAACGCGATCTCAAGCATGTCGTGTTTGGTCAGGACGAGGCGATTACCCGCCTGTCGACCGCGATGAAGCTCAGCCGCGCTGGCCTGCGCGATCCGGACAAGCCGATCGGCTCGTTCCTGTTCAGCGGTCCGACCGGGGTCGGAAAGACCGAAGTCGCGCGTCAGCTGGCTTCGATCATGGGGATCGAGCTCAAGCGCTTCGACATGTCCGAATATATGGAGCGCCACAGCGTTTCGCGCCTGATCGGCGCGCCTCCGGGCTATGTCGGTTATGATCAGGGCGGTCTGCTGACCGATGCGGTCGACCAGAACCCGCATTGTGTTCTGCTGCTCGACGAGATCGAGAAGGCGCACCCCGACCTTTTCAACATCCTGCTGCAGGTGATGGATAATGGTCGCTTGACCGACCACCATGGCAAGACGGTCGATTTCCGCAATGTCGTGCTGATCATGACCACCAATGCCGGCGCTGCCGACATGGCGCGTCAGGGCATCGGGTTTGGCGATGTCTCGAAAGAGGATGCCGGATCCGAAGCGGTCAAGAAGATGTTCACGCCGGAATTCCGCAACCGGTTGGATGCGATCGTACCCTTTGCCTATCTCGGCAAGAGCACGGTGGCGCGGGTGGTCGACAAGTTCATCCTCGAGCTTGAGCTGCAACTGGCCGAGCAGAATGTTCACATCCAGTTTGACAGCGATGCTCGCGAATGGCTCGCCGACAAGGGCTATGACAAGCTCTATGGTGCGCGTCCGATGGGCCGCCTGCTGCAGGATCGGATCAAGCAACCGCTCGCCGAAGAACTGCTGTTCGGCAAGCTCGCCGATGGTGGTGAGGTCCATGTCAGCATCAAGGATGGCAAGCCCAGCTTTGAGCTCACCCCGGCTCCGCCAAAGAGCAAACCCAAGCGCAAGCCCGCCGCGAAGAAGGCCAGCCCCAAGAAGGCTCCTCCCAAGGTTGACCCGAAGGCTGATGACGCCAAGCCGGAAGCGTCTGACAGCGACAGCTAAGATCTGGTCCAGCTAGGACTGGTATTGTCCGGCCGGATGTGATTGATGGGTCTCAGTATTCCCTACTGAGGCTCATCATGAAAAAACTGCTTCTTGCGACCGCAGCGCTGGCACTTGCCAACCCGCTTGCCGCTGACGATCACGCTGATGAGGGCGCCGCGCCCGACAATCATTTCACGGGGGCCGATCTGTTCGGCCTGTCGGTTGCAGCTGACCCGCAAATCAGCCCGGACGGTAGTCAGATCGCCTATGTTCGCCGCACCAATGACATCATGACCGATTCCGCGGTCAGCTCAATCTGGCTGATCGATGTGGCGAGTGGCGAGGAGACGCCCTTGGTGACTGGCGCGGGGGTGCATGTTTCTCCGCGGTGGTCCCCCAATGGCGACCGGCTGGCCTATATCTCGACCCAGAGCGGCGGTGGGGCCGAACTGCACATTCGCTGGATGGACAGCGGGGTCAGCGCGAACATCACCGCGCTGCCCGAAACCCCGGGTGCGATCAGCTGGGCACCCGATGGCCAATCTCTCGCCTACACCGCGCGCGTTCCAGGCAAGCCCCTGACACTCGGCTCGTCTCCGCCCAAGCCCGAGGGCGCCGAATGGGGCAAGCCGCTGCAAGTGATCGACCGAGTGATCTTTCGCCGCGACGGCGGGAGCTATGTCAAAGCCGGCACGATGCAATTGTTTCAGGTCGATGCCACCGGCGGCGCACCGCGTCAGCTGACCAGCGGCGAATATTCCAACGGCGGCACGGTCGAATGGGCACCCGATGGCAAGAGCTTGCTGTTCAGCGGCAATCGCAATGAGGATTGGGAGCTCGAGCTGTTCGACTCGGAGATTTATTCGCTCGATTTGGCCAGCGGCGCGATCACAGCGCTAACCGATCGCTATGGCCCCGATGCCGGACCGCAATACTCCCCCGACGGCAGCAAGATCGCCTATATTGGGTTCGACGATCTCGGCAATGCTTTCGACCATGCCGAGCTTTACATGATGAATGCCGATGGTTCGGGGAAGCAGAAGCTGCTCGGCGATCTGCCCTCCAGCATTGACGGGATGGAGTGGACCGAAGCCGGTCTGTTCATCAGCTATGAGAATGATGGCGAGCACCGAGTGGCCGAGGTTTCGACCAGTGGCCGCGTGAGCGAACTCGCCCCGAGGATCGGCAGCACCTACTACGCTCTGCCCTATGTCGGCGGGCAATGGTCGGTCAGCCAAAACGGCCAGATTGCCTTCACCGATGCCAGCAGCGTGCGCCCGCCCGATGTGGCGGTCACCACCCGGAATGGCACCGAACGGCTGACCGCGCTCAACGACACCAAGTTCAGCGGGATAAAGCTGGGCCAGACAATCGCGCTCGATGTCACCGCACCCGATGGCGCCACAATCCCCTCATGGATCACCCTGCCGCCGGACTATGAGCCGGGAACAAAGGTCCCGATGATCCTCGAAATGCATGGCGGTCCCTATGCCTCCTACGGTCCTGAATTTTCGGTCGATTATCAACTTTATGGCGCTGCCGGTTACGCCGTGCTGTTCACCAATCCGGGTGGCTCGACCGGCTATGGCGAGGAGTTTGCAGACCGGATCGAGGACAATTACCCGATCAGCAATCATGACGAATTGATGGCCGCGGTCGATGCCGCCATCGCAGCGGGCTATGCCGATCCCGACAACCTCTATGTCACCGGTGGTTCGGGCGGTGGGATCCTGACCGCCTGGGTGGTCGGCAAGACCGATCGCTTCAAAGCGGCGGCGACGCACAAGCCGGTGATCAACTGGGTCAGCCAGGGGCTGATGTCCGATCTCCCCACTCTGATCCCGCGCTATTGGATGGGCGGCCTGCCATGGGAGCGACCCGAGCATTATTGGGAGCGTGGACCGCTCAGCCTGATGGACAATGTCACAACTCCGACCCTGGTCCTGGTCGGCGCGGATGATTATCGCACTCCGCGCAGCGAGGCCGAGCAATATTACAGCGCGCTCAAGCTGATCGGGGTCGACACAGCCCTGGTGGTGACACCGGATTCGAGCCACAACAATCTCAGCCAGTCACCCAGTCAGCAGGCGGCGCGAACCGCGTCGGTGATCGCGTGGTTCGACAAATACCGCAAAGGCGAAGAGGCGGACGACGCTGCAGAATGATGGGAACTGAGGCGTGCGCATGGGTTTGATGACAGCATGAACGCGCCTTTTTCCTGGATCCGGCCCGAACCTTGGGGCGTGCATATCGTCCCCGCGGATGTCTGGGTTGATCCCGGGCGAGCGGTTGATCGCGCATTGGTCACTCATGGTCATGCCGATCACGCGCGGGGCGGGCATGGCGAAACAATCGCTACGCCGGAAACGCTGGCGATCATGGAGCTGCGCTACAACACACGTGAGGGGGCCACCCCGGTCCAATATGGCGAAACGATCCAACTACCGGGCGGCGTCAAAGCGAGCTATCTGCCGGCCGGCCATGTGCTTGGCTCGGCACAGATCCTGTTGGAGCATGCGGGCGAGAAGGTGATCATCACCGGCGATTACAAACGCCGTGCTGATCCGACCTGCGCGCCCTTTGAGGTCACGCCGTGCGACATCTTCATCACCGAAGCGACGTTTGGACTGCCGGTCTTCACCCACCCGCCAATCGAGGAGGAGATCGGCAAACTGCTGCGCGCCTTGGCTGCCAATCCGGACAAGAGCGTGCTGGTCGGCGCCTATGCCCTCGGCAAAGCCCAACGGGTTATCGCCGAATTGCGCGCGGCGGGACACAACCAGCCGATCTATCTTCACGGGGCGATGGAGAAGATGTGCCGGCTGTATCAGGAATTTGGGGTGGACCTGGGTGAGCTGCGCCTGGTCGCAGACCATTCAAAGGACGACATGCGGGGGCACATCATTGTCGCTCCGCCGTCGGCGCTGAATGATCGCTGGTCGCGCCGCTTGCCCGAGCCGATCACCGCTATGGCGAGCGGATGGATGCGAGTGCGTGGGCGGGCGCGACAACGCGGGGTCGAGCTGCCGCTGGTGATCTCAGACCATGCCGATTGGAATGAGTTGACCCAGACCATTCATGAGGTGAACCCGGCGGAAACCTGGATCACCCATGGACGCGAGGAGGCGCTGCTACGCTGGTGTGAGCTCAACCAACGCCGCGGCCGCGCGCTGGCGCTGGTCGGACGCGAGGACGAGGATGATTAGCACCCTCGCCCGCCATATCCGGAGCTTATTTGATTTCGGCGAGGTCCGCCTTGATCGCAGCAATGCTTTCGTCGGTTATCAATCCCATCGACCACGGCTGAACCTGGACGAGAGTCATGCTCTTGAACTGGCCGTAAGAAGGATGAGTGCTGATTCCAGGCAGGTGCTTTTCAAGCACGGCTTTCGAGCGCTCATCGGCAACCAGCTTCTCAATTGGCATGTCGATCGTCGGTGTGGCAACGGCCTCCGCCTTTACGCTCGCTTCGGCAGCGTGGTCGTCGGCCAGAGCGGCGCTCGGCGCAGTCGCCAGCAGCAGGCCAGCGGCAAGAGGGGCAAACTTCATCAATCTCGTTCCTTCCAGAAAAGACGCGATGGGTCGCGGTCGGATCAGTTCCGTACAGCGTCGATATGTCTGCGCGATGAAGCGGGGGCAAGCGGAATATGAGAGCCTTCGCGACCCTGCTCGACACTTTAGTTTATACCACCAGCCGCAATCGCAAGCTGGCGCTGATTGCGGACTATCTCCGAACAACACCCGATCCTGATCGTGGTTGGGCGCTTGCGGGGTTGACCGGAGGGTTGGATTTCCCGGCGGTGAAGAGCTCGACCGTGCGCAATCTGATGAAGGACCGGGTCGATCCGGTGCTGTGGACGCTGAGCCGCGACTTTGTCGGCGATACGGCGGAGACGGTTAGCTTGCTGTGGCCGGAGCCTGAGGGTCGGACCGACGAGCCGCCGAGCCTGTCTGAGACGGTCGCACTGCTCGCCTCGCTCAATCGCAGCACCGCTCCCAAGGAACTGCCCCAATTGCTCGATCGGCTCGATGCCAATGGCCGCTTCGCGCTGATCAAGCTTGCAACTGGTGGGATGCGCATCGGAGTTTCCGCGCGGCTCGCCAAAACCGCCTTTGCGCAGGCCTTCGATGTCTCGGTCGAGGATGTTGAGGAATACTGGCACGCGCTTGAGCCTCCCTATGCCGATTTGTTCGACTGGGCCGCCAACGGCGCGGACCCACCCGACGTTTCTAACCGACCGTTGTTTCGGCCGTTCATGCTGGCCCACCCGCTCGAAGACAGTGAAGTCGACCTCACAGACTATGCTGTCGAGTGGAAATGGGACGGCATTCGCGTGCAATTGGTCCGCGTTGCCGGCGAGACGCGGCTCTATTCGCGCTCGGGCGATGATATCTCCGCGACCTTTCCCGAGCTGCTCGATGTCCTACCGATGGATGCCGTGCTCGACGGTGAGTTGCTGGTGCGAGGATCGAGCCAGGGCGGTGAGCAAGGCGGTGCGGCGAGTTTCAACGCGCTCCAGCAAAGGCTCGGCCGCAAGACGGTCAGCAAAAAGATGTTGGCCGAAGCCCCAGCCTTTGTGAGGCTCTACGACATTTTGCTGCTCGAAGGGGCGGATCACCGCGAAAGTCCTTGGTCAGATCGGCGCGGGGTGCTCGAAGACCTGATGCCGCGTTTGCCCGCGAGCCATTTCGACCTCTCGCAATTGGTCCAAGCGCGCGACTTCGCTCATCTGGCCGAAATTCGCGAGGGCGCGCGCGATGACGCGATCGAAGGGCTGATGCTCAAGCGCAAGGACAGCCCCTATATCGCGGGGCGCAAGACCGGGCTGTGGTACAAATGGAAGCGCGATCCGCTGCTGATCGACTGCGTGTTGATGTATGCGCAGCGGGGCAGCGGAAAACGCTCCAGCTTCTATTCGGATTACACCTTTGGGTGTTGGGATGGCGATCCGGATCAGGGCGCAGAGCTGTTACCGGTCGGCAAGGCCTATTCGGGTTTCACCGATGCCGAGCTGAAAAAGCTCGACAAGCTTGTGCGGCAAACCACGCTCAACCGCTTCGGCCCGGTGCGCGAAGTGGAGCGGAGCCTAGTGTTTGAAGTGGCGTTCGACAGCGTGCACAGCTCCAAGCGTCACAAATCGGGCTTGGCGATGCGCTTTCCGCGAATTCATCGGATCCGCTGGGACAAGCCGGTGCATGAAGCGGATCGGATTGACGCACTTCGGGCGCTGGTGCGGGATTGAAACGTTAGGCTCGCCAGTGGGTTAGCCCACCATCCGTTTCAGCGCCGCTGAATGCCGATCAATGAAATGGTGCTTCATTGCCCCCAGAATATGGGCGCCAAGGACTATGTAGAGGACATAGGGCAGCAGGTATTTGTGGAACGTGCCCCAGATTATGTAGGCGTCGCTCTTATCCACCAGGGGGGCGAGTTCCAGACCAAAGAAATAGGTCGGGAAGCCGTGATAACTGGTCATCATATAGCCTGTGATCGGCATGGCGAGCAGCATCCCATAGAGGATGATGTGCACTCGATGCGCCCAGCGCCTTTCAGCCGGCTTCAATGATGGATCCAGCTCTGGCCGCTTGGATTGGTGGTTCCACAGCAATCGCACGAGCAGCAATATGAAAACCATCACCCCGATCGATTTGTGGATCACGTAATAGTAGTTTCGGAACCACGCCTCTTCGGGGATCATCGAAGCAAACATGCCAAGAGGGAATAGAGAGATGAACAGGATGGCTGTGGTCCAGTGCAGCATGCGTGAAGCAAAGCCATAGCGTTCCGCCTCGTTTTCCAGCGGCAGCTCGTGCGCGACGGTATCTTTGAGCTGCTTGAGTGCGGCCCAAGACAGAAGGAGCCCCGCCACAAGCGCTAGACCGGCCTGGGCCCACATCAACGCCGGTTTGGCCGAATCCATGGGCGTCTGGTTGGGCTTTGGGTTCTCTAGAACGCCTGTCCCAAGCACGCCGATGAACCATGCAACCACGGCGAAGCAGCCCAAGGCGGCAAGAACACTGCCAAAGACCCGAGCCCGCGGAGCCCGCGTGTTCATCAGCCAGGCCGTCATGACCGAAGCCGCAACAATCGCGATCCCGATCCACGCATCCACGTTCTCTGGCGCTCCGCTCTCAGTCAGCATTTCCCTCTCCCCTGTCTCAAATGGTCTGGCGAGCGTCGATCAGTCGACCTGCGTCACCAGGGCCTCGCGCGTCTTGCGAACCTTGGCCATCGGCAGCAGCCAATCGCCGGTCGGATCGCGATGACCCAAGGGCAGGAGCACAACCGAACGGAGCCCCTTGTCGGGAAGGCCCAGAATCGCATCGACGCTTGCCGGATCGAACCCTTCCATCGGTGTGCTGTCGACCTCGAGCTCGGCCGCAGCGACCAGGGCTATCCCCAGGGCGATGTAAGCTTGGCGCGCGGCATGGGCGTAGTTCACCTCGGCATCGCGCGGCAGATAGTTGGCTTTGAGATTGCCATAATATTGATGGATCAAAGGTATCTCGCCTCGGGCGTCGATATTGGCTTGGGTGACGCCATCAATCCGCTCTTCGGTGTAATTGTCCCACGCGGCGAACACCAGAAGGTGCGAACCATCGGTGATCGGGGACTGATCCATTGCGGCCGCACGAATCTGTGCGAGCACGTCGGGATTGGTGACCACAATAAGCTCGAATGGCTGGGTGCCGCTCGATGTCGGCGCCAAACGGATCGCTTCGATGATCGCGTCGACCTTTTCCTGCGGGACCGGTTGATTGGGATCCATCTTTTTGGTCGCATAGCGCCAGTTGAGCAGTTCGAGCAGCGTTTTGTCAGTCATAGGGTGCCCCTGTTGTCCTCTCGTTGAGGTAGTGGTATACAAATGTGACTGACTACCTATTCGATACCGATTGACCTGACAAGAAGGCACAGGGCTGAGACTTGGTTACACAGAGGGAACCACAATGACGGATTGCTCAACAGCGCCACTTTCCGGCTTCACGCCGAATTCCGCGCAATGCCCCGATTGTCAGCGGATCAACGAAGTGCTGACTCGGGTCGGAGATCGCTGGAGCGTTCTGGTGATTATTTCACTCGCGCAATACGGAACCTTGCGGTTCAATGAGCTCAAGCGAAACCTCGGCATCTCCCAGCGCATGCTTAGTCTGACACTGCGCGAACTGGTCCGTGACGGCCTGGTCCATCGTGAGCAGTTCCCGACGATCCCGCCAAAGGTTGAGTACAGTCTGACGGCGATGGGAGAATCGTTTCGAGAACCAGTCACTGCCCTTGGGCTTTGGGCGCTGGAAAACCTGGGCAATATTGATGCGGCGCGGTCGACCTATGACGAGCGAGAGGTAGCGTAGGAGCCGAAGCGCCGAAAAGGCAATTCCCCTTGTTATCTCCGGATCACCAACTAAGTTTCATTTTGAAACGGGAGATTCTCTATGTCGATCAAGCACCAAACCCTGCCAGTCTGGAACCAGATGCTCGCCACCGTCGATGGCCTGCTCGCAAAAGCCGAAGCGCATGAGAAAGGCGAAGCGCTGCTCCAAGCCAGCCTGGCCGAGGATATGCATCCTTTGGCAACCCAGATCCGGTTCGTCTGCAATATGCCTGGCGAAGCGATGGTCCGGCTTGCTGGCCTCGATTTTACCTCGTCCGACGATGACCCGGCGACCCTCGCCGAGTCTCGCGCACGGATCGCCGCCACTCGCGAAGCTATCGCCGCCTGGGAAGAGCAGGATTTCGTCGCCGACGACGCTGCGGTGGAGCTGGTCCTGCCCAATGGCATGACTTTCGATCTCAGCGCGGCCGAATATGTCCGCGACTGGTCGATCGCGCAGTTCTACTTCCACGTCACCACCGCCTATGCGATTCTCCGCAAGGAAGGGCTGGCGATCGGCAAGATCGACTATGTGCCCTATATGCTGCGCTATATGCGGCAGCCAGCGCAGGCCTGAACGCTACGGCTTAATCCCAGCAAATGACTGGCGCTGCCTAAGGAGAGATGGATTGCACACGATCGGCCCATTGAGCGAGGATCAGCTGGCGATCCAGGACGGCGTCGCCCGGACCATTGCGCGGTTTGACGATGAATATTGGGCCAAGACCGATGAGACCGGCGATTGGCCCGAGGCCTTCTGCGACGCCATGGCCGAGGGCGGTTGGCTCGGCATCGCCTTTCCGGAAGAATACGGTGGCGCCGGCATGGGTCTGATCGAAGCCTCGCTGATGATGCAGACCGTGACTCGCTCGGGCGCGGGCTTTTCCGGGGCATCAGCGATCCACCTCAACATCTTCGGGCCCAAGCCGCTCGAAAAATTCGGCAGCCACGAACAGAAGCAGGAGAACCTTCCGCGGATCATCTCCGGCGAGGAGAAGATGTGCTTTGCCGTGACCGAGCCGAATTCCGGGCTCGACACCTCCTCACTCGAAACCAAGGCTGAGCGGAGCAATTCGGGCTATGTCATTAACGGCCGCAAGATCTGGACCACCGGAGCGCAGCGCGCCGACAAGGTCCTGATCATCGCGCGGACGACACCCAAGGAGCAATGCGCCAAGCCCTATCTCGGCCTGTCGCTGTTCTACACCGACTTTGACCGCGACAAGATCGAAGCCAATCCGATCCCGAAGATGGGCCGCAAAGCGGTCGAGAGCAACACGCTGTTCATCGACGGATTGGAAGTGCCGAAAGAGCATTTGATCGGTGAAGAGGGTCAGGGCTTCAAATATCTGATCGAAGGCCTCAACCCCGAACGGGTGCTGTTCGCAGCCGAGAGCATCGGTCTGGGATTTGCCGCGCTGGAGAAGGCTTCGAGTTACGCCAAGGAGCGGGTCGTGTTCGATCGCCCGATCGGCCAAAACCAGGGTATCGCGCACCCTCTCGCCAAAGCCTGGGCCGAGCTGAGCGCGGCCGAATTGCTCGCCTACAAGGCCGCAGCATTGTTCGATCAGGGTCAGGAATGCGGCGCCGAGGCCAATGCCGCCAAATATCTGGGCGCGGAAGCCGGGTTCAACGCCTGCGAGACTGCGGTGCTGACCCATGGCGGAATGGGTTATGCCCGTGAATATCATGTCGAACGCTACATGCGCGAAGCCATGCTGGCGCGGATTGCACCGGTCAGCCGCGAGATGGTGCTCAATTACATTGCTGAGCGGGTGCTGGGGCTGCCGAAAAGCTATTAGCGAGGTTCGCAGGCGCCTATTCCATCCGCCGCGATCCACCCTACCTCTAAATCATGGCTTTTCTCACCGTCCTTGCTGCGGCTGCGTTTCTCGGTGGCTTGGTCTGGCTGCGCCATTTCCTGCGGCAACGCCGTCGCAACCGGATTCTGGCTACGCCGCTGACCCCGCAGCAGCGCGCGGTGATCGCGCAATTGGTGCCGATTCTGCGGAGATTGCCGCCAGGGCTCCGGCCCAAGCTCGAGGGGAAGATCAATCTGTTCCTCGACCAGGTCACCTTTCATGGCAATCAAGGACTGGAAGTGACTGAAGCCATGCGCCTCTCAATCGCGGCGCAAGCCTGTCTGTTGGTGGTCAACAGTCCGGCATGGTACGAAACTTTGCGGACGATCCTGGTCTATCCTTCCGCCTTTCGAACCAATCTCCCCCAAAATGACGGCTACGTCGTCCACGAGAACCGGCGCACATTGCTGGGCGAGAGCTGGAGCCATGGTCCGGTCGTGCTGTCGTGGGAGGATGCACTGCACGGTGGCCTCGACCCTCGCGACGGCCACAATGTCGTGATCCACGAATTCGCCCACCAATTGGACAATCTGACCGGCCACACCAACGCCATCCCGATGCTGCGCAAAGGCCAGGCCTATCGCGATTGGGAAAAGGCGATGCTGGATGCCTTCAACGAGCACGCCGCACGAGTTGAGATGGGGCTACCAACCCTGATCGATCCTTATGGCGCTACCAACCATGAGGAATTTTTCGCCGAGGCGATCGTGGTATTCTTCGAAAGGCCACAGGCCCTGCGCCGCGAGGAGCCCGCGCTTTACGCTCAGCTCTCAGAATTGCTCGGGCTCGATCCCGCAGCTTGGGGCTAGGCCCTTCCGGCTACGAGCCCTATTTCAGCGCCTCATCGACCGCAGCCATATGCGCTTTCGCATTCTCGGCATAATGCGCCACGCCCATCCGCATTCCAGCGATGGCGGGTTCGGAGAGTTGCTTCATCGGCTTGGCTGGGCGGCCCGCCCAAAGCATACCAGGCTCCATCACCTTGCCTTCGGTCAGCATCGCACCCGCCGCGAGCATTGCGTCGGAGCCAATCACCGATTTGTTCATCGCGATCGCGCCGAGGCCGACAAAACCGCGGTCGTGGATCGTGCAGCCATGGACCATCGCCATGTGACCGATCAGCACGTCGTCCCCGATCACCAGTGGGCAGCCGTCGGGATCGCCCGGGCGCGGCGGATCGCAATGCAGCACGCTGCCATCCTGGATATTGGTGCGCTCCCCGATCCGGATCGAGAAGACATCGGCCCGGACTACGCAATTGTACCAGATCGAACTGCCCGCCCCGATCTCGACATCGCCGATGATCGTACAGCCGGGCGCGATAAAGGCGCTGTCATGGATCTTGGGCGTCTTCCCATGGATCGGGATGATGTTCACACCGGGGCGATTGGTCATTGTCTGGCACTCCACTGCTCGCGCATCAGGCGGTATTGAATGGTCGGATTGTCTGCCTCTGGATAGTCCGGATCGGCGAAGTCTAGCTCTGGTCGACGCTCCATGCCGAGCTTTTCCATCAGTTTCCAGCTGGGAACATTGGTGAGGCTGGTCAGCGCGACGACATGCGGCGCGCCATGGGCCTCAAAAGCCCAGTCGATCACCGCGCGCATCGCCTCGCTGGCATAGCCCAACCGCCAGCGATCCTCCCGGATTAGCCATCCGACTTCGTGATCGCCCTGATTGGGGGCGAGCGGGTTATCGACCCGCTTCATGCCGCAATGCCCGACCAGCTCACCACTCTCACGCTCCCACACATGGGTGAAGCCGAACCTCTCTTGCGCAAACAAATCGCGCGACTTTTCCATCTTCTCAACCAGCGCCTCCTGCGATCGTGGCCCCCCAAGCAAGGCTTTAACGCTCGGCGTGTTGAGATGCTGCATATGCAAATCGGCGTCGGCCAGATCGATCACGCGGAGTTCCAGCCGTTCGGTTGACAGCACCAATTCACCCATCGCGCGCGGCCCAAGTGCTCGCATCGACCGAATAGGCGATCACCGAGAGTTCTTCGACACCCCATACCGTGCTGCAAAAGTCGAGGTCTTCGCGCCGTTCCATGCCCAGGCGCTCCATCAGACCCCAGCTTGGCTCGTTCTCGATCACCGTCAGCGCGATCACCTGGTCGACCTCAAACCTGGTAAATGCCACATCGATCGAGGCAATCGCTGCCTCCTTGGCATAACCTTGCCCCCAAGCACCTTCGCGCAATCGCCAGCCGGCCTCCATCAACCCCTGCGGGCCGCCATCCTCATTGCTGCGCTTGAGCCCGCAAAAGCCAAGCACGGCGTTATCCGCTTTGCGCTCAACCACCCAGAAGGTGTGGCCATGCTCTCTGGTATAGCCCTCGATCCGTTCGCGCCCATCGGCCATACCCGCTTCGTCGAGCACGCCGCCGAGATGGCGCATCACCGCCTCGGTGTTGGTGCCCTGCCAAAACTCGGCCCAATCCTCCTCACGCCAGTCGCGCAGGATCAAGCGGTCGGTCTCGTGGCGAAACTCAGCCATGATCAGCCATGCATCAAACGCGCGGCATGCTGAGCGTGATAGGTCAGCACCCCGCTGCAGCCCGCCCGTTTGAACGCGAGCAGGGTTTCAAGCACAAGTGCGTCTCTGTCGCCCGCGCCCGCTGCGGCAGCCGCTTCAATCATCGCGTATTCGCCGCTGACTTGGTATGCGAAGACCGGCACGCCAAACTCATCCTTCACCCGGCGGGCAATGTCGAGATAGGCCAAGCCCGGCTTGACCATCACGCTATCGGCGCCTTCGGCAATGTCCAACCCGACTTCGCGCAGAGCTTCGTCGCTGTTGGCCGGGTCCATCTGGTAACCCTTCTTGTCGCCCTTGAGCAGTCCGCCGGAGCCAACCGCATCGCGGAACGGGCCGTAGAAAGCGCTGGCATATTTGGCCGCATAGCTCATGATCTGGACATTGGGATGGCCGTTCATCTCAAGCGCCATGCGGATCGCATGCACCCGCCCGTCCATCATATCCGACGGAGCGATGATGTCCGCCCCCGCTGCTGCCTGGTTGGTCGCTTGATCGACCAGAACCGCCACCGTCTCATCATTCACGACATAACCGGTTTCATCCAGCAGGCCGTCCTGACCATGGCTGGTGTAGGGATCAAGCGCGACATCGGTCAGCACGCCAATATCATCCCCGCAGGCGTCTTTGATCGCGCGGATCGCCTGGCACATCAGATTGTCAGGATTGTGCGCCTCTTCCCCGCCATCGCTGCGCTTGTCGGGCGGCGTGTTCGGGAACAGGGCCACCACCGGGATTCCCAGCTCGACCGCCTCCTTGGCGCGCGCCACGATCCCGTCGACCGACCAGCGCGACACGCCCGGCAGAGTGGAAATCGGCTCTTCGACCCCGCTGCCCGAGGTTACAAACAGCGGCCAGATCAGATCCGCCGGGGTCAGCAGGTTTTCGCGATGAAGCGAGCGGCTCCAGCCCGTGGCTCGGGTCCGGCGCAAGCGAGTGTTGGGATAGCTGCCATTCATGGCTGCGTGTGTTGCCGCAAATCCGCGCGGCAAGCAATCGCGTCAACCAACTTCCTGAGTTTCTTGGACCTTCTCGATCTCGCGCCGGGGCTGCTCTTCCTCACTGCCTAATGGCTTGAGATCTTGCAGCGCCGCCCCGGGCTCCACCGTCAGAATTTTGCGCAGGGTCTCGCGGAATTGTTCCAAGTCACGCCCGCTAAGCTGCGCGCGCGTGACAAACTTCACGCTGGCCGGATTGATCGCCTTGCCATTGCGATAGACTTCGTAATGCAAGTGCGGACCAGTCGAGAGGCCGGTTGAACCGACATAGCCGATGACCTGGCCTCGCTTGACCGCTTGACCGCGGCTGACCGCCATCCGGCTCATATGGCAATAGCGCGTGTCCATCCCATTGCCATGCGCCAGACGCACGGCGATCCCGCAGCCGCCCGCGCGACCAGCCGAGGTCACGCGGCCATCAGTCACCGCGACGATCGGTGTGCCGTGGGCTGCGCGAAAATCCATCCCCGCATGCATACGCCGATAGCCGAGGATGGGGTGGCGCCGCATTCCATAGCGCGACGATATTGGACCAGGAACCGGGGCGACCAGTCCGCGGCGTTGCTCGCCGACACCCGATGCCTCATAGAACTGACCGTCAGAACCCCAACGCATCAATTGGGCTTTACTTGATCCGCCGCGATTCAACCCGGCGAACATCAATTGTCCGGCCTGACGTTCTCCGGTTGCCGCACGGCGATAGGAGATGATCATGTCGAACTCATCGCTGGCGCGAACCTCGCGATCCACGCTGATCTGGTTGTCGAGCGCACGCAGATAGGCCTGCACAGCGCTGGCCGGAGCACCCGCTGCGCGCATGGATCGATAGAGGCTGTCACCAACGCGGCCACGCAGCCGCAACGGGGTCTCATCAACGCGGATGGCGTTGCGGCTCAGCCCAAGTCCGTCGGCAGTGCGCTGGACCTCCAATTCAAGATCGAACCTAGCCCTGAAGGTCAGTTCGGTCAGTGGACGGGGCACACCAGGCTCAGCGCGGCGCCCCAAAGTGATGTCGAGTTGCGTCCCGGGGAGGATCTCAGAAAGCGGCATCGCGCCTGAAACCAGGCTGGCAACTTGACCAATATCGCTTGAGGACAGACCCGCGCGCCGCAAGGTGCTGCGAAAGCTGTCGCCGGATGCCAAAGTTGCCACCAGATCAATTTGCGGACGCTCAGGCGCGCGCTCCAAGGGAATAACCTGATCGGTTGCACTCGAACGCCGGCCACTGTCGGCGCCAAGCGCCAGCGGCGTAATCATCTGGCTGCGAAACTCATCGCGCACGGTTTGGTCGAAGTCGATCGAAGGGCGCGCCTCAAGCGGAGCGAAGTCCGGCCAGGCCGCAATAGCCAGTGCGCCAAGCCCGATCATTGTGCCCAGCCCACGAAACCACTTCCGGCTGCCGATATTCGCTGCCAGGTCCGGGGCTAGATCGTAGTCAGCGAGGCGATGTTCGATCCCCAGGCGCCAATCGTCATAGCTTTCGCGCCAATTGCGAACCCGCGGCAAGACTGTCTTTTCAGGCTCCGGCTCAGAAGCGATGAGCGCTATGACCTCGGCTTCGTCGGAAGCGTCGGGTGATCTGTCGTCAGCAACTTCGTTTGGATCAGAGTCGAGCGGCAACACCTCTTGGGCGAGCGAAAACTCATCAACGGCGCGGTTGCGGGCGTTATCCAACAGCTCTTCCCAGTCGCGCATGACCATGTCTGGCCACGCTGAAAATGAAAATCGGGGGTTTTGTCTGCCTAATGAAGGTAAATGTCAGCTTAACCTGCGACCAACCGAGTCAGCAATTCGACGAGGCGTTTTACACACCGTTGTTTGAGCGAGATCGGGCACAGGCATTGCCGAGTCAGGATGAGAATGACACAAGCAAACGCGTGCCCCCTGTTTCGCATGTCTCCCCTTCTGTTGCTGCTGGCGATAGCCGGTTGAAGGCCGTTCTCGGCCCGACCAACACCGGCAAGACCCACCTCGCGATCGAACGGATGACCGCGCATTCGAGCGGAATGATGGGCTTTCCCCTGCGGCTGCTGGCGCGCGAGGTCTATGACCGGGTTCGCGCGATCAAGGGCGACAATGCGGTGGCCCTGATCACCGGGGAAGAGCGGATCGAGCCGAAAGACGCACGCTACTTCTGCTGCACCATGGAGGCGATGGATCGCCTGGGTGGCGGACATGCGTTCGTTGGGATCGATGAGGCTCAGATTGGTGCCGATCCCGAACGCGGGCATATCTTCACCGATCGCCTGCTTAATGCGCGCGGCCGGGAGGAGACCATGGTGCTCGGCTCGGCGACGCTGCAGCCAATCGTCAAACAGATGATGCCGCGCGCCGAGATGGTCGAGCGCCCACGCTTCTCAACCCTGACGCACGCGGGTTCAGCCAAGCTCTCGCGGCTGCCCCGTCGCAGCGCCATTGTCGCCTTCTCGACCGAGCAGGTCTACGCGATGGCCGAGATGCTGCGCCGCTTCCGTGGCGGTGCGGCTGTCGTAATGGGCGCGCTCTCCCCTCAGACCCGCAACAAGCAGGTCGAGCTGTTCCAGAATGGGGAGGTCGATTACATCGTTGCGACCGATGCGATTGGAATGGGGCTCAACCTCGACCTCAACCATGTCGCCTTTGCCGCGCTGACCAAATTTGACGGCAAGCGCAAACGTCGGCTGACGCCTGCAGAAATGGCGCAGATCGCTGGGCGAGCGGGGCGGCACCAACGCGATGGCAGTTTTGGCACGCTGACCGGCGGTGGAACCCGATCGGGCGCACCGGTTGAATTCACCGAAGAAGAGATCTTCGCAATCGAAGAGCACAGCTTTGCGCCGCTGACCAAGCTGTTTTGGCGAGAGGCCGAGCCACGGTTTGGCAGCGTCAAACAGTTGATTGAGGATCTTTGCGCACGACCCGACAGCGAGGTTCTCACGCTCGCGCCAGAGGCGATTGACCTCGCTGTGCTCAAGCGCCTGGCAGAGGAGCCAATCGGGCGGTCAGTCATGGGTCATGGCTCGGTCCGCCGGTTCTGGGAGGCCTGCTCGTTGCCCGATTTCCGCCAGCTTGGGGTTGAGCCGCATGCGCGGTTTGTGGCGCGACTGTGGGAGGATCTGCGGGAAGGCTATCTCGGCGCCGACTTTGTCGCAGCGCGCATTGCCGAGCTTGATCGGACTCAGGGCGATATCGACACCCTTCAGGGCCGGATCGCGGCGATCCGATCATGGGCCTATATCTGCCAAAGGCCAGACTGGGTCTTGGCGCGCGACGAAATGGCTGCCAGAGCGCGCGGAGTGGAGGCGAAGCTCTCGGATGCGCTGCACGCGCGGCTGACCGAGAGGTTTGTGAATCGAAGGACTGCAATTCTGATGAAATCGCTCGGACAGGACGGAGGCGCTTTGCCGGTAAGCCTCGACCCCGATGGCGCTCTGGTCGTTGAAGGCGAACCGATTGGCCGGCTCGACGGGTTTCGCTTTGTGGTCGATCCGACGGCCACGGTCAGTGACCGCAAGATGTTCCTGGCCGCGGGTGAGAAGGCCTTGCCCGGTCTGCTGACCCAGCGGGCCAAGTGGTTGCTCGAGGAGGGGTTGGCGGAGCTCGCTATCGCCGATGGAGCAATCGTCTGGCAGGACAGGGAACTCGCTCGGATTGAGTTCAACGATGATTTGGCCAAGCCGCGCTTGGGCTTGTCGCGCGATGTTGCGCTGCTGCCGGAGACCGCTCGCGAGTCGTTCGAACGCGGGTTAGAGCAATGGCTGCTAGCACAATTGGAGCCACTCGCCCCGCTGCAGAAACTGGCAGCTGCTGCGCGCGACCCTGAAGCCGGGTCGCAAGCCCGGGCGCTGCTTCACCTCTTGGTTGATAGCCGAGGAATTATCAGCCGTGAACAGGCCGGATTGGAGCATCTGCCCAAAGAGATGCGCCCCTATCTGCGCAAAGTGGGCGTGACCTTTGGCGCGCTCGACATTTTCGCGTTTCAATTGCTTAAGCCCGCACCCCGTCGGCTGCTCAGCCAGCTGGGTCTCGACAAGCGCGTTTTGCAGGAGGCGATGCTGCCGGTGATCGCTTCGAGCAAAAACCTGCCGAGCGGCTATCGCCATGCAGGAACACAAGCGATCCGGGTTGATTTGGCAGAAAAGATATTCCGCGCGGCCTTCGATGCGCGCGCAAAAGCGGCTGAGAAGCAGCCCAAGGAACGCAACCTGCAATTCCGGCTCGACCTCGCGCTGCCGATCTCGATCGGGTTGGAAGAGGACAACGCACGACGGTTGCTGGGCAGCGCCGGCTTCCGGGTGTTCCGTGCCCCTACGCTGGCTGAGGGTGCATTTGGCCCCGCCACCCCAGATCGCTGGAACTGGCGACCTCGACGCAAGAATGCAGACCGCCCCGACTTTGCACGCGGCAAGAAGAAGCCTGGTAACCACCGGCGCGGCAAGGCTGGTAAGGGCGGAAAACCAATGCCCTCGCCCAAACGCTCCGCTGAGCCGGCCAAGGCCAGCGGGGCTTTTGACGCACTGGCTGACCTATTGCGCAAATGAGGCAGGCAATCCGGCTCGACCAATTGCTCGTCTACCTTCGGTTTGTCCGCACCCGCTCTCGCGCCCGTGAGATCATTGAAAAGCGGGCTTTGCGACTGAATAGAAAGCATGTCCTGCGGGTTAGCCAAAATGTGGGTATCGGAGACGTGTTGACCATTGCATTGGGGAACCAGGTTCGGGTGATCGAAATATTGTCTTTGCCGGAGCGGCGCGGCCCTCCAGAAAAGGCACAATCGCACTACCGCGAGCTTGACCGCACAGGGTGATCGGCACTAGCAGCGCTCGGTCCGATCCAATCGAAGGAAAGTTCAGTTCATGACGTATGTCGTCACCGATGACTGCATTAAGTGCAAATACACCGATTGCGTAGAGGTGTGCCCCGTGGATTGCTTCTACGAGGGTGAGAACATGCTGGTGATCAACCCCAGCGAATGCATCGATTGCGGCGTGTGTGAACCGGAATGCCCGGCTGAAGCGATCCTGCCTGATACTGAGGATGGGCTTGAGAAATGGCTTGAGCTGAACACCAAATTCTCAGCCGAGTGGCCCAATATCACGAGCCAGAAAGAGCCGCCTGCAGACGCGGACGATCACAAAGGCGAAAAGGGCAAGTTCGAGAAATACTTCAGCGCCGAGCCTGGCGAAGGCGACTAATCTCTTTGGTTCACGGCTAACCAAGAAGCGGGCGATTTTGTCCAAACAAGGGACAATCGCGAAAGCGCAAGATGCGCATTCCCCAAACGACTCGCAATTTTGTTGCAATTGTGTTATATAATAGATCAACCGGGTCAGTCTGCGCTGTCGCCGGGTCTAAATATAGGAAGACGTCAGACCAGCATTGAGATTTGAGGGACTGTATGCGGCGGCTGTTTGCGCGGCGCCGCAAAAGCACGTTTCGACCTAAATCTTGCTGGAGTGATGCTGAGAAAGGAATTCGCATGGCAAGCAATGCGCCTGCATTCACCGTTGGAGATTATGTCGTGTACCCCAAGCACGGCGTGGGTCGCGTAATCGAGCTGCAGAACGAAGAAATCGCTGGGATGCAGCTGGAGCTGTATGTTCTTCGGTTCGAGAAAGAGCGGATGACCCTGCGGGTCCCGATCAACAAGGTCGAAGCGATTGGCATGCGCAAGCTGTCCAGCGACAAGACGCTCAAGGAAGCAATCGAAACCCTGAAGGGCAAGCCCAAGGTGAAGCGCACCATGTGGTCGCGCCGGGCGCAGGAATACGAAGCGAAGATCAACTCGGGTGATCTGGTCTCGATCGCAGAAGTGACACGCGATCTGTTCCGCCCTGACGATCAGCCTGAACAGAGCTATTCCGAGCGGCAGATCTTCGAAGCGGCATCCAGCCGCCTGGCGCGCGAATTGGCAGCCATGGAAGAGACAGACGAGCCAGCCGCGCTTGAGAAGATTCTCGACGTGCTGCGCGAGCACGCTCCACAATATTACGACAATCCCGAAGAAGAAGCCTAGGTCCGCAAGGAGTACAGCTTTTCGGAATACAAAGGGGTCCCTCGCAAGAGCGGGCCCCTTTTTGCTTTTCCAGATCGACAATATGGTGCAGCACCCTTGCGCATGGAGTTGCGCTGTATTATGTCGGCAACACAGTTTCGATTTGAGTTCAATATGGAGATTTGCAGATGTTCCAGCACTTCTTGAAACGGATGGCTCCGATCGTCGCCGTCGCGATGAGCATGGGTGTCGCTGGCTGCGGCGATATCGATATCAAGATCAACGGCAAGGAAGGCGTGCCTCTGGCAGAGCTCGACATGACGGGCGACGCGCCGACCGAACTTTTGGTTGCCGGCCCGGACAAGGTCATCGTGACCGAGGGTGACACGCTCGACATCACCGTCGAAGGCGATGACAGCGCCGTCGAAAAGGTGCGGTTCGTCAAGGATGGTAAGATGCTGGGCGTGACGCGTGAGGATTCCAGCTGGAGCTCGGATGATCAGGCCATCGTCCGCGTGACCATGCCCGCCCCGGAAGAGATCGATGTTGCTGGCAGCGGCAGCGTCGAAACCGCGACTTTGGCAAGCAATGCCCAGGTGAATATTGGTGGCTCAGGCAGCGTCGCGATCGAACAGGTCGCCGCTGAAAGCCTTGAGATCAATATTGGCGGTTCGGGCAGCGTCAAGGCAGCCGGGACTACCGAACGGCTCGAGATCGGAATCGGGGGTTCGGGCGGAACCAACCTCGCCGACCTTAAAGCCGATGATGCCGAAATCTCGATCGCCGGATCGGGCAGCGTCAGCCTCGCATCGGACGGGAAGGTTGAAGCCAGCATCATGGGTTCGGGCAGTGTGAACGTCACCGGCAGTGCCGAATGCTCGGTCACCGCGATGGGATCAGGCTCACTCAATTGCCGCCCGGCCCGCACCGAAGACGCTGAAGCGACCGAGAGCTAGGACCAAGTAGGAATAGCAGCTTGCAATGGGGCGGGTGTCGGCAGACACTCGCCCTATGCGTATCGGGTCCCTTCTCTTCATCGCCGCTGCGAGCCTATCGTTGACCGGCTGCATAGCCAGAACCGCTGTGGGGGTGGTCACCGCCCCGGTCAAAGTCGCCAGCAAGGCGGTCGACCTCGCCACCACCAGTCAATCCGAAGCGGATGAGAAACGCGGGCGTGAGATCCGCGAACGCGAGGAAGAGCTGGGGCGACTCGAACGGAAGTATGACGACCAATTGGAAGAGTGCCGTGATGGCAGCCGAAGGGCCTGCAATGCAGCGCGCGAAACCTATGCTGAGATGCAATTGCTGTTGCCGGAGCTCCCCGAACCTCCGCCGCCAGAAGGTTAATCAGCGGGCTTGTCTATCGGAGCGGCTGCGCGTTTCAGCCGGTCATTGATCGCGCGTCCAATTCCGTGGTTCGGAATCGCGGCTATAGCAATTCGAGGATGGTCCGACGCGGCCGCCTGATGGAGGCAATCATACAAATGCGCTGCGGCAAGATCGAGTGCGCCGCTCTCTGACAGATTGCAATCGCCCTGAATGTCCCCAAAGCCGATCAAGAACTCGTCGGCTTCGGCCACTGTGGCATTCAATCGCACCGGCTTGCCGGGCGCGTAATGGCTGGCCAATTGCCCGGGAGCTTCAATCGCACCCCGCACCTTCGCCAGAGGCATGTCGCTTCCGAAGATCTCGTGATGGAGTGCATTGAGATCTATCGGCCCGGGCCGGAGTTCCTCCCAGGCACCATTCTCTCGAACCGCCAGAATTGAGGATTCGATCCCAGCTTCGGTCGATCCTCCATCGAGAACGAGATCGATCCGCCCCTCAAGCGAGGCCAGCACGTGTTGCGCATTGGTCGGGCTAATGAAGCCGCTGCGATTGGCTGAGGGAGCGGCAAGCGGGAACTCAATCTGCCCAAGAAGCTCGCGCATGACTGAATGAGCAGGTGCGCGCAGCGCCACGGTCGGGAGACCGGCTGTGATCGCAGGGGCGAGGCCCGCATGTTTCCGCACCGGGGCGACAATCGTCAATGGACCCGGCCAGGCCCGCTCGGTCGCTAACTCGGCTCCGTCAGACAGTTCTGCATAGAGCTTCGCCTGCTCAGCATCGCGAACATGCACGATCAACGGGTTGAAATTGGGGCGCCCCTTGGCGGCGTAGATCTTCGCGACCGCGTCAGCGCTGTCCGCCCGCGCCGCCAGGCCATAGACCGTCTCGGTCGGAATCGCGACCAGCCCGCCTCGCTCGAGGATTCGCGCTGCCCGGGCGATCCCCTCCGCGTCTGCTAGCGCGATTTCCGTAACGTTCTTGCCGCTCATCTGTGATGCGCTATATTTTGTGCTAAGCGCTGCCAAGGGGGCAGCACCCATCCTGCCCTATTGGCCACGTTTTTGAGGACGAGTTTCGCCCGTGACACCTTACACCCCACCCACCGAAGACCAATTGCTCGCTATTCGCGTGAACGCCGGCATCGAGGAGATCGCCGCCAGCGAGAAATTCGCGCATGCCGAAGCCGATCTGGTCGAAGCGATCGTCGAAGGCGTGGGTCAGTTTGCGGCAGGCGAATTTGCGCCGCTCAACCGGGTCGGTGACCTGGAAGGCGCGCGACTTGAGAACGGCGTGGTCCGCCTGCCCGATGGGTTCAAAACCGCTTACGATGCCTATGTCGAGCAAGGCTGGAACGCGATTGCCAGCCCGGAAGAGTTTGGCGGCCAAGGCCTGCCCTTCACCCTCGCTTGCAATGTGCTCGAAAACCTTGGCGCGGCGAACATGGCGTTCAACCTGCTGCCAATGCTGTCGGTTGGCGCGATCGACGCGATCGAGAACCATGGCTCCAATGATCAGCAGGCCAAATACCTTCCCGATCTGGTCAGCGGCAAATGGTCAGGCACGATGAACCTCACCGAGCCCGCTGCCGGCAGCGATGTTGGCGCGCTCCGATCAACCGCCACCCCGATCGAGAGCGGTGAACACGCCGGGAAATATCTGATCAAGGGTCAGAAGATCTACATCACCTGGGGTGAGCACGAGCTGGCAGAGAATATCATCCACCTCGTCCTCGCCCGGCTTCCCGGAGCGCCGGAAGGCAGCCGCGGGATCTCGCTGTTCCTGGTCCCCAAATACCATGTCAACGCGGATGGTTCGCTCGGTAATCGAAATGATCTGCGCTGTGTCAGCCTCGAGCACAAGCTTGGGATCAACGCCTCGCCGACCTGCGTGATGAGCTATGGCGACAATGACGAATGCATTGGCGAATTGGTCGGAGAGCCCAACCGCGGATTGATGGCGATGTTCACGATGATGAACAACGCGCGGATCAATGTCGGCAACCAAGGCAACCAGATCGCCGAGCGCGCGACCCAGCAGGCGGTGACCTATGCGATGGATCGCGTGCAATCGGCTCGCGCGGGCTCTCCTGACAAAAACCCAGTGGCGATCATCGAGCATCCCGATGTGCGGCGGATGATCGTGCGGATGAAAGCGCTAACCGAAGGCGTGCGGGCTTTGCTCTATTACTGCGCTGGCCAAGTCGATCGCGCGACGATCGGTGATCAGGATGCCAGCGACCGGGCAGAGATCCTGGTGCCGCTGCTCAAGGCCTGGGGCACCGACGCCGGGGTCGAAGTCTCCGGCATCGGAATTCAGATCCATGGCGGGATGGGGTTTGTCGAGGAAACCGGCGCGGCCCAGCATTGGCGCGATTCCCGGATTGCCCCAATCTATGAAGGCACCAATGGCATCCAGGCGGCCGACTTTGTCACCCGCAAGCTCGGGCTTTCCGGTGGCGACGCCATGATTGCGCTGTTCAACGATATCGCCCGAGACGCTACGAGCGAGGCTTCGCTCAGCGCTTTGGCACAGGAGTGCGCCGGGATCGCACAATGGATGCAGTCCGAAGCCAGCCTCGATGACCGGCTCGCGGGCAGCGTGCCGTTCTGCACCATGGCCGCCGTCGCCGTGGCTGGCTGGCAGCTCATGAAGCAGGCCCAAGCCGTGGCCGAAGGGGCAGCGCCCGGCCTGGCCGAAACCAAGCCAGTGACAGTGCGGTTCTTCCTCGACCGGATCGTGCCGGAAGCGCTTGGGTTGAAGGCAGGCGCCACTGCCGGAGCCGATCTGCTCTACAGCCTCCCCGCTGAAAAACTGGCTGGGTAAGCCCGATGTCGGCGCGCCGCTCTGTGCTTGACCGTATGGTTGCGGCGCTCGAACGGATTGCTCCGCCATTGGCTCCACCTACCGATTGGTTGTCGCAACCGGCCTATCGCTGGACCGCCGAGGGGGCGGTGCCAGTGGAGAGCTTGGTCGCTCACCCGCTCGCGACGCTGCGAGGGATCGATCAGCAAAAGCGGGCCGTAGTCGACAATGTGACGCGGCTCGCCAAAGGCCACGCGGCGCATGACATGCTGCTGTGGGGGGCGCGCGGGATGGGCAAATCGGCTTTGATTGCCTCAGCGGTAGTCGACACGCAGACCGACGACCGTTCAAACCTCGCTTTGATCGAGATTGCCCATGGCGCGACCGAAAGCCTGCCCAGCTTGCTCGCCGAATTGCCCAGAGAAGGACGCGCTTTTCTGCTGCTGATCGACGATCTGGGGTTCGGTCCCAATGGCGCCAGCGAGGTGCTGAGCCTGCGCAGCGCGCTCGAAGGAGGCATTGTCGCGCGGCCAAGCAATGTGCGCTTCGCCGTAACCTCCAACCGCCGCGCAATCGTCAATCGCAGCGCCGAAGAGCAGGCCTCTGCGCTCAATCCGCGCGATGATCGCGATGACGCCTTGGCATTGGCGGATCGATTCGGTTTATCGCTGGGTTTTCATCCATGCGACCGCGCAACCTATCTCGAGATCGTCCGCGCCTATTCCGACCCACTCTCGCTGGAGTTTGACGAAGAAGAGGCGCTGGCCTGGTCAATCGCCCGTGGTGCACTGTCAGGGCGAGCGGCCCACCAATTCGCGATCGAACTGGCGGGCCGAGCCGGACTGAGCCTGGACTAAAGCCTATTGTGCGGGCTGGGTCCGGGCAAAGTCGTCTTCACCAAAACTGGCCGGTGTCGCGGTGCGCGGATCAACCAGATTGCGCTGCGGCCGCAGCCGTTCTCCCGAAATCCGTTCAATCGCCGCACCCGGCTCAGCACCGGGCGCCACCGCGCGCCAGATGATCCCGGCGGTGTCGTCCGAGACAAGCAGTGATCCATCACCAGCCCATTCGACCCAAGTCGGTCGACCCTTGGTGGTGCCGTCTTCATTGAGGAAGCCGGTCATGACCGGGATCGGTTGGCCTTGGGGATTGCCGCGCTCATCAAACGCGACATAGACCACATCATAGCCCGACGGTGGTTTGCGGTTCCAGGATCCATGCCGGGCGACAAACGCGCCGCTGCCAAAACCATCGCCCATGACATGGCCTTCGGCTGTGAACACCAATCCCAAGGCCGCAACATGTGGGCCCATGGCGTATTCCGGATTGCGGGCATATTCCTGAAGATAGGCCGGCATCGGCGTCTCGACCCGACGGTCATAATTGTTCTTGAAGTAGATCCACGGCCAGCCGTACTGCGCCCCAACCGGCACATTGGTGAGGTAATCAGGGACCAGATCCCCACCGAGCATGTCACGCTCATTGACCGTAGTCCAAAGTTCTCCGGTCCAGGGGCTGAAGTCCATGCCATTGGGGTTGCGCATGCCGACGCCAAACTGTCGCTGGCGCTCAGTCGTGAGATTATACTCCCAGATCATCGCCCGGCCCTGCTCGACCTCCATGCCAAACTCGCCGATATTGCTGACCGATCCCACAGCGATATAGAGCCGGTCGCCCTCGGGGTGGATCTCCATATTGCGCATCCAGTGCCCACCACCAGGCGCGAGGTCCATGATCTTGGTCGGTTCGCCGGTGACTTCAAGACTGCCCAACTCGTAAGGGAAAGCCAGCACTTCATCGTGGTTTGCAACATAGAGCGTGTCAGCACCCCAGCTCATGCCCGACGGCGAATCGAGCCCTTCTTCCAGGATGACCTGCTGAGTCTCGGCGACACCATCGCCATCCTCATCGCGCAACAGCACGATTTGGTTGGGAGATTCTCCTGCAGCACCCGCCTCTGAGAAAAGGTAGCCGGCGATCATGCCGGTGACCCATTCCATAAAGCCACCCTCACCGTCATCTTCAGTGGCCGGAGCACGCGTCAGCGTGACCAGAACATCCCCATTCGGAAGAGCATAGAGCACCCGCGGGTGATCCAGGCCTTCAGCAAAGCGGTTGACGGTGAGCCCTTCTCCGGCAACCGGCAAGTCGCCATCTTCCCAGCCAACCGGCTTGGCAATCTGGACAGTTGGAAAACTCTCAGCCTCAGGTTCACCCAAGGTCGGATCGGTCCCGGTGACCTCGTCAACCGACAGGTCCGCGGTATCTCCGCGCGTGAAGAAATAGCCGGCGATGCCGAGAAGGACCAAAATGACCAGCAGAGCGATGAGAATCTTGCGTAGGATAGACATGCTTTCAGCGTTAGAAGAGGAGGAGACTTGCGGCAACCGAACAAAGCCCTAGATCGGCGCTCATAATGTACGACTTCAAGCCCACTCCAGGCCAGGATCCGGCCGAGACCTATCGCCAATTGATCGCTGCTGCCGAAGCGCTCACTCAGGATGAGCCCGATCCGGTCGCCAATATGGCGAATGTTGCTGCGCTCCTGTGGGAATTCCTACCGGATCTCAATTGGTCAGGCTTCTACCGGATGACCGAAGATCGCGGCGAGCGGGAATTGGTGCTCGGCCCGTTTGTCGGCCGCCCTGCGTGCATACGCATCCCGATCGGCACAGGTGTCTGCGGCACTGCTGCTAGCACGGGAGAAACACAGCTAGTCGAAGATGTTCATGCCTTCCCGGGTCACATCGCCTGTGACACGGCAAGCCAGTCGGAGATCGTAGTTCCGATCATGCGCGACGGAGAGGTGGTTGCGGTGATCGATTGCGATAGCCCCAGTCCCGCAAGGTTTGGCAAAGCGGATGCGGATGGGTTGGAAGCGCTTGCCACCGTGCTTGCCACCCGAATCTAACCGCCGAAACTAACCCAACGCCCGCTAACCGCCCCGAAACGAGACACGCCGATTTCTGGCCGTGGCTCCTGGTCGGGAGCGCTGATAGACCCCGCCGGTAACCTTTTGTTTATCTTCGCGTGAGTCGCGCGTCCTTCCGGGGGTTTGCTGTATGTTTAGTCGTTCCACTGTTTTCCGGCTTGGCCTGATCGCTGGCACAAGCGTTGCCATTGCAGCGCCTGCCCACGCCAACCCCAATCACGGCGCGCCCGCTGCCGGGACGATGGCGCAATCGCAATACGCCTCAGCCCCGCTTGAGTACGGAGCCGCCCCGGCTCATCAGGCCACTCATTCCTATGAGCACGCGTATGAGAACGGCGAGCAGACGATCGGTGCCGATGGGGTCGAAACGGTCACCTACACCCATTACTCGACTGCAACCGGCCACGCAGGCTCGCACCACAGCGGATACGCCCCGCACAGTGCCGCGCCGCACAGCTACTACCCAACCGGGGGTACCTACCCGGGCGCAGTGTTCGATCGTGAGCAATGGCTCTCCGAATGCCGTCGCCGGACCGATCACATCAATGACGACAATCAGAAAGGTGGGATCATTGGGGGTCTGCTCGGAGCAATCACCGGTGGGATCATCGGCAATCGCGTTGCGGACGGCGAGCGTCTCGGAGGCACCTTGATCGGTGCCGGTGTTGGTGGATTGGCCGGCGCAGTGATTGGCTCGCTTATTCAAGGTCGCGGTCGCGACAGGGATCGCGGCTATGATTGCGAAGCAGCGCTTGACAATTATCTCTCACAATATGGCCATTCGGACGGACGGTTCCGGACCATTCCTGCGGGCCGTGCCACCCATGGCTATAGCCATGGCTACTCCCATGGCAGCTACGGTCACTCAGGCTATGCGCATTCCGGCGCCGCGCATCATGGCAGCTATGGCCATTACGGTTACGCCGGCGGGTACTATCCCGGCTGCGGATGCCAGCCGCAAGTCACCTATATCCCGATCCATTACCAGCAACGTCAGCGTGTGGTGGTTCGCGAAACCGTGACCGAGGAAATCATTCCCGGCAAGGTTCGGCATATCCCTGGTAAGTACATCAAAGAAACCCGCGAGGTTGTTGTCCCGGTCAAGCACACCAAAACCGTCCCGGCCAAGATGATCAAGCACCGCTAAATCGATAACAGATCGATCAGGGCGCTGAGCTCGGCGCCTGGGTGCCAGATGAGGCAATGCTGCGCGTGTCAGGCTGAAGCTTGACCGTGCCCAGCCGCAGAATGTCGTCATCCTGGTTGAGATCGAGCGCGCCAACCAAGTCCCGCTCAACCTGCAGAGTTTCTGCAGAATCATCGGCAACCCGAAGGCGATATTCGCCATAGGGCACGCGTTGGAACAGGAAGAAGCCATCGAACTCACTGCCCGTCTGAGCGGCTACATTGCCGCGGCGGTCGATCAGCTCGAGCGTCACCCCAGGCTGTTCGAGTCCTTGCGCATTGAGCAGAACGCCTTCGACCTCGCCCGAGGGTGAGATCGGAAGCTCGATCTGTGCAACCACGCCCGGTCGCGGGGTAACCACAATGCCTTTCACCGCAGGTGCCAGGAATGGATCACCGAGGCTGGCTTCATCCACACCAACCAGGATCGGCTTGAACGGCCGCAGACCATCGACGATCGTCCGACCATTCTCCGCAGTAACCGCTTCAGTGCTGCGCAGTCCGGCCTCGACCGAAACATCCTCAAGCAAGACCTCGCCTTGATCGCGGCGGCCATTGCCATTGTCATCACGATAGACCGTCACCGCGGCCTGGCCAGTGCGGGCAAGCTTGGTCTCAGACAGGCGTACTCCACCCGATACCGGATCTGGGCCGAGGCTGAAGGCGACCGAGACATTCGCACCAACCTCTCCCCCAGTCGTGACGAAGGCATCGCCGCGGAGCGAGAACTTCTCAAACCGATGCGTGTAGCCAAGCGAAAGTCGGAACTGATCCGCCCTTGCGAGATATTCGACCTCGCCATTGATGTCGGAATCCTCGGTCAGGTTCTTGTCGACCGTAATCGTTGCGGAATCGAGCCCTTCATCGAGGTCAAACGTGGCATTCCCGCGGAAACGATAATCGGAGACCCGCATATTCGCGAGGAGACGAATGCGCGAGTCCGATCGCCCAGGCCTCGTTTGCGTGGCGGATTCGGTCTGATGGTCAAACTGGGCTGACAATGCGAGCCGCCCGGCTGAGATCGAGGTCGTCATTAGGAAATTGTTAACACTTGAGCCGGACTTGAGCTGCGTCCGATCATAGCCGGCTTGCAGCGGCAGGCTAAGCCCGCCGAGTTTGATCGACGTGTCGAGCGTTACACCCGTGCTGTAGTCCAGATCACCAGAGACAAGCTCGCTGCTGAAGTTCCCGAAGGTCTTCACCCCGCGCAATCCGAAGTTTACGCGGCCAAACCGGCCCAAGGCGTTGAGCTGCGCCACGCTTCCCGCGCCAAACTGATAGGCAGCCGCAAACTCAGCCTGGACCCTGCCAAAGCTGCGCGTGAGCGAACCCTCCGCATAGGTGCGGGGGTTTGAGCTGAAATCGAGTGTCTGGATGCCGAATGCGGCGGTGGTTCGGTCGTCCAACCCGCGCTCGACGCCCACGCCCCAGCGCCATTCTTGCGGCTGTTGGATGGTCGTCGTGCCGAGCTCGATCAGATCTCGCCGGTTCTGGACGATCCCCGCCCAATAATAGGTCTTGCCGGGCTCAATCTGACTCAGACCAACCGGGAATTCAGCCCGTTCGCGGCGGATTTGGCCCTGCGGACCATAGAGCAGCACTTCGAACTCATTTCGGCCAAAGAACAGCTCAACATCCAGAAACTCGTAGCGACCGTCGCCATTGTCCGATTGGAAGGCGATCAGCTGGCCGTTGCGATAGAGCTCGGCATCCCAGCCCGAAGGCAAAACCCCGCGCAATTCGGTTGTCGAGAAGCGCGAGGGTCGACCCAGCGGGCGATTGGTGACGAAGGCACCGCGGCCGACAGCGCTTTGGCCGGTCAATTGCCCGGCCGGCGTCTCGACATCCCCGACGGCGATCTCCGTCGCCCGCAAGGGTCCCAGCAAGTTGCCGGCAGGATCGTTGCGATAGGCCCGCAAACGCAGGGTTTGGAGCGACAATTGGTCATTGGTCGCCAAACGCGCCGAATAGCTCGCGCCGAGCGCTTCCCCCGAAGCATAGAGCTCGATCTTCCCGGTCGTGCTCGTGCCGGAATTGCCTGATTGGCCCGAGCGGAACCCGGCCTGCGCGACAAAATCGACCGACGGGGTGCGCCATGGCTTGTATTCCATGTCGGCGGTTGGGAATTTGGAGAGATCAAACTGCTTTTTCTGCCTGTTGTTAAGTCGCGCGGCGCGACTTTTGCGTTCAATCGCTTGCATGAACGGCAGCGGCGTGTCGGATTCCATCCGAACGATGGCGTTGTAGAGATCTGGACTGAACTTCACCCCAAACCAGGACGACAACGCCTTTACATCAACACACCACCCCTCTGGCGTGTCATAAATCTCCTGCGAGAGCGGTGCTCGACCCTTGTTCACGTTTTGTACCGTATTGGCTTCACGATCCAAGGTGAATGTTTGGTCCTCCGCAAACAACCAGCCGGTTGCGCGGCGCGACTTTTTGTCAATTCGCACCGGCAGGTCGAGTGACTGGATGACGTCAGCCAGATCGAGGCAGACACCTTGGTCGGTCCGATATCCGCGCACATCATAGGCGAGTTTATAGTTTTCGATGACCAATTGCAGGAACAGAAAGTCATCGTCATTGGCTTGCCAGCCCTGTTCGGAGACGGCTTGGCTCGATTGAGCACTGGCGATGGACGGGGCGCCAACAACGCCAAACGCCGCCGCGATTGCCGCGACGGCGCTGAGATAGCGAAGTTTGTGCCTAGTCATCACACTGCCGGTGCCAAATCAGCCCGGTGCTCGGTTTACCCGACCATCGCGTCCACTGCGGCAAGCACGCCGCCGCCCGCCTCAGGCATCTCGCGATACTCAAAGCGCAGCTGGCCGGTCATTGCAGCAGCCTGTTCGGGAGTCAGCGGAATGCGCAGCTGGCGCTCGCCAATCTCATGATAGATCGCGACACCGCGCAGCAGAACCACCGGATTATCAAGTCCTTGCTTGGTCACGCGCAGCTCACCATAGGTCGAGCTGTCGCCATTGCGAGTGAGCGAGAGCGCAAGCTCGGGTCCGCGCTCACCTTCGACGATTTGTGGTTGATTGATAGCGACTTGAGCCTCAACCCGCCCGTGCCGGACGATCACAGGAATGGTCACGCCATAGATCGGGATCAGCTTGATCGCGACCCCTTGGGTTGGAGCATCCTTGGAAGCGACGGGGGTCGCGTTCGGGATGGCCTTGAAGGACATGTGGACCCGGTATTCTCCGTCCGGAAGGTCTGCGCCCGGACGGGCGGCAATCCGTACTGCCTGAGGCTGGCCAGGAGGCAAGGTGATCCGGCGTGGCGCATAACGGATCATGCCGAGAGCAGCCTCTTCTGCATCAGAAGCATCGATCTTTTCGACCGGAACCAGGCGGCCATTGGCCTCCATCCGGCGCAGCTCCAATCCGATCCGATAGGTCGCCTCTTCAGAGCCAATATTGCTGAGGATCACCTCGGTCCCGCGGCGTCCGTCCAGAATGACCCGTGTCGGGGCCACCAGGAGATCGCCCTGTGCGGCGATCGGTGCCGGTGCCGAGAACGCCCCGATCAGCGCGAGAGGGGCTGCCAGCGGTAGGAGGCGGCGGAAAAGACGGTTTTGCATGTGGAATTGGCCCTCGATTGTGCGCGGCTCACTCACCCGATCGGCCACGCTCACTAACTTTCTCAAGTTTGGTAAGCGATTAGGGTTAAGATTGACTAAAGTGCGCCGTACCCCTGGCAGCGAAACGCGAACTTCGGACGCAAAAAGACCGCGCTCTCCGGGGGGAAAGCACGGCCTTTCTGAGTCCTTAGAGTTGGAGCCGGGCAGGCCCCATCAAGCCCTGCGGCTTAGGTGTACTCCACCTCAACGGTGAAGGTAGCACTGTATTCACCAGCGGCTTCGTTGCCGTCGAAGGTGAGCGTGCCGCCAACGCTGAAGTCACCATCGCCTGAACCGTCCAGGCTGATTTCTGGAAGGTTGGTCAGCGGGTTGTCAGCAGCTTCGGTCTCGGTGCTGAGCTCGAGCTGGTGTGTATCATCGCGCGTCAGCGGGTCGGCCGATGCGTAGTCTGCGTGCTGAAGAACAACGTCCGACGTTGGGAGATTGATCGTTACAGCCTTTGAAGCGGTGCCCGTGACAGTGAAGTCAGCGATGTCAGAGGTGCCGCTGCAGGTGATGTTGGTGTCGCTGCAGTCGAGCGAGCCGTCGCTTGGATCAAGCGAAACTGAGCCGGCACCCGAAACAACCATCGCGCCAAAGTCGACCGAAGTGTCGGTGACCAGGTCGAGCGTCAGAGCTTGCAGAACTTCTGCTTCGGCGGTTGCGGTTTCGGTATCGGCGTGAGCCACTGAGCTCATGCCCAGTGCAGCAAACATGGCGACGCCAGCAGCGCCAAAACGGATGGTCTTATTCATTATTGGTTCCTTCCAAGCGTGGTCGTGTCCCGTTCCAAACGCATTCGATTAATGGTCACTCGAAATGCGTTCGCCGAACGGACACAGGAGCCCGTTCGCTCGACCTCACTAGAATTGGGAACTTCAGGTTTCGTTTGAGAGTATGGTTAACAGCGCAGCAAGAATTGACGCGTAAAACGCATTAACCCTCTGATATCAATCAACTTTCAAGATCAGATCTAAAATGAAATCGGCTTAAATATCGCCGCCAGTCAACCTCTGGCAGACCAGATCCAACTGATCGAGCGAGCTGAAACGAATCGTAACAGTGCCCGAACGATTGTCCGAATCCGGACTGATCCGAACCGGCATACCAATGTATTCTTCCAAGTGATTCTGAACCGCTACAATATCGGCGTTCGACTCGACTGATGGCGCGGCAGCGGCCGCAGCTTTGTCGCCCCCCTCAATCGAGTTCGCCATCTTGCGAACCAGTTTCTCGATTTCTCTGACTGAGAGGTTGTCGTTGACTGCGCGCTGGGCAAGCGAGGCGGCATCCTCCTGGCCGATCAAGGCGCGCGCATGCCCCATCGACAAGCGACCGGCTTCAACGAGATCCAACACCTTCGACGGCAGATTGAGCAGACGCAGAATATTCGCGACATGGCTGCGTGACTTTTCGACCATCCGGGCGATGTCCGCTTGAGTCATCGCCTCATCATCGACCAGCCGTTGATAAGCGCGGGCTTCCTCAACCGGGTTGAGGTCTTCGCGCTGGAGGTTTTCGATCAGCGCAAGCGCCATGACTTCGCGATTGTCGAGCTCTCGCACCAAAGCCGGGATATTATGCAGCCGGGCTTTCTGAGCCGCACGCCAACGCCGCTCCCCGGCGACCAATTGATAGCGCCCCTTCTTCGCGGGGCGGACAATGATCGGTTGAATCACGCCGCGCGCAGCGATCGAGGCTGCCAGCTCATCGAGCGCAGCTTCGTCGAAATGCTTGCGAGGGTTGCCTGGCAGCGGGTCAATCTCTGCAATCGGCACGGATTGCAGGCCCGATCCCTGGGTTGAAACCGGTGCCGACGAGGCCCCATGAATGGTTGGGGCAGCCTCATCGTCCGAGAACGTCGCGACCCGCGGCTCAACCAGGGGCTCCTCACGCTTGGTTTCACCCAGCAAGGCACCCAGGCCCTTACCCAGCTTCTTCTTGCGGTCAGCCGGGCTGCGTTGCGGCACAGAAAACCGAATAGGATCAGTGGCTTCGTTCGATCCCTTGCTCATGCCGCCTTCCTTTCAGCCGGGAATCGCCCGATCAGCTCTCGCGCCAAAGAGATGTAGGCGCGGCTGCCATGGCAGGAGTGGTCATAGACCAGTGCGGGAAGACCGTGGCTCGGCGCCTCGGAAAGGCGAACATTGCGCGGGATCACTGTCTCGAACACCAGATTGCCAAGGCAATCGCGTACATCGTCAGAGACTTGGTCAGTCAGACGATTGCGGCGATCAAACATGGTCAGCGCGACCCCAATAATGCCCAATTCTGGGTTGAACCGCTGCTTGACGCGTTCAACCGTCTGCAGCAGCTGGCTCAAGCCTTCGAGCGCAAAGAACTCGCATTGCAGTGGCACAAGCAGCGTATCGGCCGCGCACAGCGCGTTGAGCGTCAGCAACCCCAGGCTTGGGGGACAGTCTACGAAGCAAATGTCGTGGCCACGGTGGTTGGCTAGCGCACGGCTGAGACGCTCAGTGCGATCTTCAACCGAAACAAGCTCTACCTCGGCCCCGCTTAGATCAACAGTGGCCGGGACCAAGTCGAGCCCAGGAATATTGGTTTCTACAATCGCCTCTTCGAGCGGAATCTCGTCGACCAGCAATTCGTAGCTGGAAACATCGCGCTCCGTGGAATCGACTCCCATGCCGGTTGACGCATTCCCCTGAGGGTCGAGGTCGATCAGAAGTGTTTTCCAGCCTGTCGCAGCCATAGCCGTGGCGACGTTGATCGCTGTGGTGGTTTTCCCCACCCCACCCTTTTGATTGGCAATCGCTATAGTCAGCATCTCGGTTCCCGCTCTTTCCGCGCGTTTAGCGCTGTGAATCGCTTCAGGACCTGACGATGATCCCTGCTTCGCGATCGGTCAACGATTGTTCCACGTGAAACATGGGACGAATCGCTTTCTTCAAATCAGCCAATTCGTGCGCCGCTGACCGCCCCTTGGGCAAGACGTAGCGAGTCTGCTTTGTGGAGAAGGGTGCGGATAAGCGGAGGAGCTTTTCCAGGGGAGCAAAGGCACGTGCCGAAATGACACGGGCCGGGAACGGTTCAATCCGCTCCAGCCGCTCACCAATGACGCTGCACTTGACCAGCGCCAGCGCGTCTATCGCAGAGTTGAGGAACTCAACCCGCCGCGCACGCGATTCCACCAGGACCACGGGAAGTTTTGGACGCATCGCTGCGATTACAATGCCTGGAAAGCCTGCACCCGTACCGAGATCCAACCACGGCTCCGAGCGCGGCGCTTCGATTGTTTCACGTGGAACATGTCGCAGCAATTGCGCGCTATCAGCGATGTGGCGCTGCCACAGCTGTGCTTCGGACGGTTTCGAGATGAGGTTCTGGCGGCTGTTCTCTTCGAGCAACAAAGCGCCAAAACGGTCCAAGCGCTCCATTGCTGCCTCATCGCACAACTCTTGTACAAAGCGACGCGAAACCACCTCATCCTTGAGCAATTCCCCGTCCATCACGCCGACTGGCTGCGTTTGGCGTGAACCAGCAAGGCAGAGAGAGCTGCCGGCGTGATACCAGGAACCCGGCCAGCAGCAGCCAGCGTCGTCGGCGCGGCCGCCGAAAGGCGCTCAACCATCTCATTCGAGAGACCAGGCACCGCCCGATAGCGGAAATCGGCCGCGAGTTTGAGATCCTCACTCGCCCTGAGATCGCGCAGTTCCGCCTCCTGTCGCGCAAGATAGGGGGCATAGGCCGCGTCTTCGGCCATCTCCTGCGCCAGGATCGGATCGCGCCCCTTTGAATCCTCCAGCCAGGGCGAGAGATCCTCCAGCTCGATCCCGTCATGCCTGAGCCATTCGGCGACACTCTTCTCCCCGCCATCGCGTCGGACTTTGAGCCCAGTCTCTGCCAGCGCCTTGGCGTGGATCGGCTTGTCGAATTCCTCTGCGAGCGCATGCCGCGCCTCTTCACGCCGTTCAAACCAGCCACGCCGTTCCTCGCCAATGCATCCGGCAGCCAGACCCAGCGGGGTCAATCGAGTTGAGGCATTGTTGGCGCGCAGACGCAGGCGGTATTCGGCGCGCGCTGTCAGCATGCGATAGGGCTCACTCACCCCCTGAAGGGTGAGATCATCGACCATGACCGCCATATAGGAATTGGCTCGGTCGAGCGCGGGTGGCTCTTTACCAGTCGCCTCGGCCGCAGCGTTCAGCCCCGCAATCAACCCCTGCGCCGCCGCCTCTTCATAACCGGTGGTGCCGTTGATCTGCCCAGCGCAATAAAGGCCTGGGATGGCGCGGACTTGCAGATCGGGAGTTAGAGCGCGCGGATCGATATGATCATACTCGACCGCATAGCCAGGCTCGACAATTTCTACCCACTCCAATCCTGGCATGGCGCGGACCATAGTGTGTTGAACATCCACCGGCAGCGAGGTGCTGATCCCATTGGGATAGACCAGATGGGTGTCGAGACCTTCAGGCTCGAGGAAAACCTGGTGCCCGTCGCGATCGCCAAAGCGGTGGATCTTGTCCTCAATCGAGGGGCAATAGCGCGGCCCGGCGGCATCAATCGCCCCGGTAAACAATGGCGAGCGATGGAGATTGGCGCGGATCGCCTCATGCGCCATCTCATTGGTTCGGGTAATCGCGCAGAAGATTTGCGGGTTCGCCCGCTCATTGCTCATCGGAGACATGGTCCAATGGTCCGCGTCAGACGGCTGTTCGGGCAATGCCGCCCAGTCAATCGTCCGACCATCAAGCCGCGGCGGCGTCCCGGTCTTGAGCCGCGCCATCGGCAGGTTGGCTCCGCGCAATTGCTCAGCCAGGCGAGTCGCAGCGTTCTCGCCGATCCGTCCACCCTCGAACCGCTCTTCCCCGCGGAACAACACGCCACCGAGGAAAGTACCGGTGCACAGAATGACGCGAGGCGCGGACAAGATGCTGCCGTCAGCCAACTCCAAGCCAGCAACCTTTCCGCCCTCAAGAACAAGTGCAGCCGCTTCACCCTCGATCAGCGCCAGATTGTCCTGAGCTTTGACGACGGTCTGAACCGCCGCCTTGAACCTCTTGCGATCCGCCTGAACCCGTGGCCCCCAGACAGCACTACCCTTGGAGCGATTGAGCATGCGGTAATGGATTGCCCCAGCATCGGCCGCGCGACCCAGCACGCCGTCGAGCGCATCGACCTCACGCACCAGATGGCCCTTGCCCAAGCCACCAATAGCGGGGTTGCAGCTCATCGCCCCGATCGCAGCCAGATCGAAACTGACCAGGCCAGTGCGCGCACCCATCCGCGCTGCGCCACAGGCAGCTTCCACCCCGGCGTGCCCGCCGCCAATGACCAAGACATCGAAGGTATGCATGCGCGGGCAGATAGGGGTTCACGCGCGCCCCGTCAAAACTGTTTCACGTGGAACAGTGCGATAATCTGGTCGGGCTATTTGCCGATGCAAAAGCGCCCAAACAGCGCGTCGAGCATGTCCTCAGTCGTCGCACGCCCAATCAATCGGTCGAACGCCAGTCGTGCGCGGCGCAGCTCTTCTCCGATAATCAGGGGATCGCCCTGCTCGCCTGCGCCAGCCAAAGCCTCATAGGCTTCGGTGATCAGTCCATGCTGCCGCTGGTTGAGCGCCGCTTCACCCGGCTTGGGCAGAATAGCCTTTGCCCGGGCAATCACCTCTGCACGCAGCGTCGCAATTCCCTCGCCCGAGATAGCCGATACGGTGAGACCACCTCCACCCTTCTCCTCGAAATCAGGAGCATCTGCGCGCGCCGCCACCTCCAGAGAACCCTCAGGACCCTCGCCTTGAGGCCCCAACCATAGCACCAGATCGGCCTTCATAAGCTCGCGCTCGGCCCGCTCGATCCCGATCACTTCAATTGTGTCGCCGCTTTCGCTTCTCAGGCCAGCGGTGTCGACGAACACAAACGGCATGCCATCAAGTGCGACCGCGCGCTCAATCACATCGCGCGTGGTGCCGGCTATTGGAGAGGTGATCGCCGCCTCGCTGTCAGTCAGCGCGTTGAACAGGGTCGATTTGCCAGTGTTGGGCGGGCCGGCAAGGACCACCCTCACCCCTTCGCCGAGCTTCTCCGCCCGTGGTCGCGCAATCCATCGCTCGAGCTCGTCAGCCAGATTGGCTAGGTCATCCATGAAACTCTGTGGCAGAGCCTCGACATCATCCTCATCGGAGAAGTCCAACGCCGCTTCGACCTGAGCCGACATGCGCAGCAGCCGTTCGCGCCATTGCTCTGTTTCACGTGAAAACACCCCGCCTGCCATCTGAATGGCAGCGGCGCGCTGCAATTCCGTATCGGCGGACAGGAGATCTGCAAGGCCATCGGCTTCGGAAAGGTCAATCCGGCCATTGGCGAAGGCCCGCCGGGTAAACTCTCCCGGTTCAGCCAGACGCAGACCATCAATCGCAGCGAGCGCTTGCTCTACAGCGGCAATGACCGCCCTACCCCCATGACAATGCAGCTCAAGCAGATCCTCACCGGTGGCGGTGTTGGGGCCGGGAAACCAGATCACGAGCGCCTGATCGAGCTCTTCACCGAGGGCATTGCGTAGGACTTTCAAGCTTGGCCTACGCGGCGCGAGTGTGGATCCAGACAATTGCTCCAGCGCGATGCCAGCGTCGGGGCCGCTGACGCGGATCACACCGATTGCTGCCGGCGGAGCGCCGCTCGACAAAGCGAAAATCGTGTTACTCATGGGTTGAGGCCAGACCTGAGGCCAAGACTATCAGTCGTCAGATGGTTCCGACTTGCGAGAGCTCGAACTCCCGCTCTGCGCCGAGCGCATGCCGCCTTCCATAAAGCTTTGAAACAGTTTCATGCCGACCTGGCCCATCGGAGCAAGCCGCTCAGCATATTCCTGCAACTGATCGGGATTGCTGACACCCTTCATCGCCTTGGCGATATTGTCGACATAGACGCTGTTGGCCGAGCTAACATCGGGCAGCCCCATGAAAGTCCGCGCCTCTTCCGGGGTGCAATCGATTTCAATGTTAACTTTCATAGGTGTTCCCTCTCCATAAAGGCCTATCGCTATCGCGTTCCTGGTCTATTTGGGTTTGAAATCGCCCATGCGCAATGGTTACAACCCAATCCAATTCAATTGCACGGAGAGCCCACCCCATGTCTGCCAATGTTTCGATCACACCACTCGATGGTTCCAACAGCTTTTCCGGCTATCTCGCCAAGCCTGAGGGCGCACCCAAAGCGGCCATTATTGTGATTCAGGAGATCTTCGGGGTGAACCCTGGCATCCGGCAAAAATGCGACAAACTCGCAGCCGAAGGCTACCTCGCCCTAGCCCCCGATCTGTTCTGGCGGTTGGAGCCCGGGGTGGAGCTCGATCCCGATGTTGAACCCGAATTCCAGCGCGCGCTCGAACTGATGGGTCAGTTCGACCAAGACACTGGCATTCGCGACATCCAGGCAACGATCAACCATCTGCGCGACAGTGAAGGCGCCGCCAAGGTCGGCTGCATTGGCTACTGCCTCGGCGGGCGTTTGGCATACATGACCGCCGCACGCACCGATATCGACGCCTCGGTCGGCTATTACGCGGTCGGCATTGATGGCCTGCTCGGTGAGAAAGACGCCATCGCCAACCCGCTGATGCTCCACATTGCCGGCGATGATGGCTTTGTTGACGCCGCAACCCAGGCCGCCATGCACGCGGGGCTCGACGATCACGACAAGGTCACGCTGCACGACTATCCCGGTCTCAACCACGGCTTTGCCACCGAAGTCGGGACCCGGCGCGATGATGAAGCGGCCACGCTCGCCGATGGCCGCAGCGCCACCTTCTTCGCAGCGCATCTCGGTTAGGCGGCACAGCAATGGACATTCATCAAGCCCTCGCCCGCTGGCATGAGGTCGCCAAAGGCGGCAGCAAACCCGATCAGCTGGCCGCGATCATGCGCGAGGACGCCGTGTTTCACTCGCCTGTGGTCCACAGCCCGCAAGAGGGGCGACCGATTGTGATCGCCTATCTTTCCGCGGCCGGCCAGACGCTCGGCAATGACAGCTTCACCTATGTTCGTGAAGTCGTCAGCGGAGACACGGCCGTGCTCGAATTCACCACTGAAATGGATGGCATCCATGTCAATGGGATCGACATGATCAGCTTCGACGAAGACGGATTGATCAAGGATTTCAAAGTGATGGTGCGACCGCTCAAGGCGATCAACAAAGTCTGGGAGATGATGGGCGCGCAGCTTGAGAAGGCGAAAAGCGCCTAATTCAGCACCACGAAATTGGTGATGATCTGCCGCATCGAAGGGTCGAGCCCATCGGGCAGTTCAGGCTCAAGCACCGCTTTGCGCTCTGCCACCGATTGACCGATCTGGATTCGCTTCATCGCCCAATCGGGACAGACCCGCTCGGGCACGGTCAATGAATTGAGCACCGACAGCCCACCGTGCCTGGTGTCATGCGAGATCCTGGTGATGAGGGCAATCAGCTCACTCTCCTCCCCTTCGAGCAATTGCAGGAAATTGCGCCCGTTGTAGAGCAGCAGCCCGGTCACGCCCCGCGCAGAATTGTTGCGCTGGCTCGCTTCGAGGATCGCATCGACCTCTTCGCGCGCCAAATTCTGCGCGGTGCTGATATAGAGATATTGGCGGACCATCAGCCGATCGTGTTATTATTGGTTCATCGTCTCGAAGAAGTCTTCGTTGGTTTTCGAATCCTTCATCTTGTCGAGCAGGAATTCCATCGCGTCGACCGTCCCCATCTGCATCAGGATCCGGCGCAACACCCACATCTTGGAGAGCTGACCTTGCTCAACCAGCAGCTCTTCCTTGCGGGTACCGGACTTGCCAACGTCGAGCGCCGGGAAGATCCGCTTGTCGGAAACCTTGCGATCGAGCACGATTTCAGAGTTACCCGTGCCCTTGAATTCCTCGAAGATTACTTCGTCCATCCGGCTGCCAGTATCGATCAGCGCGGTCGCAATGATTGAGAGCGAGCCACCCTCTTCAATGTTACGCGCCGCACCGAAGAAGCGCTTCGGACGTTGCAGCGCATTGGCGTCTACACCACCGGTCAGCACCTTGCCCGAGCTCGGCACAACCGTGTTGTAAGCTCGGCCGAGACGCGTGATCGAGTCAAGCAGGATCACAACATCGTGCTTGTGCTCAACCAGACGCTTGGCTTTTTCAATAACCATTTCAGCGACTTGGACGTGGCGATTGGCCGGCTCATCGAAGGTTGAGGAGATCACCTCACCCTTCACACTGCGCTGCATATCGGTGACTTCCTCGGGCCGTTCGTCGACCAGCAGCACCAAAAGGAACACCTCTGGGTGATTATCGGTAATCGCCTTGGCGATGTTCTGCAGCAGCACAGTCTTACCGGTCCGCGGCGGTGCCACGATCAGCGCACGTTGTCCCTTACCCTGCGGCGAGATTATGTCGATCACGCGCGCTGACTTGTCCTTGACGGTCGGGTCAAGCGTATCGAGCGACAGCTTCTCATCCGGATACAATGGTGTGAGGTTATCGAAATTGGTCCGCATGCGAACAGCGGAAGGATCTTCAAAGTTCACCGTCGAAAGGCCGGTCAGGGCAAAATAGCGCTCACCTTCCTTAGGGGCGCGGATTTCACCTTCGACCGTGTCACCAGTGCGCAGACCCCATTTGCGGATCTGGTTGGGTGAGACATAGATATCGTCGGGGCCCGCGAGGTAATTCGCTTCTGGAGAGCGGAGGAAACCAAAGCCATCTTGCAGCACTTCAATCGTGCCGATGCCCATGATCTTCTCTTCGTATTCTTCATCCTCGGCCAGTTCGCGCAGGATGCTGAACAGCAGGTCCTGGCGGCGCATCGTGCCGGCAGCTTCGACGCCAAGCTCTTCGGCCATCGCGACCAATTCGGCCGGAGTTTTCTGTTTGAGTTCTTTTAAGTGCATGAATCTACTGTTCCATAATTGGAGATGGCCGGTCAGTCAGTGCCTCTGTGGACGAGGCGCCTTGCCGAATCTGTAAGTGACCGATTGAGCAAAGCTTGGGCTTGGAGAAAGCAGACTGTGATGCGCAGAGTGCGCAACGCCTTACCGGTTTAGAGCTATAAAATATGATTCCCGAGTGGCCGGGTCAATCACTGAATGTCAAAAAGGTCGAATGTAGACCAAGATGACAATCACGATCAGCAACAAGCCCGGCACCTCACCGATCATCCGCAATTGCTTTTCGGTCAGCGGTCGTTCGCCCCGCGCCATCGCCTTGGTCTTGGCCACAAGCCATCCGTGATAGCCGGTCAGCAGCAGCACCAGCAGGATCTTGGCGTGCAGCCAACCATAGGCAAAAGCTCCGATCGCATAGGCATTGGCCAGGCCAAGCACCCAGACGATGATCAGGCTTGGGGTGAGAATGATCTTGCGGAGCTTGCCCATCCGCTCAGCCCATTTGACCTCGCCCTCACTGCCCGGCTCATGGTCGAGCATGTAGATGCATTGCCGCGGAAGCATGAACAGGCCGGCCAGCCAAAACACCATGAAAATCACATGGCCCGCGACCATCCAAAGTTGAATCGTAAGAAGAAAACTCTGCATTGCTCTGCTCTAGCGCGATCAGTTCAGGATTTCACCCCAATCTCGACAATCAGCCCCGCACTTCGGCGAGCAGCTCCTCGACATGCGCAATCGGCGTGTGTTGCCCGATCCCGTGACCGAGATTGAAGACATGCGGCCGATCCTCGAACGCCTCAAGAATGGTGCGCGCGCGGCGTCGTACCTGTTCCCCGCCGGCCTCAAGCAAAAGCGGATCGAAATTGCCTTGAACCGGCATAGTATCGGGCAGAACCGAATGGACCCAATGCGGATCGAGCGTCTCATCCATCCCGATCGCATCGACTCCTGTTTCAGCAGCATAGGCGGGAAGCTTGGCTCCCGCGCCCTTGGGAAACCCGATGATCGGTGTGTCGGGATGCGTTGTGCGCAGCTGTTCGACGATCGCCCGGTTGGGCGCGATCACCCATTTCTCAAACTCATCGGGGGCAAGGCTGCCCGCCCAGGAATCGAACAGTTGGACCGCCTCGGCTCCCGCATCGATCTGCCCGCGCAGATAGTCTACCGACACAGTCACGATGGAATCGACAATGCTCTGCAACAAGCCCGGGTCGCGATAGGCCAGCAGCCGCGCCGGCCCCTGATCCTTGCTGCCCTCACCGGCAACCATATAGGTCGCGACGGTCCACGGACTGCCGGCAAAGCCCAGCATGGTTACCTGGTCCGAGATCTGCGCTCGGGTCAGCCGCACCGTCTCATAGATCGGTTCGAACCTTTCCATCGCCGGGGTGAAATCAGCCAGCGAGGCTTCGAGCAAGGTCGGGCTCAGCTTGGGGCCCTCTCCTGCGAGAAATGCGAGACCTTGTCCCATGGCATGCGGGACGATCAGAATGTCCGAAAACAGGATTGCCCCGTCGAAGCCAAACCTTCGTATCGGCTGGACCGTTATCTCAGCGGCTGCCTCGCTGTCATAGACAAGCTCGAGAAAGCCGCCCTTCTCTGCCCGCAATTCGCGGTATTCCGGAAGATAACGTCCGGCCTGCCGCATGAGCCAAACTGGCGCTACGGTCTGCTTCGTGCCTTTAAGTGTGTCGAGCAGAGGGCCCGGCATGGCATGGCTCCAATCCAAATATAATATATATTTATAAAGAGTTGTGGGTGTTGTTTGGCCCTGTGGAAAGCGGGAATTACCCGTGCTTGCCCGATTTCTCCTGCCCTGAACACCCCCAAGTCGAAACGCGACTCTGCACAAGCGCGTCGTCAAGTTCAATCTATCCCCAAAGTCCCCAGCCTGTCGATTACTCGATCACCATGTCGAGAAAGCTGATTGCGACGGTCCGGATGATGGGTATGAAACTCATCCCCATGCTTGTCGACGGGTCTCTGCCATGGTTTATGCCCAGTCTCATCCACACGGCATCAGGGCTGTGAAGCGACCATTCGGGCGAAAAACATGAATCGTCTCAATCTTCATCTGGTATCCGATTCAACCGGCGAAACCCTTGAGATGATTGCCAAGGCAGCGTTGGCTCAATTTGATGACCCTCAGGTAAACCGCCACTTCTGGCCTATGGTTCGGTCGCGCCAACACCTCGACCGGATCGTACCTGACATGGCGGACAATCCAGGTCTGGTGCTGTACACGCTGGTCAATCCGGAGTCGCGCAAAAGGTTGGAAGAGCATTGCCGACAGCTTGGCCTGCCAGCTGTCCCGGTGCTTGATCAAGTGACCGCGGCGCTTGAGGCTCAGCTCGGCGAAGAGGCGCATGGGCGTCCGGGTCGGCAGCACTCGATGAATGAAGCCTATTTCGACCGGGTTGAGGCGATCCAATACACTATTGCGCATGATGACGGGGTCAATTTCGAAGATTGGGAGGAGGCGGATATTGTCCTTGCGGGCGTCTCGCGCAGCTCGAAGACGCCAACCTCGATCTATCTCGCAAACCGCGGCTACAAGGTCGCCAATATCCCGTTGGTGGTTGAGAGCCCGCCCCCACCTGCCCTGTTTGGCTTGCGGCATCCGCTGGTGGTCGGTCTGACTACTGCTCCTGAGCGGCTGGTACAGATTCGCCGCAACCGCTTGCTGTCGCTCAACGAAGGCACAGAAACTTCCTATGTTGATGGCGATCGAGTCAAAGATGAGGTCACATTCGCGCGACGGATGTTTGCCGACAATGGTTGGCCGGTAATCGATGTCACCCGCCGTTCGATTGAAGAGACCGCCGCCGCAGTGATCCGCTTGGTGCAAGAGCGCAAGCGGCGCGAGCGCCCGGTTGATGGGACGTCCAAACCAATATGATTATCCTCGCCAGCAAAAGCGCCTCGCGCCGTGCCATGCTCGATGCCGCCGGCGTCGACTACCGAGCTGTCCCGGCGGATATCGATGAGCGCATGGTCGAACAGCAGCTTGGATCGGTCTCGCCAGGGGAGATTGCCGAGGCGCTGAGTGTCGCCAAAGCGTCTGCAATTGCCGGAGCTCAGCCCAGCGAGTTGGTCTTGGGCAGCGATTCCCTTGTTGTGGTCGAGGGTCAAAGGTTCGACAAACCCAAAGATCGGGCTGACGCAGCGGAGCATTTGCGTCACTTCTCTGGCAAAGTGATCGAATTGCACAGCGCCGCCGCCTTGGTGCGTGGTTTGGCATGCGTCTGGTCGGCCACCAGCTGTGCGCGTCTCAAAGTGCGCGATCTCAGCGAGGACTTCATCGAGCACTATCTCGCCAAAGAATGGCCCGAAGTCGGATACACCGTTGGGGTTTTTCGGATCGAGGCGATGGGCGTTCAACTATTCGAAACCATTGAAGGCGATCAATTCACCGTTCTTGGGATGCCTCTGCTGCCCGTGCTGGAGGCCCTGCGGGAAGAAGGTGAGTTGCTAGTATGAACGAGGCGGTTGGCACTCCTTTTGCGGAGGTTATCGGTGACCCAATTCTTCAATCGAAATCGCCGCTCATTCATGGATTTTGGCTCAAGCGGCTGGGGGTCGAGGCAACCTATGGCGCCCGGCAGGTCAAGCCTTCCGCGCTAAAAGACTATCTGAGCGAGCGGCGCGCTCACGAGAACTGGCGCGGATGTAACGTCACTATGCCGCTCAAGCAGGATATTATCCCACTGCTTGATGTGATCGATCCGCTTGCAGCGCAGATCGGAGCGGTCAACACGGTGGTGCGCGGATCCGACGGGTCACTCACAGGCTTCAACACCGATGCTGATGGCTTCTGCGAGCCGCTGGCTGAGGAACTGGCCCAGGACCACCTTTTCCGTATGGCTCGAATCATCGGGACAGGCGGCGCAGCGCGGGCGATCATCAGCGCGCTCCACCAGCGCGGATTCACGCTCGTGATTGCCGCACGCAATGAAGGGAAGGCGCGAGCACTGCTCGAAGAACTGGCGTCTGGGCGAAAGCATTACACCGCTCCGCTTGGTCATTTTGCCAAACCGACCGATTTTGCCTTTGATGATCGAGAGGGGTGTCTCGATCTGGTCATCAACGCCTCGGCTCTGGGTATGCGCGGACAGGCCGAACTGGTGTTTGACCTGAGCCATGCCCCGCCTGGCAGCATTGTCTATGACATTGTGACAGATCCCAAAGAGACCCAGCTCTTGGCGAACGCTCGCGCGGTTGGAATGCCAATCATTGACGGCCTGTCGATGTTGATCGGCCAAGCAGCCATCGCGTTTGAGCATTTTTTTGGTCAGACCCCTCCTCGAGAATATGATGACGATTTGCGAAAGGCTCTGTCGAAATGAGTGACTCCCCCAGCGGGAAGCCCCTGATCATCGGCCTGACCGGTTCGATAGGGATGGGCAAGTCAACTGTCGCCGGCATGTTCGAACAGGCTGGCGTGCCAGTGTTCGACGCTGATGCAGAAGTCCGCAAAATGCAGGGTCCTGATGGCTCACTCAATTCCGCCATCGAAGCTGCGTTTCCCGGTTCGACCGGGCCTGAGGGCGTGAACCGCGAAGCGCTTGGCAAGCTGGTGTTCGGCGACCGCGAGAAGCTCGCCCAGCTGGAAGCGATCGTTCACCCTGCCGTCGGCCAGAAACGCGCCAAGTTCCTGGCTGAGCACTCCGCAGCGCCGCTGTTGGTGTTCGATATCCCGCTATTGTTTGAAGGCGGTGGAAATGCCGCCGTCGATGTGGTCGTTGTGGTTTCTGCCCCTGCTGAGACCCAGCGCGGGCGTGTTCTGGCTCGCCCCGGCATGACGGTGGAGAAGTTCGAACACATTCTGGGGCTGCAAACCCCTGATGCTGAAAAGCGCAAGCTGGCCGATCATGTGATTGATACCGGCACCTCCTTGGAAGAGACACAAGCGGCGGTCGATCATTTGGTTTCTGAGCTCAATGCAGCAGCGGAGGGCTAAGCGATGAATCGAACCCCTTGCGTCTCTGCTCACATAGGTTGATAACCAACCGAATGCGGGAAATCGTTTTTGACACTGAAACCACCGGTCTCGACCCCAAAACGGGCGACCGGATGGTCGAAATAGGTTGTGTTGAAATGATCGGCCGGGTGCCCACTGGCGCAACCTATCACGCCTATTACAATCCCGAACGCGACATGCCTCAAGCGGCCGAAGCAGTGCATGGCTTGTCCATCTCGTTTCTGGAAACCAAGCCACTGTTCATGAACACCGCGCAGGAATTGCTCGAGTTCCTCGGCGACGCGCCTTTGGTGGCGCACAATGCGGGCTTCGATTTCGGTTTTCTCAATGCCGAGCTTGAGCGGATTGGTCTGGCGCCGATTTCGCTCGACCGAATGGTGGACACCGTTGCCCTGGCGCGCAAGCGCCATCCTGGCGCCAAGCTTTCGCTCGACGCATTGTGCACCCGCTATGGGATTGATCGCAGCCACCGTGTGAAGCACGGTGCTTTGTTGGACGCCGAGTTGCTTGCTCAAGTTTATGTTGAGCTGACTGGCGGACGGCAGATTGGCCTTGAGCTGGGGGCGGATGTTGCCGCGCTTGACCAATCGCACGATGTTGGATCGGTGGAGACCGCTTCGCAACCGAAACGCGTGCGTCGTGAGCCCCGACCCCACGCTGCCTCGGCAGCGGAATTGGCGCGTCATGAGGAATTTATTGCGTCGATCGATGAAGCCATTTGGGCGCGCTGATGCTGTCCAGTAGGCGGTGTGGTCGACGCACAGGCAGGAGGATGAGCCATGGATATTCGGGTGTCCGGCCACCAGGTCGAAACCGGCGAAGCGCTGCAGGAGCACGCGGCTGATCGGCTGGGCGGTGTGGTCGAGAAGTATTTTGATCGGGCCATTTCCTCGCATGTGACCTTTGGTAAGGCTCCGGCTGGTGCCTTCAAATGCGATATCGTGACCCATGTCATGCAGGGCCTGATATTAAAGGCGCAAGGTGAGGCGCATGACGCGCACCAGGCTTTGGACGCAGCGGCGGCCAAGATCGACAAGCAATTGCGGCGGTATAAGCGGCGCTTGAAGGATCGTCATGAGCAAGCGGATCACGCGCGAGCCGAAGAAGAAGCCGCCTACAGGATCTTTGCAGTTGAAGAAGCGGAAGAGGAAGTATTGGTTGACGCTCCGCCGGTCATTGCAGAAACACGCGTCGATATTCCGGAAACCAGCGTCGCCGACGCGGTTATGATGCTCGATTTACGAGACACGACGGCATTGTTTTTCAAAAACGCTGGCACTGGACGGCATAATATGGTTTATCGCCGCGCCGACGGCTCGATCGGATGGGTTGAGCCACATTAAGACCCGCCGGCCTGCCGGAAACACTGTGGTCTGATCCGCGATTGCTTGGCCTGTTCTGCGAGTTAACCCCTCGCGCCTACAATCAGCGGACTGGGATTAAATTGGACTTGGATTGCGTTTTCGCGATGGACGTAAATTTGAATTTGTTGCCTGAAGCCGTTCGTATTGCGTCGGTAAAGGACAAAAACGACGCGCTGTCACAAGCTGCAGATGTGTTCGCCGAGGTCTACAGCCTCGATGGTCATGCGATTCTTGATGGGCTCGAAGAGCGTGAGAAACTTGGCAGCACGGGTTTCGGGCGGGGTGTGGCGATTCCGCATTGTCGTTCGGATCAAGTCAGCCGACCAACAGTCGTACTTGTCCGCAGCGAACATGCGTATGATTTCGGCTCCGCCGATGCGATCCCTGTTGCCTTGGTGTTCGCATTGGTGTCTCCCGAAAAGGCGGGTGCAACACATCTTCATGCTTTGGCGGCGATCTCGCGCCTGATGCGCGATGAGGCCATGGTGCAATCCCTGCTCGCGGCGCCCGATGAGGAAGCGATGTTCGCTTTGCTGACCAACCAATTCCTCCGTGATGCAGCCTGATACCTCAATCGAGGGTGCTACCCAGCACTATCGGGCACTAGAGCGCCTCTATGCTTCGGCACCAATCAACCGCAAATTTGATTCGCGGCTGGAGATCACCGGTCATGGAACCTCGCGTCTTCACTTCACCGTGGATGAAGCGTCTTTCCATGCCGCTGGTGCGGCCCACGGTACGATCTACTTCAAGATGCTCGATGACGCGGCTTTCTATGCCGCAAACACATTGGCGACGGATCGTTTTCTGCTGACCACCAGCTTCAACCTCCACTTTACCAAGCCGGTTCGTGAGGGAGAGGTGGTGGCCGAAGGGCGCTGGGTCAGTGGTAAGCGCCGCGTATTCGTGGCGGAATCGCGCCTGATCGATCATGAAGGCGATGAAATCGGACGCGGCACGGGCACCTTCATGCGCTCGCACATAGCCCTATCGGGTCTTCCCGGGTATTCCGCGATCGACCTGGAATAGAGCTGGCGATGGACCAACGGCTCCCTGCTCACCTTGAAATCGCCGCCCTTATCCGCCTTGCCGAATCAAGTGGGGGTTCGGGGATGGTCCTTGCCAAAGGCGAGCGCGATGCGGGTACCATCCTCTTGGTAACCATGTGTCGTGGAACCGACGCCAAACTTTACGAAAGAATGCCGCAATTGGATGGCAGCAGAACTTTCGTTGCCACGAAGTCACAAGATATTGAAAATCCTACAGAATTTTCGGAGTACTTGAGCCGCAGATCGTCTCAGGATCCCGATATTTGGATTTTGGAGTTGGATGTCGATGATCCTGCACGGTTCGTCGAACAAATAGTCCGTTAACTTGACGTTGAGTCGTTTGCCTCTATTTGCCCGCCAGCTTCCAGGTGCGCAGGCGGTCAGCCCAACAATTCGGTTGGTTGACTAGCACGCAGACGGGGGGCGGCCGGCAGGCCTTTGGACGACACCCTCTATAACTTGAGCGGAAATCAATAATCCGCATGCGTCCCACCTGCGTCGGAGCCAGCTCACCGCACAAAGTGTAATGTTGATGAGTCGGAAGACTTACTCCCTAAGTGCTGCGGCAATGGTTGTTGCAGCCAGTGTGACTTTCTCAAGCGCCAACCTCTCCGGCGCGGTTGCACAAGAGGCTGAGGGCGAAATCGCCCCGGCCGATCAAACAGAAACCACGGCAGAGCCAGTTGAGCTGATGCCGACAGATATTGAATTCGTATCGGAGCCGATGATTCAATCGCTCCCGGCAGCCGAACAAGAGGCCGCCAATACGAATGTCAACGCCGGTTCACTCCGTGAGCTGGTTGCCACTACCGATACACCGGCAACGCTGTCAGAGCAGATGCACTGCTTGGCGGGTGCGGTTTACTTTGAATCGCGTGGTGAGCCGCTCAACGGCCAGCTGGCCGTTGCTCAGGTCGTGATCAATCGCGCCGATGATCGTCGCTTCCCGGCGAGCTATTGCGATGTTGTCTACCAACGCGCGCAATTCTCTTTTGTGAAGAACGGTCGGATGCCGCGGATCAAGACCAGCTCAACGGCTTGGACCCGCGCCAAAGCGATCGCTCGCATCGCACATGAAGGCCTGTGGGAATCCGAAGCGGGTGACTCGCTCTATTTCCACGCCAATTATGTGCGTCCGAAGTGGAGCCGCAAGAAGACCGCGCGCGCCACAATCGATACGCACATCTTCTACCGTTAATTGATCACAGATCAGTTTGAGAAACCCCCGTCGACCACCGGCGGGGGTTTTGCTTTGCGCTAACGATCCGTCAAAGTGGCCCAGACTGGCGCGTGATCGCTGGCTTTCTCGCGCCCGCGGTGGTCGCGATCGACCCCAACAGCCTGAAGCCGATCAGCCAGTTCGGGTGTCAGCAGAATATGATCGATCCGAAAACCGTGGTCGCGCTGCCATGCTCCGGCCTGATAATCCCAATAGGTCCAAACCCCGCCCTGCGGGTTGAGTGTTCGGACTGCATCGGTCCAGCCATCCGCTAGCAGTCGTGAATAGGCCGCCCGGCTTTCTGGCTGCATCAGTGCATCATTGGCCATCGCCTTGACCGAATAGGTGTCATCATCCTGCGGGATGACATTGTAATCGCCCAAAATGGCGGCTGGCACTTCTTCGGCCCAGATTTGCGCCATTCGATCTCGCAAAAGCTCCATCCAAGCGAGCTTGTAGTCGAACTTTGGACCAGGCTGCGGATTGCCATTGGGGAGATAGATGCAGACGATCCGTGTGCCGTTGATGTCGGCTTCGAGGTAGCGGGCCTGCTCGCCCTCACCTTCCTTGGGGCCATTGATGCCCAATCCGCGCTGAATTTCCTTGGGGGGATCGTACCCGGCCTGTCCGTCGGTCAGAATCGCGACGCCATTGAAGCTCTTTTGGCCATGCCAGATCGCATGGTAGCCGAGCTCTTCAAATTCGCTCGCGGGGAAGCCTTCATCCTGCGACTTGATTTCCTGCAGGCAGGCGACCGAGGGGCGGGTTTCCTCCAGCCATTCCTTGAGCCGCGGCAAGCGCGCTTTGATGCCATTGATGTTGAATGTCGCGATTTTCATGCGGGTATCATGGCGAATGATTTGGATCGCGTCTATCCGAGCCACCCGCGCCCTCCGCACGAAATTGTCCTACCGCTCCGCTATTTGAGGACCGCCACCCGGAATCTACCGGGTGCTCATTTGGGGGCAGGTGGAGGGAGTGGGTGGCTAGGGCACTTGACCCAAAACGCCTCAAATCCCGAAGCTTGATCCGCAACCGCAACCGGCAGCGGCATTGGGGTTTTCGACCCGAAACGCCGCACCGCCCAAGCTTTCGACGAAATCGACCACGCTTCCGCCGACGAGATCAAGGCTGATCGGATCCACCACCAGGCGGACGCCATCGGTTTCGCTGATCAGATCCTCGCTTTCAGGCGCTTCAGCCAAGTCAAATTTGTACTGAAAGCCAGAACAGCCGCCGCCTTCGACCGACAGCCGCAGAATGGCAGGCTTGGTCTGCTTTTCGGCAATCCACGCGACCCGCTTGGCTGCGGCAGGAGTGAGGGTGAGTGTGCTCATGGGCACAATTTAGTGCGCCGGCCCGATAAGCTCAAGGACTCAGAGTGGCTAGGTCTGAATATAGCTCCGCAGCGCTTCCGCCTCGTGCTCGATTTCGTCGATCTTCGATTTGACCAGATCGCCAATCGAAATGAACGCGACGAGCTGGCCATTATCGATCACGGGGAAGTGCCTGAAACGGCGTTTGGTCATCAGCGCCAGCGCATCGTCGACCTTTGTCGAGGGCTCTACACTCATAGCCGGCGAGGTCATAATGTCGCCGACCCGGCGATCCAAGCAGGCTTCGCCCTCCTCAGCCAGTCGGTAGATGACATCCCGTTCGGAGAGAATCCCGGCGACAGTCCCATGATCGAGGACCGGGACCGCTCCGATCCGTTTGCTCGCCAACAGGCTTACCGCCTCGCGCACCTTCATATTGACGTCGCAGGAAATAACCTCTGCGGCGGACCGGTCAGCGATAATGTGCGCAATTGTCATAACATGCCTCCTCTCCCGGTGAGAAGAATGCCACTTTCCTTGCGAAAAAGCGAATCCGCTTGGGGAATGTTCACGGTTAAGGGGATCAGGATGACCCACGTCCCGCTCCGCACCATTGATTCTCAGCCTCGCGAGGCCCACAGACAACAAACCATGGTCCAGAAGTCTCCCCTCGACGATCCAGAGAACGCGGCGCATGCTTGGGCGCGCTATCGTCGCATCATGCGCCTGCTGCTGGGCGTCACAATTGGCGTGGTGCTGATTGCGATCGCCTTGCTCTACAAGTTCAACGGCATGGTCTCTGTGCACTATTACATCGCCGCCGCACTGGGGATCAGCTTCACCATGCTGCTCGGCGGTGGATTGATGGGGCTGGCATTCCTCTCAAACGGCACCGGGCACGATGAATCGGTCGACAATCGCTTACCTGACAGTGATGAGGATTGGATCGGGCGGGATCCCGACTGATCTCAGCCTGTGCGGCCGACCCCGCGCAAGCGAAACTCTTCAACCGGCTCACCACCGATCAGATGCTCCTGAATAATGCGCTCGAGCGCTGCGGGAGAGCATGAATGGTACCAGACATTGTCGGGCCAAACCAAAGCTATCGGTCCATGCATGCAGATCCTCAGGCAATCGGCCTTGGTGCGTTGGACACCACCGCCGGCGCCCTTGGGGTGATCAGCCTCTCGCTTGGGCCCATTCAGCCCCAGCTCCTTGAGCCGTGACTTGAGGAAATTCCAAGATTCCTCGCCCGCTTCGCGCGAACAGCATTCCTGCTTTTCCGACATGGCGCATAGGAAAATGTGCCGCTCGACGGTGTCGCCTCCAATCTTGGCGAACGCGGTCTGTGCAGCGAGGAGAGAATTGGCGTCGCTCATTCGCTTGCCGTTTCCTCTTCCGGCTCAGGCTGTTTGAGCCACCGATCGAGCCAGGCAAACACGGTGTTGTGCCATTGCAGCGAGTTCTTGGCGCCCAGAACCCAATGGTTCTCGTCAGGAAACACCAGCAATTGTGACGGAATGCCGCGTTCTTGCAGCGCGGTGAAGCTCTGGAGACCTTGCGTGTAAGGAACCCGGAAATCCTTCTCCCCAGCAATCACCAACATTGGCGTCTGCCATTTGTCGACGTGATTGACCGGATTCCACTTCTCATAGGTCTCGCTCGCTTCGGCATAGGATCCGCCAAAATCCCAGCGCGGAAACCACAATTCTTCGGTCGAATAATAGAAGCTGCGCATGTCGAACAGACCATCGTGCTGGACCAGGCAGTTGAAGCGCTCGGGCCAATTGCCCGCGATCCAGTTGACCATATAGCCGCCATAGCTCGCGCCCATCGCGCAGGCGCGCGACCCATCGATCTGAGGGTCGAGTTCTAGCGCAGCCGCCAGACCCAGTTGGAGATCTTCGAGCGGCTTGCCGCCCCAATCACGATTGATGCTGTCGAGAAAATCCTGACCATATCCGGCGCTGCCATGAAAATCGACCGAGATCACCGCATAGCCCTGGCTTGCGACGACCCGTGGGTTCCAGCGGCTTGACCAGCCGTCGTTGAAACTGCCCTGCGGCCCGCCGTGGATATAGAGCACCGCTGGGATCGGCCCTTCCTGGTCTTCCAATCGGGTGACTTGGCCCCAGACTGTGCCGCCGTCTGCACCGGCAAAGCTGAACCGCGTCGTCACCGTTGACGCCATCTCACCCATCCGCATGGTCGCGACATCGGTCAGCGGGCTGGCTTGCTGATAACCCTCGGAAAGATAGAGCTCGTGCGGCGCGCCGATTGAGTCGCGCGTAAACAACAGCCGATCTCCGGGCAATGGCGTGAGACTGCCAATGTGTGCCTCATGCCCTGCCATCAGATCCAGCCGCTCGACCGACCCATCTGTTGGGTCGATCTTGAAGGCTGGCGTATCGAGCACGTCATAGGCGGTCGCAATCAAGGCACTGCCGTCAGCGGTCCAGGCAAGCGAACCAAAACTGCGATCGAACTCGGCAGTGAGCGCCCGCGTCTCGCCACTTTGCAGGTCGCGCAGATGCACGACCTGACGGTCGGATTCGTAGCCGGGTCGCTCCATCGCAAGATAGGCCAGGGTCTGGCCATCGGGCGAAGGGGTTGGGGAAGTGTCGACCGCCCGATTGTTCGGCGTAAGCTCTACCGGGGCTTCGCCTGACAGGTTCGAAAAGTAGATATCCAGATCGGTTGATGTCGGCTCTTCACCATCAGCGCGGCGGGCCACGAAATAGATCCCCGAGCCATCAGGCGCCCAGGCGATGTCTCCTCCACCCCCAAATGGCTTGGTCGGTGTGTTACCCGTTACGCCGGTGGCGGGATCGGCGCCGTCAATCGGCACACCCTCGCCCGAGACCTTTCCATCCTCGATGTTGAAAACGAACACACGATTGAGCGTTCCTGGCGTTGCCCAATGGTCCCAATGGCGGAAAAAGCCGTCGGCGCCATCATACAGACGCCCGCTTCCCGGACCTGGCAAATGAGCCTTTCCATCGTGATCGCAACCGAAGCTCGGGCAGTCCCGCGCGATCGGTGCCCACAGCGCGATGGCATCGCCAGTCGGAGCGATCGAATAGCCGTGGATGTCGGCTTTTGGCATGTCGGCGACCAACAGCGGTCCGGCGACATTGCCGTTTGCCTCCAGAGCGACCCGCCACAACCGAGTGTGGTCCTCCCGCTCTTCGTCCAAATGGTCCGCAGCGAGAAAATAGAGGAATTGATCAGGTCCAAAAGCGAGCGAATGAGCTCCTAAGCGAAGATCAATCGGCACCGGCTCAGCGCCCGCCGTCTCTAGGTCGAGCAAATAATACTCTGGCGATCGTTCCAATGTCTCCGGATCAGTTTTGGTCACACCATAGACGGCGTATCGCCCATTGGGTGTTACTGCAGGGGCGCCAAGCCGCGGCATCGTGATAAGATCCTCGGCGGTCATGGGCGGGGAGTGTTGCTCCGCCAGAGTCGGAACAGGAGCAAGTGCTGCCAAGACAAGGCTGGCAGCCAATAGGGATCGCATAGTCATGCAGACGGATTAGCGGCTAGGCCAATGTGTGGCTAGCCAAACCGGCTGAACTTTAGTCGGCTTTAGCGGCGCTTGCCCGCGATCCGAGCGATCTCAGCCTGCACCAGTTTCTCGACGATGCCGGGCATATTCTTGTCGAGCCATTCCGCCAGCATCGGCCGGAGCAAATCGCGAGTCAGCCCTTCGAGCGAAGTTTCGCCAGAGCGTACGATCTGAGGCGGTGCGCCGGGTTCAGCCAACATAGCCAATGCGGCAAGATTGTCGCGCATCGCACCGCGCACTGCGTCGGTGGTCAGCGGAGCCTCGCCTTCATCATCGTCTGCGCTGTCTTCAGGAATGTCAGCATCCAGGAATTCCATGCTGCCGAGGTCGAGCACTTCGTCTGCTGACGCAGTTGAGACGCTGTGCTCTGCATCGGCCTGCTCAGCCTCCTTGGTTCGGCGGCGGCGAGCCTGCATCGCGCCTTCGCGATTGTCGCGTGCAATTACTTTTTTGATCGACTCGAGGATCTCCTCGACCGATGCTTCGCCATCCTGTGCCATGCGTTTGTCCTGCGCCTGGAAAATTACCCCTTGCGAATCAGTCCCTCAAGGATTGGCGGGCGCCGATTCAAGCTGAGGGCCAATTGTCGCGTCGGGGGCAGGAATGTCAACGGTTCTGGTTGATTTCGCTTGCGGTTCCGGATCACGATCCCAGTCCCACAATTTCCCGCGCACACGATCATAATTGTCTTGGGGATCGTAGAGCGGACCGCCGGTATCGAGATTGAGGTCGCGCGCCTCCGCTTTGCCCATGGCGGCAAGCAGCGTGAAGCCGGCGACATAGGCATTGCGCCGGGCAGTCACCAATTGTGCGCGGGCCGAGAGCAATTCTTGCTCGGCGTTGAGCACATCTAGGATCGTGCGATTTCCGATCGAGTTCTCGGCGCGCACACCTTCAAGGCTGAGCTCGGCGGCTTCGACCGCCGTCTGCGAACTTTCGATCACTGCGTTGGCCGCCTGCCAGCTCGAGTAGGCGGACCGTGTCTGGGCGATGATATCGCGCTCGGTGGCGATGACCTGCTCCAGTGCCTGCGATTCGCGGGCGCTGGCCTGGCGCTGGCGCGCGGCCGTCAAGCCGCCCTGAAAGATCGGCATCCGGAACGACAATCCAGCCTGGATACCAGTCGCGGTTTGATCGACAGGAGTAGGAGTGCTGGTGGGATCGGTTGGATCGGCAGGAATATCGGGAATGCTGCCAAGGCTGTTCTGATAATCATAGCCGGCAAAAATCGACAGCGAGGGCAGTCTGCCTGCGCCGGCGGCTTCCGTGTCGAATCCGGCCGCCGTGGCGCGTTCCTTGGCTGCGATCAGATCGGGGTTGCTGTCGAGTGCGGTGACGACCGCCATGCCGACGGTTTCTGGCAAGCCAGGAAGCGGTGGTGGTGCCTCAAGGTTGATCGGCGCTTTTCCGACCAATTGGATGTAGGTCTCACGCGCTGCGATGAGGTTGGCGTAGGCGTTGCGAAGGTCGCCCTGAGCAACTGCCAATCGAGATTGCGACTGTGCCACGTCGGTGCGGGTCAAATCGCCGATCTGGAAGCGATCGCTGGTGGCTTCGAGATTCACTTCGAGCACTTCGACCTGATTGGCAGCCAAGGCAGTGAGCGCTTCTGTCCGCAAGACGTCCATATAGGCTGCAACCGTCTGGCTGAAGATCGCGCTCTCGGTCGCGCGAAGGTCGGCCTGACCGGCTGAGACACGCTCCTTGGAGGCCTTTATCGCATTCCGAACGGCGCCGCCGTTATAGACTGGTACGCCTAGGTCGAGACCAGCGGTGAGGACACGCTCGGGGGTGAAGAAATTGGTGTTGTTTTGGCGGATAAACTCGGTGAAATTCGACGTTCCGTCGAGACTTGGCAGCCCTTGAGCGCGATTGATCTGCACGTCCTCATCGGTTGCCCTTTGACCGGCCCGGGCGCCCTGCATTGTCGGGTTGGTTTCATAGGCCGCGACCAAAGCGTCGCGCAGCGTGTCCGCTGACGCCGGTGCGGCACCAGCCGATCCAACGGCAATCGCAGCAAGGCTCACGAGTGCAAACCGGCGTGGGGCGAACGAGGGCATCAGGCGAAGCTCCAACTTTTCGGTTGGTTAAAGGCTGTCAGAACCGGAATACCGATATCCGAGACGGTCCGAAGCGTAACCTCACCAGCCACTTTGCGGCCAACCGCCAATCGCGTGACACCGCGTTCAACCAAGCCCGTTACCAACCGACCGCCGTCTTCTAGGCGGTTGCTCAGCGCTCCCGGCAATGCTTCGATCGCACCGTCAACGAGGATCAGCGAGAACGGCCCTTTGGCCTTGCCGGCGCTCACCGCTTGGTCGGCTGAGATCGATTGGACCTTGCCCACCAGGGGGCCAATCAGTTCGGCGAGGTAGTCGGACCCATTGTTGACGATCAATACTGTGTCGGATGCATCAAGCTTCGCTTCGGTCAACATCATGCCATGCACCACGGGTGACGACAGAAAGCGACCCTCACCCAGCGGAAGTGAACGGTCCATATAGGCAAGCTCACGCTGTTCCGCGGGGACGAAATCCTCGCGCGGCACGCTGGCCATGCGAGCCAGCACGGATTCGGTGTTGATGCCGCTGGTCCGCAATTGGCTGTCGATCATAGCTTTGCGCGCTTTAGCATAATCGAGATCGGTATTCGTCATTGTGCCTCCGTCTACTGTATTAGTTTAGCAATACAGCACGTCAAGTACCTAGCTTTTGTGATCGCTAGCGCCAAGTCCTTTGACGTTCCCTATCAGCGGTGCTTATGGGAGCCGGGATTCGACCGGAAGGAGTATGGCTTCGATGAGCGACGTGACAGGTGGACAAATGGGTACGACAAACGGTGATGTGAGAATTGAAACGGACTCGCTCGGCGAGGTCGAATGCCCAGCGGACGCTCATTGGGGTGCTCAGACTCAGCGCAGCCTGGCGAATTTCGCGATTGGCACTGAAAAGATGCCCGCGCCGCTGATCAAGGCGCTGGGCATCCAAAAGAAAAGCTCGGCCCTTGCGAACATGGCTCTGGGAGTGCTGGATTCGAAACTCGGCGACGCGATCGTTGCCGCCGCCGATGAGGTGATTGAGGGTGTGCTGGCCGATCAATTCCCGCTTTCGGTATGGCAAACCGGGTCCGGCACCCAGTCCAACATGAATGCCAATGAAGTCATCGCCAGTCGCGCCAACCAGATCCTGACCGGTCAGCATGGTGGCAAGGAGCCGGTTCATCCCAATGACCATTGCAACATGGGGCAAAGCTCGAACGACACTTTCCCGACCGCGATGCATATCGCTGCGGCCGGCGAGACCATCGAGCAGCTGATTCCGGCGCTGCAGCATCTGCATGGCGCGCTCGACGAAAAGGCCCAGGCGTTCGCCGATATCGTCAAGATTGGTCGCACGCATCTTCAAGACGCGACGCCACTCACGCTGGGTCAGGAATTCTCCGGCTACGCCAAGCAAATCGAATATGGCATTGCCCGGTTGGAAAATGCGCTGCCGCGGGTTCTTGAGCTGGCGCAGGGCGGGACTGCAGTCGGCACCGGGATCAACTCGAAGGCCGGCTTTGCCGAAGCCTTCGCTGAGAATGTCGCCAAAGAAACCGGTCACGGTTTTGTGACGGCTGCCAACAAGTTTGAAGCGCTTGCGGCGCATGATGCCCTGGTGGAGCTTTCCGGGGCGCTGAACTCGGTTGCGGTGAGTCTGATGAAGATCGCGAACGACATCCGCCTTCTGGGCTCGGGACCGCGCAGCGGCCTTGGCGAGATCGCACTGCCCGCCAACGAGCCGGGCTCTTCAATTATGCCGGGCAAGGTCAATCCGACCCAGTGCGAAGCGATCACTATGGTGTGCGCTCAGGTGATGGGCAATCACACAACGGTCAGCGTGGCCGGATCCAACGGCCATCTTGAACTCAATGTGTTCAAGCCGGTGATGATATACAGCGTACTGCAATCGATCCGGCTGATCGCGGATTCCGCGCGCAGCTTCACCGATAATTGTGTTGTTGGGATCGAGGCCAACACCGCCCGGATTGACAAGCTGATGAATGAGAGCCTCATGCTGGTGACCGCGCTCAATCCGCATATTGGCTATGACAATGCCGCCAAGATCGCCAAGAAGGCACACGCCGATGGCACCACCCTCAAAGAGGCGGCGCTTGAACTTGGCCTGCTGACCGAAGAGCAATTCGCGCAATGGGTTGTGCCGAGCGAAATGATCAAACCACGCGCCTGACGGAGAGGGTGCGCAGCTGCGCGGATAGCTTAAGCTGGGCTGAATCTGTGCCGAGAACGTGACGAAGCGTGCTTGGTGACCGATCGCCAATCGACCAAGGCCCGATTGAGGCCGACGACGGATTGGCCAATTTCTGGCAGGCCCGCTAGGTGCTGAGGCTATTATGGCACAAGCTTTGACCGCGCAGGCGCGCCCAAGCGTCCCTTTCAGGACAGTTCTGCTGTCTATGGTTGTCCTGTGGGCGACCTACTTTGCTTTGATCACCGTTCGCAGCTTCGTCATGGACTACGATCTTCAGATCGAGATGGCGCTGCGCCGGACTGTAGTAACGCTGGCCGGCATCGGTTTGACCGTGCTGCTGTGGGCCTTGCTTCGGCTGTTTGATGCCCGAGCGCTTTGGGTGAAGATCTTCGCCGCGATCATTTTTGCCGCGCCTGTTGCGGGAGCGATCGGGATGGCCAACCATCTCGCCTTCAAGGATTTGCAGGATGCTGAGGTCAAGTCTTACGCCGACCGCACCGGCATCAATCTGCGCCGCGACGAGGAGGGCAATATCCTGGTCGATGTCCCGGTCGAACGGCTCGATCCTAGTGCCGCTGAAAAGAAAGAGACCATTGTAAGCTCTGAAAGCGTCATCATCGCCCCGGCTCCAACAACCGCTGATATGTGGCGCGGCGTCTTCGAAGTTGCGCTCGGTCGGTACTTCCTGCTTTTGGCCTGGGCATCAACCTATTTTGCTTTGCTCGCCGGATTCCAGGCGCGCGCTGCCGAACGGCGCGAGCAGGAATTCCGCTCAGCGGCCAAGCAGGCAGAGCTGCGGTCATTGCGGTATCAGGTCAATCCGCACTTTCTGTTCAACACGCTGAACTCGCTTTCGGCTTTGGTCATGACCGGCAAAACCGATCGCGCGGAGAGGATGATCCAGACCATGTCGCGGTTTTACCGCCACAGTCTGGCGGATGATCCGACATCAAATGTAACGCTCAAGGATGAGTTCGATCTGCAGAAGCTCTATCTCGACATTGAAGAGACGCGCTTCCCCGAACGCCTGACTTGCGTTTTTGAATTGCCCGCTGATCTCGAGGATGCCCGCGTGCCGGGGATGATCTTGCAACCGCTGGTCGAAAACTCGGTCAAATACGCCGTCTCACCGGTCAATCGTCCGGTTACGATCCAAGTTGCCGCTCGAGAGGAGTTTGACCGGCTGGTGATCACGGTCAGTGATGACGGCCCGGGTGTGCCCAGTGGAGTGGAGCATGGGTTTGGCATCGGATTGGCCAATGTCCGTGATCGACTGGAGGCGCGTTTCGGTCCCGATGTTGTTTTGTCGTCGGCTCCGTCCGACACTGGTTATTCGACCGAAATGAGGATACCTCTCACAAGACATGGCTGAAGCTGAAGACCCGACCGAACAACTCCGCACACTGCTGGTCGACGACGAGCCCCTCGCAGTCGAGCGGATCCAAGTCATCTGTGCTGAGATTGACGCTATCAATGTTGTCGGCACCGCCAGTGATGGCGCTGCGGCCTTGCGCCTGGTTGAGGCGCTCAAACCTGATCTGGTTTTGCTTGATATGACGATGCCCGAGCTCGATGGGCTTGGCGTAGCGCGACAATTGGGCAAGCTTGAAGAGCCGCCTGCTGTTATCTTCGTGACAGCGCATGACCACTTCGCGGTCGAGGCGTTCGATCTTGAAGCAATTGATTACGTCCTCAAGCCGGTCTCGGCCGATCGCTTGTCACGCGCAATCGAGCGCGCTCTGGCGAGGCGGGGTGAGCGGCGTGAAACCAGCAGCAAATGGTTGCAGGAACTGTGGGTTCCTCATCGTTCGGAGCTGCTTCGCATTGCGGTCGATGAGGTCCACCGGATCGATGCAGAACGCGACTATGTTCGCCTGCATGTTGGGGGCCCTGAAGCTTCGCAATCCTATTTGCTGCTGCAGACAATTGCCGGGCTCGAAGCCCGCCTCGATCCAGAGGCGTATATAAGGATCCACCGCTCCACAATTTTGCGGCGCGATTCAATCCGAGGCTTGCGCCATGATGGTCTGGGTGTCTGGTCTGCGGAACTTCAGAACGGCGAGGCTCTGCGGATTGGTCGGACCTATCTGTCCAAAGTGAAAGCCATGGCGGGGCGCTGAGGCCTTCGGGACTGGCCTTGGCCTGGCAATCGCGCCCCTTTTTCTGATAAGGAAACGGCCCGAACCCAGGGACTTGGGGGGTTCGGACCGCTAAGGTGAATCGGTCGGTTTTTGTTGTGTTGTTGGCTTAGCCGCCGCGCTGCGCGTCGAGCACCACCGCAGCAACCTGCTCTTTCACGCTGCTTTGCGCGTCATTGTAGCACTTGCGGCTGTTAATGTGGGTGCCGGTGCGGCCACCGTCGATTTGACAGACCGAACGGGCTGCGCGGTTGATGCGGTTGTCGAGCGTTTCCTGGCCTTCGGCGGTCGAGAGATCGAGGTCAGCGAAGCTCACTTTTGCGCTGTTGGCATCGCCTGCGATTGCGGGGGTAGCGGTAGCAACCAGTGCGAGGCTGGCGGCAGTCAAAGCAGTCTTAATCATCATTTTTCTCCATCGTACAGGTCACTTGCGTTCGAGCGGGGGTTCGAAGCGGGGTCGCAAGTGAGCTGCTGATGAGTGTTCTAAGCGGTTGTTCTGAAATGATCAGCCAAGAGTCGATTATGGCCGTTCAGCGGTCGACTGACGTGTCGTGTAAATGATGGAACGCCAAAAAGCGGCGACGAATGACCCATTCCACTCGACAATGGTTTACGCCATAGTGTCATCATGTTCGTCGTAGCGATCATCTTTGTCATGGGAGTCGCCAACTTCGCCTTGCACAAGGCAGTGTTGGAAAGCGGTCATGCTTTGCTTGGGCAAGTTCCGGGTTATGTTCACATGCTTGGCGGACGTCTCTCTTTGATCACAGAGTTCCTCGTCCTGCTGGCGGCCATGATGCTGGTTGCGAATGGTTGGCCGGGCTTAGTATGGGCGTATCTGGTCTACACTGGGCTCAACGCCTTCGCGGCGTGGTTGATTCTCTCTGGGCGAGTGTAGAACCACCGCAGCGCTTGTAGCGGGCCATGTTTTCTTACAAGGCACAATCCCATGACCACCCGCCTGTTTCATATTAGCGATGTGCATTTCGGGGTAGAAGATCGCCGCGCCCTGTCTGCGGTCAAAGCGGCCATTGCCGAAGAGCGTCCTGATGCTCTGATCTGCACCGGGGATCTGACGCAGCGGGCGAAGCATTCCGAATATGCAGCGGCGGCAGATTGGTTTGGTGGGTTTGATCTGCCGGTGGTGCTCGAACCGGGCAATCACGACATGCCCTATTACAATCTTTTTGAGCGCTTTACCGATCCCTACCGGCGCTATCGCAATCTGAAGGCCAAGGTTGGGACTGCATTTGAATCGCCCGACGTGGTCCTGGTGTCATTGGTCAGCACCGTTCGTGCACAGCCCCGGTTCCCATGGTCAGACGGCTTTGTCCGCCGCCGCCCGCTTGAACGGACTGTGGCCCAATTGAAACTTTTGGCCAATGATCCCCGGACCAAGCTGGTCACCTGCCATCACCCCCTGCTGGGCCCCAAGAGCTCTGCGACGAACCCAACCATTGGCGGTGATGCTGCCTTCACCGCGATCGCACAGTCAGGTGCCCATGCGATCCTGTCCGGGCACGTGCATGTTCCCTTCGATGAGGTGCGAACGATCGCAGGCGCAGGCGCCCGAATGATCGGAGCGGGAACCCTGTCCACTCGACTGAGAGGCGGGGCCCCGCCATCCTATCGCGTGATCACGTGCGGGGCTGGCGGCCAAATCGACAGTGAACTGAGGATCCTCGGCTAACTGGCAACAGCAATTGTACCTGCCAACGCCTTAACCTTTTTCATCACATCCCGGTTAGGAAATTCTTAGGCACAAAACCCTTGCGACCGAGGGCATTCGGGCGCGGAAGCGCTATTGCTTCCCCTTGAAACCAGTGGGGCACTGGAGGGCAAAATGGAATTTCTCAAAGCCGCGACCCTTGGTGCGGTATTGTCGGCAACAATCGCGCTGGTGGTTGGATCGCAAGGCACGAGCGGCGGTCAACTCGCGGTGCAATTGCTGCGCGCTGGTGACTACGAAATGTATTGGTCCTGGCCGCTGTTCTTCTCGGGCACCGGCTTGGCGTGGGGCCTGATGTTGCTCCAACGCTGAGGCGCGAGCGCACAATTGAGCGCCCAACAAAAAAGGCGGACCCTTTGGGGCCCGCCTTTTCGTAATAGCAGTGTAGTCGATCAACGCTTCGAGAACTGGAAGCTCCGACGTGCCTTGGCGCGACCGTACTTCTTACGCTCAACGACGCGGCTGTCGCGGGTGAGGAAGCCAGCGGCTTTGACCGTGGCGCGCAATTCCGGCTCGTAGCGGGTCAGCGCTTGGCTGATGCCGTGCTTGACCGCACCGGCCTGGCCCGAGAGGCCGCCGCCGCGAACGGTGGCGACAACGTCATACTGGCCCTGACGATCAGTGATCGAGAACGGCTGGTCGATGATCAGGCGCAGGGTCGGACGTGCGAAATAAACTTCTTGGTCCTTGCCATTGACGGTGACCTTGCCGGTGCCGGGTTTGAGCCATACGCGAGCGGTCGCGTCCTTACGACGGCCGGTGGCATAAGCACGGCCCTGTGCGTCAAGCTCTTGCTCGCGCAGCGGGGCAGCAGGGTTCTGAGCGATCTCGGCAGCGTCAGCGGCCGGAGCGTCGCCAGCGATGTCCTTCAGATCAGCCAGATCCGAGACGGTTTCGTTGGTGTTTTCGTCAGCCATTATGCGGTGACCTTGTTCTTGCGATTCATGGAAGCGACGTCGAGCACTTGCGGGTTCTGCCCGTCATGCGGATGCTCGGTGCCGGTGTACATGTGCAGCGCCTTCATCTGCTGGCGACCCAAAGGACCGCGCGGGATCATCCGCTCAACAGCTTTTTCGAGAACGCGCTCAGGGAAACGGCCTTCCAGAACCTTGGCTGGGGTGGTTTCCTTGATCCCACCGGGGTGACCGGTGTGCTTGTAATAGATCTTGTCGGTGGTCTTCTTGCCGGTGAACTTCACCTTGTCGACATTGATCACGATCACGTGGTCTCCGCAATCAACATGCGGAGTGTAGCTCGGCTTGGTCTTGCCGCGCAGGATGTTGGCGATGATTGAAGCCAAACGGCCTACGACCAGACCGTCTGCATCAATCAGATGCCAATTCTTTTCGACCTCAGCCGGTTTGATCGACCGGGTCTGTTTGCTCAGCGCCTTCATGGCTCTTTTTCCTAACCTAAAGCGAAGGTGTAATGGGGTGCGCCCTATTGCTGGGGCAGCGAATCAAACGGAAAGCTTGGCGATCCGCTGTTTGGAGCGCGCCATTTGTCGTTAGATCGCCTGTAAGTCAAGGAAATCCGCGCATCTCGGGGGCGGTAAAATAATACCAGCCGACTCTCATGGCTATAATGACGAGAGCGACCAAATCTCGCTGGATTTACGCCGCGAACCCCCAAAGCTGGTGGTGACTGTCCGCTCCCAATGCTCCAGCCAAGGCTGGTCTGCTTGGCTTTTGGCGCGGTTCCAAAGCTCGATTTCGCCACTCAAGCCATCTGGAAAATCCAGTTTGCGTAAGGTGCGCTGGTCCCTGTCGAACGGAAAGAACAGATCCGGTGGCAAATGGTCGCCCATGCCTGTCTGGGAGAGGTTCGGTCCCTGCGGAATTTGCCGCAATAGCTCGAACGGGTTTGGCCGGGCCGCATCATTGCTGGGCCACAATCGGCTCGCGGCCTGCGCCGCCAACGCGATGTCGGAGTGAAGCGTGAATGGGCCAGCGTCCATGATCCGCCCGACGGCATCAAGCGTGATCGGGAACAGGCGTTGAGTCGAGCGTCGCCGCTCGATTCGCGCCATGGCCTCTAATGCCTGGGGCGCGGATACCCGGGCAGATACATGATGGCCCGTGATAACAATCCCCGCGCGCTGGCGGCGAAACTCAACCGCCCACTCGCGCTCAACCCCAATAATAGAGCCGTCATAGAGCGCGCGCTCGAGCACTCGGCGCAGCCGCATAGTCTGTTGAGGCAGGGCAATGCGGAAGTGCGCCGCAACCGGAGCGGTGAGGGAAAAGCCAGCGAGCGCGGCCCCAGCCACAAAACCACGGCGCGATGGCGCTGTCCGGGCTAGTCTTTCGGAACCAAGCCGGTGATCCAACTCTGCGTCGAGGGGTGGGCGGAATCGCATTTCCAGCCAATTATCGCTGGAGTTTCATAGGGATGCAACTCACCAAGCCGCTCGATCATCTTCTCCAATAGACCGGCATGCGTCTTGAACAACGCTCCGACTTCGCTCCCGCTGCCGCGCTCCCCGCCCCATTCGAACACGGACAACATCTCGGGCAGAATATTGGCGCAGACAATCAATTCTTCGTCGAGAAGGTCATTGGCGGCTCCCTGGGCCGTCTCGACGCTGGGGAAGGGGCACCAGGCCAGCGCTACGGTCGACTCAGACCTGCGCGAACCAGCCATGATTAGGCCACAGCCTTGCGCGCCACACTGCCATCGCTGTGCATTGCCCAGGCCAGGCTCGCTACCAGTAGCGCTCCACACAATTGGTGCGAGACCGCGACCCACAGTGAAACCTCGGTCATCACGGTCGCGATACCCAGGAGCACCATCACACCAAAGGCGCTGTGAACGGCGACCGACGCCGGCCGATCATGCTTGCGAACGCGCCGGGCAATCCAGACCAATGCCGCGACAGCGACCCAGGCCCACCAGCGGTGCATGAAATGCAGCAGGAAGGGATCGTGGGTCAGCGTCCAGAGAACGCCATTGGAAAAGTTGACCTCAGGGATCAGACGACCATTCATTAGCGGCCAGTCATAGGCCGCGTGCCCGGCATTGAGGCCAGCGACCCAGGCTCCCAGCAGCAATTGCACAAACAGAATCAGCGCCACGATCACCGACGCTCCAGTCAGGCGCGCGGGCGAAGCGCCGGAATCTTTGGCGAGCGCTCTGAAGTCGAGCATCGTCCAGACAATCGCGCCCAGCAGCAACAATGCTGTGAGCAAATGCAGCGAAAGCTTGAAATGGCTGACATCGGTCATCTGTCCGGTCAGTCCCGAAGCGACCATCAGCCATCCGAACAGGCCTTGCAGTCCGCCGAGCGCCAGAAGGCCGAGCAGCCGTCCCTTGTATCCGGCTGGAATCGCGCCTTTGATCCAGAACCACGCCAGAGGCAGGGCATAAACTAAGCCGATTAGCCGCGCGACAAAGCGGTGGAACCATTCCCAGAAATAGATGAACTTGAAGTCCTCCATCGACATTCCGGTCACGCTCGCTTCGTAGCGATATTCCGGGGTCGCGCGGTATTCAGCAAACTCAGCCTCCCAGGCTGCGTCGCTCAATGGAGGCAGAGTACCCGTCACCGGCTGCCACTGAGTGATCGACAATCCGCTCTCGGTAAGCCGGGTTATGCCGCCGATCAGCACGATCAACACGATCATTCCCGCGACGACTGCCAGCCAGCGCGCGAGTGCGAGTGGATTTGCGCTCCGCTCAGGAACTTCCGAGAGCACAACTGTTTCTGCGTTAGCGGCCATAGCTGCACCTCCCTGCGAGCAATCCGCTCACGCCGCAAGCCCATTCGCCGCAAACGTCCTTGCGCGCTGCGCAACCAAGAGAAGCCCATCCCTTGCGCAATGATACAATGTATCATAGAGGCCCGTTTCACCATGCCAGACTCGCAAATCTCGAACCGCCAGAGACTCGATAAGTTCGGAATCGTGCTTTCCGGCCTTTGTGCAATCCATTGTGTGGCAACGATTGTTATTGTTTCCGGGCTCGGCCTGGGTGGACACTTTCTCTTGGCTGAAGAGATACACCATTATGCGCTGGCGGTTGCGGCTGTGGTGGCTGCCTTGGCGATTGGATCGGGCCTGCTCATTCATCGCCGTCGCAAGCCTTTCCTTATCGCTGCGGCTGGCCTGGCATTTATGGGCGGGGCACTCGCTTCACCCCACGGGGTGCAGGAGGCGGTGCTGACCATTATCGGCGTGGCACTGGTCTCGATCGGACATTTCATGAACCTTCGCGGCACCCACTGATAGAAGAGCGGTTGCTTCATGCGAATGGCGGCCTATGTCCGCTGCATGACTTCTTCAAAGACGATCACATTGAATGGCGAAACCCGCCACACGCCAGCCGAAACAATCGCAGCTCTGGTGCTCGAGCTCGAGTTGACTCCGGAGAAGGTCGCGGTCGAACGTAATGGCGAGATCGTGCCGCGATCGACCTTACAGCAGGCTCCACTTGCCGACGGTGATACTCTTGAGATCGTCCATTTCGTCGGCGGTGGGGACGCGGTTCCCAGCGGGTCGGACAGCTGGAGCGTCGCCGGCCGGACCTTCAACTCCCGCCTGATCGTCGGGACCGGCAAGTATAGGGACTTCGAAGAGAATGCCGCAGCGGTCGAAGCTTCTGGGGCTGAGATCGTCACGGTCGCGGTCCGGCGGGTCAATGTCAGCGACCCCAAAGCGCCGATGCTGACCGACTACATCGATCCCAAAAAGATAACCTACCTCCCCAACACTGCTGGGTGCTTCACCGCCGAAGACGCGATCCGCACCCTGCGCTTGGCGCGCGAGGCAGGCGGTTGGGATCTGGTCAAGCTCGAAGTACTGGGCGAAGCGCGCACGCTCTATCCCAATATGGTCGAGACGATCCGGGCCTGTGAAGTGCTGGCCAAGGAAGGCTTCCTGCCAATGGTCTATTGCGTCGATGATCCGATCGCTGCCAAGCAATTGGAAGATGCTGGCGCCGTCGCGGTGATGCCGCTAGGCGCTCCGATCGGCTCGGGCCTCGGCATTCAGAACCAGGTGACCATCCGACTGATCGTCGAAGGCGCGAATGTGCCTGTGCTGGTCGATGCCGGGGTTGGCACGGCCTCCGATGCGGCGGTCGGGATGGAGCTGGGCTGCGACGGGATTCTGATGAACACCGCCATTGCCGAAGCCAAGGATCCGATCCAGATGGCGCGTGCGATGAAGCTGGCGGTTGAAGCGGGCCGCGAGGCCTATCTGGCGGGCCGGATGGGTCGGCGTAAATATGCTGACCCGAGTTCACCTCTGGCAGGATTGATCTGATGACCGACACACCAACAATTCATCTCGAGGAGAATGGCAGCAAGGGCCGCTATGTCCTTTCGCCCGAGGGAACCGACACTGAAGCCGAGCTGACCTTTTCGCGCATGTCCGATGCCCTTGTGATCGTCGATCATACCGGCGTGCCAGACGAATTCCGCGGTCGCGGTTATGGCAAATTGTTGGCACAGGCGATTGTTGAGGATGCCCGCGCCAAGCGGTTCAAGATCGTGCCTCTCTGCCCCTTCTTCAAAGCGCAGGCGGCGCGTCATCCTGACTGGGCCGATGTTATTCAAGGCTAGATGAGACGACCAAACTGGCCCGGTGCTAACGGTTAATTAACCATGATCGCGGACAGTCCTTGTCGAACAAGGAGACTGCCCCATGGCAACCCTAGGTACGGCATCTTTGGCAATCGGCGAAATGCGTGAGTTCGCAGGGTTCGCTGCCTGTGAGCAACGCTACATCAAGCGCAGCCTCGATATTGGTCTTGCGCGTTGCGATGCCTTCAAACTTTGGGCGCGTGATGAGTGCGAAGCCGCAGACATCCGCCGCCAATATGTTGCCTATCAGGATCTCAAAGCTCTGACGGAGATGGTTCCGCAAGCGGACGTGGGCGTGGATATTGAGCGCTTTCTCGGTAAGTTGATCCGCATGGCTGCTTTCGATCTGGCCCAAGGCCGTATCAATTGCTTCTCCGCCTTCCGGTTTCTTTACGAGCGCCTGCTTGGAGCCGGTGTTCGCCCATGGCTGCCGAGCGCGTTCTGCGCCGCCGCGGCCCTGCCGCAGATTCGCCCCGAGCTGCGTAAGAAGCTGCTGCAATCACTAAGCGAATCCGCTGCTACGGCACCGGGCTGGTCCTCCCAGGCCCCAGGCTTCTTCCCGGAATTCGTCGAAGAAGCCGAGGCGGCTTGAGGTGGAAAGTTAGAGCTCCACGTAACTGCGCACCCAAGCGCTGAAATCATCCGAAACCTTCTCAGTTTCGTCAAAGTCATGGTCAAAGAACCACACTTCGGCGGGATCCTCTCGACTAAACGCGAATTGATTGCCGCAGCAATCCGAGGCGAAAGCAACCAAATGACTGGGCATGCCCAAATCACACCAGTCGCGGGTCGATGACACGATTTCGCTGGGTGAATGAAAATCACTGATGTCAGGCAGATCGAGCTCGTTGTCGACGATGAAGTCAAGCAGGCTTATGTCGGGCGTGGGCAGCCCATGGCTTACCACGCCGCTGCGATAGGCTTGGGGCAGAGCAATGCCCAGTTCCAACTCGATTTCTGCGAGGCGCTCTGGATCAACCGGTTCGCTTCGCTCGCCAAGTTGGCACCAGCGTTCAATGAACTCACCGATGCCATCGCTGCTCACCCACGATACAACCCGTCGATCCGTTCCTGATAGCGGTCGCGGATCTTATGGCGCCGGATTTTCATGCTCGGCGTCATCTCTTCGTTCTCGATCGCGAACGCCTCGTCAGCAAAAGCGAATTGTCGCACCTTCTCAATCACTGATAGGTCGCTGTTCACCCGATCGACCGCTTTGCGGACGGCCTGCTTAAAGGCTGGCAAATCCTGCAGCGCCTTGAGATCGAACTTCTCATCATTGGCGCTGGCCCATTCAAGCGCCCATTCGGCATCAGGTACGACCAAGCCCACAACATAAGGCCGCTTGTCGCCACTCACCATCGCCTGCGCAATCTCGGGCTGCAGGGTCAGCATCCCTTCGATCTTCTGAGGCGCGACATTGTCGCCCTTGTCGTTGACGATCATGTCTTTCTTGCGGTCGGTGATCTTGATCCGACCCGCCTCGTCCAGATGCCCGATATCTCCAGTGTGGAGCCAGCCATCCTGGATCGTCCGATCGGTTTCAGCCTGGTTTTGCCAATAGCCGTGCATAACCAGCTCGCCGCGGCAAAGAATCTCACCATCCTCGGCGATCTTGATCTCAACCCCGCGCATTGCCGGGCCGACAGTGTCCATCTTGAGGCCGACGGCCGGGCGGTTGCAGCTGATCACCGGCCCGGCTTCGGTTTGGCCATAGCCTTGCAGCATAGTCAGCCCCATGGCCTCGAAGAAATTGCCGACATCGGGATTGAGCGGCGCACCACCGGAGACCATCGCCTTGATACGACCGCCAAATCGCTGGCGGATCTTCGGGCGAAGGGTCTTTTCCAGGATCATGTCCATTGGCCGATCGCGCTTACGCTTCTTGCCGCGCTCTGATTCCTTCTCGCTGATCTTGAGTGCGCGCTCCATCAGGAAATTGGGGAAGCGACCCTGCTTCTCGACCTGTTTCATGATCCGGGTCCGCAGCACTTCGAACAGGCGCGGGACCACCACCATGATGGTTGGACGGACCTCCTCGATATTCGATGCGAGCTTCTCGAGACCTTCGGAATAGTAGATTTCCGACCCGACCGAGATCGGTAGATACTGTCCGCCAGTGTGCTCGTAGGCGTGGCTCAGCGGCAGGAAGCTGAGGAAGCGCTCCTCATCAATGCCGAAGTCAGTGATCAGGATTTCTGCCGCGCCTGCTGAATTGCACAGGATTGAGCCGTGGTGCTGCATCACCCCGCGCGGGGCACCGCCAGTGCCGCTGGTGTAGATCAGGCAGGCGGTGTCTTCGCGTTTGATCTTGGCAATGCGCGCTTCCACGGCCTTGCGTGCGTCGACAGCATCGCCAGCCATCATTTCGGGCCAGGAGTGGTAATCAAAGCTGCCCGATTGCTGGCGGTGGAGATCGTCAATCCCGATCACATGGTCGACGATCCCTGTGCGGCCAATCGCGCCGACCACCGGGCTCAGCAGCTTCTCGCTCGAAACGATCACCGCCCGCGCGCCCGAATTGTCGAGAATATGGGCGTGATCGCGCTCGGTATTGGTGATGTAGGTCGGCACCGTGATGCAGCCCGCCGCCATCACGGCGAGATCGGAAATGCACCATTCGGGCCGGTTCTCAGAAACCAGGGCAACACGATCGCCGTCCTTGAGGCCAATGCGCCGAAGATTCTCCGCCAGCAGGCAGACTTGCTGGGCAGTCTCAGCCCAGCTCTGCGTGACCCACTCACCGTCGCGCTTTGCTCCGAGAAAGGGCGCATCGCCCTTCTCGTCAGCCCGCTTGAGAAACAATTCGACCAGATTATTCGCGCGATCGATATCATCGAGGTGCGTATCGGTTACAGCCACTGAGTATAATCTCCCCGCCCACGAAGGGCGCTCCATTCAGTATCAGTATGATTTAGGACCGGACTGTCCTAGCGGCAAGCCGCCTTACTCATAGGCCAATTTCGGATCGATCCGCGGATCCATTGCCACTTCCCAGCCGCTCTGGGTCCGGAGCAAGGCATTCGCCTTGAGCGGAGCGCCGAACCCGCGCAATTGCTCATGGCCGAGCGCTTTGAGCGCGTCCTCCATATTGGCAATGACCGAGCCCTCTTCATAAACGACGGTCGGTCCAAAGGCCATGATCAGCGGCAGGGCCAATGCTTCTTTGGCGGACAGACCGAAATCGATCACCCCAATGATTGAACGCGCGGTCTGGACCGGAATGGTCGGGCCACCAGCGGCGCCGATAACCAGCACGACTTCGCCGGTAGGGTCGAACACGACTGTGGGCGCCATCGAAGAGCGCGGGCGTTTGCCGCCTTCGACGCGGTTCGCGACCGGCTTGCCCTCTCGCTCCGGGCTCATGCTGAAATCGGTCAGCTCATTGTTGAGATAGAATCCGCCGTAAAACAGGCCCGACCCGAAAGCGCCTTCGATCGTGGAGGTGTAGCTGATCGCATTGCCCTCGCCATCGACCACAGAGAAATGGGTTGTGCCACTCTCGCGATCTTCATCGCCATCGGCGCGCGCCAGGGGAGCACCAGGCGGCGTGCCCGGCTTGAGGTCGGTGATCGCCGCTGTCGCGCTGATCAGCGCGCTGCGGGATGCCATGTATGTCGGGTCGATCAGCCCGGCGACAGGAACCTCCACAAAATCGGAATCGCCCACGTAAAGCTCGCGATCGGCATAAGCGACGCGCTGTGATTCGAGGAACAGGTGCCAGAAGGTCGGGCTGTCAGGGCCGAGCGCGGCCAGATCGAACCGCTCCAGCTGGCCCAGCATTTGACCGACAGCAATTCCTCCCGAGGAGGGCGGACCCATGCCGCAGACCTTGTGCGATCGATAGCTCACACAGACTGGCTCGCGATCCTTGGCGACATAGGAAGAGACGTCTTCTGCCGTCATTGTCCCGTCCTGAGGGGTTTCGCTCGCAACATAGTTCGCCATTGAGACTGCGCCCGCGCGATACATCGCTTGCGGTCCGGCCTTGGCGAGCTCTTCCAGCGTGTTGGCAAAGGCGGGGTTTGTGACCGTAGAACCGACTGGTAGCGCTTTGCCGTCCTCACCAAAGAACACCGCCTTGGCGGCCTCGGTCTTGCCAGCTCGGGCCAGCCTCGAATTGATACTTTCATTGAGGCGGATGTTCATGGTGAAACCATTGCGGGCCAAGGCAATCGCGGGGTCGAACAGATCAGCCCATGGCAGTTTCCCGTGACGCTCATGAGCCTTGGCCGCGAGCGCGATATTGCCTGGCACCCCGACGCTCAATCCGGAGGTGACCCGTTTCTCGCGCGGCAACCGCTCGCCATTCTCGTCCAGGAAGCGTTGGGGGGTGGCAGCAGCGGGCGCCGTCTCCCGCCCATCGATCGTGCTGACTGCGCCGCTTTCGGCATCGGCGCGAACCAGAAATCCGCCACCGCCAATGCCCGAGCTCTGCGGTTCAACCACAGTCAATGCGAGCATCACTGCAATCGCCGCATCGGTTGCAGACCCGCCTTTTGCCAGGATAGCTTCGCCGGCGGCAGTTGCGCGCGGATCTGCGCTGCTGACCGCTCCGGAAAGCGCAACAGCGCCATCCGCCGCAATCGGGTCAGGTCGCTCATTGGAAGGATAGGCAGCGCATCCGGCAAGGGCCAGCGCTGATGCGATTGAGAGAGGTGCCAATTTCATAGAATACTCGCGCTATTCGGTTCCGATCGCTTCGGCAATGCTCGCAAAGCCGTCGCGGCGCATCAAGCGATGCAATCCTTCTGCGATTCGACCTCCTAAGCCTGGCCCCTCATAGACCATGGCAGAATAGACCTGGACCAGGCTCGCCCCGGCGCGAATTCGCTCCCAGGCGTGCTCGGCGCTGGCAATCCCACCGATTCCGACGAGTGGGATATCTCCTCCTGTTGCGGATCGAAAGTCGCGCACACGTTGGAGGGCCAGTTCTCTCAGGGGCGCACCGGACAATCCTCCCGTTTCCTCCGCGTGGCGTGAGCGCAGTTCAGGTCGCGAAATGGTCGTGTTGGAGACCATCAGGGCGCCCAATTTTTTTTCCAGCGCGATCCTGGCAATCGCATCCACGTCCGATGGCTCGAGATCGGGTGCGACTTTGAGGAAGATCGGTGGTGTCGTGCCAGAGAGACCGGCTCCGGCCTCGGCGCGGGCCTCAATCACAGCATCGAGCAATGCGGTCAATGCGCCCTCATCCTGCAGCGCCCGCAGCCCCGGTGTATTGGGGCTCGAAACGTTCACCGCTAGATAGTTCGCATGCGGGGTCATCAACCGCGCCATTTCGGCATAATCGGCGATGCGATCGTCCGAATCCTTGTTGGCTCCGATGTTGATTCCCAGAACCCCACGGCCAACCTTGCGTCGTGCCAGCCGATCGAGCGCCGCCGCTGAGCCCCCATTGTTGAACCCCATTCGATTGATCACGGCGTTGTCCTCAACCAAGCGAAACAGGCGCGGTTGGGGATTACCAGTTTGAGGGCGAGGCGTAATTGTCCCGACCTCAGTGAATCCAAACCCAAGCCCCAACATTTGATCGGGTACCTCGGCGTCCTTGTCGAATCCGGCCGCCACCCCGACGGGATTGGGGAAGGTGATCCCTGCCACTTCGATAGAAAGCCTCCCGGGTCTGGCAGGCGGGCGAGCTGGCAAGGCCTTGAGGCCCTGAATCGCGAGACGATGCGCTCGTTCCGAATCAAGCGTGAATATGGCGGGGCGCAGGATCTTGAAAAGCATGACGGCGGCTATGCCGAATTCTCACCACTTGTCGAGATGCCCCAGAACGGCAGTTCCTCCTGCAAATGCCACGACTTGTCGTTTGCGTACAATTTTATGCAGCGCGCTTGAGCTAACAGGGCCTTGCGACCCGAAGGGCTCGGAGCAGCTATGCGAAGAGTTCCTCAACTCACAAGGGCGGTTCCATTGAGGAGCCGCCCCTTTTTTGTGTGAAATCAGCGCGAAACTGTCTATTGGTCTCACTACGGGGCTAATAAAATGAACAAAAATCGCGAACCAGTTCTCAACCACAACAGAATCGCAACTCAGAAAGACAAGGCGATGTTCGCCTTCGATACTCTGGTAGGATTTGCAGGCTCTGCCTGGCTGGCTGCAAATAGCAGCGCGGCAATCACAGCCCGTATGTCACATGCTCGATTGGGCTCGGGCTGGGCTCTCTAAGCTGTGCAAACCGGTGATCAGACCGAGGGGTACAAGCCCGAGTGGATCGCGCCTCCGCGCGATCTGACCGATTGGGTCAATGCGTTTTATGTGCTCCGGGCGGGCCCGGGGACTGTGCAAGACGTGATGCCCGCCTATTCGGCCCAGGCAACATTGTTCGTCGAGGGTTCGATTGAGATGCACTTCCCAGTGGTCGGCCCAACCCCATCATCGACCATTTCGTTCAATGCCCCTCTGATGCAGGCCATTCCCTTCACCATGACAGGTCCTGCCGTCATCGTTGGCGCCTCGCTGACTCCGCTTGGCTGGGTCGCGCTTTCAGGCATGCCTGCTGACCAAGTCAATAACCAGCCGGTACAGCCTGAAGCTTTCCTTCCTCCTTCAGAGGTAGCGAGCCTGCATAGCGCGATCGAGAAATGCCGCTCTGGCCTGATTGGAACAGAAGGGTTGTGCGGCGAACTGGGCGATGTCTTCAAGCGCTGTGTCGATGAACCAAACCCGGTGCACAGGACGCTGGTCGAGGCGATCAATTCTTGGCTATCGGCCAGTCTCGACCCCAAAACTGACGCGCTATATGCCGCCACCCGTCTTTCAAAGCGGCAAGTGCAGCGATTGAGTCGGCGCTATTTCGGAGTTCCGCCCTCACAGCTTGCCAAGCGCTATCGCGCGATTCGCGCCGCCATGCTGCTGGCCAATGACAATCTGCCAAGCTCAATGCGCGAGCAGATTCTGGCGACCTATTTTGATCAGGCGCATCTGATCCGCGATCTGCGACGTTACACCGGCCGCACCCCAAAAGGCTTGCCTGATGCGCCGCTGGCGCAGGTCACGCTTGATCCGAAGGGGCACGGGGATACCGCCAAGGCGCTGCTATCCAATCCCTATGCGCCGCAAAAGGGCGTCATTGCTAACGACTCGCAAGAGTTAGATTCTGATTGAATTCGGACATTCTTGGCCATACCTGCAAATCGGAACAAATTGGTCCGATTAAGGTTTTACGGCTATGCGCCTATCCAATTTTGCAGATTACGCCGTCGTCACGATGAGCGCGGCTGCCCGCCATTGCGGCGGTGCGCGCACCAGTGCGAGTGAGCTTGCGGCGGAAACGGGCCTGCCCAAGCCGACCGTGCAGAAATTGGTGAGCAAACTCACCGCGGCCGGCCTGTTGCGCTCGGTCCGCGGGGCCGGAGGCGGGCTGCAACTGGCTCGTCCTGCGGCGGCGATCAGCGTTGCCGACATCGTTGAAGCGGTCGAAGGGCCGATTGCTATGACCGCCTGCATCGAAGGGGCAGAGTGCTGCGACTTTGAAACCGGCTGTTCGGTCAAAGCCCATTGGCCGGTCATCAACACCACCATTCGCGAGGCGCTGGCGGCTATCCCGCTGACCCAGCTGACTCAGGAGAAAGCATTCGCATGAGCGACAATCTCGAAATCCAGGATCGTTCGGAAATGGACGCCGAAGCCAAGGAAGCCGCTGCGAAAGCGGCCGAGTATGAGCACGGCTGGTCGGCGGATATCGATACCGAATTCGCGGAGAAGGGTCTCAGTGAAGACACAGTCCGGTTCATCTCGGCCAAGAAGGGCGAGCCCGAATGGATGCTCGACTGGCGGCTCAAGGCTTTCCGCCTGTGGCAGACCATGGAAGAGCCCGATTGGGCCAAGCTCGGCTATCCCGAAATCGATTACCAGGACGCCTATTATTACGCCGCGCCCAAAGCCAAGCCCAAGCTCAAATCGCTCGATGAGCTCGATCCCGAGATCAAGGCGGTCTATGACAAGCTCGGCATTCCCGTGGCGGAGCAGGAAGTGCTCGCCGGGGTTGAAGGTGCGCGCAAGGTCGCGGTCGATGCGGTGTTTGACAGCGTCAGCGTCGCGACCACTTTCCGCGAGGAGTTGAGCAAGGCCGGGGTGATCTTCCTGTCGATCAGCGAAGCGATCAAGGAATATCCCGAGCTGGTCCAGAAATGGCTCGGCAAGGTTGTGCCTCAGCGCGACAATTTCTTCGCCACGCTCAACAGCGCGGTCTTTTCCGACGGCACCTTTGTCTATGTGCCCGAAGGTGTGCGCTGCCCGATGGAGCTGTCGACCTATTTCCGCATCAATGCCGAAAACACCGGCCAGTTTGAGCGCACTCTGATCGTGGCCGAGAAGGGCAGCTATGTGTCCTATCTCGAAGGCTGCACCGCGCCGATGCGCGATGAGAACCAGCTCCACGCGGCAGTGGTCGAGCTGGTCGCGCTGGAAGATGCCGAGATCAAATATTCGACTGTGCAGAACTGGTATCCCGGCAATGCTGAGGGTGTCGGCGGGATCTACAATTTCGTCACCAAGCGCGGGCTGTGCCAGGGCGATCGCTCGAAGATCAGCTGGACCCAGGTCGAAACCGGCTCGGCGGTAACCTGGAAATACCCCAGCTGTGTGCTCAACGGCGCCAACAGCGTGGGTGAGTTCTACTCGGTCGCAGTGACCAACAATTTCCAGCAGGCCGACACCGGCACCAAGATGATTCACAATGGCGCGGGCTCACGCTCGACCATCATCTCCAAGGGCATCTCTGCCGGCAAGTCGAACAACACCTACCGCGGCTTGGTCCGAGTCGGCCCCAACGCCGATGGGGTGCGCAATTTCACTCAGTGCGACAGCCTGCTGCTGGGCGATGAATGCGGTGCACACACTGTGCCCTATATCGAGGTCAAGAACCCCTCGGCCCAGATCGAGCATGAGGCGACGACTTCGAAGATCTCTGACGACCAGCTGTTCTACGCGATGCAGCGCGGGCTCGACGAAGAGGAAGCCGTGGCGCTGATCGTCAATGGCTTCGCTAAGGACGTGCTCAAGGAACTGCCGATGGAATTCGCGGTCGAAGCGCAGAAGCTGCTGGCGATCTCACTGGAAGGAAGTGTTGGGTGAGCCTTTCAGAAAGCACTCTTTTTCTGGACTATAGCTCCCTTCCGTCAACGGATGCCATCGTTGAGCGGATCTCGACCTATGGCTACGCGATTGCGTTTCCGCCGGGCTTTTCGCTCGCTGACCGCTCTCATTCCTTTTGGCTGCCGCTTACGCTCGATGGCGATGAGGTCGGATTCGACTATTTCGTCATGCCCGCGGCGCGGCAAGCGGGGGAAGAGCCCTATGATCCTCCCGCGCCAGCCTTTGGCGACATCGCGCTCGGCTTTGTCGCACGCCGCCACCAATCTTCACTGCTGGCCTCGTCACTGGTGCAGCGCGCCATCTGCGAGCTGAGCGATGCGATGGGCTATTGGCAGTCGGGTGATGGCGCCGTCAGCAATCCAGAGATGATTGAGCTGATGGAGGCCACGATTGCGTCGATCAAGGCCAATCCAGAGCCCTATCCCGCGTCCGCCCCCAAACCGGCTGGGCGCCTGCCCGAAAACTACTTTGCGAATATCGGCAAAGCGCTGCTCGGCGGGATCGGTGCGATCGCCGCGGCTGCGGCCTTTGTCTTCGGAATGGCCTATTTGAACGGGGCGGGACAAAGCTGATGACTGAACGCAAAACTCTCGGCCTCAAGGACACGTCCGACACCGAGCCCAATCTCAACAAGAAGGGGCGCGGGTGGAAGATCTCCGACGCGCGGCTTGACGAGCTGCACGCTCAGGCGCGTGAAATGCGGCGGCATTCCTCCGAAGCGCACAAGGCGCTCGCCGCTCGCTTCGCCAAGGCCGATCTTGGCCGCCACACATTCAAGCGCCACGCTGTGGTCGGCAGCGCGATTGTCGACTTCAATTGCCACTCGCTCGGCATGGCGATCGACATTTTTGAAGAAGGCGAAAACGAAGCGCTCGCTTCACGCCGCGACAAGAGCCTCGAAGCGGTCGGCATCAAGGTGATGCGGATCAAAGCCTCTGAAGTGATCGAGAATATGGACGGTGTCCTGGCGCGGATCACCGCCGGCATGCGTCAGAGAATTGAAGACAAACAGAACGCGCGCCGCGCGCACAACAGCAGGAATTCCCATGCTCAAGATTGAAAACCTTCACGCCACTGTCGGCGAGGACAACCCCAAGCCGATCCTCAAAGGCCTCAGTCTGGAGGTCGCCGCGGGCGAAGTGCACGCGATCATGGGGCCGAATGGTGCGGGCAAGTCAACGCTGTCGAATGTTCTGGGCGGCAAGCCGGGCTATGAAGTGACGCAAGGCTCGGTTGAGTTTCGTGGGCAGGACCTGCTCGAGCTCGAACCGCATGAGCGCGCTTCAGCGGGCCTGTTCCTCGGCTTCCAATATCCGGTCGAGATTCCCGGCGTTTCCAATGTGCAATTCCTGCGTGAAGCGCTCAATTCGCAGCGCAAGGCGCGCGGCGAAGAGCCGCTTTCCGGCGGTGACTTTCTCAAGCTCGCCAAGGAAAAGGCAGCGCTGCTGCGGCTCGATATGGAAATGCTCAAACGCCAGGTGAATGTCGGCTTTTCAGGCGGTGAGAAGAAGCGCGCTGAAATGGTCCAGATGGGCATTCTCGACCCGGCATTCGCGGTGCTGGATGAGACCGACAGTGGGCTCGACATCGATGCTTTGCGCGTCGTCGGCGAAGGGATCAACGCGATCATGCGCGCGCCCGACAAGGGTGTGCTGCTGATCACTCACTACCAGCGCCTGCTCGATGTGGTGAAGCCTGACAAGGTCAGCGTGCTGGCCGATGGTCGGATCGTCCAGACCGGCGGGCCCGAGCTGGCCTTGCGGCTTGAGAATGAAGGTTACGACGCGGTGATGGCTGATGCCTGAGGCGGCTGAACTGGCGCGCCCAAGCCGGCGCGATGAGGCGTGGCGCTATGCCGATGCCGATTTCCTCGCAGATTCGGCGCTTGAAACGCTCACCCACTGGCGCACGCTCGAAGTGCCCGCAGGTGAGACTCGGTGCGAGATCGTGACCCACAGCTCTGGCCCGGACGCTACCGGCATGGTTGATCGCCTGCGGGTGCTAGTCCGCAAAGGCGGCCGGTTTGAAGCCTTCGCAATCCTCGCTGGCGGCAAGTATCAGCGCGCTGAGATTGAAGTGACGCTCGAAGACGGTGCGCATTTCGAATTTGGCGGGGTCATCGTTGGCGGCGGCGACACGGTGCAGGAATTTGTCACCCGCACGATCCACGCTGAACCCAATGGCACCTCGAACCAGACTGTTCGCGCAGTCCATTGGGGCCAGGCGACCGGCAATTTCCTCGGCCGGATCGAAGTGGTCAAACACGCTCAAAAGACCGACGCTGCGCAGAATTTCCGCGCCATCCTGCTCGAGAAGGGGGCCACGGCAAACACCAAGCCTGAACTCGAGATCTTCGCCGACGACGTTCAATGTGCACACGGCGCGGCGATTGGCGAGCTCGATGAGGCAGCGGCCTATTACATGGCGGCGCGCGGTATCGCACCCGATGTGGCGCGCAAGCTGCTGGTCCAGGCGTTTATCGGCGATGCCTTTGTCGAATTGGACGATGCCGATGCGCGCGAGCGCATGCTCGAAAATGCGATCGCTCAGCTCGATGGAGCCAATCTTTGAACGCACCAACGACTCTTGCTACCGACTTTTCGCAGGACTTTCCTGGCCTGGTGACCGGCACAGGACAGCGCTGGGCCTATCTCGACACGGCTGCAACGGCTCAGAAGCCTCGGGCCGTCATTGATGCAATGGCCAGGGCACTGGGTGAGGACTACGCCACGGTCCACCGCGGGGTCTATTCGCGCTCGGCTGAGATGACCTTGGCCTATGAGGCTGCGCGGCGCCGGATTGCTGTCTTCATCGGCGGACAAGAGGACGAAGTGGTCTTCACCCGCGGCGCAACCGAGGCGATCAATCTCCTCGCCAATTCATGGGGCAGAGCCAATCTTGCGCAAGGCGATAGGATCCTTCTGTCTCAGCTTGAGCATCACTCCAACATCGTGCCGTGGCAGATGATTGCCGCGGAGACCGGTGCTGAGATCGATGTCTGCCCGCTCACGCACGACCATCAGATCGATCTCGACGCGGCTGAGTCCATGCTGACCGAGCGCCACAAGCTGGTTGCCTTCGGTCACGTCTCCAATGTGCTTGGTTCGGTGCTCGATGCCAAACGCGCGGCCAATCTGGCCCATCGCGTCGGCGCCAAAATCCTGCTCGATGGCTGCCAGTCCGCACCGCATATGGGGGTCGACGTCACCGCGTTGGATTGCGATTTCTACGTTTTCAGCGCGCACAAGCTCTATGGCCCGACCGGGATCGGGGCTTTGTGGGCGAGGGCTGAGATCCTCGACCAGATGCCGCCATGGGAAGGGGGCGGGTCGATGATCGATCGCGTCACTTTCGAGAAGACCACCTATGCTCCCGCGCCGCAGCGCTTCGAAGCCGGGACACCAGCAATCACCGAGGCAATCGCCTTTGCCGCGGCGGCGGACTACGTCAGCGCGATCGGACCGGACCGGATTCATGCGATCGAGGCCGAGCTGGTCACGCGTTTGCGCGCCGAACTTAGCGCGATGAACGATGTGACGCTGTTCGGTCCGTCAAGCAGCGCCGGAATCGTCAGCTTTGCGATGGACGGCGTGCACCCGCACGATTTGGGCACTATTCTCGATGAGGCCAATGTCGCCATTCGCGCGGGCCACCATTGCGCCCAACCCCTGATGGATTATCTCGGCGTCCCGGCGACGGCGCGCGCGAGTTTTGGACTCTATTCAACCGAGCAAGATGTCGATGCGCTGCTGGAGGGCATTGCGCGCACGCGGAGGATTTTTGGATGAACACGCCGCAGGATCAGAATGAATTCGCAGACGCGCCAGCCAAGCCGCCGCGCGCCCGGGTCGATGATGCGATCGATCATGACGCCGCTCCTGCGGAGCGCGAGCGCGACTATCTCGAGGGCTTCCTCGCCAAGCAACCGGGCGAAGCTGGCGGTTCGGGCGGAGAACTGCAGCAGGCCGTGATCGACGCGCTCAAGGAGATTTATGACCCTGAAATTCCGGTCAATATCTATGATCTGGGTTTGATCTACGGGGTTGAGGTCGATGATGAGTCCGATGTCACCGTCACGATGACGCTGACCACTCCGCATTGCCCGGTGGCCGAGACCATGCCGGGTGAGGTTGAACTACGCGCCGCTTCGGTTCCGGGCATTCGCGATGCCGAGGTTGAGCTGGTGTGGGATCCGCCTTGGGGCCCCAATATGATGTCGGACGAAGCCCGGCTTGAACTGGGCATGCTGTAATGGCCTTGACGGTCCGCCAGGCTGATTACTCCAACCCGCAGGATGCCGCAGCTGTGGTCCACTTGCTCGATCTCTATGCCCGTGATCCGATGGGCGGGGGAGAGGCTCTGGCGGCGGAAACCCGCGAGGTCCTGATCGCGCGCCTGCAACAGCAGCCTACGGTGTTCTCATTGCTGGGTTTTGTTGATGGCGAGCCCAAGGGGCTGATGAACTGCGTCTGGGGCTTTTCGACCTTCGTCGCCAAGCCGCTGATCAATGTGCATGATCTGGTTGTCGCGCCCGATGCCCGCGGTCTCGGGCTCGGTAAAGCTCTGTTTGCCGAGGTAGAAGCGATTGCTGCCGAGCGTGGGGCGTGCAAAGTCACTCTGGAAGTCTTAAGTGGGAATGAGCCTGCTAAGGCTTTGTATGCTTCTTTGGGATATGGCGATTATGCGCTCGATCCTGACAAAGGCACCGCGCTGTTTTGGGAAAAGAAGATTGCCGCATGACACAGGAAAGCAAACTGAAGACCCGCGAAATCCCGGCGGCGGTCACCCTTACCCCGGCCGCTGAGGATCGGATTGCCGAGCTGATGGGCAAAGCGCCCGACGACGCGATCGGCGTTAAGCTGTCAACTCCGCGCCGCGGCTGTTCAGGCCTGGCCTATTCGGTCGATTATGTCAGTGAAGAAGCCAAGTTTGACGAGAAAATCGTTACGCCGGGCGGCGTATTCTACATCGACGGCGCCAGCGTACTCTATCTGGTCGGGTCGACCATGGATTGGGTGGTGGATGATTTCACCGCCGGCTTTGTGTTCGAAAACCCGAATGCCAAGGGAGCCTGCGGCTGCGGTGAGAGCTTCATGGTATAGCGCTCGCGGCGCTGACCAGCTCGCTTCGATCAGCCTACCTCTGTGAGGCGCGCGATCAAGCGGCGCTCCAGATCATCGACCTCGCCATCGGCATCGACCATTCGGTCGAGCCAGACTTGCTCGTGATCGGTCACCACTTCGCCGGCCATCGCCTGTTCGGTGAAGCTTGGCTTGTCGTCACGCTTGCCGAAGACCTTGCCGAAGTGATTGGCTACCTCTGGCGCGCTGCGCGCCATCCGACCCATAAAGCGCCCGATATTGGCGCGATTGTCGGCGATGAAGGCATTGAGTTCGCGTTGACGCTCATGCGACAATTGCGCGTTGCTGAGCATGAAACCCTTGAGATAATTGCTCACCCCATCGAGGAACAGCTCATCCCACTCCGGTGAATTCTCTTCTGCAAGAGTCTCGTCTTTCAAGCGGAACAATGCCTCTGCGTCATAGCGGCTGACCGCTGCGGGCCCATAGCCACCGCTGGCAAAGATCACCCGACGCAGCACGCGGCATTCCGCCGCAGTGATGTGAGTGGCGGAGAGTTCGCCACCACACCGGGTCGGCCCGACACCGGTCAGGACCTCGCGCTCGATCTGCTGCAGAACATAGTTCTTGAGGAGGGTTGGGACGTTTTGCGCCCGTTCTACGATCCGCACCAGAGCTTCCAGCTCAGCCATGGAGTCAATCTTGCCGTCGTGGTCGACCTGATCGATCAGCCAGCGCGCTTCCTCCTCATCGCATTGCAGGCGTGGCTCGCTACCATTGAGGACGAACTCGCCAATCGCCTCGACGAAAAAATCCACCCAGGCCTGATCGCGGGCTTGCAGCGCATTGTTGAGCGCAAACAGCGCTTCAGCCTCATCGCGATGGATCGCCCCATCACCCCAACCCTGCTGACGCAGGCCGAGCAATTCTTCTGGCGAAACCTGTCCGTCTTCTGCGGCGCGGCGCGCCAGATCGGCAAAATGCGTTGTCATCGGTAAACCAAAGCCTCCACTTACAAGCGTGCTTTGCCATGACCGTACTTAAAGCCAGGTTACTGCGTGCTCAGACGGGCGGTCATCGCCGAAGCTCAGCGATACAGCCCGCTTTGTCCTGAACGCTGCCATCCTGGGGTCGGCGGGCCGCGACATGTGTTGCCACCGGCTCCTGATCGCGTTCGAGCGGATACAGAAAGATGTCGAGCACGCATTCCTCATTGGCGAATTGCAGCTTGCGGGCGTCACCCTCTGTCAGATCAATCCGTGCCGCGCCAAACAGCTGAGTAAGTCGCTCGGCGCGCGACCCAATCACCAGTTGCAAGCCGGATTCGCGCTGAACAGCGGGTGGGCGAAATGCCTCTTCCGCCGGAGGCCCGACTGGAGCAGTGGTGATGCTGGGGCCGGGGGGCGGCGTGATTATCGGCGGCGGCGCTCCGGCGCATGCGGACGTCACCGCTATCAGGGTCATTGCGGCCATGCTACGCATTCTGCCGTCTCCGCAGCGCTGTGTGGGTGACATGGGTTCCTGCAGCCGCGCCAATCACCGGGGCAAGCAGATTCACAAACGGCACCAGCATCAACCCAGCGATTGCCCCGCCCAGGACCAAACGCTTCAACGAACTGACGGGCGTCCCCAGCTCCCCCGGTTCGCGATGCCTTAGCCAGGCCATATCGGTCAGTTCGCGGCCCAATAGCACGGCGTTGACCAGCAGGAACAGCACGGCCGGGCCGATTGCGGTGAACAACAACAGCAGCGCAATCGGCAGAGTCAGCAGGTTGAGGCCGAGAGTCCGCCCCATTCCTCGCATGGAATTGTGCAAGTCTTCACGAAACGGAAGCGCGCGCAGAGTCTCGGCAGAATCCGGGAAATGCTTGAGTTCGACCGCCTTCACGATCTCGTCAGCAAAGAATTGCAGTACTGCCAGAGCAATCACCCGGAAGGTCAACCAAAACAGGACCAGCCAAACAAACACCGCTAGAAACGCCGCGGCAGGACCCTCGTAGCCCTTAGGCAGAATGAAGAGCAGGGCCCACTCGAGCGCATCCATCAAGAACCACCACAGCAGCGCACCCACCGCCCCAAAGATAAGCAAGGTGATACCCAGACTCTTTGCTAGGACGCGCAGCACCGCTGGATCAGCCAATTGGCCGAACGCCCTTGCCAGAGAGGTGAGTACATCTGTCACGGCCCTTGGATGCTGAGCGGAGGCTCTCAAGTCAAACCGGAATCACACCATTCCCGCAATATGCTTGGACTTCCGGACCAAGCTCGCTAGGCGGCGAACCAGTTTTTCAATTCACAACAGGATCTCTACCGTGACCGAAGCCCGCTATGATGTCGTTGCTATTGGCAATGCCGTGGTTGATGTGATCGCCTCATGCGAAGAGGAGCTGATCGAGGAATTGCAGCTTAATCGCGGCGGAATGACGCTGATCGACGAAGCGCGCGCGGATGAGCTCTACGAAGCCATGCCGCCAGCCCGCGAAGTCTCCGGTGGTTCGGCTGCGAACACTCTGGCGGGTCTATCCACTCTTGGCCTGCAATGTGGCTTTATCGGCCAGGTTGCCGATGATCAGCTCGGCAAGGTCTTCCGTCACGATATGCGCGCCACCGGGATCGATTTTGACACGCCCGCGCGCGAAGGTGAACCTGCGACCGGGCGCGTGCTGATCTTCGTAACACCCGACGGCGAGCGGACCATGAACACCTTCCTCGGTGCGGGCCAATATCTGCCCAAGGAAGCGCTGGACGAGGAGGTCATCGCCAGCGGCGCGATCCTCTATCTCGAAGGCTATTTGTGGGACCCGGAAGAGCCGCGCCGGGCGATGCGCCGCGCGATCGAAGTGGCGCGCGAGGCCGGGCGCAAGATCGCTTTCACTGCCAGCGAGAGCTTCGTGATCGACCGTCATGGCGATGATTTCCGCGCGATGATTGACCAAGGCCTGATTGACATTCTGTTTGTCAATGAAAGCGAGCTTGCGACGCTGACCGGCGAAGAGGATTTCGAGGCCGGTTTTGACAGCGTTGCCGGCAAGGTTCCGGTGCTGGTTGCGACCCGCAGCGAAAAGGGCGCAGTCGCGCAGGCCTATGGCGAGCGCGCCGAAGTCGCCGCTGTCCCGATCGAGAAAGTGGTCGACACCACCGGTGCAGGCGATCAATTCGCGGCGGGCTTCCTGTCAGGCTTCGCCAAGGGTGAGCCGCTGACGCGTTGCCTCAAGCGCGGCGCGATTGCGGCGGCGGAGGTGATCTCGCACTACGGCCCGCGTCCCGAAGCCGATATGAAGGCGCTGATGGAAGAAAGATTGTAGGTTTGAACAGACCCATCCGGGGTCTGCGATATCCTCAGAATCCTTGCTACGTGCGGGCCAGTCATCCGACTGACCCTTTGCCATGCCACCCACGCCCTCCACCCTGCCACCCGGAGCCTACCGGGATAATATCCGGGTGGTAGGGTGGAGGGCGTGGGCGGCATGGCATTCCAAGAACAAAGAACCGCATCTGGCACAGGCTCACACCCCAAAGCTATTCAACCGGCCGATAATCCTCGCTGCGCAATTGCAGCAGCTGGCGCGCGACCAGATCGACCTGCTCGGGATCGAGGTCGAAATCCATCACTTCGGGGTAATTGTGCGCCCTGGCGAGCCAGGCTGACAAAGTGTCGCCATCCAATCCCGGGCGATTGGCGATTGAGGCAAAGGTCGGCGCTGCTGAATTGGGCGAGAGGCCTGGATATTCAACCGCATGGCACCCGCCGCAAGCGGCCTGGGTGAAGGCCAGGGGATCGTCATTGAGCGAGGGCTGGGGTGTCGAGGCCGTCTGCCCGGAGGTGGCGGCAGTTTGACAGGCCATCAGCAGGCCAGCGGCGATGAGCAGGAGCATTGGTTTGATCATGCGGCAGCGTAAAGCACGCTTCGCCTGCGCCTTCCTTGACCGAGATCAAATTTGGGAAAGGGCGCGCCATTCCTTCGCCCTCTCTTCGTCATTCCCGCGTTAAGTCTTGGAGTTAGCAGACCGAAACCCTCTGTCTCGTCATCCCCGCGAAGGCGGGGATCTAGGTTGGCCGTGGATTGAGATCACCCTGGGCCCCCGCCTTCGCGGGGGTGACGAAAGGAGGCAGGCCTAGACTCGAAACATATTACGGAGCCCGAGACCAAGCAGGAACAGCAGGATCACAGCGAGGATGCTTTGCACTCCGGCCATGAGCAGCACCCAGTCGGGCACTTGTCCGCCATAGAGCAATTCGATCCCCTGCTGTCGCGCGGTTCCCCCAGTCGGGATAAAGGCGAGCATATTGCTGCCCGAATAGCCGAGAACCGTACCGAAATCGCGGGTTAGGCCTTCGACAAGTGCGAAAGCCTTGGCTGGAAAGTCACCGAAAGCGGTGCGTGACTGCCAATAGAGGCCCGCAAAACCAAGCCACAATGCGATCAGCCAGCCAAACGGGCGTTTGACGCTGCGGCCATAATCGCTTGCAATCCAATAGAGGAATTGCGCGAGGTCCTGCAGCTTGGTCGTGCCGTGTCCACGCTGGGTACGGATTTCCTGCGCGTGAAATTCCAGAGCCTTAGCGTGATTGCGATTGGCGACGGCGAGCTCCTTTAGCTTGCGGAAGCGCTGGGAATCTTCAGGATCGGCCGCGCGGCTGAGCCAGGTGGAAAACGGATTGGCGCCACGTTGCGCTTCACGCTGGTAGTCGCAGCGAATATCTTGGACGACGACATCGTGCGCAATACTTGTCCGCCTGAGGTCTAGAGGGCACCCAATTCGCCCATTCGCCGAAAACACGAATGAGCTTTCAAATGTGGCTCCGGCGAATGTGAAGAGATCGCAGTTTGATGTGTCGTCAAGCGATTGAAAGAAGGCGCAGTCGCAAAACGTCGCCTCAAAGAAGCTTACGGACGTATCGCCAACTCCTGAAGACGTGATGTCAAATCGGCCCTCGAATTTTGAATAGCTAAAGTTCAACTTCCCCGCTTCAACCGTAATGCCAAAGAACAAAGTCATCTCTGAATCGAAATTACAGTCCTTGAAATCTATCTTACATGAACCGAATTTCGCATTATTGAATACGGTACTTGGCCCAGAAAAATTGCTTGCAAAGAAGTACACTTCGTCGGAATCAAAAGCGACTTCCCGAAACGAAACTTTTGTGTCATCAAACCTCGAATTGAAGAAATTGACCTTTTCCGCTCGAAATGTGGCTCCGTCAAAGGTCACTTCCCCACCGCCAAATTGGGAACACGAGAATTCAATAAACTTGGCAATAAACTTAGCCTCGGAAAAATCTACTTCGCCGCTTCCTTTGGGGAAGCAGTAGAATGCAAAGTAAATCGAGCCATAATCGTCCCCTCCAAATTGCTGCGACGAAAAGTCAATAGACGCTTCTGGATTTCTTTCCGTCCACGCATTCCAGGCTTTTTTGCCCCTGCCCCAAAGCGCCATTGCTGCGTCGCCAGTTAGGGTGGGATGGGTTGGCTTTTCAGGATCAAGCGGCGCAAACCTATCACCCCCATGCTCTGTGCCCCACGCATTCCAGGCATCAATATCGCCAGTCCAAGCTTCAAGCTTCTCGACGGTATCGATAGTAAAGCGTTGCGGTTCGTCTTCATTAGCCATGGCAGGCTAGACTAGCCGCAGGACAAAACACTTCAACCCGAAGTATTCGCCTCCCGCTCGACCTCGCGATAGCCAATATCGCGGCGGCAGAAGCCGCTCGGGAAGTCGATCGCGTCGACCGCAGCATAGGCGGCCGCCTGAGCCTCGGTCACATTGGCGCCCCGCGCGGTGACATTGAGCACCCGCCCGCCATTGGCGACCAACTGACCGTCCGTCAGCGCGGTTCCGGCGTGGAAGACCTTCCCCCCGCCCTCCTCGGCGCTGCCCAGGTCAATCGCGCCGCCCTTCTCAGGCGTGCCGGGATAGCCCTTGGCCGCCATCACCACGGTAAGCGCGGTCTCCTCGGCGAATTGTGCTTCGACCCCGGCCAATTCGCCCTTGGCGCAGGCCAGCATCACTGTGACCAGATCGCTCTCCAACCGGCTCATCAGCACCTGGCATTCGGGATCGCCAAACCGGCAATTGTATTCGACCAGCTTGGGACCTTCGTCGGTCAGCATCAGTCCGGCATAGAGCACGCCCGAATAGGGCATGCCCTCGGCGCGCATGGTGTCGACCGTCGGCTGGATGATTGCCTTGATCACTTGCGCCTGAAGCTCTTGGGTCAGCACCGGAGCGGGCGAATAGGCGCCCATCCCGCCGGTGTTGGGGCCTTCGTCGCCGTCACCGACGCGCTTGTGGTCCTGCGCCGTGCCGAAGGGGAGAATCGTCGTCCCATCGGTCAGCGCGAAGAAGCTAGCTTCCTCGCCGACCATGAACTCTTCCACCACCGCCTTGGTGCCGGGACTGCCCTCATCCTTGTCGGTCCCAAAGATATTGATGAATGCATGGCGATCGCCGTCATTATGGCCGGTGATGACCACGCCTTTGCCCGCCGCAAGCCCGTCGGCCTTGATCACCTTGGGGTGGGAGAGCTGCGCGCAGGCTGCCATGCCCTCATTGTAATTGTGGACCTCCCAATAGCGCGCGGTTGGGATATTGGCGCGATCGCACAGCTTCTTGGTGAACGCCTTGCTGCCTTCGAGCTGAGCGGCGGCTTTGGAGGGACCGAACACCGGGAAACCGGCCTCGCGCAGGCTATCGCCCAGCCCGTCAACCAGAGGCGCTTCGGGCCCGATCACGACCAGCCCAACGGTATGAGCCTGACAGAAGTCGACCACAGCGGCATGGTCGCCCACGTCGATCGACACGCATTCGGCATCCTTGGCAATGCCCGGATTTCCGGGGGCGGCATAGAGCTTGGTGCATTGAGGGGATTGCGCCAGCTTCCACGCCAGCGCATGTTCACGGCCACCACCGCCGAGCAAAAGGATATTCATGGCACCCCCGCCTTCCGAATTTGACGACAATTCTGGGCTGGTAGCGCGCTCTTCCAAGGGCGACAACGCCGAGCCGCTGTCGATCACCGAGATTTCGCAGGCGCTCAAGCGGACGGTTGAGGATCGCTTTGGCTTTGTGCGGATCCGCGGCGAGATGTCGGGGGTCAAGCGGGCCGCCTCGGGCCACCTCTATTGTGCGCTCAAGGACGAGAAATCGGTGCTCGACGGGGTGATGTGGCGCGGCAACACCAGCCGGCTGGCCTTCAACCCCGAAGATGGGCTCGATGTGATCGCCTCGGGCAAGCTGACCACCTATGCCGGGCGTTCGAAGTACCAGATCGTGATCGAGCGGCTCGAATTGGCGGGCGAGGGGGCGCTGCTGGCGCTGCTCGAGAAGACCCGTGCGCGGCTCGAGGCTGAAGGGCTGTTCGCGCGTGAGCGCAAACGCGCGCTGCCTTATCTTCCCAAGACCATCGGCGTGGTCACTTCGCCGACCGGATCGGTGATTCGCGATATCCTTCATAGGTTGGCGGATCGCTTCCCGAGCCAGGTTCTGGTCTGGCCGGTTCTGGTCCAGGGCCAGGGTGCAGCTGAGCAAGTGGCGGGCGCGATCCGTGGGTTTTCCGCGCTTGAGCCAGGCGGGGCGCTGCCGCGTCCCGATGTCGTGATTGTCGCACGTGGCGGCGGCTCGATCGAGGACTTATGGAGCTTCAATGAGGAGATTGTGGTTCGCGCGATCTCAGAATGTACCATTCCGGTTATTTCTGCGGTAGGGCATGAGACCGATACGACCTTGGCAGACTATGCTGCCGATCGTCGTGCGCCGACTCCCACCGCTGCTGCTGAAATGGCGGTTCCGGTGCGGGCCGACCTGCTGGCGACAGTGGCCGATCTCGCCAACCGTCAGAGCCGGGCGGTCTATCGCCCGGTTGAGCTAGGGCGCGAGCGGCTCGAGGCGCGGGTCCGTCGTCTGCCCCGCCCCGAACAAGTCTTGCAGGCGCATACCCAGCGGCTTGACGAGCTGGGGGAAAGATTGCGGCGCGGACTGGTTGATCGCTCGGGTGCGGGGCGTGAGAAATTGGCAGCCGTAGCGGCGCGACTGTCTCCCGCCGTATTGCAGCGCGGCGCCCGCGATGCCCAGACGCGACTTGATCGCGCGCGATTGGTGCCCAGTCTGGTTCAGCGCCCGCTCGAACAGAAGCGCGCGCAGCTTGACGCCTTGGCACGGCTGGCGAGCCAATTTCACCCTGAGAAGCCGCTCGAACGGGGCTATGCCATCGTCCGTGACAGTGCGGGCAAGGCGCTGACCAGCAAGCAGCAGGCCGCAAAAGAGGCCGTGCTTAAGCTTCAATTCAAGGATGATGTGCTTGAGATTGCGCGGGATTCGGCTGCTGGTTCCTCCGCAGCGCCAGCCAAGCCTATGCGCAAGCGCACGCCAGAGACCGGAACACAGAGCGCACAGGACGATTTGTTCGACTAGAAAGTCATGATAGAAGAACACCCATGTTGATGAATTCAGGCGATAGCGCCGCAAAACTCTATTACGGCCCATCGAGCTTCCGCGTGCTTAAACCGGGGCAACATGTCTTTTGTGCAGTTTCAGGCGAAGTCATTCCCTTGGAAGAGCTCCATTATTGGAGCGCCGAGCATCAGGAAGCCTACGCGAGCGCCCAAATAGCGACCGAGCGATTGCTGGGCGACAAATGAGGTCGCTGCTCGCCTGTGCCTTGGCCCTTGCCTTGACCGGTGTTGCCAGTGCCCATGCGGACGACAAGGCAGCCGATAGCACTCCAAGTGCAGAGGCAACCGGCACCGCCTCGTTGGTTGCTTCCTATCCGACCGCTACTGCCGTTCAGCGGGATTTCGAGTTTGCCGGAGAACTCACCGAAGGCGGCTGGATTCGCGGTAAAGTGCCTTCCCGGGCGATCAGCGCGCATTTGGGAGATCAAGAGCTCGCAATTGCGCGGGACGGAAGCTTCTTCGCAGCGTTTGACCGCGACGGCAGCGGATCGATCACGCTCACCGCCACGCTCCCCGACGGCGGATCCATGACCAGAGAATTGGCGATCAGTGATCGCGACTGGCGACTTGAGCGGATCAATGTAGCCCGGCGCAGCGGCGGAGCGAGCGAAGCCTTTATGAAGCGCCGTCGGCCGGAACTGGCGGCGATTTGGGATGCGCGGCAGCAAAAGACGGGCGCAGAAGGCTGGAAACAGGACTTTGTCTGGCCGGTGAAGGGTCGGATTTCGGGCCGGTTTGGCGCACAAAGAATCTATCGCGGCGAACCCGGAAGCTATCACTCTGGGCTCGATATTGCCCCCGGTCATGGCGTGGCCTTCGTTGCCCCGGCCGATGGCGTGGTGGTGCTGGCTCGCACCGGCTTCTCGCTCGAAGGCGGCTTGATCATCATCGATCACGGCGCTGGCCTCAACAGTGCCTTCCTGCATTCCTCCAAGATTGCAGTCAAAGAAGGCGATGTGGTCAGGCAAGGCCAGTATATTGGCAACGTCGGGTCGAGCGGCAGAGCAACCGGCCCGCATTTGCATTGGAGCCTCAAGTGGAACAATGCGCGGCTCGACCCGCTGCTGTTCGTCGGCCCGATGTGATAGCCTCTCGGCCCTACTGATTTTCGAAACCTTTTTCGCCGAGAAGGCCAGCCGTGACCCGCCTGCTCCTCCTTGCTGTCATCGCGCTTGGCTTGGCCCCTGGTACTTGGGTCCGGACCGAGGTCACCTCACGCGACTACGCTGCGCCGCTTCGCATCGTGCCAATCGACGCTCCGACCGGAGTGTCCAGCGACCTTAACCTTACCGGCCTTTGGGACCTCACCAGCAGCAACGATCACCACCACGGCTTTTCCGCCCTAGTGCGCTTGCCAAATGGTGACCTCTTGGCCGGAAGCGATCGCGGGCGCCTACTCCAAATTCCGTTGGCAGAGGGTGAACCGCAGGAAACTGGCGCCCGTTATGACTTCCTGCCGGGACGGGGCGAGAAGCAGCGCGAACTGGTCGACCTTGAGGCCCTCACCATTTCACCGGATGGCGAGCAGATTTGGACGGCCTTTGAACACAGCAACGCGATCGAGCGACTTTCAGAGGATGGGGCGGGTCATCGACGCCAACCTAGCGAATTGAGAGAATTCTCGTTCAATAGTGGTCCAGAGACGCTTCAACGCCTTGCGGACGGTCAGTTCCTGGTGCTGGCTGAAGGCCCCGAAGACCGTGGTCTGCCGGATCGACCTGGTGTCTTGTTCGATCGCGATCCCACCGATCCGGATGCCCAAAGCCTAGAGTTTCGTTTCGTCGCACCCGACGGTTACGCTCCGGTCGATGCGACCGAGCTGCCTGATGGCCAGCTTGCCATCCTGCTGCGCCGAGTTGAATATGCCATTCCGGCCCGGTTTGACGGAGCAATCATGGTCGCAGACCCAGAGACGATTGAGGCCGACGGACAATGGGGCGGCGAGATCATCGCACGATTTGGCGCACCCGATCTCGCCGAAAACTTCGAGGGGATCGCCTTCGTGCCCGCACCACTCACGGATGACGGCAGGGGCTCACTGTTCCTGATCGCCGATGACAATCAATCCGCGTTTCAGCGCAGCCTGCTGGCACGGCTGAGCTGGCCGCCCAAAAGCCCCTCCGAATTCTCCGCGGAGGGCAAATAAAAAGGGCGAGCGAGTCGCCTCGCACGCCCTTACAAATTCTCAGTCTAAACGGTTCAGGCGGCGTCTTGCGCCTTGATCAGCTCACGCTTCACCTTGAGCGCGCGTGCCGACAGCTTGTCGTCCTTGGTCTTGAGCAACCAGGCGTCTAGACCGCCATTGTGCTCTACCGAACGCAAACCATGGGTCGACACCCGGAACTTGAAGCTGCGGTCAAGCTTTTCGCTCAGCAGCGTAACGTTCTGAAGGTTCGGCAGAAAAACACGCTTGGTCTTGTTGTTGGCGTGGCTAACGTTGTTGCCGACCAGACGACCTTTGCCGGTCAGTTCGCAAATCCGCGACATGATATCTCTCAATTCGTTTCGTGTGACGGAACGCGCAAGACGCTCCTGTTCGGTGCCGAGACCACGGTCCCTTCACTCGGAAAGGCGCGCACATATAAGCGCAAGTGCGAATCGTCAAGCAAAGTTGCACCCTGATCGGCACCCGGCTAGCGCGGGCTTACTATGACTCGCTGGCCGATCCCGCAACCCATGCTCGCCGCCCTTGACGCGGCCCGCGCTGCCGAAGCCGCCGGAGAGGTCCCGATTGGCGCGGTCGTGGTACGCGGAGAGCAGATTATCGCCACTGCCGGCAATGCCACGCGCCAGCCACCAGACCCGACCGGCCATGCCGAGATCCGGGCGCTGCGAAAGGCAGCAGAGGCGCTTGGGCAGGAACGGCTGAGTGATTGCGATCTCTATGTCACGCTCGAGCCCTGCGCGATGTGCGCTGGCGCGATCAGCCACGCCAGGATCGCACGACTATATTATGGTGCGAGCGACCCCAAAGGCGGGGCCGTTGAACACGGAGCGCGGGTATTCGAACAAGACCAATGCTTGCATCGCCCTGAGGTCTATTCGGGCCTAGGAGAGCAAGAGGCCGCAGAACTGCTGCGGACCTTTTTCAAGGAGCGCCGCTGACCATGCTCAACACAATTCGAACGCTGGTCGGCTATGCCGGGACTCTGATCGCCAAATACACCGGGTATGACCCGCGTGGCGGCCAGCTCGAAGACATCTTCAACTATGTCGCGATCTCGGACCGGATTGGCACCTCGGGGCAGCCAACCAAAGAGCAGTTTGCGGCGATCAAGTCCGCCGGGTTCTCGACTGTGATCAATCTCCTGCCGGCTGACAGCGAGAATGCGCTCAAGGGCGAGCCCGATCTCGTTCGTCGGCTGGGTCTGGACTACGTCTATATCCCGGTCGACTTCAAAGGCCCGACCGAGCACGACTTTGAGCAGTTTGTTGAAGCGATGCAGTCGCATCAGAATTCGAAGGTCTGGGTGCATTGCGCGGTCAATGCGCGCGTGTCGGTGTTTGTAGCGCGCTATCGCAATGAGGTTGAAGGACTGGACCGCGCACGCGCGCATGAACCTATTGCCAAGGTTTGGGAACCATGGGGCGTTTGGGCGAGGTTTCTCGACGCTGGCGAACCTCGTTAAAGCCCTCGCCAGATCTTCGCCTGCACCCCGTCGCGCGCGCCAAAACGTGAACTGTCGCAGCGTGTCGGTCGGAAGCGGATCGAATAGCACAGCCGGATTTCCTGCAACCAGCCCCGGCTGTTGAGCTTGATCCCGATCTGGCTCGGCTGCCAGCCCGGATTGGCATCGGCAAAGGCGCGGCGAATCCGCCCAGCGGTGAGGTCATCCTCGCGTGAAATGCGATCGTAATCGGGGATCCGCAGACTGTCCCACAGGATCCTGGTGACCTTGAAATAGGTTTCGGGCCTTCGGGTCATGCAGCTGCCGTGCTTGGACCACTGCCGGGCGATCAACCGGGCTGACGGCATCATACAGAGATTGCGGCGCAGCTCTGTCGGGTTGAGCACCCCCTTGGTCGGGCACCATTGCGGCCAGGATCGCGCGCCATTGGGCCACAGACCGTGAACCACCAGCCCGAAGCGGCCATTGGCACCCGAACATTGGGTCGCATGAGCGCGCTGATCCTCGCGCGGCTTGCAGAATTCGGGCGACCAGCTCAGCGCCAGAGTGTAGCCGGTCGTGGGGATGTCGCGCGGAGAGCCATCGCGCGGGATTATCGGCACGCTCGAGATGTTGGGCATGCGGCATTGATAGGCTTGCGCCGCAGCGGCCGAGGGAATGGCCAATAGGAGCGCAAGCCAAAGGCGTGCAAAGCCCTTAATCAAATGCATCATGATCGACCTCCTCCGCTGGATTGAACCAGCCTGCAGCATCACGCGAGAACAGCAAGGCAATCGCGCCGAAGGTGACCAAGGATCCCATCAGCAAGCCTGGCACAGCATAAAGCAATGGCGGGTTGCTCAGCAAAAGCAGCAGTTTGAGGCTCGCCATGGCAAGCACCAGCCACCGTGCAAAGCCACTGGCAAAGAACCACACCAGCGCGATCGGTATTAGCTCAATCGTGAACCAGGCTGAGCTTGCGACAATCGTCCAGTCGCGGTTCCATTCGAAGCCAAGGCCAAGAGACCGCAAGAATCCCTCCTGTCCTGGCAGGTCGAACAGCGCGGTGGCGAGGTTCCAACAGGCGAGGGCCAGCACAATCGCTGCAAAGGCTTTGACCGAGCGCGGTCGCGGGCCGGATCGCCGCTTTACCATCAAAGACCCGTCATCACAGCGGAGAGAAGTCGAGGCCGATATCCGCTGCCGGCGCGCTCTGAGTTAAACGCCCGACCGACACGAAATCGACCCCTGTGGCGGCCTTGGCCTTGATCGTATCCAGATTGATCCCGCCGCTGGCCTCGGTCTGCGCCCGGCCCGCAATTGTAGCGACTGCTTCACGCAAAATCTCGGGTGACATATTGTCGAGCAGCAGGTGATGGGCCCCCGCTTTAAGAGCAGGCTCGATCTGGTCGAGCCGATCCACCTCGCAAATGATGTGCTCCACGCCAGCCTCGCGTGCGCGCTTCACTGCCTCGCCAACATTCCCGGCCACCAGCACGTGATTGTCCTTGATCATGGCAGCATCCCATAATCCCATGCGATGATTGCGCGCGCCACCCTGACGCGTGGCGTATTTCTCGAGATGGCGCAGACCAGGAATGGTCTTGCGAGTGTCGAGCAGGGTGCAATTTGGGTTGTCCATCGCCACGACATAGTCGCGAGTCATGGTCGCTATGCCCGAAAGGTGCTGGACGATGTTAAGCGCGCTGCGCTCCGCTGTCAGCATAGCGCGTGCGTTGCCTGTGAGCCGCATAAGATCGGCGCCAGGCTCGACCGCATCGCCGTCTTTGACCAGATGTTCGATTACCATGTCCCGGTCGAGCGCGCGGAAGAAGGCTTCGGCGACGGGCAGGCCGGCCACGACGACCGCATCGCGACTGTCCATCACGCCAGAAAACTGCGCGTCAGCCGGGATCACGCTCTCCGAGGTCACATCGTGCCCGCCACCAGGCAGGCCTTCGCCAAGATCCTCTGCCAGTGTTTCGCGGACAAATGCGTCGAGATCGAAGCCGGGGAGGGTGAAGGTCATGCAGACCTGTCTGGAGGAGTTGTTTGTATTCCGCAAGCGCATCCGCGCTCGCGATTTCCTCGCTCACGCAACCTGACGGTTGCATCGCTGCGGGCGGGCGGTCGCCCTTGCGGTTTGCTACTCGCAAACCGTTGGTTTCTAGGTCACGGAAGTCAGAGCGCGACCGCCAGTTAGGCCGCCCCCGCGGAGGCCATTGCGAGAGCAACTGGCCGCGAGGAGAATCTCTTTCCCGGATTGAAGCCGTAGCCACCCGCGCCCTCCCTCTTCCACCCGGAGCCTACCGGGATATCATCCGGGTGGAAGAGTGGAGGGCGTGGGCGGCTATGCGATCACATAGAAAACTAATGCACAAACCGCGCGACAACATCGCGATAGCTGCGCGAAACCTTCACTTCGGCGCCAGAATCAAGCACCAGGAAGCACTCGCCATTGGTGTGCGGCTTAACCTGCCGCACTTGATCGAGATTGACGATCCAGCTGCGGTGAACCCGTTGGAACACGCGCGGATCGAGCCGCCGTTCGAGATCCTTCATCGTTTCGCGCAGGATCAGGGAGTTCTCGGCGGTATAGATGCACATGTAATCGCCGGCCGCTTCGATCCGTTCGATCGAGTCCACCTCAACACGGAAGATTTGCCCGCGATCCTTTACATTGATCAGCTTTTCGAAGCGGTCCACGCTTTCGGCTCCGGCATCGGTAAGCTCTTCGGCGCGGTCCGGTGCAACCTCCGCCAGCACGTCTTTGAGCTTGTCTGCCTCTTCGGTCGACTTCTTCTGAGCGATACGCTCGCGCACACGCTCAATCGTGTCCGCCAATTTGTCTTCGGCGACTGGCTTCATCAGATAATTCACCGCATTGGCTTCGAAAGCGCGGATGGCGTGCTCCTCGTAGGCGGTAACAAACACGATCAGCGGCGGATCGATCTCCATCACACCTTTGACGACGGAGAAACCGTCAAAGCCTGGCATTTGAATGTCCAGAAAGACCAGGTCGGGCTTCTCGGTTTTGATCTTGCGAATGGCTTCCCGTCCGTTCGAGCAGGTGTCGATAATCTCGACATCGGGGAAGGCCTCAAGCCGGAGGGCAAGGCCTTGAGTGGCCAGTTTTTCGTCGTCGACCAAGATAGTTCGAATAGTCATGCGTTGGATCCAATCGCGCGCTGGGGGTTCAGGTCTATCACAGTGCCAGTTTTTGCGGGGTGGTTCTGTGAAGTCCCTTCAGAGGTGTCTTGTGAGCGGCTGCTTGCTGCCGCGTCCGATATTGTGCTGGATTCCGGTGCAGAATCGGATTGAACTGTGAACGGAATCTCAATCGAGACGGTGAATCCGCCACCCGGTTCTGAACGGGTCTCAAACAGGTGGTTTTCGCCATAGGCTTGCATCAACCGATTGCGGATATTGGCCAATCCAACGCCGGTTGAAATCGGCTCGCCAATTCCGGTGAGCGCATCGACACTGCCGCGTTTTTTCCGAGCAGTTTGCATCCCTGGCCCGGTGTCGGCAACGACGACCCGCAACCGCCCGTGTTCGATTCGAGCGGAAAGAGTGATCTCCGCCCCTTCGACTTGTGGGCTGACCGCATATTTGATCGCGTTCTCTATCAGCGGTTGCAGCAGCATCGACGGCAGCCGCGCCTCGAGCGCCTCGTCCTCGATCTCGAACTTGGTCCGCAAGCGCTCTTCGAAGCGCATGCGTTCGATATCGAGGTAGAGTTGCAGCGTCTCAACCTCCTGCGCCAGCGTTGCTTGGCCGCCAGGATCTGCGATCAAAGTATGCCGTAGGAAGCTCGACAGCCGGGTCAGCATGGCATTGGCCGGTTCGGTTTGCTTGAGCAGGACCAGAGTGCTGATTGAATTGAGCGTGTTGAACAGAAAGTGCGGGTTCAGCTGGTACCGCAGCATAGCGAGCTGTGCGCTTGTCGCTTGGGCTTCGAGCCGCTCCAACCGATCAGCCTGCTGTTCTACGGTCAAAAAGTAATTGATCGCATAGTAGAGCGCACTCCAACCGCCCAACAGGGTCAACGGAATATAGGTCAAACCGAGAAAGCGCAGAGCAAACGCAGTCTCGCGCGTCTCTCCGTAATAGATGCCCTGTACCCAGGCATCGATCGCGGCGTAAATTATCACCGCAAGCACCAGGACCACTCCGGTCGTTCCCCACGTGACAAGCGGCTTGCGGTTGATCAATTGTCGGTAGATGACCGACAAGACCAAGGTCAGCGAAAAGCCTGTGATCGTGGTCACGAGGATCACCGCCAGCAAATCGAGCGGCTGACCATTGGCCAAGGCGGACACTCCGCGCAGCACAAAGGCTCCGCCCCAACCAGCGAGCTGGAGATTCCAAAAGGCCCGATTCTTATTGGCAAAGAACGGCGAGGGTTGGATCGTTAAGACCGACATCAAATCAATCTGTAGCGGATTTCTGCGGCTCTGGGCAGACAGTTTGGGTCACAATGGTCGCGCAAGGGTCACCATTGAACGTGAGCCGCTGGCTCTGTGCAAGCCTCACAGCCCCTTTATGCCCTTGGGCCTCGGCTTGTTCGGATCGATCTCACGCACGAAGTGCTGAGACCAGTCAGCCTTCCCATAGCGTGCCATCAACTGCTCGACCCCGGCGACCTCCTTTAGGATGAACTCGGCCCGTTCATCCCAACCATCATGCGTGCGTCCACGGAACAGACCACCGTCGTAGCTTGGGCCCCACTTGGTCATGAACTCTACGGCAGCACGCGGATCATAGCCGGCATTGGCGAGCAGCCATGGCATCAATCGATCGGCCTCGCGCTCGGTCACACGGACGTTGCGCCGTTTTCGTTTGTAGGTGTCCAGCCAGGCCCGGTGCTTGAGCACGTTATGCGCCAACTCATGGGCGACGACCGCCGCGAATAAGGGTTCGTCATACTGAAAGCCCGGAAACTCGATCCCGATGACCACACGCTTGCCATCAGCAACCGCGCGCCTGCTGTTGCCCATGATCTCAAACCGTGTCGGACAGACCAGTACGGGCTCAACCGTGTGCATTGATCCATCCGCAAACTGCAGCTCCAACGCCCCCCGTTCGACCAGCTGTTGATCGATCAGGTCATGCGCCCGGACCAGCCTCTCCCAATCCATCCGTTGTTCTGCCGGCCATTGGTTGAGGTCTTCCCCCCCAACGGCGGCGACTTCTATGTTTGGGGCAATGTGCGAAAGCCCACTTGCAGGAGAGCCCTCCGCCGCGGTCTGCACCGCAAAGTCGCCAGTCAAGCCAAGCGCTGCCCGTGCGATATCGGGACCACCATAGCTTCTGATGTCCTGCAATTGCAGGCCGACTGAGGGGATTGCATCGTCGCAAAATTCGGCATTGCCGGTGACAAGGCGCCAGCCGACATCCTGCAATCGCTGGTCATACTGCTGATAGGCAGCGATCGCCTCTCGTTCGGAGGCAAGGTCGATTTCAGCACTGGCTGGCTGCGTGGCTGCCAAGCTCGTAAGAATCGCTGCCAGGGTCGTGAGCGAAGGCCGCATCACGCCTCCGGCTGTGGTTCTGGCTCAGCCTCACTGACGGCTTCAGCCAAAGTGTCGTACCCGACCGCACCGTTGATTGCGCGATTGCCGACAATCCAGGCTGGAGTGCCGGTAAAGCCCAGTTGCTGCGCGATGGCGCCATTCTGCGCGAGCTCAATGCTGATTGCGTCTGAGGCGGCATCTTGCTGTGCCCGCTCCCAGTCGAGGCCGGCTTCAAGCGCGGCCTTTTCGATATTCTCTGGTGTCGTTGGCGAGTTCGCAAACATCGCCCGGTGGAAGGCATCATATTTGCCCTGCAATGCGGCGGCGAGGGCGATGCGTGATGCGGCCTCGCTGCCCTCAAAGATCGGCCATTCGCGCATAATCACTTTGAGGTCGGGGTCGGCTGCAACCAGGCGTTCGACGTCTTCAAGGCTGGCTTCGCAATAGGGGCAATTGTAATCGGTGAACTCAACCAGCACCTTCGAGCCATTCGGGTTGCCCAGCACCGCACCGCTGAACGGAGCCACCGCTTCATCGCGTATTTGCGCGAGGCGCTTGTTCGCCTCCTGCTCCTGATAGGCTTCGGCCATCAGTGGCAATACCTCTGGATTGCTGATCAGAAACTCGCGCGTGCGATTGTCAGCCAGTCCGGAAAACGACCACAAGGCCGCTCCCAAAAAGCCGAACACCAATGCCATCAGGGCATAGGCCAGGTTTTGAGTCACTGTGTTGTTCATAGCCGCCCCGGTTGCATACAAATCGTTTTAGCGACGATCACGCAAACGTTCCAGCTCGCCGCGCGCAAAAAGCGCTATGTCTTGCGCCCGGATCCAGTCTGGAGTGCCGCGTTCGAGTCCGGCCTCGGCGACCTGTGCGCTGCGCAGCGCCTCGATGTAATTGCGGCGCATGACCTGCTGCTCGGCACTGGCTAGCCGCGCCCTTGGCATGTCACCCCGTGCTGCATAGACCACTCCCAATTGGTACCAGGCAAACGGATTGAACCGATCTCTCGCAACGGCTGCCCGCAGCACTTGTTCGGCTTCGGGGAAATTGGCTTCGTCCTCGGTGGCGATCAAGGCATGCCCGAAGATCGACGCAATCAGCGGCTGGTTGAGCGATAATTCGGTTGCCCGCCGCAAAGGTTGCAAGGCTTCGGTTGGCTTACCCGATTCCAGCAGGACCTGCCCTTTCAACTCAAGGAAATAGGGATTGTTGGGCTCAAGCGAGAGCAGCGCGTCGGTTTCCTGCAACGCCATCGGGAGGGCTGCATCCTTGTGATAGGCATAGGCCCGCGCATAGCGGGCGGCGACGCTGATGTCGCTGAGCGGAAATTTGCGCAGCGTTCGCTGCGGTTCGGACAAAAACCCATAGAGCTTGGCCTTGATACGTTCGAACCGAGCCTGCAATTCTGGATCGTCGGGCGCATTCCATGCTGGGTCAGCGGTGTATACCTCTCGAAGCCGCGCTATCCGATCTCCGGAGAGCGGGTGGGTTCGGGTAAAAGCCGCGTCGTCCGACTGGTCGCGTGCATAGCGGAATTCCTGCCCCCTCAGTTTCTCGAAGAAGGCGATAGAACCGCGGCCTGAAAGGCCAGCAAGCGAAAGATATTCCGCTCCGGCTGCATCGGCCGAGGCCTCCTGCACCCGGCTGAACGCCAGGAACTGGCCCAAGGCTGCCCGCTGTCCCGCCATGATCGCGCCGATTGCGGCGTCGCCCGCACCTGCCAGTGCAGCTCCTACGCCGATCAGCAACGAAAGGATCGAGATCGAATTGGCTTGAGCGAAGCCATCATTGATCCGAATGATATGGCCACCAGTGATATGTCCCAATTCGTGCGCAATAACGCCCTGGACTTCATTGGCGGTGTCAGCTGCATCTATCAGGCCCGCGTGGAGATAAACAATTTGGCCGCCCGCTACGAATGCGTTGATCGACGGGTCGTTGACCAAAACGATGTCGACATTGCCCGGCGCCAGGCCGGCAGCCTCGACCAAAGGCGCTGCCATGTCATGGAGTAGGGCTTCGGTCTCTGCGTCGCGCAAGATCGATTGTGCCGCGACGGGCTGGAAAACGAGCGCAAAACTCGAAAGCAAGGCGAGAAGGGGGGCAAAAACACGCATCTCCCCATGCTCTAGCCTGATCGCCGCTGAACCGGAAATGAAGTTTCTTAGAATGCGGCCGGATTCTTGGCGAACTGCACAATCGCATCGTCGACGTCGCGCGAGTTGCGCCACGGCGCTGCGAGGGAGATCAATGGGTCGTTGTGGTTCATGCTCGGATAAAGCTGCAAGCTAACCTTGGCTCCCGCACCTGTGAGGCGGTCTGCCAATTCGCGACTATTGCGCGGTTTGACCAGGGTATCCTGTTCGCCATGGACAAGCAGGATGGGAGGGGAGTCCGCGCGGACATGATTGACCGGCTGAGTGCCCTCGGGTTGCGCTGCCTCGCCAAATGAATTGATCGTCGATTCACTATCAAAGGGATAGAAGTCATACGGACCTGACAGGCCAACTATTCCGTTCAACTGGTCGGAAGACAGGCCTTCGCGTTCGAGCCATTGCTCCTCAAGGCCCGCCATAATCACATTATAGGCCCCCGCCGAGTGTCCGGCCAAAGTGATCCGCGTCGGATCGCCACCATACTGGTCTACCTCTTGGTGGGTGAGTGCAATTGCACGAGCGGCATCTTCCAGCATAGCCGGGTACTGGGCCGTGGGATGCAAGCGATATCCGGCCAAAGCGACAACAAAGCCCCTTGGGACAAAGGCGCGCGCGAGGAAGCCGTAATCGACCGGGCTCCCTGAACGCCAGCTCCCGCCATGCACAAAGATGATAACAGGACGAGGAGCATCGGTCTGATCAGGCGTCATAGGGCCCCAGATCAGCACCTGTTGTGCCGGGTCTTCACCAAAACTCAGCGATGCTTTGAGCTCTGCATTGCCTGAGCCACCAGTCAAGCGGTCGACCGCGGTCAGAACCGCCGGTCCATTGCGTGTGATCGCAACTTGTAAAGCCAGACCCAGGACGACAGCGATTGCCCCCACTATCCCGAGTGCCATCAGCATAAGCCGCCCTTTCGATGCTTTGACCACCACGCTCGCCTTTGCCCGAATGCTGACAAGTTTCGGGTTGCGAGATAGCGGCATCAGACCCTTGCGCAAGGGCCCAATGGCTTAGCGAGTCCAATCAGAGATTTGTCGGCGGCTAAAATTCAGCGGAGCAAAATACGAGCAGCGCGTTCGATCATTGGAACATCTTGTTCGATCTCACCAAGGACTTCCACGCCGCGCTCTTCGTGACGGCGAACCATAACCAGAGCGAATTCTGGACCTTCATCTGCCAGCGCTTCGAGCGTCAGCGCTTCAAGCTCTCGCAACTTGCGGGCAAGTGCCGCGCGCGGGCTATCGACGGGTTCAACACTTTTGCCACTTTCTTCGCGGCGCAGACGCCGTTCAGCTTGGACAACGCCTTTGAGGCCGCCTTCGGCCTGGCAAAGATATGGGCCGAGAGCGCCTTGTTCGAGACCCAGCCGATGGGCGTGGTTCAGAACAGCGGCGTACTCTGTAAGCCGCGTCTTGTCATAGTCCGAACCAAACACCAGCTTGACGATTGGCGTCATCGGCGCGCGGTCTTGGACGCTCAACCCACTTTCTTCGATCAGCTCATCATATTCTTGCGGGGCCGCCTTTGCGGCCAGCGAGAAATCATAGGCCCGGCCGACTGCCGAGTAGAGAGCTTGGCGGCTACGGTCTTCCGAGGCCCGGGCGGTCTGCGCCAGCTCACGTGCTGCCGCGAGATAATCGTGCAGCCCTGCGTTGTCGTCCAGCTCCCCGAGCTCAAGGACGTCCTCATCATCACCCGAGAATACCGGTTCTACCGTAACGGCTTCCTGAGGCTCGAAAGTTGGCTGTTCGACATCCTCCTGCAGTGCCTCCGCCGCGTAGTCGGGCTGTGGATCATAATCGCTCGCGGTGAACTCTGCGTCATCGAGATCGAGTGCTTTCTTGGCAGGCGCCTCGATATAGTCGCTCAGCGATGCGAAATCGTAGCCCGCTCCGGACTCGTCTTCGTCTTCGTCGTCATAGGGGTCGTCGAGGGCATATTCGCCAAAATTGGGCAGGGGCAGTCCGTCATCTTCGCCGAACTCTTCGTCGCGGAAGGCTTCCGGCGACGGCATCAGCGGGCTTTCTGTTTCCTCTGGAGCATCAACTTCGGCGGCAGGCGAATCCGCCCAGTCAGTGACCGGGTCGGTGTGATGCTTCTGCGGCTGATCTTCGCTCTCTTCAGTGGCCGCTTCCGAATCCAGCGCTTGGTCGATCTCAAGCAGCAGTTCGTCGGCGGTTACCTGATCCGCCATTTCCTTCCAATTGATGACCCCGTAGATGAAATCGATGGTTTCATCATTGCTGGAGAAGGGCAGCAGGATCCCGCGATAGAGGATCGCGTTGCCGCGCTGATTGACGAACTCGGCTTCAAACCCAATCGGGGCCTGGTTGGCCAGAATCTGCATGTAATGATCCGTGATCCGGCTCAGTAGAGAGCGCGGCGGAACATCAGACAGGCGATTGATGACACCTTCCGCGCCGCATTCTTCACCCAGACGGTCACCGAGGAACTGCACGGTCGGGTCTTCGATCCCGACCGAGAAATCGAGCACAACGCTGTTCGGGCCGAAGTCCGGAAGATTCTCAGGCTCAAGATCTTCGATGCATGGGAAGGTGCGGTCGCCAAGCAGGCTGGCCCAGTGGTTGTAGGCACGGACCTGCATCCGGCGCTCATCCTGGCCGATTGCGTCCGGCGGAAGATCGCGTGCGACTTCTTCTTCGCCAGATTCCCAATCTTCGTTCTCATCAGTCTGATCGACGGAATCGAAAGTGCCTCGCAGCGTGTCCATGGCGTCTTACTGCCCCTTATTACCCGTTATGGGGGCGGTTCTGGCGCTGCATGGTAAACATAGCGTTAAGTTGCGCCGAAAAGTTGGCGCGACTTCGTGGTGCTGAGGCTTAGGTTGTGCGGGATAGCTTGTTGCTTGGCTGACGGGGTGACGTCATCAGGCTGGGGGCGGAGGCCCAGGGATCAGGGCGTCAGAGCATATAGCGCATCTTGATCGTGACTTGCTGGGCGTCTTCACCGTGTTCAAATACGGCGTCTTTGAACTTGGGTGGGCCCATACGCACCTTGGCGTCACGCGAAAAGCCAAAACCTTCCTTGGGCATCATCCCAAGGACACGGTCTGCTTTGCCATTGTCGTTCTCGTCATGCAGCAGCGCGATGGCATAATCGCCCGGCTCAACTCCGGTGAAGGTGATGGTCAAGTCTTCACCCGCCGGCACCACCGTGCGGTGCGAAGCTGGGTCTTCGCGACATCGGGGAAAGATATCCGGATTGGTGGTCATACAGGCGCGCACCACGCCTTTGGCATTGCGTAGATTGGTGACGCTGATCTCTACCTCATTGGCATGGACGGGAGCGCTGACGCCAAATGCCGCCGCTGTGGCTACCGCAATTGTGGCGCTTGCTCGCCAGCCAGCCGCTTGGACAAGCCGCGATCGGTTCCACACAGCCGATCCCAAAAGCGGAAATACAGACCGAAATTGCATTGATACTCCTCGTGGTGTCGCTCGTGATGGCTCGCGCTTATCAGCCACCGACCCAACGGTGAATGAACGAGCCAGCGGGGAAAGATTTCCCAGCCCATATGATTGGTCACCCCCATAATGGTCGCTATCGTGAGGACCAAGCCCAGCACCGCCACATGAATCGGGATAACCCACACCAAGGCTGGCACGAGGATCGCGCCGCTCAGAGCTTCGATCGGATGAAAGCTCATCGCGGTCCAGGCGGTTGGGGGGCGGCTGTCATGGTGGACCGAATGCGCCAGCCGGAACCACCAGGGGCGATGCATCAAACGATGGGTCCAATAGAACCAGCTGTCTTGCGCGAACAGGTAAATCGCCAGCGACACGGGCGCGTACCACAGCGGATAGTCGGACCAGTCGGTGTACAGCAACGTCCCATCCAGGTTCCACCAGACCCAGATTGTCGCGCCCGCTGGCACTCCATAGATCACCGCTGACAGCAGCGACCACTGAATCTCACGTCGGATTTGTCCTCCCAGGCCGTGGTAGAGTCCCGGGCGCGCGATCTGAGTGAGGAGAGCAAAAGCGCCGCTCGAAAGCAAATAGCGCAGCGCCACGATCAGTGTGACCGCTCCGCATGCGAAACCGACAGCCATGCCGAGCTGGACAAGAGACTGAAGCGTCATGCGCTCTCTATGGCGCAGAAGAACTGACTGCAAAAGAGCATCTTGAGTGCCGGCGTTAGAATTCTGTCAGCCTGACCGGCTGATGCAGTCAGGGTCCACCGTATGGGTCAGGCGCCGCAAGGCTGCTCGCGCAAGCACCTCAGTCTGCGCCTTGCGCCGCGCTGCTGCGACTGGTTGTAGCGCCGCTGGTCGAATAATCTCCGCATCATAGCCATCGGCAACGATGACGCCGCACAGATCCGGTTGATAGGCCTCGCTTTCGAGGGGCGAGCGATCGAGCGAGGGCGGCAGGCCCCAATAGAAGCGATCGCAGAACTCAAGATAATCTGGCCATTTGTGATCGCCAAGCAGATCACCGCGCGAGACCTTGATCTCGACAATCACCAATTTGCCCTTGGCATCCACGCCCATCAGGTCGGCGCGCCGTCCATTCTTGAGCGGCATCTCTGAAAGACACCAGATATCATTGCGCGCGAACAGGCGCATGATTCCGCGTGCCACCGCAGCTGCATCGGGGCTGGCAGCGGCAGCACTGGGCTCGGTTGGTGCAGTCGAAAGCATAGTTCACCGTGGAACATATGCGGAACACAGTCAAGCGTTGAACGGGATCGCATTTGCTGCGGCCAGTTCATGCGGCGCGTCAGTCGTTGGCGCTGACCAATCAGCCTCGAATTTGCATCAGATCGATCAAGGCTGCGCGGGCAATGAAATACTCGCGCCACAGCGCCACTGCGGGTGCCGTGACGTCCTGACCGCGGTCAGCAATCGTTTTGAGGGCATCCAGACCCGTCGATACCATGGCGCGGATGTCTTCGATGCCTTGTTGGCCCAGACCGGCCCGAGGCTCAGCGAGGGTCATCAAGTCTCGTCCGATCTCAGCCATCTGGCCTTGGTAGGGTTCTCCCGCCAATCCTGCGAGGGCGCCGACTTGGTTGCCGAGTGCATGGAGTGCTTGCCACTGCGCTGTCAGGCCATTGGGTTCGGCTGCATTATGATCCTGGCTGGCGGCAAATCGGCGCATCGAACGAGTCTGGTCGGGTGGCAGTGCGGACATGCGACATTGCTACCCCTCTTGCCTTGCGGAAGCGTTAAGTGCTTCGACTAGGCCCCGAGAGTATCGAGGAATGGCGCTTGGTCGCAAATTCGGTCTGGCCCCGGCGCTTCGACCTTGCTAAGCGCAGCGCCCGCTCACTGATGTGATGCTCACGCACCCGTAGCTCAGCTGGATAGAGCGCTGCCCTCCGAAGGCAGAGGTCACAGGTTCGAATCCTGTCGGGTGCGCCAATAATTCTGTCGGCCCAGCCTCTGCGCTGGCTCTCTCACTCAATCGTTTTGAAGCTCGAACGTCAGTCCGGCGTCGGTTCGCAGGCGCTCGATCAATCTGTCGCCCATCAAGGTCGCGGGGGTCCAGAATCCACCCGGGACATCCTCTGCAATATCTTTGGCCAGGCAAGCAGCGGCTTGCGAGAGCATTTTCGCGGTCGAGCCATAGCCCGGGTCGCGATCGCCAGTCACACGACAGCGGAGCGTGTCGCCACCGGGCGTGGATCCGAGGAAGAGCAAATCAAAGCTGCCTTCGAGCTGCTCCTTCGGACTCGGCCCCTCACCAGGCTTGGGCAGAACGGTTTTCTCGAGCAGCCAGCGTATCGGTGGGACCGCCATACCAACCATCAAGGCGCCCATGCCGAGCGACACCATTCGCGCGGCGCGCTTGCCACGCTTGCCATCGCCTGTGGCCATTGCCTCTTCGTAGAGAAATCCGGCGCCGTAATTGCTGTCGCTCAGCGCGTTGGACCGATGCACCACGCGGGTGTTGATCGCCGCCATCACAAACGGCGCAATCCAGCCGCCATACTTGTCATCATACTCCATCGACACATTGCGTTGGCGGGCGGTGAAGCCATGATCGGGCGGGCACAGGCTGTAGGGATCTTTGAGCTCGCGCCGCAGCTCGGGGTTGGCTGATGCCTCTTTGACCATATTGATCATGCTGGCAATGGTGCCACCCGAGGCACCACCCTTCATCTTGAGCACCCTCATGTCGATCCGGTCGCAGGTCTGGCCGAACTTTGCTGTGGCGTGTCTTTGCAGGAAATGGACCCCGAGATCGGAGGGGATCGAGTCAAATCCGCAGCAATGCACAATCCGCGCGCCGCTGGCCATTGCGGCTTCCTCATGGCGGGCTTGCATCTTGCGGATCCACTGCGGCTCGCCGGTGAGATCGCAATAATGCGTCCCGCTTTCGACGCAGGCTTCCACCAGAGTGTCGCCATAGAGTGCATAGGGCCCGACCGTCGACATAACGACATTGGTGCGTGCACAGAGATCGGCCAGCGCGGCCTTGTCAGAGGCATCGGCCACAATCATCTCAATGCCGCTGAGCCCAACCTCATTGCTGACCTGTTGCAATTTGCTCTGCGAGCGCCCCGCGATTGCCCAGGAAATCGAGCCGTCGGTGAATTGCTCATGCATATAGCGTGTGATGATCTGGCCGACGAAGCTGGTCGCTCCGTAGACGATGATGTCGAATGTCTTCTTGCTCATACGAATTTGTCTGGGGTTTGCCTGTCTTCCAAAGTGTCAGACTGCCACCTGAAACAGACGGGCCCGGATGTCCAGCGAGCAACCGCGAGCGCGCGGCCTAGAGGGCCATGCTCAGATTGCATGAGCCAGAGAAAAACGGAACGCCAACCGGCTGATCCGCGAGCTTAGTCGCGGTAGCGGACCGCAATGGAGATTGGTGTGATCCCATTGCCGGCGGCAAATGCCGCTTTGCTGACCGAGGGAGGGCGCGGGATTCCCAGAAACGAGCCGATCTTTGGATTGTTCGACATGCCTGCGCCATCGGTCGAGAAATCCATCTCGCGATTGCCATTCTCATCGTGCTGGACTGCAATGGCATAATTCCCGGCGGTTGCGACGGGAATGCATACAGTCATGCGGCCTTGGCGGGGCTGGGCATCAATCCGCGTCAGATAGCGCTTGCTCTTGAGCCAGTCCTTCTTGGTGGCCTTGTATATCCGGACAAACAGATTGCCATTGCCGGAGCGCAGCCCGCTCACTTGCAGGCGGACAGCAGGCCCCTGCCCAGGCGAACATTCTGCAAGATTGTTGGAGGATACCTGCGCGTATTGCGCTTGCGCCTGCGCAGTTGCGGCTGTTCCGCCCAGCGCAAACAGGCTGAAGACAGCAGCGCATCCCATTCCGGCGGTCCATACTCGCATTGGTCGGCTTGTCCTGTTGTTCCGATAAGATCTGAGCACACTAACTGGTGTCCAACATTGAGCGTTCAAGATGAGGCAGCGCTGCTGAATTCCGGCTGAATTGGCGTTTCAAGCGGGTGCAAGGGGGCTGGGTCGTGGAAAAGCGCGCGCGGCCAGCTTGTGGCGCGAATCGCCGACTCCTAATCCGGGACAAACCAAGGCATCGGACCCACTATGGCCTCACCGCTGATCTCCCCTTCCATACTTTCAGCCGATTTCGCGCGCTTGGGCGAGGAAGTTCGCGCAATCGATGCCGCTGGCGCTGATTGGATCCATGTCGATGTAATGGACGGGCACTACGTCCCGAATATCACCATTGGACCGTCTGTGGTGAAAGCGCTGCGGCCCTACACTGACAAGGTGTTCGATGTTCATTTGATGATCGCGCCGGTGGATCCGTACCTTGAGGCGTTTGCTGACGCTGGTGCGGACATCATCACTGTCCACCCTGAGGCGGGGCCGCATATTCACCGCACGCTGCAAGCGATCAAAGCGCTCGGCAAGCAGGCTGGGGTTGTGCTCAATCCGGGCACTCCAGTGGATGTGCTGGATAATTTGATCGACCTCGCAGATTTGATCTTGGTGATGAGCGTCAATCCTGGTTTTGGCGGTCAGAGCTTCATTCATTCGCAGCTTGAGAAGATCGCCCGGATTCGGGAAATGATCGATGCGACTGGGCGCACAATCCATCTCGAAGTGGATGGAGGGGTCAATCCCGAGACTGCCAAGCTGTGTGTTGAAGCTGGGGCGGACGTGCTCGTCGCCGGTTCGGCGACATTCAAGGGTGGCCCCGATCACTACGCATCCAACATCGCAGCCCTGAAGGGGGCAGCATGATGGACGCCCTGTTTGACAAGAACTCGGACCAGTCAGATCGGATCCGTGAGGATGAGCAGCAGGCCCCTGGAGGAGAGGCTTCGGCGATTCCGCTGAACGAGGCCCAGCCTGAGCCCACTGTCGAAATCGCCCGAGTGGCAAAAGGCACTGTCGCCGACGAAGAAGCGCCGCTGCCGAATGATCGGGCGCTGGCGCTTAGCGACATTATTGCTCCCCGAACGAAGCCGGGCGAAGCCCTGATCCGGTTAGCCTATCGTGTCGGTGTGCCCGGCCACGTTCTATCTGCGCCGTTCCGCAAGGCACCGCAGTTGCGGCTGCGGGCCACTGTCCTGTCGCCGCTTGGTGGCGATCGTGCGGCTGGAACGGCGCTGCGTGCGGGCCATTTCTCGATAAACGGCGTAAAACTGCCGATCGGACAGGTCGACTTCGATCCCGCTGCGCGCTTGAGTTCAGGTGTTGAACGGTCCTTGCACAGTTTCAGTTGGCTGCGCGACCTCGGTTCAAGCGCTCCGCGCCATGAATGTGTGCCGACCGCTCAGCGGGTCGCGAAACTGTGGTTCGAAGCGGATCATCGTCCAGGCAAAGGTTCGGCTTGGAAAGTCGAATATGCCGGTCTGCGGTTGTTGAATTGGTTGGTCCACGCACCACTGCTGATCGACAAGGGCGACAAGGCGCTAAAGGCGCAGGTCCTTACGCAGATTGAGGAGACAGCGCGCTGGCTTGATCGCAATGTCAGCCATGCTCAAGATCGCTTGGGAGAGGTTGCGGGGTGGTGCGCAATCACCGCAGCCGGATTGCTTCTGCCGGAGGGACGGCCGCGCCGGCTGTTTGGAGAGTCGGGCCTGATTCGGGCTTTGGGCGAGCTGGTCGCAGAAGATGGCGGCGTTTTGTCGCGCTGCCCTGCGGCTCAAATGGATAGCATTGCAATGCTGACCGATCTTATCGCTTGTTATGAAGCGGTTGAACGGGATCCGCCTGAGGCAATCCTGACCATGCGCGAGCTGCTGGTGCCCCCGCTGCTCGCGCTGAGGCATGGTGATGGAGCGCTGGGCAGCTGGCAGGGCAATGGCGCGATTGGGGCTGATCGGCTCAATGCGCTGCTCGAGGCTTCAGGTATCAGGGCTCGACCGCTCAAGGATGTCCAGACCTGGGGTTTTCAACGATTGCGCGGTGGTAAAACTGTGGTTCAGTTTGATGCGGCACCGCCCCCAAGGGCGCGGCACGCACGGTGTGGCGCCGCCTCCACTCTGGCATTCGAGCTGTCCGATGGCCCAAGCCGTGTGATCGTCAATTGCGGCGGTGCGACAGCGGCTGGAGGACAGGTGCCGGCAAGGATCGGTCAAGGCCTGCGTGCGACGGCAGCGCATTCGACTCTGGTGCTCGACAACGCCAATTCAACCGCGGTCCTGCTCCATGGGAAGCTCGGCCGGGGTGTTGAGCTTGTCGAAGTGGAGCGTCGCTTGCTCGGCAAAAACGGGCGCGATGCGGTCCGGATTGAGGCCAGTCATGATGGCTACGCTGCGCGGTTTGGGTTGACGCATCGGCGGACTTTGATCCTGCGCGCGGATGGAACCGAGCTGATTGGGCAAGACATCCTTTTGCCGGTTTCGCGGAAAGGAAAGCGCGGCAAGATCGGCTTCGCTATTCGTTTCCATCTGGGCCGCGGCGTTGAGGCTCATCTCAGCGATGACGGTCGTGGAGCGACGCTGTTGTTGGCTGATGGGCGGCACTGGCAATTTCGACTGCGCGGAGATACCCAGGATGCGGAGCTTGTGCGCGAGGACAGTCTTTGGATTGATGGCGAAGGTCGACCACATCCAACAGAGCAATTGGTGATCGAAGGCATGACATCGCGCGGCGGGGGAGAGTTTTCCTGGCTGCTCAAGAAAATGGGGTAAGTCGAGCGTGAGCGACAAGACAATAAAGCGGGCGCTGCTGTCGGTGTCCGACAAGAGCGGCTTGGTAGAGCTGGGACAAAAGCTCGCCGAGCACAATGTCGAGCTGGTTAGCACCGGGGGCACAGCGAAGGCATTGCGCGAAGCTGGTCTGGACGTGCGCGATGTCGCTGATCTGACCGGCTTTCCGGAGATGATGGATGGCCGAGTCAAGACTTTGCACCCGAAGGTCCATGGCGGTTTACTGGCCTTACGCGACAATCCCGAGCATGTCGCCGCTATGGAGCAGCACGCAATCGGCGCAATCGATCTGGTGGTGGTCAATCTTTACCCGTTTGAAGCGACTGTCGCAAAAGGGGCCGAGCGCCCTGAGGTGATTGAGAATATCGACATCGGTGGGCCCAGCATGGTCCGCTCCGCCGCCAAGAACCATGGCTTTGTCACGATCCTGACCGACCCAGCTGACTATGCCGATTTTGTCGCCGAGCTTGAGGCCAATTCCGGTGCGACCAGCGAGGCATTCCGAATCCGGATGGCGGGCAAGGCCTATGCCCGGACAGCTGCCTATGACGCGGCAATCGCCAATTGGTTCGCGTTTGGTGATGCCTTTACCCATCCGCTCGGCGCTGAGGCGCTACAGGCGACACCGTTTGTTGACACCATGCCGCTGGCCTTCAAGCGGGAAGACACTTTGCGCTATGGCGAAAATCCGCACCAGCAGGCGGCTGTTTACGTCCCACAGGCCATCGGAGCTCCTGGCGTTCCGCAGGCGCAGCAATTGCAGGGCAAGGCACTCAGCTACAACAATTTGAATGACGCCGACGCTGCGCTCGAACTGGTTGCGGAGTTCGCTGGTAGCGAACCGGCGGTGGTTATCGTGAAGCACGCCAATCCCTGCGGAGTGGCCCAATCGGCTTCGCTGTCCGAGGCTTGGACCGCCGCTTTGCAATGCGACAGCGTCTCGGCCTTTGGCGGCATCGTCGCGGTCAACACCGAACTGGATGGAGCCACCGCTGAGCAAATCGCCGAGATCTTCACCGAGGTGGTGATTGCACCGTCGGTTAGCGAAGAGGCCCGCGCAATCTTCGCCAAAAAGAAGAACCTGCGCCTGCTTGAATGCGGGACCCTGCCCGATCCGCGCCGCGGAGGGTTTGCGATGAAGACGATCGCTGGGGGTATGCTGATCCAGTCCCGCGATTCCGGTGCGGTCGAGTTGTCGGACCTCAAAGTCGTGACCGAGCGTGAGCCGACCGAGCAGGAACTCAAGGATTGTCTGTTCGCTTGGACGGTCGCTCGCCACGTCAAATCCAACGCCATCGTCTATGCCAAGGATGGGGCCACCGCCGGGATTGGTGCGGGCCAGATGAACCGACGGGACTCTGCCCGGATTGCGGCGGCCAAGGCCGCCGAAGCGGCCGAGACATTCGAATGGGCCGAGCCAAGGACAGTCGGCAGCGCGGTAGCGTCTGACGCCTTCTTCCCGTTTGCGGACGGGCTCTTGTCCGCGGCAGAAGCGGGCGCGACCGCTGTAATTCAGCCCGGAGGCTCGATCCGTGATGATGAAGTGATCGCCGCTGCAAACGAGGCAGGTTTGGCCATGGTCTTCACCGGAATGCGCCACTTCCGTCACTAGGTTCGCTCGCACGCCTAGAGGGCACGCAACTTTTTGCCTCGCGCTGCGTAACTAAGTCGCGGTCTGTAACGAATTATCTCACACAGACTGGGTTCACCCAGCCGAAAGGCGCAGCGCGTCATTCGGCCTGGACTGATGAAATCAAACGACGAGTTGACCATGCGGCTGTTTGCGCCTGACCTATATCGAAATGTGCTTCTTGGCTTTACGCTGGGAGCACTGGCAGTGGTTTTCGCGACCACCGATGAATGGGACGCCCAGGCAGCGCCCATGGCAGACGATGTCGCACGGATCATGCCCAGCCCTGAATTTCTGATCGGAGAAGAATAATGGGTGTCGCGAAGTTTCTGGCTTTGCCATTGGCCGCATTGGCTCTCAACAGCTGTGGATCACCGGCCCTGGCGCTGGAGGAACCGGTCGATGCTCCAGCGCCCAAAAGGATTGCCAAAGAAGGGTCTGGCCTGAAGGTAGCCGTCTTTGCGGGCGGTTGCTTTTGGGGCGTCGAAGGTGTGTTCAGCCACGTGAAGGGCGTGAAGGCTGCAGTGTCAGGCTATCATGGCGGGCGTTCCGGGACAGCGACCTACAAGCAAGTCATAACCGGTATGACCAACCATGCCGAAGCTGTCCGGATCGTCTACGACCCCAAAGTGGTGCGCTATGACGAATTGCTCCGTATCTTCTTCTCGGTTGTGGCTGACCCCACCCTCAAGAACCGCCAGGGCCCCGATGTAGGCGCGCATTACCGCAGCGCCTTGGTGCCGATGAGCGCTGAGCAACGCGCGGTCGCATCAGCCTATCTCGCACAGATGGAGCGATCAAAGGTGTGGTCAAAGCCGATTGTGACCAAGATCGAGAGTTACAAAGCGTTTTATCCGGCCGAAGACTATCACCAGGACTTCATGGCGAAGAACCCGCGTCACGGATACATTGTTCGCTGGGATGCGCCCAAAGTGGCCGCACTCAAGGACATGTTTGCGTCCGATTATCGCTCGAGTTTCTTGCGCGACGCTACGTAAACTCGCGGATTGCGATGGTGTGAGGCTGGGCAAGTCCGCTTGCTCGGGCTATATCCGCTTCATGGTAGACGCCACACACGCACACGCTGATCTATCGGGCGAAGCCCTAATGGCGGAAGCCAAGCACACCCTCACTGGTTCAGGGGAACAATGGACCTCTATGCGGCAAGCGGTCTTCGCAGCCCTTGCTGAGCATGAGCGGCCAGTCTCGGCCTATGATATTGCCGATCAATTGAGTGCGGCGCGAGGAAAGCGGGTGGCGCCCAACAGCATCTATCGCATCCTTGATGTGTTTGTGGTCAACAATCTCGCTGTTCGGATCGAGAGCGCCAATGCGTTCTTAGCGAATCCTCATCCCGGCTGTCAGCATGATTGCCTGTTCCTGGTTTGCGACGAATGCGGCGATGCCACCCATATCGATGATGATCTTTTGAGCGAAAGCATTCGCGCGATTGCTGAAAGCAATCGGTTTGTGGCGCGGCGACCGGTGCTTGAGATTCGCGGCATTTGCCGGTCTTGCGCTTGACTCAGGTCAAATTTGAGCAGACCAGCCCTGACTCTGTGCCGGTGAAGCGTTCATCGACAGTTTGAATTTCAGAGTGTAGGGCAGGCACTTATGACTTCGAAACCCGATACACCATTGCTCGATCTGGTCAGCACGCCGGATGAGCTGCGCAAGTTAGAATCGAGCCAATTGCGGCAATTGTCAGACGAACTGCGTTCGGAAGTGATCGATGCAGTGGGCAGCACTGGTGGGCATTTGGGTTCCGGCCTCGGCGTCGTCGAACTGACCGTGGCAATCCACTATGTCTTCAACACTCCGGCCGACCGTCTGGTGTGGGATGTTGGTCACCAATGCTATCCGCACAAGATCCTGACAGGCCGGCGCGACCGGATCCGGACACTGCGCCAAGGTGGCGGTCTGTCCGGTTTTACCAAGCGCTCCGAAAGCGAGTATGATCCGTTTGGCGCGGCGCATTCCTCGACCTCGATCTCGGCGGCGCTGGGATTTGCAGTCGCGAACAAGCTCAAAGGTGAACCGGGCCGCGGCATCGCGGTGATTGGCGATGGTGCGATGAGCGCCGGCATGGCCTATGAGGCGATGAACAATGCCGAGCAGGCCGGCAATCGCCTGGTGGTGATCCTCAATGACAACGATATGTCGATCGCGCCGCCGGTCGGCGGGCTGTCGGCCTATCTCGCGCGGATGGTGTCGTCGAGCGAATATCTCGGGCTGAGAAGCCTGGCCTCCAAAGTCGCGAAGAAGATGAGCCGCCGGGTTCACTCAACCCTCGACAAGGCGGAGGAATACACCCGTGGCCTGGTGACTGGTGGGACGCTGTTTGAAGAATTGGGCTTCTATTATGTCGGCCCAATCGATGGGCACAATCTCGACCACCTCATTCCGGTTCTTGAGAACGTCCGTGACACTCAGGAAGGCCCGGTGCTGATCCATGTCGTGACGACCAAGGGCAAAGGCTATGAGCCGGCCGAGAACAGCGCCGATAAATATCACGGCGTGCCCAAGTTCGACGTCGTAACCGGCGAAAAGAAAAAGGGCGCGGCTGGTCCGCCAGCCTATCAGAATGTCTTTGGCGACACGCTGGCCAAACTTGCAGAGACCGATGATCGCATTTGCGCGATCACCGCGGCGATGCCGTCAGGCACGGGGGTTGACCGGTTTGCCAAGGCTCACCCAGATCGCAGTTTTGACGTTGGTATCGCTGAGCAACATGGGGTGACCTTCGCTGCGGGCTTGGCGGCGCAGGGCATGCGGCCGTTTGCGGCGATCTACTCGACCTTCCTGCAGCGCGCTTACGATCAGGTCGTGCATGATGTGGCAATTCAGAACCTACCAGTGCGGTTTGCGATTGACCGCGCCGGGCTGGTGGGTGCCGACGGCGCGACCCACGCCGGCTCATTCGACATCACCTATCTTGCCACGCTACCGAATATGGTGGTGATGGCCGCGGCTGACGAAGCTGAGCTGGTCCATATGACCTACACTGCGGTCGAGTATGACGAGGGCCCGATCGCCTTCCGCTATCCGCGGGGTAATGGCGTCGGCATTCCGCTGCCCGAGGTTCCGCAAAAGCTGGAGATTGGTAAGGGACGAGTGGTTCGCGAAGGCACCAAGGTCGCAATCCTCTCGCTCGGCGCTCGACTGGAAGAAGCCAAGAAGGCGGCCGACCAATTGGAAGCCAAGGGCCTGTCGACTACGGTTGCTGACCTGCGCTTTGCCAAGCCGCTCGACGAAGATCTGATTGCCAAGCTGATGCGCAGCCATGAGGTGGTTGTCACGGTTGAAGAGGGTGCAATCGGTGGTCTCGGCGCACATGTGCTGACCTATGCGACCGACGAAGGCCTGACCGACAACGGTCTGAAGGTCCGCACTATGCGACTGCCCGATATCTTCATCGACCAGGATGCGCCCGACAAGCAGTATGATCTTGCGGGCCTAAACGCGCCGAACATTGTCGAGACCGTGCTCAAAGCGCTCAAGCACAATTCCGCCGGAGTGGCTGCGGGTTCCGATGCCGAAGAAGCGCGAGCCTGAACGAAATGAGTTTGCTCAAGGTCGAAAGCGACGGCCCGATCACCACGCTGACAATTGACCGGGCGGAGACGATGAATCCGCTCGGTGCGCCAGGTGACGGCGATGAATTCACCCGTGTCTGCACCGAAATCAACCGCGACATGGCGGTCCGCTGTGTGATCCTGACTGGGGCCGGACGGGCATTCTCGGCCGGTGGAGACATCAAGGCGATGCAATCGCGCTCCGGATCGTTTGGCGGCTCCGCTCCGGCGATTTCCGATGGCTATCGCAACAACATTCATATGATGCTGCGGGCGCTCTATTCGCTGCGTGTTCCGGTGATCGCTGCGATCAATGGCCCGGCGATCGGTCTGGGGTGTGATGTTGCCTGCCTCGCCGATATTCGGATCGCGTCGGAGAAGGCCAAATTCGGCGTGACCTTCCTCAAGCTGGGGATCATCCCAGGCGATGGGGGGACATGGATTCTGCCGCGTGTGATCGGTCTGAGCCGGGCGTCGGAGCTTTTCTACACCGGTGACGTGATCGACCCAGCGACAGCGCTGGACTGGGGTCTGGTAAGCGAAGTTGCTTCGCCCGAAGCACTGATGGATGTCGCCAAGGCCAAAGCGCAGAAGATCGCCGCTATGCCGCCGCACGCTCTGCGTCACGCCAAGATGCTGCTGCGGCAAGGCCAACAGGTCAGCTATGACAGTGCGCTCGAAATGGCTGCGAACACGCAAGCTTTGATGCATACGACCGATGACCATATGGAAGGGGTCAACGCGCTGATTGAGAAGCGCGCGCCGGATTTCAAAGGCGAATAGGCGCGGGTCCCCGTGCATACGCTCACCCGCATTCTGGTGTTCATCGCGGTCGCCTATCTGGCGGTGCTGGTGATACTGTGGGCGCTGCAATCGCGGTTTCTCTATCCAGCCCCGCAAAATGTCGCGCCGCTAACGCCAGACTATCAGGAGGTGACACTCGAGACTGACGATGGCCTCAAACTGTGGGCCTTCTATCGCGAGGCGGCCGAAGGCCTGCCAACGCTGATCTATTTCCACGGCAATGGCGGGACATTGTCGGGCGCACAGATCTCGAACAGGCCCTTGGTTGCTGGCGGATTGGGCGTCCTCCTGGTCGAATATCGCGGCTATGGCGGCAATCCTGGGACACCTGACGAGCAAGGCTTCTATCTTGATGGAGAGGCGGGGATCGAGTGGCTCGTCGAACAGGGGATCGCGGCCACCGATCTGATTGTCGTGGGCAATTCGATCGGCGGCGGCGTGGCGGTCGAAATGGCGGTGAGACATGAACCCGCTGGCTTGATCCTGATCGCGCCATTTACATCATTGCCCGATGCCGCGGCCGCCAATCTCTGGTGGCTTCCGGCGCGGTCGCTGGTGCGCGATCAATATGCCAATGCTGACAAGATCACCCAGCTAACCATTCCGGTCCTGGTCCAACATGGTACGGCGGACGATCTGATCCCGCCGTCTCAGGGCCAGGCCTTGGCTGAGCTTGCTCCCAATGCGGAGTTTCAGAGCTTTGCTGGCTCAGACCATGCGTTGTCGTTCGAGGCCCGCTCGGGCGAGGCGCGCCGCGACTGGATTGTGAACCTTCGGCGCGTGCAGGCCAGTCCCTAGGCGGTTAAAACCACCGCCAAATCCCTGCGGCGATACCGCCCAGTGGCAGGTGCAGCCAGCTCAGGAAAACAAACAGAATCAGACCGATCGTCCAGGGCAGAAGGCCGACCGAGAAGATCTGGCCCCAGCGCGGCCAATAGCTGGTCTTGGATTCCCACTCTTTCCAGGACTCGCCCATCAAAAGCTCTTTCTTCTTGTCCTGAAAATGCGCGCCCACCAGAGCCAGGATGCCCATCGCAAGCGCCACCACCAAGGTCCGCACGCTCCAGAACAGCACAATATGCGATAGTGCCCACAGGCCGAAGCCCCACATCATCGGATGGCGCGTGACCTTGAGCGAGCCGCGCGGCTCTGCCCTTGCCTGCTGTTCGGCCCGCGGCGTTGGCAGTGCGGGGTTTCCGATCAGACTGCCAGCAAACAGGACCATCGCGGGGATGGTCAGCAAAGTCGCAATCGCCCACCCGAGATCGCCGCTTCCTGGCAGGTCCGCCGGAGGCGCGGCTTTGAACGCGAAATAGACCCACGCGAGCGTGGCCACGCTGACCGCGGTGTAGGCCAGCTGAAAGCCCAGCGTGCCTAGCATCGATGCCATCGGGCCCCGCAATGGGTGCGACATGATGAAATGCGTGCCAACGAATGCCACATTGGCCGCGATGAGATTGAGCAGCGTTGCGTCCATGATTGGTGATCCCCCTCCAACCTGAGCAGCCTATCACTTAATCAGCCCAGCGCCTAATGCGTGCGGGTGGATTTCCCTACTGCTTGAGCCCGGTCGGGATGATCGTGGCCTGAGCGGTTGCAACATGGATTTGTTCGTCACCGTCCTCGCTCCAGACGTCGGCCTTGACGATGACCTGGCGCTTGCCGGGCTTGATCACCACGCCTTTGGAGCGCAGTCGCTCGCCCTTGGCCGGGCGTAGGAAGTTGATGGTGTAGCCCCCGGTCACGACATCCCCGGCGACCGACGCTCCAGCCCAGGCACAAGCATTGTCTGCCATCAGGCCGACGATGGCTCCATGCGCAAAGCCGTGGTGTTGGGTCATCTCAGGGCGCAGTTCGAGCAAAAGCTCGGATTCCCCTCGCCACACTTTGATCGGCTCGACGTCGAGCCAGCTGCTAAAACCCGATTTGGCGACGGCGACGCGCTTCATATAGGCGATGGAGGCTTCCGGGCTGGCAAAACGATCGTCGGGCATTAGCGACTCCAAGTCTGTATTTGAGACTTTATGGAGCTTGCATCTGATGCATGCAAGTCTGTAATGCAGACTCCTATGAAATCCTATCAACCCTCGCGCGCGCCATGCCCGATCGGGCGCGCCGCCCGTCTGTTGGGCGATCGTTGGACGATCCTGATCCTGCGTGAGGCGTTTTTGGGTGTCGATCGGTTTGACGATTTCGTCGACCGCCTGTCGATCAATCGCGCGGCGCTGACCTCACGCCTGCGGATCCTCCAGGAGGCAGGACTGATCGAGCGCGACCCTCCGACCGGCAAGCGCGCGCGTTACGTATTGACTGAAAGCGGCCGCAGCCTGGTTCCGCTGTTCGGCGAGATGTCGAAATGGAGCAGTGAGCATTTGTTTGCCCAAGGCGAGCAGCGCCAGGACTGGGGCGCCTTTCCCGACCAATAGAGTGACCAAAGGTGGAGGCTTCTCCCCGCGCGCCACAGCGCCCGGAGAGAAGCTCTCGTTCTCGTCGGGCTTACTCAGCCGGTCGGCTTGACGGATGAACCCCGCCTTCCTGTGCTTCGAGACCCGCTTCGGCAGAGCCCTCCAACTCGTCATCCTTCAGCGTCTCGAGATGCATCATTTTCTTGATCAGCGGACTGATCACCATAACGCCGACCCCGATCGCCACCGCGAACCAGCCCACATTGCTGTAGACTCCGAGCACGACCTCGCGTCCGGCCTCCTCGCCAACGCCTTCCGCACCTGTCGCCGCAGCGATCAGGCCAGCGGCAAAGTTCCCGAGAGCCGAAGCGAAGAACCAAGTGCCCATAATCAGCGATGCCATATGCGCCGGCGCCAACCGGTTCATTGCCGATAGGCCGACTGGAGACAGGCACAATTCGCCGGTTGTGTGCAGCAAGTAGATCAGAAAAATGAAGATCACAGGCACTGCGATCCCCGGGCCGACCGCATCAGCGCCCCAGACCAAGACCAGGAAGCCCAGCCCAACCTGCACCACTCCAAGTCCGAACTTGAGTGGCGTGGATGGCTCCATTCCGCGTTGGCCAAGGAATTGCCAGGTGATGGCGAAAACCGGAGCCAGGATGATGATGTAGATCGCATTGATCGATTGGAACACCGAGGCCGGGACCCCGCCACGATCGACATGGCGGTCTGTGAACAGGTTCAGTGAAGAACCCGCCTGCTCGAACAGCGCCCAGAAGACGATCGAAGTCAGAATCAGGAACATTGCAGCGAAGATCCGATCACGCTCCTCGGCCGCCAATTTGGTCACCGCAGTGAACAGAACATACAGCACCAGTGCTCCGCCAAATCCGCCAAGGACATATCCAACGAGCGCCTGATACTGGATCGCGAGCCAGCAGATCCCGACCATGGCGATCCCGGCGCCATACATCGACCACTCGGTCGTCTTTTGGAGTGGCTTGGGAGGTTCGCCCCGGCCCAACAAAAGCGGAGTGCCCCAGATGAACACTACCAGGCCTGCCAGCATGCCGATGCCGGCCAGGCCAAAGCCATAGGCCCAACCATAGGTCTCACCGATATAGCCACACAGCAGCGAACCTGCGGCAGCGCCGATGTTAATGCCCATGTAGAAGATGGTGTAAGCCGGGTCGCGGCGAATATCGGTGCGCGGGTAAAGCTGACCCACAAGCACGGAGATGTTCGCTTTGAGGAAGCCCGATCCCACGATGATCAGCGCCAATGCGAGCCAGAATATGTAAATGACCGGGTTGTTCTCATTGCCGAAAGCCGGTTCGCCTTCGAACGCCATGAAAAAGTGACCCAGTGTCAGCAGGACCGCCCCGAACAACACGGCTTTGCGTTGCCCGAGATATTTGTCCGCCAAATAGCCACCGATCACGGGTGTGATGTAGACCAGCGCGGTGTAAGCGCCGTAGATGATGCCCGATTCACTATCTGAAAACAGCCAATGCTTGGTCAGATAGAAGATCAGCAGTGCGCGCATCCCATAATAGGAAAAGCGCTCCCACATCTCCGCGAAAAACAAAACGAACAATCCCTTGGGATGTCCGAGAATGGTGCCCGCGCTGTCACCATGCGGCAATTCTTGTGTAGCCATGTACTGTATCGTCCTCACTGCGCGCCATTGCGGCGCGACCCCCCGAAGACGACCACCCTAGCGTGTCATTCGCAAGTGTGAAGCTATAGTTTCAAATGCGACAATCATTCTTGCTGCCGATCAGCGGCACAAACCTTGACGCGCATGGCTGTATTATGGCACTGAAGCACCTAGCGAGGGACTTATGAGCCAATCACGACCTGTCTATCTCAAGCTGCGCGACCAGATCGCAGCCGCCATTATCGAAGGTGAGTATCGCGAAGGCGAAATGCTTCCCTCTGTGCGCGCCTTGGCTGCTGAGCGTGGGGCGAACCCTTTGACCGTTGCGAAAGCCTATCAGCAGTTCCAGAATGATGGCTTGGTCGAGGTACAGCGTGGCGTCGGCATGTATGTTGTCGAAGGCGCCGCTGACAAGCTCCGCGCCAGAGAGCGTGAACAATTCCTGCGCGAGGAATGGCCGGAAATCCGGATGAGGATGGATCGTCTCGGGATTGATCCGGCCAAGTTGAGCGAGACTATCTGACAGCTCGCCCCCGGCGCTTGCTATATGTAAGAGCGCAGGTTTCAACAAAGCATAGCCTCTGACTTGCGAGAAATGCAAAGGTCTGGCACGATGCGTTATCGGTTTGGTGGTCTTCGGGTCTGATTGCCATATCGATTTGGGTAGCCAGCGTGTCATCGACGCGCTGAGTTTGTGCGTCGGGAGTACGCTATGATCAGATCCGAATTGCTACAGGCTTTGCATAAAGATAATCCAGAACTGCGCGCCGAAGAGGTGGAGCAGATCGTCGACATCTTCTTTGATGAAATCGCACAACGTCTGTCTGAGGGTGGACGGGTCGAACTGCGTGGCTTTGGTGCTTTCTCAACGCGCGAGCGGGAAGCCCGTATGGGTCGCAATCCACGCACCGGTGATGCGGTGGAAGTCGACGCGAAGCGCGTGCCGTATTTCAAGGCGGGCAAGGATATGCGTCGCCGGCTCAACGCCGATTGATCGCCTTGCTGTTTGATTAGGCTGCCGCTTTCTGAGGCATTGCTGCTTCGCGCTTACGCGTGATACCAAGACCGTCGAATACGGTGTCGACAAGGACGTCCATTCCACCATCCGCAGCGACATCTACAGCGGGGATACCCATCGCTGCAAACTCTTCGATCGCGTCCGGCCCCCGCAAGGCGGCCACTCTCGTTACCCCGGGCAGACGCTCTTCAACCAAGGGTGTCAATTGTCGGCTTAGGTTGGCGTTGCCGGTTGAGATCACAACCAGCTCCCGCTTTGCCATTCCCATCGCGTCCCAGCTCCGCGGATCGGACGCCACCGCGTGATGGACGTGATAGCCGTCTGCGAGCGCCAACTCGAACCGCTTCATGTCTGCCTCAACCGCTAAATAGTCGACCTCATGCTGGGTCAGCGCGTCGGCAACCGCGCGCCCGGCTGGACCGAGGCCAATGATAACGACCGGAGCGTCGTCGCCCGCCATCTTCTCATCGGGTGGTCCCTGCCGCAGCTTGCCCGCCAGTTTGCGGCCGATGTTGGACACCAGTGGCGTCACCGCCAGACTGATTGCGATCGCCGTCACCAAAACGGCGAGCGATTCCGGTGCGATCAAGGCAGCGACCGCCGGAATCGCAAAGATCACCAGAGCAAACTCACTCCCTTGTCCGAGCAGGAAGCCGAGTTGGATCGATCCTGGCACTGACCACCGGTTGATCAATCCTGCCAGCACATTGAGCAGGCATTTGAACACAATCAGCCCGATCGCCGCTGCGATCACCATCAGCCAGTTCTCGAGGATCATACCTGCATCAATGCTCAGCCCGACGGATATGAAGAAGAAGCTCAGAAACAGACCGCGAAACGCGTCGATCTCAGATTGAACCATGATCCGATAGCGCGAGTCTGCCACGGCCATGCCGCCCAGAAAGGCTCCAAGCGTAAGCGACAAGCCCGCAATACCGGTCGCCCAACCCGCCGCCAAGGCAAGGAACAGCGCAGTCGCCGTATAGACTTCACTGCTACCCGCGCGCGAAATCAGTCGGAACAGGGGCCCCGTCAGATAGCGCGCGAACAGGAAGGCGATGGCAAAGGCGGCGATCGCCTTGATGCCGGCTATGCCGAGCGCCGGCGCCAGGGCTCCGCCGCTTCCAAGCGCACCGGCTGCCACCAGCAGCATGATCGCGGCAATGTCCTGAAAGATCATGATAGACTGTGATGCGCGGCCGACCGGGCAGTCTTCTTGCCCGCGCTCTCGCACCAACCCGATCACGACTGCGGTCGATGACAGGCCCATCGCGAAGCCGCCGATGATCGCAAATGTCAGGGGAAGGCCTAGTGCCCAGAACAGCGCTGCGAAGCCACCGCCGGAGACAAGCATCTGGAGGCTGCCAAACCCGAAGATATTCGCCGCTTCCTCGCGAATGCGCGATAACGAGAAGTGCAATCCAAGGTTGAACAGCAGGAACATGATCCCGGCCTCGGCCATCGCCGCGACAAGATCACCGCTGAAGGCCTCGGAAAAACCCAAGGCGGAGATCGCCACGCCGAGCCCTAGATAGCCGACAATCGGATTGAGCCGAACAGCGCGGGACAGCAGAGCGGCACCAATGCCTAGGCCGAGCAATGTGATTGCTGGCTGGATCGTCGCAACCACCGATTGCGCGTCGTGAACCGATTCCGCCGCCATCCTGTGCTCCTTCGCTCAAAAGAGAGACCTCGCTGGTCTCAGATTGTGAACCGATCACAGGTGGTTGTTGTTCCTCTGAGAACAAGAGCGAGCGCGTTGCTGTTTGCAAAGCTTGGCGCTAGGGCGAGCGCCGAGCGGGTGTGGCGGAATGGTAGACGCCGGGGACTTAAAATCCCCTGATCCTATAGATCGTGTGGGTTCGAGTCCCACCACCCGCACCATTCTCGCGATATCTTCAATGCAGAGCCCTCTGCTTCGCTGCGGCGCATCATCTCCATTTGGCGGAGCGCCGCGAACAAATTGACTAGCCGGATAAAATCCCGCGGCGGTCATTATGACGGCCTTAACCGGTTACGCGCTATCCGGACTGTCTGTTAACCACGCTCGGGGGCATTTCGGTCGTCGGGTTCACAGGGATCGCTTCAATGGACAATGCTGCGCTGACCCCGCAAGCACCAGATGAGCCTCAGGACGTCGCCGATCTGCGCGGTGCGCCGCGCTACACCCTATTGATCCGCGCTGCGAAGCTCGTTTCGCATCACGGCGAGTTCGTTTGCGTCATCCGCGATGTCTCTGAAACCGGCGTCAGCATTCGTCTGTTTCATGCCCTGCCAGAGGACAAGACCCTTGAGCTGCACATGCCTGGCGGTCGGGCCTACGAGCTGCGCGCCGTTTGGCAACGCGATAACGAGGCTGGGTGCGAATTTCTTGAGCCGGTAGATGTTACACAATTGGTGAATGAAGCGGGTGAGTACCCCAAGCGGGGTCTTCGCCTGAACCTGTTGTTCCCCATCACCATCAGCACCCTGACCCAGAGGGTCGAAGGGGTGGTCGAGAATTTTTCGCAACAGGGGGCGCGATTTGAGTGCGATGGCCTGTTCGCGATTGAGCAAAACCTGCGGATCGAAAGCGAAGAGTTCAAAGAGGTCCGAGCGAAAGTCCGCTGGCGGCGCGATCAGCACTATGGCGTCGTGTTCGATGACACCTTCACGCTGGGTGATTTTGCTCGGCTGGCGGCGCGTATTCAAGCGCCGGTCCTTCTAAAAGAATAACCCTCTCGAGCGAATCTCAACAAAAATTTGGCCGTTAAGCGGGCGCGTTTACTTCTCGCTAACCAATTTCGTTCACTCCCAGCTCAAGCGCAGTTCGCCGCGCGGTACATTGGGGGTACGAATGACACAGATTGATGCGTTTAATGACCAAGGCGCTCAAACCGGCATTATCGACGTTGATGTCGCGATCATCGGAGCCGGCCCCGCCGGATTGACCGCTGGTTATCTGCTAACCAAGCAAGGCAAGACCGTCGCCATCATCGAACAGGATGAGACCTATGTCGGCGGGATTAGCCGTACGGTGGAGTATGACGGCTATCGCTTTGACATTGGAGGGCACCGCTTCTTCTCGAAGTCGCAACAGGTGGTTGATCTCTGGAATGAGATCCTGCCCGATGATTTCATCCAGCGTCCGCGGATGAGTCGGATCTATTATGAAGGCAAGTTCTACAGCTATCCGCTCCGGGCGTTTGAAGCGCTCTCGAACCTAGGCATTTTGCGTTCGACGGCCTGCATGGCGAGCTACCTTTGGTACAAAGCGTTCCCGATCAAAGATGTGAAGAGCTTTGAGGACTGGACCACCAACCAGTTCGGTCAGAAGCTCTATTCGATCTTCTTCAAGACCTACACCGAGAAGGTGTGGGGCATGCCCTGCGACGAAATGAGCGCGGACTGGGCTGCTCAGCGGATCAAGGGCCTGTCGCTGTGGAGCGCCGTAACTGACGGCCTCAAACGTTCGCTCGGTCTCAACAAGAAGCCCAATGACGGACAGGAAGTCAAAACTCTGCTCGAGACCTTCCGCTATCCGCGGCTGGGCCCGGGCATGATGTGGGAGGCTGCACGCGACAAGATCATCGCAACAGGCAAAGGCCAGGTGCTGATGGGCCATGCGCTCGACCAGCTGGCTGCGATCGGCCCCAATGACGAAGGCTACAATTGGTCGATGACCGCACAGGGTAAGGACGCGAAAGTTCAGATCCGCGCGGGTGATGTGATCAGTTCGGCCCCGATGCGTGAACTGTCGAAGCGGCTCTATCCGCTGCCGCAATCCACGCTGCAGGCCAACAACCTCAAATATCGTGACTTCCTCACGGTCGCCCTGATGATCGACAGTGAAGATCTCTTCCCGGACAATTGGATCTATATCCATGACAGCAAGGTTCAGGTCGGACGTGTGCAGAACTTCCGTTCGTGGTCGCCTGAGATGGTGCCAGACGAGAATGTTGCCTGTGTCGGTCTCGAATACTTCTGCTTCGAAGGCGACGGCCTGTGGGCATCAGAAGATGATGACCTGGTCGAACTGGCGAAGAAGGAAATGGACATCCTCGGCCTGGTCGACCCGGCCAAGGTCCGCGGTGGCGCGGTGGTTCGGCAGGAAAAAGCCTATCCGGTCTATGACGAAGACTACGCTGCCAATGTCGACGCGATGCGGATCGAATTGGAAGAGAAACATCCAAGCCTGCATCTGGTCGGCCGCAACGGCATGCACCGCTACAACAATCAGGATCACGCGATGATGACCGCGATGCTGACGGTTGAGAACATTCTGGCCGGCAAGCGCATCTATGACACCTGGTGCGTCAACGAAGATGCGGAATACCACGAGGCCGGTGACGAAGGCGCCGAAACAGCGCTGCCCAATCGTGAAGTGGTCAATGCCGAAGACCTTGCAGCGGCAGAGCGTCGTGAAGAGCTTCGCGCCATCAGTGAGGATCAAGCGGCCGCGCTCACCTCGCTAAGAGGCGTTCCGGAGCGCATTCAATCGGACGACGAGCGCAAATCGGCTTGATCGACCAGTCTGGGGTTAGCAGCGATCAGGAGGGGCAATGACCAGCATATTCGTCAAGCTGCGTGATGTTCGCTTCATCCGTTACATTCTCGCCAGCGTCGGCGCTTTGGCGGTCGATGTTGGCAGTTTCCTCGCATTGCTGGCGGCTGGAGTTGCAGCGGCGCCGGCCTCTGCGCTCGGCTATTCCCTCGGCATTCTGGCCCATTGGCTGATGTCGAGCCGCGCCGTGTTTCATGACAGCGTCGCGAGCGGAGGGATCGCTCGGACGCGGCAAAAGGCCCTGTTTGTCATCTCGGCTTTGGTCGGCCTCGGCCTGACCACCGCCATTGTCGGCCTCGGCGATCAATCGGGGATCGATCCGCGAATTGCCAAGGCTGCGGCTATCGTGGTCGCTTTCACAGCCACTTGGCTGATCCGCAGCCACATCGTATTTCGCCCGGTCAAAGGTGATGCCAGCGATGCTGGATGAGCGCCCACTAAGCCACAATCAACCCGGCCTCATCCCGCGCGTGGCCATAGCCTGGGCACTGGTCTCTTGCTTGCTTGTCGCGGTCAATTGGACCGCCATTGCCAGCCAGCGCTTTCCCGATCCCGACGATATTATGCGTTTGGCGCAGGTTCGCGATCTGATCGCAGGCCAGAGCTGGTTCGACCTGACCCAGTATCGGGTTGACGCCGCCTCAGGTGGCGTGCCGATGCATTGGTCGCGTCTGATTGATCTTCCAATTGTGCTTGTGGTGCTCGCACTCACGCCCATGCTTGGAGTGAGTACCGCGGAATACGCGGCCTTGGTCATCGTGCCGCTGCTGACGCTCGGTGTGGTGATGTATCTGACCGCCCGAATTGCTTGGCGTATTCTGGGCAAACAGGAAGCAATCTATGCGTCTTTGATCCTCGCGATCTCGGTTCCGGTGATCTTCCAGCTTGGCCCGATGCGGATCGACCATCACGGCTGGCAAATCGCCTGCGGCCTCTTGGCGCTGAACGGCTTGCTCGCTGGCTCTGCGCGGTTGGGTGGCGCTTTGATTGGGTTTGCCTGCGCGGCCTGGATGCTGATTTCGATCGAGGGCTTGCCTTTGTCGGCAGCGCTTTTCGGCGTTTTGGCCCTGCGTTGGATCAGAAACGCCGACGAACGGATATGGTTGGTCAGCGCGATTCAGTCGCTGGCAGTTTCGAGCGCGGGCTTGTTTGTGCTGACCGGCGCGATTGGAGATATCGCGCTCTACTGCGATGCGATTGGCCCGGCGCATCTTGCCATGTTTGCCTGGGGCGCCCTGGCACTGACCGCATTGGCGCAACCCAAAGCTCTATCGACCATCTGGCTGCTCACAGGCTTCGCAATTACAGGTGCTGGCGCGGTAGCCATGCTTTTGGCCGTGGCCCCGCAATGCGCGGGTGGAGGCTTTGCCACGCTCGACCCGCTGGTGGCCGAGCATTGGCATGCCAACGTCAGTGAGGGTATGCCGATCTGGCAGCAGACGCTTTCGACTGCGCTGCAATATGCCGTCACGCCGCTGATTGGTCTGTTTGCTGCGATCCGTTTGGCGCAAAAGTCCGATGGCGCAACGCGGCGGTTCTGGACGGATTACGCCCTTGTGCTTGGCGCTGCATTCCTGGTTTCCGTGCTGGTTGCCCGGGCAGGCGCGATCGCCTGCGTCATCGCTGCCCCGCCTGTCGCTTGGCAAGTCAATCGCTGGCTCACAGCCATTCGAACGATGGACCGGCCGGCCCCACGGCTCGCGTCGATGCTGGCGGTGCTGTGCGCGCTGCTGCCGACCTTTCCGCTGATCATCTTCACATCGGCGATGCCAGCCGAAGCGCATAAAGCGGCTGGAACCGGGGCGATTGGACATCTCAAGGTCTCTGACTGTAGGATTGAAGATGCGACGGAGATCCTCAACGCTTTGCCCGCGGGCGAAGTCTATGCTCCACTCGACATCGCTCCCAGCCTGATCCTGTCGAGCCACCATAGCGTGATCGCGACCGGTCATCACCGCGGCAACGAAGCCATGCGGCTGGTGATTGCGACCTCACTGGGTTCAAGTAGCGAGGCTCAGATGGCTCTGCGCCAACGCGAGACGTCCTACTTGGCACTATGCCCGAACCTGGTCGAACCCAGAAACTACGCGCGCCTTGCACCTGATGGTTTCATGGCAGAGCTGCTCGATGGAAGAGAGCCTGACTGGCTCCAGCCGATCCCGGTCACCAATGGCAGCACGCTGCGCCTGTGGCGGATCAAGCCGGAATAAAGTCCAGCGCGACCCCATTGATGCAATGGCGCTTACCGGTTGGGCGCGGGCCATCGCCAAAGATGTGCCCGAGATGACCACCGCAATCGGCGCAATGCACTTCGGTGCGGGGATAGCCGATCTTGTAGTCGACCGAGGTGCCCACCGCGCCTGAATCGATCGCTTGCCAGAAACTCGGCCAACCGGTCCCGCTGTCGTACTTGTGCGCGGAGGAATAGAGTCGGTTGCCGCAACCCGCGCAGACAAAAGTTCCCGCGCGCTTCTCCGTATCGAGCGGCGAGGTGAAGGGGCGTTCGGTGCCAGCCTGCCGCAGAACATAGAACTCGTCGCGGGTCAGCTTGCGACGCCATTGCGCTTCGGTCTTGGTGATCCGAAACGTCTTCGCCTCCGCCGGTGTCGCTCCGCAGGCGGACAGCAGCGGCAGCGCCAGACCAAGGCTGGCGGCGCTAAGGATGGAACGGCGATGGGCGGTCAGATCGGACATAAGGGCTCACGCAGTGGAGTGTTTCTACACTCTAATACGTGAACCTAAGCCGAAAAGTTTCACTGCACGCGCAATTCGTACAGCGCTCAAAACTCGGTGATTTCGACTTCGAGCTTACGGAAGCCGTGCACGAAATTGGCCCGGACCCGCTCCACATCACCTGCGACATGGACGCGCATGCGGCGCTTGTGCATTTCTTCCAAAAGCACGCGCAGCTGCAACTCAGCCAGGCGAGCTCCAACACAGCGGTGAATGCCATAGCCGAACGCGATATGCCGACGGGCGTTTTCACGCGTGATGTCGAGCTTGTGCGGCTCGGGGAAGATCTCTTCCTCGTGGTTGGCCGCGAGATACCACAGCACAACCTTCTCGCCCTTCTTGATCTGCTTCCCGAACACTTCGGTGTCTTCGGTGCAAGTCCGGCGCATATGCGCGAGCGGAGTCTGGACGCGAAGCATCTCCTGGACCGCATTCGGGATCAGGTCAGGGTTCTGTTCGAACAGCTTGCGCTGATCGGGGAATTTGTCGAGCGCGTGAATGAATCCGCTCATCGAATTGCGGGTCGTGTCGTTCCCGCCGACGATCAGCAGCACGAGATTGCCGATGAACTCTTCCGGGCGCATCTGATTCATCGCTTCGGAATGAATCATCATCGAAATCAGGTCATTCCCGGGCTCTTTGTCGTGAGTCCGTTCAATCCAGATCGACTGGAAATAGGCGGCCATTTCGTGGAGGAATTCCCACCGCAGCTCGTCGAGCTCTCGCACGCCAGCCAACTCAGTATCGCCCGACCAATCGGACCAGAAGGTCAAAAGGCGTCGGTCTTCCCATGGGAAACCGAACAGGATTGCCAGCATGCCCGTGGTGAGTTCGATCGAAACCGTGTCGACCCAATCAAAGGATTCGCCGCGCGGCAGGCTGTCGAGCAGTTCGCCAGTGCGCTGACGCACCTCCGCCTCCATGTCAGCGATGCCGCTGGGGGTGAACTTGGGCGCCACTGTGCGGCGTTGCCCGGTGTGCTCTGGGCGATCCATTGCAATGAACATCGGCAGCTCGCGGCGATCCGCATTGCTCTCGGCAAGCTCTTCCTCGCTTAAACGCTCGAGGATGGTGATCCCACCGTATTCCCAGCTGGATGAGAAGACATCGGGCAGGGCCTCAATATGCTGGATCGCCTTGTGGCCAACCACTGACCAATAGGGGCCATAAGGACTCTCAGGGATCCAGTGCAGCGGGCCTGCGGCCTGCATCTCGGCCACGATTGGCTGCCATTTGTCTTCGAAATAGATGTCCGATCGGCTGAGATCCCATTTGTGCGGATGCGAGGGCCGCTCCTCGGGGTGCTTCTCGTAATGCGCCTTGAGCGCTTCGTAGGCGCTGGGGCTGCTGCGCACGGTGGGACGCTGGGGGGCAACGGTAGCCATTCTACTCTCTCCTGTCCGGCGGCGCTGTCTGTTCTCTCACGCGCCACTCCCTCGATTCGCATCCTGCCCTAACTGACACAGGTGTCAATAGTGAGTTGCGAATTGGGACCTATTCTGCCGGTTCGACTGTCGCCTGTGAAGAGGGGGCACTGCGGCCCCAGCGCCGCTTCTTCTTTTCGCGGCCTGCGCTGCCGGATTTCATGACCCGCTTGCGGAACAGCATTGAGCCAGCGCGAACGATGATGACAACCGCAAAGGCCTGCCACGCCAAGGCGACCGCATGGATCCACAGGCTCTCTTCCAATGCCGCTCGAGCGAGCATCGCAAAAGGCGAGCTGAGCGGGAAGGCAATCGCAAACATCTCTAATGCGCTGCCAGGCTGGGTGATAGTGTAGGCCGCCAGGAAAAACACCATCAGCTGCAGCATGGTGATTGGCATCGACATGGTCTGCACTTCGCGGACTGTGCTCGCCATGGCGCCGATGGTCAGGAACAAAGCGCCGAGCAGCAGATAGGCCATCGAGAAATACACGACGCCAAGCGCGAGGAACATCGGCCAGCCGACCGCGGGACCGGGAAGATTGCGATAATCGGTCTGAGTCACGGTGACGATCGCGTCCTCCGCAATCGCCCAGAAGCCCCACCCCAGGCTGCCCCATACAGCTATCCCGACAAAGCTGACGCCCAGCATTGCAAAGAGTTTGCCCATGAAGACGGCGTCCATCGGAATCGCAGCGGCGAGAATCTCGATGATCTTATTGCCCTTTTCCTCCGCGAGATTGGACAACACCATGCCCGCCAGCAGCATGGTCAGCAGGAACAAAACCATTTGTGCGGCCTGCGCGGTGCGGATTCGGTTGGTTCGTTCGGAAGCGCCGCTGCTCGCGACAATCGCCGTCGTCATTGCGGGGAATTGGGTGGGCGCGGCGCTGGTCGCTGCCGCCGCGATCAATCCAACGGGCCCGCTCCAGCGCTCGACCTGCCGATCTGTCCCGGCCAATTCTGGCGCATTGAGCGTCCCGGATACGATCGCTGCATAATTCCCGCGCCGTTCTTCAAGATAGGTGCTGGCATTGAAGCTGTCGTTGTCCAGCGCTTCTTGTATTGGCGTGAGCACCGGTAGCACTGGGCCCAATTGCGGTCGCAATTCGTCGCGAGCCGCAATCATAGCGGCGTTGTCATCCGCACTCATCGCCAACCCAATCTCGACGCTGACCGCCTGCCGCGACACCTGGCTGCCAATGCTCCCAGCCAAGCCCCCGACGATGACCGGGAACAACGGCCCGATCAGAAAGAACAGAAAGGCGCGGCTGAACAGGACGGCAATAAAGTCGCGCCGTGCGATCACCCATGCCGCTTCAAGCCGGTTCAGGCGTGGCTTCGCACCCGCCATGTCATGGTCGAACTCACCCATCATTTGGCCTCCGCAGCGTTGTCGGCATCCAACTGGCGTGCTGCTGCTTCGCCGGCGATATGGACAAAGGCGTCATGCAGGCCGGCGCGTTCAATCGAGAGTGAGAGGATCCCCGCTTCGCCTTCGATCAATTGTTTGAGCAGCGGCTCAATCCCGGTCTCCGGTAGCGAGAAGTAGAAGAAATCCCCCTCGCGCCGCGCATCCTCAGGCAGAGCGTTGGTCCATGCCCCTTCGCGGGCGCGTGTTTCCAAACGCACTTGAGCCGGAATGCGGTCACGCGCGGTCTCGACACTGCCTGCATAGGGCACCTTGCCCCCCGCAATGATCGCGACCCCTTCGCAGAGCCGCTCGGCGTGATGAATCACATGGGTTGAAAAGATGACGGTCACACCATCCTCAGCGAGGTTGCGGATCATCCGCTCAAGCTTACCCTGATTGATCGCGTCGAGCCCCGAGAAAGGCTCATCAAGCACGACCAGCCGCGGGCGATGCACCAGAGTCCCGAGCAATTGCACAGTCTGGGCCATGCCTTTGGACAGCTGTCGGATCTGCCGATCGGCGGCGTGGCTCAGATCATGCCGCTCCAGCAATTCCAACCCGCGCTCGCGGCCCTCGGCCAGCGAGAGGCCGCGGAGCGCACCCATGAAGGCAATCGCTTCGATCGCTTTCATCGCCGGATAGAGCCCGCGCTCCTCCGGGAGATAGCCGATCAAGCGACCAATCTCGTGCGGCTGATCATGGCCAAACACCCGCCGGACGCCTTCATCGGGGTCAATGATGCCCAACAACATCCGCAACGTCGTGGTTTTGCCCGCTCCGTTGGGACCGAGGACACCATAGATCGCGCCTTGCGGAACCGACAGATCAATCCCGTCGACCGCGCGCGTCCCATCGAAACTCTTGACCAGCCCACGGGCCTCAATCGCCAACGGTCGTTTACCAGAACGGTCTTCCGCCGGATTGCCCAGTGCCATTTGTTCGCCTACCGCCATATCCATAAAGCCCACGGTTAACGTGGGAGGCTAAACGGGAGCAACCCCAAGCGTGGTTAATGGGCAAGTAACACCTCGCTTTAACGATAGTCTGGTTGCACAAGCGCGCCAGCTGGGGTTCGCCGCGATTGGCATCGCGCCTGCGGAAGAGAATCCATTGCACGCTGAGCGGCTGGAGCAATGGCTCGCCAATAGCAATCATGGGACCATGGAATGGATGGAGACGCGGCTCCACCATCGCCGATCTCCGCAAGGCCTTTGGCCAGAAGCTCGTAGCGTGATTGCTCTCGGGATGAGCTATGCCCCTGCCTCCGATCCGCTGGCGCTGGAAGACAAGCGCAGCCATGCTCGGATTTCGGTCTATGCCCAAGGCAAAGACTATCATGATGTCGTCAAGAAGCGGCTCAAGGCGCTTGCACGATGGATCGTCGCTGAGAATCCTGACGCTGGAGTGAAGGTCTTCGTCGACACCGCACCCGTGATGGAAAAGCCGCTCGCAGAAGCGGCTGGGATTGGCTGGCAGGGAAAGCACACAAATCTGGTCAGCCCCGATTATGGCAGCTGGCTGTTCCTGGGGGCGATCTACACCACGCTGGACTTAGAGCAGACCGAGCCGCACGGCGATCAATGCGGCTCTTGCCGGGCATGCCTTGACGCTTGCCCGACCGACGCTTTCCCGGCCCCATATCAGCTCGATGCGCGGCGCTGTATTTCCTACCTCACGATCGAGCATAAGGGCCCGATTGCAGAGGAGTTTCGTGAGGCTTTGGGCAATCGAATCTATGGCTGTGATGATTGCCTGGCGGTTTGCCCGTGGAACAAATTTGCGCACGAATCGCAGGCGATGCAGGCCTTTCTGCCGCGTGCTGAACTGGTCTCACCGCGTTTGGAGGAGTTGCTGCATCTTGATGATGCCGGCTTTCGCGCGCTGTTCTCCGGCTCGCCAATCAAGCGAATTGGACGTGACCGATTTGTGCGGAATTGCCTCTATGCGGCGGGGAATAGCGGGGATGTGGCGCTGATCGGGCCAGTCACGGGTTTGCAGGAAGATCCGGACCCGGTCGTGGCGGAGGCGGCTCGCTGGGCTCTCGCCAGGCTCACAGCAGCTCCTTGAGCGGCACCTCAGCGTCAGCCAGCACGGCCTTGTCGACCACGCCTATTGCGTTCTCGAGCAGCTTCCGGCCCTGGACATAGTCCTTCATCATATTGACGCAGTCGAACGCGATTGGACGGCCATCCTTGAGGTAAACCACGGTGAATCTGCGGTCCTCTGGATTGCCTCGCACGAGTGTCTCATCAAAGCCCAGGTTCAGCCCAGCGGTCTGGAGCTTGAGGTCATATTGGTTGGACCAGAACCATGGCAGCGCGTGGTAGGGCTGTTTGTCGCCCATGATCGCCCGCGCGACCGTGTTGGCCATGTCGTTGGCATTCTGAACCGACTCCAGCCGGATCACTGCTTGCTCGGCAAAGTCATTGGCGTGAGCGGCGCAGTCACCGATGGCGTAGATGTCATCCAGCGTCGTGCGGCAGTAGATGTCGACATCGACCCCGTTTGATCCAGCCGCTCCCGAGGCGACCAGCGGCGCAACCGCGGGAATGATGCCGATCCCGGCGACAACCATGTCGCAATCAACGCTCTCACCATTGTCCAATTGCACGCCGGTGACCGCCCCATCCTGGCCGAGGATTTCCGTGACACCGGTCTCAAGCCGGATATCGACGCCCTGGCGCCGGTGTTCGTCTTGATAGAACGTTGAGAGCTCTTCACCGGCGACACGGGCAAGGACGCGCGGCAGTGTCTCGATCAGGGTCACTGCGCAATCGAGCTTGCGCAGCACCGCCGCCGCTTCGAGCCCGATGTAGCCACCACCGATCACCACGGCTTTCTTGGCCCCTGCCTCAAGCGCCGCCATCATCGCATCGGCGTCGCGCTTGTCGCGGACGTAGAATACGCCCTTGAGGTTGCTCCCGGGGCAGGACAGCCGCCGCGGATCGCCGCCGCCGGCCCAGATCAGCTTGCGATATCCGAGCTGGCTGCCGTCTGAGAGCGTGATCGAATGCCCCATCCAGTCAATCTCGCTCACGCCGTGACCAAGCCGAAGCTCGATGTTCTTGTCAGCCCAAAATTTCTCTGGCCGGATCATGATTCGTTCAAATGGCTTGTCGCCAGCGAGGTATTCCTTCGACAGCGGCGGACGTTCATAGGGAGGCACGCTGTCGCGCCCGACCATCACGATCCGACCCTCATGCCCCTGCTGGCGCAGTGCGATGGCAGCCTGAGCGCCACCATGCCCCGTCCCGACGATTATCACATCAGCCCTATCCATGGCGCCCTAGCTCTCTCCAAAACCGCTTTAGGTCAAGCGCGGAAGCGCCAGTCCGACAATCTGATAGGGTCTAGCTTTCAAGCAGGTTGCGCGCTTGGCTGGCTATTTGAGCCAACACTGCAGGTGGCGCGGGTGAATGGGATTGCGCGCGTTCGATCATCGAATGGAACTGGCGGATTGCGGTGCTGTTCTCCTGCGCCCAGTGCTCGACCAATTGCCCTGGCGCCTGGCCGGGCAGGCGCTCGATCAGGTCGCGCAAGAAGTCCAACCGCATCTGCTGGAAGTCGCGCGCCAAGCCTGCAACAAGCAGCCGCTCCCACACATCGGACGGATCCATCAATGCAGCAGTGGATTGCGCCCAATCCAAGCCCAATTGCCTGCCAAGCTCGGTGAAAGCGTCGGTCAGTTCGACCGCGGAAACCTGCGCTTCGCGCGCCAGTTTGGAGAGGCCCACGACCCCGTCCAGCTCGAACAAATGAGCGACGCGTTGAGCGATCGTATCCGACGCGCCCTGGGCTACCAGCTCCTCTCTAATCACGCCAGATTGTAGCCGAGACGTCCCACTAAGCAGGCTTTGCGCGGCCATGTCCAATGAGGCAAAGTCCGTCTGCAGTTCGGCGACAAGCTCGGCTGGCGGGCGTTTCGCCACCCCGGCTCGGAGCAAATCCGCCATATGGCTACGCATCGCCACGCCAACCCGTTCGAAGGTTGCGATCCGGGCGGCTTCCGGCATTCTTTCTTCATCGATCTTTGACCATAGCCCTTGCATGTCGAACAGACTGTCTGCCGCGACAAATGCGTTGGCGATCGCAGCCAGCGTTGCCCCTTCTTCTTCGGCCAGTTCAAACGCAGGCAGTAAGCCAAGCCGATTGATGATCCGATTGGCCAATTCGGTTGCGACCAGTTCATGACTCAGTTGGTGGTCAAGGATCTCGGCTTCGAACTGAGCCTGCATCGGTTCAGGGAACATACCCACCAGCACGGGCTGCATCGAGCTATCGCTCGCAAGCGGGCTTGCCTCAATCGCGTCTTGCAGCACCAGCTTCGCAGACGATAGCAAGACCGCCAACTCGGGCCGGGTCAGGCCCTGACCGTCCGCTGCTCGCCGGGCTAACTGTTCGCCCGATGCGAGCCCTTCGGTTTCGCGGTCGAGATCGCCGATCTCCTCGAGCCTTTCGATCAAGCGGATATACGACGCGCTGTTGCTGGTGCCGCCAGCCTCGGCAATCGAAAGCGCCAGAGCCTGCAGGCGATTATCCTCCAGCACAATGCCGGAGACTTCGTCTGTCATTGCCTCAAGCAGTGTATTGCGATCGGCCTCACTCAGTTTTTCGGCATTGCTGGCTGCCGCGAGAGCGATCTTGATGTTCACTTCATTGTCGGAACAATCGACCCCTGCGGAATTGTCGATGAAGTCGGTGTTGATCCGCCCTCCTGCGAGCGAATAAGCGATCCTGGCGGCTTGAGTGAAGCCGAGATTGGCGCCTTCACCGACGACCTTTGCGCGGACCTCATGCGCCAAGGCGCGGACGCTGTCATTGGCATGGTCGCCAACATCGCCGTCCGCTTCGCCCTGGGCTTTGACATAGGTGCCAATCCCACCGAACCAGAACAGATCAATCGGTGCTTTGATGATGGCGTTGATCAGAGCATCAGGCTCAAGTTCATCTGTCTGGACATCGAGCACGCGCTGCATTGCTTTGGTCAGCTTGATGCTCTTGGCGCTGCGCGAAAACACCCCACCACCCTTGGAGATCACCGCGCTGTCATAATCTTCCCAGCTGGATCGAGGCAGGTCGAACAACCGCTTGCGCTCCTTCCAGCTGGCCGCCGGGTCCGGATCGGGATCAAAGAAGATACTGCGGTGGTCGAAGGCCGCGACCAATTTGATCGCCTTCGATAGGAGCATGCCGTTTCCGAAGACATCGCCCGACATGTCTCCGCACCCGGCGACAGTAACGCTGTCTGTCTGAACATCGAGGCCCATTTCGAGGAAGTGTCGCTGAACCGATACCCACGCACCGCGCGCGGTAATCCCCATCGCCTTATGGTCATAGCCGTTTGAGCCGCCACTGGCGAAGGCGTCGCCCAGCCAGAACTGCCGTTCTTGAGCAATGTTGTTGGCGACATCTGAGAATCGCGCGGTTCCCTTGTCTGCAGCGACGACGAAATAGGGATCTTCACCGTCATGGACGACCACTTTGGCCGGGTGAACCACTTTGCCCTCAACCAGATTATCGGTCACCGCCAGCAGGGTTCGTATGAAGATCTCGTAGCTGGCCTGTCCCTCGGCTGCCCAGCCTTCGCGATCCACAGCAGGAGAAGGCAGCAGCTTCGGATAGAACCCGCCTTTGGCACCGGTCGGGACAATCACCGCGTTTTTGACCCGCTGGGCCTTCATCAGACCGAGAATTTCGGTCCGGAAATCGTCCCGCCGATCGGACCAACGTAGCCCGCCGCGGGCGACGGCACCGGCGCGAAGGTGGATTCCCTCAACTCGGCGCGAGTAAACGAATATCTCACGCCATGGCACCGGCTTGGGCAGGTTCGGAACCAGTGCGGAATCGATCTTGAAGGCAATTGCTTCGTTTGCTGAGGGCGCAAAGGCATTGGTCCGCAAGATTGCGGATACCAGCCCTTGGTAAAGCCGCAGCAGGCGGTCGTCGTTGATCGCGGATACTTTGCTGAGGCCAGCCACAATCTCCGCCCGAGCCGCTTCGGCTGCAATTGTGCGATCACCGTCGAATCCGGGATCATGCAGCACGGAGAATTGCCGCAGCAGAGCCTGAGTGACGGGTGCTGCGCCAGCCAGCGCGTCGACAACGGTGTAGATCGTAAAACCCATTCCGGTTTGACGAAGGTAACGATAGAACGCCCTGAGCCAGTTGGACTCGCGAGCGGTCAGACCGGTGCTGACCACCAATCGATTGAAGGGATCATCCTCGGCAGTGCCGTTGAGGACTTCGGAAATCGCCTGCTCAATTGTCTCCGAGCGGGCCAATACGGCACCCGCGTCGCAATCATCGGGCAGATCGAGTGTGAACTCATAGATCGTGCCAAGCTCGCCATGGTCCAGTGCCAGCGGAAACACTTTCACGACATGAAAGCCGAAATTCTCCAACGCGGGGACCGAGTCAGACAGACCCAGAGCACCCCGATTTTGATAGACTTTGAGCCGCAAGCGTTGCCGGTCATCCTTGGCGAGGTGATAGAGCCGCGATCCGCGTTGAGCGCCGTCCTCGTCACTTAGCTGCCTCAGAGCAACGATGTCTCTTGCCGCCTCGGCGGCATCGTATCGATTGCGGTAATTATCTGGCAGGGCATCCGCATATCGAGCCGCGATTGCCGCTGCACGAGAAGTCCCATGCAAATCCGCGAGATGCCTTTCGACCGCTTCGGTCCAGCCACGCAGCATATCGCGCAATTGCGCTTCCAGCGCCGCTTCATCGAGGTCCTGCTTGGCATCGCGGACGTCGATGACGAATTGCAGCATCGCTAGCGCTCCACCTTCGACATCAAGGCTCCAATCAAGCGCCTTGGCGCCCTCGACCTGCTCCAGCAGATCTTGGATTTGCAAGCGCACAGATGTCGAAATGGCATCGCGTGGGAGCCACACAAACGCATAGACATGGCGGCCGAGGCTCGAAGGGATCAAGGCCAGTCGTGGGCGTGGGCGGTCGACCAGGCTCATCATAGTCGTCGCTACCCGCGCGATCGACTTCTTGCTGAACCCGATTAGCAAATCACAGGGCAGAGCCGTGAAGGCGTGGGCCAGAGCCTTGCTGGCGTGCCCGCCGCTCGCAAAACCGAGATCCTCAGTGATCTCTGCCAAGTCGGCCCGCAAAATCGGTACTTCCGAAGGCGAAGAAGCCATAGCGGCACTGGTCCAAATACCGCAGTGGACCGATAGGCTCTGTACTGGACCGCCAGGCTTGTCGCGCAGGCCGAAGATAAACAGGTCAAGCGGCACTCGGCGGTGCACTTTGGACAGGTGGTTCGCTTTGATAACCAGCAGCTCTTGGGCGCTTCCCCGTTTGTCGTGATCGTCAAACCACGCGAATGCGCGCTCATAGGAGGACTCAGCCAGGACCTCGCGGGTGCTTTTGCGGCAGATCCCGAGCGGGTTGGTTTCACCTCCATCCCGATTGCGCAGCAGATGACCCAACTGGGTGAGCATGCCTCCGTTGAGCCAATGGAGCAGTGCCTTGACCTCTTGGTTGGTGGCGCGCTCCGCATCGTCCCACATCGCATCACGCAGTTTGGGCCAATCGCTGACGGCAGCCCGAACATCCATCAATGTCGCGCGCAACGCGCGTTCAAGCGCGCGACGCTGGCGTGCATCGACGCGCGGCGTTTCGATGTAGATCATCGACTCGTGGACAGATCCCTCGGCGCTCTCTGTGCCAATGGCTTGGAGCGTGCCTTCGCCGTCACGATCAACCGGCACGATCGGATGCACCAAGCGATCAATGGTCAGGCCCTGAGCAGCAATTGTCGCGGCAATCGAGTCGACCAGAAACGGCATGTCGTCATTGATGATTGCCAGCCGCAATATGCGTTTTTCGCCGGTCAGCGATTCAAGCGTCAGTGAGGAGTGATTGGGGAGTCGATTGCCGGCAGCTTTGAGAACAAAATCAACTGTTTGATCAAGGGCCTCCGGATCAAACTCGGCATCGCCAGGAAGGATCGACTTGCACAAATAATGGTTTAGCGCAGCCGCCATTGCACTCGAATCCATCATCCCGCTCCGTGTAATTTTATTTTCTTGGTGTGAACTATTACATCAAGAATACCCGCAAGTCGCCCCCCAGCGCAAGCGCAATGCGCAGCTTCGCGAGAGGCTGATCACTGAGCGACTCTGACGTGCGAGTTAGGCGGCGACCGCTCCGTTCATCGCGTTGATTGTCAGTTCGAGCGAGCGCAATCGTGCTTTGGGATCGTAGGTGGCGCCGCAAAGGATGATCTCGTCAGCCTGGGTTCGGCCGACGAAGGCCTGAATCGCATCTGCAATCTGTCCCCTCGTGCCAACCGCTGCTGCTTGCCCGAGGTGATCAAGCATGGCGCGAGAGGGTGCAGGCAGTGTGTTGGTGTAGTCCGCGATTGGGGGAGGGAGTTTCCCTGGATTGCCGCTGCGGAGCCGCACAAAACTCTGCTGCTGGCTTGAAGCGAGGAGCTCTGCCTCTGCTTCTGTGTCTGCGGCAAAAACATTCATGGCGACCATCACGTGAGGCTTTTCGAGCGTAGCAGAAGGTTGGAAATCGCGGCGATAGAGCGCCAGTGCGGCATCAAGATGATCGGGGGCGAAATGCGCTGCGAAGGCGTAAGGCATACCCAATTTGGCAGCCAATTGTGCGCCAAACAGGCTCGACCCGAGCATCCACAACTCAACCTGCGCGCCAAGCCCGGGAGTCGCCGCGATTGGCAATTCGACATCTCCAGTCAGCAAGGCACGCAGTTCGACCACATCCTGCGGAAAATACTCCGCCGCCTGATTGAGGTTTTTGCGAAGCGCGCGCTGCAGTTCGGGCCCGGCTCCCGGGGCGCGTCCGAGGCCCAGATCCACGCGACCCGGAAACAGCGCATCGAGCGTGCCGAATTGCTCGGCAATCTGGAATGGCGTGTGATTGGGCAGCATGATTCCGCCCGATCCAATTCGGATCTGGCTGGTGGCATTGCCGATATGAGCCAGCACGACTGATGTCGCTCCACCCGCGATCCCGTCCATTGCATGATGCTCGGCGACCCAAAAGCGCTTGCAGCCCAGCGCGTCGGCAGCCTTCGCAAGCTCAGTCGCTGCTTCAAACGCCTCGGGCAATGTCCCGCCTTCTCGGACGGGCACCAGATCAAGGATGGAGAATTCAGTCATGCTCCAGAGCCTACCTCAGTTTCGGGCTCAGGGGCAGGCCCCAATTGTGTGAGGTAATCCTGCGCAGTCTCGGCGAAGGTACTGTCTGGCGCGGTGTCAATCACCGACTGCCAGCTCAATCGGGCAGCGTCGTCTCGTCCATCAAGCACCGCGATCACACCGGCTTCCAAGCCGATCTGCGGGTCAAATGGGGCATTCTCGATCGCCGACTGGATGGCGGATTGAGCGTCTGAAAGGCGGTCGAGGCGGCGTAGCAGCGTCGCTTTGAGCAGCCAGGCTTCGCTCGTTTCCGGAAGGAGGAAGATTGCCTTGTCTAGCGCGGTCAGCGCTTCTTCAGCCCTATCGAGCTCGACCAAAACGCGCGCTCGATCGATCGCGGTCAGACCTCCAATGGTTCCTTCCAAGGCTGCATCGGCATCGGCTTCAGCCCGTTCGAACAGAGCGACAGCAGTGTTGGTGTCTCCAGCCTGATATGCGGCGTTGCCAGCCATCGATCCGAACCGCGCGCGGGTTCGCAATTCCTCAGCTGGGGTCTCCTCTCGTGCTGCGAGGAAAGCGGATTGCGCGTCGCCCCAAAGCCCCAACTCGGTTGCGGCCAGCCCCAGGCAATGGTTGGCTAACACGCGCTGGGCGCCTGTCGTTTCATTGCGTCTGATCTGCGCTTGCGTATGGGCCCGCGCAGCGTCTTGTTGCAATTGATCGAGACAGTCGACCAGCCATTGACTGGTCGGGTCGCGCGGCTGCTCTACGGCATTCTCGCGCGCCGGGCGATCGCGCATCTGGTCGGCAAATTCCTCATTGCCGGGGAGCGGCAGGCCTTGTCCGACTTGCAGCAATAGTGTCAGCGCGGCGGTGTTAATCATGGCAGTAGGATACTCTAATCACGAGGATGGCTTATCAGTAGAACTGATCGACGGTTTGTGAGAGCAGAGCTATGTCTTGCTCCCGCGAAAGCCGATGATCGCCCGCTTTGACAAGCGTCACCTGTACCGCATCCGAACGGAGCGCTGCGGCGAGTTTGATGCTGGTCTCCCAAGGCACATCCGCGTCATTCTGGCCGTGCAGCAGGTGAACCGGACAGTCGATCGCTATCTTGCCATCGAGGCGCGCGTGACCCTCTGCATCAGCGAAGAAGCCTGGGTGGGTAGGCGTCGGCTCGGGCCCGTAAGGGTTATCTTCATAGACGATCTCACCCGCCGCCAAGGCCGCTCTCTGCGCATCATTATAACCCCATTGGGTAAAGTCGGGTGCGGCCGCGATCCCGATGACGCCGCTCAAACGCGCTCCGAGCTGTTCGGCCACCAGCAGCATCAGCCAACCGCCCATGGAAGAGCCAATCAACAGGATCGGGCCATCAACATGGGTTTCGATGAGCGCGCAAACCTCGTCGCGCCAACGCGATAAGGTTCCCTCAGCAAACTCACCGCTGCTTAGCCCGCAGCCTGAGTAGTCCATCAAGAGGCATTCGCGTCCAAGCTCTTGCGCCCGTTCGAACTGCGACGTCGCCTTGCTCCCTGACATGTCGGACATGTAGCCGGGCAGGAACACCAGGCAGGGCCCGCCGCCTTGCGTGTGTCGAAAAGCAATCTGACGGCCGTCGGGCATGGAATGGAGTGAATGTTCAGTCATGTGTCCTTCATGCCGTGAAGCGCAAGCTTCCAGCAAGTTTCATTTTGCGTCGGCAGCTGTCATGTCTGCGCAACCAACACTGACTAGGGGGCTCCAATGATAAAAACCGAACCACCTGCCTCGCCTGCTCCCAACAAAGCCGCGCTTTCGCGGCGGAGCCTGTTTCAGCTGGCTGGCGTCAGCGCTGCGACGGTCGCTACGCCGCTTGCCGCCAAGTCGTTTGGCTTCGGCTTCAGCCATAATGTCGCGAGTGGCGAACCGGGGCCGAACTCTGCCCTGCTTTGGACCCGTTTTGTCGGCCAAGCCGCGACCCAGCTCGATTGGCAAGTCTCGGACAGTATGGATTTTGGCAGGCCCGTCGCGCAAGGGAGCGTCACGGCTTCGCCGGATCGTGACTGGTGTGCGAAGGTGGTCGCACAGGGCCTGGAACCCGACAGCTGGTACTATTTCCGCTTTGTCGCGCCAGACGGCACTGTTTCGCCTGTCGGGCGGACCCGTACTCTGCCACAAGGCCCGACTGCGCGCTTCCGGATGGCTGTTTTCTCCTGTTCCAACTACGGCTTTGGGTACTTCAATTCCTATGCCCACGCTGCCGAGGCCAATGATTGCGACCTGGTCCTTCACCTTGGTGATTACATTTATGAGTACGGGAAGGGCACCTATCCTTCGCCGGGCCAGGCGCATCCCGACCGCGCGCTGAACTTTGAGAGCGAGATCGTCGCTCTGGCGGATTACCGTACCCGCTACGCCACCTATCGCGCTGATCCTGATCTCCAGCGCCTGCATCAGCTGGTCCCGATGATCAGCGTTTGGGACGATCACGAAAGCACCAATGACAGCTGGAAAGACGGCGCACAGAATCACCAGCCGGAAACTGAGGGCGAATGGGAAGTCCGCAAGGCAGTCGCGAAACGAGTCTATCGCGAATGGATGCCGGTCTCTGACGAAGCTTACGGCACTTATGAAGTTGGCGACCTTGCGACTTTGTTCAAACTCGACACCCGGCTGGAGGGCCGGGAAGAGCAGTTCAGCCTAGAGAAGGTGCTGGAAGGCAAGGATAATCCCGAAGCTATGGTCGCCGCACTCAGCGCATTTCGCGATGGCGACTGGTCTGATCCCTCCCGGCAATTGCTCGGCGCGGCGCAGGATCAATGGCTGGCCGAAGGGCTCAAAGCCTCGACCGCCAGTGGCAAGACCTGGCAAGTGCTGGTGCAGCAGGTGCTGATGGGCAAGCTCCAATCTCCGCCCAATCTGCTTGATCTGATGGGTGATGGCCTGCCGCCGTTCATCCGCAACCGGCTGGTGGCCTCGGCGATGGCGAGTCAGGCAGGCTTACCACTCAATATGGATGCCTGGGATGGCTATCCCGCAGCGCGCGAGCGCGTGTTCGAAGCGGCACTCGCGGCCGATGCGAACCTCTTCGTCGTGGCGGGGGACACCCACAATGGCTGGGCATTTGATCTCGCGCAGGACGGTACGAAGGTCGGGGTCGAGTTCGGCGTGTCCTCGGTCAGCTCACCAGGCTTCGAGACCTTCCTGCCTATGGTAGCACCGGGCGATATGGCGAGCCTGGTGGTCGGCGCGAACGAAGAGCTCAAATGGGCTGACACCAGCCACCGAGGCTATATGATGGTCGAACTGACCCCGAGCACAGCGACCACCGAGTATCGCTTTATGGCCGGGATCAAGCAGCGTTCGACCGTGCTGGCTGGCAAGCAGACCTTCGTGACCGAGGCGGGATCAAACGCCATCAGCGTTTAGTCGCGGCTGAAGATCTCTTCGATCGCCAGTTCGAATACGTCGGCAATTTTGAATGCGAGCGGGAGAGAGGGGTCATAGCGGCCCTTCTCGATCGCATTGACGCTTTGTCGGCTGACTTCGAGCCGCTCAGCCAAATCCTGCTGGCTCCAGTCGCGTTCGGCGCGGAGGACCTTGAGACGATTGTTCATCCTTCGCGGGCCTCACGCGCCATGAAAAAGCCGTTCCAGGCTGCGCCGAACCCAAGCCCGATGAACCAGAAGAAGGCCGTGCCGAACCCGCCATTGCCTGGAGCAACAACCTCGTAATTCTGCAAAAATTCCCAAACGGTCATCACGCATAAGCAAAAGCCGGTCGCAAACAGAACCTGGCGAACCAGCATCATGCGGATGTACTCGTCGCTCTCTTCGGCCAGCAGGCGAAAGATCGTCCAGATCACGCCGATGATCGGCAATGCGGGAAGAATCGCCACGGCCCAAGCCAGCGCGCCTTCAGGTGGCGCCTCGCGAAACCAGAACCCCACGGTAAAGATCAAGGCAACGAAGAGAAGCATGAAGGCGGCGATGCGCCAGGAATAGCGTTTGATGGCGGGGGAACGGTAGGTCACGGATTATCTCCAGTTGGTCAGGCCGTCTTCTTTGCAAATGAGATGGATCGCTCGATATGCTCTGTGCGCGAAACCTTGAGGCGGTTGCTCACCAGAGCGATCCTCCGCCGGTGCCATGGGTAAAGCGGTTGATCACCTGACCCACTGCCAACCCCAAGCACCAGATCGGGAAGACGAAGAAAACCGGAAGTCGCGGGACAGAGACGAACAGTTCGATAAGTCCCCAACCCCCACAAATCGCCATAGTGATGGCGGTCGCCCACATGGCCTTGCGGACTTCAAGCATGCGCAAAAACTCATCCTCCATCGTCAGATAGAGCCGCCCCATGTTCCAGATCCATCCCATCACCATCAGGCCCGGCAACGCCGCCAGTGCGATGAAGAAGACGGAAGGCGCTGCACCATCAGGAATGAACCAAGCAGCCAGTGCCACGAAGGCCAGGTAAGCCAGAGACAGCACCAGATGGGTGCGCACATAATTTTTCATCGAGAGAGTGCTGGCCATCAGCTGCAGGCCTTACCGCATGCACCGCGCTTGGTGGTGGTCGCGGCCACAGCCGCACCTGTCATGCCTGCAACAAGCGCAAAGCTCGCGTCGCCGCTGAGGCCTTGTGATTTGGCGAACAGGGTCACGCCCAGGATGACGCCGGCCCAGAAAAGTGCGTGGAGAATGTTCGACATGGTCAAGCTTCCTTTCAACTGTGGAAAGTACACTTGTCATTGATTCGCACATTTGTCAAGCACACTTTCCAAAATGGAGCGGAGACTTTCCGATCAGGCCAATCGTGACTTGCGTAATGACATCGCAAGCATTCGCTCCTATATCGCCCGCATGGCACAGATGCTGACCACCACTACCACCACAACAACCTCGGGTTTCCGGGGGCGGTTGCGGCTGGCCTAGTTCAGCTCAAACGCCACCCGGTTTCGGGTGGCATCGCGTCGGCTTCCTGAAATCGGTCAAATCTCTCCGCGGCGCGCGAGGATGACCCATGCGTTACTATATCGACACCGAATTCAACGGGACCGGCGGGCAATTGCTTAGCCTGGCTTTGGTCCGCGAGGATGGTGCGGAATTCTATGAAGTGCTGCATGCGCACGATCTGATCGTGCCGTGGGTGCGAGACCATGTTGTTCCGCATTTCGGCAAGGAGCCGATTGCAAGACTGCAGGTGGTGAAGAAGCTGCAGAAGTTTCTGCGCAAGGAACCGGGGCCGCATATCTTCATCGCCGATTGGCCTGAGGATATCGCCCACTTCTGCTCGATGCTTTTGCGCGACCACGGCAAGCGCAACGATCCGTTCCAATTCGCGTGCCTGCTGCTCAATCTCCCCGGATTCGACACCGCGCAGGCCAGCGCCGTGCCGCACAACGCCTTGGAAGATGCCAAGGCGCTGGCGGCTTATGTTGAAGCCAATGTGAGGGGCGAAATCCACAATATGGATCCTGCCGACCTTGGCCTTGTGCAAAATGCTTGCGCTAGTGCTGACTTTGCGTAGTCAGCAAAGCGCATCACGATTGAAAGTCTGAGACGATGACCGAAGTACTAAAAATCAGCCTTCCCGACGGCTCTATGCGCGAAATGGAAGCGGGCAGCACGCCCGCTGACGTTGCCGCTGCGATTGGCCCGGGTCTGGCCAAAGCGGCGTTGGCGGCGCGCGTTGATGGCGAAGTGCGCGATCTCAACCGGCCGTTTGACGGCGATGCCGAATTGGCCCTGATCACTTCCAAGGACGAAGCCGACGCGCTCGAACTGGTGCGGCACGATTACGCGCACGTTCTGGCTGAGGCGGTGCAGGCGCTGTGGCCCGGTACGCAGATTACCTTCGGCCCGGCGACCGAGGATGGCTTCTATTACGACGTGATGGCGCCGTCATCGCGCGAGCCCTTTGGGCTGGAAGACTTGCCCGCGATCGAAGAAAAGATGAGAGAGATCATCAAGGCCGACAAACCTCTGGTACGGGAAGTTTGGTCGCGCGATGACCTGATCGCGAAATGGGAAGCCGATGGCGAGGCCTTCAAGGCTGAATGGGCCAAAGAATTGCCCGAGGGCGAGGATCTGACGGTCTATTGGTCAGGCGAACCTGGCTCTGACGGCGCCTGGTTGGATATGTGTCGTGGTCCGCATCTGGCTTCGACCGGGAAGCTCGACCCGCAGGCTTTCAAGCTGATGCGCACCGCTGGTGCCTATTGGCGCGGCGACCAGAATAATGCGCAGCTGACGCGGATTTACGGCACCGGCTGGCTGAATAAGAAGCAGCTCAATGCTCACCTCCACCGGCTGGAGGAAGCGGCCAAGCGCGATCACCGCAAGCTCGGCCGTGAGCTCGACCTGTTCCATTTCGAAGACTTCGCTCCAGGTGCGGTGTTCTGGCACCCGCATGGCTGGTCGATGTTCCAGAACCTGATCGCATATATGCGCCGGAGGCAGGAACAGGCCGGCTATGTCGAGGTCAACACGCCTGATGTGATGGACCGTAGCCTGTGGGAGACCTCGGGCCACTGGTTCAACTATCACGAGCATATGTTCACCACTCAGACCGAGGATGAACGCATTTTCGCGCTCAAACCGATGAATTGTCCGGGTGGTGTGTCGCTGTTTGCGCATGGCTTGAAAAGCTATCGCGACCTGCCCTTGCGCATGGCCGAGTTCGGCAAAGTGCACCGCTATGAGCCATCTGGCGCGCTCCATGGGCTGATGCGTGTCAGGCACTTTACGCAAGACGATGCTCATATCTTCTGCACGCCCGAACAGCTCAACGACGAGAACCGAGACGTGGTTGCTCTGGTGCTCGATATCTATCGCGAGTTCGGCTTCGAAGATGTCCGGATCAAGCTCTCGACGCGCCCCGAAAACCGCATGGGTAGTGACGAGATCTGGGACGTGCTCGAAGGCTCGCTGATCGATACGCTCGACGGCATGGGTCTGGCTTACACGGTCAACGAAGGCGAGGGCGCTTTCTACGGGCCTAAGCTCGAGTTCGTGCTGCGCGACGCGATTGGTCGCGACTGGCAATGCGGCACCTTGCAGGTCGACATGAACCTGCCCGAGGCCTTCGACATCGGATACATCGGGGAAGATGGTGAAAAGCATCGCCCCGTGATGCTACACCGCGCGCTGTTCGGTTCGCTCGAGCGATTCATCGGTATCTTGATTGAGCACTATGCCGGGCGTCTCCCCGTCTGGCTTGCGCCGATGCAGGCGATGGTAGCAACGATCGTGTCTGACGCGGATGGCTATGCGCTCGATGTTGAAGCCAAGCTCAAGGCCGCGGGTCTGCGGGTCGGCACTGACCTGCGCAATGAGAAGATCAACTACAAGGTTCGGGAGCATTCGCTGGCGAAGGTTCCGCATCTCTTGGTGGTCGGCAAGCGTGAGGCTGAAGAGGGCACGGTTGCGATGCGAACGTTGGGTGAGAAGGAACAGAAGGTCCTCTCGCTCGACGAAGCGATTGCGTTCCTCAAGGATGCGGCCACTCCGCCAGATTTGAGAGCCTGACCTTTTGGACTTTCTGGCTGGTTTCAGCGCGACTCAGATTGCGGTCGCGGTGGTGGCGACCTTTGGCGCTGCCTTTATTCGCGGGCTAACCGGGTTCGGCTTTGGCATTCTGCTGGTGCCGATCCTGGCGCTGGCGCTGACGCCGGTCCAGGCCGTCCTGGCGATCAACATCATGGCTGGCCTGCTTGCCCTTAGTGAGATCCGCTACATCCTGCGCGAGGCGGAGCGCTCGGCCCTGACGATCAGCATTCTCGTGGTGATCGCTACGCTTCCTGGTCTGATGCTGTTGGCAGCAACGCCGCAGCCCCTGGCTCGGCTGCTGATCGCCCTGGTCGCGCTATCCGCATTCTTCGCGATCCTGCTGCCGCAACGCCAAGCGCACCAACCGGGGCCGGTCACCACCGGACTGACCGGGCTTTCAGCAGGAATTCTCACGGGATTTGCCGCCATGCCGGGCCCGCCGGTTGTGCCATATTACGTTGGCCGCGATATCCCGCGCGCAACCGCCAAAGCCTCGATGATCGGTGTGTTTGGGGTCGCAGCGATCGCAGGAATTGGCTCGGGTGCGGCGATTGGCGTGCTGGAATGGCGCACTGTCATTCTCGGTGTTGCGCTGTTCCCGCTGGTGATGCTGGGCAATTGGATTGGATCCTTGGCCTTTGGCAAAGTCAGTGACCGGCTGTGGCGAAGCTTCGTCGCGATTGTTTTGGCCGCGGCCGCCTTGGCCGCTCTGATCAAGCTGCTTGACTAGGTCAGCCAGCGCGCCGCCAAGACCGGCCCGCCCTGGGGTGAACGAAGGACCAAAGCGTAGCGGTCCGCGCCTGGCGTTTGCAATTGTTGGGCAGCAATCGTGAAGCTCGCCTTTCCGCCGCCCCAAGCGCCGATGACGCGTTCATCCAGCAGAACATTGGTGTAGGCAACCGAGCGTCCACGGTTCTCTCCACGCCCAATGTTCACTGTCTCATGGCTGGAGATGGCAAGCAGAACCAATTCGGCGCCTCCGCTGGATTGGCCACCGATTCCCACTGCATAACCACCGTCATTGAGCGCTTCGCTGCGAATAGCAGCCCGTTGGCTCGATCGTGCGTGGAGAGTATGGCTACGGACTATGCGTTCCTGCGAACCCACAGCGCCATAGCTTCCATCGGCGACAATCTGCGGCGTGTAGACACCATTGCGCCCCGCGAGTTCGCGACGGGCATAGCGACGCTGAAGGTCAGTGTTTGCCTCTCGAGCCAGCGTGTCCTTCCAGCCAAGCCGATCCCAATAGGTGACGGGACGAGAGATCACCACTAAACCGGGGTCCTTCGCCAGCTTGGCTGCCAGGCGGTCGGCTGGCGGGCAGGACGAACAACCTTGACTGGTGAAGAGCTCAAGCAGCACTGGCTCGCGCGCAATCGGCCCTCGCGGATTACCTTGGTTTTCCGAAAGGTTAGATGAGAACGCGGCGGCAGCGCCGAGCGCAAGCCAGCCAAGCAGCAATGCAGAAAGCGGTTTGATCACGGGACTTCTCTCAGACGCAGGTTTCGTCTGAAGAATTCGATCAAGTGGGCTGAATGGTTACAGCGAGCGCTGGGATTAGAACGGCAGAGGCTGTCCGGCCAGGATCAAGGCAGCGGCCGCGCTCAGCACGATCACACCGCTTAACAGATCCACGTTCTGCTTGGTCGTGCGCTGAAATTTGCGCGATAGGGCGATGGCCTTGGACATAGACACGCTTCTCGGCCCAAAGTCCTAACAAGGCGTTAACTTATCCTGTTTGAGACGGCATTTGCTGGCTTGCGCAATGGAATCCACCACCGCCCGCCAGCACTGCATCGGCGGGCAGACCAATCGTCTCGCGATCTGGGAACAGCTTGGCAATCGCAGCCACACCCGCCTCGTCATGCGGTGAGCCAAAAGTTGGGACGACGACCAGTCGCGAAGTGACCGCAAAATTGACATAGCTTGCGGGTTCAACGGAGCCGTTGCGCACGATCCTTCCAGGCGACGGAATCGTGATCACTTCAACCCCGAAAGCCTCGGCGCGCGCCTTGGCATCGGCATAGATCGCCGAATTGGGATCATCCTCGCCGGTTGCGTGCGGAATCACCATGCGGTTTGGGCCAGTGAAGCGCGCGAGATTGTCGACATGGCCATCGGTGTGATCATTGATCAGGCCATCGCTGAGCCACAACACCCGATCAAATCCCAGCATTCTGTGAAGCTCTGCTTCGATCGCAGAGCGCGCCATACTGGGGTTGCGATTGCGATTGAGCAGGCATTGTTCGGTCGTTGCGACGAGGCCGGTTCCATCACAATCGATTGCGCCGCCCTCGAGGATCATTGGCGAAGAGGCCAGATTGAGCCCTGCCTGCTCAGCGAGCTCTGCACCAATCGTCTCGTCGCCAGGCATCTCATATTTGCCGCCCCAGCCATTGAAGCCAAAGCGCCGCGCTTCTCGCTCGCCGTCGCCGGCAACGATCAGCGGGCCAGTGTCGCGCAACCAGATGTCGCCATAGACCTGGCGTTCCAGTGTGACGGCAGAGCTGCACAAAGCCCGCGCCCGCGCTTCATTCTCCTCGTTCCTGACCAGCAGTCGAACTTCTTGCCCGCTGTCTGCCACGGCGCTGGCGAACGCAGCAATCTGCTCTTGCGCAGCCTCAAGCATGCCGGGCCATTCCTCAGACAGATGCGGGAAGCCAATCCACAGCCAGTCCTGCGGCGCCCATTCCGGCGGCATGCGAAGACCCATGAGCGCAGGGCTTTCCTTAGCAGCCGGTCTCAGCCGCGGCGCAGCTCGCATCGCGGGTGGCACGGAATTCGTCGCCGTCATTCCAATTGGGCCAGCTGGTGCTCATCGCCAGCATGCGGCTGAGGCGATAGAACAGGTCAACGTCTGCCATCGCGCCCGACCAATCCCAATCCTCCTCAAACTCGTCCTTCGGGCCGTGGTACTTGTTGATGCGATAATCTTGCGCATAGGCATCGCCCGCTGCGGTCCCGCCCTCCACAAGGTCGCGACCGCCGGTCAGGTAGAGCATCGGCACACCGCGCTTCGCGAACGAAAAATGGTCTGAACGATAGTAATACCCGGCTTCCGGAGCCGGGTTTGGCGTCGCCCGGCGCTCGACCGCTTCCAGCCCAGCTGCCAAAAAGGCGTCGAGCTGAGATTTGCCCGGCCCAACCACCGTGATGTCATTGGCAGGGCCAGTCATCTGCAGCGCATCGATATTGATGCCGCTGACGGTCTGATCGAGCGGATAGATCGGATTAGCGGCATAATAGTCGGCCCCGAGCAGTCCCGATTCTTCTGCAGTCACCGCGAGAAACACCGTGCTGCGCCGTGGCGGGCCAGCCTTCGCATGGGCCTCGGCAATGGCGATGATCGCGGAGGTTCCCGTGGCGTTGTCAATTGCGCCATTGCATATGTCGTCGCCATCGTCCGCCGGCTTACAGCGGCCCAGGTGATCCCAATGCGCCGTATGGAAGACATACTCATCGGGGGCTTCGGAGCCAGGCAGGATTCCGATGACATTCTGCGAGGTGAAGCTGCGGAAGGTGTTTTCGAAACTGGTTGAGGCTGTGAATCCCAGCTCAACAGCTTGGAAATCTGCACTCTTGGCCGCTTGGGTCAGCGCTTCCAATTCTTGCCCGGCAGCCGACAGAAGCTCGCGCGCAACCTCCTTTTGGATCCAGCCATTCATTTGCGTCATTGGCGGAGCATTGTCTCCGCGCGAGGCATAGGATTGCGAACCAGACCAAGAGCTTTCCACCACATTCCAGCCATAGCTGGCGGGCTCGGTATCATGGATGATCAGGGCAGCCGCCGCACCTTGGCGGCCAGCTTCTTCGAACTTGTAAGTCCACCGCCCGTAGTAGGTCATCGCACGTCCATTGAACGTACCTTCGAGCTCCGCGCTTTGCCAATCGGGATCATTGACCAGCATGACCACCGTCTTGCCGGTGACGTCGACACCTTCGTAGTCGTTCCACCCGCGCTCCGGCGCGTTGATGCCATAGCCTACGAACACCATCTCGCTGTTAGCAAGCTGAGTGCGAGCCTCTTCGCGATAGGTTACCCCAACCCACTCAGACCCAAAGTCATAGACCAGATCGGTCTCGCCGTTTGTGATTGTCAAAGGCGCAAAGTTGCTTCCGCCAATCTCCAACAAAGGAACATCCTGGACCCAGCTGTCGCCATTGCCCGGCTGAAGCCCTGCGGCTTCGAACTTTTCGATCAAATAAGCGACAGTCTTTTGGCCGCCTGGCGTTCCGGGCATCCGGCCTTCGAAGTCATCGCCCGACATTTCGCGAGTGATGTTGACCAAAGTGTCTTGGTTGATGTCACCCGCTTCGACAGTAGGGACGTCGAGACCGACATCGCCCGTATCGCTGGTCCCAAAACTATCGCAAGCTGCCAGTGAAAGCGCGCCAGCGACAAGGCCGGTAAGGCGAAGGGCACGGGTGAACATAGATCCAGTTCCTCTCCATTGGATGTGCGAGACGTCTTGCGAGGAGCCGCGAGCCCGGTCAAGAGGGAGCTATGGCATCAGATCCAGCGATTGATTGGCAAGGAGCATTGGACCGCGCGCGGGCCGAGGCGCCGTTCCTTGCGCGCTCGCTCGATCGCCTGCCCGAACTCGCGTCCAGCCTGGCAGCTGGCCATTGGGACGCGGCGCTGGAGCACGTTTCCACCGCCGGAGCCGGGCAAGATGAGCTGGGCGCCGTGCTCCGCAAAGAACGTGCCGCGCTCTCGACGGCACTGGCGATTGGCGATTTGGCAGGAGCGCTATCATTCGAAGACGTCGTCGGCAGCCTGTCGCAATGCGCTGACCACTCGCTTGACCGCGCGATTGCCGACGCCATCAATCACCGGGTCGAAGGCGCGCCCTCGCAAGGGCTCATAGCCCTGGCACTGGGCAAACAGGGCGCGAGCGAACTCAATTATTCCTCTGACATCGATCCGATCCTGCTGTTCGATCCTGAGACCTTGCCGCACCGCCCGCAGGATGAGCCAGGTGAGGCCGCCGCGCGCTATGTCCGCCATATCGTCAAACTGCTGAGCGAGAACACGGCTGACGGCTTTGTGTTTCGGGTCGATCTGCGGCTGCGGCCTGCCAGTGAGGTCTCTCCTCCCGCTCTCTCAATTGCATCCGCACAAGCGCATTATGAGAGTTCCGCGCTGGCATGGGAGCGGGCTGCCTTCATTCGGGCGCGCGCCGCCGCCGGTGACATCGCAGCTGGTGAGCGGTTTCTTGACGCGATCAAGCCCTTCGTCTGGCGCTCCAACCTCGACTTCGGCGCGGTTGAAGAGGTTCGCCGCCTGACTGCGCAGATCCGGCTGAACTATGATGGAAGGTCAGACCCCGGCCCCGGCTTTGATGTCAAGCGTGGGCGGGGTGGGATCCGTGAGGTCGAGTTCTTTGCCCAGACCCACCAATTGATTCACGGTGGGCGTGACCCAAGCCTGCGGCTCCGCGGTACTTGCGATGCGCTCTATGCCTTGGCCGATGCGGAACGCATTGAGCGCGAAGTCGCGGACACGCTTGGCTCGGCCTATCGGCGGCTCCGAACGATCGAGCATCGGCTGCAAATGGTCCATGATCGGCAGACTCACACTCTTCCTGAAGGCGCCGCTTTGGACTCGGTTGCGCGGCTCGATGGTCTCAACAATGGGGATGAGCTGGTCGAGGAGTTGCGTGAGCTGACCGAGGCCGTTGGCCAGCATTACGACAGACTGATCGGTGAGCAGCCCAGCGTGGCGCCTGCGCCGCCACCGTCCACGCCAGTAATTGAGCGAATTGCTGAGGTCGATGAAGCGCAGCGCGAAGCGATTGCCAATCGGATCGAGGCCTGGCGCGATGGACGCTACCAATCACTCAGGACACCGCAGGCGCTTGCTGCGTTTGACGCGATTATGCCGGTGCTGGCGAGCGCATTGGTTGAGGCCGATGATCCCGACCGGGCCATCATCCGGTGGGAGAAGCTGCTCGAAAAGGCCTCTTCTGCGATCAATCTGTTCCACTTGCTGCAAGCTCGTCCCGGTCTGCTGAACCGGCTGATCTCGGCGTTGTCAGTCGCTCCTCCCTTGGCCGATGAGCTGGGCCGCAGACCGGAATTGCTCGATGCGCTAATCGACAAGTCAGCGCTTCAGCTGCCGGGGTCAGTTGAGGAGATTGTTGCGCGGATGCGCAGCAATGCAGCGCGTGACGATTATGAAGCTCAGCTGGATTGCATCCGGGTGGTTACGGGCGAGACCCGTTTCGCGCTCGGGGTTCAATTGATCGATGCGATCAATGATCCGCTGGATATTGCGATTGGGCTGTGCCGAACCGCCGAAGCCGCTTTGTCGATTGCCAGTGAAGCGGCCGCAAAGGAATTCGCCAGACTGCACGGGCATATTCCCGGCGGAGAGCTGATCGTGCTTGGCTTGGGTCGCTTGGGCGGAGGGGCGCTTTCACATGCCTCCGATCTCGACATCATCTATCTGTTTACGGGTAATCTTGGGGCAGAGTCCGACGGTGATCGCCCGCTCAGCACCACGCTCTACTTCAATCGCCTCGCCACCCGCGTGAGTGCGGCCCTGTCGGTCCCCACCGCCCAAGGCGCGCTTTACGAAGTCGATACGAGGCTTCGCCCGCAAGGCAATCAAGGGCCGTTGGCGGTTTCGCTTGAGGCCTTCGCCAAATATCAGCGCGAAGCGGCTTGGACCTGGGAGCATATGGCTCTGGCGCGGGCCCGGGTCCTGATTGGATCGCCCAAGGCTCGGGAGCAGCTCGACGCGATCATTCGCTCGGTGCTGACCAAAGAGCGCGATTCCTCGGCTCTGCGCGAGCGCGTGCTGTCGATGCGCAACGAGATGGCGCAGCACAAGCGCGCTCGCGGTGCGCTCGACATTAAGCTGCTGCGGGGCGGATTGATCGACTACGAGTTCCTGATCCACTTCCTGCAATTGCGCGATGGCTTCGGGCTCACTCCCGATTTTGCTGAGGCGCTGCCGCAGCTCGTCAATGCCGGCTCGATCCCGTCCGAGCTGATCCCGGCCTATGACCTTATGACCCGCTTGCTTGTCGCCGGCCGCTTGCTAGCGCCAGACGGCGTGGAACCACCGCAGGCGGCTGCGCGTTCGCTTGCAGCGGCCTGTCAGGTCGAAAGTTACAATGATCTCTTGCGCGGGCTTGATGTGGCGCGGAAAGAGGTTGCCAAGGCCTGGGACGCGATTCTGCAGGCGCAATTGGAGTTGGATTGATGAGTGATTTTGCTGGTGTGGGCGATGCCATGCCTGATATCGAAATGGGTACGCCTGAAGGCGGCACGGTCAAGGTATCTGACTTTGCCGGTAAGAAGCTGGTGATCTTCTTTTACCCGAAGGACAACACGCCCGGGTGTACGACCGAAGCGAAGGACTTCACCGCCCTTAAGCCCGATTTCGATGGCGCAGGCGTGGAATTGCTTGGTGTCAGCAAGGACAGCGCGAAGAAGCATCAGAACTTTATCGCCAAGCACGATTTGACCACTCCTCTGGCGACAGATGCGGAAGAGGGTGGTTTGTCGGATGCGCTCGGGGTGTGGGCAGAGAAGAAGATGTACGGCAAGACCTACATGGGAATGGTCCGCAGCACCTATTTGGTCGCGGCCGACGGCACGATCGCGCAGATCTGGCCGAAGGTTAAGGTCAAAGGGCACGCTGAAGAGGTGCTCGCCGCAGCGCAGGCGCTCTGATCCCGTGACATCGGTCGCTCACGCCATCCGCACCGCTCTGCTGACAGCGGAGCCTCGTGCAAAATGCTTCGCTACGAGGCAAGTGGCGCGCGACTGGCGTCAGGGCCGTCTTGCCTCACTCTTTGACTGTGCAATGCCGGATCAACCTGGCTGGCCAGAGCGACCGGAATTGTTGGCGCCCAACAAGATGCCCAAACGCGGCAAGGGAGGGTCTGAGCGTGCGCGGATCGCTTTGTGGCACAGCCTCGCGCATATCGAATTCGTTGCGATCGATCTGGCGCTCGATATGGCCGGGCGGTTCGGGGCGCAGATGGGCGACGAGTTTGTCTCCGACTTTCTCTCGGTTGCGGCTGATGAGGCGATGCATTTCGCATTGCTCGCTCGCAAGCTGGAGACTCTGGGGAGTTTCTATGGGGCGCTGCCCGCCCATGGCGGGCTGTGGCAAGCAGCGGATGCGACCAAGCATGATGTTTCCGCGCGGCTGGCAATCGTGCCAATGGTCCTCGAAGCGCGCGGGCTCGACGTCACACCGAGCACGTTGGAACGTGTACGAGCGCAGGGCGATGAAAACGGCGCGAAGATACTTTCGCGAATCCTTGACGACGAAATTCGACATGTCGCGTTCGGCACAAAGCACTTTGTTAGAATCACGCAAAAGGGCGGAAAATCGCCAGAATCCGAGTGGAAAAGCCTCGTCCGAACCTACTTCAGAGGCGCTGTTAAGCCTCCGTTCAACGATTCGGCGCGTCTTGCAGCCGGTTTATCGCGGGACTTTTATGAAAGCATTGCGCATTAACGAATCCGCCCGATAACTAACGACACACAAAGTTAATGGCGCTTTCAGCGTCGACATAAAGGGCCGTGTACGAATGTTGAGTCAGCAGCGAAAGCTTGCCAAGGCCTTAGTGTTTTCAGGATTTGCAGCAGCGTTGACCGCCGCGTCTCCTGCAGCAGCCAACACCTCTTCTACCGCAGCCGTCGACATCACCCAGCCTCTCCGAGAGGCTGAAGAAGACCGTTTGGCAGACAGCGACAAAGGCTTCAGTCAGCTGTTTGCAAGCTGGCGAGCGCTCGATGAGGAAGGGCCTGGTGCCCCTGTTGAGCAGCCGATTGTTTCGATCCCGTCTTTGATGCCGGTTGACGGCGCCCGGATGAGCAGTGGCTATGGTATGCGCAACCATCCGGTTCTGCGGAAGCGCAAGAAGCACAATGGCATTGATCTCGCGGCGCCTACCGGAACTCCGGTCTATGCCACTGCAGATGGTGTCGTGACCCGCGCCAACTGGTTTTCAAGTTACGGACTCTACATCAGTATCGATCACGGAGCGGATCTCGAGACTCGTTACGCTCACCTTTCGAAACTGGCGGTTGCCGATGGGGAGCGGATCAAAAAGGGTGATGTGATTGGCTATGTTGGGTCGACTGGCCGTTCGACTGGACCTCACCTGCATTATGAAGTCCGGATCGATGGGGTTGCAGTCAACCCGATTCCCTATATGGTGGAAACCGAAGTTCAGCGTAACTTCGCCAGCCTTCCTGCACAGGACGGTCGCGGCGGACAGTAAGACGCTAAGAAATCCCCGCCTGGAAGCGGGTCGGACATTGGAGAGGGTGTCCGGATATGGGCGGCGGGTTTTCCCGCCGCCTTTTTTGTTGCCCCGGTCGGTTTTGTTCGAAAGTCTCTTCGAATTCGCTTGCGAGCCCCGTCTCATTGGCTAGGCTTTTTCGCGAGAGAGAATGGCTGCAGCTCAGCGGCCTAAATGGAGAGAGACTGCAGCATGCACCCGATTGCGCACGCGCAAGCCCGCCCCGATCATCCGGCAATAATCATGGCAGGAAGCGGGCACACCGTAACCTATGGCGAAATGGACCAAGCGGCCAATCGCTTTGCCCAATTGTTGCGAGCGCGGGGTTTTGCCCCGGACGACGCCTTTGCAGTTCTGCTTGAGAACACGCACCATTATTTCACTTTGGTGTGGGGCTCGCAGCGCGCTGGCACCCTGCTTGTACCCATTTCGACCCGACTTACGGCTCCAGAGATTTCTTACATCCTCAAGGACAGCGGGGCGAAGCTGCTGATCACCTCACGGGTGTTTGACGATGTGATGGGTGATATCCGGAGCGAGTGCCCGGATCTCGACATTCTGGTGGTCGGCAGTGGTGATGCCGAGGATTTCGAAGCGGCCCTCGCCGCTCAATCGGTCGAGCCAATTGCAGATCAACGCGCTGGTGCGACCATGCTTTACAGCTCTGGCACCACCGGCCGCCCCAAGGGTATTCGGCCGGCTCCGCCCGAGGATCCCGATCCGCAGGCGATGATTCCGTTTCTCGGGCTTGCCACGATGGGCGCGGGGATGCCGACCGATGGAACCATGGTCTATCTTTCACCGGCACCACTCTATCACGCGGCGCCACTGGCGTGGTGTTCAGCGGCTCAGCGGCTTGGCGGCACCCTTGTCGTGCTGGAGAAGTTCGATCCCGAAGGCGCGCTCGCCGCGATCGAGAAATACAAGGTAACTGACAGCCAATGGGTACCGACCCATTTCGTGCGCTTCCTCAAGCTCGATCCGGCGATCCGTTCCAAATACGATCTCTCCAGCCACAAACGCGCGCTTCACGCCGCTGCGCCATGCCCGGTGCCGATCAAGCATGAGATGATCGAATGGTGGGGCCCGATCGTGAACGAATATTATGCTGGATCGGAATCGATCGGGATGACCATGATCCACGCGCCCGACTGGCTGACCCACCCAGGCAGCGTCGGCCGAGCGATCTGGGGCACAATCCACGTCTGCGGCCCCGATGGTGAAGAGCTCCCGGCGGGCGAAGATGGCCTGTTGTTCTTCGAAAATGAGATATTGCCGACCTATCACAACGACCCTGCGAAGACGAAAGAGGCGATGCATCCCAAGGGCTGGATGACCCTGGGCGACATTGGCCATCTCGATGACGAGGGCTTCCTCTATCTGACTGATCGCAAGAGCCATATGATCATCTCAGGCGGGGTGAATATCTACCCGCAGGAGATTGAGAATCTGCTGGTCACGCATGACAAGGTGATGGACGCAGCGGTGATCGGCGCGCCCGATCCTGACCTGGGAGAGAAGGTCGTGGCGGTGGTGCAGCCGCGTGACATGGCCGCGGCGGGTGAAGCGCTAGAAGACGAATTGCGCGAATTCCTGGCCCCCAATCTGGCGCGCATCAAGATGCCCAAGCTGTTCGACTTCCGGCCCGACCTGCCGCGCGAAGCCAATGGCAAGCTCTACAAGCGCGAGCTGCGCGACGAATACGCCGCCAAGGCAGAAGCATAATGGCCAGCGATCCCGCGATCCTTCCGACCGATATTGCCAAGCAGGTGATCGATCCACATTCCTATGCAAGCTGGGATCCGCTGCTCGAAACTTTCGATCGGCTTCGCCAGGAAACCCCGGTCGCCTTGGTTAAGCCTGACGATGAAGGGCTGTTCGATCCTTTCTGGCTGATCACGCGATATGACGATGTCATGCGAATCTCGAAGGACAACAAGACCTTCCTCAACAACCCGCGCCCGGTTGTGTTCAGCTTCAAACAGGCGATTGAGTTCAGCCGCGCGGCCACAGGCTCCAACATGTTGGTGGATTCGCTGGTGGTGTTCGATGCTCCGATCCACCCCAAATATCGCCGGCTGACCCAGGATTGGTTCATGCCACGCAATCTGGCCAAGATTGAGGGGGAAATCCGCGGAATTGCCCAGCGCGCGGTCGACAAGATGTTGGATGCAGGGCCCGAGATAGATTTCGTAAAGACCGTCTCCGGACCCTATCCACTGCACGTTGTGATGCAGATCCTGGGTGTGCCGGAAGAGGATGAGCCTCGGATGCTGATGCTGACGCAGCAGCTGTTTGGCGGGCAGGACAAGGATTTGTCCGGGAGCGGGATGGACCAAATGACGCCCGAGCAGGTCGTTCAGTTGGTTGCTGGGGCCGTCAAGACTTTCGAAGACTATTTTGCCAAATTGGCGGCTGATCGCCGCGCCAATCCAACCGACGATGTCGCGAGTGTGATTGCCAACGCGACGGTCGACGGCAAGCCTCTGCCTGATCGCGACATGGCAGGCTATTACATCATCACAGCCAGCGCGGGCCATGACACGACCTCCGCGTCAACCGCCGGAGCGATGCTGGCGCTGGCGCAAGATCCAGAGCAATTTGCCCGAGTAAAGTCGGATCGCTCGCTACTGCCGGGAATCGTTGAGGAAGCCATTCGCTGGACCTCCCCGGTGCAGCACTTCATGCGCACCGCTGCCGAGGATGTTGAAATAGGCGGCCAGCAAATAAAAAAGGGCGATTGGCTGATGATCAATTATGTCGCTGCCAATCACGATCCAGCCCAGTTTGATGACCCGCGGCGGTTTGACGCGGCCCGTTCGCCAAACCGCCATTTGGCCTTTGGGGCAGGCGCGCACCAATGCCTTGGCTTGCATCTCGCGAGGCTAGAGATGAAGATCCTGTTTGAAGTTCTGCTGGATCGTGTTGAAGCAGTCGAGCTGGCGGGCGAGCCTCAGCGCGCCACCAGCACCTTTGTCGGGGGTCTGAAGTCGTTGCCGCTTCGAATAACTCCCGCGTGATTGGGGTTCTGGCATGGCGGCCAAGACTAGAGGTTTAGCCGGGATATAGGCTCGCATTGCATTTGAGCGGCGACGACTCCGGGGCCTGACTGCGCGCCGGGACCTTCCGTTTCGAAATTAGCTCTCCGCCTCTGGAGAATAGATGAACTCTGCTTCGCAGGCAGCGCGGACCAGATACTGGCTCGAACGTCCCGAGACAGCATCTTTCATATTGAGTTTCGCAAACTCGGTGGTGCCTTGCTCGAAGTAGACCGCGGACCCTTCTGTCTCATTTCGTTCGAAACGGGTGAAGCCATTCAGGGCAAGCTGCCCGCCATCGCAGTCAACGATCCAGCTTTGCTGGACAGAGCGATAGGTGTGACCACCGTCGGCTGTTGATATCTGATCGCGGAAATACTCATTGCGCACGAAGATCTCTTTGATACCTCTGGGCATCTCGGTGATGCCCAAGGGGGCACGGACCAGAGTTACAAAGGAAGCATATCCCGTCGAGACCTTGTCCTCGAAACTGGCCGGGTTGATTGTGATGGCTGCAATTGGCTGATTAGATTCGTCTGACGAACCCAGGGCGGTTTTCTCAAGACTGGCATAATCGGACGGGGTCCAATCGCCTTGGTCTTGTGCCGCGACCGCGCTTCCCAAGCACGCCAGCACCGTCAAAGGCATCACAATTATTGAGTGACGCAGTGTTCTATTGTTCATTTGCAGCCCCAAGCTCGACACGAGTGTAGCTTTATCCAAGCAGGCGTTGAGCCATAGCCCGGACGTCGGGCCCCATATCGTCGCGCTCGAGCGCCAGCGCCAAAGTCGCTTCGACAAAGCCAAGCTTGCTGCCACAATCATAGCGATTGCCGTCGAAAGTCACCGCGTGGAACGGTTGATCACCGATCATCTTGGCCATTGCGTCGGTCAGTTGAATTTCGCCGCCCGCGCCCTTCTCTTGATTTTCGAGCGTCCGCATGACTTCGGGCTGCAGAATATAGCGTCCTGAAACGATCTTGTTTGAAGGTGCTTCCGCCACAGGGGGTTTTTCGACCAAGCCAGTCACCTCGGTCAGGGGCCCATTGGCTGCGCCTGGCGCGATCACGCCATAGGACGAAACCTCTTCCATCGGCACCTCCAACACACTGATCAGATTACCGCCCACCTCGTGATAGGCATCGACCATCTGCTTCATGCAGCCGGTTCCGCCAGCTTTTCCAACCATCAGCTCGTCCGGGAGAAAGATTGCGAAGGGCTCGTCTCCCACGATCGCGCGAGCACACCAAATGGCATGTCCCAAGCCCATCGGGACTTGCTGACGGACTGTGATGATATCGCCAGGCGTGGCCCGGGTTGGATTGAGCACGCTCATGTCCTTGCCGCGCTCACCCATGGTTGTTTCAAGCTCATAGGCAACATCGAAATGCTCGACGATGGCGGTCTTGCCGCGACCCGTAACGAAAATCATCTGTTCGATGCCGGCTTCCCGCGCCTCGTCGACCGCGTATTGGATCAGTGGCCGATCGACGATCGGTAGCAATTCCTTGGGAATAGCCTTGGTGGCGGGGAGAAAGCGTGTGCCGAGACCCGCTACCGGGAAAACGGCTTTCTTGATGGGTTTGAGACTGGTCATGAATGGGGCCTAATTGCTTCGGTCATGCGGCGTCAACTGCTCTGCTTGCATTGCATGCGTATGACCTTGGTCTGAGCGTTTGCGGGCGGGACCAAAATCGGTAAGGCAGTCAAATGGACAAATTGATAATTCGCGGCGGCAATCGCCTTTCCGGTACAATTCCTATTTCCGGCGCAAAGAACGCAGCGCTGACCTTGATACCCTGTGCGCTCTTGACCGAAGAGCCGCTGACCTTGCGTAATCTGCCGCGCTTGGCTGACATTGACGGTTTTCAGCACCTGATGAACCAATTCGGCGTTACCACCGCCATTCAGGGCAGTCGGCCGGAAGATTTCGGGCGGGTCATGACCCTTGAAGCGACCCGGATCACTTCAACCGTCGCGCCCTATGACCTCGTCCGCAAAATGCGCGCCTCGATCCTGGTGCTCGGTCCAATGCTCGCGCGGATGGGCGAAGCAACCGTCTCTATGCCGGGCGGGTGCGCGATTGGGAATCGTCCGATCGATCTTCACCTCAAGGCTCTGGAAGCCTTTGGTGCCGAGATTGAGCTGGCGCAGGGGTATGTCAAAGCTATCGCACCAGAAGGTGGCCTGCCCGGGGGTGACTTTGACTTTCCCGTCGTCTCGGTCGGTGCAACAGAGAACGCCTTGATGGCAGCGGTTTTGGCGAAGGGCACCAGTCGTTTGCTCAATGCTGCGCGCGAGCCCGAAATCGTGGACCTCTGCCAATTGCTCCTGGCTATGGGGGCGGAGATAGAGGGGGTCGGCACCTCGGAGCTCACAATTCACGGCGTCAAACGTCTGCACGGAGCGACCTACCGGGTGATGGCAGACCGAATTGAAGCGGGGTCATACGCCTGCGCCGCTGCAATCACCGGGGGCGATGTCCGCCTTGAGGGTGCAAAGGCCGATGAGATGCAGGCTACGCTCCACGCGCTGCGATCGATCGGGGTCGAAGTGGTCGAGGATGCCAAGGGCATTCAAGTCACTGCCAATGGCGTACTCAAGCCAGTCGATTTGACCACCGCACCCTACCCAGGACTGGCGACAGACATGCAGGCGCAATTGATGAGCCTGCTGTGCAAAGCCGACGGTGCGAGCGTACTCAAGGAAACGATTTTCGAGAATCGCTTCATGCACGTCCCTGAGCTTTCAAGAATGGGCGCTGATATCGCAACCGAAGGCCGCACCGCGATCGTCAAAGGGGTCGAAACCCTGACGGGTGCTGAAGTCATGGCCACCGACCTTCGGGCCTCGATGAGCCTGGTGATCGCGGCCCTTGCCGCCGAAGGCGAGACCCAAGTCCGGCGAATCTACCACCTCGATCGCGGTTATGAGCGGCTCGAAGAGAAGCTCCAGCTGGTCGGCGCTGATATTGAGCGGGTTGACGACTAGATTTGACTGACCAGCCAAATGCGAAGGGCTCCCGCCAGTCCTGGTGGGGTGTCTGACTGTATTCGGTCTGCGTCGATGCGCGCGATCAGGCGATTGAGCGGAATGCCCTCTCGCTTGGCTGCATCGCGGAGCATCTCCCAAAAGATCGGTTCTAGACTCACGGAGGTGTTGTGCCCAGCAATCTCGATCGATCGTTTGACCGGAGGGTGATAGGGGACCGCCATCGCTCCAAGCTATCGCCGCGATGGAATGCTGCCAAGCCTGTTGGGCTTACAACCTTTATGCGGCGCGGATCACCGAATAGGCGCTAGAACGGCTTTTCGTCTCACGCTCGCAATAGGGCTGCAGCTTCAACGCCGCGTCCGCCAGTTCGTCGATGGTGAGCGGCTGACGAAACTTGATCCCATAGACAATATCGTTGGTCCATTTGATCTCGGCCTTGCGCCGGGCAATCCCGCCAACGAAGAAACCATCGAGATGCGCCTGAGTGATCTGGTCTTTGGTTTCGAAACTGGCACCGTCGCATGAGAGGTCGCGCAATTGCACTGCACGCCTGTGCTTTCCGTAAAGCACTTCGGCTTCGGTATTGATCCGCACGCGGACCTGGCGCGATTCGAACGGGCTCTCTTCGTGGATGAACTCGTCCAGATCAATTGCATCAGGAAAGCGATAGCCTGCGCGGCTTTTGCCGAGCCAAACCCGCTCAATTGGGTAGGTTTCGCCATTCGACAGTTCCAGAATGATGCGTGGCTCGGGCGGAGCCTTGTGCAAGAAGCTGAGGCCTACGCCGGATGCTGAGACATCGCGAATGATCGCGATGTACTCGCCCGTCTGGCAAACCACCTTTGCGCTGCGAAGCATCAAAGACGCGCGTTCATCCGCGCGCTGATTGCCTGGTGTCGAACCTGTGTTCTCTGGCCCTGAGCTTTCCATAGCTACTCTCTGCTTGGCCCCAAATTTAGAGCTAACGAAGACTAACCGGACATACTTAAGGAATTCCAAAGAAAGGGAATATGGGATCGCGTCCCCGCCCGGGCTGCGATCAGTACATATGCTGGCCGCCGTTGATGCTCATCGTGGAGCCGGTCACGAAGCCCGCTTCTTCGGAGCATAGAAAGCCGACACCGCGAGCAATCTCTTCGGCTTGACCGAGGCGGCCGACCGGTATTTTTGCAACGATCTTTTCAAGCACTGGCTCCGGCACGGCCGCGACCATATCGGTGTCGATGTAGCCTGGGGCAATCGCGTTGCAGGTCACACCGAACTTCGCGCCTTCCTGCGCCAATGCTTTGGTGAAGCCGTGGATCCCCGACTTTGCTGCTGCGTAATTGACTTGGCCATACTGCCCTGCCTGGCCATTGATCGACCCAATGTTCACGATCCTCCCCCAGTTGCGTTCGCGCATTCCGGGGAAGCAGGCCTTCGCCATGTTGAAACAACCGCCCAGATTGATCCGCATCACCTCGTTCCAGTCGTCGAAGCTCATCTTATGAAGCGTGCCATCGCGAGTGATCCCGGCATTGTTGACGACGACATCAACCGGCCCGATCTCGTCCGCGACTTGCGCGCAACCATCGATGCAGGCCTGGTGATCGCCGACATCCCATTTGTAAGATGCAATCCCAGCTTCGGCTTTGAGCTGCTCAGCGGCAGCGTCATTGCCTGCGTAGTTAGCGACGACTGTAAAGCCACCACTTTGCAAGTGTTCGCAGATGGCGCGACCTATTCCGCGGGTCCCTCCGGTGACGATTGCTACGCGTGACATCGCTTGACTCCATTGCTGTCTGAAACGGCTGGAGCCTAGCTGTGCCGTAACGTCAGACAAGCAAAACCCCGCCGAAGCGGGGCCATATCATACGAATTCACTAGAGTTCTGACGGATCAGAAGCGGAATTGCGTCCCCACATAGACGGCTTGGCTGTCCTGTGCCGAATCGGTCAGAGGCGCCAAGCGATCGCGTTCCTGCGAAATCCGAACACCCGCAGTAACATCAAGGTTTCGGGTCAGGCTGTATGAGCCACCAAGATCAACCGTCTGGGCGCTGAGCGCGTCGAGCGTGTTGCGTGACCGACCAGCAATTTCTTCGCCTTCCAGTGCAATCCGGGGCTGAAGCCGACTGGGTTCGTCCGCAGCAATGGCTTGTGCAGGCTCAAAAGTCGAAAGATCCGGCATTGAGATATTGCGAACGGTGTTGGGCAATTCGACCGACCGTGCAAAACTCTGATACCCGCGCGCCGCGCCAAGATTGAAGCGACTGGGTTGCAATGAGTCTAGGCTGGAGCGCGCGCCAGGGGCGGCTTCAATTGCCGAGCGTACCGAAATCGCTTCGGCGACTTCGGCGCCAACCCGAACCGCAACAGTGACGGTCCGCTCGCGACTGGCAGACGGAGCGCCTGCAGGGGTAAACCGAATGCCCTTTTCACGGGCGGCATCAGCTGCACGCGCCGCCAAACTTGGATCAACTGAAGCGGGAGTGAAAATTTCAAGGCCAGACAATTCGCCTTGGATGCTTTGATCAACAAAGCTGACCACAGCGAGGCCGGTCGAAGGAATACACAGAGCCAAAGTGGAAGCAGCCACAGCAAACGGAAGCGCCTTGCGCCCCTTTGCTTTCATTTGGCCTTCCTGCCGCGACACTGTTTTCCTCCCTATTGCTCCATCGCCTTGAGCAAACTCAAGCTGAACCAAGGCTGAGCGAAATCCAACTAAGGAAATCAACAGGCCAGAGAATAGGCTTAAGATATCGATCAGTGCAATGGTTTCATCCGGGGCTCGATCAGGAACTCGATCACTGTGGCTATCGGCACACAATTATGCTTTCGGTTCAGCCGCCATAAAGCGGACCACCTGCCTAGGTCTCACGATTATTCGGTCAAAAGCAGACCAAAACCAACGCTACACCGCTTGCCGAGTGAGAACTTGGCTTATAGAGCGTTAGCAATAGGAATTGAGGAAATGTTGTTGTGCTGAACGTAATGCCAAATGCAAATCGGTCTGCCCGTTTTGGTCTTGCTGCGGTCTTGTTGGCGAGCTTGGCTGCCTGTGGAGGCAATGACCGTCCTCAAGCTGATATGGCCGCTGCACAGGTCAATACGATCGGGGTCAACTCATACCTATGGCGCGCTGCGCTCGAGACGGTCAGCTTCGCTCCGCTACTTCAGGCCGATAGCGCCGGTGGCGTGATCGTGACGGACTGGTACGCCAACCCGAGTAACCCGGACGAGCGGGTCAAAGTGACGGTGACGATCTTGGACCTTGATTTGCGTGCCGATGCGTTGCGTGTCGCTGCAAGTCGACAGGTGTCGCAAGGTGGCAATTGGGTCGAGGCACCGGTCCAGGCTGCCACCGTCCAGAAGCTGGAAGACATCATTCTTACCAAGGCGCGCGATCTGCGGCGCCAAGCGGTAGCAAGCTGAGTCAATTTTCCCTAGCGGGGTCTGCATGAGCGATTCGCGTTTCGATCCGTCCACAGCCGACGGGCGCTGGCAAGCTGCGTGGGACGCTGCAGAGACCTTCGCAGCCGATAGCAACAGCGCCAAGCCCAAGAGCTATATCCTCGAGATGTTCCCCTATCCCAGCGGGCGCATCCACATGGGGCATGTCCGCAATTACACGATGGGCGACGTATTGGCGCGCTATAAGCGCATGCGCGGGTTCGAAGTGCTGCATCCCATGGGCTGGGATTCGTTCGGCATGCCGGCAGAGAACGCCGCGATGGAGAAGGGCGTCCATCCGGGCGCTTGGACCCGTCAGAACATCGAGACGATGAAAGCTCAGCTCAAGCGGATTGGCTTTGCGCTCGATTGGAGCCGCGAGCTGTCAACTTGCGAGCCCGATTACTACGGGCAAGAACAGGCCTTGTTCATCGATCTTTACGAGGCCGGCCTGGTTTATCGCCGCCAAAGCGAGGTCAATTGGGATCCGGTCGACATGACCGTCTTGGCCAATGAGCAAGTGATTGATGGCAAGGGCTGGCGATCCGGTGCCGAAGTCGAAAAACGCAAGTTGGATCAGTGGTTTTTCAAGATCACCGATTTCGCTGAGGACCTGTTGGCTGGCTTGGACGATCTGAAGGACTGGCCCGACAAGGTCCGCCTTATGCAGGACAATTGGATCGGCAAAAGCTCGGGTCTGGAGTTTTCCTTCGAGCTGTCCAATGGCGAGCAACTACCGGTCTATACGACCCGCCCGGACACCATCTTTGGTGCGAGCTTTTGTGCAATAGCGGCGGATCACCCGATCGCGCACCGTATGGGTGAGACAAGCGCTGATGCGTCCCAATTCATCGAGCAATGCAAGCTTGGTGGAACGACCGCAGCCGAGTTGGAGACAGCCGAGAAGCTCGGCTTTGATACCGGTATCACCGCAAGGCATCCGTTCACCGGCGCGCCATTGCCGGTGTTCATCGCTAATTTCGTGCTGATGGATTACGGAACCGGTGCGGTGATGGGCGTGCCCGGTCATGACCAGCGCGACTTTGAATTTGCGACCAAATATGAGTTGCCGATTGCGCGCGTTGTGGCGAGCGATCTCGCCGGTGCAGACGCTCCGATGGGCGGCGAGGCTGAACCCGGTGACGGTGTTGTCGTGAATTCTGACTTTCTTGACGGAATGAGCGTCGAAGACGCCAAGGCCGAGGTTATCAAGCGCGCCGAAGATGGCGGTTGGGGCGAGGGCACGACCGTCTGGCGCCTGCGTGATTGGGGAATTTCGCGCCAGCGTTATTGGGGTACGCCAATCCCGATCATTCACAGCCCGGACCATGGTCCGGTTCCGGTCCCCAAGGATCAGCTGCCGGTCACACTGCCCGAGGATATCGATTTCGATACTCCCGGCAATCCGCTCGAGCGGCACCCAACGTGGAAGCACACCACTTGCCCGATCAGCGGCAAGCCGGCTCTGCGCGAGACCGACACGCTGGATACATTCGTCAATTCGAGCTGGTATTTCCTGCGCTTTGCCTCGCAACCGGACAATGCCCCGTTTGATCCCGAAGAAGTGGCTAAATGGATGCCCGTCGAGCACTATATCGGCGGCATTGAGCACGCGATCCTGCATTTGCTCTACGCGCGGTTCTGGACCAGGGCACTGGCTCATATCGGTCAGCTCAAGGTCAAAGAGCCGTTTGCGGCGCTGTTCACTCAAGGCATGGTCACGCACGAAACCTATCAGCTGGGCGATGGCAGCTGGCTCAGTCCGGCGGAAGTGCGCAAGGACGGTGCAGACTGGGTGACGATCGAAGACGGCGCTCCGGTAAGCGCTGGTCGCGTCATCAAGATGTCCAAGTCGAAGAAGAATGTCGTCGATCCGGACAATATCATCGACCAATACGGCGCGGACGCGGTGCGCTGGTTCATGCTGTCTGACAGTCCGCCCGAGCGTGACTTGCCATGGTCAGAAGCGGGCATCGAGGGCTGCGCGCGGTTCGTCCAACGGCTTTGGCGCCTGTTCGCAAGCTTCGATCCCAATGCGCAGGGCGAAGACAAGGCCTTGGCCCGCAGGGCGCATCAGACGATTGCGGCTGTTTCTGACGATATCGAAGCGCTCGGTTTCAACAAGGCGGTTGCGCGGCTCTACGAATTGGCGGGCGCGGCTGAAAAGGCGCAGCCAAGCGCAAGCCGTAACTTCGCAATCGAGACGATCCTGCAATTGGTCAGCCCGATGATGCCGCACCTGGCGGAAGAGGCCTGGTCGAGTTGGGGGCGCGAAGGCTTGGTTGCGGAAGCGGCCTGGCCTGAGTTTGATCCGGCCATGCTGGTTGAAGATGAGGTTACCATCGCAATCCAGCACAAGGGCAAGCTGCGGGATACCATCACCGCCCCCAAGGGTGCGTCAAAAGAAGATCTCGAAGCGCTTGCTTTGGCGAGCGAGAAGGTCCAGCGTTCGATCGATGGAGCAGACATTCGCAAGGTGATCGTCGTGCCTGATCGACTGGTCAATATTGTAACGTGATGCGCGCATGGCTCGCCTGTCTTGCGCTGGTGCCGCTCTCCGCCTGTGGTTTGCAGCCGATGTATGGTGGCTCAGGCAATGCGGCTGTGGCGCAAGGCCTGGGCAGCGTCGAAGTGCCTGCGATTCCCGGTCGTGGGGGCTGGCTCTTGCGTGGGGCACTGGAAGATCGGCTGGGTATCGCTGGCGCGACCGCGCCTCGCTATCGGCTTGATGTGCGGTTGGATGATGCGCTCGAAGCTCTCGGTGTTTTGAACGATGACACGATCAGCCGCGAGCGCCGGATATTGCGCGCCCGGTACCAATTGATCGACCTTTCGAATGGAGACATTCTGCTCGATGCGACTGCTGGTGCTGACGCGGGGATCGATGTGGTTTCAAGCGAATACGCTACCATCGCAGCCGAACAGACGGCGTTGGAGAACCTGAGCCGCGAGGTGGCCGACCGGATGGTGACGCAGATCGCATTGACCCTGCGTGCATTGGACAAGGAACAGTCCAACTCATGAAGGCGACGCAGCGAGATTTCTCACGCGGCGTACCAGCCTCTGCCAAACAATGTGCAATCTTCTTTTTCTGCGGACCCGATGAGGCGGGGGCTTCCGCTGCGGCGGAGCGCATTGTCGAGGGGTTGAGCGACCCGGGGGAGCGCGTGGAGCTAGCGGGCGGAGATTTGCGTCAGGACCCTGCTAAGCTAGGCGATGAAGCGCGCTCGACCTCGCTCTTTGGTGAAACGCGTCACCTGTGGGTGAGAGCGAACGGCGATGAAGCGCATGATGCGGTCAAGGCGCTGTTGGATACGACCGACAGTGGCGCGGGCGATAGCGCCCCGGTCATCATCGTTGCGACCTCTGCTACAGATAAAGCGCGTACGGCAAAGCTGCTTGAAAAGCGCTCGGACGCGCTGGTCGCCATGTTTTACCCGCCAGATGTTGCTTCCGTTGCACAGTCGGTTCGGGGAATGGCTGATGCAGCGGGCTTGCGCTTGGGGGGCGATCTGGCTGAGCGGATCGCGCGCGCTGCAGGCCTCGACGTCCGGCTCGCTCAATCAGAAATCGACAAATTGGCGCTCTATGTTGGAGCCGACCCGCAATCTCCAACATCCGCTAGCATTGAGGACTTCGCTGAGATTGGCGCCAAGACCGAGGAGGACGGCTTCCAGCCTTTGGTCAACGCTGTGTTGGGCGGTGAACTGAACCGGATCGATCGCGAATTGCGGCGAATGAAGGAACTCGGACTGAATCCCGTGGGCCTGCTCTTGGCAATCGAACGGCGTGCCTCCCAATTGGCGCGCATTCTGGCGAGACTTGGCGCGCGGGGAACTTTCGACCAACTCAGCAAAGGCGAAAAAGCCCAGCTTGGCATATTCTGGCGAGAAGAGCGGGAGATACGGGCACAATTGTCAAAGTGGCGCCACCGCAAGCTCGACCGGCTGCTACCCAGATTAGTGGCGCTCCACCGCCGACTGCTCGGCAATAATCAAGCGGCCGAGCTGTTCCTGTCGCAGGAGCTGACAGAGATCGCCCGGTTTGCCGCGCGCCGTTGATTTTGCGGGCGGCCGGGGATCACACTCTATTGCGTGTCATCATCCTGCGGGACCGAGAAAGAGCCGGTCACGCGTCCGCCACTTTGCTGTGAACCGTCCGTAGAAAGCGGGGTCCCAGCGACGCGGCCATCCACACTGGAGCGGCCTGACTGCAAATCGATCACCAGTCGCCCACCATTCAGAACATCATTGCCGCGCTGAAGGCTGACATTCCCAGCCAAAGTGATGATCCGCCGCCCAAAATCATACACCGCAACATCGCCGCTTGCGCGTTCATTGCCACGGCTGACGGTAACTCCGCCGCTGGCTGTGATCCGCTGAACGTCAAGTGAGTTGGCATCGGTGTAGTTGACCAGCATGCGGTCGGATTGAACGGTCAGATCGGCCTGCTGAACTATGACCTGGCCTGAAAGCGCCACCCGATTTTCGCGGTCCTGCAGCTCTATTCGGCCTGCGTCAAAGCTTACCGGCGCGCGCGAATTGTGCGCGGCGATGGCTTGCGCTTGGCCTTGCGGCACGGTCAGCCCGGTTCCACCGATGGCCACCAAGGTGAGAGCAAAGGCTCCCAAGCCATAGCGGAGGGCGATCGTTGTCAAAGGCAAAGCAGATTGGTGGTCCATTAGGGCATCCTCAATTCGCCAGGGATCATCGACAATTTGGCGTTTCCAACCAAGGTGATCGTTCGAGCTGACAGGTCCGCGCGAATGCTATCAGCAGAAAAGGTCCCCGCTGGCACCGCTCCATTGACGCCTTCGTCACCCAACATCGTGCGCGATTCAAGGTCAATTGCTACCCCTTCAGCCACCATCGAATAGCCGTCAGTGGCAGACAACCGGACCGGCCCAAATATCTCGACCACTTCATTGTCGAGCGAGTATGCGCCGCTGTCGGCAATTATCCGAGCAGGACCGTCTTCCAGCAACAACTGCGCGATCAGATCTTGCATCCTCACGATGCCCTCTTCGCTCGATTGTTGGACTGCCTCGCCCGCGGTAATCGAGAACGGCCGTCCGGTGTTGTCGCGCCCACGATACATCGCATTGTCGACATTCAACCGCTCATCAATCATCGCGACTTTGTTGCGGTCGAGCAGAAAAGACACTTCTCCACGAGGGCTTAACGGTGTGATCACCATCAGCGCTGCGACCACTCCGATTCCGATCGGTAGCACACGAGCGAGAACGCCAATCAGTTTGTCATGCGATCCGCCGGGCGCAGCAAAGTGCTTGCGCTTGCTGCGCAACTCCTTGGCCCTATTGGTTTCGATCCGGCGTTTGATTACCATATTTCGGTCGCTTGGAATCCGTTGCCTTACTGGTGGCTGAAAATGTCGTGTTCCGACCAGCCTGCAATGTCCAAACGTGCGCGGGTCGGGAGGAAGTCAAAGCACGCCTGAGCAATCTCGAGTCGACCTTCGCGTTCGAGACGCTTGAGCAACTCCTCGCGCAGCTGGTGCAAGAAGCGGACATCGGACGCCGCATATTCTCGCTGAGCCTCACTCAATTCTGGACCGCCCCAGTCCGAACTTTGCTGTTGCTTGGAGATATCGGCGCTGAGCAATTCGCTGGCGAGGTTCTTGAGGCCATGGCGATCGGTGTAGGTTCGCACCAATTTGCTGGCGATCTTGGTGCAAAACACCGGCGCAGCCATTACTCCCAGATAGTACTCGATCGCCGCCAGATCGAAGCGCGCGAAATGATAGAGCTTGAGCCGGTTCGGATCCGCCAGAACTGCCTTTAGGTTGGGAGCGCCAAATGCGCTGTCCGGCCCAAATCGGACCAGATGCTCATCGCCACTACCGTCGCTGATCTGCACAACGCAAAGCCGGTCACGATGCGTGATGAGACCCATGGTTTCGGTGTCGACCGCAACCGGTCCGTCGCCAAGGACGCCCTCGGGCAGGTCTTCTTCGTGAAAAAATACAGCCATATTGCGCTCCGCCTTAGGCCGATTGGGGAAATAGGGGAAGAGCGCATGGAACCGAATAAGGAAGAGTCTCTATGGTCGACTGGTCATGAGCTCTGATGCGATCCCCGATTCCTGGCGCGCCGCGCTTGCGCCCGCATTGGCGACGCCTGAGGCGCGCAAGCTGGGCGGGTGGCTGAAGGCCCAGGAAGCCAGCGGTAAAGTCATCTACCCGCCGCGTGGGCAACGCCTCACAGCGCTCTCGGCAACGCCGCTGGAGCACGTTAAAGTCGTGATACTTGGTCAGGATCCGTATCATGGGCCGGGACAAGCGCATGGTCTGTGCTTCTCGGTATCTGATGGGGTTAAGCCGCCGCCTTCGCTGGTGAATATCTTCAAGGAGATGGAAAGCGATTTGGGCGTGGCGCGTCCGGGCCATGGCAATTTGCAAAGCTGGGCAGAGCAAGGCGTCCTGCTGCTCAACAACACACTGACGGTTGAAGCCGGTCAAGCGGGCAGCCATGCCGGTCGCGGTTGGGATGCTATAACTGATGCCGCGGTGCAGGCGGTGGCCGAGAGCGGCAACCCGGTGGTCTTTATTCTCTGGGGCAGCCATGCGCGCAAAAAGGCGGCCCGGGTCAAAGCACTGGGGCAGAGCGCGCATCACTTGGTGCTCACCAGTGTACACCCGAGCCCACTGTCAGCGCATTCGGGTTTCTTTGGCTCTCGCCCGTTCAGCCAGACGAATGCTTTTCTGGAGCAAAACGGCTTGACGCCGATCAATTGGTCACTCTGAATTCAATGGCTTGGCGCGGCCGCCTGGCAAAGGCATAGTGCTGCGCAATTGTCCTTGGGGAGACTGAGAATATGCGACGCACGAAGGTTTGGGCTGCAGCTCTGGCATTGGGAAGCGCGATGGCGCTCATACCGGCGCCCGCAACCGCTGACGGACACGAAACTGAGGCAGAGGCTCCCGCAGCGGAAGAGATTGCCGCCAAGGAAGCGCTGCTGGTTGCGGATATCTGGCTGCAGAAGACACAACAGCGTCACAACATTCCGGCCTTGTCGATAGCGATTGCCCAAGGGGATGCGACGATCTGGTCCAGCGGCTACGGCCACACCGATCGGGCACGGACCATGCCAGCGACCGGCGACACAATCTATTCGATCTGTTCGATCTCGAAACTCTTCACAGCCGTTGCGTTTATGCAGGAGTGGGAGAAGGGCGCGGTTCGTCTCGATGAGCCTATCACCACCTATCTGCCTTGGGCGACTTTGGCCGAGAGCGATCAGGACAGCGTGCCGATTACCATGCGCGGCTTGTTGACGCATTCTGCTGGCTTGCCGCGTGAATCCGCTCACCCCTATTGGACCGGACCGGACTTTCCATTCCCCACTCAGGCGGAGATCCGCAGCGGTATGCCCACGCAGTCGCCGCTCTATCCCGCTTCGACCACGTTTCAGTATTCCAACCTCGGCCTGACCCTGGTCGGTGAGACCGTTGAGGCCGTGTCAGGGCAGGACTATGCGGATTATGTCTCGGCCAATATTCTCCAGCCGCTTGGCATGAGCGACACCGCTCCATTCATACAGTCGGACAAGTACGGTCAGCAGATGGCGGTCGGCTGGGGCTCCTTGATGGCTGACGGCTCGCGTCCCGAGGTCAAGCTGTTCGACGCGCGCGGGATCGATCCGGCTGCGGGTTTTAGCTCGACGGTGAATGATCTCGCCAAGTTCGCCTCGTGGCAATTCAAGCTGATGCGCGATGGGGAAGCCAAAGTGCTGCGCGCTTCGACTTTGCGAGAGATGCAGCGAATTCATTATATTACGCCAGACCGCGAAACTTCCTGGGGGCTAGGCTTCGCCAATTACGAGCTGAACGGCACCACGATTGTCGGCCACGGTGGTAGCTGTCCGGGCTATCGCAGCACTTTGATGATCGACATGGATACTGAGTTTGCGATTGCGATTGCGATGAACACGATGGAAAACCCTGGTTGGCTGGCGCGTCAGGTTGGCGGTCTGTTCGGCATGAGAATGGGCGCAGGGACGTTTGATGCACCTGAGGGCGGAGCGGTCGATCTGTCGGCTTACAGCGGATTCTATGATGCTCAACCATGGGGCAGAGAGTTCATCATTGTACCTTGGGCTGGCGGATTGGGCGTGGTGGATGTCGGCTATGATGAACCCGGCGACGTTGGCCGGCTTCAACCTCTGGGCGATGATCGATTCCGCGTCATCACGGACGACGGCAACGAGCGCGACATCGTGACCTTTCATCGCAAGGATGACGGCTCGATCTCTCATTTCGAAAGGTTTGGGAATTTGAATCGCTTCGCCCGACCGCTTCCACAGTGACGGAGGATGACGCCCGGACCGCCTTGCTAGCGCGCCAGTCTGAGCTCGAAGAGGAAGGTCGGATGAGCGCTGCAGGACGCGAGCCGGTTACCTTGCAACAGGACAGTGTCGGGCGACTTTCGCGGATGGATGCGATGCAGCAACAGGCGATGGCGCAAGCTCAAGAGCGACGCCGCGCCGGAGAGCGTGTGCGGATTACGGCAGCATTGAAGAGGCTTGATGAGGGTGAGTGGGGCTATTGCGTAAGCTGCGGTAACGAGATTGCCTCGGCCCGGTTGGCGCATGATCCCAGCGTGCCGACTTGCATCAACTGCGCCCGCAACTGACTCGGAAGGAAACAGGCTATGGCAGACAACACCGTATTGCTCGAGGTCGAGGATGGTATTGCCTTGGTCACCCTCAACCGACCCGATGCGATGAATGCGCTGAGCAAGGCGATGCGCAGGCGACTGTACCAGGTGATGACCGAAGTGGACCAAGATCCGGACATCAAGGTTGCGGTCCTGACGGGAGCAGGTGAACGCGCTTTCACGGCTGGTTTGGATCTCAAGGAGCTTGGCAGTGAACCCGGCGCACTTGGCTCAGCCAATGCGACCGATCCCGCTGACAATCCGGTTAAAGCGATTGAGGTCTGCCGCAAGCCTGTGATTGGCGCGATAAACGGAGTCGCGATCACCGGCGGGTTCGAAGTTGCTTTGGCCTGCGATGTGCTGATTGGCAGCAGCAATGCGCGCTTTGCCGACACCCATGCCCGGGTCGGGATCATGCCCGGTTGGGGCCTGTCGCAGAAACTCAGCCGCATGATCGGGATAAGCCGGGCGAAGGAACTGTCGTTCACCGGCAATTTTCTCGACGCGGACACCGCAGCGGACTGGGGTCTGATCAATCGCGTTGTGATGCCGGAAACGCTGCTTCCAGAGGCCCGCAAACTCGCGGCTGAAATGGCCGGGATCGATCCTGCCTTTCTGTCGGCCTACAAGCGCCTGATCGATGATGGGTTCGGCGCGAGCTTCGCCGAAGGCATGCAGATCGAAGCGCAACGCTCAACCTCTGCGAATGCCGAGGTATCTCCCGATCAAGTCGAGGCGCGACGGCAAAAGGTCCAGCAACGCGGCCGTTCCCAGGCCTAAAGCGTGGTGTTGATCCGGATACCTGCGGTGACGCCGGTGTCTCGGAAGGCCACTGCGCTATCGACGACCTGGATATTGGCAGTCACTTCCCAGCCCTTGGCGAGCCCGAGTGTATAGAACGCTTCAACCCCTTGCTCGTCTTCGATCGGAAGTCGGAAGGCGATGTCGTCGACCAATTCGTCGGTCAGCGAATAATGGAAATAGGCCAAGCCAAACCGGTCCTGCGGGCGCGAACGGGGATTGCCCGATATGCCAATGTAGCCAGAGTAATCGAGGAAGGTTGGATCGCCTGACGAAGCCTGGAACCGAGCGAGAATACCCCAGCCTTTGCCGGGTGCTTCTGGGTAGAGCGCCAGGTATTGGTAGGCTGACAGCTGCAGGGCTAACTCATTCTCCTCATTGCCGAAATTTCCATTCGGCGGAGGCGTCAATGCGGTTGGGAGGATATCGACCGCCGGGCCCGATCGGGTCGAGCCGACCACCGCGAAATTGACGATACCGGGCTTGCCGCCCAGCTTGGTGCGACGTGCGGCTGCGGCCATGAAGGCGACCCCGCTTTCAAACGCGGTTTCGAATCCGGTGCGATTGTATTGCGAATCCGGGTCAAACACCCAGAAGCGATAGATCATCTTCTTGGTCGGGATTTGCAGCATCGCACCGGTCAGAGTGTTCGGCACAACCGCGGTTGGCGGCAGAGCGATACCAAGGTTCTGGAAACCGAAATGTCCATTACTGCCCACGATAGGCAGCGCACCCGAGGTGTCGAGCACGTTCATCTTGCCGACTTCCAGGCTCGTACCCGAAGACCAGGTCTTTTTGACCGACACCGACAGATCGTAATCCTCGGCGCCTTCCGGGCGGAACAACGCAGTATTGCCCGGGATAAGACCGACCCTTCCGTTGGAATCGAGGCCCCAAGAGAATTCAGGGCGAATGTTCAGTGCCCAGGAATCGTCGAGGCCCCAATTGCTTCCGCGCACCGTGATGTAGGCATCGGCCCGGCCTGAATAGCGCAGGGTGGAAGCCGCGTCCCCGGCCACTGGAATGTCAGCGAATTGGGAGACCACCAATTTGGCTTCGGTGGAGGGTGGTGGCGGGCGTCTTGGAGGAGCGGCAGCGGGTGGGGCTGGTGTGTTTGCTGCCGTCGGCGCAGCTTGGCTCGCTTGAGGGGCCTCAGTTGAGACAACTGTGCTGTCAGCTGCGGCCAGATTGCCGGTCAACACAATCGGCGTCGCTCCGGCTTGCGCAGTCTCACTTTCGGCTGCGGTTTCGGCCAAGGCCGGGCTGGCGACCGCCATTGCGATGGCGCTGACGCCGCCCCAGGTGATGGAACGAAGCGAATTGAAGCGGATATTTGATGTATGAGCGGCCTGCATATCCCGTCGCGGCATCGGCAACCTACTGGTCGACGAGTGCCATTACCTCCCTTTTTTCAGAGCCTTGATCCCAGTGGCTCATTATGGAGCCAGTTTCTTGAGACTGGCTTAAGATACGCGCAAACTAATGCGCGACAGCGTATCAATACGCGTCGGTAGTGGCATTGGAACCTTCAGAAATCAGCAGTCCACACTCACGTGCGGCTACATGGGTCTTAACGCGGCAGTTCAGACACGCCCATGAGTGCTTCATCAACCGCGCGCGCGCACTGACGGCCTTCACGAATTGCCCATACAACGAGGCTTTGACCACGCCGCATATCGCCGCAAGCGAAGACATTGTCGACGCTGGTGGTGTAGCTATCCGTATCGGCATCGACATTGCCGCGTCCGGTCAGCTCGACCCCTGCCTGTTCGAGCAGGCCAGCCTTTTTCGGACCGACAAAACCCATCGCCAGCAAGATCAGATCGGCTTCGATTGTGAACTCGCTACCAACGATTTCACGCATCTGACCATCGACCCATTCGACCCGCGCGCATTCGAGCCCACTGATCGTTTCGCCATCGCCAACTACCCGCTTGGTCAGAACCGCCCAATCGCGGTCGACGCCCTCTTCATGGCTCGACGAGGTGCGCAGTTTGAGCGGCCAGTCGGGCCAGGTCAGCGCCTTGTCTTCCTTCTCGGGAGGTTTGGGCATAATCTCAAGCTGCGTGACGCTCTTGGCGCCCTGACGGTTCGAGGTTCCGACGCAGTCTGAACCGGTGTCGCCACCGCCGATCACCACAACATTCTTGCCGGTCGCGAGCAGCGAGCCGCGTGGTGCGGCGCGCAGCTCATCATCGCCGGCATTGCGCTTATTCTGTTGAGTCAGAAATTCCATCGCCAGGCGAACGCCGTTCATTTCCGCGCCTGGGATCGCCAATTGGCGGGCATCTTCCGCGCCGCCTGCGAGCACCACGGCGTCGTAATTTTCCTGTAGACTCTTGAACGAAACGTCGACGCCGACTTCCTTTGATGTGCGGAACTCAACCCCTTCGGCTTCCATCTGGACGCAGCGCCGATTGATCAGGTGCTTTTCCATCTTGAAGTCGGGAATGCCGTAACGCAGCAGTCCGCCGACGCGATCACTCTTCTCGAACAGGGTCACGCTGTGGCCCGCACGAGCCAATTGTTGCGCGCAGGCCATGCCAGCCGGACCAGAGCCGATAACCGCGACCGAATAGCCGGTCTTCTTCTCGGGCACTTGCGGCTCGATCCAGCCCTCTTTCCAGCCGCGGTCAACGATCGCGCATTCAATCGACTTGATCGTCACCGGCTGGTCGATGATGTTGAGAGTGCAGCTTGCTTCGCACGGCGCAGGGCAGATTCGACCAGTGAACTCCGGGAAATTGTTGGTCGAATGCAGCACGTCGAGCGCATTGCGCCAGTCCTGCTCGTAGACCAAGTGGTTCCAATCCGGGATCATATTGTTCACCGGACAGCCGTTGTGACAATAGGGAATCCCGCAATCCATGCAGCGCGAGGCCTGCGATGCGAGCGTTGAATCGTCTGGTTGCACCACGAATTCGCGGTAATTGTTCAACCGTTCCTTTGGATCGAGATAGTCGCGCTCGCGCCGATCAAGCTCAAGAAAGCCGGTGTCCTTACCCATCGTTCTGACCCTTATTCCGCTGCCACCGAGGCAGCTTCTTCGCGTTCTTCCTCAAGCGCTTTGAGCGCCCGGGCATAGTCACGCGGCATTACCTTTACGAATTGGCTGAGCGATTGCTCCCAATTGTTGAGCAGCTCACCCGCTTTGGCGCTGCCCGTGTGGAGCTGGTGCCGCTCGAGCAGAATCTTGAGCCGCTCTGCATCGTGCCGGAGCATATCGCCCATCCCGAAATCATGCACCGAGCGCGGCCGTTGCGCCGGCCGTCCGGTGCCTTCATCAGCATCGGGTTCGGTTGAGATTGGCAGCAGATCGACTTGCGCATGGTTTACCAGCTGATCGAACGCCCCGTCGGGATCATAGACATAGGCGACGCCGCCGCTCATACCGGCTGCGAAATTGCGCCCGGTCTTGCCGAGCACCACCACGACCCCGCCGGTCATATATTCGCAGGCGTGATCGCCCGCGCCTTCGACCACGGCGATCGCGCCCGAGTTGCGGACCGCGAAGCGCTCACCCGCCACGCCATTCAAATAGGCCTCACCGGCGATCGCGCCATACAGCACGGTGTTGCCGACAATAATGTTGTCGCCTGGATCGCGCGCGGCGCTCTCGGGTTGGCGGACGATGATCCGACCACCGCTCATGCCCTTGCCGACATAGTCATTGGCATCGCCTGAGAGATCGAGCGTGACGCCATGCGCCAGCCATGCGCCAAAGCTCTGCCCTGCCACGCCAGTCAGATTGATCCGGATCGTATCGGGGGCGAGGCCCTCGTGCCCATGCGCTTTGGCGACTTCACCCGATAGCATGGCACCGACCGTGCGGTTCACATTGCGGATCTGAGTGTCGAGCTGGACCGGCTTTTTCGCGGTGATCGCGTCTTGACAGTCTGCGATCAAAGCGTTGTCGAGCGCTCCGTCGAGACCGTGATCCTGGCCCTCAGTGTTGAACAGCGGCGCGCCTTCGGGAAGGTCGACCGTGTGCAACAGGCGGCTTAGATCAATCCCGCGCGCCTTCCAGTGGCGGTGGACCCGGGTCATATCGAGCCGATCGGCACGTCCGATCATTTCCTCAACCGTGCGGAAGCCCATTTCGGCCATAATCTGGCGCAATTCTTCAGCAACGAAGAAGAAGTAATTGATGACGTGCTCGGGCGTGCCGGTGAAACGCTTGCGCAGCACCGGATCCTGGGTTGCGACACCGACCGGGCAGGTGTTGAGGTGGCATTTGCGCATCATGATGCAGCCCGCCGCAATCAGCGGAGCGGTGGCAAAGCCAAACTCGTCAGCGCCGAGCAGCGCCCCGATAGCGACGTCGCGCCCGGTCCGCAGCCCGCCGTCAACCTGCACCGCAATGCGCGAACGCAGATCGTTGAGCAACAGGGTCTGCTGCGTTTCGGCCAGGCCGATTTCCCAAGGCGAACCGGCGTGCGTCAGGCTGGTCAGCGGAGAAGCACCGGTCCCGCCATCATAGCCTGAGATCGTGACATGGTCGGCGCGCGCCTTTGAGACACCGGCGGCAACCGTGCCGACGCCAACCTCGGACACTAGCTTCACCGAAATGCGCGATTCCTGTTGGACGTTCTTGAGATCGTGGATCAGCTGCGCGAGATCCTCGATCGAGTAGATGTCATGGTGTGGAGGCGGTGAGATCAGACCCACACCCGGGGTCGAGTGGCGGACCGCACCGATCCTTTTATCGACCTTGTGACCGGGCAGCTGGCCGCCTTCGCCGGGCTTGGCACCCTGCGCCATCTTGATCTGGATATCGTCGGAATTGACGAGATACTCAGTCGTCACGCCAAATCGGCCGGAAGCAACCTGCTTAATCCGGCTGCGCATTGAATCGCCATTTTCCATCGGCTGGAAGCGGAAAGGTTCCTCGCCGCCTTCGCCGGTGTTCGAGCGACCGCCGATCCGGTTCATCGCGATTGCTAGGGTCGAATGCGCTTCGTGGCTGATCGAACCAAAGCTCATTGCGCCAGTGCTGAAACGCTTGACGATGTCTACCGCCGGTTCGACTTCGTCGAGCGGAATGACCTGCTCACCCGGCTTGAATTCCATCAGGCCACGGATTGTTAGCAGACGTTCCGACTGCTCGTTGACGCTCTTGGCGAATTCTTCGTAATTGCTCGCGTCATTGCCGCGCACAGCGTGCTGCAATTGCGCGACATTCTGCGGGGTCCAGGCATGCGCTTCGCCGCGCAGGCGGTATTGGTAGATCCCACCAACATCGAGCATGTTTTGATAAATCGGGTTGTCGCCATAGGCTTGCGCGTGGCGTCGAACAGTCTCTTCGGCGACCTGTTCGAGGTCTACACCTTCGATCGTGGTCGCAGTGCCGGTGAAATATTTCTCAACGAAGGCCGACGACAGCCCGACTGCGTCGAAAATCTGCGCGCCGCAATAGCTCTGGTAGGTCGAGATGCCCATCTTGGACATGACCTTGCGGATGCCCTTGCCGATCGCTTTGATGTAATTTTGCTCGACCTGTTTGGTGGTCAGCTCAGAGTGCTTCTTCTGGCGAATGTCTTCGAGTGTTTCGAAAGCGACATAGGGGTTGATCGCTTCCGCGCCATAGCCCGCTAGCACGCAGAAGTGATGCACTTCGCGCGCCTCGCCGGTCTCAATCACCAGGCCGGTCTGCATCCGCAGACCCTGCCGAACAAGATGGTGGTGAACAGCAGCAGTGGCGAGAAGAGCTGGCATTGGCACACGATCCGGACCTTGCGCACGGTCGGACAGAACCAGGATATTGTGGTCCTGCAGCACGGCCTCGGTTGCGGCCCAGCACATTTCCTTGATTGCGAGCTCAATGCCTTCGACGCCAGCTTCGGCATCCCAAGTGATGTCAATCGTAGCGCAGCGAAATGCTCCGTCGAGAACGGCCTCAACCGAGCGGATCTTGGCGAGGTCTTCATTGGTCAGGATCGGTTGTTCGACTTCAAGCCGCTTGTGCGTACCCGCGTCATGGCCGAGCAGGTTCGGACGCGGCCCAATCATCGACAACAGGCTCATGACCAGTTCTTCACGGATCGGATCGATCGGTGGGTTGGTTACCTGCGCGAAGTTCTGCTTGAAATAGTCGTAAAGCAGCCGCGAGCGGTCTGACAGCACGGCGATAGGAGTATCGGTGCCCATCGACCCGATCGGATCATCGCCATTGGTGGCCATCGGTTCGAGGAAGCGAGAGACGTCTTCTTGCGTGTAGCCAAACGCCTGCTGGCGATCGAGCAAGGTAGTCTCGTGCAGCGGAACCTCTGACAGTTCTGGCTCGATCTCGCTGATGTCCTCAAGCTTGAACTGCGCCTTATCAAGCCAATCGGCATAGGGCTCGGCTTGCGCGAGATCGGCCTTGAGCTCTTCATCCTCAATGATCCGACCCTGTTCGAGATCGATCAGCAGCATCTTGCCGGGCTGCAGGCGCCATTTGCGGGTGATGTCTTCCTCAGCAAAGGGCAGCACGCCGCTTTCCGAAGCCAAGCAGACGATGTCATCCTTGGTGACGCAGAAGCGGGCTGGGCGCAGGCCGTTGCGATCAAGTGTTGCACCAATCTGACGGCCGTCGGTGAAGCATACAGCTGCCGGGCCATCCCATGGCTCCATCAAGGCCGCGTGATATTCGTAGAAGGCGCGGCGGTCGGTATCCATGAGCTGGTTGCCGGACCAAGCTTCGGGGACCAGCATCATCATAGCGTGCGCGAGGCTGTAGCCACCGGCAAGCAGCAGCTCGAGCGCATTGTCGAGACAGGCCGTGTCGGATTGTCCGTGCGGAATGATTGGCCACATCTTGTCGAGGTCGACGCCAAGCAGCTCCGATTCCATTGTACGGCGGCGTGCGTTCATCCAGTTTACATTGCCCCGGACGGTGTTGATCTCACCATTGTGCGCGATCAGCCGGAACGGATGCGCCAGACGCCAGCTTGGGAAGGTGTTGGTAGAGAAGCGCTGGTGAACGAGCCCAAGCGCCGAGACGCAGTCCGGATCGCGCAGATCATCGAAGAATGAACCGACCTGATCGCACAGCAGCAGGCCTTTGTAGACGATCGTACGGCTTGAGAAGCTCGGCAGATAGAGCTCGGTCAGGCCCGGGAGGTCATGCTTCTCAGCCAGTTTGGCGAGCGGGTTCTGAACCTGCTTGCGAATGACCAACAGCTTGCGCTCGAACGCATCCTGGTCAGCACAGGAAGCACCACGCCCAATGATCGCCTGTTGGATCACAGGCATCGAATCGACAACAGCCTTGCCTAGACCATCGAGCGTTGTCGGGACGTCGCGCCATCCGATGAAAGTCTGGCCTTCCTTGGCGGTGAATTTCTCGAACCGTTCGGTTACAAAGCTACGCGCGGCTTCGTCTTGCGGCATAAAGCACATCGCAACGCCGTATTCGCCTTCCGGCGGAAGGTCATGGCCATGCTCATCGGCCCAATTGCGAAAGATCGGGTCAGGGATCTGAAGCAGAATCCCGGCGCCATCGCCAAGCAGCGGATCGGCACCCACGGCACCGCGATGGTCAATCCGATTGAGGATCTCGAGCGATTGTTCGATAATCGCGTGCGATTTCTCGCCTTTGATATGCGCAACCATGCCGACGCCGCAGGCGTCATGTTCATTGGCGGGGTCGTAGAGACCCTGGGAGTTTGGGTATCCCATGGCAAAAATCCATCCTGTCAGATGCCAAACCCGCTCTCGACCGTGAAGGTCGCGGTTCGGCAGATACGTCGTGCAGGTCCTCGCCTACGGCGAAACCCGCTCGGTTCGCGCCCCTAATGCCGACATGAATTGGTTTTTGCAACCGCGAAGGCTGTATTATTCTTTCAAAAAGTTGATCTTGCGCTTTGCATGCATTGCGCAAACCGCAAGATAGTGGTGCATTCGTTGAGAATTTTCGGACAGGGCGTTTGACCGTTCGCGCCTCAGGCTGCGCCGCTCAGATCCCTGAGCTTCTCCAGCGCATCACGCAATTCGGCTTGCGTTGTATTGTTTGCGTGAAACTCTGCCCCTTTAGGCTCCGGAGCTTTCCGCTTCTCGCCCGCCAGCAAAGCCAGCGCACGCAGCCCTTCTGCCAGAGCGGCATCTCTTTCGCCCGCGCTTTCCTTGTGAGCCTTTGCTTGGCGTTCATGCAGCGCCGCAGCGAATCGTTCGACCATCTGAACCAGGCTGAGGTCTTCCGGTCGCTTGCCGCGCAATGTTTCGAGCGCACTGCCTTCCGGCGCCCGCCGGGCCAGGGCCAACAATTCGTTCGCCGGAGCAGCTGCAGCGTGCCGCTGCGATAACGGTTCGACTGCTTCTGGCTTGGTCGCGGCCAGCGGTTGATCAAGATCGAAGGGCGGGGGTGTCTCGGACGCATGGCCGGTCAGTGGATCGCTCTCAACCCATGCACCGTCAGCAGCCTCAGGATCAGTCCATTGGCTCTCAAACTCATCGAGGCTGAGCGGCTCATCCCAGTCTTGGCCATCGGTCGTTTCGTCATTTTGCACTCGGCCGGAGGACGGAGCGATCTCTTCGCCGGTATGTTCGGGGCGCTCGAATTCTGCGTAGATCTCGTCATCCGACGGCAAGGCCGGTTCTTTGAGCATTGGGTGTTCATCTAAGGGCTCATCGAAACTGCTGCTGCCCAAGTCCTTGCTTGGTACGATCAGGCGAGAGCGTGGCCCTGATTCATCACTTTGCGACACCGCTTGGGGCGCGACCGTCTGCGCATCTTCACCCAACGGTTTCTGGTTTTTGACAACATTCTGAATGGCGACGGCAATCACATACCCGATCACAGCGCCGACCACCGAAGCCACAAGGAAAAGCGCCAGACGAGAGAATCCGCCCAGAAAGGTGAGGTCTGCTGCCATGGTGATCCGTGCAATCTGGGACCCTGGGAGAACCAGGATTGCGAGCCCTAGAAAGGCAGCGAACCAAGCTGCAATCAACGGAACAAAGCCGCTGTGCGCGGTGATTGGCAGCGCTTGCGTCTCTGAATTCCGTGAGATGAATTTGCCGATCAAGGCCTATGCTCCAATTGTCGCGTCCGCTGCGGGCGCCGGCTTGGCTCCAGCAGCGGAAGCAGTATGAGCGCCACCCGCTAACAAGGCTTGGTAAACGTCGAGATAATTTTGCGCATTGTTCGACCAATCATGCTTGGTCCGCACATGGTCGAGTCCACGAACCCGAATTGCTTGCCAGTTTTCCTTATCCTCGATCACGTCGGCGAGCGCATCGGCACAAGCGGCGGCATCGTCGGGCGGGAAGAGATATCCGGTTTGCGCGTGGTCAATCAGCTCGCGATGGCCCCCAACGTCTGAAGCCGCGACGATCCGGCGCTGAGCCATAGCCTCAAGCGGCTTGAGTGGAGTGACCAGATCGGTCAGGCGGCTGTGTTTCCTTGGGTAGGCCAGAATGTCGATGAGAGAATAGTACCGATCCACTTCGGAATGCGGCACTCGTCCTGTGAAGATCACCGCTTCGGGATCAGGCAATTGTGCAGCCTGGCTGCGCCATTGCTGGTCCAGTTCGCCGCCGCCGACCAGCAAAAGCCTGGCGCTCGGATAACGTCGGCGCAGCAGCGGCATGGCAGCGATCAAATCGTCGAGACCTTCATAATCGTAGAAGCTTCCGACAAAGCCGATAACTGGGCTTCCCTCCGGTATTCCAAGCTCCTGAGCGAGTTTCCAATCGCGGTCCGCAGTTGAGCCGAAAAGTGTCAAATCCACTCCATTGGGCATGATACCGAGCTTCGATGGATTGATCCCGCGTCCGATCAGATCATCTCGCAGACCGTGACAGATGGTGAAGACGGCATCAGCACGCCGGACCACCTGCGTCTCAAGTGCTCGGGTAAGGCGGTATTTGAGCGATCCTTCGCTTCCTGTGCGATTTCCGACCGCGGCATCCTCCCAAAACGCCCTGATCTCGTAGACGAAGGGAATGTTCAACTGCCGGGCTGCCGCCCATGCGGCGGCCCCACACAGCGCGGGGGAATGGGCATGGATGATGTCTGGCCGCCAAGATTGGGCGACCTGGCGGATCGAACGAGAAAGGTCCTGAATCTCGCCAATCTCCCCGATCACCGGTCGCTTACTCTGCTCACCGGTCGTCCTGAAGAAGGTCAATCCGTCAATGGTCTCTGAGGTTTCCGCCGATTCCACCTGCCCGTGCCGCACACTGGTCACTCCGCGCACCTCAAGACCAAGCCGTTCTTGGGCCTTGAGAATGGCGCGCGTGCGAAAAGTGTAGCCGCTGTGCAGCGGCAGAGAATGATCAAGAACGTGCAACACCCGCATAACCAGGCTTTAATGCCACGATGTGCTTAACGGGCCGTCAACTGCGTTCGTCTAAAGCCTGCCATGTCACGGGCTCTATGGCCTGATTTGAGACTGGTATGATTGACTATTTCGCCCTTGCTCTTGGTCATGGCCTGCTGGCCATTGTCTTTCTGCGCCTGACGCAGCGCGACGAGCTCGACACTGATCCGGTGATTGAGGCGGCCAATAAGCGAGCGCGCGAACATGAGCGGGCCATGCACGATCGGTCGCGCAAGGCCAAGCGCGGCTCATGATCGATCTGTTCTTTCTGGCCTTTATCGGGTTTGTGCTGCTGTGCGGGTTGCGGCGGCCCTATTTGTGGATGTTGCTCTATATCTATATCGATATTTTGGCACCGCAGCAGATCGGCTATGGCATCATCACCAATCTCTCGATCTCGTTTGTCGCCTTCTGCGCAGCTTTTGTCGGCTGGGCCCTGCTCGACAAGAAAGAAGGCTCGCGCTTCACCTTCCGCCAGTTCTTGATGTTGGTCCTGCTGGTCTATTGCTGGTGGACCACTCAGAATGCGGATTTCCCGGTCGAAGCCCAGACCAAGTGGGAATGGGTCTGGAAGGCCTTGTTCTTCGCGATCTTCATGCCGCTGACAATCACCACGCGTCTGCGGCTCGAGGCATTGGCCTTGGTCATGGTGTTGGCGGTTTCGATGATCGTCATCGCGACAGGCATGAAGACCGTTTTGGGCGGTGGCGGCTATGAGAACCTCAAATTTTTCGTCAACACCAATAGTGGACTTTATGAAAGCTCGACCTTGGCGACTGTGGCGATCGGGTTGATCCCGACCATCGCTTGGTTCACCCGCTATGGGACGATCATCAAGCCGGCCTGGTATGTCACAATCTTCGCCATCGCGCTTGGCTTCGCCAGTCTGCTGATCCCGATCGGGACCGAAGCGCGGACCGGCCTGGTCTGTATTGCCGCGCTCGGCGTATTGATGTTGCGCTACACTAAGAAGCGGATGACCTTCATCGCCGCGGGCGCAGCGCTTGGCTTTGCTGCGCTGCCGTTCCTCCCGACCAGCTATTACGAGCGGATGGCGACGATCGCTCAGCCTGGTGGAGATGAAAGTGCATCGACCCGTGTGGCGGTCTGGACCTGGACGATCGAATACGCATCACGCAATCCGTTTGGCGGAGGGTTTGATGCGTTCCGCGGCAACAGCTTCACTTATGAAATGCCGGTGAAGGAAGAGGTCGGCAACACCACCTCGGTGCAATTCCGTGAGGTGACCGACGAAGCGCGCGCCTATCACTCTGCGATCTTCGAGGTGCTGGGCGAGCAAGGCTACCCCGGTTTGATCATCTGGTTGTGGCTGCAAGTGCTCGGTGTCTGGCAGATGGAGCGAATCTATCGCCGATGGCGAGACCGCAAAGATGAAAGCGAGGCCTGGATATCGCCGCTGGCCGCTGCCTTGCAGATCGCCAGCCTGATCTATCTGGTCGGTGCGCTGTTCCAGGGGATCGCTTACCAGCCGATGTTCTTCAAGATCATCGGCTTGCAGATCGCGCTCAACACCTATTGCTTGCGACTCGAATCCGCCCGGGTTGAAACCAAGCCCGCACCGGTCAAGCGCAAGCGCGAGAGCGAGCCGAAGCCGAAGGCGTCTGGCGATGCCGTAGCGGCAGCAAGCGGCGCATTGCACTAGCGCGCTCCTTAGGCCATGTAGCCCTGCGTAAAGGCGGTGCGGAAGCGGGATTTCCGCGCCTGAAAACAGCAGGAGGAATAGCCATGACCCCGCAAGATTTGGCAGCGAAAGTAGGCGAAAACATCGGCACCAGCGAATGGGTCGAAATGCCACAGGAAAAGGTCAATATGTTCGCCGATGCAACCGGCGATCATCAGTTCATCCATATTGACGAAGAAAAGGCCAAGTTGACTCCATTCGGCGGCACCATCGTCCACGGCTTCATGACGCTGTCGATGATCCCCTATCTCGGCGCGAACAGCGACATGCCGCGGATCGACAATGTGAAGATGGGCGTGAACTATGGCGGCAACAAAACCCGCTTCATTGCCCCCGTGCGGGTCGGTAAGCGCATTCGTGGCCATTGGAAGCTGGTCGAAATGATCGAAAAGCGCCCGGGTCAGTGGCAGCAGACCGCCGAGATCACGATTGAGATCGAAGGCGAAGACAAGCCTGCGCTGATCTGCGAGTGGATCACCCAGTACTTCGTCTGAGCATAATCGCTCCTACATAAGATTGAATTGCCCCGACAGTCGGGGCCGGATCGTATCACCTCTCGAAAGGACCAACCCTCATGTCACGCGATGCAGTAATCGTCTCCACCGCCCGCACGCCGATTGGCCGTGCGTACAAAGGTGGCTTCAACGCGACCCCTGGCGCCACGCTCGGCTCCTATTCTTTCAGCGCTGCGGTTGAGCGCTCAGGCATCGACGCCGCCGAGATTGACGATGTGGTGTGGGGCGCAGTTCTCACGCAGGGTACCCAGGCTGGCAATATCGGTCGTCAGGTCGCGTTGCGCGGCGGCGCGCCTGTCACCGTTGCAGCTCAGACCATCGACCGTCAGTGCTCATCGGGCCTGATGGCGATCGCAACCGCTGCCAAGCAGATCGTGGTCGACAATATGGATATCGTTGTCGGTGGCGGTCAGGATTCGATCAGCTTGGTCCAGACCCCCGAAATGCGGGTTGCTCCCGATCCCTCGTTGATCGCGATGCACAAGGACGTCTACATGCCGATGCTCGGCACCGCAGAGACGGTCGCGGCACGCTATGGCATCAGCCGCGAAGCGCAGGACGAATACGCGCTGCAATCGCAGATGCGCACCGCCGCTGGTCAGGAAGCGGGCCATTTCGACGCTGAGATCGTTCCGGTGACCACCACCATGATGGTCAAGGACAAGGAAACCGGCGAAGTCTCGCAGCAGGAAGTCACCATCACCAAGGATGAGGGCAATCGCCCTTCGACCACGCTGGAAGGCCTCCAGTCGCTCAACCCCGTTATGGGTCCGGACAAGGTTATTACCGCAGGCAATGCCTCGCAGCTTTCCGATGGTTCGGCTGCCAGTGTTCTGATGGAAGCCAAGCTGGCTGAGCAAAAGGGCCTTGAGCCGTTGGGACGCTATGTCGGCATGGCGGTTGCCGGCACAGAGCCTGATGAGATGGGCATCGGACCGGTCTTCGCCATCCCGAAGCTGCTCAAGCAAACCGGGCTGAAGATGGACGATATCGGCCTGTGGGAGCTCAACGAAGCCTTCGCCGTCCAAGTGCTCTATTGCCGCGACAAGCTCGGCATCGACAACGACATCCTCAACGTCAATGGCGGTTCGATCTCGATCGGTCACCCCTATGGCATGACCGGCGCGCGCTGCACTGGCCACGCCCTTATCGAGGGCAAACGCCGCGGTGCGAAATATGTTGTCGTGACGATGTGTGTCGGTGGCGGCATGGGCGCAGCCGGCCTGTTTGAGGTTTTCTGATCTTGCGGCCTACCGCTTCGCCACTTGAGGCCGTGTAATGCGCCTCAAGCGTCCTCGGATCGAGCCGGTTGATCTTGATCGGCTCGACCAGACGCAGCGAGAGGTGCTGGCGCCTTTCGCGAACCCTCAGAACAAAGTTGGGGGCGGCAAGATCCTCAACATCTTCAGAACGCTCGTACACGCTCCCAAGGCGTTGCGAGCGTTTCTTGTTTGGGGGAATTACATCCTTTCGCGCCGAAGCGACTTGCCCGAACGCGAGCGCGAGATGGTGATCCTGCGGACCGGCTGGAATTGCCGCTCCGGCTATGAGTTCGCTCAGCACACCCGGATCGGCAAGAATTGCGGGCTGACCGAGGCCGACATTGCGCGGATTAAACAGGGTCCTGATGCGGAGGGCTGGAGCGCGATTGAAAGCGCGATGCTGCGCGCCGCCGATGAGCTTCACGCCGACCAATTCGTCAGCGAACAGACCTGGAATGATCTGGCAGAGCTAGGCGACAAAGGTCGGATGGACCTGGTCTTCACAGTCGGCCAATACACTCAGGTATCAATGATGCTGAACTCATTTGGTATCCAGTTGGAAGACGGTGATCAGCCCGATCCGGATCTCGATCACACACACTAATCCGTGACCATCAATCAGGAGCGAGGGTAATGACAGATAAGCGTTGGCCACTCCTGAATTTCGCAGCTGAGCGGTCGGTCAATGAGACCCTTCACGCCTATCTCCAGGTCGTCGGCAAACTTCCTGTGCGGGCGCGACCATGGGTCAATCACGGCTGGCAGCTTGCAATGCGGGTCTCTCCACGAGGCTTTCGGATCTATCCCGTAATCGCCGGTGCTCACGAAGCAGATCTGTTGCTCGATTGTCTCGCGAGCGAGATTGTCGTTGAAACCTCCGCCGGATTCCGGGGCGCCGTGCGGCTCAGAGGCCAGACCGTCCGCGAGCTGCTTGGCGAGCTGGAAGACCTGCTCGGGGCGGCGGGGGTTGCGACCGATATCTCTGGCGCACCCAATGAGGTGGTGCCTGCCATTCCCTTCGTGGAGGATGATCGTGAGCGAGACTGGGACACTGAGGTAATCAAGCGTATCCATGGCGCGTTTCGGTCAGCCAATCGGGTGTTCGAACAATTTCGCACCGGCTTTGTCGGCAAGTCGAGTCCCTCGCATCTGTTCTTTGGTAGCTTTGATTTGGCGGTCACCCGCTTCAGTGGGCGCGAGGCTCCGCTCCATCCCGGCGGCTTCCCAAATCTGCCAGACCGCGTCACCCGCGAAGCCTATAGCCATGAAGTCTCCAGTGCCGGGTTCTGGCTCGGCGGAGGCGGGGTCGATGAGGCAGCGTTCTACGCCTATGGCTATCCCTCGCCTGAGGGTCTGAGCGAAACACCGCTCTCCACGCCTGGCGCGATATGGCACACCGAGCTAAGCGAGTTCGTGCTGCCCTATTCCGCGGTGCGCGAGGCGGCGGACCCCGATGGTGCATTGATGCAATTCCTAGAGGAGACCTATGCTGCGGTGGCCAATCTGGCGGACTGGGATCGCACCAGGCTGGAAGTCCCTACCGGGGCTTTGGGCGCTCCCTATGATGTCGAGGCTCACCGCTAGTCTGCTTGCAGGTCCGCTCGCCCGCCAAGAAATAAGGTTTTGGCCAATCCCAATGTGGTTCTAGGAAGGGCTGATGGGGATCATGGAGATCATCGGTATTGCCGGCAGTGTCAGCCTGTTGTCGGGTTGGCGCTTGTACCTCTGCATATTTGCAACCGGCGTGGCGATGCGCGCGGAGGTGCTGCCATTGCCAGAGCATCTCAGCAGTCTGGCAGTGCTGGGCAATCCGTGGGTGATCGGGATTGCCTTCATCGGTGTGCTCGCCGAGTTCTTCGCGGACAAGGTGATGTGGATCGACAGCGCGTGGGACACATTGCACACGCTCGTCCGCCCTGTCGGCGGGGCTCTGCTGGCTTTGGCAATCGTTGATCCGTCCGACCCGGCGATGCAGGTGGTCGCGTTTCTGCTGGGCGGTGGTGCCAGTTTCCTCGCGCATGGCGGGAAGGCGAGCGCGCGAGCGGTGGTCAACACGTCTCCGGAACCGGTGAGCAACGTTGCGGTGTCGAGCGCAGAGGATATCGCAACGATTGGACTGCTGTTTCTGGCCTATGAGTATCCGGTGATTGCCGGTGTCATCGCGCTGCTGCTGCTTGGGCTGGTGGTCTTGTTGCTGCTGTGGGCCCGGCGCGTGATAAAGCGGATTCTCTTTCGAGCCCAGAAACCTCCGGTGGAAACGAGATGAAACTGTTGCTGTCAGTGATTTTGGCCCCGGTAGCCCTGCTCACGCCTGTCATCGCGTCGGCCAAAGAGAGCTCCCCGAGCGCCACGCTTGAAGAGGATCTGGAAGAGCTGCTCGAATGGTTCCCGGGTGTCTATGACAACCACCGACAGGTTTATCGTCAGGCCGTCGAGAAAGTGCCCGAGGAGCTGCGTCAGCGGCACACCAATCACATTTTCCGTCCGCTTTCGATCGCGGGAATTCCCGGGCGGACGCTGTATGCTCAGCAATCGCAAGACTATGATCTCACGGATTTGTATCGCCAGAGAATCTACTCCTTCACGGTCGATCCGGCAGAGCAGGCAATCCGCCTGACGATCTACACCCCGCGTGACCCTGCGCGCTTAACCGACGCGCATCTCGACCATTCCAAGGTCGCGGACATGAGCATGGATGACTTCTACCTAAAGCCAGGCTGCGAAGTGTTCTGGCGCAAGGTGGAGGGGCAGTTCGACGGGATCCTCAAGACCAATGCCTGCAGCTATTTTTCAGAGATGTTCGGCAAGCGAGTCTACCTCAATGAAACGCTCACTCTCCGCCCGGACGCGCTGATCTTGCATGATCGCGCCGTCGACGCTGAGGGCAATCTGGTGTTCGGGTCGGCCGACAAGGGCCCGACGATCAATCTCAAGATCGAGGACTGAGCGCGGCCGCCGAAGGGTCAACCGTTCGCGGCGATGAATTCCTCAACCACCGGAGCGACCTTGTTGCGCCATTTGCTGCCGTTGAAGATGCCGTAATGCCCGGCGCCTTCGGCCATGTAATAGCGCTTCTTGGCGTCTTTCAGATTGGGCGTCAGCGTTAGCGCTGCTTTGGTCTGACCCAGGCCCGAAATGTCATCGCGCTCGCCTTCTATGGCGAGCAGAGCCGTATCCGTTATCGCTCCCAGGTCCACGATCTCTCCCTTGTGGCGGAATTCGCCATTGGGGATCGAGTGCTTTTGAAACACTTCCTCGACGGTCTGGAGATAGAATTCCGCGGTCATGTCGCACACCGCGCGATATTCATCGTAGAAATCCTTGGTTGCCTGCGCGCTTTCCTCATCGCCCTTGGTGAGGTGTTTGAACATCTCGTAATGGCTCATCATGTGGCTTTGCAGGTTCATGCTCATGAACGCAGAGAGCTGCATGAAACCGGGATAGACTTTACGGCCGGCGCCGCGATAGTTCATCGGCACGGTCGCGATCACGCTGTGACGGAACCATTCGATGGGCCGGTTCATCGCGTGGTTGTTGACCGATGTGGGGCTTTCCCTGGTGTCGATCGGGCCGCCCATCATGGTCAGAGTTTTCGGCGTCGCAGGCGATTTATGCAGATTGAGCAGCGCCGTGGCCGCAAAAGCCGGAACCGATGGCTGGCAGACCGCCATCATGTGTGGCCGCTCACCATTGCCGTAGTCGGTGATGTATTCGAGGAACTCGATCAGATAATCGATGTAATCGTCGAGGTCGAAATCGCCTTCATGCATCGGCACCGTCTTGGCGTCTGACCAGTCGGTGATGTAGACCTCATACTTCTCTAGCATCCGCCGAACCGTTCCGCGCAGCAAGGTCGCGTAGTGACCGCTCATTGGAGCAACAATCAGCATTTTTGGTCGATTGTCGTCGATCCCATCCAGCCGAAAACGCTTGAGATCGCCGAACGGACGATTGAGCACGGTGGCTTCAATCACAGGAAAGGTCTTGCCGTCGACCTCGATCTCGGTGATCCCAAATGCTGGTTTCGCGTAACTCGCGGTGGCATGGGCCACCACGTCGAGCGCGTTGGCTGCCATCGGACCGATCCCGGTCATCGCCCAGGGATTGGCTGGATTGCTGAGGATTTCTGCGCTGATTGAGGCCCATGAGCTGACAGAGTTCATCCAGCTGCGTTGGATTTCATAGGCTTGATAGAGCATGCGGTTCCCCGTCGGTGTGGCGCGCATGATCCCGGGCGCGACGTGCTGTTGCGGCCACAACGGCCTGCGTGGTTGGGCGGACACATAGTCATGTCCAGACGTGCTGTCACGCAATATTGTGCATCGCACAATTTCGATAGGATCGGGTTTGTTGTGGGACGATGTGCTTTTTGCACGTGTAAATTGTGATCGGGTCTCCTAGATCGACAGGCAATGGACGGGAATATCTCAGAAGACAGCTCTGCCGAAGACGACCTTGCGCCGGCCAAGGGGAAGACGCTTGCCCCGCTTCGGATGATCTATCGCGAAGCGGCCAAATACCCTTCGCAGATCGGGCTCGCTCTGCTGGCCTTGATGGTCACAGCTGCGGCCACGCTGGCCATTCCTTGGCGTTTCAAGGTCATCATTGACGAGGCCTTCAGCGGGGCGGCTGGACCCGATGAGATTGCCAGCGCGTTTCAATATCTGCTGATGATTGTGCTGATCCTGGCGATCGGCACCGCGCTTAGGTTCTATTTCGTTAGTTGGCTCGGTGAGCGGGTGGTTGCTGACATCCGGATGAAAGTTCAGCGCAATCTTCTGCGTCTGTCGCCGTCCTTCTATGAAGAGAACAGCCCGAAAGAGATTTCGAGCCGAATGACATCGGATACGGCGATTATTGAAACGGTTGTGGGCACGACCGTTTCGGTGGCGCTGCGCAATGTTCTCACCGGTATCGGCGGAATTGCGCTGCTGATCTATCTGGTTCCGACGCTCACACTGGGTCTGTTGATCGCGATTCCCGTTATTGTCCTGCCGATCATCTTCTTTGGCCGCCGGATCCGGACAGTGTCACGCTCGAGTCAGGACCGCGTGGCTGATGTCGGTGCGACTGTCACTGAAGTCTTGTCCGGGATGAAAATCGTGCAGAGCTTCGGTCAGGAACACCGCGAGGCTGACCGGTTTGGCATGGTGGTCGAGCGGACCTTCAACACCGCTCGGCGCAGGATCCTGTTGCGCTCTGCAATGACGTCGATCGTCATTTTGCTGATCTTTGGCGGGACGGTGCTGATGATGTGGCGCGGTGCCCTGGCGGTTTCGAGCGGCGCGATCTCGGGCGGTACAATCGCCGCTTTCGTGATCACGGGTGGCCTGGTGGCGGGCGCCTTTGCCGCCTTGACCGAGGTTTATGGTGATCTGCTCCGCGGAGCGGGTGCAGCCAGTCGCTTGGCTGAGCTGCTTGAAGCCAAGCCCAAGATTGCTCCCCCAGCCCGACCTGAAAGCTTGCCCCATCCAGCTCGTGGCAGCCTGTCCTTCCGCAATGTCACCTTCCGCTATCCCGCCCGTCCAGAGACGCCGGCTTTGTCGGACTTTAGCCTGGAGGTTGAGCCGGGCGAGACAGTCGCAATCGTTGGCCCATCTGGTGCGGGGAAATCGACCATCTTCCAATTGGTCGAGCGGTTCTATGACCCACAAAACGGCACAATTCGCTTGGATGGCGTGCCGTTGATCAAGGCTGATCCGGCTGACATCCGTGCGCGGCTCGCGTTTGTGCCGCAGGACGGTGTGCTGTTCAGCGCCGATGCGCGCGACAATCTGCGCTATGGTCGCTGGGATGCGAGCGATGAAGAGATCTGGGAAGCAGCCCGTGCCGCCAATGCCGAGGCATTTCTCAAGGCCTTGCCTAAGGGGCTCGACACCTATTTGGGAGAGGGCGGGACCCAGCTGTCGGGCGGTCAGCAGCAACGGGTAGCGATCGCTCGGGCTCTGTTGCGCGATGCTCCTATCCTGTTGCTCGACGAAGCGACCAGCGCGCTCGACGCTGAGAGCGAGCTGCTGGTTCAACAAGCGCTCGATCAATTGATGGAAAATCGCACGACCCTGGTCATTGCGCACCGCCTCGCGACAGTGCGCGCCGCGGACCGCATAATCGTTCTCGATCAGGGTGCGATTGTCGAGCAGGGCACTCATCAGGCGCTGGTCGATGCCGGTGGCCTCTATGCGCGTTTGGCGAGCCTGCAATTCAACAACGCTCAGGCGGCTTAGCTCTTGGAACTCTGCGCGAGCGGCCGAGTTTTTCTACCAAATGCGACCGCACATAGACGAAAAGCGACATTGCCGTGGCTGTCGCGCTAAGCCAAATCCAATATAGACTAACATCGAATGGGGCTCGCTATCATGATCAAATCCACCGCTCTCCTGCTGTCAGGAGCCGCTGCGCTTGCATTGAGCAACGCTGCAATCGCCCACGAAAACCACTCCGCGCCTGAAATGCTGGTCAGCGAAGCTGAAACCGAAGCGGCAGGGGATGAGCGCCCAGCTACGCCGACGATGGATTTTGGGACATGGGGCGTGGATCTGACGCAGGTCAACGAAACGCTCGAGCCTGGCAATGACTTCAACGCCTATGTCAACGGCAAGTGGATTGCCAACAACGAGATTCCGGCTGACCGTTCGCGCTTCGGCGCGTTCGACATGCTGCGTGAAAAGTCGACGCGCGATGTCGAGACTCTGGTGCGAGAATTGGTCGACGCCAATCCTGAACCGGGCACCACCGCGCGCCGGATCGTCGATGCCTACAACGCCTATTACAATGTTGAGGCGATCGACGCGTCAGGCCTGTCCCCGGCTTATCCCTATCTCACTAAGATCTTCACCGCGGCGGATCTGACCGAACTGGTCAAGCTGTTCCCAGAGCCGGGAATCCCCGGCTTGGTTGGCCCGGGCGTGACTGTGGATGCGCGCAATCCACGAGCGCATGCAGTTTCGATCGGCTTTGACGGAATGGGCCTGCCTGACCGGGATTATTACCTCGAAGATTCCGAGCGCAATCTCGAGATTCAGGCCAAATACAAGGACTATCTTGCCCTCGTGCTTGGCAAGGCTGGCTATCAGCGGCCCGAAGCAGCCGCCGAGGCAGTCTATGCCTTTGAAGCCAAGGTGGCCAAATTGGAATGGGCCCGGCGGATGTTCCGTCTGCCCAACCTTACCTACAACGAGTTCAACCGCGAAGAGCTGCTTGAGCTGACGGGTGACTTCCCGATGCTCGCCCTGCTCGAAGCCGGCGATCTGGCGGATCAGGATCGCTATCTCGTACCGCAGATTCCGCCGAGCGACGAAAAGATCGAAGAGTTGGGTCTCACTGAAGAGCAGCTGGCGCTGATCGGCGGTGGACTGCCTGCCATGACCAAGCTGATGACCGAGACCCCGCTGGCAACGATCAAGGCCTATATGGCGGTGCAATTCCTCTCGAACAACGCGGCAGTCCTCTCGAGCGAGCTCGACGGGGCCAATTTTGCCTTCTTCGGCCGGGAGATCAACGGTCGCGAGGTTCAGCAAGAACGCTGGAAGCGTGCGATCACCGCGGTCGAAGGACAGCTCGGTGAGCAGCTCGGCGCGCTCTATGTCGAGCGCTATTTCCCGCCTGCTGCCAAGGCGCAAATGGACGAGCTGGTCGCCAATCTCTCGCTGTCGATGGCTGCGGCGCTCGACAGCAATGAGTGGATGACCGAAGAGACCATCACCGAGGCGAAGAAGAAGCTTTCCACCTTCTATCCGATGATTGGCTATCCCGCTGAGTTCGAGACCTATGAAGGGCTCGAAATCAGCGCTGATGATCCATTGGCCAACCGGATGAGTGCGGCCGAATGGGCGCGCAATGACGCGCTCGAGCGGCTTCCCGGACCGGTCGACACCACGCAATGGGGCATGTTCCCGCAGACGGTGAACGCCTATTACCATCCGCTGTTCAATCAGATCGTGTTCCCGGCAGCGATCCTGCAGGCGCCCTTCTTCAACGCCGAGGCCGAGGCCGCGGTCAACTACGGCGGGATCGGCGCAGTGATCGGTCACGAGATCGGCCATGGCTATGACGATCAGGGTTCGCAATTTGATGCCGAGGGCGCGCTGCGCAATTGGTGGCAACCGGCTGATCGCGAGGCATTCGAGGTTGAAGCTGGCAAGCTCAAGGCGCTGATCGAGCAGTATTGCCCGGCTGATGACGGAGAGCTGTGCTTGCGTGGTGATCAGTCGATTGGTGAGACGCTCGGCGACGTTGTCGGTCTGCAAATGGCGCACCGCGCTTATAAGCTCTCGCTCAATGGCGAAGAAGCGCCAGTGATCGACGGATTGACCGGCGATCAGCGGTTCTTCCTTGGCTTTGCGCAGATCTGGCGCGGAATGGAGCGCGAAGCATCGCTCCGCAACCGGGTTCTGACCGCCAACCACCCGCCGAGTGAGTTCCGGCTCAACAATGCGGTCCGCCACATCGATGCCTGGTATGAGGCTTTCAATGTGACCCGGGACCACGCGCTGTATCTCCCGCCCGAAGAGCGCGTGAAAATCTGGTGAGATTTGGGACCTAGCTCACAAACGAATTGACTTGGCTAGCGCTTCATTCATGGAGCGCTGGTCATGACCTTTCTGCAGCTTCTCATCATAGCGGTCGTCCAGGGGATTACCGAATTTCTGCCGATTTCTTCGTCAGGTCATTTGATCCTGATTCCCTATCTGACCGACTTCCCTGATCAGGGGCCGCTGATCGATGTTGCGGTTCATGTTGGATCGCTGCTGGCGATCATCACCTATTTCTTCAAGGATGTGGTGGTCCTCGCGCGCGGTGGATTTGCCAGCATCGGGATCGGCCAAGCCCCTGAGGCCCGCAAATTGTTCTGGTGGATTGTGCTGGGTACCATTCCGGCGGTTGCATTCGGGCTGTCGATCAAGCTGGGCGTGTTCAACGGGTTTGCGGAATCGGTGTTCGGGATTGAGATCATCGACGATGATCTGATGTCATCGATCCGCTTCACTGATCTGATCGCCTTCAATCTGATCGCCTATGGCTTGTTGCTTGGCTTGGCTGACTACCTTGGCAAGGAGGTCAAGGATTTCGAGGACATGTCCTGGCGCGACGGTTTGTTGGTAGGCCTCGCCCAGGCCTTGGCGATTATCCCTGGCACCAGCCGCTCGGGTGTCACCATGACCGCGGCGCGAGCCTTGGGCTACAAACGGGTTGAGGCCGCGCGCTTTTCCTTCTTGCTGTCGATCCCGGCGGTCGCTGGCGCGGGCGTATTAATCGTGCCGGAGATTTTCGAAGCCGGCGCCGGCCTCGCGCTCGACGCGCTGATCGCGGGCGTGCTGACCTTCATTTCGGCCTTCCTGACGATGGCGTTTCTGATGAATTTCCTCAAACGCGCATCGATGCTAGTGTTTGTGGTCTATCGTGTGGCAATGGGCTGCGCGCTTTTGTGGTTCTTCTGAGCGGAGCGAGGCATGGCATTGCTGATTGTTGTCGTACTGGGCGCCATGTTGGGGTGGTTCGCTTCGATCCTTGAGCGTGACGAGCAACCGTCCGCAATTCGCTTGCAATTATTGGTCGGAGCAATCGCGAGTTCGATCGGCGCTTTCGTGCTGAGCGGAAGTGCTCTGTTTGGGGCCATGACCCTTGCCATGCTTGGCGTCGCCGCCGTAACCGCGATCGTCACGCTCACCGCCTATTGGCTGGTATTTGTCCGTCGCACCTAAACTATTGTCTAGACCGGGTCAGCCCCTGATCCGCGCCCGCCACGCAAATGATATTCCTGCGTCCCGCGATTGACCACATAATCGACATCGATCACCGCGCTGTTGGCATAGGTGAAATTGGCCGCAAGGCTGCGATAGAGCCGGTCAAAGTCACGCTCGACCGTCTGGCGATAGAGATCCTCAAAGCTCTCGATCACGAAATAGGTCGGCTGCAAATCGCTTATCACATAATCGGTCCGCATGACCCGATCGACGTTGAGCATGATCCTGTTGGGGCTTTTCGCTTCGACGGCGAAGCGCGCCTCGGTCGGGCCTGAGAGGATTCCGGCGCCATAGGCCTTGATCCCGTCCGGCTCCTCGATCAGCCCGAACTCGACCGTATACCAATACAGCGCGCCGAGCGCCTTAAGCCGATTGTAGCGCATCGCCTTCCACCCGGCGCGCCCGTATTCCTGCATATAGTCCGCATAGACCGGATCGGTCAGCATCGGGACATGGCCGAACACGTCATGAAACACGTCGGGTTCCTGGATGTAGTCAAAGGTTTCGCGCGTGCGGATGAAATTGCCCGCCGGGAAGCGACGATTGGCGAGATGCCAGAAAAACACGTGATCGGGGATCAGCATCGGCACCGGGACCACGCTCCAGCCGGTCAGCTTGTTGAGTTCTTCCGACAGATAACCAAAGTCGGGCACGCCGCCGCGGCCCAGGTCCAACCTTTCCAACCCATGCAAGAAAGCGCTGGCTGCGCGACCGGGGAGAATCTTCATCTGCCGCGCAAACAGGTCGTTCCAGATCGCATCGTCCTCGGACGAATACTGCGTCTGGGCCGGCTCAAGCCAGTCCTCGCCGACATGCTCGGGTTTTTGCAAGGGCGCGGTGAAGACATCTGTCGGAAGTTCCGGCAGTATCGTAAAATCGGTTTCAGGGTCTGCGACTGTAGCCATAACGTATCATTTGATACTACCACCTCGGACGAACAAGGACAATCATCGGTAGGACTATGGGAATCAAAGGGAAAGACTATCGCGAAGCGCTTGAGCCACTGACCGAGGAGCTTGTCGGAATGGCGCGCTGGGCGCGGACCACCGGCGCGCGGATCGTGGTGCTGTTCGAAGGGCGCGACACTGCCGGCAAGGGCGGGGCGATCCGGGCGGTGCGCGACAAGCTCAATCCGCGGCAATGTCGCACTGTCGCCCTGGGCAAGCCGACAGAGGCCGAGCTCGGCCAATGGTATTTCCAGAAATATGTCCAGCATCTCCCAACCTCAGGCGAGATCGTGCTGTTCGACCGCTCATGGTACAATCGCGCCGGGGTCGAGAGCGTGATGGGCTTCACCGACCCAGACAAGGTCGAGCTTTTCCTTGAGCAGGTTCCAGTGTTTGAAAAGCTGCTGACCGATGACGGCATTCTGCTGTTCAAATATTGGCTGACGACCGATCAGGCCAAACAAGAGGAGCGCTTGATGGAGCGGCTCGACGATCCGCTCAAGCGCTGGAAGCTGTCGCCGATCGATCTCGCCGCGCGCGATCGGTACGATGATTACACCAAGGCGCGCGAGGCAATGCTGAGGGCAACCCACAGTGAGCATGCGCCGTGGACCCTGGTGGACTTCAACGATCAAAAGCGCGGGCGATTGACCCTAATCCGCGATTTGCTCGATCGACTTCCAGACACGCATGTGGAGCCGCCAGCGATCGAGTTTCCCGATTTGGGCCGCAAGCCCAAGACCGAGACTTACGAAGTGCTCAAGCCTCTGTCCGATTATCCGATCAAGGACTAAAAGCTGGCCTTGGCCTTGGTGATCTGTCGCCCGTCAGCGGCAAAGGCGCCGAGCTCATAGGCGTCATCATCTTTCCGCATGACCAGGTGCAATGGCTCATCGGCGATCGCCGGCGAGACGCCGCGAAAGTCAAATTGCCTGACACGGTTCTCACCCAGCTCTTGCGCTGCCAATTGCAGCAGCAGGCTGGCGGTCAGCGGCCCATGCACGACCAACCCGCGATAGCGCTCGATCTCCTTTGCATAAGGCAAGTCGTAATGGATGCGATGGGTGTTGAAGGTCAGCGCGGAATAGCGAAACAACAGTCGCGGATCGGGCGTCAGCGTGCGCTCAGCGTCCCAGTCCGATGCATCGAAGCTCTCCTTGCCCAAGGCGGGCGGGCTGAGCGGAGCGTCGGTAGCAGGGGCTTCGCGATAGACCAAAGTCTGGGTCTCGACCACTGATAGCGTGCCATTGGCATGGGTCTGATGCTCGACATTGACGAAAGCGAGCTTGCCGCTGCCACCTTCCTTTTCGCTGATCGACACCACCCGGCTCTTGCGAGTGATCTGAGCGCCAATCGCGAGGGGCGCGCGGAATTCTATCGCGCTCGAGGCCCACATTCTCCGCGGCATCGGGAATGGCGGCAGAAAGCTGTCGGGAGAGCTGTCCCGCTCAGGATGCCCATCGGCGCCAAGGCAATCGGTACGAGATTCTGGCGTGCACAGTGTGAAGTGAATTCCCTGAGGCATGACTCCGTCGCCGGGCCATTCGAGATCAAAGGTTGAGCACCATTGAAAGGCGTGCTGTGGAACAAGCGTATCGCGACTGTTTGCCTCGCGTCCGATCCAGGCGTCCCACTCGCTCATGAGTTAGGCCGCGCGCTCAAACACGGCAGCGATGCCTTGGCCGCCACCGATGCACATGGTCTCGAGGCCAAAACGCGCTTCGCAGCGTTGCATCTCATAGGCCATGTCAGCCAGGATCCGCCCGCCGGTCGCTCCGATCGGGTGGCCCAGCGAGATCCCCGAGCCATTGACGTTTAAGATGTCGCGGCGGCTGTCGTCCTCGCTCCAGCCCCAACCCTTGAGGACCGCGAGCACTTGCGGCGCGAAGGCCTCGTTGAGTTCGACCAGGTCGATATCATCCCACGAGTAGCCGCGCCGTTCGAACAGCCGTTCAACCGCTGGCACAGGCCCGATCCCCATCCGCGAAGGATCGCAGCCCGCGGCTGCCCAGCCGCCGAACCACAGCATTGGCTCCAGCCCGAGTTCTTCGAGCTTGTCTTCTGCCACAACCAGACAGGCCGCAGCGGCGTCGTTCTGCTGGCTGGCATTGCCTGCAGTGACAATTGCTTCAGGATCGCGCTTGAGATCGATTGCACGCAATTTGCCGAGGCTCTCCATCGACGCATCGGCGCGATAGCCTTCGTCATGGTCGAAGGTGATCGGATCGCCGCGTCGTTGGGGAACATCGATGGTAACCAGATGCGAGTCGAACTTGCGAGCCTCCCACGCTGCCGTCGCGTTCTGGTGCGAGCGGACCGCAAAGGCATCGGCCTGTTCGCGGGTAATGTCGTAATCCTTGGCCAGATTCTCGGCGGTCTCAATCATCCCGGTGATGATCCCGAAGCGTTCGATCGGCTGACTCATCAAACGTCCGCGCGACAGGCGATCGTGCAGGGTGATATCGCCCATCCTCGCGCCGCCGCGCCCTTGCAGCGTGTAATGCTCGACATTGGACATGCTCTCGCATCCCCCAGCGACCACGACGTCTGCCATGCCGGTTTCGACCATCATTGCGGCATTGGCGACCGCCTGCAGGCCGGAGCCGCAGCGTCGATCAAGCTGATAGCCGGGCACCTCCAGCGGCAGATCCGCCGCCAACCAAGACCAGTGCCCAATCGCCGGTGCTTCAGCATTGCCATAGCCCTGCGAGAAGACGACATCGTCGACCCGCTCAGGATCAATCCCACTGCGCTCGATCAGCGCCTTGAGAATGATCGCTCCCAGATCGCCGGCATTGAGGCTGGACAGCCCACCAAGGAATTTGCCCACCGGCGTGCGGAGCGGGGATACGATTGCGGCTCTTCTGCTCATGTCATGTCTCTCAAGGTTAGGCGTCGGACAGCGCCACTGTGCCCGCGTCGACCAGCTTGGCAATTGTTCCAGATGATAGGCCGAGCCGCTCCGCCAAGACTTCTTCCGAATGCTGGCCAAGATAGGGCGCGGGCTCAGGGTCACCGACTTGATGCGCGGGCAGATTGGCAAAGCTGCGCGTGGCGGGATAGTCAAATCCGGAAGGATTGGCCGGTGACGGGCCGAATAGGGGATTATCAGTCACCAAAACTGGATCCTGCGAAGCCTCGTAATGCGAGCGATAACGCTCGAACGTGCAGCCATGCGCGGCGAGCCTCTCGGCCAGCGAGGCATAGTCGTGGCTTTCAGCGGCGGCCTGGAAGATATCGAACAAGCGGTGACGGTTTTCAAAGCGCGGTCGGTCACCGGCGTTGAAATCGACCCCCAGCTCGGCTTCGAGCTCGGCGATCGGAGCCGCCACATCCAGCGCATCGACCAAGCCTTTCCATTGCTTGGGCGTAAGCGCAGCGACCATGAAGCGCTCGCCGTCCTTGGACTGGAAGTCCCGCCCAAACGCTCCCCAGATCGCGTTGCCGAGCCGCTCGCGGTCGCCGCCGCGATAGAGCATTTCCGCCATCGTGCCCGAGTTGGCCATGGTCCCGATCGCGACATCGCCCAGGGGCACCCGCATTTCACTGCCCTGGCCGGAAGCGCTGCGGTGATGCAGCGCCGTCATCAGCGCGAAAGCGGAATAGGCACCCGTGATGAAGTCCCAGGCCGGCAGCGGCTGGCTGATCGGCGGAGCGGTCTCAGGGTCCCATTCCTCCGGCCCGGTCATCAGCGGATAGCCCGAGGCGGCGTTGACCGTGAAATCCATCGCCTGGCGTCCATCGTGCCAGCCCATGATCCGCACGCTGATCATATCCTCACGCTTGGCCTGCATGGCGGCGTGGCTAAGAAAGCTCTGCTCGGGCAGGTTGGTGATGCACTGGCCGGTCTTGGCGGCAAGTTCGACGCACAATTCGCGTCCCTCGCCCGAGCGCAAATCCAGCGCGACCGACTTCTTCGCCCGGTTGAGGTTCTCCCACGACAGCGAGCGTCCCTCTGTGGTGAGCATGTAGCGATCGTAATCGAGCCCTCCGGCCTTGTGATCGATCCGGATCACTTCGGCCCCCATCTGCGCGCAATAGAGCCCCGCAGTGGGCGATGCGACAAAGCTCGAAACCTCGATGATCGAGAGGTCGTTCAAGAGTTGGTACATTTGGCGTTCCTGTCTGCGTGCCGATCAGGCATCCACCCGATCCTTTTGCCGGGCCACCCGCGCCCTCCACCCTGCCACCCGGATGATATCCCGGTAGGCTCCGGGTGGCAGGGTGGAGGGCGCGGGTGGCTTGGGTTCAATCGATCATACTCACGGGCTGGCGCAGCAGGTTTGGGCGGATGCCCAAACCGCACCCCTCACCCATTCAAACTTTCCCACTCGCGCAGCATATGCTTGGCGATCTGCAGCTGCAGGATCTGCGTGGTGCCTTCGTAAATTCGGTAGATCCGCGCATCGCGATAGAAACGCTCCGCATCATATTCGGCGAGATAGCCGGCCCCGCCGTAGATCTGCACAACACGGTCGACCACGCGGCCGCACATCTCGCTTGCGAAGACCTTGAAGGCAGCGGCTTTGACCAGGATGTTCTCCCCCCGGTCGGCCCGTTCGGTGACATCCTTCATCATGCATTGCGCGGCGTAGATCTCAGTTTCGCTGTCGGCCAGCATCGCCTGGATCAGCTGAAACCGGGCTATCGGTTCGCCAAAGGCTTTGCGTTCATTGGCGTAACGGATCGCGGAATCGAGCGCGCGGCGGGCATAGGCGGTCGCCGCCGCGCCGACCGAGATCCGCCCGTTGTCGAGGCTTTGCATGGCGAAGCGGAAGCCCTTGCCTGTCTCTCCGCCGAGCAGGGCGTCGCCCGGCACTTTAACGTCATCGAGCATGATGTCGGAAATGTGCGAGCCCGATTGTCCCATCTTCTTATCGGGCGAGCCGGTCGAAACGCCCGGTGCATCCATCGGTACCAAGAAGGCGCTAACATGGGCATTCTTGGGCAGGTTCTCTTTCTCGGTGCGCGCCATGATGAGCGCGACATCGGCATGCGGAGCATTGGTGATGTAGCGCTTGGTGCCGTTGAGGATCCAGCCATTGCCGTCCGGATCGGGCTTGGCGAAAGTCTGCAGGCCGGCGCTGTCGCTGCCTGAGCCCGGCTCGGTCAGCCCGAAACAGGCGATCTTGCCTTCGACCAGCTTGGGATACCATTCGGCGCGCTGTTCCTCGGTCGCGCCGTTCTTGAGCGCGCTGGCGAACATGCCGACATTGATTGAGAAGATCGAGCGATAGGCGGGCGCGGCATAGCTCATGATGTTCACGACGCGGGCATATTGCGTCATGTTGAGCCCAGCACCGCCATAGTCCTCTGGCACGCTGACGCCAAACAGGCCCATGTCGCGCATTTCCTGAATGATCTCTGGCGGCACAGCGTCATTCTCGATGACTTCGCCTTCGGCCGGGATCAGGCGTTCCCTAACGTAACGCTCCAATTGCTCGGCAAATTGCTCGAATGTGTCCTGGTCCATGCCAGTGTTCATTGCGGGAAACCTTTGTTGTTGTGTCGAGCGCTTTGCTTGGCGAAGCGGCTTTTATTCGTCGCCTGATACTTCTTGCAGGCCTTCGCTCGATTCCTGCAGGTCAGGGACGGCCTCGGCAGGAAGTTGACGCGCATCGAGCTCTTCCGCGATCGCGTCCAATTCCGCAGCCTCACCCGCGCTGACCGCACCCGGCGCTTCGCCACTGGTGTCTTCGCAAGCTGCGAGGCTGAGTGCGGTGATCACGCATAAAACGGGCCGCGCGCTAGTGCGCACGCAGCCCGCTTTATTATGCATAAGCGACTCAGTTGCCGATGGCTTCGACAGCATCGACTGCGTCTCCAACAGCGTCAGCTGCTGCTTCCGCTTCTGCAGCGGCAGCTTCGACCTCTGCCGCAACATCGGCCGCAGCATCAGCGGCGGCTTCGGCGGTTTCCGTGTCAACAGCTTCGGTGGCTTCATCCATTGCAGCTTCATCAGCTACTGGCTCATCGGTTACCGGCTCGAGCGCTTCGTCGGCTGGCATTTCAACGGTGTCAGCGGTGGCTTCGGTCGAAGCATCGTCGGCGCTGCCGCACGCAGCCAGAGCCAAGCTTGCTGCAGCCAGAGCGGCTGTACTGGTGAATTTTTTCATTTGTGTCCTCCTCAAAAACTTTTGAGCGCAGCACCCAAACAGGCTGCGTTCACGCCTTTTGTAGACGCGCGATATGGTAACAGCCAAGAGTCAATTCGTTCCGGAAAGGAACAGCGCTTCCAAGCTTAAGGCTGCATTGACCGAATCCCGCTACGGCATGGCCATGAGCAAACGACCTATGCCCCACTTGGCCCCTTCGCAAAACCGCGGCGTGCCGCGCGTCCTGACCTCGCTCGCGGCCGCCGCGACTCTGCTGGCTCCTGCGAGCGCATCAGTCGCACAAGAGCAATCGCGCGACTTTACCGTGGTCGAGATTGGCCAGTCCTACAACTCGTTACAGGATGCAGTGAATGCGATCGGGGATCGGCGCGGGACCATCAGCATTGCGCCAGGCGTCTATCGCCAATGCGCGGTCCAGACGGCCGGAGTCGTCACTTACATTGCTGAGCAAGTTGGCACTGCCGTGTTTGAAGGGCGTGCGTGCGAGGGCAAAGCCTCTTTGGTTTTGCGCGGACGGGCTGCTGAGGTTCGCGGCCTGACGTTTCGTGGAATTGCTGTGGGAGACGGCAATGGCGCCGGCATTAGGCTCGAAAAGGGCAACCTCGGGATTGGTTTCAGTCGCTTCGAGAACAGTCAGCAGGGAATCCTGACGGCGAATGACCCGAGCGGTGAAATCGTCATCAAGCGCTCGACCTTTAGCGGGCTAGGCACCTGTGAGCATTCTGCCGGGTGCGCGCATTCGATCTATATCGGCAATTACGGTCGGCTTTCGATCAGCGAGAGCCGGTTCGAGCGGGGCGCTGGCGGACATTACGTCAAGGCGCGCGTTGCCGAAGTTTCGATCAAGGACAATTCCTTCGATGATGCAGCCGGTCAGGGTACCAATTACATGATCGACCTGCCGGCCGGTTCGCAAGGCAGCATTTCAGAGAATTGGTTTATCCAAGGTCGCGATAAGCAGAATTATTCGGCGTTCATTGCTCTCGGAGCAGAACAGAACCTGCATTCCTCTGAGGGCCTGACCGTGACCAACAACGAAGCGCGGTTTGTTCCGGGGCTTCAGCGCGCCAGCACGTTTCTGGCCGATTGGACCGGTTCACGCGTGGTGATGTCAGGCAACCGGCTTGCGGTTGGGCTCAAGCAATACGAGACGCGCTAACCAAAGGCGGGCGCGTAGGAGACTTCGCCGCTCGGTAGATCGCCTTTGATCGGCAAAGCCTGGAAGAATTCCGGCGGTGGGCCGGGATAGGCCAGCTGTGGCTCGTGCCGGAAGCCGAAGCGCGAGTAATAGTCCGGGCTGCCGAGCAGAACGATCCCTCTGGCTCCGAGCTGCGTAATCTGCGCAATACCTTCACTGATCAGCGCGCTGCCGACGCCCTGGTGATGCAATTCTGGCCAGACCGAGACTGGGCCCAGGCCGTACCAATCCCGTGCGCCATTGCTGATTGTGACAGGCGAGAAGGCTATGTGACCAACAATCCGATCTTTGCTCTCAGCCACCAATGACAGGGTGAGATCACCGGCTTCGCGCAGCCGGTTGTTGAGGTGCTGCTCGTCACCATCGCTAAACGGCATGTCGCGAAAGGCGGCTTCGGTCAGCTCGAAAATTGTCTCGATATCGTCTGACTGCTCGGGTCGGATCGCAAGCTCGATCACAGCAGCAAATGCCCCGATTTATCGCGCTTGGTGGCAAGATAGCGGGCATTGTGCGGGTTGTCCGGCAATTGGTGCTGAACCCGCTCGCTGACTGTGATCCCAGCATCCTCTAGCGCTTCGACCTTGCGAGGATTGTTGGTCATCAACCGCACTTTGGTCGCTCCGATCAACTCCAACATGCGCGCTGCAACCGGGAAATCCCGGGCTTCGTCCGGCAGGCCTAGCCGCTCATTCGCCTGGACGGTGTCAAAGCCGGCGTCCTGCAGCGAATAGGCCCGCAGTTTGTTGACCAGACCGATCCCGCGCCCCTCCTGCCGAAGATAGATTAGCGCGCCCCACCCACCTTCGTCTGCTTCATCGGACATCGCTGCCAGGGCCGCGTCGAGTTGCGGCCCGCAGTCGCATTTGAGGCTGCCAAGGACGTCGCCGGTGAGGCATTCGGAATGGAGTCTGACCAAAGGCTGTTTGTCGCCTGTCTGTTGCCCGATGATCAACGCGACGTGCTCGCGTGTGTCTGCCTGGGATCGGAACGCCACGATCTCGGCATCTTCGCGCGCGTTGACCGGTAAGCGCGCTCTTGTGACCAGTTGGATCGCGCTGGCAGAGGAGTATTCTGCGAGATCGGCGGCTGATACAGGATGAGCCTCACCAGCTTGGTCGGGATTGACCAGAAAGGCCGGGAGAATTCCGGCGATCCGGGCCAGTTCCATCGCTGCGCTGGCCTGCTCACCCCAGTTCAAGACCTCCGCTTTGAACGGGCCCTTGAGCGGGTTTCTGAGATCGAGCGCCGGGTCAGCAATTGGCAGCGCCTCATCAAGGTTGAACGCCTCTCCGCCGCGGATCAGGACCGGAGCATGCGGCACTGCTGCATCGCGTTGGTTAGCAAGCTTCAGGGTCGCCGCACGCGCTGCCGAAATCAGCATCCGCGCAGAGCTTGCCTGGCGGGCGATGGCGGTCTCGACCGGAAGCAGGACTGGCCCATCCTCCAGGGCAATCGGCCAACCGTGCCTGAGCGCATCGACCGCTTGGGCCGCTCGGCGTGAGGGTGACGGCCCGGTCAGAGTGCAAACTCGGTGATCAGGGGAATGTGATCGGATGGCTTTTCCCAGCTGCGCGCATCCTCGCGCAGACGGTGCCCGCTGGCCTGTTTCGCCAACGCCGGGCTGGCCCACATGTGATCAAGCCTGCGGCCGCGATCATTCTTGCGCCAGTCGGGGGAGCGATAGGACCACCAGCTGAAATAGCGATCGGGGTCGCGGATAAATTCGCGTCCGACGTCCACCCAATCATGAGCCTTTTGGAAGCGCGCTAAGGTTTCGACCTCGATCGGCGTGTGGCTGACGACTTTGAGCAATTGTTTGTGGTTCCAGACATCGCTTTCGAGCGGCGCGATGTTGAAGTCCCCTACGATCAAAGTGGGCCGATCGATCGTCTCGGCCCAGCCTGTCATCCGCTCCAGAAAGTCGAGCTTCTGGCCAAATTTGGCATTCTGATCGCGATCCGGAACATCACCGCCGGCAGGCACATAGACATTGTCGATCATCATGTCGGTGCCGACAATTTCGACCCCGACGTGTCGCGCTTCGCCATTGGCTTGCCAATCGTGACGCGAATATTCCTTCAGCGGAATGCGGCTGATCGTCGCGACCCCGTGATAGCCCTTCTGCCCGTGGACCGCCTGGTGCTCATAGCCGAGCTTAGCCAGCGCCTCGGCAGGAAACTGATGTTCCTGGCACTTGATCTCCTGCAGGCACAGCACGTCTGGCGCCTCTTCCTTGAGAAAGCGCTCGACGATCGGCAGCCGCAGGCGAACCGAGTTGATATTCCATGTGGCAACCGAGATCATGGCGAGCACTTAGGGGTTCAAGTGCGGGCTCACAAGCTTTAGCTATGCCGTCACAAACACACCCGATAGAGCGTCAAAGCCACATTCAATTAGAGAGCCGTCTGCCATGATTCGATCGCTGAAGTCCGTAATTGCGTTTGCCGGAGCCGCTCTAACCTTGGCCTCGTGCCAGACGCCAGCCAATACCTACTCCGCCGATGCCACGTCGCGGGCAGAGTCTCCTGCGCCTGCTCTAGCCGAGAGTGCGCAAAAGGCGGGCGCCAAGAATGTCATTATCCTGATCTCGGATGGGATCGGCTTCAATGGCTGGCTCGCAGCGGATTATTATCAAGGCAAAGCCGGGCAGCAATCCTATCAAATCACTCGCCCCGACGGCACTCAGCCCGTGGTCTACGGCATGGCACACAGCTCGCTCAATCTGGTCGATGAAGAGGGTAATATCTTGCGCAGCGGCTCTGATGTTGAGCTTGCCCAGGGCGCTGTCGAACAGGGCTACGATCCACGCACCCGTTGGGACAAGTTTGAGAACGCCTTCGTCGGAGACTTCGCGCCGGTTGAAAAGAGCTACACGACCTACACGGATAGCGCGGCTGCTGGCACTGCTCTGATGACGGGGCGCAAGACTGCCAATGGCCGGATCAATCTCGATTGGAGCGGGCAGGAGAGCTTCCGTACCATCGCCGAGATCGCGATGGAGCGTGATCGTTCGGCTGGCGCTGTCGCTTCGGTAATGGCCTCACACGCCACACCTGCGGCGGTGATCGCGCACAATGTTTCGCGCAACAATTACGCCGACATTTTTAACGAGATGGCAGCGAGCGATCTCGATGTGATTATGGGCGGCGGCCACCCCCTGTTCGATTCGAGCGGAAACCCGGTCGAACCGTCGGGCGAGCGCGCTTTCCAATATGTTGGCGGGAACGACACGCTGGCCGCGCTGACCAGCCCAGCTGGCCTCAATGGATTCTCCTTCATCGACGCCAAAAGTGATTTTGAAGCACTCGCAAGCGGCGTTTCGGTGCCAGAGCGAGTGATTGGTATCGCGCGCACCAACTCGACCCTGCAAGCGGGCCGGCAGGGCCTGCCCGACGCCGGCACTCCTTCGGGCATGGCGTTCAATCCTGAGGTCCCTGATCTCGCGACGATGAGCCTCGGTGCGCTCAATGTGCTCAACCAGGACGAGGATGGCTTCTTCCTGATGATCGAAGGCGGTGCCGTCGACTGGATGGGTCACGCCAACAACATGCCGCGCTACATCGAAGAACAGGTCGACTTCAACAAGGCGGTCGACGCCGTGATCGCTTGGGTCGAGGCCAATTCCAGCTGGGATGAGACCTTGCTGATCATTACGTCTGACCACGAATGTGGCGGCATTTGGGGCGAGGGCACCTGGACCAATGGCGAAGGTGGCTATGTTGCGGCCGACCGATCACCCGAAGCGGTCGTAAGCGCGCGGTTCAATCCTGCCGACGACACATTCAATCAATTCCTCGCGGTTCAGGATCGCGGTGCCGGCAATATGCCGGGCTATCAATTTGCTTCGGGCAACCACACCAATGAATTGGTTCCACTGTGGGCACTTGGCAAAGGGTCTGAGATGTTCGCGCAATTCGCTCGGACTGACAGTCGGGCCCGCGCATTGTGGGGCGAGCCCTATGGCTGGAACGGCAACTTCGTCGACAACACACGTGTCTTCACCGTGATGGAAGCGATGTTGATGGAGTGAGGTTGAATTTTCGAATTGGGCTCCTGGCCACCCGCGCCCTCCACCCTTCCACCCGGAGCCTGCCGGGATACCATCCGGGTGGAAGGGTGGAGGGCGCGGGTGGCTAGGGGCAAGGATCAGGCGGATGCCTGATCCGCTCCACCCATAAACAAAAAACCAACAAAAAACCCTCGTCCCGGGGGCAATTGGGACGAGGGTTCCATGTCAGCGTTCGTCACGCTTGTACAAGGCGACCCAGTGAGAAGGTCCGGGCAACAGGGGGGAAACCCGCCTTCCATCGCCTTGTGATTCGTAAATTACGGCTTGGCCGCTTTCGCGAAAATGAACGAAACGCGGAATTTGTCGCATCCTTACAACCGGACACGGTCCAACCGTTCACCCCGGTCGACGAGTGGCTCTGCGCGGATCGCGGAATCTGAACGCGCTGTTGGAGACATTCATCCCATAGCGGTGATTCCGCAGTCGAACCGTGGTTCGGTGGTTCTGCGAATCGAGCGCAACCCAATGGGTGAGCTGCAATCCGCCCGGTGCATTGGGATTGGTGACGAAGATCAGCGTGATGATCCCGAATTCGGGGCGGCTCGGATCACGCACCTCGACGCTAAAGACGTTGTCATTCCCGGTCGGCTTGAGCGTGCCATAACGCTTCACATCGCGATTGGGATCGAGCAGCGCGCCAAGCGGCGAATTCTTGATCGGCCAGCGTTGAACCTGATTGACCTCGTAATCGACCAGATAGAGCGAATTGCCATTGGACACGACCAGCAGATCCGAATCCTCGCCATAGTCGAACCGGATCTTGCCCGGGCGCTTGAGCGTGACTTCGCCGCGCACGACATTGCCGACGCGATCTTCCTGCGTGAAGTCGGCGCGCATGGTCGAGATACCGCGCAAGGCGGCGACCACCCGGTCAAGATCGGAGGATTGCGCCAAAGCGGGGCTGGCGGGGGCGAAGGTTGCCGCTGCGGGCAGGCCAAGCGCAAGCGCACTGGCGCACAGCACGGTCAGCGGTTTCTTCCAGGGGAGTTTGGTCATGCTCATATCTCGCGGATTACGATGCGAGCATTGAATTGCGGCTGAACCGCTTGGTTTGCAAGCGGTCAGATTGTTTAACGCACGGTTGATTGAGCGCGGTCGCGACCGAGTGGCCAGCAAGCCTTACTTGATCTTGGCTTCCTTGAACTCGACATGCTTCTTCGCGACCGGATCATACTTACGGAACACCATCTTCTCGGTGATGTTGCGCGGGTTCTTCTTGGTCACATAGTAAAAGCCCGTGTCGGCGGTCGAGACGAGCTTGATCTTGACGGTTGCGGGCTTCGCCATGGCGGTTTCCTAAGATCGGGTGGGGCCAAATTGGCCGAAAAACAAAGGGCGACGCGCGTGCGCCGCCTCACAAGCCGCGCCCATTTGCCGATTCACGGGCAAAAGTCAAGCATAAGACCGATTCAAAGCTACCAATCAGAGCGGTTGGGCTTGCCCCGATTGGCCTTGATTTCGCCGCGCGATTTCTTGTCCTTGAGTCGTTTGACCTTGCCGACCCGGTTGAGCCGGGTCTTGGCGCGCTTTTTGGGCTGGCGATGTGCCTGTTCCAGCATTTGCTCGAGCTTGCGCCGCGCGGCGGTGCGATTGGCTTCCTGGGTGCGATGTTCCCGCGCGGTGATCAGCAGATCGCCGCCCGCGGTGAGCTTGCTGCCGGCGATGGTGCGTAATCGCGCAAACACCGGCGGCGGCAGGCGCAGGGCATAGATATTGACCCGCAGCTGGACTTCGGTCGCGACCTTGTTGGCATTCTGCCCGCCCGGGCCCGATCCGGCGAGAAAGCTCTCTTCAGCCAGCGCATGCGCGCGGTCGAGCAGGGAGCTATCCATCGTGTTCAGCCAGAGCGGCAAAATCGGCCGGAAGCGGCGCGCTCGCCGCAATCGCCGGCTTGTTCTCGCGCATAATCCGCAGGCTCTCGGCATGGAGCATGGTCCGTGCCGCACCAGAGCCGTTGCCATAGACCGGATCCCCCAGCAGGGGTGCGCCGAGCCCCTTGAGCGCATGCACGCGCAATTGGTGGGTCCGGCCGGTTTCGGGGCGAAAGCGAATCAGCGCACGCTCGCCGAGCAGCCTAACCCGCTCCCAATGTGAGATCGCGAGCTTGCCCTTCTTGGCTGCGATCATGCGCCAGCCTTTTTCCGCGGAGCTGATTTTCGACAGCGCCAGCTCAATCGTGCCCGCTTCGCCTTGCGGATGGCCGTCGAGGATCGCGAGATAAGTCTTTTCGACCAGTCGCTCTTCAAACGCGCGGTTGAAGCGTTTGAGCGCCTTGGGATTGCGCGCCAGCAACAGGCATCCGCTGGTGTCGGTGTCGAGCCGATGGACCGGCGTCGGGGCGCGCTGAAAGCCAAGCTTGAGCGCCTCGAGATGATCCTCGAGGCACGGGCCGCCGCGGCGCGGTCGGTCAATCGGCAGTCCGGCTGGCTTGTCGATCACCAGCGCCTCGCCATCTTCGTAGAGGATCTCAGGGGTGTTCATTTTGTCTTTTTTATCTTTCAATCCAGGCCACCCACTCCCTCCGCGCGTCTTTTCGTCCTATCGCTTCGCTATTTGAGGACGCTCACCCGGTTCCAACTCCGGCGTGAAAATCCGGGAGTAAGGGCTGAGAGGATGGGTGGCTACGACGTCGCGATCAAATTACCATCAAATCAGTTTCGCCGGAAACAATCCGCGCACCGAATTGCCGAGCAGAAATCCTTGTTCAAGGTCAGACAGTGTCAGCTCTGCCTCCACCGCCTTGCCTTCAGCAATCAAATGGTCGCGCAGCACGCCGGGCAGCAGCCCCAAGGAAGCGCGCGGCGTCCGCAGCTTGCCATCCTCGCCCTCGACAAAAACATTCGTGAAGCTGCCTTCAGTGACCAATCCATCCTCTCTTACGAGCAGAGCTTCTTGAGCACTCGCGTCTTGTGCGGCTGCCAAAGCATCCTCGTAAAACCCGCGATCCGACGATTTGTGCGCCAATCTCCAGTCAGATGGATCGACCGGCAGTGGCAAAGCGATGCAGTCGAGCGGTGCGATTGCCGAAGCTGGCAATGGACCGGTCTCTAACGCAAGCGCCCCGCCGCGTGACAGCAACAGGCGGATCTTGGCCGGCTGCTCCAGCTCGAATGACAGCGCCTGGATCTGATTGCGGGCATCATGGCGGTCGAACTCAAACCCCAGCTCGATGGCGCTCGCCTTCATGCGCGACAAATGCCCTTCGAGCAGCGCAATGCCGCTCTCCGGCTCAAACCGCATGCTCTCGATCAGGTCGAACTGGGGCGCCGTCAGATCAGATGAGGATCGTCGCACAAATCCAGCCTTTACCTCGCACTCGCGCCTTTCTGCCATTGCGTCGCTGTCGGCCACTATCGCTGACCCGACGCCGAGCACAGCCTTTCCTTGGCCATTCTCTATGGGAGTCAGACGTAGGGTGCGGATCGCCACATTGAAAGCGGCATTGCCCGATGCGTCGATTCGCCCGATCGCCCCACAATAGGGGCCGCGGGCATCGCGTTCGACCTGATTGATCAGCTCCATCGCGCGGATCTTGGGCGCGCCGGTGATCGAACCGCAGGGAAAGATCGCCTGCAAAAGCTCGAGCGGCCCAGCCTGATCATTGAGTTTCGCTCGCACGGTCGAGACCATTTGATGGACCGTCGGATAGCTTTCGATCGCGAAAGGCTTGTCGACTTGCACGCTGCCCGGCTCGGCCACGCGGGACAGGTCATTGCGCATCAGATCGACGATCATCAGGTTTTCGGCCTTGTCCTTGACCGACTGGGCAAGATCATCGGCCAGTGCCGCATCGCTTTCCGGATCGGTCCCGCGCGGGCGAGTGCCTTTCATCGGCTTGACCTTGGCGTCCTGTCCGTCGAGCGCGGCGAACAATTCGGGCGAGAAGCTTAGCAGCCAGTCGCTGCCGTCGAACAGCAAGCCGCCATAGCCAGCATTCGCGGCTCCGCGCAGCTGGCGATAGAGCGCGATTGGATCGCCGCGATAGGATCCGGCGAGAGGATAGGTGAGATTGGCCTGATATATATCGCCTGCAGTGATCGCTGCCTGCAGCGTGTCAAACGCCTGCTCGTACCCGCCCGCTGAAAGCTGCGGCTCAAGCGGTCCGATTGTTGCGTTTCCGGTGCCTTTATCGACCAGCCACGCCGGGACTTCGGGCGCCGCAACTTCCTGACCCTGGGCAAACAGGCCAAGCCAGACCAGCGGCCCGGCATTGCCGCTTCGCGCATCCGCCAGCGGCATCAGTCTGCTCTCAAGCACCAGCCCGGCCTCATAGGCGAGATATCCCGCCAGCTGGCCGCCCGACCTGTCCAATTCAGCCATAGCCTTCTGAAGCGTCGGAAGAACATCCTCGGCGCGATAGGCCGCAAAAATCGCTTGCGGCTGCTGATAAAGCAACGCAGGCGCCGCTCCGTCCGCGCGGGCATCGTCAAGCAAGATAAACGGGGTCGCCTCTCCCATAGTTCCAGCCTTAGACAATTGCTCTGCCAAGTCGAGAGCTTGACCAGCGCCACCGCGCTCTGCACAGCTCTTTCCAAACGACGTTGGAAACAAGAGGGCGTGCGTCAATTATGAGTGAGATCTTTCTGGGCCTGGGCGGCAATGGTGAGAACCAGCATCTGGCGCTGTCGCGCGCCAACCGTCACGGACTGATCGCCGGGGCAACCGGCACGGGTAAGACGGTGACCCTGCAGGGCTTGGCAGAGAGCTTCTCGGCCAATGGCGTTCCGGTTTTCGTCGCGGACGTCAAAGGCGATCTCTCGGGGATCGCAATGCCGGGCAGCCCCACATTCAAACATGCCGACAAGCTCGAAGGGCGCGCCAAAGAGCTGGGCATGGATGACTATGCCTATTCCGACAATCCGGTGATCTTCTGGGATCTCTATGGTGAGCAAGGCCATCCGATCCGCACCACCATCAGTGAGATGGGCCCTTTGCTGCTGTCGCGCCTGCTCGACCTCAATGGCACGCAGGAAGGCGTGCTGCAGATCATCTTCAAACACGCTGACGACAATGGTCTGCTTTTGCTCGATTTCGGCGACCTGCAAAGCATGCTGCAATTTGCCTATGAGAATTCGAAGGAATTGTCGGGCGTCTACGGCAATGTATCCAAGCAATCGGTCGGTGCTATCCAGCGCCAATTGCTGAGCTTTGAAGCGCAGGGCGCCGATTACTTCTTTGGCGAACCAGCGCTCGAGATCGATGACTTTCTTAAACTCGACGAGCAAGGTCGCGGCTACGTCAATGTGCTGGCTGCCGACAAATTGATGCGCAGCCCCAAGCTCTACGCCACCTTCCTGCTGTGGCTGCTGGCGGAATTGTTTGAGAGCCTTCCCGAAGTGGGCGACCCGGAAAAGCCGACATTGGTGTTCTTCTTCGATGAGGCGCATTTGCTGTTCGACGATGCGCCCGACGCGCTGCAGGAAAAGATCGAGCAGGTTGTGCGTTTGATCCGCTCAAAGGGTGTCGGTGTGTTCTTCGTGACGCAAAATCCGATCGACATTCCTGAAGAAGTGGCGGGTCAGCTGGGCAATCGGGTGCAGCATGCTCTGCGGGCCTTCACCAAGCGTGATCAGCGCGCGATCAAGGCCGCGGCTGAGACCTTTCGGATCAATCCCGATCTCGATGTTGAGGAGGCCATCACCGAGCTGAAGGTTGGCGAGGCCTTGGTTTCGACGCTGGATGAGGAAGGCGCCCCGACGATCGTCCAGCGCACTTTGATCAAGCCGCCGCGCTCACGGCTTGGCCCGGTGACGGCGAAAGAGCGCGCGATCATCCAGTCGATCAGTCCGTTTGAAAACAAATATGACGAGGCGGTTGATCGCGAAAGCGCGGAAGAGATCTTGCTGGCCAAAACTCAGGATGCGGTCGATACGGCTGAAGAAGTCGCTGAAAAGGGCGAAGAGGAAGTTCGCAAGCGCCCGCGCAAAACCAAATCGATCTGGGAGAAAGCGCTCTCCCGCGGGACCAAGGTGGCGGCGGGCTCAATGGCGGGCGCGGCGGCATCCGCTGTCTTGGGCAAGAAGAGTCGGGCCAATCCGATGCGGTCCGGGATCACCTCGGCTGCCGGATCGATCGCGACTGACCTCGCAGGGCCATTGGCGGGACGGTTTGTCCGCAATTTGATTGGTGGCTTGATGCGTTAGGGGCTTCGTTTTTCGAGATCCACGCCACCCGCACCCTCCACCCTACCGCCCGGATCATACTCCGGTGTGAAAATCCGGGTGGTAGGGTGGAGGGAGTGGGTGGCCAAGGCACCTCAGATCGGATCAATCTCCGATCTGAAAAACCCCCTCAAGCCGGCAGCCGAATCTCAGCTCGTAAGCCGCCTGATTGACGGTTGGACAACACAAGCTCACCGCCATGCGCTTCGGCGATTGCGCGTGCCAGAGTTAGCCCAAGCCCGGCCCCGCCGGTCGCGCGATTGCGCGATGCTTCGCCCCGTTTGAAGGGTTCCAGCATCGCTGCGATCTGATCGGGGGGGATGCCGGGGCCATCGTCATCCACCCGCAAGATGATTTGATTGGCCTCGCTGATCAGGGATACCTCCGCCGCTCCACCATAGCGCACCGCATTGCTGACCAAATTGCGCAGCGCACGTTTGAGCCACGTGACCTGGACCTCTGCAACAAGGCGCGGCGGATCGAGCAGGGTTACGGGTTGTTCGAGATCCTCAAAATCCTCGACAATTGCCGATACCAATGCAGACAGATCTACCTTTTCGGCGTCATTGCCCGATCGGCCGACCCGAGCCAGCGCGAGAATGTCATCGAGCGTGCTGGTTATGTCTTCAATGCTTTGCGCCATCCGTTCGCGTTGGGCTGCGTTCTCGACACTCTCAATCCGGACACGAAGCGCAGCCAGTGGCGTTTTGAGATCGTGCCCTATGGCGCCCAGCATCACGTCCTTCTCATCGAGCAGAGCGGCAATCCGGGATTCCATTGCATTGTGCGCGCTGATCAATTGGCGAATGTCCGCCGGGCCGCTTTCTTTGACCAAAACCGCATGGTCAGGATGTTGGGAAAAGTCGTCCACGCGCTCCCGCAACAGCGCCAGAGGACGCGTGATCCGGCGCAGGACGAGATAGAGCAGCACAAACAGGATCACGAAGATCACAAGGGTCTGAACTATGATCGATCGAACGGCCCCTTCCTGGATCGGTGGGACTGGCATACGCGCGACACGCCAAGCGCTGCCGTCGGCCAGCTGTACGGCGGCCACCAGGACCCGCTCGCGGTCCCATTGTCGCGCCTCAAGCCCAGGTCTCCGCTCGATCAACCGTTGCATAAAGCCATCGTCTTCCGCGCGTCTCAGCGTCACCTGGATATCCCCTGACGGGACTTCCTGCTCCTCCAGCAAAAGCTTGAGGGCCTGTTCGACCTTCCCAAGCCGCCTTTCGTCTGTCTTGACGGGAGAGTCAGGACGGGCCTCGATTGCAATCCGCAAGGGGCGGCGAATGCCCAATCGAGCGGGATCGGGCAAAGGCCTGCCTGCCCGCCGCATGGCTTCGCGCATTTCCCGCCGCTCGCGCCGGTCGAGCGCGTTCTGTTCCGAGATCAGGCGGAAGGCGATGGCATTGACAATCACCGTGTCTCGGCGTTGCTCGGCGGCCTGATAGAGTAGAAAGGCCGAGAGGGCTTGGGCCACGAACAGGCCCAAAGCCAAAACCAGCATAACCTGACCCAGCAGGCTGTGGGGAAGGAGCGACCGCAGACGCAAGGTCAGTTGGCCATGTCAGGGGCTACGCGCGCGACTTTGGCGCCGAACCGATAGCCGCCGCCTCGGACCGTCAGGATGAACTGAGGATCGCGTGTGTCTGCTTCGATTTTGCGGCGAAGCCGGCTCACTTGATTGTCGACCGCTCGATCAAACAGATGCGCAGTCCGACCTTGGACCATGTCGAGCAGTCGATCACGGTCCAACACATCGCGCGGGTGGTCAAGGAAGGCACGCAAAAGACGGAACTCAGCGGTCGAAATCGGCACGAGCACGCCGTCCGGATCAGTCAATTTGCGCTTGAGTGGATCGAGCCGCCAGCCCTCGAACGTATACAGCCAGTCGGCTTCATTCGCACCCGGCGCCCCACCTTTCTGCAGCCTTCTCAGCACAGTCCGGATTCGTGCGACCAATTCGCGCGGTTCGAATGGCTTTACGATGTAATCATCGGCCCCCAGCTCAAGGCCGACAATCCGGTCCGTGGACTCGCCACGTGCGGTCAGGAATATGACTGGCAGGTTCTGAGCTTCAACCAGATGGCGGCACAGCGACAGTCCATCCTCACCCGGCATCATTATATCGAGCAAGACGATATCGGGCCGGTGCGAGAGGAGTGTGCTGCGGGCAGCAGCGGCGCTTTCGGCTTCGGTTACCTTAAAGCCCTGGCCGTCGAGGTATTCGGCCAGCGGCACCCGCAGCGTCGGTTCGTCGTCTACCAACAGGATCGAGATCGGATCATTGGACATAGATTTCAGTTCCTCGACATGCCGTTAGCCGGCCCGAGGCGCAACCCACTCCGTGTTGTGGGGACACCCCGAGCCGGCTCGGCTGGTCACTTGTTCACCCGGGGCCGTTGAGGAGCAAGTGACCGATTCAAAGGGAAAGTGGCTTACATTTCTCCGCGGGCGCCGCGCTGACCGCGCCGCTCTTGCCGTGCGATCCGGCGTGCTTCTTTCGCCGCTTCGCGCTCTTCCGCTGTGATTGTGCCGGAGCCATCGGCGTCGACCCGGGCAAAGCGTGCCTCAACCGCGGTGTCGAACTCGGCCTTGGTGACGATTTGATCACCATTGCTGTCGGCGCGCCGCAGCATGGCCATGGCTCCGCCGCGTCTGCCGCGCTGACCGCGCATGCCTTGGCGCTTTCCACGCTCGCCGCGAGCTTCCTGTGCAGCAGCCAATTCGGCTTCGCTCAAACTGCCATTGCCATCGGTGTCAGCGCGGTCGAACCTTTTGGCAGCGCGCTCTGCGCGGCGTTCGGATTGGCGAGCTTCACGAGCCTCGCGTGCGGCTTCCATTTCGGCGCGCGACACTTCGCCATCACCATTGGCATCGGCTGCGGCAAACCGCTCGGCCCGATGGGCTTCGCGATCCGTTGCATTGAGGACGCCATCGCCATTCTTATCCATCCGTGCGAAGCGTTGGTCGGCATGGGCTTTGGCTTCCTCAAGCGAGATCAGGTCATCGCCATTGGTGTCGGGGTTGTGTTTGCCCATTTGGCCGGCTGCAATCGCAGCGCCCGTGCCAGTAATAGCCAAAGCGGCGGCGGTGAGGGTCAGGGTGATCTTACGCATTATCGTTCTCCATTGTGTCGTACAATGAGAAGCGGCGATGCTCAGAGTGAACCTCGCAGGGGGGAACGAGGCCAGCTGGGGGAGGAGTTGCTGGAAGCATCGCCGCAACTCGCACTGTCCGTTCTAGCGATACTCTGTCGCAGGATTATCCCGATTAGCAGGATATTTGTCGCGCTTTGTATCGCCCTGACAATGGTGTTCAGGCGGGCGCAAGGCGGCCTTTGCGTCCCGGCCTACCTTGGACGATGCTCGGTGCCTTCGCCTGAGGTAATGAAGATTGCGGTGGCGGATTGAGCCACATCCGCAATGTGCCAGACGCCCGGAGGGTTGATCGCATAGTCGCCCGAGCTGAGCTCGAGCGTTGTGCGAGACCCATCTGGAAACTCCTGTGTCAGAGCCATTGTTCCCGCGATGCAGATCACAACTTCGGCACCCTTGGGATGCATTTCCCAAGAGTCCCAGGCTTCGGTGAAAGTGTGCTGCGAGACCAATCGGCCTTCGGGCCCGTCGCCACCATGGCGCGCGCCATAGGTTTCGTACCATTCCATCCCATTGAAGGGAGGTTGCGGCACGGCTGATGCGCCCAAGCCCAAATGGATGAACGCCTCGCTCAATTGACGGACCGACATCAGCTTGCTGCTTCCGTCATGCAAAACACGTTGAGCTTGTTGCCATCCGGGTCGCGAAAATACCCTGCATAGAAGCCGTCATCGCCGCGCGGACCGGGAGCGCCTTCGTCGCTTCCACCGTGAGCCAGCGCCGTGTCATAGACCGCCTGGACGGTCTCAGGACTGTCGGCTTGCAGCGCAACCATCGTGCCATTGCCGACGGTTGCAGCCTGCTCGTCGAACGGCTTGGTTGCTGCAACACCGGGCGCGCCACCCATATCGCCCCAGGCGATAAAGGTCTCAAAATCCATCATTCGGCCAACCCCGAAATGCTTGGCAATGGCGTCGTAAAACACGGCGGCGCGGGGCAGATCATTGGTGCCCAGTGTGACGTATCCGATCATGGTCATTCTCCCTCAGAGCCGCGACTCGCTCACGACTCGACAAAGAGAACATTACAAGAACAGAGCCTGCTTCACAAGCGCATCAAAGCGGCGCGCATTCCCGTTCGAGCCAGGAAAGATCGTCCCCCTCCAGCTGGGGCGCCAGAATCGCATGAACCTTTTCATGGTAACGATCGACCCAAGAAATCTCAGTCTCGGTGAGCAGAGCTGTCTCGATCAAGCGGCGGTCGAGCGGGACATATGTGAGAGTTTCAAAGCCAAGGAATCGGCCCTCTGCTCCCTCGATCTCACGCTCAACCGTTAGCACCAGATTCTCGATCCGGATCCCGAAAGCCTCGGGCTTGTAATAGCCAGGCTCGTTCGAGATGAGCATTCCAGCGTGTAATTCCTGGCTCGTCCCAGCCTGGCCGCCAGTCGGTTTGGCGATCCGTTGTGGCCCTTCGTGCACGCCGAGGAAGCTGCCCACGCCATGACCGGTGCCATGGGCGTAGTCGACCCCGCCTTCCCAGAGATACTGCCGCGCCAAAGCGTCGATCTGGCCGCCATTGGTGCCTTGCGGGAAAACCGCCTGAGCGATCTGGATATGCCCTTTCAGTACCCGCGTGTTGCGGTCCTTCATCTCCGCGGAAGGCTCGCCCGGCCCGATCCACACCGTACGGGTGATATCGGTGGTGCCGTCTGAATATTGGCCACCGGAATCGACCAGATAGATGCTGCCGGGCGGGATTGTGATATTGCTGTCTTCATCCACGCGATAATGCGGCAAAGCGGCATGACCAGCGGCGGCAGATATGGTGTCGAACGACGTATCGCGCAAATCGCTGTGTTCGCGGCGGAAAGCTTCGAGCTTGGCGGAAGCGGCCAGCTCATCGACATCGCCTGATGGTGCGGTGACATCGAGCCAGCGCAGGAAGCGCGCCACTGCGGCGCCGTCGCGGGCCTGAGCGTCGCGGTGGCCTTGTTGCTCGACCGGATTCTTGATCGCCTTGGCCAGGATCGTGGGATCCTGCTTGAAGGTGAATTGGGCGCCACCGGCGCGCAGCCCCTGAGCGATCGCGACCACGCTGAACTCAGGGTCGAGGCTGACACTCTGGCCACTCATTTCACCCAGTGCGCCGACAAATTCATCGCGGTCTCGGATCGTTACCGCATTGCCGAGATGCTGGCTCAAATCGGGAGTGACCTTGTCAGGGGCGATGAACAATTCCGCAGTGCCGTCGCTCTTGGCGATAAGATAGCTTAGCGCGACCGGCGTATGGCTGACATCGCTGCCGCGAATATTGAGCAACCAGGCGATCGAATCGAGCGCCGGAATAACCACGGCATCGTGCCCTTCGCTTTTGAGCCAATCGGCCACGGCGGCGCGTTTTTCGGCCGAGGCCATGCCCGCAAATTCATCGCTGTGGATGATCGCGGGGTCGAGCGGAGGGCTGGGCTGATCCGCCCAAACCGCATCGATCGGATTGCTGTCGGCTGGCACCATGGTGACCCCGGCGGGTTCGACCACCTGTTCAAGCGCCTCGACCCATTTCCAAGTGTGGAGCCAGGGGTCATAGGCGATCTTGGCGCCTGCCACAGTGTTTTGCTTGATCCAGTCGCCCAGGCTATCTCCTGGAATGCTGCGATATTCGAACAGATCGGCGTCGACTTGCTCGCGCACTTGCACCGTATACCGGCCGTCAACGAAAATCGCAGCATGATCCAAGGTCACCGCAGCGAACCCAGCGGAGCCACCAAACCCGGTCAGCCACGCCAACCGCTGCGCATATTCACCGACATATTCGCTCATATGCTCATCGGAGATCGGGACGATGAATCCGTCGAGATTTCGGCGCTTGAGCTCTTCCCGTAGAGCAGCAAGTCGGGCTTCATGAGTTTGCATCAGCATTTGGTCGATTCCTATTGGAGCTGCGGCTTGCCGCGGAGGGCCTTTACGGTATGGTCTTAGCATAGGATGCCAGCCACTCAGATTCCACTGTGTTGCGCTGGCACTTCGTGATGTGCAAGGGCCCCCTTTCGATGAAACACTCAATCATTGCATCTTTGTCCGCGGCCGCTGTGCTGGCATTTGCCCCGCTCAGCCCCGCCAGTGCGAACACAAATGAGGAAGAAACCAACGTGACCAGCGAGGCTCCGTCAGCCCCTCCTATCGCCGAAAAGCGCGACCACACCTTCACGCATCACGGAATCACGATCAGTGACCCCTATCATTGGCTCAAGGACCAGTCCTATCCCGTCGTCGATGATGAGGACGTGCTCGACTATGTGAAGGCGGAGAATGCCTGGTTCGAAGCCCGGATGGCGCCGCACAAGGATCTGACCGAGCAATTGTTTGAGGAGATGAAAGGGCGGATCAAAGAGGATGACAGCTCCGTCCCGCAAAAGGATGGCGAGTGGATCTATTGGTCTGAGTTCGAAGAGGGCGCGCAATACCGCAAGCATTATCGCAAGCCTGCATCTGGCGGCGATGCTGTCCTGATCCTCGACGAGAACGAACTGGCAGACGGTTTCGAGTATTTTCGGCTGGGCGCGGCCTCAGTCAGCAAGAATGGACGCTTCCTCGCCTATTCGACCGACACCAGCGGAGCCGAGCGCTATATCGCGCGGATCAAGGACCTCGAGACTGGTGAATTGCTTGAAGATGTGATCCCAGACACGCGCACGGGCTTGACCTGGGTCGCGGGCGATACGGCGCTGGTCTATGGCAAAGCCAATGAGAATTGGCGGGTGCTCGATGCACGGCTCCACCGGATCGGCACTCCGGTCGAAGACGATCAGATCCTTTACGAAGAAGCGGATGAGAGCTTCTCGGTCGGGGCTGGCCTTTCAGCGCAGGATGACTGGCTGATCATCGCTACCGGTGACAATGAGACCAGCGAAGTCCGCTTGGTGCCTGCGGCCGACCCGACAGCAGAGCCAATTGTCATCAGCCCGCGCCAAAAAGGACGCGAGTATTCGGTCGATGTGCGTGATGGCACGATCTTCATCTGGACCAATGACGATCACATCAACTTCCGTTTGGCCATGGCCTCGATCGAAGCACCGGGCGAATGGGAGACTGTAATTGCCGGATCCGACCAATTCTATCTGACCGGGTTTGAGCTGTTCAAAGACTTCATGGTCACCGAAGGGCGTTTGAACGGGCTCGATCAGATTCAATTGCGGTCCTACGACACACCGGGCGAAGTCAAGCCAATTGCCTTCCCTGAGGCGAGCTACAACGCCGGCCTTTCGAACAATCCCGAGTATGACGTGAGCAAATTGCGGCTGGCCTATGAAAGCATGGTCACGCCCGACTCTGTTTATGATTATGTGGTCGATTCCGGCGAGCTTGAATTGCTCAAGCAGCAAGAAATTCCCAGCGGCTATGACGCCTCGCTTTACACCACCAAGCGGGTCGAGATCCAAGCGCGCGATGGAACCATGGTCCCTGTCAGCATTGTGATGCGCAAGGACCGCGACGAGATGAACGGCGGCGCTGGCGGCCCGCTGCATCTCTATGCCTATGGTGCCTATGGCTATGCTGTGCCACCGGGTTTCTCGACCACGCGGCTGAGCTTGGTCGATCGCGGCTTCGCTTATGCTATCGCGCATATTCGCGGGGGCGATGATCTGGGCCGCCGCTGGTATCTCCAGGGCAAGATGTTTGAGCGGGCCAACACCTTCAACGATTTCGTAGATGTTGGCCGTGGACTGATTGATCTGGGGTACACTTCCGAAGGCAAAGTCACTGCGAGCGGCGGCTCGGCTGGTGGCGAGCTGATGGGCGCTGTCGTCAACATGGATCCGGCACAATATGGCGCGGTGGTCTCGCATGTCCCGTTTGTCGACGTGCTGAACACTATGCTCGACACGTCTCTGCCCCTCACCCCGGGCGAATGGCAGGAATGGGGCAACCCGATCGAGAGCAAGGAGGCGTTCGCCTATATCTTGCATTATTCGCCCTATGATCAGGTCAAAGCGCAGGACTACCCGCCGCTGCTGGTGACCGCTGGCCTGAACGATCCGCGGGTGACCTATTGGGAGCCTGCCAAGTGGGTTGCCAAGCTGCGCGACGTTAAGACCGACGACAATGAGTTGTTGCTCAAGACCAACATGGGCGCAGGACATGGCGGCAAGTCGGGCCGCTGGAATTCGATCTATGAGGTTGCCGAAGAGTTCGCCTTTATCCTGTGGCAGATGGGCATGGCTGAAAAACCGGCGGCCGAAGAACCGAGGGCCGGAGAATAGTCCTGCCGGTGAGCGAACGGAACTACCTTCGCGAGGTATCGCTTGCGATAGTCGTGCTCGCGATCTTGGTGGTTCCTTTTGCCGCGGTTTTGAACCCCGATGGGCACTGGATCGGCGTTTACTACGCCGCCCCCATTTCCCTAGCCGGGCTAATCGCCTTGCTAGTGGCCCTGCTCGCAGGGGCCCGTCGCTTATGGCTGTTTAGCCTCCCGATCGTGTTGGTACCGCTTGCCCCGATCGTGCTTGTTTGGGCGGCTTGTGAGTTCTCAGGAGATTGTATCTGATGAAGCGCCACAGCGAGACTTTCGTGGCTGCGGCGGCTCACATTGATGAGCTCGGCCATGTCAACAATTCGGTCTGGGTCCAGTGGATCCAGGATCTCGCGACATCGCACTGGGAGGCCGCGGCATCACCTGAGCATCGCCAGCGGTTCTTTTGGGTCGTGGTCCGGCATGAGATCGATTACCGGGGCAACATTGCAGAGGGCGAGAGCGCGATCGGAACAACCTGGATTCCCGATCCGCCTAAAGGCGCCAAATCGGACCGCAGGGTCGATTTCGCTGATGCCTCAGGCAAGGTGATTGTCTCAGCGCGCACGACTTGGGCTATGCTGGAAAGGGATAGCGGGCGTCTGGCGCGAGTCCGACCCGAAGTGATGGAGCCGTTTCTGAGCGCCTAGGCGGCCTTGGTGCGCTTGCGCCGATCACTCTTGCGACGCTCTTTTCCTGCCGTGTTATCGAACGCCTGTAGGCGCTCACTGACCATCCGGTTGCGCCCATCCTCCTTGGCTTCATACATCAGCATGTCAGCCCGTCGGTAGATGCTGTTGAAGTCAATCTTGGGCAGTGCGGATTGCGGCACTTCCAACAGACCGACGCTGGCAGTCACGAGCATTTCCAGCTCGGGCACTTCATTGGCTACGCGCAGCGGGATGGATTGCCGCATCTGCTCAGCGCGCTGTTTGCCATCGCTATTTCGGATCAGCACGAAGAACTCTTCCCCTCCGAGACGAAACGCGCGCATACTTCTGTCTTCGCTCAGGGCCTGTGCGACTGTCTTGAGCACCGCGTCCCCCACGGCGTGGCCCGCTGTATCATTGACCTTCTTGAAACGATCCAGATCAACCAGCGCAAAAGTCTCATACCCGTCTTGGTGAAAGTCAGCGAAGCGATCATCGAGGGCACGGCGGTTCATCAAGCCGGTGAGCGGATCGCGCTCGCTCAACCGCTCAAGGGTTTTGGCCTCGGTCAGAGCTGCATCGCGTTCACGGCGTAGTGCCAGGAAGCGGTCGGCAATGGCGAGCGAGATGATGATCACTTCGAACCCCGTTGCGACATACATCAGCTGATCAAGGCTCGACGGACCGACATAGACGCCCAAACCTCGCAGCAGGCGGTCAACCGAGGCTAGGATGATCGGCGCCCAAGCCAAGCCGATGAAGCGCGCGCTTCGGCTTCCGCGCAGGATCGCTTCCACAATTGCGGCTGTGATGACAATGATCACCGGGATGAAGGTGTAGAAATACCCCTTGTCGTCGAACGCCTGGGTCGCATGCAATTGCAGGGCGAAAAAGCCCGGTAGCGCCATGCACCACAGCCCCGCTGCGCGCGTTGCCCTGCGCATCCAGCGGGACTGTGCCTGCGGCTCCAAAAAATCCGCCAAGAACACCGCAGACAGTCCGCAGCCAATTGCCCAGGACAATGGGCCAACAACCGCGATCACTGACAGTGGCAGGTTGAAGAACACCGAGATGAGGCCGCTGGCGAAAGACACATAGGCCATCATTGCGATCACCATACCGGCGTGGAGCGCGACGAAGCGCTCGCGCAGAACGATGTAGAAGCTGACATCAAACAGCAGCGGCAAGATCAGCATCCCGATCACGCAGGCCAACAGCATCACTTCGAGCTGCGACCAATCGCTGTCCTCGGGATAGTGAGCCAGTCTGGCTTCGGTCAGCAAGGGGATACTGTGCGGCCGCTCGATCCGCACCAGGATAGCGTGAGTCTCTGGTTTTACTTCGGGCAGTTTGAATTGAAACACAGGACCGCCGGCATAAGGCTCGGCATCGCGCTCGAGATAGGTCAGTTGGCGGAGGGTGCCGTCGGCGTCCAGGGCGGCAAACTCCATGCTCTCAAATCGCGCAATTCTTGAAAAGAAATACCGTGGCCGTTCCTCGCCTAACCAGCTTGTTGCTTCAAAGCGCAGCCACGCGACTGGGCGATCCGCGACCCAGGTCTTGTCCTCGCAGACCCACTGGTTGCTACGCGGCGCGACCTCCGCAAAAGCGACGGAATTGTCGGATGCAAAGTGGCAGACGGGCGCGAATGAGGGCTCCCCGCGATCAAACGCGAACGCGGGTGTCGCCAGCGCATAGGCCAGCAGCGCCGCCATCACAGCGACGAGACGTTTGAATGCCCTCGGACTCATACCGGAGCAGAAATAGCGCAATTGCACTTAAGAAGGCCTAACGGAGGACCGAGTATTATTGGCGCGCTCACGAAGCTGAAAACCACCAATCCAGAGTGGGCGTTTGCGCCTGCTTGTTCGCTGGCCTAAGATGCTCATATGAGTTCTCGCAAGATCGAGACATGGCACAGCGCCGGCGTCATTGACGACGCCACGCGCGAGCGTTTGCTCGCCTATGAGGAGGAGCATGCTCGCCCTCTCGCGCTATGGGCGGTGTTCGGAATTGGTGCGCTGGCGATCGGGCTCGGCCTGATCTCAATCGTTGCCGCCAATTGGGAGGATGTGCCGGGACAGGTCCGCCTTGCGGTCCACATGCTGCTGATCGGCGCGAGCCTTGGGGTGTTATGGCAGCGCGGCGAGCGGCTGCTTGCGGCTTTGCCTTGGGCGGTCGAAGCGCTGGTGTTCGTCGCCGGGCTATTGTGCCTAACCTTCTTCGGACACCTCGGCCAAGTCTACCAAACCAGTTCGCCGCTGTGGCGCCCGATGTTGACCTGGCTGGTCCTGTTCGGCCCGCTGGTCCTGCTCCAGGGTCGGAGCTGGCTGACCGCCGCACTGTTTGGCGTGATGCTGGTCTATTGCGTGTGGGAATACGGCTTCTGGCTCGAACATCCGAGCCTGTTTGAGCGCAATGATGATCCCCCGCTGATGTGGATCGCGGCGGTCACCGCGCTACCCTTGCTGCTGGTTGCGCCCACCTCTGCCTATTTGCGATCGCGCAGCACCCGCGTCGAGTTCTGGCGTCGGCTCGAACAATTGGCGGTGGTCTATGCTGTGGGCGGAGCCTCGCTCGCGACCGCGCTGGCAAGCGTTGGTGCCTATGACGATGACACGTCTGCATTCCTCGATGGCGGTGGGCAGATGGTCCGGGCGTTGATCGCGGTGTTGGCGGGCCTTGCGGTGCTGTTGGCCCGTCCGAGCACTTCAGGCCGAATGAGCGGACTGATTATCGGCGGTGCCGGGCTTACCATTGCTCTGTCCTATGCCGTGTCGGATCAGGATATTCCCGCAGCACTGCTGTTCATGGCGTTGTGGGGCGGGATCGCGGCCGCCGCCTTGAGGGCTGGCTGGCGCGGCGTGTTCCAACTTGCCGTGGCTGCGATCGCAATCCGATTGATCATTCTCAGTTTCGAACTGGCGAGCGATCTGTTGCTCAGCGGTTTTGGCCTGATTATCGCCGGCCTCCTCATCCTCGGGATCGCCTGGTTGGCCTATCGCGTGTCGCAGCAGTTTGCCCCGCCAAGCGAGGAGGAAGACAGCTGATGGCTGGTGCCGCCCTTCGCCTAATTGCAATTGCTCTGCCGTTTGTCGGTTTAGGCGCGCTATGGGTATACAGCGACTACGTCTCGCGTCAGGGCGAGGAATGGGACGTTCCGATCCAGGGCTATGATCCGCGCGACCTCCTGCGCGGCCATTACGTCGAATTCACCTACGATTGGCCAGAGCTTGATGAGGAAGACTTCGTCATTGCCGATCGCTTGTGCCTTCACGGTGAGGCGCCGGAGATCGACTATGTCACGCGGTTGGAGCCGGATGAGGGTGATTGCGAGAATGAAATCGTGGTAAATCTCGCCTCGGTCTATGGCTATGACAGCCTCGCGACCGGGCGGCTCTATCTCGATCAGGATCGGGCCCTGGAGGTCGACGAGATTCTGCGCGAGCGCGATCAGCAGGGGATCGTGACGATCCGCCTGCGTGAGGATGGAATCTTCACCCCGATCGAGATTCGGTTTGAGCCGCTCGATGAGGACGACGAAGACGACGGCGATTCAGAGGATGAGGATCTGGAAGACGACGACGAGGCGTAGAAGCCAAGTCTGAGGTCAGATCGGATTGCCGTCCTGATCGCGGAAGATCTCACGCCGCCCGACATGGTTGGCGGGACCAACCAAGCCTTCGGATTCCATTCGTTCGATCCATTTGGCAGCGGTGTTGTAACCGACGCCCATCTGCCGTTGGAGCCAGCTGCCGCTGGCCTTCTGTGCTTCGAACACCGCCTGGCAAGCCTGACGATACTTGCGCTCCGCCGGATCATCGCTGGCAGTCAACTCATCCTCGAAACCGAAGCCGCCGCCGTCTTCAGGCTCTTCGGTGACCGCGTCGATATATTCCGGCTTGCCTTGCGCGCGCCAGAAGTCCGCGACCAGCTCAACCTCTTCGTCCGAAACGAAGGGGCAATGCACCCGGACCACCGCGCCGGTGTTGGGTTTGTAGAGCATATCGCCCTTGCCCAGCAGCTGCTCGGCGCCCTGCTCGCCGAGAATTGTCCGACTGTCGATCCGGCTGGTCACCTTATAGCTGATCCGGGTCGGGAGGTTTGCTTTGATCACGCCGGTGATGACATCAACCGAGGGACGTTGGGTCGCCATGATCAGGTGGATCCCTGCCGCACGCGATTTCTGGCTGAGGCGCTGGATCAGAACTTCGATCTCTTTGCCGACGGTGACCATCAAATCGGCCAGCTCATCGACGATCAGCACGATCAGCGGCAGCGGTTCGTAGTCGAGCTGCTCTTCCTCATAGAGCTCTTCGCCAGTCTCGGGATCGAACCCGGTCTGGACCCGTCGGCCGAGCGGCTTGCCCTTGGCAGCAGCGGCACTGACCTTCTCGTTGAAGGAGTTGATGTTGCGCGAATTGACGCTGCTCATCATGCGATAGCGGCGCTCCATCTCCTCAACTGCCCATTTGAGCGCGCGAACCGATTTGTGTGGCTCGGTCACGACCGGTGAGAGCAGGTGCGGAATGTCGTCGTAGCTCTTCAATTCGAGCACTTTGGGATCGATCAGGATCAAGCGACATTCGGCCGGTGTGAAGCGGTACAGCAGCGACAGCAGGATGCAGTTGAGACCAACTGACTTACCAGAGCCGGTGGTCCCGGCGACCAGCAAATGCGGCATCGCAGCAAGGTCTGCGATGATCGGCTCTCCAGCGATGTCCTTGCCGAGGATGATCGGCAGATTGCCCTTCGCGTCGGCAAAATCAGCACAGGCGGCCAGTTCCTTGAGCATGACCATTTGCCGATCAGCATTGGGCAGCTCGATCCCCATCACGGTCTTGCCCGGGATCGGCGAAACGCGCGCGGAGATCGCGGACATGTTTCGAGCGATGTCTTCGGCCAGGCCGACCACACGGCTGGCCTTAATGCCCGGCGCCGGCTCGAGCTCATACATGGTCACCACCGGTCCCGTACGGACCGCGGTGATTTCGCCCTTCACATTGAAATCGTCGAGCACATTCTCAAGCAAGCGAGCATTCCGCTCCAACGCCAGCTTGTCGAGCTTGGGCACCGCATCCTCGGATGGCTCGGCGAGCAGATCCAGACTCGGAAGATCGTACTCAGCGAACATGTCACGCTGCTTGGCCTTGGACATTTGTTTGGGCTTGGGCGGCGCCGTTGGATCGCTGATTTCTGGTGGCGGGCGCTTGGTTGGCTCAGAACGAGGCTCGAGCGCTGGCTTGGCTTTCGCCTTGGTCTTTGGTTCGTCTCCGCCAGCGATGCTCCTTGGCAAAGCAATACCTTCGCTGGGAAGAAATGGAGCGATCCGATCCCTGACAAAGTTTGGAAGGGTCAGCAGCGCACGCCAATCGATTGCAAAAACGCGAGTCAGTAGGCCTACGCCACCGGCCAGACAGGCGGTCGCTAGACCAAGGATGACCCAACCGGATGCACCTTCTCCGAAGCGTGTGGCAATGGCGTCGATCGCGGCTGCGCCGAGCAAGCCTGAGACTCCACCGGATTGAGCGGGCAGCGTTCCGCCTGGTCCCTCAAAGATCAATGATAAGACAGTGGAGAGTAAGACCATTGCAAGCAGGAGCATTGCGGTCGGCAGCCACCATCGGGTTGTCTCCGGCTCGTCGCCATTCTCAACGTCGCGCCACAATTTGCGCGCTGAAATGTAAAGCAGCGGCAACAGCAAGACCGAGGTCATCCCGAACAGGAACAATACACGATCGGCCGCCCATGCTCCACTTGCACCCATCCAATTGGCGATCTCCTCGCCAGAGGCTGCGGTTGAAGGGCTCGGATCGGTCTGAGTGTAGCTCGCCAGCGAAAGCGTCAGGAAAATGGTCCCGAGGCCCAGCACTCCCGCGCCCGCCATCTGCATTGCACGCCTCGCGCTGCGCCGAAAGGTGGCGCGCCAGTCGGAAGTGGGTTTGCGAGTGCTCATTGCACGGCTGGCCATAGCGGTTTCTCCTAGCGGAACACACCATGAATCTTGCTGGACTCGCGGTCAAGGGAAGAGGTGAGTCTTCTCTAGCCGGCTAACACCACCCGCTCCCTCCACCCTTCCACCCGGATTGTGTCCCGGTAGGCTCCGGGCGGAAGGGTGGAGGGAGCGGGTGGCTTGGGTCTCATAATGAACGGCCACCCGGAGGCCGGACGAGTCGCAGGTAAGCAGGCGCGACCTGAATAGGCCCTCTTCAACTCAATCCATCAATCGCGGCCCAGCGAGGCCATTGCAGGGCAGCGGCGCGTTCGCGATCCATTCCTCCGAGGGCGATAACCGGCGTCTGGCTGGCTTTGGCAAGCAGTCGAAAGCGGACTGGTCCGAGCGTTTCGCCGCCGGGATGCGATCGCGTTGGAAAGACTGGCGAAAGCAACACCGCATCGGCGCCGAGGCGATTGGCGAGGCCAATTTCGCGCAGATTGTGCGCAGTGGCGAGGTGCAGCAGGCCACGGCGGGTCGGCCAGAGCGAGCGCGGTGCTCCGTAAATTCCGTCAGCGCCCCATTCCGTTGCCGTGAGCGCACTGTCCGCAAGCACCACGCGATGGTCCATCGAACGGGCGATTCTTCGAAGCTCCCGGAACCGCCGCCAGCGCTCTGGCCTGTCGAGGTGATAGTGCCGATAAATCAGTCCGCTCCCCCGCGGCAGCGCTCGCAGCCCGCACTCAAGCTCGGCGTCATTGCGCTTGTCTGAAATCAACCACAGTTCAGGCAGGGACTGGTTTCGCGCCATAGCCCCGCTATAGCGCAGCACCATGGAAAGTGCAGCGACCCGGCTTGAATCTGTCGACAATACCATTGCGCGAATGTGCAAGATCGCGCGGCGCGAACGTGATGATGTGACCCTGATTGCGGTCAGCAAGACCCATGCTGCGGATCGGATCGAGCCGGTCTTGCAATCGGGCCAGCGCGTGTTCGGTGAGAACCGTGTGCAGGAAGCGCAAGGCAAATGGCCAGCCTTGCGCGAGGCCTATCCCGATGCGGAGCTGCATCTGATCGGCCAATTGCAATCCAATAAGGCGGACGAAGCTGTGGAGCTGTTCGACTGCATTCACGCGCTTGATCGCCCGAGCCTGCTCAAGGCTCTGGCTAAAGCGATGGACAAGGCCGGCAAGCGCATTCCCTGCTTTATCCAGGTCAATGTCGGTGAAGAGGAGCAGAAGGGCGGCTGCCCGGTCGCGGGTGTGACGGATTTCATCGCCAAGGTGCGAAATGCCGAGATTCCCATCGCCGGCCTGATGTGCTTGCCTCCGGCGGAGATTGAGCCCGCGCCGTTCTTTGCCTTGCTGGCCAAGCTGGCAAAGGACAATGGGCTCGACGGACTGAGCATGGGAATGAGCGGAGATTATGAGACCGCGATCCAGCTCGGTGCGACGCACATTCGGGTTGGGACCGCCCTGTTCGGACCGCGCAGTGGCTGATTCTGAATCCGCAACGATTGGGCGGCTCAAGCAATTCGAAAGTGATTGGCTTGGCACGCTCCAGTCAGGGTCAAACGTAGCCTTCGCCAGCGCTGAACTGCAGCAGGCGCCGGGGGCCCCGGCCGCCACTGCTGACAGCTTCGTATCGGGCCTGGGAATGAGGGCGATCGGCTACAATTGGGAATTGCTCGATTCGAGCTCGGACGCAGACGCCCCTCGCTCAGCCCTGGCCGAGCTCGCCAGTGCGCTCAGTCAGGACATCAATAATCCCAACCAACCCTGGCTTGCACCAGATGCGGCTGCTTTGTGCGCGCAGGGTTTCCTCGGGGCATTTGAGACTTGGTCGAGGACAATAGTCTCCAACCGCTATGACGGGTTGTGGAACCCGGTTTCTGGTGCTGCAGTCGAGTGGGGGTTTGTCGGGTTTGATGACCAAGCCATCGCCCTGCTGTTGATCACCGGAGATTGATTCGGGCCCAGCTCCCCAAAAGGGCTCTCCAATCAGAAAGGGCGCCCCAAATCTGTGGAGCGCCCTTCCTGGATTTCAGTCCATTCGGACTTTAGTTGCTGCTTAGAACGTGAAGGTCACTTCAGCACCAACCTGACGGCCTTTCGACAGCGGCGAGAAGGTGCCCGCGGCCGGAGCCGGATCGAACGGTGCGTTCACACCATTGGACAGCGGACCACCGAATGGAACCTGCGTATCACCGCCAGCCTGGACCTGATCGAGCAGGTTGCGGCCATAGATCGAGAACGCAAGACCATCGACCGGGGTGTTCCAGGTCACGTTGGCGTCCAAGTTGCTGGTGTCTTGGATGAAGCCAAAGTTGTTGTCGGTGTAAGCGAACTCATCACGATACTGGAAGTTCACCCGGCTAACGATCTCGCTATCGCCGAGGAACAGTTCGTGGATGAACCCAACACCCCAGGTGACAGCGGGAACGCGTGGCAGGCGAAGCGCCTGGTCAGCCGCATCGATAACGCCATCGCCCGAGATATCGAACAGGATGGTGTCGTAATTGTCGTCAATGATGCCGATGTTACCGGTGAACAGCAGCGTGTCAGACACGCGCGCCTGAGCTTCGGCTTCGACACCAAAGATGTGCGCATCAGCGGTGTTGAAGATCGATTGAGCCACACCAGCTGTCGCCGATGATTGGTTCACTTCGCGCTGCATGTTCGAAATGTCGGTGTAGTAGGTCGCAAAGTTGAAGGTGAACGAACCGTCAGCTGTCTGGAACTTGCCGCCGATCTCGTAATTGTCGACCTGCTCTTCATCGAAGAAGAAGTTGCCGGTGGTGGCCACGACCGCCTCAAACGCATTCGCGTTGGTGATGCGGAAGTTGTAGCCGCCCGAGCGGAAACCACGGGTCCAGTGAGCGTAGACCTGACCGGCATCAAACTCATACTGAAGACCGAATTTCGGCGAGATGTTTGACCAGGTTTCGCTGTCCGTGAAACCGTTGTTCTCGGTCGGGATCAGCGAGTTGGTGCCGCTGGTTGGGCAAGTGCCTGCAACGACCGAACACGCCGTCCGCGGACGGACATAGGTGATTGCGACGTCCTTGGTCTCTTCACTCCAGCGGATGCCACCGATCACTGACAGACTATCGGTCAGGTAGAATTGACCGCTTGCGAACAGGCCAATCACTTCATGATCCTGGATCCCGCCACCGAAGAACGTCAGCGGAGTGGACGGAGGAATTTGACGGATCTCGGTGTAAGCGAGGCTCTGGTCAAAATAGAAACCGCCGACGGTCAGGTCGAAACTGTCAGTCGAGACAGCGTAACGGATTTCATTCGAGATCTGGTCCTGCTCGGTTTCGGTGTCCGAGTGGAAGATAAAGGCAGGCAGTGCGTCGATATCGCCGCCGGTTGCGCCGGTGTAGTCACGATAGCCAAAGATATTGGTCAGTGTGCCTGGGCCGATGTCGAGCTCTGCGGTCAGCGAGCCGGTCCAGATCTCGTTCGAATAGAAACCGGTGTTGTCGATCGCGAAATCGAACGTGTCACGGCTGAACGTACCGCGGTTCTGAGCTGCCGGGCCGTCACCTTCACTCTCGAAATAGTCGAGCTTACCGGTCAGGGTCAGGTCGCCGAAGCGGCCTTCAAGCGCACCACGGAAGATCTTGGTTTCGGCTTCACCGTGGTTGGCATTGGTCGCCAGATTGGTGAAATAGCCTTCGTCATTGTTGTAATAGGCGCCGAGCTTGAACAGCAGGGTGTCTTCCACCAGCGGACCTGAAACGACGCCGCTGACGGTATAGTTCGCGCCGCCACGGTCATCGAACAATGGTCCGTCAACAGCAGCGCGGAACTTGCCTTCAAAATCTTCGGTTGGGTTGCCGGTGTTGATCAGCACCGCACCGCCGGTCACGTTGCGGCCGAACAGGACGCCCTGCGGGCCGCGCAGAATTTCAACGCTTTCGAGGTCGAAAAGGTCGAATACGACGCCGGCATTGTTGCCGAGGTATACGCCATCGACGAACACACCAACGGTCGGATCGATCGACGGGATCGAGCTGTTGATGCCCAAGCCACGGATCGAGAAGTTTGCGGTGCCGCGCGCTGTACCGATCTGGTCGAGCGAGACGTTCGGCGCTGAGAAAGTCAGACCTTGAACGTCGCGGACCTTCAGCGCTTCGAGACTATCCGCGTTGAACGCGGTGATCGCGAGCGGAACATCCTGCACATTCTCGGGGTCTTGGGTCTTGGTGCCGGTGACAATGATATTGCCAACATTGTCGAGCGCACTGGCGCGCTGCTCTTCGTCTTCCGAAGTGACAGTGCCTTGCGCGTGAGCGGCCAGGGGGGTGGCCAGAGCGCATGAAGCAAGCAACAGCGCGACGCCGCGCTGCGCGGTGAATAGGGGTTTCATTTGGTATTTTCCTCCTGCGACGAGAGACTTTACGCCCTCTTGTCCCTGAATGGGTGGCCGCGATTTAATGATTGGTTCGGTTGATGCAACCTATTTTCCGCAGAGGTATGACTGGCTGTGACAAAAGCGCATCAGGCCTGTTCAAGCTGCCTCTGTTTCAAATCACTGGCCGCCTTCAGCAACGACCATTCGATCTCGGCCATGCGCGATTCACCTGTGATTTTGGCTCCGGTCAGATCGGTTACATAGAAAGTGTCCGCAGCGACTTCACCATAGGCGGTGATGTGGGCCGACTGAACAATCAGATTGGCTTGATAGAGTGCATGAGCCAAGCGGTTGAGCAGCGCCGGGCGATCGCGCGCGCTGATCTCGATCACGGTGAAGCGGTTTGAAGCGGAATTGTCGAACGTCACCCGCGGTGCGACATCAAATGTCTTCGCGCGAGAGTGCGACAAGGGCCGCGCCGCGAGTTTGGGTACCAGCTCAACATTGCCCAGCAAGGCGTCTTCAATCGCCTTCTTGAGCCGGTTGATCTGATTGGCTTCGCTAAACGGCTGATTGCGGAGGTCCTGCACCAGGAAATTGTCGACCGCGAAGCCGCTGCTGGTCGTGTGGATCCGCGCGTCGATAATGTTGGCGCCCGCCAGATGGATCCCGCCGGCAATGCGATAGAAAAGGCCGGGGTGGTCAGCGGCGATGACGCTGACGAGCGTTGCCCCACGCTCCTCATAGACTTCGCAATGGATCGACAGGTGATCTTCGATCTCGCGAGCGACCTCATATTGCACAAGGTTGAGCGCTATGATGTCCTCTGGCTCAGCGATCCAGTAAGCTTCTCCGAACAGATAGCCCACGCGATCGACCAGCGCTTGACGGTCGCCCAAGACGGCTCGGGTCGCGGCCATCTTGGCCTCGACGCGCTCCTTTCGGCCGGTCCGGGCATGGCCGAGGCGCAGGCGCTCTTGCGCCGCGTCATAGAGCTCTCCAAGCAACTGGCCTTTCCAACTGTTCCAGGTTCCCGGCCCGACCGCTCTGATGTCGACCGTGGTCAGGATCGCGAGATTGCGAAGCCGTTCAAGGCTTTGCACTTCAGCGACAAAGTTCTCGATCGTCTTTGGGTCGGTCAGATCGCGCTTCTGCGCGGTTGAGCTCATCAGCAAATGGTAGAGAACCAGCCATGCGACCAGCTCGGTCTCCTTTTCATCAAGGCCGAAGCGAGGGCAGAGCTTGCGCGCCACCTCTGCTCCCAAGACCGAGTGATCCCCGCCGCGGCCCTTGGCGATGTCATGCAGCAGCACCGCGACATAGATCGCGCGCCGCGACGCCACTTTGTGGATCTGTTTGGTCGAGCGCGGATGATCTTTTTCGAGCAAGCCGCGTTCGATTTGGCTAAGTAGACCAATCGCGCGGATCGTGTGCTCATCGACAGTGTAGTGGTGATACATGTCGAATTGCATCTGCGCATTGACCTTGCCGAAATCAGGCACAAATCGCCCGAACACTCCGGCTTCGTTCATCCAGCGCAGCGCCGTTTCCGGGTCATTGCGTCCGGCCAGCAAGTCGAGGAAGATCGCATTGGCGCGCTTGTCTTTGCGGATTTTGGCATCAATCGATTTGCTGTCACGATCCGCCATCCGCATGGTCTCCGGGTGGATCTCCAGCTGCTCGGCTTCCGCGAGTTGGAACACTTCGATCAGGCGCACCGGATCATCCTGGAACCAAAGATCGCTGGGCGCTTTGATGCGCCCCGCTTCGACAACATAGCCTTTGATGTTCCGTGGCTTCTGGTTCCAGCCTGCGAAGAAGCCTTTGCGGCTGCGTTTCTTGGCCATTTCTTCTTCGAGGTGAGCGAGGAAGACTCCAGTGAGGTTGCCGACACGTTTGGCCTGCAGGAAATAGTATTGCATGAACCGCTCGACCGCGCTCTTTCCCGGGCGATCAGCGAAGTTCATGCGCTCGGCCACTTGCCTCTGAAGGTCAAAGGTCAGGCGGTCCTCTGCCCGGTCGGTCAGAATGTGCATGTGACATCGGACGGCCAACAGGAACCCTTCGGCCCGGCGGAAGCTGCGGTATTCGGTGGCGGTCAGCAGGCCCACATCAACCAGCTCGGATCCGCTTTCGACACGATGGATATATTTGCCGATCCAATAGAGGGTCTGTAGATCGCGCAACCCACCCTTGCCGTCCTTGATATTGGGTTCGACGACATAACGGCTGTCGCCCATCCGTTTGTGGCGCTGATTGCGTTCAGTCAGCTTCTGCTTGAGGAAATCGCGCTCGGTGCCGCGCACAACGTCGGACCAAAAGCGCTGACGCAGCTCGTCATAGACCTCTTGGTCACCCCAGATGAAGCGCCCTTCGAGCAGTGCAGTGCGGATCGTCAGATCCTCTTTCGCCATCCGCATTGTGTCGGCCACAGTCCGGCTCGAATGGCCGACCTTGAGGCCAAGATCCCACATCAGATAGAGCATCGCCTCGATCACCTGCTCGCACCAGGGCGCGCGGCGCATCGGGGTGATGAAGGCGATGTCGACGTCAGAATGTGGAGCCATTTCGGCCCGGCCGTATCCGCCGACCGCTAGTATGGAGAGCCGCTCTGCCTTGGTGCGATTGGCGACCGGGTAGAGGTGCTCGACGGCGTAGTCGTGGATGAGGCGGACAATCTGATCGACCAGGAAGGAATGCCCGGTAACGCATTCATAGCCCGCTGAAGGCCTTTCGATCAGCCGATCGGCCAGCTCCTTGCGGCCGGTCTCCATTGCTTCGCGCAGCAAGGCCACGATGTCGTCGCGCGCAGCCTCGCCCTTTTCTGTCGCGAGCGCGGAGATTTCTCCCGAAAGCTTGCGACGATCAATGATCGCCCGCTGATTGGGGACGCGCCGCGAAGTCATCGGCCAACCGGTGATAGTCTCACAGCGCGTCCCAATGCCTTACGCGTCGATCAGTTCAGAAGCGAATTGCTGCCGCACCGTCCGCTTGTCGATCTTTTGCGTACCAAGCCGGGGCAGGACCTCATTGGCGACCCAGATATGCTCTTCAAGCGGTACTTTGAACGGAGCAATCCTGCTGAGCAGGAACTCACGCAATTGACCCGCGGTCATGGCGTCGCGGCCATCCTTGACCCGGAACACCGCTGCCGGCACTTCGCCGAAGCGTTCTTCTGGCAGCCCAAAGACCGAGCATTCGGCAATGTCGTCATGCGCATAGATCGCGTCTTCGACTTCGATGCAGGAAATGTTCTCGCCGCCCCGGATAATGATGTCTTTCTTGCGGTCGACGATGAAGAGATATTCGTCCTCGTCGAGATAGCCGAGGTCGCCGGTGCGGAAGTACAGATCATCGGTAAAGGCGTCCGAAGTGGCCGCATCGTTGTTCCAATAGCCGCGGAAATTCGCGATCGAGCGAATGCAGACTTCACCAACACTGCCCTGGGGAAGCTTGTTGCCATCGTCATCGAGAATAGCGAGATCAACCATCGGTACGCTGGCGCGACCGGTCGAACCTGGCTTGGCGATGTAGTTTTCGTTGAAATTGCCGCAGCCAACGGCATTGGTCTCCGTCAGACCATAACCCAGCAGAGGGAACCCGCCCGGGAAAGCCTCTTTGATCTTTGTGACATGCTCAACCGGACGCGGCGCGCCACCAGCGGCAAAACTCTTGCACGCCGACAGATCGTATTTGCTGCGGTTGGGGTGGGTGGCGATCTCATAGCTCATCAGCGGAACACCGACGAAATAGGTCACCTTTTCGGCCTCCATCAGGCGCAGTGCCTCTTCGCCATTCCACTTGGGCATCAGCACCAGCTTGCGCGCAATCGCATAGCTTTGCAGGAATAGCGGCACTTCGCCGGTGACGTGGAACAGCGGCACGGCGATCAGAGCGCAAGGCTGTGCGCTGACGTCTTCGCCTTGGCTTTCCAAAAGCACTTTGGCCATTGCGCTTTGGCTGACATAGCTCATCACGCCATGGACAACGCCGCGGTGATCGGACCATGCACCCTTCGACTGGCCGGTTGATCCTGAGGTGTAGAGAATCGTCGCAGTGTCATCGGGGCCGAGCTGGCCCAGCATGGCCATTGCGGTGTCGCCCTCAGCCCAGGTGTTGGCGAGGCCTTCGGATGGTACTTTGTCATGCTCGATCATCACCAGCTTGGCCGAGTGATCGGTGCCTTCGAGACGTGCGGCACGGCCAGCGTCAGCCAGAACCACTTTGCACTCTGCCAAGCGGATCCCGTAGGCAAGCTCGTCGCCCGACCAGAAGCCGTTGAGCAGCGTGGCACAACCGCCGGCCATGACGATTCCCATATAGGCGATCATCCAATTGGCCGAGTTGCGCGCCGCGATCCCGACCCGGTCGCCCTTTTCGATTCCGTGCTGGGTGGCCAGACCGTGCGCGACACAGGTCGCCGCAGCCCAGCACTGCCCGAAGGTCATACGGATTTCACCGTCGACCAGGAATTCCACGTCTTTATGCTCGTTGCAGAAATGCGCGAAGTAATGCGCCAAAGTTGGAGGCGCTCCAACAAAGGCAGGCAATTCCACACCGCCCTGCTCGTGTGTGGTCAAAGCGAACGGTTGCCCGTCCTTGGTCAGTTCGCCGATGATCGCGTCAAGCGCAGTGTCCAGCTGGGTGGGCATGCGAATCTCTCTCCTAATAGTCCAAAACAGTGATGGCTATCGCTCGCAGAGCGACAACCGGAAACAAGGTTCCGCGAGAGTCTTCCCCCAAACCCTTCGCTGTGCCAAAAGCCGCCCGGCGAGCGCGCCAAACGGTGCGCGACTTTCCATAAGGGGTTCGCTTCGTGCTGTCACTACTTGCTGCAAGCGGCGCAGCAGATCCGATTTACTGGGAAAACCTTGGCCTTCGCCCAGGGATCGATCTCGGCTTCTTCACTTTGCGATTCTACTCGCTGGCCTATCTGCTCGGGGTCATCTTTGCCTATTGGCATACATCGAAGATGATCAAGGCTCCGGGAGCCCCAATGGCGCAGCGGCACGCCGATGATCTGTTCTTCTATTGCACACTTGGCGTGATTCTTGGCGGGCGCTTGGGCTACGCAGCGTTCTACGATCCTAGCCTGTGGACCGACTTTTCGGGCGACGGCTTTGTGTCCTGGCGGCTGTTCCGACTTTGGGATGGTGGGATGAGCTTCCACGGCGGCGTCCTCGGTGTGTTGGCGGCGATCACCTTTGTCAGTATGCAAGGTAAGCTCAGCTTCCTGCGGGTGTGCGATTACATCGCGGTCAATGTTCCTATGGGAATGCTGCTGGGGCGTCTTGCCAATTTCAACAATGGTGAGCTTTGGGGCCGTCCAACTGACGTCGCCTGGGGCATGATCTTCCCCAATGCCGATGAGCAGGTCCGCCATCCCAGCCAGCTCTACCAGGCGGGCCTTGAGGGTCTCGCGCTGTTGATCGTGCTCATGCTCTTGTTCTGGAAGACCAAAGCGCGCTATCGGCCCGGTCTGTTGGTGGGGGTCTTCACCATCGGCATGGGTTTGGCTCGATTCTTTAACGAATTCTTCCGTCAACCTGACGCACAACTGGCAGACTTCGCTGCACGAACCGGACTTTCAATGGGGCAATGGCTATCGATTCCGCTGATCTTGGTTGGGTTGATTGTCACGCTTTACGCCGTGAGGCGGAAGCCCGTGGGAACCGGGGAAAGCACAGCTCCGGCGAGCTGAACGATAATGAGGCCAAGGCCGCCGCGCGGCTGAGGCTGATCGATCCTGAACCCGAACTACCGGCAGAAGAGCCGGTCGAGGCTGCGGCTGAGATCGATTCAGAAGCACCTGTTGATTCGGCTGAGCCGACGGTTGACGCGCCGCTAGAGCTCGACGACGCGCCCGCTGAGCCTGAGCCTGAGCCTGAGCCTGAGCCTGAGCCTGAGCCTGAGCCTGAGCCTGAGCCTGAGCCTGAGCCTGAGCCTGAGCCTGAGCCTGAGCCTGAGCCTGAGCCTGAGCCTGAGCCTGAGCCTGAGCCTGAGCCTGAGCCTGAGCCTGAGCCTGAGCCTGAGCCGAAGGTCGATCTCGCTAAAATGTTCCGGCGACTTATCCGCGAGAACGGTCCGATTAGCCTCGCGCAGTATATGGGTGAGAGCAACGCCCGCTATTACAACAGCCGCAATCCGCTGGGTGAGGAAAGTGACTTCATCACTGCGCCCGAAATCAGTCAGATGTTTGGCGAGCTGATCGGGCTTTGGCTGGCCGACATCTGGGTGCGGCGGGGCTCGATGAAGCGGATCCACTATGTCGAGCTTGGTCCGGGCAAGGGCACGCTGACCAGCGACGCCCTGCGGGTCGCGAAACGCTATGGTTTTGAACCGCAAGTTCATCTGGTTGAGGCGTCACGCACTCTGCGCGAGATTCAGCGCGAGATTGTGCCCAATGCGGTGCATCACGACGACCTGAGCACCGTGCCGGACGACGCTCCGATCATGCTGGTTGCCAATGAATTCTTTGACGCGCTGCCGGTGCATCAGCTGATTCGGTCCGCGCAGGGCTGGCATGAGCGGATGGTCGGGCTTGAAGGGGATCAATTCGCCTTTGTCGCGGGAGACAAGCCGATGGATGCCGTAGTGCCGCCGGCCTGGAAGAGCGCGAGCCAAGGCACGATGATCGAGACCAGTCCAGCGGCAGCGACGGTCATGGGCGAGATCGCCTCGCGTCTGGCGACCCAGGGTGGCGGAGCGCTGATCATCGATTACGGGGGTTTCGAGCTTAGCGCCGGGTCGTCATTGCAGGCCGTCCGCAATCACGAAAAGGTCGATGTCTTTGCGCATCCAGGCGAGATGGACCTCACCGCGCATGTGGATTTCGAGCTGCTGCAGCATGTCGCCAAGGACAAGGGCGCTGAGGTCATGGGGATCGCGATGCAAGGCGATTGGCTGATGGATCTCGGGATCGACACGCGGCTCGAAGCCCTTCAACGCAAGAACCCCGACCAGAAGGCGCAATTGCGGCGTCAGCGTGATCGGCTGGCCGCTGATGGGCAAATGGGGACGCTTTTCAAGGTTCTTGGGATTGCCGCACCAAGCTGGCCCAAAGGGGTCGGTTTCGATTAATTTGTAACCCCAGAGCCGGTTCGTGCGTATTGTTGAGTGACCTCGAGGGAGATTCTCAATGATTGCTCGCACCGCTGCGAAACTGGGTTGTGCTTTATTTCTCGCCACTGGAGCCACTGCCGCGGCAGCGGCAGATCCCATCTCAGGCCGCTGGGTGACCGAAGATAAGGACGCGGTTGTCGCGATCGGCAAATGCGGCGCGTCGACATGCGGAAGGATCGCTCGCTTCCTTATCACCCCGCCGGATGGAGCGGATCAGCGCGATATCAACAACCCGGATGCTGCGCTCCGCACCCGCAAGCTGCTCGGACTGCCGATCCTGACCAGTTTCAAGCCAGACAGCGATCTTTGGCGCGGGCGGATCTATGATCCCAACACAGGCAAATCCTATCGTTCGGTCATTCGTCGGAAGAGCGCCAATGTGCTGGAGGTAAAGGGCTGCATCGGTCCGTTTTGCCAGACCCAAATCTGGCGCAAGGAAAGATAGTTTTTTGCGCTCGCACGCCCATCCGGGTGTGCGATTTCCTCGCTCATGAGCTTGGAACTCCTGACCCAGCCTCCCGCGCCCTCCACCCTTCCACCCGGATGATACCCGGATAGGCTCCGGGTGGAAGGGTGGAGGGCGCGGGAGGCGAGGCCAGAGGATCGGACGGATATCAGATCCTCACTCAACAAAATTTCACAACCCGATCTGCTCGGCCAGTCTTTTCGCAGCATCGGCTGGCGACAGCTTGCCGTCGCCTTCGCGATCAACCGCGAAATTGGCTTCGCGCATGGCTTCCACGCTGATCGCCCCGATAAGCGGTTGCAGCGCTTCAGCCAATCTCTGGTCATCGGCGCGGCGCGGGCTGATCATGATCATCGCGTCATAGCTTGGCAGGGCTTCTAGCGGGTCTTCCAGCACAACCAATCGATCCGCAGCAATGCGACCGTCCGAAGTGTAAGCGCTGATCACATCGGCTTCGCCCGAGCGCAGCGCATTGTACATGAAGGTCGGTGAGAAATTGCGGGTCTCATCAAACCGCATCCCATAGGCATCGCGCACCGCAATCCACTCGGGCCGCTCAAAAAACTCCGGATCCCCGCCGACGGTCAATTGCGGCGCGACAGCCACCAGATCCTCCAGCGAAGTCACGCCCAGCTGGGCTGCTCGATCCTCACGCATGGCAAAGGCATAGGCGTTCTCAAACCCTAGCCGGCCAAGAACTCTGACGCCGTTCTCCTCGGCCTCCCATTCAACGATGGTCTGATACATCTTTTCGCGGCCAGGATTGTCGGTTCGCTTGAGATTGTTGGTCCATATTGTCCCGGTGTAATCGACCGAGATATCGATACTCGAAGAGGCGACCGCGTTGTGCACCACTGCCGAGCCGAGTCCGTCGCGAAACTCGACCGAGTACCCGGCTGCTTCGAGCCGCGCTCCGATTAATTGGGCGAGAATATACTGCTCGGAGAATTGCTTCGAGGCGATGATCACCGTGTCTTCATCGCTCTCGCCGGCATTCTGATAGGCCAGCGCGGCGCCGAGCCCGAGAACCACGGCGGCGGCTCCTGTCAGCCATTGCCAGCGTTTGCGCTGGGCAAAGCCACGTTCGATCAGGCCAAGCAAGGCATCGACGATCAGCGCAAGGCCAGCGCTGGCGACACAGCCTGCCAGGACCAGCGCCCAGTTCTGGGTCTGCAAGCCTGCGAAAATCGGATCACCCAAGCTTGGCTGGCCGATCGTGGTAGAGAGCGTCGCCGCGCCAATTGTCCAGACGCTGGCAGTCCGAATACCTGCCATAATGAACGGAGCCGAGAGTGGCGCTTCGACCAGAGTCAGCTTTTGCCAGTTGGTCATACCGACTCCGTCGGCGGCTTCGAGCACGCCCGGGTCGAGATTGGCCTGGGCGGTCACCGCATTGCGCAGGATTGGCAGCAGCGCATAAAGCGCCAGCGCCAGTAGAGCCGGAAGGAATCCGAGCGTTGGCAGGCCTTCGCCAAAGATGGCGCGCAGACTCAGCAGGATCGGGAAGAATAGCGCCAACAAGGCCAGTGCCGGGACGGTCTGGACCAGGCTGGCAAATCCCAGAGCGACGCGCGCAACCGGCTGTGAACGGCTCGCCCAAACCGCGAGCGGCAAGGCAACCAGAATGCCAAGTCCGATCGCGCTCGCAGCGAGGACGACATGCGCGGCGAGCTTGTCACCAAGGCCAAACAGATTCTCCCAGAACCCGTTCATGAGACCTTGCCCGCTTCCATCCGTGCCAGGCGCTCCGCCTGCTGACGTGGGACAGCAACCAGGCCTTGCGCGGCCTCGCCACCAGCCCCATCGAGCAGCGCCTTGGGCGTTTCGTCGGCCACGATCCGGCCCGCCTCCATAACCAGCACGCGGTCTGCGAGAAGCAAGGCTTCAGCCATGTCATGCGTGACCATGATGGTGGTCAGGCCCAGCTCATTGTGAAGCTCGCGCACGCGGTCACCCAGCGCATCGCGGGTGATTGGATCGAGCGCGCCAAATGGCTCATCCATCATCAGCACTTCGGGATCTCCCGCCAAAGCGCGCGCTACCCCGACCCTTTGCCGCTGACCACCGGACAGCTCGTCAGGCATCCGCTCCGCCATGGTAGGATCCAGTTCAACCAATTCGAGCAGTTCGGAAATCCGCTCTGCCGGTAGGGTTTCCCCGGCGAGCCTGGGGCCGATCGCGATATTCTCACCAACCTTGAAATGCGGGAACAGTCCGACGCTCTGAAAGACATAGCCAATCCGACGACGCAGCTGGGCCGATGGCTGTTCAATGACGTCTTCGCCTGCGAACAACACTCTCCCCGCACTCGGAGTCACCAAGGTGTTGATCATCTTGAGCAAGGTCGATTTGCCCGAGCCTGATGCCCCCACAAGTGCGACGAAGCTGCCGCGCGCGATCGCGCAGTCGACATTGGCGACGGCAAAAACGTCACCATAGCGCCGCTCAACCTGCTCAAAGCTCAAAAAGGGTTGATCGGTGTCGGGGCTTTCAACGGCGGTACTGATGGGAGTTCCTCTCGTGGAGCAACCCTAGCCTGCCCCATCCGATCCGCCAAGCGCGCTATTCTGCCAGCTTATTGAGCGGGATAACGATGGTCACCTTGAGGCCTTCCGCTTGCCAGTCTTGGACCATTGAACCGCCCAGTTGATGCTCAATCGACATCGCAATGAGGCGCGAGCCAAAGCCCTTGTCGGTCGGTTTCACCGCAGCCGGGCCGTCACGCTCTTGCCAGGTCACAGTGACGTGGTGGTTGGACCGCTCGACCGTGATCTCAACTCGCCCATCGGCGACACTCAGCGCGCCATACTTCGCAGAGTTCGTCGCCAATTCATGGAACACCAGCGCTAGAGGCGTTGCGGCGCGTCGTCCGAATTTGATGCTGTGCCCAGAGATCTGCACCGCTTCGCCGGTCCCACTGCCATAGGGAGCCATAAGCGTCTGGAACAGCTCGACCAGATCATCACCGCGTTGGCGATCCAGTGGCAGAGCAAATTCCTGTGCTCTCGCCAAAGCCCGGATGTTAGCGGTCAGCGTCTCGCCAAACTCTCGGTGTTCAGGATTGTCGCGAGCTCGCAGCGTGACGAGGCCAGCGATAACCGAGAAGATATTCTTGATCCGGTGCGCGAGCTCACCGGCAAGCAATTCGCGTTCTTGCGAGATGCGATAGCGATCGTCGATATCGGTCAGCGTTCCGAACCACCGGGCGGTTGCGGGATCATCGGTGGAGGGGACCGCGCGCGAGACGACCCAGCGATAGCTCCCGTCGGCCTGCCGCAAGCGCCATTCATCCTCGAACGGGATCGCTTGGCGCATGGCTTCGCTGAACTTGACCAGACTGCCATCGTAATCCTCAGGGTGGATCACTTTGCGCCAGTCGTCCACATCATTAGGCGCGGGAATCCCGGTCACTTCTTCGAAGCGCGCATTGAAGAAATCAAACACTCCAGCAGGCGCCGCCGACCACGCAATATCGGGCACGCTGTCGAGCATGGATTGCAAGCGCTCCGCACTGGCCTTGAGCTTTTGATCGGCGAGATGGCTTTGTCGATGGGCTTCCAATCGACGTTTCACCGCAGTGGCCAGGACACTTAGTCCCTCGCGTTGGATCTCGCTCAACGGCTCTGGATGAGCCTCGGTATCAATCGCGCACAGCGCGCCGATCGGAGCGCCTTCTGACGAAACAAGCGGAGCGCCCGCATAATAGCGGACATGCGCATCTCCGCGCACCAGTTCGAATCCGGCGAACCGCTCATCTTTGGTGGCATCGAGCACTTCGAGAATGTCGGAGCCCAGCATTGCGTGGGCGCAGAAGCTGGTGGAGCGCGGGGTTTCGGTCGCATCGAGCCCTTCGCGGGTCAAAAACCGTTGGCGTTCATGCTCGACAATACTGACTGTTGCCGAGGGGGTGCCACAGAGATGCGCCGCGAACCGCGCAATTCGAGCCAGTTCTTCGTCTCCATCAAGCGAATCAATGTCAAAGCTGGCCATCACTTCGAGACGATGATCGTCGTCGCAAAATGCTTGCTCGGGAGGCGTCTCAGAGGGCCAGATCTGTGGTTCGGCTAGATTCACAGTGCGTCACTCTCGCGGCGCGCCATACAACAATTGGCAGGCAGCACAAATTCTGGCCATGAATCGCCGCCACAGTGGTTTGCGCTGGCTCGCTGCGCTGATATGAAAGCGCAACGAAATTACCCGATTAGGAACTATTATGCGCGCCACCCCCGATTTTGACTTCCAGCTTGGCGAAAGCGCCGAGATGATCCGCGAAAGCGTTGGACGTTTTGTCGACGAGCAGCTGATGCCGCTGGGCGACAAGATTGACCGCGAGGATTACTTCCCACGCGCTGAGGTGTGGAAGGCGATGGGCGATCTTGGCATGCACGGGATCACCGTGGCCGAGGAAGACGGCGGCCTTGGTCTGGGCTATATCGAACACGTGATCGCGGTTGAGGAAGTGGCGCGCGCGAGTGCCTCTCTTTCGCTGTCTTACGGGGCGCATTCCAATCTCTGCATCAATCAGATCCGGCGCTGGGCCAATCCCGAGCAGAAGGCCAAATATCTGCCCAAGCTGATTAGCGGTGAACATGTCGGCAGCCTCGCCATGTCGGAAGCGAGCGCGGGCTCGGACGTTGTCTCGATGAAGCTCAAGGCCGAAGAAGTCCAAGGAGGCTACATCCTCAACGGGACCAAGTTCTGGATCACCAATGCGGCTGAAGCGGACACTCTGGTGGTGTACGCCAAGACCGATGGCGCTGCGGGATCACGCGGGATTACGGCATTCCTGATCGAAAAAGGCATGCCCGGCTTCTCAATCGGGCAGAAGATCGAAAAGGTCGGGATGCGCGGGTCGCCGACTAACGAGCTGGTGTTTGACGATTGCGAAGTGCCCGAAGAGAATGTGATGGGCCCGGTCAATGGCGGCGTTGGGGTGCTTATGAGCGGGCTCGATTATGAGCGCGTGGTGCTCGCCGGTCTGTCGATCGGGATCATGCAGGCCTGTCTCGACACGGTCATCCCCTATGTCCGCGAGCGTAAGCAATTTGGCCAACCGATCGGCAGCTTCCAGCTTATGCAAGGCAAGGTCGCCGACATGTATGTCGCGCTGCAGACCGCGCGGGCCTATGTCTACGCGGTCGCCAAAGCATGCGACGCCGATCAAACGACGCGCTTCGATGCGGCGGGCGCGATCCTCTATGCGAGCGAGAATTCGTTCAAGGTGGCGGCAGAAGCGGTTCAGGCTCTGGGCGGCGCTGGCTACACCACCGATTGGCCGGTTGAGCGCTATATGCGCGACGCGAAACTGCTCGATATCGGCGCCGGAACGAATGAGATCCGCCGGATGCTGATCGGCCGCGAATTGATCGGGGCGGCTGGGTGATGAAGGAAGACGAAGCCCCTCGAGACAACCTCATTGAAGCGAGGATTGACGATAACGGATATCCTAAAGTGCAGATTGCGGCCTATCAGTTGGAAAAAGCCTATGACTTTGGTCGCTTCATTGCAGATGTGGCTCGTCATGGAGCGAAAGCGTATGCCACGACCTATTCGATGGACGAGAATGAAGCTCTGCAAGAGATCTGCGCCGGACTGACCGAGCAATTGCGTTGGCAAGAATCTGAGATCGAAATGGTTAGCCCCGGAAGCCTCGACTCATGAGCGTCTACATGATCACCCGGATGACTATCCATGACCGAGCTGAATACGATAAGTACGCCGACCGCTTCATGGATATCTTCGATAAATATGACGGCAAATTGCTGAGCGTGGATGAGGAACCGCAAGTGATCGGCGGTGAATGGACCGCTACACGGTCAGTGTTGATTGAATTCCCGAGTAAGCCTCAATTGTTCGAATGGCTGCTTTCGCCCGAATACAAGGAAATCGGCAAGCACCGCGATGCGGGCGCAACTGCCGAGAGCATCATCGTCAAAAGCCTGGATCACAGTTGATATGACAGCCCCAATTCTCACATCATCGCTACATCGAGAGGTGGTGAGTTGAGCATTCCTCCCCGGAACGGGGAGGGGGACCGCTCGGCAGTGCCGAGTGGTGGAGGGGGACCAGACATCCTGCGTCAGCCCATCAAGCAGGTCAGGCGCGCCCGGCAGCTGCGCCGAAATATGAGCTTGCCTGAGGTGTTGCTGTGGCAAGAATTGCGCAAACGACCGAAGGGTCTCAAATTCCGTCGTCAGGCTCCCATCGATCCATACACGGTCGACTTTGTATGCTTGGCTGTGCGCTTGGCGATCGAGGTTGATGGGAAGGCTCATAGTCGTGGAAATGCCCCAGCCCGTGACCTTGAAAGGGATCGCGTTCTTGGCGGTAAAGGGTTTACGACCATGCGGGTTCCCGCAAAGGATGTTCTGGACAATTTGGAGAGTGTAGTGACTGCCATCGTGGCCCGCTGTGTCGAACTGGATCCCCTCCACCGTCCTGCGGACGGTCCCCCTCCCCGTGCCGGGGAGGATCTATAATGACCGCACCCATTCTCACATCCTCGCTCGATCGCGAAGCGCCCGACGCCAAGGCGCGCTATGATCACAATGTCGCGTTGGTCGAGGATCTGCGCGCCAATGTCGCGGCGGCGGCTCTGGGCGGCCCGGAGAAGCACCGCGACCGCCATGTTTCGCGCGGCAAATTGCTCCCGCGTGAGCGGGTCGAACGATTGCTCGATCCCGGCTCCCCCTTCCTCGAGATCGGCCAACTCGCCGCGCACGGCATGTATGAAGGGGACGTCAGTGGCGCCTCGATCATCTGCGGGATCGGGCGGGTCTCAGGCCGCCAGGTGATGATCGTCAGCAATGATGCGACGATCAAGGGCGGCACGTACTATCCGATGACGGTCAAGAAGCACCTGCGTGCGCAAGAGATCGCGCAAGAGAACCGGCTGCCGTGCATCTATCTGGTCGACAGCGGCGGGGCGAATCTGCCGCACCAGGCCGAGATCTTTCCGGACCGCGAGCACTTTGGCCGGATCTTCTTCAACCAGGCCAATATGTCGGCGCTGGGCATTCCACAGATCGCCTGCGTGATGGGCTCGTGTACCGCTGGCGGAGCCTATGTCCCGGCCATGTCGGATGAGACAGTGATTGTCCGCAACCAGGGTACGATCTTCCTTGCTGGCCCTCCTTTGGTCAAAGCCGCCACCGGTGAAGAGATCAGCGCCGAGGATTTGGGCGGCGGCGATCTCCACGCCAAGAAATCGGGCGTGGTCGATCATCTCGCGGAGAATGACGAGCACGCTCTGACCATCGTGCGCGATATCGTCAGCCAGTTGGGTGAGAATTTCGGCGCGGCCAAAGACATCGCGCTCAAAGATCCGCGCCCGCCCAAGTTCGATGCCGAGGATCTCTACGCAATCGTCCCTGACGATGTCCGCGCGCCCTATGACGTGCATGAGGTGATCGCGCGGCTGGTCGATGGCAGCGAGTTCCACGAGTTCAAATCGCACTATGGCAACACGCTCGTATGCGGCTTCGCGCATCTCTGGGGCATGCCGGTGGCGATCCTTGCCAACAATGGGGTGCTGTTCAGCGAGAGTGCGCAGAAGGGCGCGCATTTCATTGAGCTCGCCTGCCAGCGGCGGATCCCGCTGCTGTTCCTGCAGAATATCTCGGGCTTTATGGTCGGCGGGAAGTACGAGGCCGAAGGGATCGCCAAGCACGGCGCCAAGCTGGTCACCGCGGTTGCCACCGCCACCGTGCCCAAGATCACAGTGGTGATCGGTGGCAGTTTCGGCGCGGGAAATTACGGTATGGCCGGGCGGGCGTACTCTCCGCGCTTCATGTTCACCTGGCCCAATGCGCGGATCTCGGTGATGGGCGGAGAGCAGGCCGCTTCGGTGCTGGCCACGGTTCACCGCGATGCCGACAGCTGGTCAGAGGAAGAGGCGGAGGCGTTTAAGGCTCCGATCCGCCAGAAATATGAGGATGAGGGCAATCCCTACTACGCCACCGCGCGGCTATGGGATGATGGCGTGATCGACCCGGCGCAGACCCGCGATGTTTTGGGCCTAGCATTCGCTGCAACCCTCGAAGCACCAATCGCCGAGCGCCCGCAGTTCGGCGTGTTCAGGATGTGATGATGGAGCTCCGCTTGCCGAATGGCAGGACTCGACGGATTCGGAATGCTGATGAATTGCGATCCGGTCTGTCCAAACTGGGCAAAATGTCTGAGGGCGATGTGATTGAGTTGTTCGCCACTGGGAAGCACTCAATCCGCGCAATCCGAGATGATGAATTGTGGTCCGTGACCGTAAAGAAGCGCGGCTGGTGGTTTCGTCAGCCCCTGACGACAGGAGACTGGATCGATTTCTCCAAGCGCAAAAAGAAACCGTTCTGGGTCCCGCGTGGTGACCTGAGCGATGCCAAGGTTCTGACGGTCTTCTGCGAATTCTTCGAGGGCAAGTCGCTGAGTCAACCAATTGCCGGCTGAACGAGCCAATTGAAACCCCCACGCTTTCCCTTGCGTAACTGAGCCAACGCGCCCACATTCGGCTCTGGGGAGAAACAGATTTGCGTCACAATGAAACCCGCAATGTCCCCATCCTGTCGCGGATTGTGAACCGGATCATCCTGTTCTTTTACTGGCTCAAGGGCTGGCGGATCGTTGAGCGGTTTCCCAAAGACGTGAAGAAATGCATCATCGCCGGCGCACCGCACACGTCGAATTGGGATTTCGTTTTCTTCGCTGGAGCGACCAAGGAAGAGAAGGTCCAACCCAATTTCATGGGCAAGCACACGCTTTTTCAGGGCGTAATGAAGAACTTCATGCTTGATATGGGCGGGATCGCGGTGGATCGCCGCGCGCCGGGGGGCACGATCCAGCAGATGAAGGAAGAATTTGCCCGCCGGACCGAATTGAACTTGGTGATGGCCTGCGAAGGGACCCGCAAATCGGACGGCAAATGGAAATCGGGCTTCTACAACATCGCCAAAGCGGCGGGCGTGCCGATTGTCCTCGCTTATGCGGACAATGAAAAGAAGACGATTGGCTTCAGCCAACCCATGATGCCGAGCGGCAATTACGGCGAAGATTTGCTCAAGATCGCCGAGTGGTTCCGCTCCAAGATCCCCGATCTCGACCGCTATAAAGTGCTCGAACAGCAGGCGCGCGATATCATTGCGGGCAAAAACGACGTCTGATCGCGCCGAAATGACGCAGCGCGTCGCCGCGTCGCACAAAATTTGTTCGATTCCGCCTTTAAGCCCGCCACGACCGCTCCTAAATAGTGTCGAACCAAGGAGCGCGGGCAGGTATGGTACTCACACCCGAGGTAAGGGGCCGAGAGCGGCAAAGGATCGCGCAATTGGTGCTGGATCTGGTCAAAGAACGCGGCGCTGAAGTTCCCCACAATGATGCGATCGCGGAAAGCGGATTGTCGCGCGCGCGGTTTGAGCAATTGTTCGATGATTACGACGATCTGTTCGATGCGGTCGCCCAGGCTTGGCTCTCGCCGCACCTTGCGGTGATGGAGGAAGTGCTCGCCACCGATCTCCCGCCGATCCGCAAGATGTATGAGTTCTATCGTCGCCGGTTTGTGATCTCACGCGATCGCTTCCGCGATGACCCTGAGTACTTCGCAATCATTTGCGAGATGGGCGCCGCCAATTTTGAGCGCGTGCGGTCCTATGTCGATCTGGCCGATCATTACCTCTGCGAGATCATTGTTGAGGCACAGGCCGAAGGACATTTTGGCGGGCTCGAGATCGATCAGACACTGTCGCTGATCAACCAGATGCTGTCGAATTATGCTGTGCCAGATTCGATCCTCTATCTCGGCGATAAGCTCAATGAGGATAAGCTCGCGCGGATCATCGATACGCTGTTTATTGGTTTGAGCGCGGAGGCCGGTGACGTCGCCAAAGGCGTCAACACGCTGCGCGTGGCTTCTTGAACTTCAGCTTTTGCCCCAGAACTCGTAGGACTCGTCATCGGGCTTGCGCTTTCCGCGGCGCAACAGCGTGTCATAGAGCCCGCCGGTGTCCTGCATGGTCGATGGTGTCTGGCGGTTCCAATCCATGATGTAGCGCCGCTCGATGATCCACCATCGCCCGTCAATCTTGCTCAGGCGATCCATATAGCGTCCGCCTACCACAAGCTCGATCTCCGGATCTCCGGGTAACCAGTGATAGGCGACACAATAGGTCTCGGCCTTGGCGCTCTCACCCACAATCTCACAGATCACATTGCCGATATTGTGATGGGTCAGACGCATCGCGCCGAGGCCTGCCATCAGCCCATCGATTGTCTCATCACGCGGCTTGGCACCATCGCCGAAGTCAATGGTCGATTCCGTAGAGAAGACTTGTTTCAATTCCTTGGCATCGCAGCGGTCAATCCCGCGGCAATAGCGCGCCAGCACCTGCTCGATAGCAAGTCTATCGGCGACTCCCTGCAGCTCGTCTGTTGGCATGGTTCTCCATCCCTGGCTCAGTCGCGCTTGCGAAATTGCAGAACATTGGCCGGCAGCTTGGCCGGTGGTGCGCGACGTTTGTCCGACAGGGCATACTTCAGACTGGCGCCGATTATTACTGCCGAAATCAGCAGGATAAGACCGGCCCAGAACCAATGGGGCAAGATCAGCGCCGCCTCGATCGCACCGGTGTCGGACTTCATCGCCCGTCCGCCGATGACGGCTTCCTCGGTGAACAGGTAGTTGAAGTCGCGCAGCATGCTGAGCGCGGCCAGCATGCCGAGAAATTGCAGGCTGAACCGGACAATTCCATCCGAAGCTCGCCAAGCGATCAGGACGAAAAGCGCAGCGGTCAGTGGCAGAACCGCAACCCCGGTCGTGCTGCGGACATAGAGAATGACCGAAACAAAGATCGATGCCGCCAGGGCGTAGAGCGCGGGGCGCCACAATCGTTGGTGCGCGCTGGCGATGATCAGCATCGCTCCCGCCACAACGGGTGCGATCGGACCTCCCGCGGCGATCAAGGCGCGGGTTAGAGCTCCGGAATCGGCGTCGAGCAGGCTTTCGGCCACGCCCGATCCATTGGGATAGATCAGCAACCGCTCGAATTGCTGGCCTGCCAGCAGCGCGGTCAAGCCATGCCCCATCTCGTGCCACCAGGTGGTCAGGATCGAGAACGGGTAGATCAGATAGGTCCCAAACGGCAGCGCCGGCAAGCACACGACAACCACCGCAGCGAGGAACAGGCGCCCGACTTGCTCAGCCTGACTGCCGGGCTTGACCATCGACTGCATGGCCTAGCTCTGTTCCCTGGTCGCGGCGGCGCTGGCCACTTCCGGTTCGGGGACAGGGCGAGCCTTGCCATCGACGTCAACTTTGGGGCTGTAGCGCAGCTTGGCTTCTTCATCTTCGGCGCGTTGTTCTTGCAGAATTGACCAGCTTGCGAGGAACAGCCCCGCTACCAATGGCCCCAAGACAATTCCCGAAAAGCCCGCCAGCGACAGTCCGCCGAGCGTGGTGACCAGGATGATCCAATCAGGGATACCCGTGTCACGACCGACCAGAATGGGGCGCAAGATATTGTCCGCCGACGAAATGATGATGAAGCCTGAGCCCAACACGAACACGCCTTGCCAGATATCGCCCGATATCAGCAGCCAGATCCCCACCGGAGCCCAGACCAGCGCAGTGCCGACCGCCGGGATCAGCGCCAGGATCGCCATCATCACGCCCAGCAGGACCGCTGACTCCATCCCAACGATGAACATCGTGATTGCGCCGAGTGTGCCTTGCACCAGCCCGACCACGCCAGAGCCCTTGATCACCGCTCGGACAATACCAAGGAACCGCTCGGCCAGACGATCGGCGATGTCGCGATCAATCGGCGCGGAATGGAGCAGGGTTTCTCCGATCCGCGATCCATCCCGCAGCAAGAAGAAGGTGATGTAGAGTCCGACAGCGAAGCTCAGGAAAAAGCCCAGCGCACCACTGCCGATCGAAACCGCCTGGGTGGCGATCATTCCAGCGCTTTCACCGAGAATATCCTGCACACGGGTCTGGATCTCGGACATCTCAGTCCAACCGCTGTCGTCAATCGCTTGCTGCACGACGGCAGGCAAAGCTTCATAGACAGAATTGTAGGTCGCTTCGAGATCGATCGGATTCTGCCTCAGCGTGTTGACCAATTGCAGCGCTTGCTGCGCAACCAGGCTGGCGACCCAAAGAGCTGGCATAAGCACCGCAAAGAAGATGATCAGCAGGGACAGCGAGGCGGCCCAATTTCGTCGCCCGCGTGTCTTGCGCAGTGACCATTTATAGAGCGGCTGGAACATGATCGCCGCCAATCCGGACCACAGCAAAGGCGTGGCAAATGGCCAGGCGATGACTAGCAGCATCACCGTGACCGCAGCCAGGATCAGCAAAAAGCTTATGTGTTCAAGCTCGGTGGTTTTATGCGGATCGTCTGACATTCTTCCGATCTTGTGTGTCAGCCGCCAAACATCAAGCCAAGATCACACATCCAGGTTTGCGACATTCAGCGCGTTATCTTGGATGAACTCCCTGCGCGGTTCGACAACATCGCCCATCAAGCGCGTGAAGATCTCATCGGTGACATCAGCATCTTCGACTTTTACTTGTAGGAGCGCGCGGTTCTCTGGGTCGAGCGTAGTCTCCCACAATTGCTCGGCATTCATTTCGCCCAGACCTTTGTAGCGCTGGATCGAAAGGCCCTTGCGACCGGCAGCGAAAACCGCATCAAGCAATTGGGTCGGCCGCATGATTGCGTCTTCGAGCGCTGCAGCTGGAGTATCATCCGCCTCAACATCGTCTTCAGGAACTTCTGGCTCTTCGCTCGTGTCGCCTGCTTTGACCAAGCGCACAGCCTGGACATAGGCTTCGGCTTGGCCGCTGGCGAGCCCGTGGAGCTTAAGCGCCTCGGTGCTGGTCAAGAAGCGCGCATCAATGTCGTGCACATCGGTCACACCGCGCCAAACCCGCGCGAACTGAACATCGCCATTATCAAGCAGCTCGGCGTCCCATTTGGCATCGGGATCGCCCATTTGCATCCGCTGCGCGGTCAGATTGAGCGCTTGTGAGCGGGTTGTGCCGTCCAGCTCCGGATCGAGCGCACCTGACAACGCCATCTGTTCGACAATTGCCAGATCATACCGACGTGGGACGAAGGCGAGCAGATTCTTGAGCCGCAAAGCCTGCTCAACCAGTTCGCGCAAATCCTCGCCCGTGCGCGCTCCGCCTCCGGTCTCAAGCACCCGGCCCTGCAGTCCCGCATCAACCAGATAGCGATCGAGCGCCACTTGGTCCTTGAGATAGACTTCGCTGCGGCCTTTGCTGACCTTGTAGAGCGGAGGTTGTGCGATGAAGAGATGGCCGGCCTTGACGATCTCCGGCATTTGCCGGTGGAAGAAGGTCAGCAGCAGCGTGCGAATATGCGCGCCGTCGACGTCAGCGTCGGTCATGATGACGATCTTGTGATAGCGCAGTTTTTCGAGGTCGAATTCATCGCGAATGCCGGTGCCCATGGCCTGGATCAACGTGCCAACTTCTTTCGAAGAGATGATCCGGTCGAAACGCGCGCGCTCGACATTCAAGATCTTACCCTTGAGCGGCAAGATCGCCTGCGTTTTGCGGTCGCGGCCCTGCTTGGCCGATCCGCCAGCGGAATCACCCTCGACCAGGAACAGCTCGGCCTTGGTTGCATCGCGTTCCTGGCAATCGGCCAGCTTGCCCGGCAGGCTGGCGACGCTCATTGCGCCCTTGCGGCTCATCTCTCGTGCGCGCCGCGCGGCTTCACGAGCGGCAGCAGCGTCGATGATCTTCTGGATGATCGCCTTGGCGTCGTTGGGATTTTCCTCGAGCCATTCGCCCATCTTCTCGCCCATCAGGCTTTCAAGCGGCTGGCGAACTTCGGAACTGACCAGTTTGTCCTTGGTCTGGGAAGAGAACTTGGGATCTGGCAGTTTGACCGAGACGATCGCGGTCAGACCTTCGCGCATATCTTCGCCGGACAGCGAGACTTTTTCTTTCTTGAGCAGGCCTTCGCGTTCGGCATAGGAATTGAGCGTGCGGGTCAGCGCCGCACGGAATGCCGCCAGATGGGTCCCTCCATCGCGCTGAGGGATGTTGTTGGTGAAGGTCAGGACGTTCTCGTAATAAGAGTCGTTCCATTCCAGCGCGACATCGATCCCGATCCCGTCCTTCTCGGCAGAGACCGAGATTGGCTCGCCAATCATCGCCTGCTTGTTGCGATCGAGCCATTTGACGAAGGCCGCGATCCCGCCCTCGTAATACATATCGTGCTCAGCGACCTCGGCGTGGCGCTTGTCGCGCAGCAGGATGCGCACGCCCGAATTGAGGAACGCCAATTCTCGATAGCGGTGTTCGAGCTTCTCAAAGTCGAACTCGGTGACATTCTTGAAGGTCTCGGTCGAGGCCTTGAAGGTTACGCGGGTGCCCTTCTTGAAGCCATTCTCGTCGCTATTGCCCTCGATCTTGGGCGCGTCGGCCTTCACTTCAAGCGGAGCTACGGCCTCGCCATGCTCAAACCGCATCCAATGCTCTTTGCCATCGCGCCAGACATTGAGCTCAAGCCATTCGGACAGCGCGTTGACGACCGATACGCCGACGCCGTGCAGACCGCCGGAAACCTTGTAAGCGTTGTCGTCCGAGGTGTTTTCGAACTTCCCGCCGGCGTGTAGCTGGGTCATGATCACCTCGGCTGCCGAAACACCTTCTTCCTTGTGCATACCGACCGGAATGCCGCGTCCATTGTCTTCGACCGAGACGCTGCCATCAGGATTGAGCTCGATCAGGACGAGGTCGCAATGCCCGGCCAACGCCTCGTCAATCGCATTGTCCGAAACCTCGAACACCATGTGGTGCAGGCCCGATCCATCGTCGGTATCGCCGATATACATCCCGGGACGTTTGCGGACTGCATCAAGGCCCTTGAGGACCTTGATCGAATCCGCGCCATACTCGCCCTGCATTTTCTCGTTTTGGGGCGTGTTTTCGCCGCTTTCAGGAGTGTTTTCGCTCATGGGCCATATATAGGCGCAGATAGGGCGATTCCCAAGCTCTTCGACCTATAGGTCGAGGGTTTTCCACCACTGCACCAGAAAGCGGTTTTACGGCGACTGCGGAGGCCGGTTCAGGGGAACAAAGGCAAGCCGAAAATGGACTTTTCCATTCCACACTGTGCTGTGCAGCAAATCGGCTAACCCGTCTCGAACCGGTGTCGGGAACTGACTCTGATAGCAATCCACCGCGTTGCGCGTGGCGGCAAGATCGCGCGGTTCATAAGACAGCGTGTCTGTGATCAGCGAAGGATGGGTGGTCGCCCATTGTTCGAACTCTGGCAACGGTGCCTCGTCGCTGGCCGGAAAGACGGTGAACATCAAATCTGGTCGATTAGGGTCCATGCCCTGCAGCACCTGCGCCGTGGCATCGCTCATCATGCGGTGGTCGCCGTGACCATACCCGCCGTCCGGTCCCCATGTTATGATTGTTTTAGGTCTGACCTGCTTGATGACTTCATCAATCCGTCCGATCAATTCGCGTGCTGGGCTCTGGGGATCGCGTGGCCTGGTGCTGAGTGTCCCATCGCCCATCCGCCAGAACACCGGCTCTTCCAGCCCCAGAGCGAAAGCAGCGCAGCGCGCTTCCTGTTCGCGCAATTCCGCCAATTCTTGGCCTGGTTCCATATCTGTGACGCCAGGACCGGCGTCGCCGCTGGTGGAAAAGACCAGCGTGATGTCGGCTCCGTCGCGTGCAAGCCGAGCCAGAACCGGGGCGATGGTGATCTCATCATCGGGATGCGCCATCAGAACCAGCACAGTTGGCGGTTTCGGACGCGGTGGCGCCCCGGGCTCGCCCGGATCCTGAGCCAGGGCAGCGGTCGGCGTCGCAAGCGCGAAACTGATAGCTGCAAGAAGGGCTGGAATTCGCATGCTCAGGGGTCCTATTTCGATGCGTTCATATCAGTGCGATTGCAAATGGTCAGAATAGGCCTTGCGGCTCGCGATATGGAGAATAAGGCTGATACCATGAATCAATCCACAACGCTCCCGCGCCTGACCGAACCCTTTGGATCATTTCCCGAAATTTTGAGAGAGTGGTCGAGAATTCAACCCGATGCACTGGCGCTGGTTGATGACACGAGCGAAGTCTATTGGGCAGAGCTGGTTGGGCTGGTTGAACGCTTGGCTGCCCGACTGATCGAGACGGGACTTGAGCGGGGCCAGTCAGTGGCGATCCTTGGGGCCTCCACTACAAATTACGCTCTGGTGTTTCTTGCCGCTGTCCGCGCTGGCGGTGTTGCGGCGCCGCTCACAACAAGCGCGTCGCCTGAGCAGCTGACTGGCATGCTAGCCGATTCCGGCGCGCAGCACCTCTTTATTGACGCGGGCAAGGCTGATGAGTTGGGGCAGGAATTCGGCGCCGAGCGGATCCGCATCCCGCTCGAGGGGATCGAGACCTGGATGGCACCTCCAGGCAGCCGCGCGCCCGACATAGAGCCTCAGCCAGGCGATCCGTTCAACATCATCTACTCGTCAGGGACCACCGGAATTCCCAAGGGGATCGTCCATTCGCACCAAATGCGCTGGCGGCAATTCGCCGCGACTGGTAGCTCTTATGTAGAGTCTGGACTTCCGGTGCGGTCGCTGGCGTCAACTCCGCTCTATTCCAACACGACTATGGTGGCGTTTCTCGCTCCGTTGTTTGCAGGTGGCTCGGTTCGAATCATGGGCAAGTTCGATTGCGCGCAATGGCTTGGCTATGCGCAATCCGATCGCGCTACGGTGACGATGCTGGTCCCCGTACAATATCAGCGCTTGATGGATTTTGACGGCTTTGATGACTTTGATCTGTCGTCTCTGGCGCTCAAATACTGCACCTCTTCCCCGTTTTCAGCTGAGCTAAAACGCCAAGTGCTCGATCGCATGCCGGGTGGGTTGATTGAGATCTACTCCATGACCGAAGGGGGAGTTGTGTGCCTGTTGGCCTGTCACGAATTTCCGGACAAGCTTCATACAGTCGGTCGTCCCGCGCCAGGCAGTGAGATGAAAGTGCTCGATGATGAGGACAATCTCGTGGCTCCCGGCACGCCGGGCAATCTGATTGGACGCAGCCAGACCATGATGTCGGGCTACAAGAACCGCCCAGACAAAACCACTGAGGCACAATATGTCGACGCCGAAGGCGGTGTGTGGATGCGAATGGGCGATATCGGCCGGGTCGATGAAGACGGATTTGTCGAATTGGTTGGCCGAGCCAAAGACATGATCATTTCCGGCGGGTTCAACATCTATCCCAGCGATCTCGAAGCGGAGCTTGAGAAAGAGATCGATGTTGTCGAGGCCGCTGTGGTGGGAGTGCCATCTCAGCGCTGGGGCGAAACCCCTGTTGGTTTCGTCGTGGTCAGCGACGGGGCAAGGCCGGTCGACGAAATCTGTGGGGCCGTGAACGGACGACTGGGCAAGACTCAGCGTTTGGCATCACTCCAGTCAATCGATGAGATGCCGCGCAGCCATATAGGCAAATTGCTCAAGACCGAACTGCGTGAGGCGGCCGAACAATTGGGTGTTGATTAGAGGGCGCGCGCGGCCATCAGGCGTGCACGGGGGCGGGCAAGCACTGATGACCGCGCGGCTAGATGCCCCACACCCAAGGGGAGGACGGCGTAGGGCAGTTAGGGGTTAAGCGATCAGCGTCTGGAAGCTGACGCCGCTAACGGCGACTGCGATAACCAGGGCCGCGAACTTTTCGGTTACGATGCGCATTACAGATCTCCTTACAAAGACCCGTTTTGTGGGCACTCCATGTGCCCCGGGCTTGTGTAGATAGATACGAACCGCAGAGTAATTTTGTTACCCAACGGCGTAAATAAGTTTTCTATCAGCGCAATCGATTTTCTCGATTAAGCGCGCGCGAAGGGACTATGGGGATACGCTTGGGGGGATACGCTTGGGGGGATGCGCTGGAGACGCGGCTACCGAAATGGGGGAGGACTGGGTAGCCGCGTCTCTAACGCTGCCTTCGCATTCCACGCGCGGGGGAGCGGGTGGAGGGCGAGCTGGCCGGCGCGAGAGGGTGCTTGCGCCAGAGGCCCGCAGGCTGACGGCACTTGGCGGGGGAAAGCCTGAGCACCGTCTTCAAGCGCGATCTGACGGTTGGAGAGGAGGCCGGACCGCTGCTTGCCGAGGCGAAATGGGATTGATTGAGTCGAAACTCAAATGCGAAAATGCGCAAGTCATTTGAATTTTTTGCAACCCACTCTGTTTCACTGCTTGCAACAGGTGTGGGGCGAACAAAAACGGCCGCCAGATTGCTCTGACGGCCGGTTGGTGATCAAGTCTGTCGAAAGATCAATTGGCGGCGAGCGCGCCACCTGCACGAGACGCAGCAGCGACCAGCCGTTCGACCTGGGCGATGGCGTCAGCGCGTGCGTTGGCCACACAGCGGGTGTCGACGGCCTCAAGCCGATAGGGTGATGCGCTCTCGACAGTGCAGGCCTTGCGCAGCTCAGCGTCGATCATGGCTTCGGCGCTTGCGCGACCTTCAGCGCTCGACAGATCGAGACCGGTTACGTCGATGCGCACGTCGACAACTTCCTCTGCCGGCATCGGGACGGCAGCGTTCAAGGGAGCAGCAATTGCTGCGAGGGCGATAAGGGGGATGGTGAAACGCATTGTTAGAACTCCGTAATTGGGCGTGTGCCTCAATTGGCTTCCTCTTCGGTAATTTTGAGTTGCTGTTTGAAACTCTGGTGCAGCGCACAAGATAATTGTGCAAATGCGAAATGCGTCACTTTGGTTCCCAACTTTGCAACCGCATTTTTGCGAATATTCGGGAACCAAACGCGTGGTTGCGCATAGCGGGCGCACTCGACTGGACAGGCTGGCATCACCCACCTAACTCCCCGCAATGGACCCAGCAGACCTTCCCGATTCCATCCTGATCGTCGATTTCGGTAGCCAAGTTACCCAGCTGATCGCACGCCGTGTGCGCGAAGCCGGGGTGTATTCCGAAATTGCGCCCTTTAGCGCCGCCGAAGCAGCGTTCGATCGCATGCGCCCCAAGGGCATAATTCTGTCCGGCTCTCCGGCCAGCGTCCCAGACGCGGATAGCCCAAGAGCGCCTGACAAACTGTTCGAGGCGGGAGTGCCGATTCTCGGCATCTGTTATGGTCAGCAGGTCATGTCACATCAGCTTGGCGGGGAGGTTCGTCCCGGCCATGAAACCGGAGAAGGCGGCGAATTCGGGCGCGCTTATCTCACGGTCACAGAGGATTGCGCTCTGTTTGATGGGCTCTGGACCGTCGGAGAGCGACACCAGGTCTGGATGAGTCATGGCGACAAAGTCACCCAATTCGCTCCCGGGTTTGAGATCGTCGCGACCAGCGACGGCGCGCCCTTTGCCGTAATCGCCGATGAGGAGCGCCAGTTCTACGGCACGCAATTCCACCCCGAAGTGGTGCACACGCCCGATGGCGGAAAACTGCTCGCCAATTTTGTCACCAAGGTCTGCGGCCTTGCGGGCGATTGGACCATGGCAGCCTATCGTGAGACCAAAATCCGCGAAATTCGTGAGCAGGTTGGTGACGGCAAGGTCATTTGCGGCCTTTCGGGCGGGGTGGATTCCTCAGTCGCCGCTATTCTGATCCATGAGGCGATTGGTGACCAGCTTACCTGCGTCTTCGTCGACCACGGGTTGCTGCGTCTTAATGAGCGCGAGCAGGTCGAAACCATGTTCCGCGATCATTACAACATTCCTTTGGTCGTGGTGGACGCTGAAGAGCGGTTCCTGTCAGGCCTTGCGGGCCAAACCGACCCGGAAAAGAAGCGCAAGTTCATCGGTGGCGAGTTCATCAATGTGTTCGAGGCTGAAGCCAACAAAATCGGCGGCGCAGACTTCCTCGCGCAAGGCACGCTCTATCCCGATGTGATCGAAAGCGTCAGCTTCACCGGTGGGCCGAGCGTTACGATCAAGAGCCACCACAATGTCGGTGGCCTGCCCGAGCGGATGAATATGGAGCTGGTCGAACCCCTGCGCGAACTGTTCAAGGATGAGGTCCGCGCGCTGGGCCGCGAACTGGGCCTGCCCGACATGTTTGTCGGCCGCCACCCCTTCCCTGGCCCTGGGCTCGCCATCCGGATACCCGGCGAAGTGACCAAGGAGCGGTGCGACATACTGCGCAAGGCCGATGCGATCTATCTCGAAGAGATCCGCAATGCTGGGCTTTATGACGCCATTTGGCAGGCCTTTGCGGTCCTGCTGCCGGTCAAGACGGTCGGTGTCATGGGTGATGGCCGAACCTATGACAGCGTCTGCGGGCTGCGCGCCGTTACCTCAACCGATGGCATGACCGCTGACGTCTATCCCTTCGACGCTAGCTTCCTGACCCAGGTTGCGACCCGAATCGTCAATGAGGTTCAGGGTATCAACCGAGTGGTGTATGACTACACATCCAAGCCACCGGGCACGATCGAATGGGAGTGAGGCTATGACCCAGAAGTACATCACACTGGGCTCAAACGATCTTGAGCGTTCTTACCGTTACTACGATCCGGTTATGGAAGTGCTCGGCGCCAAAGTGGCACACGATTACGAGGGCTTTACCCGCTGCTATCAGTTCCCTGACGGGTTTTCTGTCTGGGTCGGCAAACCTCAAAATGGTGAAGCCGCCAATGCCGGCAATGGCCACACCGCGGGGTTCGATGCCGCAAGCATCGAGATTGTCGACGCTGCGCACAAGGTTGCTTTGGCCAATGGTGGGACTGATGAAGGCGCGCCTGGGCCGCGGCCGCTCTATGGTCCCGATTTCTACGGAGCCTATGCTCGGGATCCAGACGGCAACAAAATGAGTTTCGTAACTCAAACCACGGAATAATCTCAGAGGACTCCCCATGGCTATCGCCCCCCGCATCTTCGTTGCATCTCTGGCTCTGTCGATCGCCGCCTGCTCGCAGGCTCCGACTGAGGCGCCGCCGCTGGCGGGCGCCTGGACAGTCGATAGCCAAGCCTCGCATCTGTCTTACGTCACTGTGAAGGCGGAGGAGATCGCGGAGATCAACGAATTCACCACTCTATCCGGCTCGGTCTCGCCCGAGGGCGCAGCGACCATCGAAATCGACTTGGCTTCGGTCAGCACCGGGATTGATATCCGCAATGAGCGGATGCGCGAAGTGTTCTTCAATGTGGCCGAGAATCCGACTGCAACTGTCACCGCGCAAATCGATCCCGCAGCGTTCACCACGCTCGCCGTCGGTGCGAGCGTCGACTATCCGCTCGAAGCCGCGCTGAATCTCGCCGGTGTCGAACGCACTTTCGCAACCGAGCTGGCTGTCACCCGCACAGCTGAGAACCGCGTCTTGGCGGTGAGCACCGACCCTGTGATCATCAGCACCGACAGTTATGGTTTGAGCGATGGCTTGGCACAGCTCCAGGAGCTTGCGGGCCTGCCCTCGATCACACCGGTGACCCCGGTGACCTTCGCGATCGCGTTTGAACAATAGGGCCTCTGGTCGGCCATGCAGCTCGACCTTGGCTCTGACCCTCGGACCGAGATCCTCCACCGGCTGCAAGCAGCGCTGATCGCCCGGTTCGATCGCATCATCCGACCGCCCAACAAACGCCGGGGGCCGGTCTGGGTTTTGGTCCATGGCGTTATTGGCGCGCAGACCAAAACCGCGGCATCCAACGCTTCAACCGATGGCCTTCTCGAAGAATTCGGAAGCTGGGACGCTGTCGCCAAAGTACCGGTCGACCAGCTCGAGGCTCGCCTTCAACGCCAGAGCTTTCCCTCGGTTGCGGCCGAGCGGCTCAGCCGCTGTCTCAACGCGATCATTGCTGAGCGTGGCTCGACTGACCTTTCGCATCTCAAAGCTCTGACCACTGAAGAGGCGATGACCTGGCTCGAACAGCTACCCGGGGTCGCGCGCAAGAACAGCGCGGGGGTGATGAATGCTTCGAGCTTCAATCGCAAGGCGATGGTAATCGACGGCCATCATCGCCGGATCATGCAGCGTATGGGGATTGTCCCGCCCAAAGCTGACACGGCAAAGACCTTTGATGCCCTGATGCCGATTGTGCCGGCGGAGTGGTCAGCCGAGGACATGGACGAACATCACCTGCTGCTCAAGAAATTGGGTCAGACCTATTGCCGCCCACGCGCCCCGCAATGCACCGGATGTCCTGCCGCGGTGGACTGCAAGACCGCCAACACTTAGGACGTCACGCGGGCCATTTTGAAGGCTGCGAACAAAAGTGCACCTCCGGCTGCACGATTGAACCACCGGACGACCGCCGGCTTGACGCCTGACTTTGCGATCCGATCACCGATGACTGCATAGGCGGTGTAGGCAACGAAATCGAACAGCAGGGTGACAGTGCCCATGATCAGGAATTGTTGGAGGATCGGAGCGGTGGGATCGAGAAACTGTGGCAGGATCGCCGCGAAGTAGAGCAAAGCCTTGGGGTTAGCGAACTCGACTAGGAAGCCTTTCCCGTACAATTCGCGAATCCGCGTTGGCTGACCTTGGCTCAGTCGAAGTCCTCCGGCAGAGCTCAAAATCGCGCTCAGCCCGAGATAGCAAAGATACAGCACCCCAAACCACTTGATCGCGGTGAACAAGGTCTCAGAGGCAATGATCGAAGCAGAGATACCGGTTGCCGAGAGCACGAAGAACACCACATTGGCCGATGCCACGCCGGCAATTCCTGCCTGGGTTCGTACTATGCCATTACCCGAGGCCTGGCTCGCGACTGTTAACGCCGCGGGGCCGGGGGTGATCACAACGATGAAAGTGGTCATTGCGAAGAGCAGGAAGGTTACGAATTCCATGATTGCCTCCTTTGAAAGGACAACAATGGTATGGTTCCTCACCTGCTGTTATCTACCTGCAAGATGTCGGTGAAACCGGAAATTGTCCGGCGTTCGTGAGGCCAGACTGCAGGAGGCGGTGATTAACGATCTCGACCACAAAGACCGTATTCTGCTGCGCGCACTGCGCAAGAATTCTCGGGCGAGCCTTGTGGCATTGGCGCGCGAAATCGATCTGTCGCGGAGTGCTACTCATGATCGGGTCGCAAAGCTTGAAGAGATCGGTGCGATCAAGGGTTACACCGCGGTGCTTGCACGTGACGCCCTTCCTCCAGTCCGTGCATTTATCTCAATCCGGTTCGAAACCGCGGCGGCTCAATCGCGACTGGTGATCGAGATGAAGCAATTGGACTTTGTTGAAGCGGTTTACTGTCTATCCGGCGATATTGATGCGTTGGTCTATTGCGAATGCGATGCAGCGCAGCAATTGTCCGATCTGCGCGATGCCTTGGCGCAATATGACGGTGTCACTCAACTGAGTACGCGGCAGATTCTCGCAACCTCTCAGGACTAAGCTCGGACTGACGCTACGGCTTCAGCGCCTCGCAAAAGCGCGCTTGCAAGCGCCGCAATTGTGCGCGATCTCTGCCCACAAACAGAGACTCACTGGGAGGGAATTGATCATGAAAACAGCCATCACCGAAATGTTCGGTATCCAGCATCCGATCATCCAGGGCGGCATGCACTATGTCGGCTTTGCTGAAATGGCAGCGGCCGTTTCCAATGCTGGTGGCCTCGGCATCATCACCGGTCTGACCCAGGGCACGCCAGAAAAGCTCGCGAATGAAATCGCGCGCTGCAAGGATATGACTGACAAGCCGTTTGGCGTGAACCTGACGATCCTTCCGACGCTGACCCCGCCAGACTATCCTGGGCTGGTCAAGGCGGTGATCGATGGCGGTGTGAAGGTCGTCGAGACCGCCGGACGCAATCCGGTTGAACTGCTCGGGCCGCTCAAAGATGCCGGGATCAAGGTGATCCACAAATGCACCAGCGTGCGCCACTCATTGAAGGCGCAAGACATCGGTTGTGACGCGGTCTCGGTTGATGGCTTCGAATGCGGCGGCCACCCCGGTGAGGACGACATTCCGAACTTCATTCTTCTGCCGCGCGCTGCTGATGAGCTCGAGATTCCCTTCGTCTCCTCCGGTGGCATGGCGGACGGTCGCAGCCTGGTGGCCTCGCTCGCCATGGGCGCTCAGGGCATGAATATGGGCACGCGCTTCATCGCCACCAAGGAAGCGCCCGTGCACGAGAATGTGAAGAAAGCGATCGTCGCTGCGTCCGAGCTCGATACCCGGCTGGTCATGCGCCCACTGCGCAACACCGAGCGTGTGCTCACCAATGAAGCGGTGGAGCGCCTGCTCGAGAAAGAGAAGCGTTTGGGCGATGATCTCAAGTTTGAAGACATCATCGGCGAAGTCGCTGGGGTCTATCCGTCGATCATGATGGAAGGCGAGATGGACAAAGGCGCTTGGAGTTGCGGTATGGTTGCGGGCCTGATCAACGATATCCCGACCTGTCAGGAACTTATGGACAATATCATGAATGAGGCCGAGGCTATTCTTGGCCGGATGCAGGGTCAGATGGCAGCTTAGGCCCGATCTGGTCTGGCCAACAAAAAGCCCGCCCAGCGCAACGCTGAGGCGGGCCTTTTTGTTTCCCGAGCGAAGGGCTTAGATCTCGGAATCCTCAACCCGCGTATACGGCACGAAATCGGCGAGGAAGATGCTGCCGGCAAACATGCCGGAAAAGCGATCGACTTTGTTGACGATGTCGAGCTTGCACAATTGTGTCGAGCCGAATTTGCGGACGACCAATATATCATCCCGGTCGATGTGATCAGGGTTGCGCGTCCGTTGCACGTAGACGGTCTTGCCTCGGCCATAGACAATCGCGGTGTCGTCAATGACTTGCATGCGGCTGTTCGGCCAATCACGAATGCAGCTTTGCGGTTCTCCCGCCACGCGCCCGTCGAGGATCTTTTCGAGCTTGATCTCACCTTTGGATTTTTCCTCATCCGCAGCAGCAGGCGCAGCGGCGAAGGCAAGGCCAGCTGCAGCGGTTGCAGCGGCGAGGGCGAAACTTTTGGACAGTCGACTCATCAGCGTTCTCCTCAGGTAAGCACGCTTATCGTGCAGATAGTAACTGAACGCGGCATGACTGCGGTGGTTTCAGCCGCGGAGCAATGCCTCACTGATATTCGAGCGTGACCGCGAATTCGCCTTCGTAGACACCGGGCGCTTGATTGGCGCCGACATTCAATCGACCCACCATGGTGAAGGCAAAGTATCCGTCGGGATTGGCGATTCTAAAGCGACGAGGATTGGTGGTGATGATGATCGGCGGTCGACTACCGATCGCAACACGATCGAGCGTCATGGTCTCAGTTCCGCCCTGTCGGGTCAGCGTGTAGCTGTTGGCGTCAATATTGATGAGAACGCGCTGATTGAACGAGCCATAGCCCCAGAAGCGAGCGGATTGCTGCGTCCCATCCATCTGGATAATGCCGCCTGTGGTGGTAATCGCGCCCGCTGTGTCCATCGAAACAGTGCCGGCACTGTCCCCGACAATAATCTGACCGAAGTCGAGGTCACGCTCTTTCACAAAGCTCAGTGGAGTGACCACGAACACTCGGCCTTCCGCGCCCTCTGCCTGCGCAAAGGCGGTGCTTGGCATCGCGCCAAGGAACATCAAAGTCAGCAGGCTGGTCAGTGCCCGCATGAGATTTAGCATCAAAATAGCCCCAAACAGTCGTGTCAGGGGCTATAGAAACCAGCGGTTAAGATTAGTTTTAAAGCATGTTTCCGGTCAGCGGTGACCCGGATCGCTGCCTTCAGAAATATCCATCATCGCAGCCTGATTGACCCCATCCGCTGGTCCGCCTTTGAGCACAAACCGGCGATCGCAATAGCCGCAATCGACATAGCCATGTTCGTCGATCTCGAGATAAACCTTTGGGTGGCCAAGCGCTGCCGGACGATAGCCTTTCCCGCCTCGGATCGCGCTGGCGCCATCGCAGCTGACGCGACGGGTTTCGACGAGAATGGTTTCAGGAGGTGCGATGCTCATGACGTCTGCGAATAATCGCAGTCCAGCATGAATTCAATCACCGAGTTGTGGGTTGTCGTCGGCCTATTGGTAATCGAGCCGAATGGTGAAAGTGCCGGTGTAGACCCCCGGTGCTTGGTTGGCGTTGACATTGAGTGTCCCACCTACATGGAAGATGAAGGTTCCATCCGCAGTGGCAATTCGGAAGCGCTCCCACGCCGGGTTCGAATTGACTGGAGTCAGGGTGGAGCCACCATCGATCGTGAAGTCGTTGAGGGTCATGTCGGCCCCGGGGCCAGTCAAGACAACCGAACCGCCAGTTGGTCGCCGGACCCTGACGCGCTGGTTTGCGGTGCCGGATCCTCCGAAGGACGCTGCTTCGCAAATGTTGGTGTGAACCAGCCCGGTAGATGGGGTGCATATAGCAGTGTCTGACGGCGATAAGACGATGGTGCCGGCAACATTCCCGATGATGTCGCCGAAATCCATGTCCGAAAGCCGCGTGATCGTAAGCTCATCAATCAGCCCGACAGCAACGTCGAGGGCGCGTTGGTTTTGCGCGGCAGCAGGGGTAGACCACAGGCCGAGCCCGGCCGCCAGCGCGACCGCCAGTCTTGCGCTACGCCTCGTCGACGCTCGCAATCTCGAATAAGCTCCACCGCCCATGCAGGATCTTTAGACGCAAAGGCGTGTGCCTATGCATACTGGGATTGGTTAACGACATGCTAACCCCCTGCCATACAACACTCTGATTTTACTGATATTCAGCCTGGATACTGAAGGTGCCGTTGTAAACTCCGGGCGCCTGATTGTTCCGAAACAGCAGCCGGGCTCCGATGTGGAACCCAAACGCTCCGTCAGCCGCATTGACCGCGTAATTGTAGACATTGCCGCTGCGGCCCTGGAACTGGAGCCCCGTAACATCGCCGACGGTTACCCGCCGCACACGCAGCGCGCGCCCAGGGCCAGTGATATTGAACCGACGCCGGTTAGGCACGGTAATCGCCAATTGAAATCCCTGTGTGGCTGATCCCTCAAAAGCGGCAGTCTGGCAAAGGCCCAAATGGATCAGTCCATTATTGGTCGTGCAGGTCGCGTCGGCTTCGGCGGTCATATCGAGGCGTCCGCTGCGTGGGACAACGATCTCTCCAAAATCCAGATCGCGGGTCTTGGTGAGGGTTAGGTCTTGCACCAGAGACGCCGATGCATTGGCGTCTTCGCTGGCCTGCGCAAAAGCGGGAGAAGCGTGCAGCAAAAGACCTGCCGCACTTAATCCGAATGCGCTCGCCGCCGTTCTCAATAGGTTTGGCTGTTTTCTGCCCATGCGGGCCATCTAGCTGGGCATGTAGAATTTATCGCAACCAGAATGGGTTAATTTCAACCTAACGCGAGCTGGGTTGCGCTTGCGCGTTGCGCCGCTATGGCAAGCCGCATGGATACGTCACCCGCAATCCGGATCAATAATCTCGTCAAGCGCTATGCACCGCCCAAGGGTGCGAAAGGGGCTGAAGCCGAGGGGAAACTGGCGCTCAAAGGCGTCAGCTTTGATGTGCCGCAGGGATCGATCTTTGGCCTGCTGGGTCCCAACGGGGCGGGCAAGTCGACCCTGATCAACATCCTTGCGGGCTTGGTGAACAAAACTTCGGGTGAGGCGCAAATCTGGGGCTTCGACATTGATCAACAGCGCCGCAACGCCAGCCGCGCGATTGGTATTGTCCCGCAAGAGATTGTGTTTGATCCCTTCTTCACACCTTTTGAGGTGTTGGAGAATCAAGGCGGCTTCTACGGCATTCCAGCCCATTTGCGGCGGAGCGAGGAGCTGCTTGAGGCGGTTCGCCTGGCTGACAAGCGTGACGCCTATGCCCGAACCTTGTCTGGCGGAATGAAGCGCCGGCTGCTCGTCGCAAAAGCCATGGTCCATTCACCACCTATTCTGGTCCTGGATGAGCCCACGGCAGGGGTCGATGTCGAGCTGCGCCGACAATTGTGGGATTTGGTGACGCAACTCAATCGTGAAGGCGTGACGGTGGTCCTGACCACGCATTACCTCGAAGAAGCCGAAGAATTGTGCGATCAGATCGCGATCATCAACCACGGCGAACTGATCGCCAATAAGCCAACGCGGGAGTTGGTTGAAATGGCACGCGAGAAGATCGTGCGTGTCCAGGTCGAGCGTGACATCGCCGAACTGCCGAAAGAGAATGTCTTCATTGGTTGTGAGCTGCTCGATCCGCGCACATTGGAGATCACTTACAACCGAGACGCTCTAAACGCCGGTCAAGTCTTGGCTTTGGTCCAGCAGCATGGGCACACAATCGAAGACGTGACCACCCGTGAAGCAGACCTCGAAGACGTGTTTGTTCAGCTCACCAGCGCTGCTGACTAATAGACGACCTTGGAACTCGGATTCCGGTCAAGGCGCCATTTCTTGTGCGCTTTGCGCCGAATTCGCGCTCCGCAATGCTTGCAAGTCCCGACATAGGATGTCCCATCCGACACGACGTCTCGGCGGATCGGTTCATGGCTGTTCAATAGACACATCAGTCGCAAGTGTCGCAGTCCCCCGGGGCCATTAAATTTGCCCCTGTTTTGATGATCAATAAGATCTGCGACCTAGTAGAACTTCTAGCATAATTTCTGCTGCGAAGTTAAGCGTTAATGCGGATTGGCGGCCGATTTTGACCATGCCAGCCCCTTGCCCCCGACGGATTTGCGCGCCATTGCCCCAAAAATGGCCGAACAGCTTCCAAAATCAGACAATTTTGATGTCATAGTGATCGGATCCGGCGCTGCGGGCCTGACCGCCGCATTGGCCTTAGCAGAATCGAAGCGTGTTCTGGTGCTTGCGAAGGGATCGCTCACCAGCGGCTCAACGGCTTGGGCTCAGGGCGGAATTGCGGCGGTGCTTGATGCGGGCGACACGTTTGATAACCATGTGCGAGACACGATGGTCGCCGGCGCCGGGCTGAATGATCGCGAGACAGTCGAATTTGTCATCGAGCGCGCACCCGAAAGCATTGATCGGCTGTGCGGGCTGGGCGTCCCCTTCAATCGCGACGCTGAGGCGCTTCACCTGACTCGCGAAGGCGGCCATTCGCATCGCCGTATCGTCCATGTCGATGATGCGACCGGTTGGGCGGTTCAGGAAGCGCTGCTCAAGGCGGCTGAAGAAAATCCCAACATCACCCTGTTGGGAGGGCGTACTTGCATTGACTTCATCACAGATCGTCACCGCGAGCAATTCTCCGGGGCTGGTCACGTCTGGGGAGTCTATGCGCTCGACGAAGCGAGCGGACGGGTGGAGAAGTACGTTGCCCGCGCCACTGTATTGGCGGCCGGCGGTGCGGGACGGTGCTACCTCTTCTCGACCGCGCCGCGCGGGGCGACTGGCGACGGCATTGCCATGGCATGGCGCGCAGGTGCGCGCGTCTCCAACATGGAAATGATGCAGTTCCACCCGACCTGTCTCTACAATCTCGAAGTCAAAAACTTTCTGATTACCGAAGCGGTGCGCGGTGAAGGCGGCCATTTGCTGCATCCGGAAACCGGCCATCGCTTTATGGCTGACTATGATCCGGAAAGAATGGAGCTCGCTCCACGCGACGTCGTTGCCCGAGCGATCGACGATCAGATCAAGCGCTTTGGCTTGGACTACGTCCATCTCGACATAAGCCACCAGCCGCCGGAATTCGTACGCGAGCATTTCCCAACGATTGATGAGAAGCTGTCTGGTCTCGGAATCGATATGACCAGGGGACCGATCCCGGTCGTGCCGGCGCAACATTATACCTGCGGCGGTGTGGTGGTCGATCTCTACGCTCGGACCGACCTGCCCGGGCTCTGGGCCGCGGGTGAATGCACGGAGAGTGGATTGCACGGCGCCAACCGGCTTGCCTCGAATTCTCTGCTCGAGTGCTTCGTATTTGGTGAAGCGGCGGCGAGCGACATTCTCGCGATGTGGGACCAATTGGATGAGCCGCCGACGATCCGGGACTGGGATGAGAGCCGCGTGACCGATTCCGACGAAGAGGTGGTGATCAAGCAGAACTGGACCGAGATCCGCCGCTTCATGTGGAACTATGTCGGGATTGTCCGTACGACCAAGCGACTTGAACGGGCTGCCAATCGGATCGCTCTGCTCAAGCAGGAGGTCGAGGATTATTACGGCAGCTTCGTCGTGACGACCGATCTGATTGAGCTGCGTAACCTCCTGCAGGCGGCCGAATTGATCGTGAAATCTGCGCTGGAACGGCACGAAAGCCGGGGGCTGCATTACACTTTGGACTATCCCGAGACGGATGAGAGCCAGGAGCCGCGCGATACTGTGCTGGTGCCATGAAGCGGGCGGTGCTGAGGGCTGCGGTTCATAACGCACTCGATAGCTTTACTTCTGGCTGTCCTCTGGCGTTCGCGATCGAGGACTTCGATTTTCCTTTCTGGATGTTGCTTTGGAATATGCCGGATCGTGTACTCGAAGCGGACATCCTGACAGGTGTGGTCGCGACTCATCGCCCAGACAAAGGCTTGCGATCCTATCTCCGATTGACAAACGCAATGGCTGTACTGGCGGCTGAGATGCCTTCTTTCCTGCGCAAGCATGGCTGCACCCCGAACGCTATCGATAGCGTTTTGGTGCGCTTTGAGAACAATTGGACGCGGCGCCAATGGGTGACAGTCACCATAGTTCTGGTCGATGGAACGCGCTTAACGGACGCATATCATGGGACGCCGCTCAGGCGACGGAGAATACGCGATCAGCTTGGCCGGGTTCGCGTGGCCTAAATCGGCGATACATCGCGCAGCAACATGCAAATGGTATTGCGGCCCTATGGCCCGAACTCCCCTATCCTTTGCCCTCTTGGCCCTTGCCATTTCCAGCCCGGCACATGCCCAGTCTGACGAGTCTTCGAAGAATGAGATTGTTGTCACCGCACAACGGTCGGGCGCGCCAATGTGGACGATCGACACCGATAACGGCACGATCATTCTTGTCGGCGAGATCCGCGCGGTGCCCAAATCAACGCCATGGCAGCCCGATCGGTTGAAAGAGGCCACCAGCGAGGCTCAGCGTGCAATCATCCGCGCGCGGCCCAAATTCTCGCCGGGCGATGTTCTGCGGCTGATCTTTCGCGGCGGGCGCTTTACCAAGCTGCCTGACAAGACGGTCGCCAGCGATTATCTCGATGCGGATCAGCGCGCGCGCCTGGCTGCACTCGAGAACGAATATGATCGTGACTATGATCGCGGCAGCTTTCTGATGACCGCATTCGATTTGCTCGCACGGCGGCTCGACTTTGATGACGAGACCACAGACGACGCGACCGAAGTCGTCAGGAAAGCAGCTCGCAAGGCGGATATTCCGATTTTGCGGCCCGAGCGTTTCCGCGGTGAAGATCTGCTCGATGACCTGGCAGAAGCCCCACCCGAAAGCCATATTCCCTGTCTCGAAGCGGCCATGACAGCGACGGAGGCTGGCCAATCGATCATTCCGGAACGCGGTGCCGATTGGCGTGGGTTCGATGTCCCCGCAGTTATGGAGAACCCGCTCGAGATCGCACTTGGGCAGTGCTGGCCCTGGGCTGATGACGATCTTGGCGGCGACATTCGCGCGCAATGGGTCGGCATGGTCGAAGACGCCGCCAAAGCTGACGGCGTATCTTTGGCGGTCGTGCCGTTGCGGGTGCTGGCAGAATCGCAAGGTGTGCTCGACCAGCTCGAGAATCGCGGTTTCGCAATCTATGGGCCGGAGTGGCGCGGTAAGCAGTAAGCTCGTCCGGTCATGTCAGCGGTTGGTCGACTACGCCTGTGTTCGACGTGTTCAATTATGTCGCTCGACGAACTCGCTTTGTAATTATCCACCAATCGAGGGATTTGTATTCCGGCACGGCAGAGCTCCCCCGTAGGCTCTGCTGTGCATGATCGACCTACAGAGCCAATGCACGAGGATAGGGACTGGTGCTCGGCGCTAACGGTCCTCGTGATCGATCATCCACGTGACAAATGAGGAGGATGATCTGATGACTACGCTTACCAAATCGACAGCCGCGCTGCTTTGCGCCGCTCTGACCCTGCCACTCGCGACCCCTGCCGCTGCAGACGAGTCTGCGACAGATTTCGTGGTTCAGTCCGAAGTTGCCATGACCAAATGGCAAAAGGAGACGACCGCTGATCTCAACCGCTACTTGATGGGCGCGCCTCACCAACTCGGTACGAAGCTAAAGAGCTCGATCGTGCAAGTGAGCTTTACTGTCGATGAGCGCGGCAAGGCCGACAATGTCGAGGTGGTCGGCGGCAATGGCAACTTGGCTGCAAAGCGCGCTGCTCGCTATGCCGTTCGCCGGCTAGGCAATCTCGATGAGGTCCCGGTCCAGCAGCCCCAAAACGCAAAGTTCCTCGCGAACATCATCTTCGCAGACGACCTCGTCCAGCACAAACGCCTCATCGCCGAGCTCGAACGCGATAACAATCCGCGCTTCGCACTGGTCCGCCCGGACGAAACCACGGTCCTGCTCGGAGGCTAGCTTTACCTTCTGATCCCCCCGCGCGCCCATGGCTGATCACCTTGGGAGTGAAGGGTGTTGGCGCCGCGTCTGAGCCTGTTGTCAGTCCCTATAGGCAGGTGAAGGCGCGGCGTCTTTGCAAGCGGTTAGCTTGCAGCTTTGATTGAAGGCGATATGGAAGGGCGCTCAGAAAGCAACGCTGCGAGAGACTATGCCAACAATCACCACGCCGAACACCGGGATCGAATTGTTCTACGAAGACAATGGCGATCCGTCGCATGAGACCATCCTTTTGGTGATGGGGCTGGGCGCACAGATGGTGCTATGGCCCGATGAATTCATCGAGGCTCTGGTTGCCAAGGGCTACCGCGTGATCCGCTATGACAATCGCGACATTGGCTTGAGCCAGAAGATGGAAGGTGCGCAAGCGCCCGGCCTCAAGATGCAAGTCCTGCGCAAGATGATCGGCTGGCCCGCGCGCGTCCCGTACACGCTCAGCGATATGGCCGATGATGGCATAGGACTGCTTAACGCGCTCGAAATTGAAAAGGCGCATGTCGTCGGCGCCTCGATGGGCGGAATGATCGTCCAGCTGATGGGGGTCAATCACCCGCACAAATTGCACTCGATCACATCGATCATGTCGACCACCGGCAATCCTCGACTGCCACAGGCAGAAAAGCACGCGATGAACGCGCTGATTGCGCCGCTTAAGTCGATGGAAGAGGAAGATCTCGTTGCGCATGGGATCAATATTCAGAAGAACATTGGCAGCCCGGGCTTCCCGGCTGATCCGGAGCGACAGCGCGAGCGTGTGCTCAAGACGATCCGTCGCAGCGTCTACCCGCCGGGCTTGCCGCGCCAACTGGCAGCAATCATCGACGATGGCGATCGCCGTGCGCGCCTGGCGCATGTTACCACGCCGACACTGGTCCTGCATGGTGAAGACGATCCATTGGTCAAGCTCGAGGGTGGCAAGGACACCGCCGCGCATATTCCCGGCGCCAAGCTGATCACCATTCCCGGTTGGGGCCACGATATCCCGCTGGAGCTGATTAATCCGGTAGCCGATCACATTGGCGAATTCACCGCCAGTGTCAGCGGCAAGGAAAGCGTCGCAGCTTAGTCGGTTTTTCGGTCGGCTGTTTGGTCCGCCATCTCTTTCGCCGCTTTGGCTTCAGCTTCGCGCGCGTCCCGTCGCCGTTGCAATGCGGGATGCGCGAAGCCCCACCACCCGCCATTCCAGATAGCGGCCAGCATCCATGAATTGCTGTCCGTGACATAGGGAATGGTCGGGATGGCCAGGAAGGGAATGTAAGCCGCCGAAGTGAAGGCTAGCCAAGCCGCTCCAGCGAAATCGATTGGTTTGCGATAGCGGTCACCAAAGTCGATCGCTTTATCAAGCATCCGGTTCATTGTGCGATTGCCCCTGATTCATCCCAAACCCAAATCCGCAACAAAATTTCTAGCCCCTTGTGGAAAGATTCAAGGATTGATTCACATGATTCAATCACCAAATTTTTCTTCACAGTTTCATTTTGACTCTTGCGCGATCCGCGACTCAAGCTTTCTCCACGCGTCGCTGCACTGCAACATAGGGTTTGGAGGCGTTCGGGCGCGTTTTCATGGTTAATCAGCCGTTGACCGGATTCGCGGTCTGATTCATGATCTAGTGGTTCGGTCACGGTAGGACCCCCAAACCTAGAGAATTCATCCCGAGCCTGGATGGGCGCGGAGGGGGAAGGATTCGCTTCTTTAGGGGATCAAATCGAGGCCGGTTTTGAGTTCTCAGCGGATAAGTCTGTGGCTTAGATGTTGAAATGTCGGTAAAGAACAGAGTTAGAACATTGGCGCTTGCCATAGGGTCTGATTCGGGGGACACACGGGGCAACAATGGAATTTAAGACGAGTGAAGACGTGCCGGCAGATGTGCTGACTGATGCAGATACCGGGGAAGCGATCGGCGCGGCTGAGAGCGACAAAAAGGCAGTGACAATGGAAGCGCAGGATAAGGGCAGCGAAGAGCTGATCGCCGCGAAAGCAGGCGAAGCTTTGGCTGGTGCGATGGCCGAGGCGGTCAAGACCGCGGCTGCACCTGACAGCAAAACCGTTAACCCCCGCCGGTTCAATGTCCAGATCGACGAGTCGCGCGATGAGAATCTGACCGAGTTCGGCAAGGAAACTCTGACTGATCGCTATTTGTTGCCCGGCGAGAAGTATCAGGATTTGTTCGCGCGCGTAGCCGATGCCTATGCCGATGATGCCGAGCATGCGCAGCGGCTGTATGATTACATTTCGAACCTTTGGTTCATGCCGGCCACGCCGGTTCTTTCCAATGGTGGTACCGGTCGAGGTCTGCCGATCTCATGCTATCTCAATTCTGTGTCCGACAGCCTCGACGGGATTGTCGGTACTTGGAACGAGAATGTCTGGCTCGCTTCCAAAGGCGGCGGCATTGGCACCTATTGGGGCAATGTCCGCGGGATTGGGGAGCCGGTTGGCCTCAACGGCAAGACCAGCGGTATCATTCCTTTCGTCCGAGTGATGGACTCGCTGACACTGGCGATCTCGCAAGGCTCGCTGCGGCGCGGCTCGGCGGCGTGCTATCTCGATATCTCGCATCCTGAGATCGAAGAGTTTCTTGAGATCCGCAAGCCGTCGGGTGACTTCAACCGCAAAGCATTGAACCTCCACCACGGCGTGTTGCTGACTGACGACTTCATGGAGGCGGTCCGCAATGGCGATGAGTTTGAGTTAAAATCGCCCAAGACTGGTGAAGTGCGCGGCTCGGTTGATGCCCGCTCGCTGTTCCAGAAGCTGGTCGAAACCCGCCTCGCTACTGGTGAGCCTTACATCGTCTTCGCTGACACAGTGAACCGGATGATGCCCAAGCACCATCGCGAGCTGGGCCTCAAGGTTTCGACTTCGAACCTGTGTTCGGAAATCACCCTTCCGACCGGGATCGATCACCTCGGCCAGGATCGCACCGCGGTGTGCTGTCTGTCGTCGCTCAACCTTGAAAAATGGGATGAGTGGAATGGCGATAAGCAATTCATCGAAGACGTGATGCGCTTCCTAGACAATGTCCTGCAGGACTATATCGACCGCGCACCGGACGAGATGGCGCGCGCCAAATATTCGGCTGACCGCGAACGCTCGGTTGGCTTGGGCGTGATGGGCTTTCACTCCTTCCTGCAATCGAAGGGGCTGGGCTTTGAAAGCGCAATGGCAAAAGCGCTCAACCTCAAGATGTTCAAGCATATCCAGGCCAAGGCTTCGGAAGCATCCATGCTGCTGGCGCAAGAGCGCGGGCCGTGCCCGGACGCTGCCGAAATGGGCGCGATGGAACGCTTCAGCTGCAAAATGGCAATTGCGCCAACCGCGTCGATCTCGATCATTTGTGGCGGAACCAGCGCTTGCATCGAGCCGATCCCGGCGAACATCTACACCCACAAGACCCTGTCGGGCTCATTCATCGTCAAGAACCCCTATCTTGAGAAGCTGCTCGACAAGAAGTCGAAGAACTCGACCAATGTCTGGAACTCGATCCTCGAACGTGGCGGCTCGGTTCAGCATCTCGACTTCCTCAGCGATGAAGAGAAGGCGAGCTTCAAGACCAGCTTCGAAATCGATCAACGCTGGCTGCTCGAATTCGCAGCCGACCGCGCGCCTTATATCGATCAGGCGCAGTCATTGAACCTGTTCATCCCGGCCGATGTCGACAAATGGGATCTGATGATGCTGCACTTCCAAGCGTGGGAGAAGGGTATCAAGTCGCTCTACTATCTCCGCTCGAAATCGGTTCAGCGGGCTGGCTTTGCCGGCGGGGTTGAAGCTGACAACACAGCAGACGCGCAAAAGATCGAACTCAGCGCGACCGCTGGCGAGCAGACCGATTATGAGGAATGCCTGAGCTGTCAGTAGGAGTTGAGCAGTGCGTGGCGCCGGAGTTTGGTTGGTCGTAATTCTTGCTGGGATCATGCTCGTGCCGTTTGCGATGTGGGCCTATCCACAGTACCGCCTCTACTCGCAACGACTGGCTGGTGAAGCGGCCTTGGCCGAAGCGCAGTCGTCCCGCCGGATTGCAATCCTTGAGGCGGAGGCGCGGCGTGAAAGCGCAGTTGCGCTTGCAGAAGCTGAAGTCCTTCGAGCCAAAGGCGCGGCGGAAGCAAATAGAATCATTCAGGACTCGCTTGGTGGCCCCGAGGGTTATCTTCGCTATCTCCAGATTCAAGCACTAGAGGAAACGCGGGCTTCGCTGATCTACGTACCGACCGAGGCCGGACTGCCTGTGACCGAAGCACGACGCTTGCAGCAATAGCCGATTGCACGAGCTACGGGAACGAGTGCAAACCACGCTATGACCCTCGGCATCCTCGTCCCCTTGGTCTTGCTTCTTCTAGGAGTGATCGAGGCGTTGCTGTTCCGCCAGCTGAGCCACCGCGGGATCCTCAAAGAGAATGTCGCCACTGTCCTGATACTGGTGTCGCTGATCTTTCCGCTCGCGGCCTATGGCATGCTCAATTTCGCATTGCCGGAAATAGGCGCTATAACAGTCCCCTAGGGAAACGGGGGAACAGATGGCAGCTACAACCATCATTGGAATAGTGGGCACCTTGCTTGCGCTCGGAGCAATCATCTTCGGATTTCGCATGCAGCGCAGCCCGGACCGCGGCGGCGCGTTTCTCGGCCCGCTTTACATGCTGTTCGGGTTGATCTTCATTCCGGTGATCTGGTTCATGATCCTGGTCTTGATGCCCGAAACCGCCGCAGCGCAATAGGGGACGAGCGATGCACTTGCTGAGATGCTCTTGTGTGGCCTTAGCCGGGCTATTGCTTGCTTCATGCCAGGCGCAGACGTCGGAACCTGCTGCTGAAGCACCGGTGGAAGAGGCGGCTCGCGCGCAATTGCCAGACTTGCCCAATGGCTCCAATCTGATCCTGCGGACCGATCTGGAGCAAGCCGACACTCTCGAAGTGATCGTTTCAGATGTGGTGATTCCGCCGGGCGCGCAAGTGCCACGGCACACCCATCCGGGTGAGGAATTCGTGTATGTCATCGAAGGCAGTGCCACCCATATCGAAGAGGGCTTGCCTGATATCGAATTGAAGGCTGGAGATTCACACGTGATCCGCCCAGGCGCGGCGCATGAACCGATCGGTGGCCCTGAGGGGGCGCGGGCGATCGTGTTCCGCGTTCACGTCAAGGGCGAGCCCGAGCGCACGCCCGCGCCGCGATGATAGGAGCCTGAAATGCCATTGAGAATTCTCACCGCCGTCGGATTGGCTCTGCTGCTGTCTGCCTGCGCCAGCCAGGTTGATGCCGGTGTCTCAGCCGAGGCGGGCGTCCCGGGCTTTTGGTGGGGCCTGTGGCACGGCTTCATCTTCCCATGGGCCTGGATCGGTTCACTGTTCAGTCCCGATATTGCGGTTTACGCCGTGCCCAACACCGGCGCGTGGTATGACTTCGGCTTCTTCGTCGGGATCACCGTGCTGGGCGGCGGAAGCTTCTTTGGGTCGAAGAGCCGCAGCTCCTAACCTGGTGTCAGCCCACTAAGCGATCGACCCGCAATTCGATCCGTTCGGACACCACAACCTTGTCGCGGCCGGTTTGCTTCGCGCGGTAGAGCGCGCGGTCAGCGCGAGCGATCAATTGGCTCATATCGACCTCGGCACCGCTCGCGGTTGAAGCCAGGCCGATGCTGCAGGTCACGCGGCGCTCATCGAGATCGCGCACCGGAACCGAGACTCCCGCAATGCTGGCCCGGAGCCGCTCTGCCAGCTTCTCCGCATCTGCGATCGTCTTGCTGCGGAATGCCCCGATGAATTCCTCACCGCCGAACCGAGCTATGATTCCCTCTTCGCGCTCAAAGCACTCTTCGAGACAGCGCGCCACCATCCGCAATGCTCGGTCGCCCGCTTGGTGTCCGTGGTGGTCATTGAACCGCTTGAAGTGATCGAGATCGATCATCAGCAGCGTGACCTGCCGTGCATCGCTTAACTTATGTTCGACAAACAGCTCCTGGAAGGCGCTGCGGAAGGAACGGCGGTTGGCGAGACCGGTGAGCGCATCGCTCTCCGACAATTCGCGTAGGACCTGGTTGTTTTGCTTGAGCTCGGCATGCGCCACCCGCAGGCTCAGCTCAGCCAGGAATTCGTTGGTCTTGTGGCGGAAGAATCGCCGCGCAAGCATGTATCCGGCGCCGCCGACCAGCGCGACAAGCACGGCATGTTCGATCAGCATATTGCTCGGCAGCGAGGAAGGCCATTGCCCAGCCAAAGTCGTGCAGCACACGAAGCCGGTCCCGAACAGCGCCAATTCGCGCGGCGTGTAGGGCTGAATCAGCATCGCTCCACCCAGCAGCAGCGAAATCGCCATGGCGTAGCGCGTGGCCGATTCGGGGTCAGCATGGGTGGCCAGATGCATGACGATGCAACCAAACGCCGTCAGGGTGAATCCAGTCAGCAGTTTGACATGCCCGATCTTCATCCGCTCAGCGAACAGGATCACCATCAGCGCCGGCGGAAGCACCAGGGTCAGCCGCAAGGTCAGACCGTGGAGGAATTGCTCGGGCACGGCGAACCAGTCCAGCAGGACCGAGGCCATCGCCACGCAAAGCCCGACAATCTGATGGTATTTCAACTCATTGATGGTCGCTTTGCGGCGATCGCGATCATACGCCTGCTTGAGCACATCGGGCCACATCGCATAGTCGAGCTTCTCCGCCTGCGCCATGCGCAGCGCCAGATTGAGCTCTGACTGAGTCGGTATGGCGGATGCCATGGTCATTGCAGCACTGTGGTTCCTAAGCTCACGATCCCTTGCGCGCGAAAGGCCCCTCGGCTGTTGCCATGGGTCTTCCCGCGTGCGCGACTATGCCTAGGAATGCTTAATAATTGACTTGCCGGGATTTTTTTCGGCCGGTCAATTCGGTACTAGCGCGTAATTCCTATCCAGAATGGAGTGAGTGAATCGGCGCTTCGACAGCCACTCCTGCGCATCACGCAGCCTGGTCAATTGCGTCGCCTGCAAGAGTTCCCGAAATGCGCTATGCTGCCACTCGGCCCGACTCAGATTTTGCACGGTTTATCCCCGCCGAATCATACGCCCTTGCCTTCGATTTCGTAGTTTGATTCCCTATATAGGTTGGCCGATCGAGAAAGAGGAAACACAACATGTCGTTGCTAGAAGCCCGTAAGACCTACAAGCCGTTCGAATACCCTTGGGCTTACGACTTCTGGAAACGCCAGCAGCAGATCCACTGGATGCCGGAAGAGGTTCCGCTCGGTGAGGATTGCCGCGATTGGGCGCAGAAGATCACCGAGCATGAGCGCAATCTGCTCACCCAGATCTTCCGTTTCTTCACTCAGGCCGATGTCGAAGTGCAGGATTGCTATCACGACAAATATGGCCGGGTGTTCAAGCCGACCGAAGTCAAGATGATGCTGACCGCCTTCTCCAATATGGAGACGGTTCACATTGCAGCTTACTCGCACCTGCTCGACACGATCGGCATGCCTGAGAGCGAATACGCCGCCTTCCTCGAATATGAGGAGATGAAGGACAAGCACGATTACATGCACCAGTTCGGGGTCGACAGCGATGAGGATATCGCGCGCACCCTGGCGATGTTCGGCGGCTTCACCGAAGGCCTTCAGCTGTTCGCGTCATTCGCGATGCTGATGAACTTCCCGCGCTTCAACAAAATGAAGGGCATGGGTCAGATCGTCTCGTGGTCGGTCCGCGATGAGAGCCTCCACTGCGAAGGCATCATCAAGATGTTCCACACCTTCTGTGAGGAGCGCGACTGCCTGACCAAAGCGGTCAAGGAAGACATTATCGACATCTGTCAGAAGACCGTTCGTCTGGAAGATGCGTTTATCGACCTCGCCTTCGAAATGGGGCCGGTCAACGGCATGACCGCGAAAGAGATCAAGAAATATATCCGCTACATCGCCGACTGGCGGCTCAACCAGCTTGGCCTGCAGCCGATCTACATGATCGAAGAGCACCCGCTGCCGTGGCTCGCGCCGCTGCTCAACGGGGTCGAGCACGCCAACTTCTTCGAAACCCGCGCGACCGAATATTCGAAAGGCGCGACCACCGGCAATTGGAACGACGTCTGGAGCTCGTTTGACAAGCGCCAGAAGGCCAAGGCCGCGAATGAAGAAGAAGGCGCTGAGGAAGGCGAAGCAGGCCTGTTCGAAGAGGGTGTCCAAGCGGCGGAGTGAGTTTGCCGCTCGGGCCCGCGCGCCTGACCTAAGTATCCAGACGTAATTTGCGATGCGCTGGCGACCACTATGGTTGCTGGCGCATTTGCTTTTGGGGATGTGAGCTGCGGGCGCGATTACGCGGCTTTGTAAATATCTGAAAATATTGTATTATTGAGAAAATCGAGGGTGCCCAAGGGGTGGAGTAGTTAGTTGACGATAAGAGGTTTCGATTTTGAGTCATTTAGCTCGACTAGAAAGAGCTATTTTCACCTGGCGCCCATCGATCAACCGCAACATCTGAAAGGCAGAGCCAATCAAATTGCGCAAATTCAGCGCAATTTGGACACCGAAGGGCGGCAAATATTCATCTTCGGCGACAGAGGTGTAGGCAAGACCTCACTTGCCCGGACCGCAGCATTCGCGCTGCCGGGCGTTAAGATTGATCCTGTTTATGTTGCATGTGATCGCCAAGGATCCTTCTTCCAGATGGCAGCAGCCATGATTGATGAGTTGGTCGGTCGCATGGACCAGTCCAGCGAAAATTCTTCCAAAACAAAAGTCTCAATCTTGGCTAAGGTTCTCGGGTACGAAAAGGAGCGAGAGACGAGCCGCATCTACCCAGAATTTGATTCACTTTCGCGCTTTATCCAAGCGTTGAAAGCGATAACAGAGAGCGAGCCTAAGGCGCCCCTAATCATTATCGATGAACTCGAACGTTTCGAGAATTCTCAAGACCGTGGTTTGATGGCAGACTTCGTGAAACGGGTGTCCGACGAGCGCATAAATGTTAAGCTGGTTCTTTGTGGGATTGCTTCGAGCATTTCGGGCTTGATCGGAGATCACCCCTCGTCAGAACGCTCATTCTCCCCGATTCATCTAAAGCAGTTACCTTACGACAATCTTCAAGAGATCATACTCTCTGCATCCAAAGCTTTTAGTGTCGAGGTCCCGGAAGGTGTTGCCCAACGCATTAGTGTAATCTCGGATGGATTTCCGTACTTTACCCAGCTCATTGGCGAGCAGCTATTCTGGATAATTTTCGAGGACGAAGAGACTATCGACCAATGCACGGAAGGCCATTTCCAACTGGCTATCGACCGTTCGGTAGAAGAAGCGAACTTCACGCTTAGAGAGAAGTACGATAGAGCAACCCTCAAATACAAAAACACAGAGGACTTTAAGCAAGTTCTCTGGTCAATGGTGTTATCGCCCACCTTGAGCCGTCAAGTGGCTGATGTCTATGAGAGTTCTTATCTTGATGTCGCGCGGATAATGAAGCCGGAAAAGCGACTTTCGCCGCATGAATTCAACAGCCGCGTTTGGTACTTAACGCAGGAATCACACGGCAGTGTCCTGGCGTCGCGCGGCAATGGCTGGTATGAATTTAGCGAGCGGATGATGCGTGGCTACGTTCGGCTAATGGCGCAAGCTGGTGGGCTGAAGTTCAAACCAGACATCCACTCGAGCGATTTTTCAGGCTGATCGCACTTCTCATAACATTGGGGCTTGCCAGTTATAAGGCTAGCCCCCCTCAACACCATTCCACTGTCGGTCCGCCCCAGCGCTCCGCGAGTCCGGCTTCAATCAGCTCTGAGACTCGCCAGTCCCCCTCCCGCTTGCGGGAGGGGTTAGGGGTGGGCCTTGTTCACGCGCTCCAGTTTTGTCTGCCCACCCAAGAGCGACTAGCGAGCAAGCTCGCAAGTCTCGTTTCCCTCCCGCAGGCGGGAGGCATAGGCGCTATGCTGATTCTGCCTTCAATCGTTCGATCTCAAGTTGGATTGTCGTCACGACGCCCTCAATATTGTTCGAGACCTCAGCATTGGTGAAGCGCAGCACCCGATAGCCATTGCGAGCCATCCAGCGGTCTCTGCCTGCGTCGCGCTGCGGATCCACATCGTGGCTGTGACCGTCCAACTCCACCACAAGCGAAAGCCTACGGCAAAGGAAATCGGCGAAGTATGGGCCGACGGGCATTTGACGACTGAATCTCTCGCTAAGTTGTCGTCTAGAGAGATATTCCCAAAGCGCCCGCTCCGCCGGGGTCGCCTGATTGCGCAGTGCCTTCGCTCGGGTGGTGTTGCGCGATTTCCAATTAGGCATCAATTACTTATGCCCACCCCCGGCCCCTCCCGCAAGCGGGAGGGGAGACTGACAACTCATCCTCCCTGGCTCGCCAGGGGAGGTTTAGCGCTCAGCCCCCCCTACCGCCGATACTCGACATGGCCTTTGCGCAGGTAAGTCCACAGCTCGGCCGCGTCGATCACCAGGCTCACAGCCGTCGTCGCGACGACATAGATCATGAACCAGTGCAGCGCGGTTGAGTGGCCCTGCGAGGCAATCTCCCACACCAGATAAGGCACAATCAGCAGCCAATGCGCGTGCCCGACCGGCCCCATCAGCTTGGAGAAGGGCGAGGCCTTGTGGACCCGGCTCGCGACAATGCCTGACAGCACGCGGCCGAACAGGATCACCGCACCGGGCAGGGTGGTGATGAAGATCACTCCGCCGATGATCTGCGGCAGCGGGTAGAGGCTCGCCCAGATCCGGATCGAGCGCGGCAAGGTCCCCATATCGTTGAACCATTGCACCAGGTCCTTGATCCATCCCATCATGAGTCCTCTCCTCTGGCCTCTCCTGCTTCCGACCAAAATCCGCTCAGGCCGCGGCGATCGCGCGGATCCGATCGAGCGACATCACCGGCTCCATCAAAGCGCGCGCTGTCGCCAAAGTGGCTGCGTCGGCGATACTCGGGTGGCCGCTGCCAAACGGCGGGGCGGGGTTGTATTCGAGGATCAGCTCGATCATCCGTCCGGCCTCTTCGCCCGCCAGCAGGCCCGCCACGGTCAGCCCGATATCGACCCCCGCGGTGACACCGCCGCCGGTGCAGCGGTTGCGGTCGATCACCACCCGCTCATGCACCGGTGTCGCGCCGAACGCGTCGAGCGTGTCGATCACCGCCCAATGGCTCGCCGCGCGATAGCCTTCGAGCAGACCGGCCTTGCCGAGCAGCAGCGAGCCGGTGCAGACCGCCACGATCCACTTTGCCTGCGCGCCTTGCCGTGCGAGGAACTCCATTGTTGCCTGGTCTTCAAGCACGTCGATCGAGGGCGTGCCCCCGCCGGGGACCAGGATCACATCGGGCGCAGTCGAGGCGCTGGCGAAGTCGGCATCGGCCAGGATTGTCGCGCCGCTATCGGTCGGATTCGGACCCTTTACGCGCGCCACCACCTCGGTCGTGGCGCCGGGAATTTGCGCCAATGGCTGAAGCGCGCCGATCAGATCGAGCGTGGTGAAATGGGGATAGACGAGCGCTTGAATGAGCATATCAGGGCCTTCCTCTTGAAATTTTGTACCGTTTCGAACATAAATAATCTCAAGTCAATATTTAAATGCGGATCGGTACATAAATGAGCGAAGCGGCTTCCAATCCTCCTCCCCGTCGGCGCGGGCGACCGCCCAGCATCGACAGCGCCGCCGCGATGCAGAGCATGGTCGAATTGTTCCGCGCCAAGGGCTTTGCCGCGGTCTCGCTCGACGATCTGTCGGCCGCCACCGGGCTCAGCCGGCCGAGCCTCTATCGCAGCTTTGGCGACAAGCTCGCGATGTACATGGCGGCGATTGATGCCTTCGGCGCGCAGGTCGAAGCCAGCGCCGTGCCCGCGCTGTTGCAGGAGGGACCGCTCGAGCAAGCGCTGGCGGAATTCTACGCCGAGATGCTGGCAATCTATTTCCGCGATGAGAGCATCGCCGCTGGCTGCCTGGTCTATGGCACCGCACCGGGCAGCGCCGACCTGCCTGCAATCAGGGACCGGCTGTTCGGCTCGATCGACCAGCTTGATCAAGCGATGCAGGCGCGGATCGCGCGTGCCTATCCCGAAGCGTCCAAGTCCCAGATCACACTCACAGCTCAGATCGCCTCCAACACTCTGATGGCTTTCTCGGCGCGGGCCAAATCTGGCGCTTCGCAGCAAGAGCTTACCGCAATGGGCGCCGACACCGCTCGGGTCATCACGCAGATGCTGGAAAGCTAGGGCTGCCGATAGACTGGTGGGCTGACGGAACGTGACGCCCCGCATATGAAAACGGCCCCCAGAAGGGAGCCGTAATCACGCCTATTTGAGCAATATAGAAAGCTCAGGAATCTGTGCTTCCATCACCTGGATCCGCGTTCATGCCGGCCCCAGCTTCAACATCACTCGCATTCTTGTCCAGGCTCTCGAGCTCCGGGCTGGTCCAGGCTTTCTTGGTGTCAGTCATAACGTGTCTTCCCTTGCAGTGCATCGCTTGGATCTGATTGTTTCGGCCCTTAATGCAGACCAAAAGGAAATGGTCTCCATGCAGCAGACGCTAACTTCCCGGCCTCTCGGGTCACAGTCCTAGGAATCGCTGAAGGAGCCGTCTCCTCCTTCACTCATGGAACCGGGCAGCATCCGAATGAATTGAGTATCCTCGTCCAGACTCTCGAGCTCCGGGCTGGTCCAGGTTTTCTTGGTGTCAGGCATCGCGTGTCTTCCCTCAAATTTTGTTGCTTGGCCAGGATGTTAACGTGCTAGACAGGGGTGTCCAGTGGCGGACACTCAGTTCGTCTTCACAACTTTCCCGTTGATCCCGCTGCTCGCCTCGCGAAGCGCGGATCTTCGCGCCACAATCACTTCACGATTGAGGCTCGCTTCAGCCCTCAGGAAGCCGACGAAAACATACCACCGCCGTCTGAACCGGTGCCAAGAAAATTCTCGACATCTTCCAGCCTCTCTTCAAGTTTCTTAAGTTCCGGCTTAGCCCACGGCGTTTTTGTCTCGTTCATTATTATCTTCCCCAGCAACCCATGTCTTTTTTTGAGACTGCCCCGATAGCGCAAACTGCCTCTCAGTCCACCCCATATTACAATTTTCTTACGTCCTTTCAGACACTCAAGCGGGAAACGGAGCCACAAAAGCCTCGTACTCCCTCTTGGCGTCTTGCTCCGGCCATCGCTAGGCTCAGCACCATGACAGCACACACCCAAAACCACGCCGCGATCCACGCGCAGGCGCATCTTCATCACCAGTACTTTCTCGGCCTGCAGCTGATGGTCGCTGTCGAGCAAGGCAAAGAGGTTGTGGGCGAATGGATGTTCCGCCTGTTCCGGCGTCAGCACGAGGACAAATTCCTCGCCAGTTTCGAAAAGCTCGGGCTGAGTGATCTGCCCGATGCGGTGGCGGCCGCCAAGTACCATGTCCTGTCCAACGGCGTCGGCGGGGTCCGGGTCGAGTATATGGAAGAGGGCGACACCAAAGCCTGGGTCCGGTTTCGCTATCCGCGCTGGATGTACGCCGGTCCCGCGATCTGCGGCATCCCGGTCGAAGCGAGCCGCGGCTTTCTGCGCGGCTGGTATGCGCAGAATGGCGTCTCCTTGAAGAACCCCCGTCTGGGCTTTGTTTGCGTGTCCGAAGATCTCACCAGGCAATTCGGGCTGTGCGGTTACTTCAAGGAATATGACCGCGATCTGAGCGAAGAAGAGCGACTGGTGTTTGCGCCCGACGAGGTGCCTCCACCGTTCGATCCCGCCAAGCAGCCGAGCCCGCCCGATGCGCAATGGAGTGAAGAGCGCCTGGCCAAGGCTGGACGCAATTATGCCGTCGAGTATTGTCGCAATGGCATTCGCAAGCTCGCCGGCGTGATCGGCCAGGAACAGGCACTCGACATTGGCAAGCGCGCCGCGCGGCTGACCGGGCTGCAGCAATATCCGCATATGGCCGAATTGCTGGGGTGCGACGACGGCGGCGTGGCCGATGCGGCTGCGTTTCTCGCCAAGGCGCTCGCCGGAATGGGCGACGGGGTCAGTCTAGAGATAGCGCAGGATCAGCAGTCCGCCCGCCTCCACCAATCTGGCCTGCGGATTGTGCGCGGGATGGACAGAGACGCGCGCGCCATGCTGCTGAGCTGCTGGATCGAACTATGGAAGGGCGCAATCCACTCGCACCGGCGGTTCTTCAGCGTGGAGGTGAGCGAGGATGAGCAGGGACTGATCTGGACGATCACACCCTCCCGCTGATCCGCGCAGCCATCAATTGCTGAATTTGAAGCGCACGCCGCCGGTGACAATGTGCTGCTGGGTCTCGATCGCGAGGTCTGCCGGAAGCAGATCAAGCGCCACTTCAACATCTTCGAGGTTGTCGCGATAGGTGTATTGCGTGAAGACCTCAAACCGCCGCGAGAATTTTGCACTGGCACCGGCCATCGCCTGATAGGCGAAGCCATCGTGAACCGCGTTGGCAATAACGACGTCGGACGGCTTGTAGTCGACATCGGTGCCGACATAGCCCAGACCAATACCGAGATAGGGCTCAATATTCGACCCGATGTCGAAATCATAATACATGTTCAGGAACGCACCGTAGGAGGTCAGATTACCGCGCCCTTCGGCCACAATCGTGCCGACGCTAGGGTTGGCCGCGTCGGCGGCTCCTCGAGTGAGAACGGCCACATCAGCCCCATCGATCAGCGTGCCGCCAACACTCACGCCGCTGTGCGTGTCGACATCATAGCGCGTGTAAAATCCTTGTAGCTCGGTCCGGAAGCCATTGCCGAAATCATAGCCAATCGCCCCGCCGGCGGTGACACCAGTGTCGAATTCGGTGTCCCAGGCGAGCGGAGTGTCGACCGCGATCGCCGCGAAGTCAGGCGTGGCAGGGACAGCGCTGCTGAAGGCGCCCGCATTGTTTGAGGTGCTTGCAAAGACCACTCCGGCGTCGAAGGAGATATAGGGGCCTTCGTCGCTGTTGTGGTTGGCAACGGCTGCACTTGGCGCGCCAAGCACGATGAGCGCCATCAAGCTCGAACCTGCAGTCTTAAGAGCGGTCTTCATCAGATCTCACCTTCAAATTCGTTCAATGCGAGCCCGCCGAGAACACGGCGGTGGCTAACCCGACAAGCGGATCAACGGCTGGGGTCTCGCAATGAGACAGACTTGGTTAAGAGGTTACCGTAAAGATGCGATGAAGACGCCGACTGGGCCGACTGTTGGCAAGGGCAGGCACAATCCCCCGTAATCAGAACGCCCCGTCGAGCAAGAAGTGCGAATACCACACATGGGCCTTTTGCAATGCGCGCCAGCCAGACTGATCGAGGTTGCCGACCCAGGATCCGAAGTAGAGTATGGTCCCTTGGTCGGCTGGCTCCACTGCAAACCAGCTGGCGGTGCCAGTCGGCCTGGATTCGAGCAGGATCTGATGGTCGTGGCGTTCGACCACCCTCCAGACTCCGAATTGATCGGTCTCTCCTCGCGCAAGCTGGCCTGCGCGGTCTCCCAGCGCGTTGCGGCCTAGCAGGCTTAGTATAAGCGCCTCGGGCCGGAACGCGCGACTGCGGTAAAACCGTTCAAGGAATTGAGACAGGCTGACTTGACCGGGTACATTGCGCACGAAGCAATCGCGGTAGTCCTGCGGCCCGCCAAATCCGGCGAGCAGGCTGTCTGGTGGAACGGCGATTTCAGTGCATCTCATGGGGATTCCCTTTTTGTTGGCGTTTCCACCCGCTCCCTCCGCCTTTCCACCCGGATATTATCCCGGTAGGCACCGGGTGGAAGGGCGGAGGGAGCAGGTGGAGATGTCAGCCACCCCGAAGCAGCTAAGCCTCGCTCAAATCATCGACCAGTGCAAACCCCGCACAGGCTGATGCATGGGCCCCAAGCCCCCACTCGATCCCCTCTGGCGTTAACTTTTGCCGAGCGGCTGTTCCAACGCGCGACTGGGCGAATGATCGCAAACTTTTTTCAACCAAACCGGGCTAACAGTCAGCCATGGATATGCCTCTGGCCCCTCAATCCCGCGCTCGCACTCAAGACGCGCTCCAAGCGCTGAGCGCTCGCGCGCAAGCCTTTTGGAAGGCTGAGATTGCCAGCGATGGGGCACTGGCCATGCGCGCAGCGATGTTCATGGCCGTGCTGTCCGTATGGTTCCAGAAGCACGATGACCTGCCCTATGCGGTGGTGCAGGGCGAGATCGATCAATATGTCGTCTATGGCCTGCTGCAATTGCTGTTCCTGCCGTTTGTGGTGATGCGGCGGACAAGCCGTTGGGCAGTGCTTGGTTTCATGCTGCTGCTGGTCCCCGCGATCATGGAGAGTTGGTACAGCTACGCCAACCATTCCTGGTTGGCGGTCTGGTGTATTCCGGTCGCGGCGCTGTTTGCCAAATGGTGGGAATCGGAAGACTTCCAGTATTATCTGCGGGCAACGCTCGGTGTTGTGATGCTGGCTGCAGCGGCGCAGAAACTGCTGGCCGGGACCTATCTTGATGGCTCCTATATCAGCTTCCTGAGCTATTACGGCAGCGAGACCGAGAATATGTTCCGCTTCGTCTGCTCAGCCGATGCAGAGCAATATTCCTGCGGCATGCACAAATTCATCGGTACCTTCATCGTCGCCTGGCAAATCCTGGTCGGCGTGCTGCTGTTGTGCGGTTTCCGCAATCTGATCTTCCTGGTGATCGAGATCGCCTTCCTGATCGGCGCGGGCCTCTATGCCGATGAGATGAACTTCCAGACACTCAACATTTCACTGCTGTGCATCGCCTTCGGCGTCGGCATGCGCAAAGATCTGTTCTACCTCTGCATCGCCCTGCTGTTCATTGACCTCCATGGCATTAGCGAGTTTGTCCGTGACTTCCTGGCTTAAGAAACTCACCCTCCCGCAGCTCGTCTTGCTGGCGCTGCTGACGGTGCACACCGGTTGGATCGGCGTGCACCTGACCCTGGTTGGGCAAGATCGGATCAACCCTTGGAAGCTTGGTGGCTATGGCATGTACACTCGCCCGCAAGCGGTACCGTTCTATGAGGTTTATCTGCTTGAGAACCCCGGTGATGAAGAAGGCGAATGGGTCGACGATTTCGACGATTGGGCGTTCCACGATCAGACCAAGCGCTCGACCTTTCATTGCGAGCCGTTCCACCCTGCCGCCATCGAGCAATTCTTTGATGAGAACCCTGGGCTGGTTGGCAGCGACATCAAGATCTACGCGCTGACCACTGCGTTCGAGCGCGAGCCCATCCGGCTTGAGCCGGTCTATCTTGGCGCAGCGAAAGTGATCTGGCAGGATGATACCCAATACACTGTCGAAGGGTCGTTCTGCGAGGACGATCCCTTCGCCTTCGAGGGTTCGACCGCAGCATGAATTCCGCACCAGTTACGGTGATCTATGATGGCGAATGTCCGGTCTGTAACCAGTACAGCCAGGCGCTGACGATCCAGCAGTCGGTGGGGCGATTGGAGACCCTCAACGCGCGCGATGGCGGCGCATTGGTCGAAGATGTGATCGCGCGGGGCTATGATCTCGACGAAGGCTTCGTCGTGAAGATCGGTGAGCAATTCTATCACGGACACGAAGCGATCCACCGCCTCGCTCTGATCAGCGGGCAGAGCAATTGGCTCAATCGTTTCAACTTCTGGATGTTCAAGTCACCGACACGGGCACGCTTGCTCTATCCGTTTCTGAGGTTCGGCCGGAACACCCTGCTAGCGCTGCTTGGGAAGAGTAAGTTCAGCGCAGGTTGATGCTGTGCGCGACACGGGCTTGAAAATGCTCAGGCTTTCAGGGTCGGTCCTCAGTCGCTTTCCTACCTTGGATTTGTGGCGCTACTGCGGCTGAGTAATGCGAGACGCGCTGGAGCTTGTGATTTCGCGCGAAGAGTTGGAGAAGTGTCATCCTCTCAAATCTGATCAAATCTCTGATTAATAAGCAAAAATATATTCCATATATGCCTGACATCTGTCAGGCTTGTCATGTTTGACTCACATCAAAGACGGGGTGGTCGGTGCGGCATAGGATTGTCCTTCAAACCACAAGGAGAGCATCAAACCATGTCTGCCCACACCCCGCATGAGCTGCACGACGAGTTTCCGCGCGATTCAGAAGCGCTTCACCGCCTTAAGATGAGCAATGCGCATTTCAACAATCTCGCGGCGCGCTACCACGCGGTGAATCGCGCGATCCACCGGATCGAGACCGAGGTTGAGCCATGCGATGATTTCCATGCTGAAGATTTGAAGAAGCAGCGGCTGCGTTTGCTCGATGAGATTGCTGCGATGCTGGAGACCGCCGAGGGTGAGATGGCCAATGCTTGAGCCAGGCAAGGTTCGCCAGGTTCGGTCGGGTGAGAATCAGGCCAATCCGGCCCGGACAGATCCGGTGCTGTTTCCGGAGAATGCGATCCTCGCGCTTGCGCTGTCAGCCTGTCAGATGCGCCATGCGAGTTAGAACTCGGCCTCACCTATTGCGTGGGCCTTCCCCGATCGCCGCGTTGCAAAGGCGCCGCCGGATTCGCCGCGCGGGGGTGGCGGCTCTAGGCACCGTCATTGCGGCGCGGCGTACCGCCAGGATCGCACGGAAGCTGGCGCAACGAATGCGCTAGTCAGCCGGTCGAGACATCGATTCCAGACAGTGCCAGGTCGTCCACCTCCCCCGGACGGCCTGGTATCTTTGTTTGGTGAGTGGGATGTTGTTTGGTGATCACTGGCCGCCCACGCCCTCCACCCTTCCACCCGGAGCCTACCGGGACAAAAGCCGGATGGAAGGGCGTGGGCTGGCTAGGTTCGTCAAGCCAAACTACCTCCTCAGAACGCGAGCGTTTCCGGGTTGGGCATCGGTTCTTGTCGTTGTGCCTTGATCAGGCTCAGCACGCTGCGCACTCCAACCCAGATCGCGATCACCGGAAACAGCAGGAAACCGATCAGCACGAAGCTCAGCACCATGGCGCCAAGCGACGCCAGCAACGCGATCCAGAAGGTTCGGATCAAATAGGCGTAATGCGATGTCATCCACGGGACATGATCCTCGCCGCTCCAGATATGAGCAAGCACGATCCCGACCAGGCTCGTAATCCCGCCGGTAATGAAGCTGGTCAGATAGAGCAGGCTGACAATCGTCGGCTTGTTGGCATCGAAGCCGGATCCAGTCGTCGGCGGCTGGTTGCGATGCGGCTCAGGCGTTGTGTTCATGGTCTGTGATCCCCCCAGATTATCAAACAGTATTGGCGGTTTCATACTACAGCTCACGGTTTTGACCAATTTTGCAATGGCCGTACCGGCTAAGTTGTTGACTTGCCTCACACTGCTCCGGATGCCACACCGTGAGCGGGGCGCGTGATTTGGGAAGAGGGCATCATGACACAGACCAAACCGGGCCGTGCACGCAACATTGAAGAATTCGGCGCGAGGATGGGTATTTTCGCGCAGCTCGAACGGCCAAACTTCAAACCCTATGAGCCGCAGGAAGGTGATGTCTTCATAGCGCCATGGGCCAAGTGCGGCACCACCATGATGCAGCAAATGTTCCATCAACTGCGCACCGGCGGCGATGAGGACTATGACGACATCAGCCGGGTGGTCCCTTGGGAAGACACCGCGGTGATGTGCGATTTTGATATGACAGCTCCACAGCGGGCAGCGCCGCGCGGGTTTAAGTCGCACCGCGAATATGAGCGTCTGGCCCCGGGGATGCGCTATGTTGTCACTTTGCGTGATCCGCATGAGAGCTTCGTTTCGCTGTATCGCTTCTTCAATGGATGGCAGATCGAACGGGATGCCATTCCGATGGAAGACTTTATGCCGTTTTGGTTGGGCGGTGGGCCAGGCGGGACCGATTACATGACTCATCTTCTCAGCTGGTTTGCCCGGCGGCACGAGCCCGACACTCTGTTGATGAATTATCGCACTGCCGTGAAGAACAAGCCGGAGACGATTCGAAGGCTGGCAGCCTTTATCGGGGTCGAACTGACCGACGAGCTTGTGGCCCTGGTCGAGCATCGCACCAGTCGAGAATACATGCACGCCCATAAGGACAAGTTCGACGACGCCATGGTCGCGCGTCAGCTTGATGAAGTTTGCGGCATTCCCTTCGACAGCGATTCAAGCAAGATTCAGAGCGAAGGGAGCAAATCATCCGCTCTGCCAGATAGCGTTGTGGCAGCGGTCAATGCCATGTGGGCGGAACGGGTCGAGCCCGTGACTGGCCATACGGATTATGCATCTCTAGCGGCGGAAGTGGATGCGCTGGCAGCGGAGTGAGGGAAGTATGCTCAAGCACATAGTGCTGGCCGTCGGGCTTGCCAGCGCGACCACGGCCGCAGCGCAGGAGACACAGGGGATGGCCCCCTGCGACTTCATTGCCATGCAGAAGAGTCCCGAGGCGATCCTGCTTGCGGCTTACGAAGGGGCGCTCAATAAGCCTGAGGACTGCATTCCGCTGACCGACGAGATCATCGATCTGATTGCGGCGGAAAATCGACGGCTCGACGATGTCGCAGGCGCTAAGCCGCGGGTCGGTTTTAGCTGGATCTACAATGACACCAGCGGAAGAATCGGCAATCTCGAGCTCACCTCGCGCGATGTTCAAGATGGCAAGCCAGAGGAACGCAAACGCCGTGTCGTCACCGCCCGGTTCGACAATTATGGCCAACCACAAGTGCTCGATTTCTACTGGGATCTTCTCGGCGAAGACCATGAGCCTGGATACCCGGGTGACTGGGGGCTCTACGATGTGGTTTCACGCACCCCTGGTAATGAGTGGGTGTTGTCGCTTTTGTTCAAATTCGGCCCGGGCCCCATGACCGGAAAGGATAGTCAATGATTACTCTGAAACCGTTCTTGATCGCTGCCAGCGCAGCATTAGCGCTTGCCACTCCGGCAAAGGCTGAAGAACCTGGTCAGTGCGAGTTGGTCAAGAGCGAAGTCGCTCCGCTCGAATTCACGCGTAACCTCTATGGTGTCGCGCAAGCCGATCTTGACGCGTGCCTGCCACTTCCTGAGCGATTGCCCTATTCCAAGCGCCTTGCGGCGGCATTTGCAGCGGAGGAAGCCCGGATCGACACATATCAGGAGCCGATTGGACGGCTCGACTTTGACTATGTGGTCGATGGACAAGACGCTCTCATCACTGAAGTGGAGATCAAGGAATACGATGTCCGCGGCGGAATTCCAGCTGACCCGGATCGCAAAGTGGTCACCGCCAAATTCAAGAATTTCGGCGCTCCTGTTTCCTTGAGCTATTACTGGGTCAAAGAAGACGGAGCCTGGGTCGTGGACGAGGTCGTCTCGGATGGCTCGCCGGACAATCGTGGATGGGTTCTGTCGCTAATCCTCGATTTCGGATCGTAAGGAGATAGGAATGGTCAAAAAACTGCCTCTGGCGCTCATCGGCCTGGTAATTGGTTCCGTTTCCGCTCCTGCTGCGGCTGAGGAGACCCCGATCCCTTCGTTGGAGGAAGCCACGCAGCGAATTGTGGCGAATGATGCGGCGCTGTTCCAGGCTGCTTTTGAAGATTGCGATCCGGCCAAACTGCTCGCTCTACTGGCTGAGGATTATCGCATGATCCACGACCTTGGCGGATTGGTCGCGGCTGATCGCGCCGCCTTTGTCGGCAATCTTGAGCGGCAATGCGCCGCGCGGGAGCCGGGTGGAGCGAACGCAGGCTACAAGAACCGCCGTCAGCTCGTACCGGGAAGCCGAAGCGTCACTCCGCTCGGTCAATGGGGCGTGTTGGAGCGCGGCTGGCACACTTTTCATGAGTGGCGCGGTGACGAATTGGGCTGGGTGCAGACCGGCGGTGCGCGCTATATCCATGTCTGGCGCTGGATGCCGACCGAGGGGAAGTTCCGGCTGACTGAAAGCATCAGCGTCGACCACGGGTAAGCGTAACCCAGCTCAGGGGCAATCAGCCTTCGCACCAATCCTTGGGCTCCGCGCCCCAACCGCTTTCGGCGGCCAGGCCCTGCGCAATCATCCACTCCGCAAGATATTCCTGTCGTCCATCAGCGGTTCGGCGGACTGAACGCAATTCGCGTCCATAACGGTCATAAGGCGGCTCATCCGCGCCGTTCCATTCGAACGCTCCTTGCGCCAGCCAAGTTTGCAAAGCGGTTCGCGCGGTAACTGCCAGTTCGCTCTCGGCATCGCAGGCGCCCTCTAGCTCTGGAGCGTCAAATCCGGTCAAGCGGATCCTGCGCCCCTCCCGCCCAAAGCCAATCGCAACCGTGTCACCGTCAATCACGCAGGCTGGCGCTGGCGTGCCACTGCGCTCACCGCAGATCGCGAATTCTTGTGAGACCGGGACCCAGCCGCGCTCACTCGCAATCGGTCGGAACACAAACCACCACAGGCTCATGACGATCAGCACCAGCACGGGCACGCGCCACATCACCCACCAGGTGAGCATTTTGCTTCGTGATCGCCGCTTGAGCATTTCTTAGGCTTATCACCGTCAGACTAACCTCGCTAGCGTTCCCTCCCGGGCCTTTACGCAATTGAGCCGCCCGGAAGGTCCGGACGGCTCGTAGGAGCGCCGAAAACGACGCAATGCGAATACCGATTAGGCGGTGATCGGCTCCAATGAGCCAGTGCCATTAGGCGTTTCGATCTCAAGGCAGGTGCCCGCATCGACATAGGTCCAGGCATTGCCCTGATAGTCGACTGTGCTGGTGCCCTGGCAGCTGGTGCCAGGTCCCGCTGCGCAGTCATTCTTGCCGGCGAGTGAAACGCCGTAGCATTTCTCTTTTTCGCCAGCGTCAGCGACTTCGGTCATTTCCGCATCCATTGCCTCTTCTACCGAACCAGCGTCAGCCATGCTGGCTTCAGTGGGGGCGTCTGCGGCTTGCGAACAGGCTGCGGCGAGACCGGCTGCCGCGACGAGGGCGACCGAACCTTTGATTCGAGTGATGTTCATTGAGTCCTCCAAAGTGAAGCGAGGGCGCCGATCAGCGCCGCTCTCATCCCGGTTCGCGGGACGGCAGGCAAAGGTTACGATCGGTCGAGAAATTCGTCGTATTGGTTGGGGAGTGCGTGTGATCGCTTGGCAAGCAGAGGCTTGAGCGGCTAAGCGCGCCAATTCCAATGCCATTTATGAAAAGGTCCGCCGCATGACCGGCACCAATGACAAGCCGAGCCTGGCCAAAGCCGAAGTTCTGATCGAAGCGCTGCCCTATTTTCAGCGCTACGCCGGGCGCACCTTTGTTGTTAAATATGGCGGGCACGCGATGGGTGATGCCAAGGCGGCTCGCGACTTCGCCGAAGACATCGTCTTGCTCAAGGCGGTTGGGATCAACCCTGTGGTTGTGCATGGCGGTGGCCCACAGATCGGCGAGATGCTGTCCAAGCTCGGGGTCGAGAGTACCTTTGTCGATGGGCTGCGCGTAACCGACGAGGCGACCGCCAAGGTTGCGGAAATGGTACTGTCGGGAGCGATCAACAAACAACTGGTCGGTTGGCTCGCAGAAGCGGGCGGCAAGGCGCTGGGGATTTCCGGCAAGGACGGAGGACTGGTGCGGGCGCGCAAGGTCGAGCGCACCACGCGCGATCCGGAAAGCCTGATCGAGCAAGTGGTTGATCTTGGCTTTGTTGGAGAGCCTGCCGAGGTCGACACCAGCGTGATTGACACTGCGGTTGCGGCGGGAATGATCCCGGTGATTGCGCCGATTGGAGCAGGTGCCGACGGGGCGACTTACAATATCAACGCAGACACCATGGCCGGCGCCATCGCGGCGGCCTTGGGGGCGGCGCGGCTATTCCTTCTGACTGACGTTCCCGGCGTGCTGGATGGAGAGGGCAATCTGCTCACCGATCTCAACCCTGACGCGATCGCCAAGCTGGTCGATCAAGGCGTGATAAAGGGGGGAATGGTGCCCAAGCTAGAGACGTGCGTCTCCGCGGTTGAATCTGGCTGTGAGGCCGCCGTTGTGCTCGATGGAAGAGTGCCGCACGCCATGTTGCTGGAGTTCTTCACCGCCCGCGGCGCTGGTACGCTGGTACAGGCAGAAATGGACTGCTAGGCCCTAGCCAAATGGCTTGATACTGGACGAAGCCGTATTACATCAATAATACGGTCCGATCCGTAGCTAAGGAACAAAAACGCAATGCAAGGTCTCTTCGCGGTCCAACAGATCATCGGCTTGCTCACACAAGTTCTGGTGATGCTGATCATCATCCAGTTTGTGATCGGTTTGCTGTTTGCCTTCAATGTCGTCAGCCCAAGCAACCAATTCCTTATGGCGATCTACACCTCGATCAATCGTCTGTTGGATCCGGTCTTGCGACCGATCCGAAATCTGATGCCTGACACGGGCGCGATCGACTTCTCCCCGCTTGTATTGATCTTGCTGCTGCAAATCCTGCTGATCGTTCTCGACAGCCTGCTCTATATCTGATGACTGCCACACGGATTGACGGAAAGGCCTTCGCGGCTCGTTTGCGCGAGCGGGTCGGAATGATTGCGGCGGACTTTGCTGAGGCAGCCGGACGCAAGCCCGGATTGGCAGTCGTATTGGTTGGCGAGGATCCAGCGAGCCAGGTCTATGTCCGCAGCAAGGGCAAGGCGACAGTCGCTGCCAATATGGAGAGCTTTGAGCACAAGCTTCCAGCCGACACCACCGAAGGGCAATTGCTGGCGGTCGTCGGGAAGCTCAACAACGACCCTGCCGTTGACGGCATTCTGGTCCAGCTTCCGCTGCCCGATCACCTCGACGAACAATCGATCATTGCGGCAATCAGCCCGGACAAGGATGTTGATGGCTTTCATGTGATCAACGCAGGGCGGCTCAGCGTTGGTCAGTCGGGCTTTGTCCCGTGCACTCCGCTCGGCTGCATGATGCTTCTGACGGACCGTTTGGGTGACCTGTCTGGATTGGAGGCGGTTGTAATCGGCCGCTCCAACATCGTCGGAAAGCCGATGGCCCAGCTGCTGCTGGACGCCAACGCTACCGTGACGATTGCACACAGCCGAACTGCAGACTTGCCTGGTGTGGTTAAGCGCGCAGACATAGTGGTTGCGGCAGTTGGTCGGCCAGAGATGATCCGCAAGGACTGGCTGAAAGATGGTGCCACTGTGATTGACGTTGGAATCAATCGTCTGCCTCCAGAACCTGGGGCTGAAAAAGGCAAGCTCGTGGGCGATGTCGCCTTCGGTGAAGCCAGCGAAGTGGCTGCGGCCATCACTCCGGTGCCCGGTGGGGTGGGTCCGATGACGATCGCCGTCTTGCTCCGAAACACCTTGGTCGCAGCGCATCGCAACGAGGGCCTTTCGGTCCCGGAATCGCTATGAGAAACGCTGCGCTGTTGATCGCCCTTGCGACCCTCAGCGCCTGCGCCGCTCCGCAACGAGGACCCCCGACAGAGGTGATCAATCGGTTCCTGGAGCGTGCTCCTGGCGCAGCCCAGCCCAGCACCCTCGTTGCAACGGAATTGGCGTTTTCGCGGCAAGCCCGTCGGGAGAGCCAATCATCCGCAGCACAATTCTATGCCGCGCCCGGTGCAAGGCTTCATTTTCAAGAAGGTTTGATCCCGGCTGAGCCTGCGTTCGGTCGGCTCAATGCCGGTTCACAGCCCTCTGCCTGGAGTCCAAGGGTTGTGACGATGAGTTGCGATGGCGCGCTGGCTGCGAGCCTCGGGCGCTATCAGGACGAGCAGGGCTTTGTCGGCAATTACGTCAAGATCTGGCGCCGCAACGCCGAAAATGAGTACCGTTGGACCTATCATGCGGCTGGGCGCGATGATCCGCAGCCGCCGCCTCGTGAAGAGCCCGAGGAAGGCGATATTGTCGTTACGGCCATTGATGCAATTGAAGGCCGGGTAGCCGATTGTCCGCGACGTGATGCGCCGGTGCCTCCGCCACCCGGACTGTCCTTGTCCTCGGATAACCCCGGAGGCTCTCAGATCTCAGGCGATGGCACCATGCGATGGTATTGGGAACATTTACCCGACGGCACCAAGCTGATCACCGTCGACTATTTCTTTGAGGGCGATTGGCAGACAATTATCGAAGAAAGACTTGCTTCATTGCCCGAATAATGGTGGGGGCTCGGCCCAGTTATGACTGAGCTTTTCATCTCTGCCTTCATCACACTGTTTGTCGTGATCGATCCCCCTGGATGTGCCCCGATCTATGCCGGGCTTACCAAGGATGCATCGCCCGCGCAGGCGCGTAATATGGCGCTGCGCGCGACCGCAATTGCGGCAGTTATCCTGACCATCTTTGCCTTCTTTGGCGAAGATCTGCTGCGTGCGCTGCACATTGAGCTCGATTCATTTCGGATCGCAGGCGGCTTCATGCTGTTCTGGATCGCCTTCGAGATGGTGTTTGAGAAACGCACCAAGCGCCGCAATGAACGGGCGGAAAAAGTCAATGCGGACCCTGAAATTGAAGATGTCTCGGTCTTTCCAATGGCTATGCCGATGATGGCAGGCCCAGGAGCAATCGCTGCGATCATGCTCTTGATGAACGAAGCCGATGGTATCGAGGAAACGCTGGAGGTCTTCGCGGCCCTCGGTGCAGTCCTTGTATTGACCGCATTGGCGCTAGTGGCGGCCGGTCCTCTGATCCGCTTGCTCGGCGACAAGGTCGAAGCCGTGATCACGCGCCTGCTCGGCGTGCTGCTGGCGGCCTTGGCCGCGCAGTACATCATCGATGGTCTGCGCGGGGCTTTTGGCCTCGCGGCGTCGGCTTAGGTCAGAGCCAATACAATCGCGACGGCTGCGCCAAGCGCAGTGAGAAGGGTGCCAAAGGCACCCATGCCACGCAGCAGGATGAACGGGCTCTTGTTACCCTCAGTCCCATGCGATCCCGCGAGCGACGAAAAGCCAACAGCGTGACTGATCCGTGCGACAGCAAACAAACCGCACAGCGCAGCGGTGTACCATGTCTGCCCCACCAGAATCTCGAGCAGCGCCAAGACCGCTAGGAACAGCCCTGAATTCTCGGCCAGATTGCCATGGCGTCGGACCTTGCGTTCCAACTCCTGGTCGTCGCCGATACCGATTGGGGCGCCCTTGGTGCGATGCAAGCCGACGGTCAGCATCAGGATGACTTGCAAGACGATCAGAAAGGCACCGAGTGCTGCGGCGTAAAGCGGGGCGTTCATAGGGTTTTGTCCTCCTGTAAGACGATAGGCGTGTTGGAATAGCCGATCAGCGCGAGCGCAGCGTGGCCGGCGTCAAGCAATCGGTCAGGGTCTCGCGCGACTCTCGCGGACGCAAACGCGCCATGGAGCAATTGGGTAAGGGTGCGCCCCAAGAGCTTCGAGTCTCCCTTGACTGCCGCCGCTGCAATCGCATCGGCGGCGATCTGAATGAAATGCTGTTCAACCTTTTCGAACAGGCGTTGGGCTTCCTGGCGGACTTGCGGCATTTCTTGCCCCAGTTCGAGCGCGAGGCCGATGATCGGGCAACCATAAAGGTCCCCGGTTTCCCGCTGCATCTCTTGATGCGCGCAGTAAATCTGCCGATAGATCGCGGCGAGCCGATCTTGCGGCTGTGAATGCGTGGCGAAGGTCTCCGCAAAGATCACTTCGAGGCTGATCGCACCATTGTATTTGATGACGGCCAGCGCTAGCTCGCCCTTGTCGGCGAAATAGCGATAGATCGTCGCCTTGTTGACCTGGGCCGCGTCAGCCACTTGATCGACCGACACACCATGAAAATTGCGGCGCCAGAATAGGGTGGCAGCGGTCGCTACGATATGCGCGCGGGTGCGCTCGCCTTTGGTCGGGAGGGTGGCGATGTTCATAAGCAACTGTTTAGTTACTTTTTTGGTGGCGCGAAACTGTTGTTGTGCGACACTGCGTCGCAAAGTGTTCTGACGCGGTTCAGGGCTCGGCTCCTACCTGACTCGCGTAAGGAGGAAGGGTCGATAATGCGCAATCTCGTGTGCCTGATTGCTGGCGTCGTTTGTACTTGGTTCGCGCCAGCGGCCGCGCAGCCCTTGCCGGAGTGGGATGTGGCGCAGCTCGAGCGTGCGATTGCTGAAGGTGAGCTTGGCAAAATCCGCGCGCTGGCGGTCGAGCAACACGGTGAGCTGATCTATCGCAAACGCTTTGATGACGAGTCGCCTGGTACCCCGGTGGACATCAAGTCGGCGGGCAAGTCGATCACAGCCTTGGCAGTAGGCGCGGCGATTGCCGATGGCCATTTGGCGAACACCGAAGTGGCCGTTTGGCCCTTTCTTGGGTCTTCGCTTGGTCAGCCATGGCGCTCCATTACGGTCGCGGACCTGCTGTCTATGTCGTCGGCGCTCGACTGCAATGATTGGGAGCGTCGGTCTCCCGGGCAAGAGGAAAAGATGTATCGGAAGCGGGTGTGGCGCGATTTTGCGCTGGCCCTGCCTGTGCGAGAATATCGGCGTGACGCCAAAGGCAATGGTCCATTCTCCTACTGTACGGCCGGTGTCTTTCTCTTGGGTCAGGTCGTCGAACAGGCAACCGGCGAAAAATTTGACGGCTTTGTTCAGCGTCGACTCTTCGACCCGTTGGGCATTGAGGGCGTTGAATGGCGCACATCACGCAGCGGAGAGATCCAGTCTGGCGGCCAGTTGACGATCTCCGATACCGCCTTGCTCAAACTGGGGCGCTTGGTGCTCGCTCGCGGCAAGGTGGGTGATCAACAGCTCATTCCCGAAGAGTGGATTGAGGATATGCTTCAACCCCGCCACTCGCTGAGTGAGCACGTCCATTATGCCAATCTCTGGTGGCTCACGCCGCTGCGCTCCAGTCGGGGTTACGAGGCAGCCTTTATGATGAAGGGCAATGGCGGAAACATCGTCGCCCTGGTGCCGTCACTGGACGCGGTGCTGGTTGTTCAAGCCGAGAGCTACAATAAGAGCGATGCTGAGCGGAACGCCTTCATCGCGCTCACGACCATGCTGCGCAGCTTACCAATCCCGCAAGAGTGAGCTCCGCTATTGCAGCGTCATAATCTCCTCGCCGCCATCGCTCCGACCAAAGAACTGCATCAGTTGAATCAGCAATTCACAACGCACGGCGAGGTTCTCCGCCTCGAGCAATGCCTGCTTTGATGCGGGATCGAACGGAGCAATTTGTGACACGCCGTCGATCAGCGATTGATCATCGAGCCGCTCGACCGAATCCCAATCGACGCTGTAGCCTTGGGCATCGGCAAATCGCCGCGCCTCCTGCTCGAATCCGGCCCGCTCTACTGCGCTCAGCGCAGCGTGGGGATCGTCCTCGATCAACTCGCCTTCAACTTGCCGGAAGGCGGTGGCGACATCGAGCTCGCGAATGAGCCGGAAGCGCGACTCGCCTTCGAGGATAAGGTTGTAGCGACCGTCATCCATTGCCTCGATCTCGCCAATGCGCCCGACGCAGCCGACCGAATAAAGCGGCGCCCCGTCAATGGAGCGCTGCGGCTGGATCATCGCAATCCGGCGGTCGCGGACCAGAGCATCGCCGACCAGCGCCCGATAGCGCGGCTCAAAGATATGCAATGGCAGCTGCAAGCCGGGAAACAGCACTGCGCCAGGCAGGGGAAAGATTGAGAGGCGAGTCGACATTGTTCCGCTTAGCCGAACAGAATCTTGGAAAGACGGCGGCGAGTGGCGACGACCCAGGGATCTTCCAGGCCAGTGGCTTCAAAGATTTGCAGCAATTTCGCGCGTGCAGCGCCTTCATTCCAATCGCGATCTTGCTCGACCATGCCGAGCAAGGTGTCAGCGGCTTCGTCGCGCGCGCCCGCGGCAAAGGCAGCCTCAGCGAAAGCCAATTGCGCATCCATATCCTCGGGCGCGGCCTGGGCAGCAGACCGCAGACCAGCAAGCTCACCGTCATCAACCTGCGTGCCAGCCAGTTCTAGCGCGCTCTTTGCGGCGGCGATGGCCGGGTCTTTCGCAAGCTCTTCGTCGGCCTCAACCGCGGCGAGCACTTGGCGCGCCTCGTCGGCCTGGCCAAGCTTGATCAGCGCCTTGACCAGCCCAGCAGCCGCCGCGGCATTGCGCGGATCGAATTCCGCTACCTGTGCGAAGATGCCGGCGGCCCGCTCGGCATCGTCTTCAGCCAGCGCCTGCTCTCCCATCGCGACAAACTGTGCGATCTCCTCGGGCGAGGGTCCTGTTGGAGCACCACCGTCCGCCGCACCTGCTTGGACAGGGAGCTGACCAAGCAGTTGATCGAGCACCTGTTTGAGCTGCGATTCGCTCCGTGCATTGGTCAGATCAGCCACCGGCTGACCCTGGAACATTGCATAGACAGTCGGGATCGACTGAACCTGAAACTGCGAAGCGATGAATTTCTCTTCATCGACATTGACCTTGGCCAGGATCACGCCCTTGTCGGCATAATCGGCTGCAACCTTTTCCAGCGTCGGCGTCAGCGCTTTGCAAGGGCCACACCATTCGGCCCAGAAGTCGAGGATCACCAATTTGCTTTGCGATGGCTCGACCACGTTCTGGCGAAACCGTTCAACGGCTTTCTGTTCTTCGATGTTGAGACCCATGCTGGCCAAGGGGAAGCTCCTGATTAATCCTGCGGCATTGTTCCGCCCTAATGTGGGACGCAGAACGCCAATGTGAAGGCGCTGAACACCGCTGAAGGGTCAGAAGCGACGGATCAAGCGATATTTCGGCGAAATGGGGCTTGCAGCGTCGGGAACTCGCTGCTAATCGCGCCGCCTCCCCAGCAAGTATGTGGTCTTTGATCCACTTGCTGAGCGCCAGTGAGCGGGCGTAGCTCAGGGGTAGAGCACAACCTTGCCAAGGTTGGGGTCGGGCGTTCGAATCGCCTCGCCCGCTCCATTAAATTCAGTGACAATCAGAGTTCGATCACGCGGTAGAAATCATTCCGCCGTCGAGCGCGATCGTTTTACCGGTCAGCCAGGCTGATGCGCGCGAGCTGAGATAGATTGCTGTGCCCGCGATATCCTCTGGCTGCCCCATCCGCCGTCTCGGGATCTGCTTGATTGCCGCGTCGACCATGCCTTCATTGTCGACAATCTGCTTTGTCATATCGCTTGGGAAAAGTCCCGGTGCGATCGCATTCACATTGATATGGCTCGACGCCAGATCGGTCGCGAGATGCTCGGTCAGATGGATCACCCCCGACTTGCTGGCCGAATAGGCATAGGTCGGCATGCCCGAATTGCGGATGCCATTGATCGACGCGATGTTGATCACTCGCGCCGGATTCTCGGCATCGCCAGCAGCCTTGAGCAGCGGAATGAACTTCTGGACTGCGAAGAAGATCGACTTGATGTTGATATCCATCACCTTGTCCCAGCCTTTCTCCGGGAAGCTTTCCAAGGGAGCGGCCCAATTGGCCCCGGCGTTGTTGATCAGGATGTCGACATGATCTTCGTGCTTGGCGACCTCCTCGCGAAAGGCCTCGATCCCTTCAACCTTTGACATATCGGCCTGGATCGCAACGCACTCGCCGAATTCCGACAGCTCTTCGGCCATGGTCTGCAGACGTTCCAGCTTGCGCGCGGTGATGTAGACCTTCGCCCCATTGGCAAGCAGGCCCTTGGCCATCATCGCACCGATACCGCTCGACCCTCCGGTCACCACCGCCACTTTGCCCGAAACGTCGAATAGATTCTGCATGCGTCACTCCCTGCGCTTTTGTGCGGACCTCTCTATTGGTTTCGCAGCGCTTGGCAATTGCAGGCGGTAGCCGCAGGGACGCACATCTCTCTCCCGGGAAGTGTATTTGGACACAGGGTTGTGTCCTTTGAGCCTCACAATCCTGTCGTTTGTCGGCGAAATCGGACAATTCCTCGATTGCGACCGGTTCTTACTTGCAACCCGTCCGCTGGATGCTACCGGAATGATATATTATTACATTCCATGGACGGTAGGGAAAACTGAAAATGATAACGTCGCGTATCGCGCTGGCCTCGGCCCTGAGCGCAAGTCTGTTGGCTAACCCGGCTTGGGCCAACGAGACCGCAGAAGATGTCGGTGATGGCACCGAACCGCACATTCTTGGTACAGAGGAAAGTGCAGACATCATTGTCAGTGCGACCGGCCTTCAAGAATTGGACATTCTGGCGGGCTCATCGGTGCTGACCGAAGCTGACATTCAACGCAATCTCAACGGTCAGATCGGTGAAGTGCTCGCCAAACTCCCAGGCGTAAGCGCGAGCAGCTTTACTCCAGGTGCCTCGCGCCCGATCCTGCGCGGCTTTGACGGAGAGCGGGTACGCATCTTGGTTGATGGCTTGGGCACGGCGGATGTTTCCAACACCTCTGCTGACCACGCTGTCACGATCGATCCACTCACCGCCCAGCGGATCGAGGTCCTGCGCGGTCCCGCTTCGTTGCTCTATGGTAGCCAAGCGATCGGCGGCGTCGTCAATGTGATCGACAAACGCATCCCGCTGGTGGTGCCGGATGAGCCCGTGCATATCGACGCTCTAGCCGCGTTTGATACCGCGACTGACCTCGTAAGCTTTGGCGGATCGATCGACCTCCCGATCGGTTCGAGCCTGGCCTTGCACCTCGACGGCAGCTGGCGCGAAACCGGTGATGTCGAAATCCCGGGCTTCCAGGTCGCGGACGCGCTCCGCACGGAATTGCTCGAAGAAGCTCAGGAAGAAGAGGATGAAGGCGAGCTGGAAGAAGCGGAAGAGTTCCGCGAAGCCGCCAACCAATTCGGCATCATCCCCAACAGCGGTACCGAGACTTGGACTGTGAATGGCGGTCTCGCCGCGTTCTTTGGTGAGAGCAGCATCGGCGCTTCAATCGGCTGGTACAATTCGGACTATGGCCTTGTCGGCCGTCCGGGCGCCGGTCACCACCATGGCGAAGAAGAAGGCGGTGAAGGCGGCGAAACCGAGGAAGAAGAGGAAGAAGAAGAAATCGTCACCATCGGCCTCGAGCAGTTCCGGGCTGATGTGCGCGCAGATATCGCGCTGGGTGATGGCTTCCTCTCACAACTCCGATTCCGTGCTGGCTATTCGGACTACACTCACACCGAGTTCGAAGGTGACGAAATTGGAACCGTGTTCGATACGGAGAGCTTCGAAGCCCGGCTTGAGCTGATCCAACAGCAGGGTGGCGCATTCGGCGTACAATACACCTCGCGGGACTTCTCGGCGATTGGCGCTGAAGCCTTCGTTCCGCCGAACACGACCAATCAGATCGCGATCTTTGCTGTGCAGGAATTCGACCTGGGCAATGGCGTGCAGCTCGAAGGTGCGGCCCGCTATGAAATGGTCGATGTTGAGGCCGAAACCCTTGGTTTGGAGCGCGATTTTGATCTGTTCTCTGGCGCCGCCTCCCTGGTCTTTGCTCCTGGTGAGGGGGCGGTTAGGTTTGGTTTGACCGGGTCTCGCGCAGAACGCGCGCCGGGCGGTGAGGAACTGTTCGCCGACGGCCCTCATATCGCTACTCAGGCCTTCGAAATTGGTGATCCCAACCTCGAGACTGAAAGCGCTTGGGGTATCGAAGGCTTCGCTCGCGGCAGTGTCGGTCCGGCGAATTTCAGCTTCTCGATCTACCAGCAATGGTTCGACAATTTCATCTATCTCAACCCGACTGGGGCGGAAGAGGATGAGCTGCCGGTGTTCCAGTTCCTGCAACAGGATGCGAGCTTCTTCGGGATCGAAGCCGAAGCGCAGGTCCCGCTGTTTGAGAGCGACGGCCTGGATGTGATCGCTGATGCGCGTATCACCCATATCGAGGCTGAGCTTGACGATGGCACCAATGTTCCGCGGATCCCGCCGCTTGAGCTGCTGGGCGCTTTGGAAGTTCAGACCAACAGCTTTGATGTGCGCGGTGAACTGCAATGGTTTGGCGAGCAGGATGAGGTCGCGGCGTTCGAAACCCGCACTGAGGACTTTGCCTTTGTGAATTTCGAATTGGCGTGGCGCCCGATCCCTGGCGATGATGACATCACGGTTTTGCTGTCAGCCGACAACGTCTTTGACGTTACCGGCCGCCGTCACGCGAGCTTCACCAAGGACTTTGTTCCGCTCGCCGGACGCAACTTCAAAGCGAGCGTTCGCGTAAGCTACTAATTTCAGAATCCGGTGATTGAGCCCGGCGGGTCGCACTGCGTCCTGCCGGGCTTTTCTTTTGCGTCGATCAGTTCTCAACCGCGAACTGGATCTCGGCATGCTCCTGCAGCCGATCAACCAAAGCTTCGCCCAAGAACGAACCAGGCGTACCAACGCCGCCTTCGGCATCGCTTGAAAGAAGGGCAATCCCGGTCTCGGCAATCATCCGGCTGGTCGAGCCATAGCCGGGATCGTATTTTCCTTTGACGCCCAGCTGGAGGGTCTCGCCATCCGGACCGTCGGCGACGAATAGCACGTCGTAATGCCCGTTCTCGCGCTCTTCCTTGCTCGGCCCCTCGCCGGGAGCTGGCGGCTTGGCGCCGAACGGATTCTTCATCATTTCAACCGCTGCCTCGGCCATCTTCTTGCCTGCCTCGCCCGGGCTGGTCAGCACCATCTCATCGTACTGGAAATCCTCACCATAAGGGTGACCCAACAAGAAATTGGTCCGGTGGACATTCTTGGTGTTGATCGGCGCCATCACAAACGGCGCTGACCATTTGCCGAGATCTTGTTCATATTGCGGGACCATGCCGGTTGGCTGGCTCGGACCATCAAATCCAGGCGCAAGCGCAAAGGGATTGCGCAGGGTGTTGATGATCGATGGGTTCTTGGCAGCGGCCTTCATGGTTGCACCGAGGCTGGCCGCGGTGCCGCCGGAGAAGGTCCCGGCCATCGCGCGGACCCGGCCGCGGATCTTGGGTGAGGGCGCGCCGAACCGCTCCTTGGCGGCTATCTGAGTCATCATCACGCCGAGATCGAACGGGATCGAGTCGAAGCCGCTGGAAAAACAGATCCGCGCGCCGCTGGCCTTGGCCGCTTCGTGGTGTTCGGCGATCTTCTCGGCCATCCAGGCCGGCTCGCCGCAAAGGTCGGTGTAATCGGTGCCCGTCTTGACGCAGGCGGCAACCAGATTGTCGCCATAGAGCTGATAGGGGCCAACCGTTGTGATGACGACCTTGGTGCGGTTGCACATCGCTTCAAGATCAGCTGGATCATCGGCATTGGCTACCACCAGCGGGGTATCCGCCGGCGCGCCGATCTCATCGCGCACCGCTTCGAGCTTGTTCTGGCTGCGCCCGGCCATCGCCCATTTCGGCGCGTTGTCGCTGCTGCCATAATGCTGGTCGAGATATTCGGCGACCAAGCGGCCGGTGTAGCCAGTTGCGCCATAGACGATGATGTCGAATTCGGTTTCAGCCATAGTGTTGCTCTCCTTTGCCGGCCTGAATGGGCGCGGCGTGTCAGAGAGTCAAAGACGCTACGGCGAATAGGGTTCCAAAGCGAAGCCCCTTTGGGCGTTTAGGTGCTTGCCATTCCAGCCAGTGCCTCATCGGCCAGTTCGCATGCACGATCCCACACCATCTGCTTCCAATCGTCGAATTCGGGATAGAAGGCATCGCGGATATGCCGCTTGATCTCTTGGCCGAGGGAGCTGTCGACTTCGCCGTTATGGTAAAGCCAATTATCGGCCCGCAAGGACGTGAGAACAGTGTTGATGTCGCGGGTGCCATATTCGGCTGCGATGAAGCCGATCTTGGTGTCGGGAAGCGTCTCTGCAATGCCTTGAGCGTTGATGCCGTCGAGCGGAGCCGAGGCGGAGGTTCCGGCCTCAGGATCGGTCACAGCATCGCCGTACCATTGCTGAGCGAGCGCCTTCTGCCGGTCCGGTCCCGCCGTGATCAGCTCGGCATAGCCATAAGGCCCAAGGCCGGTGTGGAAGTCGATCACCGCAAGCACCTCCGCCTCGCCACAATAATCGGTCAGGATCGATCGCAGGGTGAGGTTCGACCAGCTTGGTCCCGAGCCGCCATAGAAGACGCCGTCAGGATACTCATACTGACCACTGGAAACCGCCGCTTGGAAAGCGGGCATTCCATTATCTTCGATGAATTGCGCGAGCGCTGCATTGGCCGCCTCCATCCCGGGTCCGCCCCAATCCGACGGCAGAACATGCTCATGGATCGAGCTGTATGCGCTGGTTGGCCTGTCGGGCTGATCCCAGTCGAGGAAATTGCGGTTGAGATCGATATTGTCTTCATTGACGCGGCGGTCATGCGCAAAGCCATAGGGATTGATCGCATGCACCATGACGACGCCGAAGCCGTCAGGTAGAACCTCAAAAAAGCCGTGTTGGAGGAACCCGATCTGCGGGCCCGATCCGCAATAGCCTTCGACCCCATGGGTGCCGCTGATCAGCAGCAGGACTTTCTTCGCATCGGCTGGACCAATCCGGACGATATCGGTGAACAGCTCTCCCCCGTCGGGTCCCTTGGCATTGGGATTGAGCCTGCTCTCGACCGTCAGCGAGCGCGCAGCACAGGTATCCAAGAACTTTTGGCGCGCCTCGGCATAGCTGACTGAAAAGCAGGGAATGATATTGTGGTCCGGCATGGGGTCTCTCTTCTTTGCGGCGCTAACAATGATCTATCGCGAGCAAGCTAGAACTGAAACTGGCGGCTGGCGAGGTCGTACATGATCTCTTCCGAGCCACCGCCGATCGCCATTACCCGAACCTCACGATAAATCCGCTCGACTCGCGATCCGCGCACGAAGCTTGCGCCGCCAAGAATCTGACAGGCTTCCCGCGCGCAGTACTCCATCGTCTGGGTGGCCTGAGTCTTGAGCAATGCGAAATCGCCCGGAGCTGCGCAATTGTTCTGCACGGTCCAGGCGGCGTGGTCGATCATTGCCTGACTGGCCTGGATCATCTGCAACATCCGCGCGAGCTTGTGACGGATCGCCTGGCGGGTCACCAGCGGCCGGCCGAAGGTCTCGCGCTCGCGCGCCCAATCGAGCGCGTCTTCGAAGCACACTCTGGCATAGGCGGCGGCCTGCTGCGCCATGCCAAGCCGCTCTCCATTGAAATTGCGCATAATCCCGCCAAAGCCCTGGTTCTCGGGCCCGATCAGATTGTCGAGCGGAACCTCGACATTATCGAAATGGATCGTCGCTGTGTCTGAGGAATGCCAGCCCATCTTGTCGAGCCTGGTACGGCTAACCCCCTCACGTTCGGTCTCAACCAACAGCAGCGAAACTCCGCCAAGCCCGGCGTCACCGGTGCGGACAGCCAGCGTGATGTAGTCAGCGCGCATGCCCGATGTGATCAGGGTCTTCTCGCCATTGATGACATAGCGATCGCCAGTGCGCTCCGCCTTGGTGCGGAGATTGGCGACGTCAGACCCGCCGCCTGGCTCGGTTATGCCAAGGCAGATAATTTTGTCTCCGGCCAGCACATCGGGCGCAATCCTCTGTTTGAGCGCCTCGCTGCCCATTGCCAGGATCGGCGGCAGACCGATCCCATGCGTCATCAGAGAAGCAGGGATTCCACCGGCGCCGGGCCGGCACAATTCCTCCGATTGGACGAGCGAATGGAAGATGTCGAAACCCTCTCCGCTACCGCCATAGTCGGTGGGGTAGCCAAGCCCAATCAGCCCTGCCTCGGACGCTTTGCGATGGAGATCGCGCGGCAGCTCGCCCGCGTTTTCCCATTGATCGACATGCGGCATGATCTCGCGGTTGACGAAGGTGCGAACAGAATCAGAAACCGCCTCATGGGTGTCGCCATAGTGAGGAGAGCGCGCGCGCCATTGGTCGAACAAGGGAGTGGTCATGGCATCATCTCCGCCAGTGGAACTCTTGGCAGGACGCCGGTCTGGCTGGAGATCGCCAGCAGTTTGCCATCCTGGCTGAAATGGCGAGCGGATCCATGCACCACTCCGCGCCCGAAATTGGCAAACTCAGTTACTGATAGCACCCAGCCCGGCTCAGCGCCTTGGACAAAGCGCAGCATTGCATCGAGACTGGATGAGCCGGGACCGATCGATCGCGGATGCGAGCCGAGAAACAGATCTGAAATGATAGCAAGCCATCCCGCGTCGACGGGAAGCCCGGCATAGCTCCGCGTCCAGATTGCGCGGGTTCCGGCATCATTGTTCTCAGCCGCAATGCGCAGGTCGTATTGGTCAAGCAGATCGCCGGGGACACCGAACTCACGCTCCATGCTGGCACATTGTTCTGGACCGGGAACCTCCGGCATCTCGAGAAACTGCACAGGCTCCGACGGTTCGCGCGCGCCCAGAGCGGCGCTGGCCCGATGGGTCGGACGACCATTGACACTGGCCGAGGCTGCATACTGCGCGATCGACTGACCACCGCCACACTGCTCGCAGTGTATGCTGAGTTTCTCGGCATGTTGTGTGGGGCTGAGGAATTGCACCTGGGCGAACAGCAGCGGCAGCTCGCTTTCGAGCTCCATGGCATCGATCAGAGCGCCCATGGCGACCCCGCCCATTATGTGCCCGGCGCCTTCCGGCCCAACTGTGGCCGCCTGCATCACGTGGAGGTCGTAAGTGCTCGAAGCGCCGCTCTCACCGGGAACCACGCGCCAGAAGGGAAAATTCACGATCGACATTGGTTCTCCCCTTAGACTCTTTGGCCTTGCCACCCGCGCCCTCCGCCCTTCCACCCGGAGCCTACCGGGATATCATCCGGGTGGAAGGGCGGAGGGCGCGGGTGGTCAAGCCGCCCCTATAACCGCGGCAAGGTCACTCCGCGCTGCCCCATATATTTGCCCGCTCGGTCGGCATAGGTCACCTCGGGCCGTTCATTGCCCTGTAGGAACAGGAATTGGCAGGCGCCTTCATTGGCATAGATCTTCGCCGGGAGCGGTGTGGTGTTGGAGAATTCCAAAGTCACATGACCTTCCCAGCCCGGCTCAAGCGGGGTGACGTTTACGATGATCCCACAGCGAGCATAGGTCGATTTGCCGAGACAGATCACCAGAACGTCTTCCGGGATGCGGAAATACTCGACTGTCCGGGCCAGCGCGAAAGAATTGGGCGGGATGATGCAGACATCGGTCTCGCGATCAACGAAGTTCTTCGGATCGAATTGTTTGGGATCCACCGTGCTGGAATCGACATTGGTGAAGATCTTGAACTCGGGAGCGACCCGCGCGTCATAGCCGAACGATGAAAGCCCGTAGGAGATGCAGTCTTCGCGCCGCTGTGCTTCGACGAAGGGCTCAATCATCCCCTCGTTCGTTGCCTTTTCGCGAATCCATTTGTCTGAAAGAATTGCCATGGGGAACAGATTCCGGATGGCGCAAGACTCCGCAAGCCAGCGCCGAGATTTATCCGAAAGAGTCTTGCCGCAAAGGCGGAGTCAGAGTGGTTCAGGTGTTGACTAGAATCTGCACCGCAGGGGCAATCACATAATTGCCTTGAGCTCTTCACTGTCCGCATGGAGCAGCGCCTTGGCGGTCGCGCGCAATCGCTCAGGCAAGATGTCGCTTACATTCTGCTCTGCATTGAGCTCCAAACGCTCTTCTATGTTCTCCAGGACCAGCCTGTTCGCATAGCTGTGCGAGTCTTCGATATTGTCGCTCTGGTTGCTCTCGAAGCGATGGAGGATACGCTCCCGCGTTTTCTCCGCATAGGCCAGTTCGACCAGCTTGGCGCGGTATTCGAGGCGCCATTGCGGTAGCTCTCGAAAGCGCTCAAAATCGGCGAAATGCTGGCTTTCATGTGCCAGAAAATTCACCTGAAAGTTCTCATCGGACAGACTGGCGTAAGCAGGGACGATTGCAAACAGGCCATCGGAGGTCGTCCAGCCTCCAGTGCCCGTTCGATTGCAGGTGAAGTAACTGCTCCAACCGCGGCTTTGGAACTGGTCAAGATATGTGACCGTGGTTGCGTGCGATCCTTCCGGCAAGGGGACCTGTTCGACGGACTGAGTTTCACTGCTCCAGATCATGAGATCGCGCAAAACTCCAGTTCGGCCCATTTGCGCATGGAGCCCCAAATCCTCCAGTCTTGCAAATATGGCGGTCTCGGTCGCGATTGGGTCAGTCAATGAGGGTTGGTCGGTGAGCAAGGAAAGGTCGGCGTGCAATTTTCGCTCAAGCTGTGACCTGTTGTCCTTGTCGGTCAGAGCTCTTTGCCAGTAATCTCTGAAGGCTGTCAGAAGCCTCACCACGAAGGGGTCTAGGTCTTCCTGTGGACTCGCCGGTGTTCCCTTGATTCGAGCCAGCGAACAGCTGCGTAAGGCGCGATCTCGGCTGGAGAGTTCCGCTTCGGACACAGTTTCAAGCATTTCGATGGCTGGTTCACCCTCGCCTCGCAAGACTGCGCCAATTGCTTGACTGAGCTCGGCTCTGGCTTCGGGGCTGGATTCGGACGGAGCTTCGCCCTCAGCCGGGTTCGCAAGGAATAGAAGAATGGGGGTGGCGATCGGCATCTTTGCTCGGCCTGGAATTGTCGCGGGGATCGTCGTTCTAGGGAGCGATCTAACGGTGATCTTGAACGTTTTTGACTTTTCTCCAGGCTCCAGGTGACCGGCCCGTCAAAGCGGTGACCGAGCGAGTCAGATGAGCTTGATCAGAAAAGCCGTTGCCGAAGGCGATGTCACTGAGTGCACGCTCGCCTGTCATGATATCGCTCAGCGCATTTCGGGTCCGTGCTTCGCGGCTATATCGCGCTGGGGTGACACCGAATGCCCGAAAAAAGCCGCGACTGACAGTCTCCGGCAAGAGGCCTGCCCCTGCCGCCCAATCGCTCAGACGCACTCGAGATTTGCGAAGGTCGCGAGCTAGCAGATCGGGCCAGTCTCGCTCACTCAGGGGTTTGGCGGTCTGATTTGCGAGCACGGTTGCAATGGCCTGCGGCCCGTCCGCCATCGCAGATTGCAATCCCAGCATATCGGCAACGCGCGTGACCGGTGGCAAGGACAGCCACCCGGGGATTTCAAGGTTTATGATAGAGCAGGATTTCAGGATCGAGTTCTGATGCGCTTCGTAAGGCTGATGGTAGACGCAGTCACCGGCCTCAATTGTCCAGCGTCCCGTATCGCCGACCTCCTCATAGTGTCCGGCAATAACCAGTGCGGCATAGCCCGTAACGTGGCGGTGCCGTGGGTGCTGTCCTGTTTCCAGTCGCTGGAGCTCCATCCCACTCGGCTAGCACAGAAGCATGCGGGCCAACTAGCACCTGGCGGCATTCGTGACCCAAACAACTTTCACGCAAATTTAAGTCGGCGTGGTTAACAAGTGGGGAACCCTAGTTACCAAACAGGAGCAAGACCTTGGGCAAAGCCTTCGTTCCCGACATGTCGGCCGTAACTCCGATTGCGGAAGATCCGTTCGCTTACTTCGCGCCAATGCTGACGATTGGCCACCTTGTGGTTCCGATCGGCAAAGATCTCGACAATGACGCTATCACCCAAGCGGTTGTCGCCAAGGAAGATGAGCGGCGCTGCGAGGAGATTGGCGATACCAAGTCTGAAGACTCGCTGTTGCCCTATGAGCATCCCGAAGTGGCTGAGCTGTTGAGCCGGATTGATGGCTTTGTTCGCACGCTCAATCCGCATTTCGAGAAGTTTGATGAGGCGGAGTCTTGGGGGCATATCCTCAACCCCGGCCAAAACACCGACTATCACACCCATATTCGCCATGGTTGGCCCGATGGCCTGTCATGGGTCTATTACTCGAACTATCCGACCAACAGCGGCTCGCTGGTTTTCGCGATGGATGCGGTTGCCCGCCGCAATATGTTCGAGATCGATCCAGAGGTCGGCAACCTCGTGATCTTCCCGTCTTATGCACCGCATTACACAAGGCGCAATATGAGCTCGGAAAAGCGCGTTTCGATCAGCGGAAACTATTTCCCCGATCCCGATGCGGCCGAACAGTTTGACGAGTTTGCATCCACCCAGATGACCCCGCTCGGCCACATCATCGGAATTTGGCAAGACTAATACGGTGACGAACCGGCGTTAGTCTTAGTCAATTAATCTGCGCCATTGTGGGACGCGCTTCAGAGTGATCCCACAGGCCCAGAATACTATGCCAATGAGTGCTGGTTACAAACTCAAGGGGCAGTGATGCAGTACATCAAACTAACCAAAGCAGCCGTGATTGGTGTTTCGCTGGCTACCACCAGTGTAGCGGCCACCGCGCCGACTGAAGCGAACGCTTTCTGGTTCAGCAAGAGCACGAAGACCAGCAAGAGCTGCTTCATCTTCTGTAAGTCGACCAAGAGCGGCACCTTCTCGAAATCGACCAAGAGCACCAAATCGACCAAGTCGACCAAGAGCTCGAAGTCTTCGAAGAGCAGTAAATCGTCAAAGAGCTCGAGCACTTCGACCTCATCGGGCGGTTCAAGCACCAGCTCGAGCACGAGCACCTCTTCGAGCACAAGCTCTAGCACGAGCACCAGCACCAGCGGCGGTTCAAGCTCATCATCTTCGAGCGGCGGTACCCCGGTACCAGCACCAGGCGGTGTTCTGCTGTTCGGCGCTGGCGCAGCGGCTGCCTTGGGCGGACGCAAGCTGCTCAAGAAGAAGAAAAAGCAGGCCTAAGCCTGGCGCTGCCAACCGCTCGGATGCGAGCGCGGCAGTATCCAATAGATCGAGGGGCGGTGGACCAAGTCTGCCGCCCCTTTTTGGTGCGCCATTTCAAACCAATTTTTACGTTTGATCGGTATTGCTAACCCGATGCTGACCAAGACCAAATTCTCTGGCTTTCTGGCCGCCTCCCTCGCCGTGCTAGCCACTGCTTGCGCGGTTCCGGAAGATGCCACCAACGCCTCCGCCGCCGAAGCGCTTGAGCAAGGTAAGTACCGTCAGGCGCAAGCGCATTTGGCTGAGATCTTCACGCGCGGGGCTGAGAACAGCGAAACCCATCTGATCCGCTCGCAATTGAAGCTTGCGATCGGCGATGGGCATTCCGCACTGGCCTCGATCGAGAAAGTCTCGGCGCAGGATATGGACGACGATGAGCGGAGAATTGCCACCGCGCACGCGCTCATCCTGCAGGAACGGTTTGAGGATGCGCTTGAGCTGTACAGCGAGGCTGATCCCGCCGAGCTGCAGGAGCAGGACCTGCGCATGGTGCTGTGGGCACTTTACAAGCTTGATGCCGACGAAGCCTTTGCCTCGGGCATGGACGTCGCCCTCGATTCCTTCCCAGACAGTGTCGATCTCAATTATCTTGCGGGCAGGCAATTGCTGGATCTCGAGCTCGCCGAAGAAGCCGAGGCCTATGCGGATCGCGCCTTGGAAGGCGATCCCGCGCATTTCGATGTTCGCTTGCTGCAAGGTCAGCTGGCTATCGCGCGCGACGATTTGGATGGTGCGCTGTCGCACTATTCCGAAGCGGCTGAATTGCGGCCTGGGCATCCGATCCCGGCAGCCAATGTTGTTGGCCTCCAGCTCGACCTTGGGCGGACCGACGATGCGCGCAAGACGCTCAAGCCGGCGCTTGTCGCGCATCCTGATGATCCGCTTCTGCAATGGAAGAAAGCCCGCCTCGCACTGGTTGACGGCGATCTGGATGACGCCCGACTGGCCTTGGAGAAGGCCAGACCAAAGTTCCGCGGCAATGATGAATTCACGCTGCTGTCTGCTCAGATCGAGGATGAGCTGGGCAATCGCACCATGGCGCTGTCAGAGTATCAGCAATATGTTCGCGCGGTCGGAGGTGACACTCTGGTCGAACAGCGGATCGCTGAGCTGCAAGGCGTTTAGCTCAGATCAGAGCTGTTAGATCCGCTCGGCGCCCAATTGCGGGTTGAGATCGGTGATGTGGTTGAGCCACTTCTTGGGTCGCCGCAGCATATTGTCGGGGTATTCGACCGTCAGGCCCAGCAGCTCCGCCATTCGCCCGACGAAGTGGATGCAATTGCGGTTCTCCAGGTCGTAGAATTTGCCCGGCGCCTCCTTCCACGCGACCACCTCGTCTTTGATCAAGCGGTATTGCTCATCACTGACTGTCAGAGTGAAATGACGGTTGGTCTTCTTGATTGTCTTCTCCGTCTCAGCCAGCACCATATGCTCAACCGGACCGCTCAAGATGGCAGTGGTGACTTTGCGCGCCGAGAAGCCGAAGTTCTCATTGATCACTTCGCCGCTGCTTTCGAGCTCGCCCTCCATCACGATGAAGGTGTGCGGATAACGCCCGAACAGGACAGAGCCGTTGAAGCTGTGAAAGTGGATCTGGACATCCGCCAATGCTGGTCCGGACCAGCCGAAAGCGATGAGAGCGAGGAAGAGGGAAAGGATACGTCGCATGACGCACTGCTTAGCCCGCAAAGCTTGGCTCTCGCAAGCGGATTAGCTCGCTAAAAGACTGGCGTTTCCTCCGGCTGCCGTAGTGTCGACACAGGTCACCCGCTCGGTCGCAAAGCGCGCAAGGTAATGTGGCCCCCCGGCCTTGGGGCCGGTTCCGGACAGTCCTTCGCCACCGAATGGTTGACTTTCGACCACCGCGCCAATCTGATTGCGATTGACGTAGAAATTGCCGACTGCCGCATGCGCCTCAACATAGGTACGCGTTGCCGCGATCCGACTGTGCAAGCCCAGCGTCAGGCCAAAGCCGGTGGCGTTGATCTCCTCGACGACCGCGCCAAGCTGATCAGCCGCGAACCGGACGACATGCAAGATCGGCCCAAAATTCTCGCGGCTCAGGGTGCTGATTGAAGGCAGCTCAATAATCGTGGGCGCGACAAAGGTGCCATTTGCGCAGTCTTCCGGCAGTTCACGCTGCCACACTGGGTAGCCTGCAGATCGGGCCCATTCGATATGGGAGTTGAGTGCCCCTTGGGCCTCGCGATCGATCACCGGGCCAACATCGCTCGCAAGATGACTCGGGTCGCCAATCGTCAATGCTTCGAACCCGCCACGGATCATTTCGAGCATCGCGTCGGCCACATCGTCCTGCAGATACAGCACCCGCAAGGCCGAACACCGCTGGCCCGCGCTCTGGAACGAACTTGCCAGCACATCGCGAACGACCTGTTCAGGCAAGGCAGAGGAATCGACGATCATCGCATTCTGTCCGCCGGTTTCAGCGATGAGAGTGGCGATTGGACCGTCGCGATTGGCCAGGCTGCGATTGATCGCCCTTGCGGTTTCGGTCGAGCCGGTAAAGGCAACGCCCGCCAGGCGAGGGTCCGCGGTGATCATCTGACCGACATTGCCGCCACCGGGAAGCAATTGCAGCGCCTCTTGTGGGATGCCGGCTTGGTGACACAATCTCACCGCTAATGCGGCGATCAGCGGGGTCTGCTCGGCCGGCTTGGCGATCACGCTGTTGCCCGCCGCCAGCGCGGCTGAGGCCATGCCAATGAAGATCGCCAGCGGGAAATTCCACGGGGCGATTGTGGCGAACACGCCGCGTCCATGCATGCGCAGCAGATTTTCTTCGCCAGTCGGCCCGGGCAGCCTGACGGGCTCGCCAAATTGCCGTCGTGCTTCGGCTGCATAATAACGCAGAAAGTCGACCGCCTCGCGCAGCTCGAGCACCGCATCAGGTAGCGTCTTGCCCGCCTCGCGCTGACACAGCGAAAGGAACTCGGCGGTATGGTCTTCGAACAGATTGGCCGCTTCTTCGAGCAGGACCGCGCGCTTTGCTCCGCCCAGACGATCCCAGCCTGGCTGGATCGCCGCGGCGTGGGTGATGGCTTCGGCGACGTCCTCGGCCGTCGCCTCACGCATGGCGCCGACCGATTGCGACAGATCATAGGGCGAAGTGATGGTGCTTTCTGGGCCTGCCGGCCCGGCAGGGAAGGTCGGCTCTGCCGTCCAACCCTTCTGCGCCAAAGCATCAAGCTTCGCAGCCAAGTCTTGCATCACCAAGGGATCAGCCAGATCAGTCCCCGCGCTGTTCACGCGAGCGCCGAAGATGTCGCAAGGATGCGGGATCGAAGGATTGCGCCGCGGATCGAGCTCGCTCAGCTCAGTGATTGGATTGCCAACCAATTCCTCGGCTGGAATGTCGGCATCGCCCATGCGATTGACGAAGCTGGTGTTGGCACCGTTCTCGAGCAGTCGCCGAACGAGATAGGCCAGCAATTCCTTGTGCCCTCCGACCGGGGCATAAATCCGCACCGGGGTGGGCTGATTGCCCTCGAGCTTGGCCAGCGCGTCATAGACTTCCTCGCCCATGCCATGCAGCCGCTGAAACTCGAACACACGGCCCGATCCCATGCTCTTGATCGCTGCAATCGTATAGGCGTTGTGGGTCGCAAAAGCCGGGTGGATCACATCGACATGCTCGAACAACCGCGCGGCACAAGCGAGGTAGGAGACGTCGGTTGCGAGCTTGCGGGTGAAGACCGGGTAGTCTTCGTGACCACCCACTTGCGCGAGCTTGACCTCGCTGTCCCAATAGGCGCCCTTGACCAGTCGCACGAACAATTTGCGGCCATGCCGCCGCGCGAGCTTGGCAACCCAGTCGCACAAAGGCACGCCGCGCTTCTGATAGGCCTGCAGGGCCATGCCAAAGCCATCCCAGCGTGATCCATCTGCGCGGACAAATAGGCTGTCATCACCCACCAAGGCCTCGATAATGTCGAGCGAAAGCTCAAGCCGCTCGGCTTCCTCAGCATCCACTGTGAAGTGGATGTTCGCGTCGCGCGCCTTTTCCGCCAGAGCACGGACAATAGGCACAATATCCGCGCGCGCTTGTTCAGCGTGGAGGAAGTCATATTTGGGATACAGCGCGGACAGTTTGACCGAGATACCCGGCGATGGACCCACGCCACCTGAGGCTTCCTGCGCCAGGCGTTCCAGCGCGCTGTCATAGGCTAGCCGGTACCGCTCGGCGTCAGCGAAAGTCATCGCCGCCTCACCCAGCATGTCAAAGGAATGGGTCAGGCCCTTGGCGCGCTCTGGCTTGGCCCGTTTGAGCGCCTCATCAATGTCGCGGCCAAAAACAAACTGGCCACCAAGGATCTTCATCGCTTGCAAGGTCGCGGTCCGGATCACTGGTTCGCCCAAGCGGTTCATCGTGCGCTTGAGGGTCGAGCCCATCCCGCGCTGATGCTCTTCGGGCGGATCGAGGACCTCCCCCGTCAGCATTAGCGAGAACGTTGCCGCGTTTACGAAGGTGGAGGAGCTTTCGCCCAAATGGTCTGACCAGTCGATCGCGCCGATCTTGTCCTTGATCAGCAGATCAGCTGTCTCGGCATCGGGCACCCGCAGCAATGCCTCTGCAAGGCACATCAGCGCGATGCCCTCTTCGGTGTCGAGCCCGAATTGCTGCAAGAAAGCGTCGATCCCACCAGCGCTGTGAGCCCGGGCGCCTTCGATCAGTCTTTTGGCAGTGGCAGCCGCTTCGTCATGAACCCGATTGGCCGGACCGGCCTGATCCAAACGCTCGGCAATGCAGGCTTCCTCGTCGGCGCGGAAGGCGCGGCGCAGGTCGGAACGGTCAAGCGGCTGAGTTGGCTGCATGGAACACCATAAATACAGTTTCAATTGTTACCATTTGAACCTCGCGCTTGCGAGGATCAAGAGTGCGCTGCCTGTGCTATGCGAAAAGGCGACCAGCGACAGCATCCAGCTTCGCGATCAGTTCCGGGTCATGCTCTTCCGGGGCAGTTATGACAGCATCATCCAAGGCTGTGTCGATCGGGGAGGGCTTGCGCTTGGCGGGGAGCGATTTGATGAACTGCACCACAGCATCACGGGCCAACTCGCCATTGGCTTGCATCTGCGCAACGACTTGAGCGACGTCGACCGATTCCCCCTCGCGCCAGCAATCATAGTCGGTCGCCATACCGATCAGGGCGTAAGGGAGCTCAGCCTCGCGGGCGAGCTTGGCCTCTGGCATGCCGGTCATCCCGATAATGTCGGCGCCCCATTCGCGATACATCCGGCTTTCAGCGCGGGTCGAGAATTGTGGCCCCTCCATCGCGAGGTAGGTCGCTCCAACCGCGACCTTGCCTTTGCATTCAGAAATCGCCTTGGCGGCCATTTCGGATAGCCTTGGGCATACCGGATCGGCCATCGAGACATGAGTGACAAAGCCGCTGCCGAAGAAGGTTGAAGGACGGCCCATGGTTCGATCGATGAATTGCTCGACCACCGCAAACCGACCAGGCTCAATCTGCTCGCGCAGCGAGCCAACGGCGGAGATGGCGATAATGTCGGTGCAGCCCGCTCGCTTGAGCGCATCGATGTTCGCTCGCGCGTTGAGCTCACTCGGAGAGACTGGGTGCCCGCGTCCATGGCGGGGCAGGAACCGCACCTGGACATCGCCAATGCGCCCGCACAGAATTTGATCCGACGGCTCACCCCAAGGCGAGTTGACGGAAATCCACTGGGTCTCTTCGAGCCCGTCGATCGCATACAGGCCCGAGCCGCCAATGATTCCGATTGTCCAAGGGCTGGCCATGGTGTGATCCTGTTGATGAAGTCCCTGTTTGTCCTAGCCCGATGTCAGATCGAAAGGCTCGGGCAAGGCTTTGCGCACAAACCCTTCCGCTTTGGTAAAGGGACCGGCGATTGCTGGATGTTTCTGCATCCGTTCGAGGAAGGCCGCGAGATTAGGCCAATTATCCAGCGGCGTGTTCGCTACGAATTGAATCTGCATGAAGCAGGCCGTGACCGCGATATCAGCGATCGACAGCGCATCGCCGGCGAAGAATTCCGCCTCCCCCAAGGTCTTTTCGAGATAATCGAAGATCGGCGGAAGCTTCTCGGCCCAGGTCGCCTTGGCGGTTTCGACATCGGGTTCTTTGCCCTGGGTGATCGAGAAGAAGATCGGACGGAAGATGCCCATCCCGCCCGCCAGTGCAAGCGAGGTATCGGCATATTCCTCGATCGCCAGCGCGCGCCCGTGGGCATAGGCTTCGGCTGGATAGATCGCGGGCTCAGCCACTTTCTTTTCGAGATAGGCGCAGATCGCCGAGCTGTCTGCAATTGTGCCGTGCGGCCCTTCGGTTGCGATCGAGCGATCGCGCATCACCGGGATCCGCCGCATCGGTGAGATCTCCAGGAACCAATCCGGCATGGCGAAGATATTCACCGCCTCCAGCTCGAACGGAATATCCTTGATCAGGCAGGTCGCCATTACTTTGCGCGCAAAGGGCGAAACGGGGCTGCCATAGATGACGATATCGGGCTGGGAATCGGACATTGGGGGTTCTCCTCTTTGCGGCCCTCCATAGGCCGGTCGTTGCATAGCGCAACTGATAGGCGCAGCCGCGCGGCGCAATCTTTAGAATGCGATACCAGTTCGAGATTGAAACTTGCTGGATTAGGGCCCACTTTGCTTGGCGAAGTTTCCCCATCCAGAGATTCGAGAGAGGCGAAGACATGGTCACCCAATACAAAAACCTGATCAACGGCGAGATGATCGAGACCGGCGAATGGCTCGATGTCGTCAATCCGGCCAATGAAGAAGTCATCGGGCAGGTTCCGGCTGCCGGCGCAGGCGAGCTCGACAAGGCCGTTGCTGCAGCGCGCGCTGCGTTCAAGAGCTGGAAGAACACCTCGTTTGAAGAGCGTCAGGCAACCTGCATGGCGATCTCCGGCGCGATCAAGGAAAACGCCGAAGAGCTCTATCGTCTGCTGACCAGCGAGCAGGGCAAGCCGCATGAGCAAGCCAAGGGTGAGATCTATGGCGCTGCAGGCATGTCAGCCGCGCAAGCCACGCTCAAGCTCGAAGATGTCATCAATGAAGACAGCGATGCCCGTCTCAGCCGGACCCGCCGCGTGCCGGTCGGTGTTGTGGGCGGGATTGTGCCGTGGAACTTCCCGGTCATGATGGCTGTCCAGAAAATCATCCCCGCGCTGATGAGCGGCTGCACGATCGTGCTCAAGCCATCGCCGTTTACGCCGCTGACCACGCTGCGTATCGCTGAGCTGATCGCCGACAAGGTCCCTGCGGGCACCGTCAATATCATCACCGGTGAAGACAGCCTTGGCCCGCTGATCACCGGCCATCCGGATATCGACAAGATCACCTTCACCGGCTCCACCGCGACCGGCAAGAAGATCATGGAAGGCGCCAGCGCCGACCTCAAGCGGATCACGCTTGAGCTGGGCGGCAACGATGCCTCGATCGTTCTGCCCGATGCCAATGTTGAGAAGATTGCCGAGCAATTGTTCTGGGCCAGCTTCTCCAATGCCGGTCAGATCTGTGTCGCAGCCAAACGCGTCTATATCCACGAGGATATCTATGACGAGTTGAGCGCGGCGATCGCAGACTACGCCAAGAATGTAAAAGTCGGCGACGGCTCGCAGCAGGGCACCGGCGTCGGTCCGATCCAGAACAAGAAGCAATATGAGCGTGTGCTTGAGCTGATCCAGGACGCCAAGGACAATGGCTATGAGTTCCTGACCGGCGGTGACGTCGATCCGTCTGGCACGGGCTATTACGTTCCGATCTCGATTCTCGACAATCCGCCGGAAGATGCGCGGATCGTTGCTGAAGAGCAGTTCGGTCCGGTCATGCCACTGATGAAATTCTCAAGCGAAGACGAAGTCATCCAGCGTGCTAACAATTCCGAATATGGCCTTGCTGGTGCGGTCTGGACCGCTGACCCTGAGAAGGGCGTCGAGATTGCCGAGCAACTCGAAACCGGCACCGTCTGGGTTAATGAGTATCTGCACCTCTCGCCGTTCAGCCCGTTTGGCGGCCACAAGCAATCAGGCTTTGGGGCTGAATACGGCCTCGATGGCCTCAAGGAGTTCACCTATCCGCAGGTAATCACGGTCAAGAAGGACAATGTTCCGGCCTAAGTGATTTCTACGCACATAGACTGACATAACATGACGGCCGCTCGGGGAAACTCGGGCGGCCGTTTCTGTTGTACCGTCTATTCGCCAGCCGCCTTGGCATGCAATTCCAACCCGGCTGCCCAGCGCTTCTGGAAGCCGCGCCAATGATCGGTCTCTTCTGGACTGGCAAACTTGCCATTCAGTTGCTCGCCGGTCGAGGTTGGCCATTGGCTGTCGCTAGCAATCGGAACCGGCACGTCGAGATAGCTGGCCTTGTCGGCCTCGCCCTTGAGCGACAGATCAAGAAACGCGGTCACGAAGTGCTGGTTGATCGAGTTGATCCGATCCTGGCGCCAGACCGGCTCAGCAAGGAATTCGGTGGCTCGGAAAGGAGCATCCGCTGGCAGTTCGAAGGCATTGCCAACCACATTGTGCCGTGCCTCGCGAAACACCAGCATGTGGCGCTTTGTCCCGGTCAGCTGATCAAAGATCCAGCTTACCCCCTCGGCATGGTTGGAAACATCATCCTGACTGCCAGAGACCAGCAATACCGGGACTTTTACCTCGGACAGAGTCTCCGCGCTCCACACGCGATTATCGGGCTGGCCACCCCACGGCGCAAACGCGACCACGGCGTCAACCGGGCTCGGTTCATTGGCGGAGGCCTGCACCGGCTCCAGCGCAGCGGACGGCACCGAAGCAAAGGTCTCGGACTGGTAGTCGTAGTCACCCCCGGCCGTAGCCAAAGCTCCATAACCGCCCATAGAATAGCCGATCAGTCCCACCTGCTCAGGATCGATCAGAGCGTAGGGGCCTTCGGCAGCGGTTTCGGCCCGCTCAAGCAAGTGCGCGATAGTCTGACGTTGATCGAGCGAGCGGCTGGCGAGCACAAAGGCGAAGGAGTGCAGGAAGTCCGTAATCCCCTCGATCCGTTGATCGGCGTGATCAATCGACGCCACGACATAGCCGTGGCTGGCGATGTGCTCTGCCAAATTGCTGAACTGCGTGCTCCATCCGTTGAAGCCATGAGACATCACAATAAGCGGAAATTGTCCCTCTGAAACCGCCGTCGCTTCGTCAAAGGCACGCCCGGCAAACTCCAGATTGAGCGGTTCCATTCCTGGTGGCTGCATTGTGTGGCGATAGGTTATCGGGTCCAGGTCTTGGCCTGCCATAGCGGGATAATAGAGCCGCACATCCAGCTCGCGCACCTCAGTCTGCGTGCCGCCGGTCGCCATGCCCAGCTTGCCGAATGTGACGCGATCGGCGAGTGAAATTCGCAGAGTTTCTGTGCCGACAGCATACTCTCCAATGCGGCCAAGCTCGGGCGATTCTCCGCTATTGCCTTCATGCACTGTCGGGGTGGCGACATAGGCAAGAGTCCCCGCTGCGGCGGCAACAATCCCCAGTCCGGTGAGGGCGATGTAGCGCTTTTTCATGGGTGATTGGTTTCCTGTTACTGGCATTAGAGGGACTTGCAGTTGGACGACAACGCCGCCACGCATGCCAGCGAAAACCGGAGAGGGAAAGAGATGGCGCATTGGCAAATTGGCGACGCGCGGATCACCGCGGTGGTCGAGCAGGAGTTGGAGATGGGCGGGCTCATCACCAAGGCCAAGCCTGACGCTGTGGCTGAGATCCCGTGGCTTCGGCCTCACTTCGTCGATGAGAACGGCAAATTGCTCGGTCTGGTGCAATGCTTTGTGATCGAGCTGGGCGGCAAATTGGCGGTGGTCGATACCTGCGTCGGCGATGAAAAGGATTTGCCGAGCGATCCGGCCTGGAACCAGAAGCTGTTCGGGCTGCTCGACAATTTTCGCGCCGCCGGGTTCGATCCTGAAGCGGTCGATCTGGTGCTGTGCACGCATCTCCACCTCGATCATGTCGGGCTCAACACCACCCTGGTGGATGGCGAATGGGTCCCGACCTTTCCCAATGCGCGCTATCTCTTCGCCCGCACCGAGTATGAATATTGGAAGGCCGAGGCGGAGCAGGAGCCGGTCGATCCCAAGACCTTGGAGCGCGCGTTTGATCGCTATCGCGCGGGCTTTCAGGCGACCCAGAAATGCGTGCATGAGCAATCGGTCGAACCGGTCATGGCGGCGGGTCTGGCCGAGCTGGTCGATCCGCCGTGCGAGCCGCTGCCCGGAATCAAGCTGGTCCCCAGCCCGGGGCATACGCCGGGCCATGTCTGCGTCGAAGTCATCTCACAGGGTAAGGCGGCGCTGATCACCGGCGACAGTTTCCACCATCCCTGTCAGATCGCGCGGCACGATTGGGCCACCGTGGCCGATCATGACCGCGATGGCTCAACCGCGACACGGCTCAAACTGCTGCAGGAGCTTGAGGCTTCGGGCGCGCTTATGCTGGGCACACACTTTGCCGAACCGACCGGCGGCAAAATCGTGCGCGACGGCGAGACCTGGAAGCTTGAGGTATGATTGATCCGGCGGAGCTTGCGATTGGCCTGGAAAAGGTACTGGCGCGCGTCGGTCTTGGTGCGCCGGAGGGGCTTATGCGCCTGACCGGCGGCGCGACTATGGAAAGCTGGCGGTTTGAAGCGAGCGGCGACGCCTATGTGCTGCGGCGCGCGCCAAGCCTCGAGTTCATGGAAGATCGCCCCTATGGCCATGACGTCGAAGCCGGAGTGATCCGCGCCGCCCATGCGCGCGGGGTGACTGCGCCCGAGGTCGTGGTTGAATTGCAGCTCGATGATGGGATCGGATCAGGCTTTGTCATGCGCGCGCTGCCGGGCACGCCCAATCCAAAGGAAATCCTCGCAATGGAGGATCCCGAGGCGCTGCTGCGGGAAGCTGCGCGCGATCTCGCCCGGATTCACTCGCTGACACCGGCTGATGTCCCCGAAGGCATTCCGACCATGGACTACCGAGAGGCGATTGCCGATCTGCGGCAGCAATTTGTGGAGGCTGGCGGCGATCGCCCGATTATCGCGCTCGGCCTCAAATGGATGGAGGACAATTGCCCCGATCCGATCGAGCCCGTGCTCAATCACGGCGATTACCGGCTTGGCAATCTGCTCGCGCAGGATTCAAAGCTGACTGGCGTGTTGGATTGGGAGCTGGCGCATTTCGGCGATCCGCATGAGGACCTTGCGTTCGGCTGCATGGCGGTGTGGCGCTTCGCGCGCTATGATCGGCCTGCGCTCGGGCTCGGCTCGCTGGAGGACTATTTCGCCGCCTATGAGGAGGAGAGCGGGCGCACCGTTGATCGCAAAAGGTTCCGCTATTGGTTGATCCACCGCACCGTGTGGTGGGCGCTCGGTTGCCTGCGCATGGCCAAGCATTGGCGCACCGGGCAAGATCGGATGCTGGAGCGGGTGGTGATTTCGCGAAGGACGTCGGAGAATGAGCTCGACCTGCTGATGCTGCTTGAGGAAGAAACCCCGCCCGCAGAACGCGCACAGATGGTCACGCTTGACCCGGTTCCGCAATCAAAGGGTGAAGCCAGCGATGGCGAATTGGCACAGGCGATCTTCGAATGGCTCGGCACGGTCAAAGACCGCTTCGAAGGGCATGATCGGTTTCAGTACGCTGTCGCGCGCAATGCTCTGGGCATGATCTCTCGCTACGACGATGCCACCATCCCGGCGGTCACCAATGCGCAGTTGGCTGCTGACTTCACAAGCGGTCAGAAGTCGCTCGACACAGCGGGGGTTCTGGCAGAAATGCGCAGAGCGATTCTAGCCACCGTCGCGCAAGACGTACCCAAATACCCAGCGCTCGCCGTCGCGCGAAAGAAATGGACCGGAGAGGACTAGAAGATGGATTTTGCCATACCCCAAGACCTGCAGGATTACCTGGCTGAGCTCGACGTCTTCATCGAGGCGGAGATCAAGCCGCTCGAGCAGCAGGACGACAACATCCGCTTCTTCGACCATCGCCGCGAGCATGCGCGGACCAATTGGGACGCTGGCGGCCTGCCGCGCGAAGAATGGGAGGAATTGCTCAAGGAAGCCACCCGCCGCGCCGACAAAGCCGGGCATTGGCGCTTCTCTGCGCCCAAGGAATATGGCGGTAAGGATGGCTCCAATTTGTGGATGGCGGTGATCCGTGAGCACTTCGCCAAGAAGGGCCTTGGCCTGCACAATGATCTGCAGAACGAGCATTCGATCGTCGGCAATTTCCCCTTCGTCGCGATGTTCGACACGTTTGGGACAGAGGCGCAGAAAGAGGAATTCATCCTCGGAGGGTTTGAGCGCACCAGGCGGGTGTCATTCGGCCTGACCGAGCCGCACCATGGCTCCGACGCCACCCATATGGAAACCAAGGCGGTCAAAGAGACTCGCAATGGCGTCCCCGGCTATCGCATCGATGGCGAGAAGATGTGGATCACCGGCATGCATGTCGCCTCGCATTGCGCCGTGTTCGCGCGGACCGAGGGAGAGCCCGGCGATGCGCGCGGGATTTCCTGCCTGCTGGTGCCCAATCCCTCAGAAGGGCTCGAGATCGAGGAATGGATGTGGACCTTCAACATGCCGACCGACCATCCGCGGCTGTCCCTCAACAATGTCTGGGTGCCCGAGAGTGCGATGCTGGGTGAGCACGGCAAGGGCCTCGCTCTGGCGCAGAGCTTTGTCCATCAGAACCGCATTCGTCAGGCGGCGAGCAGCTGCGGCGCGGCGGCCTATTGCGTCGAGGAGAGCGTGCGCTACGCCCGCGAGCGCAAGCCGTTTGGCGAAGAGCTTGCCCGCAATCAGGCGATCCAGTTCCCGCTGGTTGAGCTGGCCACGCAATGCGAAATGCTGCGGCTGCTGATCTTCAAGACCGCTTGGGAGATGGATAATATGCCGCACAAGGAGATCGAAAAGACGATCTCCGACAAGGTCTCGATGTGCAATTACTGGGCGAACCGGCTGGTCTGCGAAGCGGCTGATCGGGCAATGCAAGTCCATGGCGGGATCGGCTATTCGCGGCACAAGCCGTTCGAGCACATCTATCGCCACCACCGGCGCTATCGCATCACTGAGGGCTCGGAAGAGATCCAGATGCGCAAGGTCGGGGCCTATCTGTTCGGCTATCTCGGTCCCAAGAAAGGGATGTATTCGTGATCGCCAAGTCCGGGCTGGGCCGATTGGCTCAACTGGTCTTGGGGCTGTTCCTGCTGCTGGTCATCGCGTTGCTGACTTTTCTCTATTCCCAGCGTCAGCAGGAATTCAGCGGGGTGTGGGTTTCGACCTTCGAGAATTCAGCCTTTTACGAAGGTGAGACTGCCGAGAGCTGGACCGGACAGAAAGGCGATCCCTCGGGCTGGCTGGTTATGCGGACAAGCTTTAACGGGCCGGTCATGGTCGAACGTGAAGGGCAGGAACCATGTGAGGCCTATCCCGCCTATGAAATCCGTTTCATCGGATGGCGGAGGATCGGGTCGACCGGTCATATGGATATGTATCCGGCGGAGTATTCGGTCGAGCAAGTGCTCTCGATCAAGCCCGCGACCGACAAATGCGCCCCGCCGATGCATGATGGGTTCCTGCTGGCCGAGCCGAATAGTGTGGCGCTTTGAAGCGGCGGAACTCAGTTCTGCTGAATGATCCGTATTTCCTCGTGTTCGTGATCCGCCCGCTGAGCGAGCCAATAGAGCAGCAATCCGGCCAGCAGCATGCCAGCGGTTCCGGCGATCGCCGATAGCGGAATCTGCCATCCGAGCCACAGCAGAAAGAACAGGCCAATCGTTCCGATCGCGATCCAGCGAGGCCCCATAGAAGCGGCGATGCCGCCATCATTACTGCGCCACACACGAAAGAGCGCGGCCAACATCGCCAGTCCGATCAGGACATCGGCGGCCACTGTCAGCACTGCGAGGGTCGCGAATGTACCGGACAGAGCGAGGCTGATGATGATTGCTGAGTAGATCCCGATCGCCGCCACCGGCGTCTTCAAGCGGTCTGACAGAAAAGCGAAGATCCTGGGCAGCGATCCGCGCCGTCCCATGCCATACAGGATGCGCGGCATGACCACGAAGTAATTGAGCTGGCCGGTGCCGATCGAGAAGATCGCGGCGAAGCTGATCAGGGCCACTCCGAACGATCCGAACACCGCTTCGCCCGCGGCCGAGAGCGAGCTCTCCGCATTGATCACCTCGGGGTTGATGGCCTGGAATGCGAATTGAATGAAGGCATAGAACAACGCCACGATCGCGAGATTCCAGAACATCGAACGGCGCAGGGTCTGTGTGGGGTTCTCGACCTCCCCGGCGGCGATTGGCGCCACCGCCATCCCTGAGAAAGCATAGGCCAGAATCAGCGCGGTGGCTTCGAATTCGCTGAAGTCGGGCAACCTGGTTTCGCTCGGCAACCCATTGGCCCACAGCCCGGCCAGGCATAGCGCCACCAGCGGGACGAGCTTGAGCACGGTCCCGATCCACAGCGCGCCAATCGCTTGTCGGGTCCCTGCGATGCTGATTGCAGTGAACAGCAGGATCAATCCCACGACGGTTAGCGGCTGAGCGATCGGTCCGCCAAACACCGGAAACAGCGCGGCGAGATAGGCCACCATCACATGGAAGTTGGCCGCGCGTGCCGCCATATTGCCGCACACTGTCAGCCAGCCCGCCTGAAATCCCGCTACCTCTCCAAAGGCATGGTGGACATAGAGCTGCGGCCCGCCCGATTGTTCGAACAGGGTGGAGAGCTTGGCGATGATCGCGATGAAGCTCGCGTAAAAGGCGCCGAAGGCGAGGATGGCCAGCGGGGCGTAGCTGCCGGCACCTACATAGAGCATCGCTGGCAATGCGAAAATGCCCGCTCCGACCGCTCCATTGAGGTTGATCAGAGTGGCGCTGGCCAGGCCAACCACGCGCGGTGGCTTGTTTTCGATAGTGATCGCTGTTCCCCAACAACGCGCCCCAACCGTAGCCTAAGCCAGCGAAGCGCAATGTCAAAACTCGCTAGCCAGTGATGGCCTCGGCGATGATCCGCGCTGCGTCAGGCGGGTCCTGGAAGGGATGGAAATGAGTCATGTCCGGGCGGTAGAGGTCGGTTCCCTGCGGCATGATTTCGGCTAGCTTGGGCCAGGTTGGCGAGCTTTTGAAATCCATCTGCTCAAGCGCCTTCGCGCGCACCACCGTCACCGGAATGTCGACTTGCCGCGCAGAATCGTGAATCCCGGAATTGGAGCGGCTGGAGGAGTAGACGCTGGCTTCCATCTCGGGCGCGCAGGCGAGTTCCATCCCAGCCCCATTTGCGGCTGGAAGCAGGCCAAACCGGCAATAGTCCTCGAACACCCGCCGCTCAAAGATGTTGTAGGGATCACGGGTTTCGAAGCGGGCAATCATCTCCTCGGCAGAGCCAAAGTCGCGCTTGCGTCGAGCAGTCGGGTGCGGCTCCCCCACCGCCTCGCGGGCTTGATAGAACACCGGGTCGAGGATCACCGGATCGAACAGCACCAGCTGCGCAAAGGCCGAGTGGTTCTCAGATGCCACCTGGGTCAGCACATGCGCGCCCATCGAGTGACCGATCCCGATCGCACCGCTCAGCCCAAGCTGATCAAGCAGCTCGAGCACCTCGTCGATCATGACCCGCCAATGCGTGACCGGCTCCCCGGTGCTGCGCCCATGGCCATGCAGATCAAGCGACAGCACTCTCCGGTCAGGGAAGTGCTCGATCACCGCATCCCACACCCGCGCATGGAACCCGGTTGCATGGGCAAACAGCAGCGGTGTCTCGCTATTACCCGGCGCACCCGGCCATTCGAAATACGCCAGCTCGATCTCGCCCACCCGGGCACGGTGTTCAATCGGATTCATGCCCGGGCCTCTAGCGGCTCTAACTCACTCCGCCAATTGCGGTTTTGACAGGGCCGCCGCTTCCTCTTCAGTAGGCAATGCCAGCTTGAGCAGAAAGAAGCCCAACACCGCCGCCACCAGCGATCCCGACAGCACGCCAAGCTTGACCGCATCGACCTGCGAAGCGTCCGCGAAGGCGAGGTTGCCGATGAACAGGCTCATGGTGAAGCCAATTGCAGCAAGCAGCGACAGTCCGTGGATCTGGCGCCAGTTCACCCCTTCCGGCAATTTTGCCAGCCCGGTCTTCACGGCCAGGAAGGCAAAGCCGAAGATCCCGACCTGTTTGCCGATCAACAGGCCCAGCGCGATGCCCAGCGGCAGTGGCGCGAGCAGATCAGCCGGCGACAATCCGATCAGCGTGACCCCGGCATTGGCGAAGCCAAACACCGGAATGATCAGGAAGGCGACCCAATAATGCAGACCATGCTCCATATGCTCGAGAAGGCGGCTGCCATCGCGTGCCACCATCGGCACGGTCATCGCGGCGGCTACCCCGGCGAGGGTCGCGTGCACCCCGGATTTGAGCACGAACACCCACATAACCACCGTCAACAAAACATAAGGCATGCTCATTGCCAGCCGCATCCGATTGACTGCGATCAGCGCGGCGAAGGCCACCGCTGCGCCCAGCAGCATGTCGGTGTCGAGCGTGCCCGAATAGAACAGCGCGATGATCGCAATCGCGGCAATGTCATCGATAACCGCAATCGCCAGCAGCAAGGCCTTGAGCGCCACCGGTACCCGTGGGCCGAGCAGCGACAAAACCCCCAGAGCGAAAGCGATATCGGTTGCCGCCGGGATCGCCCAGCCGGCTGCGTTCTCTGGCGTGCCTGAGTTCAAGCCGATGTAGATCAGCGCCGGGATCGCAATCCCGCCAAGCGCCGCGATCAGCGGCAGCGAGGCCTTGTCGAGGCTCGACAATTGCCCTTCCAGAACTTCGCGCTTCACTTCGAGCCCGATCAGGAAGAAGAACACCGCCATCAGCGCATCGTTGATCCACAGCAGCAGCGGCTTGTCGATCGCGAAGGCCCCAAACGAGACATTCAGCTTGGTCTCCAAGGTCCCGAAATAGAGGCCCGCCGCCGGACTGTTGGCGATCACCAAAGCCAGCGCTGCGGCCGCGATCAGAACAATCCCACCGGCGCTCTCCTGCTTGAGGAAATCCTTGAGCGCGTCACTAATCCTATCAATCATCGAGGGAACCCTTTTGAACGGGAAGTTGCATGGTTTCGAATGTAACGAGCGAAGCTCGCAAGAGTGCCCGAAAATCGGACGAAATCGCTCGGATTTTCGCCAGCGTTCTCGGTCGCGCCTGAGTGACAATTCGCCCTGTCATTTACACCTGTCGCAAAGACTGTACGGTTGCGGCGATGCATCTGTTCGAGATCTTCGTTGTTCTGCACGTGATCGCCGGCACGATCGGGCTGGTTGCCTTCTGGGTTCCGATCGCCACAGCCAAGGGCGCGCAGACCCACCGCAAATGGGGGCGTATCGCCTGCTATGGCTTTATCGGCGCGGGCTTTCTGGCGATCGTAATGGCGCTCTATTCGCTCTACGGCCCGGAACTCCGCATCCCTTCGGTGACCGATCGCGAGCTGTTTGCCGGACTGTTTGGCTGGATGATGCTCTATCTCGGCCTGCTCACCATTGGCTTTGCCGATTATGGCCTCGCCGTGGTCAAGCATGGCCGCGCGCGCATACCGCTCCGGAGCCTGCGCTATCAAAGTGTGATGGCAGCGGTGGTTCTCTCCGCACTGTGGTGCGGCTATTTCGGCTTTCGGGTTGAGCACCCGCTGATGGTGCTGGTCGCCGGGATCGGCCTGATCGCGATGCTGATGCAGGAGATCTTCGTCTGGCGCAGCAGCGATCCGCCTCCCAAATCCTATGTCGGAGAGCACTTCCGTGCGCTGATCGGCATGGGTATTTCGGCTTACACCGCCTTCCTCTCGGTCGGGCTGATCCGGATGATCCCGGAAGAAGTGTTCAACCCAATGATCTGGGCGGGTCCGAGCATGATCGGGGTTGGCCTGATCATCTATTTCACCCTGCAAGCCAAGCGCGCCTAGGCGCGTGATGGGGCCGCCCGCAGCGAGGGTGAGCTGCCCTGAAATCCTACAGGATGGAACACATGGAACAGGGTTATTGCGCGGAAAATAGGCGGGCGCTGCGAGCCGACTGAGGATGGGTGAATTGGCGGTTCTGAAGGGCGTTATGGGCATGGGCGCGGTGTATGCGCTCAATCAGCGGTAGGAAAATCGTGGATTACTCCAAGTGATCTGGCGATCTTTTGTGTGGCGACAGAGTCACAGAGCGCTGGATTTCTTGTCAAAATCGAACCGAGCCTTTTGACCGCCCGAATGATTTCCATAATCACAGGCGTGGGTCGCAATTCGCAATGTCTGGAGTCCGCTCCAGCGCATTGGCGAAGCTGCTACCCTTTACATTGGTGAAATCGTGCCGCTCATGGGGAAGAGCGCGGTGCCCTCACCTGCAACGTGGTTCCGGGAAACCTGAACCACCCGCAAATAAGGGTACGAAATACATGAAAGTCTCAAAACACCTATTGCTTGGTGCCGGTTCGCTGGCGCTGAGCGTCTCACTGGGTGCAAGCCCAGCCTTCGCTCAGAGCGGTCCGGATGACGCAGACTCTGCCGGCGAGGGCAATACAATCGTCGTCACCGGTTCGCGGCTCAACGTGAACCCAAACCTTGAAGGGGCCAGCCCAGTCATCAGCGTGACTGACGAGCAGATCAAGGCACAGGGCACGGTTCGGATCGAAGATCTGGTCAACCAGCTTCCGCAGGTCTTTGCCGGCCAAGCGGGCGAGGTTTCGAATGGCTCGACCGGTACATCAACGCTCAACCTGCGCGGTCTGGGCGCGGTACGGACATTGGTGCTGATCGATGGTCGGCGCCTGCCATATGGTTCATCGCAAACCTCTCCGGTCAACCTCGATATCATCCCGACCCAATTGATCGAACGGGTTGAGATCCTCACTGGCGGCGCGTCGGCCGTCTATGGTTCGGACGCGGTTGGCGGTGTTGCCAACTTCGTGCTCAAGCGCGATTTCGACGGGGTCGAGCTCGATTTCCAGGGTGGTTTCCAGCAAAACGGCAACAGCAACAGCTTTTACGAGAGCGTGCTCAGCGCTGGTGACCAGCCGATTCCAGGCTCGGTGATCGATGGCGAGGAATACAGCATCACCGGTATTCTCGGCACCAACACGGCTGATGGGCGCGGCAATGTCACGATCTTCGCCAATTATGAAAAGCGCAATCAGGTCACGCAGGACAATCGGATCTTCTCCGCTTGTACAATCGGCGAATCCGGCTCAGCCACCAGCTTCGGTGGAGCGGGTTGCGTCGGATCGGGCAACTTCCGCCTGATGGGCGGGGAAGTTGGCCTGACGGATCCCGCTGGGAGCGCCACCAACGCCACCGATACCGACCAGACGGTCAGCCTGTTCTTTCAGGAGCAGAACGGCAATCTGGTCGAATATGTCGGCGGCCCTTCACAAACCTACAACTTCGGTCAGCGGAACTTTTTCCTGCGCCCGTCAGAACGGTTCACGATCTACGCCAAAGGCTACTATGATCTGACGGACAATCTCGAGTTCTTTGCGGACCTTGCCTATGTCAGCAACGTCTCGGACGCGCAGATTGCAGAGACCGCATCGTTCGGTGTCGGCAGCTATTCGGTCAATTGTAACAACCCCTATCTCGAAGGGGTCAGCGGCACCGCCCGCGGTCAGACCTTCACCTATTACGACATCTATGGCTGTTCGGCTGATGACATTGCCAACGGCACAATCGTTGATGGCGTGACCGTCTCGCACCGCAATGTCGAAGGCGGCCCGCGCAATTCGCGGCTCGAAAACTCGACCTTCCGGATCGTGAGCGGGTTGCGGGGCAGCTTTGGCGAAGATGTCTGGAACTATGAAGTGTTTGGCCAATATGCCCAGACGTCAGACACCTCTATTTCAAGCAATGACTTCGTCATCGCCAATCTCGATCAAGCCTTGTTGGCAGTAAGGGACGATGATGGAAATGTGGTCTGTCTCGATCCTTCGGGCGGCTGTGTTCCCTACAACCCCTTTCAACGCGGACCCAATGGCGAGTCGCTCATCACCAGCGAGCAGACTGACTTTATCCAAGGGGTCGGTATCGTCACAGGTGAGACGACGCAGCTGATTGTGGGTGCCAACGTCCAGGCCGATCTTGGCGAATATGGCCTGTCCTCGCCGTTCAGCGAAGACGGGCTTGGGCTCTTGCTTGGCTCTGAGTTCCGCAAGGACACGCTAGAAGCGATTCCGGATGAAATCAGTCAGGTCCCGGGCGGCGGTTTCACCGGTGTCGGCGGAGCGGACTTGCCGGTTGAAGGCACGATCGAAGTGTTCGAACTGTTCGGGGAATTGCAAATTCCGATTGTCACCGATCGTCCCTGGTTCAAGGAACTGACCCTCTCGGGCCAATATCGCTATTCGGACTACACGGCTGACGGCAATGGAGTCTCAAACGCCTTCTCAACCGATGCCTTCGGGATCCAGGCGGTTTGGGCTGTTGTTGACGACCTGAAGTTCCGCGCACAGTTCCAGCGATCGGTCCGGGCGCCCAATGTGATCGAGCTGTTCACAGGTCAGGATACGGGCCTGCCTAACCTTAACTCAGCGGGCACAAACTCGCTTGGGCAGCAATTGTTCGACCCTTGCGCATCAGCTGCACCGATCGCTTCGCTCGATGCTTGCGCCAACACCGGTGTGACCGCTGCCCAATATGGCAGCATTATCGACGTGATCTCGGGTCAAACCCAATCGCTGACCGGTGGCAATCCCGATCTGGTTCCGGAGAGCTCGGATACCTTTACCGCTGGCGTCGTGCTGGAGCCGAGCTTCATTCCAGGGCTGACCGTTTCGGTCGATTATTTCGACATCACGGTTGAAGACTTCATCACTGAGGGGATCGAAGCGCAAACCACGCTCGACCAGTGCCTTGCCACGGGTGATGCGGCTTTCTGCGATCTGATCACCCGCTCAGCCGGTGGTTCACTGGTTTCAGGAATTGCGGGCGTCGGCTTCCAGGCCAACAACCTCAACATTGCAGAGCTCAACACCTCTGGTTTCGACATCCAGGTGTTGTACTCGAACTATGTCGATGGCTTGGGTGGTTTCCGGTTCGACTATGCCGCGACAATCCTTGACAAGAATGACTTCGTTCCGTTCCCGGGAGGCGATGCGATTGACTGTGCGGGCTTCCTCAACAATGGCTGCATTCAACCGGTCAATCCGGCCTATCGCCATCGCACGACGTTGACTTGGGACACCCTGTTCGGGCCGGATCTGTCGCTGACCTGGCGCCATTTCAGCGCGACTGACAATGAGGTGGTCGCTGACAACCCGGAGATCGATGATCAATTGCCGGCGCAGAACTATGTCGACGTGTCGTTCACCTATCCGCTCAACGAGGTGATCACGCTTCGCGGCGGTATGCTCAACGCGCTCAACAATCAGCCGCCTACCTCCTCGTCATCGGGTCCGCCGCTTGGCAACGGCAACACCTTCCCGACGATCTATGACACCGGCCGCACGGTGTTTGGCGGGGTGAACTTCAAGTTCTGACCTGACGGGTTTGATCCTGAGTTATGCAAGGGCCGCGGGGAGCAATCTCCGCGGTTCTTTTTTGTGGGGGTGGGCGCAAATAGTGGGGCGGTGAGGCGATAACCATGCACTCAAGCAGCGAAGCGTCAGGGACGGCAGGGCGCCGTCATAGCAAAAGGCAACGTATTGCATTAGCCGTGGGCGAGCCAGATCGAAGCTGCTACTTTTCTAGCTCAGCGATGACCCTTGAACGAATAAATCTAATCCTCGTTTCTAGAGCCTCTGCATTCTCAATTGTCGGGGACGCCTCCACAGGATAGACTTCAGACAGGTCAGATCCATTTCGAACGGCCCCAATCCAATCTGCCATTAACTCGCAATAAATGCTGAGGGCTGCGTTCGGCGTATGCGCATTGTCTTGGACGAAGTATGCCGAGGGTAGGTCGCCAGCGACCACCCAAAGGCAACGGTCAACCGCCGCAAGTTCCGAAGAGATTTTCACACGCACAAGTGCGATCACCCCGTCGATAAGGTAAGCAATATCAAAGCTCTCTATTGCATTGACCCAATTGAACGAAGCGATGTAATCAAGTGCCTCTTGGGTGACTGGGTCCATCGTCTTATCGACCATTAAGGTTCGTTCCTTGCTAACCTCTTGCATTCTAGATTTCTGAGTTCGGATATTCTCGCCTTAGCGAGTCGCAAGCAGCGGTTGCACCCATCTTGCATTGAAAAAAGTATAATCCCCAAACAACCGAACCGCCAATGCTTACAATTGCTCCAAGTCGTGTGCCCCTGCTTCTCGCGCCCCAGCGCTTGAAATCACCGTTTCGCCTGTGATGATCGATGTGTTCACGCCTTGTTTTTGGCTCGACATTTCTTCCATGGTCTTCTCCCTCATCGGCCAGTGGCACTTTATGATGTGCGTCCTGGTTTCGTCCGGTATCTGGGTCTTTCGGCCAGCTCCTACCATGTATCTCTTCCCATTCTTTCCTAAGCTTAGCGGGTGGCTTTCTCTTCGGCTTATCATTTAAGCTAAGACCGCGCCCAGGCGCCCCGCGTTCTCCCGATGATAGAACTTCGCTTTGCTGCGCTAACGCAATTTGCCTGCCCTGCGCGATACTTGCCAAACCGGTGGCAATACCACCCGTGCTCTTGCAGAATGGGTTAGAGTTTCCATTGATCTTGGATCCACACTCCCCACTCGGATCCACTGCGTTGATCGGATCATTTCCGACATAGGCGTAGAGGTTGAACTGGTCCTCGTAGCCAATCGGGTCGGTCTGCATGAACCGGCCGAGGGAGGGCGAGTAGATCCGCGCCTTGTAGTAATACATGCCCAGCTCGGGCAGCCACAGCTGGCCGGTGTAGCGGAACCGCCCCTTGGTGTTGATGTTGAACCCGCTGGCAGCATCGGGGATGCCGTATTCATCATAGGAGTTGATCGCGATCGTGCCGCCAGAACTGTTGGCGACCAGCACGATTGAGCCGCGCGGATCCGCGAACAGATAGCGCGCATCGGACAGCGCGGTGTTGGAGTTCCGGTACAGAACCAGCGGGTCATCGGCTTCGAGGTTGGAGCCATGGACATAGCGCTGCTGGATTTCTGACGCGGTCGAGTTGTACTCCATGACCAGCGCATTGCCGTCATGGACCAAGCGCTTGATGGCAGTGCCGCCTGGGTAATCGCGCAGGCGATAGAGCCGCCCCAGCGGATCATAGCGCAGCTCTGCCACGATTGAGCCGGAGTAAGACAGGCTGTCGCAATTGCTGTTGCCGGTGCCTTGCACCCGCCTCTGAACCAGGCGGTTCTCTACATCATAGAGATAGACGTGGGTGCCATCGGCGGTGAGATTGCCATTGGCGTCATAGCAAAACGCATTCGACCCTATGCTGGTGTATTGGTTGAGCCCGTTAACGGTGAAGCTGGGACTAGCATCGACGTGGCGATCCCAGCTGTAGCTGTCGTTATCCTGGCTCTCAGTCAGGATCTGCGAGGCTGCGTTGCGGGTAAAGCCCCAGCTGACATCGGCGGCGGACGAGCCATTGGCGATGCTGATACCGCTCAGACGGTTGCTGGTGTCATAGCTGAACGTGCTGTCTTGGACGGTACTGGGCCGCGCTACATGGGTGAGCAGCCCGCGGGTGTTGAAGCTGGGCGTGACCAACGCGTTGCCCCATTGATCCTTGATCGCGCTCAACCGGTTGAGGCTGTCATATTCGTAAGAGAAGTAGAGGCCATCGTTGTGGGTCACCCGGGTGCGATTGTCATTGGCGTCATATTGCGAGCTGATCGTCAGGTTGTAGCCATCGATCGTGCTGGTCTCGCTCAGCATGCGGCCAAAGCCGTCATAGGAATTGAGGATCCCTTGGCCGGTTTCGCTGTCGAAGCGAGCCGAGGTCTGCAGGCCACGCAGATCATAAGTGTAGTAGACATTGCGCTCATACACCGAAGACAGATTCCCACGGTTGGGAATGATCTTGTCCGTCATTCGACCCAGATCATCGTAGAGGTAAGTGATCGTGCTCCCGTCGCGCTTGCGAAGGCTCAACCGGTTGCCGTTGGCGTCATAGGTGTAGGCTTCGTAATCGCTCTCATTGAGAGCGCCGGCGACGGTCTTGGAGGGGAATACCCAGCGGTTCTGGCGATCAAACCCGTCGTAACGCAGTTGTGCGCGGTTACCATTGGCATCGGTGATATCTTCGATCTGACCGTTGTCGGTGTAGGTATAGGTGACATCGGCAATCTCGATCGGCGTGCCGACCGCCTTGCGGGTCTGCAGCAACTGCCCGGCGGCGTCATAGATCGTCTTCGTGATGCGGTCCGGACCGTTTGGCCCTTCCACTCCGAGGGTGCAGGCGCTGTTGGGCAGGTTATCGAAGCGCGCGGGGTTCATCCGCACCGCGCTGCATTCAAGCCTCCCACGATTGTCGTAGGAAAATTGCGTGAGACTGACCGCTATGCCGTCTGAACCGTTCACACTTTCGGTCAGCTTGCGGTTCATCGCGTCATAGGTGGTCTCGACCGAGGTGTGAGCGCTGAAATCGGTTCCCCAATTGGCCGGGAGAATATTGTCGTTCTTCCAGTTCCGCAGCTCGCCAGTCTCAACCTTGGTGGCATTGCCGCGGGCATCATAAGTCGTGCGGGTGGCGGGATATGTGAGCGGTCCCGAGCCATCGGGATCCGGCGCGATCGTCCCGACCACCCGGCCCATCGCATCATACCGCGTAGCCGAGGTGTACTCCGAAGGCGCGCTTTGAGCCGATGCAAGCGTTGGGATGAGTGCTCCGACGAGAGCGATGCCTGCGAGTGAGAGGGTGGAGAGAAGCTGCTTCATGGCCCGACCCTCCCTCACTGACAGCTCGTCAGGCCAGCCTTGGGCTGGGTTTCGGAGATCTGCCTTCCGAAGTAATCTAGGCCGTAACAAGTTCTCAGCGTCTGACCGTCAGCAGTCACGGCCAAGCCGATTTGAAAGACATTGCTCCCCTTCGATGCGCTGCCCGCTTGATACTCATAAGTGGTGACAACTTTGTCGGCAGAGCCCGCGGCGCAGTTTCCGTTCGCATCCGCCGCGCTGGTGCGACAATATTCCTCGGACAAGAGTACCCAGACTGGGTCGTTGGCGCGGCTGTATCCGTTGCCCGAGTTCTTCAGCCAAGCGTATTTTTGCCCCCATGCGTAGCGTGTCTCTGGCCGAAAGCCGTTGTCGTCAGCAGGGAGCGTCTTCTTGAGAATACCGCAATGGGTCGTGTCATAGACCATCTCCGTTCGGTTGCCATTGGCATCGATCTTGGCAGAAGGCTGCTTGCACGGCCCAAACTCGGTTTCCCAAACCTGCTGGCTGCTGCCATCCTTCGACACAATGGTCGTCTTGCTGATCTGAGTGCCAGAATACTGATACTTCCATTTGTTGCCTTCCGGAGCCTCGACCTCAATCAGTCGCGTTGGCCTGTTCTGGAGGTTGTAGTGGCCATGGACCATATCGGTCACACGGCCCAACTCGTCAGTGATTTTCAGCGGAATGCCGTCATAAGTTGCGCGAACGGTTTTGGTCGATCCATCCGAATACGTCATTGTCACATCGTCGGAGTAGGGCGCTGAATAGCCGAACCCGAGCCCAGGCGGACGAAGCGGGCAATAGCGCTCCATGTCGAAGTCATATCGGATTGTTTCGCCAGTAATCAGGTCTTGGCGATAGACCTGCTGTCCGGCGTTCATCGAGAAGTCTGCCGGTTGATTGGGAATGGGCAGGCAGTTGGAATAGTAGTTCCTGACCTGACAAGCCGCCTGACCTGGAGCCTTTATGCAGTCGAGCTGGCCCTCAGAGGTGTATTCATAGGTTGTCGTCTGACCAAGCTGATTGGTAGCGCTAGTGAACAAGCTCGTACCCACTGTTGGCGAATAGGGAGCGTGCTGATAGGTGACACTCGGCACTTTGGAGGGGCAATTGGATGTGCCCGTTGCGTAGTCTATTGCGAGGTTCACCGCGCAGGCCTTGGTCCAAGTGAACCCGTCAGATGCGAACTCAAACAGGATCGCCAAGCCACGATTGCTCGTCACAGCCTTCTTGCCACGATCTCCATGAAAAAGGAGTATGGTACCGTCAGGGGCCTCTAGCCGTGTTCGAAACGTCGGATCGTTATCGCGAAATGTCTGTCGTGAGCCGCCCTCAAAGAGGTGGCGGATGCCATCCTCGCTGACATAGACAAGGTCGTCGCCGACCCTCCCAAACTGTCCGGGGGTTACATTGTCCCATGTACTGAAGGGCCCTTCGTAGTTTGGACCAATGATAGGGTCTGAAATTGGGTCCTGCTCTACAAAGGACGCAAGAGACCCGGTTCCGACCGACACACCATAGCGCCAGGGATACCTCTGATTGGTTGGCACTGGTTCATCATCGACGTAGTCCCCTGCCCCAAGCTCACCTATGGTAATGTACATCGACAAATTGGTCGACCAGCCCCATCCTTGGATGCCATCAGTCCAGAAGCCATGGAGCTTATTCAAACTGCTGGAGTACTCGCGGGTCAGCGTCAGCGAGTTTGGAAACTCGCCTTGCCCAATGGATAGGTCATTGGCGCTGGTCGAGTAGCCACCGGTTACAAGGCTTACGCCTGTTGCCGATGTTGTGTCTTGTTCCGGTGGAGGGGCAGCGTCGGGGACATTTTCAGCGGACACATTTTGGACAGGGACGAAAACCATTGCTGTTGACACCAGTGCCATGGCGACGAAACTTCTTTGCCTCATGAGCCAATCTCCCGAGCCAGCTGACACATTTCGTCCGGCCCAATTCCATAGTTCGCGATGAGACCTTGCTTGACCTGTTCGGGCGTCGACCGCGCCAATGCGCAGACCTCGGACCGATAGGCGGCGATCTCCGCGTCTTTCCCTTCGCACGGCTCCACGACAAAGCCTCTGGACCGAAGGGCGGAGGCACGGTCAGAGTGCACAATGATTGTGAAACTTTGCCCGGTGTCATTCGCGACGCCAGCCATACAAACCGGCTCTCTTACGTCCGCCTGAGCCAGCGATGGCAGGGGTGCGGTTGGTGATATCATTCCGAGCGCAGCAAATGAGCCGACAACAAGTGCCAGTTGCTTCATCATGGGGAGACTCCCGTTCCATAGGCTGAGGAGGTAACTTCCAAGCGCTTCGCGGCTGGCATGCTGTAACCGGGATCAAGCTGCGGCGTTGAGTGCAAGTTGTAGACTTGCACGTTGCTCCCGTTCAGGGCGCAATACTCAACGAGGTAGTTGTAGATCTGATACTGGAAGCAGAAATAGGTCGCCTGATGCGCTGATAGGACATTCAGATTGTCGTCGGTGATCTGAATTGTTGAGGGCGCACTGTCATCATTGACGATCGTTCCCACTCCCCGGCTATCGGCGATGGTTGCTCCGCTGGGGTTCGAAAGATCGAAATAGAAGGTCTCGTCGGCTTCAACCGCGCTGTCCTCGATCGTCGGAACGCCGATCGTCTTGGAGGTTTGCCCCACGTAGAAAGTCAGTGTTCCAGAGCGCGCCGAGAAGTCGTCTGAGCTGGCACTGCCTGCGGAGGAGGTGGCGTATTGCGTTGTGATGGTCGAACTGCCCGCTGCGCTCAGAGACACGGTGAAGCTGGCCGTTCCGCCTTCAGACACCGAGGAATTTCTCACGCTAAGCGAAGGCGCTGGTGTTGGTGTCGGTGTCGGTGTCGGGGTGGGGCTCGGCCCACCCGAGCTGGCCGTTACCTGGGTGCGGTTGCTGGCATCGTCATAGGCATAGTCCCGAACTTCTCCATCTGAGGAGCCGCCCGCGACCTCGACCTGGGTCAACCGCCCCAAAGCGTCATAGCTATAACTCTTGGTGCTCGATTGTGCGCTCACCTGACAGGCAGCGACTATCGTCGCGAGCGAAGCGCTCGCGAGCAATGTTGTACGCAGCATGGAATGCGACCTCCAATATCTTGGTCGCTATGGCTGCCAGCCCGCACAAATGGAGTCAAAGCCTCTGTAATTAAATGTTTTTAATCCTATCGAACCAGAGCGGTACTTGAGCAAAACGAGGCCGAACGCTGAACCTCGTCTGCCAAACGCCGCTCAAAAATCGGCATCGACCCTGCCGGTTTCTCTGGCGGTCCAGCGCCGGTTCATTTAGGCTTCGCGACGGAGGGGAAAACAATTGGTGAGTAGGTGGCAGTCATGTTGAGTGGGTTGTGGCGCAACGCAGTGTTCGGGGCTCGATTGGCGGGCATCCTCAAACAGGTGAAGGACCTTCAGCCCGATTCCACCGAAACCATCGCGGATGACTTCGAAGCCACCGTCGATCGCTATCCAGACAAGGCTGCTTTCGTGTTCGAAGGCGAAGATCTGACCTATGCCGAGTTTGATGCGCGGGCCAATCGGGTTGCGCATTGGGCTTTGTCGCAGGGACTCAAGCCGGGCGATACCGTGGCCATGGTGCTGGAGAACAGCCCGGATTTTCCCGCGGTCTGGTTCGGCCTAGCCAAGGTCGGAGTGATCACCGCGCTGATCAACACGAATCTCGAAGGCACCGGCCTTCAACACTGCATTTCGATCGTTGATAGCCACGCGATCATCGCCTCGGGCGTGCAGGCTGAACGGGTCAAGGCGGTTCTGCCTGAGCTGAGCAATGCTCCAAGGCTGTGGGACTTCGATGCCAAAGCAGGCGATGATTTTGAAGCGGCGCTGGCGGCGCAGTCTGACACGCGGCCCGATCCCGCGATCCGAGCCGATATTCGCGGCGGGGACAGCGCGCTGTTCATCTACACGTCGGGCACGACCGGCCTGCCCAAGGCGGCCAAGATCACTCACATGCGGGTGCGGATGACCGCGCGGGCCTCCAAGTTCCTGGCCCAGATCAATGAGAATGATCGGGTCTACAATGTCCTGCCGCTCTACCACATGACCGGCGGCTGCATGGGGCTGGCTGGGCCGCTGACCTATGGCGCTACGCTGATCCTGCGGCGCAAGCTGTCGGTCTCGGGCTTCTGGGACGATGTGGCCGATCACAACGCCAACAAGTTCGTCTATATTGGCGAGCTGTGCCGCTATCTGATCAATGCCGAAGATCACCCCAAGCAGCGCGCGCACAATCTCGAGCTGGGCTTTGGCAACGGCCTGCGGGGTGAGGTGTGGAAGCCGTTCGTCGAGCGCTTCGATGTCGGCCAGATGCGCGAATTCTACGGCTCGACCGAAGGCAACGTCTCGTTCTTCAACCTCGACGGGACGATTGGCGCGATCGGGCAATTGCCCGAATGGGCCGGCAAAAGAATGGGCACAGCGATCGTCAAATTCGACATCGTCGAAGAGCAGCCGGTGCGCGGTCCCGACGGGTTTTGTGTGCGTGCCGGAGTGGATGAGCCGGGTGAAGTGCTCGGGCGGATCGGCACCAGCAGCCGCGAGGACTTTGGCGGCTATCACGACAAGAAAGCAACCGAAGCCAAGATCCTCACCAATGTGTTTGAGGAGGGTGACCGGTGGTTCCGCACCGGTGATTTGATCCGCCGTGATGCCGCCGACTACATCTATTTCATCGACCGGATTGGCGACACCTTCCGCTGGAAGGGTGAGAATGTCGCGACCAATGAGGTGTCCGATGTCGTCTCGACCTATCCCGGGGTGGAGCTCGCGAATGTCTTCGGGGTTGAAGTGCCTCAGGCCGAAGGGCGCGCCGGCATGGTCGCGATGACCGTCAGCGATGATTTCGCGATGGAGGGGCTGGCAGAGCATCTGTCCGAGCAATTGCCGCCCTATGCCGTGCCGCTGTTCGTGCGGATTCAGCCCGAGGCCGAGACCACCGGCACCTTCAAATTCCGCAAGGTCGATCTGGTCAAGGAAGGGTTCGATCTTGATCAGGTGAGCGATCCGCTGTGGTTCCTGGAGCCGGGGGGCAAGAGCTTTGTCCCGTTCGAAGCGGGTCACGCCGAGAAGCTGAACAAGGGCGAATACCGCCTCTGACCTGACCAGCTCCCGTGCTCTCCGATTGACTCTACTATCGGCACTATATATGCCAATAGTTGGATCGCGATCGGGAGGAGCTCTGGGGTATGAAGCGCTGGCACACAATCGTCCTCGGCTGTGCGGTGTTTGCCGTTGCGCTTGGTGTGGTCGGTTACCTCAATCGCGGTGCGCTGTTACTGGCCTATATCAGCCACCAGGCTGAGCTTGAGGTTGGCGAGAACCGCGCGATCGCTTGGCAGGAAGGCCCAGCAGAGGCTCCGCCGGAGCCGAGCGAGCAGCCACCCAACATTGTCTTCATCCTGGCCGACGATCTCGGCATCAATGACATCTCGACCTTTGGCGGGGGTGTTGCCGGTGGCCGGGTTCCGACACCCAATATCGACAAATTGGCTGCCGATGGTGCGCTGTTCACGCAGGCCTATGCGGGGACCGGCACATGCGCGCCCTCTCGCGCGATGTTGATGACCGGGCGCTATCCGACACGGACTGGATTCGAGTTCACTCCCACTCCCGAAGGAATGGCTCCCGCGATCAGCGTAGTTCGCGAGCAGATTGTCAAAAACTCTCCGCCAGGTTTCTACGACTCCGAACTGGCAGCGACCAAGATGCCTTACGAGGAGCAGGGCCTCCCATCGAGCGAAGTGACCATCGCCGAAATGCTGCAGCAGCGCGGCTATCACACTGTCCATATCGGCAAGTGGCACTTGGGGCGTTCGCAGGGGTTTGCCCCTAATGACCAAGGCTTTGACGAGAGCCTACTGATGGACAGCGGGTTATTCCTGCCGGAGGACCATCCCGAGGTGGTCAATGCCAAGCTCGATTTCGATCCGATCGATCACTTTTTATGGGCGGCGATGCGCTATTCTGCGAGCTTCAATGGCGGCGAGCGGTTCGAGCCGGGCGGCTATCTTACCGATTACTGGACCGATGAATCGCTCAAGGTGATCGAGGCCAACCGCAACCGGCCGTTCTTCCTCTATCTGGCGCATTGGGGAGTGCACACGCCGCTGCAGGCAACCCGTGAGGATTATGAGGCGGTCGGCGATATCACGCCGCATCGTTTGCGGGTCTATGCCGCGATGGTGCGCTCGCTCGATCGCAGCGTCGGCCGGATCATGCAGAAGCTTGAGGAGGAAGGGCTGGCCGACAATACGATCGTGGTCTTTTCCAGCGACAATGGCGGGGCCGGTTACCTTGGACTGCCGGAGGTCAACGCCCCCTATCGCGGCTGGAAGATCACGCTCTTCGAAGGCGGCATCAGAGTCCCGATGTTTGTCAAATGGCCTCGCCGGATTGCAGCGGGGACGACATCAGACACGCCGGTGGCCCATATCGATGTCATGCCAACCTTGGCTGCGGCAGCGAGCGCGCCGCTACCCGAAGGTGTGATTATCGACGGTGTGAACCTCCTCCCCATCGCTACGGGAGAGGGCGAGGTTCGACGTCCCGACGATGCGATCTACTGGCAGAGTGGGCATTACCAGGTCGTGCGTGCGGGCGACTGGAAGCTGCAGGTCAACGGTCGGCAGGATCGCGCCTGGCTGTTTGATCTGGCCAATGACCCGACAGAGCAGAATAATCTGGCCGCCAGCAATCTCGCCAAATTGGCAGAGCTCAGGGCTCTGCTGGATGCTCATCAAGAGGGGCGGACACCGATGCTCTATCCGCCCGTCACCGACAATCCGATCCTGATCGACAAAACCCCGCTGCAGGGCTTTGAAGAGGGTGACGAGTACATTTATTGGCCGAACTGAGGAGCTTGGAATGACCAAAGCGAAATGGATCTGGCTTGGCGCACTGGCGTTGATCTACGCCCTGTTCTGGGTCTGGCATGGCGGCAATGGTGATCCGATCAGCGAGGCTGAGGGGGAGCAATTGCTGAGCCAGATGGAGGAAGCCTACGGCGTCTCGCGTGACGATCCGGCTTTGGAAGGCGAAGGCAGCTTTGTCCGCAATATGGTCGATATGATCCCGCGCGATGACGGCAAGGAGTTCTACGCCGTCAACCTCGAGCAGCTCAAGCAAGGCAAAGAGGCCGAAGCGGCCGACCAGCGCTATGCCAGCATGGTGATGCCGCTGATCTTCAAGCGCGGCGGCTATCCGGTGTTTGTTGGATCACGCGCTGGCCTTATGCTGGGCGATTACGGGGCGGAGGTCGATCGGGTAGCGGTGGTGCGCTATCGCTCGCTGCGCGACATGATCGACATGGTGCTTGACCCCGCCATGCAGGCTGGCAGCGGCGACAAATTCCTCTCACTCGATCACACCGAGGTGATGATCATCCGGCCATTCATTTCCTTCGCGCAGATGCGGTTGATCGTCGCGGCGATCTTCGTGTTGCTCGGCGCAATTGGTCTGCTGGTGATTGGTCGGTTCGAGAAGTGAGGCAACCAAGCATGAGCCTGCAACCGGAACCGGCCAGCAATCCCAACTCCCGGATGATGACCGATCCGCCGTTCTGGCTGCGCCATCTCCTGCGCCGCTGGGTGGACAGCTTCACCACCCGGGAGGCGCGCTCCAAGAGTCGGGCCAAGGTTGAAGCGGCTAGGCTCAAAGCGGGCGAACCCCATCGGGTGGAATATTTCCATCAGCATGATGACCCCTATTCGCATCTCGCCGGGCAAGTGCTCGAGCAATTTGCCGAGCGCTATGATATCGAGCTGGTCACTCATAGGATCCGCGCCAGCGGAGGGAAGAACCAGCCTGAACTGGAAAAGCTCGATGCCTGGGCCAAGCGCGATGCCGAGCTGATCGCGCCGCATTATGGGCTGACCCGCCCGACCGAGCTCAACACCAAGGACGATCAGCCCGCCAGCGAGGCGGAGCTTGATGCGGGTAGCGCGCGGCTGGCTGAGCTGGGCCATTATTCTGGGGCGATGTTCCATTACGGTGGCGAGTGGTTTTGGGGGGTCGATCGGCTGTTCTATCTCGAACAATGGCTGCGTGATCTGGGGGCCTGCAAGGATCCGTCGCTGCCCTTCATCTGCCCGCGGCCGGGGATTGATGTTGCCGGCGTGGATGCGAGCGAGCTGACGCTCGACTTCTACCCTTCGCTCAACTCGCCCTACACCGCGATCATCTATGACCGCACGATTGCGATGGCGCGCGAATGCGGGATCAAGCTCAACCACAAGCCGGTCTTGCCGATGATCATGCGCGGCGTTCCCGCCACGCGCGAAAAGGCGCATTACATCATGTTCGACACCAAGCGAGAAGCCGAGCATCTCGGCGTCGGGTTTGGTCCGGTGATGACTCCAATCGGCGATCCCACCCGCGCGCTTTACTCGTTGCTTCCCTGGGCGCGCGAGCAGGGCAAGGATATCGAACTGTTGTCGGCGGGTCTGCGGCTGGCTTTCGCTGAGGGCGTGGGCCTTCACCGTAAGGCTGGATTGCGCCAGGCGGTTGAGCAGGCCGGGCTCGATTGGAACGAAGCGCAGACGCACCTCGGCAGCGATGAATGGAAAGAGGTAACCGCGCGCAATCAGCTCGAAATGACCGAACAGCTCGGACTGTGGGGCGTACCCAGCTACCGGCTCAGTGGCGCCGGTGAGGAAGATCTGTGCATCTGGGGGCAGGATCGGCTGTGGCTGGTTGCTGCGGAAATCAGGCGACGTTGCAATGGCTAGACGACGGCAGAACGACTAGAACGGGCATCGATGAGCAAAGCAGCACAAGTGATCAAACGCGCGATGGCGGCGGAGCCGGCCTCCACCGATGGTCGGCGCGCGCGCAGTGCTGCCAGTCGCCGCAAGATCATCGCTGCGATGAGCGATTTGATCGCCGCGGGTGATCCCAATCCCAGCGCAGCTGCGGTTGCCAAACATGCCGGGGTTGGCCTGCGCTCGGTCTTCCGCCATTTCGACGACAAGGATTCGATCTTTCGCGAGATTGACGAGATCGTGGTCGGTGCGTTCCAGCCTGTGATGGAGGCGCCTTACAAATCGGACCAGTGCCAGGGCCAATTGTTCGAGCTGATCGAACGGCGCGCGCAATTGTACGAAGCGATCGCGCCCTTCCGTCTGGCCACCCAGCCGGCCCGCAAGAAATCCAAGTTCCTGCGCGAGAATTATCGGCGGCATTATCAGGGGGAGAAGCGCATGCTCGATGCCATTCTGCCTGACCCGATCAAAACCAATACCAGGATTGGGCGCAGCATCCTGATTGCAACCAGCTTCGACAGCTGGCGCTTGCTGCGTCAGGACGAAGAGTTATCGCAAAAGGACACCGTCGCAGCGATCAAGGAAGTGGTCAGCGATATCGTCTTGCGCGCCGAGAAAGACGCTTGATGCGCTGGAGCGTGACCCTGCTGGCGGGGCTGGCTTTGGGTGCATGTTCCGAGACCGAATCCGATCTAGCCCCCGCTACGATCAGCTGCGACAGCCCGGCAAAGCCCGCGATGGTCTGGATCGAGGGCGGCAGTTTCACGCTCGGCGAAGACCCGCTCTACCCCGAGGAAGGTCCGCCGCGCGAAGTTTCCCTCGATGGCTTTTGGATCGCCTCGACCGAGGTCACCAATGCCCAGTTTGCCAAGTTCGTCGCCGCGACCGGCTATTTAACCGAGGCTGAGCGTGATCCGCCGGCCTTGCCTGGGGCTCCGCCTGAGATGCTCGAGCCTGGCTCCGCTGTGTTCCGCGTCCCGACCGACGACAACCCTAATTGGTGGGCATGGCAGGTTGGAGCGCAATGGCGTCAGCCCAATGGCCCGGGGAGTTCGATCGAAGGCCGTGAGAATGACCCTGTCGTTCAGGTTACCTATGGCGATGCGCTAGCCTATGCCGAATGGGCAGGGATGGCGCTGCCGAGCGAAGCGCAATGGGAATATGCCGCCCGGGCTGGAGCGCCCGTTCTTCCTGAGCCCAAGGCTGTGGATGGAACGCCGCTCGCAAACTTCTACCAGGGTGTGTTCCCGCGCCGGGACACTGGGGAGGATGGCTTTCTGTCGCGGGCACCCGTCGGGTGCTTTGAAGCCAATGCTTTTGGCCTCCACGACATGATCGGCAATGTCTGGGAATGGACCGCCAGCGAGCCGCGGCCAGGCGCTCCGGTGCGCACGATCAAGGGAGGATCTTTCCTCTGCGCGGCCAATTATTGCGCGCGTTATCGCCCGGCAGCACGGCAATATCAGGAAGTCGATCTGGGGACCGACCATATCGGCTTTCGGGTGGTCGACACAGCAAGCCCACCACCCGAATTCAACTGATCAAGCGCCTTACTTGTCGTAGCGCTCAGCGATCCGTGCTTTGAGCTGAGCCTTGGTGACAAAGCCGTCGCCATCGCTGTCGACCCGCCCAAAGAACCTGGAAAGACGGCTCATGCCGCCATCCTTGGCTTCTTGCTTGGTCAGCTTGCCATCCTTGTTGGCATCGGCCTTGGCGAAGCGTTCTTCGAACTGGGTCATGGCCTCTTCGTAAGTGGTCGCCATCGCGGGTGTGGCTGTGACAGCCAAGATTGCGGCGAGGGTGCTGAGGGGGGCAGCAAATCTCATGTCAGGAATTCCTTGCATTTATGGGTCTCCAGCAGCGGATCGATCTTCGCCTTCGCATCACCGGACAGTCCGGCGTAACGATTGCGGAGGTCGCGCAGACATTTCAGCTGATACTTGAACACACCCTGAGTGTAAGGGAGGCCATCGACTTCGATTTCGAAGCTCTCCTCGCCCGCTTCGGCCGCCGCAGCATTGGCCAGCAAGAAGGGGACATAGACCTTCCCGGCTTCCGATAGCAGCGCTCCCACCACCGGGCTGAACTCGGCATCAGCAGCGTCCCATTCGCCTTCAATCCCGGACATGTCGTCGATATGGAACAGCCATCGGAAGGTGTAGGGGAAGTCAGCCCGCATCATCGCTTGCGCGGTCGGGTCGACACCCAATTGCGAGATCTGCGCATAGAGCCCGAGCTCGGCCAATGACGGCCGCGTGCCGAACAGGAAATGCTGGTTGACGACGTGGTCCTCCAACGCCTGCAGCACCCGACGGGTCGAGGTCTCGATCAAGGCAAAGTTCTCGCGCGTGCAGCCGACCAGGCCCATCCGCCCGACTTGCCGTTCGCGGAAGGCATCGGAGAAATTGGTGATCTGTTCCAATCCACTGCCCTTGAAGGCATCGAAGGCGAGCCAACGGCTCATCTGCAGCTGGTCGACCTCTTCCAACCAGCGATATCCGAACATCGCCTTGGTCAGCCACTCATCGCCGAAGTCCTCCAGCAGATGCGCAATGAAGGCCGTGGCCGCATCATCCGGAATCACCGAGCGCCCCTCATGCCGCTGCTCAAGATCATACACCAAGGGCGTGGAGTCATAGGCGAGCGTCCCGTCGGGATATTCGAGCACCGGGATTACCGGCGCGCCGAGCTTGGCTCTTGCCGCATTGGCTTCGGGTCCGTGCGACCACACGTGGGTAATCCGGCGGTAGCGCAGCAGCGCGCGCATCTTCATCGAATAGGGCGAACCGAGCGCGCCATGGAGTGTGTACATTGGCTGATCCCCTACATCAGATTGGTTTGCTCGATAGTATCGCTGTCAGGTGGAAGCGAGAACAGCATGCCGTCTTCGCCGACGATGATTTCGCCATCAAACCGGCTTTCGGCGTCGCCAAGAAAGGCCGGATAGAGATATTCCAACGGCAAAGGCGGAACCAGATGCGACAGCACCAGTTTCCTCGCGCCAGCGGTCTGCGCGCTTTCGGCGGCCTGTTCTGGCGAGGCGTGATAGTCCTGAATGTCGTGGAAGATCTTGGCCGCTAGCGTGTTGCCGCGCGCTTCCATCGCCTTGCGCATTTCTTCGACCATCACTGGCTGCAAAGCATCATGCACCAGCACGTCAACGCCTTGGCAGGCCGCTTCGAGCTTGGGCGATTTGGCGGTGTCGCCGCTGATGCAGACCGAGCGGCCCTTGTAATCGAAGCGATAGCCGACCGCGGGTTGGATCGGCTGATGGTCGACGTTGAAGGCGGTGATGGTGAGCCCGTCTTGCTCCAGCACGGTGACTTGATCGGCGCTCATCTCGAACGGGATCGGCGTAGCGCCGCCGCCGCTCGACGGGACCACTTCTTCGCCGTGATGCGCAATGCGATAGGTGTCATCAGTGGCATAGGCAGCGTTGAAGCCCTCGATCACCCTTTCCACCCCGGTAGGGCCATAGACTGAGAAGGGCGCGGCGCTGTTGCCCCGGGTCCAATGGAACAGCATCAGCGGGCCCATGCCGTCGATATGGTCGGAGTGGAAATGGGTCAGCAGCAGCCCGTCGAAAAAGGCCGGATTGAAGCCCATGATATTGAGCACTTCATTGGCTCCGTCACCAATGTCGACAATGAAGACCTGCTCTCCCGCAACGATCACATTGCAGGGACCGGCGCGATCGAGATTGGGCATGGGCGAGCCGGTTCCGCACAGGCCGACATGCAGGCCATCCTCCAGTCCTTCAAGGCTGTTGCGCCCGACCAGCTGCTGCGCGGCGCGCTCAAACAGGCCCATGCCGATCTGTTTCTGAAACAGGAATGCTCCTGCTACGAACAGCAGCGCTATCACCGCCAGACCAATCCCGATACGCTTCACGTGTTCTCTCCCAAGTCCCGCTGTCCGGTGGCGTCAGTCCTCGCTCAACTCACCCCAAACCTCGTGATTGTCAGCCCGCAAGACAGGCCGCTTGGTCCGCAAGTCTAGCAGGCTGTCCAAGCCAACCCCAGCAAAGCATTCGCGAATACCCGCTTGAGCTTCCTGCCCTTGCTGCGCGACCGCATTATGCAGGCGCCCGAGTAGATGGAACCGGTAAGGCAGGACCCAGGACTGGATCTCGACCCCGCGCCATGGGAACGACGCCATCCCAATCGGGCCGCGCATGATCTTGTCCCTGCTCGACGTGCCAGCGGTCACTTCGGGATTCTGGTCGAGCCAATCATTGGCGAAGGCGACATGCGCAGTGATCTCGGGCAGATATTCTCGCGCAACGAAGCGCATCAGCGCGAGCAGTGTTTCAGGCAAAGCATTGCCATCGAACAGCGCCTCGCCCGAGGCGACCTGTGCTTCGTCCTCGAACAGCTCTGCCATATTCATTCGTTCGACCCAACGGAACACGCGTGGCGCTTTTGTCTGCATCAGATTGAGCGGTTTCGGGTCGCGCCCCAAGTGAGCATACATAGCCCCGATCAGGCCATAGTCGGCGATCGTTGCATGCCCGCCTAGCAAGAAGGGATAGGTATCGAGATGCGCGTTCATCAGGGCGAGAAACTCGGCGTAACTCTCTTCAACCAGCGGGGCCGTCTGCTCGTTGACGCCGAGCATCACTGTCGCTTTTCGCATCCGACCACTGGCGTTGAGAAAGGCTGCTTCTTGGCCCTCTTCAGGCGTGCCAGTTGGGATTACATCACGAAATGTGTCGCGGATAAATGCGAGGTTTTCGGCGTCGAAATTCCAGCGGTAATGCATCGCCGGGCGCAGCAGGCCTTGTTGTCCGAACAGTTCAAACAGATGAGCGATAGCGAGAAGGGTTGGGTCCTCGGGATAGATTGGTGTCTTGCTGAATCCCGCGTCATCGAGATGATCGATAATGTCCGCGCCATCCTGGATCACTTGGCCGTCGGGCGTCTTGATTACAGGAATCATCCAGCGACCCGTTACCGGGAGAATTTCACCAAGAAACTCCGGACTGCCCGCTTTGACCTCTTTGAACGGGACGCCGTGATTGCGCATGTAGCTACGCGCGCGGGCGGTGTAGAGCGAGGCCGCCATGCCATAGAGAGTGTAGGTCACTTACAGGATTCCATTCCAAAAATTTATTGGCACAACCAGTGCCATAAAATCTCGAAACTGGCAAGGGCTTGCTCGTGCTGGGCCTTTCACAAGACAGTCAAATTCAATCGTCGATATCCGGTTTGGTCCTTCAAAAGACTGCTTCGAACTATGAAGCCGTTACCGGAGCGGTAGAGTAAAGGCGTAACAATCCAAGTTGGAATGGAGTTACGTCGAATAATCTGATAGATTTTTACTGGAAGAATAGGCGGGGGAAGAGGTTATGCCATTTTATCACGACTTGAAGCGATATCAGGACGACACTTCCTATCCCAACAAAGCCGAATGGGTGGCGCGTCGCCTTCTGACGCTGCGCTACGACCTCAGTCAGGCCATCACCAAGGATCGGCGGCCGAACTCCCTCATCATCGGCTCTTGGAATATCCGCGCTTTCGATGGCGGTATGCCCCGCCTGGATGAGAGTTTCCATTACATTGCCGAGATCATTTCGGCCTTTGATATCTGCGCCATCCAGGAACTGCGCGATGACCTAAGGCCGCTCAAGCGGCTGATGGATTTGCTCGGCCCGAACTGGGATTACTTCGTCACCGATGTCGGCAACCATGAGGGCGCCAATTACGAGCGGATGGGGTTCGTCTACAACACCAACAAGGTGTTCTTTCGCAACGTCATTGGCGAGATCGTCTTTCCCTCAGACACGCTGAGCGACGGCAACCAAATTGCGCGCACGCCTTTCTTTGCGTCATTCCAGGCCGGGTGGTTCCGCTTCACCTTGTGCTCGACGCATATCATCTATGGCGATGATCTCGGGATGCGGGCTGAGGAGATTACCGCGATAACCGATGCGCTGATCAAGCGCGCGAAGAAGGAAGACCAGGTCTTTGTCTTCCTCGGCGACATGAATATCGAGAGTCTGGAAGGCGAGGTTGGCCAGGCACTTTTGGACAGCGGAATGAAAGTGCCCCGATTTGGTCCAACAAATATGAAGGGTGACAAATATTACGACCATATCGCCTTCACCGTCAAAGGCGCTGCCACCCGCAAAACCAGATTGATCAATCACGGCGTGTTCGACTGGCGCAATGCCGTATTCGGTCCCGCTCAAGCGCGCGATCCCAACGCACCAGACGATCCGTCTTACGTCAACCGTATCTCGGATGACGACCATCGTGCTCATTACGAGCCGATCAATGCTGCTGCCCGGACGGCCTATGGCAAGGAGCCCTATGCCGACTTTGGCTCACAATATGCGAATAACTTCATGACCTTTGAAATGTCGGACCACCTGCCGATCTGGGTCGAGCTCGAGGTGGATTATTCTGACGAATATCTCAACCGATTCCTACCCGAGGAATAATGGCAGAGATGCTCGGAGGCGTGTCCCTGTGCGAACGTGCCCTCAAGTCATCCGAGATCTTAATTCCTAAAGGCGGACACTCTCTGAGGCGGTCTCAGTGAAGCACCTTGCCAGCAAGATCTTAGTTCAACCCAAATAGATTTATAACGCAGGCTTGAGCTTGCTTGGGCACTGCACGGCGATCGTTTCAGCCGCTCCACTGCGCTGAGCACTGTTCGCGATGACGATTCCCAATGCGCTACGAAAAAACCGGTTCGCCAAGCTCTCCATCGGCACTGTAGTAATTGCAATGGAAGCCACTGGGAATCCGATAGGGCACAATGACCCGAGCAATAGGGCCAGCAGCGACATCCAAAGCTTGGAAGATGGCCAGTTCGGTATGATGTGAGTTCGCTGGGTGGACCAAGGTCATGGCGTAGCCGTCGGCTTCCTCGGTCGAGCCAACCTTCGGAGCAAAGACAAGTTCGCCGCAGCCAGCACCGTCACCAAAGTGATAGAAGTCTTCCTTGCCGCTCTCGGTATCAAAGTGAATGACCGAGTCCATTCCATCAACCCGGCCATCGACAGAGTTGAGGTTTGAATTGGCATAACCATGACGGGTCTTGCGGGTCATCAAGCGGTCGTCAGGGCGGGGAAACTGAATGTCATTGTCATTCAGGACTTCTTCTTTGATCTCGTCGGTCGCACCGCTGAGATCAATTGTCCAACGGCGGAGCTCTAACGGATCATCACCATGCTGGTTCAGGGAGCCGTCTTCGTTGGGAAACAGCGCGGTGCCGTTTGCTGCGGCAACGTCAGCTATGATCTTGCCGTCTTCTTCCCATGCGTTGAGCTCATGAAACATATGTCTTCCCGGCATTTCGAGCCAGCGGATGTCGGCTTCACTCCCATGGCGAGGGAACATCGCAAATCGACTGTTTCTGCCGCGGACCCACGCGTTCATCGGACCGCCCTTCATGGCGCGCTCCAAGCTAACCTCGAGAGGATTGAAGGGAACAATCACATAGTTCTCGGTCACCAAGACCGTATGGACCATGCTCATGTAAGGCGCTTCGAACGTGAACTGATTGGTAAGCTGTCCGTCTTTGTCGATCACCTCATAGCGGATTGCAGGCTTGCCAGCGGGGCCATTCACCATCCACCCATAGCTCATCATTTCGCCGGTCGCCCAATCGACTGTGGGGTGCGCCGAGAACGGTCCGTTGATCGTCCCGCCGTAGTCCATGTATTCGCGAGTATCGAGGCTGCGGGGATCCATCTCAATCGCCGGGCAGCCTTCCATTAAGGCCATGAGTTTGCCGTTGTGCAGAATGATGTTGGTGTTGCCCGTATTGTAGCGCATTCCCTGCACGCTTGGGTCCGAGGTGGCGGGATCGCCAAATACGCCAAAGAGGCGCCGTCCAGCCGCAAGCTCTGCCTCAAACTTTTCAGTGCGCACCCACTTGTTGCGCATCGAAACCCGACCGTCCTCAAAATAGAATCCGTAGACCATGCCATCACCGTCAAACCAGTGATAGCCCTCCGGCGGATCGTAGAGAGGTTCCCCGCCGGTGCGATAGAACACTCCATGGAGGTCTTGTGGCAGCTCGCCCTCGACGATCAAATCAGGCGCAACCGCCTCAAACCGCATCGGTTGATGATGGCCTGTAAGGTAGGGATGATCTTTGAACGGTTGCGCCATTGCTTCCTCTTTCCGATCCTGTTCGTGATTACATTTGCATGATGTTCAGCCCGCCAGGCCGCTCATCAAAACATATTTGAGCTCCAGATATTCATCGAGACCATGCTTTGAGCCTTCACGGCCGAGGCCCGACTCTTTGATCCCGCCAAACGGAGCGAGTTCGGTCGACACTACGCCGTCATTGACGCCAACCATTCCGTATTCGAGCGCCTCCATGACGCGCCAGACGCGGCCCAGGTCATCTGAGTAGAGATAGGCAGCCAGACCATAAGGAGTGTCATTGGCCATCCGGATCGCCTCGTCCTCACTGGCAAAGGTCATGATCGGGGCGACAGGGCCAAAAATCTCCTGATTGGCGATTGCCATGTCGCTCTTGATGCCCGTCAAGACTGTTGGTTCGAAGAATGTCTGCCCTTTGTCAGACGAAGATCCGCCGGTCTCTGCCACCGCGCCGGTAGCGACAGCATCCTCGACCAACTTCGCAACCTTGTCGTGACCCGCCTTATTGATGAGCGGGCCAACCTCGGCCCCTTCTTCCGCACCTGATGCAACCTTTAACGCTGCCACCTTTGCGGTGAGTTTCGTGGTAAACTCTTCCGCGATGCTTTCCTGGACCAAGATTCTGTTGGCGCAAACACAGGTCTGGCCAGCATTGCGAAACTTGCAGGCAATCGCGCCATCAATCGCGAGATCGAGATCTGCGTCATCGAAGACGATAAATGGTGCATTGCCTCCGAGTTCCAGGCTAACTTTCATCACGCTGTCAGCGGCTTGCCGCATCAGCAATTTGCCCACCGCGGTTGAGCCAGTGAAACTTAGCTTTCGAACGCGTTTGTCGCTGCAAAAGACCGATCCAGTTGACGACGGGTCAAGCACCGGCGTCACCCTGAACAGATCCGGCGGAATACCCGCTTCTCGCGCCAATTGCTCGAGCGCTAATGCAGAGAGCGGGGTCGCTTCAGCTGGTTTCAATACAATCGAGCAACCGGCAGCCAACGCCGGCGCTACCTTGCGCGTCACCATGGCGATTGGGAAGTTCCAAGGGGTTATCGCGGCACACGTTCCGACCGGTTGCTTTATGGTGATGATCCGTTTGCCGGGTGCGTGGCCAGGTATCGTCTCGCCGTAAGCGCGCTTCGCTTCTTCAGCGAACCATTCGATAAAGGACGCTCCATAGGCGACCTCCACTTTGGATTCGGCAATCGGCTTGCCAGATTCGGCGGTAATGATTCTTGCCAACTCAGCCTGATTGGCGATGACCAGATCGAACCAAGCTTTCAGGATCGAGCTTCGTTCCTTGGCCGGCCGAGCTGCCCATTCGTGGCGGGCCTCATCAGCCTTGCCGATGATATCGGAAATCTCATCGCGACTGTATGCTTTGACGCGAGCAATCGTCTCTCCGGTTGCCGGGTCGTCAACTTCGAGCTCGCCGGATGCGGCCTGGATCGATTGGAAGAATGTCATCGAGACGTCGCTTGGCTCCCGTCGACGAACCGATTGAGCGCTATCATTCCAGCACTGCCTTCGGCTTCGTCCGCATCCGGATCCCGCAGGAACAAGGTCATGATTGCATCAGTGAACTTTTCGATCTGCTCTTCTTCAAATACGTCAATTCCGAAGGTCGCCTTGATATGAGGGGCGAGCAGGAAGACCGAGTTTGATGCGTGAGTGGTGATGAAATGCATGTGGATGGCTGAAACATCCTGCGAGTACACGCCTTCCTGTTGAGCCAGGGACACCCACTCCATCGACTTCTTTGAGAACAGCGCGAGTTTCTGCTCGTTCAACCACTCGAGCATTTCGCCGCCATGGATAGTTTCGAACAGGGTGATCCGGTGCAGTTCAGGATGGGTCGCGCAAAAGCGAATGTAATTGCGCGTCGTGTTCCGGACCCTTTCATAAGCGGTCATCTCACGCCACTTAGCCTGATCGGCGAAAATGGCTTCCACCAGCCGGTTTTGCAGATGCGTAAAAACGGCCTTCCAAAGCTCTTTCTTGGACCCATAATGATAGGTCACAGCCGCGATGTTGGCATCAGCAAGCTCGGCAATTTGCCGGATCGAGCCTCCTGCAAAGCCATGGTCACTAAAGACCGATATGCCAGCTTTGAGCAATTTCGATTTTGTTGTCAGTTCGAGCTCGGTCCGCATAAGGGGGTACATTCCTGATCGAAAGAGGGAGACGAGCGCCTCCTGGACGCTCGCCTTGAGAGTTCGAGAGGTTCAATCCCGTCAGAATCTGAACCCCACTTCGACAAATACCTGCCGTCCTCTGTTCAATGTGACAAGCCGGTCATCGGTTCCTGGTGCCCCGAAAGGGGGTGGGGCCGACGTGTTGATGAAGATTTCGTCAGTCAGATTGGTGCCAATCAGCGAGAGCGTCCAGTCCCCGTCGGGATGACCAATCGATATCGAACCATCGATCGTGACAAATCCATCCTGCACCAGATCGCCCAAGTTTGTGGCAGGATCAAACGCTGTCGGACTGGTCGTGGTGGTGAAGTAGTCGTCGGTAAAGCTGACAACTGAATTCAGACCAAGTTCCAGAGAGTCGCCCACGGGAATGTCCCAGTCAAACGCGACATTGCCCGACCATTGCGGTGCCCTGGCAGCATCACGACCATTCAGGTCGAGCCCATTGACCGAGACGAAAGTGTCGCTGAATTCGGCATCGAGATAGGATATTGCGCCACTTAACGTCAGGCCATCGACTGGGGTGATCCAGCGCCAATCGATATCAATGCCTTGAGTGGTCGTTTCGCCGGCGTTGAAGGTCGAGAAGTTGAAAATATTGACATCAAAGTTCTGGATCTGCTGGTCCGTGAAAACATAATAGAAGACCGTCGCGTTGAGCGTCACAGTGCGGTTGGAAAGCTGGGACCGAATGCCGATCTCGCCTCCAATCGAAGTCTCGGAATCAAACCGCAGGGCATCAGCGGCGGCCCCAGCTACCGCTGGATCCGGGTCGTTTAGCAACAACACCGTTCCTGTCGGCAATGTGTTGTTGTCGACACCACCAGATTTGAAGCCGGTCTTGAACGCAGCGTAGATGTTCAGGTCGTCATTGGGCGAGTATTTCAGCACAACCTCTGGCGAGAAATTGCTGTCACTGAACTCAATTGGACCGGCGAAGAACCCGGAAGGAACTGCACCCAATGGGCCCGAGATGAACGAATGAACATAGGGGAAGGCGATCGTCGTCGACTTGCTCTCATCGGTCCAACGCACCCCACCCGACAGGTTCCAGGCATCTGAGAGGTCAAGCGAACCAGTCACATAAAACGACAATGTCTCCGCAGACAAAGGCCGATCGGCCAACCAGTCGTAAGTGAAGCCGGTTGCTGCGTCGGGGCCAAGCAATGCCGACGGGAGAAAGGCATTCTGAGCGGTGATCAAATCACTGCTTCGGTCCTCATAGAACGCTCCCAACTGGAAATTGAACGGACCAGTAAAGGTGCTTGCCAGCCGGGCTTCCTGGGTGAACTGCTGGAGGGTGTTGCGGAACGGTGCCTGAAAACCCGCAGCGGTTCCATCGGCGTTCTGACCGGTCGTGTTGAATGTGTCGTTATAGACATTGTCCATATCGACATAACCGGTCAGCAGTGTCAGCGTCAGGTCGTCTGAAATACCTATGTTGCTTTCCAAGCTCCCCAGGAACAGATCGGTATCATTGAAAGCTTGCGTGAGATCGCGATTGTCCAAGCCCAGTCCTAGGCCGGTCGGAACAGCGTTGATCGATGCCAAGCCATCTGGACCAGGGAACCGATTGTCGCGAATATTACAATCGTGGTTTGGGGCGAAAAGGAGTCCAAAAACCGCAAGAAAGGATCCTTCCGGCTGACCATTCCCGCCACAGAACATGTCTGTGAAGCCGTTCAGAGTTTCCGACCGCTGGCTGTTGTAGTTCAGCTTCAAGGTTGCATCGAAATCGGCACTCGGTTCGAACTGCAGGGTCAAGCGGCCGATGAAGTTCGATAGACCCTTGTCCCGGTCACGCGCGGGGGTGTTGTCCTGAAGTTGAACGTATTTTTCGATATCTTGGTATTCCGCGGCAAGCCGGACGCCAAGCGTGTCAGTGAGCGGCCCGGAGATATACCCGCCGATTGTATAGCCGTGTTCTTCGAACTCGTAGGAGACGTTCCCAGCGACTTCCCAATCAGGAGTCGGGTTTGCGCTGCGCAAGGTCAGCACACCTGCTGACGTCGACTTGCCAAAGAAGAGCGGCTGAGGCCCTTTCAGCACCTCGACTTGTTGAAGATCAAAGAACGCGGTCTGCAAAATGCGTTGAGTGCTAACCGCGATTCCATCGACATTGATTGCCACGGCGGAATCGAAAGCGTTCGAGATGTTGGACGAGTTGATGCCCCGGATACCAATCTGGGCGCCAGCGCCGGAACCACCGACCTGAACTGACAGTGCGGGCACGCGGCTCACAAGATCTGCTGCCTCGTCGATCCGGAAGTCCTGGAGTGTCTCGCTGCTCACAACCGAGACGGCAACGGGAACATCCTGAAGAGTTTCTTCCTGCTTGCGCGCGGTGACAATAATCAGGTTTCCGTCAGCCTCGGTTGCTGCTTCGGCTTCATTACCTTGCGCCATTGCCTCGCCGGGAAACGCCAAAGCGCCCATCGCCAACACAGCGCCAATTGCAGACGTACTAGCCAAACGGCTTCTATCGAACGACCTTCTCCAAGCCATCTTCCCTCTCCCATCTCTATGCCTTGCTCATTTCCGGGAGTTCGTCGTGAGTGGTGCGCGAGCCCCGGCGGGCAGGTCATTTTGCATGCATCTTTGCACAGGGAGGAAAGTAGATCGGCTGCTATCAAGCGCTACTGCCAGAATTAATAAGATCGTTTGAATTACCAAATGACTATGTCAAGATGGCTGCTGCGGCGAGACAGTCGAACGGCTGCCGCAAAGGAGGGACCTCGGAAATGCCGACCAAGTCTGCGGAGATACCGTTCTGGATGTCGGGCAATTTTGCGCCTGTTCCGGATACGATCCATGCGACTCAATTGAGAGTAACGGGGGAAATTCCAAGAGAGCTCAATGGGCGCTATTTTCGCAACGGCCCCAACCCCAAAGCTCATGCAAGCGCAGACTGGTTTCTTGGTGAAGGTATGATTCACGGCGTCGAGCTGAGCGACGGTGAAGCCAATTGGTATCGCAATGAGTACGTGCAAACACCATTGTTAGACGTAGATCAGATCACCAACGAGAACCGGATGGTTCGCGGCAACTCGCTGGCTAACACACATATTGTCGGTCACGCTGGCAGGATCCTGGCGCTCCAAGAAACACAAGTTCCGATTGAGCTTACTTCTCAACTTGAGACTGTCGGTCCCTATGACTTTGGCGGCAAGTTGGCGCGCAATATGACCGCTCATCCCAAAATCTGTCCGAAGACCGGCGAAATGCTGTTCTTCGGCTATGGTGTTATGCCGCCGTTTCTGACTTACTACCGCGCTTCGGCCGATGGTCAGTTGGTCCAAAGTGAGATCATCCAAGTTCCAGCGGCCACGATGATGCATGACTTTGCGATCACCGAAAACTTCGTTGTGTTTCTTGATCTGCCCATGCTGTGGGACCTCGAAATACTCAAAACGTCCGGCATCCCGGTGTCCTATGATGAGAGCTACGGCGCGCGGATTGGTGTGATGCCGCGCCAAGGTTCGAACGAAGACGTGCGCTGGTTCGAAATTGAGCCCTGCTACATTTACCACACCATGAACGCTTATGAGGATGGCGAGGGCAATGTGGTTCTCAGCGCCGCAAAGCTCACCGGCTACACATCGGTCGGCATGGCCAATCCGCCTGTCCCGAAACTCAACCGCTGGACCATCGATCTTCACAAAGGCTCGGTGGCCGAACAGCAGGTTGACGATCTCGGCGTAGATTTTCCGATGACGCCGCCGGCGCGGGTCGGTCAATTCCACAAATACGGCTATGCTGCAGAGTTCGACACGCGTGGTGCTCCGCTGATCCTGGGTTATCACAAATATGACATGGCTAGCGGCGCGAAATCGTCGCATCAGTTGGGTGAGGGACGCACTGGCAGCGAAGCCAGCTTCATTCCTGCCGCTGATGCTACAGAAGAGGATGACGGCTATTTGATCAGCTTTGTCTACGATGCGTCGAGCAAGACCAGCGAGTTGATAATCCTAAACGCAAGACGGATGAGAGATGAACCTTTGGCACGCATTCACTTGCCCGTCCGTGTGCCTGCGGGATTTCATGGCAGCTGGATCGCAGACCCTGATTGATCCAATTCCTGAGTGAGGGGTTGAAGGGCCGGAGCTAGCCAATGATCTTTGACTTCGGCTAATCGCGCACGATTGCGGGTGATCTTGCCCAGTACCCTACCGTCCGAAACCGAGATCAAGCGAAACCCTTACCATCGCTAATTCTATGTTTGAGCACCAGATGGCGCCTCGCCCAATTGCGCGCCTTCACGCGAATCTCCCGGGCATCCTAAAACGGGTGCCGAGCGTCACAATAACGGGAGAAAACTCTGGGATATCGGCAAGGCGGTCGTTGGGATACGGGAATGGCAGTTCAGACAACACGCATCCGGAATCGCGCGAAAAATCCATCGGTCGCCAATGGTCCGGTCTGGCCCAAAATGCGAGATCTTGTCGAGTTTAGCTTTGCCGAGGGACTTGCCCAGCAATTTGCGTACATCCTGAAGACCGACGGCAAAGTATTAGAAGCTGCGATGGCCAGCCTTACCGAGCTTGCTCGGTCATATCTGACATGGAAAAAGGCCCCGATTTCGTCGCGCGAGATTGTTCGAAGCGAACTCCTTCAAATTGCCCAGCTCGAAACGGAAGATCGGCTACAAGCGCCTCAATTGCGGACGTGGATATTCGACAATGCCTCGCCGCAAACTTGCGCAAGTTTCGCCTTGAAAAAGGATGGAGCCAGGAGGAGTTCGCGCATCAGGCCGACATCCACCGAACCTACATCAGCGATCTTGAGAGAGCAGCGCGCAACCCGTCGATTGAGATTATCGATCGGCTTGCGGCTACCCTTGGTGTGCAGGCCGGGCAATTGGTCGACTAGATTTGCCGGCTTGTGGACGATTGCTTGGATTGCCCAGCGCTCGAACTAGGGGTGATGACTGGCTGCCGGCGACAGGCGTCAATACGCTGTTCGCAGCCTAACACTCAAACTGTCGAGAGCCTTAGGCAACTCGGCGCCTGTGATTATGGAGCGGACAATGAGATACTCCCTATTGGCGATGATAGCGGCGGCTCAACTCGCAATCCCCCATGCGGCCCAAGCGAGCGAACTGGACTGCGATCAGCCTCTCTTTGCAACTGACTTGGACGGTGATCCCAAGCTTGGTTCCAAGGATGCATTGATCGATGCGGCCAATAGAGGAGCGCCACTTCGGATCGGATGGGGATTGGACTTTGATCGGGACGGGACCAGCGAACTTGTTCATTGGGCCGACGCCGCTTTCTTGTCGATTTGGGAAGGTGAGGTCTTCACTCAGGTGGACGCAATCCATACGCAATCGCCTGTCCGCGGGCAGGCAAATGTCGATTTGCGTGAGCCGTTTGTTGAATGGCGAGGTTCAATCGGAACGACAGGAGGCCTAGAAGGTGTCTCCAGCGATGGTAGACGTTTCTCCCCCAATGCAAACGTTGAGACAATGTGGTGCTCTGACCAACCTGGCCCAACGCGGTGGGTGCTCCTTTATCGCAATGGAGTAGACGGCGAGGATCTGGCTGGATCGAAAGATGCTCTCTTGGCGGCAATCCGCTCTGGACAGCCGATTCAAATTGGTTGGGGCTTCTCGCGCGAACAAGACGGTCAGATCCGTTCCGTCGAACATTTGATTGCTCCAGTCTTTGTAACCATTACCAATGGTAGCGAAGTGACGGCTCAACTGCCCGAGCACATCGCACAACGATCTTATGCCGATCCCGCACGTGCGTTCTTCGATGATCCCGAAGTCATGTGGCGAGGCTTGATGGCCACCACTGGGACTTTTGATGCCGTTTGGGTCAATCGCGCGACTGGAGAAACGACCCGTCGCAGCCCGCAGCGCGCTGCTCTAAGCTGGTATGCACCAGCTTCACCCTTGCTGGATACGCCTTCGCTTGCCTTACCTAGCGGCGTAACTCGCGACGAAACGCGAGCGGATGAACGGCGACCAAATCAGTAACTCGTTTCTACAAAAACCATCTTCTTGCCCATGCCACTGCGCAATGCTTCCCTCGGTCCCCGATGTCCGGACCTGGATAGGTAACAGACTGCCGGCTTAGTGCTGTCTGCTCGCCAGAGTCGGGTTGTCGGCTATTGGCGCGAAGGGAGTTCATTTTTCGAAGAATTGGTTCACCAAGAGAGAAGCCATTCGGATCAATCCAAAAATTCAATCTGACGCCATTGCCTCGTTCGAATCTAGAGCGAGGCGCTGCACAATTCCGTCACAGTGCGTCACGTTGGAGTTTGGATTGAGGAGAGAAAACCTTGAGATGGCCCAATACCTCTCGATCCCAGATCGCTGTGATCGCCGCGTTATTCACGTGCACTTCAGGCACGGCCGTATTTGCCAACCAGAAGGAACGGGCATCGAACTCAACCTTCCCGGGACCGGTCGCCTCGGCGCTTGTCCACCTTCAAGAAGCCTGCCCCGAAATCCAGCCAGTTGTTTCATTGGACCAGGGCGCCAATGTTCGACTCATGGATCGATCATGCAAAATACATAGCGTGGGCCAACTCGCTAGGCCGGCGATCAATCTGGGGACGCGCTCTAAAGCGACAGACGCAGCTAGGGCCCGACTTGGCGAACCCCCAATTCAAAAACGCTAGACTTGTAAGCGGGCCCGATGGAGCGATTGAATAAGATCTGACTACGTCGTGTTTCACTGACGGAACGCGCAGTTTTGTCGGAACAGGCAGTTCTACAGCTCCGGGATTCCATCTTGGGTGATGGTCGAGACTTCGTGGAATAAATGGCGAGGTCCGCCAAAAACGTCCTAACTGCTCGGAGAAATGTGGTGAGACTGATGAAGAGCGTTATTGTGGCCGTGCTTGCATTTGCTGCGATGCACACGCCGGCGAGCTCCAACGAGAATAACGCGCCTTCTTCGGCTCGTCTCCTAATCCTTGGTTCCGCGCATCTCAGTCAAATGGACAGTTTTGAGCGCAGACTAATTGAGGATGTCGTCGAACGACTTGTTGCTTACAAACCTGACATGATGGGGGTCGAGCTCGCCCCTGGTTGGACGGTGCATATGATGCTGCAAGAACCAGAAAAGCACCGCGACACGTTAAACACCTACGGATATCTCCATGTGTCTCTGGGCCAGCTCGCCCAGTTACATCTTGGAAAGGATTGGGCCGCGATTAACGCGACTTTTGAGAACCATGATGGTGTTTGTGCAAGAACCCCGGCAACGGAAGAGTGCGTCCTAGAGGCCCTGGCTGCATACGATCCGCTTAGCGGCTATTTGCGGTGGAGCTACATGGATGCAGATGCGAAACTCAAGTTTGCGGAAACCAATCGAGTCATTGCCGAGCGTCTCGAAAGACTTCACACAGCAAACAATGAAAGCGTGGTTATCGCTGCTGCGGTTGCCAGGCGCCTAGGCCACCACCGGCTTTATCCGGTTGATGATCATATGGAGAAGGGTCCTCAGGGTATTCTCCTCGATCAAATCGGCGAAGGGCTCCAGCCAATCCTTGATTTTTGGGCGGCAAGCACCCCGTTGAAACAGACCTATCGAAAGCAATATGAGCAAGCCCTGTCGAGTTCGAAAGAGAAGGGATCCTACGTTCCCTTCTATCTTTGGCTGAACGATCCGAACTATGCCCGATTGGACTACGCCAGCCAATTCGAGCAAATGGATACTGGCGAGGTTGGCGAAAGCGGGAAGATCTTCAGACGATACTGGGATAGCCGCGGCCTGCGTATGGCTTCGCACATAACCGATCACTTCGCGCGGAAGCCCAATGCGAAGATGGTCTACGTAGTGGGGGCCGCCCATGTCGGTCCGCTCCGCGAGCAGTTAAGTTATTCGCGCTGGCTGAAACTAGACTCGGTAGACGATGTCTTGGTCGGAAAATGATGCCACCCTGCGGTCTTGGCCGGACGAAATCCGAAGCTCGAGAGATTGAACTCGATAGTTGCTCCAGTTGACTTGAAGCACACTCGACAGACCGGCCAGTTCCATTCCCGACCTGATTAGGCACGGGGGCTCTCGAAGGTCTTGGAATTCCTTTTGATCCCAAGCGCGTTGCATTGGCTCTGCGACCCGTCTTGGATTTGGCTCTTCTTCTATTGGTCCAGCTCGCCAATCTCCGCCTCACCAACTCTTACACATTGTGGGGCTGTCGCTTGGAAAACCGGAATGTACTCGAAGTTCGCGACCCATTCACTGGTGATGTGATCGGAACGGTGCTGACCGCATGCAATCAGACGATCGCGGAAGTTCTGGCGCAGGCTAGCGCAGCAGCAGTTAAGGCGCGCGCGTCGTCGCGATATGAACGTGGCCAAATCTTGACGGATATTGCGGACCAAATCGAAGCACAGCTGGAGACATTCTCTGTTTCGATTACCAAGGAGGTTGGCAAGCCGATCAGGAACTCCCGCTATGAAGTGTCGCGCTGCATAAGGACTCTAAGACTCTCGGCTGAGGCTGCCAAGCAAGCGATGGGCGGAATGGTTGCGCTCGATGCATTCGTCGAGGGAGATGGGCGGGTTGGGGCGACCTTTTTTCAGCCGTTTGGAACAGTGTTTGCGATCACGCCATGGAATGACCCATTGAATCTCGCAGCTCACAAGATTGGTCCGGCGATCGCGGCCGGAAACGCGGTAATCCTTAAGCCGTCGCCCAGAGCGCCGCTCACTGCTGCTATGCTGGTTGAGTGCATCAGCCAGGTGTCGCCACTCAAGAATCTGGTGCAAATTGTGCACGGTGGAGCGCAGGAAACTAAACTGCTGCTCGACAGCGATGAAATCGACTTTGTGTCTTTCACAGGTGGCGAAGCCGTCGGTCGCCAAGTTAGACAGGCCTCCGGTCTGAAACCCTGTGCTCTTGAACTAGGCGGAAACGGCTCAGTCATCGTGTGCGAAGATGCCGACATTGACCAAGCAGTTGAAGCAAGCGTGGCTGGAGCTTTCTCGAACTCCGGTCAAAACTGTATTGGCGTTCAGAGAATTTACGTGCACTCGGCCGCTTATCCGTCGTTCATTAAGGCGTTTAAGAAGCAGGCGTCTGCCTTACGAGTGGGCAATCCGATGGATGAACAAACAGATCTGGGACCCGTTATCGATTCTGCCGAATTAGCCAGGATAACTTCGACGGTCGACGAGGCGATTGCGATGGGAGCCGAGCTTCTTGTTGGCCATAACGCCAAGTCCGGTTGCTATGAGCCAACCGCACTTAGTGGGACCTCTTCGGAAATGGGGGTCAACGGTGACGAGATTTTTGGCCCCGTTGCAGTTATCGAACCGTTTGGAGCAGTCTCCGAAGCGATTGAATTGGCAAACAAATCACGCATGTCAATTCACGCCGCCATATTCACGCAGAGCCTTCGAACCGCAAGACGGGCAGTCGAAAACCTTGATGCTGCCAGCGTCATATTGAACGACTCAACTGACTTTCGCGTGGATAATATGCCATTTGGCGGCTGGGGCAGAGGCAATCATGGGCGAGAAGGTGTTCGTTACGCCATGGAAGGTATGAGCCAACGCAAACTGGTGTGCATTCGGTAAACATCGCTAGAGGCATCCGGGCGCGATAGCGGCAAATGCTAGCATCCGCTGTTCGAGGTGGCGGATCAGGCAGGTAAGATTGCCCGAGAAGCCTCGTTCCTTCGATGCCATAGTGTCGATCGGCTCGAACCAGGTCGATATCCCACGGTCTCCTCCCAATTGAATCTGATACTGTGCTCACTAGGCCTCGACGAAGGTTGAGAGGGCTCACCCGATACTGATTGGTTCACAACCTTTGGCGCGCAGCGGAACAAGAGTTCATTTCCAGGCCACTCTAAAGCTTCAGCGCAAGAACTCGGCTTCCACCAAATCTGCGGATTGGTTGGGATGGCGAACTGAATTTGGCGTTTTTCCAGAACGAGGTGACCAGAGTGGCTCAATCCCGTAGACATTTCCTTCTCGCCACTGTCCTATCAGTTCAAGTTGCGCTGGGAGCCTCCACGGCAGCGTTCGGACAGGCCGATGTTTCTGAGGGCCTTGCTGTTGAAGCCTTGGACGTCGAGCACATCGCGCTGGACTTACGTTTTGACATGGATCGCCTGCGAGCAAGCGGAACCGCAACGGTCCAACTTACGCCTAAGGAAACTGCGTCTCGCATCGCGCTTGATGCAGTCGGCTTGGAAGTCGAAAAGGTGGAATGGCAAGGCGATTCCGAGTTGCCGTTTGATGTCATTGAAGGCCGCGAGGATGGAGCGCTCGTTGTCGATCTCGGCCGGACGGTTACGCCGAAGGAAAGCATCACGCTCAAAATCCACTATTCTGCTCAGGCCTCTAACAACACGGATCCGTCCAATATCTGGGGTAGTGTGGGCCGTGGCTTACGCTTCCATTCGCCGTCTGCAAGCGACCCGCGCCGACGAGTTCAGGTGTGGTCATCCAATGCGCCTGGTTCCAATCGTCGCTGGTTTCCCGGCTATGATCGTCCCGACGATCTGCGGACGTTCGAGATAAGGGCGACGGTTGCTGAGGAGCATTTGACTGCCCTATCAAATGGGCAATTGATATCACGGCAGGCAAACGCTGACAGCAGTGTGACCTACCACTGGAAACTTGCCCAACCGCACCAAAACCATCGCTCAAGCGTCATCGTTGGTGAGTTCGAGAACGTGATTATTGAGACAGAGAGTCTAACACTCAACAATTATGGCTACCCGGACGAAGTGGAGGGCGTCCGTGCCAGCATTGAGCGGCTTCCCGATATGGCGGACTTTCTCAGCGAGACAATTGGACAGCCATTCCCCTTTGTCGACTACACGCAGGTCTTCGTTCAGGAACTGCCTTGGGGGATGGCGAACAGCGGTCTGTCAATATTGACCGAGAATTTCGTCGATAGCGCCGAGGTCCACCGCGACTTCCTCTATTTATGGGACGATCTTGAAGCGGAGAGCTTGGCCGAGCAATGGTTCGGCAATTCTATCGCGCCGCGATCATGGGAAGATGTTTGGCTCGCGCGGGGATTACCTCGCTATCTCTCGTCAATCTACAATGAGAGCCGCAATGGCGAAGAGGAACTTCTGCTTTCACCATATCACGTGCCCGCCGACCTGCAGCTGGTTCTTGCTGACTGGGCAAACGGGGTGCGTGATCAGATAGCGCCAACATCGGTGGCGGCCCCTTCACAATGGCCGACAGCGAATACACCGACCGTGCGAGCGACTGTTGTTCTGCGCAAGCTTGAGAGCGAAATCGGGCGAGATGCTTTGATTCAAAGCATTCAGAGGCTTGCAGCTTTGCACTCTGGTGAGCTGATCGGCACCGAGACCTTTGCGGCCCTTGTCTCAGAGGCAGCCGGGCGTGACATGTCTTGGTTCTTCGATCAATGGATCTATGGGAGGGGCCATCCGAAGTTCTCGGTCAGGCACGAATTCTCACCCGAGCTTGGGGCCCTGGTTGTAACGGTCAGGCAGTCTCCAGCCGAAGGCAGTATGCATGCCGCGCATCCGAGCGGACTCTTTAAGGGTGCGGTCGGTATTGAAATCGATGGGCAAGTCGAGCGGCGCATGCTCGCAGCTGTTGAGGAGAACACATTAGTTTTTCCGCGCTCTGAGGCGCCAAGCTTTGTGAATTTTGACTACGGGAGCCATTGGCTTGCGGAAGTGGAATTTCCGCGTGCGCCAGCGGAACTCCTCTCTATCGCGCGCTCAAGCAAAGATGCGCTTGCGCGGAGAAATGCGATGATAGAGCTAGGTAACGTGGCCCTTGCCTCAACGACCGATCTTACGATGCGCAACTCGATAATCGGACATTACCGGGCGGTTGCAGAAAGCGATGCATACTGGAGGCTCAAGATGGTTGCGCTCTTTCAGTTACGACGTGTGCTGAGCGCGCTCGATAGCCAGGAGACGGCTGGTCTTGATGAAAATATGCAGGCGGCATTGGTTCGGATCATCAAGGGTAAGGATCGGGACGAAGCCTGGGTTCGCTTTGCGGCGTTAAACTGGCTTGGCGAAGCGCGTGATCCGAAGCACACCGATCTATATCTCTCTCTTTTGCAGGACAAAAGCGACCGTGTGATCAACGCAGCTGCAATTGCGCTTGGAAAAACGAACGATCCCCGAGCGTTCAACGCATTGATTGCGCTCGAACCTCATCCTTCCTGGAAGAACCAAAGTCGCATCAGCATGCTCAGCGGCCTTGCAGAGCTTGGTGATCCACGCGGAGTGAACGTCGCTCTCAACTCGCTCAAAAATCTTGGCGATGCACGCTGGACGCTAATCACTCCTATTTGGGACTATCGCTTGGCAGCCGCGCACGCATTACGCCGATTGAAAAGCACCGATGAAGGGTATCGCTTCTTGCGCGCAATGCTGGATCAGGCGCTGCAGGAACGCCATGTCAGCGACACGATGTACAATCTACATCTGCTAGTTGCGTTGGCTGACCCCCGAGCACGCGAGGCACTGTTAGTGGCGCGAGAGGTGTTCGAAGAGAATGAGGACATGCAAGCGGCGTTTGATAGCATTGAAAGCCAGCTCGATACCGCTCTGTCGTAGGCATGGCCAAGCATGACACTTCCATACAAACCCTAGTAGCGGGCAATTTGGGCATTGATTGCCCGCATTCCCTTTTCCAGCTTGGTTAAAGATGGTTCCGCGTAACCGCATACCAGCGCGTTGCGAGCCTGCCCTTCTTCCGCGACATAGCGACCAACATCAGGGATTAAGATGCCCTCCTCGCGAAGACGACTAGAGATCTCTTTCGCGGGAATTGCAGATGGGAGTTCAATCAAACCGCTCAGCCCTGAATCAAGGCCTGCGAGTTTTGCTCGAGGCGCCAACTGGTCTGCAACCGACTTTCGCTTAGCGGCATAATGCCTGCGCGTCCGAAAGATATGTCGTTCGTACTCCCCCTTACTTATGAACTTAGAGAGAGCAATTTGGAGTGGTTCGTTGGGCGCATACTCAGCCACTCCGCGCAGGCAAGCCATCGCCTCGATGATTGACCTATCAGCGACGGCAAATCCAATACGCAGACCTGGAAACATAGTCTTTGAGAAGGTGCCGCAGTAAACGACCTGGTGAGGAGCCATTGCAGCCATTGGAGTTAGTGGCGGTACATCATAGCGAAACTCACCATCGTAGTCGTCTTCAACGATTAAGGCGCCATTTGTTTCTGCCCATGAAAGCAGTTCAGCTCTACGACCCAAACTCAAGCGGCTGCCAACTGGGAATTGGTGCGAGGGAGTGACGTAGACCAGGCTAGTGGGTTGGCTTGCATCGTCGAGGCGATCCAGGCGCATTCCATGGTCATCAATTGGCGCAAACACCATTTCGGCCCCGGTGCGGCTAAAAACCTGCCTGGCCAGCGGATAACCCGGATCTTCAAATACGACTGATCGGTTCGGGCCTAGCAACAAGCAAGCGATTAGGTGCATCGCGTGAACCGCACCATTCGTGATAATGATTTGCGTAGCCTGTACCTGCATTCCCCGGGCGCGCCGTAGGTAAGCAGCTATCTCCCTGCGCAAGTGAGCATTCCCCAGCGGGTCTCCATAATCGCTTTCCGGCACAGCACTGGCTGCCTGTGAAACGCAGCGTCGCCAAACGTTGAGCGGAAAAGTCTCAAGGCTTGGACGGCATGGTCGCAGGTCGACTGAAGACCTGGCCTTCTTGTCGACGTCAAGCTCGATCGGGTTGACTAGGAAATCGACATTTGCGGGCCCCTGATTGCGTGGCCGTGCGGTCGCCTTGCCGGCGTCAGCTGCGACAAAGGTACCTGATCCAATACGCGCTTCCAGAATCCCTTCCGCGAGAAGCATCTCGATTGCTGTAGTCACCGTGCCGCGTGCGATGCCCAAATCTTTGGCAAGCTGGCGGGTAGGAGGGATGCGATCGCCAGAAACCAACTCCCCGGCCTCAATTCGCTCTCGAACTTGGTCGGCGAGCTGCTTTGAAAGGCTGCCTTTTGCGGGGTCGAAGCCCTCGCGGACTTGGAGATCTGCAATTGGTATCATGCACTCTCGGGTAAATCGGTACATGGTAATTGGTCAATATGCTGCCTTTGTACTGAGCCAATTCGCCATGCACCCTCAGCCTGCAGAATCGTCATAGACTGATGAGAAAGCTCGGATTTTGGCCCTTCTGGTGGCCCTGATCACTATCTGGTCCGCTTTCGAAGCAATCCTCTGGTCCATTCTGGATTTGCAATGCGATAGCGGCTGCCTTGTCTTAGGCTCCGTTGGAAGACCTGAATTCTGATGATTGAGGAATACCTGGATGAGACGTGTGCAACGCGTAAACGAACATCGGTCTAGACAACCAAATGAACTGACTTCTGGCTCCTTCCCTCAAAAATGGCCTGCGTTCATGAGATCGTCGGTCATTGGAGCACTAGCAGTCACGCTCGCTTCTTGTGGTAGCGGTCCTGACACTGCAGCGCAGACGTCTGCGGAAGGGGAGACTTCGACGCAAGACCTGTCCGATTGCATCCAAAAGATAATGGAACTCGACGAAGGCCGGTGGAGCTACATGGGTACCATCGCGCGGGTTGATGGAGGTGTCCGAACCTACGAAACGACGTCAGTCCATAGTTCGAATGGCGACGGTACCTGGACAAGCAAGTCATTTGGCGGTGATGTTGGTGGCACTGAGACCGATGCCGAAGTTGGAACAGTCACCTTGGAGGGGAACTCGATCGTTCCGATCGAGAACGGCGCACCCAATCGCAACGCCGCTGTCGAAGTCGTAGCATGCGAAGGCCCTGATCCCGAAGGCCGTTTCGAGGCGCAGAAGACTTACAAGATCCCTGTCGAGGGCGGCACGTTCGACTATGTCACGAACGTCTCTTGGTACGGGGAACGCGGCTCCTATTACGCGGAGGATCACCGCAACGAGGACGGCCGGGTTATAGCCCGGAGATCTGGCGTCTACCTTCCTTTGGAGGACTAAATTTCCAGTGCGCGCAGTTCTTATCGCGAACGAAATGGAGTGGCCCATGCCATTGCTTACCCGTCTTCTGAGTCGAGCCATGATATTCCTCGGTGGGGTTTTGCTGGGTGTGAGTTCAGCTGTGGCAACCGCCGACGACGAGATCGACGCGATCAGGGCGACGGTTTCGACTTACATCCACGCAACTGCCTACTCAGATGCAGCTCGGTTGGGCGAGATCTTTCACGAGGACGCAAGGCTGTACTTGGATCATAAGGATTACCCCGTATTCGTGATGGACAGCCCTAAGTTCGTCGAGGCGTTCGCAAGGGGCAGAAACGGCGAATTCAATGGTCGTTACGGTAGCGTGCTGCATATCGACCGTTCGGGTGTAACCGCTACGGCTAAGGCGGAGATCATTATTCCGGCTGATAAGAGCCGCTTTATCGACTACTTCTTACTCAAGAAAATTGAGGATCGATGGATGATCATCGGCAAGTCAGCTGTGCGCGAAGAAACGGGGATGACCGGTGTGTCTGCGGTCATAGAATTCAGGCGCGGGAGCGATTTTAGAGGCATTGAGCGTGAGTATCAGAGGCTAAGGGACGAGGGTTTCATGGTGGAGTTCCTGGAACATTCACCCAGAGCCTGCCCTAACAGTAGCAAGGCCAATGGCTACGCCTTCGACGCCGAATTACCGCCCAGTCCATACGTCCTATTCGGCGTGCAGCACCCGTCGCCAGCACCGACACTTAGGGGGCGCGATTTCAAAGAACGCGTAGTGATTGGATGCTGAACTTGCGTTGCACCCTTGCAGGCGGATTGGCGGGGCTGCTTTCGATGGTAACCGCGGGCTGTTCTGCGCCGGATGAGATGGCTCTCAAGCATCAACTGCACAAAACAGTTGTGGTTGATGATCTCCGGAGCCCGTGGGCCATGGCATTCATAACCGAGCACGACGCCCTTGTGACAGAGAAACAAGGCGGATTGCTTCGTGTCAATTTGCAGACCGGCGAGCGTGTTTCGATCAGCGCCCTGCCCTCTGATTTGGTGAACACACCGGCTGAGGGCGTCTTGTCGGACAACGCGGGTCTGTTTGACGTGGCACTGCACCCTGAGTTCGCCTCCAATGGGTGGATTTATATCACCTATTCCGCTGGCAATGATGCTGGGACGACAACGAAGTTCATACGTGCGCGCTTGGTCGAGGACACGCTCAAGGACATTGAAGAGCTGTTTGTCGCGACGCCGTACACACCTGATGAACGCTACCATTACGGAGGGGGGATCGCATTCGGGCCGGATGGCAAGGTCTATCTGACCGTAGGGGAGCGTCTCTACAACGAGGCCGATCAGCCTGCAGACCCCATTGCGCAGGACCTCTGCGATCGCCGAGGCAAGATCTATCGGTTTAATGATGACGGGTCGATTCCTGACGACAATCCGATTTTTCCGGAATGTGCGGCGGAGGGTCTCTTCGCAATTGGGATCAGGGCATCTCAAGGGATTACAACTCATCCCGCTACCGGTTCAATCTGGTTCAGCGAACACGGAACCACACAAGGGGACGAGATCAATCTTCTTAGGCCCGGCGCAAACTATGGCTGGCCCACCAAGACAACCGGTGGGTATCGCTATGAGGAGTATCAGCCGCCCGAATATGCAGATCGCGTGTTTGCCGACCCCAAATGGGCCTGGCTGCAAACAGTGGCTCCGACCGGTCTGGATTTCTACCAAGGAGACAAATTCCCCGAATGGCAGGGCGACCTCATCATTGCCGGCCTATCACGCGGCAGTGTGTGGCGCGTGGTCCTCGACGGTGAAGAGATAAAAAGCCTTGAGGAGTTGCTCGTGAACCAGCGCGCCCGCATACGCGATGTAGCGGTGTCGCCCGGCGGCGATGTATACTTGGTCTCAGACTTGATGTTCGCCACGGGACCCGACGGAGATCTCCAATACTCGGGTGGCCCAGCGGGGCAGATCGTCCGGTTAGATCGCTAGGGTCTGCCGAGCCAACATGACGTTGTTTGTGCTCGGATACGGGAGGACCTATTCTCTAGCTCCCAGCACCTTGGGCCAGTGCCGTCGTACGATTGGAAGACCTGGCTCGCTCCAATCGAATTTCCCAGTTTTCCCACTGATCGTCGTGATCAGCCCCTAGCCGGCGATAGAACGACTTCGCCCGATCATTTCGAGCGAGCACAGTCCACTGAATCCGAAACGCTCCAGTTTCACGAGCTTGTGCGAGAACCGCTTCCATCAATAGTTGTCCAACACCATACCCTCGCGCGACCTCGTCCACATACAGTTCCTTCAAAACCAGATGCGGCCTTCCCGAGAATGTCCAAGGAATTATGTACGTAATGGCCATGCCCAAGAGCGTCTCGGAATTACGATCGGGCACGACATAGCCATAGAATTGTGGGGGGCAAGATAGCCCCGCCTTCACGATGTCACCCTTGGTCACACCAAAGTCGTCGATATAGCCCTCGAACCGCGCCAGGCCCTGCATCAATGAGAGTAACTGCGCCTCTTCACCTTTGCGAAACCGCCGGGCGGGTGCAGGATCAATAGCGGCCATCGACTAGCCGATCGGAGGTGTACTGGGAGGCGTTGCCGGTCGGGATCATGGCATTTCTGACCCACGCCAGTCTTTCATGATCGATCACCACATGCTCCCAGACACAAGCGTGGAACCGCTTGTGATCTTGCGAGACAAAGGCGGTTGTCTCATCATCCGCCGATGCTAGCAATCTCAGCGCGATGTCGCCGTGCGCCCACCAGTGAATGAGTAGCCAATTGCTCATCTCCCCAGCATGGAGGATTACATATCCAAGGCCATGATCAGGGCCCTCCTCTTGGCGCACCTTTGGCAACACTGATCCGATGTATTCGTAGGCGTTCGATAGCAATTCGGTATGAATGCTGTCCTTAGGCGAAAGAGTGATCGTGTAGACCTTGAGGTCGATGCTTCCGAACGATTTGACCTCTACGAACTCAAAGCTTCGCGGCTGATAGGACGCAACTCCATCAATCATCATCTTCCCCCTCTGCTTGCTCGTCGATCACCATTGCGATCATGTCGGTGACGCCGGGATCGATTGAGAGTTGGGCCAACAAGGTGGTAATCTGGCCACGGTGGTGCGTTTGGTGGTTAAACATGTGATGGAGCACTTCAGCCAGGGAATGCTCAAACCGGGTACCGCTTTGACGCCGATAGGCGACCCTCAAATCCAAATCGGACAAAACAAGGCCTTCGGTGAAGCGGGTAATCAATTGGTCGAGATTGCCGCGCTCTTTGGCGAGAACTGTGCGCCGTGAGAAGAGTATCTGGTCAACGGTGGTGGGCATGGCATGCTCGTCAAGCGGCCTGAGACACTCGAAGTGACCGAGCGACGATGCAATGCGTTTCAACCAGACTATGTCCCACACCATAATGTGATTAAGCGTCGTTTCGATCGAGCCGAAGTACGCACCTAGATCACGCCGATAATCACCGGAGCTCACTTGCTTGACGGCTGCCACCAGGCGTTGGTTAAACCAACCGTTGTAGCGCCCAAATCGCCGAACCATGTCAAGGGCTGCCCCATCACTAGATGCGCCAATCGCATTATCGAAGGTGGAAATCGCGGCATCAAACTTGTCCCTGCAACCTGGATTGCAAAAGCCGACCGTGTGGCCACGATACTCGGTAAGCGAGTCCGGAGAAACCGGTTCGCTGGACCAAGGGCAATGTGCATTAGCGATGCCGGCGCCCGTCATTCGAATATCCAGGCAGGGCAACTTGCCGGCAGGTCACTCCGTGAGCGCGGCGTTCCGTCATCGCTGATCATGATCATATAGCCCTGCGGCCCGCCATAGGCGATCATCGGAAGCGGGCGCTTCACGTCGTGGTGAGCCATGTCGTGACCGATGTCCTCGTTAGTCAGGTTTGGCGCGTGAAACATGACATGAGGGGGGAAGAATCCCAGCTCTCCGGTCGCGGGGTTCACAGGACGATTGTAACGCGAGAGCATGTAGGCGACACCGGGTGTGGCCTGTGACTGCAGTTCTCCCGTTTCAAACTTTGCTGCGATCTCCGCCCGGATGGTATCAACAGAGACGTTGGCGAGCATACGTTCGCCGAAGTAGCGGATCGTGGGAATGACTGTCCGCGCGCCCTCCTCGTCGAAGCACGTAGGCTTGAGCACTCGCGGGTCATCGCGATTAACGATGCACGTGAATTTGTTGTTTCCGGTCCGATCCAGTTCGTATCCTGTATCCGTAAATACGTAGATGCTGGATTCGGGACGGAGATAGGCAGGCGCAGCGCTTAGAGCCAGTTCTCTCTCACAATCGAGTGGAAGAACCTGCGGCGTTGCCTTAACTGCCGCTTCTTCCTCGGCACGTGCTATATTGCTCGACATGCCAATCTCGGCCGCGCCGACTAGCAAGCCTAGAAAGACGATAGGCAAATAGCGATTCATCGTTGCAGCTCCTGTTGGATCCACTCGTCGAGCAGCTTCGAAAGCACACCCATCGGCACGGCGCCGGTTGACAAGACAAACTGGTGAAAGTTGCGGATATCAAAGCGATCCTCGAGCTTCGCCTCGGCGCGGGCCCGCAACTCCTCGAACTTGATCATCCCAATCTTGTACGAGGTCGCCTGACCTGGCCAAACCGAGTAACGGTCAATCTCGCGTGTGATCGACTCTCGGGACTCCCCCGTGACTCCGACCATATAATCGATCGCGTCTTTGCGGCTCCATCTCTTGTGGTGGATGCCGGTATCCACGACCAGCCGAGCCGCTCGGTAGAGCTCCATTCGCAGTCGGCCCAGGTTGCCGAGGTCGTCCCCTTCATAGAGCCCCATCTCGACGGCCAAAGCTTCGGTGTAGAGCGCCCAACCTTCCCCATAGTCCACAAACCACACCATGTTGCGGATCAGCGGCATATCCTCGATAGCCTGTTGTGTGCTGATTTGGAGATGATGGCCGGGAATAGCCTCATGGTAGACCAGCGATTTCAGTGTGTAGACCGGCCATTCTGTTATATCTTTTAGGTTGATCCAGAAGATGCCCGGCTGCGAGCCATCGAGCGTGGGCGAAGTGTAATAGCCACCCGAGGCGCTAGCCTCTTCAAGCGGCGGAATGCGGCGGATCTCGACCGGCTGAGGCGGCAATGCGGTGAACCAGTTAGGCACCGCCTTCTCTGCTGCTTCCCTGATATAACCTTCGAGGATCGTGATCACCTCGGCCTTGGCATCATCTGTGTTGCCATACTGGTATTGAGGGTTTGCGGCGAGTGCCTGCATCCGCTGGCCAATGGTGCCTTCAGAGTAGCCCTGCTCGCTCAGGATCACGTCCATCTCGGAGTGGATTCGTGCGACCTCTGAGAGTCCAATATCGTGTATTTCATCAGCGGTGAGGCCGTCTGCACCGTAGTTATCGAGTGCGATCTGGTAGAGCTCCGCACCGTTCTCCAATCGCCAGACCCCCGCTTCATTCGACGCGTTCAGGCCAAGCAGGTCGGCTGTATTTGCGTACTCGTGCATTGCTGGGCGGACTTGGTCGGAAAGAATTGCCGCGAGCTTTCGTCTGGCGCCCCCGCGTTCGGTTTCAGTTAGTTCGTCAAGTGCGTCGATTTTCTCGGCTGCAAAGACATAGATCGGATTCTCATTTGTACGAATGCGCGTGAATTCTCGGCTAGCGTCAACGATAGCCTCCAGCGCGAAGCTAGGGGGGACAACACCTCGCTGAGCGTCGGCGCGCATCTGCTCTGATACCTGCTCAAGCGCTTCATCAAATCGGCTTAGCCGCGAAAAAAATGTATCTAGCTCATGCTTGTTGTTGATCGGCATTTGCCCCGAAAACAGTCGCGGAAGGAATATGTGCGGCCCGAACAATTGGTCAGTCGCGTAGGGCTGCATAACGCCCAAGAGCGATGCTGGACCGTGCCCTAGTGCGTTTTGCCTACTCGCAAGATCATAGGCCGCATCCAGCACCTCGTAGGTTATTGCCGCTGTCCCATTGAGGCTCGACGCGTCAACCTGCCCAAGCTCGCGACGTAGACGCTCGACCAACGCCGCGGTTTCTCGTTGGCCGGCAGGCGAGTAGTCAGCCAACCGGGAGGCATAATCCTCACCGGCGACGTCTTCCCCAACGCCGAGCTGAGATGCGAACTCAGGTGATATCCGCAGGATCTCAGCAGCATGCCGATCCGCCATCTCTAGAAATGCAGCCGAAGCGTCTTGCGTCTCGGCAACCTCCTGTGCGGTAGCAGGTCGGATAGGTGCCAAGACGCTCGCAACCGCCATAGTAGCAAGCGCAAGCATCCCGACAGTTACTCGAAGACCGTCTTTCATGACGAGAAAATCCTTTCGACATCACTGGGGTTAGGGTGTTCCGGGAGCGTGTCGTCACGTGCGAACTCCATGATGGAGTTCAGCTCCCACGTCGCTCCCTGATCAGCTGAGAAGAACTGTTTCCAGGTTGCAGATGACGGAGTTATCTCAGACCAGTGGAAGCGCACTCGGATGGACAGGTCGCGTAATGTATCCTCGCCTTCGAAGACGCCTTCCGGTCCGTCAAACCGGCCCCGGACAGGCGGCTCCATGCGGTTGTCAGCTGTGTCGAGCCACCAAATGCGCCATATCCCAAGAGCGGGATCGTAGAGCCTGATAGGACTTCCACAGTATGGCTCGCCATTCACCATGCGAACGAAATGACCGATGTTGCCCAAACCCGCGTAAGCCGGGCGAACAATGTCAATCGCATCTGCGACATCCCAGTCCGAACAACCCGCAAGGCGCTCCCTAAGGGTCGAGTGGCGTACGCGCCATTTGCCGATCAGGAAATCGAAGTCGCGCGCCGCTGACAGATCACCCTTGAGGCTCACGCGTAGACCTCATCGATATCCACCGTCCAAGGTTCTTTGGCTGACGCCTCGGCCCAGTCTTTCCAGGCTTGAAGATCGCTCAGTGTTTCGGAGTAGGATTTGACTGCTGGATGGTCCGACAACTCATAAATGGCGAGACGATTGACGATCGGCGCGAACATCCCGTCAGCAATCGTAAACGTGTCACCGAACAGGTAAGGGCCCCCGTGCTTCGCCAGACAATCAGCCCAAATCTGCTCAATGCGCGCGACATCCTTGTTCACCGCGCGGTCGATCGGCACGGGCTCGATCCGTCGACGCATATTCATCGGACAGGCGGCTCTCAGAGCCATGAAGCCCGCATGCATTTCGTTCGAGATCGAGCGGGCCTCGGCTCGATGCAATGGGTCTTCAGGCCAAAGGCCTGCCGAAGGATACTTCTCGGCAAGGTATTCCAGGATGGCCATCGTTTCCCAGACGGTCAGGCCATTGTCGACAAGTACAGGCACTTTGCCATGCGGCGCGAACTCGAAGAAATCGGCATATTCGTTTTCGACGTCGAAAGTGCGGAGGTCCTCCTCAAATTCGATTCCGTGAACACGCAGTGTCAGCCAGACGCGAAAGGACCACGAAGAATAGTTCTTGTTGCCGATGATAAGCTTCATTGTGATTGATCCCTTGATCGATGTGGGGGGTAGGTTTTGCGGTAGGCGTCCTTGAGAAGGATCAGGCCGTCTCGAAATCTAAAAATGTCGCAACCGAGCGTTTCACGTCCTTCGGCATCGCGATAGACCCAGGTCTGGATGCCAGAATCCCCAGTGAAAATCGGGTCACCGACCGAAGGATCCGTGCCCTTGTCATGTGCGAACATTCGCTCAATGAGGTCGCGAATTTCTGTAGGTCCGTGCGCCTTCTCTCCAGGCAGCGGACCTACAGAGGCAAAGTAGATTGCGTTGCTGTGGAAGCAGGCGAGGACGCCATCTAAATCGCGTGCACGCCAAGCCTCTGCGAAGCTGACAAGCAGCCTCTGCAATTCACGTGGATCGGAGGAGCTCAATGGGTTCATATGCTGCTATGAACCACAGAATTGGCTTGTTAGAACGAGCCAAAATTCACCAGTCTGGCTGGTCCAATAATTATCCGCGCGCCAGAGGTTTCATCGGCCGACATGGGTCATACTGCGGCTCTTTCAGGTGAGGCGATGACACTTTGAAAAAACGAATCCCGCTCGATCCGACATTTCCCGCATCGAAACCGATCACATCGCCGTTGTCGTCGCGCAGAATGCGGATCGAACGAAGGAACCAACCATTCGAGCGGTATATGTCGGCGGCGACGGGGACGAATATCAAGCGGTTCTGTACCGCATTGGTGGCTCGAACTTCCCGACCGCACACACTTAGGCGATAGGTGGATGAGATCTCATCGCTCACATATAAGCCGTCCAACCCTAGCAAGGTGAGCCGGTCTTCGGGAACGGCGGCAATCCTTTCAAAACCGATCGTCCCATTTGTGTCTTCGAATTCCATGCCAGCACCACCAATCGTCACAAATGCTGGCGAAACGGCATCTGCCAATCGAAACCGGTCATTTCCAAGAGGTACAAGCGGGCTGAAACTCTCAGCGGAGCGGACATAGCGAAGCTGTCCATCGGCAAGGGAGATGCGGCGAATATCGCCCAACTGATCGCTCCAGAACGCACCGGTATAGCCGCGCAGTTGATCGTCGCTGAGGGTTAGCGTCGATGCCTCTTTTCCCCCATTGTCCGGCCTGTCTGCAAGTGGGCCTAGGCCGCTCGGAAGATAGAGGTCCGCAATTGCATAGGCGGAACGAAAAACATCAATGCCCTCAATGTTTGATAAGATGATGATCGTGAGATCTGCGTCCGGAAACCAGCCCAAATAGCTGGTATAGCCGCGGTCTGAGCCGGTATGCTGGAACTGGCGAAAACCCCGATAGGGCGTCGCGTAGAGGCCCATGCGATGTTCGATTTGCCTTTCCCCTGGCAAATCCGTCACAGACATTAGATCGCGCACAGCATTTAGCCCGCCGACGGCACCTGTTTTCAGGTTGTCCGCCCACTTCGCCAGATCGCGCGTGGTTGAATAGACATTGGTGTATCCCTGCACCCCACTTGGATTAACTGCCTTCTTGAGGCGACCATCCTCGCGATAGTAACTGTGTACCTCTTTTGAGATGATTTGCGCTGCTTCCATGCGGTTAAACGTGTCTACCATGTCTAACGGCGCATAAACTCGCTCTGCCATGAACCGCTGAAATGGCATGCCTGAGACGCGAGTAATGACTTCGGCCAGTAAGGTCGTGCCGGCGTTGCTGTATGCAAATTGTGTTCCCGGCTCGAACATCAGGGCTCGTTGGCGGCGAATGAGGTCAATCATCTGAGAGTGGGTTCGCTCATCAGTTTGGGTCCATGACCCCATGAGCGCCCCATACTGCTGGCTTCGGAGACCGCTTGTGTGCCGCGCGAGTTGTTCCAGAGTGATCGGAGCTCCGTAGTCCGGGAGCTCCGGAATGAATGTCCGTACGTCATCGTCAAGCGACAACTTGCCTTCATTACGAAGGAGAAGAATACCGAAAACAGTGAATTGTTTCGAAATCGAGCCAATGTTGAAAACAGACTCATCGCTAATCGGAATGTCTGATCCGACATCCGCGAGGCCGCTGATAAACTCAGCTTGGACGGCCCCATCCTTGACGACAAGGACAGACACTCCCGGTTTCTCAGCTCCGCCAAAATCTGAGAAGATCTGCTCGACCTGGCCTTGAGCGCTCAGATTGCTTTGCTGAGCGTTGGCCGAAGCGGACACAAAGAACGCGAACGACATGACAAGCGCAGCAATCGCCAGCGACCACCGACTGTTTTGGCCAATTGACCCCAAGGTCGGGCATTGTTTGTAACAGACCGGAGTCATTTGAGATGTCCAAGGATCATCATGATTTGAGCTCTCCAACTTGCAGGTACTGTGAAATACGCTGAAACTATGATCCGTCGCTTGAACGCACTTGACCCAAGTCAGCCCAAATTCATGCAAGCCAGATAGCTCTGCTCCCGATGTTTCGACCTGTGTTCTCATTGTCTAGTTCGCCCCGCCTGCGCCACACGCCGCGTGAGGAACATTCACGGCATTGCCATAGGGAAGGTTTTCTAGCCCTGGTAATCTCTGGGCGATATTGTGAGATCGGAGATGCAGGCGTTATCCATGCGGAGCCAGGCGATGTAATCTGTCACTCGCCATACGAGGCACATCTTAACCGGGTCAGTGACAGTGGAGCTGAAGTTCTATTGCTGCCGATATCCCACTATGTTTCGAGTTCTCTCATGGCGATCGAGGATGTCGATCAGGTCATCCGTATCTCTGAGCTGGATCAAGGCGCGGCCGCGGATTTTGTCCTAAGGAATGGAAAGACCAAGGTCCGAGCGAGCGAGGATTGGCCGGCTGAGTTGGCCTCGGCGCTTCGGTCCAATCCAGGACTGAGTATTGAGCATTGGATTGGCAATCGTGGACTAAGTCCATCTTTCGTCAGTCGACAATTCAGAAAAGTCTTCGAATGCTCTCCATCACAGTTTCGCCTCAAATCCAAGGTGCATCTGGCGCTTAGCGCATTGTGCTCTTCATCTGGGACGATAACCGAGGTGGCCCATAGTGCGTTCTTTGCCGATCACGCCCACATGTGCCGCGCCGTTCGAACCGTTACTGGACGCACGCCGAGCGAAGTCCGCTCAGATTGGTTCAGGCCCACCGCGGGAATGATAACCGACAATCCGTAAAGCTCTCATATCGGCCAAAAGAAGGCCAATGGCAGTACGTCTCGCAGTCATTCTTCATAAGAGTCTCGTCGAGAGGCCAGCGCCAAAGTCTACTGCTGGCCTAATCGCACATCAGTTGGAATTCGGCTGACAACAGCGTCTGCCTCTTGCTTTAGAATCTTGGATAGTCAGCCGAGGCGCCGTCAGCTTAGAGCACCTTATTTATCGCCAATTTTTGGCGGAACTTTTCGACTTTGGTTGCTTTTTGGCCAAATTTTTTTCCGAGATCCGAAAGAAATCTCCAAGCTAGCCGACTATCTGATCATGGCAGAGGGAAATCGCGCAGTGGAGTCGGCAAGTCTTTCGCAGGACGATGCATACCGTCAAGCAGCCAAAGACTATGCTGCCGCCATCGAACGTTTGGCCCGAGGCTATGAGTCCGATCCTGAACTCAGCAGAGACCTAGTACAAGAAATTCATACCGCTCTGTGGCGAAGTTTTGAGTATTTTGAAGGCCAGTGTTCGCTACGCAGTTGGGTTTATCGCATCGGGCATAACGTTGCCGTAAGTCACATACTAGCCAGTCGCCGGTCCCGCCCCGGTGAGCTGGTTGGCATTGAAGCCATATCCGCACTGCCTGCCGTCGACGATCAAGCCCATGCTGCTGAGGAAGCGCAGCTAAGGCGCAGGTTGTTGGCCACCATCCACCGACTCAAGCCGGCCGATAGGCAGGTCATATTGCTCTACTTGGAGGGTTTGACCGCGAAGGAAATAGGCGAGGTCACTGGCCTGTCGGCGAGCGCCGTATCGATGCGGATTCATAGACTAAAATTGCTGCTGGCCGACGCCTTTTCATCAAATGGAGACTAACAATGACCCCAGAGGAATTTGCACGCGACAGTTGGAAGAAAGAGGGGCCGACCGGTTCACCTCCCGATCTTGAAGACTTGAGGGATCGTGCGGGAAAGTTTCGGAACAAAGTCCGTAGACGCAATACGATTGAGTTCTTGGCAGGTGGTCTCGTTATTGTTGTCTTTGCCGCTATCGCTTGGAGTGCACCCATTTCGCTGGTCCGCGTTGGGGCTGCACTTGTAATAGCGGGAGCCTGCATAGTCTGTTGGCAGCTCTTCAGACGCACGACTCCGCTCAGTCCCCCAGAAAAGGGCGGCAAGCTATCGGTTCTGGAGTTTCACAAGCGCGAACTCACTCGCCAGCGGGATGCTCTAAAGAGCATCATCGGCTGGTACATATTGCCGTTGCTACCCGGTGTGACGTTTATGCTGTCGATCCCTTTACTTTCGGGAGCAGAGTCCCCCCTCAACGAAGAACCGCCATACACGCTCCTAAAATTGGGGCTCCTCGTCGTCTTGACCGTTTTTCTGGTGGTGGCGAACCGAGTCGCAGCTGGGAAGCTCCAAACTGAGATCGAAGAGATAGATGCACTACTCGAATCGTGAATATGTTCGCTGATTTACCGAAAGTAGAGCTCCATCGGTTCGCTAGTCCTTTAGCTTGCCAAAACAACGGTTCTCACTCGGCATTCTAACAAAAAGCCTTTCTCCGGGAGCGGCCTTCTCTTCATTCTCAAGCCTCAGTCTCCCGAAGTGCAATCTCCTATCTACGTCGGTTGACGTAGATAGGAGATTGGCTCATATTGGCAACTCCTGATGGCAATAGGAGTGAGCAATGCGCAACGGATTGATCGCCTTGGTGTCAGCCTTGGTTGGACTCCAGTTTTGGCTCACAGACGCTGCCTCTGCTCACGAGGGAAGCGTCTTCGAACGCGTTGGCAAGGCCTATCAAGTCGACAGATTGATTGCGGCCAAGACGATCCGCCTCGAAGAAGAGCACCGGTCGGAATCCGCAAATCATGATTATGGTCCGGACTTTCATGAAACGTCCTATCAGCGTCGCCACTACGTTTTGGATCTTCGCAACCTCCGAGGCAGCCAGGAAACTGTAGCGGATATCGCAAGCACGTTCTTCCATTCGCGGCGCATCATCAATGACGGACGGGAAGTGGCCATCTTCTACGGACCAGGTGTGTACCAAGATGACGGAGTGAGCGGCTTCTATGGCCGATTTGGCGCTGTTATCAGGGCATTCGACCCGTTGCTGGCGATTTGGCTCGTTCGATCAGAGCAGAACGCCCGGATCGAAGATGACGAAGTTTGGTTGGGAAGAGAGCACGACAAAGTCACAATCGACTTCCCTGAGTCTCCCCCACTCACAATTCTCGTCGACAAAGCAACTGGGCTCATTTCAAAGATGCAGCGTGTCGTTGGCGGTCGAACCAAGGTCTCCTACGTTTTTGATCGACACAAGTTTCAGTCTGGCATTCCAATTGCCACGGAAAGCTACATCTATGGGGGCCGAGACAAGCTTGTTTACGCGTTTGATCAACGCATTGTTCTCGATGATCCAGCTGATCAGGCAGCTTTTGAAATCGATCCGGGGATAGTGCTTCAGCCAAAGCGCATTGACCAATCTGTAGAAACAACAGAGCAAATCTCGGACAACGTCCATCATATCGGTCAGGGCGCAGCTTACTCAACCTTTGTAAGGGTGGGCGATGAAGTGGTTGCTTTCGGACTCTCAAGCGGATTTGCTGGGCGACTGGAAACATATCGAGCCGCAACCGGTGATATGTCACCGCTTTCATTCGGAGTCGTTCCGGATCATCATCAAATCGAATTGGGTGGGGTCACTGAGGCTGTGCTTGAGGGCGCTAGTTTACTGATCACTCGAGACGCCGACGAGCGCGCAAGAGCCGCAACTCGTGATCTGGAACGCGCCAATATTGAGATTATCGATGCACCGAAATCGATCGGAACTCTGACGATCATTCCTCTGTCAACCAGCCACGCTTCAAGGGTTCTGGTCGGCTATGAGAGTGAGGCTAGGATTCTGACCCAGCAAGGCCATTGGATAAAATGGTTTGAAACCGCGCCAGTTTGGGCGACCATCAGCGATGTCACCCTGCTTCAGGCTCTTGAGCCCCATAAGCTTCCAATTGACCTTATACTGTCGACCGAGGGTCGCGGTGCAGGCGACTGGGAAACATTTTTGGCTCAGGCCGCGAAATTCGCTCCTGTTCCCTGTCACAGAAATCGACCCATTTGCGCGGACTGGCGCTGACGCTGAAGTGAGCCAGGGTTCTGGCCAATCAGACGTCACCAAGAGTGGCGCTTGTGGCTCTTGCACCTCAAGTTCACCCTCACGAACTGAGGCTTGACACCAAAATCTACATATGTAGAGTTTGATTATGCCCCGTATCCCCAATAGTTCAAAGCAAGCCGTGAAACTCTTCGAAGAACTGATCCAAGGCGCCAATCAATGGCGTCATGGTTACGACCTGATGCAGGCAACCGGGATCAAGTCAGGTACGCTCTACCCCTTGCTTATCCGCCTGAAAGATAGCGGTCTTCTCGAATGCCAATGGAGTGAGCCTGCTGCCAAAGATAGGCACCCCCGCCATCTCTACAGATTGACAAAGAAGGGGGTCTCCTTCGCGCAGAACCTGCTCGAGAGTAGGGCTCATCGACCGGAGCCAAACAAGCCACTGGAAGCGTGATGAAAGGCTCAAGATTTCGAGCGACTGCGTTACTTCTGATGCGGCTTGCGACGCGGGTCATGCCCGATGATCGGGTATCGTGGGGTAAGGCGATGCAGTCCGAACTGGAGGCAATTGAAGACCCAAATCACGCAATCAGTTTCGCAATGGGTTGCTTGATGACTTGCAGCAAAGAAAGGCTTTTCAGAATGGAACTGAAACTCAATACCGCCCAGAACATCCTATTGCTCGTACTCGTAGTTTTGGCTGCGATCACGGCAAGGACGTCTCTAACCTTCTTTGAGACGCATGAGCCAACAGGGCTGATCTACGCCGGATTGGCTGTACTATATCTCGGCTTCGCCATTTTTGCCTTCCTGAAAGGCCTAAAGGCGCTAGCATCAGCAGCGATTCCGATGGTTGTATTGACTTTATTCGCAACAGCTCTGTCTTATGCGCCTTGGGCAACAACCTCGGAATGGGTCAAGATCGATCTTTATCGAGCGCTGGCTTTAGAGACGGTCGTAATCTGGGGTCTGGTTGCCGTAACCAGTGCGTTCCTCGTCAAGTATTCGAACCAGGGAACTGCTACCCAAGACTAGATGCTCAGGAGCACCGCGCACCCTGTTCACTGGCTCGCTCCTCTTCTCTAAGCATTGGTCCGCGAACCAATGAACGGATCCACTGGAGCATTGCAACGCGCAAGTCTGCACAATGAACTCAGATCTGCGCTTTCGAATGCGACATCAAGCCGTGTGTGAACTGTTAGAACTCACGTGAAAACACGAGGCTGTAAGTCCTTGGCTGGAGCGGCGTGGTTTGCCTCTCGTTGAGGACGGTAAAGGGGTTTCCGAATGAGAAGCGGTTCGCCGAGCTATTGAGAATGTTACGGACGCTAAGGGAGACTCGATTGCCCTTATGGGTGTAATTCAACCAAGCTGAAGACAGTGAGTAGTTTCCTTGATCGACCTCCAGGACAGGCTGGAGTGCCAGGATCGACTCGTTGACGAACGAGTAGTCCATCCCAATTTCCAAGGTTGAGTGTTCGTTCTCGAAAAGTGACTGACTGGCAGAAAGGGCAATCCCCAATTCTGGAATATTCGGAAACTCGCCCTCTGTTCCGAGGAGGGCTAGGTCATTGGCAACGGTGTTCGAACGCGAAGCGAAAATTCTTGCTTCGATCTTTGAGTGGGGTGTTGGCTTTGCGGTCACTGAGAGGTTTGCCGAGTAGATTTCTCCATTCCCGACATTTGCGGTGTAGGGAAAGCCATTCCCATCCAATATGTCGGATTGGATGTCGCTCCATTCAGCATAGGAAAGTGATAGACTCACCTGACTCAAGCCGATCGACTCAAAGGAGCCTCGAACGCCAGCCTCAAAGAAATCCACCTGATCGGCTCCAAATTCCTGGATGGTAGGAGAGTTTCCTTCATCGCCCAAAATTGTTGCCCCGCCCGATCGGAAGCCCTCTCGATACTGTGCGAACGCATACCAATCATCATCGAACTGAAACCCCAGCGCGACCGTTGGCAGCACTCGGAACTGCTGTGACGAGGGCCCGATGTCACCAAGTTCATCTGGGTTGACAGTTGAATCCGACCACGACTGAGCAAACCGGAGACCGACGGTAAAGTCGAGGTTCGAGGTCAGTTGAGCGTTAAGCTCTCCGAACACCGCGAGCTCAATTGTTCCCGTGCTCAATTCCTCGACAGTCGCCTGTTCCAATTCTGTCCCGATCTGCTGTGTACGGCGGTCCTCGTTCCTCAACACGGAAACACCGGCCAACCAACGCAATTGTTCGCTTGAACCACGAACGCGCGTTTCGTGATTAATGAGTTCAACGGTTCTCAGCTCCTCAAACAATCGAGGGCTGCCATCAGATGCCACAGAATCTAGATCGAACCTGCTTTGCAAATCGCTCCTGGTCCAGTTCGTAGCTGAAACAAGATCAATGCCTGCCCACTCTCGGGAAATCGTGGCACCAGCGAGCAAGACGTCACTGCTGAAGGGTTGAGCGAGAGCCGAGCTCCTTACGTAAGGACCAAGATCCGGGTTTGCGTACTGGCCGTCCGCCGTGTCGATATCCTGCTGCACGAAGTCGAGCCGCAACCCGGTATCAGTATCGATCGGCGTTGAGAAACCCGCCCGCCAGCCCGAAACGGTGCTCTTGTTCACATTCGTCAACGCTCGTCGCTCATCATCAACATAGCCAGGAAGGTCATGGTGGTATCCCACGATCCTAACCGCGCTTTCCTCATTGATTGGGAGATTGATCGACCCTGACAGGGAAGCGCTGCTTCCGCCGCTTTCGATAGCCGCAAGTGCTGCGGTGGCAATTGCATATCCAGCTTCGGGATCAGGTCGATTTTGCTCGATCCGCAGGGTTCCACCAATTGATCCCGCTCCATACAACGTGCCTTGAGGGCCCTCGAGCAGTTCGATTGACCGTAAGTCTATTGATCGCAGATCTGGATTTGGGGCCGAGTAGACCAAGCGGTATTCGTCGAAGTAGATTGCAGTCGTGGATTGGCTGGGGCCATTGAAGCTGCTGTCGGCAAATCCCCTCAAGAAGATCTTGTTTCGGCCAGGCCCAAGGTGAGTGGAGGTGAACCCGGGAATGCTTGCAAGGATTTCCTCTACACCACCGCCGGTGCGGGTCGGAGAAACATCCGAGATTGGCAGGACCATGGCCGAACCCGGATAGGTCTGCAGCGTTGCATCAGTCTTGGAAGCGACAACCAGGATTGGTGGCCCTACAACATGTTGGACGACCGGTTCCCGCTCTTGCTCCCTTGGCGCGGCCGCAATTGGCGGACTGGTTTGTCTGCGCCTACGGACCAGTCGGTACGCCCCTTTAGATATCCTGATGAACGTATACGGCGTTTCAGCAAGCAAAGCTCGTAGAGCTCCTGCGACCGTCATGCGTCCATTGATCCTCTGGGTTCTGATCTGCTGCATACCAGATTGCGCGCCAGCAATTGTGACCCGAGTGGTCCGAGCAAGATAATTGATGGACTCTGCAAGAGTGCCAGCCGGTACATCAATATCGCGCGGCTCTTCCTGCATTGCACTGGCTTCGTTGGGGAATTGAAGAAGGGCCAGTGCGCACAGGATTGCAGCGACTACTGAACGAGCGTCCATCCGTCCGGGCCATGTTCGACACTGCAGCCAAGGAGGTTGGCTAAGAGATTGACGTCATCCTCGGCATTCCCACTGAATTGGATCGTGCCCACGAACTGTGAACCAGCTTGACAGTCACCGGGGCGAATTGGGGAGCCAATGTACCTTGATGCGTCTAGCAACAGTTCATCGACGCCTTCACCGGTATATTCCAAGCGCCCCTCGAACCATTCTCCAACGCCGTCGGGATCGACTTCGGCAATCTGTAGCAAGTTTTTCGCCCGTACGAATGTTGCGCGTTGACCGCTTTCGAGTCGATGGATCTCCTCAGCAATCCGAATCTCGACTGCGCCTTCCGAGACAGCAATGCGATCAAACAGCGATCCCCTCGATATATTGAAGATCGTCCCTTGGTCAGCCACTGAGAGGCTGCCAACCCTGACCACTATTCCAGATTCGAACTGCGGACCGACCGAAAACAAAACCTCTCCATTGAGAAGCTCAAACTCGTGAGGGCGATCGCCAATTTGGATCAGTTCAGTTTCGCCATTCAACTTTGCGGTCAGACCTGCGCCCAGCTCGACTTCTCGGAGCTCGCCTGCCAACGAGGCATATCGAACCGTGTCCGGCGTCGGGGACAAAGCTCCGGGCCCCCATACAATTGTTGAGACGATCAAGAACACCACTGAGGCGGCGATCGCCAGAGGTTGCCATCGCCAAGATGTGATTGAGTTATCGTTCTCTCCAACCGCGTTCGCCTCCACATAGTCAATGAAGGCCGCTTCGCTCTCTGAGACAATGTCATAGGCGGACGCGTGATCGGGCGACTGGTCCATCCAATCCATAAACCGCGACCAATCATGCTCAGTCGCATCTCCCGAATAGAGAAGGACCCGCCATTCGGCAGCGCGCAGCATAATCGCATCGGAGGGACGTTTATCAGCCATTGGTCTCTCATTAGACGCCATCACGAAGGCGATTCCTCAGCTTGCTCGGCGCGAAACTCCGCAATCAGCTTGTAAGCCTTCATCAAGTGCTTTTCCACGCCACTGACCGAAATCCCGAGTTCCTCGGCTATCTCCTTTTGCGTGTACCCCTCGACACGTGCCATCCTGAATATTTTGATCGTCTTGTCAGAGAGACCCTGGATCGCGTCACCAACTTCTGTGATTTCAATCCTCGCCGCGATTTGCTCTTCTGCGCCAGTGGTTTGTTCTGCCACTGAGGTGGCACCCCAAGCCTCATCGCGTCGCTCGCGACGACGGCGCGCTTTGCGAGAGTCGAGAACCACATTGTCCGCCACTTTGAAAATGTAGGCGACCGGATCGCGCAGCGGACCGCGGGGATGGACGGTCCCCAACTTGATCCAAGTATCATGGAAGCGATCTTCGATTTCCTCCGTCTCACCGCGCATTCGGAGACGCAAAAAACGCAGAATTGCCTCTCTATTTTGCACCAAGAGGACCTGAAGGCTGTTTCCAGGAGTGTCCATTGACCTACATCACAGCGAAAACAATGAGACTACTAAATCGAAAGCGCTTCGAGCGCTGAGAATGTTTGTTGTGACCATAGGCTCAGAGCAAGCGAAACGCCATAAACCACTTGTAATCTCTTAGCTGCATTCACTGAAAAAATCCGAACTCGCTGAGACCTAGGGTGGGACGGCACGAGACGTGTCTCCCAGCTATCTTGAATGCCACTTAAGCCATGCATGGACTTTCGTTGAGATCGGTTTGCCAAGCTCGATTCTTGCCAGCAGGGCTACCGATCCGATCAAGGTCCAGATCAGGATCAATCCGATTGAGTCGAGCGCAGGATCAAACACAATCGTTGTTTCAATGAACGATATCGATTTGATGGCGCCAACCAGGGCCAGCAGGCCACCAAGTAGGCCGATGGCGCTTTCAGAGCGAATGGGGGGGCGGGCAAATGCGTAAGCTAGGATTGGCGTTGCAAGCGCGAGAAGGACCCAAAGCAAACGTGAGTTGGCCAAAGCTCTATCGAGGGGTTTCTCGGAATTCCAAAGAGCCGGAAGCGGCTTTGCCTGACGTTGTGTAGAATGCGTTGCGAGCCCAAGATTGCGGTCGAAAGAAAACTGCAGCCTATCGAATGAGCCGACCGCATCGTCTGACTTGTCGATCCTCTGCCCCTTCATGAGCCTGACGGTAAGCTGGCCGGACAAGCCCATTGAGAGCTGGCCCTTGTCGGCATTGTAAATGTTTCCTTCATGCCTCAGAAAAATCTGGTCAAGCTGGCGCCCCCGGGAGTCGACCCGCGCAAAATGCAGCACAGTGCCGTCCCCCAGCTTGTGGAACTCATTGGCGGGCAAGCGGAACCCGTATACCCCACGCTCCATCTGCTGGCTGATCTGGAGGATCTGCTTCTCTCCAGCCGGTGCCAACCATCCTTGATTGAGGAGTAAAAACACTCCGCCGATCAAGGCGAAAATGCCGATCGATGACATCCACCTGATTGGGCTAACCCCAATCGCTTCAAAGGCGTCCAATTCTCCGCGAAGCGCGAGCCTTCGGATTGCCAACGCAAAGGCGAGATATAGTCCAATGAGAACCCCGATGCCGGCGTATTCTGGTAGCAACCCGACAATCGTATGACCAACAACCGTAAGCGGGTCGCCCGAAAACTCGGATATGGTGATGAGTCTTGGCAAATGCTCAAGAACCATCAGGCTCATCACAATCCCAAGGATTGAAACGAATGTGCTCAGACATTGGCTTAAAATGTATCGATCGACAGCGGCCAACGGATTTAAAGCCCAATTAGCCCGCGGCCACGAGCTTGTTCGAGACGAGAAATTCGTAGTGGGCAAACAATTCGATCAGATGTCTCTCCATTGTTCGCACCTCAGCTGAAACTGGCGGGCGCCTTTCAGCGGAGACCAATGACAATATTGCCCGGACCACATCTCCGGTATCTTTTGGGCGAAATCCCAATTCAGGCTGCGCTTTAACAAAGTCACAGGCGCCACCCATCCGGGGTGCGATCGTGGGTATTCCACTGGCGAGCGCTTCGGCAGCAACCATGCCAAATGTCTCTGCCTCGCAACCGTGGACCAATGCATCGGCGCTTGCGAGAATCCTAGCAAAGTGCGTGCGATCCCTAACCGGCCTAAGCAAGCGAACGTGTGGATTCCCGGCAATTGCCCGCAATATCCGTTTCCGTGATCTGCCTTCACCGAAGATCACAAGGCCGATCGGATGGTATCGCCCGGCGGATGTCACCGCCTCGACAAGCATCGGCACGCGTTTTTCGGATGCCAATCTCCCCGCGCATACCAAGAGCATGCCTTCCGGTCCCAATCCGCAAAGACCCAGTAGTTCCTCGCGCAAGGTCTCTTCCTTGAACGAGGGCGAGAATATGCCAGTCTCCACTCCCATCGGGATGGTTACGGCATTCCTGATTCCTCCGCCAACCAGCCTCTCGGTCAGGCTTGAGTTCGCGGACACCACAGTCTCAAAAGACCGACTGAATCTCCTTAGCCGCTCCCAATACCAGTTGAACATTCGATCCACCGTCGGAGGTTGGACGACGTTCTCAAACCATCGATAGAAGTGCGCAGATAATGGATCAGAATGAACGAGCAGTGCGCGAGGAACGGGTGACTTGTAGGACGCCACGAACTCCGCACTGTTCCACGGTGACGAGGCTTCAATAAAATCAGGCTGGATGTGGTCCAGAGCAGTGTGAACTGCACGTTCCTGAAAGAAGCCATGGTACTTTCGATCAAGCGGGAAAGGGGGCGATGCAACCGACACAATTCTCGCCGACGCCGAGACGTGCTCAATGCCATCTCGCGCAGCGGGCGCAAGGATTGTGATGTCGTGGCCAAGTCGGGATGCCCATACCAATTTTTGGCGCACATAGGTTTTGATGCCTCCACCATGCGGAGAATAGAAGCCGCAAACATCGACGATCTTCATGTTGACCTATCTCCTTTTGAGCGGTCGCATGCGAAGACCTCGTAGATAGTTCATCGTGATCGTGATTTCGGTGATCCCCGGACCGGCGACTGTGCTAGCTGAGCTGGCCTTTGGGGAGCTTAAGCCCAGCCTAGGGTTACCCGCGAACCCAATGCCGTCACGCCTCCAGTTGAACCGCCGATTGCTGTTGCGATCGTGCAAGAGTGAGACAGCGTAGCTGCCGGGGCGTGGAATTCGCACACACAGTTTTGGCGAAGGGGCCGAGGGAACTGCCAGTTCGACCCGGCGGAAGGTCTTACCCTGGGAAATGAGAATATTGTCGTCTTCTAGAAAGTCCTGGTCATTGGCCGGGTAGACTTCGAGCTTCAGGTTCCCCTGCCTATCCTTCAATCCGTCCACCGTAACCATGATAGCAGGACCTGCTTCATTAGGGCGGCAAGCCGCTTCTCTTTTACCTAGATCAGGTGTTGACGGAATTATCAGAGCCCAGGTTATTGGTAGCATTATTGGGATGCTTGTCGGTATCATTGCGATCCTCTCCATTCATGAGATCGTAGGCCGAGAAGCCGAGTCCGACGATCAGGTTCGTCATCAGAATCAGGCCTGCCATCAATGCGATAAGGCTTGTGATCTGGAGTTCATTCCCAACCGCGACTGCGACCATTGCCGCGAATGCGACGTCCTTGTTGGGAAGGAAGGGCAGCCGAGAGATCAGAAGGCGGAATGCAGCGAGCACTAGCCACCATTCGATCGGAGTGTTGGGCAGGACCGAGTACCAAAGCGCAGCGGAAATGAGCGTGGTCGCAATGATCCGGCACACATGGACCGCGAAGATCATGGTGAGTTCGTTTCTGTCCAACGAGAATACTGACCTTCGCCAGATCATCGCTGCGCCGGTGGTTCCCACAACGAAGGCCAATGACCAGCCGATAGCCGTAGCGTGATCGCCAAGCGGCAAGACGTCGAGATAAGGAATCGCGGCGAGCAGCAAAGCCAGTGTCAGGATATTTCCAGCCATTGCGGATAGCACCGCAACATCTTTTACGGCACCGAACGGTGATCCCTCCACCTGACCGTGTTTGCGAGCCCAAGCATAGAACCAGGCCTCACCAAGGTAGCCAAGCAAAAGCTCATTATATGCAAGCTTACGGGTGAGCGCTCCGAGTGCGGGCATAGAAACGCCCCATAGCGATCGGAAGATGATCCATTCGCTGATCGGACCCGCCATGTAACCCACAACAAACAGCAACCAGAAGACCGGGGAAGCCGGAAGCAGGCTAAAAATCTCATAGATGTCGATGGTTCGAACTTGGAGCAATGCCACCCCGATCACAGCCAAGGACAGCCCGACCGACAAGATCCGCGTCCCGCTAAGCGCGGGTTGGATGTCTTGTGGAGTAAGCTCAATGCTCTCCGCGCCGTTACTTGCGAGCAATCTGTCTGTCATCGCCAAAGGGGTCGTTGATGGGCTTCACCTTGACTTGACGACACCGCGCGAGATTGTCCTCACCCAGCCGAGGTCTGTTTGGTCAAGTGCTTTGCCTCAGCCAGTTTTCGAAGCAGCATTAGATACTCCGCGTGGGCTCGTTCGAGTGTGAAGAGCGCGGCAAACTTCCTCATGGAATTTGCACAGGGGGTTAGTTGCGCGGCTTCGGCCATGGCAATTGCAAGGGAGTTCGGCCCCTCTTCAGCAGCCAACGCGCCAAACTTGCCCGCACCCAAGAGCCATTCCATGCTCACACAGCAATTGGTCGCCGCAATGGGAATACCTGCCGCCAAGCCCTCGATAACAACCGCAGGGACGCCCTCAAATCTTGAAGAGACAACTAAAGCGGTGGACCCGGCGTAGAGCCTCTTTGTGGCGCTGACATGTCCACATAGTGTAACCTGCTTGCCCAACCCATTCGCCTTGACGCGCCGTTCAATGGATCGACGGGAAGGCCCTTCCCCAGCGATCGTGAGATGGTCGGCCGGACCGGCCACACGCGCAAATGCGTCGACAAGCAGTTCGAAGTTCTTTTGTGGCACCAGCCTTCCAATGCCCAAGAAGGCCAGGCCCTGCTCCGAGCGCTCTACTCGATCTGCCGAAAGCTCTTCGAGGTCGGACTGAGAGATGGCCGGATCTGGAATAACCGACACTTTATGATTGGGGACGGCGAGCGATTGTGTAGCGGCTGCTTTCATAGGCCTGCCAATCGCAACAAATTGGTCAAGGAGTTTGCCTTGGAGCCGCAACCACAACTTATTGGCCCAACGCCGGATCAAGCCAGCGTGTTCTCTTTCCAGATCATTGCTGATTTTGACCAAGATGGGAGGGCACCTTTTCCCGAGAACCAGCCGTGCGACAACGCAAGCCGCAGTGTAGGTTAGGCCCGGACAGAAAATGGCGTCGACTTGCTCCCTGCGAAGGAACCGGACCAGGCAGATCATCATCCAAACTGTTTCCCACCTCTCTGTAGGAAGCGGCTCGGCGAATGCACGATACTCCAAGTCAGGCCGTTCTTCGCGGCAAATGCCGCGATCCCTGCCAAGGATAACGGTCACTTCGTGCCCCCCGGCGGCCCAAGACGCGGCCAGCCTCAGGCCTACTCGCTCGACACCTCCCGGTTCAAAAGCATGAATGGGTATGGCTATTCTCACATTGAGATCCGAGTTCCGATCAAGAGTGGGGAAGAGCGCTCACGCAGCCTTCGGTCTCAGCGATGAGTAGCGATCAAATTCTCTGTCCCGTCCCATTAGCCTCAGGGTTTTGTCTGCGCTCTGCATAATTGCGGGATTTCCGACGTCGCCAGGATGGAGCGCGATCCTCAGAACCTCGAGATTGCGCAGCAAGATTCTCGCAGCTCGAGCCAATGCCAATGACGAATTGGTCCTGGCTGGCGATCTGCTTGCCCAAGTGATGACCGGCCCGCGTGCTAGCGCCCTGCCAGTCGTGGGATCCCACACTTTGAGATGGTCTTCTGCCATTTGTATTTTGGCAGTCTCGAGTGCTTTGAGAGCGCCCCGTCCGTAGAGCCAAGCTGGTGCGACAAATCCAGCCAATGGCCGCCCGCAGATATCTTCCAACAGGGCGCGCCCATCCACAATTCGCTGCAATGATCTCTCATAGGAAAGACCGAGAAACTCGCCCTCGCGCGCCGTCATATGGCGTGCTTTCCATCCATCCACGCCTCGGTGCGTTACTTCGTCCTTGTGCAACCATCCATGCAGGAAGATATCGACCCCAGCGTCGGACCATTTCCGTACCTTTGTAGCGAAAGCGGAGCCGGGTGTTATAGGGCTGGATCCCCAATGGTCTGGTACGACGAGCATGGAGAATGTCAGGCTTCCAATGCGATCCTCAAGAAACTCGGCTAGAGCGTCAATTTGCTGCTCAAACCTTGGCGCCACGTCGTGGATCGAAGGCAAAAGCAAACGTTTCTGCAACCGATGGTAGGGTTGGATATCACTCTTGATTGACGACATGGCTAACCTTTGGATGGTGGCGGCTACCGGCTTCAATGGAGCCTGCTCTTCATTGTCGGGACCGAGGGGTTTTGAGGCTATTCGTCTAGAAGCTCTGTCGCCCTAACGATGATGGCGCTCCAGCAGAACAAAAGGGCCGAGCAGGCCAAGCTGACCAACATCAGACCAGCCAGCACGTAGGGCACATTTCCGGAATCGAAATAGAGCCACGCAATCGCAATAGCCAAGAGAAGGCCGGTCAGAGCCAAGCAGATTGCATGGAGAATAAATGGCTGAAGTATCCGTCTATGTGCGACAAGGCGAACACCTACGCTGAAAGCGCGTTCTGCCACCCGCCCGCCACTCTTGCTCGGCGAGATCGCAAGCCGACCTGACCACAGACTGGTCTTCCGCGCTTTCTCCGGCAGCATCATCTCGAGCGCGTGTAGGGCCAGCTCTGTCTCTACATCTGTTCCCAAAGGACATTGCGGGAACGACTTCGCAAAATCCCGTGAGACGACGTGGAAGCCCCTCGGAGCAGGATTTGCTCTGCTTCGGAGTGCGGCCCATGCAAAACTCTTGATCAGCCGCCCTAGCAGGGCTGAACCAGATTTGTCGGCTAGGCTCACCGCTCGCTTGGCGGGACTAAAGACAGTTTCACTCCTGTCGGCGATCAAACGCCTGGCGAGCCGCGCGGCATCCGGCACTTCGCTGTTCTTGATGCCAAGGCACACGACAAACGCATCCGCATCCTCTGCTTCAAAGAATTGCAGCAGTGGCGCAATGGCTACAGTATGAGGAGTTGTGAAGGAGCGATCTGCCGGTTCAACCCTAGATCCTGCGAGTTTGACATTGCCTTCTTGAGACACCACCGAAATGGACGCGTTTGGGAAGCAGTCAGACCATGCACGCCAGAGCTCTGACGCTCGATCTGTGTCTTCAGGTTCGAGTATCAGGATCGCAGTTCTTTGATCGGCGGGCGCGTCCCGTAGGGCCGTGAGCGATCTGATCTCGAGCTTTTGATTGTTGTCCAGGTCTTGCATTACTGGGTAGACGACACGAGCTCCTTCGGTCCTCACCCGTCAGTTCCATGGGGTCATCGAGGCATGCTGGGTCGTTGGCGTTGCGGCGTCATCCCATTGCCTTGGCTGACGCCGCTCTTTTGGTCCGGTGGTAATACTCCCATTCAAGGCTGAAACCGGATGGCGGCCACAAACAGTTGGAGGAGCGGCCATGCCCATGTTTTAGTCATCGCCTACCAGTCCTCGCAGATTGGGCGGTCACGAAAACACTCCGAAGGATTATGCCCCTCGACTGCAGCGAGAAAGTTCTGCCAACTCTCGGCCTTTCTACTTTCATTCGACAAAACATAAGCAGGAGAGATTGCCAGCGGCAGCAACGCATCCCTCAGCGTCACCGCAGTAAAGTCAGCATAACCAGGCCGGTCGACATAGGGGTTGTGGAAATGGCCGGTTTGAGTGAGGACTCTGCCAGCGGCACTGTATGCGATGAGATTGTGGGCGGCCTGCGCGGTTGCGACGTCGGCAATCAAGACTTCCCCCAATTGGAGCTGACCTTCGACACTTTGAATGCTTCCCGCGATGCCGTTTTCCTCTAGCATTGAGCGAACTCGGTCCTCAGCATCCGATGTGACGAGGATTACCGCGCCTTCAAGGGCTGCATCCGGTGCTCCAATTCTGTCAACACCGTGAAGGTCGGCTACAATCGCGTGGGTCAAAGCCAAGCTGTTCCCGGTCACCTCGCGAAAGGCGCTCAACCTTTCGCCGAAGCCAGCCCCAAGCCCGTATGCTACAATCCCGGAGTCGCTTGGGAAGAATGTCGAGTACGAACCTTCCTGGCCGACATGGAAGGCATTCACGCCGACCCTCTCTACTGTCATGGTGGATTGGTCGACAAGCTGCGGTTCGGGGAGAAGCCCTGAGTCCAATTCGAAGGCATCGAATGAGGTCGCCGGATCAAGCTTAAGCCCTCGTGCAAAGCCATAATAGATCCGTGCGCCATTGGCATAGACGCTGTGCTCAGTTGCGACGGCAATGCCATCCTGCTTCCCATAGCCCCGGTATGTGTACGAAACTTTTGTGCCTGAACCCACCGTGCGGTCCATGTGGGTGATGTGGCCAGTTTCTTTTTCAACATAAACGGTAAGTGTCGGTGAATGCGGCATGTCGAACAGGAGCACGTCGTGCATTTTGCCAAGCCACATTTCCTCACCCGAGTGTCGCAGTTTGTCCGGCGAATTGACCATATCCCGTGCCATGAGGGCCGCGACGCCCCTGATCACCCTGCCATATTCGACAGGAAACTCCTGCTCTCCTTGGTCTTGTACGAAGCCATTCGCATAGATGATGAATTGGCTTTTGCCGTCCTTTAGGATGCTGCGGCCATGCCAATGGCTATTAGCAATCCGGGTAAGAACTTCTGTGCTGGCTGCCTGGTTCTGAAAGTCCAGTATATGATGGTACCGTTGCTCGCTGAGCTGATGAAAATCAGAAGCGTACTCGTGGTCAGGAAACTCCATTCTCCGGTCTTCTGTGAGGCCGATGGTACTTGCCTCATTCAGCCGATCCACTTGATAGACGGACCGAAGACGCTCGATCACGTCGTGAGCTGCGCTTTGCTGTGGAGTGGCGGAGACCATCTCGGGACTTAGCAAAGCACACATCAAAAAAGTGAGAAGAAAAGGCGCGCGCATCAGAATCTCCATAACTACGTCGTTTGACGTATCGATATTCTTTTGACTTGCAATACGTCAAGTGTCGTATTTATAACTCTCGCATGCCGGATGACCTTCCTTCCCCTTCTGAGACCGCGGTTCTTCAATTCCTGTGGGAGCAGGGCACCGCAACGGTGCCCGAGATCCACGCTCACGTCTGCAAGTCTGGTCCGGTCGGGTACACAACCGTGCTGAAGCGCATCCAAAGAATGGAGGACAAGGGCCTCGTGAGGCGCTCCACTGGCGGAGGGCGAGCCCACATTTACAAAGCTGCCTTTAAGCCACAGCGGACACGAAAACGGCTGGTAACGCGCCTGATTTCGCTCGCCTTCGACGATTCTCCAAATGCACTGATCCAGCACGCGATCGGTCAGCATGATCTATCAAAGCAAGACATCGCGGATATCCGCGACCTGCTTGATCGAGTCGAGAAAGAGAATCCGGACCGAGAATGACCGACCTCTTTGCATTGTACCAAATGCTCGCATTTGGCCTCCTACACAGCGTATGGCAGTTCGCGATTATTGGTGGCCTTTGCTGGATTTCCCAGCGTTTGGTTCCAACTAGCCTTGCCGATGTGCGCTATGGTCTAGCGCTAGTATTCTTATATCTGATGCCAGCTGCGTTTGTGATTACCTGCAGTCAGTTCTCAAATGGGTCAGCGGCAACACAGTCCAACCTGGTCATTGGCAAATGGATTGATCTGATTGCCCCGCTCTTGATCTGTTACTGGGTATCTGGTGCCACCATCGGACTAGCCAAGCTGGGCCTAAGCTGGAGAGCGCTAAGTCAGCTAGCGATTGAAGTTCAGCTTGCCACGCCGGTCGACATCGGGACGAGGCTCCAACAAATAGAGCAGAAGATGGGGATCCGGAGAGCTGTCTCCATCAGATACTCTGATCGCGTCTCAGGTCCGTGTACGTTCGGCTTCTGGAAACCCATTATTCTGGTCCCAACCTGCTGCGCCACTCGATTGTCACCCGCCGAATTGGCCGCAGTCATTGCGCACGAACTCGCGCACATCAAGCGATTGGACTCGCTTCATCGGATCGCCCAATCGATCGTAGAGGCACTATTCTTCTATCACCCCTTGGTGCGCTACGTCTCGAATCAAGTATCGACCGAGCGCGAACATTGTTGCGACGACTTGGCGGCAGCGGCGATTGACGATCCTAAACCGCTGGCGACCGGCTTGCTGAAAGCAGGCATCCTGGGAGCGGGCAACAAGCTCATTCTTGGTAGTCGCACTAGTGCCGCGGTCTCTCTTGAGAAACGTGTCAGTCGGATTGTCTCAATGGCCAAAATCACGCGTTCACCGCGCAAAGCTGGTCCCAGAGGCGCGGTCTCTGCGCTAATACTCTCTTTGGTAGCGGCAGCCTCGTTCATGGGTGCTCTGAGCTGGTCAGAACGGTTGGACGCTACATCTTTTACTGAAGCAATGTTGATCGATTTGAAGGATGAAGCATGCCTGCATATCAAAGTGGCGCAGCTCTATTCCAACCCAAAATACTATCAAGGTGGCCCCGCTACACTGAAGTACTCCGGAAACGTCGTAACGATGAATGGGGTTCCTCTTCCGCAAGGCACCCAAAATGCGCTGATACAAACCTTTGAGAACCATCGACTGTCCGCTTTTGGAGAGGTTCAGCTGCGATATTATGGTTCTGATGTTCAGCTCTCATTGGCGAAGCATGGCAAAACCTCAGATGGCAATAGGTTGGTTTTTCTGAGTGAAAGTGCCGTCAGGGCGCTCGATTCCTGACCATGATACTAAAGGCGCAGCTTGGGTGTCGCATCTCCCCGGATAGTGAGATCTGCCCTTCTGATCTTGCCTCTATGCTTATCGCACAAAGCCAGCCCTGCATCGAAAATTCTCGAGCTGTGCCCAGGCAGTTTTGCAGGGCCGCTCTGCATACAAGTGCAGATCTTCATGCAGCCTCGGCAACGCCGAAAAGGCGTGCTTCGAACGGATCATGTGGCTTTCGAGAACAGCGTTTTTGTAAGTGAAGAGGGATCTGGAATGTCCGAGTCCAAAGAGAGCCTTTCGCCCAGGCAAGTACCAGATTGCCAACATCTGCTTGGCACCAGTGTAGAACTTGAGCGGGTAGACGAAAGCCGCCATGCAAGCGATTTCGATCGACACCTTTGTGGCGCCCAAAACGAACACCTTTGGAGGCATATCCCTCTTCCTCCTCCAAGAGATCACAGTAACTTGCTGGCAACGCTGGAATTCACCACGAAGAACCTTGGCTGGCAGCCATTCGCTTGCAAGGAGGTTGCATCTGGATTGCACCTTGGCACGGTCAGCTTGATGCGGATCCGCCCGGAGCACGGCAGCGCGGAGGTCGGATGCGTCGTATTTGGTACTCAGATGCAAAGGACGAGGGCTGCGACGGAAGTCATCTTCCTACTTGGCCAGTATCTCTTTGATGACCTCGGTTACCGTAGGTTTGAGTGGAAATGCGATAGCGCCAACGAGGCTTCACGGAGAGCTGCTCTTAGGTTTGGCTTCTGCTTCGAGGGCATCTTCCGAAACGACATGATCGTGAAGGGAAGGAATCGGGATACTGCTTGGTTCGCAATGACGGATGCGGATTGGGCGCAGATTAAGCCAGCCTATGAGGATTGGCTGTCCGATGACAATTTTGACCAAGAGGGTTCACAATTGAGTCCCCTGAAACACTATCAGTCAATTGGTCCGTCAAGATCTTAGGATCACAATCTCACCTAGATCGTTGGCGACTATCAGCAACCGACGTCCGTTGGTCGAAATCGGCATGACACAAGATTGCGTTAGAACTTAAACTGTTCCGCACAACCGAAGTGGGAGTAGAAGCATGCTTACCAGGCGTTCGACAATCGCTGGAATTGGTTCATTCGCTTGCCTCGGTACACTGCCGGCTTGCTCTAGGGCATCAGAGCCTGCACCAATGCCTTCGACACTAAAGGAGAGTTTCGCCAGCCTACAGGACGCGGCGCGCTCACTTGTCTTGGAGGGTCAGACTGCCGGTATTGCTGCAGGCATGAGTGGTATCGGGTTTCGCAAAAGCGCGTTCTTCGGATATGCCAACCGGGAAACAGGTGCTGAGGTTGGCCCCGATACTCAATTTCGCATAGCGTCAGTAACGAAGCCGATCGTCGCTGCTGCTGCATTGCAGATGGTGGAAGAGGATCGACTGTCGCTGCAATCTCGCGTGTCTGAATTCTATCCAGACTTTCCCCGCTCTGATGAAATCTCCCTCATTCATTTGCTGCAACACACTTCAGGTCTCGCAAATTGGTGGGGCCGATTGCCGGACGGAACTCCCGAAGACTTCATGAACCGACCCGATGCATTGCATTGGCTTGCTCGGATGGAAGACCCGTATTTGTTTGAGCCTGGCACGCTCCGGAGTTACTCGAATTCGGGCTTCATTGTTCTTGGCAAAATCATGGAGCGAGCGGAAGGGAAAGACCTCGGCAGCGTTCTATCAAGTTACGTGCTGGATCGCGTTGGGGCGAGCCAAACCGGCTTCGAACAAGAACAACGAGCGGATGGCCGTTGGGCAAAAGGTTACCAGGCTGGATGGTCAGGTTTTTCCGAGGTTCAGCTTGTCCCTCCTCCATATGCAGCTGGTGGGCTAAGATCTAATCTGCATGACCAATTGGCGTTTGGTGATGCCTTGTTCCTGGGCCCCCTACTTGAACCGCAGAACAAGGAGCTCATGGTCAGCCATGCCACCGTCGCTGATGGCAGATTGGTACAGGACGCCATGTATGTTGCCCCCGGTGACGAGCCAGAGCCGTTGCCGGCTGACACTTCGGAACTTGGATATGGCCTTGGGATCAACACGTGGGTTCAATTGGGTGAGCGGTTCTACTCTCATGCTGGCCTAATTGATGGCTTCAGTTCCTACTTTCTTCACGCGCCCAGGACTGGGATCACCGTCAGCATCCTTGCCAATACGTTCCAAGGAACGGGTGATCTGAACGAACATGCAAGAAGCTTGCTTCGCGCGTTAGCGTAGCCCGGTCTTGCGCCCGCGTGCCCAACCAAAAAGAAGATCATGTGGGATCTGATCTCCGAATAAGGGCCGATATCGCTGAGATCTTGATCTACCGGGGTCACCCTATTCTAATCCAGGCTGCTGCCGGGTCTTAGGCAATTTTAGATCCACCTCTTCATATACATGCCTTCCCGTTTCGGACGGTAACTGCGTCTTCCTGGACCAGTAATCTCTTGCATCCGACATGCTCTTATCAGGGTTCGCTGCCAGAAAATCTCGCACATATTGGTTGAACTGATTGTGGCGCTTGATTTGCGTCTGAGAACCGGGCTTGGACGCTTCACGTTCGATTTCCCGATATGCCTCACATGCGTCTTTCAGAGTTTTGCCAGTATTCGTTTTGACCCATTCCATGAATGCGATGTTGAACCGAAAGGCTTCTCCGAGTTCGGCCGCAAAGAACGCCCTAACATTCTGTGTGTTTCGGTAACTATCGGTTATTTTCGTTTCCGGTGATAGCTGTGCTGACCTCCAGTCAAATCTGGAACTGGGTGTCTTTTTCCCAAGAGACGAGACCTCACTGGAGCCGGTATCCAAATAGTGAGCAATCCGATCCAAAAGGGCGAACTTTGCGCCGCTCACGGGCACTCCCAAGTCGCGCGCATAAGCAATAAGCTCGGCCTTGCGCCAATACCATCGCTTGAGTTCAGAACCGCTTCCAACTTTGGCGATCGGTGGACGCGCCTCCATTTGTTTTTCTTCCCTTAGCTTTGATCAAACTGCAGCGAGATAAGCACTATTTCACTTCCGGTGGTCTCATAGGCTCTCCTGCAGGCAGGGCATCTGCTGTGACGCTCAATCAGGTTGCCGGTCGCTCGGCTTTGGCATCGAATTGAGGTAGGTTCTGTGATGAACCATACTCTCAAATACGTCAACGGACGTAGTGGGAGGTATGGTCTTTGTAACGATAGTTATGCTCTCCTGGTCCCGAACACGATTGCACAACATTGGGCGTGCACACTTCGCGCTGATTTTGAGGGAGCAAGCGGTCTATGGCTTAGACCTGCAAAGTCGTGTCGAATTTCTTGCAGGACCAGACAACGCAGGTTTCGTGTCGCTTGATGTTTGTGTTCGTCATGATGTGCATTTTCGCCCAGTCCTCATACCAGGTGAGGCTTTCTCCTTGGACGACCAGGACGTAATCCATCGGACCAGAAACATGGTAACTTTGCTTAACATTGGGCAATGAACTCATTGCTAGATCAAAATCGTCGTAAGCTTCTGGCGTATCAATTTCAAAGGCGAGTTGTACGATCAGCGTGACACCAAGTTTGCTGCGGTCGATGAGCGACACATCTGCCGCGATAATGCCGCCTTCCCTCAAGGCTGCCAGTCTGCGCCGTACTGCAGAGCCGGAGAGGCCGATTTCTTCCCCCAGAGCCGCATGGGTCTTCTGATTGTCTAATTGGATTGACCGCAAAATTGCCCGGTCAAAGTCGTCTAGGCCATCTAGCATAGCGCGCAAAAAATCATCATCATTCGCACAATATTGCCGAAATTCGTTACCATAGCAAAGAATTTAGGCGAGATTGGTAGACGCCATCCTTGTAGATTGTGCCTTCAATTCGGAGGACACAAACTGGAATGGATCGTACTTATTCAGCTGCAGCCTCCATAGCCCTATTGTGTGGCTGTGCGCCCATAGCGGCCGAGGACTCACTTTCAGTCTTTGGCCCAATTGCGGATGAAAGCACGCTCTCAGCGGCCGCGCCAGGAGTATGGATTTCCGATGGATATGGCTACATACTGGACAGCACAGACGCGTTGAAAGTCTACAATATTGCCGGCGATTTTTGCCAATTGATCGAGGCTGATCAGGAAAATCCGATGTTCTATCTTGACCGACTAAGGTTGGGAGAAGGCAAAGAAGAGCTGTTCTTATCCAGCTTTGCTGAACCTCATGAAATCAGATTTGAGCGCCTCGAAGCTTTGCCCGCGTCCTGTGAATCAGGAACGGCAGCCAATGCTCTCTCGATCTTCGATGTGCTTGCGCAGATATATGCGCGGCACTACGCTTTCTTTGACATCCATGGGGTCGACTGGGCCGCGGCTACTCAAGAAGCGCGTACGAGGCTCTCTCCTGACAGCGGCGAACAAGATTTGGTGGAGATCTTCATCGGGCTATTGTCGCAATTGAAAGACGGTCATGTCAGCATTTCGGCAGTCATTGATGGGGACGAAGGGCAGTTCATTGCCTATCCCGGGCGTACAAATGAAGCGATCCAGCAGACACATTCGGGGGAGGGCAGCGCTATGGCGGCTTTCGGCCGGCAATATCTGCGCCTCGACATTGAGCAAACGATCCTGGGTGGGCAGGGGATCGACTTTCCTAACGAGCGGATCAAGTATGGCCTGACCGATGGTGATATTGGCTACATTGCGGTCATGGCGGAAGGTGGTTTTGCTGCTGGCGCGGACGCGTCGCCTGAAGAGGAACTTGCCGCATTGGAACCCGCACTTGAGCAAGCAATGGTGTTCTTCAACCGACATTCTGTGAAAGCAGTTATTGTCGATCTGAGCGTGAACAGCGGCGGATATGATTACATCGGGCGAGCGATCGCGGCTCGGTTCACGCGGGAGCGCGTTTTGGCATATTCAAAGTATGCTCATGATGCAGAGAATCACACGCCGACAAGAATCTATCTCGAGCCTAACGGTGGCACCACCTACCTTGGGCCGGTTTATGTGCTGACGAGTGACATGACAGTTAGTGCAGGGGAAGTCCTGACGCTGAGCCTTCGGGCGCTCCCCAACGTCACTCACGTTGGTGAGGCTACGCGAGGTTCACTTTCAGATGTCCTCGTAAAGTATCTACCTAATGGCTGGCAGGTCTCGCTGTCGAACGAGATCTACATTGATCATGCCGGTCAGCATTGGGAAGGACGCGGAATCCAACCGGAATTGCCGATACAGGTGTTTGACCCTAACAATCCATTTACCGGGCATGCGGATGCCGTCCAAACTTTGACCTCAGCCATAAGAGCCCAGCAAGTGGCGCTAGGCTCAACTGGTCTTCGGCAATAGGGTTTGCAGCGAAGTAACTGGGTCCGTTTGGCCAGTATGCAGGAGCAGAAGTTCTGCTGGCGACCCGGTTGCAAATATCCCTCCTTGTGGGTGAAGAGAGCTTCATTCCGCGAGTGGGCTTTAGGCGGCGGGTATCTGGAGCAAGACTCAAATGCCTAACGCAGCATGGCCATGGATGGATGCGAAACTGCTTGCAATCGAAGTCGGCACTGCACTGTTATTGCCCGAATCCTACTTCGGCCTCGATAAGACCTAATCTCATGCGCATCTCTGCAAGCAGCAGTGTTTTATTTGTGCTTACGAAGTATGCCAATTTGGGAAAATTGCTATTTATTGGTTCAATTAGGAAATTTGTCTGGCATCTGTCTTTTTGACGATTCTATTGGAGCAAACATGTCGGCCAGCAAGTATCTCTACGACCCACGAAAGCTTCGAAACCTGGCGCTGCAGGAGTTCCGTCGAGCATTGCGTAATGACCGCATGGTGGCAGTCACCGGTGCGATGGCTGACGAGGCGCTTGGATATGGTGATGGGAAAAAGCTGAATGAGCAGGCCGGCCAATGCGCTTTGGACATCATCGAGAAGCTCACGGACAAAGTTCCGAACTTGGCCGCTCAGTTACAGCACCGCGATGCGCTCAATTACAAGGCCACTGCTAAGAATATCAGGCACTTTGTTAACACGCTCAAAGCAAATGAATGGGATCATGAGCCACGTGTTTCTATCCGGGTTATCCGTGACCTTCTGTCCCGACTTCCAAGCTACCGGAAGGACGGCAAAACCCCGCTCGAAATGTATGATGCCAAGTTGGCAAAGCGATATCTGTGGCGAAGAGAAAAGCCCAGCGCTGGCGCAATCAGGCCGCTCTTCGAAGGCCTAGGAATTCGCCGATTTGCAACCTTGAACTACGATCATGAGCTCGAACGTGCGTTGATGCTGCGCCGAGACGAGAATCTGACGATCAAGGGGCAAGAGCAGCAATGGCCTGCAGCCACACCTTCAGCCCTTAAGGGCTTCATGGGTGATCAGGCTCTGGACCGCGAGATCCTGCGGAAAGATACCGGGCGTCTCACCCGGATGATGGGCGATGGAATTCTGGTTGAGAGCGATTGGGTCGATCGCGAACACCCTGACCGCTTGCTGGAGTTTGCGATTGGATCGACCGAAGTAGATCGTCACATCATGCACCTGCATGGCCGCGCGGATGAGCCCGACAGCATGATCGTCGATATCGCTGATTATGATCGGCTCTATCGGCGCGAAGACCTTAATCGCACGCCGTTCGAGCATGGCATGCAGGTTTTGCTTGGCGGCAACCCTCTCTTGTTTGTTGGCCTGGGTATGAAAGAGACCGAGATAAACAACCAGTTACAGGAGTTTGTCAGCAATTCACCCCATAGCCGTCTGGGTCCTGCCTTCCTGATCTGGAATACTCTTGGCTGGACGGTCACCAAGAAAGGCGAGAAATTCAAAAAGGTCAGCGAGAAAGAAATCGGACGCAAGATGCGCGAGATGCGCATAGATTTCCTAGTTCGCCTCGGTGTGCACGTCATTTTTGACCGCGACCTGCTAGCCGTACGCGAGCAAAAAGGAAGTAAGTACCCAAAGCTCGACGAATGGTTGAGGCCCAGCGAAGGAGCCGAAGTGGGGCATCATCCGGAGCTGACTTCGCTACACGATCTCTGTGCGGAATTCATTGCTGCGAAGAAGGCCAATGATGACCAAAGAGCCAAAGCGGTCCAGCTTCAGGCACTGACAACGACACTCGACGCGCTGCCCGGAGTGGTTGACTATCTCGGACAGTTCAGCCCGCGTCCCTGGCGCACCAGCTTCGACACACTGACCGACCAGACCCAGCGTTGGCGTAGCATCAATACCCGTATGAAAAAGCGTGATCCCAAGTCAAAAGCGCCGCTTCGCATGTGGGGTTCGCCCCAGCTCGCTGCCTGTGGATGTCCCGAAGGTCAGTTTAAGTTCAAGAGCTTTGAGGTCGAAAATGCAGATCCGGTTTCAGGTCGTTCGATTGTGCTCGGGGTCGGACGCGCTGGATCCGGTCGGGGCCAGCTGGCTGAGCGGATCGCTCAATCTCCGGGAATATTCAATGCCAGTAGAGACAACATTCTTGGAGGGGTGCTTCAGGAATGCGAGATAGCCGATCGACTAGTCGTTCATGCAGGCTTTTCCTACGATGCCGATTCCACTCTGGCCGGGATAGCTCAATTTCTCGCAGCCCGAATGCAAGAGACCAATGTTCGAGGCATCCTCAATGAGAATGGCGAGGTTAAATGCCGACAAAAAGCTCTGGCATCGGGCGCTCTGTTCGAGCCACGAATGCCGTGCTTCATCACGATCAATGGAATTGACCGGTTCTTTAGCATCCAAGGCGAACCGCTCAGCGCTGAATTCGATCTGCTGTTTCGAGCAATCGCTCGTCACGCCGAGTCCTACAACGGAGATAAGCAGGTGCACTGGCTAGTCCTGGGTACGCCGCGAGTTCGCCGATATTTCGACATGATTGGTGCCATCTGCATCGAGCTAAAGGAAGATGACCTCGCCGCGGACTGCGACACTGCGGACGTCTCCGTATCTGGCGAGGAACACGCGGGCATTCCAAAGGATCGCGCGAAAAAGATCAAGGACCGTCATCTTATACCACGACCAACTGCGCAGTCGGCCTATCTCGAATGGGTCGCAGAGCAGTTCGACAAACTCGAAAGGACGGTTTGGCACAAGAACCGGAAGAGGTTCAAAGGTCGCAAAAAGGCTGATTTCGACAGAGCGTTCCGGCAAGTCGGTCCGAACGAATGGGCAACGGCGAAGCTCACCCGGGCGCAGGAAATCGATCCCGACTCTGTCCGTCGTGCCTTCTTCGCGGGCTATCTGGCTCCGACATATCTGAACAAGCTTGGCGTCTTTTGCCCTGAAACTTTCGAAGTCTTGCGGACCATGGCCTTTATAGGAACACCAATTGAAGCGGTTGTGTTGTTGTTTGCACCGCGCGTCCGCAAAATCATTCAGGATGTGGATCGCACCGACCCAGAGGTCGCTGGATTGGCTTACGAACACTCACAAGAGTATGCCAAGCTTGAAGGAAAGATAAAGAAATCTGGAGGCGGCAAATCTAGTTTCAAAGAGTTCGCAAGGGTGGACCAAATGCGCCTGCGCGAAGTGCTGGAGCAATTGCTGCGCCTGGGTCTAATCATTCAGGTCGCGCCAGAACAAGAGCATCTTTACGAGCTTCCTAACAACCCAGGCGAAGGCGTTGATGCACTCTCAAACACCGATTTTTTCAAGCTCCGCTTCGGTCTGCATCGCTCGATAGCGACAGAACTGCGCGAGCGGCATGGTGCCCCAATCACCGAAGCTAAGCTATCGACTTCCTTCAACATGTCGCTCTTTGCTGCACAGCCGGAAGAGCGTTACACTCCAGAGCCGCGGTTCCACCATGAACTGGGTCAATTGGTTGATCGACTGATTGGAGCCTGGAAGGAGCTGGATGATCACCCTTCGAAAAAGCAAGACGTCAGGTTCTGGCATGAGGATGTAACGACTCTTTCGAACGAAGAGTTGATCGAACGCATTGCTGAAGAGGACGGCGAGAAAGGCACAAAGAGCCATCGCGACGAGTTCGATCGTTTGTTGCTCAACTTGAGCGAGATAGATCGTATCAGTGCCTTGCACAGCCTAAGTAGCTTCGCGAGCACGGCTTGTCTTCGCGCTGCATTGGCGATCGTCCGGGGTTACTACTCGACAGGTAATCTGCTGCAGAGCAACGGCTTCGACGGAGCTATTTCAGACCGCGAACGCGGGGCGCTGTCAGAGCATGCTGCCCGGCTGGATCGAATCCTTCGCAACTTTGGCAATCTAAGCACTGCTCGTCTTTTGTACCGCGACATTATCGAAAAGATCTGTCCTGGCGAAGAAAATGCAGAAGCTCGCCAGACGATGCGTCGGAAAATGGGCGCAGAACCGCTCTATGCCGATGATCTGGTCTGGCTCCACAATGAGCGGGGTGTCCTCAAGCTGATACAGGGATCGGTCTACTCCGCTCGGCGCTCGTTTAGCCTTGCAGAGCGAGCCAATGATGAAGTCGAGCCCGGCTACCGCGGCCACAACTGGCGCAGAATCAACATGAATTTGGTCGGATTGATGATAGAGCGGGGCCGCTTGCCGCGTGCCGAACGCAGGCTCGATAGTATCGAAGCCACAGTCAACGCACCCGACTGGTTGGTCGACAAAGTTTCTGCGTTGCATTCAACAGTAGCCCAAGCGACAGAGAATTCAGACATACAGGACCGCGTGACTCAAATCCGCCGTAAGTTCGGCTCTGACGAAGGCAAGAGCACAGCAACTCTCGATCCCAAGTTCACGTTTGAAGAACTGCTCATTGTCGGCTTGAGCACGGGATACCGTGGTCTCATTGGGCAAATGCGCGGTGAGTTTTCTGAAGCGGCTGAGAACTACCGGACAGCCACCAAGATACTCCGCCGGATTGGCGAAATGAGAGCCTATGGCTTGTTCCTGCGCCATCTCGCGTCAATGGGATCAATGGTTCTGCCACGGCAGGAGCGGCTCAAAATGATCGACACGGCAATAACGGCGGTCGATTCTGTGCAGCAGATTGATCTTTCGCACCGGCTCAGGGTCTTGCGCGGCTTGATCAGCCGCTCTGCCGATGACGCCGAATTGAACCGCTTTGCGCTGCATGACCTGCGCCGGGCACTCGACTACGCCATCGAAACCGATTGTTTCAGGGTTCGGGTCGAAGCAGGGGCTGCATTGGCCCGGCATATGCGCCTGAGCGGCGACTATGAGGCAGCTTTGCGTTATGCCAGCGATGCGCTGTCAATCGCGAACCGATATGGACATGCGCTCCAGAAAATCTGGCTTCGCGTTGAGATTGGACAGATCATGCTGATGCGCGGGTCGTACGACGCTGGCGAGGCTCTTTTGAAGTCTGCGGAACGTGCGGCGATCCGAACAGGGTATCAACGCACAATCGAACACGTTCAAAGGGCGAGGACGCAGATCATGTCGACGGGACGCCCAATTCGCAGGATACAAGGCTCGACAATCGACCCAAATGCTTGAGTTGTTACGGCGCAATTGCTGAGCTCGGCCAGCAATTCGGCGCTGTGCTCCAAGGATAAGCACGCGGCTTATTCAGTTCTCTCATGACCCGAAGTCCAGCGCCGTGGTCGTCGCCCAAGCCGAGCTCTGTGTTAGGTACAAAGGTCGGGCTAAACATGGCGGATGCCCGCTCCCGCCCCAGTCTCGATCGTTGAGCCAAGGCTTCAACTGGGCCGAAGGCGGAAAGTCCGCATCTGTCCAATCGAGTTTGGGAGCAGACGATTAGCAAACGCTCCCCCGCAAACTTGCAGGGGCATCCAGCCAGCCGTGATCAAAAAGCTTAGACGGGCCTGTCGGAGATCGACACGCGAACCACTGCGCGCCCGAGCCAGTTATGACCAGCCATCCTCGATCGAACGCGCTTTGCAAAAGGCTGTAGCTCTGTCGAGCCCTAGTCAATGACGAGGGGAGAGTAGACCGGCAAACCGCTCAGAAGCTCCTCGTCATAGGGCTCATCAGGAAACATCAGCGGATAGTGGAATGCGCGCAACTGGCCATGGAACTCGCGCACGGCGTCTTCATAGGCAATCATAGCGAGCGCATCTGTTCCTGCGAGCTTCTCAAACGACCGCTCAACAAAGCTCGTGGGGGAAAGCCAGGCGACAAAGCCTGCCTGCTTGTCGCGCGCAATACGGGCTTCGCGGTATTGCTTTGTAAGCGGCGCAGCTACCTGATCGCCGACTTGCTGGAACGCGTAATACCACTTCCAGGCCCAGGAATCCTCGATCACGGCATAGTCTGCCAATTCAGGATGTTGTGCAACAAATGGTTCCATTGTCGCTTCCTTTGGCAAGTCCCAAGCATCGTTCACGGTCTCGCGCTGAAGCAGCAAGATGTCGCCGCCATCCGGCACTGGATTAGAGCTTTCGATGGCCGACTTTGAAAGCGCTGGCACCACGATTGCAAGCGCAAGCCAAAGGCCAATCAACGAGGTAAGGAGGACGGAAGAGGATGCATTGATCCGACTAACCAGCTCCGTGATAAGCCACCAAACCATAAGAGAGCCGACCAAAATGGTGCTTGCCTGCACGATCACCCCGAACGCTGCGCCTTCTATCGCAGAAGCGATCCACAAGGGGATCAGGAGCAACAAGGCGAGCGCCGAGACCCGCACGAATGCGCGAGGTAACCATAGACTTGTCGATGCTCCCGCGGCCGCCACCAACAAATCGTGTCGGCGCGCACTGCGTTCGGATGCACGCAGGTCGTAGAGCAGCAGGATCAGCAGCAATGGTGCGACCGAGGCTGCCAGGAAGGCAAAATCAAACCGTCCGACCAAGCCAAAGTCGGCATTGCGCGTATCGGCTTCGTGGATCTGCCCTTCCAGTGCGAGCATGCGCACGCGGTGTTTCCACGGCGCCGTATCGCGCTGTCCCATGGCTGCAAAAGCGAACTCTGATGGCGGTGCGTAGGTGAGGTGGAAGGCGTAATAGGCGGCGCTTCCCCATTCCTCGTGACCTTGCAGCGCGCTTTCCCGGTCGGCGGCGTCCTCTTCGATCAAGGTCGCAATGGTCTCGCGTTGTTCGCGAACTTCGGCGATGCCAAAGCCAACGGCGATCACCGACAGCACAAAGGCAAGCGCGAGCCAGAACAGCGCGCCCTTATCCTTGCCAAGAAACCGTGTTTCACGGGTGAGATGTCTGATCATTACAGCCTGACCCTCTTTGCTGAGACCACGACAAGGCTAGCTGCCAGAAGCAACCAGCCCAGCAGGATTGCGAGTGTCAGGCTCGATCGGCCCAGCCGTGTAGCGGCGCTGTCTGGCTCAAAGCGAAACTCATCGAGCACTTGCCAACTCTCGGCGTTGATCCGTGCTCGACGGGAAGACGCGGCGTCGATGTTGCGATTGATGTCAACCTGATAATCGAGCTTCTCGACGTGTGCCTGGTTCAGCGCCTGCACAAAGTCGAACCGAAGGCTCTCGCTTTCGCGCAAGAAGCGGTGATGGGTCGCAAGGTCAGTCCCTGCCAAAGTGCGGGAGGAGGAGCTGATTGCAATTGTGGGAGATGCCAGCCCAAAAAAATCGAACATGCGCGATTGGCGGGCCTCCAATCCCATCCGCTCTTCCGCGTAGGAATTGAGCAAGTCAGTAAGCTCGGCCTCCGAATAGGACGCAACGACGCCACGCCAGTTGATCGGGAGCTCTTCGATGGTCTCGACGCCATATTGTTCGAGAACTTCGGCCTGGAGCTGTTGGAAGGCTGGGTCTGCTGCATTGTGGCCATCACCGAGCTTGCGCTGCTCTGCCAGCATCACAAGATCGCTTTCGATTTTGCCTGGCGCGTCGATCACGGCGCTGCTCGCGTTGATTGCAAAACGCGGCACGATCAGCGCGGCGAACAACCAGGCAAAGATCAGAACACCGAGCGATACGGCTCTTTGCTTGATGATGATCGACGCGGCGAGGACCACGGCGCCCCAAACGCACAGATAGACAAAGTAACCGCCGACCAGGGTGAAGGCCGCAAGAGCGCTCTCGCCAAGGCTGACGGAATAGGCCGCGACGCCCGTCAAAGGCACCATAAGGATGGCGATGACCGCTAAGAGCGCTGTTGCCTTGCCAAGGGCCAGAGACATGCCCGATTGCCCCTGCGCAAGCATTACGGCGAGGGTTCCGCTTTCGCGTTCTCGCAAGAACATGGCGTGACCCAGAACAATCAAGAGCAGCGGCAGCAGCAGCTGATAGAGGCTTGCCGGAGTGAGCGAGGCAAAACCGCCGAGGTCAGCCGCGGCCTTCGTATCAGCGAACATGGCCGTGTTCTGCCGGTGCCCCTCAAGGAAAATGGACTGCCCTGTAACTGCGTCCACTCCGGGTTCGAACATCGCCATGGGAGGCGGTGGCCGGAAGGCGTAGTGACCGTAGTGAACCATTCGGTGGGGATGGCGGTCGGGCTGGGCGAAGAAGGTTGCTTCCGCGGCAACCTGTTGATCGAGACGCTGAGACTGCTCAGCGGCAATTCGTTCAATCGTCAGGAAGCTTGTCGCAGCAAGCAGGATGGCGACGATCAACGCAGCGGCGACAACCACCTTGGACCGCAACCATAGCCGCCATTCCTCGCGGGCAATTCTGGTGATCATGCCGCTTGCCGCTCGGAAAACGCTGCGTGAACCGTCTCGGTGTCGATGCGCTGACCGTTTTCGGCGGCAAAGCTGCCGACCAACTGCCCACCCCGCAGCAGGCCGACGCGGTCTGCCACTTGGCACGCGCCATAGACGTCATGCGTGACCATCAGAATGGTCTGCCCTCCTTCGGCGAGTGTCCTTACCAGATCGTGAAACTCATCAATCGCTACGGGGTCGAGTCCCGAGGTAGGTTCATCGAGAAGAAGGATCGGCGTCTCGCGCAAGAGAGCGAGTGCAATCGCCGTTTTCTGTCGCATCCCTTTTGAATAGTCTTCCAGACGTCGCGAACGCGCTTCCGATGACAATGCAACCCGATCAAGAGCTGCGTCAATCTCGTCACGATTGGCAGATTTGCCCGCCAGATCAAGAAAGTAGTCCAGGTTCTCGTAGGCCGTCATGTGCCCGTAGAGGGAGGCCGCTTCTGGAAGGTAGGCGATAGAACCGCGCGCAGCGGCAATATCGCTGCCAACGCTTTTGCCGTTGACCGACACGTCACCGTCGGTGGGATCGAGAAACCCGAGAAAGGTCAGCAGAGTGCTCGACTTGCCCGCACCATTGCCGCCCAGCAGTGCGAAAATTTCTCCCTTGGAAACGCTGAAGGAAACACCGTTCAACACAGTGTTTCCCCCGCGAACCAGCGAAAGCGACTGAGCTTCCAATGGCGATGTCATGCGAGTCTTTCCTCTTTGATCAGAATTGGAACCTTGCCGACACGCGCACCGTCCGAGGAGCGCCGGGTTGTACCCAGACACTGGCAAAGGAGTCGGTGTAGAAGGTTTCGTCGAACAGATTATCGACATCGACCCGGATCGCAATGTTCTCCATCGGCTCGACCTCCGCGAACAGGCGAGCAGTGGTGTAAGCTGGCAGATTGAAATTGCCGCCAACTTCTCCATTGCGTTCTCCCACATGGAGGAGGCCACCGCCGACCTGTGCTCCAATATCACCCACTGAGAAGTCCTGCGATGCCAAGATGCTCAGCTGGTGATCCGGCGAGTTGATCAGCGGTTCACCGGGGTTGAAGGTTGTAAAGGTGGCAGAATCGGTTCCGCTATTGGTGTATTCCGCATCGGTGTAAGCGTAGGAAATCCAAATGTTGAAGCCGCCGTCAAAGCTGGCATTGGCGTCAAATTCAAAGCCGCGGCTTCGCGCTTCACCGGCAGGAATCAACTCACCTGCGGCTTGGGGACGTGGATCAAAGATCAAGATGTTGCTCTGATCGACGTCGAAGTAAGTGGCAGATGCCGAGCCGCGGACACCTTCGAACACGCTGCTAAGATCAAGCTTTATACCCGCTTCGAACGAGGAAGACTTGTTCGGATCGAACGAGTTGCCTTCGAAATCCGTGCCCGAAAGTTGACGGATGCCTTCGCCATAAGATGCGTAGATGCTGACGCCGTCAGTCGCGCGATAGACGATACCGGCTTGCGGAGAGAACGCACTGTTTGACGATTCACTCACAGTCGCAGGCGCGTTGCGGCGGTTGGTCAATTCCTGATCGAAGTCGTCGAAGCGACCACCGAGCCGAAGCTGCAGTCGATCGGTCAAGTCGATTTGGTCCTGAACATAGAAACCGAAGCCGCCTGTTTTCTCAAGCCGGTCAATCTGAGCTGCTGCATTGGGGCGGGCGTAGATGCCGTATTGCGGGTTGTTGACGAAGAGCAGCAGATAGGTTTCGGGGTCGAGTGTGCTGCTCGCCGCGCCGCCGATCCCGCCTTGGCGGAAACGGTTAGCGATCTGGTCGTTGTCGAACTCATCATAGTCGACGCCCATAATCACGCGATGACGAATGCCGCCGGTGTCGAACTCACCGTTCACCTCGGCGCGCAAGGCGAGGTATTCAGCAGTGTAGTCGCGAAAGCGGAAGAAGCGCGAAATGGCTTGACCATCGACCAGGTAAGGCTGGCGGCTGCCGAAGTTGTTTTCGTACGCATCACCGACGAGCGAGGTTTCGCGATACCCCGCACCGATGAGAATACCCCAGTCGTCGCTGAACTCATGCTGCAACTCGAGCTGATGGCCGGTCACTTCGGTTTCGATCAGAGCGTCCGGTTCACCGGTGAAAAGCTCGATCGGTGAGAAGCCAAACTGGTCCGAGAAGATAACCCCACGATCCTGCGGGAGTTCTTGATTGGTGTATTCCAATTCGTAGATCAGCCGCGAATTGTCGCCGAGATCGAAGCGAACCGATGGATAGAAGCCGAAGCCGCTGGTCTCCTTGCCTTCGCGGAAGCTGCCCGCGTCCTCGGCAAAGCCCGCAAGCCGGATACCGACATTGTCACTCAAGGTGGTTTGCAGGTCCACGTCACCGCGGAAGAAATCGAAGGTGCCACCCTGGACCTGGACGTAGCCAGACGTCTCCATTTGTGGACGCTTGGTAATCAGGTTGATCGTGCCTCCCGGCTCCCCTCGGCCATAAAGCGCGGAGCGAGGCCCTTTGAGCACTTCGACCGCTTCAATTCCTGAGATGTCGCGCGGGCCGCTGAATCCCCGTCCGGCGTTGAATCCATTGACCAAGAAGCCGCTTGGCAAATTGATATCGCCTGAGAATCCTCGGATTGAGAAGCTGTTCCAAAGCCCGCCAAAGTTGTTCTGCCGTGCAACCGACGCCGAAAGGTCAAGAGCGGTATTCAAGTTCAACGCTCCAGAATCGCGCAATTGCTCTTGGCCGATTTGCTGGTTGATCTGCGGCGTTTCGAGATCTTCAAAGTCGCCCTGGTAAGCCCGGCGATCGGTGACCACGATTTCGCCACTCGCCTCCTCTGCGCCATCGTTTTCTGCAAAGGCTGGCACCGAAACTGTGGCGATCAGGCCAAAGATGGATGCGGATGCAACGAGTCGAATCGAGTTCATGTATTGAGACCCTGTCTTGGTTTTACTGGAAGACGCAGAGAAGATTGGCAGGCGGCTTTTTCCTATCGCCTCTGGCACTCAAAAGGCAGTCGCAAGCCAATTGTTATGTAATAACATCTCATGGGCAATAGCTATGGCATGATCGCACGTCAATTACCCGAGCGACAGCTCAGTATGCGGGAACGACAAACGGCCTCTTTGCGACGACGAATACCAAGCTTGGCTCGACAAGCTTGGTTTTTTGCCCTCAGTTTCGGACGCCGGGTCAATCGACGCCAGCGCCCGTGAGCGATCAGATTTCGGTCTTTTCCGCGAGTGTAAGAGCGTCTTCGATGTCGACACCGAGGTATCGAACCGTGTTCTCAATCTTCGAATGGCCGAGAAGGATCTGGATCAACTCGGCTTGGAAAGACGAAGTCCTTCACGTCACCACCTCTGAGTTCCAGTCAGGCGAACAGGCTTGCACGAGCGTCTGCCGCTATCTCGAACTGTACGGACCGACCTGTCTTACGCTGGGTGATCGTGGCTCGCGCCCTGATTTCCGGACCACTAACCAAACCGCCGATCTTCAGCTCAACAAGATCACAGCCTCGCAGCTTGCTGTCGATTGCAAGATCAAACAGTGCTCGGTCTCGAATCCGCTCCTCGCGATCTAGCAAGAAGCGGATCGCCCAGATCTGTTTCTGATTGAACGGCCGCTTGAGGCCGATCTTCGCGCCAAAGTTCCAGGGCACTCGGTTTCCCAAACAACTGAATTCCCAGCAGTAGGTCACTAATTCGACCGCGGAGATTCTCGATCAATTTTGGCCCGATCGGGTCGGTCAATTGCTCTCCAATGGGCCAAGCCGCTAATCCGGCATCTGCAAAGTCCCGGAATTGCGGGCACAATTTGCGCCCTCCGGACGGAGACTCCGAAAATCGATGTTTGATGGGAATGGATGGTGAGCCCTGCAGGGGTCGAACCTGCGACCTACTGATTAAAAGTCAGTTGCTCTACCGACTGAGCTAAGGGCCCCCAAAGGAGTCGATCACGCCACGCGCGATCAATCGGAGCGGTCACCTAGGCAGAGGGCGCGCGCGGGTCAAGCGTGCATTGAGCTGCGCGAGCGATAAGTGCGAAATTGGGTCGCGCCAATGGGGTGCAATTTCGCTTGCTGGGCCCAGAACAAAGCTCCGTTCGCGGAACAGGGGATGGGGGATCGAGAGTTGCCGATCGGACCAGATCCCACCGCTCCACAGCACAATATCGAGGTCAAGCGCGCGAGCACGCCAGCGTTGCCCGCGACGTTGACGACCAAACTCGCCCTCAATTTCGTGCAGCGCTTCGAGCATTTCGGGCGGCACCAAGTCGCTCTCCACCAATGCCGCCGCATTGGCATATTGCCGCAGCGAAGGGCCGACCGCGGCGCTAGCGATAATCCGCGAGTTTGCGACAATCTCTCCGCAGGATGAGAGCGCTCCGAATGCGGTCCGCAAAACCGCGCGTGGATTGCCGAGCGCCGGAACCCGCATATTGGAGCCCAAAGCAATGAGATAGAGATACCTGCTCAAATGTCTTCGGCTATGCGCGAATAGAGCTGCGGGCGACGATCGCGGAAGAAGCCCATGCCTGCGCGGTGCTTCGCAGCACGAGCCAGATCGAGCTCAGCGACCAGCACACCTGTTTCGCTCGCACCGAAATCACCCAGCAGGTCGCCCCATTCGTCCGCAATGAACGAATGGCCGTAGAAGCTTTGCGCGGCATCTACAGGGCCCTCAGCACCGATCCGGTTCGACGCGACAACTGGCATGCAATTCGACACGGCATGCCCGATCATCGCCCGCCGCCACATTCGGCTGGTGTCGAGCTCCGCATCATAGGGTTCGGACCCGATCGCGGTTGGATAGAGCAGCACTTCGGCGCCTTGCAGCGCCATCACCCGTGCGGCCTCGGGATACCATTGATCCCAGCAGATCCCCACACCGATCCGCGCTCCGAACACGTCCCAAACCTTAAAGCCATCATTGCCCGGACGGAAATAGAATTTCTCCTCATAGCCGGGGCCATCGGGAATGTGGCTCTTGCGGTACGTACCCATAATCGCGCCATCGGGCCCGATCATCGCCAGGCTGTTGTAGTAATGGTGCCCGTCACGCTCGAAGAAGCTGGCCGGGATAGCGACTTTCAGCTTTGCCGCGAGTTCCTGCATCGCCAACACGCTGGAATGCTCGGCGGTGGGCCGAGCCAAAGCGAACAGCGCTTCGTCTTCCTCGCGGCAGAAATAGGGCCCGGAGAACAGCTCCGGCGGCAGGATCAACTGCGCGCCTTCGGACGCCGCCTGCTCGACCAATTGAGCGACAGCGGCGATGTTCTCGGTCTCGTCCGAGCTGCCGAGAGCAAGTTGTAGGGCGGCGACAGTGAGCTTGGTCATGCGCCGCCCGATAGCCTTACTCAGCCTTCTTGAACAGCAGTGTCATGCGATCGCTTTCGCCGATTGCGGCGAAGCCATCGCGGCCCTCATCGCCACCGGCAAAGGTCGGGGGGAGCGCCCAGACACCGTTCTCATGATCGGTCGGATCGTTGGGATTGGCGTTGATCTCGCTAGAACCGACCAGCTCGAATCCCTTGCCCTCGATCAGTGCGACCAAGTCCGCCTCGCGCAGGTAACCGCGATTGCCGGAGGCAAATTCGTCGGTCGCGTCTGCTTTGGCACGGTGTTGCACAACACCCATCATACCGCCGGGTTTGAGCGCGGCATGCAGAGCCTCAAGCTCGCTATCGGCGATTTCCCAGCGCACCAGATTGTGCATCATCCGGATCATCAGAACGCGATCGACCGTCCCATTGAGCTCTTCGGGCAGCTCGCCCGTGAAATAGGCTGGCAGCTTCTCAGCCGGGATGCCGAGCGCTTCGGATTGTTCTTGCGGGAAAGAGGCGGTTCCCTCGCGGACCATTTCCGCGAATTGATCGCCCAAAAAGGCCGGATCAGCGGGGAAAGTAGCGGCAATATAGCTGCCCTCGTCAGCGACATAGGGTGCGACAATGCGGGTGTACCATCCACCGCCGGGCGCATATTCGATAATGGTCTGGTTCGGCTCGAGCTCGAAGAAGGCCAGGGTCTCGGCCGGGTTGCGGAACGCGTCACGCGCCGTGTCTTCGGCGCGACGCTCATCCGCCAAAACCTCAGCCAGGGCGCTTTCGGCCGCGGTCGCTTCAACCGCTTCGCTTTCGCTGGCTTGCGGCGCGCAGGCCGTCAGCGCGGTGGCGCCAGCCAAGGCAATCAGAATCCGTTTCATACTATTCCCCTCCCAAAGAACGCTGCTGCCCCGCACCGTGCGAGGCAGCAACATGGTGCGGATCAATCCGCTTTCTTGAACAACAGTGTCATGCGATCGCTTTCGCCGATCGCCCGGTGACGCGCCATTTCCTCTTCGGACTGGCGTCCAAAGCCGAGCGATGGTGGCAGCGTCCAAACGCCACCCTCCCAATTGGCTGGGTCGTTGGGGTTTGCGTTGACTTCGCTTTCGGCGGCCAGTTCGAAACCATTGGCTTCAAAGATCGCCACAACGTCCTGCTTGCGCATATAGCCGCGCTGGCGCGCGCCATAATCATTGTAGCTCGCGCCGTCTGGTGCGCGGTGCTGGACCACGCCGACCATGCCATCATCCTTAAGCATCATCCGCGCGGCCTTGAGCACATCATCCGCGCGATTGCCGATGTTGAGCCCGTGCATCGAACGGAAGATCACCACGCGGTCTACCGTACCGGCCATCTCTTCGGGCATTTCGTCGGTTTCGAATGCGGTAACAGCATCAGCCTCGACGCCCAGGCCCTCAGCAATGGTTGACTTGAAACGCTCGGTCCAACCCTTCGAGCGGGCTTCCTGAGCGCGCGTGCGGTATTCGCGGCCATCGCTGTCCTGATTGAAAGCGACATATTTTCCAGCCGGCATCAGATAGGGCGCCAGCACCCTTGTGTACCACCCTCCACCTGGGCCGTATTCGGCAACCGTCATGGTCGGCTCGATTTGGAAGAAGGCCAGAGTCTCGGCCGGATTGCGATATTGATCGCGAGCGCGGTCGCCATCGCGGCGTTCATGCGCCAACACATTGGCCATGGTCGGTGCTGCGGCGTGATCATCAGCAACAACGGGCGCCGAGACCGTGAGGGCGGTGGCGCTGGCGACAGCCGCAAGCGCGGCAAGCGTAAGGGATTTCATAATGGGGAGTCCTCTCTGCTTCGATAAAAGCTGTGTGTGTCCTGACGCACCAACGCATGTCTGACAAGGGAGTGCCCGCAAGGCCTTTCAAATCTCGTCGGTGATCCTATGTTTTTGGTCGAAAGGGAGATCACAGATCATGGAACAGGCAATTGTCGCGGGTGGATGCTTTTGGTGCACCGAAGCGGTGTTTCGCGATGTCATTGGCGTCAGCGAAGTCGAAAGCGGCTATATCGGCGGGCACGTCGAGCATCCGACCTACAAGGCGGTCTGTACCGGCTCGACAGGCCATGCCGAAGGGATCCGCGTGACCTATGATCCTGCCACGATTTCTCTGCCCGAAATCTATGACGTTTTCCTTGGTACCCATGATCCGACCCAGCTCAACCGTCAGGGCAACGACATTGGCACCCAATATCGCAGCGCGATCTTCCCGCTTGATGATGCGCAACGGGCTGAGGCCGAAGCTGCGATCGCGCGCTGGAACGCCGACAATGGCAAGACCGCGGTGACGACGATTGAAGGCCCGGCGACCTGGTATCCGGCGGAAGACTATCATCAGGAATATTGGGAAGGCGAAGGCCAGCGCAATCCCTATTGCCTCGCGGTGATCCCGCCCAAGCTGCTCAAGCTCCGCAAGAGCTTTCAGAACAAGGTCCGCGCGGACGCATAAGCAGCCCGTCTGAATGTCGCAGCATTACACTCGCAGCTACACCTCTGGCCACGTCGTGGCTGAGGATGGCTCGGTCGATTTCGACTGTGCGACCGATCAACAGGAATGGACTTGGTTGGCGCTGCCACCGCGCCATCCGGCAGCGATCCAGACCCAGAATTTCTGGGCCAGCATTGGTGCTGGGATAGCGCTAGGCACGGTCGAGGAAGGAAAGTGGACCGCGCTGACCTGGACCGATTGGACCTGCGGCGATCCCGAGGCTGAGCACGCAGTGCGCGGCCATCACACCCGGACCATGGTCGATGGCCAGGATTGCTACGATATCACGCTGTTTGATCAGAAGGACCGTTTGGTCGCGCAGATGCGTGGACGCGGTGTGGTGTTCCGCAATCGCAATTTTGAGGAATGGCGTTCGCAGGCCAAGGCAAAGACCAAGTCGGAGGCCGAGCGCGCTGGTGCGGATGAGCCCTTCACCTTTGCGGATCCCGATTCTCTCGGATTGATGTCGATCGAGCAGGCCTTGGTTGCGCCATTGGCGGCGCCCGACGCAGGCTCAGTCGACGCCTTGGTTACGCGGGAAAACGGCCTGCAGCCGAACAATCCGGTCCTCGGTGGCTCGGGTGATCATGTGAACTCGACCCATATCGCCGAAGCCGCGCGCCAGGCGTTGCGCTTGGTTTCAGGCGATCCTCAGCTCGAGGTCACTGGCGGGGAGATGAGCCTCAATCGCTATGTCGAGCTGGGCACGCCCTTTCGCTTGGACGTGATCGAAAAGACCGACAGCGCGATCCGGTTCAGCCTGTCCCAATTGGGCAAGGACTGTTCCGAGATCACGCTTCGGTTTGAGAGCTGATCGCTCGGCTTACGCCTCCATTAGCTCACGATATTGTGCGGCGGTGATGAATTCACCGAAGCTTTCGCACCACACGACCACGCTGGTGAATTCGTCAATGTTCACGCCGGCCGGGATATCGAGCAGGAAGCCGTCGAAGCTTTTGACCGCGCCAATCCGCACCGATTCCGCCTTGATCGCTTCAAAGCTGGCTTCGTCTTCGACAAATTCGCGGGTGAGATAGACCATATAGTCCGGACCCGGGGCGAGCTCGCCCTGGTGGACGATCCGCTCAGGGGTAACACTGATCGTGCCTTCGCCCCAATGCAGCGCATCGCTGCCAGCGAGGTCGCGGGTCAGCTCGGCCGAATACTCGGCTGCCTGCGCCTCTTGCGCCAGAACCTCAGCCGCCGGTGCATCCGGCGCGGTCAGGATCGGCAGGAAATAGATGCCGAGCGCGAACCCGATCGCGAGGGTCGCCCCGTGCGAGAAAATCAATGCAATAATCCGTGTCATGATGGGCCTCCTATGGTCCGCATAATCTCGATTGTAATGCACCAGAGTTCGTCCTGGCTTGGTGCAAAGTTACAGTGCTACGCAAATTTGTTGCGCATCACTGTTTGATCCAGCGCGCGATGAAGAAGCCATCAAGCCCGCCCTCGGCCCGCAATTGCCCAGGATGAGTCCGCACCCAGCCCTGCTCATCGGGTTCGATCCCGGCAGGCAATTCCTCCCTTGTGATGGGCAACGGTTTCAATCCAATCTTGGCCGCCTGCTCCTCGCCTTCTGCGCGCTCAAGCGAGCACACCGCATAGACCAATGTACCGCCGGGTTTGAGCCAGCTGATCGCGCGCTGGACCAAGGCGGATTGCAGCTCAACCATCTCCGCAATTTGGCGCTCACCGATCCGATGCAACACGTCGGGATGGCGCCGACAAGTCCCGGTCGCCGTGCACGGCGCATCGAGCAGGATCGCGTCAAAGTGATGCTTGGGCTCCCAGCTCAGCGCATCGGCCCGCACCGGAGATGCCTTCAATCCGACCCGCTTGAGATTGTCCTTGAGCAGACCCAACCGGCGCTTGCTGATATCGAGCGCGGTGACGTTCCAGCCCGTTGCCGCCAAGGCCAATGTCTTGCCGCCGGGTGCCGCGCATAGATCAAGCGCATGACGACCCTCGCCCGCGTCCAGTAAGCGTGCGGGGATCTGCGCAGCGAGATCCTGCACCCACCAATCGCCTTCCTTGAAGCCCGGCAGAGCCTCCACCGCCGTACCGCGCGGCAGTCGAACATGGCCCGGCGCCAAAGTGGTCGCCCCCATCGCCACCGCGACCTCACCGGTGCGCTCAGGCTGTTTGAGCGCAAGATCAAGCTCGGGTGGGACCGCCAGTCCGGGCGCGATCTGCGCGGCCAGGTCGCCCCAGCGTTGCTGCACCGCATCGGGCAAGGTCGGACCATCAGGCAGGCTTGGCTCTCCTTTGAGCAGCGTCGAAAACACACCATGCGCCAGCCGCCGCGGGCCGCCAGACAGCAGCGGCAGGCCGGTCGCAATTACGGCATGTGCCGGAGTCTCCAACCGCAACGCCTGCGCCAACATCATCCGCAGCACCATCCGCGGCTTGGCGTCATCCGGCAGGCGTTGTTTTGTCGCGCTATCAATCAGACTATCGAGATCGCTCAGCCACCGCAGGCTCTCGCTTGCGATTGCTTTGGCCAGTGCCTTGTCCGGCGCCTTACGCACATCGCGCAATGCGGAATGTTCGACTTGCTCCAACGTCTCGCCACGGCGCATCACCGCGTCCAGCAGTTTGAGCGCAGCGCGGCGCGCGGGAAGTCCTTCGGGTTTGCTCATCGCGTGGTGCTGTAAACAGGCTTGAAACCAAGCGCCAGCGCGCGCATTTCAATTGCTGATGACCAAAAAGAAATCCCAAGCCGCCCAAGACTTCAAGAAGCCCGCGCATTGGAGCAATGATCCCGTACCTGAGCCCAAGGCGGTTGATCCGATGAAGGATGAGCCGCGCGAAAAGTCACCCACCCGCTATGGCGATTGGGAGAAAGACGGCATCGCCTGGGATTTTTGAAAGAAGTTTGGCTTGACGGTCCGAGCCACCCGCACCCTCCGCCCTTCCACCCGGATGGTATCCCGGTAGGCTCCGGGTGGAAGGGCGGAGGGTGCGGGTGGTCCAGGCACGAGGATCGTTAGATCCTCGGTCCAACCTCAACCAATCTTCCTGAATTCCACCTTGAGCCCATCCTTTGGCTGCGGGATCGGCCAGGGCTGCCAGTCGGGATTGTAACCCTCAGCCACAACGATCTCATAGCGCTGCAGCAGCTGCGCCATCAGGATCTTCACCTGCATGTAAGCGAAGTGCAGGCCGAGGCACATATGCGCGCCGCCGCCGAATGGGACCCAGGCGTATTTGTGCCGCGCTTTGACCTTGTCCGGCGTGAACCGCATCGGATCAAAGGTGAAGGGATCGTCCCAATAGTCTTCCGAATGGTGGGTCCAATAGATGTTGATCCCGACCGGGGTCCCAGCCGGGATGCGATAGCCACCGAATTCGAACTCACGCAGCGCGCGGCGCGGCATGCTCGGCACGGGCGGCATCATCCGCAGCGATTCCTTGAACGCCAGTTCTGACAGCTCAAGCTTGCCAAGATCATCGTAATCGAGCGGGCGCGGATTGCCATCACCGTCCGGTCCACCGGTTACCGCGATGATTTCCTCGCGCAGCTTGGCTTGCCACTCAGGGTTCTTGGCCAAGTGGAAGATATGCGATGTAGCGGAGGAGGTGATCGTGTCGTGCGCCGCCATCATCAGGAAACTCATGTGGTCGACCACTTCGTCGACCGGCAGCAGTGAACCATCTTCTCGGGTGGCGTTGGCGAACTGGCTGAACATGTCCTGCCCGCCACCTTCGGTACGGCGGCGCTTGGTCTCACGCGTGAGGAAGTCGACCATATAGGCCCGCCCATCGACTCCCTTTTTCATCTTGGTGAAGGGCAGCGGCGTGCGAACCGGCGCGACCGAGGCCTGCACCATATCGACGAAGGCGGTGTTGATCTTGTCCGCTTCGGGGCCCCACGGAATCCCGAGGAAGCTGTCAGCCGCCAGATCAAGCGTCAGCTGCTTGATCGCTGGTTGGAACAGCATCTCGCCTTCCCACTTGGCAACCTCTTCCGAGATGCCGCGGTTAAGCGCACCCGAATAATGGCGCATTGGCTCTGGCTTGAAGGCGATCGAGAGCGCGCGGCGATCGATCCGGTGGTGATCGAAATCGATCAGCATCAATCCGCGCGGAAACAATTGATCGAGAACCGGGCCCCAGCCCTGCTCGCTCGAAAAGATCTTGTCCTTGTTGAACAGCACCAATTCATTGGCGTCAGCGCCAACCATGGCGACATTCCAGCCACCGAACGCCCGCGTGCGATAGACCTGACCATAGGTTTCCACCATGCGCTTAGTGAAGGCATGCGGATCAGCCAGCATTTTGAAGGTGTTGCCGACCAGCGGCCATCCGCCTTCACCCGGAATGTGGGACAGATCCGCTTCAGTCGGGTTTGCATCACTCCAGTGCGTTGGAGCCGGAACGGTAATCGCGGGAGAGTTTGCGGGGTCTGCAAGAGTAGCCATGGCGGGGTCCATAACAGGTTCGGATTAACAACTGACCCTAGTGTAAATAGTGAGGCGGTTCAAATCCAGCCTGAAAGCTCGCGCCGGATCATTTCGTCGAGCATCGTGATCCCGGGCTCGCTGGTGTTGAGGCAATCCAGCACGGCATAATGGGTGCCACCGGCTTCCAAGAACTCATCGCGCCCTTCAAGCGCGAGCTCTTCCAGCGTCTCGACGCAATCCGCTGCGAAGCCGGGCGCCGCAACGACAATCTTCTTGGTCCCGCACTCACCCTCGGCAATGAGAGTCTCATCGGTCGCAGGCTCAAGCCAGCTGGCCGGGCCGAAGCGTGATTGAAAGGTTGTCTCGAACCTTACGTTTTCAAACTCTTTGAGCGGCTCAAGCCGCTCGCGAAGAAGACGCGCGGTCTTCTGGCAATGGCAATGATAGGGATCGCCCAGATCGAGCGTTCGCTGAGGCATGCCGTGGAACGACAGCAGCATGACTTCGGGTTTGAAATCCAAGGCAGCCATCTGCCGGGTCAGATCCGCGGCCAAGGCGTCAAGATAGGCGGGATCGTCGTGATAGGGCGGCAGGAAGCGCAGCGCCGGTTGCCACCGCAGCTCGCCCATCACCCGCGCGACCTCATCGAAAACGGTTGCTGTCGTCGCGGCACAATACTGCGGATAGAGCGGCGCAATCAGAATGCGATCGCACCCCTCTCCAATCAGCTCTTCAAACCTCTGTTCGATCGAAGGAGAGCCGTAGCGCATCGCATAATCGACGATCACACCTCCGCCAAAATAGTCCTCAATCGCTTCGGCCTGGCGTGAGGTGATGTCCGCCAAGGGCGATCCACGCTCGGTCCAGACCTTGCTGTAAGCTTCCGAGCTTTTCTTGGGGCGCGAGTTGAGGATGATCCCGCGCAGGATCGGCTGCCACAGGATCGAGGGGATTTCGATCACTCGCGGATCCGACAGAAACTGCTTGAGATAGGCTTTGACCGACTTCGCATCCGGGCCGTCCGGCGTGCCGAGGTTGACCAGCAGAACGCCAATCTTACCGCTGCGTACGGTCGGATGCTCTGGGGGAAGAGACTGGTTCTGCCAGGTCACAAACGGTAATCCATAATGGTGTAGCAAACCCGCAAGACCGGATTAGGTTTCGCGGCGATTGCAACACAATCCACTTTAGCTGCTCAGCCCTACAATCCGCCTGACAGCAGGGGCAGCCGCCTCAGTCGCAACCCCGTAGCCGAAAACAGTGCATTTGCAATCGCTGGTGGCGCCACGACTGCGCCCAGCTCGCCGGGATCAAACGGGTCCGCTTGGCTGGGAATGAAAGAAATCTCGATTTCAGGGCTATCTGCCAGAACCGGAAGGCTCATGCTTTCAAGGTCCATCGTGGTGGGCAACCCCGCGCGATATCGCAGAGCTTCACCCAAGGCCTGCCCTAGCCCAAAGATCAATCCCCCTTCGATTTGTTGGCGCGCAATATCAAGGTTGACGATCCGGCCGATATCGACCGCCACCGATAAGCGGGTAACGCGGACACCCCCTTCGCTTTGCCGCGCGGTCGCGATACAAGCGATGCGTCCGCCCTCGGTGGCACTACCAATCCGGTGGCAGGCCAGACCTTGTCCGCTCAGATCGCCGCCGCCACCCCAATTGGATATCTGCGCCACGCGCTGCAGGCATTCGGCCATTCGCAAGTCATCGCCCAACATCGCAATCCGGTAAGACAAAGGCTCGAGCGAGAACTCGGCGGCGAGCTCATCAATAAAGCTCTCGATCGCGAATGCAGTGTATCCGTCGGCATTACCGCGGACCCGCCCCACCGGCAGACCAATCTCCGTCGGGACATGCTCGACTGTAACGCTGGGAATGCCATAGGGCGGCAGCGCCCCTTCGACTGCGAGAGCGTCCTTGGCCTCATTGGTCTCGCGAATGGCAGCCCAAGTGGTGCGATTGCCAAATAGTCTGCGGCCAAACTCCTGGTTTGCCGGCGGACTGGCAATCCGAGCGCGCAGCGCATCAATCCGGCCTTGGCCATCCTGTGATAATTGCGCGCCCAGGATGATCGCAGCAGGCGTCCGTGGACGCTGCCTCAGGCTTTCCTCACGGCGCGACCACATCAATTGCACCGGACGCTCAAGCTCTCTGGCAATCAGGGCAATCTCAATCGCGTGGTCGTGATCCAGCCGCCGATCGAAGCTACCGCCGGCTGGCATCGGATAGAGCACAACATCCTCAATAGGGAGATCAATCGCACGCGCCGCCGCCCGCCGCGCCAGCTCAGGTGCCTGACTTGCGATCCACAGCTCCAGCCTCCCGTTACTGAAACGGGCCGTGGCAGTAGCCGTCTCGAGCGTGTTTGGCGCCGCCGCCTCGACGTCATAGCGGATCGCCCGATCAACCCTGGTCATGGCGTCTTCGCCGAAACCGGTCTCGTGGATCTTGAACGAAGGCCCTTCTTTGACCATCACGTCCAATCGGGCATCGATCTCTTCGCTGTCGGCAGGAAAGTCGGTCGAGAACTGCGGCGCCATGGCTTCGATAGCCTGGTTTGCAGCCCAGCCATTATTGGCCGCAGCCGCGAGCCAGCGCTTGCCTTCAACCACCGCAACAAACCCATCGACCCGCGCTGCCGCCGCCGCATTGAATTCGGTGAGCTCGGACCGGTCAATCGGACCGTGACGGATCGCCGCATAGACCATTCCCGGCAGACGAACGTCGCCTGCAAACTGGTACGTGCCATCGACCTTGGAGGGCAGATCGAGACGCGGGAACAGGATTTGACTGTCGCTATCGAGCGCTAGCGGGTCCTCGGCGGGCGGATCCGGCCTCAATGGAGGCGGATCAGGCGGGGTCAACTCACTGGCTTCGCTGGCGAGCTCGCCAAACGACAGGCTCTTGCCGTCATGAATGACAAGCCCGCTGACAACCTCGCAGGCTTCGGGTGCAACATTCCAGCGGGCTGCAGCCGCCTGAGCCAACATTGCCCGAGCGCCGGCAGCTGCCAGCCGACAGGGCATCTCGAACGCCATGAGCGACGTTCCATCGGCGGTTGCCGAGAACCGATTGTCCCGTGCGAAGCGATCGATCAGGAAACTGTCGGCGGCCTCGAACAATTCTGAGCCCCCGGGGTCCCACAATGGCTCCCACTTCTTTGCCAAGGGTAGGTTCGCATAGGCCCCGCTAACCGGCGCTGGTTCCACCGCAATTTGCCGCCAGTCTGCCCCCAGTTCGAGCGCCACAATCTGGGGAAGCAAGGTGGTGATGCCTTGGCCCATCTCGAGCTGTGGAACTGCGACCGTGACCACCCCGTCCTCGGCAATCTTAAGCCAAGCATCGAAGCCATATTCGCTGTCAGTCAGCTGCAAAGGGCTTGGGTAGGCGCGGGGAAACAGCCACCACGCAACCACCAGCCCACCGCCGATAGCCGCTCCTGCCAAAGCGTTGCGACGAGTAACCTTCATGCCCCAACCAACCGCCTCACCCGGCCGCCTCACCCAACCATTGCGATAGCTGCTCCGCTATCGCCTGGAATGCGACGCCTTCGAGCGAGTCCTGTTTTGCTATCGGTTGACCGGCATCTCCGCTGATCCGCACATCCATGCTCAACGGTACGCGTCCAAGAAACGGGATATCCAATCGCTCAGCCAGCTGCTCAAATCCGCCTTGGCCGAAGGGATCGCTGACCTCGCCGCAATGGGGGCAGGCATAGCCCGCCATGTTCTCGACCAGGCCAATGATGGGCACATCGCCCTGTTCGAACAATTGCCCGGCGCGCGCGGCATCGATCAAAGCCAAATCTTGCGGCGTCGAAACGAGGACAGCGCCGACCGGCTTGTGCTTCTGCAGCATAGAGATCTGAACATCACCGGTGCCCGGTGGCAGATCGAGCAGCAGGATATCAGCGCTGCCCCATTCGGCATCAATCAGCTGATCGAGCGCCTTGCTCACCATCGGACCGCGCCACGCCAGCGCCTGAGCCGGTTTGGCGAGGTGCCCCATCGACAGAACTTTCACGCCGTGCGGGGAATCGATCGCGATCAGCTTCTCATTGCGGGTTTCAGGCTTGATGCCTTCGGTGCTGAGCAGTTTGGGCTGCGAGGGGCCATAGATATCCGCATCCACCACGCCCACGTGATGTCCAAGCTTGGCCAGGCCAATGGCCAGATTGGTGGTCAGAGTGGACTTGCCGACCCCGCCTTTGCCAGAACCCACCGCTATGATCCGTCGTGGCCGACGCTCGCCCATAAACGCGACGCGGACATCGTCGACGCCCTCGATTGCACCGAGCGCAGATTTGACTGCATCTTCGAACGCAGCCTGTTCAGCAGCCCCAAAAACACCCGCTTCCGCCACGACAATCGCACGGCCTCCGATCATGCTGGCCGACTTGATCGTATCGGCCTGCGCAGGGGGCAAATGCTGGCTTAGGGCCGCAAGCAAAGCATCATTTTTCATCGCAAGCTGCTCCTAACACCAAAATCGCACGCACAACCCCTGTTTTTCGCGCGCGAGCGTTCCTATAAGGATTGTATGCAGATTTTCGACGGATTTAGACAACGTTTCGGTGGCCTCTCAATGGCGGGGAAAAAGAACCCGTGGGGAAGTGCCGGAAAAGGCAAACCAATCGACGGTGACGCGGAAGAAACTCCCACTGGCGACAAGTCGGATGGCCCGCGCAACCCTTGGTTGCCCGGCGGCTCCGGTGACAAGCGCCGGTCGGCAAGCATTGAGGACATCTTCAAGAATCGTGGGCCGGAAGGACCGCGCCGCAGCGGCGGCCCTAATGGGCCGAGCTTCCGCCTGCCGGAGCGTCCCGGCGGGAAGAGCTGGCTGCCTGTCATTCTGGCTGGTTTGGCTGCCGTATGGCTTTTCGCAACAAGCGTGCACTTTGTGCAGCCGCGCGAACAGGCGATCGTAACCTGGGTCGGCGGAAAATACTCTCACACGCTCAATCCCGGCACGAACTTCACTTTGCCATGGCCGGTTAATCAGGTGACAGCGACCGACGTCAGCGAGATCCGCTCCGTAGACGTGCCAACCAAATTGATCCTGACTGGCGACCAAAACCTGGTCGATCTGTCCTATCTCATTCGTTGGAACATCAAGGATTTGACGCTGTTCGAATTCCAATTGGCTGACCCGATTGAAACAGTCCAAGAAACCGCTGAAACAGCGATGCGTGCATCGGTAGCGGAAAAGGGCCTGGATACGGTCATTTCCGGTGAAGGTCGTGCGGATATCGAACAGAATGTTCGGACACGGATGCAAGCGCTGCTTGATGCCTATGGCTCGGGCATCGCGGTCCAAGGTATTGAGATCGACAAGACTGACCCGCCGGAGCAGGTTATCGAGGCCTTCAACGACGTGCTCGCTGCGCAGCAGAACGCCGAGCAGGAAATCAACCAGGCGCGGCGCTATCAGCAGCAATTGCTGGCTGCGGCCGAAGGTGAAGCCGAAGCCTTTACGCGGATCTACGAAGAATACCGCCTGGCCCCCGAAGTGACCCGGCGCCGGCTCTATTATGAAACAATGGAAGCTGTTTTAGCCAATACCGACAAGACGATCATCGAGGCGGATGGCGTCACGCCGTACCTACCGCTCGATCAACTCCAGCGCCGTTCACAAGCTGTGACCCCAGCACAGCCTCAGCAAGGAGGGCAGTAAGATGGAAAACGCTTTCCAGAGATATCGTCTCGCCTTCATCGGAGTGGCTGTGGCTGTGGTGGCCGCGTTCTCGAGCCTGTTCGTGGTTCCAGAAACCAAGCAGGCCGTTATCATCCGCGCTGGTGAACCGATCAGCATCGTCAATATCTTCCAACCAGAAGAACCCTATGGCCAGACCGGCGCAGGGATCTATTGGCGGATTCCGTTTGTCGATCGGGTGCAATTGGTCGAACGCCGCGTGCTCGACCTCGACATGGACAACCAGCAGGTTCTGACCAGCGATCAGCAGCGTCTGGTCGTGAATGCCTATGCTCGCTATCGCATCATCCAACCCCGCATCATGGTCGAGCGCGCTGGCGATGAAAGCCGGCTGAATTCTCAGCTGTCGCCGATCCTGACCTCGGTCCTGCGGCAAGAGCTGGGTCGTCGGACATTTGCCAGCCTGCTCACGGCAGAACGCGGCAATGCTATGGCCAATATTCGTAATCAGCTCGATGCGCAGGCCCGCCAATACGGCGCCCAGATCATCGATGTGCGGATCAAGGCTGCAGACCTTCCTGAAGGAACACCGCTGCAAGCAGCCTTCACCCGGATGATCTCCGAACGTCAGGAACAGGCCGCCACGATCCGCGCTCAAGGGCGCAAAGACGCGCGAGTGATCCGTGCAACCGCAGAAGCCGATGCGGCAGCGACCTATGCCAACGCTTATGGCCGCGACCCGCAATTCTACGATTTCTATCGCGCCATGCAGAGTTATCGCCAGACGTTCCTTGAGGGCAATGGCGACAGTTCGATGGTTCTGTCGGAGGACAATGAGTACTTCCGTCAGTTCCGTGGCCAATAGCAAGTTCGTTTGAGCGATTGTGCCAACCGCGTTGGCTGCATCAACCGATGAACGGCGGATCTGGTCCTGCCAGTGACATGGAGTGGCATAGAGCGTTCAAACGCCGTTAAGTGCGTTTCCGCCCAAATAGGGTAAGACATGCGCGTGTATCGGCTTAAGGCTTTCTTGGTCGCGAGCATTCGGTTTTGGAATTCAGGGCGCATGGTTCGCCCGCAAAGGACAAGGAACGAGAGGACGTGAGAAACGTGCGGTATGTATATGGATTGTCGACCGCGCTGCTGGTCGGCGGCGCGACAGTCTCGCTAATCACGGGACAACCCGCTGGTGCTCAAGTGGCCCAGAACGATGGCAGTGTGATGAGCAGGGTCGTGCCTCAGGCAGGCGCGCCCGCCAGCTTCGCCGATCTGACCGAACAGCTTCAGCCGGCAGTGGTCAATATTGCGACCCGTCAGCGAATCGAAGTGCGCAGCAACAACCCATTCGCGGGCACACCCTTCGCTGATCTGTTCAATCGGCGCCGTGGTGGTGAGGCACAGCCTCAAACCCGCGAAGCGCAGTCTCTAGGGTCAGGGTTCGTCATCTCTGCCGACGGCTATGTCGTAACCAACAACCATGTCGTGACGCCCAACAACCGCGCCACTCTTGAAGAGATCACCATCACCATGCCTGATGGGACCGAGTATGCAGCGGAGCTGATCGGTGCAGACGCGGCATCAGATCTGGCGGTGCTCAAGATCCAATCGAACGACACTTTCCCGTTTGTTCAATTCGGCGATTCGAGCGAAACGCGGGTCGGCGACTGGGTGGTCGCGATCGGCAATCCGTTTGGACTCGGCGGTACGGTAACGAGCGGAATCGTCTCAGCGGTTTATCGCAACACCGGGCAGGGTGGTGCCTATGATCGCTATCTGCAGACCGACGCCAGCATCAACCGTGGTAACTCTGGCGGACCGCTGTTCGACATGGCCGGCAATGTCATTGGCGTGAACAATGCGATCTTCTCACCATCGGGTGGCAGTGTTGGCATTGGCTTCGCCATTCCGGCTGAGATCGCCGCTCCGATTGTTGAGCAGCTCAAGGATGGCCAGGAAATTGAGCGCGGCTTCCTCGGTGTCGGGATCGATCCTGTCAGTGACGATCTGGCTGACTCGCTGGGCTTGCCGCGCAACCGCGGTGAGATCATCCAGAACGTTCAGGACGATAGCGCCGCTGATCGCGCTGGCATCCAACCAGGCGATATCGTCGTCTCGATCGATGGCCAGGCTGTCACTAGCGAGCAAACCTTGTCATTCCTCGTCGCGAATACCGCTCCGGGTACACGCATCGCTATCGAGCTGATCCGCAATGGTGAGCGTCGCACGGTCAATGCCACCGTCGGCAAGCGCCCGAGCGAAGAAGAGTTGCAGCAGCAGCAGACCTTCGATCCGGATGCCGAACAGGAAATGAATCCGGCCGAAACCGACGGCGTGATCGAGGAGAAGATTGGCCTACAGGTGATCCCGCTGACAGAGCAGATTGCTCGTCAACTTGGGGCAGATGCTGATACCGTAGGCCTTGTTGTCAACGCGGTTGATCCGAACTCGGACGCATCACGCAAGGGCCTTCGGCGCGGCGACATCATCCTTTCTGCGCAATTCGAGCCTGTCTCAACCTCAGAAGAGCTGATCGCTCAAATTGAGGCAGCAGAAGCCGACGAACGGCCACTTACGCTGCACGTTCAGCGTCGCGGTGGCACGCGTTTCTTCCGGGCGATCCGGCTCCGCTAAGGCGAGCTCTCTCCCCTCTGGAGCTGAAAAGAGAAGGGGCGTCCACAGGGGGCGCCCTTTTTTGCTGGCGCTGGCCAGGTGGAATTAGCCTGGGCGATCTTCGAGAAAATCGTCTCCGACAGCACCCGAATCCGCTTCGTTGCCGTTGCGCGGGATCGGTGGCGGCTCAGGCAAGGTATCCGCTGGCGGTGATGACGGAGCTTCCCCGCCTATCGCTTCGGACAGGAAGTCGTCGCTTGCCGCCGCTCCCGGATCACCGCTGTCGGACCGCTCCCCTTCGACGTCGAACGGAAGGTCCCCATCCGGATCGCGGCGGCCCGGCTCGATCAAATTGCCTTGCTCGTCGATGAAATAATAATCGTCCGGATCGCCGAACATAAACTCTTCATCGGGCTCGAGCTGCCATTCGGGCAAGTTCAGCTCGGTATCAAACTGTTCAACCGGGCGGTCACGCACGGCATAACGCATATAAGCAGCAAAGGCCTGCGCTGGCGCACGACCGCCCTGCAAACCGCGCACCGCGCGAGCATCGTCTCGGCCCATCCAGACGCCGGTGGTGATCCCTGAAGAGAAGCCGACAAACCAACCATCCTTGTTCGAACTTGTGGTCCCAGTCTTGCCCGCCACAGGACGGCCAATCTGTGCCGCGCGACCGGTGCCGGTGTTGACCGCAGTCTGCAGCAGATCGGTAATCCCCGCCGCGACATAGTCAGGGATCAGAGTCGTCTCTCGCGGCTTCTCATGCTCGTAAAGCACCTCGCCACTGGCGGTGGTGACCTTGGTGATCCCATAGGGCTCGACTGCCACACCTTGCGCAGAGATCGAAGCAAAGGCCCGCGTCATATCAATCACACGAACCTCGGAAGAGCCAAGGACCATCGCTGGAAACGTCGAAATTGGAGTCGAGATGCCGAACCTGCGCGCGACCGAGGCGACAGTGCCAAAGCCGACCTCGTTGCCGAGCTGCGCCGCCACCGTGTTGATCGAATAGGCGAAGGCGGTGCGGAGATTGGTTTCACCAACATTGCGGCCGCTCGAATTGCGGGGGCTCCAGCCGTCAATGGTCACTGGCGTATCGACCACTCGGGCATCAGGCGTATAGCCAGCCTCCAGAGCGGCCAGAAAGACGAACAATTTCCACGAAGAACCCGGTTGCCGCATGGCATTGGTCGCGCGGTTGAAATTGGTTTCGACATAGTCGGTGCCCCCAACCATCGCGAGGATTGCCCCATCGCGGTCCAGGCTGACCATGGCGCCCTGCGCGCCATCTGGGGTGTTGGCGTCGATCGCGGCAGTCGCAGCGCGTTGCTTGCCGACGTCAAGGGTTGTCCAGACCTCGATCGGCGCGGTGGTCTCGGGCAGCAGGATATCGAGCTGCGGGAGCGCCCAGTCAGTAAAGTAGCGGACCGAATTCTGGCCGCCTTGCTGTTTGAGATTGACCGCATCGACATCGACCGAGGCCTCCTCGCCCGAAATGAAGCCTTGCTCATTCATCAAGCGGAGCACCGTTTTGGCCCGCGCCACCGCAGCGTCGACGTCAGCGGTTGGAGAATAGCGGCTGGGCGCCTTCACCAGTCCAGCGATAATCGAGGCCTCTGCAACGCTGAGCTCCCTCGCCGGGTGGCTGAAGAACTTCCGGCTCGCGCTGTCGATGCCATAGGCACCGCCGCCGAAGTAAACCTTGTTAAGATAGAGCTCGAGGATCTCCTCCTTCGAGAACTTCCATTCAAGCGCCAGCGCCAACACCGCCTCTCGCGCTTTCCGGTCGAAAGTCCGGTTCGAGCTGAGAAAGACGTTCCGAGCCAGCTGCTGCGTGATTGTGGAAGTCCCGCCGATCCGCTTCTCACCCGTGAAAGATTCTAGAACGGCACCGGTCGTCCGGATTGGGTCGATCCCGAAATGCGAGTAATAGCGCCGATCTTCGACCGCGATCATCGCATTTTTCATATTCTGCGGGATTTCATCATAGTCGAGCCATTCACCAAAGCTTGGCCCCAACTCGACAATCTCGGTCCCGTCGCGCGCCCGCACCAAGATCGTCTGAGCGCTTTGAGACGCCTTCAATTGGTAGAAGCTTGGGATCTCACGCGCGGCAAAACCAACCGCAAAGGTCAGAAACAGCGCCGCCAAAACAGCCGCGCCGCCGCCCCAAACCACCACTCGCTTGGTCCAAAGCCACCAAGCGGAGCCACTCTTGGCGCTCTTCGCCTTGGCTCTCTTGCTCGCAGTCTTGCTGGACTTTGAGCCCGAGCGTGACCGTTCAGAGGCCGCGCGGCGAGAGCCACGTTTGCCTTTGTTCTGAAGACGGTCACCCCGTTGGGACATTGCTGCGGTACCCTAACCCGATCAAACTCACTTAAGCCTGCACTGCATAGGTCAGTTCTAACGCTGCGTGAACGGCTTAGGGGCAGTCTGTGCTCAGTTGTCGTCGACGAATTCGAGCGCCCCGGAATTGATGCAATAGCGCAATCCGCCTTCCTCTGGCGGGCCATCGGGGAAGACATGGCCAAGGTGACTGCCGCAATTGCCGCAAGTAACCTCGGTTCGGATCATTCCGAAGGAGGTGTCGCGATGCTCCTCCAACGCGCCTTCGTCAGCGGGTTTGGTAAAGGCGGGCCAGCCACACCCGCTGTTGTACTTGGCGGCGCTGATGAACAGACGAGAGCCGCAAGCGGCGCACATATATTCGCCCTTTTCGTAGAACTTGTCATACTTGCCGGTGAAGGCGCGCTCGGTCCCAGCCTGGCGCAGGATATGAAATTGCTCTTCGGTCAGCCGCGCCCGCCATTCTTCTTCGGTCAGCGTCTTGGGATCTCGGTCCATTCGGAACTCCTCTGGTCTGAAGGCAATATCGGAACGGAGGCCGAGAACGACAAGCTAAGGAAAAGGCTAGGCAGGGAATTCCACCCTAGACATCGACCAGAGCGTAATGGGCTGGCGGTTTGATGACCTCCATCCGCTCAGTCAGTAGCGGCCGAAAACTGGGCCTACTCTTGAACACGGCATACCAGCCGCGGGTCTGCTCGTGCCCAGTCCAGTCGATACCGCCGAGATAATCGGCGACTGAGATCTGCGCCGCTGCGGCAAGATCAGCCATGCTCATGGTCGAGCCAGCGAGCCAAGGACGATGATCGATCAGCCAGTCCATATAGTCTAGATGGCCATGCGCCAGCTTCATCGCCTCGCGCAAAACCCCACTGTCCGGAGGTTGGCGCAGAACGATCCGTTTCTTCATCCGCTCATTGAGCAGCGGCGCGGTGACATCGCCATAGAAATTCTCGTCAAACAGCGCGACCAGCCGCCGAATCTCGGCGCGCCCGGCCGCTGTCCCATTGATCATCGGAGAACGGTCGACCGTCTCTTCGAAATACTCGGCAATCGCCCGGCTGTCAGCCAGGACAATCTTGCGCTCCTCGTCGACCGCTACCGGGGTCCGTCCAGCCGGATTGAGATTAAAGAACAGATCAGACGCCGCCCAGGGATCTTCCCGAACCAGCTCATAGGCAATGTTCTTTTCGCCCATCAAGAGCCGGATTTTACGGCTGAAGGGACACAGAGGGAATTGGTAAAGTCGCCACATCGCGCTTGAGCTTTAGACGGATTGATCCAAACAAATCTACCAGAGGAGCGACCGAATGCCGCAGTTTTCCGACGCTTGTTTGATCAGGTTGGTTCAGACCCCTGTTGCGTCGAGCATCAACAGGCATGCGGGCATCAGCTGATTGGGCTGGTCCGTATCGTGCATCCGGAGAGATTCTGCTCTGACAAGGCTGGCGATCTGGCGGCGGTCAAGACTGTGTTGGTCCATAATACCCGCGAGGCTTCGGACGAAGAACTCCCGGCCCCGCTCGGTCAAGGCTGGCCATTGCTGCGCATCGGGATCGCCGTCGTCCTGGCGTGCAGCAATCAGCGCAAAGGCTGCTGAGCAGCGGATCACGGCGCGGTTTTCTTCCGTCAAAGAGGGTTCTGTTACAGGCGGCTGTCCAGCCGGAGCCTGCGCGCTGAGCAAGACGGCAAAAATTGTGCTTGGGATCATGATCGCAGCACTATAGCAGCTCAGCTGAACCGTACACTACTGCGGTTGCGATTCTAGAAGAGAGGAAATGCGATGATCAGCCATGTGATGATTGGCAGCAACGATATCGAGCGCTCCAAAGCGTTCTACAACGCCGTATTGGGTGTGCTTGGGGCAGGCGACCCCTTCGTCCATGTCAATGACACCGGCCAGACCCGGCTGTTCTATATGCACAATGGCAGCAATTTCTCGATCAGCGAGCCGATCAATGGCGAGCCGGCCAATTGCGCCAACGGCTTCACCGTCGGCTTTGCCTGCGACAGCTTTGAGCAGGTCAAGGAACTGCACGATGTCGCGATCGCCAATGGCGGCACCAGCATTGAGGACCCTCCCGGACCGCGCGAAGGCAGCATGGGCACAATGAACCTATGCTATTTCCTCGATCCTGACGGCCACAAAGTCTGCGGCATCCACCGCGCTGGCTAAGCACGCTCAGCGCGACAGCTGAAACACTGCGAATTCGGCGCGCCAGTTTGAACCGAGCGCGCCGATTTCGCGATTGTCCGCCAGGAACCAGGAGCGGGTGATGCTGGCGCCCTGTTCGCGAACCACATCTCGGAAGTCCTCCACTGTCACGTGGTGGATGTTCTCGGTCGCATACCAGCTGGTCGGCAGCGCCCGAGTGACTGGCATCCGCCCCCCAAACATAAGCGCTGTCCGCGTGCGCCAATGCGCAAAATTGGGAAAGCTGACAAACGCCTGCTGTCCAACACGCAGCAGTTCAGCGAGCATGCGATCGGGCCTTTCAGAGGTCTGCAGGGTCTGGCTGAGGATGGTGTAGTCAAACGCTCCGTCCGGATAATCCGCCAGATCCCGATCAGCATCACCTTGCACCACTGAAAGTCCGCGGGCGACGCAACGAGCCACTTTGGCAGGATTGAGCTCCATCCCGCGGGCATCGACCTGCTTGGTCGACTCAAGTTCGGCCATCAGCGCACCATCGCCACAGCCGATATCGAGCACACGTTTGCCGGGCTCAATCTGGCTGGCAATGATCGCAAGGTCGGGACGCAGAGCGCTCATTCGAGGAAGCCCTCTATCACTTGGTCGAGCTCGGCATGCTCAAGCAGAAAGCTGTCATGGCCATGCGGTGCGCTGAGTTCGACAAAGCTCACCTTGGCGCCAGCAGCGTTGAGCGCGTGAACGATGTGGCGGCTTTCCGCAGTGGGATAGAGCCAATCGGTGTCGAAACTAACCAAGCAGAATCGCGCCGTCGATCCAGCAAACGCATTCGCAAGCTTGCCGCCATGCTCTTCGGCCAAGTCGAAATAGTCCATCGCTCGCGTGATATAGAGATAGGAATTGGCGTCGAACCGCTGAGTAAAACCACTCCCTTGGTAGCGCAGATAGCTTTCAATCTGGAAATCGGCATCGAACCCAAAACTCTTGGAATCGCGGTCTTGCAACCGCCGACCAAACTTCTCGGTCAGTCCCGCTTCGGAGAGATAGGTGATGTGCGCCGCCATCCGCGCCACGGCCAGGCCGTTGTCCGGCGCAGCGTCGGTCCCATAGTAATCCCCTTCTGCCCAAAACGGGTCAGCCATGATGGCTTGCCGACCAACCTCGTGAAAAGCGATGTTCTGTGCCGAATGGCGTGCAGTCGAGGCAATCACCAAGACGCGCTCTGTTCGGTCCGGCCAATTCGCCGCAAGGCTTAGGGTCTGCATGCCCCCCATCGATCCACCTACGACGGTGTGCAGGCGCTCAATCCCCAGCCCATCAAGCAAGGCGATCAGTCCACGAACCATATCGCGGATCGTGATGACCGGGAACTGCATGCCGTAAGGATCCCCGTCGCCTGACATGCTGGCAGGCCCGGTTGATCCCATACAACTGCCGATGACATTGGCGCAGATCACGTGGAAGCGATCCGTGTCTATCGGCTTGCCCGGTCCAACCATTCGCTCCCACCAGCCCGGTTTGCCCGTGATCGGATGATCGCTGGCGACATATTGATCGCCGGTGAGTGCATGGCAAATTAGAACCGCATTGGATTTGTCTGCATTGAGCGTCCCGTAGGTCTCATAAGCGATTTCGGCACCGCTGAGCACTTGTCCGCTGTCGAGCGACAGGTCCTCTGGGAGCTTGTAGAGATTCGAGGCATGCAGACTGGCCATAGCCCACGCCGATTGCGCGAGGAGGCTCCGACTGTCAATTGGACTGTTCTTACAGCGAGTAAGCGGTTATCGCCCCGCACTCGATGACTGACCGTCCTAAAGCGAAACCCTGGATCACCGAGATCCACGCCTATGTCCCGGGCAAAGCGACTGCCAGCGATGGCCGGCCGCTTGTTAAGCTATCAGCCAATGAGAATCCGCTCGGAAGCAGTCCAGCGGCTCTGGCCGCGCTTGAGCAAGCGCGCGGCGCGGCCGATTATCCCGACCCGGATTCCCGGCAATTGTGCGCTGCTTTAGGCGAGTTTCACGGGATTGATGCAGCGAGAATCGTGTGTGGGACCGGCTCTGACGAGCTTCTCAACCTGGCCGCTCAGGGTTTTGCTGGCCCCGGCGATGAGGTGCTGTTCAGCCGCTTCAGCTTCTCGGTCTACGATATCGCCGCCAGGCGCTGCGGTGCGACCCCGATCGAGGCAGATGACACCGACTTCACCGCCGATGTTGATGCCCTGCTGGCCGCTGTGACGGATCGAACCCGAGTGGTGTTTCTCGCCAATCCCAACAATCCGACCGGAACCTATCTCGACGCGGCAGAAGTCGCGCGCCTGCATGCCGGCCTGCGTCCCGATATCCTGCTCGTGATTGATCAGGCCTATGCCGAATATGTCGCGCCTGGGTCCGAAGATGGCGGTTTGGCGCTGGCCGCTCAACACGACAATGTGTTGGTGACCCGGACATTCTCCAAGATCTACGGTTTGGCGGGCGAGCGGATCGGCTGGGTGACTGGTGCGCCACACCTGGTCGATGTGCTCAATCGCATTCGTGGTCCGTTCAATGTGACGACCAGCGGTCAGCACGCTGCCATTGCGGCTGTCAGCGATCAGGCGTTCGTCACGGCGAGCCGCGAGCACAACCTCAGCGAACGCGAGAAATTTTCCGAGGCCATTGCGGCTCTGGGCAATCACGGATTGCGCGCCATACCCAGCGAAGCCAATTTCCTGTTGGTCCTGTTTGAAGGCGAGGTCTCCGCTGAAACTGTACGCGATGCGCTGGCCGAAGAAGGATATGCTGTGCGGCATCTGCCAGGCCAGGGCTTGCCGCAAGCCCTGCGCATAACGATCGGAAAGAGCGACGACATGGCGCGCGTGACGGCCTGTCTCCGGCGGTTGTGTGGAGAGGCCGCATGACGATCCAGAAAGTTGCGATTATCGGCTTGGGGCTGTTGGGTGGTTCTGTGGGGCTGGCGATCAAGGAAATGGCCGGCGACATATCAACGCGCGGCTTTGACCAGGATCCTGAGGTCCGCAACAGAGCAGCCGAGCGCGGATTGGTCGACCAGATCTGTGACACTGCAGACGAGGCGGCGGCTGAGGCTGATTTGGTGATCCTGTGTGTCCCGGTGGGAGCGATGCAGGCCGCGGCTGCAGCCATTGCTGAATCTGTCCCCGATCACGCAATCATCAGCGATGTCGGTTCATCCAAACAGAGCGTGGTGGAGGCGCTCAGCTCAGCGTTACCTGGTAAGACTATTATCCCTGCTCACCCGGTTGCTGGTACCGAAGAGAGCGGCCCCGAGGCGGGTTTTGCTTCGCTGTTTACCAATCGCTGGTGCATTCTCACTCCGCCGAAGGGATCCGACGAAGCCGCTGTGACTGCGCTTTCGGACTTCTGGACCAAGCTCGGCGCGCGCGTCGAATTGATGGATCCCGAGCACCATGACCTTGTGCTCGCAGTGACCAGCCACATCCCGCACCTTATCGCCTTCACCATTGTAGGCACCGCGAGCGACCTCGAAGATGTGACGCGCAGTGAAGTGATCAAATACTCAGCCGGCGGATTTCGCGACTTCACCCGGATCGCGGCATCCGACCCAGTGATGTGGCGTGATGTGTTTCTCAACAACAAGTCTGCCGTTCTCGAAATGCTCGGCCGGTTTAGTGAAGATTTGACAGCGCTCCAGCGCGCGATCCGTTCAGGCGATGGGGACACTCTGCACGATCTGTTCAGTCGCACACGCGCGATCCGCCGCTCCATTATCGAGCAGGGCCAGGATGACGAGCGGCCTGATTTCGGGCGCAAGGATCATTAGGCGCCGTCTTCTATGACCTAGCCACCCACTCCCTCCACCCTTCCACCCGGAGCCTACCGGGACACAATCCGGGTGGAAGGGTGGAGGGAGCGGGTGGCTACGGCTTAAGGTTGGCGCTCCACCCCTTAATCATTCAATGCATTGATCGCGGCGTGCACCCGCTCCTCAATTTCCTGCCGTGGAAGACCAGCAGGGATGGGCTCGCCAATCTTGTAGGTTATCGTCCCGGATCGCTTCCACAGCCGGTGGTATAAAGGGCCGCTGTCGACCGCGACTGGCACGACCTGCAGTCCGAGCAATTTGTAGATTCCGGCAAAGCCCGACTGCAGCTCTGGCTTGTCGCCATGCGCGATCCTGCTGCCCTCTGGAAAGATAACCAAGGGGCGCCCTTCTTTGACCCGCTCTCGCGCGGTCTTGAGCATTTGTCGCAAAGCCTTGGCACCGTCCTCTCGGGCCACCGGGATCAGACCATAGATTGTCGCGGAATGTCCCCAACCGGGAATTTTGAACAGCTCGCGCTTGGCGAAGACCGCGGGGAAAGCGAGCAGGCGCGGCATATCAATCGCTTCGAAGAAGCTTTCATGCTTGACCGCGATCAACACATTGCCCTGCGGCAGCTCGCCTTCAACCCGCACTTCAATGCCAAGCAGATTCTGCACACACCACAGGTGCCAGCGCCCCCACAGCGCAACCACACGCTGCAAGCGGGCCCGTCCCAGCGTGGCTGCGAGCACAGATACGACCACCAGGATCGCGCTGAACCCGTAGAACACCGGGTAGTACAGCAGGCTTCGCAACACGGCCATTGTACCGATCACCAGATGAACAGGCCGACGGCCCAGCTCGCCAACAGCTTGTGGTACTCGAGCACAAGGCTTGCAAAACTCGGCTCGGAAGGAACGGCATCGCGCACAACCCGGACGTCTTCCGGGAGCTTGCGCGCCAGTTCACCAGCCGCGCGTTTCATGTGCCAATCGGTCGTAACCAGCCGTAAGGATGTGACGCCTTCGTCTTCAACCCATTGTGCGGTCTCTGCCGCGTTGCTGCGAGTATCGACCGCGGCGAAGCCAAGCGTTACGCAGCACTCCATAAGCTCATCCGAAACCTCGAACTCCGCCGCAAACTCCGCTGGCGTGACCTCGCGATCGACCCCGGTTACCAGCATGGTCTTGGCCAGACCCGCATCGAGCACAGCCAATCCTTGTGCGATCCGACCGGGTCCGCCTGTCGGCACGATGACTGCGTCGGTCTCAATGTTGTCGGCGGGTTCCGGCAGCGCCACGGTGAACCAAAGGAAGCCGAGCGTCCAAACAAGGAAAACCAGTGCGAGCAGACGACGGATCACAGCATTTTCCTCAGAGCGGCCATGATTGTGATCCGTCCGGTCAGAAGCGCAAGCAAGATGCCTCCCAGTGGCACCGCAGCGATAACCAACCAGTCGATCCAAGACAGCTGCCCGCCCGACACCATACCGCTGTCCAAGGCGGCGAATTGTTGCCCCAACAGCCAGACAGCCAGGAGGCCGAGCGCCAAGCCCATAACGCTGCCGGCCACTGAATCGCGGAGGACCGAACGCTGGAAAATCTGGGTGACTTGGCGGTCTGATCCACCCAACAGATGGACAATCTCAACAGTCTCGCGATGGTTGGCAAGCGAACTGCGCGCGGCCAGCCACACCGCTGCAGCGCACGCCAAGGCCAAAAGGGCGATCAAGCCAAGCGCCAGATATTGCAGCGCCGCCAGTGCTGAATAGACTGGTTGAAGCCACGAGGATTGCGCATCGACCCGTGCATTCGGAATGGACCGGTCGAGCGCGGCTTGCACCACAGTAACTTGATCAGCGCCAGCGCTTTCCGTCAATTCGACATCGATCAGCGCAGGAATCGGGACGTCCTGACTGCTCGCCCCCGCGCCCAGCCAGGGTTCAAGCAGGCCCTGCAGTTCCGCTTGGGGCACCACTCGCACATTGGCCACCAGCGGCTGCTGGACCAGGATATTGGCGGCATCGCTGGCGCGCTCGGCCCGCAATTGCGGATCGGCCTCAATTATCTGGACGGTGAGCGCACCAGAAAGATCTGACCTCGCGGTATCAGCCAGATTGCGCAATGCCAGCCCTCCAGCCGCCGCAATCACAACGAGTGCGATCATGACAGCAATGACCCATGGGATCGGGCCGGCAAAGCGCGCGCTAGGAACGATCCGCGCCGCGTGGCTGCCACGCAGCGGCCCGGAGCTGGTTTGCGCCACGGCAGGCCCAAGTCCCTCAGGCAGGGGAGTGCTGCTCACGCGACTGAGCCTTCCGATGCTAAGGTGCTGCCAGAGGGTCGTGGTGGGAAACGCAAAGCCCCTGTGGGATCAGTTAAGCGTCCCTTGTTCAGCCTCATAATCAAGGAGTCTGGTACTTTTTTGAGCAAATGAAGATCGTGAGTCGCAACCACCACGGTTGTTCCCAGACGATTGAGTGCCTCAAACAGGCGCAAAAGCTTAAGCGCCATCTCAGGATCGACATTTCCCGTCGGTTCGTCCGCGATGAGAATTTCTGGGCGTCCGATTACCGCACGCGCGATCGCGACGCGTTGCTGCTCTCCGCCCGACATCTGAGCGGGGTTTGCGTTCGCTCGGTGAGATAGCCCGACCCATTCGAGCATGTCAGCAACCGGCTGCGCGAGTTCTTCTTCCGGCAAACCGGCCAAGCGCATTGGCAGTGCCACGTTGTCAAACGCCGACAGATGCGAAACCAGGCGGAAATCCTGAAACACAACGCCGATCCGGCGCCGGAATTCAGGCAGGCGATCGCGGCGCTGAGTGATGATGTCTTTACCAAACATGCGGATGGCACCGCGTGAGGGCCGTTGCGCAAGATAAAGCAGCCTAAGGAGGCTGGTTTTGCCCGCGCCGCTGGCTCCCGTCAAAAAGTAAAAACTGCCGGGAAAGAGCGTAAAGCTCAGGTCGCTCAGCACTTCGGGATCGGTCCCGTAGCGCAGACCGACATTGTCAAAATTCACGATTTCGCCCGGGCGCTCGTTCATGCGGCGGCTCTATCCCAACGCTTTCCAAGGGGGAAGGCAAACATACGACCCTTGTCGAAAAACGCGCTTCAGTGTGGAAAAAAGCCGCCAATTCCGCAGAGACACAGGCCCAACACTTGTGCGCGTTTTGCGGAAGCCTATTGCCAGACTGACCATGATTATCGCCTGCCCTGCTTGCGGAACACGCTATGTAGTACCTGACGCCGCGATCGGCGACAGCGGGCGCACCGTACGCTGCGCGAAATGCAAGCACAGCTGGTTTCAGGAGCCCGGCGAGCTGGTATTGCCGGATCGCAATGCCCAGGCCCAACCGAAGGCCAAACCTCAGTCGAAGCCAAGTGCCGAGGTGCCGCCGCCTGCACGGCCGGAACCAACTGAGCAGCCTTCCGAACCTCAGCCGGAAAAATCAACAGCGACCGAGACAGAGCCGCAAGCTGATGAAGCCCCGTCGGTGAGCCATTGGACCACTGACGATTATCCCAAGGTGACTCCCACTTCTGCGGCTTCGGACGTGCCAGAAACCAGCGAGGTAGCGGATGAAGAACCGCAAGATACCTCCGAAGTGCCGGATCCGCCGCTGCCATCGGCTTTGACCGGCGACACGTCTCTCCAAGATACGAGCCGGACGCCATCGATCGGTAACACAGACGACACTGTCGAAGAGTTCATCAGCGAAGAACCTTCGCAGTTCGAATATCGCCCTCCTTTCACAGTTCGCCGCAACCCACTCAAGCTCTGGACCGCTGCAGGGGTGATTTTTGCTTTGCTCGCCGCTGGAACGATCGCAGCCGTCAATTTCTATGGCCTGCCAAGCTGGGCTCCGTTCAGCCAGCCGACCTTTGGTCTCAACCAGACCAGTCTGCAGTTGGACTTTCCCGCTGGCGAGCAAGAGCGCAGAACTTTGCCGTCAGGCACCGAGTATTTCGAAGCCAACGGTACGGTTACCAACATCGGCTCGGAAACCGTTTCCGTGCCGCCAATCCTTATCGTCCTGCGTGATGAGCGAGATCGAATCGTCTATGATTGGGTGATCGCGCCGCCAGTCAGTGAATTGGCGCCCGGCGAGAGTGCAAGCGTTAGTGAGGCGAAGACCGATGTGCCGCGCTCTGCTCGCTTCGCCGAAATTGGTTGGTCACCGAACTAGCGGCTCAGCAAGTTCTCAGTTGAACTCGATCCACAGTGTTCCTGCCTCGTCGCGCTGACGCTGCGGAGGAAGAGCCTGCCGATCACCGAGCGCAACCTGGGTGCCGCCCGCTCGGACGCTGGCAGGCCGTAAGACCCGGGCAGAAGCGGTCACGCTGGCCGTTGCGACAGGGCGAGACGATGCCGGCTCAGCCACAATCGGTGTGGCAGATTGCGCAATCAAAAGGAGGCCGGCGGTCAAGCTCATGCCCAATGGTTGACGGTGCTTTAACCACTTTCACAAGCAAGTTGGTAAGGCGGTCCCGCTGCGGGACAAGGAAGTCTGATAACCCTAATTCAAGGAATCCAGGCGGAACCGCAGCGCTGCTAACGAATCCTGTACCAAAGAGCTTGCGGACAACCCGACCCCTTGCTAGGGGGCCGCACCGGTTTGCCGGGGAGCAGTGCCTTTGGTCGCTCCTTTGGGACTAGAGTGCGGTCGTGGCGGAACTGGTAGACGCGCAACGTTGAGGTCGTTGTGGGCTAACGCCCGTGGAAGTTCGAGTCTTCTCGACCGCACCATTTCCTTCTCTTTTTTGCTGAGAGTACTGGTCCAAGCACCCGGATTTCTTGAGGGCTTGCACCGATTGCAGTGCATCATACGTAGCCACAAGGCATCACTCTATCGCGTTCCTCGAGGTGGTTCGACTGGTGGTCCGTGGCGATTGGTACGCTGAACAAATCGTCGTCCCAGTTCGCACGATACACCGGACACCAAGACCCCGAAGTCGCGTTAGGCTTGCGTGGAAAATTTCGAGTCCTGGTCCGGCCGATCGATCTCGCGGACCCTTCCGCTAGCAACCTCGAGTATTCGGTCAGCAAGGACCAGTGAGGCGGGTCGATGCGTAATCAGGATGATTGTCTTGCCCTTGAGCGAACGGACGCAACTTTCGACGAAGGCTGCTTCGCTCTCCAGATCATACATGCTGGTCGCTTCGTCGAGGATCATAATCGGCGGATCGCGATAAAGTGCGCGTGCCAGTGCCAAGCGCTGTCTTTGACCGCCGGAAAGACGAATGCCATGGTCGCCAATCACGGTCTCATAGCCTTTGGGCAGCTCCGCAATAAATTTGTCGGCTTGCGCGAGCTTGGCGGGCCGCTGTAGCGCCTGTTCCACGTCTTCGCCTTCGATCGCCTCGCCGAACCCAATATTCTCTGCCACCGTTCCATTGAACAGCAAGGCGCGCTGCGGGACATACCCAAACTGACGTCGCAGATCCTGGACTTGCAAGTCAGCGATGTTGGTTCCGTCCAATTTGATTGTGCCTGACTGCGGATCGTAGAAGCGCAGCAACAATTGCACGAGAGTGGATTTGCCTTCTCCATTCGGACCTGTAAGCGCAACCACTTCGCCCGGCTTTATCGAGAGACTGAGATTATTGAGCACTTGGTCACGATTGGGGTAGGCGAATGACACGTCTTCAATTTCGATCGCACCTTGCGCGCGCTGTAATCGCTGTCCCTGTTCGTAGCCCGGCTCCGTTTCCTGGCCGAGGAAGCTCTCGAGCCGAGCCAGGGCACCACGAGCAACTTGCAACTGACCATATAGGTTGGCGAGGCTCCCCACCGGCCGGGTTAGGAGGGCTGCATACAGCAAGAACGCAAGGACTTCGCTCGGCTGGAGTTCCCCTGTCGCCAGTTGCTCATTGCCGATCATCAGCACCGCGATCGCCGCAAGGGCTGCGATCAATGCAACGCTCGGTCCCATGACGGCCAAGAGCTTCGTCTGTGTCAGCTTGAGCGCGCGGGCGTCTTCGGTCGCAGTGCCGTAGCGCCGTTCATGGACTCGCTCATCTGCAAACGCCTTGATTGCGGCTAACATCGACAAATCGCTCTTGGCGATCCTCATCAATCGCACCTCAGCATCTCGAACTTGCCGACCAATCATTGCCAGTCGACGGCCCAGCAGCTTGAGTACAATGTAGAACAGGGGGACTACAATCGGAATGGCCAGTGCCATCGTGGGATCAATTAGAAACAATGCGATCACAGCGCCGATCGCAGTGAGGAACATCGAAGGCGCGCTGGCCAAAGTGGCCGTCAGGAATGTGCTCAATCGGTTCACTTCGGTCGTCATCAACGCCAGTGTGTCTCCGCTTTGATGCTGATTGTGAAAGCGCATCGAGATCAGCTGGGCGTGGCGATAGACTTCCAATCTGAGCTCGCTCAATATGCGCAATGTTGCGGCGCCGGAGACGACGCTCGACGCGATGTTGATCAATGTCAGTGCAATCAGTGCCCCGACCAACAGCAGAGCCATCTGGGACATGTCGACACCAGATGCACCGAACAGGCCGCTCAAGACCTGTGAGACGAACCAGGGGATCGACAACGCGGCCAAAGAACTCAAAATGTTGAGCGCGCTGATTAGAGCAAGTTCTTTGCCGAACTGTCTGAGGCGGTGACGCAGGAAACCGAAGTTCATTCCAATCTAGCCTTCTGGCGCTCAAATCCTTCGATGCCCGCTTGCGCCATTTTTCAGTGAATGACCAGAGTGAGTTGGTGGTGAGTGGGGGGCGAGGCGTTGACCGCGTCGGTGCTTGCTGCGAAGCGAACACAGAACAGACACGATGGATAAGAGGGCCGACCGGATGGTGAAGCCGCGGAAAGGCATAATCCTGGCTGGAGGATCAGGCACTCGCTTGTACCCTTTGACACGGGGCGTCTCCAAGCAGTTGATGCCGATTTTTGACAAGCCCATGATCTACTATCCGCTAAGCACCCTCATGCTAGCCGGTATCAGAGATATTCTGATCATCACAACGCCAGAAGACAGCGCCCAGTTTCAGACCGTATTGGGAGATGGAAGCGATTGGGGGCTTTCACTGAGCTACGCTGTCCAACCGCGACCAGAAGGCCTGGCGCAGGCCTTTCATATCGGCGCGGATTTTATTGCAGGAGGCCCCAGTGCGCTGATCCTTGGCGACAATATCTTCTATGGCCATGGTCTTCCAGAGTTGCTTGCAAATGCCAATGGCAGCGAAGCCGGGGCCAGCATCTTCGCCTATCGGGTGACAAATCCAGAGGCCTTTGGTGTGGTCGAGTTTGATGCCGAAGGGCGGGCACGGTCGATTGAGGAAAAACCAATCGCTCCCAAGAGCAATTATGCAGTTACGGGGCTCTATTTCTATGATGAGACAGTGGTTGATCGCGCCCGTGATTTGAAGCCCTCAGCGAGAGGCGAGCTCGAAATCACCGATCTCAATCAGAGCTATCTGGACGATATGACTATGTCGGTTGAAATAATGGGGCGGGGCTTTGCGTGGCTGGACACGGGCACGCATTCATCTCTGATCGATGCGGCAACCTATGTTCGTATTACTGAAGAGCGCCAGGGCCTCAAGATCTCTTGCCCCGAGGAGATCGCTTGGCGCCAGGGCTTTATCGATGATGCAAAGCTTAAGGAAATTGCCGAGCCTTTGCGCAAGTCCGGTTATGGGAACTATCTGCTCGAACTCATGGCCAATCCGGTGCGCGCATGAACATAATTGAGTGCACTATCCCTGGTCCCCTCATTTTCGAACCCAAGGTGTTTGGTGATGAGCGTGGATTTTTTATGGAAACCTGGAACCAAGCCCAGTTCGCGGCAGCGGGCTTTGATTGGGATTGGGTGCAGGACAATCACAGCCGGTCTCAAAAGGGTGTCCTGAGAGGGCTCCATTTTCAGAACCCCGGACCTCAAGGGAAACTCGTGCGGGTGTCTCGTGGGGCGGTGCTTGATGTAGCTGTCGATCTCCGCGCTTCATCTGAGCACTTCGGGCAATGGATCAGCGTTGAGCTCTCAGCCGAGAATCACAGAATGTTGTGGGTGCCGGAAGGCTTTGCGCATGGATATCTCACGCTGACCGACGACACGGACTTTCTCTACAAGTGCACGGCTCCCTATGCGCCACAATCAGAACACACTTTGGCTTGGGATGACCCAGCTGTCGGTGTCGCTTGGCCGATTGAGGATTTTGAGCCAATCATCTCAGAAAAGGACGGCAAGGGTCTGGCTCTCGCTGATGTGCCGGCGTTCGAATGAGGGTTCTGATCACCGGTGCAAACGGACAAGTGGGAACAGCGCTGCAGCGCACAGCACCCGCTCATTTCGATCTCAATGCGATTGGCAGCGAGGATTGCGATCTTACTGACAGTGCGATGTTGCGTGCTCGATTGGTGGTCGAGGCACCCGATGTGATCGTCAACGCGGCCGCCTACACGGCCGTCGATCAGGCAGAGAGCGACGAGGCGTATGCAGCCGAGGTCAATGCAGCAGCCGTCGGCGTGATGGTGCAGGCGCTGCAGGAGAGTGGCGGCAGGCTGGTCCATATCTCCACAGACTTTGTATTTGATGGGGAGTCCGCTCGGGCCTACTTGCCAGAAGACAAACGCAATCCTCTGTCCGCGTACGGACGAACAAAGGCGGCTGGAGAAGATCTAATTCGGGAGAGCGACCTGTGCGTCAGAACATCCTGGGTCTATGCTGCAGGCGGCAATAACTTCGTTCGCACAATGCTGAGGTTGATGGCGGAGCGCGATGAAATTGGTGTCGTCGCGGATCAGATCGGCGGTCCGACCTGGGCGACAAGTTTGGCCCAAGTGATCTGGCAATTGGTCGACAAGCAGGCGAGCGGGACGTTTCACTACAGTGATGCCGGGGTCGCCAGCTGGTATGACTTTGCAGTAGCGATTGCCGAGGAGGCTGGAACTCTCGGCCTGTTGGAAAAGCCACCGACCATCCTTCCGATCATGACCTCTGACTACCCAACGCCAGCCAAACGCCCACGTTTCTCGCTTCTTGATAGCGGGTCGACGCACTCGACAATCGGGAGTGAGCCAACGCATTGGCGGCTGAATCTCCGTAGAATGTTGGCAGAGGAGAAATCCCTTGGCTAATTTGCTCGTCACGGGTGGCGCTGGCTTCATAGGTGGCAATTTTGTGCACTATTGGGCGGAACAGCACCCTCAAGACACACTTATTGTTCTCGACGCTCTTACGTATGCAGGCAATCGCTCCACCATTGCCGACGTCGAGCAGACGCAACTGGTTGTGGGCGACATTCGCGACACCGTTCTCGTCGAAAAGCTTCTACGTGAGCACGATATCTCGACCGTCGTTCACTTCGCCGCCGAGAGCCATGTTGACCGATCGATCACGGGCCCTGATGCCTTCATCGAGACCAATATCTTGGGTACCAACAGTCTGCTCAAAGCCGCGCGTACGGTTTGGCTTGATCAGGGATCTGGCCGAGAGCACCGGTTTCACCATATCTCGACCGATGAAGTTTTTGGCTCGCTTGGCAATGATGATGCAGCCTTCAGCGAAACAACAGCCTATGCGCCGAACTCACCCTATTCAGCGTCAAAGGCGGCATCGGACCACCTAGTCCGCGCCTATCACCATACATTCGGGCTGGAGGTCACGACGAGCAATTGCTCAAACAATTATGGCCCGTACCAATACCCAGAGAAACTGATCCCACTCTTCTTTCTCAATGCCTTGGCCGGGAAGGGGCTGCCAATCTATGGTGACGGGATGAACGTGCGTGACTGGCTTCATGTGGAAGATCACTGCCGTGGGATTGAGGCTTGTCTTCGAAAGGGTGTGCCGGGCGAGACCTACAATATCGGTGGAGGGACCGAGCTGCCAAATTTGGAAGTTATCGACACGATTTGCGCTGAAGTCGATCTGGCTTTCGCTGAAATCGAGAGTCTCGCAGAACGATACCCCGAGGCGCCCGCTGCGGTGGGGCGCGCCAGTGCTGAGCTGAAAACATTTGTGGCCGATCGTGCGGGCCATGATCGGCGCTATGCGATTGATGAGCGCAAGGCCCGGTCGGAGCTTGGCTATGCACCGGTGCACGGTTTTCAAGAGGGCCTTCGCCAGACGCTGCGCTGGTACCTAACCAATGAGGCGTGGTGGCACCCCCTGCGTAAGGACTAGAGACCACCTTCTGTGGAATGATTAGCAGACGAAAAAAAGGCGGGCCACAGCCCGCCTTTTTGAATTTGGTTAAGCGTACAAGCCTTAAGGGCTTACTGCCTCATCATCATCCTCATCAGCGATGATGATGATGCCGCCGATGATGGCTGCGGCGCCCAAAAAGATTGCAATCAACGGAACACCGTTAACATTGCTTTCGCCCTCAAGCGGGGCGCTTGCACGATCAACGGCAGCATCAGCTGCGGCTACTGCAACCGGGGTTGCTGCCACTGCTGCTGCAGCCAGACCTGTCAAAAGTTTCTTCATAAACAAATCTCCAAAAGCCCTCTCGCGAGGGTATTAACACTCACACCTTTGCAACTCAACACAATTTTGGGCCAAATGATCCAGATAACTGGTCGAAAAATCCCACTATGTCTTTGTTACCACACTAGATCGGTAATCAAGTTACCGTGCGCCCATTTTCTTCACCATCACCCCGACGGTTCTAACCGCTATTACGATGTCCAACCAAAGGGAGTAATTCTTGATGTAGTAGAAATCATACTGAAGCTTGTGAAACACGTCTTCAGTACTTGCTACGTGCCCCTGACGGACTTGTGCCCATCCCGTAATCCCTGGGAGAACAACGTGCCTGTAGGGATAGAAATCCAACGTCTCCTCGTACCATTGGGACAATTTTACAGTCTCTGGGCGAGGGCCGATGATACTCATGTCACCCAACACTACATTGGCCAATTGCGGGATTTCATCAATTCGAAGGTCGCGCAACCAGCGGCCCAGACGGGTGATGCGCGGGTCGTTCGGTACCGTAATGTCAGACTCCAGGCCGTTTGTTGTCGGCTGTAATGTCGTCATCGTGCGCAGTTTGAAGATTGTGAAATGCCTGCCGCGGTACCCAACTCGCCTTTGCTTGAAGATTGCCGGCCCCGGTGTTTCCAGTCGCACCGCAACCGCTGCGACGAGAAGGACTGGACTGAGTACAAGCAATGCTATCGCTGCGCACAGGCGCTCCATCGCGCTCTTAATCAAAACGTAGGCAGGGTTTGGGGCCAGCGTTCCGAATGAGTTTTCGCTGAGATGCTCGATCTGGACTTTGCCCGTCAGCGACTCGCTGATCTGTTTCACGTGATAGATTGGCGTCCCCTTGAGCGCAGCCCGCGCCAACGCCTGTTCCCATTCTCGGGGTAAATCAGTGCGCAAGTCTGCAACGACTGCCGATTGAGTCTGTTCAACATCAATCGGGGCGCGACAAATTTCGTAGTTCAGATGCGGCAACTCTCGAAGCAGTTCATCAACCCGTCGCGATGGAATGAGTGAAAGCGGTCGCAGGTCGGCAGTCCGGCTAAGCATGTTGAGGAGCACCGCCAAACCAAGAGCTGTGACAAGCCCAACGGCCAATTGGCTTCCGCTGTAGGGGATGCGGGTGAAGATGAGAACCAAACCGATCAGCGCCCAGCTTAAGGCGAAGGACGGGATCACGTAGGCCAGTCGACGCGACCCCGGATAGAGACGGAGACGGCGATAAGACAGCAAGCCCAGCGCGTTTGCGGTGAGCGCTAGCAACACAGCATTCCATGAGGAAGCTGAGCCTAATGCATAGTCATGTATTATGCTTCCAACCAGGAGTTGAATGCCGATGGTGAGACTCAGGATAAGCGGCAACTGCACCCGGAACTTCTCAAGAAGTCCTTGTTGCCCAACACTTTTTTGGTCAACGTAATCTATGGCGCCAATGGTACCGTGCACGCAAACTCCCCAGTCTCGACCCTGATTCGCTTCGTGTTATGCTTGGTAAACAAGACGATAATATTGCACCGCGCAAGGAAAACATGCTGCATTGCGCAAAGATGTCGATTCCTTACAACGCCAGAGACAAGGGTTTCAGTGGCCGTCGAATTGGCCAAATTTGATGAGCTTAGCGCGCTTCCAAACTGAGCGAGCCTAGTTCTCCCCGTACATCAGTCGGGGAATTCCAAGCATCACCATAAATCTCAAGAATGTAGTCCGAGCAATCCGCCCCTATGGAAAAAGGCTGATTCAGTTCTGCACGCAATGTGCGAGATTGCCTTGAGGTCTCGCCAATGCATAGCAACCTCAGGCTCAGGAAATCGAGCATCGAGCTTGGTTGCGCAGTGGCGGACAATATATAGTCGCCCGCTGGCAAATTGACGAGCTGACGGGCCAAGGCGTCGGCCTGAGAGCGTGCCAGGAAGACGCGGTAGTTGCCTCCCCCAGCCACCTCGAGGCTTGCATTGCTGCCCGTAGTTAGCTGCCAGCCAATGGGCGGGAACTCCGGCGAATTGACATACCCAAACTGGTCAATTGTTTGCTGCTCGAAAGAATCCTCCACGAGCGAGAAAGCCTCGGCCCGCATCCCACGTCTCACAAAGATCGCAACCAGCCTGTTCTTAGTCTCTATGTCAAACTCTGGCTCCAGCTCGTCGCGAAGCGTAAGATATCCGCCGAACTGCCGATCATCTGCTGGAACGCTCTGCCAGAACTTGTCGCTCCACCGCGGTTGTTCCTCTAGAGCTTCGCGCAGTCTTGCGCGTTTCTCTTCGGTTTCCAGTAGGGGTTGTAGGGCAGAAACCAAGGGACCGACGGTTTCAAGTCGCATTGCAGCCAAATCGTCAAACCTGGCAAATGTGTAGCTATAGTCTTCGCTTTCTATAGCCTCTTCCATAGCGAGGGCTTGCGCAAGCTTGTCTCGCTTATGGAGTTCCACGGTCTTTAGCACCAAGGCGCTGCGCCTTTGCTGGTCTTGCGTCATCGCGGGATCTAACGACAAGATCATTAGACCTGTCGTTGCCATGGGCTCCATGATGTAGCCCTTGGTCGCGAGGCTCAATGCTGCGGGCGGGGCCGTCAAGCGCGTGAAGGCACCGTCTTCGGAATCGATCTGCAATTGAGCCTGGGCCAGTTTGGATGTCTCAAAGCCATTCCAAGAGGCTGCTTGCGGGACACCGGCATTCGACGCCGACTGCCAAAACAAGATAGGTGCCAGAGCTACCGCACAGACTGCAGCAATTCTACTAATCATGTTGAACGAGAAGTCTCTGCATCATTGGTCGGCACACCATAGCCGTAACCGTAGCCGTAGCCGTAGCCGTAGCCATATTGGTCGTTACGACTGTCGAGCTTGGTGACTACCGCACCCAAAACATCGGCATTTGCGCTGGCAAGTCGGCTGGTCGCGTTTTCAAGATAACGCCATTTGCCAGCGTTCGCTTCTACAACGAACAACACGCCATCCACCGAGTTCGACATCAACGGAGCGTCTGCCAGACCCAGAACAGGTGGACCATCTACGACCACAGCATCGTATGATTTCTCAATCTCATTCAAAAGCTCGCCAAGGTTGCCTGTCGATAGAACTTCCGTCGCGGCATGGGTTCGCTTACCTGCACTCAGGACGTCAAAGTGAGGGAAAGCAGCGGAGCGCTGAATGGCATCCCCCCACGTTTCCGTGCCTAAGAGCACCTGCATCAACCCGATTCCCTTCTCAACGGGCACATATTTCTTGAGGCCTGAGTTCCTCAAATCTCCGTCAACAAGCAGGACCTTCTTCCCGTCCTTAGCAAGTGCATAAGCCAGCGCGGTCGATGTCAAACTCTTCCCCTCGCCAGCTCGCGAGCTCGTCACCATAACGGAGGCGGGGAAGCCGGTGGCTGTTCCCGTTTTGATTGTCGAATAGAGCGTAAAATAGGACTCATACAGTGAGCTCGATAGCGAAGAGAGCTCATCCATTATGGAATCAGCTTCTACATTCGGGATGTTTGCCAGCACGCGAAGCCCAAGTCTGCGCGAAACATCCTTAGGATCAGTGACGTGCTGGTTCAGTTGCTCCCTCACGAAAAGGACACCAGCGGCGATGACTGAACCGATCACCAGCGAAATGAGGAGATTCAAAGTGAGGTTCGGCGAAAAGGGCGATCTCGGGACTTCTGCGGGATCAACGACCGAGATGTTGTTCTCACCGATATCGGCAACGCCTATCTCTCGGAAGCGCTGCAGCACCCCGTTGTAAAGCTCTCTGTTGGTATCAACCTCGCGCTGCAGAATGCTGTACTCAACGCTCCTGCGGCGTTGATCGACAAACTCGCCACCGAGCTCGTTGACTTGTTCGCGTAACTGCCGTTCACGCAAAACGGCTTGTTCGAAAACCGCCCTCGCCGTCTCAGACGAACCCCTGATAATCCGGTTTTCGGCTTCAGCAATCTCCTGATCGAGTGTTGCGACTTGAGAATTAAGGGCCACCACTCGAGGGAACTCTGGTCCAAAGCGCGATCTCAGCTCGGCAAGCTCCGACTGCAGTTCTGATCGTGTCTGCCGCAGGGCAATGGTCTCTCGAGCGTTCTCGGCACTCGGCTCAGTTACCGGTGAGGCCATGGCGCTTTCGGCGGCTATGCGTTCAGCGGTGGCCTTCGCAAGTTCAGTGTTAAGTATCTGCAGGTCGCTAGCCACAAGGGTCTGAGCAGCGGTTTGACCGCTGTCGCCTTCGAGACCACCAATTGCGAAAAGGTTGTTCGCGGCGCCATAGTCAATCAGCTCACGTTCTGCTGCTTCAAGTCTTTCGCGCAGCTGGACCAACCGGCCCTCTAGAAACTGACGGGCTTCGATGGTTTTCCCAAACCGGCGGTCCAAGTTTGAGGCAATAAATTCCTGTGACCAAGTGTTGGCAACGGTCGCCGCAACATCAGGATCTGGGCTTTCAAAGCTAATATCGACGAGCGACGAGTTAATAACGGGGCTGATGTCTACGTTGTTTAGCAGGAGTCGTGTAACTCGAGTTAGAGTCTTCTCCGGATTGTCGGTTTCCTGTACTTCGACATCGAAAGCGCTGAGGAACGCCTCATCTGAGGTGAGATTTGCCTCTCGTGCAATTCGCTGTGCTAGCGACGTGGCCAGCAAGAGTTCGTATTGCGTCTCAAAATACTGGCTGTCACGCAAAGTATCCTGAACAGCAACGCCTTCCACATTGACGACGTTGTTCTCGACGCGGCTGATCTCAATCCTGGTCGTCGCGCGGAACTGAGGTTCCGCTAGCAGCGTGTAGAGCAGGCCAATCACAAGGCTCGCAGCGACAATTCCGGCGATCAAGGCTCGATTGTTGAGCGCGATGCTCCACCATCGTTCCACGAGCTGCCCGAACGAGTCTTCCGGGTTGAGCCCAGAGGCGTGAGTGGATTGTTCGGGCTCGCGGTCGGGAACTGGCCAACCTTGCGCAGGGGAAGAATTGTTCATTGCTTCTAAGTTCCGATGCGATCGATCGCGATGATGGCAGAGGTCAAGACCGGCGTGAACGCTAGTAAGGAGGCTACGAGGCGCCTGTTCGGCGAATCTCCAACCATTACAATATCTTTCGCATAAAGCGGTGGATCAGGGTAATTCCCTCGTTCAATCGCGCGAAGGTTGTAGATCCCAATATATCTTTGTCCTTCCACGTTCCGCATAACAAGAACATCGTCGTACTTTGCGAACTCGGTCAAACCACCACCTATGGCCACCGCTTCGACCAGGGAGGTGCCCGACGGCAGTGTGTATTGTCCTGGCCGGTTGACTTCGCCACCCACAGTAAATGTCTGTCCGCCACGTTCCGTAAAGCTTACGGTCACGCTTGGCGATACGATAAAGCGCCCCCTGAGGCGATCTTCGACTTCCATCGCAACCTGTGTAGGTGAAAGATCATTGACACTGAAGCTGTCGATCAGTGGAAATCGGAGGGTTCCGTCGGAGCCAATCTGAATTTCACGCTCCAGCTCCGGAACATCAAACACTTCAATCTTGAGGGTGTCGAGCGGTCTCACTCGCTCTGATTGCCCTGCGCCGGCAACGTAGTCCGACGCGGTTGGTGGCGGAAGATCATCCAGACTTGCTAGTTGAATGCCTGGCGAAAGCCCCACTGGGCGACTTCCAGCACATGCCCCGGCCAATGCAAGCAAGGACAATACGCTCAGGGCTCGCATCCAAATCTTCAACTTAACCTCTCCAATGGCATCGCCGACTATCTTTGTGCTTTAGCTTCAACCCTTGGTGGCGCAAGGGAAAAAGGCCATGTGTCTCTCTCAGGGTCGGCCAACCGGGCGGTAAGATCGGCCAAGAGTGAAAAAGGCCCAAGAGGCCACCACCATCATAATCGGGGTCCTCAGCGGATAGTCGACGAGACTTGCGCTTGCGAGGACCGTCATGACGAGCAAAGCAAGTATGCGGTCGCTTGACTCCGTCCGGCTCTGTGGAACCCCACGGATGGCTTCGCGGATCATCGCCGCAGCTCCGAACAATGCGACTGCGATTCCAAGCAAGCCGCCCTCGATTACAAACTGCAACAGATCGTTGTGCGCCTCATTAAAGTATCGTGGGCTTAGCAGCTCGCGCGGCTCTACGATCCGATAAGCAGGGTCAAATGCTCCAAAGCCCACGCCCAACAGCATGTTGTCAGTCGCCAACTTGAGCGTGGTCGCCGCTGCCTCCCAGCGCAATCCGTCGGCAGCATCTTGAGCAAGAAACCTCTGCGCGGCCTCGCTCCGGTCCATCAATACGAAGAGCCCAATAGTGCCGATGACGAGTAGAGCGCCCAGCAATAGACCAAGGACCTGGCTCCGGTTTCGCGGACCGCTTTCTTTCCCGCGCAATCTCCCGGAAAATCTGACTAAGATCACCAAGGCAATGCCGAAAACAGCGGCAAGCAGACCGGCTCTTGACGCATTGACCATGACCCCCCCGATCAAGAACAGCGCCAGCGATATCCAAGCCAGTGAGGTCAAGCTCGTTCGTTCAGCAAAAGGATCTGACAACCGCCAAAGTACTATTAGCAAACCCAGTGCCGTCAAAACGCCATTGTGATTACGATTGGCGAACAAACCGACAGCTTGTCCTCGGTTGGTCACTTCATAGAAATAGAGCGCTTCCGCTCCCCCAGACAGTATTTGGATGATACCGATTGCTGCACTGACGCAGCAAACAGCAAGAATCACATTCGGCAAATACTGTCTCGCTCCGTCCGATAGCCTTGCAAAAATGATCAGCGCTGTCAGCGGGACGATGAGCGAAGCCATCGAATTCCAAGTTGCTGAGGGCGAAAGGGTTATCGGCCGCCAAACATCTCCAAGACCGGCAAGACGGTCCAGTTCAGCGATCAATTCGCGATTGGGCAATGATGCCCAGATCGAGCTTGGCAAGGGGACGAGCTGGACAAGCATGACTACGGCCAATGCCAGGACCACTGCAATGGGTTTCCAGGCGGTGGACCAATGGTCTCGGGTCAAGCCCCACAGGGCAAAGGCCAGGATCAAAGCGGCCGCTGATCGCAGCCAGACCAACTCAGCAATATCGTGACGCGACCCGCCTCCAAATGCGCAAACGAACACAAGGAACAATGCAAGGGCCCAAACAATGGGCTGCTTAGCGATTTGCTTAAACTGGGTCTGATGAGGGGTCATTTGCCGTTCCATCGACAGCCTACGCGTCGTCCAAGTTTTGCCTGAGCCAGAAAGGCAGCCCAACTAAGTCGATCAGGCTGAACTTGCAAACGTAATCTTGTCAATATTCACTGGTTACTCAATCATAGCCCGAAAACTTAAGGTGCTGATAAGAATAACCAAAACTATCTCGATTCGAACCACATATTGGGCTTGATTAGGTGCCCGGCATCGGCAAGGAGTAAACGCCGGACCGACTTAGGAAATTATCGAACTGCCTGAGGGCCATCCTACCAAACCGCCGGTCGAATAGAGCCATCAACCGAAGTCTTTGTTCACATGAGAAGGAGCGTGCCCATCGCGCGGACTGTGCTCTTGTTGGGCCAGTTCTGGGATTGTCGATCCGCATTGGGGTAGTCTGAGACGGCATTTTGCTTGCGACACGATAACTGCATTACGCTGATATCTTGCGCGGTCTTTTGAGAACAAAACTCGCCGCTAGACTGGACGACAAGCGGTCTGCTAAGGGGCCGTCCCGAAAATGAAATTGCGATGATCGGTGTAGGTTATGTTTGTCGAGTATCGGGGCGAGAGGATCTCGGATTTCGGGCACAACCTCCCATCCGCTCATAAGGATCCAGAAGTGATGGGCCTCCAAAACGAATGGCGTGAATTCCGCGCGCTGGATTTGGCTGCATTGGTGAAGGGCATGTCAAAGTCGGTGTTGTCCTAGATTGTACGTTTTCGGAGTGACTCCATGAAGATCCTAAGTGTATTCGGCACCCGACCGGAGGCCATAAAGATGGCGCCTTTGGTGCGTGCACTAAGCGACGAAGCCGGTTTCGATGCCCGGGTCTGCGTTACTGCGCAACACCGTGAAATGCTGGACCAGGTGTTGGATCTTTTCGACATCAAACCGGACTATGATCTGGACATTATGTCTCACAGCCAGGGGTTGGCTGGCATCACCTCCAAGGTGCTGTCCGAACTGGGTGACTGCCTGACTGACTTCGCACCTGACCTCGTGCTGGTGCATGGAGATACAACTACGACCCTGGCCTCGACGTTGGCCTCCTATTACCAACAGATCCCGGTCGGCCATATCGAGGCGGGCCTGCGAACAGGCAACATATACTCCCCCTGGCCCGAGGAGGTGAATCGCAAGGTCGCTGGGGCTATCGCGACTTTGCATTTTGCGCCGACTGATCGCGCCCGCGAAAATCTGCTTACCGAGGCGGTCTCGACTGACCATGTGGTCGTTACCGGAAACACCGTGATCGACGCTCTGCATCAGGTGGTTGAGCGACTGGAGGCAGACACCGAGCTCTCAGATCGCTTGACGCGCGAGAATGGTTTGGACCTCGACAGGCGGATCATCTTGGTGACCGGACATCGCCGCGAGAGCCATGGCGATGGTTTCCAGAGAATTTGCGACGCATTGGAACACTTGGCCGCGCGCGGTGATGTGCAAATCATCTACCCTGTCCATTTGAACCCGAACGTGAAGGGACCGGTCGAAGACAGGCTCGGTGACAATCCCAACGTTCGGTTGGTTCCGCCGCAGGACTACCTGCCTTTTGTGCACCTGATGAACATGGCGGAGATAATTCTCACCGACTCTGGCGGAATTCAAGAAGAGGCCCCCTCGCTGGGCAAGCCCGTCTTGGTCATGCGCGAAACGACGGAACGCCCGGAGGCGGTTGATGCGGGTACGGTCAAGCTCGTGGGCACCGACACCGATCTGATAGTGTCCGAAACTAGCAAACTGCTGGATGACCCCTCAGCCTACAAGGCGATGAGCTTTGCGCACAATCCCTATGGCGACGGTCAGGCCACACCGCGCATCATCGAAGCCATCAAATCTTGGGGCGCCGCGCGCGATAGCGCCCCCCGCTCCTCATAAACCAGAAAGTGACATACATGAGCTCTGCCGGAATCGAAAAGATCTCCGTAGTCGGTCTAGGCTATATCGGTCTGCCCACCGCCGCGATGTTTGCCTCCCGCAAAATCGAGGTGATCGGAGTTGATGTGAATCCTCACGCGGTTGACACGATCAACCGTGGCGATGTGCACATCGTGGAGCCCGATCTAGATATCGCGGTGCGGTCCTCAACGAGGGAGGGTTATCTGCGGGCGACCCTGTCCCCGGAGCCGGCGGACGCCTTTTTGGTGGCCGTACCCACTCCCTTCAAAGGAGAAGGACACGAGCCGGACCTTGCGTATATCGAAGCCGCTAGCAAGGCCATTGCCCCGGTATTGGCACCCGGAAACTTGGTGATCCTTGAATCCACCTCGCCGGTGGGTGCTACCGAGCAGATGGCTGGTTGGCTGGCCGAGGCGCGCCCGGATCTGACCTTTCCGCAGGACGCGGGAGAAGCCTCGGACATCCGTATAGCCCATTGTCCGGAACGTGTTCTGCCGGGCAAAGTGATGCAGGAATTGATCACCAACGATCGCGTTATTGGCGGCATGACCAGGAAATGCTCGGAAGCGGCGGTGGCACTGTACAAGACTTTCGTGACAGGCGACTGTATCGTCACCACGCCGCGCGTGGCCGAAATGGCAAAGTTGACCGAGAACAGCTTCCGCGACGTCAACATCGCTTTCGCGAATGAACTGTCCCTCATTTGCGATCAGTTGGACATCGATGTTTGGGAGGTCATCGAGTTGGCCAACCGTCATCCGAGAGTGAATATCTTGCGCCCCGGGCCCGGAGTCGGCGGGCATTGTATCGCTGTGGACCCCTGGTTTATTGTTTCGAGCGCCCCGGAAAGCGCCAAGCTGATCCGCGATGCTCGCCTCGTGAACGACGGCAAGCCGGAATGGGTGGTTGAAAAAGTGAAGGAAGCGGTCGCCAAGGTCGATAAGCCCATGCCGACGGTCGCCAGCCTGGGCCTTGCATTCAAACCAGACATTGACGACCTTCGCGAAAGCCCTGCTTTGGAAATCTGTAAAGCTCTCTCCGAAATCGAGGGCATCCGGGTGCTAGCCGCTGAGCCGCATATCCACGAAGCACCCGAGGGGCTGGACCCCACCAAGGCTCGCTTGACGGACACGCTAGCCGCTCTGCAGGCGGCGGATGTGGTCGTTGGGCTGGTTGCGCATTCGGTCTTTAGCGGAATTGACCGTTCCTTGCTGGAAGGCAAACAGGTGATTGACACCTGCGCAATCTGGAGATGAGCGCCTTGGCTCCAAACCTTCAACAACGATTGCGGCGCTATCAATTCAATCCGAAGGTTTTCCTTGCAGACCGCGCCATTCGTAAGTCGCCCTTCTTTGAGGGGTATGCGGGGGCCTTGCCAGCATATCGCGCGAACGCACGGATCGCGGTCAACTTAGACCCAAAGTTCATCTATTTCCGCGTTCCCAAGGCGGCGAACTCCACCATCGTCGCGACCCTGCGGTCTGGTGAAACCAAGGGCGAGGTCAAGTCATGGGACGAAGCAGATTCGCTCAAACGTTCCTTCAAGCGCCCGTCTGAAGTGTCGGGCATTGCCACTGATTTGGACGGCTATATCAAGTTTGTGTTTTGCCGGAACCCGGTCGAGCGGGCCGTCTCCGCCTACTTAGACAAACTGTGTCGACCATCTAGCCAACTTACGCTGGTGCGACGTCTGCTCAAGCTCGACGAAGGAACTGATATCAGCTTCGATCACTGCTTGACGTTTCTGGAAGAGCACGACGGTTGCGGCTTGGACGGGCACTTTGCTCGCCAGTCGGACATCTGCTTTCTCGATCAGTCACAGCTTGATTTCATTGGCCGCTTTGAAAACCTTGAGGCGGACTTAAATGAAATCTGCCAGCGGATCTTTGACCGCCCTGCCGAAATCACCAATTGGCGCCCTCATAAGACGCAAAAGGATCTCGTTTTGACTGGTGCGCAAAAAGCGCGATTAGAGCGTATCTATGGAAGCGATTTTGAGAAGTTTGGCTACTGAGGCGGAGCGGTCAACGGGGGCTGTTTGCGCTAACCGCACCTGAATGAGTTGATGATGCAGAAGATATTTTGGCTACATATCAAGAAAAGTGCTGGTCAGTCCACGCGCAGATCTCTCGCGCCTTACTATCGGCAGATCGACCGCCATCACAACGCAAAGAACTTCATCCAGTCCCCGATAGAAGAATGGAATGATATACTGAACAATTATCGGACTCCTCTTGGGGATTATCAGTTTCGACGTAGTCTATTTGCGAAAAATTATCTCTATAAAGACAGTTTTGAGAGCATGCTGAAGTTTGCGTTCGTGCGCGAGCCCATTGATCGCTGCATAAGCCAATTCTTCTATCTTTGGCGGAAAACAAATCCACGAACCCCTCAGTTCTGGCGCCAGCGCTTGGAACTGTTTGGGAAGGCCGTGCGGAACCCCGGCCGCCTGCCGTCGATTGGCTACGATTTTGATCTTTTCCTCGACGCGATCAGTGCTTGTCGCGAGTCTCCCTCCAGCCAATCGCCCATGGGCTTGCACTTCCAGACCCACACGGCAGCAATGTGGGACGACGTGGTTGACGAGAGCGGGACAGTTCTCCTGGACCATATTTGGCGGATGGAAGAGCTTGCCAAAGGAATCGCTTCGGTCCGGGAGGCATTGGGTGCCGAAAGCGCCAATTCGCAAGGTAGCGTAAAGCGGGTCAATGCAAGCCAGAGAACCGATTTCGTTCCATCAGGGCAGCACAAGAAAAAGATCGAGTCTCTTTTCAGCAAAGACTTTGATCTCTACGAGAGCTCGTGAAGAAATGGACAGTGGCTCTCTTAACGCATGGCTGACTAAGAGCCCTCCCGCTAGGAGGATTTCTCGAATGGCAATGCAAATGGCCTACCCGTCTGGTTTCGATTGGCTCCATTCGCCACAATTCAAACAAGTGACGTCACAAGCAATACCCGAGTGGCGGTGAAAAAGATGGCCGTCAAAAGCAAAAAGGCCCTGACTTGGTCGCTAGGCTACGAGTTCTTGCGGCTGTTTGTAAGGATTTTTGGCCTCTACATTTTGTCCAAGATTTTGACCCCAACAGACTATGGGCAAATGGCCGCCTTTCTGATTGGCACAGCAGCTGCGTCTGTGATGTCTGAATTGCTCAGGTATGAAATCTTGAGACGGCCCAGCATGTCAGCAGCGGATTATCTGGCGTACCATCGGCTTTCAGTTCAAACTCTGTGGGTTTATCTGCCGTTTGTCGTGGTCGTAATGGCGTTCTTGAATCCGACGTCACTTGAACCGTTTCAATTCACCACTCTCATTGCATTGCCGCTTGCGGTTTACGTAGCGATCGAACATTTTCTGGCAGTTCGGGTCATGAAGCTTCAGCGCCACTACAAGCAGAAAGTGACCAGCCAGGCAGATTTTCTTGGCTATTTTACAACGCTAGTATTGATTGCCATTCCGGGCGCCTACCTTGGCTTGGGGCCATATGCGCTGGTGCTATCTTACGTTGCGAATTCTGCCTTTCGGGCGTTCTTGCTGTCTCGGTCGGTGCGCCTAACCCACAGGCATTTTGGCGCGGAGAACACCAAAAGGTTGGATGCACGAACCTTCTTTGGCCGCAATGGATTGGAGGCTTCGCGTATCGCGACCAACAAGGTGCTCAACCAGATGCCAAGCGCCCTGATTGGCCGCAATTACGGAACTGCGGCGCTGGGGAATTTCAACCGCTCATCGTATGTGGTGGACCAGTCTGCTAACAGCGTTGGACGGGCCATTGGAAGCGTGATCCTGCGCTTCGCTGCTATCAATTTTGGCCAGACCAACAACAAGAATCAGCGCGTTGAGGTGTTGAATAGTGCTGTCTGCGTTGTTCTCGTTCTGTTGATCTACCTAAGCCAGGGGGCCCTACAAACCGGGTTTATCTGGTTCTTTGGCGAGCTCTGGATCGAAGCCGCCTCAATTTTCGCCATTGTCGTTTATGCGCTACCGCTCAAGATCGCGATCAAGGCTTCAGCCCAGATATTGCGCGGGATTGATGCTTCGCGGACTATCTTCTTCATGCAGGTGCTGGCAATCGGACTGATCTTTGGTGCCGCGCTGGTTTCTCAAAGCGTCACCGAGTTTTGTACTTTCCTGGTAGCCGAACTGGCCCTGCGAAAGATCGTTTACTTTCTTGTCATCATGAGCCGGCGCAATGCTCGGCCATCGAGTGAAAAATAAGAGTGACATCGTGACGAGCAGCCCACCTCAGCCGAATGATAGAATGCCTCGCGGCCTGCTGAGCATTGAATCACTCATGCGTTTTCTGGCCACCAGCTTCGCTGTTCTTGCGGTGCTGTCGGTTTTGTTTGTGCCCATCGTGCTGGAAAGCCGCAACGAGCTTTTCCTGTTTCTTGTGCTTTGGATAGTGCAGGTCGCGACAATCTTTTTGTCGATATTCTGGGCCGGCCAACAAAGGGGGTTCGCCTGGTTCATCCTACCAGCAGCGTGCCACTTACTCCTCGTCAACATCAACCTCTACTATTTTTGGCTAGTCGCCCATTGGTTGTTTGAATATTTGGGTTCAGATTCAACTCTTTATGCCCGCTTCGGCGCTCAACTTGCGGAGCTTCCGATGTCCTCGTGGGTGAGGTACATGGATCAAACCAAGTATGACTTTCAGGACTATGGTTTCCCCTTCATCAAGGCCACCCTTTATGGCTATGGTTTTAGCGAGTACGCCACACGCTTAGTGAACTCCTCATTTGCGCTTCTGACGGGATACTTCGTCTACAAGTCCATCTTGCTTACCGAGACAAACGTTCGGGTCGCGCGGGTCTTCACCGCCATCTATCTGGTGAGTCCGATCACCGTCTATTTTGCTTCCAGCGGTTTGAAAGAGACATTTTTCGCATTCTTCGTGACCGCCCATTTCTACGCCTTCGCGCGGCTGTCCCAACCGGGATGGGCAATCGGATCAGGTCTCGCGCTGGCAGCCGTGCCTTTCTTTCGGTTGCCGACGGTCGTCTTCATTGTGTTGAGCCACTTCGTTGCCAACGTCCGCCTGGTGCGCATCGCCTGGCTCCGACGTATCTTGTTGCTTGGCGTTGTTGCCGCTGTTGCGGCATTCATAATTTTGAATCTCAACGAGATCGCAAATCTCATCCACTTCGTAGAAAGGATTGGCGCGGGCCGTTTCAGCGGGCAGGGCTCAATCGAATCCGTCGCCCTCCTGATCTCGGGCTTGATCGGCCCCTTGCCAGCGCACGACCTCTACGGTCCTGACTTCTCGCTTTCCCAATACTTCATCGGCACCTTTCTGAAGATGCTGTTGGTGATCTTCTTTTTTGTTGGGGTGCGAGCGGTTTTGCTAGAACGTGGCGTTTTGTATGCCATTGCCCTGTTCAGCGTTATCAATATTCTATCACTGACTGCGATCGGCGAAACGCTGAAAATTCGCTATCACATGTCGTATTGGCCGCAATTTATGATCTTGTGTGCGATAGGATTCCTGCGATGGAAACCCACACAGTTCAACACTTGGGTCCTTTTCTCATGGGCGATCGGCTGCGCCCTGATCACACTAGTTTGGAACCTCATTACATGAAGAAGGTAGTGCTCGTGGCTCCTTACTGGCCATCGTTTCGCGACGACTTTACGCAGGCCTTCCAAAAGGGTCTGGCGGAGGAAGGCATCGAGCTTCAGCTGGTAGTCGGCACGCCGAAGATTGCGAAAGTGGTCAAGAAGAGCGCTATGAACGGCTCTTTCACGACGCAATGTGAAACGACAAACGTGGGATTCGGCCGCGTCTCAGTGCAATGGGTGAAAGGGCTGATCGCGGAGATTCGCAAAGCAAAACCCGATCTTGTCATTATCCATCCACGTGTCGCTATTCTGAATTTTTACCTGCTCAGCGTTTATCTCAGTCTGGCGGGCATCCCCAAAGTGTTCTGGGATGGGGGGTTCGAGAGGCTTGATCTTGGTGGCGCCACACGAGGGATTAAGCGCCTACTCAAGTCCATTCAGGAATTCCGCGCGACAGCCTTTGTGACATACAGCCAGAACTTCGCTGCCAAGCGCGAAGTGCGGAATCCTGGCGTCGCAGTTTTCCCTGCGCAGAATACAATATTTGTAGAGAAGGTCGCGGAGGAAATGACGCTGCGCCAACCGGAAATTGAGGGTCTAAGGCTCGTCTATTTCGGTGCCATCACTCGCGACAAAAGGATCGAGAAAGTCATGGACGCGGCCAAGATTTTGGCAGGCGAAGGCATCGACGTCCGTTTCCACATTGTCGGCTCGGGCAAATACGAGAGCGCTCTCAAGGCCTATGCGGCTGAGGCTGGTATCGAGGAGTGGACGATCTTCGAGGGCCCCAAGTACCGCGAAGATCTCTGGCGTTTTGTCTCCGACGCGAACATTGACTTGTTCTGCCTCCCGGGCATCGGCGGGCTTGCGGTCAACGAAGCTATGGCCTGCGGCCTACCCGCCATCTCCACGCCGGGTGACGGCACCGTTGGCGATTTGATATCAGACGGTGTGAGTGGCTGGCTTCTGGATTACAACGCTACAGCGCAGACAATAGCGGAGCATTGTCGATCCTATGTCAGACGTTCTCCGGAAGAAAAGATGGCTATGCGGATCGCGGCTCGGGCCGAGATTCTGCAGCGCGCGCCGTTGTCGGGAATGGCTGATGGCTTTATCGGAGCCTGTAAGTATGGGCTGGGGATGGCGTGATGATCTTTGTTTGTGGAACCCCGCGGTCAGGCACGACCCTGACCGCTGCCATACTCGATCGTCACCCGGAGCTGTTGGGCGGTGGGGAGCTGCATTACTATGATTCTTTTGGGTCCGAGGCTTTTTCGGACCCAAAGACTCGCGAAACGGATATCGAAAAGCTGCTGGGTCTTTACTCGAAGTTCAGCCAGTTTGAGGACCAGGAACGCGTCGACTTGCATCGTCGCGAGCTTGCTGCAGCGCTACAGACTGCCGATAACGCAGGGAAAGCACTGAACACTTTCATGCAAACCCAGGCAGAGTTCGCTGGCAAGAAGCAGTGGGTGAACTCGACGCCGCGCGACATCTTTCAGGCCTCACGGATCCTTGGAGATTTCCCGGATGCCAAGCTGGTAATCTGCCTTCGCGATCCGCATGATTTCGTCGCCTCTTACAAGAACAGATTCAAGACGACTTATGCCGAGAACAAAGATCGCTTGCGCGAGCTGTACCACCCGATGACTTCGGCCGCGCTGTGGTTTGCTACCATCCGCAGGGCTCGATCTGTCGTCGCCGCTCACCCTAAGAACACCTTCATCCTGAACTATGAAAACCTGGTCACCGAGAGCGAAGACACCTTGTTAAAGCTGTGCGAATTTCTCGGCGTCGAGTACCAGGACGACCTGACCCAGGTTACCTCGCAAAACAGTTCTTACGGCCAGGGGGAGACTAAGGGGATCTTCTCGACTTCGATACGCCAGGGAGCCAGCAGACTAACCCGGCACGAAGCGGCGCTTGTCGAGTTCTTTAAATCGACGGAAGTCGCGCGCAGCTTTGGCTACGGTGCCAAATTTCGTTTCGGCAACGCGTTGGCCTTTGCCGGCCATGTTCCGTCTGCAGCGATCCATATGCGTAAACTGGCGAAGCTCTCCTCCAGCAATGGCAGGGACGAGAGCTTTGTTCGCTACATTGCTCGGCGCATAAAGAATTGAGACTTGGCTTCATCATCAACAAGGCCCGAAACATGGGACCTGGGGAGATTGGCTTTCGTGCCGGACAATTGGTCAGGGCGTTGGTGCAATATTGGCGTTTGAAAGATGAGCCGCTAATCCTCGACCTCCCGATTGAACCGGGCCCGACCCCTCCGGCGCTAAATCTACCAGACAGGGACTATTGCGCCGCATCACTGCAGGAACTCGAGTTCTTCGGTCAGCCATTGCCTAAGGAACCAGGCTGGCCCAACTTATTCCCGGACAGTGGCGAAACCGCTTTGGCGACCCGGCTTTACTTCCGCAGTTCTCCGGCCAAGTACAAAGGCGCGATCAAGAATCTTGCTGAGTTGAACAAGCTCTATCACTTACCCAGATTGGCTCTTGCGTTTGCCGATACTGGAAACGCTGATTTTGCCCGCGCCGCTCAGAAGGACCTCACGCACTGGGCCGCGCTCAACCCTTTCATGAAAGGGTTGAATTGGAAGAGCGGCATCGAGCTTGCCATTCGCCTGACCAATATTGTTGCAGCGCTCGTGATCTTTGCGCGGTATCGAGAGGTCAACCTTGCTTCCTACGCGCCCTTGGTCGATCGCACGCTGGACCAGATCCACAACACCAAGTCCAAGTTTTCGTCTCGGGGCAACCATAGCATCGTTGAGGTGATCGGCGAGCTTTTTGGAGCGTATTTTCTGAATGAGATCGGCGGTGACCGCTCGGTCGACCTAGCCGCACTCGACGCCGAGCTTGCCCAAGAGTTGGACGTTCAAGTATCCGCTGACGGCTGCGGCAGCGAGAACTCTTACACCTACAATATGTTGAACCTGGAGTCGGCCCTCTGGGCGGTGTTGTTGTTCCGGGCTCTTGGACATGAACCCTCGGAGACGATTCTCCAACGGACCTCTGCGGGGCTGGATTTCACGCTGGCACTGTGTGACGAAAACGACAATGCGCCTCGATTTGGCGACGACGACAGTGCGACGTTATTCAAGGTTGTAAGAGATACTGAGCTGGAAACAGCAGCGCGGGTTGCGAACGTACGTTCCTTGGCTCGCCATCTTGGAATGATGGACTCTGGCTCGTCCGTTCCGACGAATTTTGATGCCTTGTTGGGGGCATTCTCGGCGCCGCTAACCGCTTCCCGACAGGCACAGGCACAGGCACAGGTGCCGGAGAAAACGATCGTTTATGGGAAAGAGATCACCGTTGCCAATCTCGGCGATGGACGGTCGAAATTTGTCAACCTGACCAAAGCCTATTCACACCCGCCTTTCTTTGGCCATGCACACAGCGATTGCAATAGCCTCTGGTGGTCGTTTCATGGCTTGCCAATCTTGGCCGACACTGGTTCCTACAGCTACACCCGCAAGCTGAAGGAGCGGAACGCTTTCCGCTCGGTTCAGAACCACAACACCTTTTGGGTTGAGGGGGTGCCGGATAGCGAATTCGTCGCCCCCTTTATCCAGAAACCCAACTCTGCTTCTTCTCTTGTTGCCCTCTCAGAAGCCGATGAGGAGGTGCGGGTACTGACCGAACGCCGCTATCTTGAACCTGCAGACCTTACAGTGAGACGCGAACTGGTCTTGTCCGAGACAGGTCTGGAGGTTGCCGACGAGGTTTTACAGGGAGCGCCAGCATCCGCCCTACGCCAAGCGTTTGTGTTTGGGCCTTCCGTTGAAGTTTTGGAAGTCATAGACGAGCAGTCCGTGGAACTGAGAGTTGGCGAGCGCCGCTTGTCGTTTCGGACGACCGGCTGCTTGACCTCGCAGGATCCTTCACAACTGGTGACCGGCTACTCGGCGCGGTTCAACAGCATGCAACAGGTGGTGCGCCTCGAAACCGCCGCAAGGGATGCAATTTTGACGTCCCGACTGGACCTTACCCTATGAAAAAACACTCCGCCGCCATTGTTATCGAAGACGGTACATTTACCTTCGACACCCGTGTTCAGAGGCAAGCTCGAGCATTGCGGGACGTTGGGTTGAATGCCATCGTGGTGTGCCCCGCAGGCGAGGGTGAACGCTCCGGGCGGACCGATGAAGATGGCGTCATTGTCTATCGTTATCCAGCTTATGAGGCACAGGGCTTCAAGATTTGGCAGCGCCTGATCGAGCACTCAATCAAGCTGATCCTGCCATTTTTTATCATATTCTACCTGCGCCTCTTCAAGCGCGTCCGGTGCTTTCAGTTCTGCAACCCGACAGATTTTTCAGCGCTATTGGGACGGCTGATTTCTTTCACCGGCGCCAAATACATCTATGATCAGCATGATCTTGTGCCGGAAATCTATATGGTCGACCGCGACACAGAAGGCTCCGGCATGCTCAAGATCTTGCTAGCGTTTGAGGCGCGGGCCTATCGTTGGAGCGATCATGTCATCGTGGTCAACGACTCCTTCAAGGAGGTCGCGGCCACCCGCGGCGACGTCTCGGACGATAAGATATCGATTGTCCGGAACGGACCCAATGATGCGATCTTCGATTATCTGCCTGACCCGTCTGCAGTTGCCAGGCCTGCGGATGATATGCGTCGCATCGGCTACGTCGGAAATGTGAACGCTCAGGACGGGCTCGACCTATTGGTCGACATCGCAGCGGAGGCCAAAAAGGGAGCAATCCCTTTCATATACGAAATCATCGGTGATGGCGGCGGCCTCCAAGCAATCCGAACGCTGGTTGAGGAGCGCGACGTCTCGGAGTATTTCAGCTTTCACGGCCGCAAGCGCTGGGGCGGAGGGATCGAGGAAATTCTGGCACGCTGCGATTTTTGCGTACAGCCCGATCCCTATTCCGAGTTGAACGAAAAATGCTCGATGACGAAATCGCTTGAATACCTTGCGCGGGGTAAGACTTTCGTCAGCTATCCGCTCAAAGAGACGCTGCATAGCTGCGCGGATTTTGCTTATTTTGCGGATGACTTCTCCAAAGAGGCTTTCGTCCGAAAGTTCTTGGAAGTGCTCGAAACTCACCAAGAAGAAGAGGGCGCCTTCGATCAAAGGCAGCGCTATATCCGCGAGAAATTCTCTTGGATGATCTCTGAGCGCGAGTATGTGCACGCCTACCTTAAGGTTTTGGACGTTGAAGAGACGTGACGGATGCACTCTTTCTGTTTCCCAAGAGGGACGCGAAGTTTCAAAACTGGGCTGATGCGCTTGGTGATGTCGGCATCCGGACGGCCGTGCAATCCCCCTACAAACCGGGCTTCTTATTCAGGCTGATTGCCCATCGTTTCCGGGTTAGGAAGCTGATCTACGTTGTGCGTTATCTGAACACACCGCGCAGCAAGGCCAAGACCTTATTGCAGGCCGGACTAGACCTGATTGCCCTTAGCTTGTGTGCGGTATTGCGGATTAAGGTTGTTTGGTTTTTGCATAATGTCGATCGCGAGACCTACGACTTCTATCCCGCAATAACGCGTTGGCGGCGCAAGATTCTCGCGATCGCGAGTGACAGAGTCTTTGTGATGGATCGCGGCCTTGTCGAAGAGGCGCGAGAGATTCTGGGTGTTGAGAAGGTCGATAATCTGTGTTTCGGCCATGCCCGCGGGGTTTCCAAATTCGGTGGGAATGTGGAGGCAGAAACGCAAATTCTCTCCTGGCTGGCCTCACGCCGGGAGGCCTATCCAAAGGCGATGTTCTGCCTTTCCGCCAATTCGCCTTCGCCGAAGAATGCCACGCTAGGGTTTGTAGAGGAAATGGCACGGTCGGTGCCCACGGACGATTTGCAGTTTGTGGTAGTTGGTGCTGGCGAGACGGATCTTTCGGGTTTGGACAACGTGTTGACGATGCCTGATAGTTTTCAGGTTTCGGACAATCTCACTCAGGCCTTCGATTTTGTCACTAAGGTGTCGACAGACAGATCAGTACTGTTGACCGGCTATAACGCCGCCTACAACGGCACATCGGTTTTAACAGCAGACTGCGGCTTCTTTGCTGAGTTTATTGAAGTCTACAATTTGGGCGTTGTCTACAAGGCCAGCGAGGACAAGACCGATTTCGCCAAGATGATGCGTGCGCATTTGCAGGATCCCAATCGCGTTCCTGCCCTAGATGCATTTCGAAAATCGCACAATTGGACCGTCGCAGCCCAACGACTGGCAGCCTATTCCAAGGCTGTTTGACGAAGACCTCTCGAGATCCGTCGACGCGGACAAGCCTTGGAGAACGGGCGAAACCGCGCATACGATGAGAGTCTCTTTGCCCGCCCAATCATGAATCGTCGGCCCTTCCGCAGCAAACGATCGAGCATGAGCTGTGCATGAAGCCCAAGGACATCATTTGGGCTCAGTCTGCGCTACACTGATTTCAAGAACTCAGGGTTTGACTGGCTGACGGCTGCCATCATGCTGTCTCCGCTTCCTCTTCTTATCCGTCAGGTTCATAGTATGTGCATCTCATTCTCGGCAGGACTCCACGACGCTCACTTACCGAAAACGTGATGATTCAACGCATTTCCCAGCTCCTGTTTTGGTTAGCACTCGCTTTTGCTTTGGTCATGGCGAGCCTCCCGCAGCCGCCTGGAGTTGGAGACGTCAATGACAAGTTTCTACACGTGCTTGCGTTTGCAACTCTCGCTGGGTTGGTGGCGCCAGCCTATCCCCGCGCGTCGCTTTGGCTTCTGTTTGCAGGGCTTGCTGTGTTTGGAGCCTTGATTGAGTGGGTGCAGGCGATTCCGGCGCTAGGGAGGGATTCAAGCTTTGATGACTGGATAGCGGACGTTGCTGCGGCTGGAACGATACTGGCTCTGGTCGGATTGGCCCGGCATCTCCTAACTCGTTTCCGAACCTAAGGCGCACGCACTCGCCAAACGATGGTCTGTGGGAATAGTCATTCGATCGATCACAGCCTCTTGCATGTTGAGATTGCCCAAAGGGTTCCCATCAGATGGATCAAGGCTATTGCCGATCCAGTCGCTGCGCAGCTTTCACTCCAAAGGTTATTAAGAACGGCACCAGCACGAGGCTGAGCGTGACCTTGGCTAGGACCTGGCCGATCAACAGATTTGTGATGTCAAACTCACCATAGAATGCCAGCGTGACAAAGATCACCGAGTCGACCGCTTGGCTAAGTGCCGACGCGATCGCCCCACGGACCATTAGTCCGAATGTCGTTCCTTCGCCGGATCCACGCAGTCGATCGAAAATCCAGATGTTGAGCAGCAGGGACGTGATGTAGGCGGCTGGTCCGGCCATCAGAATACGCGGAGTTTGGCCAAGCACTCGTTCGAACGCTGCAAGATCATCGCTGCGGAACTCGGTCATTTCCGGCGAGGGGGGCAATGAGAGCACGAAGTAGATCAACGCTGCAGACAGGGCGAGCGGGACAAACCCCCACCAGACCAGTTTTTGTGCGGTTTGTTTGCCATAGAGTTGCGCGATGGTGCTTGAGATGATCACCAGGAGAAGGAACGGGAATATTCCCGCTTCGACAGCCAGATTGCTGGGCCACAATTGCACCTGCTTGAAGGCGACCACGCCAGCCAGCACGGTCATGCCGCCATAGACTATCAGGAAAACAAAGAGCCCCCGCGGCATATTCAAGGTGGCTGGGGTGTCGGGCGATTGCGATGCGTCACTCATGATGGTGGGGTAATGGCCGAACGCCGAAAAGGAAAGCACCTGGGGCGCTCGATCACCGCTATTCCATGACAGTTTCCATCGTGGGGTTTGACTGTTGCGCTCATAGCGGCAAGGTGGGGCGGTCTGATCATTGGGATCAAGTGTTATCCGGGATAGAACCAGAACATGTCCATTCTCTTGAGCTTGGCGGGTATCCTCGCGATCCTGCTATTGGCTTTCCTGCTTTCGACCGGGAAGAAGCGAATTAGCTTGCGGGTCGTCGGTGCCGCCTTTGCATTGCAAGCACTGATGGCTTTGCTTGTATTGCGGACGCCTTTCGGGGTTGGGGCAATCCAGTTTCTGTCAGACGGAGTGATCGCGCTGCTCGATTATTCCAAGGTCGGTATCACTTCTGTCTTTGGTCCGATGGAAAGCAATCCCTTTGCCAATACATTCGTGATCGCCGCATTGCCGGTGATTGTGTTTTTCGCTGCGATTGTCTCGATCCTCTACCATCTGGGAATCATGCAGCGTCTGGTGCGCTGGGTTGGTGGGGCGATCGGCTGGATTACTGGAATAAGTCAGGTCGAGGCCCTGGGAAGCGCGGCCAATATCTTCGTCGGCCAATCGGAAAGCCCGCTGGTTGTGCGGCCCTATCTAGCCGCTCTGCCGCCGAGCCGGCTCTTTACCCTTATGAGCGTTGGAATGGCGGGTGTCGCCGGGACGATCTTGGCGGCCTATGCCAGCTTCATCGGTTCAGACGCGGTCCCCTTCCTTTTGGCGGCGGCCTTTATGTCAGCGCCCGGCGGGATCCTGATGGCAAAGATCATCATGCCCGATGATCAGAGCGAGCTCGCACGCGATGCAGCCGCCTTGTCCGGCACCGAGCCTGAAGAGATCGAGCTGCCCGACGCGCGCATCAGCGCGGAAGGGCCGGCCGCGCTGACTGAGGGCGGAAAACCGCATGAGGTTGAAGTCGCGGAGACCTTCGAAGAAGGCACACGACCTGCCAATATTATCGAAGCTGCAGCACAGGGTACGCAAACAGGCGTCAAGCTGGCCGTTGCGGTCGGCGCTATGGTGATGGTGTTTGTGGCGCTGGTCGCGCTGGCCAATGGTATGTTGGGCGGGATTGGCGGCCTGTTCGGGTATCCCGATGTCACCTTCCAGCAATTGCTGGGTTTTGTCTTTGCACCTGTGATGTTTCTAATCGGTATCGCGGATTGGGAACAGGCGCGGGTCGCGGGTGGTCTGTTTGGCACCAAGATCGTTCTCAACGAGTTCGTCGCGTTCATTGACCTGGGTGCCATGCAAGCTGGCGAACTGACCGAGCGGAGCCGTGCGATCGTGACCTTTGCTCTGTGTGGCTTTGCGAATTTCTCATCCATCGCGATCCAAATGGCGGTGACGGGCGGTTTGGCACCAAACCAACGACCGGTCATTGCCCGTCTCGGGCTGCGGGCTTTGGCTGCTGGTAGTCTGGCCAATTTGATGAGTGCGGCCCTGGCTGGCCTCTTCCTACCGCTCTAATTGCACCCTATTATAGGCGTCATGACTGAAACACTGACCGATCTCGCCTCCGTTTCGCTCGCGCAGCCGCTCGAAGATATCGCTGATGAGCTGGGACGTAGCTTTGCAGAATATGGTTTTGCGGTGGTCCGCGACCACGGAATCCCGCAGGATTTGGTCGAGGCTGCCGAAGCCAAATCACGAGAATTCTTTGCGCTGCCGACGGAGGTGAAGCAGGCCTATCACCAGGCAGGTGGCGGAGGTGCGCGCGGCTACACGCCGTTCGGGACTGAGAAAGCCAAGGATGCTGAGGTTTTCGACCTCAAGGAGTTTTGGCATGTTGGTCGCTCTCTGCCTGAGGGACATCCTCTCAGCGAGTTCATGCAGCCAAATATCTGGCCTGAAGAGGTGGAAGGCTTTCGGGGTACGTTCGGCGCTTTGTTCGCGGCGTTTGAAGAGGCCGGCGGCCGGGTGCTTGAGGCTATCGCCTTGCATTTAGGCCTGGACCAGAAGTTTTTTGATCCGACGATTGAGGACGGCAACTCGGTCATGCGGCTGCTGCATTATCCTCCCCTAGGCGAGGATGCGCCAGAAGGGGCCATTCGCGCCGCTGCGCATGGCGACATCAACACGATAACGCTGCTGCTGGGTGCGGAAGAGGCTGGCCTGGAGCTGCTCACCAAAACGGGCGAATGGAAGGCTGTCGCCGTGCCGGAAGGCGCATTGGTGATCAATGTCGGAGACATGTTGGAGCGGCAAACCAATGGCCGGTTGTGCTCGACCACTCACAGGGTGGTTAACCCGCGGGGCCCGGCAGCCAAGCGGGCCCGCTACTCCATGCCTTTCTTCCTGCATTTCCGTCCCGATTACATGATCGAGCCGCTCGGCGAACCTGCCGGTGGCCGCGCGGAATCGATGGAGCCGATTTCGGCTCACGATTATTTGATGCAGCGACTCAGGGAGATCAATTTGGCCTGATTCTCAGGCTGGAAATCCTCTGCTGGCGAGGCAAAATGAATCTTTGTTTCGCGTTGCAGCATGGCAACAGAGGCGCGCAACCCTAGGGAATCCCTAGGTCCCGTTTGTGGATAAAATCCCGCCGCGACGCTTGCGTCATTAATCCGTCAGACAGTTTCATTGATTTGTCACAAAACAGTCGCTTTTGTGCAGTGCAACGCGCCTAGGGCGGGCGCGGTTATCAGATCTCCATAACGACCAGGGGCCCCACACATGAAACTCAAGTATCTTTTGGCAGCGAGCGTCGTCTCTCTCTCCGCTGCAGCAACGATTGCTACGCCAGTTCACGCGCAGCAAATTACATCAGGCGTCGAAGGCTCGGTCTCCGATGCAGACGGCAACGCGCTTCCAGGCGCTACCGTTGTCATCACCGACACCCGCACAGGCGCTACTCGTACCCTGACTGCTGGTAATGGCGGCGGCTTTAGCGCTCGCGGCCTCGTCGCTGGCGGACCTTACACCATCACCGCCACAGCGTCGGGCTTCGAAGGCCAGACCCTGGAAGGCCAGTCTCTCAGCGCCAGCGGTAGCCTGCGTTTGACCTTTAACCTCTCGGCCAGCGCGTCGGAGGCTGTCATCGTTGTTACCGGCAACCGGGTGCAGGCAACTCAACAGGCGGTCGGTCCGGGCTCAGCGTTTGACCTTGAGACCCTCGAGGGTTTCCCTTCGATCACGCGTAACGTTGTCGACATTATCCGGCTTGATCCTCGCGTCAGCCTCGATCGCAACAATGAAGTCGACCGGATCAGCTGCTTGGGCGGCAACGACCGTTCGAACACCTTCACGGTCGATGGTATCGTCCAGTCAGACGTCTTCGGTCTTAACGGCACGCCGACCGCTTCGCGTAACACCTTCCCGATCCCGTTTGACGTGATCCGTCAGACCTCGGTTGAATTCGCTCCGTTCGATGTCGAATATTCTGACTTCTCGGGCTGCGCGATCAACGTCGTTACCAAGTCGGGTTCGAACGAGTTTTCCGGCTCGGCCTTCATCACCTACACCGACGCAGGCCTGCGCGGTGACCAAGCAGCCGAAGCTGGCTCGGTTGTTCCTGATTTCCAGGACAAGCGTTGGGGTGCAACTCTGGGCGGCCCAATCATCAAGGACCGCCTGTTCTTCTACGCTGGCTATGAAGAAACCGATCTTGGCCGTCCGAATACATTCGGTCCCAATGGCGGTGGATTTGCGGTTGAAGCAGACTTCGTTACCCAAACCCAGTTCGACGAATTCGCGCGCATCGCGCGTGATGTCTATGGTCAAGATATCGGCGGCTATCCAACCGTTCTGGACGAAACCAGCGTCCGTTACTTTGGCCGTGTCGACGCCTACATCACCCAGGATCACCGTCTAGAAGCGACCTATCAGCGCCTCGAAGAGACCAAGGTCGAAAGCGACACCGGCAGAGACAACCTGACCGGTCTCAACAGCTTTGAGGACGAGGGTACGGTTTCGGATTACTACTCACTGCGTCTCTACTCTGATTGGACCGATCGAATCTCGACTGAGATCCGCGTCAGCCGTGCAGAAGTGGGCGATAAGCAGGGGCCTGTCGGCTTTGGTGAAGCTCAGTCGGCTAACCCGACCGTGCGTCTCGCTGTTGGTGTGACGCCGGTTGCTGGTGTGACCTCTGACGAGGGCATCTTGTCAACTGGACCAGGCATTTTCCGTTCGGCCAACCAGCTCGACACCAAGATCGACCAAGCCCGCTTCCTGATGAACATCGACGCCGGTGATCACCAGATCAAGCTGGGTGCGGAAATCAACGATCTGGAAGTGTTCAACCTGTTCGCGATCAATGCGACCGGCACGATCTTCTTCCAAAACCTGACCGACTTCCAGAACGGTTTGGTTGCACCGGGCTTCTTCTCGAGCGTCTTTGGTAGCGCCAGCCAGTTGACCGGCGGCGTGCTGGGCGGTGCCACCATCGCTTCTTCATCGACTGGTGACATCAACGACGCCAGCGCGACCTTCTCGCGTCAGATCTATTCGTTCTACGCACAGAATGAGTGGCAGGCGACCGATCAACTGAACCTGACCGGTGGCCTTCGCGTCCAACTCTATGACGGCAATGGAACGCCTCGTTTCAACCAACTGTTCGTCGATCGTTTTGGTTTCTCCAACGCTACGCCGTTCAGTGCGCTTGATCCGGTTCTGCTGCCGCGTTTCTCTGCAACCTACGAGATGTTCAACGACGAAGGCTTCTTCCGGGACACCACCCTCACCGCAGGTGTGGGTATCTTCTCGGGCGGCGACCCGGTCGTGTTCTTCTCGAACGCCTTCTCGAATGATGGTTTCGCATCGGCCAATGGCGACTCGTTCTCCTCAGCCTGTGCGGGCCTGCTTGATGCAAATGGTCAGTTCAGCGTGGTCAACAATGGCACCTTCACGGGCCTGCCGCAGTGCGTGGTGAACGCAGCTGTGAGCCGTGCCGCAGCAGGTGGCGCTGACGTCAAGTCGACCGATCCAAACTTCGATGTACCAACAGTGGTTCGTGCCAACTTCGGCATCGACACCATGCTGGGGACCGACAGCGGGTTCTTCTCCGACTGGAACCTGAAGCTTGATTACATCTACTCACGGTTCAACGACACGCTAGCGATCAATGATCTGGTGCAGATCCCGGACATCACCGAAGGCTTGAATGGCTTCGCGATTGATGGCCGCCCGATCCTGGATGACATCGATCCGCTGGCCCCAGGTTGTAACGCCACGCTCGTCGGCACTGGCGGAGTTCCACCGACCTACACCGGTGTGACCGCAGCCTGCTATGGCCGTGGCCTCGACGATTACAACCAGCTGACCAACGGTCCGAGCTTTGACAGCCACGTGTTCTCGGCGGTTCTGTCGAAGCGCTTTGACGGCGGTCTGTTCACCGAGAGCGGTCGGTTCGATCTGAACCTGGGTTATTCCTACACCGACTCGAACAACACGCGGAACTTCTTTGGCGCTACCGCAAACGGCAACTTCGAAGACACCGCTGCGTTTGACTTCCAGGACCCAGCAGTTTCGCCTTCGAACTTCGAAACGAAGCACCGCTTCACGATCGCTGCCAGCCTGACCGAGGAATTCCTCGATGGCTACGACACGCAACTGGCGATGTTCTTCACCGCTCGTTCGGGTCGTCCGTTCAGTCTGACCTTCGCAGACGATGGCGGTTTCCAGGACAGCACGTCAGGCGACAACAACGCTCTGCTTTACGTCCCGACTGGGCCGAACGATCCAAACTTGTCACCGCTCACAACGGCGACCGACGCAGAGATCAACCAGCTGGTGTCCTTCATCGGCGGATTGAACTGCGATTTCACTCCGGGTCAGTCGATTACGCGGAACTCGTGTAACAACGACTGGGTGTTCGATATGGATCTGCGGTTCAGCCAAGAACTGCCGTTCCTCGGCTCACTGACGGGTATCAAGGAGGATAAGATCGAATTGTTCTTCGACTTCGATAACGTCCTCAACTTCATCGACTCGGATTGGAACGTGTTCCGTAACCGCGATGACGAAGATGGCCTGGTGCCGCTGATCGGCGCTGATGGCGTTGATGCGCAGGGGCGTTACATCTTCACCGATCTGGTGACCGATGCGACTGGCGTGAACATCGACCCGCAGGACCGGATTGGCTTCACCAACTCGGTCTGGCGGATCCAGCTCGGTGCGCGCTACGAATTCTAATTCGTTAGCATCGATTGAATTGCGAGCGGCGGGGCCTTCGGGCTCCGCCGTTTGTGTTTGGGTCGTATGTGTTTGGGTCTACCGTTTTGGACGTTCAGCCCAGCTCGGTTAGGATAGGAGCACAGCCCAAGGAGGGCAGGATGAACCGCGAGGTGGCGCAGAATGGCTAGAGGATATGTCAAAGCGCGGCGGCGGCTGAGCTGGCCGCTTATCCTGTTCATTCTGGTCTTGCATATCGGAGCGCTCTATGGGCTCGCCAGACTGCTGGTGCCCGACATGACCCGTTCGGTCGAGCAGAGCGTGGCTTCGGTCTTCACGGTCACTATTACCGCGCCGGAAGAGACCCCCGACGAGAACCAGCCAGTGCCAGACGAAGGCGCGCAGGCCGAGGCAGGGCGCGATGCGACCCCCAGCGAAGTCATCGCGCCTGTCCCCGAGGTTACCACGAAACCGCCAGATCCTTTGCCACAAGCATCGTCGACTGGATCCGAAGTTGACTCTGGTGCCACCGATGCGGGCGACGGGACGGGCGCAGCGGGAAATGGACCTGGAACCGGGAGCGGGCTCGCAGGCGGCGGACGCGGTGGTGTTGCCGTCACAAAGCCATCGGTGCGATCGGGAAATCTTGATACCGCGAGCGATTTTCCTGTGCCCGAAGGAGGGCGTCAGACCCGCTTCGGCAAATCTGTCACCGTGGTGTTCACCGTCACCACCGACGGTCGAGCGACCAATTGCTCGGTTGCTAGAACCAGCGTGGACCAACAGACTACCGACTTGGTTTGTGGTTTGGTGGCGCAGAAGATTCGGTTCAACCCGGCACGCGATCGCAATGGTGACCCAGTTGCTGCCCGTTACGGCTATCGCGTTGATTTCCGTTCAAGGTGATGGGAAAGGTGTTACTTCATGTGCGGTGCCCAAGGTTTGCAATGGGACGCGCATTGGGAGTGCGACGTTAGTGATTCATCCAGTAATCCTGTGTGGTGGCAGTGGTACTCGGCTATGGCCGGTCAGTCGAAAGGCTTTGCCAAAGCCCTTTTTGCCACTGACTGAAGAGCGCACGCTGTTCCAGCAGGCAATTGAGCGTGTAGCGGATGACCCTCGGTTCGGAGCCCCGATTATCGTCGCGGGTGCGCAGCATGTCGAACTGATTGAACAGCAAGCTGTTGGGGCGGATGGGCTGCAATTGATTGTCGAGCCGGCGGCCCGAAACACTGCGCCGGCGATTGCCTTGGCTGCCGCGAGGCTCGACCCTGATGCCATTATGATGGTCTGCCCCAGCGATCATCATATCGCTGATTCGGCCGCTTTTCGCGAGGCCGCCGTTGCTGGTGCTGCGCTTGCCGAACAGGGGAGGCTGGTCGCCTTCGGAATTGCTCCTACCCATCCGGAAACGGGCTATGGTTATATCAAACGTGGAGTGGCACTTGAGGGCGGCTTCGAGATAGATCGGTTTGTTGAGAAGCCTGACCTTGAACGCGCTGAGGCCTATCTCGCAAGCGGCGACTTCAGCTGGAACGGCGGGATCTTTGTTTTCCGTGCGGGGACCCTGCTTGAAGAGCTGGCGGTGTATCGTCCTGCTATGGTCGAAGCGGTGCGAGAGGCTGTTGAGCAAGGACGGGACGACGGCGTTCGGTTTCACCCAGATGCCAGTTCATTTGAAGCGATTGACGGCGACTCCATCGATTATGCGGTTATGGAGAAGACGCATTCCGCTGCCATGGTTCCGGCAGATATGGGGTGGTCAGATATTGGGAATTGGGCTGCACTCCAGGATGCTCTGAAGGGTCTTGAATCAAGCAACGTCGCGCCGGACAATTGCGACCTCATCGATTGCGACAATGTCATGATCTCAAGCGATGGCCCACGAGTTTCCGCGATTGGCCTGAAAGACATATGCATCGTGGTGAAGGACGACGAAGTGCTGGTTACGACCCGCGATGGTGCCCAGCAAGTTGGCCAATTGCCAGGGGCCAAGAACCAGTGAGCGATAGTCGAGCTATTCCACGAAAGCTAACGACCCGATTGGTCGAGAAGGTCTGGGGGCGTTCTGAGCTTCCGGAACCCTTCGAAGCGCCGACAGGAAAGAAGGTCGGTGAGATTTGGTTTGAGCCACCTGCTGAGCTCGATCAATTGCTGGTAAAATACCTGTTCACTAGCGAGAAGCTCTCTGTTCAGAACCATCCTTCTGGAGACAACGCCCTTGAGGGCGAAGAAGGAAAAGAGGAATGCTGGCTAGTCTTGGATGCCGAGCCAGGAGCAAAATTGGCAATTGGGTTTGATAAGCCCATCACGCCTGAGGCAATGGCCAAAGCAGCCAAAGATGGCTCGATTGAAGACTTGTTGACCTGGCACGAAGCCAAATCAGGGGACGTCTATTACCTGCCTTCTGGGACCGTGCATGCCATTGGACCTGGACTCGCTTTGGTCGAGGTCCAGCAGAACAGCGATACGACCTTCCGGCTCTATGACTATGGCCGACCGCGCGATTTGCATCTGGATCGGGCCATCGCGGTGGCTGATGGTGGGCCGTATGGTGATGAGCATCAGACCACGGTCGAACTGGCCGGGCCAACATTGATTGACCGCAAGCATTTTCGGCTGGACCGGATCGAAGGTGCGCCAGACCAGGCCATGGTCGAGGCCTACCAGTGCGGTCTTCTGGCATTACCAATCTCGGGTAAGCTGTGCTGGGACGATAGCGGCAGCGCGATCGGAGGCGAGTGCGTATTGGCGAACTCGATCGACCAGCTAGACTTCTCTGCTGCCGGTGTCACCCTTCTTACACGACCAAACTGAGCTCTATTTCTTCTCGAGCAGCCGTGTCGCTTCTTTCTTGAGCGAGCTTTCGATCGTGCCTTTCAAGAAACTCAGTGCACGAGGAACGTCAATGTCGATCACAACATGGTCGTCATAGGTCTCTATAACACCGCCGACATTCTGACCGACGACTGAGACCGTCAAACCCATGACGTAGTCTTGCGGCCATTCAGTTGTGACCGTGGCCATATTGCCGGGGAAATAGTCAGCAATCTCATGCGCATGATCATGCAAGCGTCGTTTGACCTCTTCACGGCCAAGTTCGTGGGGCAGGGTAACTCTCATTGGCGCAAATCCTGAAGGCTCTCATCCCCGCCATAGCGGTATTCGAGATAGCGATCCTTGATCGCCAGATCGTCAAGCGCGCCCTCGGCCAGACGGCGCGTGACCCGGTCAAGCTCTCCGCTGATCTTGGTGAGGCTGTCGGTCAGCTGAGCGTCTGGCGACTTACCGGCGTGATCTTCCTTGCGCATATGTTCAGGAATCTTGCGGTAATTGTCGATCGTCTCGGGAATATACTCGCCCACCAATTCACGCACTTCGCGGACTGAAGGATGCGATTGATCAACCGTCTCCAATTGCAGCCCCAATGCGTCCAATTGCACGCCTAGCTTTTCGACCACTTCGACGGCTGGCGGGGGGAGGGCTGGGCGTTGTGCTTCGAGCCACAGTTCGGTGCGAGCGACCATTTGCTTGGGATTGCCTTGGGTCAGCTCAGACCTCTTCGGAATCTTCACTTTGGGGAAATTGGCAAAGATGAAGGCCGCACCGATCATCGCGAAGAACGCCGCGACAATGCCCCAGAATCCGATCCCGCCGAGCACGGCACCCGCGACCGAAGTCGCAACCATGATCGCAAGCAAGGCGACGCCGAAATAGCCGGCCCGCTTGAGCCAGGTCTTGAGCTTGGCATTGGCCGAACCGCGGCCAATCGACTTAGCAGGACGATGTGTGCCGCCATCACGCTGGACCTGCAAAGAGCGTCCAGCCGCCGCAAGAATTTGCTCAGATTCGCGCGTGCTATCGACCATTAGCTATCCAGCGCCAGCAGGGATGGCTCGGACGCGACCTTGGCCTGAGCCTGAGCTTGGCCCTCGGCGCGCGCGATATAACCCTTGGACTTCTCAACCTCGTCAGTCAGCACGTTGACGGTCTGCTTCATGCTGGCCAATGCGCGGACCTTGAAGTCGTCGACTTCGTCCATCGTGTCATAAATGTTTTGGAAAGCCCGCTGCAGCGTTTCGAGCGGGATCGTACTTGACGCAGCCTGCTCGTGAATCTGACCGGTCTGCTCGCGCAGCATTGTGCTGGTTGAATCGATGATGTCGCTGGTGGTCTGATTGAGCGAGGTGATTTGCTGCAACACCAGTTTCTGGTTGGTCATTGCCTGCGCAACGGTCACAGCCGTACGCAGCGCGCCGACCGTGGTGGTGCTGGCGCGATCGACGCCTTTGACCAGTTCGACATTGTTTTTCTTGACCAGATCGAGTGCGAGATATCCCTGCACGCTGACCGCCATCTGGGTCAGCAAATCCTGAGTCCTTTGACGCACATAGAACAGCGCGCTTTCGCGTAATGCCTTGGCTTTCTCCGGATCGCTCGCGTCCAGTTCGAGCGCTTTCTGTTCAAGCCGCTCATCCAGCGTCTTGGCGATATGGATCATCTGTTCGAGCTCACCCATCGCTTCCCACAGCTTCTGCCGCTCGGTGTCGATCGAGGCGTTGTCGAGATGGAGCTCTTTCTTGCCGGATTCGAGCCGCTCAAGGATCGCCTGGATATGGCCTTGAGCAGAGGTGTAGCTGTCGAAATAGTTCTTGAGCTTATTGCCGAAGGGGATGATGCCAAACAGCTTGCGCGGTGACAGCAGTTTGCCCTTTTTGCCGGGGTCGAGATCTTCAACAGTGCGGCGCAATTCGGCCAAATCGGTGCCGACGCTGCTTTCGCCATCCATCGCGCGGACCGGGCGATCCAGGAAACGGTTGGAATGCGCTGCCGCGGCCCGGATCTGTTCCTGGCCCATGCGGGTGATCTGATCGACTTTCTCACCAAACGCTGGCGAATTGGCGTCTTCCGCGACCAAATCAGCAACGAAGCTGTCAACCTTGGAGTCGAGCTTAGTCTTCTCCTCTGTGCTGACAGGCACAAGTCCGGCGGCCTTTTCGGGCGCGACAACGGGCACCGGATCAGGCGGGGTCAGCTCAAAATCGGACGAGGTCTTGGTCGCAGTTGCGATGTTCAACTCGGGCGAATCTTTAGTGCTCATGCGGTCTGCAAACTCCCTGGGCCGCTACCACGCGACCATCCTTAACTGTATTAGGTATCTAAGACACGATATTCAAGCGACGGTGCACTGTTGGTTTTTTGCCCGATCTGCCGACCTTCGTCCATGATTTGTTGAACGGCTTCCGTTTACGTGCTTTTCCGCCTATTCATCTCCCCGTGGAAAGTTCAACAAAACCAAGCCCCGAGCCTGGGCAAGGGCCCGGTCAGGGTTCCAGAGAGGCTGGCCAGCCGCAAGGCCTTTCCAGCTTTGCCCGTGCGGTGCTGAACTTTCGTCGCTGGTGGCGCGATGATATAGTCGGGTCGATTGACCAAGCGGAAGTGATCGAGAAACGCCGCGAAGATTGCGCTATGTCAGAGCGCTATCTGTTTATGACCGCGATGAGCGGTGGCATCGCCATTCTCGGCCTGCTGCAATCGTCTCCAGCTGTGGTCATCGGGGCGATGTTGTTGTCGCCGCTGATGGGTCCGATCATGGGGCTCGGATTCGCACTGGCGATCGGCGATTACCAATGGCTCAAGCAGTCAGCACGATCGCTGATGTGGGGATCCATCTTGGCGGTCCTGCTGTGTGCCTTGATTGTGTTTATCTCCCCAATCCAGACCATCACGCCAGAGATCGCCGCGCGCACGAGGCCGAATTTGTTCGACCTTTTCGTTGCGCTGTTCTCAGGCATGGCCGGCGCCTATGCCATGATCCGTGGCCAGGCTGGTGCAATCGTCGGCGTGGCCATCGCGACCGCATTGATGCCACCGCTCGCTGTTGTTGGTTTCGGTCTGGCAACCGCCAATGTCACGGTCTTCTCTGGCGCATTGCTGCTCTACGTCACCAACCTGATCACCATCGCTTTAACCGCTCTGGCGCTTGCTAGAATGTTCGGCTTCCGGACCGCACTGACCCAGCGGCAGACCCAATTTCAGAGCTTCGTTGTGGTCGCTGTGTTCGTCGCCCTTGCGCTGCCGCTCGGCTATTCGCTGCAGCAGATCGCGTGGGAGACCAATGCCCAGCGGATCGTCCGGGCAGAGATTGAGGAAGATTTCTCATCCAATTCGATTCTTGATGATCTGCAGATCGATTTCGCCGCGGAACCTATTGCGATCAGCGCTACAATGCTGACCGCATCGATCCGGCCTGAAGCCGAGGCGAGGGCGGAGCGAGCATTGGCGATGCGATTGTCGCAGCCGGTTGAGCTCACCTTGATCCAATACCAAGTGGGCACCAGTGCAAGTGCAGCAGAGCAAGCTCAGCTCTCTGCCACTCGCGCTCGCGAAGAAGCCGATGCAATTGCGCGTGCGGAAGATCTTGCGACCCGTCTCTCGCTGGTTGCGGGAGTATCCGAAGACAGTGTGGTGATCGATCGAACCCGTCGTCGAGCCGTGGTTCGCGCCCAACCGCTCGATGGCGCATCGCTGGAGGCCTATCGGACGCTCGAAAACCGTATCGCCGCGACAGAGCCGGACTGGACAATCGAATTGCTGCCGCCTGTGGCGGAGCTTCCGCAGAACATCACCTTTGAAGAGGATGGCCCCACACCGGCGGGCGCGCGCGCCTTGAGTGTTGTGCAATGGGCCTCGCAAAGGACACAGCTGCCGATTGTCCTGGTAGGCAATCCGGACGAGGCAGAAGCCGCTGCGGCCATTCTCCGAACCAATGGCACCATTGTTGAGGTCCAGACAGGTTTTGGACCGCTGCGCGCAGAATGGGGCGAAGTCGATGATTAGCGCGTGTCGCGTGCTTGGCTGGGGTGCCGTGCTGGCGGCGACAATCGGGTTTTCGTTTCCAGCGACCGGTCAGTCGCCAAGCGATGCTCGGGCATTTGCCGAGCGCGCCCTGGTTCAATTTCAGGAAGCTCTGCCCGAGGCGAAGTTTGCGCTTGAGCCCAATGATCCGTTGCAGATCAACGTCACCGACCATCCTGAATGGGATGAAGCTGCGCTAAACCTGCATCGCCTTTTTGGCTTTTGTCAGACCATTGACGCCCAGACCTGCGATGCGGAACTGACCAGGCTCGTTCTTGCGCTGACTGCGCCGGTTGACACCGCATCGCAGTCCGATTTGCGGATTATCGTTCGGGATGCCGCATATTGGTCCTATGCGCTCGCAATCGCTGACAAGAATGGAGAGGTGCCGGTGCATCGCCAGATTGGCGATGATCTGTTTGCCATTTTGGCGATTGATAGCCCACAAACCATCCGCGTAGCCACGAGTGGAGACCTGGAAGATTTTGGCGTCGATGAGTCAGAGGCATGGCAAAGGGCGGCGGAGCAAACCGGGCTGGTGATCCCGCCCTTGCCGCTCAACCAGGACTTCAGCCAAGGCCTGATCGGTTTTGAAAACGAAGAATACACCGGCACAATGCTGATCTACCTGCCGCAATGGGCTCAGATTGCAGAGCGGGCAGGCCCAGAACTGGCCGTGACGATAACATCAGATCAATTGGTGGTTGCCGGCCTGCTGCCCGATGGTCAGGAGCTTGATGAGTTTCGCACATTGGTCGAGCAGGACTGCGCTGCCGCACCGCGCTGTATCTCGCCGCATGTCTATCGATTCCGAGATGGCGGCTGGGTTATCGCTGACTAAAAGCTGAGGGCTTAGGCAGCCAATTCGAGTGGGACGATCTCACCAGAGAGATACAGCTTCTTGGCCTTGGCGCGGCTCAATTTGCCAGAACTGGTGCGCGGCAGGGTCCGCGGAGGGACCAGTTCGACGACGCAGCTCATTCCCGTCACCGACCGAACCTTGTCCGATATTTGCTCGCGCAGGCGGACTCGCTCAGAAGGATCAGATACCCGGCAGTGAACCAGCACAGCGGGCGCTTCTTCGCCATTGTCGGTCTCGATTGAGAAGGCCGCAATGTCACCATGGTTGAACCCTGGCAATTGCTCGACCGCCCATTCGATGTCTTGCGGCCAATGGTTCTTGCCATTGATGATGATCATGTCCTTGGCGCGGCCGACAATGAACAGATAGCCATCTGCGGTGTAGCCCATGTCGCCGGTGTCGAGCCAATCATCGACCAGACAGTCTTCGGTCGCTTCGGGGTTCCGAAAATAGGAATGCATCACGCTCGGTCCGCGGCACCAGACCTTGCCGATTTGATGATCGCCACGCGCATCTGTGCCTTCGCCGCGGATTTCGACATCCATGTCGGGCAGGGGTTTGCCGCAATTGACGATAGCACGATAGCGCGCCGGTCGATTGAGGTCCCTCGGCGTGCCTGAGAGACGTTCTTCCTCGACGAGTTCAACCCGGATCCCTTCGCCCGGCGGCATGACGGTCACCGCCAACACCGCCTCGGCAAGCCCATAACTCGGCGTGAATGCAGCCGCCTTGAAACCCGCTTCCGAAAACGCGTTGACGAAACTCTGCATGACGTCGGGCCGGATCATGTCGGCGCCATTGCCTGCAACCCGCCAGCGAGCGAGATCGAACCGATCGGCGACATGGCTTTGGCTTGATATCCTCCGCGCACAAATGTCGTATCCAAAGGTCGGCGAGTACGACAGCGTGTTGCCGGGATTGCGGCTGATCATGTCCAACCAAGCGAGCGGACGCCGAGCAAAGTGATCGGGTTTGAGATAATCGGCAGACACTTGGTTCGCTATCAACGACAGGAAGCACCCAACCAGTCCCATATCGTGATACCACGGCAACCAGCTGACGACCCGGTCATTGTGCCCCAGGTTCATGGTGGTCGAATGGCCATAGAGATTGTGCAGCAATGCGCGGTGAGTCACCGCGACGCCGGTCGGGAATCTGGTGGATCCAGAAGAATACTGGAGGTAGCAAATATCCTCAGGACCAGCCTGAGGCAGTTCGCATTCTGGTGCTTTGCGTTTGGCAAAGTCTTGCCAGCTTTCGCCGGGGCAGCCCTGGCGATCGGCCGCTGCTTTGGCCATTTGCTCGATTTCAGCCGGGTAAAGCAGCAATTTGGGATCAGAACTCTGCAGCTGGACCGAAAGCTGGTCGATATAGCTCTCTTTTCCCCCGAAAGTTGTCGGGAGCGGAAGCGGGACTGGCCATGCTCCAGCATAGACGCAGGCGCAGAACAAGGCCGCGAAGTCTGGTCCGGTCTCGGCGATAAGTGCGACGCGATCCTCTTTACCGATCCCCGCCGCGATCAATCGTCTTGCCATGACGAGCGCGTCGTCACGCATCTCACGATAGGGATAGGCCCGCTCCAGCGTGCCACGCATGTCATGGAAATTCAGGCCTTTTTCGCTGCGCGCAGCGTAGTCGATGGCCTCGTTGAACGTCGTAAACTCCGCCCGAACGCGCGGTAAATCGCAATCGTTCGGCGTCGGCATCAATGCGGCGTCGGTCATTTTTGTGGCGATACCCGTCATTTACGGCCCAGCAAGCCAAGCCTTTTGCGTGTTCCCTGCACGGTAGACAACAGTCCCCGCACCCTCCAGACTTATGCAATTGATAAGGACTGTGGCACGAATAAGGCAAAAAAGTTTCAGCGGGAATGAATACGTCATCATCTCGACGCACAAAAAGGCGCGGAGCCAGGCCGCTGGACGCGGTCAGCTTGCGTGATCTTGCGCTGTCCTATGTCGGACGATTTGCGACCACTGGTGCCAAACTTGAGGCCTATCTTGCGCGGAAAATTCGCGAACGCGGTGTTGCGGAAGACGCAGATGGCCGCCTGGTCGAACTCGATGTGGCGGGCCTGGTCGAACAATTCACCACCCGCGGCTATGTCGACGATGACGCTTATGCTCGCGCTAAGGCTCGTGACCTGGGCGCGCGAGGCTATGGCGCCCGGAGAGTCGAGCAGGCGCTCTGGGCAGCCGGCGTTGATGAGCATGTCCGCAATGATCACGCCCCGAGCATCGCAGAACGGCGTCGTGCGGCGATCGTCATGGCGAGCAAGCGCCGGTTTGGTCCGTTTGGCCTCGGGCAAGTTGAAGACACCCCGGATCCAAAAACACGGGAAAAGCAAATTTCCGCCATGATGCGGGCAGGGCATGATATGGACCTCGTCCGGTTCATCATCCATTCGGACAGTGTCGAGGATGTGGAACAATGGCTGTCAGAGGCCGAACAGGAAGAATTGGAAAGCCGAGAGGGTTCACAATGGTAAGACCGGCTATTGCCTTGATTGCATTGACGCTTGCCGCGTGCTCACCCGGAGAGCAAAGCGCGATGGCGAATGCTACTGCTGCTCCCAATACAGGTGAAAACGCGGCCGAGCTGCATCCCATATCCGGTCTGCGCGTGATCGATCTCGCCGTGGTGGATGAAGATGAGCGGCACCAGTTCCGGGTCGAATTGGCGGACACCGCTGAAGCTCAGACCCGGGGCCTGATGTTCCGGACCGAATTGGGAGATTTCGAAGGGATGGTGTTCCCGTCAGAGGTGCCGGTGCAGCGCAGTTTCTGGATGCGCAACACGCCGATCTCGCTCGATATTATCTTCGTTGGTGTGGATGGCCGGATCAGCAATATCGCGGCCAACACCGTACCCTACTCGCTGGATTCTGTGCGTTCGGTGGGTCTCGCCTCGTCTGTTCTGGAATTGCGCGCGGGCCGCTCTGCGGAGTTGGGGATCACCCCAGGTGATCGCGTGGAATACTCTCTTCCCGATTGAGCAAACCACTTTCCTCGACCGAGCAAATCCGCTAATCGCTGCGGCCATGGGATTGTTCGGAAAAATCTTCACATGGTGGGATGGTGCGACCATTACCACGCATCTCCTTACAAGCCGCAAGGGCGAGCATGTCGGGACTGATGCTGAGGGCAACAAATACTATCGCGAACGGCGGGCCAAATCCGCTGATGCGCGTCCCGACGGCTCTTACACAAGCCGCGAAAAGCGTTGGGTAATCTATAATGGCGCGAATGATGCCAGCCGCGTTCCGTCCGAATGGCACGGCTGGCTGCATGGCGGCTTTGACGATGTTCCTGAGAGTCATCTTCCGCCAGCAAAGGTCTGGGAAGCCGATTACACTCCCAATGCCACAGGCACTGCTGCGGCCTACCGTCCGCAAGGCGCATTGGAAAAGGGCGGCAAACGCGCCCGCGCTGTAGGTGATTATGAAGCCTGGAGCCCCGAGGGCTAAGCAATGCTTCGTCAGACGACTACGCTGGTGTTAGCGATTTTGCTGGTCGGAGCGTGCTCATCTGGCGCTCCCGAGCCTGACGCCGTAGCGACTGATGTTCCCGACGAATTCGCGTCCGGCGAAGTAACCGCACCGATCAACGCCGATGAACTGGTTGAAGGCGCGACCCCCATGGCTGAGCGGGTGGCGACGATTGGCCTGCTCAACAAACGCAACAATGTGACTGAAGATTTCGAGATGAGCCCGGGTGAGACGATCCGTTCGGGCCCAGTGATTATCCGCTTGCAAGCCTGCGAGCGCACCGCACCATGGGAAATGCCGCAAGAAACCGGAGCGTTCGTGCAGGTGCTGGTGCAAGAGCGCGGCGATGATGACTTCACCGGAGTGTTTTCCGGGTGGTTGTTCAAGAACTCACCCAGCCTCAACGTGGTCGAGCACCCGATTTACGATGTCTGGGTGAAAGACTGTGCGATGGCTTTCCCGGGCGAGGAATGATCCCCGTCCTCAAGGATGTCAGCAAAGGCTTGCTCTAAGGCCATTTTCGGATCGTCTTCGGCGTCTTGAATTCGATCCAAATAGTCGGCCTGGGACAATTCGATCGCACCGAGCGAGGCCAGATGATCGGTCATAAATTGGCAGTCGAGCACTGAGTAGCCCGCCTTGCGCAGCAATGCGACCAGCCACACCAGCGCGACCTTGCTGGCATTGTCGGCCCGGCTGAACATGCTCTCTCCGCAAAACACCTGATCGAAGGCGACGCCGTACAGACCTCCGACCAAGCTTTCGCTGCCATCCTCGGCCTTCGCCCAACATTCAATCGAATGAGCCGATCCCTGCGCGTGCAATTGGCGATAGCTGGCGATGATCCGTTCGCTGATCCAGCTTTCCGGATGGTCAGGACGCGGCGCGGCACAGGCGTGGATGACAGCGGCAAAATCCCGATTGAGTGTCACCCGATAGCGATCTTGCCGGACGGTCTTGCGAAGCGATTTTGAGATTTTCAGGCCGTCGAGTGGGAGCACGGCGCGGTCTCGCGGTTCGACCCAAAAGACATTGGGATCATCGCGCCGATCCGACATGGGAAAAATGCCACTGCGGTACGCAAGCAGCAGAATGTCCGGCGGGATGGGTTGCAGCAAGGGAGAGTGCATGGTCGCTGACAATATAGCAGGCTTTGACAATAAGGCTGCAACCAATTGACGAAGCATGTTGCCTATCTTGCAGCTCTGCTCTAGAGCCCGCTCGCTCCTGCAGGGGTGTAGCTCAGTTGGTAGAGCATCGGTCTCCAAAACCGAGGGCCACGGGTTCGAATCCTGTCACCCCTGCCATTTTCTCTCTCACAGCCAGAGATTATGATCCCAGCTCGATGATTTGTTGTCGTGAGAATACGACTACGCACTCGATGTATCCCACAATTCGAAGATCGTCTTAACGGTACTGGATCAGTGCCTTGAGTATCCAGGCCGTTGGCTTTCTCGACCGATGTTCTGTCGAGGAAGACCACTAGAATTCAGACAGAACTGCTGCTCGCTAGTGTAGGCCAGGAGCGTCGATCGTACGGAGATCTGCTTGAACCGATGGCACGCCTGTGCGTTTTCGTCCCTGCACGGACTAAAGCGGCCCAGCTGCTGTGGTTGAACTGCAAGGCATTCTGAATTGATCCCAGAATGCCCCACAAGCGGGCGTTCAGTCAGAAAGCGAGGCAATCGAGGCTGCAACCTCGCTGGTTGCGAGGGCCATTTCTTGCGAGCATCGCATAGCCTTGCCGATCAGTATGATCGCAGGGCCTTCACCAAGCGCTGTGCGTGCAGCGATCGCAAGCATATCGAGTCTGGTAGCGAAGTGCCGTTCGTTCGGCAGGCTGACATTCTCGATGAGCACCACCGGAGTGTCCTTCCAGAGGCCGGCTTGCATCAGTCCCCGCGCGATCTCCGGCGCTGATCGCTTCCCCATATAGACGGCAATGGTAGCATCGGGATCAGCCAAGGCTTTCCAATCGAGTTCAGGCACGATCCCTTTTTGAGTATGCGCGGTCACAAGCGTTAGGCGTCTGGCAAGCCCGCGAGTGGTCAGGGATGTCGTCAAGCTTGCTGCCGCCGCACTCGCCGTGGTGACGCCAGGGCAGACTTGGACCCTGATCCCGGCTTTGTGGCAGGCGTCAATCTCTTCATTGGCTCGACCAAAGATTGAAGGATCGCCGCCCTTTAGACGCACAACCTGTTTGCCTTCTTTCGCAGCCTTTACGATCAAATCACAGATCATGGTTTGGGCCACGGAATGCCGGCCCGATCGTTTGCCAACGCTAATCCTCTCAACATCGTTGGGCAGATCCCCAATAATCGCCGAACCCACAAGCGCGTCATAGAAGACGATATCGGCACGCTGTAAAAGCCGATCCGCTTTTCGCGTTAGGAGCTCGGGATCGCCAGGACCTGCTCCAACCAACCAAACGCTTCCAGACGGAAAATCACTCATTCGGCCGCCTCCTTAAGCTCGGTTGCAGCCTCTTGGATCATGCGGCTCAGAATTGGCCTACAACTGCCGCAATTTGTCCCAGCATGCGTGCATTCTCCAATTTCAGCGACGCTTGAGCATCCCGCTTCGATCGCCCGACCAACCTCGAGGTCGCCAACACCGTGGCAAATACATATGATCTGGCCGCGGTTCGGCGATGGCACGCGGGGTCTCGCAGCCAGGATTTCCGCTGGATTCTCGATCGTCTTACCAAGCTGAGTTGCCACCCAATCGGGGCTTGGAAGTGTTCCAGATCGTGTGACAAAAAGGGCAGCAATAAGAGCGCCTGCCTCATCGCTGACGCAAACCCGATGCATGCCGCGTTCTGGATAAGAGACTTCGCTGCGCAATCCGTGTGGCAAGAGGCCCGAGGTTTCCAGGGCGTCGCTTCCTGCCATCTCGTAGAGCCATCCGCCTTCAACGCGGCTGCGCACCCAATAGTCTGTTTGAACTGGGGCTGCATCCCGGCAGACCATGAAGGCTCGCCAGGCTGACCCTACCTTCTCCATAGTAGCAGGCTCGTCCTTGAAGCCAGGCTGCCCCGAGATTGGATCGGTGTCCGGACTTGCTAGGCGACCTGTTCGGCCGGCGTTTGAGAACAAATCCGTCCAGTGCATTGGTGTGCAGATTGCCCCGCGCTGCACACCCTTAGTCACGATCACTCGGAAATGGGAAGAGCCTTGGGTGGTCGTTACTTTGCAGAGATCACCTTGGACTAGGTCGAGATTATCGGCATCCAGGGGATTGACCTCAATCAGGGGCTCACGGCGATGATGCGAGAGAGTTGCACTGAGGCCGGTCCGCGTCATCGTATGCCATTGATCGCGGTAGCGCGCGGTGTTCAATCGAAATGGGAGGGCGTCTTGGGCGGGCTTGGCGGATGGCGGCTTAACCGGGACCAATTGGGCATTGCCAGACGGGGTCGAATAGCCCTGGGCAAGAGGATGATCCCCGCCCCACCGAAACGGCGCCATCCCCTCATAGTCGCGGTCCGAACACTCCGCCCAAGCGGTCATATCGAGCTTGCGCCCGAAATCCACCGACAGCCTTGTCATCGCGCAATACTCGCGAAACACTCCGGCCGGGCTCGAGAAATCGAAGTGCTCTGCAAAGCCCATCGCCGCGGCAACGTCGACGATGATCTTCCAATCGGCTTGCGCTTCGCCTGGAGCCTTGAATAGTGCCCGCTGACGACTGACCATGCGATCTGAATTGGTGACTGTGCCTGCTTTCTCGCCCCAAGCAAGCGCCGGCAGCTTGATGTCAGCGAAGCGTCCGGTGTCGGTGTCGGCCATAACATCGGAAACAACCACTGTCGGACATTTGGCAAGCGCCTCTCGCACCTTGCCGGCGTTGGGCATTGAGACAGCCGGGTTGGTTGCCATAACCCATAGGAACTTGATCTGACCCGAATGAACTGCGTCGAAAAGGTCGACAGCTTTCAGTCCGGGACCGACACAAAGACGGTCCGTTTCCCAGAATGCGGAAACCGCGTTCCGCTCTTTGTCAGAGAAGCCGAGGTGGCACGCCAACATATTGGCAAGGCCGCCGACTTCGCGACCGCCCATAGCATTGGGCTGTCCGGTGATCGAGAATGGCCCTGCGCCACAGCGATTGATCTGATCAGTTGCGAGATGCAGATTGATAATCGCATTGCCCTTGTCGGTCCCACTGCGCGACTGGTTTGCCCCTTGGCTAAACAGCGTGATCATCCGATCGCTTGACTTCACAAGTTCAAGCAAGCGCTCAAACATCACAGGGTCTATCCCGTGTTCGGTTGATCGAGTGGGCCAGAAACTGTCGGGGACGTCACATCGCTTTTTCAGGGCATCGCGATCGATTAGCCCCAATGCGTCTAACGAGGCCAGCAACGCGTCAAAAAGCGCAACGTCACCGTCAGGTTCGATTGGTAAATGCAGATCGGCTCCTTCGCCTGTTTCGGTCCTGCGTGGGTCAATCACAACAAGTTTGGTACCTTGCCGCTCCCGAGCTCGTTCGATCCGTTGCCAGATGACCGGGTGACACCAAGCGGTGTTCGAACCGACCAGAAGGATCAGGTCTGCATGATCGAGATCGTCGTATGTGCACGGGACGACATCTTCGCCAAACGCGCGATTGTGAGCCGCGACGGCGCTCGCCATGCAGAGCCGTGAGTTTGTATCGATATTGCCGCTACCGATGAAGCCCTTCATCAGCTTGTTGGCGACGTAGTAATCCTCGGTCAGCAACTGGCCGGAAACGTAGAAGCCGACGCTGTCAGGACCATGCTCGTCAATGCAGGCCTGCATGCGTGCGGCGACCTCAGAGGTGGCTTCATCCCAGCTGGCGCGGTCGCCATTGAGGGTCGGGTGGAGCAGGCGGCCGTTGAGGCCAACGGTCTCGCCGAGATGCGTACCCTTTGAGCACAATGCTCCGTGGTTCGCAGGGTGGTTCTCATCGCCTTTGATCAATACCGAGCGCGGGCCTGTGACTTCGGCTTTGATGCCGCAGCCGACGCCGCAATAAGCACAAGTGGTCTTGATCGATCCCATCGCTACACTCAGACCTGCTGGCGGGCCATGATTGCTGCCCGGTCGAGCCAGATGCTCCCGTCCTGCACTTTCAATGGGATGGTGGGGGTGCAGCCTGTGTCATTACCCAGCGCCTCACCGTTTCTGAGCGAAATTCGCCAATTATGAAGCGGGCACGAGACGCTATCGCCATGGACGATTCCCTGCGAAAGGGGGCCACCTTTGTGCGGACACTTGTTGACCAGCGCGTAGAACTCGCCGCCGATCGTGTGGAAGATAGCAATCTCGTCCGCGCCATCGACCGGAACAGTGCCAGCCATGCCCGGCTCAATCGCGCTCGGAGCGCACACGCTCACCCAATCCGCGTTGCTCATTCGGCTGGCTCCACCTGCTTGATCGCGCCATCAGCAGGAGGCCCTGCGCCAATGCTGCCGACATGCGAGTGGAGGTCAGTGCGCTCCCCATCGGCGCGCTTGGCCCACGGATCGTCCTGGCTGAAGCTCTGCGAATAGCGAAAGCGCGCGGCAAGTGCCGGAACCGTTGCCGGGTCATCGAGGAGCTGTGACTTAACCCAGTCTAGCCCCCTACGCTCTACCCACGGAGCGGTACGTTCAAGATACCAAGCGTCTTCCCGATAGAGCTGAATGAAAGCAGCACTCATCTCGAGCGCCTCTTCTTCGGTTTCAACTCGGGCGAGCAGGTCAGTGACACGGACTTTGATGCCACCATTGCCCCCAATGTGCAGCTCATATCCGGAGTCTACACAGACAACGCCGAAATCCTTGATCGTCGCCTCAGCGCAATTGCGCGGGCAACCGCTTACCGCCATTTTGAACTTGTGGGGCATCCAGCTGCCCCAGCTCATTTGCTCCAGCTTGACGCCCAAGCCGGTAGAGTCCTGCGTGCCAAACCGACACCATTCGCTGCCGACACATGTTTTGACCGTTCGCAACGCCTTTCCATAAGCATGGCCCGAGACCATTCCAGCCGCGTTGAGATCGGCCCAAACTGCCGGGAGGTCCTCTTTCTTAATGCCAAAGATATCGAGCCGCTGGCCGCCCGTGACCTTGACCATCCTCGCCTCATATTTCTCGACCACATCGGCAATCGCGCGCAGCTCGCGCGGATTTGTGATCCCACCCCACATCCGCGGGACGACCGAGTAGGTGCCGTCCTTTTGGATGTTGGCGTGCAGCCGTTCGTTGACGAACCGGCTCTTCTGATCATCAACATATTCGTCAGGCCAAGCGCACAGCAGGTAATAGTTGAGCGCCGGCCGACATTTGGAGCAGCCATCGGGCGTTGACCAATGCAACTCCTGCATAACCTCTGGGATCGACTTGTAGCCATGCTCAACGATCGCATTGCGCACATGGTCATGCCCAAAGCTGGTGCAGCCACAGATCGAGTGATCGCTTGCCTCAACTTCATCGCCGAGTGTTAGCTCAAGCAGGTTTTCAACCAGGTCCGTGCAAGAGCCGCAGCTGGCTGATGCCTTGCACGTCGATCGAACCGCATCGAGGCTGTGCGCGCCGCCATGGATGCATTGAACGACCTGTCCCTTGGAAACGCCGTTGCAGCCGCAAATCTCTGCTTCGTCAGAGAGCGCCGCAACGGCTGCCTTAGGGTCCGCGAGCGCACCTCCGGACGCGAAGGCCTGACCGAATATCAGCGCCTCCCTTATCTCCGAGATATCGTCTTCGTTTCGTAGAAGATCAAAGTACCAATTGCCGTCCTGGGTATCGCCATAGAGGACCGCACCGACGATTTTGTCGTCCTTCACAACGACCCGCTTGTAGATACCGCGCGCCGCGTCGCGCATGACTATGTCTTCGCAGCCGTCCCCGCCGCTAAAGTCCCCGGCAGAAAAAAGATCGACACCAGACACCTTGAGCTTGGTTGAGGTCACCGAGCCCTCATATCCCTTAGGCGTATCGCCAAGGCCGGCTGCTAGCGAGCGGCACATATCCCACAGCGGAGCGACGAGTCCGTAGCATTGGTCGCGGTGCTGAACGCATTCGCCAACCGCCAGAACGTTGGGATCCGATGTGACCATGTCGTCATCGACCACAATTCCGCGCTCGACCTTGAGGCCTGCCGACTTGGCCAGTTCACCGTTTGGTCGGATGCCGACTGCCATGACAACCAGATCAGCCTCAATTGTTGTTTCGTCCTTGAGTCTGACGCCCGAGACCCTGCCGTCTTTCTCCAGAATCTCCCCCGTGTCGGCGCTTGTCATGATGGTCATGCCGCGGCTTTCGAGCTCGCTCTTGAGCAGATATCCCGCCGCTTCATCGAGTTGGCGCTCCATAAGGGTAGGCATGAGGTGGAGAACGGTCACATCCATTCCGCGCAGACTGAGACCATGCGCCGCCTCAAGGCCCAAAAGCCCTCCACCGATCACAACCGCGCGCTTCGACGTGTGGGCCGCCGCCAACATCGTCTCAACATCGTCGAGGTCGCGGAATGTCACAACACCAGGCAGATCCTTGCCCGGCACTGGGATCATGAACGGATCCGAGCCGGTCGCAATGAGCAGTTTGTCATAGCTTGCGATCTTCCCGCCGCGCGACACGACTTGCTGCGCATCTCGGTCGATATGGATAACGGGATCGCCGGCGATCAGCTCGATTTCGTTTTCGTCGTACCATTGCTGCGAGTTGATCACGATTTCATCAAATGTCTTTTCGCCGGCAAGGACGGGCGAGAGCATGATCCGATTGTAATTGACGCGCGGCTCCGCCCCGAAAATTGTAATCGCGTAGCGATCAGGCGAAATCGCCAAGATTTCTTCGACTGCGCGGCAGCCGGCCATGCCATTGCCAATGACGACAAGGCGTTGCTTGGACTCCATCGCCGCGCCTGACTCAAAACTGGTTTGTGCGTTCACCAATGATCTCCGGACTTTCTGGTCGCTGCTTGACCGAATGGTTGAAGGAGGACGTTCGCACGCCCCCCTTCGCTTCGCGCGCTGGCACTCGCTTCCAAGCGCGCCTCCCGCATCAGAACTTGATCCCGGCCTGAAGCCAGAATTTCTCAGTATCGACCCCGAATTGATCGGCTTGGTAGTTCGCGTACTTGGCCAGAATCCCGACCTTGCCGAGCTTGAATGCAATCACAGCGTCAACCTCGCTGCCATATTCGAGCCCGCCGACGTCGCTATCGAACTGGTGATAGGTCACCGCAAATCGCAGTCCCATCGCCGATTTGATGCTCTTGCTGGCTGTGAAGTAATAGTCGCGCAGCCCATTTGCCGGAGTGGCAAGGAACAGATCGGCAAAGCCGTTATAAGCATGCAAGGTCGCTAGCGGAGTCTGGAACGCGGCCGTTCCACCATCGCTTCCCAATTCTTCGTAGCCGGCTTTCAAACCAAAGCCCGAAAACGATCCGCCGACCTCAGCTGCGATGTAATCTGCCGAGTAGGAGGTGGGATTGCCTCCGGTATCGGATTGCGTCGCATAGCTGGCCTTGGCGTCGAGCTTTCCGGAGCCGACTGGAAGGGAAAGCTTGGCCTCGACCCCGTAGGTTTCGCTCGAGAACGCGACCCGCGTGTCGTAGTCGATAATGTAGGAGAAACCGGTCAGCGTAACCGGCTTCAGGTCGACATCGCCGCGCAAAAGGATGAAGTCGCCTTCAAACTCGTCATTAGGGCTCTCTTCGCCAAAAATCGTCCGTTGAGAAATCGCATAGGTAGCGTCGAGTTTGACCGGACCGATCTTGGTCTGCCCTCGCACGGCGTCAAAGGTCTGCTCGTTCTGGCGCCAACCAACATTGCCGACCCAGCGCGCGCCCGGGTGGATAATCCGTTGACGCCCAATCGTGATGCTTGTGCCGCCCTTGGCGTAGCCGATCTGAAGCCTATTCAGCTCAACGTTTTCGGGGTCAGCAACAACTGAGAATGGCTCGACACCATTGCTCGGGATCGTGTCATTGTAGTCGCCTACGATCGCGAAGGTTGTCTCTCCCTCCGCCAGAAAGCTGAATCCTTCATACTTGACCTGACCGCCCCCGCGTAGCCTGACCGTAAAGGCGTTGGCATCACCAACGGCATTGTCCTGCGAAACGGATTCGTAGCGTGTTTGAACCTCAATGATGGGTTCAAAGGTCACCGCAGAGTCGCCGCCGTGATCGTCAGCCAATGCTGGCGCGGCGAAGCCCAAGGATGAAACAGCAGTTATCAGTGCAATTGAATGGCGCATGGATGCCTCCCTGTTCGAGCGCGACAGTCCGCTCGAGAAAAGTGATCAAATTGGAAGGCGAGCGCCGTTGCTCGCGGGCTGTGACCATGAAGGGCACAAACAGACTGTGACAATGAAGGGGGCGCCATTGCCGGGTCCTTCGTCACAAACATCGGATCAGGCAGCCTTGGCTGACGGACCATGATCATACTCCGCCAGGAAGTGCAAAACCTCCTGCCGGTATTGGTAGAATTGAGGATGCTCGAGGAGCTCCCTACGATCGCGTGGTCGTGGGAGGTCGACTTCGAGCACCTTGCCGATCGTTGCACGTGGGCCATTGGTCATCATGACCACGCGGTCGGCTAGCAGGATGGCTTCGTCGACATCATGCGTAACCATGATCGCGGTTACCTTGGTCCGGTTCCATGTCTCGACCAGCACATCCTGAAGATCCCAGCGCGTTAAGCTGTCGAGCATCCCGAAAGGCTCATCGAGCAACAACAGCCGAGGGGACAATGCAAAGGCGCGCGCGATTCCGACCCGCTGTCGCATCCCATTGGACATTTCGGCAGCGAGCTTTTCCTTGGCATCAACAAGACCCACTCGGTCGAGGTAGTAATCGACGATATCGCGTCGCTCAGCCTTCGAAGCATGGGGGTAGACCCGCTCGACCCCAAGCGACACGTTCTGCCGCGCAGTAAGCCAAGGCATCAGGCTTGGCGCCTGAAAAACCACAGCCTTGTCCGGCCCTGCGGCGCTGATCTCGCGATTGTCGAGGACGATCCCGCCACCGGTTATCTCGTTGAGCCCCGCGGCCATTGTCAGCACGGTCGACTTGCCGCAACCCGAGTGGCCGATCAGCGAGATGAAATCACCCTTGTCCATCAGCAGGTTGAAGTCTTCGACAACCTTCAAGGGGCCCTTGGGGGTTGGGTAGACCTTGTCGAGCTTGAAGAACTCCAAATAGCGCTTCTCGACCGCTGTCTTAGCCGCTTCGCGATAGGCCTGGGGCGGGGGGGCGAGATCGAGTGGCGTGACATTCGGCAAGTCAATCGCAGACTCGCCAACCGTGCCACTTTCGGCATTCAGCGAGCCAAGATATCCGACGATCTCCTTACGCAGAGTCTGATAAGCCGCGTCATCGTTGATTGCTTCACGGTCCCTCGGCCTGGCAACATCAACATCATACATCCGACCGATTTTGGCAGCCGGAGCGGGTGTCAGAACAGCGATCCGATCGGCCAGCAACAAAGCCTCGTCGACATCATTCGTGACCAGCACGATCGTACGACCTTCTTCCTTGCGGATCCTTTCAATCTCGTCCTGCAATTTGGCTCTGGTAAGCGCGTCGAGTGCAGAGAGCGGCTCATCCAGAAGCAGGATTTCCGGCTCCATCGCCAGCGCGCGGGCGACCGCCACACGCTGCCGCATCCCGCCAGAAAGCTGAGCGGGTTTGCGGTCCATCGCATGGTCGAGACCAACCAGCTTGACCTTTTGCTGCACTAGTGCCGCGCGATCGGCCTTGGTTCGATCCTTGTGCACAGCATCCACGGCCAGCGCGACATTCTGTTCGACGCTTAGCCAGGGGAACAGCGAATAGGACTGGAACACCAAACCGCGCTCGCGGTCGGGCCCGTCAATCGGCTTACCGCGCAAAGCGATCGTGCCGCTGTCCGGCTCAACCAATCCCGCAATACTCGAAATCAGGGTGGTCTTCCCTGCTCCAGAGAAACCCAGGATGGCGATGAACTCGCCTTCGCGAACGTCAAGATCAATCCCGTCTAGCACTTCGGTCGTGCCACCGGTCTTCCCGGTATAGGCTTTGGTTACGCCCTTTAGGGAGAGAAACGCTGACTCTGTCATAATTGCCCCCTCAGACCGTGCGGTTCTTGGATGCGAGCGATTGCAGCAGCATCATCAACCGATCGAGCAAGAAGCCGATCAGGCCGATTACGATCACCGCAAACATGATCCGCGCCAGGCTTTGCGAGCTGCCGTTTTGGAACTCATCCCAGACAAATTTGCCGAGGCCGGGGTTCTGCGCGAGCATTTCCGCTGCGATCAAAACCATCCAACCAACGCCCAGGGACAAGCGCATGCCGGTGAAAATGTATGGCAACGAAGCGGGAAGCACGAGCTTGGTCAGCTTTTGGAACCAGCCAAGCCGCAAGACTTTGCCGACATTGAGCAGATCCTTGTCGATCGAGCTGGTACCCACTGCGGTGTTGATCAAGGTCGGCCAAAGCGAACAGAGCATCACGACTAAGGCCGAGATCACGAATGCCTTTGGCAGCAGCGGATCGGCGCTGGTGATCATCGCCGAGATGACCATCGTTACAATCGGCAGCCAAGCGAGCGGGCTTACCGGCTTCATGATTTGCACCAATGGATTGATCGCCGCGTTGAACCGAGTGGACAGGCCAGCGAGCAAGCCAATCGGCACCGCGACTATGGTCGCAAATACGAAGCCCAAAGCCACGGTCTGCAGCGACGTTACAATCTGATCGAGAAAAGTCGGCGGACCGGCATATTCAAAGTCGCGCACTCCCGCTGGGTTGCCCGCTGCAAGTGCAGCGGCATTGCGAGCATCCTGATCGGCATAGAATTGCGCTTCAGCTTCCGAGGCGAGCGAGAACTCTTCATACAGCGCCCCACCCGCCTGCGCCACCTCAACAGGACCCGGGAGCGTACCAAGCGAGGTATCGACCTGGGGAGCCAAGACCGCCCACATGCCAAGGAACGCGACAATTCCGACTATCGGCCATAGCAATGCCTTGGCGTAGTCGCCGATTTTGTCTGCGAGCGAAGGGCCGGCAGCAGCACTGCCTTTGTCCGTCTTTGCCTCACTCGGCTCAGCCGCAACTGGCGCCGTTACCGCATCCACCGCATCCTCATTGGCGGGTTGGGCAGGCTCATTCGGATTTGCATATGCAGTCGCCATGGTGACTGTCTCCTGATTGGAAGAGGGGGAGATGGACTTAGCTTCCGGTCACACCAGCGGCGTTGACGCTCTGACCTTGCTTGAGGCCAATCGGGAACTTGCTGAGATATTCGTTCGGCTTCGACCCGTCGTATGTGATGCCGTCAATGAAACCCGCCTGTTCGCCGCGATAGCCATCGGTTTCCGGAACGCTGTCCGCAGGGATCACCTCATCTTCGACAAGTTTGTTGGCGGCGGCGAGGTAGAGGTCTGGCCGATAGACTGCCTTGGCCGTTTCAAAGTACCAGTTATCGCTCTTGTCTTCGGCAATTTGACCCCAGCGACGCATTTGCGTGAGGTACCAAATGGCGTCCGAATAATACGGATAGCCCGCATACTTGTCGAAGAAGATGTTGAACCCTTCGGCTTCACGGGTATCGCCGGGTTCGAAGGTGAACACGCCGGTCATTGACGCAGCGATCACTTCTGCGTCGGCGCCGACATAGTTGGGGCGCGATAGAATCTGCACAGCTTCCTGGCGGTTGGCTCCGCCGTCCGCATCCAGCCATTGTTGCGCCTTGATAATGGCACGCAGCATTGCCGCCGTGGTTGCCGGATACTTCTCGGCAAAGTCTTCACGCAGGCCGAACACTTTCTCTGGATTGTCGTTCCAGATCTGGTCGTCAGTGATCACCGGGACACCGATTTTCTTGAAAACCGCGGCCTGGTTCCATGGCTCACCGACGCAATAGCCTTCGATCGTGCCGGCTTCGAGGGTTGCCGGCATTTGCGGCGGCGGCGTGACCGACAGTTTCACGTCGGCATCGATCACCCCTTGAACGTCACCGTCAGAGTAGTAACCGGGCTTCAAACCACCGGCGGCCAGCCAATAGCGCAGCTCGTAATTGTGCGTGCTGACCGGGAACACCATTCCCATGTTGAACGGCTTACCTTGCGCTTCAAACTCGGCGACCACAGGCTTCAAATGCTCTGCCGAGATCGGATGCTGGGGTCGACCATCTGCCATCTTGGGCAAATCATCCTTGATCATGTCCCAGACCTTGTTGGAGAGGGTGATCGCATTGCCATTGAGGTCAAGACTGAGCGGCGCGATCAAGTCGGCCTTGGTGCCGTAGCCAATCGTTGCTGCCAGTGGTTGGCCTGCCAGCATATGGGCGCCATCAAGCTGCCCGCCGATCACCCCGTCCAGCAGCACCTTCCAATTGGCTTGAGGCTCAAGCGTGACGTTGAGGCCCTCGTCGGCAAAGAACCCTTTTTCCTTTGCAATCGCCAGCGGCGCCATATCGGTAAGCTTGATGAACCCGAGTTTCAGGTTTGGCTTTTCGACTTCGCCATCAAGCGAAGCGGCAACGACGGTCTCGCCGCTTCCCTCAGGCGCACTTCCGCATCCAGCAAGTGCAACACTTGCAAGCATTGCGGCGACCACGCCTCGCCGGTCGAACCTGAAACCCTGAATTGCACTCATGCCGTTTTCCTTGTCCTAAACGAGCAACGAAAAAAGCCGCCAAGACCGCCCTCAAGCGAGGAAGGCCCAGGCGGCGACGTTGCCACACAAAATTACGATTTCGATGAGAGCGTTGTTGCTATCCTGCGCCGGTTAGCTGCTCTGTGTGCGAATCGAATAACCGATTTGACCAGTCTGCGCAAACAACTTTTTGCAATGCAGCATCATTTTTGCGCTGCAATATAGGCTTCGAGCCGATCGGGATCAAAGCTCTGACCATCGAAAAACGTGTTGTTTTCCAGCGTTATAGAGCCCTGCTGAGCGGACGCTGAGATCGGTGTTGATAAACTCCCTTCAACCTTCGAGCTGGCGTTGGGAAGCAGATCCTCCGTCCCCAGCAGCGCCGATCGATAGACATCCGGCCGAAACACTTTGGCAGCGGCTTTCGCTTGACCTAGATCATAGTCCAGCCCGTCCCACCGGACGAGTTGGCTGTAGAGCCATTCAGCCTGGCTGACCCATGGAAAGTTGGCGGCTTCGCGATGTTGGAACATGAAGTCACGATACTCGATCGGCGCATCACCAGGGCGGAGAACCAAGCGGTCAGAGATCGCTCGACGGACTATCGCAGGTGGTGCGTCGCAATATTCCGGGCGCGACAGGATAGCGGCGTTGGTGTCCCAATTGGCCGGGTCAACAAAGTGCGCACCAGCCTTGCGCATAGCTCTAATGAGGCGTTCAATCTGTGGTTGAATCTCTTTCAGACGCTGCTCGCGAATAGCGAGGACCTTTTCGACACCGCGCCGCCAAATCTGCGCCGTCGCGAGGACAATCTCGCCGGCGCCCCTCTCAACAGCGATGCTGTTCCATGGCTCACCAACACAGGACCCGTCGATCTCGCGTGCGATCAGCGCATCGGCGCTGAACGGCGGTGCGATTGTCACGATGTCGACGTCTTCATCTGGCCGGATGCCACAGGCGCTGAGCCAATATCGCAGCATGTAATTGTGGCTCGAATAGCGATGGACAACGCCGAAACGGAGCTTTCGTCCGTCGGCTTTGGCACGCGCGGCAGCCCGCTTGAGACGGTCTCCTAACCGGGTTGGATCTTGCAGCTTGCCTGTCGTGCCAAGCTCTTTGACGAGGTCATTCGACAGCGTGATGGCGTTGCCGTTGAGGCCGAGAACAAACGGCGCAGCAAGAGGTTGCGCCGGGCGACCTCTCCCGAGTGTAGTGGCAATCGCCAGCGGAGCCAGCATATGGGCGGCATCACTGTGTCCGTAAAGCAATCGATCGAGCACTGTTGCCCATGATACATCCCGCAGGAAGGTCAGCTCTAGGCCTTCCTCTTCCGCAAATCCGTGCTCATGCGCGAGGATCGGCAAGCAGGCATCGACCAGCGGAAGAAATCCGATTGATAACCGATCCGTCATGAGTCCTTCCCCATCAATTCATGTGCCGTGACAACGGCGTCAGCGATATCGACAATCCGACGATTGGACGACATCGCCTTTTGTCTTAGCTCGGCATAAGCGACCGGCTCGCTCACGCCTCTTGTGTCCATCAGAATACGTTTGGCTTTGTCGACCGTCACGCGCTCGGCTAGCTTACCCTTGGCTTCAGCAAGCTCGGTTTGAAGGCGCGAGAACGCTGCGAACCGCTGCATCGTCAGGTCGAGCAGCGGTCGAATCCGGTTCGCGGCAAGACCGGCTACAACATAGGTTGAGACCCCGGCATCGACTGAGGCAGCGATCGAATCATCATCGCTCTCGTCGACGAACATGGCGATCGGCCGGTCCATCGCGCGGCTGACGGCGAAGTACTCTTCGAGGACATCTCTTGAGGGGTTTCCCAAATCGATGAACACGATATCCGGTGCAATCTCAGCAATTCTTGCGAGGAGACCGTCACGTGACGTTACCGTGAAGATCTCGCAATCGTCGAGCGAACTTAGGCCTTCCTCGATAATCGAGGCTCGAGCTGCGCTTTCATCGATGATTGCAATTCGCATGGCGCGCTTATTGCACTGCACAATTGCGAACCTGCAAGCAGATTTCTTCTGGCACCAAGGATTTGAATCGAACCCACTGGCGTCTCACAGTCAATTGCATCGAAATCTGCAGATTGGTCACGAACTGAGGCTGCAGGGTCAATTCTGCGTCAGACTTGGGAACAGTTACGCTCAGTTCTGGAATCAGGTTCCAATCTCGATTCCATAGACTTCGATGTCCGCTACCACCCTTAAATGCGGACTTTACGCGTCAGCCCAAACTCATCCGCGAGCAGACTGCCAGCTTCATTCGAATGCCACCGAGTTCGAAGTCATCCTGAGTCCCAGCGCTTCATTATCTAACCAAGCTCGGTTACGTTACGGTAATAAAATGTAATGAAACAATTACTTGACTCTAATCAAGACACCCAACAGCTTTGGCCTCATATTGGAGGTCGCATTCCATGCTGCGTAAAACTTTGCTCGCGAGCGCTTCGCTCGCGACGATACTGGTTGCCTGTCAGGCAAGCGCTCAATCGAGCACAGAGACATTCACCTATGATCCGCTTGGTAGACTGATCAAAGTCGAGGTCGCGGACGGTCCTTCCGATGGGGAGGTCCGTGACTATGCCTATGACGATGCCGGCAATCGCACTTTGGTGACCAACGGCACGGGTGGATCGACGCCCGCGCCAACGCCTTCGCTCAGCGTCAGCAATGCCTCGGTGTCTGAAGGCGGAACGGCCAATTTCACCGTGTCTTTGAGCGCAGCGGGCAGTTCGACCATCACCACGCAATACGCCACCTCCTCCGCGGGGAGCGCGAGCTCAAACGACTTCTCTGCAAGGTCGGGTACGCTGACCTTCAGCGCGGGGCAGACCTCCAAGACTGTCAGCGTTCCGACGATCGAGGACAGCGCGGTTGAGTCCAACGAGACCTTCTATCTCGATCTGTCCAACCCCAGCGGCGCAACCATCGCGGATGGCCGGGGAGTGGGAACGATCGTCAATGATGACAACGCGCCGGCGCCACCATCAATCACGATCTCGAATGCCAGCGCCAATGAAGGAGGCTCGCTCACTTTCACAGTCTCGCTGAGCGCGTCCTACACCTCTAGCATCAGCGTCAACTACGCGACTGCCAATGGCACCGCCAATTCCTCGACCGACTACTACTCGCGATCCGGGACACTGACATTCAGCGCCGGCCAGACGAGCAAAACCATTGTCGTGCCGACACGAAACGACTCAATTCTGGAGCCAAACGAGGTCTTCTACGTCAATCTGAGCGGGGCGACCGGCGGCGCTTCAATTTCCGACAGCAGGGGCGACGGGACAATCTCGGACGACGATTTCTTCGATCCGTGCGGCGAGACCGGATTGCCCTGTTTCTGAGCCGCATTGCCGCAGCTTCCTCCAGCCTTAACCAAGAAAAATTCGGGTGGATTTCTATGCTCAACAGAATTCTTGCTTCGTTCGCAGCTACAACCGCACTTTGCTCTGGCTTAGCTGCGCCCGCATCGGCTCAGCTTTTCACACCGTCAAGCACTCCAGTAGCCTCGGTGGAGAACTCGGCGGACACTTACGGGGTTGATTTGGCTACGGGTGCGCTGAATCTCTCATTTCGGGGAGCTTCGGCAGGCAACCCAAACGGCGGGATTGAACACAATAGCCACTGGATAATGGGCTCCAGCTGGCGAGACGACTTCGATTACACGCTCTTCCAGGATTGGACGAACGACACGATCAAAGTCGGGCTTGGTGCGACCACTCTGACATTCTCCGTGGTAGGCAACAGCTATACTTCCGATCAAGGCGATGGAGCAGAACTGACAAAACAGGGTGACGACTTTATTTTGGTGACGGCTGATGGAACGCAAACTCGCTTCTCAGTTCCGACAGTCGGCATTTACTACGCCACCGAAGCTATTCGACCAGACGGCACCACGCTTACATTCGACTATGACACCCAGGTGGTCGATTACGGCTGGATCGCCGGGCAATTGCCGGTCACCCGCCTCATGTCTGTAACAAGCAACAGCGGTTTTGAAGTCAACTACAGCTATGCGGCGGAATCGGTTTCGGAACCAAACGGCATTGTAAACTTCACGCGACGAACAGCTGTCGAAGTCACCAATACTCAGCAGTCCTCGTCGGGTATTGTCGGGTCGATTGGTCATGATCGCGATCCCTATTACGGGCCTGAAATGACAGTCACAGATCATGCCGGGAACGTAACCACGTATGGACTTAGCGGCGACAAGATCGTCTCGATCACCCGACCTGGCGAGTCCTCGCCATCCGTTACGTTCGCATACAACAACATAGGTCGGATCACAGCGGTCACTGACGTAACAGGGACCACCAGCTATACCTATTCCGACAATGGAAATACACGGACAACCCACGTTACCAATCCGCACGGCAAGGTCTCAACCTATACGTTCGAGATGCCGAGTCAGCGGATGCTTTCCGCAACTGATCCGTACGGCGGACGGACAACCTGGACCTATGACCAATATGGACGCCCAACCAGCATCACTCGCCCAAACGGGACGATCGAACAAAGGGTCTATGACAGCAATGGCAATCTGACCTCGACCACACTCAATCCTGCAGTCGGTAGCACCGACAGCCCGCTCACCAGTACGGCCTCCTTCCCCTGCCGAACCGAGGCAACCTGCAACAAGCCCGACTGGGTTCGTGATGCCAATGGCCACCAGACCAATTACACTTACGATCAGAACACCGGCAATGTCCTGACCATCACCGCGCCGCCGGATGCTTCAAACGTCAGGGCGGTGACGCGAATGCAATACACTGACGTAAACGGCATCCAGAAGCTCGCCCAGACCAGCATCTGTACAATCAGCGCCTCGTGCGCCGGATCGGCGGCTGAGCGTGTAACCGAGCTCTCCTACGGTACCAACGGATGGGTTACATCGGTCACCCAGAGATCAGGCGATAATTCCGTCTCGGCGACCACGACAATGGCCTATGACGCAACAGGTAACGTGACCAGCATGGATGGCCCGCTTCCTGGCAATACTGATACGGTGCACTTCCGCTATGATGCGCTGCGCCGGCTGATTGGCACGGTCTCGCCAGACCCTGACGGCAGCGGCTCTCTGCTCCGCCGGGCAGAGCGCAATACGTTCGATTCCCGAGGCCGCCTGATCGAAACAGAAGTGGGCACTGTGACCGGAACCGGCAATTCCGCCTGGAATAACTTTAGCAGCCTGCAACAGGTGGAATACACCTATGACGCCGCCGACCGGCCCTTGGTTGAGAAGGTCAAGTCTGGCTCGACGGTCTATTCGGTGCTCCAAAACACCTATTCGGGCCAACAATTGCTGTGCCAAGCCGTCCGCCTCAACGCGAGCGCCCGCAACGGGACCTTACCATCGGCCTGTAGCGCTCAATCCGCAGGCGCCGATGGACCCGACCGGATCACCAACTTCGAATACGATTCCGCGAACAGAGTCACGAAGGCGACGGCAGGCTATGGGACTAGCGCGGCGGCCAGCGAACAGATCCTCTATAACACCGCAGGCAACATCACCCGCCTGACCGATGCCAAGGGGAACCAGACGTCCTATCTCTATGATGGCTTCGGTCAGCTGCGCCGAACCACCTTCCCCGGCGGAAGTTACGAGCAATTGAGCCGGGATGCCTTTGGCAATGTCACCTCCCGGCGTCTCCGCGATGGTCGCACGATCAATCTCGCCTATGATGATCGCAACCGGCTGATCTCGGTCGATCTGCCGCAGGTCACCTCGCGCGAATACGACCGAACCTACACCTACAATCTGGTTGGTGAGCTCACCCAAGCAAGAGATTCCAGCGGGCATTATGCCAATCTGGCCTATGATGGCCTGGGCCGGGTTGTGAGCGAGACCAGCAATTACTCCGCCCGCTCCTACACCTATGATGCCGCCGGTCGGCGCACCAGTCTGAACTGGCCTGACGGGTTTGGCGTAACCTATGACTATCTCGTCACGGGGGAGCTTGAGGCGATCAAGGAGAACGGCAGCTACACGCTGGCGAGCTTCCAATATGACAATCTCGGTCGGAGAACCCGGCTGGTGCGGGGGAATGGCGCGCAATCAATCTATACGTACAATTCCGGATCACAGCTGACCCAACTTCGCAACAATTTGACGGGCAGTTCCAACGATTACACGGTCAATTTTGGGTACACAGTCGCGGGTGAGATCAAGACCCGAACCCAGACCAATTCGAGCTATGTTTGGGACGGCCACGTTGACACCAGCCGGGCCTATTCGGTCAACAATCGCAACCAATACACCCAGGCGGGCTCGACCGCGTTTCAGTATGACAGTCGTGGCAACCTCACCAGATCCGGCACCACGACCTATCAATACACTTCGGAAAACCGGCTTGCGCAGGGTCCGGGCGGCTATCTTGCCTATGACCCGCTGGGCCGCCTCTACACCGAGAATGGCGGAAACATCCTGCAATATGACGGGGCCGATCTGATCACCGAAATGGCATCGGGCGCAATTACGCGCCGTTATGTTCATGGCCCCGGATTTGATGAACCGCTGGTGTGGTACGAAGGATCTGGCACGAGCGAGCGCCGGTGGTTGATCCCGGATGAGCGCGGCAGCGTGATCGCCGTGACCAACCAATCGGGCAATCCGATTGCGATCAACAGCTATGACGAATTCGGCGTACCTTCGGGCAGCAACATCGGCCGGTTCCAATATACGGGGCAAACCTGGCTCGATGGGCAAGGGTTTTATCACTACAAGGCGCGAGTCTATTCTCCCACTATGGGGCGCTTCTTGCAGACTGATCCGATTGGATATGGCGATGGCATGAATATGTATGCCTATGCAGCAAACAGTCCGATGAATTTCACCGATCCAACTGGGCAATTTGGCACTGGCATCGAGGTCGTCGCACCAAAGCTTGTCCCCTTCGGCGTTAAGGCACTAGGAGGCCTTCTGGGCGCAATCGGAGGTTTATTCGGCCTAGGCGGCGGGCTTTCTGCTTCTCAGCTTGCACAAGCAACTGCGGCGGTTCGCGCCGAGCAAGCCGGTCGACCGCTGGGCACCGGCCAAAACGGAATCACAGTCACCGGTACACCTCAGCCCTTCAACACCTGGGCTGCGCCTCCAGCATTGGGCGCCCCTGCGCTGCCAGCGCTGGCACAAGCGGGGCCTGCCGCGACACCGGATCGAATAGTCGTTGAACGAGGCAGGCCAACAAACAATGGCTCAGACTCGACGTTCTGGAGCTGTTTCGCTGATGTTGGTTGGGGTGTGCTAGAAGGAACGCTCGTAGGGGGAGCCGTTGGATCAGCAGCTGAGCTCTATAACAGTCGAAATGAGCGTTTCTCAGGTGGAAACATAGATGGGAAGCGTATCTATCCAAACAATTCGAGAACAGAGGGTGCCAAGAGACTGATAAGGGTAGCTGCCAGAAGGATAACGCAGGCTACGGTTATCGGGAGCGTGGGTATCGCCGCTTATGACGGCTTTAGTGCCTACAGGTCATCGGCGAACTGTCAGTGAGATCGGAGTGTATCACATGAGACACCTAGTAGTGGTTTTTGTTGCAGTGTCTGCTTACATTCTTGCAGACCTTGCCTATGCCAACTTCTGGCTGTCGGTACTCATCGCCTGTTCTGCGGGTCTCTTCGCTTCAGAAGCAAGGCGGGCTCTATTTGAAAAGCAAAAGCCGTTCACAGATCTGCTCTCATTCGCAACGCTTCCTCTATTGCTTCTAGTGGCCGTCTCAACATTCATGCTGGTTCAGAGTAGCTAGGATTGCTGGGGTGCTTGGGATGGTCTCCTTGTGAAACCGAGCGGCTCTTCATGATGAGGATCTATACTTCAAAACTGCGCATCGCCTTGGGCATGACCCTCAAGAACCTTGCGCGTGTATGTGCGATCATTGCTCTTGTGGGGTTGGTCAACTTCTTCTGGCTGCCGTCAATCGTGGAAGGCTATCTTACCAAGTCAGCAATGGCATTGGCCTGTTTTCTACCCATTGCCTTTCTATTTCATTGCGTACGAACTGGCGCGCTGAAGGTAGGTCGTCGTCGTTGAAACATCGAAAGTCTGCAAATGGTCGGAGAGGGTTTCAATGGCTCCTAGGATGCAGGTAATGAAAAAGGACTACCCAACGAGGTTGAAGAGGCTGGAGTTTTTTGTGCTCTTCAGCGTCGTGTTAGGCTTTGCGCTGACGGTGATGGATGCTGGCCAACACGGATTTGTCACCGCCCAGGTTCTCACACTGATCTTTTTCCTGATTTCCGTCCGCGTTCGTCGTCAAGCTGACGCAGCGGAGGCCGATTCAGCCGAGTTGCATTCGCATGGTTCACGCAAGGACAAAGGAGCTGCCGATTAGCGTGGCTAAAACTATGACAACATCGAAAAATTCTCGCGGCGGACTGGCAGAGCGAGTTTTAGGGCTGCTGATGGTCAGCCCCTATATTCTGATATTCACGGTGCTCTACGTGGAAGAGGCCCAACTGTCGTCCATCGCGCAGTTGATCCTTTTCGGAGCCGCACCGGTTACGCTCGTCGCGTCGGACTACGTGGTGAAAAGGCTTCGGGAGCGTTACACACGAGAAACAGTTGAATAGTCGCGAACCGGTGCCCTACTTGACTGATCGCGCATGGGCCATAGCCTTTCTGCTAACAATCACACTTATCGGCCTCGCACTATACCATTCCATTGTTGAGCTCAGCTCCGCCATGTTTTTGGGATTGGCAGCGCTGTTGATCGTCATACGTGTGAGGGCATGGACCCTGTTCGGCCAATGGACCTTTGGGAACGAGTGGCTCTGGTTGCCCTATTACCTCGCTATGGCAGGACTCGCGTGGACTACTTTGAGCGCCTGGCATCAAATTGGATGAGCCATTTATCCTTCGCCCTGGTCTTTGGTTTCGGGAGCATTGCCATCATACTTGGCCAAGTCGTCGAGAGATTGGGACCAGCATGGGAGCAATCTGGTCCCTTTTGGACGATCCTCGTTTTCATAATCTTGCTTCGCGTCACTTGGCGGGCCCAAACAAAGCGGTGGGCGTTCGATCATGAGTGGTATTTCTTGCCAGTCTTTCTGAGCTTGGTTCCTGCCGCATGGTATTGGCTTCGATAGATGAACGCCCATCCTTCTCTGTTCCGACGTTACCCAAAGGTATCGAGGGCGTTGCTGCGAATGACGGCTCAATCGGCCACTGCGCCTTTATAGCGAACTAGTATGCGTATTTTGAAACTCTTGCTTCATCTACCCTTTAGCTTGCGGCAACGCCGTATGCTCGAGGAAGAACCACAACGGACTTTTGAGGAATTTGCCAAACAAATCACTGATCATACAGGCGAAACTGAGGCAGCTGGCATAATTTTCAGCTTCTTGGAGGAATATGTTTGTGTTGAGGGGTTCTGCCCCTCCGCTACGGATCCATTGGAGTATCTCTATGGCATTGCCGAAGAAGAACTCGATGAGGACATCATAGTAGCCACATTTGAAAAGATGGGCCTCCCACTTCCTTCTGATAGGCAGGTTGCAAAGATAGGTGTGATACGCACTTCAGTAGATATTGCTCGGCTTATTGGAGAAGTTCGCAAAGCGTAACACCGCAGCGAACAGATGCTGGAAATGAATACTAAGAACTGGGTATCGGTGTCTTTGCTTTTGCAAGCCGCCTTGCTGATCGGGCTCCTCCGCACGGGAGCCTATGAGACATGGCATTTGGTCCTTATCGGCGCCTCAGTCAGCTGTTTGGCCTTTGGCGTAGTGAATCGCACAGGGTGAAGGCGCGACCGGCGAGGTGGGCTATATTGACTCTTGTCATACTCACCTATGGGCTGGGATGGTTCCTCCATTTTGGTCCGCGGGGCGCTGACAAATGGACCTATGTTGGAGTTTCGGTACTCGCCGTTTTTGTAGGCATTGCAATTGTGACCTTATGGAAGCGAAGGAAAAGTTGAGAGCAGCATCGCGGATCGATCGGTCCTGTTCTCCTAAGTAAGAGCACCGCCAGCAGGGCTATTCTCGCCTTAAGGACGCCCCGGAATAGGGATCATAATTCGCAGGCGGGAGGTCTTGCCGCGGCGGCTCTACAGTCTCCCGAATCGGGATCTCGCGGGGCGCATCAGTCACTTCCTGAGCCTCTGCCATCAGGCCCGCCGCGATAACCGGCGCGCCTAGCAGCAGGAAGCAGCCCAGTATCACCCGCGCACCCTGGCGCAGCGGCAGCCTGCCGGTCAGCGCCAACAGCCCGACAAAAGCCACCGCGACCACACACAATCCCATCGCGAGCCCTCCCAACAGCAGGTCCAGAATCCAGCTCAGTGAATCGGTGAGAGGCGAGTCCGCGGCAGGTTCAAACAGGCTCGATTGGATGGTGAGGGCGAGCTGCATCATGGCGCCACAAAGTTTACGCGGCGCTCGCTCGCTTGCCTAGTATCGAATGTGTCATTGCTATCCACCTCACCTGACCGGCGGAGAGCTGCGCTGACCCAACTGGGCGCTTCGGTAAGCCTAGGATCTGTAACGGCAGACGCAGCACTGCATAAGCAGGACCGACGATTCGGAAGAGTTCATGTTGTTGGCGCTTTGCTCTGTGCATAGCGCCGCAGCCATTGTCTCTCGATCAGGAAATTTTGCGGTAGTGCGCGCTTACGAACGGGTGACCTTGCGGCGGTCTGTTCCCGAGCGCCTTTGACCGACACGCCGATCATTGCCGTCGAATGTGATCTGCTTTGTCCGACGATCTTTGCCACGCCGATCTGAGGACGTGCTCTTCTGGGTATTCTGTACCTGTTCCATATTGGACAACCTCTTTACCCCAGGCTCGGATAGGCGAGAATGGTGAGCAATCGGTTAAGGCTGATCGGAACCGAGCTTGAGTTTTCGACTGGATGATTTCGTCAGTCATGTGTCGCAAGCAGTGATACACTTTGCGACTGGATTGCAAAAAGCAACCTGTTTAGGGAACGGATCGTCCCCTGGTGGCTTCAACCCTTGATGAGGTTCGCACTTGATCTTTGCACAACAGCAGCTTTGCGTGCCTGACAAGGGTGGGCCGCGCTTTGCGCCCCGCGTGGCGCTTGCGCTGCTGGGCTCCCTTGGACTCTCGGGCTGTGTTTCCTTGGCGCCCGAGGTGGAGCAACCTTCCGTTGTTGCCGCCATGCCAGAGCAGTTCAGCGCGCCCGCGATCCCGGGCGAATATGCCCCGGCCGCGTGGTGGAGCCAGTTTGAAGATCCCGTACTCAACCAATTGGTCGACAGGGCTCTCAGCAATAACCTCGATGTGATCGAAGCTGCTGGGCGGGTTGAGCAAGCCAGTGCGCAGGCGCGATTGGCACGATCCGCGCTTTTGCCTTCGGTCAGCCTGTCTGGCGATGCCAGCAGCACCAGCACACCATTGGACGGCAATGCTTTTAGCGATCTGGCCGGTGGTGTGATAGATCGCCTGGAGAACGAGGCCTACACGCTCAGCCTTGGCGCTTCCTACGAGATTGACTTGTTTGGGCGAGCGCGAGGCGACCTCGCTGCGGCTCGCCAAGATGCGGTTGCGACTGAGTATGATCTACAAGCGATCCAACTGGCCGCTGCTGCAGAAACGATCTCCGCCTATTTTGATCTGGTCGACACGCGTCGCCAGATTGACTTGACGCGCGTGACGATCGAAACACTCGAGGACCGTGCCGAGCGCACTGACGAGAGGTTCCAACGCGGCCTGGCGGAGAGTTTTGAGCTCTATCAAGTGCGCCAGGACCTACGCTCTACCCAAGCGTCTTTGCCGCAGTTGGAAAGCGCACTGGTGGCATTGCAGGCGCGTTTGGCGCTGTTGACTGGGTCATATCCCAATGCGCTGACCGAGCAGATCGAGCAGGATCTGCGCCCCCGTCTTGTGTTTCAGCCAGTGCCGAGTGGGTTGCCGTCCGATCTGTTGGAACAGCGGCCAGATGTGGCGGCTGCTTGGGCGCGGCTGGATGCGGCGCGATTGCGAATAGGAGCGCGACGTGCAGAACGTTTTCCCACTCTGACTCTGGGCGGGTCCTATGGAACCCAAGCCGGCGATCTTGGCGGGGCCTTCAATTTCGCGAGCAATTGGGCGACCTCGCTGGCTGCGTCGATTGTTGCACCGATCATCGACGGCGGGCGCATTTCAGCGAATATCCGCAGCGCCCGAGCTGTCTACGACCAACAAGCCGCAGCCTATGCTCGCGCTGTCCTGACTGCCTATGGCGAGGTTGATAGCGCGATTGCGGATTATGATGAGCAGCGCGCGCGCTATCTCTTGATCACCAAGCAATTGTACGAGGCCGAAGCCTCGCTAGATCTGCAACGCCGCCGGTTCGCTTCGGGTGTTGGCAGCTATGTGTCGTACCTTGATGCTTTGCGGACCGTCTATCTGGTCGAGACCAATCTCTCGAGCGCGGCGCGCGCAACGGCTCAAGCGCGGCTAGGCGTGCATCGCGCGCTAGGCGGCGACTGGCTGGAAGAAAATGCGCCGACACCCATCGCCATGGAACCACAAGCAGGAGAACCCTCACCATGAATCGTCAGCTGATCTGGTCGCTCGGGCTGCTTGGCGGAGCTTTGCTGATCGCGTTCCTGCTGGTGCAATTGCGCCCGGCGCCTGAAGAGGATGAGCGAGTCGAGCAAGTGCCATTGGTCGAGGCTGTCGCTCTGGAGGCGGCGTCCGGCCCGATTCCGGTGCTCGGCTCGGGCACGGTTCAAGCGCGCGAAGAGGTCACTGTCGGAGTGCAGGTTTCCGGTCGACTGACTTACGTAAATCCAGCGTTCCGCGAAGGTGGGGTAGTCGCCGCTGGATCGACTCTGCTGCGGATCGACCAAAGCGATTACCAGAATCAGGTGCGGGCGGCGCAGGCGGATGTGGCTGCACAGGATGTTGCAGTGCTCCAGGCTGAAGAAGAAGTCGCCGTTGCGCGCGACGAGCTGGCGCGCTTTGCAGCGAGGGAAGACGGCGCCGCTGGTGACCAGCAGGGTTCGCAGATCCTGCCACCCGATATGATGAAAGTGACGGAGGATAGCGCTTCCAACGCCAATGTCGGAGGCGCTGGTTCGGGCGTCTTGGCCACGCGTGAGCCGCAATTGCGCTCAGCCGAAGCCGCGCGTGAGCGTGCTGCGGCCAACTTGGCCGATGCCCAGCTCTTGCTGAGCCGCACGCGGGTGACCGCGCCGTTCCGCGGCCTGGTCCGCCAAGAAGACGCGGCGGTGGGCTCGTTGGTTCAGCCGGGCCAAGCGCTCGGGTCGATTGTTGCCACCTCGGCCTATGAGGTGAGAGTGTCGCTCACACCGGATGAGGCTGCGCTGATCCCTGGCTTGCTTGACCCGAACAGCTCGCGCGTGCCCGCCAGCGTGTTCTACGATTATGGCGGTCAGCAATATCGTTGGCCTGCCTTTGTTGATCGCGCCAACGCGATCCTCGATTCAACCACCCGCAATGTCGAAGTCTTTGTTAGAGTTCCTTCGCCGCTCACCGCTGGGCAACTGGTCGGAGAGAGCGAGGCGGGCAACCGTGCGCCGCCGCTGCTGCTCGGGGCCTTCGTCAATGTCGAAATCACAGGCGCGAGCCTGGCCAGCTATGCGGCGGTCCCTGCGCTGGCGGTGAGACCCGGCAATGAGATCTGGGCGGTGCGTGATGGTAAGCTTCGGGTGCTGCCCGTGCGGGTGATCCAACGCAGCGATGAGCTGGCTTATATTGCGACCGATACGCTCGATGAGGGTGGACAGATCATCGTCAGCAGTCTGACCGCGCCGATTGAGGGAATGGCTCTGCGAGTGGCCGGAGCTGCCGCCGAATGAGCGAGGCGGCCCACCCCCAAGACCGGGCGCGTTATCGCACCGGAATGATCGCCTTCATGGCGCGCAATGGGGTTGCCTCCAACCTGCTGATGATCGCGATGTTCATCGTCGGGATCATCGCCTTTGGCCGGATTGTGCAGGAGGTGTTTCCCGAGAGCAGCCTCGATCGGGTTCAGGTGAGCGTCTCCTATCCGGGCGCAACGCCGGCAGAGATCGAGCAATCGATTGTCCAGCGGATCGAGGAAGCGGTCGAAGCGATTGAGGGGGTCGACACGGTCACCTCAACCTCTTCCGAGGGGCAGGGTACGGTCACCGTCCAGCTCGAAGAAGGCACTGATATCGCCGGCGCGCTGGACGAAGTGAAGGCTGAGGTCGATCAGATCCAGACCTTCCCAGCCGAGGCTGATGAACCCGATATTCGCGAATTGACCACCCGCTCGGTCGTGCTGCGGATTGCGCTGTTTGGCGATATCTCCGAGCGTGCCTTGAAAGAGACCGCTTTCAAACTGGAAGACCAGATCGCGGCCCTGCCCGAGGTCAGCTATGTCCAGACCAGCTCGGTGCGGGATTATCAGATCTATGTGGACGTCCCGCAAGAGCAGCTGCGCGCGCTCAATCTTTCGCTGCCCGACATCGCACGGATCATCGGCTCCAACAGCCTAGACAGCTCGGCTGGATCCCTCGACACGTCTACCGAGGAAGTGCGGATCCGCACGGTCGGCCAGAACTATGAGCAGGCCGATTTCGAAGACATTATTGTCGTCTCGAGCGAGCAGGGCGATCTGTTACGCCTGGGTGATATCGCCACGGTCGATGATGGGTTCGAAGACAATGATCTGATCGCGCGATTCAACGACAAGCCGGTTGCCTTTGTTGACGTCTATCGCACCAGTGATGAGCGGGTGCTCGATGTGGCGGAGGCGGTGAAGACCTTCGTCGCGGAGGAGTACGATCCGCCCCAGGGTGTCGACTTCGCAGTTTGGAACGACCAATCGCAAATCCTCGAGGACCGCTATCGCTTGCTGCTGCGCAACGCCGCTTTCGGTCTGATCCTGGTCCTGATCTCGCTGACCCTGTTCCTCGATCTACGGCTCGCATTCTGGAGTGCGGTCGGGATCGGTGCGGTGTTCACCGGAGCGATTTTCCTGCTCGACGCTGTTGGGTCGAGCATCAACATGTTCTCGCTGTTCGGGTTTATTCTCGCGCTCGGCCTGGTGGTCGACGACGCCGTGGTGGTCGGCGAGAATATCTATGCTGAGCGAGAACGCGGGCGAAGCGGGCTGGGCGCGGCGATTGCCGGAGCACAACGAGTCAAAGTGCCGGTGATCTTCGCGGTTCTGACCAGCATGGTCTCAGTCCTGCCCGTGCTGGCGGTGGGTGGCACCATCGGCAAGATTTCGGCAGACGTCCCGATCGTTGTTGTCGCGGTTCTGGCACTTTCACTGGTTGAGGCGCTGTTGGTCCTGCCGCACCATTTGTCCAACCTGCCCGCTGCCGGGGCCGTTGCTAAGAACTCGGTCGCGCAGTTCTTTGAGCGGGTTCAAGGCGCGGTTGATCGCCGGTTCAAAAGCTTTGTCGACGGTCCGCTCGATCGGGCGTTGCAATTCTCGGTCAAAGCGCCGTTTGTGGTGATCTCCGCTGCGGTTGCCCTATTGATCTTCATGGCATCGCTGGTTCCAGCCGGAATCATCAAGACCAGCTTCTTCCCTGATATCGAAGGCGATGTGATCTCGGCTTCGATCGAGATGCCCGCTGGCTCGACGGTTGAGCGGACTGCGCGGGTTGCGCTCAAGATCCGGGAAGCGGGCGATCGGGTGTTGGCGCGCTATTCCAGCGAGGAGGAGCTTGAGGCTGGCGTCCCTCCAGCCTTTGTCGAAGCGATCTATTCGACCGTGGGGCAACGCGCTGTTGGCCAAGGTGGTCCACAGGGCACGCGCACCCAATCCTCGCCCAGTCTGGCCGATGTCCAGATTGCGCTGACGACCTCGAGTGATCGTCCGGTCAGCGCGCGTGAGATAGAAACCGCCTGGCGCGAAGAGATCGGCGAACTGCCAGAGGTGAAGAGCCTCTCGATCACGTCCGATGACGTCAACTTCGGCTCTGCCATCAACGTTCAAATCTTCGACGCCGATCCCCAGGTGTTGGATGAAGCGCGCCAGCGGATCATGGCCGGCATTGCGCGGATCAATGGCACCTTCGACATTGAGAGCGATCAGGATGCCGGGATGCGGGAGATTGAGCTGCGGCTCAAGCCAGAGGCGCGCTCGCTCGGCATCACACTGGAGGATGTCGCGGGTCAGGTGCGTGGTGCCTTTTTCGGGGCCGAGGCTGTGCGGGTCCAGCGTGGCCGCCAGGATGTTCGGGTCTATGTCCGGCTGCCTGAGGCCGAGCGCAATTCTGTCGCGGATATCGAGCAATTCCGCATTCGCATTCCGGGCGGTGGGTTCACTTCGCTGGCCGCTTTGGCCGAAGCTGAGTTCACCGAGGCTCCGGCGACGATCCGCCGCGAAGACGGACGCCGCGCGGTGACCATCTCGGCTGAGGTCAATGAGAATGCGATCACCGGCAATGAGGCAACCGCCTTTATCGAGTCTGAGATCATGCCCGGGATCGTCGCCGACTTCCCGACCCTGCAATATGAGTTTGGCGGGGAGGAAGAAGAACAGCAGGAAAGCTTCGCTGATCTGGGCAGTGCGTTCCTGTTGGCGCTGGTGGCGATCTATTGCTTGTTGGCGATCCCGTTCAAATCCTACACCCAGCCACTGGTGATCATGGCCGCGATCCCGTTCGGCCTGATCGGCGCATTGTTCGCGCATGCCTTGCTGGGCATCCCGCTTGGGATTCTCTCGATCTTTGGTGTGGTGGCACTCGCCGGGGTGATCATCAACGGCTCGCTGGTGATGATCGACTTCTACAATGAGAACACCGGAAACGGGATGGAGCCCGATGAGGCGATCGTCGACGCGGCCAAATCGCGCTTCCGCCCGATCATGCTGACCGCTGTCACGACCTTCCTCGGCGTGGCCCCGATCACTTTTGAAACCAGCCGCCAGGCGCAATTCCTGATCCCGATGTCCGCGAGCCTCGGCTTTGGGGTGTTGATCGGAACAGGCCTACTGATGCTGGTGATCCCCTCACTCGCGCTGCTGCACACGCGCGCGAAGCATGCGATCAAATCGCGCCTGATGGGACCGGCCGAGGAAGCGTCACAGGCCGCTTAGCTGAACGCAGGCTAACCAGAGAATTCAGCTTCGGGGAAGCCGGTTCGTGCGAGCTCTTGGGTCTGGGAATGCCCGGGGCCAATGCACAGACCGGAGACGATTATGAGCTATCATCACTATCGCGGATCACCGCCTGACGCTTGGAGCCATCCGCGCCCTTACACCGATCCTAGCCTGCGCGCGCTGGCCTATGGCAAAGTGCGCCCGATGGAAGAGCCGAGTTGGTGGGAAAGGCTGCTCGGGCGGTATTGAGCGTGGATTTGTGGCGAAGAGTGCCGATAGAGGGCCTCTGTTACCTGCGCGCTTCTCAGGATTGCGAGGTGTCTAGTCGCCCACCATCATTTGATGTCTATCCGAAGATACGCTGCCGCTAGCGTTACAATCTCGCTCTCCAATTGGTCAGGTTTGTCACCACACATTAGCGTTTCATGATCCTCTGGACTGCGCCAGGCGCGCCACATTGGACCTAGCAGGTCGAGTATCACGGCAATCGCTGTGTCGGGATCGGGGTGGCCGATCTCGCTGCGTCTTTTGCGCAGCAGGTTGTAGAGACCGGTATAGAAATAGGCTTGCGCTTCCGAATAGCGATTGCGCAGCTTGGGGTCCGAATTCACACTGAGTTTGATAGCGAGATGCGGGTTCTGCGTCTCGGCGCGCGGATGGAACGTCGCGTGAGAGAAACCACGGATTATGTCGAGCACGCCTGCTCCCTCCCATCGCTCAGGTGCAAGGGCAGCGGTGTAGGTCTGCTCAAGCTCTACGATCATTCGCGCGAAAAGGGCGTTGAGCAGCGCGTCCTTATCCTTGAAGTGATGGTATAGCGAACCGATCGACGATCCCGCGCGCTTGGCGACATCCTGCATCGAAAAACCGTCTGTTCCGGTCTCCAGAATCAACGATTCGGTCGCTTCGAGCAGTGCCATCTGCGTCTTCCCGCCGCGTTTTTGCTGCGCTTCACGTGACCACTTCAGATCATTGATGGGAGAGATATCAGTCATTTAGCCTCCAAGAGAGCTGCGCCAGCCGCCATAACCAGAATATTTATTCTATTTTGTTGACATGGCAAGACCGACACCTATAAATAGAATTAGAATTCTAGTTCTGTTAAGATGCTATTCTGAGGAAGTCCATCATGGCCAAGACAGTTCTGATCACAGGGTGCTCAAGCGGCTTCGGCAAACTCGCCGCGCAGCTCTTTGAAAGCAAAGGGTGGAACGTGGTGGCGACCATGCGTTCGCCTGAGAAGGAAACCGAACTGATCGAGAGCGATACAATGTTCGTGGCTAAGCTCGATGTGACCGATCCCGCCTCGATCGATAGTGCGGTGGCGACCGCGATCGAGCGGTTTGGCGCGATCGATGCGCTCGTCAACAATGCGGGCTTTGGAAGCAATTCGATGTTTGAACAGTCGAGCATGGAATCGGTGCGCGCCCTCTATGAGACCAATGTCTTTGGCCTGATGATGGTGACGCAAGCGGTGCTGCCTCACATGCGCGCCGCTGGTAGTGGCCGGGTTATCAATGTGACCTCGATGGCGGGCCTTATGGGGCTGATCGGAAACTCGGCCTATTCCTCGTCGAAATTTGCGGTTGAGGGGCTCACCGAGGCGCTGGCGGTTGAATACACACCGCTCGGTATCGGCTTTCACACCATCGCGCCGGGCGCATACGGAACGACCGCGTTCAATACCAATGTCGATGTCCGCATCGACGAGGGCGATGAGCAATTACGCGCTCTGTCGGAGAAACTGCGTAATCACTTCGCATCCTTGGTCTCGAACTCCCCTCAGCAAGACCCGCAGGAAGTGGCCGACATGATCTTTGCCTGCGCAACGCAAGACATGCCCGTTCACAATGTAGCGGGAGCTGATGCTCGAATGCTTACCGCCAAAATGGCCGAAGGCGAGACCCGCGAAGACTTCGTCAGTTTCATGAAAGGCTATCTGGTCCCGCAAGGTTGAACCAGACGATCAAGGAGTCCCACAATGCTTGGAAACATGATCGCCGATATGATGATCAAGCCTGGTCAGGCCCCGCTGTTTGATGATCCAGCCGCCTACGATTTGGACTACGAGAACATCGAGTTCGACACCGCCGACGGTGTCACTTTGCGCGGATGGCTCATCAAGGGCGCAAGCGACAAGGTCATCGTCCAATCGCATTTCGGGGTTCAATGCTGCCGCTCAGGTTGGACCACGGAAGGCAAGGGTTTGATGAAGGGCTACGACCGCGACATCAAATTCTTGCGACAGGCAAAATACCTCAATGACTCTGGATACACCGTGTTGATGTACGATCTGCGCGGCCATGGAGAGAGCGATGTATCGCCCACCAGGCCTTGGGTTACTTGGGGAACGGACGAAGCGCGCGATGTAATCGCTGCCGTCGATTTCATCACAACCCACCCTGAGTACAAATCCGCCAATATCGGTCTGCTCAGCATCTGCATGGGCCAAGGGTCGACGGCGGAGGCTTACGGCCTGGAAAACGGGCTGAAGTCGTACCACCAAATCAAGGCCATGGTGGCCGTCCAGCCGCTTGATTACGGTCACTTTATCGACAAGCTTGGCCTTCCCGGCTTCCTTCGTCGCAGTGGTGACAAGGCGATTGAAAGGCGCACCGGTATGGACTTCAACACCTCAAGCTGGCTGCCCCACGCCAAGGATATCGCCGTGCCCACGTTGGTGATTCAGAACCGCAACGACGCCTATCTCGATGAAGATTTCATCGCGACTTACTACAACAGCCTGACCGTCGAGAAAGAGATGCTCTGGTTGGATCTGCCCAAGCAAAAGGCGGCCTTTGCTAACCGGGCGGCCGCCTATGACTGGATCGGAGAAAACCCCGAGAGAATCCTCGAGTGGTTCGGCAAGCACGTTTGAGATGGCGATGGAGGATACGATGACACTGCTTTCCAACAAATGGCTCTGGATCACGGTGGGTACGTTTGGTTTACTTGCCGCGCTGTTCGTCAATAGCCGAACGGTGATGCACACCGAAATAGTGATCGACGCCCCGCCCGAGGAGGTCTGGGCGGTACTTATGGACACCGAAAAATATCCGGAATGGAACCCGGTTTTCGTCGAGGTCGACGGGACGTTCGAAGCCGGGGCGAGCCTCGCCAATCAGGTTGTCGAGCCGGGTAAGGACGCGGTCACCATGAGCGCGACAGTCAAAGCCATCGAGCCGCTCAAACGGATCAACCAGGGCGGGGGCATCCCCGGCGTTATAACCTTTGATCACAACTACTATCTGGAGCCTGAGAACGGCGGAACGCGCGTGATCCAGCACGAGGTGGACCAAGGCTTCTACATGTACTTCTGGGATTCAAGTTGGGTTGAACCTGCTTATGCCAGTGTGAACGAAGCGCTGAAAAGGCGGGTCGAAGAGGGCAAAGACAGTCAGAGCGTGACGGAGGAATAAACGCCTCTCTTACCCATGTCCGCTACTGCCTCCTAACCGGACCGCTCAAGCAAACGCCAAACGCGGCTCTAACCACTACTCTTTATCCATCCCCAACTGCTGCGCGGCGGCTTCGCCATCGGCGGGCTTGAACGTGTCGGAATTCTGCCAGATCTCGAAGAAGCGTTGCTCTTCGGCGAGGCAAGCCTGAAACGCCGGGCGCGCTTGCATCCGCGCATCCCACGCTGCCAGCTTGGGCCAGCGGCTGGCATCGATCTGTTCCCCCGCCAGTTTGAACATGCACAGCTGCCCCGCCACCGCGGCATCGGCGAGGCTGTAGCCTCCGTCCCACAGATAGTCGCGGCCGTCAGCCAGCTGCGATTCGAGATAGTCGAATTTGGGCGGCATATCCTCCGTGAGCAGCTGCTGTGCACCGTCCTCATCGACTGGCAGACCCATCAGCCGCGGTCCGATGAAGCGAAAACGGAACAGGCCTGCGCACAGATGCAGCAGAGCGCTGTCGGAATATTCCTCCAGCCACAATACCCAGGCTCGGCCCTTGGCATCGCTTGGCAGCAGTGGCGGCTCGGGATTGCGCGCGTCGAGATAGGCGCAGATCGCTGAGCTGTCGGGCAGGACGAATTCGCCATCGCGCAACACCGGCATTTTGCCGAGCGGATTGTGCTCGAGATATATCTCCTGCTCGATCAGCGGAGAGACCTGCCGATAGGAGAAGGTCAGGCCCTTTTCGTGAAGGACCAATTCGCACTTCTTGACGAAGGGCGACAGCGGCATGCCGATCAGTTCTAAGCTCATGGGGGCGTCTTAGAACCGATCGGCGCCCGGTTCGCCTGCCGCTTTTGCTTACGAACCGGCCTCTCACGGCAAACTCAGTAGATGCCAAGGCAGTCGGTGGAATTGCCCTTCTGGGTATCGCTGGCCGAGTAATCGCCGTTGGAATTCTGGCAGCGATTGTTGTTGAAGGTGGTCCCGCCCATTTCGAGATCCCACATTTCCTTGGTGTCGGGATCGAACAGCCGCTTGCGGTCCTTCTTGCAGCTTTCGGTTTCGCCGGCTTCGATCTTGGCGACGACCCAGACTTGGTCGCCTTCCTCGATGTCATCGATCTTGGTCAGGTCGATGCAGATCAGCTCACCTTTGCCGATCTTGGCGCCCATCTTCTTGTCATAGACTTTGCCGTCGCGTTTCCACTTCAGGATGACCGGATCGATATTGTAGCCGCCCCAATTGTAGAGCGCGATGTAACGGACATACTCATCATTGTCGTCCGCCAGTGCGGGAGCGCTCGACACGCCTACTCCCAGAGCCAGCGTTCCGGCCAGCGTCATCAGCCTGCGAATTGCCATAGTCACCTCCTTCGATCTGCGCGCTTCGTGCGAGCCGCAGATGAGACACAGAAGTGACTGATGATCCGCCTTCGGAGCAGTCCGTATTGCTACCTACGGGCTGCTCCTGAGGCAGAGGGTCTTAGTATTCGTTGGGCTCTTCCGGCGTATCAGCGGTGAAGGTCTTGCCCGCATCCTTCTGACCCTGAGCCAGCTTGAACACCACGCCTGATAGCAGCAGCAGCGCCAGCAGGTTGGGCAGCGCCATCGCAGCGTTCGAGATATCGCCCATCCGCCAGACGGTGGTCAGATCAGCGCTGGCGCCGATGTAGATCACCACGCACCACAGCACCCGCCAGATCATGTGGAGGATCTTTTCTCCGCCGCGGGTCGATCCCGGGATACGATCGTAGATGAAGGTGATCGCCCGCTCACCGTAATAGCTCCATGTCAGCAGCGTGGTGAACACGAAGAAGATCAGCGCAAGGCTGGCCACCAGAGTGCCGATCGCAATCCCGGCAATCTGAACCGGGAAGGCTGCCGCAAAAGCGCCGCTGGTCATGGCAAAGCCGCGCAGATCGCTTTCCCAGGCATGCGCCACTGATTGGCCGCCGCCTGTGAAATCGCCCTGGACCGTCAGGATCACCAGAGCGGTCATGGTGCAGATCACGACGGTGTCGATGAAACAGCCGAGCATCGCCATCCGGCCTTGCTGCTCTGGATCATTGGTCTGCGCGACAGCGTGCGCGATCGGGGTCGAGCCCTGACCGGCCTCGTTCGAGAACAGGCCGCGCGCCACACCGGCCCGGATCGCGATGATGATCAGCGCGCCCGCAAAGCCGCCGGTCGCCGCTGTCGGGTTGAAGGCCGAATAGAAGATCAGCCCGAACGTGGCTGGCAAGTCACCAATGTTGAGGATCAGGGCCAGCAGAGCCATGATGATGTAAGCGCCCGCCATGAACGGGATCACCTTTTCTGCCACGCTGCCGATCGATTTGATGCCGCCAATAATCACGATGAACACCGCCACCGCGACCAGCGCACCGCCGATGTATTCCTCGATTCCGAACAGCTCATTGAGGCCATCAGCGACCGCATTGGCCTGGATCGAGTTACCGGTGATCATCGCCGAGAACAGCGTGCCCAAGCAGAACAGGATCGCGAGCCAGGTCCATTTCGGTCCGAGCCCCATCATGATGTAGGTCATCGGACCGCCGCGATAGACCCCGTCGGAGGTCTTTTCACGATAGCGGATCGCCAGCGAACCTTCAGCAAAGGCCAGCGCCATGCCGATCAGCGCGGTAACCCACATCCAGAAGATCGCACCCGGTCCACCCAGTGCCAGCGCGGTCGCGACACCGGCGAGGTTGCCGGTTCCAACCTGGCCTGAGAGCGCGGTTGAGAGGGCGGCAAAGGGCGAAATCTCACCATCGCCTTCGCTCTTGCGGCTCTTGAACAGACCCGCGAAGGCACTGCCAAGATTGCGCAACGGATAAAACTTGAGGCCGGCCATGATGTAGAGGCCGATCCCCAGCAGGATAATCACCATTGGCGGGAAAGGGATGACTTCGGCACCGTTCCAGGTTCCACCCCAAATGAAATCGGAAACGTTGACCACTTGATCGGCGAAACTCACCGATCCGGTATCTGGTGCTGCCATGTGCTGGAAATCCCCTAATTGCTCGCGACCAATGTGTAAGCCACGCACGCTAAAGCGGCCCTCCGCCCTTGACCAGTGTTTTGTTGGGTTTGGTTTCTGGAGGGAGCGCGTGGCTGATGCTCCAACAACATGAGAATGCTGCCCTCAACCGGCTTGCTTTTGTTTCGGGCCAAGCCTAAATGCAAAGCCGTCTTCCGACATTGGTACAGCTTTCGCCCCTCCCGGACCTTGTTCGGGGCGGCGCGGAGACCTACCTCAAAGCCAATGGCGGAATGCCGCAAACGATCGTGTGAAGGACTGGCTACCATGGCCGAAGAGAAAAAGCGCAAAACATCGCCCGCCGAATTCGTGAATCAGGTGCGCAGCGAAACCAGCAAAGTGGTTTGGCCGACGCGTGAGGAAACCATTCGGACCGGCATCTTCGTGTTCATCATGATGGTGCTGATGTCGCTGTTCTTCCTGGGGATCGACACCGTTTTCAACGCGATTGTGAGCTGGCTGCTGTCGCTCGTCTGAGCGCGCCGCTTTCAACGACACACAAGTTTCAGGGATAGAATATGGCTCGCTGGTACATCATCCACGCTTACTCGGGCTTCGAGAACAAGGTGAAGGAAGCAATCCTTGCCGAGGCTGATCGTTTGGGCCTGTCCGAAGCGGTGGAAGAAGTCGAGGTTCCGACTGAGACGGTCACCGAGGTGAAGCGCGGCAAGAAGGTTCAGGTCGAACGCAAGTTCATGCCTGGCTATGTCCTCGCCAAGCTCAAGATGACCGATGACGTCTATCACTTGGTCAAGAACACCCCGAAAGTGACCGGCTTTCTCGGCACCAACAACAAGCCACAGCCGATCAGCGAGAAAGAAGCTGCGCGCTACTTCGGCGGAGTCGAAGAGGCCAAGGCCGCTCCCAAGCAGCAGATCAGCGTCGATTACGAAATTGGCGATCAGATCAAGGTGCTCGACGGTCCGTTTGCGAGCTTCAACGGCGTGGTTGAAGAGCTCGACTTCGACAAGTCGAAGGTCAAGGTTTCGGTTTCTATCTTCGGTCGGGCAACTCCGGTCGAGCTCGACTTCGAACAGGTCGAGCTGGTCAAGTAAGCTTGCGGAGGGCTTGGCCAATCGGTGAAGCCCCATGAAGACCCGCCCAGGCATCTGTCGACGAAAGAAACGCTATTCCTCGCGTGAGCAGGCTGAGGCGGCGGCCCGCAGGGCGCCTTTCAAGCTGCGCGCCTATCGCTGCGAACTGTGCAGGAACTTCCACCTGACCAGCCGAACCAAGGGCATGAAGGTCCCGCGCCACGAGCTTGTGGCAAGCGGCGAGGCCCTCACCTGAGGCAGGCGCTATCGGTATCGGTGCCAATCCGGGTGGCGATCCCGGCCGTTGTTCGGAACGAGACCAATCGCGATTTGCATTTCCTCAGCTGAAACCGCACCTTGCGCTCGCCAAAGTCGAGCGAAACCCGGCGAAAATTTTCCAGGACATCGGTGCCCAGCAGCAATGACGGCTTGTCGTTGATCCCGAAGACCTCAAACGGAGGAACGTCAGCAAAGGCGATCGGGACATTGCGAAGCAGCACCGGGCCCAGACGCAAGCGCTTGATGACCGCAATCTCGACGATTGCTTTCGCTCCGGTCACGCCGAAAATTTCGGCCTCAGTGGTATCCTTCGGTTTCCGCTTGAACAGCAGCTCGCGCATTTTGGAGTTGCCGATTGTGATCTCGGTACCGGTGTCGACCACTGCATCGATGCGTTGATTCTCGGCTTTGACTTCGGTCAGGATCAGCTGGCCGCGCTGCAACCGTCCGGTGACGATGATTTCGCCGCGGCCGAGGCTTGCGCTGCGGTCCCTATCGAAGCTGTCATCAACCGTGATGACCCGCTTCTCAAAATCCATCATCAACCGCTTCTCAACTAGCGCGTCGAGGCCGATCATCCCGTCGCCACCGATGTCGTATTCATCGAGCACCGGCAGATCCAAGGCCGAGAACATCGAGGGCCCCAGCTGCAGCGTGTCGACTTCCACCCGGTCGACCACTGTGCTTTCGGTCATAGCATGAAGCATAACCCGATCAGCGTCTGGCAGCCCGAGCCTTCCGGCAAGCCGTGTGCCGATAACCGACGTGTCCGCGCCGCTGTCAACGACGAAACGATGCGGCCCGGTTTCATTGATTTGCACTTCCACAGTCATCCGGCTGCGCGCCTTGCGGGCGTCGATCTCATCGCCGCCAATGGCCAATGTCTCATCGAAATATGCCGGCGGCAGTTCAGGGATGCGCATATTTTGCTCGGCATCCGTGTTGGCGGCTTGCTGCGCAGCAGCGGGCATCAAAGGAGTGGTCAGCGCAAGCAGAGTCGCGGCCATGACGGCGGATTTGGGTCGAAAAAAGTCCATGATCGTGGTTTAGCATAGCACGCTGAACCTCAGCAGACTCAATCGATGAACCGCAAATGGAGTTCGCCCGGTCGCCGCGAATTTTTAGCGGTCAAACCGGCCAGAATGGTTGTCCGGCGCGCGCCTGAATAAACAGCAGTGTCGCCAAGCCGGTCTGCAGGATCGCGACTGCCGGAACGATGATCTTCCAGTTCCATCCCTGCCGGTCAGCGATCCAGCCGGCCAGTGGCACCGTCTGCATCAGATGCAGGCTGACAAAGTGCGCTGGACGCAGATCGCCATATTCGCGACTCCAGCCAAAGAAGGGCACGGTCGCGCCGCCACCCTCGAGCGGAGCGCCGACATAGCGCCCGGTGCTCGACATATAGCTGGCGAAGATCAGCGTGGTGACAAAGCCCAATGAGAGGCCAATTATCGCGCCCCATTCCAGTCCAGGGCGAGATCGGTCACCCTTGCGCCAGATTTGAATTGCCAGGGCCATCGCAATCGCGATCAGCAGCACCGCGCCGATGCCCATGGCGGCATACATCAGCGCTTCGAATTGAGTGTCGAGATTGTAATGCGAGCGCCTCCCGCGTGCAGCCTGGAACGCGACCCAGCCATATTCGAGCACGAGCGATAATGCCGCGAGGTAGCTGAACAGCACGATGATCGGCCCGGTGCGGACCTCTCGCGGGACCAGCTGCACCAGCACGGCGAGGGTGGCGAAATGCAATGCCAGTGAGACGTTGAACTTTTGCGGCTTCGTCCAGATCGCGGCGCTGTCCAGTATGCGCGTGTCGAGCAGCCATGCCGGAATGAAGACAAAGAAGCTGCCGATAAGAAAAGCAGTCAGCGTCAGGTTGAGACGGGTGATGAAGTCATCATCGAGCCGTGTCGTCAGCGCCATCCATTGTGGGGTGCGAGGCTTGCTCATCCGGCCACCTCCGTCAGCTCTGTCTCACTTTTGCGGCGATAGAAGACTCGCATTGCCAGGAACAGCGCGAGCCCTAGCGGTCCGGCCAAAAAGGTCGCCAGCAGGATCGGCGCCTGGATGACCCGACTGATCCCGACCTCATCGGCCTTCACCGCGATCCATCCTCCGATGAAAAGGTCGAAGGCAAGGTAATGCACCCAGCCCGCGAGCAGCGCCCAATCATCGGAGAGCAGTGTCTTGACCTCTGCCAGCGAGCCGAACCCGCCGCCCTCAACTGTGGCGATATGTGCCATCGCCAGGCCCGCATAGAGCAGCGAAAGCCCGAACGGGATGATGAAGCGCGGGAGCCAAATCAGCTTGGCGCCAAGGTCATAGGGCAGGCGCCGCGGCACCAAGATCAGGATCAGCCAACCCAACATGGCTGCCTGGCCGGCCCATCCAAAGAATTGCTCAGGTGATGGCATGCCTGCCCCTCTCTGCTCTTGCCTTAGTGCTTCAGACTAGGGGAGAAATTGCGAGGTGTCTTGTAGCAAATTCACCTCAACCTGAGGCCTCTTGCCGGGTTCCAGCAGCGCTCTGTGACAGGGCCGTTTCGAGCAAGGCTTCGAGCTGGGGACGGAACTCTTGCGCCAGTCGCTCGGCATCCTTTTCGCCAAAGATCGCGCCGAGGGTCGGTCCCGAGACGGCGTAATAATTGATCGCGCCGAGCAATTGATAGGCCAAGGCCAGTGCTTGCATCGGGCGTGCCTGACCCCAGCTGGGCAGCGCCAGCACCATGCCGATCAGCGTGTCGAGGAAGTCAGCGAGATACCAATTCTTGGCGCTTTCGGCCCGGCGCTGATTGTCGAGCAATTCGCGCATCAGCAGCCTTGTCCGCTCGGTCTCGGCAGCATTGCGGGGTAGCATGCTGAGCAGATAGAGTGATAGTGCGGCCTTGGGCTCCAGCCCATCGAGCTTGAGCGCTTTTCGCTGCGCTTCGAACTCTTCTGAAATCCCGCGCAGAACCTCGCCGTAGAGTTTTTCCTTGCTGCCAAAGTGATGCAGCAGCGCCTGCTTGGTCACGTTCAATTCCTTGGCGATCTGGGCGATGCTGACCCCGTCAAACCCGCGCTCGGCAAACAGGCTGCGCGCGGTGGTGAGCAATTGGCTGCGAGTTGTGGTGGTCATACCCAAGACTTGACACTTACCAAGTGGTAAGTCAAATACCTACCGATCGGTAAGGAGTCTTGGAGAGGATTCGGATGAAGCACGACACCGAAGTGGCATTGGCGGAAGAGCTGCTGGCGCTCAAAGCGCATGGCACGCACTTTCTCGACGAGACAGCCACGACCAGCCCGGTCAGCCACTATCTCTCGGAAGACCGCTTCGTGCTGGAGCGCGAGAAGCTGTCTATGCGCCAGCCCCATGCAGTGGCGCATGTCAGCGAGCTGCCCGAAGCGGGGTCCTTCATGCGGCGTGAGCTGTTCGGTCAGCCGATCCTGCTGACCCGCGACAAGCAGGGCGATATCCGCGCTTTCCTCAATGTGTGCCGCCATCGCGGCGCGCAGCTGGTGGCCGAGGAGAGCGGCTGCCAGCACAAATTCTCCTGCCCCTATCATGCCTGGACCTATTCCTCCGCCGGCAAGCTGCTCGCCGCGCCGCATTTCAAAGAGGGCTTTCCGGGCCGGGAAAAGAGCGACTTCGGCTTGACCGCGCTGCCGTGCAAGCAGGCCTTCGGCTTTATCTGGGTGGTGCCGACAGTCGGGCTTGAGGCTCCGCTCGAGGGTTATCTCGACGAAATGGCGGAGGAACTGGCTGAGCTTGATATCGCCGCGCTCGACATCGCGGTTGAAGACACGATCATCTGCGATGCCAATTGGAAGATCCTGATCGAAGGCGGGATCGAATCCTATCACTTCAAGATCGCTCACCGCGATACGATCGGGCCCTATTTCGAAGACAATCTGTCGAGCTATCAATGTTTCGGCTCGCACATGCGCTCGGTCCTGCCGCGCGCCAGCATGAGCGAGGTCTTCCCCGATCTGCCACAGGACCAATGGCGCCTGCGCGATCACGCCAATGTGATCTACACGATGTTCCCGACCAGCCAGATGCTGGTCCAGCAGGACCATCTGATCTGGATCCGCTCGACCCCGCTTTCCGCGGGCAAGACCGAGCTGCGGCTGGCGACCATGGTCCCGCGCTCAGGACCCTATGGCGAGGGTAAGGGGCAGGCCTATTGGGAGCGCAATCACGCGATCACCATGACCACTCTGCGCGAGGATTTCGAGATCGGCGAGGGGATCCAGCGCGGGCTGGCTTCAGGCGCCAATAGCGAGCTCAATTTCGGTCGGTTCGAAGGCGCGCTTGAGGCTTTCAACGCACTCGTGAACGAACTGGTGGAGGGGTAGGTTCAGCGGACATTTCCTAAACGCGCCTGCGCCGCTAGGGATCGGAACAGTGACTGACGGATTGTTCGGTCAGATCCCTTTCCCAACACGAGAAACCCAATGCCCAGCGCACCCTTAGCCAATCTGATTGCCGGTATCGTCTTGGTCGCTATGTCTGGCTGGTCCTACATTGCATCCGATACCCCCTCCCCAACCATGCTGATACCAGCTGCGGCTGGCCTGATCCTGTTGCTGTGTCAGCCCGGCGTCAAAGCAGAGAACAAACTGGTGGCGCATATTGCGGTGGTTGTTGCTCTGTTGATCTTCCTCGCGCTGTTCATGCCGCTGGCCGGGTCGATTTCGCGTGGAGACCCACTGGCGATATTCCGTGTCGGAGCGATGTCGCTGGCGAGCCTGGTCGCGCTAATCGCCTTCGTACGGAGCTTTATCGCCGCGCGCAAAGCGCGGGAGAACGCAGGGGCCTGAGGGCGCCCGATTTCTCCCGCAATAACCCTGTTCCATGTGTTCCATCCTGTAGGATTTCGCCTTGCGCCCCGAAAGTAAATCGCTTGCTTTCGCCCCCGGAATCGCTATGTGCGCGCCTTCGCGAAGTTCGCTTCGGGAAATCCGTGCGGGAGGTGAGGCGTCAGCCGATCCGTGGGACCGCTTAACATGAGAGCGCTTTGGCTTCGTTTTGGGGCCGCGTTCGACAGTGCGAAAGGAAGGCCTCATGGCCAAGAAAATCGAAGGCTATATCAAGCTGCAAGTGCCGGCGGGCACCGCAAACCCGTCACCGCCGATCGGCCCGGCTCTGGGTCAGCGCGGCGTCAACATCATGGAATTCTGTAAGGCGTTCAACGCTGCCACGCAGGACCTTGAAAAGAACGCTCCGATCCCGACCACGATCACCGTTTACGCGGACCGTTCGTTCACCTTCACCTTCAAGAGCCCGCCAGCGTCTTACCTCATCAAGAAGGCGGTCAAGCTCAAGTCGGGTTCGAAAGAGCCAGGCAAGGTTTCTGCCGGCTCGATCAAGCAGAGCCAGCTCAAGGAAATCGCTGAGGCCAAGATGAAGGACCTCAACGCGAATGACGTCGAAGCGGCCATGAAGATCATCGAAGGCTCTGCCCGTTCGATGGGCCTTGAAGTGGTGGAGGGCTAAGACAATGGCGAAACTGACCAAGAAGCAAAAAGCTGTCGCAGAACTCGATCGCGAGAAGCTCTACAGCGTTGACGAAGCCATCGCGACTTTGCGCGAGCACAAAGCAAAATTCGACGAGACCGTCGAAGTGTCGATGAACCTCGGTGTTGACCCGCGTCACGCTGACCAGATGGTTCGCGGCATGATTTCGCTCCCAGCTGGAACCGGTAAAGACGTCAAGGTCGCGGTCTTCGCCAAGGGCGACAATGCCGAAAAGGCGACCGCCGCTGGCGCTGACAAGGTTGGCGCAGAAGACCTGATGGAAGACATGCAGAACGGCAATCTCGACTACGACCGCGTGATTGCTACGCCGGACATGATGGGCGTTGTCGGCCGTCTCGGTAAGCTGCTCGGACCGAAGGGCCTGATGCCAAACCCGAAGCTCGGCACGGTGACTCCGAATGTTGAGCAGGCCGTAAAGGACGCCAAGGGCGGCCAGGTCGAGTTCCGCGTCGAGAAGATGGGCATCATCCACTCAGGCATCGGCAAGCTGTCGTTCAAGGACGAAGACCTCAAAGCCAACTTCAAAGCGATCACTGACGCTGTGGTGAAAGCCAAGCCGTCAGGCGCCAAGGGCAAGTATGTAAAGAAGGTCTCGCTGACCTCGAGCATGGGCCCAGGTTTGAAGATCGACTTCAGCGAGGTCGAAGGGGCGTAATCTGTTTGGCCTCAAGCGCCGGCGGGGCCATCCGGCCCCTTAGGCTTCCGCGCCAGTGGGCGCGACGGCCAGTCGGCCTTGCGGTTCCTGCGGAACCGTTTGGGTCACCTCATATCTTTCCTAATTGGGAAAGCAGACATAAGGGGCTGGGAGAGCAATCTCCCGGCCCTTTGTCATTTGGGAGTAAACTCTGGGAGGGGATTTATGGACACGCGGTTTCTGGATCAGACAATCACATTCGCCAATGGCGCTGTCGGCGAAGTGATCGAGATTGAGAGCGCCAATCCGGCGAACTTTCATGAGGTGATCACCGGGGCTGACTTCCCCTCCATCACGATCGACGGAAAGCTGTTCCTGCCGCCAGACCATGATGGATCGCCGCTTCCGACGGTGATCGTTGTGCCGGGCAGTGTCGGTGTGGCGGAATCGCATCTGATGCACACCGAGACCCTATGCGAGGCCGGCTATGCCGCCTTCATCCTAGATCCGTTTGGCGCGCGCAGCGTCACCTCGACCTTTGCCAATCAGACGCAGTTCTCGTTCGCGGCCAGTGCATATGACGCAATCGCGGCGGTCAAGGCGTTGGCCAGTCGACCAGAAATTGATGAGGCGCGGATCGGCTTGCAGGGGCACAGCCGTGGCGGCTCGGCGGTGGTGCAGGCGAGCATGATGGCGATGCGGAGCAGCGTGCTCCAAGCGGGTGAAACAATCCGCGCGGTCTATGGCGTTTATCCATGGGGCGGGCAGCAATTCCTCAACCCCGATATCGGTGACACAAGGATGCGGATCGTGATCGGCGAGCAGGACAATTGGTGCTCGCCGCAGCAGATGCAGGGCTATGCGCAGGCGATCCGATTGGCAGGCGGTGACGTTAGCTTCCGGCTGTTCGAAAATGCTGAGCACAGTTTTGATCGCAGGCAAGGGATCGAAGACTTTCCCGATGCCGCGGTCGCGCCGCACGCGCCGACGGTCTATATTGATGACGAGGGCGCTTTCATTGATGTGATCACGGGCGAGAGCAATCCTGCCGGGACCGATCTCGACTTTATGGCGCGCGCCGCGCGTGAGGGTTTTCTGGTGACCGGTGCTTCGCTTGGTTCAAAGGACGATCAGGCCGACCTGTTCCGCGAGGACATGCTGAACTTCTGGAGCGAAGCGCTCTAGCTGCGCAAGGCCGAGCGGACCTTGCCGAGCGCTCCGCTCTTCTCGGCCAGGCTCTTTGAAAGCGCAATCAGGTCGTCGAAACCAGAGCGGGCTGACAGCAAGGCCCGATTGGCCATAGTCGGTTCGAGCAGGACGAAGCTGCAGCATTCGACGCTGTCGGTTCCGAACATCGCCTTGTGGGCACCTTCGCCCTCTGTGAAATCGAAATAGCGGAAGCGCTGCTCGGCAAACAGACGCTCCAATGCCTCCATCTGCAGGACAGTACCGGGGGAAAGCTTGGCCCAGTCAGGATCGTAGCCGAGATGGGCATAGACCAGAGTTTCGCCGACGATCGGCAACGAGAGATAGGCAATCGGACCCTCGGCGGAGTGGAGCAGATAGCAACGCATCTGATCAGCCTCTGCAGCCTGCAGCATTTTGGTTCGTGCAGCTTCGGTTTCGGGCAGACCGGCATCAAGCAGTCGCGCTTGATAGGTCTTGGCTGAGAGTGGAAGCGCCGCGTCGAGAAAGGCCTCGATCTCGGATGGCGTGCGATGCTCGCTGATCGTGTAAGCATCGCCCAGCTCCTTGGCGAGTTTGCGCTGTTTGCGCCGCAGGGTGGAGCGGGTCTTGCCCGAGAAGCAGCCGAGGTAGTCCTCGTAAGAGCCGCTCATGTCGATGTAATGCCGGCGATAGTCTTGGCGGCCACCGATAAGGTGATTGGGGAAGCGCGCGCGAATACTGGTCAGCGCGTCGAGCGGGGCGGACAGTACCCTCAAGCCATCAGCACCAGAGGGAGACGCGACAAGCTCGGTCGAGTGTCGCAGCGCTTGCTCCAGCGAGAACGACCATGTCGCAAGGTCACGCTCGACTGCAGCAAGCCGGCGCGATCCGACCGTGAAGTCAATGCTGGTCGGCGCGTTCATCAGAGCGCTCCATAGAGCGTGTTGGACACGACTTGCTCGGCCAAACGGCGCCCGGTTCTCAGCACATTTGCAGGCAAGGGTTCGGGAGCTTTGAGGCTCCGCGGGCCACCTTGCAGGGGGGCTGTGTCCACGAAGTTGCCGGTCTTCACACTCCGCATGGAGCTGAGGGCCTTGCACAGGCCTTCAAAGCGCGCGCGGACAACCCGGTTGACCGCCAGGGTCGATCGATTGATCAGCTCAAAACTGTGTGTGACGAGGATGAAGGCAGCTTGCTCGGTATCGCGGGCATGCTCGATCGCAGCGACCATCTCATCGAGCGAGAGCGCGGTGATCTGAGCATGACGCAGGCCGCCATTCATGGTGCCAATGCATCCGATCGGGAGCTCGATCACACCCTCGTACAACAGCGGGGTGCGGTCTCCCTGACCAAGCGCAATCTCGCATTGTCCTATGCCAACCAGGCCAGGCGCATGGCTGCTGTCATAGCGGATCCCAATCTCGGCCAGAGCGCGCAGAGTGTCATCATTTGCGCCGTAATTCCCGGCCCGGAAGGCCACTGGATTGGGAGCGCCGGCTTTGACCAAGACGTCCCGTGAGTATTCCAGCAGACGACATTGATCTTCGAATGCAAAGTCCTTGATGTTGCCGCCGGCCTTGCCTTTAAGCACCGCATTGTCGCCAGCCAGCTCCAGCCACTCTGTGTGGCAGTGAAGTTGAACGTCCTGACCTGCCTCCAGGATTGGCCAGACGATATCATCGACCGCGCTTTGGCCCCAGACCATCGCTGGCATTGGGTCGACAAAGAACACCGCTCGTATTCCGTGGCGTTTGAACAGCGCGAGCTTGTGCGTGATGCCGGCCGGACCGTCGGGCGTGACGCAGGCAATCGACCGACGGAAATTGTCGAGCCGGCTGTCCTCATCGAAACCCTGGAACAGGCCTGAGGAATACTCGGTATCAATCGTGATATAAGCGTGGGTCATCGCGCCAGCGATGGTAACGCCGAAGAGTTAAGGTGAGGTGTTTAGTCCGTCAGATCCCACCCGGCGTGAAGTCGTAACCGCTGGTTGCCAACCCGTCGGTCAGGCTGTCGACACAGCTGCGCAAATCTTCTTCGCTGGTCGAGCGGATCACAAAGTTTGCACCGACCTTGCCTTCGCGGAAGAAGGGATAGGAGCCGATCTGGCAGTTCTCATGCGCGTCTTCGACCTCGCTAAGAAGATGCGCAACTTCGCTCTCAGCAATCCAGCAGCCAATCGTCTCGCTGAGCAAGGGCGCGCCGCCCTCCAGCTTTCCGGTCAGGGCATCGAGCATGCCGGCGGCGATATGCGGTACGCCCGCCATCAGGATTACATTGCCACGCCGAATGCCTGGGGCGCCAGACATGCGATTCGGGATCAGCTCGGCTCCCTCAGGGACTCGCGCCATCCGCAAGCGACCTTCATTGAGGCCGCCCTTGTCGGCATAGTAGCGTTCAAGCAGAGCCCGAGCGGCATCGTGGATCACGACAGGAACACCCAGCGCCTCAGCCACCGCATCGACCGTAATGTCGTCATGGGTAGGACCGATCCCGCCGGTCGTGAACAGATAGTCATTCTCCGCCCGCAGGGCGTTGACCGCTTCGACGATCTTGTCCTGTACATCAGGCACGACCCGCACTTCGGCCAGGCGAATCCCTTGCACCTGGAGCCAACTCGCGACCTGCGCGATGTTCTTGTCCTGGGTTCGGCCAGAGAGAATCTCATCGCCAATAATGACGAGCCCAGCGGTCCAGATTTTATCCGTTGCAGTCATGCGGTTTTGTCTAAGCGAAGAGCTTCGCCAAGGCTACCGCGAAGACGCGATCATTCCGCAGCTTCGAGCTGTTCCTCCGGCGATTGAGCATTGGCTCCAGCGCGCGAGAAGGTCAGCAGGCCATCGGCGATCGGATCTTCTTTGATCTGTTTGCGATCGACGACATATTCCTGGTTGAGCCGCCACGGGAAGGCCGTAGCGCTCTTCGGATTGATCTCCTTGGCACGCTGAATATAGCCCGACGAGAAATCGTAGATATCGTCCTCTTCGATCTTGGCCTCGGCCTCCGGCGTCAGGACAGGCGTAGCGATATCGCTGCCGGTCGCGCGCATATGGTTGAGCACGCGGCAGATATAGTCCGAATTGATATCGGCCCGCAGGGTCCAGCTTGCGTTGAGATATCCGAACACAACCGCAAGGTTGGGCAGGTTCGAGAACATGCAGCCTTTGTAATAGAACCGCTGTGTGAAATCGACCGGTTGCCCATTGTGGCTGATCGCGATCTTGCCAGCGACCGCCATCTTGAGTCCGGTTGCGGTGATGATGATATCGGCCTCGAGAAAATCGCCTGACTTGAGTCGAATGCCGCCCTTTTCGAATTTCTCGATATGCCCGGTAACAATGCCCGCTTTGCCGGCATTCATCGCCTCGAAGAAATCCGAGTCTGGTACGAGGCACAACCGTTGCTCCCACGGGTTGTAGGGTGGTGTGAATGCTTCCTTGTCGTAATCGGGACCCAGCGCCTTCTCGAGCCCCTTGTACAGGCTTTCCTTGGCCTTCTCCGGTTTGTTGCGAGCCACCTTGAAGGTGAAATCCTGCATCCGGATATTCTTGAAGCGAGTGATCTTGTAGGCCAGACCCTCGGGCAAGACCTTGCGCAGGAAGTTAGCCAGTTTGTCTTTCGCTGGGCGGGTCACCATCCAGGTTGGTGTCCGCTGCAGCATCGTCACATTGGCAGCTTTGTCAGCCATCGACGGCACAATCGTCACTGCGGTTGCGCCTGAGCCGATCACGACAACTTTCTTGCCGGAATAATCGAGGTCCTCCGGCCAGAACTGCGGGTGCACGACCTCGCCATCATAGTCCGAAAAGTCGAACCCGGCGTCGTAGGGATCATCGTAATCGTAATAGCCTGAGCCAAGATAGAGGAAATTCGCGGTCAAGAGCTTACGGGAGCCGTCTTCCAATTCGGTCTCAACGTGCCAGCGCGCTTCGTCTTCGCGGAAGTCAGCGGAAATAACCTTGTGACCAAAGCGGATGTGTTCACGAATGTCGCGCTCATCAGCGATGCGATTGAGATATTCGAGGATCGAAGGACCATCGGCGATCGACTTCTCATGTCGCCACGGCTCAAAATCGAAGCCGAGCGTGTGCATGTCGCTGTCGGAACGGATGCCAGGGTAGCGGAAGAGGTCCCAGGTGCCGCCAATATCGGCGCGGCGCTCAACAATACCGAACGAAAGCTGGGGGGCCTTCATCTTCATATGCGCGGCCATGCCGATCCCGGAAATCCCGGCACCAACGATAAGGACGTCAAAGTCCGGCGCGGTAGCAAGCATTGATCTCTCTCCCTTACTTACATCAATGTAAGCACAGTCTCTCTTCAAAAGCGAGTCATGATTGCATTTTGCAACTGACTATGTCCACGCGATAGTTTAGGCGCGCGCCTTATGAATAGCATAATCCGGTTCGCTGCCTCCACCCTCGCACTTTCCATTACCCTTCCAGCCTTCGCACAGGAAACTGAGCAGGAGGATGATGATGTCATTGTCGTCACCGGAACGGGGCTCGATTCAGCGCCTTCGGAAGGCGCTTATGCCGTGACTGATCTCAACCGTGACCTGATCATTTCGAGCGGGTCGGGGCGAATCGAGGATGTGTTGGAGAATGTCGCTGGCTTCCAGCAGTTCCGCCGCTCCGACAGCCGCTCATCCAACCCCAGCGCGCAAGGCGTGACCCTGCGCGCTTTGGGCGGCAATGCCACCAGTCGGGCGCTGGTCCTGCTCGACGGGGTGCCGGTGAGTGATCCCTTCTTCGGCTATGTGCCCTTGTCATCGATTGCGCCCGAGCGCCTCGAGTCAATCCGTGTGACCCGTGGTGGTGGTTCCGGCCCCTTTGGTGCAGGCGCGCTCGCCGGAACGATCGAGCTCAACAGCGCCGACGCCGACACTTTGGGCGCTTTCTCGGGTCGCCTTCTGATCAATGATCGTGAAGAGACCGAAGCGAGCGCAACCGCTTCAACTAAGCTCGGACGGGGCTTTGTCAGCCTGAGCGGACGATGGGATCGCGGGCAGGGCTTCTTTACGACCCCCGAGAATCAACGCGTCCCGGCGACTGCCAGAGCAGCGTTTGACAGCTGGTCGATTGGCCTGCGCGCGGTTGCGCCCCTCAACGCGACGACCGAGCTGCAATTCCGCGGGCTGGTCTATGATGACGCGCGCACGCTCCGTTTTGCCGGGGCCGATTCCACCAGCGAGGGCCAGGATGCGAGTATTCGGTTAGTCGGTCGGGGCGAGTGGGAATTCGACGCCTTGGCCTATGTCCAGGCGAGGAACTTCTCCAATGTCGTGATCAGCTCCACTCGGTTTGTCCGGGTACTGGATCAGCGCAACACCCCCTCGACCGGGATTGGGGGCAAGGTCGAAGTCCGGCCGCCGGTTGGCGAAGAGCACACGCTGCGGATCGGCGCTGATTTCCGCCAGTCAGACGGCGAGTTGCAAGAAGAGGCCTACAGCGCCTTCACCGGAGCCCTTCGCGAACGGCGTCGTGCGGGTGGGACAAACTCCAACTTCGGCCTGTTCATTGAGGATGATTGGCAAGTGGGTCCCGTCCTGCTCACTGGCGGTCTGCGGGCGGACCACACAAGCATCGCTGATGGGTTCTTCCGGGCGGTCGATGCCAGTAATGCTTTGGTTAGCGAGACTATCGCGCCGGACCGTAGCGATTGGTCGCTTAGCTGGCGTGCCGGGGCCACATTCGACATTGCAGACGGATTGGCTTTGAGGGCCTCGGCTTACACCGGGCTCCGCCTGCCAACGCTGAACGAGCTCTACCGACCCTTTGTCGTCTTCCCGGTTGTGACTCAAGCCAACGCTGCATTGGAGAACGAACGCCTGGAGGGTTACGAAGTCGGTCTGGATTGGCGTCCGAGCGAGAATGTTTCTTTCGCGGTGACCGCTTTCGACAATCAGGTCGAAAACGCCATCGCCAACGTCACTTTGGCGCCGAATCTCCGCCAAAGACAGAATTTGCCTGCCATTTCAGCGCAGGGAATCGAAGCGAATCTGTCGCTGGCTGTGGGCAATGTCCGGATTTTGGGCTCGCTGGCTTACACCGATGCAGAAGTTGTTGGGCAGGGAACATCGGTGGCCCTGGACGGAAATCGCCCTCCACAGACGCCGGAATTCGCTGGATCGGTCACCTTTGCGTGGCAGCCAGCAAGTGGTTGGCAGCTTTCTACGACGCTGCGCCATGTCAGCGAACAATTCGAAAGCGATCAGGAAACCAATGTCCTTCCAGCAGCAACAACTCTGGATGCATTTGTGAAAATTCCGCTACGGCAAGGGGTGTCTGTGATCGCTCGCGGCGAGAACCTATTTGATGAACAGATCGTCACGAGGAACGCTGGCGGAGTGCTCGACTTGGGTGTTCCGCGCACGTTCTGGCTTGGGATTGGCCTCGATCTCTGATTGATCGCGGCGCAGACAAAGTAAGGAAATTACAACAATTCTCTGGCTGGCGTAGCTATGCTGCGCTGCAGCACAAATTGTTGCATTTTTGCTACTGTTGCCATTTTCGTCCCTATGACTCTTGTTAGGGCGCGCTTCCCTGATAGGGTGCTTCGGTGCAAAGCCTGCAAAAGGCTTGTTCAATCAGGTTTGTGGAGAGGAAACCTAATGACACGTAAGCTCGCATTCACTGCGGCTGCCCTTATGGGCGGCACATTTCTAGCCACCCCGGCGCTTGCTCAGGATGGCGGAACCACCGCGACTCCTGAAGCTCGCGACAACGTCATCATCGTGACGGCAACTCGCCGCGCGGAAGACGTCCAAGACATCCCAATCGCTGTGACCGCTGTTACGCCAGAAGCGCTCGAGAAGCAGGGCGTGGTCAATGTTCAGAACATCACCCAAGTCAGCCCGAGTTTCTCGACCTCAAGTGCGCAAATCGCTTCGGGATCGGTGGTGCTACGTATTCGCGGTGTCGGTACAACCTCGAACAACATCGGCTTTGAATCGGCGGTCGGTATCTTTATCGATGGCGCTTACCAATCACGTCCTGGTGTCGCGCTGAGCGAATTCGTTGATGTGGAGCGGGTTGAGGTTCTGCGTGGTCCGCAAGGCACTCTGTTTGGCCGCAACACCTCGGCTGGTGCTTTGAACATCACGACCGTTCGTCCCGACGTCACCGAGTTTAGCGGCTTCGCCAATGCGACTTACGGCAATTTTGATCTGATCAACGTCCAAGGCGCGGTCAACGTGCCAATCGTCCAGGACGAAATGGCAATCCGCCTGACCGGTGCCTACCGCAACCGTGATGGCTTTATCGACCTCGTTGACCCGACCGGCACCAAGATTGGCGAGTCCAACACGATCGATCAGTATATGCTGCGTGGACAGCTCGGCTATGAAGGCGAAAGCGGTCTGCGGATCCGTTTGATCGGTGACTATTCGCATGCTGAGAACCAGTGCTGTTCGGCAATCGAGCTGTTGGCGTCAGCCAATGAGAACAACGGCGTCTTTGCAGCTGTCGGCCTTGGGGCTCGCGGCGGCAACGCTCATGTTCAGCCGGCGACCAACCCGTTTGATCAGACCGGTGCCGAAGCTGCTCTGGATCGCTTGACTGCAACCGTGAACCGCGTCCCGATGGCTGAGGTTGATCAGTGGGGCATCACCGGAGAGATCGAATTTCCGATCAGCGACAATGCCGATCTGATCTACATTGGGTCGTATCGCGACTTCCAATCGAATGAGAATTACGACACCGACTTCTCTGGTCTCGACTTCTTCGATGTTGATGATCTGGATGTCAGCATCACAACGATGACTCACGAATTGCGCTTGCAGGGTGAAGCCTTCGACGGTGCTCTGCAATGGCTGGTCGGCGGCTTCTATTCGGATGAAGACATCTCATCGACCACCACCTTCTCGCTCGGCCCAGACACCGACCAGTTCTATGGCGCGTTTGCTGGCGGAGCGGTCGGCCCGTTCCCGATCCAATTGATCACTGGCACATTCGGCCTGATCGATGGTGTGGATCCGGCTGGGACCACATCGGTAAACCAGTACTTCCAAGAGGCTGAGAGCTGGTCAATCTTCACGCACAATGTGCTGGAAGTGACCGAAGGCCTGAAGCTGACCCTTGGTCTGCGTTATTCCGATGAGACCAAGCAGGGCGGTTACGACCAGCTTGCCAATAACAACCCGGCCTGTTTGGCATCGCTCGCACAGGTCGGAGCAGGCAACGTTCCGGCTAGCCTCTTGGCTGTGGCAGTCGGCTTGGGCTGCTTTGGCTTCACCGCACCGGCAATCGGAGCGCCAAACCTGCCAGCGGAATACAATGTCGGCTTCGCTGACCAAGAGCTGATCTACACCGGCAAGATCTCATATGAGTTCGATGCTCCGATCACGGCTTACGCCAGCTTCACGCACGGTTACAAAGCTGGTGGCATCAACTTGGATGTGACCGCTGCAGTCAATGGCGCCGATCCGACCTTCCTTTCGGAAGAAGTCGACGCTTACGAAGTGGGTCTGAAGGCTCGACTGCTTGACGATGCGGTGACGTTGAACCTCGCTGGCTTCCACCAGGAATTTGCGAACCTGCAAATTCTTGAGTTCACTGGCGCAGCCTTCGCGACCTTCAACGTTCCCGAAGCAATCAGCTCTGGTTTTGAACTGGAATCGGTCATTCGCCCGGACAACAACCTGACGTTTAACCTGGGTCTGACCTACACCGATGCGCGCTATCCGGAGGATTGTGCGGGCACGATCACGGCAGCGCAGGTGACCGAGCTGTGCGGCAATTCGCTGACCAACGCTCCTGAATTGGTTGCCATCCTTGGTGCCAATTATGAGCGTGACATTGGCGACAGCCTGTTTGGCTTCATCAATGGTCAGGTCCGGACGGAAAGCGATCGCCGGACGTCAACCCAGGCCTCCAATCCGGGTAGCAATGGCGCGATCCTGCTTCCGTTCGACGTTCAGGATGGCAACACCAAGATCAACCTGCGGGCCGGTATCGGCGCTCAGGATGAGAGCTGGGTGCTCGAAGTCTGGGGTGTGAACATCACCGATCAGATCACTCGCGGTGTGACCTTCAATACCACGCTGCGTGGCAATCCGGGCTACACCGCTCGGTCAGCCTTCGCGCAAGAGCCAGCCACCTATGGTGTGACGGTTCGTACGAAGTTCTAAAGCTTCACGAAAAGCCTTTGGGAGAGGGCGAACGAAGGGCGGTCTGCTTCGCGCAGGCCGCCCTTTTTGTTTGGTTTCCGCCCTCAGACGCCGGGCGCGGCCCATCCGGGGGTCTTTGTTTTGCGAAGCCACATCCGCGGCTTCGTCCTCGCTAGACGTCCTCCGGCGAATCTTCGCCTACGGACCCGCTGCGGACGGCCCTTGGCCTTGCGGCTTGCTGCCGCAAGCCGTCCCTTGCACCACGACTGCGAAGACGCCCGATGAGCCCGTGCGCGATGCCGAGAGTAGGAGCGCTGTTTCGAAATCTAGGATTTCGCAAGCGCGCCCGCGCGCCCGCAGGTGCCCCGAAGGCCAAGATTGGCCGGAGGGAATAGCACCGAGGACGCAGCCCCGGATGGGGCTGCGTAAAACAAGAGAAAAGGCGGCCTGGTTGCCCAAGCCGCCCCTATTTTTGTGAGGCCGTAGCCACCCGCTCCCTACATACTTCTCGCGATCAGCATCTTCATCACTTCGTTCGAACCACCGAAGATTCGGGTGATCCGGCCATCGCGGTACATTTTGGCGATCGGGTACTCGTTGATGTAACCCGCACCGCCGTGGAGCTGGAGGCATTTGTCGACCACTTCGCTCTGCAATTCGGTGACCCAATATTTGGCCATCGATGCGGTTGCGACGTCGAGCTCCCCCTTGAGCAGCTTGGCGATGCAATCGTTGACGAACACCCGCGCTGCAGTGCCGCGTGCTTTGAGGTCGGCCAGGACAAATTGTGTGTTCTGGAAGTCCCAGATTGTCTGCCCAAACGCCTTGCGGGTTTTGACATATTCGACCGTGACATCGAGCGCCTTCTCAATCGCCGTGGCAGCACCCATGGCGATCACGAGCCGCTCCTGCGGAAGCTCACCCATCAGCTGATAGAAGCCCTTGCCCTCGACTCCGCCGAGCACATTCTCGGCTGGGACGAATACGTCTTCAAAGAACAGCTCAGACGTATCCGCCGCGTCGAGCCCGATCTTGTCGAGCTTCTTGCCGCGCTGGAAGCCATCGGCGCCTTCGGTTTCGAGCAGCATCAGCGAGATGCCCTTGGCGCGTTCGTTCGGATCGGTCTTGGCCACCACAACGATGAAGTCGGCGGTCTGACCGTTGGAGATGTAAGTCTTCGCACCATTGATGCGGTAGCCATTGCCATCCTTGAGCGCGGTGGTGGTGATGCTCTGTAGGTCAGAGCCCACTCCCGGCTCGGTCATGGCAATCGCGCTGACCAGCTCACCGGTGACGAGCTTGGGAAGATACTTCTTCTTCTGCTCTTCGGTGCCGTGGCGAACGAGGTAAGGCAGGATGATCGTGTTGTGCAGGCTCGCGGCAAATCCATCGACGCCGTGTTTGGCCTGCTGATCGATCACAACCATGTCGTGGCGGAAGTCGCCGCCATGGCCGCCGTACTCTTCCGGGACAGATACACCGAGCAGACCGGCAGCGCCCGCCTCGTTCCAAAACTCGCGCTCGACTTGGCCGTTTTCGCGCCAGGTGGCGACGCGCTTCTCAGGGGCATGCTGCTGATAGAATTTGCCCACGGCATCAGCGAAGATCGCAATCTCTTCCTCTTCCATGAATTCGGGCTGGGGCACGTCGATGACGGGCATGTTTTGTCTCCTCGTTTAACTCGGTGCGGTTCCCCATCCGGGAAACCTTGGTTCCTGGCCTACCCTCTCCCCCGCCCTTCCACCCGGAAGGATATCCTCAAGGGCGCAAGGGCGGGGGAGAGGGTAGGCTTGGCACGCGAGCGCTAGCTCGCTCTCAACAAATTACGCGCGGGCGCCGCGCTTGGACGCCCGCATCGCAAACTTACTTGCCCTTCCAGTTCGGGGCGCGTTTCTCGGCGAAGGCAGCGGCGCCTTCGCGCGCGTCTTCGGATACGAAAACCGGAGCGATCAGCTTGCCCTGGTTGGAATAGCGATCTTCCATTGCCCAACCGCGCGATTCCTTCAGAACCTGCTTCGACACGCGGACCGCCAGCGGACCATTGGCCGCGATCCGTCCGGCCAGCTCCATCGCACCTTCGAGCGCGCTGCCTTCGGTCACGGTGTTGATCAAGCCTAGATCATAGGCCCGGGCAGCGTCGATGAAATCGCCGGTCAGTGCCAGTTCCATTGCGATCCGTTGAGGGATCTGATCGGGCAGTAGCATCACGCCGCCAGCGGCAGCGACGAGGCCCCGCTTGGCTTCGGGAATGCCGAATTTGGCTCCAGCATTGGCGACCACCAGATCGCAAGCGATCATCAGCTCAAGGCCGCCCGCCAAAGCATAGCCTTCGACCGCTGCAATCAGCGGCTTCTTGGGTGGAGCCTGAACCACGCCGCCAAAGCCGCGCCCTTCGATGCTCGGGCTCTCACCACGCAGGAAGCCCTTGAGGTCCATGCCCGAGCAGAAGGTGCCGCCGGCACCGGTCAGAATGCCGACTCGCAGATCGTCTTCTGAATCGAGGCGGTCCATCGCGGCGGCGATTCCCTCAGCCGCAGCTTTGGTCATGGCGTTCTTGGCTTCCGGCCGATTGATCGTGACGATCAGAACTCCGTCCTTCACTTCGGTCAGGACTTCTTGGGTGGCGGTGTCGCTCACAGGCTCTCTCTCCCTAGTAAAATTGGCATTTCGAAATGAAACTCAAATCTTGTGCCTGTGGTGCAGGGGGTTTACGGACGCGTCAACCGCATTTTGAATAGAGCAGCGAGGAAATTATGGGCGAGGCATATATTATCGACGCAGTGCGCACACCGCGTGGGATCGGCAAGCAAGGCAAAGGCGCGCTCGCAGCGGAACATCCGCAGCATCTCGCCGCGACCGTCCTCAAGGCGATCAAAGAGCGCAACAATCTCGACACTTCGACCGTCGATGACGTGATCTGGTCGGTCTCGACCCAGGACGGGATGCAGGCGGGCGATATGGGCCGCATGGCAGCGCTCGACGCCGGCTATGACATCACCTCCAGCGGAACCACGCTCGACCGTTTCTGCGGTGGCGGGATCACTTCGGTGAACCTCGCGGCTGCGCAGGTGATGAGCGGCATGGAAGACTGCATTGTCGCCGGCGGGACCGAGATGATGAGCCTCACCGCTGCGATGTCGAAAGAGAAGATGCAGGCGGGGATCAAGCCGCCGATGATGGGCAGCTATAACGAGCGTTTGCAGGCGGTTCATCCGCAGTCACACCAAGGCATTTGCGGTGACGCGATCGCCAGCATGGAAGGCTTCAGCCGCGAAGAGCTGGATGAGGTCGGCTATCGCTCGCAACAACGCGCCGCCGAAGCGATCGGCGAAGGCCGGTTTGAAAAGTCTGTCATTCCCGTGGTCGCCGACGATGGCACCGTCATTCTCGATCGCGATGAGTATCCGCGCCCGCAAACCACGCTTGAAGGGCTTGGCCAGCTGGAGCCGGCCTTCACCAAGATTGCTGACGTCCCGCTCGACAAGAACGGCACGACCTTCCGCGGACTGATCAATCAGAAATACCCTGATCTCGACATTCAGCATTTCCACCATGCTGGCAACAGCTCGGGCGTGGTTGATGGGGCCGCCGCCGTGCTGATCTGCAGCAAGGAATATGCCGAGAAGCACGGGCTTAAGCCGCGCGCCCGGATCGTGCAGACCGCCAATATGGGCGATGATCCGACACTGATGCTCAACGCGCCGGTGCCTGCCGCCAAAAAGGTGCTCGAGAAAGCGGGCATGTCGCTCGACGACATCGACCTGTTCGAAATCAATGAAGCCTTTGCCGTGGTCGCTGCAAAATTCGTGCGTGACCTCGATCTCGATTGGGACAAGGTCAACGTCAACGGCGGATCGATCGCCCTAGGCCACCCGATCGGTGCCACCGGTTCGATCCTGATCGGCACCATCATCGATGAGCTAGAGCGGCGCGACCTCAAGACCGGTCTCGTCACCATGTGCGCTGCGGGCGGCATGGCCCCAGCGATCATCGTCGAGCGCGTCGACGAATTTGTCGACTAGACCGGAGCTGAGCGCATGATCGCCGATAACACTCCTGTCGTCATCGGAGTGGGGCAGTATTCGGAGCGGGTCGGCCAGCCCGGCTACGAAGCCCTGTCCTACATGGATCTTGGCGGCCGCGCTTTGGCAGCTGCGATAGTCAACAGCGGTGCCAGCGGCCCGGTCGCCGATGCGATCGATACGCTGGCTGCGATTCGCGCTTTCGAAATGTCCCGCCCCGGGAAGGAGCCGCCATTTGGCGCGCCTGACAATATCCCGGGTGCCCTGGCCAAAAGGGTTGGAGCTTCACCCGCCAATCTGATCCTCTCGCCCACCGGCGGGCAGACCAACCAGCAATATGTCGGCGAATTTGCCCAGGCGATTGCCGCGGGCGAGAGCGAGTGCGCGGTGATCGTCGGTTCCGAAGTGATCTCGACCGCGCTCGACCTCGCCAAGAAGGGCGAGGCACCCGATTGGTCGGAGGAGATAGGCGGCGAGTTTGAAGACCGCGGTTTTGGTCTCGATGGCATGATGGAAATGGCGCTGTTCGCGCATGGCGCGTCAGGGGCGATTCCGCTCTATGCCATCGCTGAAAACGCCCGTCGCCATGCACTGGGCAAAAGCCTCGATGACTATCGCGCCGATATTGGCGCGCTGTTCGCTCCGTTCTCGAAAGTCGCGGCGAGCAACCCGCACGCCGCTGCTCCGGTTGAGCGCAGCGCCGAAGAGCTCGCGACCGTGACCGATCGCAACCGGATTGTGGCTGAGCCCTATACCCGCATGACCGTGGCACGGGATCAGGTCAACCAGGCCGCGGCTGTGATCATCTGCAGCGCAGGCAAAGCGCGCGAGCTTGGCGTGCCAGAAGAGAAGTGGGTGCACATTCATGCTGTGACCCAGGCAACCGAGCTAGAGCTGTCGGTCCGTCCGGATCTGTCCAAGAACCCGGCTTCGATCGCCTCGGTCGAGGCTGCGCTGGCGCGCGCCGGCAAAGGCATGCCCGACATGCGCTTTATCGATTTCTATTCCTGCTTCGCGGTTCCGGTGTTCGGTCAGCTCGACCATTTCGGTCTGGCGATTGATGATCCGCGTGGGCTGACCCTTACCGGCGGCCTGCCGTTCTTCGGCGGCGCTGGCAACAATTACTCCGCCCACGCGATCTGTGAAGCGGTCGAACGGGTGCGAGGTGAGCGCGGCAGCTATGGACTGGTCGGCGCCAATGGCGGGTGGATGAGCAAATACGCCACCGGCATCTATTCAACCGAGCCAGCCGATTGGTCGACCAATGACCGCTTCAGCAAATTGCCGATGGCTACCGATGCCGTGCCGCGCAGCGACGCGCCATTCGATAGTGCCACGGTCGAAAGCTATACGATCAATCACGGACGAAGCGGCAGCGATGCGGTCTGGATCGGGCGCAATGCCAAGGGTGAGCGGGTTTGCGGCAATGCCGACCTTAGCCATGAGGCGACCCGGATCCTGTTCGAAAGCGGCGAACCATTTGGCGCTGCCCTGTCGGTCGAGCAGGTCGATGGAAGGAACATCGGCCGCGTAGCTGCCTAGTCCTTCTTCCGCTCTCCACCGAGGAAATCGAGCGCGTCGAAGCCTTCGGGTGCAGGCACTTCGGTGATTGGATCATCGCGATCATCGAACTCGGTTCGCAAGGCGCGGCTCATCACCGCATGCATCTGGTACATGCAAGTCGTGTAAGTCAGCTCGAGGATCTCCTCGTCTGAGAATTGCGCCTTGAGCTGATCGAACAGGGTGTCGGGTACGCGGCCCTGGTGCGTAACCAAGCGGTCAGCATAGGCCAGCACAAGCCGCTCACGCTCATCATAGCAATCTGCCGTTTGCCACACCGGGATCGCTTCGATCTTATCTTCCGGATAGGCGAGTCCGCGCAGGCTCTTGCAGTGCTGTGAGAAAACAAACTGGCTGCCTGTCGCCCATCCGGCCCAGGTCTGACCAAGCTCGCGCAGCACCGGGTCGAGCTTGCGACTCGGATCGCGGTAATAGGCGAAGCCCTGTGCGGCGTGTTTGAGCGTGGCCGGCGAATTTGCGAAGACGGTCCACCAATCGCCCGGCGTGCCCGTGGCGGTGCCTGGCTCGGCAACCGGGTCCTTCTCGCCGAACAGCATGTGATAGAGCGGCAGCGCGGTTTTCTCATCCGCTTCGGATTTGGGCACCTGTTTCAGTCGCGGCATGGCTCAGGCGTCCTGTGTGGCAGTGGCGGGCTCATGCGCGATATCCTCGGGGCCGAAGCTCTTGGTGGTCGCTGCGAATTCCAACATGATGCCGTTGGGATCGGTGAAATAGACCGAGCGTACGAACACGCCGTCATGCATCTCCTTGGCATAGCCCGATGGGCTGTCGTCGTGGTTGAACACCATGTGGGTGTATTCGACGCCCGCTTCCTTAAGACGATCGAGCGAGGCTTCTAGCTCATCCTCCGCCATGTCGAAGGCGAGATGGTTCATCGAACCGACCGCAGTCTTGGCATCGAATGGGAATTTCTTGACCGAGGCGATCCCGGGCGCGGCCGGAGGCCCATCTTCCCACCAGAAGAAGGCAACGCTGTTGCCATTGCCGCAGTCGAAAAAGAAGTGCTGGCCGCCGTCGGGCAATTGCACTGTCTTGAACAGCGGCATCTTGAGCACTTCGGTATAGAAGGCGACCGTTTCCTTCATGTCGCGGCAAACCAAAGCGACGTGATTGATTCCAGTGGTTTTGATCATGATCTCTCCTCGCTTGGAGAGACTGCCTTGATCGCGCTGTTCTTGCAATCATTCTGGCTCATGGTCTGGTTCAAGCGGGCTTTGACATTTGCGCCAAATTGGCGTATTTAGTTTCAAACGTAACTAAATTGATATGTTTCAACTTTGGAAAAGGCTTCCCGCATGACCAAGCATCCTGGTGATCTGTTTGACAATCCAGCAGGCCTCGACGGCTTCGAATTTGTTGAGTTCTGTGCGCCGGAAAAAGGTGTGCTTGAGCCGGTATTCGAAAGCATGGGTTTTACCCTCGTTGCCAAGCATCGTTCGAAGGATGTCCACCTGTGGCGCCAAGGTGGGATCAATCTGATTGCCAATTACGAGCCGCGCTCTGCCGCTTGGTACTTTGCCCGCGAGCATGGCCCGAGCGCCTGCGGCATGGCTTTCCGCGTGCGCGATGCCGTCCAGGCCTATGACCATTTGATGGCCCAGGGCGCCGAGCCGGTTGCCAATGAGCCCGGCCCGATGGAATTGCGCATCCCGGCGATCCGCGGGATCGGTGGCGCGATCCTCTATCTGGTGGACCGCTATGCCAGCGACGACCGCAAGGGCCTGACGATCTACGATATCGATTTCGAATATCTGCCCGGGGTTGATCCCTATCCCGAAGGCGCGGGCTTCCACACGATCGATCACCTGACGCACAACGTCTACACCGGCCGGATGAAATATTGGGCCGATTATTACGAGAGCCTGTTCAACTTCCAGGAGATCCGCTTCTTCGACATCAAGGGTGAGTACACCGGCCTGACCTCCAAGGCGCTGACCGCGCCGGACGGCAAGATCCGCATTCCGCTCAATGAAGAGGGTGAAGGCGGCAAAGGTCAGATCGAAGAGTTCCTGCGCGAATTCAACGGTGAAGGCATCCAGCATATCGCGCTGATCTGCGAAGATCTGGTGGCCTGCTGGGACCGCCTCAAAAGCTTCGGCGTGCCGTTCATGACCGCGCCGCCAGCGACCTACTACGAAATGCTCGATGAGCGTCTGCCGGGCCATGGCGAAAATGCCGATGAGCTCAAGATGCGCGGCATCTTGCTCGACGGCACGACAGAAGGCGGACAGCCCCGGCTGCTGCTGCAGATCTTCGCTGAAGCGCAAGTTGGTCCGGTGTTCTTCGAATTCATCCAGCGCAAGGGCGATGACGGCTTTGGCGAGGGCAATTTCAAGGCGCTGTTCGAAAGTATCGAGCGCGATCAGATTGCGCGCGGAGTGCTCGACGTCGAGAAAGAGCCGGCGGAATGACCTCGGCTCCAAACCTTGCCGGCGTTCATCACGCCGCCTATCGCTGCAAGGACGCCAAGCAGACGGTCGAATGGTACGGCCGTGTGCTGGGCATGGAATACACCACTGCTTTCGCAGAGGATCACGTTCCTTCGACCGGCGAGTACGACCCTTACATGCACGTCTTCCTCGACGCGGGGAACGGCAATATCCTAGCCTTCTTTGAGCTGCCCAATCAGCCGGAAATGGGGAGCGATCCCAATACGCCGCAATGGGTTCAGCACCTGGCCTTTCGGGTCAGCAGCGAGGACGCCTTGCTGGCGGCGAAGGACCACATCGAAGCGCAAGGCATCGACGTTCTGGGGCCGACCCATCACGGGATCTTCAAATCGATCTATTTCTTTGATCCCAATGGCCATCGGGTTGAGCTTGCCGCCGACATCGGCACGGACGAGCAATATGCCGAGCTCAAGCGCGTTGCGCCGATGATGCTCGACGAGTGGAGCGAGACCAAGACTGCTCCACGCCATGCCGACTGGCTGCACGAGATCGCACGGACCGAACACGGCAACGGCTGACGCGTTTTTCCAAGTCTGATCCGGGTCCCCCCGCTATTCTTCCCGATAGATCGGATTGGGGAGAAAGCTTGTGGTCGTTCGGAAGTCTATCCTGGCAAGTCTCATGATTGGCTTGGCAACGCTTTGCGGGATGCCAAGTCCGGCGCTGGCTGACGTCAAGTCGCATGAGCTGGCCCGGGCTTATGAGAAGGGCAAGAAGAACAGTCTGGTTGGCAAGGCGAGCATGCGCGACGAACTGCGCTGCTTTTTCCATTCCATCGTCTGGTCACGTCTTGGGGCGACCTACGATATCAATCCGGCAGTGATCACCGGAGAGCTTAGCTATGGCTATATGCAATTGCAGTTCAACCATTATGCGCTGCGATGGTCGCAATATTCCCAGACTCAGCCACAAGCCTATCGCACGACCTGGTTGGCTGTGATCGACAAGCAGGAAACGCGCAAATGGGAAAAAGAGAAAGAGCAGAAGAAGCTCGCCGAGGAGCTGGGGCAATGCGCTGTGCCGCTCGATCAGTTGAGCCTGACTGACACCGAGTTGGGTCGGGCGGAAACCTTCCTCGAACGCCTGACCAACCAACCCTATGACAATGCCTATCCCAAATGGGTGAAGAACCGCTCTGCCTGGGATAGTTACGCAAGTGCATGGCGCAATGGCCAGGTCCTCAAGGCCGCGCAGATTGCGATTCAGACATATGACGGCGGCGATACCAGCACCTTTGCCGACAGCGAATATTTCGTAGCGGTCAACGCCTTGGTCGAGATCGGAAGCACCGATTTATTGCCGAGTGAGGCTTACAGGAGAGCGGCCTTCATGAATCCGGAACGGTTCGCCGTGATCGCCGGCTATGATCCCGCCGACTTTCGTCCGACCATCGAATTGTTCAAATCGTCGTCCTCGCGTCTCGGTTCGCAGGCGGCTGGGACAGCGGCGCGCAACACAGCTGAAAGTTTGGCGCGCGACAAATGCCGTAATGCCGGCGGCAAGGTGTTTCGGGTCAATTCGGTGCCGACCGAAAGCTACAAGGCGACAGAAACCTCATGGCGGACCACCTATGAAGCAACGGTCCAATGCGAGTTTCCGCCGAAGCTGAAATAGCAATATTGGCGGCGGACACCGCATCATTAAACTATCGGATCGAGTGTTCGGCTCGCCTGGTGAGAAGGCGGAAAATGGCGGAGACGGAGGGATTCGAACCCTCGATACCGCTATAAACGGTATGGTCCCTTAGCAGGGGACTGGTTTCAGCCACTCACCCACGTCTCCGCATGTGTTCGCGCAGGGCATTTTGACTGCGAGGGGCGCGCTATAATCGGCTGATCCGGACGCGGCAAGCCATCTGCGCAAAAAACCGTGATTGATCGCGAAATGCCAGGTTCAGACGCGCTGTGCAGGTTTGCGACTCGGTTCGTCCTGTTTTGGATTCGCTTCGCCGACGCGTGATTGTCGATCTGGGCGGGAAGGACTCTGCTGCGCAGCGGGCACGCTGTTTGACAGGTTGTGAGCCGCGAAAGGTTGAACACATGAAGATCGCACAGACATTTGCTCGCTTGGCGCTTGGGCTTGCCGGTGGTGCCGCTTTGCTGAGCGCCCCGGTGCTTGCGCAAGAGGTAGAGAGCTTCGATCCTGATGAAGTCTATTCGTCGGTTGATCCCAGCGCGGCGATTGATGCGGATTTGGTCGATCCATCGCTGACGGCCGCGCAACCTGTTGTTCCTCAACCGGTTGCTCCGCAGGCGAGTGCCCGGCCGACCGGCCCGGTGCCGGTCCCGACAGCTCCGCCGCGCGTGGCCGTGGTGACTTCATCGGGGCCGATGGCCAGCGCAGCCTTTGACCAGGAATTTGCCGAGTATTCCGATCAGGCAGAGCCGCAGGTCGCTCCCCAATGGTCGGAGCCAGCTCCGGCCGCAAGCGCCCCTGGTGCCGAAGCTTCCCCCGATCTCGCGGCCTCTCCTTATGAGGACGAGACAACCTATGGCGAGGATGATCTGATCGGTGCCGCGGAAGGCGTGTTTGGCAAGGGTGCCGAGGGTCTTGCGAAGATGATCGAGGACCTGCTCAAGGAGCAAGGTCGACCCAATGGCTATATTGTCGGCCGAGAAGCCGGTGGCGCCTTCATCTTTGGCGCTCGCTATGGCTCCGGCACTCTCCACCACAAGGTCGAAGGTGAGCGCAAAGTCTATTGGACCGGCCCCTCGGTCGGCTTTGATGCCGGTGCGAACGCCGGGAACACGTTTGTGCTGGTGTACAACCTCTACGACACGGAAGAGCTGTTCGAGCGCTATCCGGCTGGCGAGGGGCAAGCCTATTTGATCGGCGGCCTGCATGCCAGCTACCTCCGCAAAGGCGATGTTGTCTTGATTCCGATCAGAGTTGGCGCAGGGCTGCGTTTGGGCGTGAATGCGGGCTATCTCAAGTTCTCGAAGAAGCAACGCTGGCTGCCATTCTAAAATCCTGTTGCGGATGACCGCGCATGACGGCATTGGCATGCCATTATGCTCGAACGCCTCGACTCACAGCCGCCTGACGCGCTGCTCGCCTTAATCAAGCTCCACGCCGCCGACGAGCGGACCGACAAGATCGATCTCGGTGTCGGAGTTTATCGAACGGGGCAGGGCGATACGCCGGTGTTCGGCGCGATCAAGGCGGCTGAGCAGCGCTTGGTCGATGAGCAGGACAGCAAGAGCTACCTGGGCCCCGAAGGCGACATTGGGTTTGTGAACGCTCTGATGCCCTATATCTTTGGCTCTGATGCCACGATGGGCGGACGGATCGCAGGGATGCAGACGCCCGGGGGAACCGGTGCGGTTCGCTTGGCCGCGGCACTGGCACAGAACGCCGGTGTCGAGCGACTGCTGATGGGCGTGCCGAGTTGGCCCAACCACGCGCAGATCTTCAACGATATCGATCTTGAATTTGTCCCGTTCGAGCACGCAAAGCCCGATGGCAGCGCAAACCTTGATGCGCTTCTCGGGGCAATCCGGTCGGCTGGTCCCAATGACGCCGTGCTGCTCCACGGTTGCTGCCATAACCCGACCGGGGTCGATTACAGCGCGGATGATTGGGCTCAGATCGCTGAGGCTATCGCCGAAACCGGCATTTTCCCGATCATCGACACGGCCTATCAGGGCCTAGGCAACGGGATGGAAGAGGACGCTGCTGGTCTCCGCACAGTCCTCGCCAAGGTCCCCGAGGCATTCATAGCCTACAGCTGCGATAAAAACTTCGGCATGTATCGTGACAGGGTGGGTGCGTTTTACATCTTGGCCAATGATTCCGATACTCTGGATACGGCCTTCTCAAACGCCAATGCGCTGGCGCGGGCCAGCTGGTCGATGCCACCCGATCACGGCGGGGCCGCCGTGCGGATTATTCTGCGCGACCCGAAACTGACCCAGCAATGGCTTGATGAGCTGGACCAGATGCGCGCGCGGATGCGGCAGGTTCGGGCCCGTCTGGCGGAAGCTGGACAGGCGGGGGGCGTCGATCTGACACCTTTGGGTACGCAGAATGGTCTGTTCTCAGTCCTGCCGGTTACCAAGGAGCAGGTTGTTCAATTGCGCGACGAACACGGCATCTACATGGCGGGTTCGGGCCGCATCAATGTTGCTGGTCTGACCATGGACAATATCGACAAGTTCATCGCCGCTATTGCCGAGGTGACTGGCTGAGCGGGCTTAGTCGCCGCTCGGCATCAGGCCCTGCATCCGCTTAAGGTAACGCGCCAGCACATCAATCTCGAGATTGACCTGATCGCCTTCTGTGAGGGCGCCCAAGGTCGTTACCTCACCGGTGTGCGGAATAATGTTGAGGGCGAAGTCGCATGCGCCGTCTGCGCGGTCCCTTACGTCATTGACGGTCAATGACACGCCATCGACGGTGATCGAGCCCTTGCCAGCGATAAACGGGGCCATTTCCGCGCGCGCGCGTATCGCCATCCGGATCGATCCGCCTTCTTCTTTGCGCATCACCAGCTCTCCGACCGAATCCACATGGCCGGTCACAATATGGCCGCCGAGCTCATCGCCTACCCGAAGGGAAGGCTCGATGTTCAGGCGCTTACCGGTTTCCCACATCCCATTGGGTGTCCGGGAGATGGTCTCACCAGAGACATCCACGTCGAACCAAGCTGAACCGGCTTCTCCACCGCGGTCCACGACGGTCAGGCAGACACCGGAGCATGCGATCGAGGCGCCAATATCGATCCGGGCCGGATCCAAGGGCGCCGCAATACGCACTCGCAGATCTCCCCGCAGTTCGGTCGATTCAATTGTGCCGATTGCCGTGACAATACCGGTGAACATAGTGGGGCCCTTGCTAGTTTTTCGAAATTCTAATCGCGGGTTCGCAGATAGGCAGTGAATTCGTCGCTGCCAAGCTGCCGCCGGTCAGTCAGGCTCCAGCGGCCATGCGCTGGATCAAGCGCGTCCAGCCCAAGCGATCCGAGAGCCTTCAACCCATCGCCAATCAAGATCGGCGCGCGGTAGAGATGGACAGTGTCGACCAAATCAGCCTCCAGAAAGCTGGCTGCAGTTTCCGCGCCGCCTTCAACAAAGAGATATTGCACACCGTCGAGATCAGCAATCTGCTCGGGGCGGTTGATCACGCGAACGTCATCGGGTGCGATGCCTCTCGTCAGCAAGACCCGGTCAGGGCTGCGCTCCTCAATTCCAGGCAGCCGAACATTGAGCTTCGGACGATCCGCGCGCCATGTGCCCCCTCCGACAAGGATAGCGTCATGGTTGGCGCGTTGCGCGTGCACGTGCGATCGCGCCGCCTCGCCGGTGATCCATTGGCTGGTGCCATCGGCCAGAGCGATGCACCCGTCGAGCGAGACGGCCAGTTTGAGGGTCACTGCTGGTCGGCCAAGCTCTTGGCGGCACAGGAAGCCTGACAGGCTCGATCGCGCGGCGGCGTCATCGAGCACAGTGACGTCCACGCCCGCTGCCTTCAGAGCAGCGATACCTTTACCAGTGGTTCTCGGGTCGGGGTCGGTTAGTCCAATGACGACGCGCTCAGGCCTCGCCTCGACCAACAGATCCGTGCAAGCGGGGCCACGCGCAGAGACATGCGCGCATGGCTCCAATGTGACATAGATAGTCGCGCCCTTTGCGCCCTCTGGCCCGAGGCCCGCCAGAGCCAACGCTTCTGCATGGGGCCTGCCGCCGGCTTGGGTCCAGCCCCGGGAAAGGACTTTGCCATCGCGAACAATCAATGCGGCTACGCCGGGATTGGGGCGGCTCAATGGGCGCGCACGCTGGGCCAGCCGCGCTGTGGCAGCCATCCAGTCGGCGTCATTCGGACGCCGGAGAGCCGCCGTTGCGCTTATGGGGTTCCGCCTTCGGTTTCGTCCGATCCGGTCAGGCCAGGAAACATTTCAGCCCGCCGAGCCTCTTCGGCAGCGGCTTCTGCCGCGCGATCCGCTTCTGCCTGAGCTTCCATCGCTTCGACATCCATTCCGCTTGCCGCGCCCAAAGCCTTGTAGAGCTCGCGCTTCCGATCGGCGAGCTCAGCCTCCTGCTCCGCCGCCGCATCCTTGCGGAGCTGGTTCTCTTCGTTGGATTCGATGATCTCGGCGTCGGTGCGATCCGGGGCATAGGTTGAGATATAGGTCACACTGGGCCGCTCTGGCGGGATATAGACGGCTTCGGAACCTGCCCATGCGAGGATCAAGGCAAAGGGAATGACCGAAACGCCAAGAATGGGCCAACGGTAGGGATTGGGCTTCTTGAACTCATTCCAAAAGTCCAACGCGCCCGTGGTCGGGTTGAAGCGGGAATTTCTCAGCATGGGACAAATATAGGCATAGGCACGCGCCTACGCTAGCCCATCATTCTTACTGGTATTCGACGCTGATCGGTACTCTGCCCCGAAGCTTGCCGCCACGGGCGGTATCGCTGGAGGTTACAAGTGTTCCAGCGAAGCGAAACTCAAGCTGACCATCGATGTCCAGAATTGGCAGTGCGGGCAGATTGGTCGTGACTTCGCGCAGCTCAGCGGTTCCCCCGGCTGGGTCGCTCATCGCCACAACACTGGGCAGAAAGACACGGATGGCCTCATTGGGCGCACCGGTGATCCGAGCGGTCCCAGACACGGCCATACCACCCAAGTCGTCAATCTCACCAATCGTGCGCTTCTCTCCAGTGTTAAGGTCCAACAGGACGCGGCCAATGCCGTCTCCGATCAGCACCAAGCGACCGAAATCAATATCGGTCTCGATCGTAATCTCCAGAGTCTGGCAATTGGTGCGATTGCCGCGCCCATTACCATTACCGTTCCCATTTCCGTTGCCGCGGCAACCTGGTGGCAAATCGCAGTTTGGGCATTGCCCTTGGGCGCGCAGCGGCGCGTCCGCCGGGACGGCAAGGCTCAAGCTGGCCAGGATCAGAGCCACTATGCGAAACATGACAGAAAACTAGCCATTCAGGGTTAACGAAGTCTTTCGCCAACCGGGCTGCCTTAGCCAAAGCTTGAGTAGAGGGTCCTGCCATTCTGCTTGAGCCAGGAGTCAGCCTCTCTCACATCGCCTTCGTAGATCGTGGCGAGCAATGCGTGAAAAGCCGGGCTGTGGTCGAAATGAACCAGATGCGCCACTTCATGCGCTACGACTGACCGCCGGACGAAATCGGGCGCCTGGATTAAGCGCCAATTGACTCTGATGCGTTGCTTATCGGAGCAGCTGCCCCAGCGTTTCTGAGCCCGCGACAGGCTGACAGGGGCGATTGGCAGATCGGCAGACCCACAATAGTCTTCGACGTCGCTTTGGAACGCCTCCAGCGCCTCGCGCTCCAGCCAAATTCTCAGTCGCCGCTCGATCGCGCTGAGCGGGCCTCCAATCGCGACCGAGGTGGATGACAATTGCGGTTGTCTTGGGGCAGTCTCATCCCAGTCGATGCGATAGCTTTCGCCGCGATACATCAGGCATTCGCCGGGCGCCGGCTCAGCCCGACTGGGAATCCTCTCCATCTGATGCTGCAGCCATTCCTGCCGTGCGTGGGCAAATGCAATCGCCTCCTGCGAGCGCGCCCAGCGAGGCAGTGTAATCCGCACTTCGGAACCGTCCGGGGCAAGTCGCAAAGTCAGCCGCTTGGCTCTGGGATGGCGCTTGAGCACGATCGGAACCAAGTGATCGCCCAGACTTATCTCGGGGTTGAGATGTTCCTTACGGAGCCAGTCGATCATTCGACCTCCTCCTCAGGCTCATCAATCGCAAAGCCGATTGAGCGTCGTGTCGTCCCCCAATCGACGATGTGATGCTCGAGCGGACCAGCATCGACTTCGCTAACCACCCGGCCAATCACCGAGACTCCAGCGCGCTGCACCGCTTCGCGATCTCCGCTGATCAGATAATGCCATGACGGAAGAGAGCGTCCCGCCGCACGGCGACGATAGGCGCAGGTTGATGGAAGCCACGGCACGTCCTCAACGATCTGCAAGGTCAACCGCAGACAGTCAGGCACAAAGGCGCGGCGATTTCGGTAATTGGTGCATTGCGCCGTTCCCGTATCGAGCAGCTTGCAGGCGACATTGGTATCAGCGATCTCGCCGGTCTCATCGTCTTCGATCTTGTGCAGGCAGCATCGCCCGCAGCCATCGCACAAGGCCTCCCACTCGGCCCGGTTGAGCTCGCCGAGCGGCAGCTCCCAGAATTGCTCTCTCAGCTCGCCCATTGCTTGATTTCAGCGGCCACCGCTTCGGGGCCGAGATCGGTGGGCAGAGTCGCCAGCGGTTCGCCCTGAGGATCGAACAGGAAAACGACCCGGGAATGGTCGATCAAATAGCCGCCTCCCGGAGTGTCTTCCCCGCGAGAGTAGAACACGCCGAATTTGTCTGCCGCTTCTTTGACCGCTTCGGCCGAACCGGTCAGGCCGATCAGATCTTCAGAGAATGCGGCGGCAAATTGCCCGACAATCTCGGGGGTATCCCGCTCAGTGTCGACCGACACGAAGATCGGCTGAACTTGCTCAGCCAGTTGAGGATCGTCCTTGGCGACCAGGTTCAAGCCTTGGATCATTCGCTGGACATCGGTCGGGCAAATATCCGGGCAATAAGCGAAGCCGAAATAGATAATCCGATAGCGGCCATCGAAATCCGACCACCGCACCGTTTCGCCATCGCTCCCAATCAGCTCGAACTCTCCGCCCAGCTCAGCGCCTTTCAATGGCGGATCGCCCACGGCGGGCGTATAGACACCGTCCGGCCCGGTTCCGGCGCCGGGTGCATCGCCACAGCTTGCCAGCAACAACGCGCTGGCCGACATGCCTATGATGGCGCTTTGTCTCAGGAATGATCTTGCAAGCATGGCGCTGCGGTTCATGGTCTGCTAACCCTCAATCGACGATGGCAGATCGTCGGGGATACCCTTCAATCTGTGTGACAGGAAATTCGAAAGGATCAAAGCGTGGGGCGCTCTGTTTTGCGCAAGTTAGCGATTGTGTTTGGTTTTGCCAGTCTCGCGGTGACAGCACCGCTAGCTGCGCAGGGCTTTTCTGACGGCTATGAATTCCTCAAGGCGGTGGAAGAGCGTGACGGTGACACCGCGACCGATATGCTCAACGAGCCTGGCACCACTATCGTGAATTCTCGTGATATTACGAGTGGCGACACGGGCCTGCACATTGTGGTCCAGCGGCGCGACGTGCTTTGGGTGAAGTTCCTCCTGCAACGTGGAGCCGATCCCAATATCCGCAACAAGGAGGGAGTGGCTCCGATTCAGCTGGCGGCGCGCCTGGGCTTCATTGAAGGCGTAGAAAATCTCGTCGACAAGGGTGCTCAGGTCGATGTGACTGACCGTACCGGTGAGACACCACTGATGGCGGCGGTTCACAAACGCGACATCCCTATTATTCGTCGTTTGCTGGAGGAGGGGGCTGATCCCGACAAGAACGACAATTCGGGGCGGTCAGCGCGCGATTATGCTGATTTGCTTCACAGCAACAGCCTGATCCTTGCTGAGTTTACCAAGGCGGACAAAGAGCGCGAAGAAAAGGGAACCAATCAGAGCTACGGACCTTCCTTCTGATATGGTCGATTACTCAGATATGACACTCGATGAATTGCGGGTGGCTCTGGCGCCAGACATCGCCGCCTCCGCGATTTTTGATGGGTGGAATGACACTGCGCTGGAAAACGCGGTCGAGATGGCTGGAGCCGATCTCGATGTCGCCAAACTGGCGTTTCCAGCTGATGCGCCGGGCGGACGCGCGATGGATATGATCGAAGCCTGGATCGCGAGTATCGATGAAGCGATGGTTGAGGCGTGGCCGCAGGACAAATTGGCCGAACTCAAGATCAGAGAGCGGATTCGCAGCCTGGTCGCCTTTCGTTTGGAAGCCGTCGATGGGCTGGACGAAGCGCTCCGTCGGGCGCTGACGATCATGGCGATGCCCGTCAATGCGCCGCGCGCACTCAAGGCGGGGTGGCACTCTGCCGACCTGATGTGGCGCCTGGCCGGTGATACGGCCACCGATTACAATCACTACACCAAGCGTACAATCCTGGCCGGGATCTACAGCGCGACCTTGGCGGTCTATGTCAATGATGACAGCCCAGGCAAGGACGACACCTATGCCTTCCTGGACAGGCGGATCGATGGCGTGATGAAGTTCGAGAAGCTCAAGGCCAAAGTCTTGGGCGGTGAGCGCGAGCATTTTAGCCTGACCCGTTTCTTGGGTCGACTGCGCTACCCAAGTTCCTAACCCCAAACGCAAAGGTGGATAAGCGGACTCCCGAGTCCTCGCATCCGTTTGGGCGGTGCCCTATGGTCTCCAGGGAATCGCACACAGCGCGATGAGTCGCGCGCGCAAATCAAATCAAGAGGTACGTCATGGCGGGTTCGCTCAACAAGGTTATGCTGATCGGAAATCTCGGGGCTGATCCCGAAGTGCGCAGCTTCCAGAATGGTGGTCGGGTGGCCAATTTGCGGATCGCGACGAGTGAGACTTGGAAGGATCGCAATACCGGTGAGCGTCAAGAGCGGACCGAGTGGCACAGCGTCGCGATTTTCTCGGAAGGCTTGGTCAATGTTGTCGAGAATTACCTTCGCAAGGGATCAAAGGTCTTCATCGAAGGCAAATTGCAAACCCGCAAATGGCAGGACCAATCCGGCCAGGATCGTTACACCACCGAGGTCGTGCTGCGCGGATATGACGGAACTCTGACCATGCTCGACGGTCGCGGTGAAGGCGGCGGTGGCGGCATGGGCGGCGGTGGTCGCTCAGGCGGCGGCTATGGCGGCGGCGGAGGCGGCCAAGGCGGTGGCGGCTCAGGGGGCGGCTCTGGCGGTGGCTGGAATCAAGGCGGGGGCGGTAGCGGCCAAGCTGGCGGCTATGACGACCTTGACGATGATATCCCGTTCTGAGGTAGCCGCGGGCTAATCTTTTTTGAGCGCTGCCAAGGCCGCTGCGAGAGGGCCTTCCTGCTCGCCTTCAGGGACAATTCCAGCGGCCTTTCGCGCCGCATTGGCGTCGGGGCCTTCGGCGTAGGGATCAATTGCCAGGCCAAGGGTCTGTGCAATCGCCTCGCCTAGATCGAAAGTCTCGCCAGCATATTCGATCTCGTCGCAATCATCCGCTTCCAATTCGATCTCAATCTCGCCGTCTTCGCTCAGCGCGGGCTCAAGCGAGCCTTCCGGGACAAATCGCAGAGAGATTGGCTCGTCGAGCGCGGTTGTGAACTCTTCGCCCGAAACCGCGCAGATTTGTTGAATGCTTGCTGTCAGGCGTCCACTGGCTTTGACCGCCTTGCCGCTTTTCTCGAGCTCGATCGTCGCCAACAGCTGATCGATCGAGGGTAATCCGAAGCGGTTGGCCAAGGCTGCGAGCTCAGCCTGCTCTGCAATGACCTCAATCGCATCGCCGGGGAGCAGTCTGGCTTTGATGGCTCTGGAGAGCTCGGGCGCGCCCATCAGAAGGATTTGACCGCAATAAGATCGCTGTCGCTGACGGCAGCAAGGCGCTCAGAAAGGTCCAGCAAACGGTCGGCGATACCTTCGGCAGAGCTTTCTCCAAGTGCTTCGCCAGCAAAAGTGACATTGCGAGAGACAGCGCTGATCAGGCGTTCGCGGTCACGCTCGACCAAGGCATTGCGATAAGCGCCCAGCCGCCCACCGAGCACGCTCATCAGCTTTCCGACGCGTTTGCCGACGACCACGTCATTCACGCCCAACTCGCGCAATTGCCCGTCCATATCTTCGACGAACAGCTCAGCCAGCAAGGCGCTCTCGGCCCGCATATCTGATGCCTCGACCCGCACAATCATCGTGCAAAGCACCGCGGTGATCATATCGAACCGTCCATCGACCGAATCGGCGACTCCGCACTCCGCATAAAAAGCGCGATCACGCGCCAGCTCCACGACCCTGTGCCAAAGCGGTCGCAGCTCTTCGCGAGGATCAGGTGCCGTGCCAAGGAGTTTGGAGAGAAAGGTCATGGAATTGATGTCCTCTGATCGGCTGCAGGCGCCCTTTCATTGGCTCCGTTCAGCCGCAATTCAACGGGTTCACCCCAGCAGTTTGCACCATAGCGTTGCAAGGCTGCGAGCATAGCCGTAAAGCCGTGTCGCAATTGATATAGGAAGCCGCTAAGACGCGGCAATAGACAGTTACGGACTGTTTTTGAGAAGGATTAATCGGAACCATGGGAAAGCGCGTGGCTTTGGGGCGGAATATCAGAACACTCGCTCTGCTGGCTGGAGTTGGTCTTTCGCTTGCGGGATGCAATTCAATCCGCGAATCGCGTGGCTATGTGGTCGATACGGTTCTGCTGTCGTCAGTGCAGCCAGGCATCGATAATCGTCGTTCGGTCGAAGGCACTTTGGGACGCCCGACCTTCACCAGTCAATATGGTGACCAGACCTGGTACTACGTATCGAGCGTCACCGGTCGGCGGCCGCTGGTTCGACCGCGAATCCGCACCCATTCCGTTACAGCGGTGAAGTTTGACGACGTCGGCAATGTTGTCTCGGTTGATTACAAGGGCATCGATGAGGTCGTGTATTTGCAGCCCGACGGCGACACGACTCCAACGCTTGGCAGGGAACGCGGCTTTCTGGAAGATCTGTTCGGCAATATTGGCCAGGTCGGTGGCGCCGGTCCAGCCGGCCCGCAATAGCCTTGGGCTGAACTTGATCCCATCGCAGCAAGGCCCATATTCGGGGGCATGAGCACTTCAAGCGACAGCCACGGCCTCACTCAGTGGCATGGAACCACCATAATTGGCGTCAAGCGAGGCGGCACTACCGTTATCGCTGGTGACGGCCAGGTCTCGATGGGCAACACCGTTATGAAGCCCAACGCGCGCAAGGTGCGCCGGATTGGCGAGGGCGGCAAAGTGATTGCAGGTTTCGCCGGCGCGACAGCTGATGCCTTTACCCTGTTCGAACGACTCGAAAAGAAGCTCGAGCAATATTCCGGACAATTGCTGCGTGCTGCGGTTGAGCTCGCCAAGGATTGGCGAACCGACAAATATTTGCGCAATCTCGAAGCACTGATGATCGTCGCCGATGAGGAGAGCCTTCTCGTTCTCACCGGCAATGGTGATGTGCTTGAGCCCGAAGGAGATATCGCGGCAATCGGCTCAGGCGGAAACTACGCGCTGGCAGCCGCGCGCGCTTTGGCTGACTATGAAGAAGATGCCGAGCAGATCGCGCGCAAGGCGATGGGCGTCGCTGCGGATATCTGTGTCTTCACCAATGGCAATTTGACGGTCGAAACCATCTGACCGACGGCAGAATACTGACGGACATTCATGACAGACAATCTCACTCCTAAGGCCATTGTGGCCGCGCTCGATGAGCACATTATCGGCCAGAAAGATGCCAAGCGCGCCGTTGCGGTGGCACTGCGCAACCGCTGGCGGCGCCAGCGACTGGGCCCCGAACTGCGCGACGAGGTAACGCCGAAGAATATTCTCATGATTGGCCCGACCGGGTGCGGTAAGACCGAGATCAGCCGCAGGCTGGCCAAGCTGGCTGAGGCCCCGTTCGTCAAAGTTGAGGCGACCAAGTTTACCGAGGTCGGCTATGTCGGCCGCGATGTTGAGCAGATCGCGCGCGATCTGGTCGAAGAAGCCATCCGGCTGGAGAAAGAGCGCCGCCGCGACGCTGTGCGTGAAGCGGCGTCGGATGCAGCGATGGAACGACTGTTGACCGCTCTGGTCGGCGACAATGCTTCCGAAGCTACGCGTGAGAGCTTCCGCGAGCGGATTGTCCAGGACGCCATGAACGAAGTCGAGGTCGAGATCGACGTCACCGAAGCGCCGAACATGCCGTTCGATATGGGCAATATGGGCGGCAATGTCGGCATGATCGACCTGTCCGATATGATGGGCAAGGCGCTGGGTCGAACCCCGACCAAACGCCGTAAATTGCGCGTGCCGGAAGCCTGGGACAAGCTGGTCGATGAGGAAGCCGAAAAGCGGATGGATCAGGATGATGTCGCACGGGTCGCGCTGCAGAATGCTGAGACCAATGGGATCGTGTTCCTCGATGAGATCGACAAGATCGCTGTCTCCGACGTGCGCGGCGGTTCCGTCAGCCGCGAAGGCGTGCAGCGCGATCTGTTGCCGCTGATCGAGGGCACCACTGTCTCGACCAAATATGGTCCGATGAAGACCGACCATGTGCTGTTCATCGCCAGCGGCGCGTTCCACGTGGCGAAGCCGTCTGACATGCTGCCTGAGCTGCAAGGCCGGCTGCCGATCCGGGTCGAACTGCGCGCTCTGACCGAAGAGGATTTCGTGCGGATCCTGGGTGAAACCCGGGCCAACCTTGTGCATCAATACAAGGCGCTGATCGCGACCGAGAAGGTCGAGCTCGACTTTGGTGACGATGCGGTGAGCGAGGTCGCCAAGATTGCTGCGCAAGTGAACGAAAGCGTCGAGAATATTGGGGCCCGACGTTTGCAGACTGTGATGGAGAAGCTGCTCGAAGAGATCAGTTTCGAAGCTGAGGAACACGAAGGTGAGACCATCACGATCGATGCCGAATACGTTCGGGCCCGGCTGGGTGAACTGGCCAGCGACAGCGATCTGTCCAAGTATATCCTGTGATGGGTGAGGGGCCGGTCGGCGATACTCAAGCGATGATTGCTGGTATGGCTCCTGTACTTGACGATCAATCATACAGTTTCGCAGTTTTGGGCGAAGGCGAAGAACCACCTGAAGTCGCTTTTGCTCTTGTCCGCGAGGCCGAAGGCATGACTGTCGTATTGCCGACCGGTGAGGCAGAGACGTCGTCGAGCTTCGCCCGCATCACCCTGCAAGTGCACTCCGACCTGGAAGGCGTTGGCCTGACTGCTGCGGTTTCAACCGCTCTGGCCGAGCAGGGCATCGCCTGCAACGTCATCGCAGGCTTCTATCATGATCACCTGTTCGTTCCGTGGGATCGCCGCGAACAGGCTATGCAAGTGCTGCATAAACTCTCCGAAAAGTCGGTCTAGACTGACCCTGGCTTTGGCAGCCAACACGGTCACCTATTCAGGTCTGGAGCTCTAGCCCAAGATTATTCAGCCGCTTCACTAGGCTCGTCCCGCTCGGCCAATTGTCGTGCCCACATCTCGGCATAAAGACCGCGCTTGGCGAGCAACTCGTCGTGAGTCCCTTGCTCACACAGGCGGCCATTTTCCATCACGAGAATCCGATCCGCATCAGCGATGGTTGAGAGCCGGTGCGCAATCGCAAGGGTGGTGCGTCCCCGCGCGATCCGGCGCAGAGTGGTCAAGATCTCTTGTTCGGTACCCGTGTCGAGCGCGCTGGTTGCCTCGTCAAGCAGCAGGATCGGCGGATCCTTCACGAGTGTCCGAGCAATCGCGACCCGCTGCTTCTCGCCCCCGGACAGCTTCAGCCCGCGCTCACCAACCATGGTTGCAAACCCATCGGGGAGACGCTCGATCAGCGGCATCAATGCAGCATCCTGAGCGGCCTGAACGATCACTTCTTCGGTGCTGGAATCGGCGCCATAGCCAATGTTGTATGCCAGTGTGTCGTTGAAGAGCACGCTGTCTTGCGGGACAATCCCGATCGCTGCGCGAACGCTGTCCTGCTGGACCTCAGCTATGTCTTGGCCATCAATCAGTATGCGGCCGCTGGCAGGGTCGTAGAAACGGAACAGCAACCGACCGATTGTGCTCTTGCCGGCGCCTGAGGGCCCCACGATCGCAGTGCTTGAACCGGCGGGAACTTCAAAACTCAGACCATGGAGGATTGTGCGCTCGGCCTCATAGCCGAAGGTGACATTGTCGAACACGACATGCGGCTGACGCACGACAAGGGCAGGCGCGCCCGGCGGGTCTTTGACCTCAACTTCGGTGTCCATCAGGCGGAACATCTCGGCCATATCGACCAGCCCTTGGCGGATCGTGCGATAGACCCAGCCAAGCAGGTCGAGCGGACGGAACAGCTGCATGAGATAGGTGTTGACCAGGACTAGGTCGCCCGGCGTCAACTTCCCCTGGCTCCAGCCCCAGACGGTGTAGAGCATGGCCCCTGCCATCAGCGCATTGGTGATCAGCGCTTGGGACATGTTGAGAATGCCGAGCGAGTTTTCTGACTTGATAGCTGCTTCGGCATAGGCGCGTGCTGATTGGCTGTAGCGCGCCTCCTCGCGATGTTCGGCGCCGAAGTACTTGACCGTTTCGAAATTGAGCAACGAGTCCACCGCGCGGTGCAGCGCTTGGCCGTCGAGGTCATTCATCTCACGACGAAGTTTGGTGCGCCATTCGGTGATCCAGCGGGTGATCATGACATAGGTCACGACTGTGAAAGCGGTCGCCGCGACCAGCTCCCATCCGAAATAGATGTAGAAGATCACGCCTACGGCAATCAGCTCGATGGCGGTCGGGGCGATGTTGAACAGCAGGAAGTACAGCATCATGTCGATGCTCTTGGTGCCGCGCTCGATGATCTTGGTCACCTCTCCAGTGCGGCGCGACAGGTGAAATCTCAGCGATAGCCGGTGCAGGCGATGGAAGACATCTTCGGCCAGGCTCAGCGTGGCAACCTGCCCAACTCGCTCGAACGCCATGTTGCGGAGATTGTCGAACACCACCGAGGCAAAGCGGCCAAGGCCATAGGCGGCAACCAGAGCCAAGGCGACCGCAGCGCCCTCGCTGATCTCGCCCGCCATCTCATCGACCGCTCCGGAATAGGCCAGTGGCAACGCAAGGGTTACGCCCTTGGCCGCCAATACAAACAGCATCGCGAGCACGATGCGCGCTCTTAGAGCCCTATTATCCTTAGGCCAAAGATAGGGGAGGAAGCGCTTGAGTGTGCTCCAGCTCTCCGCCTCTGGTGGCAGTTTCTTTGGATCGTCAGACGTGGCTGTGTCGGGCGGCATGCGCGTTCATGTGGGCTCGCCCGGCACCATGCGCAAGCCAGCCCCGAGAATTGGTTCTCGCAATTGGGCGCTAATTGGGGTGACCAATGCTTCTAGTTGAAGCGGCTTGGCGACCGGCGCCGAAACGCTCGTTCGATCCCTCTTGGCAGATCGAACAGCACCCGCTGACGGGTGAAGTCGATTGCGACACGGTCAAACATCTTGAGATGCTGCATGCCGAGCGAGAGCACGGGTTTGTCCTTTAGCCCAAGCGCTTCAAAGGCTGGGGCATCGGCAAAGGCAACCGGCACATCGCGCAACACTATGCCTTCGATCGCAAGCGACCGAACATATGACAGCTCTCCGGTGATCGAGACACCATTGACGTCGGTGGTCGTGATTTCCTGCGCTCGATTGGCGCGTATCCGCCGTTGCAGCGCGATATTACCAATGCTGCCTTGCGCGCCCGTATCGATGATGACTGTTGCTCTTACCCCTTCGACCAAGGCATCGGTGATCAGCAGCTGGCCAAGCTTATGGCGCGCGCGCACAACTATCTCGAAACCGCGCGTGCTGTTCTTAGAAGTGACATCCTCAACCGCGATCGTGTCGTTCTTGAAGTCGAGCAGAACGCGGAAATCCTGCAGCGTGTCGAGACCGATGATTCCGTCTGCACCAACATTCCGTCGACTAAGTACCGGCGCTGCAAGGTTATGGATGATGTGGCTGCCGACCTCGAGCTGATCCAATTCGACCACTTCGACAGAGCGCCGACTGGCCATCCCAACCAGGGTTGCCATGCCGAGAGACTCGAGGCTCAAACTGTCATTGATCTCATGGGTGACCGCCGTGGCCTGGCTGCCGGTATCAATCATGAAATCGAACGGCCCTGCGCCATCAATCAAGACGGGTACCGTCAACCGTTCGTTGCGATCCTCGTCCAGCGACAGAACCTCGGTTGCAGGATTGGTCAAGCTCGGCGCTACAGCCTGATCTTCGCCAGGCTGCTGGGTGCCGAACAGCGTTAGCGTCATAAGCGGGGCTAACCAGAAGTACTGCATATCCTCTTCCTCGGAGCTGGGCGCGTTCCATTGAGCGCCTCTTTTCAGCGGGAGAGTATCAGAACCTTGGCCAAGGCCCAAATCATGGTCGGTTAGGCCGTAGCTGGAGTGGGCTGCGAGCGATTGCGGAGCAAGTCCCAGGTCTCAAGCACGATGGCTCGCCAGCCAAACCAATAGGC